>NZ_JAAFZH010000002.1 GCF_010435915.1 Spirosoma terrae | reverse complement strand
GTTGAGAATCGTTTTGTAATAGGCCAGCGCATCCTTCTTAAACTTAAACTCGTTTTTTCCTATTTTGAGCGGTCTTGCCATTCTGATTGTTCGCTTTGTCGGCAGTAGCCCGCCTTATAAATTTAACTTATCCAACTGGGGCGTTCGCCCTGTCAACCGAAACCCGACCAACGAGCAAAAAACCTGACTCTTGGAACGCTCTGCCTGTCGACCGAGCCCCAGAAATGGAAGCCCAAAACCGGCCTTCGCAGGGCGCTCAACTTGTCGCCCGCAACCAGGAATTTAAAGCACTTTTTGCGCTCCACCTAATTGCTCATTTTGTGCATAATGCAAATCAGCAATCTGATGACGTTCTGGCAAAAACTGATTCAGAAAGTCAATTAACAACGGTTTATTTTTTTCGGTACCAAACAACCGCTTAAATCCGTAGTCGGTGAATGGATTGATAAATGTTGATTCAATAGGCATAGCACGGTAGTATAAAACACAAAGCTAAGTGTTTACAAAACAAAGAGAGAGAAATCAATTGATTCCCTCTCTTTAGCCACAAACAGGCTCCTTTTATACCATCACGATACTGCTAATCTACTTCAGCACCTGTACTTCAATTACCGAATTATCGTAAACGCGATGCGTAGCTTTCTGAAAATCAGCCGCATCGGCCTTGAAAATATTATCAACGTATTTCTGAGGGTTACGGTCGATCAGCGGAAACCACGTACTCTGCACCTGAATCATAACCCGGTGCCCTTTTTTAAACGTGTGCAATACATCCTGCAAACGGAACGTAACATCGGTTACTTCATTAGCTTTGAACGGCTCTGGCTTTTCGAATGAATTTCGGAATCGCCCGCGCATAGCTTCCGACCGTACCATCTGCTGGTAATTCCCCAACGTAATGTTCTTATTTGGCATGTACGGATGATTCGGCTCATCGGGCGGGTACACATCAATTAATTTAACAACCCAATCAGCATCGGTGCCAGTCGTGCTCACTTTCAGTTTAGCCGTTATCTCGCCACCCAGGGTTACGTCTTCCGTCAATACGTCGGTCTGGAACGTCAATACATCGGGGCGACGGCTGGCAAACCGCTGATCCTCCGACATGTAATTGAATGGCGTAAAGCCCTGCGTTGTGGTAATATCTTCGGTGTACGGAACGGGTTTCATCGGGTCGCTGATAAACTCCGAATAGCCTGATCCGTTACCGGGTTGCTGCGTTAGTTTCCCGTTACTGGATAGGGCGTACTGGACGGTTTGCGCCGTAGCAGCGGGCCATTTATCGAATGTTTTCCATTCGTTACGTCCCGTGTTAAACAAGTACGCTTCGGGCAAACCCGTTTTTCCATCGCCGGGTCCTTTCAGAAAATGGTCGAAGAATTTGGCTTCGATGTTACGCTGGTAGAACGTAGCGATGCTATCCCCGAAATAAATATTGCTGTGCAAGGTATGTCCCGTTTCGCGCGACCAGCGACCATGTCCAAAGGGGCCCATCACCAGCGTATTATACGTACCGGGATTGTTCTTTTCGACAGTCTTATAAATGGTTAACGGACCGTATAAATCCTCGGCATCGAACCAGCCGCCAACCGTCATCACGGCATGCTTAATATTTTTCAGATGTGGAATAATGCTCCGCTTCTGCCAGAACTCGTCGTAGTTTGGATGCTCGACGGTTTCCTGCCAGTAGAAATTGTCTTTGTAGTATTTATCAACGTTTTTCAACGGACCCAGATCGTACTGCCACTGAAAACCATCCTTGGTTCCGGTCTGGATAAACTGATTATTATACCAGGCTTCTGTAGTCGGCTGTGGGTGTTGTATGCCAAAGACCGGGAATGTAAACAGATAAGCCTGAATAAACGCGCCGTTATGGTGAAAATCGTCAAAGAAAAAATCGGAAACGGGCGCTTGTGGCGATGACGCTTTCAGGGCAGGATGTGCCCCTACGGCCCCGGCAATGGTATAAAAACCGGGGTAACTAATGCCCCACTGCCCCACACGGCCATTATTATTTGCTACGTTCTTCAGTAGCCAGTCTACCGTATCATACGTATCCGAACTCTCGTCAACGGCCGTTGCTGACTGACGGGCAGGAGCCTTCCCTTTTTTCTTTGCTTCCGCTATGGGTTGCTGATCGGTTACAGTTGGGGTCATGTTCGTCCAGGTTCCTTCCGACATCCAGCGACCGCGTACATCCTGATACACGAAAATGTACTTATCCCGCATCAACGTACCAGACGGGCCTAATGCTCCCGGATACGTATCTGGCCCATACGGTGCTACGCTATAGCACGTACGTTGCATCATAAACGGGTATTTTTTGGTCGGCGACGCATCTTTAGGGACGTACACAGCGGTGTGTAGTTTAGTCCCGTCGCGCATTGGAATTTTGTACTCGAACTTCTGGTAGTTGTCGCGCACGTAGGTAGACGCAGCTGGTGTCTGCGCCTGCGCTGACGAAATCAGGGCAAAAGCGAACAGACCATATAGCCAGTTTTTCATGGAGCTGATGGAGTTAAGAAATCAAACAGGAAGTAAAGATATAGATTGCCTGTCAACAAAAAACGCCCATTGTTTAGTGGACGTTTGGATTTGATAGAGAGGTAGATTACTACAGATTTGATGCAGACACGATTGCATTTAATCCGTTTCTTCCAGTGTAAACAGGTTCTCTACGGGTTTATTAAAGAATTGCGCAAATTTTAGCGCTAAAATAGTCGATGGTACGTAGCGTCCGGTTTCAATCGAATTGATCGTTTGTCGGCTTACGCCAATACGTTCGGCTAAATCGTTTTGTGACAGATTCTGCTCAGCCCGTTCAACTTTTAGTCGATTTTTCATAGGAACAGTACATGTTGATTATTTCGATAGATGAGCCATCGAAAACGGGCAATAAAAACCAGCAGGACCGTAAACATATTGTAGATCATCACCATGAAAAAAGCCCCATCAAATACGGTTAACATAGCAACTGCCAAAATTAAATAGTTGGCGTACACGCTCCATTGCAGGGCTTCGAGTCGTAGCTGCCTAATCATTTCGTCTTCCACTTTTTCGCGCGAAAACGCAATCATCATCAGACCGATGATAATGCCTAATCCAGCTACTTCATTCGTCAGATTTTGATTAACTCTCTGACCTGGAAAATCGGTTTGAATAAGCGATGTAGTTAAAAACTTCCATTCAAAATCAGCGTAGAGCGTTGCCAGTCCCAGAACCAGAGAAGGAATAAAAATGAGTCCGCCAAGTAAGCGAAACGAATGAGGGAACAACCATTTCGTTTTCATAAAAATGTAAAGTTTGTTTGACGCTCAAACGTAAAACAAAGTTTACATATTGTAAAGCTAGCTTTACAATATCATTCTAAAAAAAATGCCGGTAGTATGTCACCGGCATTTCTACTACTCAATCCACTTATTGATTATAGCTTAAAAATACGATCCATAAGCAGCCATTTTTCGCCTGGTTTGGCCATGGGCAGGGCATGCTGGTATTTCCAGACAAATTTTTCCCACTCCTGTACTTTTGGATTGGCGGCATCGGCGGCAGCTTTTGCTTCGAACGAGAACGTTTCGTCGGTCTCCATAATCATAAATAGGCGTGTGCCGATCCGATAAATCTGCATATCGGTAATTCCCTGTTCGCGGATACTGGTTTCGATCTCCGGCCAGATTTGCTTGTGCAATTGCTCATATTCAGCAATCAGAGCAGGGTCATCTATCAAGTCAAGGGCAAAGCAATAACGCATACTTAAGGAGCTATTTCAGGTGCTATGTTGGGATTACGAAGATCATCGGCATTAATCCGATACCCCTGTATGGCATAAAAGACAATAAACGCAAAGCAGACCAATGGAACCAGCAGCGCATAAACCGCTCCGTTGGCAAATAAAGCCCCCGCGACCAGCGGCATCAGTGCCCCACCAACAATGCTCATAATAACGAGTGATGATGCAATTTTCGACTCAGCCCCCAATCCCTTGGTAGCCAGCGCAAAAATGGTCGGAAACTGGATCGACTGGAAGAAATACGTGAAACTTAAGGCAATAACGGCTGTCAGGCCACCCGCCAGCATCGCTATAATAACCATCGCTACGGCTCCTCCGGCATAGATCGCCAGTACTACGTTCGGACGTATTTTTGTCATCAGCGATGTTCCAATAAACCGACCTAGCATAAATAATACTAATGCAAACGAAGCGTGAAAGCCAGCAATCTGCGTGGGCGACAAATCGGTTGGCGAGCCAGTGATGGTATTGATGGCGTTCATGTAGGCTTCGGCCAATGCCCAGTGTCCATCGCGGGAAAAGTCGAGTTTCAGGTCAACAAAGTACCCCCAGAGCGTAGCCTGAGCACCTACATTGGCAAACTGAGCAATAACGCCCAGCGCCAGATGGCGGTGACGTAATACCCCCAGAATCGATATTTTGCCCGCGGCTTGTTCCTCCTCAGCCCCCACTTCAGGCATTTTCGTGACGGCGAACAGGATCGTTACAAAGGCAATGATTGTGCCGATAACCAGGTATGGGCCTTGCACAGATAGTGCTTCTTCTACCCGAATGGCTTCAGCCTGCGCCGGGGCCATTGCATTGAGCATTTCGGGGGTATATTCTACTTTAGAGAAAATAAACAGAGCGCCAATGATGGGACCAAGAATGGTACTAATTCCGTTGAACGACTGTGAAAAGTTCAGTCGCCATTCTGACTTAGACGGATCGCCAAGCACTGTTACGTATAGGTTGGCTGCCGTTTCCAGAAACGCGATTCCGCAAGCCATCGTAAACAAGGCCAGCAGGAAAAAGCTGTAGACCCGTACTTCAGCGGCCGGATAGAATAAAAACGCTCCGCCACCATATAGCAAAAGCCCAAACAGAATCCCCCGTTTATAGCCAAATCGGCGCATTACATATCCAGCTGGCAACGCCATAAAAAAGTAACCCAGGTAGAAGGCAAAATCAACGATCCCCGCCTGAAACCGATTCAGATCCAGCGCAATCTGAAACTGTTTGATCAACGAACCATTGAGGCTATTGGCCAATCCCCACAGAAAAAACAGACTCGTAACAAGGGCAAAAGCAACACCGTAACTACCGGTTGACTGATCAGTCTTTAATTTAATAGTATCGGGAGCGGGTCCGAGTGGCATCGATAACAGGTTTAGAAAGGCGAAACGTTAATTTAGTCAGTTACAGCACGGTCGAGATGAGTATAGCCCCCATCAACATGAATCAGTTGGCCGGTCGTATGGCTCGACTTGTCGGAAAGCAGGAACGCAACCGTATTTGCTAATTCTTCGGTCGTGGTCATACGTTGCTCGAACGGAATTTTCGATACAATCTGCTTTAGCTTCTCGTCCGGATTCGGCAGGGTTTTGATCCAGTTCGCATACAAAGGCGTCCAGCTTTCGGCCACAACTACGCAATTGACCCGAATACTATAAGGCAAGAGTTCAACCGCCCATTCACGCGTCAGCGCATTACGTCCTCCGTTGGCAGCCGCATAGGCTGACGTATTACCCTGGCCTGTTTCTGCTACTTTCGAACCAATGTTCACAATGGCTCCTTTCGAGGCTTTGAGCGCTGGCAGAGCGTAATGCGCCATCAAATAATAGTGAACCAGGTTCTTGTGGAGCGACGCAATGAAGCCTTCATAACTCCCATTTTCCAACCCTACGCCATCATTTACTCCGGCATTGTTCACTAAGCCGTCGATACGTCCAAACTGTTCCAGCGTTTGCTCAACAGCTTTCTGGCATTCTTCTGGTTGCGTTAATTCGGCGGCAAACTGATACGCCTGACCACCCGTGGCCCGGATAGCCTCAACAGTTTTCAGGTTATCTGCTTCATTACGCCCGATAATAACCGGAATAGCTCCTTCGGCCGCTAACACCGTTGAAATGCCTTCTCCGATGCCTTTTGCCCCGCCAGTGACGAGGATAATTTTGTTAGTTAGGTTTAGATTCATTGCTAGGATTTTGCATACTGGATGCTAGACTTTAGATCGGTTCGTTCGCACGAGCTTTTCGCTAAAAGTACGGGTCTGCCGCTGAACTGAATTTCTCCGGTGAACATTGTAGTTGTGAAACCCCAATCTAACCTCATACCAACCCATAAAACTCCTGGGCGTTTGCACCCATCACTTTTTCGCGCACATCCTCTCCCCAAGGCATCAGATAGTCTTCAACTATGTTTTTGACCTGCGTATAATTAGCTGCCACCAGACAAACGGGCCAGTCGGAGCCGAACAACAACCGGTCTGGACCGAATTGTTCAAACATTACGTCCAGATATGGGAAAAAGTCTTTTTTACTCCAGTTGTGCCAGTCGGCTTCGGTTACCATGCCCGACAGCTTACAGGAAACATTCTTGTGCTTCGCAATTTCAGTCATAAAATTTGACCATTTGCTAATCTCCTGCTTTTTGATGTATGGTTTAGCGATATGGTCAATCACGAAATTGACCTCAGGTACGGAACGTACCAACTGCATGGCCGCTTTAAGCTGAGTCGGATAAATCAGAATATCGTACGTCAGGTCAAAGGCCGCCAGTTGCCGAATCCCTTGAATAACGTCGGGACGCGCCAGAAAATCGTCGGGTTCAGCCTGTGCAACGTGCCGGAACCCTTTAATTTCTTCGTAATTAGAGAAAAACTCCAGCCGATCATACAATGTAGGCGCTTGTAAATCGACCCAACCGACTACGCCTTTCACGATGTCGTAGCTCTGCGCCATGTTGACCAGAAACATCGTTTCTTCTTCCGACTGCGATGCCTGAACTGCTACACAACCATCGACTCCATTTTCGGTCAGCACCGGTTCGAGGTCGGCGGGCAGGAAATCCCGCCGAATAACAGCCATGTCGTCTGTAATCCAGCTATCACGCACCGGATCAAAATACCAGAAATGTTGGTGAGCGTCGATAATCATTGTTCTGAACCAGGATTTAAACAATTTTAGTGATTTTCATGATTATGGTTTATGACTATTGTAACCTTTATGTCATGAAAATCTTTTCAATCAAGAAAATCTTGGTTCAGACATAAGCTACCGCCGTTTGCGTTTGCTCGCCCAGTCCTTCAATACCAAGCTTCACTACGTCGCCGGGCTTCAGGAACTGTTGTGGCTTGAGGCCCATGCCTACTCCCGCCGGTGTTCCGGTTGAGATCACATCGCCGGGCAGCAACGTCATGAACTGACTAATGTAGCTCACCAGCGTTGGTACGTTAAAAATCATATCGTCGGTGTTGGAATCCTGCAGACGTTGACCGTTCAGATCCAACCAAAGGTGTAAGGCGTTCGGGTCCGCCACTTCGTCCTTCGTTACCAGATAGGGTCCCAGCGGAGCATACGTATCGGCGCTCTTGCCTTTCATCCACTGGCCACCCCGTTCTAATTGCCAGGCCCGCTCACTATAGTCGTTATGCACGGCGTAGCCTGCTACGTACTCCATTGCCTGATCCAGCTCTACGTAGCTCGCCTTTTTACCGATGATGATTGCCAGTTCAACTTCCCAGTCGGTTTTTTCGGACCGTTTTGGGATCACTACGTTGTCGTTAGGGCCTACAATAGCCGTTGTTGCTTTGTAGAAAAGAATTGGTTCTGCCGGAACCGGGGCGTTGGTTTCAGCAGCGTGTTTGGCATAATTAAGGCCCACACAAATGATTTTAGATGGTCGCTTTATGCAAGGGCCAAAACGCTCATCAGACGATACGGCAGGGCAGTTTTGTGCGTGCGATTCGAGCCAGTGAGACAGCCGTTCGGGGCCGTTGCTGGCAAAGAACGACTCATCAAAATCTTCACCAAAATGTGTTACGTCAATATGCTGACCAGAAGGTAATACGACGCCAGGATGCTCGTGATCGGGCTGGCCAAAGCGGAAGAGTTTCATGCAGAATTAGGATACGTTGACAGGAAAAAGCAGTCTAGGACGCAAGTTTAACCATTCTATCGCAAACCAGCCTTGTTGGCTGATTATGTTTTTCTGTCAGACAGGATGGCTATACTTTATTCCCAAATTAAATGGCGTAAGTAATTGATCGTTACGTTATCAGGTATTCAGTCGAATAAATCCTCCATCAATTGGGTAATCTGTTCCTGTAATAAAACTGGCTTCATCGGAACAGAGATAGAGCGCCAAAGCGCCAATTTCTTTGGGCTGAGCCATACGGCCAATGGGTTGTGTTTTGGATAGTTTTTCGAACATCTCGGCCTCCTGCCCAGGGTAGTTTTTCGCCAGAAACCCATCGACGAATGGCGTGTGTACTCGTCCTGGCGAAATACAGTTGCAGCGAATATTATCTTTTACGTAGTCTTTGGCAACCGACAACGTCATGGTCAATACAGCGCCTTTGCTCATTGAATAAGCGAACCGATCTGGAATACCAACCGTTGCCGCTACCGAAGCCATATTCAGAATAACCCCGCCCCCGTTCGCCTTGAAATGCGGAATGGTTGCGTACAGGCAATTATAAACACCTTTTACATTGATCCGAAAGATTCGGTCAAAATCAGCTTCTTCGGTTGTTTCCACCTTACCGACATGAGCCACCCCAGCGTTATTGACCAAGATATGGATTGGTCCCTGCTCGGCAATTGACTTGATAAGTTCAATAACCTGCGCCTGATTGGAAACATCAACCCCATGCGCTTCGACCTTTCCGCCAGCCGACCGGATATCATTAGCTACCTGCTGCGCTAATTCCTCGTTAATTTCCAGGATATGAACGGTTGCCCCTGCTTCGGCAAACGTTTTAGAAATGGCCAGCCCAATACCGCTGGCACCACCCGTTACAAGGGCCGTTTTATTGTTGAGTGAAAACATAGACGATCAATGAGTGAAGGATAGAATGCCTCCATGATAGAATAATGAATAGCTGACGAAAGCCTATTCTATCATTGAGGCATTCAATATTAATTAAAGCGAGACACCCCGCTTCCAGGGAATAAAGTCATCCTGACCGAGTCGTTCAGCCTGTGTAATTTCTTCGCCAGAGGCCAGACGGACGATATAGTCGAGTAAAGCATCGGCGTTTTGCTCAATACTTTGCTCCCCATCAACGATTGGGCCGCTATCAAAATCGATTACATCAGGCATCCGGTTTTTAAGAACCGTGTTTGTCGAAATTTTCACAACGGGACTAACCGGATTGCCGGTTGGCGTACCAAGTCCTGTTGTGAACAGTATTACGTTAGCTCCGGAGCCCGCCATACCCGTTGTGGCTTCAACATCATTGCCGGGCGTACAAAGCAGATTTAGCCCTGGTGTTTTGATCGGTTCAGCATAATCCAGTACGTCGGCAACGGGGGCTGTTCCTCCTTTTTTGGCCGCCCCAGCCGACTTGATGGCGTCCGTAATAAGACCATCCTTAATATTTCCCGGCGATGGGTTCATGTCAAAGCCCGACCCAACGGCTTCGGCCTGAGCGGAATAATCGCCCATCAGGGTAATAAACTTTTGGGCTTTGGCATCGTCGGCAGTTCGATTGATGAGTTCCTGCTCAACGCCATTCAATTCGGGGAATTCGGCCAGAACGGTTTTCCCGCCTAACCCAACGACAATATCAGACAACTGACCAATGGCTGGATTAGCCGAAATGCCGGAGAAACCGTCAGACCCTCCACATTTAAGTCCAACCGTCAGCGCACTCAGCGGAGCAGGCTTACGTTCAATTTTATTGGCTTCTATTAAGCCAAGGAATGTTTCTTTAACCGCCTGAGACATCAGCGCATATTCCGTTCCGGCCTGTTGTTCGAACAATAGAAGTGGCTTATCAAATTTTGGATTCTGCCGCTTTATTTCGGCCTCAATCATATCTACCTGCAAATGTTGGCACCCCAGGCTCAATACCGTGGCTCCTGCTACGTTCGGATTATTGATAAACCCGGCCAGTAATGAGCACAGATAGGCCGAATCCTGACGGGTTCCACCACAACCCATCTCGTGAGTCAGGAACTTAATACCGTCAATATTTTTGAATGGGCGATTTACTGACTGATGCGTATGATGGAGCGTTTTATTCTGATCTTCATCCACAAAAGGCTCCATTTTTTTGATAACATTCAGGTCACCAGCTTTGTAAAGACTCAGGAGTTCATGAACCTGCTCACGGTACGTTTCGGGCTGGGCATATCCCAGTTCGCGCTCGAACGCATCTTTCAGAATCAATACGTTCCGATTTTCACAGAAAACCAGTGGCACCACCAACCAATAATTACGGGTACCGACGCTACCATCGGCGCGATGATACCCCATGAATGTACGGTCCTCCCATTTCGATACATCGGGCGGCTGCCACGAGTACGGTTGTTTTTTATCAAGGCCGTAGCGGTCGGCATCATGTTTCAGGTTGAAGGTTGTAATCGGCTCTCCCCGGCGAATGGGCTGGGTTGCTTTGCCGACCAACACACCATACATAATAATAGGATCGCCAGTTTGTCGATCTTCCGTCACAAATTTATGTTTAGCTCCAACGGCATAGGGGAGATCATAAACGGCATTATCAAACTCAATTTGCTCACCAGCGGCCAGGTTGCGGAGCGCAACAATGACATTATCGGCAGGATGAACTTTCAGCACACGGGCAGACATCAGAAAAGCTATTTTTTACTGTAAGAGACGCATTAGCCCGAAATATACCACCCTTTCTAAAAAAACTTTGCAGGTTTCTATTGCGAATGTGAGCATCAATCCCAAGTTTTGATCTCTGATTTCCTCCTTACCAATGTCCCTTCCTATTCTAGATAACCAGACCCGCTTTCCGGCTGGCCGACTCATGTCTATGGATGCCTATCGCGGTTTCGTGATGGTGCTCATGGCCGCCGAACTGCTGGATTTCCAACGACTCCATGAAGCATTTCCCGATAATGCGTTCTGGGCTTTTCTGGGACATCATCAAAGCCATGTTGCCTGGGCAGGCTGCTCGTTGCATGATCTTATTCAGCCATCTTTTTCCTTTCTGGTTGGCGTAGCGCTTCCTTATTCGATAGCCAGCCGTATTACGCAGGGCCAGTCGGTCAAGGCTCAATTTGGTCATGCGCTACGTCGATCGCTTATACTGATTCTACTCGGCATTTTTCTTCGATCTACGCATAAAGAACAGACCAATTTTACGTTTGAAGATACACTTACTCAAATCGGTCTTGGCTACCCGTTTCTATTTCTGCTGGGTAGAACTTCACCCAAAACAACCTGGGTTGCCTTTAGTATGATTCTAGTACTGTACTGGTTAGCCTTTGTCCTTTATCCGTTGCCAGGCACGAATTTTGATTATAGCCAGGTTGGCGTTGCGGCAGATTGGCCCGAGCATTACACTGGCTTAATGGCTCATTTCAATAAAAACAGTAATCTGGCCTGGGCATTCGATACCTGGTTTCTTAACCTATTTCCACGAGCAAAACCTTTTCTATTCAACGGAGGTGGCTATGCTACGCTCAGCTTTATACCCACACTAGGTACCATGATTCTGGGGCTTCAGGCTGGGCGATGGCTCCGGCTTGGGCTAGCACCACGTGTCTTGATCACATGGTTTTTGATAGCTGGGGCAATCGGACTCGCCAGTGGTATCCTACTACACATCGTAGGCATTTGTCCAATTGTTAAGCGAATCTGGACACCAGCCTGGGTTTTGTTTAGCGGAGGCTGGTGCTTCTGGCTACTAACTCTTTTTTACTACGTTATTGATGTTACCCAACACCGTAACTGGGCTTTCCCTCTCGTTGTTGTGGGCATGAATTCCATTGCTATTTACTGCCTGGTTCATCTGATTGACCGTTTTATTATAAACTCGTTCTACATTCATCTGGGGCATGCTCCCTTTCTGATTTTTGGTCCAGCGTATGAACAGTTACTAATTGGTGCCAGTACGCTTGGCGTTTTTTATCTTATTCTACGGTGGATGTACCGCCGAAAACTCTTTATCCGAATCTGACTTATGCCGACGGCTAACATTCTCAACCTCTTCGATCAGACAATATATTATGGTACGTTGACCGTCGAGAACGGCCGTATTGCCCGGGTTGACCGACTCGGACCCGAGCAACCCGGTGAACCTTACATTCTACCCGGATTTGTTGATGCGCACGTTCATATAGAAAGTTCGCTGCTTACACCACCCCAGTTTGCCCGGCTGGCCGTTGTTCATGGCACCGTAGCGACCGTTTCTGATCCGCATGAAATTGGGAATGTGTTGGGCGTCGAGGGGGTAGAATATATGCTCCGTGAAGGAAGCCGTGTGCCCTTTAAATTCATGTTTGGAGCACCGTCTTGTGTTCCTGCTACCCAATTCGAAACAGCGGGCGCAACTATCGGAGTCCGTGATGTTCGGTACCTGCTGAGTCTGAAAGAAATTGGCTATCTGGCCGAAATGATGAACTTTCCAGGGGTCTTACACCAGGACCCGGAGGTTATGACCAAAATTGCGCTGGCCCAAGCGTTTAATAAACCCGTTGACGGACATGCCCCTGGTTTACGGGGCGAAGAGGCACAACGCTACATCGATGCCGGAATCAGCACAGACCATGAATGCTTTACGTACGAAGAAGGACTCGATAAAGCAAAACGGGGCATGAAAATCCTGATCCGGGAAGGAAGCGCTGCCCGTAACTTTGACGCGTTGATTCCACTGCTGGCCGAATTTCCGGAACAGATTATGTTCTGCTCCGACGATAAGCACCCCGATACGCTAGCCGAAGGCCATATTAATCAGCTTGTTCTACGGGCCTTGGCGAAGGGCCATTCTATCTGGAACGTACTGCGGGCCGCTTGTCTGAACCCCGTTCTCCATTATCGATTACCAGTTGGTTTGCTCCGCGAGGGCGACCCCGCCGATTATCTTATTGTTAATAACCTTCAAGCGTTTCAACTACAACAAACCGTTATCAACGGACAGGTAGTGGCCGAAAATGGCCAGTCTGCTATAGCTGATCTACGTAGCGAACACATCAACCAATTTAACTGCGATCCTAAAACCGCCGACGAGCTTGCGGTTACGTTAACCCCTTTTTCTGAAGGGCAGAGCCCAAAAGAACGATTGATCCGTGTTATTGAAGCCCTTGATGGTCAACTCATCACCAATGAGCTTCTGCTGGAGCCCAGCATTGAAAGCGGGCAGATTGTGCCCGACGTAGAGCGAGACATCCTTAAACTGGTCGTGGTGAATCGCTACCAGAATGCACCTCCAGCCGTAGCCTTTATCAAAAATTTCGGGTTGAAACATGGGGCTATTGCATCTTCTGTAGGGCACGATTCGCATAACATCACCGCCGTTGGCTGCGACGATGAGAGTATTGCTCAGGCAATCAATCTGGTTATCGATGCCCAGGGCGGTCTTTCGGCGGTAGCCGGGACCCGGCCACACGAGCATGATCAAGAACTCATGAGCCGGCGGGAGTTTTTGCATATTACAACCACTCCTGAAACTCAATTACTACCATTACCCGTAGCTGGCCTTATGACCGATAGGGACGGGTACGACGTAGCAGCGCAATATACCCTACTGGATTTATTTGCTAAACAGGAACTCGGCAGCACATTGGCAGCACCTTTTATGACATTATCCTTCATGGCCCTACTGGTTATTCCCGCCTTGAAGCTTAGCGATAAGGGTTTATTCGATGGTAGTACGTTCTCGTTTACCCCTCTTCAAATTGTGAAATAAGCCCACAAAAAAATTTTATTTGCCATACCATTTTAAATTCAATTTATTATTAATATGTTTACACACTCCTAACGAGTCCTCAACCTATACCTACCTGCTCATGCCTCGTTCCCGCACGCAAAACGGACCTGACGACGAAACACTCTGGAACTTATTCCGCAATGGCGATGAAACTGCTTTCGCACGCCTTTACCAAAATTATGTTCAGACGCTCTATCACTACTGTGCCCATTTTGCTACCGACAGAGCCCTGATCAAGGATTGTATCCACGATCTGTTCGTTGAGCTTTGGAAACATCGGACCACTATTGGCCCAACAACATCAGTTCGGTTTTATCTGATGGCTTCCATTAAACGTAAGTTAGTTCGCCATTTAACGGCTGAACAGAAATTAGTAAGCCAAGACGATGTAACGAATGGCCGTCGCGTTGGGGATATGCTCCCAGGAGCGGACCCTTCTCATGAAAATTTACTGATCGCTCACGAAGAAGATTCCTACATGAACGATTGTCTGCATCAGGCGCTGGAAAAACTTCCTCGTCGTCAGCGCGAAGCCGTTCATCTACGCTATTTTCAAAACATGAGTAATGAAGAAATTTCTGCCTTAATGCAAATAAATATACAGTCTGTTTACAATCTTATTTTTGGCGCAATGAGTAACCTTAAACGATATATCACGCCCGAAAATGTTGCTTTGTAATAACTGCTTAAACGTATAACCTGATTATTCCTAAACCTATCTGAAAACGGTAGCCACGCGAGTGGCTACCGTTTTTTGTATGTAATTTTGTCGAATGACTACAGACTCAACGCCCCTTCCTGAACGAGTTCGCCCACGAACATTAGATGATGTTATTGGTCAACGTAAACTCATTGGCCCGGCCGGTTCGCTACGTCGGGCAGTCGATGCCGGACGACTTCCTTCTATGATTTTATGGGGACCACCAGGCGTAGGCAAAACAACGCTGGCTCTTCTACTGGCCGAGGCCGTAAAACGTCCTTTCATTGCGCTCAGTGCTATTAATTCCGGTGTAAAAGAAATCCGGGACGTATTAAGCCGCCCTTCCGGCATGTTTCCTCCGGTCGTTTTCATTGACGAAATTCACCGTTTCAATAAAAGTCAGCAGGACGCTTTGCTGGGCGCCGTTGAAAAAGGACAGATTACACTGATTGGCGCTACGACCGAGAACCCTTCGTTTGAGGTTAATAGCGCTCTGTTATCGCGTTGTCAGGTCTATATCCTCGAAGCCCTGAGTCGTGAAGAACTAATTCAGGTAATAGATCGAGCCATCGCAAAGGACCCCTTTCTCCAATCTAAAAAAATCACCATCGAATCGTATGATGCGCTGTTACGATTATCGGGTGGTGATGGACGTAAGCTACTCAATCTGCTGGAACTGGTGGCATCAGCCCACGTATCGACCGATCCACTGATCATTACCGACGAATACGTAACAACCGTTGCACAGCAAAACATAGCCAGGTACGACAAATCGGGGGAGCAACATTACGATATAATTTCCGCCTTTATTAAGTCGTTACGCGGTTCGGACCCCAATGCGGCTTTGTACTGGATGGCTCGCATGATCATTGCGGGCGAAGACCCTATCTTTATCGCCCGTCGTATGCTAATCATGGCGTCGGAAGATATTGGCAATGCAAACCCCACGGCTATGATCATGGCATCGGAAGCCGTACAGGCAATCCGAGCGATTGGTATGCCGGAAGGTCGTATTATTCTATCGCAGGTTGCCGTTTATCTGGCTACATCACCAAAAAGTAATGCCAGTTATGTAGCTATTGACTCCGCCATTGCCCTGGCCGAACAAACAGCTCATTTACCGGTTCCCCTGCATCTACGTAACGCGCCAACGAAGTTGATGAAAGAGATTGGCTACGGAAAAGAGTATCAGTATTCTCATTCATACGAAGGTAATTTTGCTCAGCAAAACTTCCTCCCCGACGATCTGAAAGGACGTAAACTATATGAACCGGGACAAAACGCCCGCGAAGCCGAAATTCGGCGTAGTTTGCAGAAATGGTGGGGAGCGTGGTATGAATACTAAACTACTATTTATCACCTAAACTCAATGTCAGGCTTTGCAAGTCCTGATTGATTGATCGTATTGACGATTGCAATTGATTAATCATATTGGCCCGTACATGCAGATCATCGGCCTGGTAGTTTCCGCCTTCGCTAAAGTAAAGCACCTTTTCTTCCTGGGATGAATCTTCCAGCATATAGTCTTTCCAGCGTTGCCTGATATTATAAGCGATTGAGGTCTGACCGCTGTTACTAAATGACTTTTCATTCAGCACATACCATATGAATGGCGGATAAATGGTCGACTCCTTCGGTTGAGTCCATAAATCGGCCAGCAAATTCCGTTTATGCATGTATGGAATGGTTTGGTTAGACGAAAAAGCCGCCAGTCCACCCGTTGCAGCACTCACTAAGCCACCAGCCACCCCTACCACTTTCGACGTATTATCGGCTTGGATAAGTGCCGTTGCTACGGTTGTTACCGCGCCAATAACAACTGAAAAAATGGTGAGCTTTCGAATCCGCTTGTTATCTTTCTGGTCCAGATACGTAGCCAATTGTTCAGCCCGCTCTCCTTCACAATCCAGTTCAGCCGCGAAACTGGCTATTTCAGTAGAAGCTAATAATAACCGACTCTGAATCTGCTGCCGCTTTCTGACACGCTCCAACTGAGAATCATCGTCCTGCTTGCCTTCTAACTGACTTAATTCTTTCAGTAACGGCAATATACCCGTAGCATTCGCCATCAGTAAATCGTGACGGGAGTACTTTCTAAAAAAGCTCGTATCCGTTTTGAGAATCGCCTGAACATCGCCAAGGGGCACATAAGTAGAATCGTACACGTAGCGTAGTGCCGGAGCGCAATAATCGCCAGTATCTTTTCCTTTTTTGCTGATCCTACCCAATGGCATGCAGGAAACAAGCCCTAGACACGTAATAAACAAGCCTATACGCTGTAGTTTTACCACGATTCAGCTTTACCTACATCAGCCATTAGTGGCCATTACGCCACCGCATGACTGATAATGAACAAACTAACGCTTAAAATGCAACAGACTTAAGCCGTAGCCCTGCATCTTCTGGCAATCCAAAAACCAGATTCATGTTCTGAACTGCCTGTCCCGCTGCTCCCTTTGTCAGGTTATCGATAACGCTGGTAATGAGCAATTGTCCATCGTGCAGTTCAAGGTGAAGCAAACATTTATTGGTATTGACAACCTGCTTCACATCTACCGGTGTTTCACTGACATGCGTAAACGGATGATTAGCGTAGAACGATTTATACAACTCCCTGGCTTCTTCAATCGTCCCCGAAAATGGCATATACACATTAGCCATAATACCACGAGTAAAATCGCCACGGTAGGGTATAAAGTTAATGGCGTGGCTAAAGTCAGGGTCGAGTGACGTCAGGCTCTGCCGTATTTCGGCCAGATGCTGATGCGTAAAAGCTTTGTAGATGGAGATGTTATTGTTCCGCCACGTAAAACCAGTTGTCGGCACAAGCGCCTGACCAGCTCCCGTACTACCCGTAACGGCACTTATTTGAACAGCTTCACGTAGTAAACCAGCTTTCGCTAATGGCAAGAGAGCCAATTGAATGCTGGTAGCAAAACAACCTGGATTGGCAATACGGGTAGCTTCCTGAATTCGTTCACGCTGCAATTCAGGCAAACCATATACGAAATCATCGTGCTCATCCCGGAAATCATTGCTAAGATCGATTACGGTAATATCGTCTGAGATTTCATTCTCGGCCATAAACTTAGCAGAAGCTCCGTGTCCGGAACACAGAAAAATGGCATCCAGGCCTTCCTTTGATAACAACGTAGCAATTTCATCGCCAGAGAACGTCAGATCGGTATCGCCCAGCAAATCGGTGTGTGTTGTCCAGACTGGTTTTCCGGCCTGACTCTTGCTGTGGGTAAAAGCAATGTCTACAAAAGGGTGATTAATGAGAATTCGAAGCAGTTCGCCACCCGTATAGCCCGCTCCGCCAATGATACCAACGTTCAGTTTCATACTTTATCTGGGCTACCGTATTTCCAACAGGCCCGCATTTCAAACTAATTCAATGATGCGTTTATAGAGAGCAACATGTTCCGACGTAAATTTGTCCCACGAAAACATCGCTGCCCGATTTATACCTTTTGCGGACAGTTCATTCCGTAACGATGGTGAGGCTACTAGCTTAAGAATAGCTTCACAAAGCGCATCTGAATCTGTCGGCGCTACCCGAATAGCCGCTTCGCCAACTACTTCAGTAATTGCCGGAATATCTGACGTAATGACGGGCAAACCACACTGCATCGCTTCTAACGGAGGCAACCCAAAGCCCTCATATAGCGATGGGTATACAAAGGCTAAAGCGCCATTATACAGGGGTGCCAAATCCTCGTCCTGAACAAAGCCCGTAAAATGCAGCCTCGACGCCAAGGCTGGATTTTTGCTGGCCTCCGCCATAATCTCATCAAACTTCCAGCCTTTTGTTCCAACCAATACCAGCCGTATGTCGGCAGGCAACTCTCCTCCATCAACCAGTCTTCCAAATGAACGGATAAGATGGGCAATATTTTTTCGCGGCTCCAGCGTTGCCAGGCTCAACAGATACGGTTGCTCACCAATGCCCAGCTTCTGTCGAATAGTACGGATTTGAGCCTCATCAGCCCCAGAATAAAATAAATCAGGAGAAGCCGCTAGCAAAATAGGTACTACCCGAGCAGGATCGAAGCCCGTATGATCGCAGAAGTCATCTTTCGTTGCCTGCGATACCGTTGTTACCCACGCATTAGCGGGCAATGTCGCCAGCACCTGCTTTACCGTTTGTTCGCCCGATGTGAACCACTCTGGATGCCGAATCGGAATCAAATCATGAATACTCTGCAGTAACGGCATTTTCCTGCTTTTGCGGATATCATCCGGAGCCGGGAAAAAAGTAGCATGATAAAGAGCGTTGGCGGGCAAATGATCGGTCTCAAAACGAGACGTCTCTTTTCCCAGTCTCAACCGAGCCTCGTAAGCGATACGCCGAAGTAGTTTCGACGGCTTTCCAACTGGCGAAAAAGGCTTCAATAAACTATTCTCAACATGCGCCCATCTTTGCTCCGTTGACGGATTGGCAAACGCAGGAACTTGCGGACCGAAAGCGACTTCGGCGTAACGCATTGTCTCGGTCAGATGGGTTGGAGCAGCCAACAGCAACGTAACGTCATCAGCCCGTTGTAGACCAGCTACTAACTGTTCTACAACGCGGCTGATGCCCGTCCGAGCCTGTCGGTGATAAAATCCGATACCAAGCGGACTAGCGTCAAGAATTATGTTCACGGATTTTTTCGTAAATCATCACCTGGTTCGAGGCCACTTTCGAGAAGCCCCGTACGTCATCGCCCGTCCAGGCGTTGTTCATTTCGCCGTAGCTGCCAAATGCCGACGACATCAGGTCATAATCAGATTCGATTCCCAACACCTGGAAACGATACGGTGCCAGGTGTACGTGTACTTTACCCGTTACGTGTCCCTGCGTATCGCTCAGGAAGGTTTCGATATTCCGCATCACAGGATCCATAAACTGGCCTTCGTGCAACATAGTACCGTACCAGTTAGCCAATTGCTCTTTCCAGTACATCTGCCATTTGCCCAGTACGTGTTTTTCGAGTGTATGGTGGGCTTTGATCAGAATCAACGGAGCCGGTGCTTCAAAACCAACCCGTCCTTTAATACCAATAATAGTATCGCCGACGTGAATGTCCCGACCAATGCCAAAGGGTCCGGCCAGTTCGGTTAACTTCCGAATAGCATCAACGGGGTTATCATACGTTTCGTCGCCGAACGTAGCGCCAGAAATACCCTTAATTTCGCCGTGTTTAAACGTCAGCGTAATCGTTTCTGGCTCCGTTTTTGTCACTTGCGTTGGCCAGGCTGATTCGGGCAAAAACTGGTCGGAAGTCAGTGTTTCTTTACCACCGACTGACGTTCCCCACAACCCTTTGTTGATGGAGTAAGCTGCTTTGTGCCATTCCTGAACGACACCTTTTGATTTCAGATACTCAATTTCAGCCTCACGCGACAGGCGTAGGTCACGGATTGGCGTAATGATCTCCGCATCAGGAATGATGATCCGGAACGCCATATCGAACCGAACTTGGTCATTACCAGCTCCTGTAGAACCATGCGCAATGGCATTAGCGCCGATCTGACGGGCATATTCGGCAGCAGCTATGGCCTGAAAAATCCGTTCTGCACTGACGCTCAGTGGGTACGTATTATTTTTCAATACGTTACCATAGACCAGAAACTTCAGGCATTGCTGATAGTAATCATCTGTTTTTGAAATCGTTACGTGCGATTTAACGCCTAATGAATAAGCCCGTTCCTCAATCGCTTTAATTTCAGCATCGGAAAAGCCGCCCGTATCGACCAACACAGAATGGACTTCCATGTCCCGGTCTTCAGACAGATATTTAACACAAAAGGAGGTATCAAGTCCTCCGCTAAAGGCAAGAACTACTTTTTTCTTCGACATTAGACATTGGACGCCGGACGCTCGACCCCATTGATTGGCCTGTCCGCCATCAGTATAGTTTTGGAGGGGCAAATATCGGGCTTTTTCATAAACAAGCCCGGCTTTGTTTATGAACGACCTTTCTTTTTAGCGAAAATCGAGTTAGGATGCCTCTAGCACTGCCTTTTTTCCAGTAAAACACCTCAATCAATTATTATTTGCGGGGTTGTAATATGCCTAATCTAAAGGGAATTACGACTCAACAGCCGTCTTAATGGCAAAGTGCGTACTGACTTTACGGTAAAGCTACCGTCTAACCAATTCCCTCTAAAATCTGTCTATTAATTAGAAAGACCGCAGCTTTTATACCGGACTACGTTTATATCTATTCAAGAAAAAATAGTATATTAAGCCGTATTACTCAAGTTATAGCCTTATTATTTACTCATTATGACTAAATACCTTATTATACTCCTCGTAAGTTCAGGGGTCCTCTTAAGTGGTTGCCACGATAAAGAACGCGAGCAGCAACTGGAACAACGTGAGCAGGCCCTGCTGGAAAAAGAAAAACAATTTGCGTTAAAAGAAACTGATTATCAAGCCCTCACCAGAATGCGTGATAGCCTGATGGCTACCCACGACACTATGGTAATTATTGCGGCCTGGCCCGAAACAATTGCTGGCGCATGGACCAGCAAAGTTATTTGTACCGAGTCGAGCTGTCCGGACTACGTTGTGGGCGATCAACGCTCAGACCTGTGGGAGTTCAGTAGTGATTCCACTCAGATTGTCACCAAAGTCATCAATAATAACAAACTCGTTAGGGTTTATGCTGCTACGTATGCCGACAATCAGATCAACCTTAGTTTTAGAACCGACTCCGCTACCAGCAAGCAAGTAGAAATGAATGTGGTTTTAAATGAAATCACACCAAACAAAATGAGAGGTACGCGCGCCCTTTCGATAGACAATAAATGTTCGGCCAAATTCTCCGTAGAATTAAGCCGTACCAACCAATAACGAGTAACCACCATGACAATACTGAGTATCCATAACTTGTCGCTACCTATTGAAGATCCTGTATTGAAATTCCTGGTTGTGCTGGTTATTATTTTGGCAGCCCCCATCCTGCTCAATAAAATCAAAGTTCCTCACTTGCTGGGGCTTATTATTGCCGGCGCTATCATTGGTCCCAATGGCCTTAACATATTAGCCCGGGACAGTAGTATTGTTGTTACCGGTACTACAGGCCTCCTCTATATTATGTTTCTGGCCGGACTGGAGATTGATATGGGCGATTTCAAGCGGAACAAATGGAAAAGTCTTACGTTCGGCCTGTATACATTCACCATCCCACTGGTTTTAGGGTATCTTGGCGCTTATTATCTGCTTGGTTTTTCACCCTTAACGTCCATATTATTTGCCAGTTTATTTTCGTCGCACACGTTGATCTCCTACCCTTTGGTGAGTAAAATGGGGGTAGCTAAAAATCCGGCAGTTAACATAACGGTTGGCGGTACAATGATTACCGATATACTAGCCCTTTTAGTGCTGGCCATTTCGGTTGGCATGGCTCAGGGCGACGTTGGCAGCGAATTCTGGATACGTTTGTCTGTATCTGTATTGCTTTTCGGCCTGACCGTTCTGCTTCTTTTCCCAATTATTGGTCGTTGGTTTTTCAAGAAAGTAAACGACAAAATTTCCCAGTACATTTTTGTATTGGTGATGATTTATCTGGCTGCCATGCTGGCCGAACTGGCGGGTGTAGAAGCGATTATTGGTGCCTTTCTGGCAGGGCTCGCCTTAAACCGACTAATACCTCACACCTCCTCCCTAATGAATCGGGTAGAATTTGTGGGAAATGCCATATTCATCCCCTTCTTTCTGATTAGCGTAGGCATGCTGATTGACTTTTCCGTGTTTTTTAAAAGCCTGGAAACCATAAAAGTAGCTGCCCTAATGACGATTGCCGCCATAGGTACAAAATACCTGGCCGCTGTTGCTACCCAAAAAACATTTAAGCTAAGCAAAGAAGAAGGTGGGCTTATATTCGGACTCAGTTCGGCATCGGCAGCCGCTACGTTGGCGGCCGTGCTGGTTGGCTATAATATCATTATTTCGGAAAATGAAGCCGGTGAGCCTGTCAGGCTTCTGAATGAACACGTATTAAACGGCAGCATTCTGATGATCCTGGTATCCTGTACTGTTTCATCTTTCGTTTCTATGGCCAACGCGAAAAAAATAGCCGAAACCGATCACGAAGAAACGGTTGCCGGTAATAGCCCGGAGGAGGAGCGTGTTTTGCTGGCCGTCAACCACTCGGAGACGGTCGAAAAGATGGTTAACCTATCGCTGATCATTAAAGCAAAAACCAATACAGACCGTCTTTTCGCGCTGAATGTTATTAATGAGGAGAAACAGGAATCGTCTGTAAAAAATGCGGAAAAGATTCTGCACAATGCCGTCAATATTGCCTCCGCTGCGGACATAAGCCTTAGCCCGCTAACCCGCTATGACAACGATGTTATCAACGGGATCAATAATGTAATCAAGGAGAAAAAAGTTACCGATCTGATTATCGGCCTTGAAAGCAGCAAGGGATTCTCGCCATCGTTTGTTTATAATCTCTATAACGGCTACCTCCAGAATGAAAGCACGAATGTACTGGTCTATCATGCGGTACAGCCTATATCCACAATAAAAAGACACTTGGTTGTACTTCCTCCTAAATCCCATAAGGAACCGGGATTCTTTTATGCATTGCTCAGGATATGGAATATTGCCCGAAACTCAGGCGCGGTTCTCAGCTTTTTTGCCGAAAAATCGACCATCGATATTCTCCAGAACATTCTCAGAAAAGTAACTATTGAAGCCGATTTTACCCCCATCAATAACTGGCACGAAATGGAGCGAGCGACTAAATCACTGAACGACGACGAAGGGCTAATCCTGATGATGGCTAAGCGGGATATGACCTCTTACATGCCACAAATGCGCGTAATCCCTGACATGCTGAATTCAAAGTTTGCCGACAAAAACTACCTGCTCGTCTTCCCGCACACCGACAACAACGACGATTATATAGAGCAAAGATCAGTAAGCAACAATGAAGACTTTGTCGAGATTGGTAATATTATCGGCAAAATCTTTAAATAACCTTACAAATCAACTACTTACAGTAAAACCAGCAGACTACTGGGCAGTATTCGTATGTCGGCTTTATTGTCGGGTAACATCAACGGCTCGCCATCGACATGGATACGTAGCGGGCCACTGGCCTCAACGACCGCTTTCATTACTGCTTTTCCCCGCCAATACGACGAAGCATCCAGGGATTTATTGAATAGCCTCCAGGTTAACATTGCCGCTGCCTGAGCCGGAAAAGGGTGTATCTCACACTGTTCGAGTCGGCCATCGGCAATGTTGGCTTTAGGCGCCATCCAGGCATTATTGCCAAACTGACCAGCATTGGCAAACGTTAGCGAAAACAATTCCCGTTCCTGCCCATCGATGATAAAACGCTCTGGCTTATAGGCCCAAAATGCGCGAAATGCCGTCTTAATATAGGTTGGCAAACCCCGTACTGGTTGTTGAGCAAATTCGTGTGCTACGTAAGCTTCAAAGCCCATACCCGCTGTACAGAAAAAAGGATGTCCATTGATTTCTGCACTGTCGATAACAACAGGCTGCCCCCGCAGCGCTCGTTCAACAGCCACCAGCGGATTAAGCGGTACGTTAAGATGACGGGCCAGCCCATTTCCCGACCCAACCGGGACAATGCCGAGGGCCGTTGCCGACCGACGTAATGCCTGAGCTGTTTCGTTAATTGTTCCGTCGCCCCCAATGGCCAAAACACGATTTACACCACGCAGGACCGCGTGGGCAGCTAATTCTGTAGCATGGCCAGGATGTGTTGTTACGGCTACCTCCGGGGCAAAGCCAAGGGCTTCAGCCTTTCGTAAAAAGGTTTCACGAATCAACGCTTTTTGCTCAGCAGACGTAGTGCCAGATAAGGGGTTGATGATAGCCAGAACGGCTGATAAAGAGGCCACTCAGGAAAAGAAGATAAAGAGAATGAGAATAAAAACGACGATAAAGACGTAGTACCAGCCGTCTGAAAAAATATAAGGTTTATACTCGTTGTAAAATTTCCTGATCCGGTCCATTGCTACGTTATCATACAGAATCCTTATGTAAAGTTAATCAGTTTACAGGATTCCGCTTCCAGTATTTGGTTTTAGCCCCCATTTCAAGGTTCACTGGTGCGTATAAACAGGACAAGGGAAGCATACGATGTCTTGAAAAAAAGAACACTTCGCAGGATTATTACAACAGTTAACGATAAGTAACTAAACGTTGGCTGTTTTATACGTGATTTTAGGGTGGCCTGGGCATTGCTCCGTTTTTTTATCATTCCTTTAGTATCCATCCACCTTAACTAATGAATGTTAGAAAGGGTAAACCGAAAGTTGACACTAGACACGGTGATCAGGCTTATATGAAACCACTATAATCACCACGAGAAACGGTTGGGTGAAATCAGAGCAGAGCGTGTTCTTCGACCGGTGTTGACGGGGTGGGGTTATCGGATTCAAAATCGAGAATATCTCCGGGCTTACAGTCCAGAGCCTGACAAATGGCTTCCAGCGTGCTGAAGCGGATCGCTTTGGCTTTGCCTGTCTTTAAAATCGAGAGGTTGGCTAGCGTGAGGTCTACTTTCTGGGCCAGTTCGGAGAGCGACATTTTACGTTTGGCCATCATCACATCCAGATTGACAATAATAGGCATGAGTCAGACAGTTAATTCGTTTTCAAGTTGGAGTTCGATGCCTCGTTGGTAGACCTGGGCTAAAGCCAATAAAATTAACCCCAACAACCAAGGGCCATCCAACTGAATATCCACGCTCAACGAAGCTTGATTGGCGAGTCGAATGTGGTTGAAATAAGGCCTGGTCTGCTGCCAAAGCGCCAGTTTAAGGAGCGCTTCAATGGCAGTTTGTCCTAAAAAAAGGAAACCCATTGTTGTAATGCGTCGGGCAATAGCCGCCTGGAAAGGAGATTGGATCTGAACCGAACGAAAAATTTGCCGGAGCAATAAGAACATCCAGGTTGCGGTCACCAAGCCAACGATTCCCAGTAGGCTCATCAACAACCCCGGAATTGATCGAATTGGAACCTGGAGTTGTCCAGTCTGTTTTTGAGGGGTTAAAAAAAGCTGAGGCTTCCCAGTCGTCATGATGGTCTTATCGCTGGCTGGTGCCCAGGCTACCGGAACCGATACATAGTTTGGATGTTCCTGATCCAGAGGAAATGGACCGGCTTGTGCCTGTAACAGTTTGAGCCCGCTTTTGGCTGCGAATAGAATCAGAACAGCCAGCATCAGATAATAAAAGATGGTAACCAGCCCCTTAACGGTTGGAAATACCAAGTGAGAATTAGTTTCCATATGTGTCGATAATTGATTGATGAAACAAAGGAAAGTATATTTATTGAATATCAATAAATATTAATCGAATTAGAGAAAATATTTATTGAATAAATAAAAATATCCTATTTAAACAAGGAGCACTTTAGTTTGAATGCTAAAACTCATAACCCAATGAAAGCTTCTGTACTGAACGGTAGGTATTCCACTAGTTATTAAACGTAGCGGATTACGCAGCTACCTTGTTTTAGTGAGAGTTATTACTTGCAAATAGACATATCTCACCTTATTAGGCCTATGGCCACCGCCCTCAACTTAATCAACTTGACGGCTGTCAAAAGAAAATGATAGCGAGCATCGTTTAAGGGTGTAGTACGAACCTATTCACGTTCACCCATGGCAGATCAGCCCAACTGGCTTCATAAATTAGGAAATCTACTCGTGCCCCCCAGCCAGAGTCAAACCAGCTCTACCGTTGCCGTAACCAACAAACGGATTTTAACTGAGTTGGTGACATCGTTCGAGGATTCCATCGGCCGGGAGTCTGTAGGAACAAGTATGCTGTTCAATGCGCACTTTCTAATTATCCTCCACCCAGATACGTACGAGGAACGCCAGAATGCATTTCCGGTAATCGTTGATGAAGCGGTTAAGTCGTTTAAAGCGGTTATTGAGTCGCATAAAGGGCCGTATGAACGTATAGCACCCGTGGCCTCCAGTTGGTTTTTTAAGTTTGGGGGTGGCCATGAATTTGGGGGAGAAACGGTTTCGCCAACAGATGTCTACGTAGTGGGTGCGCTCACAGGTATTTTGCCCGGTAACGAACAGCGTCAATCGTCCGATAAACTACACGTAACGCGACGCGTCAAACAAACCAACCGCTACGAAAAAGTGGATGTCGACCTGAATACGTTTCAGCATATCGACTTTCGCGAGCCGGGGGCTTTTGTCGTGAAATTTAAATTTGATACGTCGCCTTCGCCAAACGAACGGGCTCCGATGACGGGATCAGCTACACGAAACGTGCCTAGCTTACCACGTAGCATGGCCGCCGGACTAGCCGAGATTACGTACTACGTTGCCGAATTGAATAAAGAGGATACGTATTTAATGCGCGATCGGGAGATTGTAGTAGCCAGAAAAGAACCCGACAATCAGCATTTTCCGAACTATTTGCTGCTCGAATCGGCCTACGTATCAAACCCGCACGCACGTATTCGGTACGATGATGCAACCCAAACGTTTCAACTAGCCTCGTTCAGTCGAAACGAAACCCGCGTGAATGAACAGCTCATTCCACGTAGTGAACCCGCTAATCCACAGTGGTATTCCTTGCCCGATAAAGCTCAAATTCTGCTCAACAGTATGGTTACCCTACACTTCCAACGTACTACGTAGCATGATCGATGCACTACTTGTTTTCGGATTACTCCTCTTTGTTGTGTTTCTGGTTTTGAAACATTTTCAGGATTTACCGAGATAAATCTCTGACAGGATTAACATGATTGACAAGATTGTTCTCATCCATATCCTGTCAATCATGTTAATCCTGTCAACGAATAAAGCATGCTACTAAATGAATTCATTAGTATTTGCTGGCACAACCGACGTAGGTAAGCGCCGAACCGATAATCAGGATGCCTTTATCTGCTCAACGATTTGGGCAGAACATACTGCATTGCTGGCGGTTATTGATGGTGTTGGCGGGTACGCCGGGGGCGACCGGGCTGCGGCTATTGCCCGCGAGTCGATAGAGCAATACATGGCTACGCCAAACGGCAATCCGTTGTCGATGCTACGTGAAGCGGTCGTATTTGCCAATAATCAGATCAATAAAGAGCGGCAGCGGGATCGAAAACTGGCGCAAATGTGCTGTGTGTTGACTACTGCTGTAGCTGATAGTCAGGCAGGAAAGTTGTACTACGTTCATGTGGGCGATACCCGTTTATATCGACTCCGTCAGGGCGTTCTTGAAAAATTGACGCACGATCATTCGCTGGTTGGCGTTCGGGAGGATGCCAATGAACTCACCGAAGCCGAAGCGATGGAACACCCGCGCCGAAACGAAATTCTGCGGGACGTTGGCTCCATGGAACACCGGGTCGATGATCCTGATTTTCTGGAGTCGGGCGAAACCGATTTTCTACCGGGCGATCAGTTACTACTTTGCAGCGATGGCTTAACGGATATGATTACGCAGTCACAAGTGAAGGCGGTTCTGAGTAAAAAACGTTCCCTTGATGAGCAGACACTTGAATTGATTCGGTTTGCCAATAAGCAAGGCGGTAATGACAACATCACTGTTGTTCTGGCCAAAAACGATACGTCTGCTATCAAGCCTCTACCGCCTAATTCAGCCAAGTCTGTCGACGTGCCAACGCCGGTAATACCACAAGCGGCTCCCGTAGCTCAGGCGGTACCATCTAACCAGATAAAGCCCGCCAAAAAGCGGTCGACGGGGTTCTTGCCGCTGTTTGGTTTAGTAGCAATCGGGCTAATAGCGGCAATAGTGTGGTATCAATATCAGCCATCAGGACAATCTGACACAAAAGTGGCCGATAGCCTGGCAACGATCAGCAATAAACCGAACGTAGCATCAGCGATATCAACCCAGGAGATGCGATTTGATTCGTTGCTACAAACGGCCTACCGTAGTAAAGACCATCATCTTATTTTGCCTGCCGATACGTTTCGGCTCACGAAGACCTTGCTCATAAACGATTCCCTGCAACGTATCGTGGGCGATAATCGGTTAGCCGTCTTACTACCTGCCGACTCAGCACAAACGCACGTAGCACTACGTATCAGCCGATCTGGAGCCGTAAATCTGGAAAATATTGTCATCAACGGATTTAGAACGGGGATTGAGACAAGCCGCGATGCGAAGTTGCAGCTCTCAAACGTATACTTCAAAAACGTAGGTTTGCCCATTAGCGTGGCTATTCGGCAGGATACGTTCCGCAAAGCCGTTGTCTTTCTGTCAGTACAAAATCAGCCTGATTCAGCCCAAAAACAGCGCCACTAATGTCCACAATTCGATTTGATACACGGTTTCCGGGGTACGAAGTGCTCAGTGAATTAGGACGTAGCAATGCGCGTATCCTGAAAGCACGTCACCTCGCAACGGGCGATCTGGTGGCTATAAAGCACTTTGCTCTTAACACCGATGCCGAAACGCTACGTCGTTTTGAGCGGGAATCAGCGATTATGACTAGCATTGTCCATCCTAATATCGTAAAGGTACGGGAGGTTCAGCTCGAAGCGGAGTTGCCTTACATTGTCATGGAACTGATTGAAGGAGGCAGCCTAAAGCAACTCATCGACAGTCAGGGCGCGCAAGACGTATCGACGGTTAGTCGGTTAGGGTTGCAAATGGCCAGTGCCTTTAAAGCGATTCATCCGCAAGGCATTGTTCACCGCGATATCAAGCCGGAGAATATTCTGTATCGTCCTTTGCCAAGCGGTGAACTCCATTTTCTGCTGACTGATTTTGGCGTGGCTCGCTTGCACGAGCAATCGACTACGTTGACGGGGCAGTCGCTGATGACTTATGAATATGCGTCGCCGGAGCAGTTCAATGATCCTCGGAATGTTGGCACTGCAACGGATTACTACTCATTGGGCGTGGTTCTGTATGAGTGCCTGCACGGAAGCGTACCGTTTGCGTTGGACGATCATTCGGGAATCGTTACGTTCATGAATAAAGTGCTGAACGAAGCACCGCCCGCGCTGACGATTTCCAGCAATGACCAGACACTTAGCCCATTTACGGATTTACTGCGCGGATTATTGCAAAAGAAAGCAACCGAGCGACTGAGCGACCCTGATGAATTGACCTGGCTACTCAAGCAAGCCGAACTAGCTCATCTACAAACCAATCGCACTAGTTTTTCACGGCCTGCAAGTTCGGCCTCAATAAAGCTAGCCATCACCCCTGAGCCTGTCCCAAAAGCGGTTGACGTAGCAAACAATACGGTAGCCGAAGCGAAGCCTTTGCCAAGATCCGCACCTCGTCGGCCGATATCGGGTGGATTAAAATGGGCGGCCCTTGCACTGGCTATTTTTTTAGGTATCGTTGGCCTGTACTACGTTGTTCTCAAACCAAAATCCAGCTCTCGTACAACGATTTCTGATACGTCTACTACCATTCCTGATACGTCTGGTGGGAGTAATAATAACGAAGAAACAATACGTCGGCAACAGGAAGAAGTGGAAGCCGTACGACAGGAACAACTCAGACTGGAAGCGCTTGCTGCAGTTAAGGGGCTAACGGTTAAGGTGAATGATTACCGGGTAGGCTTATTCGGTGGAATAAAAAACGTACAGCTTCAACTGACAAATCCGAGTCAGATCACCTTTTCGTCGGTTGGGGTTAAGGTGAACTATTACAAGGAAAACGGAGGTCTTTACAAATCAGAAAAGGTAAATTTCAGTAATGTCGGGCCCAATTCGTCGTTAATTGAAACTGCTCCCAATAGCGATCGCGGTACTAAAGTTACGTACAAAATTGTCGAACATCAGTTTGCCCAACCGCTGGACTCGCTGATGGCTGCTGACTCAACACAATAGAACACAGATTTTTATGATTAATAAGATGAATTATGATTTTTTGGTTTTCTACAACTAGTGTTGACAATCTTAACGATCATAATAATCTGCCGGGGCCGCTCGTGCGGTTTCATAACAGACTCGTTACATTAATTGACCATGCCAACTGTTAGTGTCAATACGTATTTTCCGGGTTACGAAATCATCGGCGAACTGGGTCGGTCAAACGCCCGTGTGCTGAAGGCACGTCATCTGGCAACCGGCGATTTAGTGGCGATTAAGCACTTCACGGTCAATACCGACGCGGATACGCTACGTCGGTTTCGTCTCGAATCGCAGTTAATGACCGACATTCAGCATCCGAACGTAGTACTTGTTCGAGAAGTACAATTGGATATGCCCATGCCGTTTATTGTGATGGAATGGGTGGAGGGCGGAAATCTGCGCACACTTCTCGGCGAACAGGGCTATCTGGACGTATCCAATACAATTCGGCTGGGATTGCAGATGGCCGAAGCCTTTAAGGCGATTCATACGCGCGGCATTATTCACCGCGATATCAAGCCAGAAAATATACTGTATCGTCCCTTGCCCAGTGGCGAAATCCATTTTCTGCTGACCGATTTCGGGGTGGCCCGCCTGCGTGAACAATCGCAAACGATGACGGGCCAATCGCTGATGACTTACGAATACGCGTCGCCGGAGCAGTTCGATAATCCACGGGGTGTTGATAAGGCTACGGATTATTATTCGCTGGGCGTTGTGTTGTACGAATGCCTGTCGGGCAGGGTACCGTTCTCGATGATCGACAGTGCTGGAATTGCTACGTTTATGGGTCATGTTCTGCGAACCCCGCCACCGGCTTTACGCCTTCCTTCCGGCCAGTATCTTCCGCCGAGTCTGGACACCATTCTGGAATGGGCATTAGCCAAAAATCCGTCCGAACGGCTGAGCGACGTCAACGAATTCGTGTTGTTGCTAAAACAGGCCCATGTTGAAGAGTTGCAGCCGAATCGGGCTACGGATCGACGGGCACCTGCTACGTCGCGCACGATGGCGGCCCCGATACAAGTGCCCCAGCCAGCAGCACCGGTAGAACCAATCGCTGATGATGAACCTGAGCGTCGCTCAAATGGATGGGCTGTTGGCCTGGCTTTCTTTATCGTGACGTTACTCATCGGGCTGGCAATTCTGTACAAAATGCGTCAGGATGAAGCCACTACTAAATCCCCAATTGTAGCAGATTCGACATACACAGCATCTGATACGTCGGCGATCGACACAATGCCTGAGGATACGACGGACGCTTCATCAGGCTACATAATTGAGAGCCCAACGGATTCGACCACAACCGAAAGCAATCTGGAGGTCGTACCCGAACCGCCACCAGCCGTACCTGATTCATCGAAAGCAGTCGTTGATTCAACACGGACGTTTTAACTAATACCAGCATTTACCGTAGTTTCTAATTGATTTGAAGAAAATAATCGCCTAATAGGTCGCTGATCGTCTGGGTACCTTTTTACCACCCCCAACCAGCACGCTGGCCCGGCCCCTCCTAAAATAGGAGGGGGCTATGCCGGGACATAATTGCTCCCCTATTCTAGTTCAGAATAAACGACCAACAAGTGTCTTTGAGAGAGCCCCCTCCTGTTTTAGGAGCGGTCCGGCGTTCCGGGGGTTGGGGGTGGTCGCATAGGAAAATGGATTGATTGCGCTTCCCAATTAATTTCTTCAAATCAATAGAGGAATGCAGGTGTCTACGATTACCACCATCACAACATGACTATATCCTCTGGCCCTTCCGGGCGTTTTTATTTGCTGGGCGCATCGGTAATTCTGCTTCTACTGTTTGGGCGGTTGTATATGAACTTGTCTCCTGCGCTGAACCAGACTAAAGAAGCCTTATCCAGCGGGCAGGCGTTAACACTTGAAGCAGGACTAAAATCGGCGTCGATCCAGCAGATTCTCAACACTGGCAACTACTACAGCGACCTGAAAGATCGGGTATTCATTGCCGATTCGCTGGCTGTGAAGCTTCGGCAAAATGGCTCGCCCGATAATCTGGGAAGCCTAAACAAACGGTTATTTTCAGTGCTGGCTCCTGTTCCCTGGCGTAGTCGGGTTGGCGGTACCGATTTTCAGAGTCGCTTGCAGGTATCGCGTCAGCAAATGGGCTTCGATTCGGTGCTGTATGTTCGTGAATTAAACAATCCCAAAGCATACCCCGCTACCGTTAACGCAGGAAGTGGGTCAGAGTCAATATCGGGGCGGGTTATGCACGACGAAAAACCGATGGCAGGCGTATTGGTTCAGCTAAAGCGCCATCCCGCCACCGCCCAACCCGATACGTTGCCAGACCGGTTCACGTACGCCCGAACGGATGCTGATGGCCGATTCTCTTTTACGGGTTTGACGGAACGTTCAGGCTATAGTGTCATTCCACTGAAGCCCGGATTTGAATTTGGGAGTCGCCGAGGGACGAGCCATTTAACCAGTGACCAGTCCTATACGTTCACCGCTCGTCGGCATCAACTGCGTCTTATTGGCTCAACCGTTTATGGACAGCTCAAAAACGACCATGCGTTTACGGTTCGAACACCAACCGCCTTTACGGCGCAGTTCTGGGCAATTGTTGTGTTGTTTATACTCCTATTCTGGCTAGTGCAGGGCTTTTGGGATATTCGACGCTTTCAACCCGACCCGTTGTTATTGCCCATTCTGATGCTGCTGACGGGTATATCGGTACTGACGCTTTTAGCCATTCAGGACCCGTTGCAGGATATGCTTTACGCCTGGCAAACAGTACAGGGCATAGCGATAGGTCTGGCTGGCATGACGATTTTATCCCAGCTAAACATTGGGCGATTTTACGCGGATTGGCGCTACGACTGGCTTGTTACGTTCCGAAACCGGTCTTCCGTACGGCTGTCGGGCTGGACGTGGCTGGTGCTCGCGGTTGGCCTCGCTACGTTGACATTGCTCATCGGTTCGGGGCCGGAAGGGAGTGGTGTACGAGTGAACCTGTCGATATTGGGTCTGACGTTTCAACCCAGCGAAATCACCAAATACCTGCTGCTGATCTTCTTTGCTGGATTCTTTGCCGCCAATGAACAACAGATTCGCCAACTACCCGATCTGCGCTGGCGGTTTAGGGTGAGTTTGGGCGCATTGGCCGGAGCAGGGTTGCTTATGTTGCTCTATCTCTTGCTGGGCGATATGGGTCCGGCTCTGGTCGTCTGCTTTACGTTTCTGCTGTTTTATAGCATTGCTCGCGGGAACCTGCCCCTAACGCTGGCAACGGGGCTTGGCTATGGCATAGCGCTCTGGTTACTACCGGGTTGGGCTGCTACGTTGCTCAGTTTAGTTGTGCTAATCGGGTATATGTACTGGCAGGGCGAAGCGCGTTCGCGGACAAAATTGGGTTGGGCCGCCTTATTGACCGAAGCGCCTGTCTTACTTCTTCTGGTGATGGCGATGTTCTCGTTTGGGGATCAGTTGCCCTTTGTAGGAAGTCGCCTTGCCGACCGGAAAGCAATGTGGCTCAACCCCTGGAATAACGACGTGTATGGAGGTGATCATCTGGCACACAGTTTCTGGGCATTATCATCTGGTGGCTGGACGGGTCAGGGATTGGGAAAGGGCTTTGCGAGTGCCATGCCAGCCGCCCATACCGATATGATTCTGCCGAGTGTGGGCGAAGGGCTGGGTGGCTTGGGCGTAGTGGCCGTATTTCTGCTGATGGGCATACTACTACACCGAATCTTATTGCATGCCCGACGAGCCGGTCAGCCCTTTAGTTTCTTCCTCGTGGCTGGTATTGCCATTGCCACGGGTGTTCAATTCTTGATCATTGCTGGCGGCTCCATTGGCTTGCTCCCCCTGACAGGCATTAGCGTACCATTTCTGAGTTACGGCAAGATTTCGCTAATTGTCAATTTAATGGCGATGGGCGCAGTGTTTAGCGTAGCGCATCGACCGGGGCAGATTGAGCAACGTCAATATTTGGAGAAGCATTACGACGTAGTGCTGATGGCCGGTATTGCCGGGTTTTTGATTGGTGTATTGGTTCTAATCGGTCGTTTATTACCGATTATCGGCTGGCGGGGTAATGAGTATATAGTTCGCCCGGCTCGGGTAGTGACCCGCAATGGCGATCCTGTGTACAGCTACAATCCCCGAATCGAGCGGCTGACTCGTGTGCTGGCGGCAGGAACTGTTTATGACCGCAACGGTCTGGTACTGGCAACCAGTTCGCCCGAACAGGTTAAACAACAATCAACGCGGCTTCGGCAAAGTGGCCTGAAATCGGACCAACTTCAAACCCTCACGCAGAAACGACTGCAACGGTATTACCCGTTTGGTGACCATTTATTTTTCTGGACGGGCGATCTGAATACGCAACTTTTCTGGGGACAAAGCAACGGCTATTACGCCGAGGCTACTCATTTCAGCGAGTTACGTGGATTTAATAGCCGCCCGAGAAAAACGACTCTTGTTGCTACCGACTACCAGGCCGACCGCTTCAGCCCAACGGTTCAGCAAACGCGTACACTCACTGCCTACGATTATAGCGAGTTGGCTCCAGCCTTACGGGCCGGAATCGATAGCCGTGAAGTGGCCGACCGCAAAGCCCAGAACCGGGATATTAAGCTGAGCATCAATGCCGAACTGCAAGTTGCGTTACAGAAGGGGTTGGCCCAATCTGAATACAATAACAAACGCCTTTCGGTAGTGGTATTGGATGCGAAGTCGGGAGACGTACTGGCGTCGGCGGTTCACCCATTACCCAATCTCAAAACGCCCGAAGTTATGCTCTTATCCGATCGGGATCGGCTCAAATTACCGTATCTGGTAACCGAACGGGATCTGGGCATGACGTACGCAACAGCGCCCGGTTCCACGGCTAAAATTTTGACGGCAATGGCAGCCTTTAATAAACTGGGCTCGTCGGCGTCGTCAGTTAGCTATCCAATTTCGTGTCAGGAAATTATCCGACGCGGTGCGCGGGAATCGGAGCCCTGCGGAGAATCGGTCGATATGCGAAAGGCAATTGTTCGGTCGAGCAACGTCTATTTTATCCGAACGGCCAATGATAATAATCTGGATAATGAACTGGCCGATCTTTATTTAGCCACGGGCATGAACGTCGATTTGATCGGCGGCTACTCGTTTTCGGATACGCATACCGACGACGAACGTAGCAAGATTCGGCAACACTGGCGCGACTCCTCCTTTGTGGTACGTCGGAAATTGTATCAAAGCACGCAATATCCAAGACGCTATCGGAGTGAGTTTTCGGGGTTGGCCTGGGGACAAGGTCAGTTAACGGCGACTCCCGTATCAATGGCCCGGATGGCAGGTTCCATTGCCAATCAGGGCATCTTACAACCGTCGCGCTACGTACTGGATAAGGCAGGGAAATCGCGGGCTATCAGTGCTGGAAAGAACGTAGCACGTCGGGCAGATTATGCGGAACAGTTAGAAGAATTTATGATTGAACAATCGAATCCATCGGCGGGACGTAGTAAGATCAGTGATGCGCGGGTAGCAGGGAAAACGGGTACGCCCGAACGTATTGTGCAGGGTGTTCAGCGAAACGACGGCTGGTACGTATTTTTCGCCCCTACACCCGACGGGCGGTCGCCTACGGTGGTTACGGTACGTATCGAGTTGGGCGAATCCTCCGCCGATGCGGTCAACCTGGCCAATACCGTAGTGGCCCCTATTTTAAAACAGCGTAACTATTTGGGAAGCTTTTAACGTAGCGTGGACATTTTGTCCGCGTAGCCGCAGGCTAAGTTACATAGGCAAATCACTAACTCCATTATTAGCCTACGGCTACGCGGACGGGACGTCCACGCTACAAAAACTAACATACTATGAGCCTACTAGAAAAAGTCAAAAATTTATTCGGGTTTACTCCAGCGGAACAGCAGTCTAATGAGCCAAGCGAACCGGTTCCAGCTACGCCAAAATCAGCGCCAACTGGTCCGCCACCAGCCGCGCAGTTACGCGAGCAGGTCATGCGGTTTATTGTTAGTAAACTTCGGGCCTATCAGAATGAGCCGGACACGGCTCCGATTGGGCTTCGGTTGTCTGTTTTATGTGCAAATCCTGAAGATGAAGAGTTGTATCGAGTCGCCTTATGGACAAATCAGTCGGGCAAATTCCAGGCTGAACTGACTCGTCAGCTGGCGGACAATTACATTACGTTACCTAAGAACTGGCAGTTTGACTACGCCTTTTTTACAGATGCATTGCCCGATGCTACGTACCGGGAAGGTAATCTGGGCTTATTCGTTGTCGATAAAGCAAAACCGGATAGCTCACCACTTCTGGCCAAAGTTTCGGCTCTGGTCGGCCTGATGGAGCAGCCTGACTACATTCTCGATTCGACTAAAAAGACTACGTTCTGTATTGGGCGCGGGCATACAACCCAAACGGCATCGGGTCGGGTACGTACCAATGACATTGTTATCTTAAATGACGACGCTCCTGGTTTCGATCCGCAGAAAGGTGCTGGCAATGGGGCGGTTAGTCGGGCACATGCGACCATTCGCTACGATCTGATTCAAAATCGATACGCACTCCTCGTCGATCCAGGTGGGTTGCCGGCTGGAGGCAATAAAACGAAAATCATACATTCGAACGATTCGACGGAACGAGCCGATATTGCGGGCATGAGCTACCCACTCCAAAGTGGCGATCAGATTGAGTTGGGGGGCGAAGTGCTGCTCCTGTTTGAGCTATGCTAGCTATGGTCCTGTATTGTAACCGTTAAATCGTGATAGGCTATGTATCAGAGCGCTGCTCCCCCGTTAACGGCCAATACGTGTCCATTAACAAACGAGGCTTCATCAGATGCCAAATACAGATAGGCATAGGCAATATCAGTAGGTTCACCAATTCGGCGGACCGGTATGGTCGAAACAGCCTGGTTTCGCACCTCTTCCGGCATGGCATCCGTCATAGGCGTTCGAATATAGCCGGGAGCAACCGCATTAACCGTAATTCCTTTTGGCCCCAGTTCCTTAGCCCAGGTTCGTACCATACCGATAATACCGGCTTTCGCTGCGGCATAGTTGGTTTGGCCAAAAGCTCCATGTACACCATTGATCGATGAAGTACAAATGATACGTCCATATTGTTGCTGAACCATATAGGGCGCAATAATTTTCGTGCAGTTGAACACCCCCGACAAGTTAACGTCAATAACCTGCTGCCATTCTTCGAACGACATTTTTAGCAAGCTCTTATCGCGGGTTATTCCGGCATTGTTAATCAGAATATCAATCCGGCCGTAACGATCAATCACAGCCTTTGTTGCGGCTTCTATGGCCGCTATGTCCGTTGTACTGACCTTCATAAAACTGGCCTGGAAGCCTAAATCACGTAGACGTTGTGCTGTGGTTTCGCCCTCATCCAGCAGATCCCAGATGATGACGGCAGCTCCCTCCCGGCAAAAGACTTCGGCCCCACATTGACCAATTCCACGAGCCGCTCCGGTAATAATGGCAACTTTATTAGACAGTCTCATAACTTATCAGTAAACAATAAACAGAAGAGTACAGTATACTCAAGTAGACAACTTCCATACTTCGACCACCCATGACTGCAAAGGCTCTTGTCAAGACCCAAATGAATCAATCTGGCCGCATAAAAATGCTAGCTGTTATTACTAAATTCATCCTTCTCACTTTCCTGTCTTTACCAGCACTAGGCCAGCAGGCAACAGACCGACGAGCCATTTTGCTACTACTCAAACAGCAAACCGAAGACTGGAATGACGGACGGATTGACCGATTTATGAGCGCCTACTGGACTTCTGATTCGCTCACCTTTGTCAATAAAACAGGTATTACGTATGGTTATGCGGCCACGCTTGCCAACTACAAAAAGCGCTATCCAGATCGGGAGTCGATGGGTACGCTTAAATTCGACGTACTGGAAATGTCATTTCCTTCTCCCAATGTTGCCTATGTTATTGGGCGCTGGCATCTGACAAGGCCCAAAGTTGGCAATGCGGGCGGCCATTTTACGCTTTTATGGCGAAAAATTAAAAAGCGCTGGCTGATTGTAAGCGACCATACCAGCAGCTAATCAATCACGTAAGCTATTTCGGTTGATATTCCCGATTTCGTAGCTCCTGATCTTTTGTTCCGGCCAGCAACGTTGGCTCTTTCACCGATAAGCGTTCACGCAACCCAGTAACCGGCTTCTCGAAATACTTAAATAGCAACGTTGATACAACGAGTACCAATCCCCAAAATACTCCTACTTTTATCCAGCCTACAGTTAGCGACGTAGTGGGAACACGATCCACGAACGTGATCATAATCGGAGTCAGGTTAAGCAGATACATCGAATAGGAAATCAGGCTGATGTGCGTAATTGCTCTGGCCAGCCCAAAGCGGGCCCAGCCCCCCGTAGCTGCTTTCCACCCGTCCATGTATGGCATGAGTAAGGTCATACTCAAGCCAATAACCAGGAAGTAAAAAGTACGCTTATAAAAAACATAGAGCGGATAAACGCCCGTTTCTACGTAGAACCGTAAAATATAAATGGAAGCCGTAAAAGCAACCGTTACTGTCAATATCAACCCAACCACCAGAAGTCGACGTTTGAGCCGCTCATCATTCCATTGACCAGGAAAATAGTGCTTGGCATAAGCGGCTAAAACGCCATACGAAATAGCATCGAGCCGCGTCAGTACAATCCCACGAAAACCTAGCTCACCTTCTGTAATAGGATATTGCAGGGCCATGATCAGCCGCAACAGATTAGTACCAATAATAACCGTCAAGATAGCAATTAGCACCACCCGCCGACGAGGCCAGCTGGCGGGCAACAGCAGATGCATTGCCCAAAGCAATAAGGGTAACGTAATGTAAGACCACTCTTCGATGGCCAGGCTCCAGGTTTCCGGGAAAAAATCGGGAACGTAGCTGGCAAAATTCTGGATGAAAAAGAAGTATTTGATTACTACGTTGGTTGGCGGTAGCGTATGCTGAAGGCCACTTCGCCAGGCCCTGGCCAGCGTAAAACCAATCAGGGCACACAGGACTAGATAATAGTTAGGTAACGTTCGAAACCAGCGACGAGTCCAGAAATTGAGCAGCAGGCTTCGGTCGAAGCTGCCTTTTTTTTCGTAGGAACGTATCAGAATACCCCCAATTAAAAAACCACTGAGCACAAAAAACAACTCGACGCCATCAGGAATTAACTGGTGCAGGAACGTACCACTGTAATATTCTTTGAGAGCCACCGTAGCGTGAGAATCAACCACAACCAGAATAGCAATTGCCCGCATCACATCCAACCCAAACACACGTTTATCGTAAGATGCCTCGAGCGAAAAAAGTTTTCTAAGCATAATCTGCGAAGGTACGTGAGAATTATCAATGATAAATGATGAATGATTTAGAGGTACATTCCGAACTTTGCTGACTTTGTCTTTATCTGAGTCAGCTGGCTCGCCTGTTTTTGTCATTCATTATTCATTGGTATCATGATTCCTGAATTCTCACTCAATGCCGTTCATCAGTACACATTCCGGTTTTCGCAGGCCGACGTTGCTGAATTTGCCCGTGTTACCGGCGATAACAATCCCCTTCATCTTGACCCCGATTACGCGGCAACAACACCTTTTAAACGGCCAATCATTCATGGCATGCTGGGTGCCAGTGTTTTCACAAAAGTATTAGGAACAGAGTTTCCGGGCTATGGTTCGGTCTATCTGGGTCAGACGCTGGAGTTTCTACGCCCCATGTTTGTCGATACCGACTACGAAGCCACTTTTACCGTCCAGTCTATTGATTCAGCTAAACACACAGCGCAGATTCTGGGCGAGGTCCGCGATGTTTCAACAAAGAAAGTGACCACTCGTGGAGTAGCTACACTCATGCACCGCGAAAAGATTCAGTAACTGCCTTGGAAAACGTAAAACGCCCTTCTCCATTGAAATTGGAGAAGGGCGTTTTACGGATTAGAAACCGATGATTAAGCTTTTTCAGCGTTATTCTTGGTATCCTGAACTTCGGAACGGATAGTTTGTGCAAGTGTTTTTAAATCCTGCATTCCTTTCCGAACACGAGTACCTGCAGCCTGGTTGTTCTTTTCATAAAACTTCTCAAAATCTGCCTCTAAAGACATAACCAGATTTTTTACTTCATCAAAGCGAGCCATAACTATTTGTATGGGTTTAAGTGTGAAAAATGCCCAATTTCCGCCCAAAAACGCGGTTTTGAGCGGAAATTTAGTCATTCTCCCATACAGCGCAATAGCCTAGCCAAAAAAATAGCAAAAAAATGCAACTTTTTTAGCAAAACCCTACTCAGTGGCTGCTTCGGCCGATACTTCGAGCGTTTTAGGGGCTGTTGGCACCGAATTTAGGCGGTATACTCCTGCTTCTATGCGCTGCGCCACTGTTGAGAAAGCTTCGAGTGTAAATTGTACGTCATCGAGGCTATGCGAAGCCGTAGGAATGATACGTAGCATGATTGTTCCTTTTGGTACAACTGGGTACACAACAATAGAACAGAACACGCCCATATTTTCGCGCAGATCCTTTGTCATAGCTGCTACTTCAGCAACGCCACCTTCCAGATTGTGCAGGAATACTGGCGTAACAGGCGACTCGGTATCACCAATATCGAAACCACGCTCACGCAAACCGGTTTGCAGCGCCCGAACATTTTCCCACAGCTTATCCCGATACTCTGACGAATTGCGGATTAACTCCAGACGTTTCAGACCACCTACAACGTAAGGCATCGGCAATGCCTTTGCGTAGGTCTGTGAACGCATGTTATACTTAAGATACATGATAATATCGTGGTCAGCGGCAATAAACGCTCCGATCGCTGCCATCGATTTGGCGAATGTCGAGAAATACAAATCGATGCCGTCCTGGCATCCGAGCATCTCTCCTACACCAGCACCGGTTGGCCCCATTGTTCCAAATCCGTGTGCATCATCAACCAGTAACCGGAAGTTGTATGATTTTTTCAGCGCAACGATTTTGTCCAGGCTACCCACTTTACCCGACATACCAAATACACCTTCCGTGATGACCAGAATGCTGCCACCTTTCTCTTCGGCTTTTTTGGTTGCCCGCTGAAGGTTTTTCTCCAGACTGGCGATGTCGTTATGGTTAAATTTATAGTACTCGCCCATCTTGGCCTTATGAAGACGGATACCATCGATCAGACAGGCGTGGCATTCCGCATCGTAAACGATTACATCGCGGTGATCAACAACAGCCTCAATCGCCGACATAACCCCCTGATATCCGTAGTTGAGCAGGAAGGAATCTTCCTTACCAACGAACTGCGCCAGTTCTTTTTCAAATTGCTCGTGCAGATCGCTGTTTCCCGACATCATCCGGGCGCCCATCGGATAGGCTAACCCCCAGTTGGCGGCTGCTTCCGCATCAGCTTTACGCACTTCAGGATGATTCGCCAGCCCCAAATAGTTGTTCAGACTCCAGTTGAGGACGTCTTTTCCCCGGAAACGCATACGGGGTCCGAGTTCGCCTTCAAGCTTAGGGAATGCGAAATAGTGGTGGCCGTTGAACTCCCGCGACGGTGAGCCGATAGGACCTAGATTGGTGCGCAGTTTCTCAAATAAATCCACTTTTTTTTATAGTTTAATGGGCTAAACCCTTGTTTTTTACGCGGTAAGTGCAAAAATACGCTTATCTTTTGGGAGTACAAACTTGTGTACTAAAATTCAGTTTTTTAATCCTTTTGTTACAAATGCTTTAACTTGGGCAGATGTTGGTTTTTGACCGCTCTGGCCTGCATTTTACCAGCCAGCTCAAAGCTAGCGTTCAGCATCTGATAGTTCCTATTCGTTATGCCCGAGATTAAGAAAATTCTAGTCGCTAACCGAGGTGAAATTGCCCTGCGAATCATGCGTACGGCCCGAGAAATGGGCATTCAGACAGTAGCTATTTTTTCCGAAGCAGATCGAAACGCTCTCCATGTCCGCTACGCCGACGAAGCGTACTGCGTGGGTCCAGCCCCTTCCTCTGAGTCCTATCTGAAAGCTGATGTCATTATTGAGGTATGCCGACAATTGAATGTGGATGCCATTCATCCCGGCTATGGATTTCTTTCTGAGAATGCCAATTTCTCCCGAATGGTCCGCGAAGCCGGGTTTATTTTTATTGGCCCATCGCCGGAGAGCATCGAAGTCATGGGCAGTAAATTAGCCGCTAAGGCTGCCGTAGCGAATTATAACATTCCGATGGTTCCGGGAACGCCGTCGGCTATTACAGACCGGGCCGAAGCGAAGGCCATTTCAGCAAAAATTGGTTATCCTATCCTGATCAAAGCCAGTGCGGGTGGTGGTGGAAAAGGAATGCGGGTCGTAGAAGCAGAACATGACTTCGACGAGCAAATGGATCGAGCCGTCAGCGAAGCGCAATCCGCTTTTGGCGATGGATCTGTGTTCATTGAAAAATACGTTACGTCGCCCCGGCACGTCGAAATTCAGGTGCTGGGCGACCAACACGGCAATATTATCCATCTGTTCGAGCGGGAGTGTTCCATTCAGCGTCGACATCAGAAAGTGGTAGAAGAGGCACCATCGGCCATCCTGACGCCAGAAATCAGAGACGCAATGGGCCGGGCTGCTGTGGACGTAGCACGGGCCTGTGGTTACTACGGGGCCGGAACAGTGGAGTTTATTGTGGATGACCAGCTCAATTTCTACTTTCTGGAAATGAATACGCGCCTGCAGGTCGAACATCCAGTGACGGAACTGATCACCGGAGTCGACCTGGTTAAGCAAATGATTTACATTGCGGAAGGTAAACCGTTAGCCATTGAACAGGACGATTTACAGATCAAAGGGCATGCCGTTGAAATTCGGGTTTACGCCGAAGACCCCGCCAATAATTTTCTCCCCGATGTCGGAACACTTGATACGTACGTACGGCCGCAGGGCAACGGTGTTCGCGTAGACGATGGATTTGAACAGGGTATGAGCATTCCTATTTATTATGATCCGATGATTGCCAAGCTCATTACGTATGGCGATTCGCGCGAGGAAGCGATTCAAAAGATGATACGGGCTATTGATGAATACCAGATTTCGGGCGTACAAACCACGCTGGGTTTCTGCCGTTTTGTGATGGAACATGAAGCGTTCCGATCTGGCCAATTCGATACGGGATTCGTAGCCAACTACTTTACTCCCGATTCATTAACAGCTAAATCAGACCAAACAGAATCTGATCTCGCAGCTGTTCTGGCGGCCTGGCTTCTGCAGAACCAGAAACCTACTACCAACGTAGCGCCGGTTCAATTAACCCAAACACGTAGCAAGTGGAAAGAAAACCGCTTGAAGTAGCCTGAATGTCCATGTCTGGATTAGCCCAATCTAGTACTGGTAAACTAGTGCGGTTTATACCCGGACGCCCAGGCTACATAACCCCAAATACTCTCCATTACAACAAGAATATTAAATCACATAAATCAATTATTACCCAATTATAATCTAACAAAATAAAATTAACCATTCTTTTTATCTATAGGTTAACTTTATAGCAAAATATAATCCACCGACCTTCTTCTAATACTATTGGTGGCCGTATCTCTTATAGTCAATCATTTACCATATGCATTTTAAATCAACTGTTCTTGCGCTCATCGCTTTCTTCCTGTGCAGTACGCTTCATGCACAAACCGACAAAACAAAGATCATTTCGCAACTGGATAAGCAGTATGCTCATTACGCTGAACTCGCCGGACGTATCTGGAAACTCGCCGAACCCGGCTACCTGGAAGAACAGACCAGTCAGTTGCTACAGAACGAATTAAAGCAACAGGGCTTTACCATCACGACGGGCGTAGCCGATATACCAACTTCCTTTGTAGCCAGTTTCGGCAAGGGAGCTCCAGTTATTAGCATTCTTGCCGAAATGGATGCATTGCCAGGTCTGTCGCAAGATTCGGTTCCCTTCCGAAAGCCGCTGGTGCCTAACGCTTATGGACACGGCTGTGGGCACAATCTGTTTGGTGTTGGCTCAGTAGCAGCCGCAGTAGCCGTCAAAAACTGGCTGCAGCAATCTGGAAAACCCGGTACCATTCAGCTCATTGGAACACCAGCCGAGGAAGGTGCCGGTGGCGGTAAAACGTATCTGGTGAAAGCTGGATTATTCAACAATGTGGACGCTACGTTGCACTGGCATCCTGGCGATCGTAATAGCGCCAGTCCATCGTCGTCACTCGCCTATCGGGTGGCTAACTTCCAGTTTAAAGGGCTGGCTGCCCATGCCGCTGCCTCGCCGGAGAAAGGACGTTCGGCCCTCGATGCGGTAGAAGCGATGAACTATATGGTCAATATGATGCGCGAACACGTTAGCTCAACAACGCGCATTCACTACGTTATTAAAAAAGGCGGCCTAACGTCGAACATCGTTCCCGACTATGCAGAAGTAGAATACACCATCCGCCACCCAACAGCGAAAGGGTTAGAAGAAATCTGGGCGCGATTAATGAAAACGGCGCAGGCGGCTGCTCTGGGAACGGAAACCACTATGGACTACGAAATTCTGGCTGGGCTCTATAATCTACTGCCAAACGAAACCCTGGCCCGCGTGATGCAGAAAAACCTGGAGCAAGTTGGTGGCGTAAACTATACAGCCAACGAAACCGATTTCGCCAACAAAATCCGCAAAACCGTTTATAGCGAAAGCCTGCCTCCTGTCGACTATGCCGCGTCCATTCAGCCTTATGCACTGAATGGTGTTGGCTCGGCCTCTACCGACGTAGGCGATGTAAGCTGGGTGATTCCAACCGCTGGCTTATCGACCGCTACGTTCGTTCCGGGTATACCGCCCCACAGCTGGCAGGCTGTTGCCTGCAATGGCATGTCGATCGGTTATAAAGGAATGATGGTAGCTGCCAAAACCATTTCGCTGAGTGCGATCGATTTATTTAACCAGCCAGATACTATCAAACAGGCCAAAACAGAACTCTATAAAGCACGTGGCGGTCAGGAATTTGTCTATAAATCGCTGGCTGGAGACCGAAAACCACCCTTAGATTACCGTAAATAATATTTTTGATTGTAACGTCCCAAAAAATCAAACCTTTGGGACGTTTTCTTTTTAAATCATTACGTAGTAGTCTGCTCGCTTTTGGTGAAACATAATGAACTACCAACACCTTCCACCGCCCCCGTCGCTCAAAGGCTACGTTCAGTATTTCTGGGTGTTGGAAAGCCCTACAGTACCTAGTTCATCAACCATCTTCAGACCAATCCCCGACGGTTGCCCTGGCCTGTTGTTTCAACAGGAGCAATCCGGCAAGTTCTTCGATCAGAGCAAGAAGGAACTTCCCGCGCTTTTTCTCTATGGCCAAACGGTTCATCATCGCGAATTGCATACAAGCGGCCCCCTCAAAACCGTAGGAATTTGCTTTTATCCGCATGTACTCCACTCGGTTTTTGGCCTGGATGCCAACGAACTGACCGATACTTGCGTTGATATAAACCTGTTGCTGCGTGTACAGGAGAAATCGCTGGTGGAACAACTCAACGCGGCCTCAACGACAACAGATCAGATTAACCTCCTATCAACTTATTTATCGACAAAAATCCGACATAATAATTGCGACCGAGACGTAACGACAGATTATGCGCTGGCTACCTTCTTTGCATCGCAGGGGAACGTATCACTGAAAGAATTACAGGAGATATTGAATGTATCGGAGCGAAGTCTTGAGCGTAATTTCAAGCAGCGCGTTGGTATTTCTCCCCGATTATTCGCCCGAATCTGCCGCTTTCAGTCATCCTTGCGCCAGTTACGTAACAGTGGCTACCATAAGCTCTCCGACATTGCTTTCGACAACGGCTATGCCGACCAGTCGCATTTCATTCGAGCCTTCAAAGAATTTACGGGCTTTTCTCCTTATCAATATCGGAAACAAACCAACGAATTAATCAAAAACCTGGCGGAATGGACTCAGTAGCCTCTGTCGGTTTCGTTCTATTTTACGGGCTTTTACCCGCATAGTTTCGCTTAAAAATAAGAGAACTATGAAACTACTCATTGTTGGATCGACTGGTAGCATCGGAGTCCATCTGGTTACCCAGGCTCTTGAACAAGGGCATACTGTTACGACATTCGCTCGCACCCCTGCTAAACTTGACTCAATCAAACACCCCAACCTCCGTGTTGTTCAGGGCGACGTACTGGACTCAGAATCATTAGTTAAAGCCGTAGCAGGTCAGGATGCGGTCTTATGCTCACTCGGCGCCGGAAGAGAGGGCCATGTACGATCTGAAGGCACCCGCAATGTCATTCGCGCCATGGAGCAAACGGGTGTCAAACGCTTCATTTGTCAAACTACACTCGGCGCTGGCGATAGCCGTAATACACTCAACTTCTTCTGGAAATACATCATGTTTGGCCTGCTTCTCAAAAAAGCATACAAAGATCACGAGCTTCAGGAACGTTTCATTCAGCAAAGCCACCTCGACTGGACTATTACCCGACCTGCTGCTTTCGTCGATGGGAATCGTACCGGTCAATATAAACACGGCTTTTTTGAATCTGGAGCAGATCTAACACTTAAAATTTCCCGAGCCGACGTTGCTGATTTTATGCTGAAGCAACTAACCAACACTACTTATTTCCATAAAACGCCCGGTCAATCGTACTAGACCGAACTTATCATGGCAATGTTTCAGAACCTAATTTTGGTTAGTGCCACTATTACTACGGCACTTGTGGCTGGTCTTTTCTACGCTTATTCCTGTTTAGTAAACCCAGGTTTGGGTCGTTTAGCAGCTATGGATTACCTGACGGCTATGCAATCTATCAATCGGGCAATTCTAAATCCAGTGTTTTTTCGCTGGATTTATCGGGACTGCGTTATTGCTGCCAGCAAGTACCTGGCTCCAGTACTGTCAGCCGCTACGTATGCGTTTCTGGCTCCTACTGAGTGCTTCGGTTCTGTATCTGGTCGGTGTTTTCGGAGTGACAATTTTTGGAAACGTACCTTTGAACGAAGCCCTCGACGTATTCAACATACAGACAGCATCGGCAGACGACGTAGCAGCACAACGACGCGCTTTTGAAATTCCCTGGAATAAGCTGCATAGGATTCGGACAACAGCCTCCATACTGGCTCTTGTGCTGGTTATTGTCGCCTGTCTGTCTCCTTCGAATAACGACTAAGGACTATCTCCCGCTAATTGATCCGACAAGCACAATCATTAGGTTTTGGCAAATCCATGCTTTTTAGGATCGGGTGGCTTCAATACGTTAAACCTAGCCCCACAATTGTATGAAAAAAACGTTGATTTTGTCAGCCGTCGTTTTATCGGGTGTATTTATGAACCTGACCGTTCGCACGAATGCCGATGGCTGGGTCAGTATTTTTGACGGTAAAACGCTTAATGGCTGGAAAGCCGCCGAAAATCCAGCAACATTCAGTGTTCAGGATGGCGAAATTGTTGTTCATGGACCACGGGCTCACCTGTTCTATGACGGGCCGGTCGGCAATCATAATTTCAAAAATTTCGAATGGAAAGCGAAAGTAAAAACCATGCCCGGTTCTAACTCCGGTATGTTTATCCACACGGCTTATCAGGAAAAAGGATGGCCCGCCCAAGGCTACGAAATTCAGGTAAACCAGACCCACACCGACTGGCGTAAAACGGGTAGTGTTTATGCGCTACAGGACGTAAAGGAGACGTTTGTAAAAGATGACGAGTGGTACACGGAGCAAATCAGCGTTCAGGGAAAGAAGGTGACGATCCGTATTAATGACAAGATCATTAACCAATACACTGAGCCCGATAGCATCAGCAACGGATCAAGCCCCAAGAAACTAAGCAGCGGCACTGTAGCCCTGCAAGGTCATGACCCTAAAAGCGAAGTACACTTTAAGGACATTCAGATAAAAGTCCTGCCTGATTAAGAAGTTTATAGTTTTCAGTTTATGGTTTATAGTTTGTAGTTCGCAAAGCGGTCTTGCGTCAGCCAACTATAAACTACAAACCATAAACTGAAAACTATTAAGGCTTATTGGTTATTCTGCAGGACGCCAGACCTGAACTGCTGAATGCTATACTCGCTTGCCTGCAATTGATTCGGATTATTAGCCGAAACTGCCGCTCCTACCTCTCCTATTCTGGCATTCAACGTAAAGATCCGACCATCTACCACTACGTTCGTGGTGGCCTGATCATAGCCATTCGAATCGGTTTCAACGATTTTAAACGTACTCCAATTGTCGTCACTCCGTACGCGTGTAACCCGGTTTCGGCTGTTTACTACGTACAAATCGTTTTCGTGAAGCACCATTCCATCAGCACTCGGCAGAGCTGGCCCCACAATCTGATTAATCAGACTAGGGTTATTTAAATTCACCTTAAATAGCGTACCATCGTTTGATTTGGCCACAATGAGAAAATTGTCGGAATGATAGACGATGCCGTTGAGGTTAAATCCAGTAGTCCCCCCAAATAACGGCGACTGAACAAACACCCGTGGTTTGGTAGTATCGGCAGGCACCACATAAATAACTGGCGCAAAGGAATCGGTTACGTAAGCATTCCCCTTGTCATCAAAGGCTACGTCGTTCGCAAAGTGATTTGAGTCTGGATAGAGCGCAGCCAGATCATAACGAGCCAGGTTATTACCCGTGGCTAAATCGTAGACAAATAGGCCGGCCGTTTTAAGCGTCGTTGACGCCTTGCTCTTGGTAGAAACCCCCTGGTCGCCATTGCAAACGTATAACTTTCCATTATACACCTTTAGACCAATGGCACTGATAAGTGACGTATCTCGCTGAATAAAATCCTCGTAACGTCCGTTCTGATCAACAAACCCAACTTTTCCCTGCGTAATCGAGCTAATCACAAATTTATCGAGGGAAGGTGCATAGGCAATGCCCTCTGGATACTGGCGAGGAGCCGTGAACGTGATACGTTCTGGCAGCGTCGTTTCATTAAACTCAGGATCGTAGGTATCACAGGCGACGAAACTACCCGCCATTAAGAACAGGAAGGATATCTTTTTGCAAAAAATAGTCATTGGTATATTCCTTAAAGAGAACTTATCTATTTACTATTTTACTATAACGACAGCGCAATTGTTTATTTTTCACAACATAGGTATATTCTTATTCAGCTCTCTATACTGCATGAGCAAGATTAGGGCCAAACCTAACTTTCTGTTAAACAGCACTACCTTATAGACAGAACGTAGTTCCGTCATTTTCAGCAATCCAGATGCCCATCTTACCGGCTCTTAGGCCCCAATGCGAGTATCTATTGCCACTTGATGACCTAAGCTCATTATTTAACTCAGGAAGACGTAGTGCTGGCCTCAGAGAAAACTATCTATGCCGTTTTGAGTTCTATATAGACAAAAATCCTTACAATGTTATGAACCATTTTGAGACCCTTACTGAAGCCATGGAGGACCTGCGGGACCGAGGTTATACGCACGAGTTCGCTCCTAAAAAAGATTTCTTGATTGAAAAAAGCACCGAAACGAAATTACGTGGCGAAGAATTTAACGTCGATGAATTTCATCGGTTCGAAGGCACATCAGACCCTGGCGATGAAATGACGTTGTATGCCATTACCACCAATAGTGGCATGAAGGGCGTTTTTGTATCCGCACAGGGCACTTATTCCAATGAAGTTTCGTCGGAATTAATGGCCAAATTTAACATATCCGACAGAGCTAATGTCAATACACAAGGGTCTGTAGAGCCACTTACGAACTCGCCAGCCGCGCAATAAACCTTTTACGCATATTTGCAAGAAAAATACCGGATAGATGTCAAATTTTTCCGGAATTTTCACTATGTTTGCGGCCTTTACACAAAACGCGCTGTTCTTTATCTGTGCTGATACACCATGAAGTTATCCGAATTCAAATTTGATTTACCCGAAAGTTTAATTGCTAAATACCCAGTTGAACGGGGTGAATCACGGTTAATGGTTGTCGACCGTAAAAACAAAACCATTGAGCACAAGCAGTTTTCGGATATGTTAAGCTATTTCGGCGACGGCGACGTGATGGTTATTAACAACACGAAGGTGTTTCCGGCAAGGCTATACGGCAATAAAGAAAAAACCGGAGCTAAGATTGAGGTTTTTCTCTTGCGCGAACTGAACCGCGAGATGAAACTCTGGGACGTCCTGGTTGATCCCGCCCGTAAAATCCGAGTTGGCAACAAACTGTACTTCGGTGATAGTGATTTGGTTGCTGAAGTTATTGATAACACGACATCACGAGGCCGTACCATCCGATTCCTGTTCGATGGCAGTCATGAAGAATTCATGAAAGCCGTTGATGAGCTTGGCGAAACGCCACTGCCCCGCGAAATCAACCGAGAGGCTGAACTGTCTGATCGTGACCTTTACCAGACTGTTTTTGCGGAACACGTAGGCGCTGTTGCGGCTCCTACAGCCGGTCTGCATTTTACACGCGCCATGATGAAGCGTATGGAGATCAAAGGCATTCACTTTGCCCCGATCACGCTGCACGTTGGCCTTGGTACATTCCGTCAGGTAGACGTGGAAGATCTGACCAAACACAAAACAGATTCCGAAAACTATCGTATTCCTGAAGATGCCGCCCAGATCGTTAATACGGCTCTTGATGCTGGTAAACGAGTGTGCGCCGTCGGAACAACTTCGTTAAAAGCCATCGAATCGTCAGTATCGGCCAATAGCCGTCTGAAGCCCGTTGAAGGCTGGACAGATAAGTTTATTTTTCCGCCTTACGATTTCAAAATTGCAAACTCATTGCTGACGAGTCTGCACCTGCCAGAATCGATCCTGATTATGATGACAAGCGCTTTTGGGGGTCACGAGCTGATTCGTCATGCCTACGAAGTAGCCATCAAGGAAAAATATCGTTTCTTCAGCTATGGCGACGCGATGCTGATTATTTAAAATAACATCCGTCGATTCGTACGTATTTTTGAGGGGTCTATTGACCCCTTATTTTTTTATGGCTGATCAACCCACCGACTCTTCTTCTCATCAACACTTTGCCATTATTGTTGCAGGCGGCAGTGGCAGCCGAATGAAAACCGACGTACCCAAACAGTTTCTGCTACTCGGCGATAAACCTATTCTCCAACGTACGATTGAGCAGTTTCTGGCTGTTATTCCAGCCTCTCAGATCATTCTGGTGCTACCAGCCCGCGATCTGTCTACCTGGAACTCGCTTTGTGAAGCCCATCATTTCCACCCGGCTATTCAAATCGTTACGGGCGGAAGTAGCCGCTTTCAGTCAGTACGTAATGGATTAATGGCCATTATGAGTTCAGCAGGGATCGTAGCCGTGCATGATGGCGTTCGTCCATTTATTTCGCCCGATATTATTCGGGCGAGCTATGAAGTGGCCGCACAGACAGGCTCGGCCGTTACGTGTGTGCCGGTGAAAGATTCTGTTCGGGTGGTTGATCAGGATGGACGAAGCAAAGCCGTAGATCGCACGATGTACCGACTTGTTCAAACGCCCCAAACCTTTCGCCTGGACTTATTCAGACAGGCATTTGCGACCGACGAACAACCTTTTTTTACAGATTGCGCCAGCGTAGTGGAATATGCAGGTTTCCAGGTTACGTTAATAGAGGGCTCATACGAGAATATTAAAATCACCACGCCCGACGATCTGAGAGGTTTTTAAAGGCATAAAAAAATCCAGCAACGTAGCGTTCCGGCGCTACGTTGCTGGATAATGAAAATCAATCGCTAATCTAGGCCAGAACCTCCTGCACTTTGGTTAACTGAATATTAGCCAGGATCTTAATATTCTCCCCTAACGCCAGACCACCGGTTTCGGTAAGCGCGTTGAAGGTTACGCCAAAATCTTTCCGATCAATGGTGCCTGACACCTCAAACCCTACTTTGGTATTGCCCCAATTGTCTCTTTCGGTACCGCCGTATTCAGCCTCTAACTCCACTTCTTTGGTAATGCCCTTAATGGTTAAATTACCTACCAACGAATATAGATCGCCCTTTTTCTTTTTAAAGGAAGTAGAAACGAAATTGAACTGAGGATATTTCTCGGCTTCAAAAAAGTCTGCGTTACGTAAGTGCTCATCACGGCCGGGCTGACCCGTATCAACGCTATTCACGTCGATGTTGACCGTTACTTTCGCATTCTCCAGATCGTCGCCATCCGCTACGGCTGACCCGTTAAATGACTTAAACGAGCCGGTAACGGTTGAAATAACCAGGTGCTTTACTTTAAACTGTATTTCAGAGTGAAAGGGATCGATATTCCAGGTTGTTTGTGACATGATACACTACATTTTAATAGAACAAATTTGCTTTTCTGTCGACAGCATGGCTACCGGCAGCACACAATCTCGTGATTGCTGTCACAAACTTACTACCTCCTGGTATGCGTAAGATAGCGGTATCTCAAAGGATAGCGCTATCCTTTGAGATACCGCCTAGTCAACATTTTCTTACATTAACGGCTATTCACTCAAAGCAAACTGTTTGCACTACGTTGCCTTTACCAATTAGTTCCAGCGTCGAAACGCTGCTAATTCTCTGTTTTCTGAGCCGCAGTCGCTTATTTTACAGGAAGCATTTTGGCTTTCACCAACGAGTTGTGTTGGTTACTATATACGCCCGTTTTATGGCTTGAATTAAATTATGCGTCAACGACTTTCTTGTGACCAATACGTTAACGGCATTCTGGCAGGTGACCGGCTCCTGCTAAGCCGGGCTATTACACTCATTGAAAGTCGCCATCCCGACGATCAGCTATTGGCTCAGGACGTTTTATCTACAGTGCTGGCAAAGAGTTCAACCAATTTCAATTCCACTCGGGTTGGTATTACGGGGGTGCCAGGTGTTGGAAAAAGTAGCTTTATTGAAATACTGGGTGCTCATTTGACTGGCCTTGGCCATCGGTTGGCCGTACTAACTGTCGATCCCACCAGCCAGCGATCGGGCGGTAGTTTACTCGGTGATAAAACCCGGATGGAGCAATTGTCGATGAACCCCAACGCCTATATTCGGCCTTCTCCAGCGGGCGATTCGCTGGGTGGCGTGGCTCACCGTACCCGTGAAACGCTGCTCCTTTGCGAAGCCGCCGGGTTCGATGTTATTCTGATCGAAACCGTGGGCGTTGGTCAGTCCGAAACGGTTGTTCATGGTATGGTCGATTTCTTTCTGCTGCTGATGCTGGCAGGCGCTGGCGATGAATTACAAGGCATGAAACGGGGCATCATGGAACTGGCCGATGCACTGGCCATTACCAAAGCCGACGGCGATAATATCCCTTCCGCGAATCGGGCCAGAGTGGAGTATCAGAATGCTTTACACCTCTTTCCGCCTACAGACACAGGCTGGTACCCACCCGTACTGACCTGTTCGGCCACGACCGGCGATGGCATAGATCACATCTGGCAAACCATTGTTGAGCATCAGCAATTGACCCGTCGGAGTGGCTATCATACAACACATCGGCATGAGCAGCAACTAGCCTGGTTTCGGTCGTTATTACGGCATGAACTGGATAGTCGCTTTTTCAAGCAGCCAGCCATTCGGGCCAAACTGGAAGCGATTGAAAAACAGGTCAAGGCCGGTACGTTGTTCCCCGTTCAAGCCGTTCAATCGCTGTTAGGCAGCCCGGAAGAAAGTTGATCAGTACTAGCAAAAAATAGCCTGCGGACTGGCTTCGGCACGTTTTCAATGCTGGCGTGTCTCTTAAACTACTTCTGAAAAGCTCAATCTGGGTCAGCTCTCTTTATCTTTGTTACATGGACAGATTTCTCCTGTTTGCAGGCCTTTTCCTGACGACTTTGCAGGCGATCGCTCAACGCGACACGCTCATTACCATCTCGGCATCGGGAGGTCTGCAGTTTGACCAGAAGCGGCTTGTGCTTAAGCCCAACACTCGTTTGCGGCTTGTTTTTCAGAACAAGGATGATATGGCCCATAATCTGGTCATCACGCGCCCAAATTCAAGACTACGAGTCGTTGAATTTGCGTTGGCATTAGGCGCAAAAGGTCCCACTCAGCATCATGTCCCGATGATGGATGACGTATTGGCCCACACATCGAGCGTGGAGCCAGGGGGTAAAGACTCTTTAACCGTTACGTTAACCGAAGGCGCTTTCCCGTTTGTCTGTACGTACCCCGGTCATGGCTCAATCATGTACGGTATCATCTATGCAACAAACACACCGAAATTACTGCCTTCTCCCGAAACTGATAGAAACATACCTAACCCGGAACGTACTACTGAAGCAGCTCATCATCATACTGCCGAATCGGGGCATCCTTATCCGCTGCAACTCCCAGCCGTTTACCGCACCTTCATGCCCGATTGTGGTCCTGCCGCTATTGCCGTAGGATTACCAGCCCCCACTGGTGGAGAGTCGTATGTATTTGATGCGGGACAATGTCGGCTGCGTTACGCCTGGTCGGGTGGTTTTGTCGACAATACGGAACAGTGGGACGGAAAAGGGCAACGGTTTACTAAAGTTGTTGGAGAGATTTATTTTCGGGATACGGGCGGATTTCCCTGGAAAGTGGGTGCCAATCAGCCGGACGCTCCACAATTTAAAGGCTATAGACTGATAAACCGGTACCCTGAATTTCGTTACGTTGTCAATGGCGTTGAGATTCGTGAATTGATCAAACCACTGCCAACGGGTCGCGGACTAATCCGAACGTTTACGATTGCCCCAACAAAGCAATCCGTTACGTTCCTGGCCACGGCTCAGCCCGGTATCCGTTTTAAGCCGTCTGTAGGCCGGCTACAGCATGGCGAAGTTAAGCTTCCGGTCGGCACACGCCAGTTTACAATGACCGTATCGACTCAATAATTGAAGTATGCTACGTTAGAACAATAGTCCCCTATCCTGCATCCCCCGTCGTTTCACTTATGTTTGCCGCTTTCCTGCTCTCTACCCTACTATCTTTTTCGACTCCTTCCGATACGATTACTGATTACTACGACGTAGAAACCATTGCCACACCACCGGGACTGGTAGCCGAAACGGGTGGGCTAACCTTTTTGCCCGATGGGCGATTAGCAGCCTGCTTTCATCGCGGTGAAATCATGTTGTATAATCCTAAAACCAAAACCTGGAAACTCTTTGCTGAAGGCTTACACGATCCGCTGGGTATTTTGGCCGTCAGCAATCAGGAGCTATTGGTTATGCAACGGCCAGAGCTGACCCGAATTACGGACACAAACGGTGACGGCGTGGCCGATCGTTACGAGACCGTAACGGATCATTTTGGTATGTCGGGCAATTACCACGAGTTTGCATTCGGCCCCGTACGCGACGCTAAAGGAAACATCTATATCAGTCTGAACACCGCATCGAATGGGGCTGGTATTCGCGACGAGGTTCGCGGGAAATACGATCCTTTAGGGCGCCAGGGACGAATGTATGCCTGTGTGCCGTATCGTGGCTGGGTCATGCAAATTACACCCGATGGTACAGTAAAACCGTTCGCTAGCGGCTTTCGATCGCCCAACGGTATTGGATTTGATGCCAAAGGACGACTGTTCGTTACCGACAATCAGGGCGACTGGCTTGGAACAAGCAAACTCTACCACGTAGAAGAAGGCAAATTTTATGGGCATCCAGCCAGTCTGGTCTGGCGAGACGGTTTTCCTGATATTGACCCGCTTACCCTACCCGTTCACACGCTCGACAGTATGCGTACGGTGGAGTCGGTCGCTTTTCCACATGAGCTGATTGCTCATTCGCCTACTCAGCTCGTCACTGACAATACGGGCGGCAAATTCGGGCCTTTCGCCGGGCAGATGTTTGTAGGAGAGATGGACTTTTCCCGGCTCATCCGTATCCTTCCTGATGAAGTTGATGGTCAGATTCAGGGAGCCTGTATTCCTTTTTATGATCATGCTGGCGGTAAAAATCCGTTACGTATCGGCAATAACCGACTGGCTTTTTCGCCAGATGGCAGCTTATGGCTCGGGCAGGCCGACCACGGCTGGCTTGGCGATCGGGGGATTCAACGCATTCGGTATAAAGGAGGTGTTCCGCTGGATATTCTCAGCATGAAACTAACGCCAACCGGATTCGACGTTACGTTCACCCAACCGCTCGACGAATCAGCAGCTCGCGATCTGGCTAACTACCAGTGCCGCAGTTATTACTACGAATATCATCAGGCCTATGGTTCTCCGCAAAAAGATGTCCGATCGGTTTCGGTTTCGGATGTAACGCTTTCCACTGATCGCAAAACGGTTTCACTAACACTTAATGACCTGAAGATAAATCGTATTTACGAATTAAAGCTAGGCAATCTACTTGCTAATAACGGTCGACAGAAATTGGCTAATCATGCTGTTTTCTATACGTTGAATCGGTTGGTGAAATAAACCGTACCAGTTTAGCCGGATGTCGGTCAAACAGACGTGTTGTATCAACTGTCTCGTATTGTTCACCCACTAAACTAACCGAATCAGCAAGGTAATACGCTCCGGCCTGTCTTCGACTCGACAAACGTAGTATTTCTCCTCGGAAGGCGGCTATATGAAACGAGTTGACATCCGTGGCCCCTGTGCTGCCAATCGTTTCCTTGTAGCCATAGAGCGGTGCGCCCAAACTTTCGTGGGCAATACGCTCGGACTCCTTTTTGTAAAAGACGCGGGAAGCCAGCCGCCCCGGCAAGGCAATCCAGTTTAAGCTGATCCGCACAACGATCATCACCAACAGCATACGACGAAGCCGATTATTCTTATCCTGCCAAAGCGCCCAGGTGGCGATAGCCATCATCAAAAAAGCCGCTGTCGTTTTCCATCCAATTCCATCAATAAGTCGCGTTTTGGGGTGAACTAACGCCACCCAGCACCCTACCGTAACCAAAAGGCTCAACCCTAACCAGATTCGTTCGATCCATTTACGGGACGTGTCGTCGGGAGAGCTGAGTTCGTAGTAGCAATACGCCAAAACAGTAAAAACCAGCGGTAATTGGCCAATGAGATATCGGGCATAAACCTGTGGTGACGACCAGTAGACCCATATGTTGGCCAGAAAAACCACTACGTTAAACGCAATAAAGGAATTGGTACGTAGCACTGCCCAACTGTTAGCGCGAACAAGCAGCGCCAGCAACAGCATATACGGTACGAAATGATAAATCATCTCGAAGGGAAAAGTGAGCAAATGGAGCGCTGTTTCGACTACTCCGAACGTAACGACCGTTCGTTTGGTGCTTTCCTCAAACAGTACGTCCGCTACGTTACTCAGTGGGATATGATTCCGGCTAAAGTATGCCCAGTAATAGCTTCCTACGATAAGCAGGAATAAACCAATGCCAGCAAAATGAGCCGGATGCCATAAACGACGAAATTGCTTTGTATAAACAAACCAGCTTAGCAACGTAAAGCTCTGAAAAACAAGGGAGGGTAACCCCTTTGTCATAAAACCAATAGCTGTTAGCGCGTACGTTGCCAGAAAAAGCGCCCAATAATTGCCCCGGCGCTCAAAATGGTACACTAACATCATAGCTAAATACGTCAGCCAGGCAAATGGAATATCGATTGAACTCCAGAGCGAATCGTAAATAAGCACTCGTCCATTCGTTAATACCATCATGGCGACCACGAACGCTATAGCAGATGCGCTTTCTTTCCGGGCTGGTACATATTTACGTACGAAAAAAAAAATAGTCAGTCCCAAAAGAAGCAGAGAAACAGCCATTGGGAGTCGTAACGTAAAGGACGAGTAGTTACCTAAAAGTCGATAAAAAGCGATAATAACCCAGTTATAAAAAGGAGGCTTATTGAAATACAATTCCCCGTTGATGGTTGGCGTGATATAGTCGCCCGACAAAATCATTTCAAGAGCGACTAGAGCCCGCCTTGGTTCATCGGAGCTGGTATCGATTGGCAGATAGCCTAAATACGAAAATACGGCTATGATGAATAAGCCGATAATCAGCACGGGCCAACCGCTTATCGTTAAAATCTTTGGCACTTTTGTTTCAGAACTATGCCTCACAGATACTTTATGTTTACATTTTGACACAAAAAAAGGCGAACCATTGGTTCGCCCTTCACTTTTATCGAATTTCTTACTTACGAATTACCCAATGTCCGATCAGGTTCATTGGCCCGCGTAGCTGGTATAGCAGCATCATTTGTGCTTCGATTCCAGTCAGCATCTGGAACTTCCTGATCGTTTAGCAGGCTAGCTTCCTGATTGGGTGGCTGGTAGGCCGTCATAGGATCTTCTTTATCTACTGTGGCATTTTCAGCATCAGCGGGTAAAGCAGGCTGCCCCCATGAGGCTCGTCTGGCTTCTTCAACATCGGCCGCCGATGGCTCATCTTCTTCGGTGGCCCGAGCCTCTGCTGCCGCTACGTCACCGGGTACATCGGTATCCCGACTGGACGCTACGCGTGAAGGAAGTTCATTATCAAGATTCTTGTCATTCAATTGTGCTAACTCAGGAGCAATTCCCATCGTGCTATGCATTTGACGTGCTGCATAAGATTCGGTGCTCTCTTTGCGGATTTTGCTACTTACGCTCATAACGTTGATTAGTTTAGTGTTGAGTTGGTAAAATGGCCAGCGTCGAATCGCTGTCCGTTATTGGGTGTTGCCAGTTAATACGTAGGCTTATTATTTAGATCTGTTCCCGTTTGGGCAACATCACCATCAGTATCAACCTGAGATTGGGGAGCCTGTTCCGGTGACTCATCCTCATTATTCTGCTCTTTAGCCTCTTTCTCTGCTTCCGGAGTCCCCACCTGATCGGCAGAAGCGTAATCGTCAGGACCGCTGGTTGTTACGTCTACCATAGCAGTATTCGTCTTATCCTGACCTTCTACGGCACTATCAAGACCTTCCTGAGTAACCTCCATGGTACTATTTGTCTGGTCGCCCATCCGAAGAATACCATTTTTACTATCCATATCGGTACTACCGATAGCCCGGTCGTTACGGCCATCCTGTCCGCCCCTCACCTGCTGGCTATCGAGCCCATTGGCCGAATTTTCCTGGTCCTCCCAATGTTTGTTATCTTCTTTCCGACGATCAATGTCTGCACCATCAGAACCGAAGGGGCCTTCGGTCCGACCGCTTATTTGTGCACCATTGCGCTTTGCGTCCTTCGTGTCGTTTTTCATGGCGTTGAGTCATTTACTCTCTTAAAAACTCGTCAATTCTAAAAAAGTTTAGCTTATCTCTCACTTACTCAAGTATAGGGTCCGGGGCTAATACATGAGAACAGCATCATAATTAATGGCATATATCAAAGAAAGAGCAAAACAAAACCCAGACCACCGCTTAATAAATACACGTAACATAGACAATTAATCTACCCAATAAAAAACAATTTAAAAGTAGAAAAACACAATAAATTTCCTCTTTTCAGTATTATTTATTCGGCGGTATAGTGAGCTTACAAAAGGACTAAGTTCCTTTGTGTTCTCATTATCAGCTTATCAAAGCCACAGATATTTGTTAACGCTATTTTTAAAGCGTTTCATACTAGCAATAATTTAATAGTTGGATAAAGCGTAATGCAAAAAGCGGGCTGACCATGTTGGCCCACTTTTTTTATGCAGATGTATCAGCAAAAATCATCTGACAACTAGCTTGACAACAATTCCCCCCTCCATTTTAGTCGATCTGCTCTACCAGCTGTCGATTAGTCATTGACTACCCTCTTTCTCTGCTAGCTATTATAGAGCATTCCGGTAAAAAGCAATGCATTCTACTAATCCATCTTATAGGCATCAAACCTGTATTTGCAGTCTTATTGGAGAGTATGTATGGTAGCAATTATACTAGAGCATGATGCAAACAAGCTAAATTATGCCCTTGGTATTACCGCGATTTAAGCAATAAAAAGGGGAGGGTTATTTCTTTTTTATACCCAATATAAATAGAATAAAACATATTGATAGTACCTATATTAATCGCAAAAAACTAGCCATTATTTTAGGACATAGTATGCAGAATGAGATTCACATGCATAAGCAAAAATACTTAAGAAATGAAAACTAAAACAAATCGTCTTACACCTACTGAACGACATATCACAAAAGAATATATTAATAACGAAAAAGCACATAGCCTTTTGTTAAAAGAATAGATAAATAGAATTGACTTATTCGATATTACTTAAATAAAGCCTATTTTATTTATTCGTAAGTATAATCTCCTAAATACTTTTAAATCCCTCTATAAGCCAATACCAAATTACCGAAAATCTACCAATCTATACCACTGATTATCTGCAAGTTACCACAAAAATACTGACTATTGAATTTTAATTACAGATTAAAATTCAATTAATTTAAGATTAAAATTCAATTAAATAATTCCTCATAAAATTAACAAACGGTCTCTATTTAAATAAATCAGGCTTCAGAAGCGCTTGATTTAGGTCTAATCTATCTTACGAAAAACACCTCAAATAGTTAGAAAAAGCAGAATAAGCGAAGAGAATTTGGTAAAAAACAAGAAAGCTCAGTTAAATACATTACATATGAAATATTGACAAAATTTAACACCTATTTAATAAAGATTTCTTTTAATACCTTTGCTCTTAATTGCTTTTTAAAGCACTTCTTAACTTAAACTTTTTTTTATGCGTAAACTTCTATTAACACAGCTCTTGCTGTGTTTATTCGCACTGCCATTGCTGGCGCAGGATATTGCAGTCAGCGGTAAGGTCACGTCTGCAGAGGACGGATCAGTGCTTCCCGGTGTTAACATCACCGTTAAAGGAACGTCACGCGGAACTAGTTCAGATGCTTCCGGGTCGTTCCAGCTCAACGCCCCAGCCAACTCGACGTTGGTATTTAGCTTTATTGGCTTTACAAGTCAGGAAATTGCGGTAGGCAATCGCACAACGCTTTCCGTAGTAATGAATCCGGATGCTTCGCAGTTGCAGGAAGTGGTTGTAACAGCTCTAGGGATCTCACGCGAGAAGAAGGCGTTGAACTACGCCGTTCAGGATTTAAAATCAGATAAGCTAAACTTCGCACGGGATCAGAACGTAGGCAATGCGCTGGCCGGTAAGATTGCTGGCGTACAAGTATTGGGTCAGTCGGGTGCTAAATTCGGAAATCCGAACATCCGGATTCGGGGTGTAAACTCCCTGAGCGGTGGTGATCCACTATACGTAGTAGATGGCACACCTACCGACATCAGTCAGGTTAACATGGATGACGTTGAAAATCTGACTGTTCTGAAAGGCCCCTCAGCTACGGCCCTGTATGGTAACCGGGCTTCAGCCGGGGTTATTGTTATCACGACCAAACGTGCAAAGTCGGGTGAAACGCGGTTAGATATCAATCACAGCACTACGCTCGATATGGTCGCTCTGCTTCCAAAGTATCAGAATGAATACGGTGGTGGTTATTCGCAGGAGTGGGAAACCTTCCAGTACGATCCAAAAATCCACCCGGCGGCATGGTCATCGTTCAATGGACAAAAAATTCTGGATTACTCGGCCGATGAAAGCTGGGGACCTCGCATGGATGGCTCGCCACACCGGTCGGCCTTCTCCTGGCAGCAAGGGCCTGAGTTTGGCCAGCTAACGCCGTTCTCGCCACAACCGAACAATGTGCGCGAGTTCTTCGAGAAGCCAGTGAGCAATAACACGAACATTGCTTTCTCGAGAGGTACCGATGCGTTTCAGTCGCGTATTTCGTACACGCATATCATCAACAATGGTATTATTCCAAATTCATCACAAACTCGGGACTACATCAGTGCTAAGAATGCCATTACATTCGCCAAGAATCTGACGGCTAATCTGAATATTAACTATACATCAACTAACACAAAAAACCAGCCCGCTGACCGATACGGATCATCAGGCGGTACGTCTCCGCAAAACAGCGGCCTGACAGGAACAGGCTCTCCATTGACCATTAGCAACAGCGTATTGAATGGGTATAACCAGACAATGGGTATGTTTAACCAGTGGTTCCAACGTCAGCTAAAGATGGATGACCTTCGGAATTACCAAAACCCGGATGGTACGTTCCGTAGCTGGAACATTGGCGGCCCAACGGATCCTCATCCTAAATACTGGGACAGCCCCTACACGCAGGCGTATGAAAATACGAACACGAACCGCAGTGACCGGTTATTTGGCGACATTGGCCTGACGTATCAATTCACGCCTGCACTGAAAGCGTCGGCTACGGTACGTCGCGATCAGAATGCCTATTATCAGCAGGGACGTATTGCCATTGGTACCCTGAACGAAGGTGGCCTCGGTGGCTTCTCTACGCTGAATACAAACAGCCGCGAAAACAACTACGAAGTCCTGGTAAACTACAACCAGAACTTCAAAGACCTCTCGGTAGTTGCCAACGCAGGTGGTAACATTCGTTACAACCGTACGGACGTTCTGTTCCAGGCTACGCAGGGCGGTTTATCAGCACCTGGCTTCTACAACATCGCTGCGTCGATCAACCGACCGCTCTCGAATAACTACCTGTTCGAGCGTCAGGTAAATAGCGTATTTGGCAACGTAAGTCTTGGTTTCCGTGATTTCGTTTTTGTGGAAGCATCGATCCGTAACGACTGGTCATCAACGCTGCCTAAGGCTAATAATTCCTACCTGTATCCATCGATATCGGGTGGCTTGATTTTCACCGAGTTCATTGCCAAGAACAATATTCTGTCGTATGGTAAAATTCGGGCGGGTTATGCACAGGTAGGTACAGACGTAGGACCTTACCAGACAGCACTGGCTTATACTGCCGGTGTGCCTTATGGCGACAAGCCAACGGCCTTTTTGCCCGGTACCCTTCCAAACCCAAACCTTAAGCCTGGCTTATCGGAATCAGTTGAAGGCGGTATTGACCTTAAATTCCTGAATAACCGAATTGGTCTGGAGCTTACAGCGTACCAAAACAATAACAAGAACCAGATTATTCCACTGCCGGTAGCCCCAACCAGTGGCTATGCGAATGCCGTAGTCAATGCTGGCTTGATTCGTACGACGGGTCTGGAGCTGCATATCTATGCTAATCCAGTTCGTTCGCAGAGTGGATTTAACTGGGAATTCGATATCAATGCCGACCGGAACCGTACGGAGGTTGTGGAACTGGCCAGTGGCTTAACCAATTACCAGATCGATGGCCCACAGTGGCGGACACTGACCCTAAATGCACGCGCCGGTCAGGATTGGGGCTTACTCGTTGGACAGGGTATTCAGAAAGATGCTAATGGTCGTCCAATGGTTTACGGCAGCGGAGCTAACGCAGGTCTTTATATCAAACAGGACAACGTAGAACTGGGATCCGTACTGCCTAAATTCAAGGGTGGATGGCTGAATACGTTCTCGTACAAAAACCTGACGCTACGTGTCAACACCGATTTTGTGGTTGGTGGTAAATTCTTCTCGACGACTAAAATGTTTAATGCTGGCTCAGGTCTGGCTGCTGAAACTGCTGGTCTGAACGAATTAGGCAAACCACTACGTGACGATCCATCTACTGGCGGTGGCGTTCTGCTGGATGGCGTAACCGAAGATGGTAAGCAAAACACCACGCGTGTAGATGCTCAGAACCTGTATGAGGGCTGGTTGTTTGCTCTAAACGAGCGTTGGATCTACGACAAAACCTACATCAAACTACGTGAGGTATCGTTTGGCTATAACCTGCCAAACCGCCTGATCAACAAGTGGGCTAAATCAGTCAATATCTCACTGATTGCCCGGAATCCATTGCTGATCTATAGCGCTGTGGGTGGTGGTATCGACATTTCCGAATCAGAAACGATCTGGTATGAAGGTGGTCAGCTCCCTCCTGTTCGCTCATTTGGTGTTAACGTTCGGTTAGGCTTCTAAACAAACAAAAACAGCAGAGTTTATCCGAATAGGATACATGAGCTGTGCGTTTAAAAACGATAGTAAGAAACAATGAAAGGATATACATACACGCTTCTTGCGGGCCTATTGGTAACAACCGTTGCCTGCAATGATTTTGGGGATATGAACGTGAGCCCCAACAGCGCTCTATTTCCGAATACAGCCAGTTTGATGACCGGTGCCGAACGCGTCGTTGGTACGTTAAACTCGCAGGTTGGTCCTGGTGGCTTTAATATCGCTCCTGCTCTGTACGTACAACAGTTTTCTGATGTTACCTACATTGAGGACTCGCGGTATAAAACCATCAACTTTAGCTACAATACCATTTACGGCGCTTCGGGGTCAGGCGCTAATACGGGCGCACTGGTAGACCTCCAGCAGGTAATTGATCAGAATACAAATGAGGCAACACGCGGTGGCGCTGCTACGTATGGCTCTAATGCTAATCAGATTGCGATTGCCCGTATTCTGAAGGCATACATCTATCAGTTCATGACTGATCGGTGGGGCGATATTCCCTACACGCAGGCACTGAAAGGTGACCAGAATTTCTCGCCCGCTTTCGACAAGCAGCAGGCTATCTACACAGACCTGTTTAAGGAATGGAAGGCTGCGGCTGCTCAGTTCGATGGCGGAGCGACTGTATCAGGCGATATCCTGTTGTCGAGCAATGCTACGCGCTGGAAAAAGTTTGCGGCTTCGTTACGTCTGATTGCTGCGCTACGTCTGTCGAAAGTTGATCCGGCCACCGGAAAAGCCGAATTTGCGGCTGCTCTGGCCGATGGTGTATTGGCATCTAACGCCGACAATGTACAGTACAAGTTTTTGGCTGATGCCAACAACGAGAATCCATTGTACGCCAACTATGTTCGGTCGAACCGTAAGGATTTCGCACTGAGCAGTACGTTTGTCGATTATCTCAAAAAATTGAGTGATCCGCGTTTACCTGTTTATGCCGCGCCAAATCTTAAGGGCGAAATCGTAGGAGCACCCTATGGCGTTTTCCCGGCTCCCGGTAAAGCGCAGGATTATTCGCTGGCTGGTTCAGCAATTAGCGCCCAAACGGCCCCAGTCAACCTGATGACTTACGCCCAGGTGCTATTTGCGCAGGCTGAAGCGGCTAAACTGGGCTGGATAGCGGGCGATGCCAAAACGTTGTACGAATCGGCCATTAAAGCGTCGATGCAGCAGTGGCTGGGCTCAGCGTTTTCGGATGCTACGTTCGCTACGTATATCGCGCAGCCTGACGTAGCCTATACGGACGCTAAAGCAATCGAGCTGATCAGCAATCAGCGTTGGGTCGCTCTTTTCTTCCAGGGTACTGAAGCCTGGAGCGAATGGCGCCGGACCGGTTATCCAACCCTGAAACCATCGCCAAGCCCGCTAAATGGTGGAACTGATATACCTCGTCGTCTGGCTTACCCTGTAACCGAAACGACGCTGAACGCGGCTAACTATGCCGCCGTAACAGCTAGTCAGGGTAAAGATGATCAGTACACCCGTGTATGGTGGGATAAGAAATAGCGTTCTGTCTTTCTACACAAAAAGAGGGGGCCGATACTTTCGGCCCCCTCTTTTTGTTTTGTCCTCTAGGTATTCATCGAGCGCTAGAATCTAGTGAATGAAATACCTAAAATAACCCTTTCTGCTTTTATTCTTTAATTAACAGCCACACCAAAATACTAAATAAAACCAACCCCAACGTAATGGGTAATGATTTTCGCCAGTTTCCGAAAAATCGTTGGAGATACAGAAAAAAACCAACAACAGAAACAATATACACAGTAGCACTTATTGCATATACTGTATGAATCTCATATTGCCCGATGGTAGAAAAAAGATAGAAAATAGTTATTATGCAAACAACAATTGCGGTACGTAGAATCCAGACTGGAACCATTAGCCCAACAAGTAAATCAAATAATATATTTCAAATACAAATTAATAAAAAAATAAATGCATTCGGGCAAGTAAAGACAGGTTTGAGAAGCTGCCTCTACTTGCCCGAATGCATTTATTATAAACCTGCCTTCAGACTCTATTCAATTACGAAATCGTTTCCGTTGAGGTGATTGTTTCCGGTTTACTTTTGCTGGTGAGTTCAGCCAGTAATTCATCGACATTTACCGTAGCAAAACTGCTGGCATAGTCAGACATGGCATAGGGTATGATCAGTTCACGGCCATTGATTAATCCGCCACAGCTATACACTACGTTCGGCACATATCCCTCCCGTTCGTTTTCGTCCGGACTCAGTAAGGGCTCTGTTGTTCGGCCAATCACAATACTGGGGTCATTCAAATCTAACAGAAAGGCACCAATCGCGTATTTACGCATAGGCCCTACGCCGTGGCTCAACACCAGCCAACCGGCTTCGGTTTCAATAGGCGATCCGCAGTTTCCTAGCTGGACGTATTCCCAATGATACGTCGGTTTTAACAGAAGTTCTTTTGTTTGCCAGAAGTACAGGTCTTCAGAATACATCAGATAGATGTTTTCGCCATCCTGACGGGAAATCATGACGTAGCGTCCATCAATTTTTCTTGGAAACAGCGCCATACCTTTGTTTGATACTTCGGCCCCATTTAACGTACTGACGGTGAAATGCGTAAAGTCCTTAGTTTCGAGCAATTGAGGAAAGGTAACTCGACCATTATAAGCAGTGTACGTAGCGTAATACGTTACTTCGCCGTCATCGTCGGTGAACTGCACAAACCGCGCATCTTCAATTCCATTTGTTTCATTAGGCGAGGTAGGGAAAATACAACGTTCGTCGAGGCTTTGGTCTTCTTCGAAGTGAATTTCATAATTCGACTTTGCCAAGGCCAGCAAACCACTGGCAATGGTCTCGTACTCAGCATTATATCGATACTGAGCAGAAACGCGCTTTATTTGCTGTTCGAGTTCGGGCAAACTAAACTCGTCGCCCAGCCCGATCATCATTTTTTCCTGAATACTGTTTTCGAGCCGAAGTTCGTAGAGTTTCCGCTCGAACTGGGCCCGGTTGAACCGATGATTGGGGACGATTTCGGGCGACGTAACGTAGCGTGATGGTTTGCGCAACACGATTTTACCTTCTTCGTCAATATACCCCATCCGAAAGGATATCGACGATACGTGTCCTTCACCGGTAGCTCTCAGACTTAGAATAAATCGTTTATAGCCCGGTGGGACGTTCGTCTGATCGGGATGCCAGATCATGGAGGGATTAAACAGAGCCGCCGATTCGAGCGAGTACTCCATTGTAAAATAAGCCCCTAAAAGCAGCTTTCGCTCCAATGTCAGGGGCTCATCAGTCAGCAATTGCGGCTTAATCTGCTCAAATCGCTGTAATAAAAAACGCTCCAGTTTGTAGTGACGTCCGCCAAATTCCCGAATAACTTCGTCAAGTTTCAGAGCTACTTCTTCGTCGGTCATTCCGCCAACCCGAGCAATAATTTTTAATGTGCGAGTGGTGCCTCCTAGTTCAAATGGGCGAAACAGAACACGTGTAGGGTCGGGCCGTAGCACAATGCCAGTACGAGTTGCTTTTATACTCATCTATGTTACGTTACTAAATGATCAGATCGTTGATTGGTTGAATTTAGGCGATTACGCTTACATTCAATCAGTCAACGATCCGATTATTTAATTCTTATCCGTTTACGAGTGAAGAAATAGCGACATTTACGGATTTAACTTCTTTCCGCTGTTTCTGAACACTATATAATTCGGCTAATGCCAGGAGATACGACAATGTGGACTCAGCTCCCTGATTCTGATTAACCCGGTCAATATGCAAACCATCGCGACAACCGCCCGTTTGCGTATCGTACAGGGGCAACCCTAAATCATTTAAACCAGAGAACCACTTGAATACCCGAATGGCAGTCCGATGCCACTGCTCATCGCCCGTTAGCTCAAAAGCCGCCAGACAAGCCGAAACCGTGCTCTGCGCTTCCAACGGTTGCTGGTCAAAATAAGCCCGAGTTTGGCCTTTTGTGTAGAATCCATTGGAACCGATAGGCTGAAAATGACCGCGTTCAGACGTCTGCAAATCCACCAGCCAACGTAACGATTTTAAACCTATTTCAGCTAAATGCGACACACCGGATCGGATTAGTACGTGGGCCAGTACGGCGTTATCATACGACAGTACGTTTTCGAACCAGGGCCACTCATCGGTTGCCGTTTCGGTGTAACGGAACATTAATTTATCCAGTAACTGCCGTTGAATGGTTTTCGCCAGACGGTCGTCGTTGAATTTTTTCTGATATTCATAAATACCAAGTAAGGCAAACGCCCAGGCTCTTGGCGACGACATATCCGTGACGGATGGCAGTACTTTTTCCATAAGGCTCATAGCCCAGGTAGACGTATTTCGATCAACGGCTCGCCCAATACAAACGCCTAATGCCCAAATAGTACGTCCGGTACTATCGTCCGAACCAACCTCTTCGAGCCAGCGACGATCATAGCTCATAAAATTGCGGAAGCGTCGATAATCGTCCGTATAAGCGTGATTTAGAAAAGCACAATAATCATCGGATGCCTGCGCTAGTTTCTGACTTCCCAAACCGGCCTCCTGGACCATAAGCGCAAGAATCAGTGCTCTGGCATTATCGTCCGTGCAGTAGCCTTCTTCATAAAAAGGCAGATGAAAGCGCGCATGCTGTGCAATCCCGGTAGAATCGGTCAGGCGGAAGAGATGATCCAGCCGTAAAGCCGGTAATTTATAGGCCGAACTACCGTTACCACCCATATCGTATGGCGTCTGATTATTGATTGTACTCATCCGCTCGCGACGGGCTTTAGCAAACGATCCGGCATACTCCTGAATGACGCGCTCCCAAATCATGTCGCGGCCCATCATATACCCTTTTTTACGCATAGCATGACGGGCGGGCTCGTCGGCCAGTAGATTAATGATCTGGTCGGCAATGGCGTCTGAGTCCCCAAACGGAACCAGCACTCCACGTCCATCGGCCAGTAATTCTTCTGCATGCCAGTAGGGCGTCGATACAACTGCCTTGCCGCAACCAAATGCATACGATAAGGTTCCTGACGTAATCTGAGCAGGATTGAGATAAGGTGTAATATAAATGTCGGCGGCACCCAGGTATTCCAGCAAATCATTCAGCTCTGCAAATTCATTATAGAACCGAACATTCTCAAGAACCCCACAGTCAGCAGCCAGTTTGGTAAGGCTATCCCGATACGCTTCTCCTTCATGACGGATCAGGTGAGGATGGGTAGCTCCCAGAACCATATAGACCAGATTCGGAAAACGTTCTACGATACGTGGTAACGCCCGAATTACGTTTTCAATACCCTTGTTTGGCGACAAAAGTCCAAACGTCAACAGAGTTTGTTTGCCTTCCATGCCGAAACGGTCCTTGTGGAAATGCGGATCAACAAATGGCATATCGGGAATACCATGCGGAATCAGGTCGATTTTTTCTTCGGGTATCTCGTAGATATTGATCAAAAAATCCCGGCCTTTCTCCGACATACAAATCACCCTCGAAGAAAGATCAGCAATGCTTTTCAGGACCAGTAACTGTTCTTCATTCGGGTTTTTCAGAATAGTATGAAACGTAGTTACAACGGGCATGGTGAGGTTACGCAGAAGCGTTAGGATATAACTTCCTGCTGGCCCTCCAAAAATGCCATATTCATGTTGCAGACAAACAACTTCCGTATCTTTTGCATTCAGGAACTCAGCCGCTTTTCGGTAGGCTTCCTGATCATGCTGATAGAAATCGTATCGTACTTCACTTGGATAATCATAACCCTCCTGGGTATCGTTTACCGATACAACCATTGCTCTGGAGTTAGGTATGAATGAATTATAGGACTTATAAAGATCAGAAGTAAACGTAGCGATGCCGCATTGCCGAGGAAGGTAATCGCCAATAAAGGCCACATTTTTAGGGTTGTGGGTCCAAACAACCGAATCAGTTGCATGCGTTGTCATAGCCGTTGAGTAATTGTTAAGCCCAGAATCAGAAATTCAACAGGCAACCGGGAACACGGTTCATTAACTATTAATCATCTATTAGGCTATTTTGTTTAGCACTTAAACTCACTTTTTCCGTTTCCTCATTTCTACCTCCGCCCTTGAATTTAAATTATCCAACAAATAATTTCTTTCACCACATTTAAAGAACTAAAGCAAAAAATAAAATGCCCGTTGCCTATATACGTAGCAACGGGCATCAAATAATTTCTCGATAAACAACCCCATCAATAAACGTTTTTCTAGCTGGCTTTGCGCTACCGACTAAAAATTCGGTTGGGTGCCAATTTTACGTAAACAGGCTGAAGCCGATCGTTAGCCCCCGTATATTCGAGGTGGGGGTTGAATTCGTAATAGGTTAATTCTATGTCTTCAATATCGCTGAATGAAAAAATCTGCCAGCGATTGTCTGTCTTTGTGTAGAGCGTAGGTGTCACATCACGGCAGAAACCGTAAAGGCTGGGCATCTGGCTTTCCTTGTGTAAACCAGCCATATAAGGTTCTATAGTGCGCCAAACGTTGTTATACTTGATTTGTATAACCCGATGATCGGTTATTGCAGTACCAATAACCGTAAGGAAGTGATTTTGTAGTTGTGGGTTCATTTAAGAGGTAGTTTATGGCTGAAAAGAAAGTAGATCATGTAGAACGTTATTGACATGACATATTACACCATATAGTATGCCAAAACCTTCATATACGCATTTTTTTCCTACTTTATTTTTTTGACAACTATTAATCAATTAAAGATCAACCTATTACGGCTTTAACTCAATAGCTTTAACCCCGAATCAAAGCTACTTATTCTTTAAAAGGTCCTGGATCATCTGCTCGACCTTTAGCAACCTTTGTTTAACTTCTTGTAACTCTAACTCCTGAGATTTATTCACCTTTTCTAACTGAATACTATAAAGTGTTAACTCTTCGATTTTCTCTAAAAGTTTGGCATTAATCTTGCCTAGATCTAACCCCTCTTTTGTTACATCTTCTGCCGAAGGAATGCCAGGTAAGTGCTTGTACTTCCGTACGTATGCTTCTATCTCAGCTAAAGGTTTTAGCGTATAGTTCGCGGCAAATACGTAATCAGCCCAGTCAGCAGAGTTTTTAATGGCAACTTTTACTCGCTCCGTTAAAATTCCTTCTTCCACAAACAGTTTATAACCAGCGGGTAATTTGCTGATGGTATTGCCAATAACAACGGCCTCACCACCCGTGTTTTGCAACGTAGCACCGTTACGTTGCCAGAGTGCATCTGCTGTATCTTCCGACACGCCCACACGAGCCCCGGCTGCCAGACTAGCCAGGACGATGTTACCAGCGGCATCTACAGTCAGGAATTTACGGGCCGCAATACTGGCTGGCGACGCACTCGTCAAATTCGTTATTTTAATCCCAGAACTGCCCCCTACGCCACTCGTGACTTCAAGTCTGGCCGTAGGAGCCGTAGTTCCGATGCCTACATTGGCACTGTTTCCTAATATAAGCGAATTGTTGGCCGTTACTTTAGCATTTGCACCAATAGCCGTTGCATTTATAAGATTGGCAGCTCCAGCATCGGCCCGGAACCCAAGAAATGTATTCGTTGACCCTCCTACATTTCCCCTACCCGATTCAACGCCAATACTTACATTACTGGCCCCATTTACGCCAGCGGCATTAGCGGCATTAACCCCCAGATAAATATTGGAACCGCCAGTTGTATTTCCGGCACCAGCATTATCGCCAATAAAGATGTTTGCCGAACCCGTTGTATTATTGAAGCCCGCGTTCGTACCCGTAATCAGGTTGTTGGAGCCGGTCGTATTATTAAAGCCAGCCTGTACCCCCAAAAATGTATTCAGATTCCCTGCAGTAGTGTTTACGCCTGTACGATACCCAATAAACGTATTAGCCCGGCCATTGCTGTAAAATCCGGCCGAATCACCAATAAAGGTAGCCTGTATTCCTGTCGTATTGGAGAAGCCGGCTTTTGCCCCCACAAAGGTGTTCGAGGATACAAGATTCTGATAGCCAGCGGAGTCGCCTACTGCTACGTTATTCAGACCAGCTTTATTCGCATACAGGGCTCTCACCCCTAATCCGACATTCGCGTAACCCGTAGTGATGGAAAATCCAGCCTCGGTTCCGGCAAAAAGATTATTGGTTCCGGTAACACCTGTTCCATTAGAACCAGTCACGGAAGACGTATTGGTGGTAGCCAGCACAAGTTGGTTTGCAGCATCCGCCACACGTACTGTAAATGACTGAATACCCGTCGATGTCAAGCTAGTAACAGTCGCCGTATTACCAGTCAACGTAATAGTACCTGGGCCACTAAAGGTGTAACTGTATGGAGGAGTTCCTCCCGTCGCCATTGCCGATAACGTGGTTCTACCACCCACTACCGGACTCATGGTTAACGTTACGGCCAAAGGAGCTGATGGGCCGGGTAAGGTACTTAAATCAAAACGAGCTAAAACCGGGTTATGACCCGACGTAGTAGACGTATAAGGCCCTTCGATGCCTGTTTCGGGAAGGAATACAGCGGCCGAATTAGGGACATAGGCCGAGTCCAGCGCCCTCGACATGATAATATGGTCAACGAAACTGGCTCCGGTAGTAAAAGTTACGCAGGATGATGTTTCAAGTGGTTTCGTCACGATCTGATAGTTCCCAGTATCAGCAGTAAAAGCACTATACGAAGAAGGTCTGCCAGATGTAAGTGAACTATTTACCTGATCGGCAAAATCCCCCAGAATGATCAGATTAGCATTGGCATAATTTCGGTCGAGTTCAGCCTTTAAATCATTTATGTCACTTGCACGACGCTCATAATCGGACGTAGTATTTCCCGATTTGGCATGCACGCCCACCACATGAATTTTTCTGGTGATACCGTTAATCGTTATGTTGGCTACAAATAAGTACGGCAGTCGTCCAGACGACCAGGCGTTAGAACCCGGATAGACATATTTATCGGCAAGCAGTGGTTTACTTTCCGCTAAAATAGGGGTAACCGTGGCTCGGTTATAAAGTACACATACTTTTTGAGCGTATTTACCAGGGCCAGCAATTGTCCCATCACTGTTAATAATCTGGTCGCAGTCGCTTTGAAAATAGTTCGAAAACTTATCCGAGCAAACATAACTGTAACTCCCCGGCAAGGATCGAACAACGCTGGCATAACGGGCCTCATCGCTGACTTCTTCCGTTACCACGATATCGGCATTTAACTTTTGAAGTACCGTTTTAACATTTCGGGTCTGCTTCTCTTCGTCAATAGGCCCCTGGTTATTATAGGGTCGATTGAGAGGGGCAGTTGTACACGTAACAGAACCTGCACTAGCCCCAAAATAGTCAAGGTTCCACGTACTGATATCGAACGTCTGATCTGTCGATAGAACGGAGCCTCCACATGTCTGGTCTACCGAACTGGCTCCGGCAATATCGGTCAACAGGCGAGGTACTAATTGCGACACATTAATTGTTCCGCTGGTAATGTGGTCCACGATTGCCGTAACGCTTACGGCTCCGGCTGGCTTTGACGCTCCATTCAGCTCGGATGAACCATTGATAAAAAGCAATCCTGTTCCGGAAGCCGACAACAGCGGATAGGTAGTGGTAGCAAAAGCCGCTCCGCTTCCACCGATAGTTGTACTTTGAACGTTAACCAGCTGACCTTCATAGTCGGGCAGCTGGCTAATACGCACTAGTCGGGGGGTAGGTATCTGGGGTGCTCCGGATACAATAGTGTAGCTCGTAAAATCAATCTCTCTGGCTCCCTGATAGGTATTCACAGGCCCCGCAACCTGAATCGAATCCCCCAACTGCACTTGATTGCCCACAGCAGTTGTACTATTAAACACAGAAATACCTCCTGTTGCATCCTGAATGTAGAAGAGTTTACCCCCAAACTGGCTGCTTACCGTAACGCGGCCAGCAACCTTACCTCCGGGCAAGGTTGCCGTCGATGTTCGGTTAGGCAAACTGCGGGCCTGCAGTATTGTCCCTATACCTATAGATGCATTTTGCACAACGCCATTTACCGCAACCGCCGTACTGATAGGCCCGGCAGTATTACTGGTGGTATGCGTAATCACTGCACTTATAGAGCCAGCCGCTGCTCCTGTTAACCGTACCCGAACAACTGCATTTATGTTACCAGCCGTTGGAGTTATGGAAATAGTCGGCGTATAAACAGCTCCCGTAGGTGCGTTACTAATTTCAATACCAGCCGAAGCCGATAACGTAACAGGAGCGGTTATATTCCGCCCCGTAAGCGTATATGTTGCCGGTGCTGATGCAATACCGACTGTTGTAGAAAGGTTAGTAATACTGGATGGAGTTGCCGCCAGCGTAACGCTGGATGGCGAACTACTTGTCAACGCCATTATCGATACGTCGTCAATAGCTAACCCGTGATCATCGCCCGGATGATCAGCATCATACCAACGTAGCATTATCTCAGATCCGGGAGGCACCGATAAGCCAGTAAGTAAGCTGGTTCGAACACTCCGGTTAACTATAGCATTGCCATCAATGGGGCCAACGGCTACTGAGGTTCCCGAAACAGGACTCGTAAAATCTAAAGCCGATACGCTTGTATACCCTGGCGGAACAGCCTCATTGGTCGGCATACTTAACGTTAGAATTGGCGTCGCCGACACGAGATAAGCGAACGTAATTGATTGCGCGGCCGCTCCACTATTTCGCCATTGCTCGCCTACGTAACGAACCTGAAGGGATGTAATCGTTGCTCCTGTATTATTTTTCAAACGAATACCGTACGCTACGTTACTGGAAACCTCTCCATCGCTTATAGCACCTAGCGCCCGATCTGCGTTTGTACCGGTACCATAGCTGTAAATATTACCGGCGTTCGACGATCCATCATTAGCTACAATAGAAACGCCTGTCCCATTCCGTTCGGCATGAACCCCTACGATTAAGGTATTCTGAGCAAACACAGCCGATCCACTTGCGGGTAGGGTATTAAAATTTTGAGTTATAGACGTTCCGGGAGTTGTTATTGATTGCTGTGCGGTAGCAGACACAGAAAAAAAAACACACAGAAAAAACAGCAAATACAATCGCCCGTAGAGATTATCCATAATGCCAGCGAATAGAAGATTAGTATAACAAAGCTACCATCTTCGCTGACAAACGCCATATTACAGCCAATTTCAGGCTGGATTTTTATTTTTCGTAGTACTTTACGCTAAAAGCTACATTTACTGTTTCTACGTAACATAATATATACACAAATTAGAATTTTTGCATATCTATACTTCCTCTAGTAACGTATCAAATGATAAAAATTGATTGGTAAAGCGGTCGACGATCCGTTGTTGCATGTCATCCGCATACTGATTCAGATAGGTAAAATAATCCTCCATGGCGTTGAAGTCAAGCTGTAGGGAGTACGTAGCGCCACCATTATCAACTTCAGTAAGCAGACGTAATATCCTGTAACTGGCAGGAATTTCCGTCGCTATGATAGTTGGAATGTGATCAGTTTTTATCCAGTGAAGCCATTCTTTCTCTACTTCATTAGCAACACTATAGGTCGTATTATATAGAATCATAAGTATCAAACGCTAATAACTGCCGTAAGTTAGCTTTTTGGTTGTTTCTTTACGGCAAAAAATTAACCTCTATTATGTATACTGGACTAGTACACGCACATTCTGGATTACGCTGGATTGCCCTCCTTTTATTAGTTGCAGCTGTCCTGACAGCCGTAATGAAATGGCAGGGTCAGGGTAATTATACCGATGGGAATCGTAAGCTTTACCTGTTCACCTTAATCAGTGTTCACCTGCAGCTTGTTATAGGCTTACTCTTATACTTCATCAGCCCCAAAGTTGATTTCAGTATGATGAGCGATAAACTATACCGATTCTATACGGTAGAGCATATCAGTGGTATGCTGGTTGCTATTGTGCTCATAACCATAGGCTATTCCCGTTCAAAACGTGCCCTCAATGCTAGTACCAAGCAACGGCTTATTGCCATATTTTACGGTCTTGGGTTGCTCCTTGTTTTAGCCATGATTCCGTGGCCGTTCCGGGGTTTAGGCGCAGGCTTATTTTAATTGACTTGAGCACAAATGTTGTTGATAACGATCTTTGTGCTCAAGTACTATTACAGTTCAGCCAAATACTGGGCCATTTCCACTTGCAAGGCCTGGGCTTCAGCTCGGGCACGGTCGGCAAAATCGTCTGCGCTGGATGCATACAAAATGCTCCGCGACGCATTAACCAACAAGCCTCCTGCTTTTGTTAGTCCCCGACGAGATACCTCAGCCAGCGAACCTCCCTGCGCCCCTACGCCTGGCACGAGCAAAAAATGATCTGGGGCAATCTCCCGAATCCGACTAACAACATCAGCCTGCGTTGCGCCTACAACAAACATAAGTTGCTCATGGCTAGCCCAGGTTTGCGCCTTTTCGATAACGATTTCGAATAATTCCTGCTCGCCAACCGGCTGCCGTTGAAAATCAGCGCTACCTACATTAGAGGTCAATGCCAATAGAATAACCCACTTACCATCATACTGTAAGAATGGGGTTACGGAATCATGGCCCATGTATGGTGCAACAGTTACTGAATCAAAATCCAATCCAGCAGCTGATGGATCAAAAAAAGTACGAGCGTATAAACTCGACGTATTGCCAATATCCCCGCGTTTGGCATCAGCAATTGTGAAGCACTCTGAAGGAATATAGTCCAGCGTTCGTTGCAGGCTTTCCCAACCACGAGGCCCCTGCGCTTCGTAGAAAGCGATGTTGGGTTTATAGGCAACCGCAAAATCGGCGGTAGCGTCGATAATAGCCCGGTTAAAAGCAAACACGGGGTCAGATTCAGTTAATAAATGCCTGGGTAGTTTAAGAGGATCTGTGTCGAGACCAACACAGAGATACGATTGCTTCAGAAAAATTTGACTACTTAATTCGTTGTATGTCATATTTGTTTGATAGCCCCATAGAATAAAATAGGATTAGGGCAAAGGTACAAACTACGCTTTCGCTTTTGTAGATTTGCACGAGCAAGACCAGTATTATTTATCAGTCAACTATTCTCTATGCAAGTTCGTGAAACGGCTATTAGCGGCCTAATTGAACTAATTCCTCGCGTATTTGAAGACGAGCGCGGGTACTTTTTTGAGTCGTATAATAAAGTCCTATTCTCTTCACTGGGCTTGCCAATGGATTTTGTGCAGGATAACCAGTCGTTTTCGGTAAAGGGAGTTCTTCGCGGACTACACATGCAAAAGGAGCCTTTTGCACAGGGCAAGCTGGTTCGGGTGATCACCGGTCAGGTTCTCGACATTGCCGTCGATTTACGCCCCGATTCGCCTACCTTCGGTCAGTACGAAACCTTTTTGCTGGATGCAAAAATCGCTAACATGGCTTATATACCTGAAGGATTTGGCCACGGTTTCGTTGCCTTAGAAGACAGCGTTTTTAGCTACAAGTGCACAAACGTGTATAACAAAGCATCCGAAACCGGGATTATCTGGAACGACCCGGACTTGAACATCGATTGGGGTATCAATGACCCAATTGTTTCAGACAAGGATATGGAGCTTAAAACGTTACGTGACGTTTTCCCCCACGTAGCCGTGTAATTCCTTTCGGCCAGCAGGATGCCCCCTGCTGGCTATTTTTCGTACATTTCTTCCATCACTTTCCGACCAACCTTTCGGGCCGATAGTGTATTCTGACCCGTCACCAACCGCTCATCGACTTCGATATAGGGGATAAAGGGGATCATGCTTTTACTATACAACGTATTTTTTTGCTTAAGCGCATCCTCCAGCAAAAAAGGAACTTCATCGTCCAGACGTACCAGCTTTTCTTCCATATTGGAAAATCCGGTAATCTGACGATTATCAATCAGCGAAGATCCATCGGATAACGCTACGTTAAGCAGGCCACTCACTCCGTGACAAACTGCCGCGACAATTCCTCCATTTTCGTAGATCTGCCGGGTAATAGCCTGCAACATCACATTTTCGGGAAAATCCCACATGGCACCGTGTCCACCAGCAAAATACAGAATCTGATAATCGGACGGCAGGACCTCATTCAGACGTAAGGAGTGTTCTAATTTATGTCGAAATGCAGGATTGTTATACCACTTCTCATTGGTGTTATCACGTCGGTCAAGACTTTTCTCATCGATTGGCACAACTCCGCCAGCAGGGCTGGCAATATCATAAGGCAAATTTCGATCGGCCAGTTCATCGTAAAAATGCGTTGCCTCGCTCAGCCAAAGCCCAGTTTTATGCGGTTTTGTCGGATAGTCTGTATGATTGGTACAAACAATCAGCGCTTTATAAATAGGGTCCATGGGTCAGGAGGTAGTTGCACGATAAAAGCAGTATCGGCACGAATATAAAGTGTTTCCTACAAAGTGCCTATTCATCAGGACTTCTCTATCGCCCTGATATGATACGATGGCCCATTAAATACAACCAAATTATAAGAACGGCTAAATTGAACTATTCCCCTTCAAAAATTGGCTGAATAGCTATTTAACAGATTAAAATTTTACAATATCAAGACATAACCTTTTGAAAAGTCAGTAACATTGGTATATTTGTTCATAAACCGTACAGTACTACTCACAATGAAAACTGCCTCCTATGAATCGATTCAGGCCGAACATGCCTGGATGATTGTTTCAGACCAATTACAACAACGTAACAATGTACTGGCCAAGGGAATTTCGCATATGGAGCGTAATCCGGCCGAACTGCCTATGGCAAGCCGATTAATGATTCTGCGCTACCATCTTAAGATGAGTCTGCGGCAGTTAACCAACGAAGCCCGGCAAAGCGCCCGTAACCTCGAAGATGCCAATCGTTTGCATCACCAGTGGCAACACGTGCATCAGTTATTCTTTCTACTCCGTCAAATTGACGCTGAATTAAATCAGGCCACTCGCGAAAACGATAGGCTGCGCTCATGGATGGGCTCGCTCGACGGAAGAGTATATCGTTCTGCCTTAGTACACTTAAACTAATAACAATCGCCTGGCTGCTTAACCTCGATTGGTTAAGCAGCCAGGCGGTAGTGTCCCAATACGGAATGATTAACGTGTAAAGCCAGATACCTGGTCAGCAATAAGCTTTTCGGGAGAATTTCCTGAGTTAATTACTAGTCGATACCGGAACGTAACCGATTTTCCAGCGGGCAGCGTATAGTTCATAGCCGGAGCTTTTCCATTCGTTAAAACAGACGGGCCCAGCGGATTAGCCGCATATAAGCCATATCCTCTGGCATGCCAGTACGTTGGATAACCAACATTCTGAGGATGATCAATCAGAAGGACTGAGACATTCTCCCCGTTTATGTTTCCGGTCAGATTCATCCATTTTCCACGTGTTCCCCAAACTGCATCTCCCTCAATGCCTTCGCTGCTGTGATACATACCGGTTACACCGGCATTGTTCATGGCCGGAACTTTAGTTGCCACCCCCTGGGCGTCGGTAAAAACTTCGGGCTTGTTGGAGGGTTGCTCCAGTTGTCGGGCCATCCGAAGTGCTATCATACCTTCTTTATTATCTTTAAACAGTACGTCTTTATCAACAGCTTTCAGCGTGGTAGTACGGTCGATTGTGCGGCTGTCAGCAGTGCCCCGAAATTCGAACGTAGTTGTTTCCTGTAGCATCACTTTGTTATCTTTATCGAGCCAGTCGGCCGTAACCACTAACTCGGCTTTACCTTTACCACTCTTCATCGACTTAACCCCCGTATGAACAATGGTGCCAAATGGCCCTTTATGTTCTGGTCCAACAGCCGTCGAGTTATTCCAGAAATCATGTCCATTCACATCGCCATAATTGAACCACATACCAACATGGTGCGGGTGATCGATACGTTCGCCGGGACGCGGGTCCATCGGCCAGCCACGCGTGATGAAATTACCTCCCGCTGACAGAATTGGATACAGAACAGGTTTCTTCAGAACAGAAGGACCAGGATAGATATAGGCAGTAAATGGCTTGCCATCAACCGTAACATCGACCCGCTTTTTAGCTTCGTCGTGCGTAATTTTTAGCTGGTTTTGGCCCTTCGTCAACATCGTTGTTGCCGCAAGTAACAGGGTAAAAACAATTCGGCGCATCAGGTTATATTGTTTGAATCAATTGGTTAATAGGGTCCGATAGAGCACAAAAAGCCCCGACCTCAAAAGCCGGGGCTGTCTAAACACTACTGATCGGTTTCGGCAAAATCCGGAATAATCCTAGTAGTTATATTCCGTATTAGGCTAATTACCAAGTAATATCTTGTTTGTTACGTCCTGATCAATCGTAATATAACCGGGATAATTGATGGCCTTATTACCGAGTGCCAGCGTCGGTTTTATTTTGATTGTCAGCTTGGATGGCTTCGACCCTGATGCACCCGACAGATTTTGTATCAGTTGCGTAAAAGCATCGCGTGTTTTCGCATCAGTCAGCAGCTGATAGGCGTTTGTACTCAACTTGATAGGCACGCGCGTACGGCCACCACCAGCGGGCACTTCGATTCGCTGGTTCAAAAAGCCATTAAATAACTCCTGACCAGCTAATAAAACTCTGTATTCTAGCTGGTTAATACCAGCCATTTTATTGGTTGGGTTCGTAATATCCAGATTAACCCGAGCATCCAGCGGAACATTACGTGTCAGCAAGCCAGTTGCCAGTCGTGGGAAACGAGCCGGGTTTAAGTCTTCGATTTTGCGAAATTCCCGAATATCGGTTCCTGCCAGAAACACACTATCGGCCGATGCAATGGTATATCGGCAATCGCCCAACGCTTTTGCCTGTGAAATTTGCTGGTTCACGCTGCACCGGCTAAATAAGAATGGCAGCACTGCCAGCAAGAGAACAAGTCCTTTTTTCATGGTTGCTAATTGATTCATTTTATTCGTAAACATTCGACAGGATAGAAAAGATTTGGTTTAATTCGCTATCAATCGTGATTCGAGCGTTTCTTGCCTATGTTGTAATACAATATATATACGTCAATAAGACGGAAAGATAGAGTGCTGGTTTCTTCCGAACAAACTATGCGGCTCGTTTACAACCAGAAACGATGTACGTTCACAGGCCTATGGTTGAATTCTTACAAAGTTGGAAAGCTTCGCTAACTCGCTAAAATCTATACTGCACACCTTCTCTATATTTTTTTATATTTGTCGAAAAGGCATTCCGACTTTCATGAATAAGCTAACCGCCGACGACCTGATATACGGATACATTAACGGTATTTTTCCGATGGCCGATTCGGACGGTACACTCTACTGGTACGCCCCTGATCCTAGGGCTATTATTCCCATTGATACTTACAAACCTGCCAAATCGCTACGTCCTGTCCTTAATAAAAAACAGTTCGACATACGTATCAATGAGAATTTTGAACAAGTTATGCGCTATTGCTCCCTGCCGAGATCCGAAACTGATAGCACCTGGATTTCAGAAGAAATCATTGATGCCTACACTGAACTACACCGGATGGGGCTAGCGCATAGCATTGAAACGTATATTGATAATCGTTTAGTTGGTGGCTTGTACGGCGTATCGCTTGGTGCTGCTTTTTTCGGAGAATCGATGTTCTATCTGGTCGATAATGCGTCGAAAGTTGCTTTCCACTATTTAATTATAACGCTACGTCAGCAAAAGTTTCAGCTCCTTGATACTCAATTTATTAACGACAATGTTCGTCGATACGGAGCGATTGAAATTCCAAAACCGGACTACATGAAACAGCTAAAAGCAGCGTTACGTAAAAAGGCCCGCTTTACAGAACCGACTATTGAGCATCTTTTCAAAAATCACGCAGGCGATTCTGTTTTGTAGCACACTTCTTTGGCTTTAACTCGTCTCACTCGTACACATCTTCTCTACTCTGCTTATTTTTGCGGCCTTTCTGCTCGTTAACTATTTCACAGGCGGAAACGTCGTATTCCATGTCAAAACCTGTTCTTGTACTTAAATTTGGTACAGCTTCGATAACAAAACCTAACGGCGAACCGAATGAGCCAGTTATGGTCGATATAGCCCGGCAAGTGGCTGCCCTGCATCCACATTATCGGATCGTCCTGGTATCATCGGGGGCAGTAGGTGCCGGTAAATCGCTGATCCAGGATTATCGGGGCGATATTACCCAGCGCAAAGCGGCTGCCGCCATTGGTAACCTTCTCCTCCTTAATCAGTACTCCCGTTTTTTTTCCATTTATGGCATTGCCATTGCCCAGAGCCTTTGCGAACGGCATCATTTTGCCAATCGCGATCAGTTTCTGCAGCTCAAACAGACCTACGAAGAATTGTGGGCCAACGGCATTATACCGATTGCGAATGAAAACGATGTTGTCAGCAATCGTGAGTTAAAATTTTCGGACAACGACGAACTTGCTACGCTGATCGCCGTCGGCTTTGGAGCCGAAGCACTTATGCTCTGTACTTCGGTCGGGGGGCTGCTCGATGCCAATAATAAAATCATTCGTCAGATTACTACGTTTGATGAAAACGTATTCGGTGTTGTTCGAACGGATAAGTCAGCACTAGGGCTAGGCGGTATGGCTTCTAAACTTACGTTTGCCAAACTGGCAACACGCATGGGAATCCGGGTCATTATTTTCGGATTAAACGAGCCTGATAGCGTAAATCGAGCCCTGAAAAGTGAGATCGGCACCGAGTTTATTCCTCAACCGACTACGCTTTCGGCTCGTAATCGCTGGCTGGCCAGTGGTAGTCTGGCCGTAGGTCAGATACTCGTTGATGGGGGAGCTGTACGGGCGTTGCAACAGCGACGTAGTTTACTGGCGGTAGGCGTACGTAACGTTTTGGGTGAATTTACGGTAGGCGAGATGATCGAAATAATTGATGACCAGGAAACTACGATTGCAGTAGCCCGAGCCCGTATTTCGTCGGCCGATCTGACCCAACAGCTTAACCAGCAAAATGTTGAGGTCGCAAATGCAAATGATATTGTACTTTTGTAGCCCTATCCTGGACGGCCACGTCTGGATACAGTAGAACCCGTTTATACCCGGACGTTGTCGTCCAGGCTTCTTACTATGACACCGATTACTCCACTCCTGCAGGATGCGCAACAAGCAGCAGCTACCGTCCGTCGGCTTAGCGCTGAACAGAAAACAGCGCTCTTAAATCAGCTGGCCGATACGCTGACCGCTCATACGGCCGACATTATAGCTGAGAATCAGAAAGATCTGGATCGTATGCCTGAGTCAGATCCGAAGTATGATCGCCTGAAACTAACCGAAGCACGTATCGCCGATCTGTCGAAAAGTTTGCGGGACGTAGCGGTTCTGCCTGACCCGACCGGCGAAGTCATTCTGGAGCGAACCATCGAGCAGGGCCTGAAACTCAAAAAAATTGCGGTTCCACTTGGGGTTGTTGGTGTTATTTACGAATCCCGACCGAACGTTACGGTCGACGTAGCGTCGCTTTGTTTACGTTCAGGCAATGCCTGCGTACTCAAAGGCGGCAAAGAAGCCGATTTTTCCAATCGCTACCTGGTAAGTTTGATTCAGCGTGTGCTGGAAGAATTTGGTGTTCCTAAAGCAGCCGTAAGTCTGCTCCCGCCCGATCGCGCTGTGGTTAATGAACTACTGACGGCCACCCGTTACGTCGATATTATCATTCCCCGTGGTTCGGAATCACTCATTCAGTTTGTCCGCAAAAATTCGCTCGTACCAACCATTGAAACGGGAGCTGGCGTATGCCATGCCTACATTGAGCAATCGGCCGACCTGCAAAAAGCAGCCAATATTGTGGTTAATGCCCGCGTTTCACGGCCATCGGTCTGCAATTCTCTCGACTGCGTGTTGGTCGATGAAACCATTGCTGATACGTTTCTGCCTATGTTAACGGCAGATTTCACCAAATGGAATGTGGAGATTTTCGCCGACGAACCGTCCTACGCTATTTTCGAAAAGGCAGGATACAAAAAACTGCAACATGCCAGCCCCGATGATTTTGGCCGGGAATTTTTAGATTATAAGTGCGCCGTTAAAGTAGTGTCAGGCCTTGATGAAGCCCTTTCACACATTCAGACTTATTCGTCGCGCCATTCAGAAGCAATCGTATCACAAAATCAATCGCTTGTCGATCAGTTTTTGGCAGAAGTCGATGCAGCCGCCGTTTACGCCAATGCCTCAACCCGTTTTACGGATGGGGGCGTGTTTGGGCTCGGTGCCGAAATAGGAATCTCAACGCAGAAGCTTCATGCACGCGGCCCATTTGCATTGGAAAAACTGGTGACCGAAAAATGGATCGTAGTAGGCGACGGTCAGGTACGTTGGTAGATAACAAGCATTGAAAACCCGAAACGTAAGGCTCTACACCAGAGTTTCTAGTTTCGGGTTTTCAATGCAAGGGTACTCAGCCAACTGTATCAGCAATCACTAACGTGTCAACAGTTCCCTGATAACGGTCATCGATGTTACCAGAGCCATCTCTTAATAATAAGCTAACCGTATAACTCACGGCATTCCCATTAATCTGCGGATCGCTTATATCGACAATTTGCCGAAGAATATGATGATCGCCGTCCGAGTAGCGAACATCGAAACCATTTAAGGCAATCTGTGCAGACCGAACCTGACTCGGAAAACTAACAGTGCGGGGCTCATTCTGAATCTGGCCCTGGGTTGGATCGAAAACGACCCGGTCACGAATAAATCGAAGTGCCATACTTGTAAGGGTTTACGTTCGACCTATTAGTCGTTGTTAAGCCCCAACTGGAAACAACACGTTATTCATTCATCCGTTTAAGTACCTCTTCCCATCGGGAAAACACGTCTTTGTATTGCTGATGCCGCTCGGGGTCTGGCTCAAACGTTTTGCCAAACAATACGTCTTCCGCTACGTCTTCGAGGGAAGCTTTCAGGTCGGAAACCAGTAAAACGGCTCCCATTGCACTACTTTCATTACTTGCATTCAGTTTGACAGGTACGCCGAATATATCAGCCATCATTTGTACCCAAAAGTCAGACTGGGCAAAACCGCCATTGGCATGAATCACTTGGGTGGGGCCTGTTTGCTTAGCCAGTAGACATTCGATACTCAGCAGATTGAACATAACGCCTTCCAGAGCAGCACGTATAAAATGGGCTCTCGAATGACGGTAATCTACGTTCAGATAGGCTCCCCGTGCCGAAGCATCCCAAAGAGGAGCCCGCTCGCCGTGTAGGTAGGGCATGAACAGTAAATCATCAGCCCCCACGGCAACGGTTTCCGCTTCGGCCAGAACGGCTTTTGTTTCCTGCTGGGTTAGCTTTTCGGATAGCCACTGCAGCACATTAGCTCCGTTGTTCGAAGGCCCTCCTACTACGTAGTACGGCCGACCATCCCGTTCATCCAGATAATAGCAGAACAGGCGGCCATGCGGATCGCGCTGCGGTTTATTGACGGTTTGCCGAACAGCGCCACTGGTTCCAATCGTGATTGTTGTGATTCCTGGTTTAATACAACCCGCGCCCAGATTGGCCAGACAGCCATCCGACGCACCCGGAAACAGATTAATACCGGCCGGTAAAGCCGTTCTGGCAACTCCTTCCTTTTCAGGATCATACACAACGGCAAATGTGGTTGGCTGAGGTTCCGAGAGCTGTTCTGAACGAACACCGGCGACATCCAGCGCAGGTTTATACCACGTTTTTTCCTGCTGATCGAATAAGCCCGTTGCCGTAGCTATTGAGTAATCGATATCATAACGTCCGGTCAATTTCCACCAGACATACTCTTTCAACGAAACAAATTTTGACGCCTGGCTCAATACGTCTGGTTGATTAGCTCGAAACCACGCCAGCTTACAGAGTGGAATCATTGGATGAATGGGCGTGCCAGTATGGGCATAAATATCATCTCCCAGCTCCTTCTGACTGGTATGCAACTCATCGGACTGCGGTTCTGCCCGGTTATCCGACCACAGTATAGCGTTGGTCAATGGTTTACCGTCGGCACCGATAGCCATCACACTGTGCATACCAGCACTGAAGCTCACCGATTCCAGCGTAACTTTTTTATGCTTTGCCGCAATGGTAACTTCGCTAATTCCTTGCTTAACGGCCTGCCAGACTTTCTCAGGGTCCTGTTCGGCATAGCCCGGCTGTGGTGATAGTGTAGGAACAGGTAGCGATGTATCAGCAATTATTTCCCAGTCGGTAGACGAAACTGCGAGAACTTTGACATTGGTGGTGCCAATATCGACTCCGAGCACACAATTCATAAAACAGCAAATGGTTTCGAAACGCCAAAACAACATATTTTTCGGGTTAGTCGCTTCGTCTAATATAAAAAAACCGGATACTTTTTGACTTGTATCCGGTTCGCGAACAATGAACGTAGCACTACGTAGTGTTTTATGGTATCAGCTCATGCTCCAGTAAGTTCTGAATAACGTAGGCTTGTGTTCCGTAAAATTTAGCCAGCTCACCCAACTCAGATAATTCAATAGTCAGGTTATCGCGGTAATTGGGCAGGCAGTACGTATCGATAGCCAGCTCAATGGGTTTGATGATGGCACTTTCGGCTTTAGCCAGCACGCCGTTGATGATAATCAGTTCGGGATTAAACAGATGAATAGTGGTCGACAGTGCCTTCCCCAATGCTCTACCAACATCACTCAGTAAATCGATAGCCAGCTCATCACCGGCATTGGCATTGGCAATGATAGTCTCAATATCAATGGCGTCGGGGTCAGCATCGGCAAGCATCGACGCCTTCCCATCGGCCAGGGCCGCTTTCGCCCGACGAATCAATGACGAGGCCGAAGCCAGTGTTTCCAGACAGCCGACTTTTCCACACGAACATAACTCACCGTCTGTTTTCATCTGGATATGCCCTAATTCTCCCGCAAAACCAGCCGCGCCCTGCAGGATCTCGCCATTTGTTATGACGCCTAATCCAATACCCCAGTCAATGTTTATAGACAGTACGTGCCGCTTCCCCTGGGCAAGACCAAAGCGATGCTCCCCCAAAATCGTCGCTTTCGTATCGTTGATCAGATAGGCCGGTGCATCAAACAGATTCTGTAACAACTGATCGAGTGGTTGCTCCGAACTATTTAGACTCGGATACGTATGATTGATAGCCTCCCACGGATTCACCAATCCGGGTAATGACACGCCCACCCCAATAACTTGCAACTGATCGTTTTTTATTCGCTGCACCACCTGCTCCAGCGGCTCAGCCAGGACTCTCAGAAACGCGGGCGACTTGTCTAGGCGCAAATCGATATCCAGCCGATAAATCAGTTGATTGGCCAGGTTAAAGAGCATCAGCTTGGTGTCATGAATATTGATATCCACTACAACCGTAGCATACTGCGTAGCATCGAGAGCAAACAGCGACGGTTTACGGCCAAACTGAGCCACGCCAGTACCAATACCCTGCACCCAGTGAGACAGGCTCAATTCTTCGATCAGGGCCGTAGTGGATGGAATGCTGGTATGCAGCCGATTGGCTAATTGGGAAATAGTACGAGACTGAGAACGATATAATTCTCTGATAATCTGCCGCTTCAGCTTACTTTTCTTGGCATCTATAACGGAAAGAACAACGTTATCCTGCATGATAAACAGCGTGATTACTTTGATACGTATCAACGCTTCAACTACCGATTTGCTTAAATTTCACGAATCCAACGTTCCACCAGAACGCTGGTATTCTCTATAAACACAACAAGTTAAATTCAATACTCCTTTTTTTCGTTTTTCTCTCGTCAAACTAACCGATTATTTTTTGTTAGGCTCATTCCTTATCCTCTTCCAGACACTGCTTTCTTAGATTCAGCGGTTGTTAGTACCTTGCCAGTCTAATTGTACCTGCATGAAAACCAAAAATCACCTCGTTGCATTCAGTATTGTTCTTGCCTTCTTCATCAACAACTCAACATTCTCATTCGCTCAATCCGGAAAGGGTCCGACTAAGCCCGTCATCATTGGCTATATTAGTGGTGGCGGCTGGACAAAAAACCAGATTGATGCTCAAAAGCTTACGCACATAAATTATGCGTTTGCTGTTCCGGCGGCAAACGGAGAACTAGCCCCGCTGAGCGCCAAAGATGGTCAGAATCTGATCACCTTATCGACCTTAAAAGCCGACAACAAGGACCTGAAAATCCTTATTTCCATCGGTGGATGGGGTGGCTGCAAATACTTTTCCGATGCAGCGCTGACCGACGCATCCCGCCGGAAATTTGCCAATAGCGCTATCGATCTGCTGAAAAAATATAAGCTCGACGGGATTGACATTGACTGGGAGTACCCAGCCCAGATTGGCGATAACAATATTTTCCGCCCGGAAGACAAGCAGAACTACACGCTCCTCTTTAAAGAACTGCGCGAACAGCTCGACAAACAAGGAAAGATCGACAAACGTACGGGTGCTAACCACTACCTGCTCACCACTGCCACCGGCGTCGACACGGCTTTTGTCAGCCATACGGAATTAGGCAAAGCGCAACGGTATCTGGATTACGTTAATATCATGACGTACGATATTTATCACGGAAATGATAAAGTGACCGGGCATCATAGTAATCTGTATCAGTCGAAAAAGGGGAATCAATCGAGAAACAGCTCGGCCGACGGCGTTGATGGGCATATCAAAGCCGGGGTCCCAGCCAGTAAAATCGTGCTGGGCATTCCTTTTTACGGACGTGGCTGGGCCGACGTAACGCCCAACGATAATGGTCTTTACCAGCCAGCTACCGGAAAGCATTCGTTTATCAGTTACGATGAACTGGCCGACAAATTCATCAGCAAAAATGGCTTCGTCCGTTATTGGGATGATGATGCCAAAGCTCCTTATTTATGGAACCCACAGTCACGTACGTTTATATCTTACGCCGACGAAGAATCTTTCGAGCACAAGGTAAATTACGTTAAGTCGAAAGGACTGGCGGGTGTTATGTTCTGGGAATACATTTATGATCTGCGGCAGCAAAAACTGTTGAATAAACTCATTAAGGAACTACGTAACTAATCCATTCATGTTTTCTCTCCGACTGGCAAGCGCTATTGTCATTAGTTCACTAGCAATAGTGTCTTGCCAATCGTCGTCGTCCGAAACAGCAGCAACCAACAGTCGGGCTTTACCGCTTGAAACACAACTAACTGGTAAGCAGCTTAGTCAAAGCTATTGCAGCCGCTGCCACCAGTATCCAGACCCTTCACTGCTGGACAAGGAAACCTGGAAACGGGGTGTTTTGCCCCAGATGGCTCTTCGGATGGGGCAGGCAGACAATGCCATGACGGAGTATGTGCGGATCAGCAATACGGATGAGATGATGCGCCTGATGAATGCGCAAACGTTCCCCGAAACGCCTACCCTACATCCCGCCGACTGGCAAAAAATCGTCGATTATTACGTAACAACAGCGCCTGCTACGTTACCTAACCAGCCCACTCATCAACCAGTCAGCGTAAAGCTACCTTTATTTGATGTTCAGCCCTCCAAATCGGCTATCGATGCGTTTGTTACGTTGCTACGGTATGATTCGGTTTCGCACCGGATCTGGGCGGGCGACGGACGTAGCAACCTCTTTGCGCTCGACCACAACCTGAACCGTCTTGACTCAGTCCGTTTAACGAGTCCAATCACTGACATTCATTTTAATAACAATGGGAGCGCCAATCTGCTAACGGTTGGCGTGCTAAATCCCAACGACCGACAGGCGGGTGTCTGGAATCATTGGTCGATGAAGCCAACAACAGCGCCAACGCCTGTGTTGACCAAACTGCAGCGCCCCGTAAACGCTACGTTGGCCGACCTGAATCGCGATGGTCGGCAGGACGTAGTGGTCTCTCAGTTTGGGCATCATCTTGGCAAATTAACCTGGCATGAACAGACCGCATCCGGATACACCGAACATCTACTGGACAGCTTACCGGGAGCCCGAACGGTTATTATCAAGGATGTCAACAAAGATCAATGGCCAGACATTATTGCGCTGCTCACCCAGGGCGACGAACAGATTGCCATTTATTATAACCAACGTAACGGCCAGTTTCGCAAAGAAACTATCCTGCGCTTCCCGCCGGTTTACGGCTCCAGTTCTGTCGAAATGGCCGACATAGATCGTGACGGCGACGACGATCTGATTTACACGAACGGCGATAATGCTGACTATTCAATTGTACTGAAGCCGTATCATGGCCTGCGCATCTTTCGTAACGACGGGAATTTCCGATTTAAGGAGGCCTGGTTTTATCCAATGCATGGCGCTACCCAGACAATCGTTCGGGATTTCGATCAGGACGGCGACGACGACATTGCCACTATTGCCCACTTCCCTGATTTTTCTCACTCCCCCAACGAAAGTTTTATTTTTTTCGAGAACCAGGGTAATCTACAGTTTCAACCCCGAACCTTTGCCCATGCAGAACGTGGACGCTGGCTAACCATAACTTCGGGCGATATGGATCAGGACGGCGACGAGGATATTTTGCTAGGGTCCTTTTTTCGCCCAACAGATCCCCGGCACATCATATTGATGAAGCAGTGGCAAAAGCCCGGAACGGGTATTCTATTGTTACGCAATACGTTAAAGAATTCCGGCAGAGCAGTTAAGTAAGCAGGGATGATTTTTGTAGCGCTGAAGTCTCTCGGAATAGTTCAAACAAAAATGGCTACGCAGTGTTTTGCGCAGCCATTTCATAAGATTCATACAACTTAGTGGAGATAGTCGGAAACTCCGTCAATCTCCACATAATAGCGGTACGACTTTACAGTCGAATAAACCTCATTTCTTATATGGTTTACCAGCAGGCTCATTTACGCCGTAATTATAGCCTGTTGTACCGCGTTCGGAAAAAAACGTATAACTAAATCGTTATACCGCTCCTGTAGATCAAAATACTTTCGTTGTAGTTCCCAGTGCATTTCTGCCGGTACTGTTGTACCATTCTGGTTTACTATTGTGCTTGTTCGGTTGTCATCAACTGATAGCACTGGCTTTGCCGACTCCTTCAATATTACATCTCCAAAAAAGTCATCTAACGAAAAGTCTAACTTTTCCGCATACTGTTTTAAAACCTTTCGCGTAAGTCTTTCGCTTTTCATATGCTTATCTATTGCAGCTCTAGTTACGCCAAAATCAAAGGCTAACTCACTAAGGTTAAATCCTTTAGCCTTTACAATAGACCTCAATTTATTTCCGTGATGCTCCATAGTTATAAATTTTCTACAACTTTTAGTTGACAAATATTACAACATAACGTAACGTTGCAGACACTTAAGCGTAATATTTAGACGTTTGAACGTAAATCTATAGTAAAGTTTAACCAACCCACAAAAAAAAACTATGAATCCAGTAAAAGGCAAAACCTTAAACGTACTCGGACAGGCTTACAAGAACGCAAAGGCACACAAGCAATTACAGTACAAAGCGGCACTACTAGAAGCCGGGGAAATCGATAAAACAAACTATTGGAGGGCGTTCCGCGATGTTTGGCAGTACACAGACAAAATAGGTAAGGCTCCCTTTATGATTGTTGTTCTGGCTGATGAAATACTAGAATATGAAAACCAAACCCATAACGTAACAGAACAATGAAAAGCTATCGTTTTCACTATCGCACTATTCGACGTGGAATTAAAGGAATTGTAAATATTAATGCAGATAATTTCCAAGAAGCATTAAGACTTTTTTTTCAACACACGACTAATAAAAAGTTCAGTACGTTTTACGTCGAATTTTCCTAAAATTTCACTATGAGTAAAGCAGGAGATAAACCAATTAAATTTTTGCTAATCATGGATTACTTAAAAAAGAAATACGACTTCCGTTTTAATACGGTTTCTATTGATTTAGAATATAAGTTAAAAAAGTCAAATGAATGGGAAACGTTAAACCCATCTGATTTAGAAGTAGAACTTTTATTAGAAGGTTTTACAGGATTTGACAAGCAATTAGCGGCCTTATTAAAATCGTCTTTTGTCCCAAAATTTGACCCGATATTAGAATACTTTGAAAACTTACCAAAATGGGACAATGAAAATGATTACATAGGTATGTTAGCTAATTACGTAAAAACGACCGATCAGGAATTTTATGTAAGGCAATTCAAGAAAATGCTTGTTCGAATGGTTGCACAAGGATTAAACAAAATTGCTTTCAATAAACATTGTTTTACGTTTTTCAGCAATCAGAACGACGGGAAAACTTACTTTTTTGAAAACCTTGTTCAAGGAACACCATTGGCAAATTATTCTAAAAAGAATATTGAATTTGAGGGTAAAGACTCAAAAAGAAGTTTAGCAGAAAACTTTATGATAAACCTAGATGAATTAGCAGGTTTATCTAAACAAGACGTAAACCGAGCAAAAGCGTTTTTTTCTGAATCACAAATTAAATTACGTTTACCATACGACAAAAAGGATTCTATTATGTTACGCCGGGCTTCTTTTGTAGGCTCAACAAATATGCGTGAATTCCTTGTCGATGAAACGGGAAATGTTCGATGGATAGTTTTTGAGGTCTTACATATTAACCACGATATGGGAGGGCCGAAAGGTTATAAAGCTATTGACATAAACAAAGTTTGGGCGCAAGCCTATTACTTGTTTAAGAACGGTTTTCCGGTACAATTGAGTAATGAAGAAATTGCACATTCGGAAAATAACAACGCACGTTATGGACGGGATACTGTAGAATTTCAAATGCTACTGCAATATTTTACACCCTGCAAAAAAGAACAAGGCGGAATATTTTACCAGCCCTATAAACTCGTTGAACGTCTTACACAGTTGGCAAGTAACACGGTACGCCTTACAAGCGAGAATATAGGTAAGGCTTTGCGCAAAATGGGAGTAGAAAAGGAACAGACGAGAATAGGACAAATGCCAGTTTATGGCTACTATCTTAAAGAAAACCTACTCAATATCGATGGTCAGCCAGTGGCCGACACAACCCCTCAATTCTGAAAAAATACTTTTTTCTGCTAATCCACTTACTACACTTACTACTTACTACATACATAACAGAGAGTCAGCGTATTATATGTAGTAACTCTGTTAGATAGTACCTACTACAAACTTACTACTACTTACTACATTTTCGGGCTTAGGTTGTAGTATGTAGTAAGGGAGTAAAAGCCGGTAAAGGGTCACAAGGGACTAGGGGCCAATGCGTTATGTAAAAATGTAGTAAGTAGTGAGTTGTAGTACCCTACTTTTCAAAACTTTTTATTTTTTCTCAAACCGTCACTTTTCTTTTAGCGGCCTAATAAGTTGTATTTAGCCGCTAAAAGAAAAATACACTTTCAAACAAAAACTATGATTCCCCAAACCGTAATCGATGAAGTAAAGCGCGTTCCTATTACATCCTATTTACAATCTAAAGGCGTATTTCCCGTGCATAAATTAAACAGCGAAATAAACGACTATGCCTATTGTTCGCCATTATCGCAGGAACGTACACCATCGTTTTTTGTAAACGAGAGAGACAACGTTTTTAACGATTTCAGCACAGGCGAAAAAGGCGACGTAATTAGGCTTGTTCAAAAAATTGAACGCATAACATTTGTTAATGCAGTTAAGCGTTTGCAAGGGTTTATAAGCATTGCAGAACCATTGCAATTTTCACCTTATGAAATTGCGAACGATGCAATAAAAAATACTGACTTTAAAATAACAGCAGTACGCACATTACAGCATCCTTTACTAATTGAATATGTAGAAAAAGAACGTGGTATTCCTTACGCCTATGCTCAACCGTGGGTTCGTCAGATTCATTACACCCGTAAGGATAAACGTTATTTTGGCGTTGGCTTTCGGACTGACGCTGGTAGTTGGGCGGTTCGGAATCCGGGCTTTAAAACGTGGATTGGAAAGAGCGAGATTACAACCATTGAAGTAACTGGCAGTAAGACAGTAAATGTATTTGAGGGATTTTTTAACTTCCTGTCTGCCCTTGTCTATTTCGGCAAGCCTGCCAGCCGATCTACTACAATTGTATTGAACTCAACCAGCAACATAAAGCAAGCCCTACCCCTATTGCAAAACGCTGTAGGCGTGTTTTGCTATCTCGATAACGATAAGGCAGGGAGAAAAGCGGTTCAGGACATTCAAAACGCCGGGTGTACGGTTATAGATCGCTCGAATCTATACTCACATTACAACGATTTTAACGAGTTCCTAAAAGCAAGATAATAGGCTTATAGGTGGCTTTTGACAGGCTTTTGGTAGGCTTTGTATAAAAAATCGGATGGCTATTAGGTAGGCTTACAATCATTGCCCGGCAAATTGCCGGGCTTTTTTATGGTTCCCCTAAATGGTCGAATATGATTTGTACCAGCTTAGGCGGGAACTTCTGTTTTTGGCCTTTTTTCCAGCCAATAGGCTCTTTTATGTCCTCGATCCACTTCTCAAAGGTGGGCATTGTAACCCCATAAGCTAGTAAAAAATCGGTCTTACTATATACTCCTAGCCTTTGTGTTTTCATGCGTAAAGGTGGGTCATCTTCTGTTTTCCTCTGTTTTCGTGCGTTAAAGTTAGTAAACCTAAATACATACTAAAAGTCATACTATTCTTGCATTGTCAATTCAGCGAAAGCAGATTAAACAAACTGAGCAAGACTATGTAAATGGCTTATCTAAACACAACGTATTCGGGAACTCCTGACTTTCAAGACCCGGACGTAATTATCGCAAAATTGCCGGGTTTCTGGCCGTGGCAAGCGTGGCGAAATATTTATCTGCCTGACGAAATCAGAGATCAGATTCGAAAGCAAAACGCGGACGCAATCAGCACGACCGACGCGGTAAAAGTCGCTTACAAAGGCACTACCGATTCTGAGCGTGAAGCATGGATCAATGAACGAATTAACGCGATTAACGAGCGCGTCAAGTTCATTAAAACGCGAACCGATCAGCTTTTGTCCAGACTGCAAAGTCAGTCAGCAGACAGTTACAACGCCTTTTCTAAAATCGTCACGTCGGCTCTTAGCTTGGTTCCTGTTGTGGGTTCTGCTATTACGCTAATCAGCAATCAGGCGAACACAGCACAAGCGATTGAGCAATTAAAGGTTCAATCACTGATTCAGGCTTACGCCGACGATTTAAAGCAGTTGGCTACTATTCGTAATCAGTTACTCGCTGATTTGGTCAAAATTGGCACGACCGACACGACCACCGACCCAACCAACAACGCAGCTACAGCCGTACCGACGTGGTACTATTTCGCTGGTTTTGCTTTACTACTGCTTTTCTTCCTTTGGCTTAAAAACCGCAATCGTAGATGAAAAAAGGATTTATCGTTCTGGTCTTTGTACTCCTGATTGCCTTATACATCTTGAACAAGGTGAGTACAGCCAGACAATTAGAATTTAGCGTTGGTTTACCCAGACAATTTAGTTTACAAGGTGGGGCCGTAACGTTTGAATTACCGCTTATTGCGCAAAACGTTAGCAGCGGTTCGGTTAATATCAAATCGGCGGACTTTGACGTAATGAGCGCCGGTAAGTTCTTAGGCAAAGCATTAATTACCAGCCCGGTAACGATAAACCCGAACGGCACTACTACCCTACCCGTCAAGGTTACAGTCTCCTATTTCGACTTACTGACGGCGGCAGGTTCTATAGTTAACATCTTCAAATCAGGCAAAGTAAACCTAACGCTCGACGGTCTAGTCTATGCCGAAGGCTTCCAGATTCCTGTAAAACAATCTTTCGACTTCGATACTAAATCAATCTGATTATGAATGAGTTTGACGAGTTCTATATGTCGGAGGGTTGGAGTTACGACGATGTGCAGTCATACCGTGATTTCTACGAATCCGAAGGCTACGCAATTAATTCCCCGTCTGATCCGAAACTAACCGCTGATCTTACTGTAGCCAAAGATAACGCTACCGCAAGCGGTAATACGAAACTGGCGAATACGTTAGATTTCATCCTTAAGTACGGCGATAAGGCATTATCTATCCTGACCAAAAACGGGATTATTAAGAATCAAAACTTAGTAGCTTCTTACCCCTCCTATGCCAGCCTGTTAGGGACTGGAACGACCGACACCACAAACAACGCTCCTAGTGCCAGCAACCGTGTTTTCAATATCGACTTTACAGACCCTAAAGTTCTGATAATAACCTTTTTGCTTTTGTTAATCTTATTCTACTTCCTCTTTTTTAACCCTAAATCCAATGCCAAACGTTAGAACGGCTCAGTTCGGCCAAACGGCCATTAATAAGCCCCTGTTTGAAGTGCTGGTAAACGGCAAGCGGTACGCTTTTTCTACCGATGATAATGGGCGGGTTATGTTTCGAACTCCCGACTATTTACGCAGTCTTGGCGTGTATTCAGACGTAGCAAAAAGGTTTGAATCTAGCCCGGCTGATATTCGTCAAACGCTCCGGCTAGATGCTAACAACACAACCACCCGAGACTACCGCTTTCCCGCGTTGGCGTTGGGTGCTGGTCTGGCCTTTGTCGAAGCATGGTCAAATTCGGTAGGCTGGAAATCGTTCAACCCGATTGTTTACCAAAACTTTAACGCGTAACCCTTTCACTTTTTTAACCCTTAAATCCATTTCAAAATGGCACTTATTCAAACCGGCTATTTAGGTAAAGCAGGCCCAGTTTTTTACGATGATGCAGCCGCACCGGGCAAGTTTGTTGTTATTCTGGGCGACATAGCCGTAAACAAATTGGTTGTTAAGCAACCTGCTTACGCGTCAGCCTTACAGACGAGCACCAACGGCGACCGTTACAAATTCCCGAAAGCCGCGTCAGATTGTACGCTGGGGCCATATACTGATAATCAGATCATTGGCAATATTCCGGCTTACAAGCAACCAGCAACCGGCACACAGTTTGACTACTACGAAAATATCCAATCGGATTGGGTAGACGTAGGCGCTCCCACACCAACAAGCGGAGGTACAACCACCGGGGGCGGTACAACCACAGGCGGAGGTACTACTACGGGCGGAGGTACAACCACCGGGGGCGGTACGGTAACAACGACCGACACGACCTATAAGGCTCCGACCATTAGCGAACAAATCAGTACGTTCCTATCGAACTACTGGTGGTTAGTCGTACTCATTCTGGTCATTCTGCTCTGGAAACCGTTCATTGCTCCGGCTCTCGGTTTGAGCAAGAAAAAACGCCGATAACAACCCCGACCCGCGATAGGTTGTGCCGGGCTTCCAGTTGACCCAAATAGCCCGGCAACTTTCCTCTTTTTTAACCCTTTAACTCTCTGTCAGTAATGGCAAAACTAAAGCGTTACCCCAAAGCTCCCAAAGCGGGGGCAAGCCTGAAAACCTTGCAGAAATACGAAGCAGCTTGCAAAAAAGTAAAAGCGCATAACGACGCGATCAAACGCGAAGCGATGCAACGTAAGCAAGTGCGTGAACGGGTGGCTAAAATGAAAAAATAACAGCGTCCCGGCTAACAGAATCCCCTACCCGTTGGGCGTTGGCCGGGCCTGTTTAAATCTTGCGTATATATGGATACGGTAGAACAGGCGATTGAGTACCTACGCCACAACAATACGCCCTATTGGTGGATCAAATCAGGCAATAATAAGATAGGCGATAATACCGACGAAAGCGACATTAACAGCAGTATAGAGCAGTTCAGAAAAACGGTTCAGTTCTTACCGGCTGGCTCCTACAAAATGGAATGTTCACGCAATCCGAAAGACCGCTCCGGCTCCTATCTATTCCCCTTCACCAAAGGCCAAACCAGCCAGCAAACCAATCATTCTATGCAGTCTGTGAACTCGACAAATGCTTACGGGGTTGCCGATCATGTTTATAAACAGATCGTTGAAGAAGCCCGTAAAACGATGATGTTTGAACAGATGTACGACAAATTCGGGCCGCTGGTGGATTTGGTAAAAGACCTTGAAAAACGAGTCTTGAAACTAGAAAAAATGTTCGCTGATGAGGATGAGGACGGAATGCCCGATTTCTTGCAGGTAGCCCAAAAAGCCAGTGATACAGTTCAGGCCGCTAGCGAGATTAAGAAAGTCTTTTCGGGTGGTAACGGCTTCCGGCTTTAAGCCCTTTCCCCTTGCAACCCCTATCCCCTAAGCCGCTTTAAAAATACCATCATGGCAACGACAAAAACCGCTGAATTACCAGCACCAATGGACGTGCAGGTAATTGACAAAGACTACGTACAAAAGCAACTCGCCCGGCTTTTTAACGGGCTGGCTGATGCGACCGACAACCCGGCTACGGCTTGCGATATTATCGAAAAAATCGCTGACGGTATTGAGCAAGACCCGGCAACCGCGCGTAAAATCTTAACCCCTGACAACATCGCAAAAGCCTACTCCTTAAAGGCCAAAGCCGACGCGGGAACCATCAAATTAGATGATATTGAAAAGGCATTCCCGGAGATTGCTAAAAAAATTCCTTTTTGGGCAATCGTCAAAACCTTTAAGTTTTAACCTCCTAACCCTTAACCCCTTACAACAGTGAGCAACAATGATAGACTTAAAGAACTCAACGACGGCGGTTATAATAACCTGCTCTTAGTAGTCGTCGTCGTTGTTGTTATTTACCTGTTTGTTTCGGGCTTCAACAAGTCTAAAAAGCAGACCTATTTGGACGGTGCAGGAACCGACACTAACACCCAACAGGCGCAAGCCCTACGCGATGCAATGAACCGTTCAGGCGTTAGTTTTCTAATGGACGTAGACGGTACAGACGTAGAATTGATCATGCAGACGGGCCAACAAATAACAGATTATAAGGCCGTTTCTGATTCGTACCGGGTGCTGTTTGGCTCTGAGTTAACGACCGATCTATCGAACGAGTTAAGCCGTACTGATTTACAAACGTTCTGGAACTACGTCTACAAAACCACCTCTACAACAGGTAGTTCAGGCAGTACGGGCGGCACGTCTACCAGCTCTCCGATTAACCTGGTCGGCAAGACCGTAACAGCCAATCAGACGGTTAATATTCGCGTCGATGCTGTGCCTTACAATGTCGAATCGGATTTCTTAGGGCGTAATACGCAGGCAACCAAAGGGCAGGTTTTGGGCAAATACGTGTCAGAACGTGTACTCCCTGATATACCGAATAAAGGCGATAAAAACGTCTTTGTTCGCTACTCGAACCCCGCCGTTTTTGGCCTGTATGACGTGTATAATTGGGTGCTGAAAAGTGCCGTAAAAATTGGTTAACTATGGCACTCGCATACGAAAATCTAGTCCCTTCCTCCTACCGCGCTGGCTTTCTGGCAAAGGTTCAGGCGATTTCAAACCGCTTGCAGATCGACCCGAATTGGTTAATGATCGTCATACGTTTCGAGTCAGCCGGTACGTTTTCGCCCTCGGTTAAAAACCCTTACTCAGAAGCCTACGGCCTGATTCAGTTTACAAAGGTGGGCGTTTCAGGATTGGGCGTTACGCTCGATCAAATTAAGGTGATGGACGCGATTACCCAGCTTGATTACGTCGAAAAGTACCTAAAGCCGTACACGGGCCGAATGACCGATTTGTACAGCGTATATCTAGCTGTTTTTGCTCCGGTTTATATCGGTAGACCCGACGCGCAAAAGGTCTATGTTTCGCCCTCCAAAGAATACACCAGTAATAAGGCGCTCGACACTAATAACGACGGTGTTATTACAGTCGGTGAAATAAAGGCCGTAATCAGCCGCTACATTCCAGCCGGTTACAGTGCCGGTAGTCTGACCACCGACGAAAAGGTTTTTCCTATTGCCGCTATTGCGGTAGTCCTGTTTTTATTCTTCGCTCTTAAACGTGTTTAACAATGCCTAAAACCTTCACCCTGATTAACCAAGCCGGGCCAGTTGTGGCCCCCGTAGCCGCAAAATCGGTGCTCATTAACACCTCAGATAGTAATTTACTTGTAACAAATGAGGAAATAGACGAAGCCATAAAAAACCTTCCATTTTCAGCCAAAAACGCGGTATTAAACGCCTTGTATGCTGTTAAGCCGGGCAGTTCGCTGTCACTAACAGCCGGTACGCATACCGTAGCGTTTGTTAGTTCGGTCGGTACGGCGGTCTTACTGGTCGATAAAAAATAGTACCCTTAACCCTTCCTTATTATGATCAAAAATTTTGTAAAACGTTCTCAGTATGAGTTTATTAAACTCACTGATAACAAAATTCAATCGGTTCAGGTAGAAGGCGATGAAGCCTATATATGTGTTGCTAATTATATAGGTAACGGCTTGATTCTTATTCGGCGCGAACGGGAACGCGAGTTTGCCAAAATGGTGAGTAAGCTCGCTTTACCGGCTGACGTGGAGGTTGATAACGACAACCTAGTTGAATGGCAATATCTGTATTATATATCGGGCCGGGTTCCGCTGGATACTCACACAATAAACGGTTCATTTGCCAACAAACCGCTTTCTAGTGAATATATGGATCGCTTTTATACACCCGCTATTCAAAGCGAATACGCAGGAATCAAAGAAACGATTGATTTACGGGCTTCACTTGATGTGTACCCTGTTATCGTCTGTATCGAAACGGTTCATTACGTGCCGATTAGCGAAATAAATAACTAGCCACCAACGGCCACAATAGGCCACTGTTAGGGGGGCCGGGCTACTTGTTCGGCCCCCCTTTTTTTGTTCTACCCTTCCTCTTGTTTATGAAATCGTTTGCTCTGGTACTGCTTTTGGCTGTGTCTGGCATCCTCTATGCCGATACCGCACGTAAACCCCAAACCCTTGTTTATTCTGAACTCGTACCGGCAACCTACCGGGCCGCGTTTGTTTCGGAAGTCGTTACCGTAGCGACCCGTTTACAGGTAAAACCGGATTGGTTAATGATCGTGATCCGATTCGAAACGGCGGGAACGTTTCGGGCCAATGTTCGGAATCCCTATTCGGGTTCGGTTGGATTAATCCAATTTATCCCGACAACAGCCACCCGATTAGGCACAACGCCGGGCAAGTTATCGGCTATGTCCGCAGTCGAACAACTCGCATACGTCGAAAAGTATTTCGCACCCTACAAAGGTCGTATGCGCGATGTGTACGACGTGTATTTAGTGGTGTTTGCTCCCGCTTTTTTGGGCAAACCTGACAGTCAAGTTTTGTACCGAGCCAACGGCAAAACGCCCTTAGATCGCAGGCGCTACAACCTGAATAAAGTGCTCGACGTAAACCGCGACGGACTTATCACTATTCGCGATGTGAAACAACAAATCAGCCGCTTTGTACCGGCTGGTTCCTAACCTCTTTAGTCATGGTAAACTTAGACGATTTAACCAGCCAGGAACAGGATTTACAAAGCCAGTTAGAGCAATTGGCCTTTCAGAAACAACAGGCTATTCAAGCCGAACGGGACGAAAAACTAGGACTGATTACAGTACTGGAAAACGAAGCGAACGGCTACAGAAACCAAGCGGCCAAAGCCGACAGCGACGACGACAAACAAAAGCTCTATCGCTTCGCTGAAGTAGCAGACAAACAGGCAAACGAGCTAAAACTAGAATTAGGCATCGTATCTGAAACCGAGTTACAGGCATCGAACGAACAACGTATTGAAGCCCAACACAACCAAGTAAAACGCTCGATTAATAGCCTGTTTCTGAAAGCCTTTTTTACCCTTGTAGCCTTCCTGTTTGCGGACTATTCCAGCGCCCAACTTGAAGCCGGTTTTTTGGCCTATTTGCTCAAATCAGCCGGGTCAATCTGTTGGGCTATGTCGGTAGCGTTGGGCGGTTGCTGGCTGGCTTGTATCAGCTTATTCGGCTTCGTTTCCGAGTATTCATTCTCACGCTTACGGGACGATTTTAAAAGCCTTTCGCCCTCTGTTCGGCTGGCAATTCTGGCCGGATTGCTGGCCGCATTCCTTCACTTTTTAACCGCTATTGTTCCTCATGCTCACTAATCTCTCTATTCAGGAACCCTACCTAAACGCTGTCTATCAGCGCAACAATGCCGGGTTTGCCAGTATTCCAGTTATGGGAACCGTTGCGGCTGGTACGGACAATGTAAAAGCCAGCTTTAGCCGAATTAAAGTAAGCGATGTTCAGACCCTAGACTATGCCTTACCAATTGTTCAAACCATCCCGGTAGACGTGAACGGTAACTTTGCCGGTACGGTGCAAGTGCCGGGGGGCTGGTATTCGTTAACCGTTACGGCGGGTGACACAACGGTACTGGTTAGCCGGGTGGGTGCTGGTGAAGTCTTTATTCTGTTCGGGCATAGCTTCATGCAGGGCGGACACGATGAAAGCCACCAGCTACCGGCAACGGATGAACGTGTAATTACCTTACTGGATGATCTTAGCACCCGTAAGTACCAGTTTGGCAAACTGACTGACAAAGTCGGGCCGTTTCACGATTCGCCCGACGCATGGGGCCAATTCGGTGATCGCCTGGTTCAACGCTTAGGCGTTCCGGTATTGTTGTATGGTTGCGCCTATGGTGGGTCAAATATCCTGCAAAACTGGCAACTCCTAACCGGACAACCCCGCACACAGTTACCACCCGGAACCACCGACCCGGCAAGCCGTCAGCCGTTCCTACCGCTTGAAACGGTCATGCAATACTACGTGCCGAAAACGGGCGTTCGGGCTATTCTGGTAGAGCATGGCTATAACGATAGGGGAACCGATACGGCCACGTTTGTAGATCGGTTTAAGACCGTGTTTAACTACGTGCGTACTACGTTCAATAAGCCAGATTTAGCCCTTGTTTTGGTGCAGGAAGAACTTACGGCGGTTCCTCATTCGCTATATGATATACCGACCGCGCAAGGTTTACAACAGCTTATTCAATCCTACCCTAATACATGGAAAGGGCCGGATTTTAATACAGAGTTTTGGCCTAGTTATCATAGCAGTTCGGGGAAAGATCATTTATTCGGAACCGCGATAGACGAGTTTGCTATCGAATGGGCTAACAGCTTAACCGACTCGTTTTTTAAGCAGTCAACGCCCTATGTGTCGCAAGGCGCTACGTCTGTTTTTCCGGCTGTTTTATACAAAGCTCCTACGGCTCAATTAAACGGGGTCGATTGGGCAATTCTACTTTTAGCCGGGCTTGCGCTGGTGGGTTTGTACATAAAGCGATCCAGCAAATTACTATGGGCCTTTCTGGTGCTGGCGCTTCTGGCCTTAGCCCGGCTAACTGGTAAAGTCTAACCGTGATGAATAACCAAATTAAGCCGGGCGGATTGACCCGGCTTAATTTTTAATCCGCAACTACTATGATAGCAGAACTTCAACAAGCAGGGTATTTTAAAGAGGTTACGACCGAAGGGCGCAAGACCTTAGTATTAAAAGCGCCGGTTAATGTGGTAGTAAAAGCGGCTGTTTTAAAACAGTTACAGAGTATCTACCCACTACACGAAGAAACGGGCGGCATTCTTTGGGCCTACCCTGTTTCTGGATCGCTGGTAATTACTCGTTTCACCCTCCTACCGAACCAGCTACAAGGCGAACAGCGCAAAACAGCCTATCAGCCTGCTAACAGTGCAATCGTTCGAAATGAGGTTTTACAGGCAGGCGCTTTGCCAATTCGGTTTCATTCGCACCCGGTAGAAATCTATGAAAACCCCTACGACAAACAGCCCTTAACGTTCTTCCAGAAAACCAGTAGCGCAGATAGGCACAACTCGTATTTGCCGCTATCTATCGACGGTAAAACGGTAGTACTGCCAGACGGGTTATTGAGCGCAAACGACCGTTTAGGGCAAGACGTTCGTTTCTATTTGTATGGTGGTTTAGTTGCTCCAGATAGCCTAAAAGCCTTACTAACGAGCGAAAAGGTTTACATCTATTTCGCGCTTTCTGTTGTCATTCTGGCTTACGTGTTTGGCGGGTTTCGTCGGTCGCTGGCTGTATTCGGTTTAGCGGCTATTTTCAGTATTGCCGTTTTCGCCATAGAGAAACGGCCAACGGGCGTAAAAAACGCGGACGGTGATTTAATAATAGCCATTCCTTAACCCTTACAAACAATGAAATTAAGACACCTAATTTTATTCGCTGTAGTTGGCTATATAGCTTATGTATTAGTTAAGCGCAGGCGAAACTTAGAAAATGCCGTTGCCCAACTACAGCACGACAGTACGGCCAAACTAGAAGCCGTAAACAATCAGTACGTTACGAATCAGTACGTTACGCAGGTAGTTAACCCTGACGCTCCTACCCCATCGGTTCCCGTAAAATACATTGTGGTTCGCATTCTTGACGGCGGCAATTTCGATGATTACTTAACGCAGCAGGCACTAGAATCTGAAGATATGGACGATTGCCGAATCGTTCGTTTCCTGTTCGAGTCGGATAACCTGTCGAACTATTGGCTCATACGTGGTATTGATGCTCAGATGATAGCACAGTTTTTGTAGCAACTGCTATAAATAATTCATATATTATTGATCCGGGAGTAAGTCTGTTATGTGAGCATCTCTTATTTTTCGTGGCAAACTATAAACAATCCTATCGCATTTCCAGGTCCAATTACTACTCAAACTCGCTTTATGTCATGCAATTAACAAGAAGCTTCTTATATTATAAACCCCCTACTACAGAGGAAAATATTAATGCATGGGAGAAGTTAATGTCCATTCAAATACCTGAACAATATCGAACATTTTTGCTACAATCAAATGGTGCTGATGGATCAGCAGAGTGGGGGTTTACCTTTACCAACAGTGCCGGAGAAAAAACATCTGACGGCTTATTTTGGCTTTATGGTATTGAAGAACTCACAGGGGCAATCAAAGAAATTAAAGAGGATGAGATTGGGGGCTATAGACCAGGTTATCATCTTGATGAATTACTTCCCATAGGCCAAAATTATTGCCATAGTAGTATAACAATGATTGGCTATAAAGGAGACGATTATGGTAAGATAATTTTGCTTGATTATGCAGGTTATACAGATAGTACAGGAGATTTAATGAAGATTTATTTAGCTGATTCATTTGAGGATTTCTTGCAAATGTTTTATAAAATACCTGGCTATGATGAATAGCCTGTATTACGTACTAATTCACGGGTCAATAATACTACATAAAAGTAATAAAAGTTGAAAATTCCTTAAAAGTAAATTCCTAAATATAATAAAGTATGAAGCTAGGCAAAAATGTAAACCTTCAATTTCTAACTAACCAAGACGGGTTTCTCTTTTTAGAAAAAGAGAAACCCGTCTTGGTTAGTTTACCTTTTAAAGTTCAATATATACTGCTATAGGATCAATTACATATTCGTGTTCTAGCTTCCCTGTAAATGTATCTTCCAGTTTAGTTAGCGTAGAAACGAAATTCATTAATGCTTGCTTCAAAGTTTGATCTGAATCAGTTTTTCTATATGAATCTAATTTTTCAGATACACCTCGTGATTGAGTTAAGATTCCAAAAACTGTAAATTCCTTTTCAGTTTCTCTTGAAAACTTTCTTATAAGTAAAGCTTCTTCCTCTTTAAGCATACCTCTTTTTAGTTGTGCACTAAACAAGTAAGCACTATCCTCTAAATATAATGGCAATTGTATTTCAAACTGTCCCTCATATCCATAATCTAATAGATATGCCATATTGTGTAGATGTTCGGGATCTATATACAAGCCAGCTTCTTCTATTAATTCTTTAAAATTTACAATCCCGTCAATATGCGATAATGTTGCTGCTTTTTTATTCCTATCTACAATTTTGTTTGCACTTGCTTTATTTTCTTTATAGGCCTTGACTAAATCCTTACCCTGAGTCATGTACCAAACAGCATAGCCGAATTCGTTAAAGTTTGTAAGTGATTTAACTACACGATTTGTATCATTAAATAATGCCTTACCTGTAATTCTTACAAAACTTTTGTCGTTGATATTGGTAATATTTTCAGCGATATTAGTTTCATCAAGTTCAATTACTCTCTGTGCTCTAACCAAAGCATCTTCAAATAAATTATAAGAATAATCATGTAAAAAACGCTTTTCCGTTGTAGTAGCAGATTCTTCTATAATATCAGCTAAGATACGGCCGCTGCCCCACTCCCTACCTTTCTGGGTATTTGATTCTTCTGTTGATTTCTGTTTTGAGCTTAGTACATAATCTGTCAATCCTTCAAAAATTTGAGATGAAATCGAATACATTTTATCTGTATCCAAATATTGAAATGATTTAATTTTTTTCGTGGCGCTGTTTTCTATTTTCAACAAATTCGTCATAACTTTTTCTTCTGGCTTGCTTAAGGTTATCAATTGCGACATATAACATCGCAATACTAATTATTGCTACACTAATCAGTATAAAAATATCTAAATAGTTCATCATTCTGTTCTAGTCTCTTTTTACAATAAAAGAATAACTAAATATTAAAGATACAATACTTAGAACAGCTGAACCGATTTTTATTCTATCTGCATTAAACAGTTTTGTCTTATCAATATCAGCTACATATGCAACACCAAGAATAACACCAAATATTATTATCGCAACAGTTGATAAACCTACATAAATTGATTTTTTTCTTTCATCCAAATCACTTCTGCCATCTAGTTCATTTATATTCGAAACATTAAGCACTAGGCCAAATGTTACCATATCTACCTCACTAACTATGTAGTCAATTTTCAGCTTAGTTGAGAAAAAATAAATGAACAATCTAACGAAGAAAGGGATAGCTCCCATCAGCACAGTATAAATTAACCATTTTATCATACTAATAGACTAACTATTTTGAGTTTCAATAGGTATCTGCCATAGAGGAAAATTAGTGTAATTTCTTCGTGGCACAAAGTTTTATTATAATTCTTTAATAAGAAAGCCCGACCAATTGGCCGGGCCCCCGTTTGATTGAGTATGTAAGAGGTTATCTCTTTATTGCTTCTATTTTGACCGAACGATTATAAGGCCCCACTACAATTACGTCAGTTGACGTATATAAACTTACTTTCTTACCATCGGCAGAGAATTTACCAATACCGCTCGCTACACCTTGCGCAAGCGTTCCATTTACAGAAACTTGCTCTTGAAACTTATCAACGCTGAACGCTGTACTATCCAAATCAAAATACACGGAATATTGACGGCTGTAGCCTATATACTGTTCTTTAAACAATAACCCTTTAGGTTGATCTGGCCCAATAACTCGGCTAACAGTTAGCGTAACACTTTGCGGCCTCTCAGTTGCCATTGCTCCTGTACGGCCATAAGAAAGGGTCACTTCACCTTCATAAATCCCGACAAAGGAATTTGTGTCTACTGAAGGGGCTACTGTATTATTATTGCTTTTACAAGCGGCCAAGAGGGTGAGGGATGCAAGGGAGAGGGATATGAACAAGTGCTTCATTGTGTAGATTATCAACCATTAGGTTACAATTTTATAAAAACTTTTCGTAAATCTCGCTAGACATATAAGCCGACAATTTACGTATGTATATTTCGAGCGTTCTATGATCCCGAAAACCGTTCTGAAATTGTAATTCTCGCTCATTGATACCTAACGTAATAGCCCTGATATTTCCAGTGTGCTTCCAGCCATACAGAGTGTACTTACCCTCTATCTTTAGCTCTTTTAGAATTTGTCTGTGACGGTGGTAATATAAATTGCGGCCACAGGGTTTCGTGCCTGGGCAACCATTCGCACCAAAAATGTAATAATGATTAGGCATATTTTTTATGCCTAAATACTCTATTAACTGCTCAACGGGTTTTGCAATTGTGGGTGTTTTAGTACGTCTATTTTTTGAGTTTTCAGGGCGGATTAATAAGGCTCTTGGTTTTATGTCTCCTACCTTCATTAAACGTACTTCACGACCGGGCCGGGCAAACGTGTAATGTATCATGTAGATGTAAAGTAATAACCAGTAGTCCCGCTTTTCTAAAATTTTGCCAATGATCTCACTAGCCTGATTCTCGCTAAATGGTTCGTGTAATTCACTATCCTGCTTAGGTAACAATTCGATATTTTGAGCAGGACTAACCCGGTAACGCTCCCAGCCTGATTTAGTGAACTGGTAAAAGAACGTTTTCATTTGGGCGATTTCCTTGTTTCGTGTAGTTGTGTGCTTATGCAGTTTAAGAATGTGCCTTTTGTAGTTCTCGCATAGTTTCGGCGTTACGTCTTTCGTTGGTGTGTCTATCAGCTTCTTAACTTCTAAAAATGATAAGAACTTCTTGCCAAACAGCTTGTAAACCTTGTAACTATCGTCTCTAAGGATTGATTCTTTGTACTCTAAATACTCTTTTAAGTCGTCTTTTAGGGTTGGTGATTTTCGCATAGTGGATAAATTGTTTTGAACTTGAAATATTTAAACGAACAAGGCCGCTACAGTTCCCTGTAGCGGCCTTGTTATTAGAAAAGTACTATTATGTGGAGATAGTCGGATTCGAACCGACGGCCTCTACAATGCCATTGTAGCGCTCTAGCCAACTGAGCTATACCCCCGTCCAATACGCTCTTTCGCGTTTTGTGGGTGCAAAGATGAACAAAAAATCAGATTAGCCAAAACGCAATCAGAAAAAATTTTAAGTCATTCTTTCTGCAGCTACGTTGCCTAAAACTATGTTTGTTTTGTGTTAACTATTACGTAGTTTTGATAATAGTCTACGACATCGTATGCATACCGTTTATATTATTTACAGCCCCTCGACCGATCAGTACTTTATTGGTCAGACGAAAGATCTGAAAATTACGTTGTGGCAACATAACGCTAAAACAAACCCCGTTACGGCCGATGGCAAACCCTGGGAAGTTAAATTCACCCGTCCATTTGCTACTCGTAATGAGGCATTAAGTTTAGAAATGAAGCTTAAAAACAGAGATCGTACGTATTGGGAAGAACTCATTGAAAGCCCTCAGTTAGTCGTCTAATCGTCAACGAACATAGGTAGTAAAACGAAGAAGCCGCTTTTGAAAGCGGCTTCTTCGTTTTGGTTATAACTCGTGCGATAGCTCTAAAAAGGGCGCAAGGCTTTCACAAATCGCCCCTTAAAATAATCCGCAAACAGATTATCCTCCCGAACACCACGCGACGAAGACGCATGTATAAATCGAATATTGTTCGATCCGTGTACCTCCGTTACGATACCAGTGTGCGACACATAACCCGCCTGCCCTTTATCGGGAACGAAGAAAATCAGATCGCCTGGTAAAATATCAGTTACCTCCACTTCGCGACCGACCTCCGATTGCTGCCACGATATGCGGGGCATACGTAGTCCTACCGTATTGAAAACGGCATACACCAGACCCGAACAGTCGATACCAGTGGTTGTGTTACCGCCCGATCGGTAAGGCGTACCAGTATAGGTTCTGGCAATTTTAACCACCTCCGGTACGTACTGATTTTCGTACGTACGCGAATCTACCACTCGACCGGCCGACTTGGCGGGTACGGCTGGTGGCCGATTAGGCGTTTTTCCAGTTGACGTACGGCGAGCCACCGAGCCCGACGAACCAGAACGGCGGCTAACCGAATGAGAAGGCCCGGAGGAACGTAGTACCTCGCAGGAGGTAAGTAGTGAAAGCAGGCAAGTGCTCAGAAGAACGGGACGCCATAAGCCCCGCAACCAGCATTGACGCATACGGATGGGATTAGGGTTTCACTAGTCAGTTTGGGCAAACGCATCTGTGCCGCTCCGACTGACTAATGCAAACTATTAAATTTTCATAGATAACGCAATTCGTTTGCGCGACTTATCGACCTCCAACACTTTAACTCTTACTTTCTGGTACACTTTAACGACCGTTTTAGGGTCCGATACGTAGTGATTGGCCATCTGCGAAACGTGTACGAGACCATCCTGTTTTACGCCAATATCGACAAAAGCCCCAAAGGCAGTGATATTTGTCACGACGCCATTCAGCACCATACCCTCGTGCAAGTCATCAACCGAACGAATACGGTCGTCGTATTCGAATACAGATAACTGTTCGCGCGGGTCCCGGCCGGGCTTTTCGAGTTCGTTCAGAATATCACGTAGCGTGGGCAAACCCACCGCATCCGTTACGTATCGCTCTGGCTTGACCTGCTGACGTAGTTCTGCCTTTCGAACCAGATCAATTACCGAGCTTTTTATATCGGAGGCCATCTGTTCAACAACCGCGTATCGTTCGGGGTGCACAGCGCTATTGTCGAGCGGGTTCTTTGCTCCTTCAATCCGGAGGAAGCCAGCACACTGTTCAAATGCTTTTGGTCCCAGCCTTGGTACTTTTTTCAGCTGATCCCGCGAAGTGAAGGGGCCATTCTGGGCTCGATACGTAACGATATTCCCGGCCAGCTGAGGCCCTAACCCCGATACGTAACGTAACAGGTAGGCACTGGCGGTGTTCAGCGACACACCAACCTGATTAACGCAACTTTCAACCACCGTATCCAGGCTGCTTTTCAAATCGCTTTGGTCGACATCGTGCTGATACTGCCCCACGCCGATTGATTTAGGGTCAATCTTAACCAGTTCGGCTAACGGGTCCATCAGGCGCCGGCCAATACTTACCGCTCCTCGTACCGTAACGTCACGATCAGGAAATTCCTCACGGGCTACTTCCGATGCAGAGTACACCGATGCTCCCTGCTCACTGACCATAAAAATTGGCTTGCCTAATTGCAGGCTCTGTATAAACTCTTCTGTTTCGCGACCCGCCGTTCCGTTCCCAATGGCAATGGCTTCAATGGCATGGTTCACCACCAGCTTTTGAACGATCTGTATGGCCTGTTGCTTCTGCGCTTCCGACTGAAACAGGTACAAAACCGCATCGGCCAGCAAATTACCCTGCGCATCCAGGCATACGGTTTTACACCCCGTCCGATAGCCAGGATCGATAGCCAGCACCCGCTGCGGTCCTAAAGGCGGACTTAACAAAAGCTGACGCAGGTTGTCGGCAAAGATTTTAATTGCTTCGGCGTCGGCTTTGGTTTTCGACAGATTGTCGAACTCGGTTTCGATAGAAGGCTTTAGCAATCGTTTATACCCGTCCCGAACGGCTAACGCTACCTGGTCCATACAATCGGCAGCACTTGAATACCGAACCACAAATTGTCGCTCCAGGCGTTCAATGGCAGCTTCTTCGTCGGGGCCGATACTAACATTCAGAAATCCTTCAGCCTCTCCCCGACGGATGGCCAGCAATCGATGCGACGGAACCCGACGTAGCGGTTCCGCAAAATCGTAGTAATCCTTATACTTGATACCTTCTTCGGCTTTACCTTTTTTTACGACAGAACGAATAATCGCTTCCCGTTCGAAGAGGTTACGAATCCGCTGACGAGCATCCGCATCCTCGCTGATACGTTCAGCCAAAATGTCGCGGGCGCCCTGCAGAGCCTCATCAATGCCAGGAACTGCGTCTGTTACGTAGCGTTGAGCCGTTCGTTCAAGATTGGCCTCCCGTTGCAGCATGATCAGATTAGCCAACGGTTCGAGCCCTCGTTCGATCGCTACGGACGCTCTGGTTTTCCGTTTTTGTTTATAGGGCAGGTATAAATCTTCCAGCTCCGTAATCGAATCGGTCGCGTCTAGTTTCCGACGCAGATCGCTGGTTAACTTTCCCTGTTCGTCGATTGATTTTATGATAGCCTCCCGGCGCTTATCCAGTTCCAGTAACTTCTGGTGGGCTTCTTTGATCTGGCCAATCTGAATTTCGTCGAGTTGGCCGGTTGCTTCTTTTCGATATCGGGCAATAAACGGAACGGTAGCTCCGCCAGTAAGAAGGTCAATAGTAGCAGCTATTGAGCGAGCCTGCAAACCAAGTTGCCGGGCAAGCCTCTGTTCAACAGAGCTTTCCTGCGAAGAAGCCGCTACGATGCTCCGTCCGGAGGGATTTGATGCGGGTTGAGACATGCAATTAACTAAAATAATCTACCTGCAAAAATGGGCCTACAAACTGATAGGGCAAAAAAAAACATGCCATATGGCATGTTTTTACTACGGGTGTCTTTATATCTTACAATTAAGCTATTTCGACATTCACGGCGTTTAAGCCTTTCTTACCGCGTTCGACGTTGAATTTCACTTTGTCGTTTTCACGGATTTGATCGATGAGGCCAGAAGCATGTACAAAGATGTCTTCACCACCACCATCGGGTACAATGAAACCAAACCCTTTGGTTTCATTAAAGAATTTTACTGTTCCTGTTTGCATTGTTTATTAAAATTTAGGCGAAGGACGGCACAATAATGCTCATTTCCAAATACTATCGTTTTTTTTCTGCACTTATTTATTGCATCGGCCCAACAAATAAGAAATTATTCATATATTATCCACCCTTATACGCTCAATACAACCAAAACTTCTATAGATCCTATTTGTATTCAATGATTAGTTTGTCCTAGACAGCATCCTGCTGTCTAGGACAACTTCACCTGTAGCACTCAAGATTTCCGTAAGGACAATAAGTAAAGCGTATTACGCCAGGTATGGCAGATAGGGCTCCAGTTTGTCGGTACTCCGAAAAGCCGTCACCTGATGCAGTTGATTATTGTAGGCATCGTAACGCAACTCAACGTAGAAGTCGCGGAGATTGTAAAGCAGAAAAATATTATCGCCCTCGTACCGATTAGCAAGAATATCACCAGCAAAGTAGAGCGTATCGAGTTGCTGCTGGGCTGGAAGTTCGGTAAAGTCGGAGGGTTGCATACACATATGGGGTTGACAAGCGAAATAAACAAAAACTCCCTGCTCTCACAACCATACCAATCGACTTTATATAAAACAACCCAAACATCAATACAATACAACTAAAATACAATGCCCACTAAACCCCTACGAAACAGATTAGTTATGGGCTTCAGCTATTTATAACCGAAGCCCATTTTTTTCAGCTGATTTTTACTTCTTTGCCGCTACGTGCCGCCTGATAGATGGCTTCTACCACTTTAATATCCCGCAGTCCTTCTTCTCCCGGCACCATCATTGGTTTTTTGCTCATAATGGCAGCGGCATCGTCGTCCATCTGCATAGCCTGCTGAGAAGGCACTTCATACGGATGTTCGATTTTACCACCGTTGCTCCAATACCCTTTCTGCCCATTATAAGCCGAATAGGGTTCCATCCGTAGCGTTCCTTTGTTACCCACTACGTCCAGATAATTCATGTTCATTCCAAAACTAGTCTGGATAGCGGCTCGGGCGCCACCCGGAAAAATCAGTTGAGCCAGCGTTGTTTCGTCCAGCCCGTTCTTGTATATCTCCGGGCGAGCCGTGAATTGTTGAGCAGTTACCGCAATCGGCTCTTCGCCAACGGCCAGCCGGGCTCCCTGCACTACGTAAACGCCCATATCGTACATTACGCCACCACCCATTTCCTTTTTCTGCTTCCAGTGCGTAGTTCGGTTATCGTTATAACCGGCGGAACAGGTAACCATCTGAATTTTGCCGATTTTCCCATCCCGTAACCCTTTCCGCCATTCCTGCGTATTGGGTTCATGCTGCAGTCGATAACCAATAGCCAGCGATACTTTATTTTTCGAGCAGGCATCGATCATATTCTGGCATTCTTTGACCGTAATGGCCATCGGTTTTTCGCACCAGACATGTTTACCGGCTTTAGCGGCTCGCACTACATATTCTTCGTGCATCGATGGGGGTAAAACAACATACACTACGTCGATATCCGGGTTGTTGGCAATCTGATCGAACGTCTGGTACGTGTAGATGTTCTTGTCAGGAATGTTGTATTGCTTTTTCCATTTTTCGGCCTTTTCGGGCGTTCCGGTCACGATACCAGCCAGGTAACAGTTTTTGGTTTTCTGAAGCGCAGGAGCCAGCAAATCGGTGCTGTAATAGCCCAATCCAACCAGCGCCACCCCTAGTTTGTCTTTAGCGGGTCGGGTAGCCGCCCAAAGGGAGTTTGGCGTAATGGCTGTTGCCGCTCCGGTCAGAGCAACTGCATGTAAAAAAGATCGACGAGAAGTCATGGTTAACGAGTTTATGAATTGACTATTGGCGTCTCAAACTAAGACTATTCGCTTGTAAACTCCAATTTTATGCCGAACCCACCCGATAAGAGTTTTGTTGCCTTAGATGCTGTCAATTGCGAATAATCTATTTTTGCGCGCAAAAGGCATCCTTGTCAATTCCATCTACAACAGATAGATCCGCCGTTTGACACTTAAGAAAGCAGTAAAGGAATCGGGTGTCAAATGGGTTTTATGTCAATTGCTATGTCGAAAAAAGTAAATATTGGTTTAGTGCAGATGAGTTGTTCGGCAGATGTCGAGGCCAACGTTCAGAAAGCAATTAGTGGCATTCGGGAAGCGGCTCAGAAAGGCGCTCAGATTGTTTGTCTGCAGGAGCTGTTCACATCGCTGTATTTCTGCGATGTAGAAGATCATCACAACTTCAGCCTGGCCGAATCCATTCCGGGCCCTACCACTGAGCGCTTAGGGGAACTGGCTGGTGAACTGGGCGTTGTTATTATTGCCTCGCTGTTCGAAAAGCGGGCGCAGGGGTTATACCACAACACGACGGCCGTACTGGATGCCGACGGTACGTATCTGGGCAAGTATCGCAAGATGCACATTCCCGACGATCCTGGTTATTACGAAAAGTTCTATTTCACGCCGGGCGATCTTGGCTACAAAGTCTTCGATACCAAATTTGCCCGGATTGGCGTGCTGATCTGCTGGGATCAATGGTATCCGGAGGCAGCCCGTATTACGTCGCTGATGGGAGCCGAAATCCTGTTTTATCCAACCGCAATCGGCTGGGATACCAACGAACCCGATGCGGCCCAGAATACAGAGCAATATAACGCCTGGCAAACGATTCAGCGTAGCCATGCCATTGCCAACGGGGTCCATGTTGTTTCGGTGAACCGTGTCGGACGCGAAGCCGACCAGCAGTTCTGGGGCGGGTCGTTCGTTTCCAATCCGTTTGGCTCTCTTTTATACCTGGCTCCTCACGACCAGGAAACTATTCACGTACAGGAGGTTGATTTAGGCCTATCGGACAAATACCGTACTACCTGGCCGTACTTCCGTGATCGGCGCATCGACTCATACCAGCCAATTACCCGGCGGTACATTGACGAATAGTCGTTTCTTTTTCGTTCATAGCGGTACAACCTGTTCACGGTGATACGTATCGCTATGAGCAGCATTCCATCAAGATCAACCGTGAAGTCTACTATGAAAATAGCTGCCTCCCTGCTAGGGGTAAGCCTGACAGGTCTGGGTATCTGGCATTCGATTCCGCAAAAACTACCGGAACCCGTCGCCATTGAGTTACAAGGTCCGTTACCCACGTCAACGGCACTGACCCCTACGCCCCGATCCCGATTTACACCCACTACCCGTAAAGGCTTCTATAACATTGATGTAGTGGATGATTTCACGTTGCCAGCCACTAAAACCGTTACATTTTGTGGAGCTGGCCGTAACCTGCATGTTCAGCAGGACCGCACCAAGCTTTTCCGGCGTGGCTTTTCGGCCATCGAGCAAACACGGATGGTGCCCAACGTAGAAATATGGGTCGATGGCGATCAACCCAAAGGCTGGAAAAGCACGCTACGTCCCAGCCAGCGGTCGCTCATTATCTACCAGGATTATTTTGCCAACTCCTTCGGGCTAGGCTGGGCACGAAATAGCGAGCTGGCCAAAGACGTTACGTATCGCCCGCCCGCTAATGCCCGAACCATGCGCAATACGTTATTTCAGGCTTCATCAGACCTGGCGGGCGGCTGTTATGGCTTCGGCGACTGCTCGGGCGATGGCTGGAAGAGCACGTTCGGAAAACTGTTTCTGGATATTGAAAATGAAGGAACCAGCGCCGGGAATCAACAGGAGCAGGCCAATTTATATACGTTTATGGCCAAAACGATTAAAGCCAACGTAAGCCCCCAAACCGAAATTGGCTCTATTGCGCCGGTACCTCATAATAGCTTTGGTAACTCGAAAGCTGAACATTATACTGTCAGGCCCGACTGGCTCTGGAATATGCCAGCCAAGCATACCGCGACCAGTAAGCAACGGGGAATGCCCGACGACATTCTGGGCAAATCGTTTTCCGATTACGTAGACTTCCAGATGCCCGGTACGTACTACCTGTACCCAGACTTTGATTACTCGGCTCAACATACCAGCGACGCAGACCGGCATTGGCTGGCTTCTTTACTGGCCGAGCAGGAAGTGAACCGGAAGCTATCGTCCAAAAAACGGATCGCCTGGCACTGGACATTTAATACGCAAAGTGCCGACTTCCCGAAAAGTGGCAAAGCCGAGCACCCGGCCCCTCCCGCTGTAGCCGAAGGAATCAGCATTTTTTATTGGTTTACCGGTGCCTATGGGGTGCTATTCTGGGACGATCATAATCAGCTTACGCCCGATCAGCCTTCGCCGAATGATCCTCAACAGAAAGGATTGGGGAATGATCGAAATTATGCCTGCTACGAACATTATATTCATGGGATGTGGCGCTTATTTAAGCATCATGGCGATTTGTTCAATGGCAAAGAAACGTATCTGAACGAAGCCACCGAATGCTCGTATGATGGTGGCAAAACCTGGGTGGCCTACAATGCCAACCAAATCAAAACCCGCGATTTACCGTTTGTTCGGGCCATTGTCAATGGCAACCAGATTCTGGTAGCTGCTACGAAAGCGTATGCCCGGCCCAATCAAAATACGCAGGTAATGATGCGTTACGTTCAGAACGGCTATACTTTTTACACAACTATTTCACTCAAAGGCGATGAGATTTTTCTCGGTCGCGCTACGATGAAATCATCCGGGAGATCGTAAAGAACCGGTCTCCCCTATCCTAAACGCGACCCAACAGTCATGAATCTTGGCATTGAAATCGGTGGTACCAAGCTACAATTAGTCACCAGCGACGAATCAGGTAACATTAACCAACGCTTCCGGTATTCCGTAAACCCCGATCTTGGGGCCTCGGGTATTCTGGCACAAATTGAGTCAACGCTTTCCCAACTGACCGAACAGCCCAACGCTATTGGCGTAGGGTTCGGCGGCCCGGTCGATTGGCGACATGGACGTATTGCTACGTCTCATCAGATTGGCGGATGGTCTGGCTTTGATCTGGCGGGCTGGCTTCAGGAACGTATGCCAACGGCCGTTATTAGCCTTGAGAACGACGCTAATGTAGCAGCACTGGGCGAAGCTCGTCGGGGTGTTGCAACCAGTTTCGATACTGTGTTCTACGTAACACTGGGCAGTGGCGTTGGTGGTGGCCTGGTACAAAACGGGCAGCTATTCCACGGGGCAATGCCAGGAGAAGCCGAAATTGGCCATTTGTGGCTTATTCCACCCGATGCGTCCGGTTCGCCGGGGCAAACCATCGAGCAGACTATTTCGGGCTGGGCCGTCGATAAACAAATCCGGGACTTACTGCCACAGCTTCCCGCCGATTCGACGTTACGGTTGCTGGTGGAGCAGGCGCATGCAGCGGGAAAAGTGGGTGGCGAAGCCCGCTTTCTTCACCCAGCCTACGAAGCCAGCGATCCGGTTGCTAAAATGTTGATCGAGCAAATTGGCTCAGTAGTCGCTCTAGGGTTATCCCATGTTGTTCATCTGTTTCACCCGGATGCCATTGTGCTGGGGGGAGGATTATCACTAATCGGCGAGCCATTACGGGCGGCTGTTCGGCAGGCTCTGCCCCGCTTTGTGATGAAAACATTCCAGCCTGCTCCCCTGGTTTTACTAGCGAAGCTGGGCGAAGATGCCGTACCCGTTGGGGCACTGCAACTGGCAGGAATAGCCAGCAACCAGTCTTATGCGGTATAGAATCTGCCAATCAAACGTATTTTGATACGTAACGTAGCAGCATCTAAAGCCTGCCCGGCTGATTATCTTGCATTTACGTAACAGACTTGTATTTTTGGCGAATCGACCGGCTACGATTTCGGTTGGTACGTCTACTTGATTAACGTGTTTTGGGCTTAACCTTTACCCTATGTTTGCCAACAAAACTCCCTGGATTGTTCTTCTGGTTTTATGGATGATTGGCTCAACCTGGTGGCATGTCTGTAAAATAAAACAACTCTGTGCCAATGATGCCCCCCCATCAGCCGAAACGATTTCCCCAGAACCACCAATAGAAACAACGCCCCCCGGTGCGGATGGCTATACGATAGCGGACGGGAATTTATTTCGACTCGATTTACCCGGCAATTTCAGCTTCGCCAAATCAGGCAGTAATGCGAACATGAATACGCTGGGCGGCTCGCTGGAATCACTGGTTACCTATCTGAAGGCCAATCCAAACCGAAAGCTGGAAATCATTGGCTACTATGCTGCTTCTGAATCGAATACCAGTTCCTTTACCAACCTGGGCCTGGCCCGCGCCGAAGGAATTAAGCAGTATTTAGTGCAACAAGGGATTCCTGCTACGTCATTGACGACTACCGGCACCGAACGCAATTTACCCTTTGTAGCACAGGGTGACTCGATTAAAGGAGGACTTGATTTTACCTTCAGCGGCACCGAACTAACAACGCCGACCACCGAATCGGCGACCTCTACGTCTGCCGTAGCCACTACGCCTGCCCCCATTACGCTCACCGCCCCAACCACCGAAGCGGATCTGGCGGCTGCCGAAAAATTCAAATCCGTTTTTGAGCCAATTGATCTGTATTTCCCGCTGAGCGAAGCCAATTACATTAAGACGCCAGAAACAAAAAAATTCTTCGATGAAGCAACCACGTATCTGAAGGAGCATAAAGACAAAAAACTCAGACTGACTGGGCACACGGATAGTTCAGGGCCGGACGATGTCAATCTACGGCTCTCGCGCGACCGGGCTAACGATGTGAAGGCCAAACTGCGACAAGCGGGTATCAGTGCCGACCAGATTGTTGTAGAAGCCAAAGGAGAAAGTCAGCCGAAAGCCGACAATAGCACCATATCAGGCCGAAAAGCGAACCGACGCGTATCGGTAGTCGTGCAGTAAGTATAACTCCAGACGGCGAACTGAAAAAACTCAGAAACCATGTTTGAATTAAACCCGCTTAACCTACCCGAAGCCCAGTTTCAGCACCTGCTTATGGGGGCTGTTACGTTAGTTTTAGGCTTCATTATTGGATATACTTCCCGGCAACGGCTGGTTCGACAATTAGAGGGTGATCTGGCCAGTTCGCAGCGGGAAGTGGACGATTGCCTGCGCCAACCATTGGTCAGAGCCGGTAATGACGAAGAAGCTGTGCTCAGTCGGATTCGTACCCGCGCCAGTGTACTTGCCTTCAACCGAATTGGCTATGCATCGCTGGCGGAAGCCGACGACCTTAAAGTTATTGTCGGGGTTGGCCCATTCCTTGAGAAAAAACTCCACGCTGCGGGCATTTATACGTTCCAGCAAATAGCCAATTTCAATAAAGAAGACATTGACCTGGTGAACGATATCATTGAGTTTTTTCCCGGCCGGATTGAGCGCGACAACTGGGTTGGGCAGGCCGCTGAATTAGCGAAGAAAAAATAAGTTCTGGTTGCGGAAGGCCATCAACCCAGAACGTATCACCTTAACCTTACACCAATTATGTTTGGATTAGACCCCTTTAGTCGCCCGGTAGCTGTTGCCGAAATCCTTCTCATATTGTCCGTTATTGCTTTCATTGGCTGGCTTTTGGGCCGATTAGTTCTAAGTGGCCGTATCAGCGCCTTACGTAACGACATTGCCGCTAAGGAAGCCGAACTGGCCGACTGTCGCCGAGCCAAGGCTGCCGGAATAGAGCCTCAGCCTACTCCCCCTATTACACCCGAAGCCATCCCCGCGTTTGTGCACGCGGACCCGCTATTACCGGCTCTTTCACAGGATGATACACCCGAACTGATTACGGAAAACCCGGTCAACCCCGCTCCTGCTCCGACGCCCATCATGCCAGCATACAGTAATTCAGAAGCAGCTATATTAAGTCGTATTGCAGCCCGAGCCGACGAACTCAACTTCGATCGAATCGGCAGAGCAGTTGCTGCAGATGCCGATGATTTAAAGGACATTGTGGGCGTTGGACCATTTCTGGAACGTAAGCTTCATAGCCTGGGCATTTATACATTCCGACAGATCGCTAATTTCACCAAAGAAGACATCGATAAGGTGAACGAAATTATTGAATTCTTTCCCGGCAGGATTGAACGCGATAACTGGGTCAGCCAATCGAAAGCATTTCATGAGCAGAAATACGGGCCAAGGAGCTGATCGGTAACCACATATTGGTATAACTTTAAAGCACTCAAACGGCGAGTGCTTTATTTTTTGCGGGTAGGTGTACTGCTTAGACTCATCCGACAACCCGACTGATAATAAGCACACATATCCCGCAATGCGCACTCGCTGCATTTTGGATCATACCACGTGCACACCCGTTGCCCATGCCAGTAGAAATGTTTATGAAAGTTGAAGAGAACGGTTGCGTCTTTGGGCAGATAGCTCAGCAAAATGGAATGGGCTTTTTCGGCACTCACCTTTGGTCCAATCAAGCCAACTCGTTGCGTTACCCGATGTACGTGCGTATCGACGGGTAAGACTGGTTTTCTAAAGTTAAATAGCAGCAGTAACGTAGCAGTTTTCAAACCAATACCCGGCAAGTTAGTCAGCCACTGCATGGCGTCTTCCGTGGACAGATCAGCCAGAAAATCAACGTTGGCGGCTCCTGTTTCCTGAATCAGATGCGCCAGCACGTTCTGAATATAGGGCGCTTTAACCTCCGGATAGTTGGCCGTTTTGATCGCATCAATAAGTTCAGCTAATGGTGCATCCCGAACATTTTCCCAGGTAGGAAAACGCTCTCGCATGGTTCGGTAGGCCGTCACTTCATTAGCGTGCGTGGTCCGATGCGACAAAATAGTGCCGATCAATTCATGCATCGGATCAGTTCGTCCGTAAATAGTCTGGATGCCATAAACAGCATTCAGTCGGTCATGAGCGTCCAACGTCTTTTCTGCCAGACTAGCCGTCGATTCCATAAAAACACAAACGTTGAGTATTTCTGTTGAACCTGATTTATGCCGAAATGTTGGTCAGGTTGTCTCACTCGACCTCAACGTCGTTCAAAAATTGGTAAAAGCACCTGGTCACTGTATCGTGTTTTCAGTACGCATCGTTATATTTACCCGAAAATAACGCCTATTCCAACCGCGTTACTCTACTGGTCTTCCGGCATGTTGCACACAGCTTTACTCCTGACGATTTTATCGACCGCTACAACACCAACAGACAGCCTGCCTAAGGCCGATTCACTACGTTCGATACGATTGACCGAGATCGTTGTGTCAGCTTCTCGCGTGGCCGAATCGGTGCTACGTTCGCCGGTGAGTATAGAAATTCTCGACGCCCGACGGATTCGGTTATCAGCGCAGCCATCTTACTTTGATGCTATTGAAAACCTGAAAGGCGTTCAGCTGCTCACGTCTAGTCTGGGCTTTAAAGTCTATAATACGCGTGGCTTTGCCGCCACCACCAACGTTCGGTTTGTTCAGCTCGTGGACGGACGTGATAATCAGGCACCCCATATTGGCGCACCCATTGGCAGTGCCTTAGCCCCTTCTGACCTGGATATTCAGCAGGTTGAACTCGTGCCAGGTGTTGCTTCGGCACTCTATGGTATGAATGCACTGAATGGGTTAGTGAACATTCTGACTCGCAATCCGTTCGACTCGCAAGGATTGAGTATCGGGCAGAAAACGGGCATAAACCATGTCGGGGATGCCGCCGTTCCCGCCAAGCTATTTTCAGAAACAAGTATCCGATATGCCCGTCGGATCAGCGATCGATTTGGTTTTAAAGTGAATCTGGTGTATCAGTCAGGCTACGACTGGGTAGCAGGGAATCGGGACGATTTGAATCCGAATGGCAACGCGTCGCTCAATTTGTTTGGCGCGGATAATCCCGCTTACGACCCGGTCAACGGCTATGGTAACGAAGCGGCCAATCGGCGAACGCTTACGCTGGGAGGAAAACGCTATAGTATTGGTCGAACCGGTTATTACGAAGCGGATGCTACTGACTACGGCTTGCGGAATCTGCGGGGCGATGTATCGCTGCATTATCGGTTTTCGCCAACCGTTGAACTGGCCTACACCTACCAGGGCGCTACGTTAAATAATGCCTACCAACGTACTAACCGCTTCCGGCTCGACAAGTACAGACTTGATCAGCATAGCCTGACGCTGACGACACCGTCCATCCAGGTTCGGGCCTATCGAAGCAGCGAAAACACGGGAGATTCCTATAATATCCGATCTATGGCTGAAAACATCGACCGATCGTTTAAAACCGACAATCAATGGTTTTCGGACTTCACCAGCCAGTTCAACAAGGAGACACAGACGGGTATTGCCGTTCCCAACGCGCTCAGAAATGCCCGAGCGGTTGCCGATCAGGGAAGGCCCGTTCCAGGAACACCAGCCTTTAATGAGTTGATTGCCAAACTTCGTGCTATTAACAACTGGGACATTGGCGCGGCTTTACAGGTACAATCCTGGATGTATCATGTAGAGGGGGAGGTGGAACCCACACGGGTGCTCTGGAAACGATTTCGGGAGCAGACCGGTCTGACGATCCAGGCCGGGTTCGATTTTCGTCGCTACGTCGTATTTCCCGATGGCAATTATTTCATCAATCCAACCGAGCCCGATCAGGATTTAGTGTATGGCAAAATGGGTGGCTTTATTCAGGTTACCCGAACGTTTTTTGATACGAAGTTAAAAGTAGCAGGCTCGCTGCGGCTCGATAAAAACTCCTATTTTGCTCCCCGGTTAAACCCCCGGTTATCCATGGTGTATTCACCCGTGGATAATCACAACATACGGGTCTCCTATCAAAATGGGTATCGATTTCCTTCCTTATTCGAAGGCTTTACGAATATCAACTCAGGGGGCGTAAAGCGGGTGGGTGGATTACCGATCATGTCGAGCGGGATTTACGAGAACGCCTATCTGGTCACCTCTATTAACGCTTTCCAAACGGCGATTACCGCCGATGTAAACACAAATGGGCTAACCACCAGTCAGGCAATCCAGAAAAATAAAGGGTTGCTCAAAAAAAGCCCCTATACCTACCTGAAGCCGGAACAGGTCAATAGTTTTGAAATCGGTTATAAGGGGCTGTTTGCTGGTCAGCGGCTTTTTGTGGATGTGGATTCCTATTACATGACCTATAAAAATTTCATTGCTCAGGTGAATGCGAACTTGGCCAAGGGCTCAAATCCCGACTCATTGGCGTATTATTTTTCATCAGCGAACACGCAGGATCGCTATCGGCTCTGGACGAACTCACAATCAAAGGTATTCAATTACGGAGCCAGCCTGGGGCTTCGTTACAGTCTGACAACGAACTGGTCAATTGGCGGAAATGCCTCATTTGCCAGACTAGACCGGGCCGAAAATGGCGATGGGTTAGAAAGCGCTTTCAATACGTCCCAATGGATTACCAATCTGAACCTGTCGAACGGGAACCTGTGGAATGGCCTGGGCTTTTCGGTCAATTATAAGTATCAGAGTTCCTTTTTGTGGCAGTCAGAATTAGCCACGGGTAACGTACCGGCGATCAATACCCTGGATGGGCAGATCAGTTACCGGCTTCCTACGCCAGGGGTTTTGGTAAAGGTGGGAGGTACCAACTTGTTCAATAAACCTTATTACACGTTTATCGGCGGGCCAGCTGTTGCAGGTTTCTACTACACGAACCTGGTTTGGGAAATGTAGCTGACACTATACACACGCAAGAATTGCAAACCCCACTTGACCTACAAACCGGCAATCAATTGATCGGCTAGCTTAGTCAGACCGGTTGTGGCGGGCTCTACGATGTATGTTACGTTCGATCGCCCCTGAACGTCCGGACTATTAGGGTCCACTACATAGATGGGAACGCCCTTCCGAACAGCATACACCAGGCCCGCAGCCGGATAGACATTCAGCGACGTACCAACCACAATAAAAATATCGGCCTCATTCGTAATATCGGTCGCTATGTCCATCATCGGCACAGCCTCGCCGAACCAGACAATATGGGGCCGGAGCTGGCTTCCGTTTTCGCAAAGATCGCCTGTTTTCAACTCCCAACCTTCGATGTCATACACCAGATTGGGGTATTTGGTACTACGTGATTTAAACAATTCGCCGTGCAGATGAACCACGTTGGACGAACCCGCTTTTTCGTGAAGATTATCGACATTCTGGGTAATGACCGTCACGTCAAAATAATCCTCCAGTTTTACCAAGGCCAGGTGTCCGGCATTTGGCTGGACACTGAGAGCCTGCTTTCTGCGCTGGTTGTAAAAATCCTGTACCAGCTCAGGATTACGTTGCCAGGCTTCCGGCGTAGCCACATCCTCGATTCGGTGGTTTTCCCAGAGTCCATCCGATGCCCGAAACGTTGGGATACCACTCTCAGCACTGATGCCTGCTCCCGATAGCACAACTAGTTTCTTACGTGCTTCCATGCTCTTTAGGTTTTGCATAGGACTTGGGGAGAATGCTACGTCTCCCCAAGTCCTACGTTTACTCTACAACAATTTCGTCGATTGAAAACCAGGTTTTTTCGCCCGCGTTCGGATGCCCTGCCGGACACGCGCCAACGTTCTTCGCCCGAATCCGAACGTAACGCGCCCTTGCTGTTTTGAAGTCGGCCACGACCGGTAAAATATCCCAGGGGCCATTCAACTCATACTGAATGGGCTGGGCAATGGCCTCCTTAAAATCCACGCCATCTTTCGATAAAGCAATATCGACAGAAGTCGGCGGAAAGTTCTTTTCCAGAATAACTTTCAGGAAGTTCAGCGATACTTTCGTTACGCTCGTTACGTCGCCCAGATCAACCAGTACATCCATATCGCCGAAGAAATTAACCCACTGACGACGATCGCGCGGGGTTTCTCCACGAACGCCATCGGTTAATTTTTTACCATCCTGATCGCTCTTGTTTTCCAGCGGAATAGCATAGGTGTAGGATTTATTCTTGCCTTTATGCAGCGTGAACGTTTGCGTCAGGCGACCTCCGCTGGGAGTCATGGCACGGACTGTGGCTGTCTTCGTCAACGTAATGGGCCCAATGTATTCGGTACTACGTTCGTTCGGCTCCTTGCCATTAAGCGTGTAAAAAATCCGGCTATCCGAATCAATCTTTTTAAGCACGACCTGTAGTTGCCCCTGATCATTTGACTGTGTACTAGCCGTAATGTCGAACAGACGTTTGGCGTAGTTGACCGGCACCTGACCTAATCGGGGTAAATGATTTTTCAACCGCTGGGCAAAGTCTTCAAAATTGTGAGGCCCCGTCTGCATCCAGCCTATTTCGGCCAAGGCAATGGCTCTGGGATACGCCATGTATTCTACCAGTTCGGTCGTGGGCAAATATTCAGTCCAGATGTTGCCTTGTACGCCCAGGATATACTTTTGCTCGGCAGCGCTCAATTCAGCTGGCATAGGCTCATAGGCATACACCTGATCGATAGGCAGATAACCACCAATAGCGAGTGGTTCAGTAACCGGGTTACCCTGGTAATGATCCAGATAGCAAAATTCGCCGGGCGTCATAATGACATTATGTTTTTGTCGGGCAGCCGCAATGCCGCCTTCTGTGCCACGCCAGCTCATTACGGTGGCATTTGGTGCCAGCCCGCCTTCCAGAATTTCGTCCCAGCCAATAATTGAGCGGCCTTTACTGTTCAGGAATTTCTCCATCCGGCGGATGAAATAGCTTTGCAGCCCATGCTCATCTTTCAGGTTATTTTTCTTGATTAGCTCCTGACAAAACGCACTTTTTTTCCAGGCCGTCTTAGGACATTCGTCGCCCCCGATGTGGATGTATTTGCTGGGGAAGAGCGTCATCACTTCGGTCAATACGTCCTGCAGGAACGAAAACGTTTTCTCGGAGGGACAGAACACATCGTCCGAAACACCCCATTGGGTAAAAACCTGGTAGTTTTTGCCGGGTTCGCAGCCCAGTTCCGGATAAGCCGCTAAAGCTGCCTGAGCATGACCCGGCATTTCAATTTCAGGAATAATCGTTACGTAGCGGCTTTGGGCGTAGCGCACTACGTCTTTAATGTCATTTTGTGTGTAAAAACCGCTGACGGGTTTCCCATCAAACTGTTGCGGATAATTCTGGTAGTATTGGCCCACAATCGACTCAGCCCGCTTGCTGCCAATTTGGGTCAGTTTCGGATACTTTTTGATTTCGATACGCCATCCCTGATCGTCGGTCAGATGCCAATGGAACGTATTCTGCTTGTGCATGGCCATCAGATCAATAAACTTCTTCACGAACGACACCGGCATAAAATGGCGCGATACGTCAAGATGCAGCCCCCGATAGCCATAACGGGGTTTGTCGGTGATCGCACAGGCGGGCATCGTTACGGTGGCCGATTGCCCAACCGGCAATAACTGGCGCATGGTCTGGGCGGCATAGAACAAACCTTTGGCTGTCGATGCTTCGGCCATTACTTTTCCGGGCGTAACGGTTAGTTTGTAGCCTTCGTCGCCCAGGGTTAGTTTTTTATTCAGCGACAGAAAAATGTGTGGCCCTTTTGCCAGAGCCGCACTGGTGGGTGCTACGGCTAACGATAACCCATTAGCTGCTTTCACCTGACCTGCAAACGTTTGAGCCACCGATTTAACGCTGGCATCGCTGGCTGGTGCAACAACAATGCGCGTAGTAGAATTGAGCGTAAACTGACCTTCCTGACCCGCAAACCGGGCCGGAAATGGAATCAGATTATATTGGTTTTCGGTTTGAGCAATTAATGAATTTGATAGTAAGAAAAGACAAAACAGAAGATATTTCATGCGTTACGTATAGTTCAGACGGCAAAATAACGATGAATTTGCAAAGGCCGTAAAACAAACGACCTTCCGGTCGAAAGGTCGTTTGAATAGTGAAATTAAGCCGTCGTTCTATACTAGTCGTGCTTCGGCTGATAATGTAAGCCAATAATACCGCAGGAAAACGTCTTTCCTTCTACCAATGTCAGATTCGCCTTATGGTCGAGTGATGCGAATATGGGCATTCCTTTTCCGATAGCTACGGGGTTCACAAACAAATAGTAATCGTCGATCAGATTATGCTTAATCAGATCCGACACAAACGAAGCTCCACCATAAACGATTAAATCGCGGCCGGGCTGCCCTTTCAGGCGTTCTACTTCTGCTACCAAATCGCCATTGATCACGCTCGCATTTTCCCACTCACTGGTAATTAATGTCTTTGAAAAAACATGTTTGGGGAGGTTCACAAATGTGTGCGCAGCGGCATCGGCCGTTTCCGGATTGTCGGCTCTGGCTTTCCAGGTGGGTATAAACCCCTCAGCCAGCACGCGACCTAACAAAATATCGTCGACCGATTCGGTAAGGGCGCCTACGTATTGCTGTAACTCCTCGTCCCAGTTCCACACCAACCAATCCATTTCGCCATTCGATCCTGCCACAAAACCATCCAGCGTTATCTGCATCTGCAATTTTAACTTTCTCATATTCTCACGATTAAGCTAACAACGTAATACATTGACGACATGATCAGGAATTGTAGTTGTAGCTCACCATCCAGCGAATACCAAACTTATCGGCAAACATACCGAAATACGCTCCCCAGAACGTTTTCTCCAGCGGCATCATCACTTCTCCCCCATCAGAAAGTCCATTGAACAGCTTGTCAGCCTCTTCTTCACTATCCGTCGTGATGGAAATGTGGTTATTGTCGCCGAATGTTGCTTTACCAAACGAATCGGGAACATCGCTGCCCATCAATACATTGCCTGGGCTTATCGGTAAGGCAACATTCAGGACTTTATTCGCTTCACTTTCCGAGACCGGCGGATTATTGGGACCATCGTTGAAGCGGGAAAATGAATCGAACTCGCCCCCAAAAACGGACTTGTAAAAATTGAAGGCCTCCTCGCAATTGCCGTTAAAGTTTAAATAAGGATTTAGTGTTACCATTTTTGCTGTTTACACGGTTTGTAAAGGTGAACGTATTGGTCAACGAAGCATCTTTTTGCTATTTTATTGTTAAAAAGATGCTTCGTTACGTAGGTGCTGAACGCAACACCTTCTTTACAAAAGTAACAGAATGAGCCAGAATGGATACGGGCTAATTGCGCCATTTTTAGGGTCTGTTCCGACAATATGGACAGCACCGGAGCGCATATCTCCCAGGCACTGGCAGTCGACAGATCAACGGCCTGAACAAGTGGGTGTATCAATAGGTTGTCTCCGACATCATCCTGCTGTCGGAACCACTCCAGTGGCTAATTGGGTAGTTACAACTTAGCCTACGGCTCAGACAGCAGGATGATGTCGGGGACAACCAAATACCCAACATATTCACTGACTATCCTCCACTACAGCTTACGTTTCATCCCTTCGTGTGTGGCGACAAAACCCAGTGACTCATAAAATAGAAGGGCCTGAGGTCGCTTTTTATCGGTTGTCAATTGAAGTATGGAACAACCTTTTTCTTTTGCCCGGCTTATCGCATACCTAAACATGCTGGTACCTATGCCCTGCCCTCGATACGATGAACGAACCCGCACAGCTTCTATTTGTGCTCTACGGCTTCCCTAATGCGTCAGGTATTGAATAAAGGATAGCTGAAACGTTCCCACTATGTCGCCGTTCAACTCAGCTACTGTCAATTCCTGATTGAGGTCACTGGCGATAGCTGCAAACGCCCTGCGATAGCTTTCTGGCAGCGGCAGTTCTAATGTTTCCCTCTGGGAGCCCAACGTATCATCGGCCAGTAAATTAATAATATCGATCAAATCATTCTCCGTCGCCAATCGATAGGTAAGCGATCCATCCATATATCATTCGTCTATGAGCCATAACCACGCGGAGCGTACAGAGCACTACTTCTCCGCACAGACAAGTTCTCTGTGTTTCCTCTTTGACAAAGTTTTGAACCGCCCGGCGGCTCGGTTTGTCAAAGAGGAAAGGCTGACCGGCCTGAAAACTTTATATAGGGATTCCCATATTAATAAAGTCCATAGTTGACGTATCAACGTACTGGCCAGTTCTTTACAAAAAAAGAATCCCGCAACGGACTCGCTGCGGGATTCTTTTTTATTTCTTCGATGCGGGCTTTTTAGTTGCGCTGTCCGCTTTTTTGGCGGCTGGCTTCTTGGCCGCTGCAGTCGTGGTTTTGGCCGCAGCTTTTTTCGCCGGAGTTTTCGCAGCTGCCGGATCGTCGCCAGCCAGTCGCAGGCAATCTTCCAGCGTCAACGTAGCTGGATCAACATCTTTGGGGATTTTGACGTTACGTTTCCCAATGGCCAGATAAGGACCATATTGACCGTTAACAACCTTCACTGCCGGATTTTCCGGGAACTCTTTGATGTATTTATTGGCTTCCTGTTGCCGTTTGGCCAGAATCAGCTCAATGGCCCGTTCCAGCGTAAGCCCTGTCAGCGATTCGTTCCGGGGTAACGACACGTATTTATCTTCAAACTTGACATACGGGCCAAATCGTCCTTTACCAGTAGTAACCGGTTTGCCTTCAAACTCACCCAGGGTTTCCCCTACCGACTCGGCCCGTTTTGCCTGAATCAAGGCAACGGCCCGTTCGGCATCAATCGAATACGGATCATCTTCACGCGTAAGCGATACGTATTTGTCGTCGTGCTTCACGTAGGGGCCAAACTTACCGATACCAATCGTCATCGGTTTGTCTTCAAAGAACCCAATCTCACGAGGCAACGCAAACAAATCGAGAGCCTCCTGCAACGTAATGGTTTCAATCAGCTGTCCATCGCGGAGGTTGGCAAACCGAGGTTTTTCTTCGTCGCTGGCTTCCCCAATCTGCACGTAAGCACCGTAACGGCCCAAGCGTGCTGACACCGGTTTGCCCGAAGCGGGATCAGCACCCAGGACGCGTTCACCCGTTTTGAAGGCTACGCCCGATGCGCCCTGAATTTCCTCGATGTTTTTATGAAAATCCCCGTAGAACCCTTCCAGCATTTTCTGCCAGTTCATTCGTCCATCAGCAATCTCGTCGAATTCTTTTTCAACCGTTGCGGTGAACTGGTAGTCAACGATGTCAGGGAAATATTCGACCAGGAAATCATTGACAACAATTCCCGTATTAGTAGGAAAGAGCTTGGCCTTTTCGGAGCCAAAGGTTTCTTTGCCACTGGTTTCCTTGATCTGATTCTGCTGCAGGGTAAACTCCTGGTACTTGCGTTCCTGACCGGGTTTATCCTGCTTGATGACGTAGCCCCGGTTGATGATCGTAGAAATCGTTGGCGCATAGGTCGACGGACGACCAATGCCCATTTCTTCCAGCTTTTTCACCAGCGATGCTTCTGCATACCGTGGTTGCGGACGCGAAAACTTCTCCGTGGCTTTCATCTGCCCCAGATTCAGTGTCTGGCCGATAGTCAGCGGGGGCAGCATTCCTTTGGCATCTTCGTCGTCTTCATCGTCTTTCGATTCGAGATAGACCCGCAGAAAACCATCAAATTTGATGACTTCCCCCTGGGCTACCAGCTCATTGGGAAAATTCTGCGACTGCGCTTTTGGTGTATCAACGAATGGGCTATCATCCACATTGGCCTGAACCGTTGTGGTTGCTCCGTTCGCAAACCGGATGCCAATCGTAACGGTGGTACGTTCGAGCTGAGCATCGGCCATTTGCGACGCTATCGACCGTTTCCAGATCAATTCGTACAACCGTTTCTGATCCCGGTCGGCACCAGCATTACGGTCATTGAAATTGGTGGGCCGAATGGCTTCGTGTGCTTCCTGAGCCGATTCGTTTTTGGTCTTAAATTGACGGGTTTGTACGTATTGAGGGCCAAATTCCGTCTCAATTTCTGCTTTAGCCTTCTCAATAGCCTCCTGCGACAGATTAGTCGAGTCAGTCCGCATGTACGATATTTTACCAGCTTCGTACAGGTTCTGCGCAAGACGCATGGTGCGATCAACCGAGAAGCTCAGCTTACGCGATGCTTCCTGTTGCAGTGTTGAAGTCGTAAAAGGTGGTGCAGGCGATTTTTTGGCGGGTTTTACTTCAAGATTTTTAATCGTGAACGTAGCGCCAATGCAGGCTTCCAGAAAGGCACGAGCGTCGCCCGCCGACGGAAAATTCTTGGGCAACTCCGCGTTCAGCACCTTGCTTCCATCCACAATGAACTGAGCCGTAACTTTAAACGACGATTTCGACTGGTGCTTGTCGATTTCGCGTTCACGCTCAACCACCAGCCGCAAGGCTACCGATTGTACCCGCCCAGCCGACAGTCCCGTGCTACCACCTTTGATTTTGCGCCAGAGCACCGGCGACAATTCGTAGCCAACCAAACGATCCAGTACGCGCCGGGCCTGCTGCGCATTGACTAAATCAACGTCAATGGTTCGTGGCGTCTTGATGGCGTTCTGAATCGCATTCTTGGTGATTTCGCGGAAAACAATACGTTTGGTATTATCGCGCAGGCCCAATGCTTCCTTCAAATGCCACGAAATAGCTTCCCCTTCGCGGTCATCATCAGTAGCCAGCCATACTTCTTCGGCAGACTTAGCCAGCGACTTCAGTTCACTCACTAATTTCTTTTTATCGGGCGAAATCTCGTAAGACGGCCGAAAGCCATTCGTGACATCTACGGCCAGCCCATCTTTAGGCAAATCGCGCACATGACCGAAACTGGATTTCACCGTAAAATCTTTACCCAGGTAGCCTTCAATGGTTTTCGCTTTCGCTGGCGACTCCACAATGACTAAGTTTTTCGACATAGTTGGTGTTCAGGTTGATGATCTCTCCGAAGCGCATCACACGCGTCCTTTCCTCCTCAATCGCCACGCAGTTTGCGCCAAATATAGACGCAAAAACCTTACTTGTGCAATGCAGCAAGCTTTATACAACAAAATGAAGTGGGGAGATTACTTGTAGTCAATTAACAATTTGTAGCACCTCAACGTTCGAATTTACCATCTATAAGCCTATAAATGAGCGCTAATTTTTATTTACCAAACCTAATTTTCAGTAAAATTCATGAATAAAAGTTAGCGAATAACCCGATTTGTGACGAGGAAACTATTTATTTATTGACAACGAAAAGCGGCAATACGTTCAATAGCGGCCTGCCAGGCTGTCCAAAAAGCGTAGTATGTCGGACATAGTGTGCCCGTTATTTACCCAAAACAGGCTTGTTGCCTTTCCAGTTGACCGGTAGGTTTGATAAAAACCACGTTTTCCCTTTATCGTTGTTTCCCTGGAAAAACAAATACGTTTTTCCACTCTTGTCGGAAAAAATGTGCGGATGGCCCGATTCGCTGGCATTCCATGAATCAGGAGAACCATTACGTAAAAACGGATCGTTTTGCAAACGAGTCCAGTGAACACCATCCTGGCTGGTGGCGACTCCTACCTGCTGCGGCCAGTTGTTGTAGGCTCCGGCGTAGAACATGTATAACGTACCGTTACGTTCTATAATCGAAGGGGCTTCAATGCACTCGCCCTCCCACGGCAACTCAGGTTTTAGAATAGGCCCATTCGTTGCTACTTGTTTCCAGTCTTCGCGGTTAAAGCTGGTAGTGAGAGGAGCCACGGCTATACCAAGCTGTTGTATTTTGTAGGACGTATCGCGCGTGGCGAAGTAGAGAAAATACTGATCTTTGAACGGAAAGACTTCGGCATCGATCGCGCGTCCACACGACCAATCGCTAATGGCCGGACGAAAAATCGGATTGGTAGGATTGCGGGTAAACTGAATACCATCGGAGGAAACCGCATGACAAATAGCATCCTTGCGGCCATTGCCATACGTCTGATAGAACAAATGAACACGGCCATCCCGGATGAGCGCACCGGGAGCGCAGATTCCCTTTTTCTCGTAGTCGTCCACCGGCTTAATCTCCCCTATTTTCTGCCAATTGGTCAGATCACGGCTTTCGGCAATGCCAATACCCCAATGATCAGCCCCCGACGAATCTTTATGTGTAGGAACAGAGTAATACATCAGATAACGCCCACCGAATTGTACGACGTGTGGATCTTTCGCATAGCCCCCTTTCCGATGGGTACTATCAGCAAACAACATCGCTGGTCGGTTCTGCTGTGCATAACCAACCAGCGATGACAAAATTGTATGAATAACAAGCAGGATAATACCGTATCGTTTACTAAGCATAACTTTTGACGCGTTCCGATTAGTCCGTTTTTCAGACCAGAGCGCTTCTTATGAGAAGTAAAGACTGCGAATTGCCTACTGTTTTCTATAGCATACTACGACTTAAACGCTGCTTTTTTACGGAGCGCATCATAACGTAATAAGCCTTCCAGAAAATAGTAGTCAGCATAAATCAGGGGCGTGTCGATCTCGCTTTTTCCGGGTTTGTGGCCTACACTGTGTTTCAGGATAAAATTATTGTTTTCGCCCAGATTAGCCTTGTAAGCCGGACTAGCCAGGCTTTCCAGCATTTTCACCGCCGACTGGTAATAGGTTTTCGCCGAAGGGCCACCATACGTAGCGAGTTCCAGCAATGCCGATGCAGCAATGGCCCCAGCCGATGCGTCGCGTTCTTCATTCGGGATATTAGGCGCGTTGAAATCCCAGTACGGAATCTTATCGGCAGGCAGATTCGGATGATTCAGGAAAAAGTCAGCAATATGACGAGCCTGCTCTAGATACTTTTTATCTTTTGTCTCACGATACATGACCGTGTACCCATACATACCCCAGGCTTGTCCCCGCGCCCAGGCCGATTCGTCGGCGTAGCCCTGGTGTGTTTTCTTAGCCGCTACGGTTCCGTCTGGATTGTAACAAATGACGTGATAGCTGCTGTAATCAGGCCGGAAATGGTTTTTCAACGTATTGTCGGCGTGGGTGATGGCAACATTTCGTAATTCTTTATTGCCTGACTCGTTAGCGGCCCAAAACAGAAACTCCAGATTCATCATGTTGTCGATGATTACTGGATAGTTATAGGTCTGAAATTTATTCCATGATTTGATAACACCAACTTTAGGATCAAAACGCGTCGCCAGCGACTTGGCTCCCGTCAGCATAATTGGTTTATAAGCCTGGTTTTTCGTCAACCGATATCCGTTTCCGAACGGACAATAAAGCATAAAACCTAAATCGTGCGTACCGGTATTGTATTGTTCTTTAGCAACCGCCATTGTCCATTTGTGAGCAGCATCTTTCCAGGCTGGTGCTTTTGTACGCTCATAAATATACCAAAGCGATCCGCCAAAAAAGCCACTACACCACCAGTCTGATTTCATGTTTCGGATGCTACCATCGGGGTTAGTCGATTGGGGAAATTTGGTGGTGTCCGGGTGGGTTTGCAGCATCCGCTCGTACTGTTTGGCCGCAAAAGCAAATTCTTTATCAACATCAATTGACGATTGTGCTGATACGGATAGGGTAAGCAGGCAAAAAAGAAAAACTAGACAGGATTTCATGAAATAGAAAGTTTAAGAAAAGGCATTTCGTTTTAAAACCACGTCCTCCGTGTAAATGGCATTAAGTCAATGAACTACGGCACAACACCAATTCACTGATAAATCCAATTTTAGCATCTTCCGGAGCGATTCTAAAAACAAGTGCACAGCGTAGTGCCTACCGACACATACTGGCTTTTTACAGAATATTATCTGAATTATTCAACTTATCAAAGGACGCGAAACACGATTTTTCTATTGCACTGATGCCTAACCTATGCAAACGCTGCCGCAAACGTTTGCATTCTGACGTGTAGCCAAAAAAATTGTGAGATTCCTAACTTACTGATCCGTTTTCGGCCTTTGCTTTATCTATAATGGTGAGCCATTACTGAAACCCACATAAACTATAAAATATTCTATTTGACAGTTACTAAAAATAGATCAACAAACATCCATTTATTCAACAAAAATTCATTCCTACCGGACGTTTAAGTAGCTTTTATCGACTACACTTTTCACTGCGCAAACCTTCTATTGCCGACGTTTCTCGCATTGCTGCTAACCGCGATTCGTAATCGTCAAAAAACGCAGTGTTATGACAAACTGTCGAAAGCGTTCACGGAACGTACCAGCCAGATAGCCAACTGGTGTACGTTTACGACCTGGGCATCGAAACAGCTCAGTTAGTTCTTCAGCAAGTTCAGGTCAGGCTGAGCGTATTTGTATACTTTAAAATACAGCGTTGTTTTGGTCTGATAAATGCCTTCGATCCTGGAAATCTCATTAATAAATTCGACCAGATGATTATTTGTCTGGCACATGACATCTACTTCCAGGTCGTAATCCCCTGACGTACTGGCCAGAAAACTCACTTCCGGCATTTTAGCGATTTCTTCTGCTACGTGTTCTTTCAACGTAGCGGGACGGACATAAACAGCTACGTGAGCATACGCCCGAAAGCCTACTTTGTCAGGATCAACCCGGCCTACAATATGAATTACTCCTTCTTCGATTAAGCGATTGAGCCGTGTTCGGGCGGTTCCCACCGATACGTTCAACTGCTCCGCGATTTCTGTAAAGGACATACGCCCGTCTTTCTGAAGACAGGACAAAATCGCGAAGTCCAGATCGTCCAGCGTACTCGTATTCTTTTCCATTCTTGTTGTTTTGTTACTGTAAAAATATTGCTAAAAGTTGACTTAACTCTAAATTATTTTTAGATTACACCTCAATTATCTGCAAAATATGCAGACCTACAACAAAACCATGAAGTACGCTGCTATTCAGAACTACATAAACGGGCAATTTATCAGCTCCTCATCCGACCGAATGCTGGACGTTATTTCTCCGGTAGACGGTTCCCATTTATCGACGGTTCCGTTGTCCAATAACCAGGATCTGGATGCAGCGGTACAAGCTGCCAAAGTAGCATTTCCGATCTGGAGCCGAACGCCAATAAAAGAGCGCGTTCAGGTTTTCTTTCGTTATAAAGCACTGTTGGAGAAGAACTTGAAGGAACTGGCCTTACTGGTTCAGGAAGAAAACGGCAAAACGTACGATGAAGCCGTTGCCGAGATCGAGAAGGGAGCCGAGTTGTCGGAATTTGCCTGTTCGTTACCACAGCTAATTCCTGGTGAAGTGCTGGAAGTGAGTCGGGGCGTTGAATGCCGGACAGAGCACGTACCGCTGGGTGTAGTTGCCAGTATTGTTCCCTTTAACTTTCCGAGTATGGTTCCCAACTGGACCATCCCGAATGCAATCGCCCTTGGCAACTGCATGATTATCAAACCATCCGAAAAAGTCCCGCTTAGTGTGGGGCGGCTGGCCGACTTATTGCAGGAGGCAGGTTTGCCCGCTGGCGTTTTTAACATCGTTCACGGCGATGGCGACGTAGTGAATGCGATCTGTGATCATCCGGGCATTGAGGCCGTTTCGTTCGTTGGCTCAACTAAGATTGCCAAACTGGTCTACCAACGCGCAACCAGTACGTTCAAACGGTGTCTGGCACTCGGCGGAGCCAAAAACCACCTGATCGTTCTGCCCGATGCCATTCCATCCATGACCGCTCAAAACATTACGGCATCCATGGCGGGCTGTGCTGGGCAACGCTGTATGGCAGCATCGGCCATGGTGGCAGTCGGGCCAGTTGATCATATCATTGAGAAACTGTGCGAAGAAGCGCAAAAGGTAGTGCCGGGTAAAAATCTGGGGGCCGTAATCAACCGGGCTTCCAAAGAACGCATTGAACGTTACATCACTGAGGCTGAGAGCCAGGGCGCGAAAGTATTAGTCGATGGACGTAGCCCGAAGGTGGAAGGCAAAGAAAATGGTACGTATGTCGGTCCAACAGTTATTGACTACGTCAGACCCGATATGGCCATTGCTCAGGAAGAAATTTTTGGGCCAGTAATTAGCATCATGCGCACCAATACGGTCGATGAAGCGCTGGCCATTGAGAATGCCAACCCGTATGGTAATGCGGCTTCTGTTTTTACCCAAAATGGTGGTATGGCGCGCTACGTCATGGACAAAGCCAGCGCCGGTATGGTGGGCGTAAACGTTGGTGTTCCGGTTCCCCGCGAGCCTTTTTCGTTCGGCGGCTGGAACGAAAGCCGGTTCGGTGTTGGCGACATTACGGGTAAAAGCTCCATCGAATTCTGGACAAAACTGAAGAAGAGCACAACCAAGTGGAATCCCGAAGCGGGAATAAACTGGATGAGTTAATTAATAGGCTACAAACTATATCACAATCATGCTTGACGCAACAACGCTTTCTGAAACGGAAGAGGTCCTTCAGGATAATTTCGACTCTACCGTATTTGTCTGGAGCAAACAAAAAGGCATTTCACCCATTGCGGTTAAATACGCAAAAGGCGTTTATCTATACGATTATGACGACAAACGATATATCGATTTTTCGTCGGGTCTAATGAACGTCAACATCGGCCACGGTAATCAGCGAATTACGGAAGCGGTTGTTCGTCAGATGCAGGAAGTCAGCTACGTTACGCCCTATTGCGTCACAAAAGTTCGGGGAGAGTTGGGTAAAAAGCTAGCTGAAATCTGCCCCGGCGATTTGAATAAAGCCTATTTTACGCTGTGCGGTGCTACGTCAAATGAAGCCGCCATAAAAATGGCTCGTTCGTACACAGGCCGACACAAAATCCTGAGCCGTTATCAGTCCTATCATGGCGCTACGTATGGGGCACTTTCGGTTGGTGGTGATCCACGCAAATTACCAGACGATTCACAACAGGCTCCCAATTTTGTTCATTTCGATATTCCTTATCCCTATCGCTGGAATCACGACCGGGAAAGTATGCTCTCCGATTCCATAGCGCAACTGGAACGTATTATTGGCTATGAAGGTCCGGGCAATATTGCCGCCATCATGCTGGAAGGCGAATCGGGAACATCGGGCTGTCTGCAATATCCTGAAGGCTATCTGAAAGCTGTTCGCGACATCTGCGATAAATACGGTATTCTGCTGATCATGGATGAAGTGCTAAGCGGCTTCGGCAGAACCGGCAAGTGGTTTGGATTTGAGAATCATGGCATTGTTCCCGACATGGTTACGATGGCGAAAGGCATTACGTCGGGCTATCTGCCATTTGGCTGTCTGATGGTTACGGATAAAATCGCAGCTCACTATAACGATAGGATACTGGCCACGGGCATGACCTACAATGCCCATCCGGTGAGTTGTGCAGCCGCTCTGGAAAACATCAAAATCTACGAAGATGAGAATCTGCTGGAGAATGCTGCTCAGATGGGTCAATACGTAACAGAGCAGGCAGAATTGATGAAGCAGAAACACCCCAGCATCGGCGACTTCAGAACAACGGGTTTGCTTGGCTGCTTCGAAATTGTCAAAAACCGGACAACGAAAGAACCCATGGCGCCTTTCAACGCTACGCCCGATCAAATGGCTGTAATGGCAAAAGTTGGGGCCAAAATTAAGGAGTTGGGCATGTATACGTTTGTGCGCTGGAGCTATGTGTTTGTAGCCCCTCCTCTCTGCGTAACCAAAGAGCAAATTGACGAAGGATTAGCCATCATCAGTGAAGCCTTAAAAATAGCCGACGAATACGTAATAGAACGCTGATTGGTATGATGATTATGATTTACGCAGATCATAACGAACCATAATCATCATAAAAATCAGCGTTCTATTGATGACAGATTTATGAAATGTAAACTTGATTAAATGCACGTAACAAAACGTCAATTCATTAAAACCATTTCGGTTGGATCGGCTGCTGCATTGCTGCCTGCCTGGGTATTTGCATCAGGGAAACCAACGGCCGATCCCGTAAAACGAATCATTCTCGACAGTGATACGGCCACCGATGATGCGCTGGCGGTTCTGATGGCCGTGACCTCGCCCAGACTGAAAGTCGAAGCGATTACCATTACGTGCGGCAATGTTGGATTTGACCAGCAAACCAAAAATGCACTCTATACGCTGGAATTAGCCGGAAAATCAGGGCAGATTCCCGTGTATCAGGGATCGGCCCGACCGTTGGTACGTCAGGTTCACGGCAACGCTACGTATGTACACGGCAGCGATGGTATGAGTGATGCTCATTTTCCGGATCCAAAGCAAAAACCAGACAAAGAGCACGCGGTTGATGCTATTGTTCGGCTTGTGAATGCCAATCCCGGCGAACTGACTATTGTTGCCATTGGACCAATGACCAACGTAGCATTGGCGCTCCTTAAAGATCCAACTATCGCGAAGAAAATTAAAGAGTTGTATTTCATGGGTGGCTTTTACAAGTTTTATGGAAACATCAATCCCGGCGCCACGTACAATGCCTGGGTCGATCCAGAGGCCGCTCGAGTCGTTTTTCAATCGGGTATTCCAATAACAACGGTTGGTTTCGACGTGAGCGTCAAGAGTTCTGTATTTACGGATGAGGATTATGTGAAAGTCGAAAAGTTAGGCACGAAATACTCCGACTTCTTCATGAAAATCAACCGCATCCGTCGGAAGTATTGCAAAGAGCATCAGAAAATGAACGGCTCCAATCACCCCGACGCCATAACGATAGCTGCTGTGATTGATCCGAGCATCGTATCCGAAAAGGTATCACGCTTTGTCGATGTCGAAACACGGGGAGAATTAACGCTGGGCGCTTTGGCCATCGATGAGCTGGGAGTTTGGGGAAAGCAGCCAAACGCCACCATCTGTGTTGAAGCCGATGAAGCCAAATTCAAGAAGATGGTATTTGACACATTGAAAATGAGCTAGATAATGTGTAGCTTTTGGTTTATTGTCCCATCCGTAACGGATCGAACCTTAGCCAAAACAAAAAATCAGAAACCAAAAACTGACCCATGCAGGAAGAACACGTCGATGAATCGTCAGCGCTTTACAGTGAGGACCTAGCCCCTATTCCAGCGTCAAAACGGACATGGAATACCTGGAATTACGCAGCTTTATGGATCAGCATGAGCTTGTGCATTCCTACGTATATGATGGCTAGTTCGCTGATTGAAGGCGGCATGAACTGGTGGCAGGCTATTCTGACCATTTTTCTGGGTAACACCATTGTCCTGATTCCCATGATTCTAAATGGCCATGCCGGGGCCAAATATGGTATTCCATTCCCGGTTCTGGCGCGGGCGAGTTTCGGAACCAGTGGCGCTAACGTACCGGCTCTGTTACGGGCTATTGTTGCCTGCGGCTGGTTCGGCATCCAGACCTGGCTGGGTGGCTTTTCGGTTTATCAGATGCTACGTTTATGGATTCCGGCATTGGAAACAGTACCTGACGTATTTCCGGCTTCGTTTGGCCTGCAAACCGGGCCCGCTATCTGCTTTGTTCTGTTTTGGTTAGTAAATATGTACGTAGTGTATCTGGGTGTTGAAAGCATCAAAAAGCTGCTCGTCTTTAAAGCATTCTTTTTACCCGTTGCCGCCCTGGCATTGCTCTGGTGGGCTATTTCAGCCGGGAACGGGCTAGGACCAATTTTACAGCAGTCGGCGAAGTTTACCGATTCATCCGCTTTCTGGACATTTTTCTTCCCGGCCTTAACCGGCATGGTCGGCTTCTGGGCAACGCTCTCCCTGAACATTCCTGATTTTACCCGCTACGCAACCAGCCAGCAAGCGCAGATAAAGGGCCAGGCTATCGGCTTACCGCCCTCTATGACATTATTCTCTTTTATCGGTGTAGTCGTTACGTCGGCCACCACTATTATTTACGGAACAACCATCTGGGACCCGCTCGTTCTGGCCGGAAAATTTGAGAACAAATTATTGGTCAGCGTGGCCATGATTTCAGTAGCGGTTTCTACGCTGGCGACCAATATTGCGGCTAATATTGTTAGCCCTGCCAATGATTTTGCCAATCTGGCACCCTCCAGAATTGACTTCCGAAAAGGTGGCTATATCACGGGCATCATTGGCATTCTAATTTTTCCGTGGAAGCTAATTGCTGACCCGACCGGCTTCATCTTTACGTGGTTAGTCGGCTATTCGAGTTTACTTGGACCAGTCGGCGGCATCATGATTGCCGATTATTTCTTTCTGCGAAAACAGAAGCTGGTCCTGACTGATCTATACAGTACAACAGGAAGGTATAGCTACAAGAACGGCTTTAATTCAGCGGCTATCCTGGCCCTGTTGGCGGGCATTATCCCTAATATTCCAGGGTTTCTAACCACCATTCATGCCATTCCTACCGACAGCGTTCCTGGCTGGATTTCACAGCTTTACCACTACGCCTGGTTCGTCGGCTTTTTTGTAAGCGGTGTGGTTTATTTAGGCTTGATGAGACCAGTCGTCTTAGCCATGAAAGACGAGACGGTTTTGGTGAAGCGCGCCGATGATTTATCGATTAACTCTTAGCAAACAGCTAATAGACCGCTGATTGGTATGATAGTTATGATTTGCGCAGATCATAATTGACCATGATTATCATAAGAATCTGCGGTCCATAGTTTCTGACTAATCATGAGTACACTAATTAAAAACGGGCGGGTCATTACGGCAGCCGACGATTACGTAGCGGATATTTTTATTGAAGGCGAAACGGTTTCCGCCATCGGGAAAAATCTGCCCATTCAGGCCGATACGGTGATCGACGCATCAGGGAAATTAGTGTTTCCGGGTGGTATTGATCCGCATGTGCATCTGGATATGCCATTTATGGGTACGTTCTCCAGCGATACGCACGAGACGGGCACCCGTGCCGCTCTATTTGGCGGCACAACAACCGTCATTGATTTTGTCCTGCAAAAACAAGGGCATTCACTCAAAGAAGCCCTGGCCGAATGGAACTCCCGTGCTCAGGGAACCGCCGTTGGCGACTATAGTTTCCACATGGCCGTAACCGACTTCAACGACGATTCGAAAGCCGAGATCAAGGACATGGTTGAGAACGAAGGCATTACGTCCTTCAAAACATTCATGGCTTATAAAGGTGCCTTGATGATCAACGACAGCCAGATGGTTGGACTCATGCAGGAAGTGAAGAAGCAGGGCGGGATGGTAACGGTGCATGCCACCAACGGCGATATGATCGATTATCTCGTGGCCAGGCATCGGTCGGAAGGGAACGTATCGCCGTTGTATCACTACCTCTCCCAACCCGAAGTTACGGAAGCGGAAGCCAGTGGCCGCTTTTCGGATATGGCCAATTACACCGGATGCCCCGGCTACATTGTTCACATGACCTGCGAAGGGGCACTCAATGCCATTCGAAATGCCACCCGCCGTAATCAGAAAGTGTTTGCGGAAACCTGTATCCAGTACCTCGTACTCGACGCATCGCTCTATGAACAGGATTTCGAGGGAGCGAAATGGGTGATGAGTCCGCCGTTACGGGAGAAAAAAGATCAGGAAGCTTTGTGGGCGGGCATTAACCAGGGATTGGTACAAATCGTTGCAACCGATCATTGCCCGTTTATGTGGGAACAGAAATTGATGGGCAAAAATGATTTCTCGAAGATTCCCAACGGGCATCCCGCCATCGAAAATCGAATTGAATTGCTTTTCAGTGAGGGTGTACAGAAAGGCAAAATCACATTGAACAAATTCGTTGAAGTGGCCTGTACAAACCCAGCCAAAATCTTCGGTATGTTCCCCCGCAAAGGTACGATAGCTGTTGGTAGCGATGCCGACATTGTCATTTTTGATCCTGAAGAGAAACATACGCTCTCGGCCAAAACCCATCACATGAACGTCGACTATTCGGGCTACGAAGGCTGGGAACTAACCGGTAAAGTAAAAACGGTACTGCTACGTGGTCAAGTGGCCATAGACAACAACAAATGCCTGATTGACAAGGGATACGGGCAGTTTATCAAACGTAGCAAAGTGAGTGCTATAATCTAGAATGTCCATCTGTTAAACTTACGTAAGCATGCCACGGATTATTAAATCGGGACTAATACAAATGAGTCTGCCTAAGACAGAGGGCGAAGGCACGATTGAGGAAATTAAAGAAGCCATGATCCAGAAGCACATCCCACTCATCGAAGAAGCTGGTGAGAAGGGCGTGCAGATTTTGTGTTTGCAGGAAATTTTCAGCACACCTTATTTCTGTCCGGGCCAGAATTCGGCGTGGTATGCGTCCGCTGAATCAGTCCCTGGTCCGACCACCGATCGAATGGCGGAGTATGCCAGGAAATACAATATGGTCATCATCGTGCCGGTCTACGAAAAAGAACAGGCGGGTGTACTGTATAACACAGCGGCCGTGATCGACGCTGACGGTACGTATCTGGGTAAATACCGGAAGAACCACATTCCGCATACATCCGGCTTCTGGGAGAAATTCTTCTTCAAACCCGGCAACTTAGGCTATCCGGTTTTCCAGACGCGCTACGCTAAGGTTGGCGTTTATATCTGCTACGACCGGCATTTCCCGGATGGTGCCCGTTGCCTGGGCCTGAACGGAGCAGAAATTGTCTATAATCCATCAGCAACGGTAGCGGGATTATCCCAGTATCTCTGGAAATTAGAGCAACCCGCTCACGCAGCTGCCAATGGCTATTTTATGGGCTGTATTAACCGAGTTGGCGAGGAAAAGCCCTGGAATCTCGGTCGTTTCTACGGGTCGTCCTACTTTGTTGATCCACGCGGGCAAATTTTCTCTATTGCTTCAGAAGATAAAGACGAACTGCTCATTGCTGAATTTGACCTCGACATGATCGATGAGGTACGTAGCGTCTGGCAATTTTTTAGAGACCGACGCCCAGAGACGTATGATAAGTTAGTTGAACTGTAAATAGGTGAATAGAACGCTGATTTTTATGATGATTATGATTTACGCAGATCATAACGAACCATAATCATCATACCAATCAGCGTTCTATTCACCATTCACCATTCGAAAGACGTGTCTATTAAAAATAATCGACTTACGGCTGAACAATACGAGCAAAATTTCAGCGACATCCACCCGCCCTTTGAAAACCGGGAAGCGGCATTGGTGGAAGCGAATCGCTGTCTGTTTTGTTACGATGCTCCCTGCACCAAGAGTTGCCCAACGAGCATCAACATTCCCAAGTTCATTAAGCAGATTAGCACCGATAATATCAAAGGTTCGGCCTATACGATTCTGGACGCCAATATTATGGGGGGCGGCTGCTCTAAAGTCTGCCCTGTAGAGAAACTATGCGAAGGTTCCTGCGTCTACAACCTGCTGGACGAACCACCGATCCCCATCGCTAAACTTCAACGCTATTCGACAGAAAAAGCCATTGCCGCTCAGTGGCCCTTGTTCCAGCGCAAGCCGTCTACCGGTAAAAAAGTGGCTATTGTTGGGGCAGGACCGGCTGGCTTGAGTTGCGCCCACGTATTGAGTCGCGAAGGGGTAGAAGTAACGATCTACGAAAAAGAAAGCAAAGGGGGTGGCCTGATGACCTATGGCATTGCCGCCTATAAAGTGACACCCCAGTTCTGCGACGATGAAGTTAAGTTCATTACGTCGCTGGGCGGCATTCACATCAAATACGAGCAGGAACTGGGCCGTAATGTTACGTTGGCGGAGTTGCAGGCCAATTATGACGCGGTTTATCTGGGCATTGGCGTTGGTGTAGCCCGTTCTCTGGACATTCCCGGCGAAGAGCTGGCAGGCGTTGAAGATGCTCTACGCTTCATCTACGACATTCGCGAGAAAGGCTACCCATCCGTTCCGGTTGGCGATAAAGTAGCGGTAATTGGCCTGGGCATGACGGCCATTGATGCAGCCACCCAAGCGAAACGACTCGGCGCTAAAGAAGTAACGATCGTCTATCGTCGGACACAAGCCGAAATGCCAAGCACCGAAGTGGAGCTAAATCTGGCCAAACTAGATGGCTGTTCCATTATCTGGCTGGCATCGCCTAAAGAAGTGCGTGGTGAAAATGGGCGTGTCACGCAATTGATTTGCAACGTAATGGAATTGGGTGTACCCGACACCAGCGGTCGACGGACTCCTGTCGAAACAGGCGAAACTATTGCGTTGGACGTCGATATGGTGATTAAAGCGGCCGGTCAAATTCCATACGAAGATTTGGTACAGGACAACCAGTTGACTCATTGGTACGGTAAACTAGTGATCAACGAAAACTGCGAAACCAACATCCCCGGCGTGTTTGCGGGTGGCGATTGCGTCAACGGCGGCAAAGAAGTCGTCGATGCCGTACAAGCCGGGAAAGACGGAGCCCGAGCGATCTTAGGGTTCCTCAGGAAATAGAACGCTGATTTTTATGATGGTTAAGATGAATTTATGATTTTAGTAAGCAATTCTGCTAATCATGGATACTAACTATCAACATTCTGACCTGACGCAACTGATTTTAAAGGCTTTCTATCGAGTTTATAATACACTGGGTTATGGTTTTCTTGAGAAAGTGTATGAGAACGCAATGCGTATCGAATTACTTAAGCTGGGGTTAGACTGTGTTACGCAGCAACCAATCGACGTGTATTACGAACAACAGAAGGTAGGCGTGTACTACGCTGATTTGATTGTTAATAACTGCGTTATTATCGAATTGAAAGCCGCCGATGGAATAGTACCTGAGCATGAAGCTCAATTGACTAATTATCTTAAAGCTACTGATATTGAAGTTGGTCTTTTACTCAATTTTGGTCGACAACCGCAACAAAAGCGTAGAGTTTTTGCCAACAGCCGAAAAGATCATTATTGATCATACCAATCCTAACAATCAGCGTTCTATTGATTAACTATATGGCTGATCTATCAACAAATTTTCTCGGTATTAAATCGCCGAATCCGTTTTGGCTGGCGAGCGCTCCACCGACGGACAAAAAATACAACGTACTACGTGCTTTCGAAGCAGGTTGGGGCGGTGTTGTCTGGAAAACGCTGGGGTCGCAGGTCAAGAACGTATCGTCGCGGTACTCGGCAGTTGATTACAACGGTACGAAAATGATGGGATTGAATAATATCGAACTCATTTCGGATCGGCCATTGGCTATCAATCTGCGCGAGATTGCCGAATGCATTCGGGAGTTTCCCGACCGGGCGATGGTTGTATCGCTCATGGCCGACAATACCCGCGACAAATGGCATGAACTGATTGCCCAGGTTGAGGACACAGGAGCGCATGGACTCGAACTAAATTTCGGTTGTCCTCATGGCATGACCGAACGGGGTATGGGCGCAGCCGTCGGGCAAGATCCTGAAATCGCGAAAATGGTGGTGGAATGGGTCATGGAAAAAGCGACGATTCCGGTTATTACCAAGCTGACCCCAAATGTGCATTCGGTTGTTCCGACTGGTAGAGCATCCATCGAGGGGGGAACAAATGCCTTGTCGCTCATTAACACCATTCAGTCCGTAACGGGGGTCGACCTGGACACGTTTGTACCCAATCCATACGTAGCGGGCAAATCGGCCTATGGTGGCTATTGTGGCCCTGCCGTCAAGCCAGTTGCTCTCAAAATGCTGACAACCATTGCCCAAGATCCTGTTACGTCGCGCGTACCGATTTCGGGTATCGGCGGAATCAGCACCTGGAAAGATGCCGCCGAATTTATGCTTCTGGGTGCTACGTCGGTGCAGGTTTGTACGGCCGTTATGAAGCATGGTTTTCGCATCATCGAAGACCTTTGCGACGGACTCAACAACTGGATGGACGAAAAAGGCTTTAACACCATCTACGACTTTATTGGCAAATCAGTCCCGACCATCACGCATTGGGAAGATCTCGATATCAATTACCACATCGTTGCCAACATCAATCAGGACAAGTGCATCCATTGCGGCCTCTGCTACATCGCCTGCGAAGATACGTCACATCAGGCCATAAACCTGACCTACGGCAAGCCCTATAATACGTATTCGATCATCGAAAATGAGTGCGTTGGCTGTAATTTATGTAAATTGGTATGTCCCGTCGACAATTGTATCACGATGGTAGAACAACGTAAAGGCGACGAATACCTGAACTGGATAGAATTCCAACAGCGCGGTTTGCCGCTGAATGATCATTAATACACAATAGAACGCAGATCGTCATGATTTTTATGATTACTTAAGATCTATATAGATCATAAAAATCATGACGACCTGCGTTCTATTTTTCTATAAACATGTGACATACAATTGATTGAATTTATTTTAAATAACAAAGAAGTTAACACGTCCCTCCCATCCGGAACGCCTGTACTTGATTTTATACGCTATCATCAACACCTGATGGGTACGAAAATCGGTTGTCGCGAGGGCGATTGTGGGGCTTGTACCGTACTCGTTGGCGACCTGTCGACGGGGACGTTACGCTATCGTACGGCGACCTCCTGCCTGATGCCGTTGGGTAATGCGCATGGCAAACATATTGTAACGGTAGAAGGCATCAACATGACTGATCTGAATCCTATTCAGCAGGCAATGACCGATGAGTCCGCCACGCAATGCGGTTTCTGTACGCCCGGATTTGTGATGTCGCTAGCCGGTTTTTGTCTGAGTAAAAACGAGCCTACTGTCCAGAATGCCATTACCGCTATTGACGGAAATATATGCCGGTGTACGGGCTATAAATCCATCGAGAGGGCAGCCACACACGTAGCACATCTGCTGGAACCCCGTAACAACGAAACGCCTACAGACTTTGCCGTAGGACAAAACATACTACCTGCTTACTTCACCACGATTCAGGATCGTTTACAAACGTTGTCTCTAGGGGTAGACGGAGAACTCAAAAACGACAATCCACTCGCACAACGTATCGGGGGCGGAACGGATGTTTACGTACAAAAGCATGACGAAATTAAAGACGCATCGATTCAGTTTTTGTTCGATAAAACGGAGTTAAAAGGCATTCAGCAGGAAGGTAACCAATGTATTATTGGACCCGCATCGACTGTAACCGATCTGATCGAGTCGGAGATCATACAACGCTATTTTCCTGGCTTCAACGACTACACTAAATTAGTGTCATCGACGCCCATCCGTAACATAGCGACCATTGGTGGCAATTTCATCAATGCCTCACCCATTGGCGATTTCACAATATTTTTTCTGGCGCTGGATGCTACGTTGACATTTAGCAATGGCGTTACGTTACGCGAATTACCACTACGAAACCTGTACCTGGGCTATAAAATGCTGGATAAACAGCCAGAAGAGCATTTGACCCAGATTCGATTTGATTTACCTGGTGCAACCACTCGGTTTAACTTCGAGAAAGTCAGCAAACGCACGCATCTGGATATTGCCAGTGTCAATTCGGCTATCAACCTCACTGTTGAAAACAATGTCATTACGTCGGTAAAACTATCGGCCGGAGGAGTTGCGCCTATTCCGAAGCGGCTGGTAAAAACGGAAACGTTTTTGACGGGAAAGTCAATTACCGAAGACGTAGTACTTCAGGCCACAGCCATCGCTCAAACCGAAATCTCGCCCATCAGCGATGCACGTGGTACGGAAACCTACAAACGCCTACTGCTGGCTCAATTGATAAAAGCTCATTTCATAAAGCTGTTTCCCGAGCTGAAAGTGGAGCAGTTGTTGATTCAATAGACCGCAGATTGTTAGGATGATTAAGATCATTATTGATCATACCAATCCTAAAAATCTGCTTTCTATCCTACTTCGATAGCATTATGAAAAATATAGATTCCAGAACGCATGTACGGGGCGAATCAATTTATCTGGACGACATTCCGTTAGTTCAGGGCACGTTGTTCGGAGCCGCATTTCCCTCACCCATTGCTCATGGCATCATTAAACGCCTTGACCTGTCGGTGGCTGAAGCCATGCCCGGCGTAGTAAAAATACTAACCTACCAGGACGTAACGGGCGAAAATCAGATAGGGGGTATCGTGCCTGACGAACCACTGCTGGCCGAACATCACGTTCACTACGTCGGTATGCCCATTGCTTTCGTACTGGCCGAAGCCGACGATCAAGCCAGGGCGGCTGTAAAAAAAATAACCGTTGACATTGATCCGCTCCCCGTTATTACTGATCCACGCGAAGCACATGCCAAGGGCGAATTGATCATCCGTCCCCGAACCCATCGGCTTGGCGATACGAGCACGGCCTGGGCACAATGCACGCATATTTCTAAGGGCCGGGCAGACTCAAACGGCCAGGAGCATCTGTACATTGAAACGCAGGGAGCTTACGCTATTCCGCAGGAGAACAACGCCATTAAGCTGTATTCGTCAACACAGGGACCAACCGCCGTACAACGGGCCGTTGCCCGATCGTCGGGGTTGGCTATGCACCAGATTGATGTCGACGTAACGCGGCTCGGTGGCGGTTTTGGCGGCAAAGAAGATCAGGCCAATATGTGGGCGGCCTTGTGTGCGTTAGCCGCGCATATTCTCCGAAAACCGGTCAAATATTCGCTCCATCGGATGGAAGATATGGCCATGACCGGCAAGCGTCATCCCTATTCGTCAGATTTCAAAATCGGGCTGGACGATGAGCTACGTATCATTGCTTACGAAGCTACGTTCTACCAGAATGCAGGCGCGGCCGCCGACCTGTCGCCCGCTGTTCTCGAACGTACCCTTTTCCACTGCACCAACAGCTATTTCATTCCGAACGTAACAGCCACGGCCTATAGCTGTCGAACCCATTTGCCACCCAACACGGCTTTCCGGGGGTTTGGCGGTCCACAGGGGATGTTTGTCATCGAAGCCGCCATTGCCAAAGCCGCTGAAAACTTAGGCATTGACGCATCAGTCATTCAGTCCAGAAATCTGAATAAAACGGGCGACGAATTTGCCTACGGCCAGAAAGCAGTGAGTGAAGCACATGCCTGCTGGAACAAAGCCCAAGAGTTGTACGAACTCAGTGCCATCAGAAGCCGAATCGATTCGTTCAATGCCACCAACGTACTGTACAAGAAAGGAATTGCGTTAATGCCAATCTGCTTTGGCATCTCATTTACGAACACCCGGATGAATCAGGCGCGGGCACTCGTCCATGTCTACACCGACGGAAGCGTTGGCGTCAGCACGGGAGCCGTAGAAATGGGGCAGGGCGTAAATACCAAGATGCTCCAGGTAGCGGCCCATGAGTTTTCAGTACGTCCAGAACGCATTAAGTTGCAAGCAACCAGTACGTATCGAATCGCCAATACATCTCCCTCTGCCGCCAGCGCTACGGCCGATCTGAACGGAAAGGCAGTGCAGATGGCCTGTACCGAAATCGTTAACCGATTAAAAGTGGTAGCTGCTGGAGAATTCCAGGTGTCTGCCGAAGAAATCATCCTGAAAGACGAATGGGTGTATGTGAACGGCGAACGTACCGACTGGGACTGGAATCGACTGGTGATGGAGGCATTCACGAAGCGCGTTAGTCTTTCTGAACACGCCCATTACGCTACGCCGGAAATTCACTACGATGCCAGCCGGGAGAAAGGCCATCCCTTTGCGTATCATGTTTACGGAACAGCCATTGTCGAAGTGACCATCGACTGTCTGCGCGGTACGTACGACATGGAATCCGTTAAAGTTGTCCATGACTTTGGCGTTAGCATGAATCCACTGATCGACCGGGGGCAGATTGAAGGCGGTATCGTTCAGGGACTCGGCTGGATGACTATGGAAGAAGTCGTCTATGACAAAGCCGGGCGTTTACGGTCCAATGCTTTATCGACCTACAAAGTCCCCGACATCTATTCTGTTCCCAAAGAAATTGCCATTGAACCCCTGAAAACCGAGCAGGATAATCTGGCCATTTTCCGATCAAAAGCTGTCGGAGAGCCACCCTTGATGTACGGTATCGGCGCCTATTTTGCGCTACGTAACGCCATTTATGCATTTAACTCTACCGCTGCGATACCGTTTGATGCGCCAATGACTCCTGAAAAAGTTTTATTGGCTTTATATGACAACTCTGCGAAGGAAGATTCCGTAACGAATGAACAAACCGAAAGCGCTAAGCACCTGGCAGCTAATTCATGATAGCCTTTTGCGACATATACCCGTCATGCTTCTATACGTGCTGGAAAGCCACGGTAGCAGTCCGGGTAGGCAGGGATTTCTGATGGCCGTCAATCTGCCTGGCGAGATGGCTGGTTCTATCGGTGGTGGCATTATGGAGCATAAATTCATTGAATTGGCAAAAGAAACGCTTCGAAACAAGGCGGCTACCCTTTCCATTCGGACACAATACCACGACAAAAAAGTAACGCATAATCAGAGCGGCATGATTTGCTCTGGCGATCAAACCATTTTACAGTATTGCGTACAGCCCAGCGACGCCCAGTCTGTTCAGGCGATTGTGAACTGTCTGAAGAAGGGCGACACAGGCTTGCTTACCCTATCGCTGTCCGGTATTCAATTCTCAACGGATCTGTTACCCGAAACGGACTATGAGTTCACGATACGGTCAGAACAGGATTGGCGCTATCAGGAACGTATCGGTTTTACGAATCATCTCTTCATCGTTGGTGGAGGCCATTGCGCGTTGGCACTATCGCGGATAATGTCGACGATGGATTTTTGCATTCATGTGTACGACAATCGGCCCGATCTGCATACCATGCAGCTAAACGACGTAGCACATGACAAAACCGTTGTCGACGACTACGCCCAGCTAAACAACATGATTCCATCGGGCAATCACCAATATGTTGTTGTTATGACATTTGGCTATCGAACAGACGATCAGGCGATTCGGGCCTTATTCGACAAATCGTTCCGGTATTTTGGCGTTCTGGGAAGCCAGACCAAGATTAACACCTTATTCGCTGGCTATCGGGCAGAAGGTATTACGGAGGAGAAGCTAAACCGTATTCATGCGCCTATTGGCCTTCCGATTCATAGCCAGGCGCCCGAAGAAATAGCGGTGAGTATTGCGGCCCAGATCATTCAGGTAAAAAATAAACCGGAATAAATACTGTTTGCTTTTTATGAAAATGATCATCAACTAGGCGGCTTACGTTCTGGTTATTGTCCCCGTGATATAACCATAGGGCTCGTCGGTGGCGATGAAAATTTCATTCTTGTTCTCCATTCCGAACTGCTCCAGATTGAACAGGATATGATGCTTATTGGGCATTTTCAGACTTATTTCGCTCACGTCAGGATTTTCTTCCAGAACAGCCTTACCCATGGTCAGTAAGGTCTGTTGAACCGACAGACTTTTATGGTGAGCGAACGTTTTCAATAATATTTTCCGAATGCGGGTAAAGAGCGCTGTAAATTCCAGGTCAGGAGTCGTATACGTCCAGGTAGCTTCGCATTGCGTGGCAAAAATCCGGTCGGCGGTTTCTTTCAGCGTCGTATATTGATCCTTGATATAGCCTTCAAAACCAGAGTCGGTCGTTTTTAGAATCAGCAGGTCTTTTATGCCAGAAACGACCGTAACGCCATTCGTTGTTTGCCTAATCGACGTAGTGTGCTTTTCTGAACTGCCGCCAACGTAGGCATGATGATGGGCTTCGCCATCGAACGTCATCCGGGTCCACGGGTATTCGACAATATCGACCGTAGCCTGCGAAACCTGCGGATTATTGGCTATGAAATGATTCGCCAGATAGAGGCCAAAGTTTTCTATTGAATCTGTAAAGTGGTCTTTCGCCAGGGCATACACCGTATTCTTTTGCGTATCGGTCGGCAAAATATTGGCATTATCGCCCAGCGTATGGGCCGTCTCAAAATCACCTTCCAATGATACATTAACAGAAATCTGCCTGAATTCATGATAGTCGGGATGCCGAATAATTTTAGACAGGTTTACGGCATTCTTGCCGTATGCATTCTTGGTCAGGGTAATCTTCATGGCTGTTTCGGCTATTTTGGATCGTATCAAACTCTATAATAGAAATAATTTTTCTATTTTTAGTCTACATCGCTCACTACTTCGGTTTACACGTTACGTCTGATTAGCGATACGTCGAAACAGCCGGTACGCAGCCGTCGGCGTTTGTGCTACGTCCTATTTCCAACGTTTCGCATTTCATCCAGCATGACAGAATTTGCCATCAAAGGAAATACCATTATCACACCAGACGGGGTTCAGAAAGGAGTTGTTTACATTAAAAACGGCCTGATCGACGACATTCTTCCCGAACTTCTACCCGAACATACCGTCGATGTCGTTGATATACAGGACAATATTCTGATGCCTGGCGTTATTGATCCCCATGTCCACATCAACGAACCAGGCCGAACAGACTGGGAAGGCTTCGACACAGCCACCCGCGCAGCCATTGCCGGTGGAATCACTACGCTGGTCGATATGCCCTTAAACTCATCGCCTGTAACCACAACCGTTGAAGCGTTCGAACAAAAAATTGCCGCTACGTATGGCAAACTGCATACAGCTTGTGGCTTCTGGGGAGGACTGGTACCGGGTAATACCAACGAAATCGACAAGCTGATTGACAAGGGCGTACTGGGATTTAAAGCCTTTCTGACGCATTCGGGCATCGATGATTTTCCGAACGTAACGGAAGAAGACTTACGGAAAGCCATGCCTATTATTGCCCGGCATAACGTACCGCTGCTCGTACACTGCGAATTATCGACCGACGACGTACTGGCAACGGGTGATGTTCGTTCCTATGCCAATTATCTGTCATCGCGGCCCAACGAGTGGGAAGACAAAGCCATTGCCATGATGATTCGGCTGTGCGAAGAATTTAATTGCCGAACGCATATCGTCCATCTTTCGTCGGCCAACTCCATCGACCCCATTGCAATAGCCAAACAAAAAGGCTTACCGCTTACGGTTGAAACGGCTCAGCATTATCTGTATTTTAACGCCGAAACGATTCCGGATGGACAAACGCAATTTAAATGTGCTCCTCCTATTCGCGGGAAAGAAAACAACGACCAATTGTGGCAGGCGTTGCGGGACGGCATCATTGACTTTGTGGCAACCGATCATTCGCCCGCTCCCCCTTCGTTAAAACAAATCGACAGTGGTAATTTCATGACAGCCTGGGGTGGCATTGCCTCTCTCCAACTGGCCTTGCCCGTCTTGTGGACAGCCGCCAGGGAACGCGGCTTCTCTGCAATCGATATAGCCAGATGGCTTTCCGAAAAACCATCTCACCTAGCCGGGCTGAGCCACAAAAAAGGGAAAATAGCGAAAGGGTACGACGCCGATCTGGTTGTGTGGAATCCCGAACAATCGTTAACCGTTACCGACAGTTTGTTGCAGCATAAGCATAAAATGACCCCGTATCTGAATGAAGCACTCCACGGAACAGTGGAGCAAACGTATCTGCGTGGCGAAAACGTGTTCGACAATGGCCAATTCACTCAATTAAATACCGGCAACCTTATTCTCCGCTGATACCATGATGACTTATTGGCGACGCGCCGAAAATGTACTCTATAAAATCAACGAACTCGCGTCGATTAGCGAAGATCCGTCGTACCTTACCCGTACGTTTGGCTCTGCAGCGTTCATGGCCGGAAGTCGGCTTATTCAACAGTGGATGCAGCAAATTGGCCTGCAAACCCGCGTCGATGCCATTGGCAACGTAAGAGGCCGATTAGTGAGCCAAAACCCTGACGCCAAAACATTCGTAATTGCCTCACATATGGATTCCGTCGTGAATGCCGGAAAATTCGACGGACCTATGGGGGTAATTATGGGGCTAGATGTAGTTGAAAAGATCATCCAATCCGGCCAATCGCTTCCGTTTCACATCGAATTGATTGCCTTCAGCGACGAAGAGGGTGTCCGGTTTCACACTACGTATCTGGGCAGCAAAGTTGTTGCCGGATCGTTCGACCAGGAGCTGCTCGACAAGAAAGACGAATCCGGCATCTTATTGGTCAACGCTATTCAGGAGATTGGAAGTAACGTAGCATTTTTACCAACCGATGCCATTACGAAAGATGATTGGCTTGGTTATTTCGAGATTCATATTGAGCAGGGACCGGTACTGTACGAACGTAACGTACCAGTCGCCATCGTCACCGATATTGCAGGCCAAAAACGAATCGAACTAACGTTTCGGGGCATGGCTGGCCATGCCGGAACCGTACCAATGACTATGCGACAGGACGCCCTGTGCGCTGCCGCCGAGTTCGTGCTAGCCGTTGAGCAATTCGGTGCCAGTCAACCGAATCTGGTGGCAACGGTTGGGAAATTAAACGTAGTAAACGCAGCCAGTAACGTTATTCCCGGCGACGTTAGTTGCAGCCTTGACGTACGTAGCAACGACGTAGCTATTCTCGAAACGGCCTGCCAATCCTTACAGAATACGTTGGCAGAAATTGGGCAAAAACGATCCATCCAGGTAGATTGGCATTTCATTCAGGAAACGGCTCCGGTAGTCTGCAGCCCTCTTTTCACTACGTTGCTGGCGAAAGCCATTCAAGACAATAACTATGAACTTATTCAGCTAGTAAGTGGAGCCGGGCACGATGGCGTTCCGATTTCGCAGGTGGCCCCCATCGCTATGTTATTTGTCCGTTGCTTTAAAGGCATCAGCCACAATCCTCTCGAAAATGTCGAACTAGCAGATCTAGCGGCTGCCCTTCAGGTTGCCGATACGTTTATCAATAATTTACATGAAAAAGAATTGATAGAGCGTTGATTTCTACGATCATAACGAACCGTAATCATCATAATAATCAGCGTTCCATTTTGTTAACTATAACCTATGGAAATTTCAGCCCTTACCCGATCCGTTGTCAAACGCAATCACGCCGTCATCAGTCCCGACGGTTATATTAACAGTCGTGTTCCTGGATGGGATAATTGCACGGTTAATGTCATTATCAACGAACAAATGGGCGCCAATCTGTGCCAGACGTTGATTACGTTAAACGAAACCAGCCAGCTTACTGGAAGCACGCAACAATCCCAGATTTTTTTCTACGTCATCGAAGGCGAATGTAGCGCAACGGTAGACGGCGAAACGAAGCCCTTAACGACCGGTCAGTTTGTTTATATACCCATCGGTCATCAGTACACCTTCAGCCAGCCCAAACCAGGAACGCAACTGCTGACGTTCCACAAGGTCTATGAACGACTGGAGGGCTTCGACGTACCGGCTGTTCTTTTTGGCGATGCCGCTACGGTAGAGGGGCCCTCCTACCTGGGCGATCCGGCGTTACGTTTGCAAGTGCTACTACCCGATACGTTATCATTCGACATGGCCGTCAATATCTTCACCTACGATCCGGGTGGGCATTTGCCTTTAGTGGAAACCCACATCATGGAACACGGTCTGATCTATTTACAAGGCCAGGGAGTGTACATGCTCGATAAAGACTGGTACCCGATCAAAAAAGGAGATTCGATCTGGATGGCTCCGTATTGCCAGCAATGGTTTACGGCCATGGGGAAAGAACCCGCCGTTTATATCTATTACAAGAACGTAAATCGCTTTCCTACAACTATTTAAATTAATTAATAGCCCGCAGATCGGTATGATTTATATGATTTACGCAGATCATAAAAAATCATAACGATCTGCGTTCTATAGTAAATTATGATCCTATCCGAATTAAATGAATTGCCGCTAGTTCAGCTCCAGGCCACACTCACTACTTGCTGTGGATCAACGGCCTGGGTGAACGAAATGGCTAAACTATTTCCGGTTGAGAGCCGGGAAAGTTTATTCGAGCAGGCCGAAGCAATTTGGTTTGCCTGCTCCGAAAACGACTGGCGCGAAGCATTCGACCACCACCCAAAAATCGGCGACATAAACTCATTAAAGAAAAAATACGCCAATACTGAAGCCCTGGCGGCTAATGAACAATCGGGCGTGTCAACAGCCTCGCCGGAGACGCTCGAAAAATTGGCCGAGGGCAATCGCTTATACGAAGAGAAATTTGGCTACATTTTCATCGTATGCGCTACCGGAAAATCGGCCGACGATATGCTCGACATTCTGGAATCCCGATTGCCGAATTCGCCCGACGACGAAATCCTGATAGCCAGTCAGGAACAAAATAAGATTACCCGAATCCGCCTTGACAAATTACTGACCCAATGAGCGCAATAACCACCCACATACTCGACGTAACGCAAGGAAAACCCGCAGCAGGCATCACCATTGTGCTCTATCAACAGCTAAGAGAATGGACAGAAATCGGGCGAGGCATCACCAATGCAGACGGGCGAATCAGTGATCTGCTTCCTAAAGAAATTATTCTGCCCAGCGGTATATACAAATTACGTTTCGAAACCGAGGCTTATTTTTTGCACCACGATACTGCTACGTTCTATCCGTTCATTGAGATAGCCGTTAGCGTTACCACGGGCGAACATTATCACGTACCGCTCCTGCTCTCGCCTTTTGGGTTTTCCACGTACCGAGGTTCATGACAACGTAGTCATTTAGCCAACAGAAACACTTTTACTATGAAATTATCGATCCAGGAAAGCGATAAAACAAGCCTGCTTGATGCCTTAAAACCGGCCAACCTGGCCTTTCAGGCTACTTACCCAGGCGATAAACCCGATCGCCAGCCCGTTCATACCGTGTATGGTGGCGCCAACTTATTTAAATCCGATACGTGCGTACGAATGGGCGAAATAGCGCTCAAAAGCCTGCAAACGTACTCGCCCAATTTTGTTGTTCTGGCAAACGTACTACAACTCGATGGCTATGACCGACTCCCTCACCTGCGAAAAGACGTAGCAGATCTGACCAATCGATTAGACAGCTTATCGGAAGCAGCGCGTCGTCAGGAACCTGCCTGGCTGGCTTATTCCGTCTACAACAAGATTGTCCAAAAACTACAGACCGAGCCCGTCGAAGATTTCCGTATCGACTTTGAGGATGGATTCGGCAATCGGCCGGACGACGAAGAAGATGCTACCGCTGTTGAGGCCGCGCTGGAAGTGGCCGAGGGCATGAAAAACAAAACCCTTTCACCCTTTATCGGCATACGTATCAAACCGTTTACAGAAGACCTGAAGTTCAGAGGAGTACGTACGCTAGACCTGTTTCTGTCGACTCTACTGGAAAAAACAGGCGGTGTCCTGCCCGATAATTTTGTGGTAATGCTTCCCAAAGTGACCATTCCCGAACAGGTTATTACGATGGTACGTCTCTTCGAATTGCTGGAAAAAGCGAATAATCTGGCGCCGGGCACGCTCAAAATGGAAACAATGGTGGAAGCCACGCAGATTATTATGGACGACGAAGGCAGAAACCCGCTGATGCGTATCATCAAGGCGAGTGAAGGTCGTTGTATTGCGGCTCATTTTGGCACCTACGATTACACCGCGTCCTGCGGCATAACGGCAAAATACCAGACAATGGCTCATCCAGTCTGCGACTTCGCCCACCATATGACCAAGGTAGCCCTGGGCGGTACGGGAATTTTTCTGTCGGACGGTGCCACGAACGTAATGCCCATTGGTCCCCACCGCGGAGAGTCCCTCACTTTTGAACAACAGTCAGAAAATCGAATGGCCGTGCATAACGCCTGGAAGACCGGCTATAATCATACGATGCATTCGCTGATCAATGGTTTCTATCAGGGCTGGGATTTGAACCCGGCCCAGTTACCCATGCGCTACGCGGCTACGTATAATTTCTTTCTGAGTAGTTATGACGATGCCGTCTTTCGATTGAAAACATTTGTGGAGCGAGCTGCTATTTCAACCCTCACAAAAGATATTTTCGACGACGCGGCTACAGGTCAGGGTTTGCTTAATTTCTTCCTGAAAGCCATGAATTGTGGCGCTATTTCGGAAGAAGAAGCAACAGCAACCGGCCTGACTCTGGACGAAATCCGCAGCCGATCATTCTATCGGATTCTGGAAGGGAGACGGAAAGGGTGAAAAGCTTTTAAGTAAAAAGAACAAGGCCGAATAGGTTGCCGCTTCGGCAAACCGATCAGCTTTTCTATTCGACCTTGTTCTTACTTTACTTATTAAAATTACTGTTTCTTGATATCGCCACGGATTTCGCCCGCAGGATATTGAACGGTGTGCAGATTAACGTAGTAGAAGCCGTTTTTGAGGCTGTCGACCCGGTTCTGGTTAGCTAACGTAGCGGAGCCCGTGATCGGCGAGGCCAGATTCGAGAACGGAATTTCGATTCCACCAGTCATGGCCGTTGTGCTGGTGATGCGGTGAATATGTCCACCCGTCATCGACGTTGAAAATGGGCCGGAGTACGTAACGGTATAGCTAAGAACCCGGGTTGTTTCATTCAGATCTCCGGTAAACGTACCTGTCACGGTCGACGTAGTGGAAGTCGGTTTTTCACTGGATCCATTCAACACCGCCGTTAACCGAGTGCTCGTAGGCATAGTAGTTGGATTCTCTTCATCTTTACATGACGTAAACGTCATTCCCAGTGCCAGCAAAGCTACAACTGAGAGAAGGGCGTTTTTTTTGCTCATAAATTTAGGTGTCTTTGTGTGTTCTCTGGGCACTCAACCTGCGTAAATACCCGAAAGTACAAAGTTCTAAAAAATAGAATAGTGAACACGCAGGTTTATTAGGCAGCGTATAATAAACCGAGAAAACGGCCCTGCTATTTGCCTCTTTTCAACGATTATAGTTACTCATTGTCAGATTATTTCCAAAACGAGGCAGAATCTTCTAATTTTGGCCCACAAACCGGAATCCATTTTATGAATTCCTTGGTTATTTCATTAGAGTGTACCTTTCAGTAATACCGTTATCCTATTTGCTATGGCTTTTGATTTAGACATGATTCAGCGCGTTTATGCTAACCTTGGCGAACGCGTGGAAGCAGCCCGGCAAGCAGTGGGCAGACCGCTGACTCTGTCGGAAAAGATTTTGTACAGTCACCTTTTCGCAGGAACACCTACGCAAGCGTTTGAGCGGGGGAAGGCTTATGTGGACTTCGCACCAGACCGCGTAGCCATGCAGGATGCGACGGCCCAAATGGCCCTGTTGCAATTCATGCAGGCAGGACGGCCTCAAGTGGCTGTTCCATCAACAGTTCACTGCGACCACCTGATTCAGGCCGAAGTTGGTGCCGAGAAAGATCTGGACATTGCCAAGAGCAAAAACAAAGAAGTTTATGACTTCTTATCGTCGATCTCGAACAAATATGGCATTGGTTTCTGGAAGCCAGGTGCTGGTATTATTCACCAGGTTGTTATCGAGAACTACGCCTTCCCAGGTGGTATGATGATCGGTACGGATTCGCATACGCCAAACGCCGGTGGTCTTGGTATGATCGCGATCGGTGTGGGCGGTGCCGATGCCTGCGACGTTATGGCGGGTTTAGCCTGGGAATTGAAAATGCCGAAGCTGATTGGTGTTAAACTGACCGGCAAGCTGAGTGGCTGGGCATCAGCGAAAGACGTTATCCTGCGTGTGGCTGGTATTCTGACCGTAAAAGGTGGAACAGGCTGCATCGTAGAATATTTTGGTGAAGGCGCAGAAAGTCTATCGGCAACGGGTAAAGGAACGATCTGTAACATGGGTGCCGAAATCGGTGCTACTACGTCGATCTTTGCCTACGACGAGAAGATGGCCAACTACCTGAAGGCAACCACCCGGGCCGACATCGCCGATGCCGCCGATGCCGTTAAAGAGCATTTGCGTTCTGACGACGAGGTTTATGCCGATCCTGCTACGTATTACGATCAACTGATCGAAATCGACCTGGATACGCTCGAACCGCACATCAACGGTCCGTTCACACCGGATCTGGCGTGGCCACTGTCGAACTTTGCGAAAGCCGTTAAAGAAAACAACTGGCCAGAAAAACTGGAAGTTGGTCTGATCGGTTCCTGCACCAACTCCAGCTACGAAGACATGACCCGTTCAGCGTCTGTAGCGGCTCAGGCAACGGCTAAAAACCTGAAAGCAAAAGCCGAATTCACCGTAACGCCAGGTTCTGAACTGGTTCGGTTTACGGCTGAACGCGACGGCCTTCTTACTACGTTCGAGCAAATCGGTGGCGTTGTTCTGGCCAATGCCTGTGGACCTTGTATCGGTCAGTGGGCGCGTCATATGGACGATCCAACCCGCAAGAACTCGATCATTACGTCGTTTAACCGGAATTTCGCGAAACGTAACGATGGTAACGCCAGCACGCACGCGTTCGTGGCTTCACCAGAAATCGTGACCGCGTTTGCCATTGCGGGTGATCTGACGTTTAACCCAATGACCGATACGTTGACCAACGAGAACGGTGAGCAGGTTAAACTTGATGAACCAGCTGGTATCGAACAGCCAGTAAAAGGATATGCTGTTGACGACGCTGGTTATCAGGCTCCAGCCGAAGATGGTTCTGGCGTAGAGGTTATCGTTAGCCCAACATCCGATCGTTTGCAGTTACTGGCTCCATTCTCAGCCTGGGAAGGAACAGATCTTGCTGGCCTGAAACTGCTGATCAAAGCAAAAGGCAAGTGTACAACCGACCACATCTCAATGGCTGGTCCCTGGTTGAAGTATCGTGGTCACCTCGACAACATTTCGAACAACATGTTGATCGGTGCCGTGAACTACTTCAACGACAAAACCAATAGCGTTAAAAATCAGCTGACCGGCGAGTATGGCGAAGTTCCTGCCGTTCAACGGGCTTACAAAGCAGCTGGCATTGGGTCAATTGTTGTTGGTGACGAAAACTACGGTGAAGGTTCTTCCCGCGAACACGCGGCTATGGAACCTCGCTTCCTGGGTGTTCGCGCTATTCTGGTACGTTCGTTCGCTCGTATCCACGAAACGAACCTGAAAAAACAGGGTATGCTGGCGTTAACGTTCGCAAATCCAGCCGACTACGACAAAATTCTGGAAGACGATGTGATCGACATCGAAGGTCTGACCGAATTTGCGCCAGGTCGTCCACTCGAAATCGTTCTGCACCATGCCGATGGTACAACCGACGAGTTCCTGGTGAACCATACCTACAACGAAGGTCAGATTGAGTGGTTCAAAGCCGGTGCGGCTCTGAACATCATTCGGATGAAGCAAAACGCGTAAGCGAATCGAAGCGGCCTGGTCCGTTTCAACGATTATAGACAACCCGGTTGATTGTCCCTAACAGGATAGTCGGCCGGGTTGATTTGTTATGTAGCCAATCCTTTTAAAACCATTCAGAACGTAAACGGTTAATTATATACGAAGGTGGATGGAATCGATAAGTGAATTCGCAAATCATAACATAACCACCTATCTATCAACTTGTTCTCAATCGTTATTATTAACTGGTTGCCTGTATGAAAACAATACACTCTCTAGTCGCTACGTTGGTCGGCGTGTGCTTATTCACACTGACCACCCAGTCTGCTCTCGCTCAGTTTTCCGTAGGGATCAACGGTTCAGCCGCCTTTTCTGACGTAAAAAACTCGGATACATTCTACGGTGGCGGTTTAAATGCTAAAATATTCCCATCCTCCAAGCTCGCTATTGGCGTTGGTGTAAAAGCGTTTGGAGAGAAATACGATTTCAGCGTAGCAAACCAAAACTTTCAATACACAAGCTCCATTATACCCATAACCGCTATGCTCGACTATTATCTGTCGGACGGTTTCCTGCGTCCTTACGTTGGCGTCGACGCGGGTGTATATGCAACGGGTTATCGCATTAAATTTAATGGGCAGGAAAGCAGCAAGATCAGCTCAACCAATGCGGGAGCTGCCCCTAAAATAGGGCTTATGCTGGCACTAGGCAACCTGGGTATTTTTGCAGAAGGAGCCTATAACTTTATTTTTGGCAATAAAGATGGCAGTGTCAACCTGGGGGGTGTCAACAATATAAGCTTTGATAATACGTCCAAGTTCTTCACGGTTAATGTCGGCGTACAGATTGGTATACCAACGAGTAAATAAACGAAGCGGGCACCAGAGTCTGGTGCCCGCTTCACAGCTGAAACACGGCGTCCTGCCTTATTTTAACTTTTCCATTGCTTTCTTCATACCCGCAAACTGCCGTTTCTTCTGCAGCACAATGGGAGCCGCCACCCGCTCTCGACAGTCAAAAATTCCGCACCGCTCACACGCTTCATTAACAACCCGAAACGGAATATCTGCCGACGGCTTATTCATAAAATTCATCTTACTTTTCAGAGCATCATTCACCGCAAAGCACATCGACACACTGATATTTTGCTGAAACTGCGGCTGAAAAGGATGGGCAACCGAAATAATCAGAAACTGTAGTCCCGAATCGGCATATTCTGAAAGTTGAGCCCGGCACAGCGTTCCGTCGAATCCTTTTTGCTGCAACGATTGCAACTCCTGCAGGATGGTCCAGGCAATCCAGCGACGGCAGAAGTGTTCGTCAACAATGCCCCGTGGCCCCTGCTGGCGCGACAAATGCATCTCTTTTGTGAGCTGGAACGTTGTCTGCCCAACGGTATGGTTGAACCGGTAAAAAAAGAGCTGATCGATGCCAAAATGGCTCGGCAACACGTTACTGAGCCGGTAAAAGAACCGCTCGGGCGTTGAACCAAAATCAGTGATTAATTGCAGAAAAGCATCGTTGCTCCACGTATCGCGGGCAAATAGGGCCGTAAGTTTGTCAACCAGTACGTCTCTCCGAATCAGAATAGCACCGGCAAAGTAAGAAGCCTTGTAGTTATTTAGGATCTGCTCAAACGACTCGGCTTCTACCCACGAGTACGTATAAGGTCGGTTTTTCAGGCTTAGATAGTGAAAACCCACCTCTCGAGCCAGAATGAATGACCGTTGCTCAGTAGTAAGACTTACATTCAGATACAACCGTCGGTGTTCTGGCCGAAAAACAGAACGTAGTGACCCCAGTTCTGGCTGCGTGAGCGGATCAAAAAATTCAATGTGAACATCATACCGCGTCTTGAGCAAATTCACCAGCAGGGCCTCCCCAACGGCTTGGCCCGACGCCGTAAACTCACTCAGAAATCGTTCGGCTTCCGTTTCAATATCAGGAAAATAATTGTCGTGCATTTCCTGATAAGAACGTAGCATCGTCAGATACAACCGCTCCACGCTCATGTTATAGCTCAGCGCTATATCCATAAACGTACGGATCATGGCGCTAACCTTGGCTGGTGCTTCGGCCAGTAGCTCAAGCAAATCGGACGGATCGATGCCAAAAAGCTCAAGCGGAATTTCGGTCAGGAATTTAGACCGTAACAGATCCGAAATCGGCTCTAGTTTCTTGCTTAGCTTCAGCGATACCAGCGTGTCGTAGTCGACCTGCATAGCATTTGCCAGCGCAGAAATCTTGTCAGCTTTAGGATATTTACGTCCTTTTTCGATTTCAGTAACGTAGGAGACAGACAAACCAGCCTGCTGGGCCAGTTCGCTAACCGACAGTCCCCTATCGATTCGCATCTGACGCATTTTCAGGCCAAATAACAGGCGAATATGATCGGCTGGTAGATTCAAGGAGTGCGTGAGTAATTAATACAACTAACGAATAAGGCAAGGCCCTATAGACCTGTTTCATTCTTCCGAACGAAACAGTAAAGCTACAAAACTGTATCGAATGAACCGTCCCCTACACGAAAACCTCGGCATTGTGCCCCTAACTTTATCGTGAACCGGGTGGTCATAAGCCACTTTGTTGCGTTTGTAGTTATAAAGGTCCAACCTATAGCTCAGTTACCTGTCTTATTTTTACGAATCCGGTTATTAGGTAGTGTAGCCTTCCCTAAATTAGGGCAGCAAGCATTTAGACTTTCATCACTTTTTTTGCCTAGCATAGGTGACTGGTGCCAAACCATTCAATGACTGATGAGGATGAAAACGATTATACTGATCCATCCACTCATCCGATATAATCCGAACCTGCTCAAGTGTCTCGAACAAATAGGCATCCAATACGTCCTCCCGATAGGTTCGATTAAGCCGCTCAATATAGCCATTCTGCATGGGCTTTCCGGGTTGAATGTATTGAAGTATAATGTTATTGGCCTTACACCATTGCTGAAACTTATCTGCGATAAATTCCGGCCCATTGTCCACTCTAATCCGTTTAGGCAGAGAACGTTCTTGAGCAATCATATCTAAAACATCGACCACTTTTTGAGCAGGTAGTGAAAAATCAGCATGAGCTGCCAGTACTTCCCGACTACAGTCATCAATAATGGTCAGAACCCGGATCTTTCGCTTATTAACTAGAACATCCGCCACAAAATCCATACTCCAACTGAAGTTGATCGTTTCTGGCACCTGTAGAGGTTGTTTTACTCGCGCAGGTAGCCGTCGTTTATGCCGCCTTCGATGTTTCAAATTCAGCAACCGATACACTCGCAACACTCGTTTGCGATTCCATCTAAGCCCCTCGTTCCGGATCTTTCCATAGTAGTTATCAAAGCCACGAGTTGGGTAGTTGGCTGCGTACATCTGCAACTTCTCAACCACTAACTGGTCGTCCCTCTTGCTTCGGTAGTACCATTTAGATCGATGCATACCCACTACTCGACAGGCCCTGTCCACTGATACGTTTTTGTTCACCGCCCATTCCACCAATTCTTGCTGCTGACAGGGCCTCAGAGCTTTTTTCCAATGATCTCCTTAGCGAGCTTGTAGTCCAAGCTGAGTTCGGCGTACATCTGCTTGAGCCGACGGTTCTCTTCCTGAAGCGCTTTAAGTTCCTTCAGGTGGGTAGTCTCCATGCCGCTGTACTTCTTACGCCAGTTAAATAGCGTAGCTTTCGAGATGCCGTACTCACGGCAAACGTCCATAGCTTCTCGTCCCCCTTCGTACTGTTTGAGGACAGCCACAATCTGGGCTTCGGTAAATAGTTTCTTTTTCATGGCACAGTTTAAAATTAGCTTTTTAGGAGTCTAATCCTACACTGTCCTAATTTCAGGGAAGCTTACAGTAGCATGTGGCAGTTATTGCTTCGTTTTTGGCGAAACGTTTTTCATCTGGTCATCTTTGGCAATGGCTACATAGCTCTTTGTGCGGTAGTAATGTGTCTGGCTACGACTCGCTTGTTTCGTTTACAAGTTCCTGATTCGCTTTTCATTTTACTGTTTACGGGTACGCTAGCCAGCTATTCGCTTCACTGGTATCTGACCGACTCATCAGCGGATCAAACCCATAGAGGGCGCTGGAATCATCAGCACAAACGGCTTCTGATGGGTATCTTTGCCGGAGCGTCCATTGTTTGTCTGATCGTGTTGGTTCAGTTGAGGGCCCATATACGGGTCCTGCTGCCGGTTGTACTGTTAACCTTTCTTTATACGGCTCCCAAAATTGACTGGCCTCCTTTTTACGTTCTGCGTCGAATCGCTATCCTGAAGACAGCGTATTTAGCGTTGGTTTGGGCGTATGCTACGTCTGTTTTACCGTTCTTTTTTAGCCTGGTGCCGCATTCGTTTGACTGGGTAATCATGGTAAACTGGTTTCTAAATCGCTTTTTTCTCATTTACAGCATTGCCTTGTGGTTCGATTACCGCGACCGGGTCGATGACCGGCACTCAAAATGGCTAACCATTGTATCAATGCTGAACGAAAAGCAGGTCCGTACCTTTGAAATCGGTATTGCCAGTTGTTTTTTCCTGACGCTGATTGCCCTCCATAACCACGGCTTAACCGCCTTAATTAGCCTGGGTCTGGCGCTGCCTATGATTGTGTTGCTCTTAACCGCCCGACTAATTAGCCGCCAATCATCTGACTATTGGTACTACGTCTATTTAGATGGGTTGCTGCTGATTGGTATCTCGGCCTGACTTACAGCCTCCGCCAAACGGCAACGTAGCCAATTAACCGGCAAAATTGGCGTGTTCACCGCAACTGCATCACGATTAGCAACGATTCTACCCTTTGCGGGCGTACCGAGGTATAGATACTTTACTCTATTCCAGATACCAATATGACATACAGTGAATGTTCAGTAAATGGATTTATAAGCCGCCTGGCCCATAAACTCCCAAAACGCCTGGCCACGTTCGTAGCGCTCAGTCTAATAGCGACTAGCTTGCTTAGCTCCTGCTCCAAAGAAAGTGATGATATAGCCGCCGACGGCGGAACCACTACTCCCGGCAGCACAACAGGCACTATTTCGACTGGTTCTGTCGTCATCGACAGCGTTAGTACAACATCCAGCGCAAAAGAGGGTAATACCGATACGGCCGCTAACACGGAAGACCTGTTGGCTAATTCAACCTTTTCGTCTACCGTAACCATCACGTTTGGTAGTACGATCAGCATCACGAATCCGTTATCGGGCGGAGGAGTAACAATTACAGAATCGAACGGCGATGTCGTCATCAATTCGACAGCGTCGGCCGTTGAGTACGTATTGACGGGTACAACAACCAACGGTTCGGTGAAAATCTATAGCGACAAAAAATTCAAACTCACTCTAAATGGGGTCAATATCACCAATATCGATGGGCCGGCTATCAACATCCAGTCCAGCAAACGTGCCTTTGTGGTATTAACCGACAACACAACCAATACGTTAACCGACGGCACTACGTATACCGCTTCTGGCACTGAGGATATGAAAGCGACGTTCTTTAGCGAGGGGCAGCTCATTTTCAGCGGTAATGGCTCGCTTAGTCTAAAAGGCAACTACAAACACGCCATCTGTAGCGACGACTACGTCCGCATTATCAGCGGCAACATAACCATAACCAGTGCCGCTTCTGACGGTATTCATACCAACGATGCATTTATTGCTGACGGCGGCTCTATTACGATGACAACCTCGGGCGATGGCATTCAGTGTGAAGAAGGCTATATCGTGATCAACAATGGTACATTTACCATCAACGTTGCCGACAAAGGAATTGCGGCTACGTATGATACCGACACAACCATAGACCCGTATCTGACCATCAATGGGGGTACGATCAACGTAACGTCGAGTGCTGGTGAAGGCATTGAAAGTAAAAGTGTGATGACAATCAACAACGGGACAATCATTACCAAAACAGCCGATGATGGATTGAATGCCGGTACGTTCATTTACATCAACGGCGGCACCATCTACGCCTATAGTACGTCGAATGACGCGATTGACTCGAACGGCAAGATTACCGTTACGGGCGGAAAAGTTATAGCCGTAGGGGCTGGCAACCCGGAAGGTTCGTTCGACTGCGACCGAAATACGTTTAAAGTTACCGGCGGAATTCTGGTTGGAATTGCCGGTAATACGAGCAGTCCGACAGCCAGCGTCAGTACGCAGCCATCCGTTATACTAGGCAGTGGCACGGCAAACCAGCTGATTCATATTCAATCCAATGATGGTGCCGAAGCTCTTACGTTCCTGATTCCCAAAGCTTATAATACGATGTTGTTTTCCAGCCCTAAACTGAAAAGCAATCAAACCTACAAAGTATATACGGGTGGAAACGTATCGAACGGAACAGCTATCAATGGCCTGTACACCAGCGGTACGTATTCGCCCGGCACTCAGGGCACTACGTTTACTACCAGCAGCATGGTAACCAAGGTGGGTGGCAGTACCGGACCGTAGTGTACGTCTTCATTACCTACTCTATACATACGGCCGGAATTCAGCGCGATTCCGGCCGTACCTATTATAGTCGCTACGCTGGTCGGCATCAGTCGGGTGGCTAGGCTTTTTATACGCTTAGATCGGCTCCCAACATTGCTGCTAAATACAAACGAGCCGAAAATTAATTTATTCAGTTTACGCGTTAACTACCTAACTCATAAGTCGAAGCAAAGCCAAAGAGTACTTACTAGCCGGTTATTCAATAAACTTTTTTCACAAAAGCCGTAATCTGTTGTTTCTTTGTTAATAAACTAATTCTTCTGCTCATGTTATATACGGGACAACTAAGCCAAGACGAGTTTCCCATCCTGCTGGTAGAAGACGATTCTACGACTGCTGACATTATGCAACGGGTTTCTAAAACAGCGTTTCCAGAAGCCCAGTTTATTCATAAAACCAGTTTCAAAGAAGCTACAGACTTCTATTACAACATTGATGGTGCCTGGCCTAAGCTAATCGTTTTAGATATTTATTTACTCGGCTACGAAACGGGCCTACAGTTTCTGGAGTTCATCAAAGATCAGCCTTTAGGCAGCCTGATTCCGGTTATTGTGCTCTCGGGCAGTCAATCGAGCAAAGATATCGACGATGCTTATATGCTCGGCGCTGCCAGCTATTTAAGCAAACCAGCGGAATTAGCCGAATGGAAAAACCTATTAACCTCCATCCGAACGTATTGGAATAGCACGGTTTTACCCGATTCCCCTTTCAACTTCGATCAATTGAGTCCAAATTGATCCTACGCAGGTGGGTATGCAACCTGAACGCTTGTACAATACGTAACTGCGATTCTTCACCACACCTCAAACAAGCCCTTGTTGCTTGTGTACTACGTAGTACATAAGCTGGTTTCAGCGAGAGCAATGCTCTGTACTACCTCATTGGAGCTACACCTAAAAGCGAATTGGGCGACAAAATACCATTTAACAAAAAATGCCCCAACTATAAAGCTGGGGCATTTTTTGTTAACCAGTAAGCTAGTAATTTGCTTTCGCAGAGAGAGAGGGATTCGAACCCCCGGACCTGTTACAGTCTTCGGTTTTCAAGACCGACGCAATCGACCACTCTGCCATCTCTCTTTCTGGGTGCAAATATACGAGCGTTTTGAGATTTGTCAACCCTCCCACAGCCATTTTCCGCTAAAAAAACGTAATTTTGGGCAATCATTTCAATGAGCGAAAGAACAGACGAGTTGTTCGAAACATCTAATCCACTGATAGTCACCAGCTCTGTTATTTTTTCGCTTTTTCGCCAAAATGGACGCTACTGAATCACTCCCCACGCTCGAAACAGCCCGTAAGTTAGGATTACTACCTGACGAGTTTGATCGCATCAACCAAATTCTGGGTCGTCGGCCAAATTTTACTGAGTTAAGTATTTTCTCCGTAATGTGGTCAGAACATTGTTCCTACAAGAACTCAATTGTCTGGCTGAAAACCCTGCCGCGCGATTCGGATCGAATGCTCGCTAAAGCGGGAGAAGAAAACGCCGGACTGGTCGATATCGGCGGTGGTCTGGCCTGCTCGTTCAAAATTGAATCGCATAACCACCCATCCGCTCTGGAACCTTATCAGGGAGCCGCAACGGGTGTAGGTGGTATCAACCGCGATATCTTTACCATGGGAGCCCGCCCCATTGCGCAGTTAAACTCACTACGTTTCGGTAGTCTGGAACTGGCCAAAACGAAGCGGTTGCTACGTGGAGTAGTCAAAGGAATTGGCGATTACGGTAATGCATTCGGAATTCCTACTGTTGGTGGTGAAGTTTATTTCGATGAGTGCTACAATACCAATCCGCTCGTCAATGCGTTCTCGGCGGGCATTGTAGAAGTGAATAAAGTAGCTAAAGCCACTTCCTACGGCGTTGGTAACCCTGTATTTATTGTTGGATCAGCAACGGGCAAAGACGGTATTCACGGCGCTACGTTTGCATCGGAAGATATCTCAGCCGCTTCTACCGACAAGTTGCCTGCCGTACAGGTTGGCGACCCATTCATGGAGAAGCTACTGCTGGAAGCAACCCTCGAAATTATTGCTACGGGTTACGTTATTGGTATTCAGGACATGGGCGCTGCCGGCATTATCTGCTCTACGTCCGAAATGAGTGCCAAGGGCGAACACGGTATGATTATCGACCTTGATAAGGTGCCAACCCGTCAGCCTAATATGGCTCCTTTCGAGATTTTACTCTCTGAATCGCAGGAGCGTATGCTGGTTGTGATTGAGAAAGGTAAAGAAGATGTTATTCAGGCCATTTTTGATAAGTGGGATCTGAACTGCGCACAAATTGGCGAAGTAACCGATACCCAGCGTCTTCACTTCTATCGCTACGGCGAACTGGTAGCCGATGTTCCAGCTTATGACCTTGTATTAGGTGGTGGCGCTCCACAATATCACCGCGAATACAGCGAACCAGCCTACATTCAGGAATTTGCCAAATTCGATGCATCCGATGTCGATGATATCGAAAAAGAAGAGATTAAAGAAGTAGCTACGCATCTGCTTTCTCATCCGAACATTTGCTCCCGCAAGTGGATTTACGAGCAGTACGATTCGATGGTTGGAACCGCCAACCGCAGCACAAACGCTCCCTCCGATGCAGCCGTAGTACGGGTAAAAGGCACGGATAAGTCGATTGTGATTACCGTCGATTGTAACAGCCGCTACGTTAATGCAAACCCACGCCAGGGAGCTATGATTGCCGTGGCTGAAGCCTGCCGTAACATTGTTTGTACCGGTGGCGAACCCTTGGCCGTAACCAATAACCTGAACTTCGGTAATCCATACGTACCGGAAGTATACTGGCAGTTTGTGGAAGCCGTTCAGGGCATGGGCGAAGCCTGCCGTCGGTTCAGCACGCCGGTTACGGGTGGTAATGTGAGCTTCTACAACCAGAGTTCCGATGATGGTCCGGTTTTCCCAACCCCAACGATCGGTATGCTGGGACTGATGGAAGACCCAGCTCACCGGATGACACTCGATTTCAAGAATGAAGACGATCTGATTTATCTGGTTGGCCAATCGACGAATGATATCGCGTCTTCTGAATATCTCTATTCGTTCCGTGGCATTAAGGCTTCTCCTGCTCCATTCTTCGACTTTGATTCGGAATGGCGCGTTCAGGAAGCGATCAAAACATCGATCCGTAATGGCTGGCTCAATTCAGCCCACGATCTGTCGGACGGTGGTTTGTTTGTTACGTTGGCCGAGTCAGCTATGGCTGGCAACAAAGGTTTCCAGATCCTGACGGACGATCGGTACCGGGCCGATGCCTTCCTCTTTGGCGAAAGCCAGAGCCGGGTTGTTGTAACGGTTTTGCCCGAACACCAGAAACAATTCGAAGCCTATCTGGAAGATACGATTCTACCATTCCGCTTTTTAGGAACCGTTACGGCCGATTCGTTTGTCATCGATAATGCGAGTATCCTGACTCTTTCCGAATCGCACGCATTATATGACAATGCGTTGGGTAAAATTATGGCCTGATCAACTTATTTCCCTATGAATAAGGCCTATTTTGAAGCGTATCTGGAACGGCAGAAAGCCGCCTATGATGCCATCCCTATCGATCAGGTTGAATACATTATTAACCTGATCAAAACGTGCTGGCAGGAAGATCGTCAGCTATTTGCCTTCGGTAATGGAGGTAGTGCGTCGAACGTATCACACTTTATTACGGATCTTGGCAAAAGTGCATCGGATCGGATGGGAAAGCGTTTTCGTTGTATGTCGCTGAACGAAAGTATTTCCTGGATAACCGCGCTGGGCAATGATTATGCGTATGAAGACGTGTACGTACAGCAATTACACAACTACGCACAACCCGGCGATCTGGTATTAACGCTCAGCGTTAGCGGAAACTCCCCGAACGTAGTGAAAGCTGTTCAGTGGGCCAAAGATCATGGCTTAACCACGATAGCGCTCGTTGGCGGTAAAGGTGGTCGTCTGGCCTCCGTTGCCGACGAAGTGATTATTGTGCAGGATGAACACTACGGGCGAGTTGAAGATGCACAGATGACGATCTGCCACATGCTCTGCTACGGCTTCATTGAGTCTTAAAAAGAAACGAGCCGCAACTGTTACGTTGCAGCTCGTCTTTATCAACAGGCATCCAGTCGATAACGGCTGGATGCTTTTTTATGAATAGCGATCATTACGCCAGGGGTAGGCCGTATTCGAGTACCCTCTCTCCTCCCAAAAACCAAGTTGATTTTTTGTCAGAAATTCAATTCGTTTGATCCACTTCGAGCCTTTCCAGGCGTATAGTTGTGGAGTTATCATACGTAACGGGCCGCCATGTTCACGAGTTAATGGCTCTCCGTCGGCCGTATGCACCAGTAATACGTCGGGTTTCAGGGCTTCTTCGAGCGATACGTTCGTTGAATAGCCATCATAGCCGTAACACATAATATGTGTTGCACTCCCCTTTGGATCAACCAAAGCAGCCAAATCCATGAAGCGTACACCAACCCAAGGAACATTTAAACGGGACCACGTAGTAACACAGTGAAAATCGCTTGTGTCTTCCACCTGCGGCAATGCCATCAGGTCTTCCCACTTTAAACGTACTGGATGGTTTACTTCACCATCGATATGTAGCTGCCATTTATCGAGCGGAATACTCGGCTGATAGCCCAGATCCAGCACTGGCCATTTGGTTGTAACGGTCTGCCCAACAGGAACCGTTGGCATACCATGACGATTTGGCGGACCAGAACCCCGAGGTTTCTCATCGACCATCGATGGAGTTTGCGCCATCTTCTCTTCGAACCGACGCTTTAACTTCATTCGGGCTTCAACAATTCGATCTAATTTATCTGGTCCTTCAGATTGTGTGTTCGCTTCCATAGATGCACGATTTTTAGGAGAACAGTAAATACAAGGCTATAGTTACTCCACCTGCACGTAGCTACCCAATACTTTCACTTCGGCACCGTGCTTTTTAAGAATCTCCTGTAAATGCGGTTCATTGACATGGCCTTCGCATTCAATCAAAAACCAGTAGCGGAACGTAGCGCCATCGCGTAGTGGGCGGCTCTCAATTTTGGTCAAATTGATGTTCTGCGCATCAAACTCCTGCAGGAATTTAGCCAATACCCCCGGCGACTCCGTATTGGCCAGTTTGGCGATAATTGACGTTTTGTCGTTTCCGCTGGGTTGGTTTTTAAAGTCTTTTGCCAGAATCAGAAATCGCGTGCGGTTCAGATCACTGTCTTCGATATTGTCGAACAGGATGGGCACATCGAATAATTTGGCGGCAATATGGGAGCAGATAGCGGCTGTATGGGGGTGCTGAGCGGCCAGCTTAGCAGCTTTTGATGTCGATTCGACCGGCACCATCTCAGCCTGCAACCCGTCAAACGAATCACTCAGAAACCGACTACATTGTCGAAAAGCAATATCCTTCGAATAGATATGTGTGATATCGGCCAGATTTTCGCTTTGGGTAGCAAACGTAAAGTGGACCGGAATCTTCACCTCAGCAGCTATCGACAGGTCTTTCTCCAGCAAGAGATCGATAGCCTCTTCCACAATACCTTCCTGGTTATTTTCGATTGGTATTACCCCGAACCGAACCCGGCCCGTTTCAACGCTCTCAAACACCGACCGAATCGTTGGCAGAGCCACGTAATTACTCATAGCACCAAACCGACTCTCGGCGGCCTGATGCGTAAAACTTCCTTCAGGCCCTAAAAAGGCAACCCGCTCGGGTAATTCCAGATTACGAGATACCGCAAAGATTTCCAGAAAAATTGCTTCGATGGCCGCCCGATTCATTAACCCATTATTCTGGTTGTGTAAGCGGTCAATGATTTGCTTTTCGCGTTCGGGTCGATAGATAACGGCGTTGGTTGAGCGTTTCAGCTCACCTACTTTACGCACAAGCTCCATTCGCTGATTTAATAACGTCAGGAGTTGGTCGTCGAGCGAGTCGATTTCACTACGTAGGGATTCGAGAGTCATTGTAAAAAGTCTTCAGTTTCAGTTTTCGGCAGGTCACCGTGAATACTGGCTTACAAATGACCCACTGAAAACTGAGAACTCAAAGACCGAAAACCTAAAATTTACACTAACGCAGCCTCGTCAATATCTTTTTCAATGCGCAGATTATCGATAATAAAGCGCTGACGATCTGGTGTGTTTTTACCCATGTAGTAGCCAAGCAGCTTAGAAACGGATGTTTCTTTCTCCATAATCACGGGTTCCAGGCGCATATTTTCGCCGATGAACAAGCCGAATTCTTCCGGAGAAATCTCACCCAACCCTTTAAATCGGGTTATTTCCACCTTTTTACCGCCTTTAGTCAGACGGTCGATAGCTCCCAGCTTTTCTTCATCAGAGTAGCAATACGTGGTTTCTTTATGGTTTTTTGGATTTCGCACCCGGAAGAGCGGAGTTTCCAGAATATACAGATGGCCGTTACGGACCAGATCGGGGAAAAATTGCAGAAAAAACGTCAGCATCAGCAGACGAATGTGCATACCGTCGACATCGGCATCCGTCGCAATAACGATCCGGTTATAGCGTAGTCCATCCAGACCATCTTCAATATCGAGGGCGTGCTGAAGCAGGTTAAACTCTTCATTTTCGTAAACTACCTTCTTGGTTAGTCCAAAGCAGTTTAGTGGCTTTCCCCGCAAACTAAACACGGCCTGAGTCTGAACGTTACGTGACTTCGTAATTGATCCGCTGGCCGAATCCCCTTCCGTAATAAAAAGCGTAGTCTGGTAGCGATCCTCAGCTTTCGGATCGGGCAAATGATTTCGGCAGTCGCGAAGTTTTTTGTTATGAAGGCTCGCTTTTTTGGCACGATCGTTGGCCAGTTTTTTAATACCGGCGAGTTCTTTCCGCTCACGTTCCGATTGCTCGATACGTTTCTTTAGCGCATCGCGCACGGCCGGATTCATGTGCAGAAAATCGTCCAGCCGTTCTTTGACGAAATCTTTAACGAACGAGTTCACCGACTGCGCATTCGGCTCCGGCGACATGTTAAGAGAACCAAGCTTTGTTTTGGTCTGCGATTCAAAAACCGGCTCCTGAACGCGAATGCTGATTGCGGCTATGATGGACGCCCGTACGTCGGCTACTTCATAGTTCTTATCGAAATGTTTACGGATCGTTTCTACAACGGCTTCGCGCAAAGCCTGAAGATGAGTACCGCCCTGCGTAGTATACTGCCCATTGACGAAGGAATAATATTCTTCACCATACTGGTTGCCGTGCGTCATGGCTACTTCCAGATCGTGTCCTTTGAGATGAATGATTGGATATCGTAACGACTCTTCATCTTTTTTGGTCTTGTCCCGAAGCAAATCGAGCAGACCATTTTGCGATACGTATTTCTGGCGGTTGAACGTAATGGTTAAGCCAGCATTCAGGTAGCAGTAATTCCAGATCATATTTTCCAGAAACTGCGGAATGAAATGAAAATGCTTAAAAACACTATCGTCGGGCTCAAAGCAAATCAACGTACCATTCCGTTCATTGGTTGTTTCTTCGCCCTGGTTTTTGAGTTCTCCCCGTTCGAATTCCGCCCAGACGGTACGGCCTTCCCGGAACGCCTGCACGCGAAAATAGGTCGACAACGCGTTAACGGCTTTAGTACCAACGCCATTCAGACCGACCGATTTCTGGAAAGCACCGGAGTCATATTTTCCACCGGTATTAATTTTGGATACGACTTCGACCACTTTCCCGAGTGGAATACCACGGCCATAGTCGCGAACTTCAACCCGATGATCCGTAACACGTACATCAATATTTTTCCCAAAACCCATTACGTGCTCGTCGATACAGTTATCGATGGTTTCCTTAATAAGAACGTAGATACCATCATCGGCGGCCGATCCGTCACCGAGTTTGCCAATATACATACCCGGTCTTAAGCGGATATGTTCGCGCCAGTCAAGGGAGCGAATACTATCTTCGTTGTACTGTACGGGCTGATTTGCCTGTTCTGCCATAGACGGTTGATCAGTAATTTAAATCCGGACAATCGGTTTTTTTAACCGAGGCCCTAACTAAGACATTAGAAAAATTATACCTATACGAAGTTCGTCAGGAAAAATTTCCGCATAGTAAGAAATCTTCATAATCCGGCAAAAGTTCATTTACTTTGCTGGCTAAACTAAGAAACGTACTACGCAATCGATTATATCGTTTCCTAAAAGCCCACATACATCGTCAGCCAGTAGTATTCGACTTCTTAAAAATATGCAAAAAAACCGAAATAATCACCACTTCGTGTTAAAATATTTTAAAGGAATTTCGCGCCATTTCACACACCAGATGGGTGCCAGCCTGGCGGTAATTTGTTTAGGTCTGAGCTCATTTACAACTCAGGCTCAGGTTGCTCCTGCCGCTACACCGGCAGGTACCTCTACATCAGGAGCCGCTAAAGGCGCGGCATTACCCGCTGGTGTTAATGTCAATAACTTACCCGCCAACGTTCGTCAGCAAATACAGGCAACGCAGTCTGGCTCTACGGTCCCCGGACGAACCAACTCTCAATCCACCATAAATGCCAATCCTAACGGCAGAACGGTTAATGGAGAGTTATCGGAAATTGACACAACGGGCACGCCAAAATCAGGCACAGCCGTTATTGAAGATGGCTACGAAAAAGCCCGACTGGCCGAAAAAGAAGAGAAGCTGAGAAAAATATTTGGCTACGCAATCTTCAATGATCCAAACAATAAGGGAATTTCTCAGCCCAATAACAATATTGCTACGCCCCGAAATTACATTATCGGGCCAGGTGATCAGCTAAATATTCGACTGTTTGGCTACTCAGAGGCTGATTTCAGTCAGACCGTTTCGCCGGAAGGCTCCATTTACTTTGCCAATCAAACCGGTATAGGCCCGGTGTCACTTCTGGGCTTGACCGTTGAACAGGCCAAAGCCCGGATTGTTCAACGGTTAGCCACAAAATTTGTCGGCCTCCGCAATTCCTCGTACGGCCCGGTCAATACATTTTTGGAGGTATCGCTCGGCAATATACGTAGCATTCGAGTTACGGTAACCGGTGATGCCATACGCCCTGGCACCTATACGATGTCGTCTCTATCGACCGTTCTGAATGCTATTTATCTGGCTGGTGGCCCCAACGAACTGGGTTCGTACCGGAAGGTTCAGTTGATACGTAACAACAAAGTAGCTGCCACACTGGACTTGTATGATTATCTCCTGAATGGCACCCAACGTAACGATTTCCGCCTACAGGACAACGACAACATCCGGTTTACGACCTATATCAGTCGTGTCGAAATCATTGGAACCGTAAAACGTAACAACATTTTCGAGATGTTGCCTGGCGAAACGTTTGACCGTCTGCTGTTTTACGCCGGTGATTTTGCCGCTAACGCCTATAAAGGCCGCGTAAAAGTTACTCGCTTAACGGATCGGGAAATAAAAGTAATGGATGTTACGGCTCCTGAATTTAAAACGTTTGTCATGCAGGATGGCGACGTAGCAACAGTAGAGCAATTGCTGGATCGTTTCGAAAACCAGGTAACCATTGAGGGAGCTGTTTACCGCCCTGGTCAGTATTCACTGGATCAAAATAAAACACTGACCCAACTTGTCAAGTCGGCTGAAGGGCTGATGGGTGACGCCTTCCAGGGACGAGTTAATATTGTTCGTACCCGGGAAGACTTGGCCATGGAAAATATTACCGTCAATCTGGGTAATATTCTGGCCGGTACTGATCCCGACGTACCACTTCAGCGTGAAGATCAGATTATTATTACGTCTCGTTTTGACCTGGTAGAACAAGCCGCTATTTCGGTTCAGGGCGAAGTGAATAAACCGGTAGAAGGTATTCCGTATTTGGCCAATATGACGCTGGAAGATGCTTTATTGAAAGCGGGCGGCATGAAAGAGTCGGCAGCTGCATCGCTGGTTGAAGTGGTTCGTCGGAAACGCGATGTTGACCCCCGGTCGGCATCGGCCCAAATAGCCGAAACATTCCGCTTCAATGTGAATCGCGATCTATCAATCGGCAATGATCAGAACAAATTCGTGCTGGAGCCTTTCGATCAGGTTATTGTGCGCAAATCGCCCAACTATCTGGTGCAAACCTACGCCAATGTAGAGGGCGAAGTTATTGTGCCAGGTGCTTACCCAATACGTAGCAAAGACCAGAAGGTTTCTGACCTGATTGGTCTGGCCGGTGGCTTAACCCCCCAGGCTTACGTAGAAGGCGCTACATTGATTCGGCGCGTCAAACTAAGTCCGGACGAATTGGAACGACGCCAGAAGTCAGTTGATGACCTGGCGGAAGCGACATCTACCGGAAAAGCCGTTGTTGAAGCCGAAACATTAAGCGCCGACAAACCTGAATCAATTGGCATTAACCTCAAGAAAATTATTGCGAGACCCGGCTCTACGGAGGATATTCTCGTTCAGGAAGGCGATATTCTGCGTATTCCAAAATTACTGGAAACAGTACGTATTCAGGGAGAGGTTCTGTTACCAACAACCGTGAAATTCCGCACGGGCCAGACATTCCAGGACTATATTTCTCAGTCGGGTGGTTTTACCTCTAAATCACAGCGGAGAAAATCGTTTGTCGTGTATGCCAATGGTTCTGTAGACCGGACACGGAAGTTTATGTTCTTCAATGTGTATCCACGGATCGAACCTGGATCTGAAGTGATCGTACCTAAGAAGACTTCAACTCCTTTAACGCCACAGCAGATTCTTAGCTCAACCGCCGGTACGATCTCTTCACTACTTTCGGTGATCGGTCTGGTTATCGCCCTAAGCAGAGTCGGAAACTAAATTTATTCAGGACATGAACTCGACGAACCTGACACCATCAGACCCAAATAATACGACTCCCCGAGTGTTACCCCCTGATCAGATTTCGCCAAAATCGGTCGTGCTACGTATAGCCAAACTAAAAGACGTAGCAAAACGGAACTGGAAGCTATTGCTCATTTTCGTGGCCATTGGCGGTATAATAGGTTTTATTTATGACATTACCCATAAAAAAGAGCCTGTATACACCGCAACAATGACCTTCAACCTCGGAGGGGGTAGCACAGGAAACAGCTTTGGTGAGCTGGGTTCTCTAGCCAGTGCGTTTGGTTTGGGCCAGGGCGCGTCCGATGCGAATATTTTTGCCGGTGAAAACTTTCTGATTTACGCCAAGTCGCGCCCCGTGGTTGAAAAAACACTCATGAAAACCGTAAAAATTCATGGGCGTGACACACTGCTGGTCGACTACTATATTCGTCATAGCGGCATCCTTAACGAAGACTGGGAAGATAGCGATACATTACAATCCTTTTCGTTCTCCAAGAGCAAAACGCCGGAAGAATATACGAAGCTGGAACAGATTGCCATGTCGCAGATTTATACGCGGATCAAAGGCGAAATGACGGTTAGCCAGCCCGAGCGTAAATCATCGTTCATGGAGCTACGTTGCGGGATGCAGGATGAAATGCTGGCGGCTACGTTTATCGAAAATCACTTAACAACCATTGAGCAGGATTATCGGCAGAAGCAGACCAAGAAAACGAGTGAAATGTATGATATGCTCAAGAGCAGAGCTGACTCTATTGCCCGACTGTTGTCTGGTACGGAAAGCCGACTTGCTCAGTATATGGACCAGAACCAGCAGGTTGTGGTCGCACAGGGGCAAATCAATCAGACTAAACTAACCCGTAATTCGTCGTTCCTCAGCACCATCTATTTCCAGGCGCTGCAAAGCGCCGACAATATGCGCCTGTCGCTGATTCGGGAAGCTCCTTTGTTTACTATTATCGAACCCGTAATTCTGCCTTTGTACAAAGAGATCATTACCCCCGTGGGCATGCAGGCAGGCATTGCATTGGGATTGATTCTGGCTTTAATCGTTATATTTTTGCGAGAAACCTACCGGTCTGTTATGCGGGAAGGGTAAGCAGGTGGCTTTTATCCATTAGAGCATTAGGCTTTTATTCAGCTCGATCAGCCACTACGTATCAACAATGAAAACACACGAAGTACTTATTGAACCAGGTCGCTCTGAGCGGCATTATTGGCGCGACTTATGGCGCAACCGTGAGCTACTTTATATTTTATCGATGCGCGACGTATCGGTACGGTATAAACAAACCGCTCTCGGAGCCGCCTGGGGACTGATTCGACCACTCACAACCATGCTGATCATGGTGTTTGTGTTTAGCAAGATTGCCAAACTACCACCAGATCCGGGTATTCCCTACCCGCTAATGGTGCTTGGTGGTATTACGGTATGGACGTTCTTTTCCACGTCGTTTACGCAAATAAGTACTAGTGTTACGTTGAACTCGAACCTGGTTACTAAAGTGTATTTCCCACGGCTAATTATGCCCATCAGCTCAATAGCCGTGAGCTTTCTCGACTTTTTAGTATCGCTGGGTTTATTCATTATTCTGGCAATCTGGTATCAGTTTGTACCCGACTGGCATCTGCTTTTATTACCTGCGTTTATTATATTAGCCCTGTTAGGGTCATTCGCCTTTGGGTTATTTTTTGCCGTAGTCAATGTTAAGTTCCGGGATATTGGTCAGTTGATTCCCTTTATAGTACAGGTAGGCTTCTACGCCTGTCCAATCGCCTACAGTAGCCGCCTTGTAGCCGATAAAGGGGATGAATGGTGGACGCCTTTTTACTGGGCTAATCCAATGGTAGGTATTATCGACGGGTTTCGCTGGGCTCTTCTGGGAGAAAAAGCGTACTTTAATCTGCAAAGCCTGCTCTTATCCGTTGTTATCGTTGGCGTATGTTTATTTTTGTCAATTTACTTCTTTCGTAAACGCGAAAACACATTTGTTGACGACATTTAGGTTGTTTTGGTTGTGCTGTATAGCAGCCTTCTGATAAGCGATCAGTGAGTGTCATCCACTATCATTAACGAGCGATACCGCAGCATAGCTATGTCCGTTATTACTGTCGAAAATATAAGTAAGCAATACATTATTGACCACCAGAAAGGCAAGGGTAGCAACACGCTGCGTGACGTGCTCGCGGAAAATTGGAGGCAATTTTTTGGTGGCAAGAAAGACGGCAATACGCCTACGCGCGAAGAGTTCTGGGCCCTTCGCGATGTGAGTTTTTCTATTGAGCAGGGCGATCGGGTCGGTATTGTTGGTCACAATGGGGCGGGTAAGTCAACGCTGCTGAAAATTCTCAGCAAGATCATTGAGCCTACTTCGGGTTCGGTTCGGATTCGTGGCCGTGTAGCCTCATTGCTGGAGGTTGGAACAGGCTTTCACCCTGAACTGACGGGCCGTGAAAATATATTCTTGAACGGCTCTTTATTAGGGATGAGCCGTGGCGAAATTCGCGAACAATTCGACGCAATTGTTGCTTTCGCCGGTGTCGAAAAATTCCTTGATACGCCGGTAAAACGATATTCATCAGGAATGTATGTTCGGTTGGGTTTTGCCATTTCGGCGCACCTCAACCCCGAAATCTTGATCGTCGACGAAGTGCTGGCCGTGGGCGACGCCGAATTCCAGAAGAAAAGTCTGGGAAAAATGCGCGATAACGCAGCCAACGGCCGTACCATTCTTTTTGTTAGCCATAACTTAACAGCGGTTCAGGCCTTATGCAACAAAACGCTGTATTTCGAGAAAGGTCAGTTGATCGAGCAGGGCGAAACGAATCAGGTTATCGCTTCGTATCTGAGTAAAGTCTCAAAAACCCGGCTACTACGCCAATGGGATACGCCCGAAGAAGCGCCCGGAAACGACCTCGTTCGGGTTAAACGTATTGAATTGATCCCGGACTATCAGGATGACCTGACGCATATCGACGTTCGCACACCGATGAAATTCCGGTTCGAATTCTGGAACATGATGGATCGGGCCAACCTGAATCTGTCGATGCACCTCAATTCAATGACAGGCGAATGCATATTCAATGTAGGCACACGCTCTCAACCATACGGCAAAGGGCTTATTGCTGGTGAATGTACCATTCCTGGCTTTTTCCTGAACGATGGTTCCTACACGATTTCCATTATGATCGTTAAAGATACCGTTACTCCTCTATACGTTATGGAAGAAGGCATTACCTTTGACGTAGAGGATTATCGGGAAGGGATTGCCTGGTACGGTAAATGGCCGGGCTACGTTCGCCCGCAGTTTCCATTCGAAATGGGCATGCTGGAACCAGCCTCTCTGGAATGAGTTAGCAAGCACACAACGTGTCGTGTCGGTATTTCGGCCTATCGAATTACTTCGTCCAACACTTTTCTAGACAATGATTAACGTAACAAAATCATATTTACCAGACCTGGAGGAATATACCAATTACCTGAAAGGTATCTGGGAGCGCGTGCATTTAACCAACGACGGCCCTCTTCTACGGGAGCTGGAAAGTCAGATGAAAGAGTTTCTGGGCGTAAAACACCTGAAATTCTGCACCAACGGTACCATTGTGCTGCAAATGGCGCTCAAAGCGCTGGACATTACCAAGGAAGTCATTACGACTCCTTTTTCCTACGTAGCAACCACAAATGCGCTGCTTTGGGAAGGCTGCACGCCCGTTTTTGCCGACATCAATCCCGACGACTTTAACGTCGATCCGGACAAAATTGAGGCTCTGATTACCGAAAATACGCAAGCCATCATGGCTACGCACGTGTATGGGAATGCCTGCCAGATCGAAAAAATACAGGCTATTGCCGACAAGCATAATCTGAAAGTTATTTACGATGCAGCCCATACATTTGGGGCATCCTATAATGGCCAATCGATTTTAAGCTACGGCGATGTCAGTACATGCAGTTTTCACGCTACCAAGGTTTTTCATACCGTAGAAGGTGGGTGCATAGTTACGAACGACGACGCTCTGGCCGAAAAACTTCATTTCTATCGCTCGTTTGGTCACCGTAACGACGATTATTACAGCATCGGTATCAACGCTAAGAACTCGGAATTCCACGCGGCTATGGGTTTGTGCCTGTTGCCTAAGGTTGGCGACCTCATTGCGGCTCGTAAACAGGTTTTTGAGTGGTACGCTACGTATCTGAACTTCGATAAAATCACCCGCCCATCGTTAACGCCGGGTGTTGATTATAACTACGCCTACTATCCTATCGTCTTCGATTCGGAAGCAGCCCTGCTACGTGTCATGGATGCGTTGAAAGCGCAGGAGATTTTACCACGTCGTTACTTCTATCCTTCACTCAATACATTACACTTTGTGAAGGATGCTCAGTCCTGCCCAATTTCTGAAGATATTGCTCTCCGCGTGCTGTGTCTCCCCCTCTACCCCGATTTACCAAAATCAGACGTAGAACGTATTGCGGCTATTGTAAACGAAGCCATAGCCATAGAAAGTGAGCCCGTATAATGAACTGACTGGCCTATTTCGTCAATCTTTCATTAGCAGTCATGACTATTTTTTATCTTCTTTCACTACTCTTATTTGTCATTTATCTGGGACGGCTCTCGGCTCGTATTTGCCGGAAGTCGCTGGTTGAATGGCTATTGACTACGTTTCTGCTGGGTGCCGGCAGTGTAATCCTGACGGGTTTCATTTTGTCGGCGCTCTACCAGACAGCCAACGCCCCCGTTTGGGCGGGCTCCGTATTTATTACGGCTACCATCCTGGGTCAGCTCATTCGACGGCTCGTTCCTGAACAACAGCGTTTTTCGGTTTCACTGCTCATACGGCAACGACGAAAGACGTTCGGACGATGGTTCCGTAGTCTATCGCCATTTCCCAAATTTTTGTTCTCAAGCCTTTTTATTACGATTGCTATCATCGCGATTACGAACGTATTGATCGTTCTTTTCACCGTTCCGAACGAATGGGATAGCATGACAGGCCACCTGAATCGCGTGATGCAGTACATCCAGCGGGGTTCTATGCGCCATTTCGGCGGAACCAACTGGAACATCGATACGTACCCAAAAAGTGTCTGTACGTTGCAGATATACGGGTTTCTAATGACAGGACACATTGAGAATGGGTTTAAATTCATTCATCATCTCAGCTATTGGGTGGCTATAATCGCCGTTTTTGGCATTGTGCAACGAATCGGATCAGGTCGACCGGAACATACGGCTTTATCAGCCAGCTTCTTTGCGGCACTTGCCTATGCGCTATTGCCTGATTTTCTGATGCAGGCTATTACAACGGAAACCGATATTGTCTTGACAGCTTACTTAAGCGTATTGCTGTACATGCTGTTTACCTACCACCAGACTAACGATTCGCGTTATCTGTGGCTGGCAGGCATGGCTTTCGGTATCGCATTTGGCCATAAGATCACCTTCGCTCTGTTGTTACCTTCGGTGTTTGTCGTTATGGTTTACACCGTGTTTTTGTCGCCGTCGTTGGCCATTACGTTCAACAGAACCTGGCGCCTGGCATTGGCTATTATGGTGGGAGTTGGCCTTTGGACGTTGCCCACTGGCTATCTTAAAAATATCGAAGTGTTCGGCCACCCGATTGGTCCGCCTACCGCCCTGAAACATCAGTCAGTAGAACGAGCCGGTTCTTTTAGTAATTTGCTGGAGCAGGGTAGCCGGAATGTTGTTCGCTATGGCTACGATCATATTAACCTGGACGGTATTAGAAATGTCAAAGTTGGAGCGGACATCAATCACGCCATGCGTCAGCCGCTGGTCGTCCTGGAAGATAAACTACACTTACGGCTCGACGAAGAAACCGATTTTTCCATTCAGCCGTTTGCGTTCGACCGCAAATTTGTCTTCTACAATGCCAATCCATACTGGGGCATATTGGGTTTTGGACTAGCACTTCCGTTGCTGCTTCTGGTGCTGGTAGGATACATCCGTTCAACTCCCCACATCTTTCTGGGGTTGGCTCTATTACTCCATTTCGCAGCTCTGTCCTATTCTGCCCCTTACGATCCATTCAAAGGGCGCTATTTTATTGAAACCGGCTTATTCGGCATTACGTTTCTGGCGCTTGTCTTTCTACATCCACGGACAACGGTTGAGGTCCCCGGACGTAGCATCTGGAAAAGCTACGTTGGCGTCGTAACCGTCTTAGGCTGCCTTTCTGCCTTACTCTGTGTCTTCCTGAATACCCGTGCGTTGCCATTTGCCTGGACGGCTCCTGATGGAAAATCATTTCCTTCGGCGTTCCATTCGAATCGAATTCAGCAAATGACGCTAGGTCGACCGGATATTTATGTTCCTTATAAGCGATTCGAAGAACTAGTTCCTGAAAACGCTACGGTTGCGTTGGGCACGATTAATGATGACTATGAGTACCCGCTTTACGGCCCGCATCTATCTCGTCGCTTAATAACGATTAACCCGTTTGAACAGGGCGTTCAACCCATTCCGGCGAATGCAGACTATTTATTTTTCGCAAAAAGCGTCATCAAACCGCAGCCGGGCGACATTCGTCTGGGTACTGACACCACCATGCGCAACGCTGTGATCGTACCGGGCGAAGACTATTACCTGCGAAAACTGAAATAAGTAGTACCTAAAATTCATTAACTGGCAACAATAAATCCGAAAACCTCATGACTATAGCCATCATGCAGCCTTATTTCCTCCCGTATATTGGCTATATGCAGCTCATGAGTGCGGTGGACAAGTTCATTCTGTACGACGACGTTGCCTTCATTAATCGGGGATGGATTAACCGTAACCGATTACTAATCAACGGGCAGGAGCATCTGTTTACGATTCCGCTGAAAGACGCCAGTCAAAATAAGCTGATCAATGAAGTTCATCTGGCCGATGATCCCAAATGGCGCAGCAAGCTGCTGAAGACAATCGATCAGGGTTACCGGAAAGCGCCATATTACGGAACGGTAATGCCGCTCACGGAAAAAATCATCAACTTTACCACCGACTCAATTGCCGAACTGATTCACGCCAGTCTGGTTGAGCTTAATCAATATCTAGGTTTAACAACCCAGTTGATAGCCTCCTCTTCGATTTACAACAATACCCATTTAAAGGCACAGGAGCGTATTTTGGCTATTTGCCAACAGGAAAAAGCATCGCATTACATTAATCCGATTGGCGGTATCGAATTATACAACAAATCAACGTTTGTGGAGGCTGGTATTAACTTAAGCTTCATCCAATCGAAGCGCGTAATGTATCCGCAGTTCAAAAATGAATTTATTCCCTGGCTGTCCATTTTAGACGTATTGATGTTCAACGACGTACCGGACGTTCGAAAATTGTTAGAAGAGTACGAATTAGTTTAAGGACGACTATAACTTGCGTACGAGTGGACACGTATTGACGATCATTCCCCACTCATTCGCCCTTTCACTCATGGCAAAAGTTATCATTTTTGGTGTGATGGACACCGCCGAACTGGCCCATTTCTATCTCACCCACGATTCAGAACATGACGTAGCAGCCTTTACGGTAAGCCGCGAATACTTGACGGGAACCGAGTTTAAAGGGTTGCCACTGGTAGCCTTCGAAGACGTAGAAACAGTCTTTTCGCCACAGGAATACAAGTTTTTCGCGCCCATGACGGGTCGAGGTATGAACCGCAACCGCGAACGGATTTATCTGGAAGCCAAAGCGAAAGGATATGAATTCATTTCATATGTCAGTTCAAAGGCCACGTTATTTGGCAACAGCATTGGCGAAAATTGCTTCATTCTGGAAGATAATACCATACAGCCATTCACCACTATTGGCAACAACGTAGTGCTCTGGAGCGGCAACCACATCGGTCATCACGGACAAATTAAAGATCACGTCTTCTTTACATCGCACGTGGTGATGTCGGGCCACTGCGTCATTGAGCCATATTGCTTCTTTGGTGTTAACAGTACCATCCGTGATTTTCTGCATATTGCCCAGGGAACGCTCGTCGGGATGGCTTCGGCCATTTATAAAAATACCGATGAATGGGGTGTTTACATCGGCAACCCGGCCAAAAAACTACCTACCCCCAGCCACGAAACGTATTAACTCTCTGGCTTGTGGTATTGGCTTCTGCTACGTATCACAAGCCAAAAATTGGTAACACCATCTGAAAAAGATACTTTTTATCGGCCACGATGCCAACCGAGCCGGAGCGCAATTGGTTCTACTGAACCTGATGCGTCATATAAAGGCTGAAGGCTTTCAAGTGCATTTGCTATTGGGTGAAGGCGGCCCGCTCCTGGATGAATATCGTTCCGTAGCACCCGTTACGCTCTGGCCAGCTTCCGGCAAGCACGTGGTCAATGCGCTGGCCGATATGGTGCTGGGCAAACTAGGCCAATGGGAGCGTTTTTACCAACGACAGCTTCTGCAACAACAAAAAGTTGTCCGGGCTCAGTTAGCACTCGACTCATTCGATCTGGTGTTTGTGAACACGGTCATGAGCAGCCGCTGGTTCAGCCTGTTGGGCGTTCCAGAAAAAACGCCGGTTATTACGTTTGTTCACGAGCTGGATATGTCGGTCCGTCTGTATACGCGCCCCGATCAGCTCGCTCACCTGCTTCAACGTAGCAACCATATTCTGGCCGTATCGAAAGCAACGGCCCGTTATTACGAACAGCAACACGGCGTCGATCTTAAACGTGTTACGTTGTTCACGCTAATCGATACGCCCTCCCTGGAACGTAACGTGCAACACGCTAAAAGCCAGCCCGACATATACAGGCAGCTAGGGCTGCCGGAAAACGCGTTAATTGTGGGTGGCTGCGGCAATGCCGAGTGGCGTAAAGGCAATGATCTTTTTATTACGTTAGCTCGTCAGGTTATAGGACGGGCACCAGGTCAACCTATTCACTTCGTGTGGGTAGGCATACCACCAAGCTCCTTACATGACGATCTTTCGCTGGATATTCGCAAAGCAGGGCTCAGCGAACGTGTTCATTTAATTGCACCAACACCCGATGTGTTACGGTACATGAGCCGCTTCGATGTGTTTGTGTTGTGTTCTCGCGAAGACCCTTATCCGCTGGTTGTCTTTGAAGCGGGCTTAAGTGGCGTTCCTGTTGTTTGTTTTGATGGCGCCGGTGGTGCCCCTGAGTTGGTCGAAGCCGATGGCGGTTTCGTTGTGCCTTATCTGGACCTGGATGCAATGAGTTCCCAAACGCTTCAGTTATTACAAAACCCGGATTTGCGGCAGCAAATGGGGAAACGGCTCAGTCAGAAAATCATGGAACGGCATCCCGCCCAACAAAGCGTAGAAACTATTGTAACTTTGTTTCACCAATTCACCTGATTGGCCTAGTCGTTACCAGCCGGTAAACGCCCTTCATATTAATAAAAACGTCTGGATGTCAAAGGTTCCTTCCGGTCATATGCCTCAGTTAGACTCCCTGCGAACATTCGCTGTTCTGCTGGTAGTTGTCTATCACTGGTTCCCAGCGGGAGAAGGTATTAATCGACTTCCCAATGGAACGATTGGGGTCATGGTCTTTTTTGTGATTAGTGGCTTTTTGATCACAAAAATTCTGCTCGACAATCGAAACCGGATCAACGCCGGTCAAAGCAAACTAGGCGATACGTATCGTAACTTTTTCATTCGCCGGGCGCTCCGGATTTTTCCGCTCTATTACCTGGCCATTACGTTCGTACTCGTCATGTTTCCGCAAACATCGGATATCGACGACCATCCACTCTATTACTACTTATACGGGTATAATATTCTGCTTCATAAAACCGGGAACTGGGCCGACATTCTTTCGCCTTTCTGGACGCTCGGCGTTGAAGAACAATTGTATTTTGTATGGCCCTGGATTGTGCTCTTAACGCCCCGGCACGCTTTCAAATGGGTCATTCCAGCCATGATTCTGACCGGCGTTCTGTTCCGTGGATACGGTTATACGCAGGGAAACCTCGATGGTGTATTGACGCCGGCCAGTTTTGATGCCTTTGGTTTGGGAGCACTCTGGGCTTATACAGTCACGGAAAAGCCAGACACGATTTCAGCGTTCATGAAGAAGTTATCGATTGTGAGCATTCTGGCGCTTGCGGGCTTCATTGGCTTGCTATTCCTGCCTGGCGATCATATTGCGGTGGTTCTGTTTCAGCGCTTATTAATTTCGACCTTATCGCTGTTCATTATCACCAACGCCAGTCTTGGTATCAGAGGAGTTGTCGGAGCAATATTAAACAGCTCTGTTTTACAGTATATCGGCCGTATCAGCTATGGAATTTACGTATTTCACATGATCGTACCCGACTTCTTCATGCCACTTTTAATGCGTATCATGAACCGGATCGGTTTACCGATAACGTTAACTTTCTGGTCGCATCGAGCTGTCAGCCTACTCCTTTTACTGATCGTGGCTTCTCTATCGTGGTACTTTTTTGAGAAACCGATTAACGATCTTAAACGGTTCTTTTCGTATCATAAATCGACAGATCAGCCTGTCCAATCAGTAAGTTAACGTATCACCAGCCAATTAACTTACTAATTTTGAAGAATGACGTTAGCTTTCACTATCTGTTCCATAAATTACTTAGCTCAGGCTCGAACGCTTGGCGATTCGCTGAAGAAGACTAACCCTGACTATCAGTACATTATAGGTTTGGTTGATAAACTCAGCGTGGCCAACCTTCCTGCCGATTTAGTACCCGCCTACACCATGCTCGAAGTCGACCAGATCGATATTCCCGACTTCAAAGCCATGTGCGATCGGTACGATATTACAGAGTTAAACACGGCTGTAAAACCGTATTACATCGATTATTTTTTTAAAAATTACCCTGACGCCACGGAGGTCATTTATTTCGACCCGGATATTATCGTGTATCAGCCACTCGAACGGCTAAATGCAGCGCTACGTCAGCATAGCCTCGTACTAACTCCACACACCTGCTCCCCTACTCCCGACTGGGAACGGCCTAATGAGCAGCACCATCTGAATACGGGGATCTTCAATCTAGGTTTTATTGGACTACGCAAGGACGAAACAGCCCAGCAGTTTGTAAACTGGTGGAAAGACCGGCTGGCCTTCGAATGCCGGATTGATCTCTGTAATGGTCTGTTTGTCGATCAGCACTGGGTTAATTTTGCCCCTGTTTATTACGATAACGTTTTTATAGAAAAACATCTGGGCTATAACGTAGCGTACTGGAATCTGCATGAACGAAACCTCTCTCAGAACGAAACCGGAGAGTGGTACGTAAACGAAACCGAACCACTACAGTTTTTTCATTATAGTGGCTACGGCCCTAATCGGCCCAACGACGTATCGAAATACCAAACCCGCTATACGTTTGACCGTACGGAAATTCCTGGCATCGAACGGCCAGATGCCAAACCCTTATTCGATCTGTACCGCAATCAGCTCCTGCTGAACGAAAACGACCGGTATCGAAAATACCCCTGTGTGTACATAAAGCCGCCCGTCATACTACGCTATAAGCGAGTGAGAAAAGCTATTAATGCTCCTTTTAACCAATTAATTTCGCTATTAGAGCAGCAATAATATGGCATCTGAACAGGCCTGGTGGAGAGATAAAGCCGTCTGGATTTTTAAGTATCAAAAATTCGTCCACATTCTGGAGAAATTTGCATCGGTTGCCCGGAAGTACTCGTACCTGCGTCGACTCAAAGCTCAGATAGCCGGACGACCACTGGTAGCCATTATTTTATCCGAGCAAATCGGCGACATTATTGCCTGTGAACCCGTAGCGCGCGAGGTTCGTAAGCGCCACCCTAACGGCCATATTATCTGGCTGGTTCGCGAGGCCTACGCCGAATTAGTACGTCATCATCCAGATCTAAATGGTTATTTGGTTGAGAAATGCCCCAGTGAACGCATTTATCTGTTGAAAACGGGGGTTTTCGACGTAGTATACAATATGCATATTTCGCATCGCAAGTGTAAATACTGCCCGGAAGATCCTGTTAATCCAACTGCGGATCAGATTGGTCTTACGTTCGACAATTACTATCACCGGGGCGATATTTTGTATATGTTTTCGCAGGCAGCGGGGCTCCCTCCAATTACGGCTGACCCTAAAATGCATATTCCCGATTACGTTAAACAGCGTATCAATTCGCTGCACCTTCCGGATTCTCCCATTGTTATTCACTGCCAGTCCAGCCATGTCGCCCGCGACTGGCCTGCCGCCAATTGGAATCGTCTGGTAAAATGGTTGTTGGAAACATATCCATTTCCCGTCATCGAAATCGGTCTATTCCCCACGGTAACTATTGAGCATCCGAACTTCCAGAGCCTTTGTGGCCAACTAAGCTTACTCGAAACGGCCGAAGTTATCCATCGTGCCCAGCTTTTTATCGGTATCGATAGCGGCCCGGCTCACATGGCCAATGCAGGCAATACGCCCGGTATTATTCTGTTGGGCCAACTGTATGACTTTGTCGACTACCTTCCTTATTCTGGACGATATAAGCGGGGAGAAAATATTACAATTCTAAATGATTACGGTCACCCTTGCGCCGAGTTGCCCTATCACTGGGTGGAAAATGCAGCTCAAAAGCAATTAGGAGAACCACAGTTTGCATGAAAGATTCTACCCCTATTAGTGTCGGCGTTGTTATTCCGGTTTATAAACGTACCATAACCAATCATGAATCCATTGCTCTGCAGCAATGCATGCAGGTGTTAGGACATTATCCGGTTTGGCTGGCAGCACCACACCGTTTAGATCTTTCGTATTACCTGAATCTATATCCAAATCTACAGGTCCGAACGTTTGATGATCAGTTTTTTACAGGTATTGCAGCCTACAATAAACTGATGTTGTCCAATGTATTCTATGAAGCGTTTCAGGACATAGAATATATGCTTATCCACCAATTAGACGCATTCGTTTTCAAGGATGAACTGGCCGACTGGTGCCGAAAAGGCTACGATTATATTGGCGCACCCTGGCTCCGCGACCGCGATTATACGAGCTGGCACGATGAACTCTGGTTCAGAATAAAACAAAAAATAGCTACTCTTGCCGGACTCAAAAAACCGGACGGCATTACGCCACGGGAAATAATTAGCCTGAACAGCGTCGGTAACGGAGGGTTATCTTTGCGCCGGGTTCCAGCTATGTTACGTAGCCTGAAGAAGTACAACTATATCATTAAACGCTACGAGCAATACGACCTTCACCAGTATAACGAAGATGTATTCTGGGGCATTGAAGTCAATCGATTCTGGCCGTCGTTACGTATTCCTGACTTTCGGACAGCCTTACGGTTTGCCATTGAGTTTTACCCTCAACGAGCTATCGAAAATTATAATGGTGGCCAACTACCATTTGGCTGTCATGCCTGGGACATTCATGGGACTGACTACTGGCGACCTATCTTTGCGCAGTATGGTTACCAAATTTAATTAATAAGCATGAACGCTTTGGCCCGACCAACTGTATCTGTTGCCTTATGTACGTACAACGGAGAAGCTTATCTGCCCGAACAATGGCGTAGCTTATTGGAACAGCAACAACTCCCCGACGAGCTGGTCATATGCGATGATCGCTCTACGGACGGTACGGTAGCCCTGCTGAAACAGCTGGCCACCAACGCACCTTTCCCGGTAAAAATTTTGGTGAATGAGATTCAGTTAGGCTCTAATAAAAATTTTGAACGGGCCCTGTCTCAATGTACCAGCGATCTGATCTTCATTTGTGATCAGGACGATTTCTGGCTACCAACCAAAATCAGTACGATGGTTAACTACATGGCTAGCCGACCTGACGTGCAGGTTGCCTTTTGCGATGCCTGGGTTACAAACGAACACCTACAGGAGCGTATGGGTCGTTTCTGGGAGCAGGTGCGCTTCGATAAAACAGCCCAGCAGCGCTGGGAACAGGGCGAGGAAATGGACGTACTGCTCGATGGAAATCGGGTGATGGGGTGCGCTACGGTACTTCGACGCGAATTACTCAACGAAATTATACCCGTTCCTACAGGAATTTCGGGCTATATTTACGATGGGTGGATTGGTTTGATAGCCGCAGCCCACCAAACGATCCAATTTATCGACCAGCCGCTCCAATTGTACCGTACGCATAGTCAACAACAAATAGGTATTCGTGAAGAAGCTCCTCCGCCAACGGTCCGGGTTCAGGATCGTTTCAGCCGGAACCGGGAGCATAAACTGGCTCCACTACGTAGCAAACAGGAACTGTTGTCGCTTATTGGACAGCAACTCTCGGATCGGGTAGGCGCTAAAGCCCCCGGTTTACTGCAACTTCGCCAACGATTAGCCCATTATACGATGCGTAGTACGTTACGTTCTGGACGGCTGCTTCGTATAGCTCCCGTTTTAACAAGCTTTTTTCAGGGAAATTATCATCGCTATGCCGACGCGTCGGCCAACCGGCTTGCTCCGTATCTGGCTGCTTTAGGTGATATACTCGAATAATTACTAGTTATGTCTGCCATAATCGCAACAATCTGTACCATTCGTCAACTACCCCAGGCTTTTGCTCTGGGTGCTAGTATTACTCAATATGCCTCCAAAGAAAGAAACATTTCTTTTGTTATTGGCCTGGCCGATAAGCTGGAGCATTTGCCTGGTGGTTTTTCTTCTGACTATACTATTGTGCCAGTTAGCGATTTCCTTAGGTCAGACGAATTGGACAAACTGTCAGCGCAATATACACCCACCGAGTTTGCAGGCGCCTGTAAACCAGCGTTTATCCAAGACGTATTTCGCCGTTTCCCTGATACAGACTCGGTAGTATACTTAGACCCTGGTATTGCGTTTTTTAGTGAGTTAACCCCCATATGGGAGCGGCTCAGCAAGGCTACTATTTTACTAACGCCTTATATTACTGGCGCTTTGCCCAACATTGGCAATACCGGCCAAACGTGGCCTGACGAAAAATTCTTCCAGAATTTAGGGTTATATAGTGCTGATTTTCTAGCAGTTCGTCGGTCGGCGGAAACCAACAAAATGCTCAACTGGTGGCAGGATCGGGTTCAGGAACGCGCTTTCGTCAACTTCTGCGAAGGGCTTTGTACGGATCAACGCTGGCTGATGCACGTGCCCATATTTTTCCAGGATGTTGCTATTGTAAAAGAGCCAAACTGGCACGTAGCACTCTGGAATCTCCCCCAGCGCGATCTAACTGACGAAGGCGGGCAATGGCAGCTGAAAGGCAGCAAAGCACCACTGTTGTTCCTAAATACCAAAGGATTATACAATCCAGATGAAGGCTTTTTCCCGCACCAGAACCGACTGGTGGTAAAAAATCGCCCCGACGTAATGCGTCTGCTGGATACGTATCGCAAAACAGTCGGCCACTACGAAGATCCAACCCTGAAAGGCGTTCTTCCCGCCTATGGCCAACAACCCGAACCGGTCGTATTACGTGGCTGGCGATTTACAACCGTAAAAGCCATGCGGGCCGTAACCCAGTTTGTAGACAAGGTTCCGTTGCCGGTTTTACGATAATCCCGTTGACTCAGACGCCCCGATAGAATCTTGGCTTTATCGCCATAAGTTGTATTTTTGCAGGCGTATTTTCTAAAAAAAATACAAACAACTGAATTCTATTGCATGAATGTCCTGTTCGACCATCAATGTTTTACTGGCCTAACTTACGGAGGAGTATCCCGGTATTTTTTCGACTTGATGAGTTCGTTTTCCAGCCGTTCTGATATAGAGTTCGAGTTGTCGCTCCGTTTGTCGAACAACGAATACCTGAATAAGGCATCGTTCAGCAATCACTGGCGTTATCAGAAGCTCGCCCATCTGCGTAACATAAACATGGCAGCTTCTCTGTTTAATCGCATGTATAGTGCTCAGCGGGTTAAGGCAGGCCAGTTTGATATATTCCATCCAACGTATTATCACCGGTATTTCCTGAAATCAATTCATAAAAAGCCGTTTGTTATTACGTTTCACGATGCAACGAGTGAGCGATACGGCAAAATCTATCCTGATGTAGGGGAAGGTTTGTATGAGGCCAAAAAGCAACTTATGCTTCAGGCCGACCGTATTATTTCGGTATCTGAGTTTTCAAAGCAGGAAATTGTCCGCTTTTTCCCCATTGATCCCGATAAGATTAGTGTGATTCATCTGGGCACTAATTTCCCCAATAACACGACTAACAGTTCGGTAAGTGCACCGACCGACTTTCCTTATTTGCTTTACGTTGGCAAACGAGGTCTTTACAAAAACTTTGATACGTTCTTCAAAGCCATTCGGCCTATTTTAAAACGTCATCCAGATCTGCATTTGATCTGCGCGGGCGGAGGCATTTTTAGTACTGAAGAACAGATGGCTTTTCAGGAAGCGCATGTAAGCCAACGGGTTCATTATCGCCCAATTACCGACGATAATCTGTTTCGGCTCTATCAGCACGCAGAAGCGTTTGTTTTTCCTTCCTTAAATGAAGGATTCGGGATTCCAGTTCTCGAAGCCTTTAGCGCCGGATGCCCGGTTATTGTTAGTGACAGAAGCTCACTACCCGAAGTAGCCTCGAACGCGGCCGTTTACTTCGATCCTGAAAATCAAGACTCTATTGCCAGTGCGGTTGAACAAGTATTAATGGATAACGCCTTACGGAACGATTTACGCCAGAAAGGAACGGAACGGCTGAAGCATTTCTCGTGCGAAAAAACAGCGCAGAAAACCTTAGCGGTCTATCAATCTTTGCTATAAGTATGACTAAAATTGGCCAATCGCTTCATTCATTCGTTACCAAGCCGTCTCAACCTCTGGCGGAAAAGAATGATCAATCATATCCTAAACTGACCGTTGTTACGCCTTCCTATAATCAGGCCGAATATTTGGAACGTACAATTCTCAGCGTACTAAATCAGAACTATCCGAACCTCGAATATTTTATAATTGACGGAGGGTCAACGGATGGCAGTGTCGATATTATCAAAAAATACGAACCTTATCTGGCAGGCTGGCTTAGCGAAAAAGATCGGGGCCAAACAGACGCCATCAATAAAGGGTTCAGACTGGCCACCGGCGACTACGTAGCATTCCAGAACTCTGACGATACGTTTGCCCCGGATGCGCTTGCTCAGGTTGCTAAAGCCTGGCGACGCGCCCCCGAAACAGATGTATTTTTCGGAGATATGTACATAACCGACGATGAAGACGTTATTCTTGAAGAATTACGCGCTCCTGAATTCTGCGTCGAATGCCAGATTTATGAAGGCATGCAGGTATTTAACCAGTCGTTGTTTATCAAACGGGAACGGTTAACCCAGTTTGGTCTGCTCGACGAAAGCCTGCGCTTTGTAATCGACTACGAAATTATAGCGCGGCTAGGTGTTCAGTCAGGAATGCGGTTTCTGCATGTCGATGGTTTCTGGGGCGCTTTTCGCGTACAGCCAAATGCGAAGTCATCGACCATACAAACCGTCGGTGTAGCCGAACATCAGCGTATTAAAGAGAAATACTTACCTCAACTGCAAAGTTCGCTGGGGAGTGGATTCTGGCAACGTTACTGCCGCGTACGCAAACTATTAACGTTCGTTTTCAAAGGCGATTTTGATTACGTTCGTCACCGTTTAGAACTACGGCGTCGAACAACTGTATAACTAATCATTAAAACAGACATTGTTCATGAATGGTCTAATTCGTTTTATACAAACGCTCGACTACATGCGCATCGTGCTGGGCATCTGTATCGTAGTGGATGGTTACCCGCTGATTTTTTTCTTTCGGGAAACCTTACGATTGGCTCCGGGCAGCACTGCCTTTACGGCTGCTGCTCTGGCCGGTGGTCTGGTGATGATGATTCCGTTTACCATATTCAGACGTTTGTATCGGCCTAATGTACCGATGCTCTGGATGAGCGTAGCTTTTTTGCTGTTATGCATCTTTTATATGTATGTCTACATGGGTGACCCTGGTTTTAAGGATTATACCAAAGACATGATTTACTATGCCTATATTTTTATCTTTCTATTCCTACTGATCAACGTTCCTAACGATATTATTCGGGTCTTTATCCCGGTAGTCATCCTTTTCACGCTGATTTCCAATTTAGGGCTAGTCTATTCACTCCTGACCAACCCTACCTGGGCCATTGGGCAGCGCGCAACCATTACGTTAGGTGATAGCGACGATGGATCAGGAAACCCTCACGCTTTCTCCCGAAATGCATTTATGGGGATAATTGCCTGTGCCATGTGGGCGCTACGTCCGCAGACCAATATACTTTTCAGGCTTTTGGCTATCTTTTCGGGCATTCTGAGTCTGGCCATTCTGGTCCTTACCCAAACCCGTTCCAGTATTCTGTCACTTGCTATTGCAGTGGCGCTTTTCATGTTCTATCATGTTCGCCCGGCACAGGTTCGTTCGGCCATTCGGGGAATATTCCGGCCCGTACCGATTATTACCATTTTCCTCGGATTCGTTGGCATTCTTTTCTTTTTCCGACGCTACGCCGTTGTTTATGAGGTTCTTTTTGGGTACGTATCCGCTTTTGCAGAAAAGAACCTCGAAAACGTTTACGCCCTACTGGGTCTTAAAGCCAAAGGCGTTGCCTATAAAGCCTCATTAGATGCTTCAGCAGCCAACCGTTCGATTAGTGCTACGTTCTTTTCGAACGTCCTCGTCGGTCACATCTACATGTTGGTTCTGGGCTTTGGCTACAAATTTCTCTACCTCGACATCCCAATCATGGAAGCCTTAACGAATCAGGGTATTCTGGGATTCATTCTGTTTGCCGGGGTTAATGGAATCGTGCTTTACAATTCGGTCCGAATTATTCGTACCAATCCAAATCCACTGAGTACGTTCCTGGCTTACTTCTATATGCTGATTCTGGTAACGCTCTTTACGAATGGGCGACCGTACGAAATTTCGTTCTGGTTCCCGTTGGCACTCATGGTGCGATTTATCGGTGTTGAGCATTTGTTTCCGGCCTATTTATCGGATAAGCCTGCTCCTACTCCAACAGACGAATACATTGTTGTTCCTAATGGTCAGGCCACCTGATGCGCATACTGATTGTTCATAACATCTTGTGGGCTCATTATAAATCGGCCGTTTTTCAGTCGTTGCAACAAGTAGTCGATCAACGTTCAGACGTTTCGATGCTGGTTCTTCAAATTGCCCGCAACGAACGTTCACGCGCGGGTCTGGAATCCGAGCCAGATGTCGATGTTCCGACGTATTCGTACAACTACGAACTGCTTTTTGATTGGTATCTGGAGGATGTAAGCGTATCGGAACGATTTACCGCTTTACTTCGACGCGTTCGTGCCTATAAGCCTGATGTAATCAATCTGACGGGTTATTATGATCCGGCCCAACTTCTACTATTAGGCTGGGCCAAGTTGAACGGCATTCGTGTTATCATGCAAAATGAAAGCACAGCGGCCGATCATGAACGTAGCGGCTTAAAGGAACGATTCAAGCGATTTATTTTTAGCCGATGTGATGGTTTTTTCTGTTTTGGCAGCCAATCGGCCGACTACGTTATTCGGCTGGGAGTCAGTCCGGAAAAAATCCTGCTCAAAAAGAATGCGGTTGATAACACAACGCTACGTAGCGTTTACCAACGAGCACTTCGCCAACGTAGTGAGCAACAGCAAGCGCTGGCCCTTCGTCAACATAATTTCATTTTTGTTGGGCGGCTGATCGAGTTTAAGAATCTACCAATGCTCATCGATGCCTTTGCAGCAGCATCAGCCCAATCACCCAATGCCAACTCCTGGGGATTGCTGTTTCTGGGGGATGGCGTAGAACGGGATTCGTTAGTGGCTCAGACAGCTCGGTTAAAACTCGGCAATAGCGTAACCTTTCTATCCGGGAAACCCTGGTTCAAAGTCCCGGAAATACTGGCTCTTAGCGACGTTCTTGTCTTGCCAAGCCGATCTGAACCCTGGGGCCTGGTGGTGAACGAAGCGATGGTGTGCGGCTTGCCGGTCATCGTATCGGCGCGTTGTGGCTGCGTAATCGACCTGGTTCATCATGGTCAAACTGGTTTTGTTATCGACCCCGACCAACCGACTCAGCTTACCCACTGGCTGTTAAAATTTATGAATCAGGAGGTTGACGTAGTGTCAATGAAAAAGGCAGCTGAAACATATATTGCCCCGTATTCGCCCGATGCCGTAGCCGAAGAAATGCTTCAGGGTTTCCTTAAAATCAAGAATTAAGCGTTATTTCGCAGTACTTTATGCGAATACTAGATATCTGTGCTTATACCTGGGAGGCTGGTGGCCCGCCCAAAATCATCTTCGACCATACGCAGGTAGCCCTTCGCTACGGGCACCAGGTTGATATTCTTAGCCCGATCAGCGATGGCGAAAAACCCTATACCGTCCCCGAAGGTGCAAGGTTAATTTTATGTAAACGAACGCCACTGGTTAGCCGGTATTTTCGGGAAGTATCGGGCGAGCTTTATCAATATCTCAAAAAGCATATAAACGACTACGACGTCGTTCATTGCCACGGTCTTTGGCATTTTGGCACACTGGCCCCTTTCATGGTCAACAACAGTGTAGCTAAAGTCATCACCATTCACGGTGTTCTTGACCGTTGGGTATATGCTCATAACAACTGGAAAAAGCAATTGATGGATACGCTTGCCCAGAAACGCTATCTCCGGCGAGCCGATCTCATTCAAATCAATAATACGGATGAGCGGGAAGATATTGCCCGTTATCTGGGAACCCCTCACCCAAACGTAGCCATCATTCCCAACGGAATCAAGCTCAGCGACTTTGTCAACTTACCGGCCAAAGGCACTTTTCGGCAGAAATTCAACGTACCGCCGACTAAAAAAATGGTACTATTTATGAGTCGGCTGAATGTCAAGAAGGGACTGGGTCTGTTACTACCCGCTTTCAGAGAGTATCTATCGAAACATTCCGATGCCATTTTAGTGTTGGCCGGAGGTGATGACGGCTATGAAGCTACCACCCGCCAGTTTATTGACGAGCATCAGCTGGGCGATTCAATACGTATGGTCGGCATGTTGACCGGCAACGATAAGAAGGCCGCTTTAGCCGATGCGGATTTGTTTACGTTGCCTTCCTACTCAGAAGGCTTTTCGATGGCAGTACTGGAAGCAATGGCCTCAGGAACACCCGCGTTAGTATCGGATCGGGTTGGGTTTGGCGAAGCAATCCGTCAACACAATGCCGCCGGACTTGTCGAATCGCTGACTCCCGAAGGCGTATTGAAAGGCTTGGAAACGATGCTTGGCGATGATCAGCTCCGTCAGCAGGTGGCCAATAATGCTACCGCACTGCTCAAAGCCCAATATGACATCGATATTGTGGCAAAGCGTTTGCTCGATGAATACGAAAAAATTGTAGGCGCTAAAAAGGCTATACCTTCACCTCTTTCTTAACAACTTTGGTCCAGTCGGTTTGCCGGTCAGCCTCAGTCAGGTCAACAAACGGAAACTCCAGCAATAGTTGTTTTAGCTTAGGCAGGCAGTTTTTAAGTCCATAATAGGATTTAAACTGACGCATGCGGCTCAGACCGGGAATCATGGGCTGGGTCGCATCAAAATCGCGTGGGTGGAAATACGTCATTACGTAATCGGAGCGATGCATCAGGCTTTTGATCGCCCGATACGGTAACAGACGAAAATACCCCCCACCCGAAAAAATAAGATCCTGCCCCAGTACAGCCGCCGTGTTGATCGGAAACTCTTTCAGCAACGTACCGTTCACATTTAAATATCCGGGTTCGAACATACCCAGCGAAGCATCTCCTCCGTGTGCCCGTCGCGCCGAAAATACAGAGCAGTCAATTTCGATACCCTGCTCAATCAAAATTGGGAAAACCCAGCGATTGTACTCCTTAATCGAGAAACCAGGCGCTCGGTAAGAACGTACTTTTTTGCCCGTAATATCCTGCAAATGCTTAATGGAACGTTCCAGATCGGCCTGAAATTCCGCCGGACTCTGCTCATACGCCAACTGGTGTGCATAGGAATGGGTTGCGATTTCGAAGCCAGCCGCATCGATCCGACGTATTACATCTGGATGCTTATCGGCCACCCAGCCCAGGCAAAAGAATGTTGCCCGGCTTTTGGTATCTTCCAGTAGCTGAAAAATAAGATCCATATTGGCATAGATCCTCGTTTCGTAACGGCTCCATTCGGCCTCCGTACGCGTTGACGCATTATCCAGTATATGAAACCACTCTTCAATATCGAACGTCAGGATATTCATAGAAAAAGATAAAAGCAGAGGCTAGTTTATTTTTCGACAGGATTTACAGGATGAACTGTGATTAAGGTTCGGAGAAAATCATGTTTTATCGTGTAAATCCTGTCCAAACGAACTAGCCTCTGCTCCTTGTTAGTTAATAGAATCGTTTCCCGGCAGCCAGGAATTCTTTTACATCATTACGGGTCGGGAACGTGAAATAGGTCATCTGAGCGGCATCATTTTCGATTAGCTCGTAATTGCCCGAGTGGATTTTTTCGATCGATTCCAGAATGGCATCCATGCCCATTTTCTTGGTCACGTCAATTAATTCGGCCTGGCTCATATTTCCGATTGCCAGCTTATTCTGCACTAAAATTGGACCGCTATCAATCCCTTCATCGACGAAGAAAACCGATACGCCGGTATGCGTTTCTCCATTTTTCAGCACCCAGAACGAAGGCATTAATCCACGATACTTAGGTAGCAGAGCAGTATGAAGGTTAATACAACCATGAGTAGCTACGTCCAGCAGCTTACGCTTAAAAATCTGATTACCAGCAATAGACACCAACAGATCGGGTTTGTAAGCCCGGATTTTTTCCAGATTCTCGTCTTTGTTAATTCCTCCTTCGAGCGCTATGAGTGGTATGCCCCGATCTGCCAAAACTTTGCGGACATTGTTACGGCTGTCAAGCTTCGAGAATACATACTTAAATCCATAACGAACAAAAAAAGGAAGCCCGAAGATGTCGTATGTTTTCTTCATCTTCTCGCTAAAACTCTCGCGCTTTCCAAACGGCGATACGTCAAAAACCACGGTTGCAACAACTTCAGCGTAGGGAGGCAACTTTTTTAGTAGATAGTCGATATTCCGGGCAAGATAGAACGGATCGTCCTGCGTCAGGATTACTAGGCGCATATAGTGTTAAAAAGAGTTTCGCTGCAAAGCTAAGCAATCTGGCTTAATGCCACCGTCAAGAATTATTGAACAACAATCTTCTGACGTAGCGTTTGTCCGTCGACCGTTTGCAAATCCGCTACATACACGCCCGACGTAGCATTATCCAGACCAATAACCAGTTCGTTCTGCGCTCTACCCTCCCATTCTTTCAGCGTACGCCCCCACAAATCGCGAATAACCAGCGATTTGATTGTCAGCTTGTCCGCCACAATCCGCAGCGTCCGATCGGTAGCTAACGGATTAGGATAGATTCGTAAGGTAGCAATCAATTCTTCAGCACCCAGCACGAGTGGTTTGGAGGAGACAATGTTGCTATACGTAGATTCTGATACGTTGCTATACGTGCGTATCCGATAATAATACGTAGCAAGCGGATCAGGCAGATTGTTATCCGTGACCGTAGCTACGTTACCAGCTACGGTCTGCACCACTTTGAACGCATTCTGGGCCCCATCGCTACGTTCCAGAATCTGCGTTTGGGCCGTGGCGGGTGCCGTCCATGTCAACTGAATCTGTTTATCCGAAATCGGTTTCGCAGCCAGCGTTGTTATAGCCGGAATGGCATCGGCAATAGCTACCCCATCGAAACTAAAAGCACGCATTCCCCGGCCATTATGTAACGTCGGCCCATTATAAAAAGGCGATAAAAAATCGGAGAAGTAGGCGGGTAGATAACGTAACGTTTTGGCCGATGCAGGCTGTTTCAGCCCTAATATGACCCGATTGCCCTTCGGAATTCCACCCGACAATAACCCCGACTGACCATCGAGGTAGAAGTAATCTTTTAACTCTCGGGAGCCTAGTTTCTCGCCAGTGGCAAAATTATAATAGGCCGTATCGCGCCATACCATCTGCATGCCTTCATCAAACACCAACGTAACAGAATCTTTCCTGGCGTTGTAGAATACCTTTTTAATGTCCGGTGAATTAATCTGCAGGGTATCCGTCGACCCATAGAAATCACGCGCTATTTGCCGAAACTGCTCAGTGGCGATCTTCTGATGCCCTGGCGGATCGTAGTGAATACCGTCATAGCCACTCGCCCCGATGGTTGTGATGGTTTCCACATTGGCAAACAGATATTTGGTACGTCGCTGAAAATCGCGAAGAGCGGCCGCCCCTTCTACTTTATCGGCCAGAATGTTTATCTGCCCAACATAGAGCCGAACATTACCGTAATCTTCGTGATACTGATCATACATTGTTTTAAATTTCTGATCATATCCAGCAGGCTCGTTACCCGCTTCATCTTCGCCCTGTTTCCAGATAATGGCCTTTACTTTTTTATCAACCCCCGCCCACTGAGCCCGGTATAATAAGCGGCCATAAAACGTGTTTAAATCGGCATGATTTACCGGATTACGTGCCGTCAGCGTAGCAATGCCGGTACCACCATAGGCTCCATTCAGTACAAGGGTCGGAATGCCATAGTTCTCCAGAATGAGTCGTTGCAGCGTCAGCCCAAAGCCCCCTACGCTTCCGTACGGGTCTTTAGCCGCATACCAGCTCATGGCATCAGGAATACTAGGCACACCATACGGATAGGAACAGTTCCGCAGGTATTTATCATCAAATCCGAATGAGTAATACGTATCCAAACCACCCAGCGCCAGTGCATTCGACTGACCGTGAATAATATAAACATCACCACTTACGATACGTTTCCGGTCTACAATCAAGGTGGAGTCGGCTCCCTTGTATAAAAAGACTTTAAACTCATACTCTGCCTTTTCTGCCTTGATCGCACTGGATAAACTAAACGGCTGACTGGTAGCCGTTGGCACCAGTGTTTGGCTCACAAAACCAGTTATAGCGCCTTCGCGTAAGACCTGGACGGCAACCTTTGTGTATCCACCAGCGATAACGGTTCCGCTAACGGGTACAGCAGCCATGCTATTCGCTTCTCTCGGATATAATTGCAGATCGCGGGGCAACTGGCTAAAATTAATTTGAGCAGAAGCCGTAAAATAGAATAAAAACAATATAAGGCAGCAGTACAGTAACTTCATAGACTTTTTCTTAGCTAAAAAAAGTGATAATATTGCAGCATTAACCAGTATAAAAACGACCTTGTAAAAATAGTCGCTTTTAGGTATTATAGACTACATATAAAGCTATTTTAACAGGCGTCTTACTTGGGCATGGCCGACGTATCAGTCATCATTTTAACCCACAACGAGGAGAAGCATATTGCCAGATGTTTGCAAAGCCTTCACCCGTTTACCGATAAAGTTTTTATTGTCGACTCATTTTCAACGGATAAAACGGTCGACATTGCTCGTTCACTGGGTGCAGTAGTGGTCCAAAATCCCTGGATTAATTATGCTATTCAGTTCAATTATGGCATAGATAATACGCCGTTTAAGACTACCTGGCTCATGCGTATGGATGCCGACGAATACGTATTGCCCGAATTAGCCGAGGAAATCAACAGACAATTACCGACTCTACCCGACGACGTATCAGGTATCTACGTAAAACGGCGGGTTCTGTTCTTCGGTCAGTGGATACGGCACGGCGCTTTTTATCCAATGTGGCTTCTCCGGCTCTGGCGACGTAACCAGGGCATCTGTGAAGAGACCTGGATGGATGAGCATATCAAACTGTCGCAGGGAAAATCCATTCAGTTTCAGCATGATCTTGTTGATCATAACCTGAACGATTTAACCTGGTGGACACAAAAACATAACAATTATGCCATCCGGGAAGTCATCGATCTGTTGAATATTAAATATAACTTCGATGAAACCCAGCGAGTAGAACCTAAGTTATTTGGATCGCAGGAACAGCGAACCCGTTACCTAAAAATACAATATGCCTCCTTACCTTTGTTTACCAGGCCATTTTTGTATTTTTTCTATCGATACGTTGTTCGACTGGGTTTTCTGGACGGTCAGAAGGGACTCATCTGGCATTTTCTGCAGGGACTTTGGTATCGGTTTCTGGTAGACGCTAAAATGTTTGAAGTCTATTATCATGTCGGACGCGATAAGCAGGCGATTATTCAATTTTTCCGAACGCATTATGGCAAAGACCTCAACCCAAACAACCGTACCTGACGTAGCAGCAGGTCGGACCGATTTGTCGGTCTATGACATTAGCTGGTATAAGCCAGGGCCAAAATGGAAAATAATACTCTGGTTCATCGTTAATTCGGTAACGCTTAATACGTACTTACCTATTCCTATTGCCATTAAGCGGCTCATTCTGAAAGCGTTTGGCACTAAAATGGGTACTGGAGTGGTCATTAAGCCAGCGGTCAATATCAAATATCCGTGGTTACTTCAGATTGGTAATCACGTCTGGATTGGCGAGAAAGTATGGATTGATAATTTGAGTGAAGTTGTAATCGGCGACAATAGCTGTTTATCGCAAGACTCGATGCTGCTGACCGGTAATCATAACTACCGGCGTTCAACTTTTGATCTGAACACACAACCTATTACGCTCGAAGATGGCGTTTGGATCGGAGCTAAAGCGGTGGTTTGTCCCGGTGTTCGCTGTCATTCGCACGCTGTGCTAGCCGTCAATTCAGTGGCGACACGATCGCTGGAGGCTTATGGCATTTATCAGGGAAATCCAGCCGTGCTGGTTCGCAAACGGGAAATTACAGCATGAAGGTATCTATCATTACGGTCGTTTTCAACGGAGCAGAGCATATTCGGGACTGCATCGAATCAATTATTAATCAGACCTATTCTGATATCGAGTATATTGTAGTGGACGGAAAATCGACAGACGGTACGGTCGATATTGTTGAATCGTATGGAGCCCGCATTGCCCGGTTTGTATCGGAGCCAGATAAAGGCCTTTACGATGCCATGAATAAGGGGATTAGCATGGCAACTGGCGATGTTATTGGTTTACTCAACGCCGACGATTTTTACCGCCATGATCGAGTGATCGAGAATATGGTTGCTACGTTCAAACGCACCAACAGCGATGCTGTGTATGGCGATATGCTCTACGTAGACCGGGTAGATACGCAATCGCTGAAGCGGTATTGGCGCTCCGGTTGGTATACCGAGAATGCCTTTTTATGGGGTTGGATGCCCGGCCACCTATCGTTTTTTGCCAAACGGTGGATGTATGAGAAGTATGGCCTGTTTAGGCTCGATATGAAAAGTGCAGCGGACTATGAACTGCTGCTTCGGTTTATTCATAAAAATAATGCCAAACTGGCTTATATGGACGAAGTAACGATCGTTATGCGAGCCGGTGGTATCAGTAATAGCAGTTTAAAGAATCGACTTAGAGCCAATCGCGAAGACAGGCTAGCCTGGGATATGAATGGCCTGAAACCGTACTTCTTTACGCTGTGGCTCAAACCCTTACGTAAATTAAGCCAATATATCACGAAGCCTCCAAAACCTGTTACTCCCTAGACTACGGACCGTTCAATCAAATTATACTTGCCTTTCTACATAAAGGATTGAATTTTATGCTAATTCTGAAGTAATCTGCATTTGATTTTTCGCTAGTCAGTCTGGATAACGAGTTAAAATGGGCTTTGTCTGAAGCACCACTTCGGTAAAGAATTTTATTGGTGACAAACACACCTAACATAAAGCCTTATGAACCTGGATTTATTATTTACTTATCTGCAAAATAAACTAAACGATGACCTCTTTGCCCTGGGTTTATACCAATGCATTCTGGCATTCTTAGTAGCCTGTTTTGTATCAGTAGTGTCGATTCCGGTTATCATCAAGATCTCCGAGCTTAAGTCATTGATGGAAAAACCGGGCGAACGCCGGTCCCATACTACGCCAACGCCCACTTTTGGCGGTATAGGCATTTATGCGGCTATTCTCATCGCATATTTCCTATGGCCCAGCATCGACCAAATCGACGTATACAGAACTGATCTTTCCGTAGCCGGGATGACCATTCTGTTTTTTATCGGCATCAAAGACGATCTGGTCGGTATTGACCCTAACAAAAAGATTCTTTTTCAGGTGCTGGCCGCCATGATTCTGATCTTTTTTGGCGATCTGCGGGTCGATTATTTGTATGGTATGTTTGGCCTTCATCACATTGATCAATTCTTCAGCATTCTGCTTACCTGTTTCATCTTTATTGCCTTAACCAATGCCATCAACCTTATCGATGGTATTGATGGTCTTGCTGGGGGGATAGCCACTATTGCCAGTGGTACGTTTGGGGCCTGGTTTCTGCTCACAAATCATTTCACGATGGCTTGCCTGGCGTTTACGTTAACGGGTGCGTTACTCGGCTTTCTACGGTTCAATTTCTCTAAGACCAGCAAGATCTTCATGGGTAATACCGGTTCGTTGATTATCGGTTTCATGCTGGCTTTCTTTGCTGTTCGTTTTGTCAGTTTAAACGCTTCGTATCGCTTCGATCCAACATCGTTCTTCAATGCCCCCATTATTGCCATTGTTATTTTGATTGTGCCGATTTTCGATACGTTACGTGTCTTTCTGGTACGTATACTGGCTGGTCGTTCACCTTTTTCAGCCGATCGGAACCACATGCACCATATCCTTTTGGACAACGGCTTATCGCACGCTCAGGCAACAGCTGTATTGTGCGGAGCTTCTTTAGTAAATACGATTTTGTTCTTTCTGCTGCACCGAAATATCACCAATACCCAATCTTTACTTATCCTGGGTGGACTGTTCGGCTTATATATGATCACAAGCTTTATGCTTAAAATGCGGGCGATGTATATTGCCACTCATCCACGCAGACGCCGGGCCGTGTTACGTCGAGAATTACAAAACGGCATAATCGGCAAACGAATTATTGATTATCTATAAGTAGCACGTATTACATCATAAAAAGCCCCTTAGACAATTCGGCTCTAAGGGGCTTTTTCTTTGGCTTGTTTATCGATGGGGTATTGCTATAGCATACAGCAAACGTTATTGGTGGGTGAATAAGTTTGTAAAGTCTGCCAGATCACTCAACCATCATCTTTGACAAAGTTTAGAACCGCCCGGCGGCCCGGTTTGTCAAAGATCAACCCTGAAATTTCTTTACGGATTAATTCACGGATCAATAAAAGCTGCTTAGTGGATCAAAATAGCTTTTGTTGCTATGTTCGTTCATCCATCCCCAACCCTTTTCTTTGAAGCGATAAACACTAACAGAAGTATAGCTCAACAGCTTTTAAGTTTTTGTAAAATTCGTTTTGTGATACGTACTAACTACCTGACTACAGAGCGTATTAGTGGTTCCTCCTTTCCAGATTCAGTTAATTACAGGAGGCCTGTAAACCTTGCCTTAATCTATTCAATGCTACGTTGACAATATAACGTAGCAGCAAACCACATAAAAAAGGAATCCTCCCAGCAAAGCCAAGAGGATTACCACCAACCTATTCTAATTAAGACTGTATTAAACTCACTGTTTATGCTATTGGTTTATTAGCGAGGACGGCGACCACCTCCGCCACTGGCTGGCGACGACTGTTGCTGCTGAGGACCAGCGTTATCACCACCGCCACCATCGCCATCTTTCACATCATCATTGCTAATCGATCGGCGGCTTTTTCTGGTAGGAGCGTCGAAGCTCATTTTACCCAATTTCAGGCTGAAAGTTAACCGAACACCAGCATTGTAGAAGTTCGTGGTTGAATTCTGCATCAGGATTGGCGAAACTAGCTCTGCGCGCTGCGTAAATGGATGGTTCAGGAAGTTTTCGGCAGCCAGACCAAGACTTGCTTTCTTGTTGTTGAACTCTTTCCGAAGTCCCACATTGTAGAAGTACATGCTGGTTTGATACCCCTGCAATTGAACTTGCCGACCGCGCATACCCCCGAATGCCTGGAACGCCCACCCATTCGACAACGAAACGCTACCATTAACTCGTCCTGATATTACCCAGCCTGAATTCGACGCAGCGTAAATCGGATTTACGTTGTTGTTAGTCAGACTAACGTGGTATAAATCGACACCACCACCAATCTGCAGCTTTGAGAATACCGTAGCATTGCCAAACAGGTTTAAACCATAGGCATCCTGATGACCTACGTTCTGGTAACTCGTCCGTATTACCTGCTGAAGAACGGGGTTCGTAACATCGCCAAACGATTGTTCCGATACGTCGCGGACAGCGGTAATTTCATTGTTAGTCCGACGAGCGAATAAGGATGCGTTCAAATACAACCCTTTAATGGTCGTGCTAGTACTAAACTCAACATTATCGGTCAGCTCTGGAGACAGATAAGGGTTACCCTGCGTAATATTGGTCGGGTTAGAGGAGTTAACATTCGGGTTCAGGAACTGAATACCAGGTCGTTGAATCCGGCGGTTATAGGCCAGTTTAATAATTTTTCCTCCGCCAATATTTTTAGAGATGTTAATGCTCGGCACGATATTTCCATAGTCTGGAATTGAGGTAGCCTGTCCCGCCGACTCGTTACTGAATTTAGCATCGATGAACGTGTACTCGTAACGTGCACCCGCTTTAATGGTAAACTTACTTTTGGTTGTTAACGTATACGACAGATACGTAGCGGCTATATTCTGATTATAGAACAGCGTATTACTCTGACGCGTCGGATCAATCTGATACTCTCCTTCTGTTCCGTTGGCAAAGTAATACGCATAATCACTGTTTGCCTGACGGAAAATTCCTTTTGCCCCAAATTCTAACAATTGGTTATTTTTGATAGGCGTCTGGTAATCTAGCTGCAACGTAGACTCCTGGTTGTAGCTGTTGTTGTCGTTTTTCTGACGGGACGTAATTGTTTCGAAATCCGTATTACTCAAAATATCAGCGACGAAATTATTTGTGCGGTTGTTTCGGCTGAACAAAGCCAATACGCTGAACTCCCGCTGAGGCTTATAAATTCGGGTATAGGATACGTTCGCATCAACCGTACCCGATAAATCTTTGGTTTCTACGTTACGATCGTTAATGGTAGGGAAATAAGCGCTCGGACGGAAGGTTTGGGTCAGCAAATGGTTTTGATTAACCAATCCGTTACGTGCCCCATATCGGAGACTGGCGGTTAACGATGTGTTTTTATCAATATCGTAATCCCACCCCAGTTGGTAGTTACCAAATAAACGTTGGCTCAGCGTACTGGACGATTGCAGCGTCCGTACGTTTCCGGCGGAGGATATGGTTGTCTGATCATTCGCAAACGAACCCTTAACGTTATACTCAGCCCGGCCAAAACCACTTAAGCTAAAGCCCATTTTACCGGTACGGTAGTTCCCATTGATGCCCAGGTTACTACCCCGGTTACCAACACCGCCATCAATGTTTAACGTAGCGCCCTGCAGCGTATTTTTCTTGGTAACGATATTAATAATCCCGGCCGACCCTTCGGCATCATACTTGGCGGATGGGCTGGTGATAACCTCCACCGTTTTGATCATATCCGCTGGAATCTGTTTTAGAGCGTCAGCAACACTACTGGCTACAATGGTCGACGGTTTGTTATTGATCAGAACTGTTACGTTGCTGCTTCCCCGCAGACTCACGTTACCATCCATATCGACCGACAGCATCGGCACTTTACGCATTACGTCAGAAGCATCTCCCCCTTTAGCGGTAAGGTCTTTGTCGGCATTGAAAACTAGTCGGTCAACTTTTTCTTCGATCAGAGCCGCCTGCCCTACTACGTTCACTTCTTTCAGCGTGCGAACATCGGCCGAAATTTTGATCGTCCCCAGGTTGATATCAGTACCTCGTTCGATGGTAATGATATTCGATCGTTTGTTTTTATAACCAATAAATGTGTAAAGGAGTCGATACTGGCCCGGCGCTAACTTGTTGAGAGCAAATTTACCATCTGCATCAGCCGTTGTACCATCGATGGGTTTGTTGGTAGCCACGCTCAAAACGGCAATTGTAGCAAATTCGACTGGTTTATTCGAGGCTGAATCGACCAGCATACCGGATACTTTACCATTTCCCCGAGCAATCGGCTCCGCTTCTGAGCCGGTAGTTCCGGGTTGAGGTCGTCTGTTTGCCGGAGTTATAGTGTCTTCCTGTTTGGGGCTACCCGGCATCGTAAACGAATCGGGCTGAGTGCCAGTAGCACTGCTGGCCGGCGTTGCAAACGGATCAGGATTGGCAACTGGAGGAGTTACTGCGGTTCCACTGGCAGGGTTCGTAGGCGTATTCGACACCTGCGCCATTGCCGCTGTGGAGCTTATGATGAATATAGAAAGTAATAACCGTTTCATGGCATCGGGGATTGAAGCTCCAAAAGTCGTGTAGTCCATTGGAGTCTAAAAATCAATCTGGCCGAATGCCAGTTTTTGCCTGCTGAAGCGGGAGTTTGAGCTTGGGAAAGGTCGGCCTAAAATGACTTTCCCAAGCGATGATGACGGCTGGTTTACTATGTTGTTTACTCTTTCCCCTTTAAAACAGCCAGAAAGCTTTTCGGTACGGGCGCATCAAAACGCATGGCCTGTTCTGTAATGGGGTGTTCAAAGGCAAGCACTTCGGCGTGCAATCCCAGGCGCCCAATCGGGTCGGAAACAGCACCGTATTTAGCGTCGCCCGCTACCGAATGCCCAATGTCCTGCATATGCACACGAATCTGGTTTTTACGTCCTGTTTCCAGTTCCAGTTCCAGCAGCGAGTAGCCGTTAGCGGCTTTCAGAACGCTGTAGTTCGTAACGGCCAACTGCCCATTATTGGGGTTCTGACTTGAATACACAATTAGCGCTTTGCTCTCGCGCAAATAGGACGTAATGGTTCCTTTTGGCGGCTCAGGAACGCCTTCTACCAGCGCTACGTATGTACGCTCTTTGGTGGTTGCATTCCATGATTCCTGCATAAGGCGCTGCACTTTTTCGCTTTTGGCAAACATCATTACACCCGAGGTTTCGCGATCGAGTCGGTGAATGATAAACAGGCGATTTTTAGGATTCTCCTTTTTTATATAATCACTCAGAATGCTATAGGCCGTACGATCTTTTTCCTTGTTGGTGGCCATCGACAGCAATCCTGCCTGTTTGTTGATTACAATCAGATAGGCATCTTCGTATAAAATGGTTAGCCCCCGGTACTGCGCCGTTTCTGGCGCCCGGTTAGCTGCCACCGTAACAGTCTGCCCAAGCTGTAGGGGATGATTAAACTGCGTATAGACTTTGCCGTCAATTAGAACCTGTTTATTCCGCAACAACGATTTTATATTGTTCCGGTTCTTGGAAGGCAGTTTTTCAATCAAAAATAGCATCAACTCAGTTGGTGCCGAGACAGTTAAATTAATATCCGAACGTTGACCACGTTTTCGGGGAGGCTGCTGAGGATTTTCCATCTACAATTTGAAAACATACAGAATCCAACCAACGGCTCTGTATTTTTAACTATCACGCAAAGGTACGGCTCATTTTTAACTGATTGCCCTTTCCCGTACCATCAGTTGTAAGTTAGTTCATTAGATGGACTTACGATGCCTTCTCCACTCAACGTTTTCATTAGCCATTATCTACAATTATTCACAAAAACAGCCAAAAAGTACACATAAATTGTAAAACAATAGTACGCATTATGTTTTAATTATAAACTTATTTACTTTCGTTCAGGAGTTCTGGTTTACAAAGCCATATTAGATCGTAACGAATACATTTTACTATTCACCATGAAGATAGGGCAGGCCAGGTTTGCCAATGGAAACTGGGAAACGGTCTCAGAAACAGCGGGTTTCCAGTCCGAAAAAGCACAGCTAGTACTGGCTTTCGGAGGTCGTAAATTACTGGAATCGCTTGCCTCCTACAACCATCTCCGGCACCTCTACCCGGCTGCGCAAATCGTTATTAATTCCACCTCCGGCGAAATACTTTCTGACAAAGTGTATGACGATACGTTGGTAGTCACCGCTATTGAGTTCGAAAAAACAACGGTTCGATTAGCTCAGACCGACATCACTGACTATAAGGAGAGCTACGAAGTCGGGAAACAGATTGCCTGCTCACTGGATGACGAAAACCTGGCGGCCATTATTCTAATCTCCGATGGTGGTGTCGTCAATGGTAGCGATCTGATTGATGCCAGCAATCGCTGTCTGAACCGGTTAGTTCCTGTGGTTGGTGGACTCGCCGGTGATGGCGACCGTTTTGAACGAACGTTAGTTGGCGCTAATCAGAACCCCGAGCCAGGTAAAGTAGTCGGTATCGGCTTATACGGCTCATCCTTGAAAATTGGGCACGGGTCAATGGGCGGCTGGGACGTATTTGGCCCGGAGCGCGAAGTCACAAAATCGTCGTATAACGTACTGTATCAGATCGATGATCGGATGGCGCTGGACCTATACAAAGATTACCTGGGTAAATACGTAGACGGCTTGCCCGGTACGGCATTACTCTTCCCACTTTCCATACGTATCACGCCCGATTCCAAACCACTGGTACGTACCATTTTATCCATCGACGAGGAAACCAAAAGCATGACATTTGCGGGCGATATACCGCAGGGAGCCCGTGTTCGTTTCATGCGAGCCAACATGGACCGGCTCGTTGAAGCTTCGGCTACGGCAGCTCAAACATCGCTTCAGCAACTAGGCTCCTCCCCCGAATTAGCCTTATTAATTAGTTGTGTTGGTCGTAAACTGGTTTTAGGACAACGTACTGAGGAAGAACTTGAAGTAGCCAGGGATATTTTCGGTACAGAGCCGGCCGTAACAGGCTTTTATTCGTACGGCGAAATAGCACCAGCCGGACCAGCCTCGCCGGGCGAACTCCACAACCAAACAATGACCATAACTATCCTATCCGAACAATAGCTCATGGAGGTAGACTCTCTACACAAAATCCTTAAACGTCAAATAAACAGGCATTTAACCCCAGACTGTCTGGAACATCCCCACTTTCAGCAGTTTATCCACGCAGTCAATGAGTCGTATCTTAGCTTTGACCGCGACAAAGAGCTACTCGAACATTCGGCCATGCTCAATGAGCGTGAATATTCGGAAATAAATCAGAAGCTGAAGGAAGAAGTAAGTCAGAGACGCCAATCGATAGAGAAACTGATCGAAGCCATTCACTCCATTGAGGTTCCTGAAGGTGAATCAATCGTTGATTTCGACCCTAACAACCTGGTGGGACTAGTTGGGTTTTTACAACGCCAGATCGAATACCGGAAAACCATTGAGGATGAGCTTCGGAATGCCAAGGAAGTTGCTGAAAATGCGACGCAGGCCAAGTCGGATTTCTTGTCTATGATGAGCCACGAAATTCGAACCCCGCTCAATGGCATTGTTGGCATGACTTATCTAATGATGCAGGAAGATGTTCCGCCTACACTGACCGAAAACCTAAAAACACTCCAGTTTTCCATTGAACACCTACAGGCGTTGATCAACGACATTCTTGATTTCAGCAAAATTGAAGCCGGTAAAGTAGAGCTGGAAGAAATCAATTTCGATTTTAAGCACCTGGTTTCTAACATAAAAAGGGCGCAGCAAGCTAAAGCGCAGGAAAACGGCAACCGCATCAAGCTGATGGTTGACGATGATATCCCTGACTCACTTATCGGCGATTCGCTTCGCATTGGGCAGGTCCTGACCAATCTGGTATCCAACGCCATTAAGTTTACGCATAACGGGACCATAACGATTGAGTTGTCCTTAGAGAACCGAACAGAAAATCGCGCCCGCATTTACGTATCCGTTCAGGATACGGGTATTGGCATTGCCCCTGAAAAACAGGAAGCTATCTTCACCATGTTTACCCAGGCCAATTCAGCCACAACCCGCAAATTTGGGGGAACCGGGCTGGGGCTTGTTATTACCAAAAAACTACTCGAACTGCACAACAGCGAAATTGGCGTAGAAAGTCAGGAAGGTAAAGGTGCTACCTTCTCTTTTACGCTGGATCTGGCTATCAGTAACGTAACGGCACCTATTATTCAGGCAACTGATACTGTTGATAACAAAACATTGAAAGGATTGAAAGTGCTGCTGGTCGAAGACTATCCCGTTAACGTAAAAGTGGCCCTTAAATTCCTATCTATGTGGGGAATTAACGTCGATACTGCTGAGAATGGGCAGATTGGCGTCGAGAAATGCCGGGACGGGCAGTTTGATCTCGTACTGATGGATTTGCAAATGCCGGTGATGGACGGCTACACAGCCGCGCAGGAAATCAGAAAAAGTAACCCCGACATTCCTATTATTGCTCTGACAGCCTCCGCTACGTTCAGCAACCGGGATCGGGCCGTAGAGGTTGGCATGGCCGACTACGTAACCAAGCCCTTCAACCCCAAAGATTTGTTTTCAAAGATTGCCAAATACAGTCAGCGCCAACCAATCTCTTAACGTAACGACCTCCTACGCTACGTCCTTTCCATAGGTGTTACGTACTAACACCGGTTTATTTACCACAGAGATGTCAACGCTCTGTGGTAGATAAAACAATCAGATCATCAGCTCTGGGGAGACATAATCTGTTACGTTTCTATTTGCCCAGCCATTCTTTAAACTCCGTCATTCTGTCGCCACTAACAAAAACCTCCTGCTTCGTTTTCGGAACCAGATCGAGTTTCAGTTTACCCGCAGAAAACGTATGAATTGTTTGGATAGCAGGCAACGAAACCAGAAACTGACGGCTGATCCGAAAAAATTGACGGGGGTTCAGAAGTTGCGTTAGTTTATCCAGACTGTAATCAACAGGAAGTGTAAGCCCATCTTTAGTAACTAGAAACACCACTTTTTCTTCCAGAAAGAAATAGGCAATATCGGCCGTTTCTATACTCCGGATTTTTGTCCCGACCGTAATCATAAACCGGTCTTTGTATTCAACGGTCTTCTGTCTACCAATCATGTTCAGGATCGCTTCCAGATCTGGCGATGCATTAGTCTGGCCGAACTGCTTTTTCAGCGATTTGTATTTTTCGATAGCAGCTACCAACTCATCATAATTGATCGGCTTAAGCAGATAATCAATACTGTTTACCTTGAAGGCCTGAATCATGTATTCGTCATAGGCCGTTGTAAAAATTACGGGTGTACTTAAATCGGTTTGTTCAAAAATCCGAAAACCCAGATCATCTTCCAGATGAATGTCCATAAATGCCAGATCGATTGCCGGACGTGTGGGCTCATTAAGCCAATCGACGGCTTCAGCAACAGACGGAATACGAGCCAGCACGTTGATCGTAGGATCGTACTTGTGCAGAAGACTTTCGAGCCGTTTAGCCGTCAGGTTCTCGTCTTCGATAATTACAACGTTCATATCCATAAAGAGCAGACGAATGAATAGAAAAGACAGCCAGGGCTGCTCGCCATTCACTGGCCAGTTTAGGTAAGCAGTGGAACCTTGACAATAAAACTACCTTCCGTTTCACCAACCCAGACCGATTTATCGGTCAGCATAGCATAACGGGTAATAATATTCTTCAATCCGACGCCAGTTGATGTTTCTGACTGCGGGCGAGTCTGCAGATTATTCTCCACAACCAGGCAGTCTCCCTCCAGCCTAATATGCACATGCAACGGCTCTCTAGTTGACATCCGATTATGTTTTACGGCGTTTTCTACCAGCAACTGCAGCGTCAACGGCGCTATACTATAGCGACTTTGGTCGGCTTCCGGTACGTTAATAACGACATCGAATTTGTTTTCAAAGCGGATGTTGAGCAGAAACCGATACGCCTGAATAAATTCAAGTTCTGTTTTGAGCAGTACGCGGTCGTTATCCTTCTGCTCCAGAATGTAGCGGTAAGCACGGGATAACTGATCAATGAATTTTTCGGACAAATCGGCATCGGCATGAACCAGCGATGACAGAATACTTAAGCTATTGAACAGAAAATGAGGATTGACCTGACTTTTCAGGGCCGCAAACTGAGCCTGTACGTTTTCTTTCTCCAGTCGTTCAGCCCGTATCTGAACATCTTCAAGACGCTGATAGGCCCGCCGGTTGGCTGCCAGATAAAACGCCGATAGCATAGCCATTACGGTCATACCGTTATTGACTCGACGGCGTTGCTCACGGTTTTTCCGACGCTCTTCCGAAACCGGTGGCGTTGGTTTCTGCGGTCGAACTTCCTGATCTCGAATCAGACCAAAGCCCCGCTGGAGCGTATCGTCTACACTATGCCAGAGCGTATAAAAGCCAATATTGAAAACAACGGCCAAAGCGCTGGCAATACCTAACGTAGCGAGTTGCGCCGGAATCTTGAATTCAATGAGAAAACCATCGCCAAACCGTTTAAAAAAGCGCTGTTGCAACCATTCCGTTACGTTGATCCAGGCATAAAAAAATAGAACGCTGAGTATCGTTTCTAAAATCCAGAACGGAATGTTTCGAACCAGAAAATTCCAGCTAACGTAATGGGCTGGAATATTTACATACAGTCGAATGGGCCAGTAAATGACAAAAATACTGAGCGCAAGCTGCCATTTTTGTCGATTAGTCAAACGGTATGTTAAGGTAGAAGAAGTCATTATACAAAACTAAGAATAGCGGTCAGTCATCAAAAAAGAAACCGGCGGAATGCCGGTTTCAGGATTCTGAATGACGTGATTCTGATTATGAGCCTAATGAAACCTATTTGTGAGTAGGCTCCTCCTAAACAAGAAACGGTTGTATAACCGTGTCGTTTCCAGCCGCAATAGCCAGCGCATAAGTTTCCTCTTCGAGTAGTTTGAACTAATAAAGAACCCTATTTTTACAGCAAAACGAATTGCACAATGAATCGTCTTTTAATAGGAATTGCTTGGTTGCTCATAAGTTGTGGTACATCGTCAACGAAAAACGAAAAACCAGAAACCAAAACACTGGAACCGGATTTCAAACTTCCTTACCAGCTCACTACGCCCGATGAACGGTACACGCTGCCCAAACAGCTGGAAGAAATATCGGGACTGAGCTATCATAAAGATGATAAGCTACTTTGCGTTCAGGACGAAGAAGCGATCGTATTTGTCTATGATACAAAGAAGAAATCGATTACGGATGAGTTTGGCTTTGGCGGATACGGCGATTTTGAAGGAATTGAATACGTAAATGATGACATCTACGTATTAGAAAGCAACGGCAACCTGTTCCGCTTCAAACCTGAATCAAAAGATATCGGCCGTACTAAAACCGATTTACCGAAAAAGACCGAAGTTGAAGGACTTGGTTATGATCCAAAAACGAAACGACTATTGATAGCAGTAAAAAACGGTGGGGCATCCAGCGACAAAACCGTTTATTCGTTCGATTTATTGAACAAAGCTGTCTTTAAAGATATGAGCCTGAACGACGAACAGCTCGAAGCAGCTGGCATCGACCCCAAAACCTATAAACCATCCGGCATTGCCGTCCATCCAATCACCGGCGAATGGTATATTCTTACATCGGCCGGGAAACGCCTGGTGATCACAAACCGGCAGGCTAAAATCCGGTATTCGGAGCCGCTGGACCCGAAGCAGTTCCGGCAGCCGGAAGGCATCTGCTTCGCCCCCAATGGCGATCTGTTTATTGCCAGTGAAGGGGATGGAAAGAAAGGCTATATTCTCAAATTTACGTATCAGAAATAACTGGCCTACAGCGAACTACGGCGAATCAGTTTAAACGGGTTCTTCACTTTTTCGGCCCGGTGATTCAGCATTAATAAGGCAGCTGTTCGGCCCATTAGTTCATGGTCGGTCGATACAACGGTAATCCCGTCGGCCAACACTTCTTTTAGTGGCGTTTCATTAAAGGCAAGAATCCCCACGTCTTTTCCTAATGTTAAGCTGGAACGACGCGCCTGCCGAACCAACTCGGCCAAATCGCTGTCTTCCAGTACAATATAGGCTGTGTTAGTATCAATGCTATAATTTATCGTTGTCTCAAGGATCGTAAACTCCTTCTGGTAATGCACGGCGTAATTCCGAAATCCACGTACGATATCGTCGGGATACCGTACATCTTTTGGAAAGATCAGTACCAGCTTCTGGTATTTTGCGAGTAAGTCCGAAGCAGCGACCAAAGCCTCATAAATATCTCGATCAAACTCCTGATAAACCGCAATATAATCCCCTTTCAAACCCGGCAGATCTTTATCCAGCAGCACCAGTTTCTCGGAAGGAATGGCGGCTAATAAGTTTTCTACTTTTGTAGCCTCATGACCAGACGTAGCACATTTGGCATAAATATGAGGCATCACAACGTAGTAATTGTATAGTCCTTTATTCTCCTGCAACAGATGCTCAAGTTGCGAAACGCTATGGTGATGTAATCGTAAATCAACAACGGCCCCTGGTCCTAACGCATCGAGCAGCGAATAATAGACGATTTTTTTATAAGCGCTGAGCTTATTGATAATCAGCAAAACACGTAACTGATCGGGCCCTTCCTGCCGGATAAAATATCCTTTTCCCTTTACGGAATGAATAATTCCCTCTTTTTTGAGAAAGTTGTACGCTTTTTCGACCGTATCACGCGCCAGATCATATTCACCACTCAACTCATTAATCGATGGCAACTGTTCATCACGATGCAAAGCCCCCGTTTCAATACCGTGCATGACAGCGTCAACTATCTGACGGTATTTAGGCGTACTTGATCGTTCATTAATAATTAGTTGCATAAAGCTCTCATTGAAGCCGTAAAGTAAGTATTTTTCCCTAATACTATCCACCCCATTCAAAAAGCCAGGTAGCTAACGTAACAGCAATTAGTTATCAGAACTAGGCGACATCTGCGTGAACCAGTAACTTTATATCAATCTTAACGCCATAACTACGCATGCCTACTCGTCGTACGCTACTAAAAACAGCTGCTTTTGCGCCTTTTCTCTCGCTAGATACTCACTCAACAATTAGCAAACCACCCCGATTGAAGACAGGCGACACCGTTGGTTTAGTGTGCCCGGCCGCACCTGCCTATAGTCGGGAAACCGTACAAATTACTATCGAGTCGCTGCAAGCGCTGGGCCTGAAAACAAAATTATCTCCTCATTTCTACGATCGCTACGGTTATCTGGCGGGTCGTGACAGTGACCGGGCTGCTGACCTAAACGGGATGTTTGCCGATCAGTCGGTCAACATGATTATGGCTATGCATGGCGGTTGGGGATGTGCCCGCATCCTGCCCCTTCTGAATTATGACCTCATCCGGAAAAACCCAAAAATCCTGATCGGCTACAGCGACGTAACAGCCTTGTTACTTGGCATTCACGCTAAAACTGGCCTATTAACGATGCACGGTCCAGTGGGGGCCGTTACGTGGAATTCGTTCAGTGTAGGCTGGTTCCGCCAGGTTCTGATGGATGGCGAGTCTGTCTTGTTTCGAAATCCGGCGAGAAAAGACGATAACCTGACACAGACAAAAGATCGGGTCTTTACGCTACGTTCGGGCGTTGCCAGAGGCCAGTTAGTTGGCGGCAATCTGACTGTGCTTTCGCATTTGCTGGGCTCGCCGTACGTTCCCGACTGGGCAGGAAAAATTCTATTTGTTGAAGATACTCATGAAGACATTTACAGTGTAGACCGTATGCTAACTCACCTCAAGCTGGCGGGTGTACTGGACAAGCTAGCGGGTTTTGTTTTTGGGAAATGCACTTCCTGCGAAGCAGGCAGCGGTGGCTACGGCTCTCTTACATTCGAAGATGTTCTAAATGATCACATTACACCCTTACATATACCGGCTTATGCAGGCGCAATGATCGGCCATATTACTGATAAGTTCACTATTCCAGTTGGTTTGGAAGCAGAAATAAACGCCGACAAAGGCACCATTCAGCTACTGGAACGTGCTGTCGCCTAACCTAATTCTGTTCTTCACCAAACCAGCCATCCTGTTCCCCAATGGCTGAAATCAAATAACGAGTAGCTTCCCTACGTTTGTCAAAGAGAGACGAGGTATTGCTACGTGTATATTTTTTTGATAACCTCTTGCTGAGTTCGAACAAACTGCTGTCGTTCAGCGGGTTGACTCAATAAAGTGCCCGGAGGATAAATGGTATGCTCCGCATAACTCTGCGCATACAATTCAGATCGCTGGCGAGCCAGTAGATTACCGGATGCCGGACGCTGACGGAATTCACGTAGCGCGGCCAGATCAATATCGGCGTTGGCGACCATACTTTCCCCGTACCCGGCTTCGGCCAGCACTAAACCTTTCGGATCAACAATCTTAGAGCCAGCATCCGTTGATCCAAACGGGATCGGGCTATCGGCTAGACCGGCGGTGTTGGCCGATACGACGTAGGCCATATTCTCAATAGCGCGTGCCACTTTGGCAACGTGGCGCTGTGTTAACAATGGGCTTGCCATTTCTGATGTTGAGTGCAGCAATACCTCTGCCCCACGCATCGCCAGGCACCGGGCGACTTCCGGAAACAAGATATCTTCAGAAGCGATGCAAGCCAGGTTCCCGATATTGGTTTTAACAACAGGAAACAGCGAATCATAGCCGTAGGCGTCCATATATAGCTCCCAAACATCGTGTGGCGTTGGCGAATACATAGCGTTCAAACGCCGATAACGTAGCAGCACATCGCCATTGGGACCTATAATAAAGCTAGTCTGGAAGTAGAGTTCGGGAAAGAATGGGTCCTGTTCGTACGCATTGCCAGAAAAGTAAATCTGTTGCCGCTGCACCATGGCCCCCAACGCTTCATAAATGCGGCCATCAATATCGAGAGCGGCTTTTTCGCGCCATTGGTCGGTTGTTTCGCTGATCGGAAAACCCGTTAGAAAATATTCTGGTACAACAACCAGAAGCGTATCGCGGCCAATAAAATTAATGGAAGCGGCTATTTTTTTTTCCAGGCGGTCAATCGTTTTGAGCATTACCGCTTCGGCTTCATCGCGGGTTTGACAGGCATTTACTGGTTGGCAGGTTAGCTGAAGTGCCAGGGCTTTATATGACATAGATAGGGTTGGGTGGGTTGAAACATAGCTGTCTCAGGGCCTAAATTATAGGTTTCCGCTGAAAAAATGATACCCGATCGGTAGTCGGGATACGAACAAATTCTTTCTGACTTTGATTGTCAAGGTAGCAGGCTATCACAAATAGCGAATTATTAATAAACAGATACATGAAGGTTGACGTATTAGCCATTGCGGCTCACCCCGACGATATTGAAATGACTTGTGCGGGCACAATTCTTTCGCTCAGTGAACAAGGTAAAACCATAGCTGGTGTTGACTTAACCCGAGGAGAGCTGGGAACGCGCGGCACACCCGAAATCAGACTCCAGGAATCGGCCGAAGGTGCTCGGATTATGAACCTCGTTGCCCGCGAAAATATGGGCTTTCGGGATGGATTTTTCCGAAATGACGAAGAGCATCAAATGGCACTTATTCCTATCATCCGGCACTATCAGCCCGAAATCATCTTAACTAATACGGTCGATGATCGCCATCCCGATCATGGCAGAGCAGCTCAACTTGTAATCGACGCCTGCTTTTATGCTGGCTTGCGGCAAATCAAAACCGTTGGTAAAGATGGTCAGCCGCAGGAAGCGTTCCGCCCTACATACATTTATCATTTCATTCAGGATCGTTCGCTAAAACCTGATTTTGTGGTTGACGTAACGCCCTACTGGCATCAAAAATTAGCCGCCATTCAGGCTTACAAAAGTCAGTTTTTCAATCCGGATAGCGACGAGCCACAAAGCTATATTTCGGGTGAGCCGTTTATGAAATTTCTTGAAGCACGCACCCGCGAACATGGACACATGATTGGTGTTGAATTTGGGGAGGGCTTTATTAGTCGGCGTATGCTGGGCGTAAAAGACCTGTTTCAGTTAATATAGCGCTTACCAATTAGCACAAGCTCATGCGCCACGGATTGTTATGATACGTATCGTAACGATCCGTGGGCTATACAACCTGCCAGGAATTTCAGGAAGTACGTACCGTTTGTTTGGGCAGAACGGAGGTCATGTTGCCTTTGGGATGAATAGGCATCCGAATTCTAAAGAGCATACCATTCTGACTAATAACGTCGATTTCGGCCTCCAGCTGATCACTGAGAGACATAATTAGCTGTTTCCCAAACGACAACCGGTTGTTAATTTTTCGCCAGGTTTCCGCGTCGATTCCCCGTCCATTATCCTGTACTTCCAGCGTAATTCCATCCCGTCTTAATAAAGCGATACGTAGCATGGGTCGTTGTACATCTCCGTATGCATGCTTAAACGCATTGGTAATTAATTCATTGGCTATCAAGCCCAGCGGCATGGCCACATCAACATCCAACGTCCGTTGTTCAATGTAAATATAGAGATCAAAGTTCTTGGCATTGTAATCATACGCCTGCATGAGCCCGGTAGCCAAATCGGTTAGGTATTCATCCATATTGACAGACGTAACGCGTTCCCCCTGATACAACCTCTGATGAATCAACGACATAGCTTCTACCCGCTGCTGGCCTGCCAGCATGGCCTGGATAGCTTTTTCATCCTGTAATCGGACGGATTGTAACTTGAGCAGACTGGCTACAATAGCGAAGTTATTTTTCACCCGGTGGTGAAGCTCCCGCATCATAAGCTTTAACTGATCGGCCTGCTGTACGATTTTAGTTTTTTGCTGAAACAAAAGTGCATTCGCCTTTTGCTTTTGTAGATTGGTGCGCCAAAGAAGGAGAGCTATCAGCAGAAGAATGAGCAAACTTATCACAAAAATATATTGCCTCATTTGCTGCTGGTATGCCAACTGGGCCATTTCAATGTCGCGTTGTCGCTCTGTTTCCTCGAACGATATAGTCTGAAGAGCCTGTAGTTTTTCGGCCCCGTATAGACTATCCTTCGCCACTGCGGCCAGTTTATAATACCGCACCGCTTCGTTCATGTCCTGAGTTTCATACACGCTGGCCAGTAGACTACTGGCCATGAGCACTCCGCGCCTGTACGATCCTTTCTGACTTTCCGACAAGCTTTTTCTGGCGTAATAGATACACGAGTCGATCTGACCTTTTTTCTGGTAGAGTCTGGCGATTGCCGTGTTGGCAAAAGCTATATTCCGCAGACTATTTTCCTGAAAAGCGATGTTTGAGCTAGCCTGATAATAGTGCATGGCTAAATCAGAATTTCCGCGCTTAGCCTGAATATTCCCTAAAACACGCAAAACATAGGGCAGATTGTTAATTAATTTCAACTGAACCATCTCCCGAAGGGCTCGTTGCTCATAATACCAGGCAGAATCCAGGCGATTGAGCTGCTCATATGCACTGCCAATATTTGACTCTGTAATTGCCAGACCAGTTCTGTTATGAATAGCTGCGTGTTTTTTTCGGGCTCGGTGATAGTATGACAATGCCTGCGAAAAATCCTTTAAATCCAGATAGATATTTCCTATAATATTCTGGCTGCGAGCAACTTCATAGGGCTGGTTATGTTCTTCAGCAAGTTGAATGGCTTTAAATTCAACTTTTAGCGCGTTCGGTAAATTTCCCATTTCCCGCATCACAAACCCTATACTTCCCAATGCGTCGGCTTCGCCTTTGGGATAATTAATTTGGCGCGCCAGACTTAACGCTTTCTGGCCATACCACATGGCTGAATCGGGCGTCGATAATCGATATTGGAGGGAGAGTTCGGATAAAAGAAGTACCCTGTTTGTATCTTGAGTAGATATACTCAATTCGCGATGTAAACTATCCGTTACTCTATGCTGTCCTTTCGACACACTAACCATTAGTGTAAAAAGAAACCAAAGCCATAAAGCCTGTTTATAGTAACCAGCGAAGGCTAAATTAATTCTCCGACATAGATAAGGTAGTGTGGCCACCATTCGTAGATCCCGTAACGATTAGTAAAGACCTTAAACAGTAGTTACTACTATTGTCGGAGTATTGTTGCGGAGGCCGAAAATATCAAATAACGCCAACACTACGTATCGGCAAAATCACAGCTGATAGCTATTCTTAGTGAAAGGAGGCACTTGTTCAAAAGGGACAAAAATAGGTTACTAATTTGATTGAAAAATAGCGACTTTTACAAGTCAGCCTGTTTGTGCACAGCATCGAGCCACAACGACCGTCCCATGCAATTCCAGTGCGTATCTCCTTTTAAATAAGGCGACTGCCGGGCCGCTTTAAATGATGAATAGACATCAATAGTTTTCACTCGTAGCAGAGGATCATGCTGAATACGCTCGATCAAGTGGTTGTACTGACCCCGATTGGGTTCAAGAATACTGGCCTTATTGGGAATAATAGACAAATAAACCTCATCAAAACCTAGTTTCCGATACCGATCCGCCGTTGAATTAATACTATCTACTAACATCCGGGCTTCAACGTCTGGAAAATCAACAAACGAGGAAAGCTTTTTCCGGGTCGTATCCGTATCAAAATCAAGAAAAATGTTACGGTAATCGCGCGACAAACTTACGCCAGCACTGGCCCGATCGAACCAGTTCAGTGTTATAGATGCTTTCAGTTCTTTAAACCAGAAGGCCCAGTCCTGGCTGAATAAGGTAGAAGCCAGTCGTTCTTCAACATCGCTCCGATGAAAATCTTCATTCAGCCACTGCCACCACGAGCGTTTGCTGGCTGGCGTCAGAGTTGTATCTTTTTCAACAATCAAGTCATCGACTGGCTGGGCAAAATGCTCCCGAAAATGGCGCTCCACCGTTTCCAGAATCAATACGTTACGTTTGGTTGTGTCTAGCTGAATGCGTTTCGGGAAATCCCACTTCACTCGTTTGTAGTAACTTACCCGAAAATCCTCACGCCCAATACGTTGCTCCTCCGAAAAGCTATCGCCTATAATGTATAAATGCGCCGATGCCGTATCGCTGGCCCGGTTTGAGGGTGAACAAACAGGCTGTACATCTTTAAACTGAGATAAAGCCGATATCCGATATAAATCGCCGTACCGGTAGTCATCGACAATAACCCCTACAGTATATAACCAATGTGATACGGTAGAAGAAAGGCCTCCTATCCACAAAACCAGTGCAAAAACAAGAACGATATAGCGTATAATTCTCATAGTTGTTGTTACTCACCGCCTGCCAACCAAGCGCCGATTAATGCTTCTATTATCGAAGCCGAATACTAAATAACTGAACGGCTTGTTTGGATCCGCTCAGGATATATAACTCATTGGTACGCTCATCAAATTGCAGTGAAACCGGAAAGTCGCTTGGAATTGGTCGGCTACCGATAATACGGCCACTCAGATCGTACAGCGTTGTAAAACCTCCCGACTTAACACTAATCAGTTCTACACCAGCCCCGAGCCTGTGGTAACGAACGTTGTTGCTACCCGACTGTAAAGCCCGTACATCAAATCGCTGCTGCCCTTTCTGATCTAATATGGCCACCTCCGTATCAGTTGCCCGTAAGAGCAGCCAATTCGTCATAGCCTGGTCAGGGAAGAGCCGAAAAACGCCCCTGCGTACAGGTCTGTACAGCTGCGTACGACTGGCAATCAGACCATTTTGATTCAGGGTCAATAACTGCCCTTCTTCCGTAATGGTCTGAATCTGTTGCTGGCCCGGTGGTAACAATGCCGGGCCTGAAAAACGAACTTCGACTTCTTCTTCTTTTGTTCGTTCGATTTTCACAGGATAATGCGGCAACTGCGTACCATTTTCATTCCAGCGATTCAGCGTTCCGTCGGACTGCGTAGCCATGATTTCCATTCCGGTTGGCGACGCAATAACCTGAAAAGGCAGAATAAGTGGCTTTTTATTGGTAGACGATATGATTCGCACAAATGCTTTACGCTGGCGATCTAAGGCATACACATGCCCATCCTGATGCGCGACCAACGCAACCCAGTTCCGCTGCAAACTTCCGCGAGGGCGTGTCAGGAAAGTAGGATCAATACCCGCTGGCAGACGGATTGTGTTTAAATGAACCGATTTTTTCTTTGGATCAGCAATATAGAGCGTCCGATCGGTCATGAACAGATACTGAAGGTTGCTATTATCCAGAAAGTCAACGGCTAACGCATTACTACGTATTGGCCCATCGGTTGTATCCTGTACAATCTTATCGCCCTCTGGTGTAACCAGTACAAATTGGCCAGCGCTATTCTGTGCATAGAACTGGGCTGTACCGTCGCTCAGGCTGCCTGTTACCACCGGCGCAGCAATCAATGATACATTAAACTCTACTTTCTTCTGTAGTAACAATCGGTTCAGAACGGCCTGACTCGCCCGGCGGGTAGTACGTCCTAAAACCAGTGTAGACAGGATTTTTTCGTTCCCATAACTGGCCTGATAGGCGATATTTTCCAGATTCGATAAGGCCGATCCCTCTTCCGAGCCATTCAACAGGTTTTGCCATGCCAGCGGCCAGGTCGAGGTTAGCATTGTCTGCGACTGATCGGCATTGATACGTGTTAACCGAACAAAGGCCGTAAAATTGGCAGGACGTAACGTATTCTTCAGCAAATCGGCCTGCCGTTCATCCGTAGACCAAACAGCTTTACGTTGAATCTGCTGCAAATATTCCTGCATTGCTTCCTCAGCGTTCGCCACAATGAGCGACGAACCATGCTGCGTGATCCAGCTCCGCTGGAAGCCAGTAAACAAGCTACTGAATAAAGAAGCCGGTAATTCGGGGACGTCAAGCCGCAGCGTTTTGTGTCCCAGAAACGTTTTTAACGTAGCGGGGGCTTTGGCTCCTGCCAGATAAGCAGCCTGCTGATAGGCGTTTGAGAGTTCCTTTATATTTTTCGCATTCAGCACCAGCACATGCTGCCGGGCGCCCGATGGTGACTCCATCCGACAAAGCAAAATTTCGGTTCCTAACGATTGGTAAATAGCTTCAGTAGCTGGTTCGATTTGTTCGAATCGTTCACGAAGAAAATCGCTGGATGCTGAGCTGAGCAATCGACTCAGCGACTTGCCAAAACGGTTGGCATCGCTTATACCGATATGAAATAACGAGGCTGTCGTTTGCGGTATTAAATCTGAATTCTGGATACGTCGGGGCGTCTGGCCTGTAAACAAAGAGGCTACATCCTGCCGTTCTCCGATGGCATCAGCGGCATAACCGATCAGATGCGACCGCGAGGCCGATGGACGAAATTGCAGATTTAGTTCTTCGGGCAGAAACAGCCGTACCAGCGACGTAGCATTGCCGAAGAGCGATTGAAGGACTTCAGGACGGATGGATATACCAGCCCAATGGTCGGAATCGACTCGGAAATTAGGTTCAGACCGGGGTAGTTGAAAGGTCTGATGCATTCGCTTAGCTACGTTCTCAATCAGGATTCCGGAAGCGCTGCCAACCAGAAAATTATCCGTAAGTATAAATGAGCCGACAGATTCATTGGACCGGTTTACCAGATCCAGAATTTTTTCACCAGAAAATGTATGTCGGAGGATACGATGCTGACGAGGATCGGGGTTAGTTAACCGGTCTATAAAAGGTTGATCGACCTCTGCCCTGGGTATGTAAAAGATAAAATCAAGCGTTGTTTTTGAGATGGTGTGTAACGAATAGCGAATATTTTTACCCTTAACGAATTGAATCGCCGTGGCCGAATCCATAGCCGCATAGATAAATCGATCGAGTCGCTGGCGAGCTTCGTGAAAGATGGGCAACTGCTGTAGCGCAATAGTTGTCCGTAAAGCCTGCGCCGAAACAGTATCCTGCAAGCGATCGCTAGCCAACACCAGCAAAGACCCGGAAGGCATGAGAGACCAAACCGTACGATTCGATGGAAAAAATTGGCGATACCCAAACCATCCCCCAAACAACAGTATTATTGTTCCAATGCCAATCCAGAGTTTGCGATTCATTATAGACGTAAGGCGTTATAAAAGAATAGGTTGTAGTGCTATAAATCCTAAGAAGGCTACTTTATAGCGCTACAACCTCTAAACTTTACAACTATATTTTATTTTCCCCACATTGCATTCGCTGTTTCAGGGAAAGGTAGCGTCAACTCAGGCACATTAAGTGCAACCCGATTGGCCCATTCTACACCCTGCATCAGCGAATGATCCTGATTACTAACTTCATATTTCCAGGCACCAAAACGGCCACGAGAATAAATGCCGAATGGTTCTAATTGAGGTAATACAGCCTTCAGGATAGCATCCCGCTCAACCGATGGCGTCGGGTATCCATAATCAAAAGCCATATGAAACGTCGACACAACGTCATCAGCAGACTCGATCAGCTGATCTTCCAGTAAGGCCCGAATGGTATCGTCGATCAGGGTTTCGCGATTAACTGGTTTGGCCGATGATTCGCTCGTTTCGGTCATCAGCGACCAGTATTCGTTACTATCCGGTACGTTGTTAGGACTATAATTTGAGAACACGGTTACCCGGTAGTAAGGACTGTTGTATTCAGGAAAATACATCCAGCACATCGTTTTCAGGCTTTCTTTAGGCTTACCTTTTAAGCCAATACCGACCACATTTGTCGAGGAGTGTTTCAGGCCCTGAGCAGTCTGCACAATAGTTGAATCCAGACCATCCACTCGCTGTGTAAACAAATCGAGTGGCATTGTACTCATCAGGTATTCATAATGAATTTCCTCCCCGTTGGCCAGCACGATTTTTTTCTCCGGTCCAACAACTTTTTCGACCGTGGCATTGAGCTTGATGTTCTCCCGCCCAACCAAATTACCAACAGCTTCCCAAATACCACCGGTCCCGCCGTGTTTAGGAAACTGAAAGGTGCTGTTTGGCCCCCACGAAAAATCGTCCTGATTGAAAATAATATTTTTAGTAACGCGCTGCAAATCGGTTATCGCCACCCGTTCACCAACCCACACGGCATTCATATCTTCAGGCGGATACGCCCAAACCTTGAAGTTGTAGGGAAACATGAACGTTTCGGCTAACCCAGGCCCGAACGTAGCCAGAATCCATTCGCGGAAGTTGGCCGGTTTCTGGTTAGAAGGATGTTTATAATTATGGATAATGCCTTCCAGACACTTCCACATGGTTTCGGGCGTCAGGTATTTGATGTTATTCTGGAAAGGGTATGGAACAAATCGATTCTCAATCCAGACCCACGACTCGCGCTGGTGGCTCAACCAGCCATCTTCTCCCAGCGCTTTAGCCATCAGATCATCGAAATACTTGTAGTGTGAGAACTGCACATGGCCGCCTACATCCCACGTAAATCCTTTCTCGTCAACAAAACTTTTTGATAAGCCACCAATACGGTTTTCTTTTTCCAGAACGATAAAATCCGTAATGCCCAGCTCTTTCAGTCGATATGCAGCACCCAGTCCCGTTGGTCCTGAGCCAATAATAACATACTTATAGTTCATGAATTGAGTATATAGTTTTGGGTTCATAGAGTACAGCCTATTCGATACGACGAAAAGCAGTAAACTATAACCTACCAACTCGATTAAGCAGTAACGGGCTCCGGTTTCTTCAGTTCTTTTACTTTGCCTCCTAAGTCAAGCCGGAACTGTGCCAGTTCTTTAAAACTCTGAATACACACTTTTAACAGTTTCCATTTCAGAATAGAAACCGTCCCAGTCTGCCTTTCTTTATGCGTAATTGGAATATCAAACGTATTGAAGCCCGCTTTTTTAGCCATCACCGCCAGGAAAATATTAGGCGCAAACGGAGTTGGCTTCGGTAATTGATTCAATAGTTTCTTCAGGAAGCTTCCCCGAATAAGCCGGAACGGAATATTGCTATCCATAATATACGTTCCGTAGATAAAGGCAATGCTAAGCCGCAAAATTCGGGTAATGATCAAACGAGCAGGCGCATCGAACCGTTCTTCGCGGTACCCCAGAATAAAAGGCGACGCGTCCCGTTTAGCCCACAATTTTGCAAAATCGTCGGTAACGAACTGATCATCGCTATCGGTCTGGAATACGTACTCCGAATCTAACGCGACAGATTGCCAATATCCGTTCACAACGGCATTGCCATGACCACCGTTGGGTTGGTGAACCACCATCAGCTTAGGGTATTTACTCTTGATCTGATCCAGAATGGCTCCCGTATTATCCCGCGACCCATCGTTTACCACGATAAGCCGGGTGTTTTCGGTAGGGAACTGACGGGTTAATAAATCAGTCCATTGCTTAACAACGACTTCAATAACTTCCTCTTCGTTGTAAGCGGGCATTACAATTGACAGCAGAATGCTCATGCAGCGTATTTATGGAGTCTTTAATCGGTGAGCCGTTTGCCGATTCACCTAAACGCCGAGCAATCAGTTCAGCCACGACGCCAATAGGGTACAAGTATAAAACTTTGCAAATATAGGAAATAGTTGTTGGTGCTTACTTAAACTGAATAGGACTTTATTGAGCGGGAAGGCTTTCGCACTCATCCTCTACGGGCAGAATCTATAGCTTCTTCACGCTCATTCCTTCCGGTTCAACTACGAGTTATTGCAGCGCCAAACAAAAGCAACAAAAGCCTGTATCACAACAACTTACTACAACAAACAACCTGACATATTTTTTATAATCTAGTCGTAACATAGTGGCGATCTTATTTTCCAGCTATTGATCAGACACCGGGCCGAGATCGGTCAATAGGTAAACCGATCTTTTAGGTTATTGATTGGCTTTTCAATTAAGTACCAGGATAACGTAGCAATCAGCAGCGTAAGTGCCAAAAAGTAACTGAACTGAAAGAAGTAAGAGCTGTTCAGGAATGGAACAATATCTGTAATTCGACGCCAGGCTCGCATCGTAAAGTGCGTTGGAGGAGTATGATATACGTTGTACACAAAGTTGTGGTACAGATATAATCCATAACTGATTTTACCCAGGTACTGACTAACCGGATTCTCCAGCACCCATTTCATAGGCCCACTGAATCCGAGAACAGCCCGACCAATCAGGAAAAAGCCAATAAGTGAACCGGCAAAACGCTCCCAAACATCAGACATCACATTATGATGTCCCAGCCATCCCCGAGGGTCTGGAATGGCCGGTAAAATTTTAGTCATGTATACCACCGTCACAAACAGAAGAATACTCACCAAAATCCAGATAGAATTCTGAAAAACCTGTACAAAGCGATCCCGCTGATACAGCCACCAGAAAGCCATGATGGTTCCGAGGCCAAATGAATCGAGACAGGCAGGCATGGTTACGTAGCCGATAAACCAGGGCATTCTTGCCCGAAAGAGAAAGTAACGCATCGCAACCGCGCCCACAATCATTAACGTAGCCGTAAGCGGTACCCAGCGACGTGGCACGACAAACAGCAGCAACGGGAAAAATAAATAAAACTGCTCCTCTACTGCTAATGACCACAAATGGTCAACTGTTCCCATCCACACATGGTAATAGGCCATATAAAGGTTAGTAGCATAAAAAAACAGCCAGCCAAAGGTCTTCCTTACCGGTGGTTCATTAACAGCATATAAGACGAACAGAAGCAAGTAGTAGACCGGGAAAATTCGTATAGTCCGCCGGATGTAGAAAATCTTGAGGTATTTCTTTAGTCCACCATTCGGGTTGTCCTTAAGCTTATCCTTACTCGACAGCAGGATTCGGGTTATCAGAAAACCACTAAGCACAAAAAATATGGTTACCCCCAAAGCGCCTAATGGTAACTCGATCTGGCCCGCCATCCAGTGGTCGAAAAGCACCAAAGCAACCGCAATAAACCGTACACCATCGAGTTGCTGGAGGTGGTTTAACGCTGGCCGAGTCATGGTCGTTGTAGGTGCGTTTGTCTGCATGTATTTGTTACTCAATTACCAGTTCTTTTCAACATCCTTTGGTAGCTCCGAAGACGTAACGAGCTGATTAGTCGGATATATTTTACATTGATTCTGTGACGTAACACGTAGCACAAAAAGCTGATACGTGCCGGGTTCCAGTGTTCCAGGCATGATCTCGGTCTTGAAGCCGTCCGTAAATTGGTTAAAAGGCCAGAGTCGAGCCTGAATTAGCGAACGCTTGTTAGGCCTTACCGGAAACAAATATGAACGTTTGGCCGACCGCGCCAGCAAATAAGAGCCAGCATCCTGCTCAACCGTTTGCGGCTTCAACAAATCAGCGGGTGTTGACTTATCAGTTTCTATCAGATAGCCGGTCGGTTGCTTTATCACTGTTAATGGAATCGTTTTCTGCTCGGCAGGGCCATAAATTACCGGCAATGCTACGTCGTAAAAGGCAGGTGCAGGTTCGGTATAGGCCTCTGGCTTGAGAGTCGATATGGGTTTGCTCATCGTATACGTCCAGTTAAACTGGTTGGTCAGCTGCCAGTGCCGAAACCAGATGGCTTCATCCAGAAACGAAAAATACGAAGACCAGTAAAAAAGAACACTACCGGCAATCCCTCCTACCATTATCCATTTTCCTAACGCCCGCCCGGCAATAAGAACGACATAAACATACAGCATAACGAGCAGTAGAAGCGAATAAATCTTGTACCGACTCGTGATGATTAGATCCAGCCCAAACCCCGTACGTCCCCAGGCCACGACCGCTGTTGTCCCGAATATAAATGCCATGACTCCCCAGAAAAACAGGGTAATCGGCGGAATGGCCTTACTCTTACCAGAAGCAGATGATTTTGTAAATTGAAGGATTGTATGCCCTATTACCTGGCCGTAACGTAGCAATCCGAATCCAATAAGCAAGATGGCTACAAGCACCAAAGCACCTCCAAAAAGAACGCTGGATTGAAGGGCCGACCGTACAGGTAAAGCCTCAACTGAAGCACCCAGGAATGCTACGCCCCCCTTTACTACCTCAAAAACAGAACTTTTATCAGGCGGATTACCGGCGGGTTTTTTATAGCCAGCGAAATACAAACCGATGACGATTCCGGCACTAACAACCCATGCAACCAAAGGTAAGAACCTGTGTTTACCACCAATCTGACTATCGACGCTACGTAGCGCGAGAAGAATAATACCGATCGGCCAGATCAACAGTCCATTGCCGCTGGTAAGCGTTGCCAACGTAGCAACGGCAATAGCCCACCTCCAGTGTTGCGTGTAGGCCAGTAAATAGCAGGTCAGCATACTCCAGAATACGATCCAGAAGTTCTGCAGAGCAGCCATGCCCCAATACATATTCTCCCAGTTAGCCAGATTCAACAGTAGAAACGGTACCGGAACAACATACCAGGCCGACCGTCCTTCACGACGAAAGAGATCCATCAGTAATAAGACAATACCGATCAGGCTAAGATTACCGACAGCCATCAAATGGCGAAAATTAAGCTTGCCTGTTACGTTGTAATCAATAAAAGCAACAAGGCGGTCAACTACGATACGGTGTTCGTTATGCTGACGAAAGAACTGGTAAATCTTCCCGAAAAAGGTTGTTTCCTCATCTAAATCATACAGAAAGCCCCGCAATGCATGGTCGTCCCACTTGGGCACATTTACGGCGTAGTAGCTCCAGATAATCCAAAACAAAACTACCGGAACAGCTACAGCAATTCCGCCCAATAGCCGATCAACCGACCGCGACTGGGTCGATTCTAACCGGGGTGGAGCCGTATGTTGCAGGGTTGGCAAATGCGGTTGATTTATTAAGGTCTACAGATAGGGATTCACGATGGATCACTCAGCAGCTAGCCAATCAAAAAGGACGCTAGCTGGCGAGAAATATTGGCCGGATCAAGTCCCGAAAGCTGTTGGTGGTACTTCTGATCGCCATATAAGCCATTCGGATAGCCTTGAGCAGACAGACTTACAAAATGGCTGGGAGCCGCTCCATCGGCCAGCAGTTTCACAGACAATTGTTGCGCCAACCCACCAATCGATACGTGTTCCTCAACAACCAGTAATGGTTTACCCGCCCACCGGTGCGCCAGGCTAGCAGGCAATTCGAGCGGAAGGTTAGTGGCAGTATACACATCAAACTGCCCCGTCAGTAGTTCATCCTGCAACGCAGTTAATACGTTAGCCGCTACCGGCCCAAGCGCAACCACCGTCCCCACCGGCGACTTGCTACGTACAATGTGTTTAAACGTCCCAAGCTTTTCGGCTCCGTCAGGTGTTTTAGGTCCAGCACCCAGACGAAGATAAGCCGGACCGCTCTCGGCTATGATCTGGTCGAGCATGGGCGCTACTTCATCCGAAAAGGCAGGAATATACGTATTTACGTTTTGAAGGCTACTCAAACAGGCCAGGTCTTCAATAGCATGGTGAGTACTGCCCATAATCCCGTACCCGTATCCCCCACCGTTCCCGACCAGGAATACAGGCATTTTGTGCAAACACACATCATTCCGGAATTGCTCCAGACACCGGTATACGGCGAATGGGGCAATACTATAGCAGAATACTTTGTAGCCTCTGTAAGCCATGCCCGCAGCCACGCCGACCATGTTCTGTTCGGCAACACCCGCATTGATAAAACGAGGACCCAAGGCTTCTACGACGTTCTCAAGGGCATTATACCCTAAGTCGCCGGTAATAAAGACCACTTTATCGTCTTCGCGCGCTATCCGTTCAACAGCCGCTGAAAATTCGTTTCTCATGGTTACTATGTTGTGGTGTGTAGCACTACGTCAACCGCAAGCTACAACCTCATTTACTTTTCCGCTGCTCAACCAACGTGCTGATTTCAGCCGCTGTTTTATAAACCCGTTGCCCTTTACGTACCATCGTACGGATAAACTTCGGTCGCTTTTTCGTTTCCTCGAAAATTTTGCTGATGTATTCACCCAGAAACGAAATTCCCAGTAGGTTGATGCCGCCAAAAAACATGACCAGAATGATTACGGTCGACAAACCAGCGGGCGTATCGGGGAAGAATACGAATTTAGCCAGTATTTGCCACAGAATACCTAGCACGGATAAGCCCGTAAGCACGAACCCGGCGTAGGTCATTAACTCTAATGGCGCAAAACTGAAGGAGAAAATGGCTTTCTTCGCCCACCAGATATTCTTTGTCCAGTTGTTAGTCGATACCCCAAACATCCGCTCGGGCCGTACGTAGTCAACACCGGTTTGCTTGAAACCAACCCAGGCCCGTAATCCGCGCAGGAATTGTTCGGTTTCGGGCAGATTGACCAACTCACGAACAACCTTTCTGTCGATCATCGAAAAATCTCCGGCATCGACAGGGATATTGATATAGGCCGTTTTCCGGAACAGCCGATAAAACTGTTTGTAGAAGAAATGAACCTGAGGAGCCATTTCGCGCTGAACCCGAACGCCATACACGACGTCGTAGCCCTCCTGCCATTTCTCGTAAAACTTCGGTATCACTTCGGGTGGATCCTGCAAATCGCCGTCCATCAAAACCACCGAATCGCCCGTGGCAATCTCCATGCCACTTAGAAAAGCCGACTGAGAGCCAAAATTACGGGAGTGTTTGATAGCGATTACGTTCGGATCTTTCGCACAAATCTCAGCCAGTACCTCGTCGGAATTGTCGGGTGAATTGTCGTTCACGAAAATGATTTCGTACCGAACCTTCATGTCATTGAAAGTCTTCACCAAACGCTCATACATACAGGGAATGGCCTGAGCGTCTTTATAACAGGCTATAATCGGTGAAATAACCGGATTCAGCGTTGGTGTATTAAACGCCGGAATCACTCGATTCTCATACTCATGAGAAATTTGCCAGTTAGCCGTCCGACGTAGTCCATCGCTAAGCGTTGTCGACGCTTTCCAGCCCAGATCAGCCTCCGCAGCCCTGGGATCACCATACCAATCAGCCAGGTCCCAGTTCCGGTTATTCATGCTTCCCCAAACGGGTTCCTGAACAATACCAAATGTTTGGCGCGTTACGTCGACCAGTTCCCGCATGGTTGTTTTCTGCCCCGTCGCAATATTGTAGGATCGCCCACGAATGTCTTTATTGACTCGTAAAGCTGCCTGAACAAAAGCGTCTACGCAATCGTCAACATAAACAAAGTCGCGACTAATATCAGGCGAGACCAGCGGTGGTAAGTTATCTTTCCGGGCTTCCTCAATTAATCGGGGAATCAACCGATCGGGTTCTTCCCAACCGCCGTAAATAGAGTAGAGCCGCAGATTAAGCGTATTTATGCCATTTACTTTAGCGTAATAGTCTAGTGTATAAGCAGCCGATACTTTCGAAACAGCATAATGACTGTTGGGTTCAACAGGATCTGTTTCTTTAGGAGCCGTACAATTAAAACCGTATTCAGAGCTGCTACCGGCATGAATATAGACCGTATCAGTCGAGCAGTTTTCCAGAATATTAACCGTGCCCAGTACGTTGGTTTCGTACGTGAGTCCAACGTTTTTCTGTTTGCTGTAAGCACCGTAGGCAGCCAGGTTAAAGATTATTTTGGGTTTTATTTTCCCAAAAACATCCTGAACGGAGGTATTCGAGAGAATATCGCAGTGAACGATGTTCTCAGCCGGCACATCCAGCAGTTTAAGCCGCCATGCTTTGGTGGCATCATGAGTCAGCGCGAAAACATCCGTACGAACGCGAAACAATTGTTCAAACAGATTCGCACCAATGAAGCCGCTGGCTCCGAAAATAATAATTGGCCCCTGAAGTCGGGCGATTTTTTCTGGTAGCAAAATGGGGGCAGACTGATTCATTCAGGCCGCAATATTACGGCAAAAGGCATAGATCTACGTATTGGCTGCTAGTTTTATAGCCAACGGCTATTGAATGGTTAATGAATTTATACCACTTGCGCTGATAAGTAACGTTCGTTTACATCAACAGTCGCCTGCTCATACTGAGCCGGTGTCATGGGTAAATAATGCCATTCCAGCCGATTTTCCATGTACGATACGCCTTTCCCTTTCACTGTTTTAGCAATCACCACTTTGGGCTTTCCGTTGTCGGTTTCGTTCAGTTGGTCAATTGTCTCCAGAATATCCTGAACGTTATGACCATCTACTACGTACGTATCGAACCCAATCGCTTTCCAAGTCTGAACATCAGCCGTATCGCCCAGTACATTAGCCGTTTGATCGAATCCCTGCAAACCGTTTTTATCGATCAGCACAATCAGATTACTCAATCCACGCTGAACCGCGAAATGAGCCGCTTCCCAGGTTGTTCCTTCGTTGGTTTCGCCGTCTGACATCAATACGTACACGCGCGAATCGTCGCCGAGCAATTTACTGGCCTGGGCAATGCCTGCTCCGATGGGAAAACCATGCCCAAGTGAGCCGGTTGCAAACGGAATTCCTTTGTGCTGATTAGGAGCTGGGTGAGCGGGCAACGTAGTACCGTTTTTATAATAGCTTTCCAGAACCTCATCCGAGATTTCGCCTGTATGATTAAGGCAGGCATATAAAGCTGCTGCGGCATGACCTTTCGAAAGCAGAAAAGTATCCTGTTCGCGTTTCCGCATAATCAGCGTTCCGACCATCAGATCAACACAGCTTAATGAGCAGCCGATGTGTCCAGCGTGAGCCTGATGATATAACCCCAAAATTTTTAGCCGAAGCTGTCCCTGGAGTGTTGGCAGATCAATAGTTTCTGTTGTCAAAGTAGTAGTTGGTTGATACGGTCAACGTCCTATTCGCCGTAGCGATAGGTTTTGCCTTTAAAATCAAAAATAGTAATTTTTTCGCCTGTCTTCCCCTTAACTAATACGATGCGATTTCGTTCGACCGGATCGATGCGCTGGATGTAAGTAGCCTCTTTAGGCAAATAAACATTGACAAGCTGAGCATCTAACAGAGAAAGATCCGTAAACGATTTATCAATCTTTTCTGAATAAATCGGTCGTTCTTTATTGGGATATAAGATTGTATCGCCCGGCATATAAAGTTCCTTTAGTTTTTGAGCCGATGACCAATAGGGGTTGGCAATCCGTGGCGTAGAAAAAAAGGTATATTTCGGTGCCTGATCGGCGTAGAGATCCGCTATTAACTGGATTACGTTGCCCGCCTGGATGAGCAGCACAACGGCAATAGGCACACTGAACCACCAACGTAACGAAGCCAGTTTCTGGATGCCCATAGCCACAAAAATACAGACATACGGAAAAGAAAAACCAGAATAGCGCTGTGTAATGCCAAATGTGTGGCCCGAACGCCAGGCCATAAATAACAAGAAAAAGGTTGGCACGAATGCCAGTAAAAACAGCATGACGACCTGTGGCTTCTGCTCTCGACCAACATTCTCGACAATATACCGTCCGATTAGGTACACGAATGGAAGCACTACCGACAAAATCAGGGCTCGTACGGGATCGAATACGTAGAATGGTAAACCTAGGAGCAATAAAACCGCTACAGCGGCATAGACCCAGACGGGCGGTTTCCTTACGTCAATGTATTGATGAATAACGAACGTAACGGCGGCCCCTACGCCTACCGCAATCAGTACGTTACGTAGGCTAACCAGAGCAGCAATGACGCCGTTGGTCAGCATGAACAGGTCGGTAAAAATCGGGATGGCCCGTACGGTAATATTTGGAATGGTAGCTGGCAGAATGGTGCCGAAACCTGATTTATACGGATTAGTCAGCGCTATATTCCGGTAAAATTTAGCCTGATAATCTAACGTAAAGAATGTGTATTTGCCCCCTCCGAAAATAAACCAAAGCGACACCAGCCCCAGACCAACAATGCCTGTAAGGCCTAAAGCCACCCAGCTTCTGCTATTCCGTAGATAGAGCAGCGCATACAACCCATGACACAAAAACACCGTTACTGTCAGGTAATGCGACAATACCGATGTGACAAACACAAAGCCATAGGCCAGATACAATCCAGCCAGCGACTCTTGCTTACTGTTCCTTGATGCGTTACGGACCCTTTCCATAATGAGCAGGAACAGGTGCGTACCTAATAAGGTCAGGAAGAATGTCATGGAGTAGTTCCGGGCAATATGGCTATAGGCCACAAAAAACGGCTCAATGGTAGCAATGGCGGCACTCGTTAGGGCTAAAGCATCCGACTTAAAGTGCCGTCGGACAAAGACGAACAGTAGCGCAACAATTAACGTACTGAAAATAACCGAAGGCATACGTAACGACGCATCGCTAAGGCCGAAGATTTTCAACCACACCCATAATACGCCGTAGTAAGCAGGACTATTGCCAATATCGCCCCGAATGTTGGCCTCAATAAAGTCATTAAATGTCTTGGGTTTCCAGAATTCGGCTGGTGTAAAGTACGTTTTACTAAAAACGTCTTTCTGATTATAGCCTTCCAGAACCACACTCTGACTAATAAGCAGAGTCGACTTTTCATCGAAGTAAATGCTGTACGTACCAACACGGTACAGACGTAGTGCCAGTGCCATAATAAGCAAAGCACTCAATAAAAACAAAGTTTTGCGCGAGGAAGGGGTATACATTGCGGCAAAACTAGCGCAAAATTCGAGTTCTTATAGCTTCAGAATCGTGAATTCTACCCGGCGGTTTAGTTTGCGTTTATCTTCGGTTTCATTACTGGCAATGGGTTTACTCGGTCCCCAGGCTTTTGTCTGGATACGATTTTCGGTAATGCCCTTCCCGATTAAATACTCTTTTACCGCCTGAACCCGATCGGCCGATAGTTTCATATTCGGTTCCCAGTCGCCCTGATTGTCGGTATGGCCTTCGATCATAATCTCCATCTCGGGGTATTGGGTTAGCATAGCAACGATACGGTCTAACTCAGCATTAGCGCCGGGCAACAGGGTAAACTGGCTTTGCTCAAACAGTACGTCACGCATGGTAATTTTTTGTCCGGCTTCAATCTTAACCATCAATAAATTACGCTTGATGTCGCGAAAACGTTTGTCTTTGCTTAAATCGATTGTTTCGGTTGCCGGGAAATAACCGTCTTTGATGGCTTTCAGTGTGTATACTTTCTGAGTAGGCAGAATCAGTTTATACTCGCCCGTTTCGGGGTCATAGTCTACTTTAGCGGTCTCTTTGTTATCATCGGCCAGATTAGAAATGACTTCAGACGCTACGGGTTTTTTGCTCTTCGAATCCAGCACCTGCCCGGATATAATAGCCACAGGATCTGGTTTGATGGCCGGATACAATTTCAGGCGAAATATATCATCTTCCCCCATCGAACCTGCCCTTGAACTCAAATAGGCATAATCGCCGGAGGCCGGGATCGTAAAATAACCGTCCCATTCGGGCGTATTGATGGCAGGCCCCAGATTTTCGGGCTCGCTCCAGTTCGTCCAGGAATCATCAAGTCGGCGTGTTACGAAAATATCGCCGTTACCGTAGCCGGGATGACCGCCTGACGTAAAATAAAGAGTTCGGCCATCAGCGGCCAAAAACGGAGAACTTTCGAAGTCGGACGTATTGACGACAGGCCCTAACGAAACGGGAGCAGCCCAGGTTTTATCAGGCAGTTGATGGGCTACGTATAAATCGCGATTGCCCTGGGTATCTTTGCGCTGAACCGCCAGAATAATCGACTTGCCGTCGGGCGATACACAAAACTCCAGCTGGTGTTTTTCATGAAGATTGTAATTGTCCGCAATCTTACACTCAACGGGCTGCGACCACCCCTGACGGGTTTTGGTTGATTTCGATATACCGAATGTCAATCCGCCGTCGGGACGATAAATATTGATCAGGTAAGCCGTTCGTCCGTCAGGAGAAAGTCCACTGATGGCGTTATCGCCCCCATTGTTAATAGGTGGCCCAACATTAACAGCTTCGCTCCAGCCTGCCGGATTACCCGACGACCCCGATTCGTAGGTTGAATACCAAACATCCTGATGATCAGCGCTACCAATATTTGCCTTATTAAAATTACGGGTAAAATAGAGCGTTCGTCCATCGGGCGAGATAACAGGTGCCACCTCCTGCCCAGTCGAATTGACTGTTTTGCCGAGGTTCTCTTTTACTATTTCCTTAGGCGTATCCTTCGATACGTTGATGCCGGCCGTCACGGACTTTGTTTCATCAGAAATGCCGATAGCATCGATCTGATTCGGTCCGGGTATCACTGATCCATTGATCACAACCTTTACCTGATCGGCGATCAACGCCGAATCAGCCACCAGAATCTTTAGGAGAGGCTCCTGGCGCGGTGACGATTTTTCAATCTTATATACCTGATGCTCTTTCCCTTTCTGGTCAATTACCAGCACCTGCACCACCGCACCCGGATTTACGTTTTCGCCAACTATAATCTGACGTATCGTGATTGGTTTTTCGAAGCCTACATGAATCCATTCATCCTCGCTTCCATCACTGCCTCTGGGCGACCAGGCCGCCGGACTCTCACCTAGCTGAGGAAGTTTGTTGGGCTTACCTAATGCCTGCGACGCTTTGTATTGCTCGCCATTCGAATCGAGCTTTTTTTCTGACGATACACCAACGACCCGGTTGGCCCACAGTACGTGCGCCGTAGTTTGTGCCTGCCTGGCAGCCCCTTTTTGAGGTTCGGCGGAGCGCGATCCAACTGATTGAGCCAAACAGGTCGTCCCGACCATTATTCCCAGAAAGCCAGATAAGATACTCCGAGCACTCATAAACATGAACAAGTAAGTAAAATAGCCGTAGCAGACGCTACAGTCAAGCGAATGCAGCGCCAATCATTAAACTTTAAAATGCTAGTTTAGATTGTAGGAGGAAAAATACAAAAAACTTAATTGGTTAAGACTTTATACTCCCAGGGTTTGAGCGTAAGGGACATTTCTGGGTGAAGTTCGATTGATTGGCGACTAAATATTTCTGTATAGACCCCTTCGTAACCCTCACCGGTTAGTCTAAACGTTTGAGGCTCGTTACTCAGATTCAGAATCACGGTTACGCGATCACTGTCCCGTTGGCGGGTAAACGCATAAATCTTATCATCCCGATCGGTCACGATTTTTTCAGCCTGCCCACCAGCGAGCCCATTCCATAAGGCCCTATTCCGATGTTTGAGCGTCAGCAACATTTTAAAGAATTCGCTTTTTGAATAGGTACCCCAGGAAATCGTGTCTTTTTCAAAAAAAGCCAGTCGCTTATTCAGATTCGACTCCATGCCATTATAAACCAGTGGCATTCCCTCCAGCGTACTACTCAGCACAATAAACGCATCAGCCGACGGACCAAATGTTTCATCGAGCGTACCATTGTTGGTATTTTCGTCATGATTCTGAGTAAAAATCATTTGATAGTACCATTTCGGGAAACGCCGTTGATTGCTTGCCCGTAACGTATCGAGACTGCTGGCGGGTCGTTCGCCCTTGGCAATGGCTTTCATCATGGTAAACATGGCCCAGCCGTAGTTGGCGTTAAAACAGGTCTTAAACTGGTCGGGGTCGTCTTCCCATTCGGCGAGCATAAATACGGGCTTAATCTTATCAAGTTCAGGCCGTAGCTGCGCCCAGAAATCGTCCGGTACGTATCCGGCTACGTCGCAACGATAACCATCAATATCGTATTCCACCAGCCAGTATTTCATGGCGTCCATCATGCCAATCCGCATGTCCGGGTTAGTATAATCCAAATCGGCGACATCGGTCCAGTCTGTCGCCTTGCCTGTTTTTGGATCAAGCGGAACCGTCATTTTTCCTTTGATCTTGGTATACCAGTTTGGGTGTTCTTTTATCCATGTATGATCCCACCCGGTATGGTTGGGCACCCAGTCCAGAATAACCCGTAAACCAAGCGCATGGGCACGGGTAACCAATGACTTGAAATCGGCCAGCGTTCCATAATCGGGGTTCACCGATTTGTAGTCAGCAACGGCATATGGGCTCCCCAGCGTACCTTTTTTATTTGTTTGACTAACCGGAAAAATAGGCATCAGCCAGACAATATCTACGCCTAGTTCTTTCAGACGAGGAAGTTGAGCTTCTACTGCCTTAAGCGTACCTTCCTTCGAAAACTGACGAACATTTACTTCGTAGATGGTGGCGTTGCGAGCCCATTCCGGAGCCGTCGGAGCAACCGCAGTTGTTGTATCTTCGGAAGAAGAGGTCGCTTCTGATTTTTTATTTTCACGACAGGCCATCGTCAACCACAATAGGCTGAACGTAACGACCAGATATAATTTCTTCATAAGTACAGTCTGCGGCAGAGTCGGTTAAGTGTTAGGTGTTGTCAGGTTCTATTCAGGCTTCCATAGGTCTATGGCTATTTTTTAACTGTCGGATGGCATCCTGCGGGTCATCAGCGCCAAAAACGGAGCTACCCGCCACCAGTATATCGGTTCCGGCCTCCACAAGTGCCGATGCATTTTTCATACCGACGCCCCCATCCACTTCAATTAGCGTGGAGGTCTGGCTGGCGCGTATAAGTTGCTTCAGCTTTCTTATTTTCTGATACGTATGAGGAATAAACGACTGCCCGCCAAAGCCCGGATTAACTGACATAATGAGTACTACGTCGATTTGCTCCAGTACGTCTTCCAGCAGGCTAACCGGCGTGTGCGGATTTAGAGCTACACCAGCCTTACAGCCTACCTCACGAATATGCGTAAGCGTACGGTGTAAATGTGTGCAGGCCTCATAATGCACATGAATGACCGATGCACCTCCTTCTGCAAAGGCATCGATATAACGATCTGGCTCCACAATCATCAGGTGAACATCTACCGGTTTCTGGCAGTGCTGGCGAACAGCCTGAAGAATCGGAAAGCCAAACGAAATATTGGGAACAAACTCGCCATCCATTACGTCGAAGTGCAGATAATCGGCTTCGCTACGATTTATCAGTTCCAGATCTCGTTGCAGATTGGAAAAATCTGCGGCAAGTAGCGAAGGGGCGACGAATGGCTGAATCATAAGTTAACGTAAAAGCAACCGAAAAATCAGAACTTTGCAAAGAAAGGCTTCTTATCCGATTTTAGTAAGTGCTGTTTTTTTTATCCTGTAAAGCTACTATTTTTTTGTTTGAACCAGGAAACAAACCCAATATTGAGATTTAGTTCGAGGGAGTAATTACACCGTATAAATGCAGGAATCGATAAGCGCGCAGAGTCTATCGAATTACCGCGTCCTCCCTTACCTTTATCGTTAAATTGCCTTAGTTACGTATTTTAACTTATCCTATGACACCCCAGGAGCGCATAGCCGAACTGACTGATCGCCTTAATTTTTACAATTATCAATATTATCAGAACAGCATTTCGGAGGTAGATGATTTTACGTTTGATCAGCTACTGGCCGAACTGGCAGACCTTGAAAATAAGCATCCTGAACTCCGTAGACCCGATTCGCCAACCTCGCGCGTGGGTGGCACGGTCAGTAAGGAATTTTCTACCGTTTATCACCGATTCCCAATGCTCTCCTTAGGAAACACCTATTCCGAAGAAGACCTGGTCGAATTTGATAATCGCGTTCGAAAAGGACTCAATGGCCAGGAATACGAGTATGTGTGTGAGCTAAAATTTGACGGCGTGGCGCTGAGCTTAACCTACGAAAATGGCGTTCTTGTCCAGGGCGCTACTCGGGGCGATGGCGTACGGGGCGACGATATAACCAACAATATTCGAACGATTCGCACAGTACCGCTACGAGTTACGGGCCCCGACATCCCTGCGTTATTCGAAGTTCGTGGCGAAGGGTTCCTGCCACTGGCCGAATTTGAACGGATCAACAAAGAACGGGAAGACATTGGTGAACCGCTGCTGGCCAATCCACGTAACGCGGCTTCCGGTACGTTCAAACAACAGGATTCAGCCGCCGTGGCCCGACGACGTCTGGACTGTTACCTGTACTCCTTTCTGTCGGAGCCGGAAGTTTTTCAAACCCACGAAGACAGTCTTGTGGCCCTGAAAAAATGGGGGTTCAATGTATCACAAACCTGGCGAAAATGCGCCGACATCCGGGAAGTGATGACGTTTATCAACGAATGGGAAACCAAACGGTTCGATCTACCGCTCGGCACCGACGGTATTGTCATTAAAGTGAATCGCTACGATCAGCAACGCGAATTGGGCTATACCGCCAAAAGTCCCCGCTGGGCAATTGCCTTCAAGTACAAGGCGCTGGCAGCCAGCACCGTGTTGAACGACATCCGGTATCAGGTTGGCCGTACGGGAGCCGTAACGCCAGTTGCCATGCTTACCCCCGTTCTGCTGGCAGGAACGATCGTAAAGCGGGCCTCCTTGCACAATGCCAACGAAATTGAACGGCTAGGCGTAATGCTAAACGATACGGTTTTTGTGGAAAAAGGCGGTGAAATTATTCCTAAAATCACCGGCGTAGACCTGAATCGACGAACCGATCAAAGTACGCCAATCGTTTATCCAACCACCTGCCCGGCCTGCGGAACACCATTGGTTCGGAAAGAAGGCGAAGCCAATTTCTATTGCCCAAATGAAAAAGGCTGCCCTCCTCAACGCCAAACTCGTTTTGAGCATTTTATCCAGCGCCGGGCCATGAATATTGAGAGTTTGGGAGAAGGCAAAATTGAGTTGCTCATTGATCGGGGATTGGCCCAAACGCCCGCTGATTTATACAGCCTAACCTACAACGATCTGTTGGGTATAGAAAAGGTTTTTCTGGACGAAGAAACCGGTAAACGCCGGGTGGTCAGTTTCCGCGAAAAAACCGTTGAAAACATCCTGTCGGCTATCGAACGATCCAAAGCGCAGCCCTTTCAGAACGTATTGTTCGCGTTGGGTATTCGTTACGTTGGTAACACTACTGCCGAAAAACTAGCCGACTACTTTGGGTCGATGGACGCCATTATGACGGCGTCTCAGGAAGCCCTTCTGGCGGTACCGGATACGGGACCACGTATCGCAGAAAGCGTAGTTACCTGGTTTGCCGATGCTGACAACCGCGATTTTGTCGAGCGGTTACGGGCTGCCGGTTTGAACTTTGCGGGAGAGAAGAAGGTAGTGGAGCGGGAAGGTGATACACTCGACGGAAAAACGTTCCTATACACCGGTACGTTTGCCAATTTCAGTCGTGAAGAGCTGGAGGCACGGATTGCGGCCAATGGCGGTAAAGTGCTTAGCGGTATTTCCAAGAAACTCAACTACCTGATCGTGGGCGAAAACGCGGGTCCGTCAAAACTCGAAAAGGCACAAAAGCTGAACGTACCGATGATCAGCGAAGATGAATTTCTGGCGATGCTGGATGCGTAAATCCGTGACGACTTATCGAGGCTGAATGGTTTGCAGAATACCTAAAACTTCGCGGTGCAGTTCGATATTGTACTGGACGGTCATGCTATAGCCAAACTGACCGTCCTTGAGCAAATACAACCGCCCCCAGGTTTTAGGTTGTTCGGCATAATAAAATAAGCCCTGTGTTTGCCCATCGCGACGTAGCGTTACCAATCGATCCAGCACTACGTTGCCCAGATTGATGCGCTCGGGCAGCGGAGTTGCTAACGGCGTAGCTGCACCTGAAAGAGCACCCGCTCCCAAAAAATAAGCGCGCTGATCATTTCTGACCAGACTAAATTCCGGTCCTTCAATCGTAGGGCCAATTCCCCCTTTGTAGTCGCTAGGAAATTGAATGACATACGTATCATCCAGGCGTTCTGTTTGCCAGCTTGCCTGGCTTTTCACCTCAATAATGGTACTATTGACCAGGGGAAGAGCATCCTCCTGCTTACAACCCGCCAAGCCAGTGATGATGAAAAGAACAATAAGTAGCCGCATCGCCATCAAAATTTAAAAAACTAGACTCCGAACCATTTAACATCGTTGTAATGGTTCGCGGATTTACATAAATTTTCCCATTCAATTCCCGTAACTTTGTGGTAATAAACTCCTGTTTCCAATAATGGACACTAAATTCCATGGTGTTGGCGTCGCCATTGTGACACCGTTTAACACTGACCAGTCAATTGATTTCGACGGCTTTGGCCGCGTTATCCGTCACGTCTCAGAAGGGGGCGTGCGCTACATAGTCCTCCAGGGTACCACCGGCGAATCGCCAACGGTGACGAAACAGGAGAAGAAACAGTTGCTGGAGTACCTGAAGGAAAATAATCCGAAGAACCTTCCTATCGTCTTTGGTGTCGGCGGCAACGTTACGTCTGACGTAGTAGCCGGTATGAACGATATCGATTTCAATGGTGTAGATGCCATTCTGTCGGTATGCCCGTATTACAACAAACCAGGGAAACGGGGCGTTATTGAGCATTTTACGCGCGTTGCCGATGCCAGTCCGGTACCCGTTATTCTGTATAATATTCCGTTCCGGACAGGCATCAATATGAGCGCCGAAACAATCTGTGAATTAGCGCAGCATCCAAACATAATCGGTGTTAAAGAAGCCTCCTGCGTTATCGAGCAGTGCATGGAGATCGCCCGCGACAAACCCGACGACTTCCTGCTAATTTCTGGCGACGATGTTCAGGCCGTCCCCATCATCAGCATTGGTGGTGTTGGCGTAATGTCGGTTATTGCCAATGCGTTTCCGACGAAATTTTCGGGCATTATCGAAGCCGCTCTTCAGGGCGACTTCCGCTTCGCGCAGAAAGAACTGGGGCACTTCCTACGTATCGATCCGCTTCTGTACGAAGAAGGCAACCCGGTTGGCGTAAAAAATATTATGGACATTTTAGGCCTGATTTCCAATGAAGTTCGGCTGCCGCTTATGAAAGCCTCGGACGACCTGAGCGAACGCCAGAAGGCTGTTCTTCAGCGCGATGGGCTGCTGGAACTGGTTGCCTAACGAATAACTATACCGTAATAAGAAAACCGGCCTGTTTGCGAACAGGCCGGTTTTCTTATTATGAACGTTTAGGAAACGTATAACCCAGCGTAAAATAAGCAGCCCCGCCCAATGGCTCGCTGGAATACGTATTCACGCCTAACCCTAATTCCAGATTCAGGTAAAAATTCCGGCGGTACGTTCGTTGAAACCCCCAAAGTGCCTGCACCGATACGCCCTGGACATCAGGAGCCTGTAAGCCGCCCGAAGAGGTTTCGATTATGGCAGGAAGCGTATACAGTAGCTTCGTGCTAATATAATTGCCTGAATTATACCGAATCGATTTCCCCCGCTCTAGTCTACGGACAAAATTATAATAGTACCGACCGGCCCCTGACAATTGTGGGTAAACCTTTATGGCAGACCGTGATTCGTTGCCTCCCCCTATCGAGGAATTCTTTTCATAAGCGCCGTTGGCTATAAAGCGGAACTGCGAAACGAACGTAGTGTTTTTTCCCAGGCGACTTTCGTTAATAACACCCGGCCCAAAAAACTCGACCCGCCAGACGCTCTTGTCAAGATAGTGGACTACCTGTGTTGAATCCTGAGCATAAGAGCCGGAAGACAGCAGTACTAGAAACAGTAACCATTTACGCATAACCTTTCTGAGTTGATGACCTATGGCTTAAATATACTAGATCACCGAAACGAACACAACAATTTAAACTAATCTATATTGATATAATACAAAAAAATGCGACCTCGGGTCGGAGGTCGCATCAAAACAAGATGGTATAAGGAAAGGTCAGTTTCTACCCCCGCCGAATAGTCTGGATACAAGCCAGATCACGACTCCTATACCAAGCACAACTAATATGACACCAGTCCAGACACCCGTCTTAAATATATCGCCGACCAGCTCACAACTTGTCAGAAAAACGGTCAGAAAGAGCGCGACGCAGGTAATTGGCAGAATTCGCAGTAAGGTTTTCATAAACGCTGGTTGTTTTTGTGTAGCAAATAAATACCCCACTTTTGGGATAACTGCTCATTTAACCATCAGCAGAACGCTTTGTTCTAAATGCTGATCGTCAGACATTCCACCAATAGGTAAACTTGATAACCAACGCCCGATTCTTGACGGAGAAAATTCCGGGTTCACCCATGTTAGGCAGATAATTATCCGTGTAGACAATGAAGAGATCGGAAGCAGGTTTGTAACGCCACTGAACCCTGGCGTTGAGATTCATATTCTTGACCTGTTCGTTATACTGCAAAAAAGTTGTCAGATAGAGCGTATTGGTCATGGTCAGATCGAAACGTGGTCCAACCAGCCAGAACGTCGTTTTGCCCCAGGGCGACGGCAATCGTATATCGTTGTAGTTAATATTGGCTGCCAGACTAACATAAGGCTGAAAACGATAACCGATGTCTGCCGTAACGTTCAAACGAGTCCCATCCACATAGTAGCCCCCATAGCGGGTAGAAAATCCATATGTAAACAAACTCTGAGGCTTTGACACGAACTGCGTTCCCCAGGCTTTCCACCGATGCTCCGAATTAGTCGCCAGGGTTTCACGACCCGAATTGGTTGGATCGAAAGGCTGGAGTAAGCGAACAAAATCGGTCGAAGCCCAGGCCGTCAGGACACTTTTACTACGGAACGTAACGGCATAACTCAGGTAGCTTTCATTATCACTCTGTTTCCCAGAGGCATCAAAGAAATAAAAGGATGTCAACGTTGGTCCATGCGTCAACACCGAACCACCCGTCGGAATAAACGTATAGCCTACTGTTGCCGCTGCCCGCTCGTAGCCTCGCCGGGGCACATATCCTGCCTCGGCGGTATAGTTTGTCCCAACCGCTTCGTATTGCCCGCTAAGTAGCCAACGACGACTATTGTATTGCAGATTAGCCGCATAGACGGCATCTTTCCCGGATTGCTCCGGGCTGAACGACTTCACATACAGCAACTTTCCGCTCCAGAGGTTATTGGAGGACGCCAGGTTATATTCCAGCCCGAAGTTCCGGTTGTATCGCGAATACCGAGGTTTGTCGACGGCGGGCTCATAGGCCAATGACTCTTTATTGACAAACAGAAAGCCAATATTCGACCGGGAAAATATACGTCGTTGCAACGCAACCACCGCAAAATTCTGAGCCGGTAAACCACTGTCTTCTACCCGACCCGTTTGCATATCCATCACGCCAATTCGCCAGTCTTTATTAAGCTTTCCGCTCAACCGAGCCCCAAACCGAATCGGAACCCCTCCCAAACCAATCCGCCGACTAAAAAACGGGCGAATGGTCGCATAGCCGAAGTTGGTAAACTGGTCACCGTTTTCCAGAAAAAACTGGCGCTTTTCAGGAAAAAACAGCTCATACCGATCCAGATTCGTCACTTGCTGATCAACATCAACCTGCGAAAAATCGGGGTTAACCGTCAGGTCCAGATTCAACGACGACGTAACAGCGACTTTAGCATCCAACCCTGCGTCAAAGCGGGTTTGCGTAGGCGTTTTTTCTTCGTAGCTACGTGTTAACCCCGTTAGCGCATACGGAATAATGGAGATGTTGGGGCCTGGCTGCGGTGGAGGCTGATCCCAGACCAGCACACCCGTATAAGCCAATGAAGCGGTCGGAAATTGACGCTGAATAGGCGTCCAGGACGATTTCTCGGTTGTCTTTAAATCCTGCCGGCTAAAGTTGATTCCCCAGCGGGTTATGCCTTTTTTGTACCGAATCGTTTTAAATGGGATGGCCAGTTCCAATACGTAACGATCGGGATAATTTCGGACGACTGATGTCCATTTATTATCCCAACTCAAATTTGCCTTACTGCCCTCATACAATAAACCATCCCACTGCGCTCCGGCCGCATTCGTACCAAACGTGAAACCATTGGTCTGGTCATCAAAGGTATCGATGAAGAAAATGAAATTGTCGTTTTTCGAAAAAGCCCAGTCGCGACGTAGCGACTCAACAATGTAAGGCCCCTCTACGTACCCATGATAACAAATCGCACTCAGGTAAATATGCTGCGCATCGTAGGTCATCCGAACATCCGTTCGAACACGGGCCCGACTCGTATCCATAGGGAGAACCATCCAGAAATTATTGGCTACTTCGGCAGCCTGCCACGCCGGTTCCTCAACTAATCCATCGACAACGATGGGCGATGTGGCCTGACTAATATGAAGCTGATACGATTCATTTTTTTTCTGGGCATAGAGCTCTGGCGCACTTTTCAGAAAAAGGGCAATGACCAGAATAGGAAGCAGTTTCACCGGGGAAATACGTAGTAGAATTATAGAACGAAAGTAAGGAAAAATATGGTCCATAATACGCCATGAAGGCACGTCAATTAAAAAGGCAACGACTTCTCAGCTGTTGCCTTTTCACTATAATTCAGGTCAGTTAAACCCTCATAGTACACTAATTACCAACCATAAACACAGCATTACCGAACAGGAGTTTACCATTATACCAGAAGCCCCGGAAAAGCGGATCATCGGCTAAATACACAATACTCCCGCGACCATAATCCTGCACGCCCATCAGCAACGTATTTTTGAGTTTCTCTTTTGCATTCTTACCCGAAAAACCCGCTATGTAGTTATCGCCTTTCAGATAGCCTACGTTCCAGCCATCTTTCAGAAAATCAAAATTAAAAGCGTTCTGAATCAGGGTGTAATACCCGCCGGTCAAGCCAAACCCAAGCGGATGGGACGTATCGATATTGACGCGATAAATACTGCCCGGAATATCATCCGAGATTGCCGTCCGCTCACGATCTCCGTATACTTTGAGCGAATCGACGGGTGTTCCTTTTTCCTTGCTCTTATCCTTCGCTTTTTCTTCTTTCTCTTTCAGGTCGAAGCCATCCTTACCCGCCAGGAAAGACGCGGCACGTTCCATTGCAATGAGTTTTCCACCGCTCCGGACCCACTCTTTAATCGAAGCGAGCACTCTATCGTTCAGGAATCGGCCATAGTTGTAGTTGGTAGGCAGAATCAATACGTCCAGCTTACTCCACTCTACGTTCGCCAACGTATTGCCATCAATAAGTGTGATGGGATAGTTCAGTTCCTGATCGAAGAAATGCCACACTTCCCCAGCCGATGGGGGCGGTGTACCGTCACCAATAACCAGAGCCACGCGTGGTGCTTTAAGACCCGTTACAAAATCAGACCCAAAGTCAGACCCTTTTGCCACAAAACCAGTCTGTACGGGTGTTATATCGGCTCCCACTTTCGACGCTTCGGCCTGAACAATAGCATCGAAACGATCACCAAATCGCTCATTACCAGCGCGTGTTACAATCAACGTACCCGATGGATATGTTTTATCTTCCAGTTCAAACGGTTTCTCGGCCGCTCTCACTCTCACCTTCTGTTTCATCGCACCCGCCAGAAATTGAACCGCCGGTAACGACTGCCAGCGAACAATGTAGGCATACGGTTTCGTGGCCGCTGTAGAAGCTGATTTACTGGTGGCTGGCGACGTAGCAACCGGTGTCAGACGAGTTGTTACACCATATGTCTGTAGGCCAAATGCATACGGTAGCGACCAGGCTGTAATATCATACGTAGCAGAATCTTCCAGGTTCGAGTTGGGTTCAAACAGAATTTTTAGCAGCGTTGATTTTGGCTGATACGCACTGATAACCATATCTTCGGCCGCCACCGAAACACTTTTATCGGTTTTCTGAGACGTATAGTTGAAGCCAGCTAACGTCTGTGCCTTTCCCGCATAGCCATACGTAATTTTGTTACGGTCCAGCAGTTGCTGCAACGCTTTTAAGCGCCCGGCATCGCCATTCGTTTTCACTACGTAGGCTTTGTAAGGGCCAATCGGTGTATTCCGTGACTTGTCGAAAAACTGTCCGAATTCTTTGACAACTTCAGCCGGACGATCAGCAACCGACTCTAACGTAGCAATACTCGCTACGTAGTGGTGATCGATACGCTGACGTAGCGTAAGCGTATCGCCGTCGTTTTTCTGAATAGCCAGTCCCGCCCGTGAGTTGCCACCCTGCTCATACGTCATACCGATTGCCCCGTTGTAGGTCGGATACGTATCACCATAACTGGGATAGAATAAATCAAACCGTTCGCGGGTGTAATACAACCAGCCGTTCCGGTCAAAATAGCGACTACAGTATTGCCCAATGGTTTGCTGGAACTGCCGCTGGAAAGGTGTAATATCTTCGTGATACGGCTTGGCCGACGGAGCAAAGTAATACGGGCTCTCTACACCCATCTCATGAAAATCGCCATGCAGATGCGGCATCCACTGCTGGTAAAGTGCCATACGCTGTTGCGTGATTTCCTGCGTTTGCCACGCCCAGTCACGGTTTGGATCAAACAGGTAGTGCGTATACCGTCCACCGGGCCAGGGTTCAACGTGCTCACGAGCAAACGGGGTTGGGTCTGGATTCTGTCCCATCATCTGATTATACCAGTTCACGTAGCGATCATGACCGTCAGGATTTAAACCTGGATCGAGAATAACGACGGTCGTATTCATGATTTTCTGCGAAACAGCATCCGTTGGGTTCAGAAGCCGATACAACACTTCCATAAAGGCTTCCGAACTAACCGCTTCGTTGCCGTGTACGTTGTAGCTAAGCCACGCAATCGGTAGTTGGGGTGTACTTGAAGGCTGGCCCTCCTGCATACCAATCCGCTTGAGATTGTTGGTTCTTATCTCTTCCAGGCGTGCCATGTTCGCTTCAGAGGCAACCGCAACCGCCATGAGCTGGCGGCCCTCGTGGGTTGTGCCATACGGTAATAATTTAACTCGATTAGGCATTTGTCGGGCAATCTGCTCGGCATAGGCTAAAACGCGATGATGAGGTGTAAATCGTTCGCCAATTTTGTATCCCAGGAACTGATCAGGTGAATCTGGCCTGGACGACGAGTTTGTCGGTTGGGCATTCGCCAACAACGACGAAACCAGTACGCCCGCCAGCAACAAAAGGTGTTTCATGAATAAGGCTAAAAAAAATTCGTGAGCTAACTTCTTCAAAAATAGCAGTAAATCGTACTGAAACGCTTTTTTTAAAAAAATTTTGACACCAGGTATTGCATTATAAAAATATCGCCTTACCTTTGCACCACGTTTCGCCAACGCAGCGACAGAAAAGTCAAAAACGTTGGGTCTTGTACACAAGACGGCCGATTCGTCTAGCGGTTAGGACATCGCCCTTTCACGGCGGTAACACGGGTTCGATTCCCGTATCGGTCACTAACATGAATAAAAACCCTGAAAAGAAATTTTCGGGGTTTTTGCTTTTTATACCTTTCTGTGAACCTGTTACGTTTTGCCAGTCTGGAATCGTAGCCAGACTTGATCCGTTGTCCCCCGACAGCATCCTGCTGTCGTAGCCGTAGGCTAAGTTCATCTAGACACCAGAAATCTCCTGAAAGCATAAGTCGATACATCTCTCTGGGTGATCACATAACAGACCCTGTTCTGAAAGGCCAACCTTTTTTTGTGCTATAAACTCTAAAAAAGTCCCAATCGATAAAGATTTCTCACCCTTTCCCCTAGAAAACAGGTTATCAATACTTTCGTAGCTAATCAGTCTCTACTCATACAGGAACGGTCAAACCAAGTCAATGAAAAACATGCTCTTTCTCTACGTACTCGTAATTATTCTGGGAGTTGCTCTGGTGGTAGGGGGCACAATCGGTCTTTTAAAAGCCAGAGCCCAGCAACCCGAAGAACTTCTGCCGTTGGTTGTCAGCCCGGAGCCTTTCGAGTTATCTGACCCAGACCAGGCCCCCACATGGGACCCTCAGCAGGAATCCCGCAAGAAATTTAACGAACGACAAATGGCCTGGCGAAAACAAAAACAGGAGGTCGAACAAACAGAAAAGGAAGTTGATAGACTCCTGCAGGAAAAAATGAGCCTGACCAATAGTCTCATCAACTGCAAAACCCCCGAATCGTTGCAGGCCCTTAAGGAGCAGCTATACCAGTCTCAGCAACACTTCGATGTGGCCATGGCCAGGCATCACCAGGAGCTGCAAAAATGGAAAGCAACCTTACTAACAGATTAGCTTAAGCGTTTTTTTACTACTCGACAGTCAATTTCGCGTTTTTCAGGGCAGGATTGTATAGCTGATGTTTTTCTCATATAGGTCCAAAACAAGTCAATGCCCGGCGTTTGTGCGATCCCGCAGTAGAAGCCGCTACGTAGCGTCAAAATAGGTCTTGTGATTCCTCCATAGCTGCAATAATCAAGGAGGTGAAAACGAAAAAACACCATTCGTAGCAGAATGGCGTTTCCTGTGCGTTTTTTACTCAACATTAAGTAAGAGGTTTAACGCCAGCCAATCGCAAAACGTTTATAGGTCCACCGTCTATTTATTGTGTGGAGTACGGGATTTAATCTCTCCCTTTCAATCAAACGCTATTTTTGTCATGTAAACGAAAAGAGTTAACCTTATTTAGGTTTCTGAAATACGTTTCTTTGGTTAGATCGAAAAGTCAGTCCGTTGAAGGGGCTGACTTTTTTTGTCACTAGCTGAAGAGTACCCTTCTTTTTAGCGTAACGTGCTACGTCAGGCTTTACCATCAGCTACGCTTTTGTTCGATTCGAAAAATAATGGATGACTCTACGGTTGTATCTCGCTCTGTTGTGGCCTCACAGTAACCCACCAGCTGAAAGGGAACGTAATCGATAAACTCGGCTGGCGTAGTAAAATAATCGGTCCCGTATTGTTGTGTACCTTTATAAAACACCTGATTTACCAGCAAATACCTTCCGGCAAATTCATTGCCCAATGTTTGAAGAATAAAATCCAGATCGGGTAAAATATACCAGATGATCTCGCTCAGCAAAACGCAGTCGGTTCCTCTATAACTCGAAAGATCTGACGTAATATCAGCTACGTCAAAATTTAGATGAGGGAACAACGCTCTGGCTTTATCGATGGCCGTCTCCGATAGATCAACACTTTGCGGTATAATACCTGTATCCTGGTGTATCCAGTTGGCGTAGTAGCCCAACCCACAACCACATTCCAGTACACTACGTATCGGAAAGTTTTTTAGATGCACAATTCCGGCCATTCGGGCGTACTTGTTGGGCTGAGACGACTGCATCCAGGGATCATCGAAACGTTGATACATTTTTTCAAACTCCCCAATGAACTCGCCATCTTTAATGACGTAATCGTGATACGTTTCGTTTTTCATACCTAGTTGAGATCGTATTACAGCCCTTTTTTCTGCCGCGACCAAGCGAACAACCCTACATTGATAATCGAATAACTAGAGCAGAATAAGTCGCCGATGACCTCCTTTAGCGCTCTGTGCTGAACGAAAGTCACCTCAATCGGTACGCTTTCATCAATCATTCGACTCAATCAGCAGCAGTAGGATATGGGGCTAGTTAGGGAAGATACAGATTAAAATCAGATTAAAAAACTAATTTAATCCTACGAACCTCCGCTGGCAAAATAGTATAATTCTATCTCGCCAAAGTCACAATCAAGACGCAATTGTCTGCTTTTATACTATATGCAGGTACTAACTGCTATGGTCCTTCAACGCTGACTCTGTTCTTTTCCAACTAAGTCACACATACAGCCACGTCACATAAAAACTAAGCATATAAATTTTAACCAGAATATTATACTTATATTTATCATTAATTCGGAATTAAATTTTAAACAACAGAAATTCACTATAATAATTCCAAGCTTTCTTATCACCGAAGTCTTTACACTGCCAGATAAATACTATCTATCCACTAAATCAGACAAAATAGACCTATAACTTCCTCATTTTTAACCCACTTCTTTAAATGACTTTTTCGAACGAACGTACATTATTGAACCAACTCTCAATGGGCGATGAAAAAGCATTTAGTAAGCTCTATGACCTGTATCAACCAAGTCTTCATCGCTTTGTCTACAAATTCCTGAAGTCACCTGATCTTTCAAATGATATTTGCCAGGAAATCTTTATGAAAATCTGGGAAGACCGGCAGACCATTCAGGAAGTGAATTCGTTCAGGTCCTATCTGTTTACCATTACTAAAAATCACACGTTTAACACCCTTAAGCGCGCGGCCGTAGAAGATCGGGTAAAAGCCGACGTAGTGAAGAGTTATCGCGTGTCGAAAAACGACACCGAAGATGTATTGCTGACAAAAGAGTATCAGCAATTTCTACAATCAGTGCTCGATACGTTATCGCCCCAAAGCCGGAACGTCTTTGCCTTATGCCGTCAGCAGGGAAAAAGCTACGACGAAGCCGCTCAACTTTTAGGCATCTCGAGTAGTGCCATAAAAAAGCACATGGTCAAATCGATGCAGACAATCAAGTTTGCGGTGGAAAGAGACATAGGCATAGCGTTCAGTCTTTTTATAGAAGTGCTGGCTCAATCGGGCGACTTCATGCCTATAATCGAACTCTGATCCAATAGATAACTTCCCAAAACGAAGCCTCCGAACCGTGTTGAACGGTTCGGAGGCTTCGTTTTGGGAAGTTATCTACACTTATTTGCCCTGCTTCGGAAAATAACTGACTTCAATGAGTTCTTTTACGTCTTTGAATTTCCTGTTGGGCTTGAGGTATTGTGCCAGATAATTATAGATTTTCATCCGGCTCTCTTTAGCTCCGTACGAATCGATCCGGTTGAACGTGTGTCCACCCGGCGCTTCCTTGTAGATTTCATAATCAAACTTTTTCCCCTCGGCTTTGAAGGCTCTAATCAATGCCTCTACCTCCAGCACGTTCACGTCCTCGTCGTTGGTGTTGGTATGAATAAGGAGGGGTGTCTGTAGTTTTTCGGCATTCCAGACCGGTGAGCGTTTCCGGTATTCTGCTACGTTCTGATCAGCGGATTTGCCAAGGTGAAAATCAGCGGAATACGCATCCCGATAACTCTGGCTTTTATACCCCATTCTGGCAATCAGATCGCTCACCGGCACACCGGCGTAACCAACCGCATAATCGGATGGGTAGTTGAATAAGTTGAGTAATGTAATCATCCCACCGTGGCTCCAGCCCAGGATACCGACCCGCTTTTTGTCGATAAAATCATAATTTTCGAGCATGTAATCGCGGCAGGCTTTGGTGTCTTCTACTTCCAGTCCGCCGTAATCAATCAGCTGGTAAAAACCTTGCCCGTAGCCCGTACTTCCGCGATAATCAGGGGCAATCACTACGTATTCCTGCGCCGTTAACTCTTTCACAATGTGCGCATAAGCCGTATTGAAATTACTATGAACCCCACCGTGTGGCAGCACTAGTAACGGGTATTTTTTCGACGGGTCAATCTTCGACGGGATGAATACATAAGCCGAGAAACGTACCGGGTTCTTCGCGCCCTGACCAGTTGGATTTTTAATAACGGCTGGCGGTGGACCAGTAATGATCACTTTGTCGACTAACGTAGCATCGCCCAAACGCTGCGACCACGTCAGATCGTCAATGGCTTTGTCGAGCGCGTCGAACTGATGCTGCATTCCCGCCAACTGCCGCTGTAACGTAGCAACCTGATTCGCTTCCGGGTTTTGCGCCCGTGTCTGACCATAAAGCATTGTTCCTGCAAACAGAGAAAGAACAAGTCCGGTAATTTTTTTCATTGGAGGTAAAAGAGAATTATTGATTGTTGAGAATGAAAAGTTAACCTCACCCCAACCCCTCTCCTTGAAATAAGGAGAGGGGCTTTTTAGAAACCGTTTTGCAAGTCCCTCTCCTGTTTTAGGAGAGGGATTTAGGGTGAGGTCTGTCTACACCGCGTCAGAAAGGCTGCTGAACGTAAAGTCGCGGATGCGCATGGGCGGAACCATATTGCCGCGTGTACGTACCGGTTTGCCCAGCGCTTCGAGGTTGTTGAGCATGATGACCGGGCTTTCGTTGAAGCGGAAATTCTTGACCGGATGCTTAATCTGCCCGTTGTCGATAAAGAACGTACCGTCGCGGGTAAGGCCGGTGTAGAGCAACGTTTGCGGATCGAGCCAACGGGTATACCAGAACCGCGTTACCAGAATCCCTTTTTCAGTGCCTTTGATCAATTCAGCCAGCGATTGAGTGCCACCTTCCATCACAAAACCCGACGGTTGCGGCAATGGCTTCACCCCTTTTTGTTTGGCCCAGAACGGCGAATACGACATGTTTTTCACAACGCCTTTTTCGAACCAAACCACTTTTTCGTGCGGGTAACCGTCCGACGAAAACGGAGAACTCGGAATTTGCGGATCGGTTGGGTCGGAGTAAATCGTGACGCGCTCATCGAGCAACTTTTCACCCAGGCGCGTTCCCCCACCCTTTTTACCCAAAAAGCTACGTCCTTCGTCGGCAGTGCGGGCATCCATCGCGTTAATCATAAAATTGATCAACTCCCCGGCCGCCATCGGTTCCAGAATAACGGTGTATTTACCAGGCTCCAGCGCCATCGCTTTCTGCGAAGCCCGCGCTTTCTGAATCGCTACGTCGGTCAGCGAACCCGTATCGAGTTTACTAACGTCGTTGAAATCACCAGCCGCGTAGCCTGAACCAGTACCATCGGGCGTGCGAATGGTAAGCGAGAAGTTAGCACCCGTATTCTTGTGATAACCGAATAATCCTTTGTTATTACCAATAGCATTGAAACTGGATGAATCTTCCAGAAAACCGGCTCCACTTAACTGGCTCGCCATAATGGATTTGATACTGGCTCCAGCAAGTCTGGCCCGATCGGGTGCTTTCATGCTGGCCGTTGTGTCAACAAATGCCTGTGGTTTGCTGTACGTCTGCGGACCCGGCATCGGCATATATTCCGGGTTTTCGGGTGCCAACCGAGCCATTTCTTCGGCCCTCCGAACGGCTTTTTCCAGTGATGCGTCGTCAAATTCGTTGATATCCGACGTTCCGACCCGTTTACTGATAACCACCGTTACCGATAATGACAGATTATTGGTTGCCCCCGATGTCGATACCGAGTTGCGGGCAAAGCGGATATTTCCCGAACGCCCACCGTTTAATTCAACTTTCGTCTCGTCGGCTTTGGACAATCGTAAAACCTTATCGATGATCGTCTTCGCTTCTTCTTGTGTTAGGATGGCCATGTTTTTAGGAGATGGGATTTGTGTATGGTATATGAGGTATCATATATGAGGTAGCTTAAATTGGTAGTCGAATCCTACTTCATACATCATATATTACACATCATACATCCCTTTAGATCTTCCGTCCGGTATTGATTACGTTGACACCGTTGAAGCGCGTAGTGGGGCAACCGTGCGATACGGCACTGGCCTGACCAGGCTGGCCTTTACCATCGAAGAACGTACCGAACAATCGATAGTCGTCTTTGTCGCAGATGCGGGAACAGGAATTCCAGAACTCCTGCGTGTTCGACTGGTACGCTACGTCGTCGAGCATACCTGCAATTTTACCGTCCTTGATTTCGTAGAAAAGCTGACCGCTGAACTGAAAATTATAGCGTTGCTGATCAATAGACGACGAGCCACGGCCCAGAATGTATATCCCTTTTTCGGTGTCGCGAATCATGTCGTGGATGCTGTATTTCTCCGGATTCGGCTGGAGCGATACGTTCGGCATCCGCTGAAACTGAACACTATCCCAACTTTCGGCGAAGCTGCACCCCTGCGATTCTTTTTCGCCCAGCAAATGCACCTGATCGCGGGTAGCCTGAAAATTGACCAGAATTCCGTCTTTAACCAGATTCCATTTTTTGCAGGGAACGCCCTCATCGTCGTAGCCAACCAACCCCATTGTGTTCGGCTGGATTTTATCGGCTACCAGATTGACGATTTTGCTACCATACTGGAAATTTTTCGACTGAAGCTTTTCCATCGTCGCAAAGCTGGTTCCGGCCAGATTGGCTTCGTAGCCCAGAACCCGGTCGAGTTCGAGCGGGTGCCCAACCGATTCATGGATGGTCAGGCCCAGATTCGACGGATCGAGAAGCATGTCGTATTTGCCCGCCGGAACCGATTTCGCACTCAGTTTTTCCTTCGCCTGCAAAGCCGCTGCGGTAGCGTCTTCAATCATGTTATAGGCGTAGCGATACGTAGTGGGGCCGTTGGGAATCACAATTTTCTCGGCCGGATTATCGGACAGGTAATCGTAGCCCATACCAATCGGCGCACTCAGCGCATCCCGCGATTTGAAGCGTCCCGTTTGTTTATTGACCGCCGTGACCGTAAACGTGGGCCACATACGATGTACATCCTGATCGATATACGAGCCGTCTGTCGAAGCAAAGTATTTCTGTTCGTTTACAAAAAACAGGTTCGACGTAACGAACGACGCGCCATTTTTCAAAGCCGCACCATTCACCTCCATCAGCAAATCGATTTTCTCTTTGACTGGAATTTCGAACGCGTTTTTCTTGATCGGCGTTTTCCAGGTTTTCTCACCAACGCCTTTTTGCGGAGCCAGCACTACGGGTTCGAGCTGAATTTCGGCATTTGCTTTCGCCATATCGACGGCTTCTCTGGCGCATTCAGCAATGCTTTCCGGCGTCATCAGGTTCGTTGACGCAAATCCCCACGTACCGTTGGCAATCACCCTAACACCAATACCATATGACTCTGAGTTTACGATGTTCTGTACTTTGTTCTCGCGGGTGAACAGATACTGCCGAAGATACCGTCCGATCCGTACATCGGTATACGTAGCGCCCTTACTTTTAGCTGCATTAAGCGCTACGTCGGCCAGCCGTTTTTTCGTTGCTACGTCGATACCCGGACTTAACAAATCCTCAGCTGAAATCCGATTTCCGGCTATTAATCCAGCCGGAAGCAACGTAGCGCTCATACCCAGACCGGATAATTTTACAAAATCTCGCCTTTTCATAGAAAAACCAGTAGCCTGGACGTCCACGTCCGGGTAGTAATTAAATTTTAATCAACCCGGACGTGGACGTCCAGGCTACACATCACTTATCGCCGGGGTGATAGATTTTTTCGGCGTGTTTGTATACGTCGTCTTTATAGAAATAAATCTCTTTGTATTCACCGTTGATGTAGCCTTTCACCTGATCGAGATAATGGGGTGAATTGGGGTCAGAGCTGGCTCCACCCGTCAGGATGGTTTTGGCACGGAGTTTATCGCCAAACTCCACCGCAGCCACAAACGTATTGCCCGTAATGCCGTATCGTTTGTGGGTTTTGACTGCTTTTTTACTGACATACGCATTCAGCGAACCCATAAATCCGGGCGTTGCCGGAACGCCCCAGCTCAGTTTGTCATCGCTTGGATCTTTGTCGGGTATCCGCTGAAACCGATTGTCCTGCCCCCAGGTTACCTGCCACGTACCAAACTCTTTTTCGAGTTCAGTCACAACCTGCGCCAATGCAGTAAGTTGTTCTGTTGCAGAAAGAAACTCGGTAGTTAGAGCGGCTCCGTTGGTCAACGAATACTGCTCTTCGGTAGTGGCCGGACGAGGTAGTCGTGCCATATCGAGCTGGATCACTTTTTCGAGCCAGTGCACCGTTAGCGTAGTGGCCACGGAGTTGGTATCGGTCTTGAAATCCCAATTTTTCAGTACGTCGATGGGGCCCGCCAGTTTCGAACGTAGCGAATCGTTCGAGGTTGTGTTATAAGCTGTAATCAGGCTTGGCACAAAGCGCTCACCGCTGGGCAGATACGTATCGTACGACGCTTTAATCACATCGTCCATCGTGGCATTTTCCAATGGCGTCAGCACGCGCACGGCATGAACAGCGCGGGGCGTATGTCCGTCGGGCAACATATACGAAGGCAACTTGTTCAGCATCGTCGTGTCTAACGTACCGGCACCATACAAGGGTGTCGAATTACAGTTTTGCAACCAACCATTGGCCGGATTGATGTAATGCGGAATCTCGGTCAGTTCGTGCGTACCCTGCCACTCTGTCGCCGACGTAGTACCATCGACCGGGCGTCGCCAGTCGAGCAATGGATTTTTCTTTGGTACGAAATTGCCGTGCCAGTAGGCAATGTTGCCATCTTTATCGGCGTATACTACGTTGCTGCCAACCATAGCGCGGGCGTTGATGGCATCCGTAAATTCCTTCATGCTACGAGCCTTCATCTTGAGCCAGTGCATCCCCAACAATTCGATGTTTGGCTCGTAGGTCTTTAGCGCGATCCAGCGCGTCGCCGTTGCGTAAACAACCGGGCCGTGATGCGTGCGATACGTAGTGAATTTCTTGGTTGCCGAGCTATCTCCTTTTTTGTAGCGAAGCTCAATGGTCGTACTGTCGACCGGCTTCCAGGCACCGTTGTAGCGATACATGAGCCGGCCCTTTTTCAGTTCTACATGCTCAGCATAGAGGTCTTTCGCATCCGACAATGAAACGGGGTGCATCCAGCCTAAAAACTCATTGAATCCCTGAAAAATGTTGAACTGCCCCAGAAAAGGAGCCCCATAGGAGTTTAGACCTTCTTCGCTAACCAACTGAATTTCAATACGCCCATAGTATTCAGCGTGCGGGTTGATGAACAGCATTGCCTTCTTGCTCTGTGTGCGCGAGGGTGCCAGCGCAAAGCCATTCGAGCCGTCATTTTTGGGTGGTTCAGCCGTGAAGCTCCGGCTGGTTGCCATAGGCTGTGTGGCTTCTTTTCCGTAGAACGCCTTAAAGTCAGCCTCGCCGACGTTGCTGCCGCCCATAGCCGGTACGTTGTTCATCAGAATCATCCACGGCTCAATGCGCGTCAGTAATTTGGGTTTTACGGCCGGATGCGTAATGAGGTAGTAATTGATGCCTGCCGCATACCCATCGCAGAGTTTTTTGAGCCAATCGGGCGTTTTCTGATAAAGCTGAACAGCCTGCGCCGAATCGATGAACATCCGCGTCCAGAGGTCTTTGTAAATCGAGCTTTCTCCCTCGGTTTCCGCCGTCCGGCCTAATCGACCAATCAGCGAGGTTTCAACTTTGTCGAAAAACTCCTCACACTGCACATACATTTCCCCAAACACGGCATCGGCGTCGGTTTTGGCGTACACGTGCGGTACGCCATAGGTGTCTTTCACAATCTCGATGCCCTTGGCCCGCTTTTGCAGTGTCTTTGCCTCCTGCACCGTAAATGGCGACTGCGCAAAAACAGAGCTGACAGACAGGCTAAAAATGATCAGAAACGGGTATACTTTATACTGCATTTTACTGTAGTTCAGTCGATTATATACTTATTTTTTTCTGACAGGATTAACATGATTTGCAGGATAAGTTGGTGTAGAGAATCTTGTAAATCATGTTAATCCTGTCAGAAAAAAAATGGCTTCTACTTATAGATAGCGGTTGTTTCAAACAGACTCGGCACGGTACGTGGGCTATTTGGATTGGAGTTGATTTCGTTCTGCGAGTAAATAAAGCGCCCCGGCAACTGGCTACCGTTGTTTGGTTTCAGTTTGATACCCAGCCCTTCACTACGTGTACGGCGTTCGTCGTTCCAACCAATATGCTGACCGTAGAACGTAACGTAACGCTCTTCTAGAATCTCACGCAGCAACGCATTGTTAGCCGTTATACCATCTTTGTTTTCGATGCCGCCAGCCGCAAAATCAGCCGCTACGTAGGGATCATATTTATAGGTACCAGCCACTTTATACGTAGCGTGCAGATAGCCACCTCCATTCAGGAAACTACGATACGTATTGAGATGCCCCAATGCTACGTCAAAACCTTTTCCCGAACGTAGTGCCATCTCGGCCAGCGTGAGCAGATTCTCCTGATACGTAACGAGCGGAAAACTGGCATCGCGCGCAAAGAAACCCCGGTTAGCCGTAGTTGTGAGCGTATTAGGCTCAATAACGCCCGGCGCGTTCACGCCATTTTCGAGATAGTAGAATTTGAACCGAGCTGTCTCGTTGGTTTTCGAATTGCCGCGATACGTAGCAGTTTTGGCCGGATTCAGCAACTCGGCATTGTAGGCTCCTTCTGCCGTAATACTACCCGCCCGGACGTTAGTCAGAAAGCTGTAGTTCTGATTTTCGTTCACGCTGGCGGTAGTGCCGTGTGTGGCATACATCGAATTGGCATACGAACTTACACCCGACTGCGCTGCCGTGTAGGCGTTGTCGTACTGTTTCAAATCCAGATACAATCGAGCTTTCAACGTGTTGGCCACCTGTTTCCATTTCGTTACGTCGCCACTGAAGAAAATATCGCGCGTACTAACAGCACCTATACCCGATTCCAGATCGGCAATGCCATCGTTCAGCAACGCAATCAGCTTCGGAATTAACTCAGCCTGCGCTTCGAAATGCGGATTGGCATAATTGGCCGTATTAGCCGTTTCCGAAAACGGTACATCCCCCCATAGTTCGGAAGCCGTACCAATATTCTGAGCCTGAATAATCTTCGTTATTCCAGCCATGACGCGGTTACCATTTTGCGTTGCCTTGGCCAACGTCCGGGCTGCATTTTTGTTAACGCCCGTGTAGAACAAATTCCAATCGTCGTCGAAGTTGGCGGCTGTAATCTGGTATTGCCCCCATGTTCCAAACTGCTGGAAAGCACCAAATCCGTAGCCCGTCCAGACAATCGTCAAACGGCTTGCCATGCCCTCCTGAGCAGCAATGTGCGCAATCTGTGTGCCGGTGAAAAGGTATTCGGCCGATGCGTCTGTCGGGTTATTGGGGTCCTGGTTCATATCCGACACCAGCGATTCGCAGGAAAACGAAGCCAGCCCAACCAGTATCGAAAAAATAGTTTTATATCGACGTTTCATGATGTTTCTTTGTTCGATTAGTAATTGATTTTCAAGCTGAAAACCAGCGACTTTGTACTTGGATTGTTGAAGTAATCCACACCACGTGCGTTACCCACACCCGATACGTTCGTTTCGGGATCGATACCCACCACTTTTGTCCAGAGAACAGGATTACGTGCCGTTACGCCGAAGCTGACCGATTCCAGCCTGGTCTTTTTTCGGAAACCCGCCGAATTCAAAACGTAGCCCAGCGTTATTTCCCGAATCCGTGTCCAGCTACCATCCCGCACAAATTGCTCAGTCAATTGGCCCGAATGGCCGCCAATTGACGTATAGAATGACTGATCGAGCAACACAGGCCCACCACCATAATCTTTTACATTACCACGTAGCGTAGTACCGGCTTTGAAGAGCGTTCCAGCATAGTTGTACATATCCTGCTGCAAGGTTACTTCATTACCCACGTCGGCATACGTACCGAAGTTGACTAGTACGCCCCGTGTTCCTTCGTAGAAATCACCGCCCTGGAACGTTTCAAACAAGACATTCAGCGATAGTTTTTTATAGGACACATTGGTTCCGAAGCCGCCCCGCCAATCGGGATTAGGATCGCCCACCACACCCAACGTAGTACTTAGTTTTGGGAAACCCGTTGGTGTCAGATCCATAGAGCCGTCGTCTTTGCGCTGATACGTTCCGCCATAGAAAGCCGACAACGCATCGCCCACGTGAGCTACGGTACTCAATGCCCCGCCCGTAAACGTAATGATTTCCGTGCCGCCCAAATTCGTTACGCGGTTGCGGTTCCGGCTCCAGTTGGCAAACACATTCCACTGAAAATCACTCTTTTGCAATACGTTCACATTAATATCGACCTCCATACCTTTGTTCTCCATACTACCGGCGTTGGTGTATTTCTGGCTAAATCCGGTAGAGCCCGCCGACGATACCTGTAGCAACAGATCGCGAATCTGGTTCTGGTAATAGGTGTAGCCAATAGAGAGTTTGTTCTTGAAAAAGCGAAGGTCGGTTCCGATTTCCCACTCCGTTTTGCGTTCGGGAAGCAGGTTTGGGTCGCCCTGGGTAGCACTTTCTACGTACGCACCGCCGTAGCCCGAACCCGTCAGGTTGGTAGCCCAACTGCTGAACGACGCACTGATATAAGGCGTTGTATTCCGATACGGCTCGGGCTGAATACCCACAATCCCATACGAAGCCCGCAGTTTACCGAACGAGAGCGGTGTTGCCCGGAAAATAGGCAACTGACTGAACTGCCACGCTACGTCGGTGGATGGGTAATAGAACGTCGATTTCGATGCGCTGCCGAACGTAGAACCCGACTCAGCTGCAATCGACCCGTTAACAAACAACTGATTATAAAAACCCAGGTTCAGAGTCGAATATAAGCGAGCCGTCCGGCGGTGCGATTGCGAATTGTACGGATAGTTGTTAGCCGCCGTCGAGTTGGCAAAGTTTGATGGCGCTTCTTCCAGAATAAAACCGTTCATCTGACCACCTAAGCTGTTGTATTTCCGATCATTGATATTAAATCCGGCAATCAATGTGCTCGTTACATTTTCTGAAAGATCTTTGCTGGCCCGACCGATTACGTCGAGGTTCAATTCCGTTTCTGAAATAATTTGCTGTTCATATTGACCGGCGCCCGAGTTTACGACTGACGAAACCGGGTTGTTCGTCACCCGACGGTCGTTGAACGTATCGATGCCGCCACGAGCGGTAATGCTGAACCAGTCTTTGGGCGTAACAACCAGCTCTGTATTCATAATCAGCCGGTCAACTTCGGTCAGGTTGGTGAGTTCGTTGATGGTCCAGAGCGGGTCGTTGTAGCTCGGGTTGGCCGATGCGCCGAGGTAGTTCCGGTACGAACGCTGGCGATTACGGATACCGGCCGCCGTTGGCGACGCGTAATACGTTCCTTTCCAGTAACGACTGTCGAAATCGGGCGACGAACGTAGCATACCAATGTATACACCGCTGGTGTTATCGCCCTTCTGAATCCGGTTCGACGTCGTACGAATAAAGTTAGCATTGGCCGATGCCCGCACAATATCGTTGAACTGACGGACCGAGTTAAACCGCACGGAGCTACGTTTGTAATCGCTCTGTCCAGCAAAAATGCCCTTTTGTGCCAGATTCCCGAAGCTCAGGTAGAAGTTCCCTTTATCGTTCCCTCCACTGATGCTCAGGTTGTTATCGAGATACGTACCCGTCCTAAAAACGGCGTCTTTTCTGGCTTCGTTAAAGGTTTCCTGCGAATTTTTGGTAATAATCGGGTAAAACGTCTTGCCCTTATCCGACTCAAACCGAGCGCCATTCATATTCACTACGTCCTCAGCGCCCGACCGGGTCGAAATTTTATCGCCCCACGAATACTGGGTGGTTGGGTTAAAAACGCCGAGAGAGCCCTGTCCATACGCTTCCTGCAACGGGTGTATTACGTTAACCTTATCGAACGACGCCGTTGATGTGAAGCTGACATTCAGTTTGTTATCGTTAGCCCCCCGTTTGGTAGTTATCACGATAACGCCGTTGGCCGCTCGGGAACCCCACAAACCAGCCGCCGACGCCCCTTTCAGCACCTGCATACTGGCAATATCTTCGGGATTGATGTCGTTCAAACGCGACTGCTGTGCTACGCCCGACCGCGAATCGCCCGTGGTGCTGTTGCTCATCGGTACGCCGTCGATAATAATCAGCGGCTGGTTTGAGCCTGTAATGGTGTTCTGGCCGCGAATCTGAATATACGAACCGGCACCCGGATCGCCGGTGGAGCGCGAAATCAATACGCCAGCCGCCTTACCAGCTAAGCCGTTGATGACGCCCGTTTCTCCCGACCGTTTAATGTCTTCGGCTTTGATAGTCGATGCTGTAGAGCCCAGCCGGTCTTTTTCTTCTTTAAAACCCAGCGCCGTTACCACCACTTCGTTCAGCACTTTCGAATCGGGCGATAACGTTACGTTGATGGCGGTTTGTGTACCGACCTGGATTTCCTGCGATACGTACCCCAGAAACGAAAAAATGAGCGTGCTTTCCTGCGATGGTACGTTGATGGTATAATTGCCATCACCATCGGTTGTGGTGCCAGTCGTTGTGCCTTTTATGGCAATATTGACCCCCGGCATCGCCATACGGTCTTCCTGCGAAATAACGCGTCCGCGCACTGTGATTACTGCCCGAGCGGTAGTCTTACCGTAAGAATCAGCCCGTTTTTCATAGTTCTGACTGGGTTTTCCCCCATTATGCGGTCGGTTCCCAGCATCGGCAGGTACAATAATCGAGGTCGAGACTGCCAAACAGACAAGGGCCCGAATTCTCTTTTGTAATGATACACTCATTTACTTAATCAGTTAACAGGTTGTTGTATTGCAAAAGCGTCGTGAAAGCCCTTTGAAAAGAGGCCATGCTGACCATCATAGCAGAGCCAGCTTTAAGACAGTCAAAAAAGAATAAGAACCACGGAGGCTGCTATTTGCAACCACTGTAGTTGAGAGTGGAAGCTTCTGACGGTTGAACATTCCGGGTTTTCGGGGTTATCCTGCTCTTCGTCCCTATCCATGCGCTCCCTAATCAAATCGTCCAGCCTTCCCTGCCTGAGCAAATCCATAAATACTTCCAGTTCCTTGTCAGTTGCCTGGTTGTTGAGATAGCGTTCAACCAAGGTTTCCAGAAATTTGCTCTCGTTCATAAGCTTTTAGGTTAATTATCCAGAAGACAATCGAAGCCGTTGGCCGGGCACCCCTTCTCCAGAAAAAATTTCAATTTTTTTAATATTTTAAAAATAAAATACCGATTTACACAGCAAATACCAACGAATAACCCACCCTTTAGACCAATAAGAACACACGCGCACCAGAATCTCCCAAACAACTTTGGATAATTCTGGTGCGCGTGTAAAAAAACTTATTACTGGAGAAGCGAACCGGTTACAGCTTGTTCATATCAATATCGAAACGGCCCTCCGTGATTCGTACCACCTCTTTACTGACAGGATATTGACCGTCGAACTCGAAGGTTCCTGATACAATTCGCTTCTGGGTATCCAGGCGAGTAATGACTACGTTGCCAGGATTGGACTCCATTGAGGTAAAAAGCCGGAACTGGTTGTCGTAGTAAATAGCAAAAGGATCGTCGTAGCGGTTTCTGACCTTATTGGTACCCATTACGCCTTTGGTCAGTGCTAATTGAATGCGATCTTTAGAGCTGGCATTGGTATGGATGAACAAATAAAAAGTGGAGTCGCTCAACGGCCTGAATTCGACGTCAATTGCTTTAGCCGCCGGGCCCTGATCATTACGAACTCCATTGGCGATCCAGACATTACCGTTGATTTTGCAACCAAACGTATTGAGTCCTTCTGTAGTAGGTGCTGGCAGGGTATCTTCCTTCGGTTTACAGCCATTGGCTATCAACAATCCCCAGGCTACCAGTAGCAGTGATTCCAGGAAATAATTCATGCAGAGAAAAGATTAATGGCTGTGCTAATTTCCAACATTTTGTTGTCCATTGGCGCACATCTACACGTTGTGGATAAACACTTTACATCTTCATTAACAGCAGAAATACAATAATGCGAACCGCCTACCCTAAACCGGGCGATTTGCTGATAAAAAGTAACTAGCACGACCGCAAAGCTTCCTATATTGGACGTAGCTTTACAGCACTAGTCAAAACGGACTCAACTACATACGTAATGCGCTTTCTTTTCAGGATTTCGATCTCATTCACTCTTTTTGCTTTCCTGTTACAGGCTTGTCAGTCGAACCAGCCGGAACCCGTTACGCAACTCCAGAACCCCAGCGATTCGCTGTCGGCTTTGGTGACTCAAGATGATTCGCTGATAAAGGTTACGATTCCTGATTTTGTGGCTGTTATCAACGCTTCTGTAACGCCCAAAGGAAAACTGGATCGAATTATAACTACGTATGCGGGGGCTAATCCCACGAGTCTTACGATAAATTTCCCCTATGATACCAGGCAGCGAATCATCGGTCGGTCGGTACTTAATTCACCGTCTAAAGGCGTCGATAATGCGGTGATTTATGAATACAAAAATGACAAACCCTATCGAACGTTTACCAAAGTGATCCAGCCCGGCGGCACATCCTTCTATTTCATGGAGCAGATGGTATATGATGCAAAGGAGCGTCACAGTGCTCACCTGTTGTATCGGGTAGAACTGGATGGACAAGCGCGTGTGTTGGAACGTAACACCCTCATTTACGACTCAGCCAATCGGTTGATTGAAGTAAAAGACCCTAACGGCTATCACGTCGGCCAGCTTTTCGACTATAAGGGCGATAACATGACGCTTATGAGCCATAAATATGCCAATGGCACTATTTCGACTGTCAAAACGGAGTTTCAGTATGACAATAAGCCCAACGTACTGAAAGGAATCTACTGGACGCTCAATCTGGGTTATATTCACCAGAATATGAGCATGAATAACCTCCTCAGCCGAACCTTTAAGGATACACTCACTACGCCCCAGCCAACGACCTACGTAACAGAGTACGACACCCAGAATCGACTGGTTCGTCGATCAACCACTTCATCGTTGGGTCTCGTAACCGATCGCTATTTCTTCAAAAATTGATACCTGGCAACCAATTCGGCTTCGAATCGATACGTAAGCCGTTCTAGTCATCGCTATTCCGCATGCCCTGAATTCTTAGTAGGGGTCTTTATTCGGCCTCACAGTCAATGCCATTATTTCCGAATAAAAAGCCCTTCAATTCTCTAAAAACGAGCCTGACGATTTTTTTTTCAAAAACCAGTAAGGGTAAAATTGTGCAATTAAGTCTTTGATTCGTTTAGCATTTTCGAGTCAATGGCTATCTTTACTGTATTGTCACCTAACGCTACCTCCGACCCCTGGCCCTCGCCATCCGTAAACGAGCCAAAGCCAATGTCGACGGTATACGATTCAGAACTTTTTCTACGAAAAACCTTCGAGCAGGACCCCCGTAAAGGGTTCGAGTTGCTGTTCCGGCAGTATTACACGCCCTTGTGCAGCCATGCCGTTCGGTTTGTGTACTCCCGGCAACTGGCCGAAGATTTGGTGAGCGAAGTCTTTTACCAGTTCTATCGGTCGGAAGCGTACCAGAAAATTCATTCGTCGTACATCAGCTATTTATTTACGGCGGTTCGGAACGAAGCGTATACGCACCTGCGCAAAGAATTCGGCAAAACCGACTCCATCGAATCGAGCACCGAAAATAACCTGCCCGGCAACCAGCCACAGCCCGATGCGGAGGTGCATTTCAACAATCTCTTCCTGGCTGTCAATGAATCCATTAGCCAGCTACCCGCCCAATGCCGCCGGGTGTTTCTGCTGAGTCGGTTTGAGAACAAAAAATACGACGAGATAGCCGCCGAATTACAGATTTCGCCCCGAACGGTGGAAGTGCATATCTCCCGAGCGCTCAAACATCTGCGCCAGACACTACGCGAGGAGTGGACCTTACTCCTGCTTCTTTTCAATCTTTTTGCTTAATGGATTAAGGGAGAAAACGGTTTGTAACGTCTCCCGTTCAACTTATACGAATATGACTCATTCGTTATCGAAACAGAACCTGTTTGCCTATCTGGCCGGACAGGCCAACCCCCTCGAACGCCAGATCGTGGAAGAATGGCTGAAAAACCCGGCCAATACCGAAACCTTCCACGCCTGGCTGCTGGAATGGGAAATGAGTGCCCTCCAGTTTCAGCCCGATCAGGAAACAGCCTTCGACAAGCTGGCGCAACGCCTGGACCAGACCGAAACCCCAGACATAGTGAACGAACCAGCAACAACATCGCCTTTCCGACTGTGGAACTGGCGGCCATATCTGGTGGCTGCCGTCGCGCTACTGGTTCTGGGCATAGCCCTCAGCCCCGTACGTACCACACTCCTCTACCAGACGTATCAAACGGCGGTTGATCAAACTCAACGTATTCAGCTCGAAGATGGCACCGGCGTTACGTTGAAACCCAACTCATCGCTTCAGGTACCGCGCTTCGGTTTCCGGCAGGATATCCGGCAGGTTTCTCTCACCGGCGAAGCTCGCTTCTCGGTAACGCACAAGCTGGATAATCAGCGGTTTGTCGTAAAAACTTCCGATCAGTTTCAGGTTGAAGTACTCGGTACCGAGTTTACGGTTTACGCACGAAAACAGGGTACCAACGTAGTGCTCGACCGGGGCAAAATCCGAATCGACTACAAAACCGACACGAAAAAACAGCAACTGGTGATGAAGCCCGGCGAAATGGCCATGCTCACCCAACAGGGAAACATTCATCTCCGCCCACTGGCTCCCGTAAAAGCGATTGACGCCCAAAAAGGACATCTCTTTCAGTTTCGCGATACGTCGCTGTGGGAAGCGTGTTACCTGATTGGCGAATATTTCGGCCAGAAGGTAGAAGTAGCCGACGATTCGCTCGCACAACGTACCATCTCCGGCAATTTTCACGCCCGAACCGCCAATGAACTCCTTGATTTACTGACTGCTACGTTCACACTCCGCGTCGATTCTACGGGCGCAACTCCCATTCTAAAAGATAACTGATTACTCCCCCTCTTTCTTAAGTCAAACTAATGAAGAAAACCTTACTCCAGTTAAGTCTGGTAGCTGTTTCGTTGACTGGATTTCCCCAGCTCAGCTTCTGCCAGACGTTTGCCTCCGCTCAGGTTTTGCCGCGCCAGACAAACCGAAGCGTACAAACCCAGCTCAAAAACGTATTACTCGATTTACAGCGCCATTACCGGGTTGAAATTCTTTTTGAAGACCGGATCATGGCCGGTAAAAACGTCTCTTCCGACGCCCTTAATCTAAACTCATCGCTAGAGAAAAACTTAACTCATCTCCTGAAAAACACGGGTTTACGTGTCCGCAAAATCCGAAAAGACACATACGTCATTACCGAAGTTGCCCGCACAAAGGCAACCGTATTGAGCCGCCAGGAAGAAGCAACAGAGTCGACTCCCTTGCCCGCTACGTCTGATGAGCGAACGGCTGTAAATGGAGCTGAATCGTCCGGTACGCATCAAGCCAACGTAGCAGACATCAGTGTCAGCGGTACGGTCATCGACGAATCGGGTGCCAGTTTACCAGGTGTGAGTGTGGTGGTGAAAGGCACAACGCGCGGCACCAGCACCGATAGCAAAGGCTTTTATCAGTTGAACGTACCCAACGAGCAGGCCGTATTGGTTTTCAGCTTCGTGGGATACCTTCCGCAGGAAACCACCGTTGGTAATCGCACCACAATCGGCATAAAGCTCCAGAACGATACCAAAGCGCTGTCGGAAGTGGTGGTTGTGGGATACGGCACGCAGAAAAAAGTGAACGTAACGGGTGCCGTTTCCAGCATTTCCAGCGAAGAAATTACCCGCCGGCCGGTTGGGCAAACGTCGTCGGCCTTGCAGGGTATGATGCCGGGCGTTACGGTAACGCAGCGATCGGGCCGTCCCGGTGGCGATGCCGGAACTATCCGAATTCGGGGTGTCGGTACGCTTGGCAACTCCGATCCACTGGTGCTGATCGACAATATTGAGGGCTCCATGAACAGCATCGATCCGAACCTCATTGAGTCTATTACGGTGCTGAAAGATGCGGCTTCGGCGTCGATTTACGGATCGCGGGCGGCCAATGGCGTGATTCTGGTAACGACCAAACGGGCCAAAGCCAACCGAATTTCGATGAGTTACAACAACTACATCGGCTGGCAATCGCCCACGAATCTGCCCAAAATGGCCAACGCCATCGACCATATGCTGTTAACTAACGAAGCCTATGTGAACGTTGGTCGCGCGCCGTTGTATTCCGACGACCTGATTAATAAATACCGCACCGAAGGGGCCACCAACCGCGATTTATATCCCGATACCGACTGGCAACGCGAAGTATTAACCGGCTCCGGCTTACAACAAAGCCACTTTTTCAGTATCAACGGTGGTAGCGAAAAAATTCGATTTCTGACGTCTGCCGGTTATCTCGATCAGAAAGGCGTTATCGAAAACTCCAGTTTCCGGCGGTATACGCTCCGAAACAATATGGACATTCAGATTTCCAAAAAATTCAGTGCCCGCGCCGATTTGCAGATTGTGGCCGCTACCACACTCGAACCAGGACGGGGTTCGGAAGAAGTGTTTCACTGGATGAACCGGATTCCGGCCAACCAGATTGGCATCAACTCGAATGGCACCTGGGGCGACGGCTGGAACGGCGACAACCCAATTGCGATGTCGCGCGATGGGGGCACCCGAAAAAACAACAGCCCCTACGTCATGCTCAACGCAGCTCTGGTATATAAACCCGTTGACGGACTTACGGCTGAACTTGCCTATTCGCCCAAATACGCGCTCTCGATTGACAAAAATTTCAACAAATCGGTACAGGCGTACAAGCCCGACGGTACGTTGAGTTTTCTGGCTCCGGCACGTAGTAGCCTGACCGAAACCACCAACCGGTCGATGTACAATACGCTCCGGGCCACATTGACTTACGACAAAGTATACGGCGATCACGGATTGAAAATACTGGGTGGTTTCTCGCGGGAGGATTTTCGAAACGACAACGTAACGGGCTACCGCGAAGGGTTTTTGTTGCCCGACTATCAGGTGTTAAATGCGGGGGCGTCGGACCTTCAGCGGTCGTCGGGCGGTGCTTCTGAATGGGCATTGCAATCGGCGTTTGGCCGTATCAACTACGATTTCAAGCAGAAATATCTCTTTGAAGCCAATGCGCGGTACGATGGTTCGTCGCGGTTTTCGAAAGGGCACAAATACGGCTTCTTCCCGTCGGTGTCGGCTGGCTGGCGTATTTCGCAGGAATCGTTTATGCAGCCACTTTTGGGAACCATCAATGAGTTGAAGTTTAGAGCGTCGTGGGGCCAGTTAGGTAATCAGAACATTCAGGGCGGTAATTACCCGTTCATGTCGGCGCTACAATTTGGGCCTTATACATTCGGCAAACAGATTGTCAACGTAGTAGCGTTGAATACGTTAGCCAACTCGGGTATTTCCTGGGAAACTACCGAGATGACCGACATTGGTATCGACGCTGTGGTGTTGTCGAACCTGTCGGTCACCGCCGATTATTATTACAAACAAACGCGGGACATTCTGCTCGATCTGGACATTCCGGCCATCATTGGGTTAGGAAAACCGTATCAGAATGCCGGGGTTGTTGAAAATAAAGGCTGGGAGCTTGGTCTGAATTATAAAGGATCGATCCGGGATTTTCGCTACGATATTGGGTTCAACATTTCGGATGTTAAAAACAAAGTGGTCGATTTACGGGGTGTGAATCAGGTCGGAACGCTAGCCAACCGCGAAGGGTACCCTATCCAGTCGATCTATGGATTACAGGCGGAAGGCTTATTCCAGACAGCGGACGAAGTAGCTTCGCACGCCCAGCAGTTCGGCGTTATCAAACCCGGCGACATTAAGTATAAAGATCAGAATGGCGATGGCATCATTAACGGCAACGACAACGTAGTACTGGGCAACACCATTCCCCGCTTTACCTACGGCACTACGTTGAATGCCTACTATAAAGGTTTCAGTCTGAACCTTATCCTTCAGGGCGTAGGCAAGGCTGATGGTATGCTGTATGAGCAGGGCATTATGCCGTTCTTTCTGGGCGGAACCGTGCAGGAACAACACAAAGATCACTGGACACCCGAAACGCCAAATGCTACGTTTCCCCGGCTGGCGTTCAGCGAAGCTAACAACGAAAAAATCTCCAGTTTCTGGCTACGTAACGCGGCTTACCTCCGCCTGAAAAATATTCAGTTCGGCTATACGATTCCTACGTCACTGACGCAACGAATCGGCATCAACAACATCCGCGTGTTTGCCAACGGTCAGAACATTCTCACGTTCGACAAATTCTGGGACGGCTACGATGTCGAATCGCCGGTGGGATCAGGACGTAGCTATCCGCAGGTCAAAATGTACAGCTTTGGTATCGACGTCAATTTTTAAGCATCAGCCGCATTTATTCAATTCCTAAAGACTTTACAAATGAAAAAAATACACTACTGGTTTCTGGCCGTTGCGTTGACGCTCAGTACTACGTCCTGCGAAGATTACCTCGAACGGTACCCGCTGGAAGGCCCCGCCGACCAGTCTTATTTTGCCAATGCCAGCGAACTGGAACTGGCCGTCAATGGCTGCTATAAAGGGATGAACTTCCACCCGCTCGACGGTATGCCCATGCAGCTCTTACTCGACGATGGTACCGACCTGGGCTGGGATCGGAATAATAGCTCGCTGCAACAAATCGGGAAAGGCAGTCACGACAGCAACAACGGCTTCTCGAAATCGATCTGGGACAATTCCTACAAGATCATAGGCCGCTGTAATTTCATTCTCGACAACATGGGCAAGCTCGATGGCAAGATGGATGCTACGTTGCAGGCTCGCTACCGCGCCGAAACCCGTTTTGTGCGTGCCTATACGTATCACTACCTGATCGAGTTATTTGGCGGGGTGCCACTGGTTACCAAAACGATCGGTCTGGCGGAATCGCAGGTTCCTAAAAGCACCAAAGAAGAATGCGTTACGTTCATTATGAGCGAGTTGGACGCTGCGACTAACGATTTACCCGTTAGCTACAGTGGCATCAACGCTGGCCGGGCTACGAAAGGAGCCGCTTTAGCCACCAAAGCACGTACTGCGCTCTACAACGAAAAATGGGCCGATGCAGCCACCGCAGCCAAAGCGGTTATGGACCTGAATTACCACAAACTGCACACGAATTATGGTCAGCTATTCTCGTATGCCGGTCAGACATCGACTGAAATTATTTTCGCGCTTCAGTACCTGAAAACCAGCACGGTTGTTCACGCAACTCCGCAGAATTTTCTGTCGCGGAATGCGCAGGGCGCTTCCAACAAAGTTCCGGGGCAGTTGCTGGTCGATGCGTACGAGTGTACAGACGGTTTGACGATTGACAAATCGCCCCTCTACAATCCGAAAGATCCGTTCAAAAATCGCGATCCCCGGCTCGATTTCACGGTAGCGGTCCCGGGTTCTAATTACTTCAATTTCAAGTTCGAAACCCACAAAGACAGCGTCAAAACAATCAACTATGCTACCGGCGCCCGTGTGGATAATCAGGATGCGATTCACGCTTTTGCTACGTATACCGGCTATTGCTGGCGGAAATACACCGACCTGACCGACGCCAACGACCGGAGCAATTCAGAACTGAACATCAGCCTGATTCGCTACGCCGAAGTATTGCTCATTTACGCCGAGGCAAAAATTGAAGCCAACCAGATCGATCAGTCGGTTTATGATGCCATCAACGCGGTCCGTCAGCGCCCGACAGTGAATATGCCCGCCATCAAAACCGGCAAAACCCAGGCCGAACTCCGGTCGATTATTCGGAAAGAGCGCAAGTATGAATTGACGAACGAGGGCTTTCGTTTAGTGGATATTCGTCGCTGGAAGCTGGCCGACAAGCTGTTGGCCGGTAATTTTCTGGGTCGTATTCCAAAAGGCTTACTGGCTACGGCACCCGTCATCGACGCTAACGGTACGCCCGATTACAGCTCGGTGCCGAACAAAGCTGATATGCGTGTAGTGGAAGTTCGGATTTTCAAGCCCGAACGCGATTACCTGTGGCCAATACCATTCATCGAAACCGTAACCAATAAAGCACTCACCCAAAACCCTGGTTATTAAGCTTCATATAGAACGCTGATGTTTATGATTGGTATGATCTGTTTAAACCATACTAATCATAAATACCAGCGTTCTATCAATCTTTTCCAACATGCCTACAACCCGCCGTCGTTTTCTACAAATCTCTGGCCTGAGTGGTCTGGCTTTTTCGGCCGGTCTTCCCGAATTATATGCGAATACAACTGCACCTTTAGCGGATAGTGACTATGATTTGATAATCGTTGGTGGTACGCCCGGCGGCATTATGGCGGCTGTGGCGGCTTCGCGAATGGGCAAAAAATCGTTGCTTCTGGAACGTACGGCCCACATTGGCGGCTTACCGGCCAATGGTCTCGGGGCCACCGATATTGCTACACGTGGTGCTACGGGCGGGCTGTTTATCGAATTTGTGAACCGGATCAAAGCGCACTACGTAGCGAAATACGGGGCCGATTCGCAGCAAGCCAAGGATTGTTCCGACGGCTATCATTTCGAACCTTCGGTAGCAGCCAAAATCTTCAATGATTTTCTGAAAGAAAGCCCCAACGTAACGGTACTGACGATGCGGCAGTTCGACTTCGAACCCGAAAACTTGACGATTCAGAACAACCGGATTCAGGGAATTCGCGTACTGAACCGTACGACGAAGAAGCCGGAAACGTATCAGGGCCGTTTTTTCATCGACGCTACGTATGAGGGCGATCTGATCGCGGCTGCGGACGTACCGTTTTTTCTGGGTCGGGAAGGTAAGTCGGAATACGGCGAAGTGGGCGCTGGTCGGGTTTATAAATACTGGGCAGGTCCAGAAGGTCCGGGTTCGACGTTTGCGGGCGACAATGCCGTGCAATCGTACAACTACCGCCTTTGCGTAACCAATGACCCAAAAATCCGGGTAAAAATTCAGAAGCCAGCCAATTACAATCGGGCAGAGTACGTATCGTTGATTAATGACGTCAAAACCGGCCATTACACGGGCGTAGCGATGTCGAAACTCACCGATGCGCAGAAGGCCGAATTCGAACGTAACGCCAAAGCGGGCATCCGTCCCGACGTACCCGGCATGCCCAAAGGCATTGCCTGGTTAACGAATATGGTGAAGCTGCCCAACGGAAAAAACGACGGCAACAACCAGCACCATGCCTTCATCTCGACCGATCTGCCCGAAGAAAACTGGCCCTATCCAACGTCAGGTTGGGACTGGCGCGACCGCTTTGCACAACGGCTTCGTGAATACACCGAAGGCTTGTTTTACTTCGCCCAGAACGACTCCGAACTGCCCGACTGGTTCCGCAAAGAGTGTTCGGAATGGGGCTGGGCTAAAGACGAATACACCGACAACGGCCATTTTCCCCGGCAACTCTACGTGCGCGAAGGTCGCCGGATGAAAGGCAAATACATCTTCAAAGCGCAGGACGCCATCCCCGTAAAACCCGGCGAACGTCCTCCCCTACACGCCGATAGCATCACAGCCAGTCACTACGCCCTCGATTCGCACGCCGTTCGAAAACGCGAGCCAGGCCGTATTCATCTGGATGGTTTTATCAGTTATCCGTCGGCTGTGTACACCGTACCGTTTCGGGTAATCGTGCCTGATTCACCCCTTGAGAATTTGCTGGCTCCGGTTCCGGCATCGGCCACGCACATCGGTTTTTCCACGCTACGTATGGAACCCTGCTGGATGGCCCTCGGGCAGGCCGCCGGAACAGCAGCGGCATTATGTGTTCAGCAAAAACAATCCGTTCATACTTTACCCGTTTCTGACTTGCAGAAATCGTTGCTCCAGCAAAAGGCAATTCTGGTCTATAGCAAGGGCATCAGTGCGAATGATGCCAATTTTGAAGCGAATCAACTAGCCGCTTTACAAGCAAAATAAGGTTAATTAGGTCGCTGAAAATACATTAGTTTATTTTTTGTCCTGCTGACGAAGGAAGCATCTACAGAGATGACTTTTGTCCTGCTCCCGAAGATGCTTCCTTCGTCAGCAGGACAAAAATACCCTTGTAGAGTTACTCTAAGCTATTTGTGATTGCATACTTATCATTACCTCAGTTTATATTATGCGATACGTAACAGTATTCTGTCTTACTTTTCTAATTACGTTTTCGGCCATTGCCCAGCAGCAGGTCGACATTTGTGTATACGGCGGCACGTCGGGCGGTGTTATAGCGGCCTATACAGCCCGAAAAGCGGGTAAAACCGTGCTACTGATCGAGCCCGGAAAACACCTCGGCGGTATGACCTCGGGCGGTCTTGGCCTGACCGATATTGGCAATAAATACGCGATCACCGGCATTTCCCGCGATTATTACCGACGGATCGGGAAGCACTACGGCAAGTTTGAACAATGGATTTTCGAGCCACACGTAGCTGAAGATTTATTCGGGGAATACGTCAAACGTGGTCAGGTGAACGTACTGTATTCGCATCGGCTGGCGAGTGTGAAGAAGAACGGCGGTCAAATTCAGGAAATCGTTCTCGAAAACGCCGACAATCCATCCGCGAAACGTAGCGTTCGGGCCAAGATGTTTATCGACTGCTCGTATGAAGGGGATCTGATGGCCAAAGCAGGCGTATCCTACACGGTTGGGCGCGAAGACAATTCGAAATACAACGAAACGATCAGCGGTGTGCAGCTCATGACGGGTCACCAGCTTCCCGATGGTATCGACCCGTATAAAACGCCTGGCAATCCTGAATCGGGGCTGGTCTGGGGCGTTAGTCCGGCCAAACTCGAGCCCAACGGTACGGGCGATACCAAAGTGCAGGCGTATAATTACCGCATCTGCCTGTCGTCGGACCCGGCGAATCAGGTGCCTATTACGCGCCCGGCGGGTTACGACTCGACTAAGTTTGAACTACTGGCTCGGCTGATTGCGGCCCAACCTAATCGGAAAACGCTCAACGATTATTTTATCTGGAGCGGAATGCCCAACAAAAAAACCGACATCAACAACCGAAACGGTTTCTCAACCGACATGATCGGGATGAATTACGAATACCCCGACGCGAGCTATGAGAAACGGGCGCAAATCATCCGCGACCACGAACTGTACACCAAAAGTCTGCTGTATTTCTTCGGTCATGATTCGCGCGTTCCTGAAGAGCTTCGACAGTCGATGCTGAAGTGGGGCTACCCAAAAGACGAATACACCGACAACGGAAACTGGTCGCCACAACTCTACGTCCGCGAAGCTCGGCGGCTGGTCGGTGCTTACGTCATGACGCAGGCCAATTGCCAGGGCAAAGAAGTCGTGAACGATGGTGTTGGCATGGCCGCCTATACGATGGATTCGCACAATATTCAGCGGATTGTCATCGAAAAAGACGGCAAAAAAATGGCGAAGAACGAAGGAAACGTGGAAGTTGGCGGCTTTGGTCCCTACCCCATTTCATACCGCGCCCTGATTCCGAAAGAAAGCGAATGTCAGAACTTGCTGGTTCCGGTTTGTCTGTCGGCTTCTCACATTGCGTATGGTTCAATACGTATGGAACCCGTTTTTATGGTATTGGGGCAATCGACGGCGCTGGCGGCAGCTATGGCGATCGATGCCAAAACCAGCGTACAGAAAATCGACGTTGCCAAACTTCAGCAGAAACTAAAAGCTGATCCCCTGGCCGATGGTAGCACGCCCGAAATTCTGGTCGACAACGACAACAAAGACAACGTAGCGACCACCGGTTCGTGGCGATTGGAAACGAAACTCAAAGGTGGTTATGGCCCGTCGTATCTGGTGAACGAAGAATCGGCCGGTGGCTCCGTGAAGTTTACGCCTGATATTCTCAAAGCCGGTAAATATCACATTTACACCTACTTCCCTCGCCTATCCAAGACGACAACAGAACTAGGCATTACAGTATCGAACGGCACTAGCAGCAAAACCATTCCCATCAAACCCGCCGATATTGTTGTAGTAGGTCAGACCACCGGCGAATGGGTATCACTGGGCGAATACACCTTACCCAAAGGAAAAACATCGTCGGTAGAAATCGTTGCCAAACAACCCGACGGCCCCGTGGTAGCGGATGCTGTTTTATTCGTACCGGCTTTCTAATATAACTTTCGCGAACTACGTAGTATACCAAACGCCAATTCAATCAGAGTTGGCGTTTGGTATTTTGGCCATTAAATAGGATCGGCTAGCAGGAAATCAATCATTCTCCAGTTGGGAAATCCGGTTGGAAGGCACAGAAAAAAGTATAAGCCCTCTGAGCCTGATCCCGTAAATGCTCCCGCAGTTTAGGTGGCTCCAGAATCGTTATGGCTCCTCCATACGGAAGCAGCCAGGTGGCCAGATAGGATAGTGAGCCAACGAGAAATGTCATTTCCACACTTCCGTCTGATTGAGGTTGATCGTGTGCCCAGCCATATTGATGTTTCGTATCCTGTAAATGCTGGGCCAAGGCTGGCATGATAGCAGTTGCCCGAAAATGGATAACAACCTTTTCCTTTGAACGACGCCTGGCTTCGTCGGCCCAATAGTGCTGCAAGGTTTCGGGGCGGGACGGAAAAACCTCTTCGCTGAGGGAGAGGTGCTGGATGCGGTCAAGGCGAAAATCCCGAAAAGCCTGCCGCAACCGGCAATACGCCACTACATGCCAGTGCTTACTTAAATAAAGCCCTATAGGCTCTATCTCACGTGTACTGAGCGATCCCGCTTCAGCGGAATAGTAGACCAACCTGACGACCCGGTGCGCTGTAACGGCAGTTACCAAAAGTTGGTAAGCATTCGAGCCAGCGGGTTGACTAGCAAGCTCTAAAACCTGAATATGAGGCTCTAACGTTTCGAGATGATCCCGATCCGCGTAACGTAGGGCAGCCCGCAACTTCTCCATCGCCTGGCCACTAAGCTGAGCCGTAGGCGCATCGGTGAGTTGAACAGCCAGCTTTTCTGCGGTGAGCAGCGCAATGGCTTCTTCGCGCGTGAACATGACCGGCGGAATCCGATAACCCTCCAGCATCGCATAGCCTTTTCCCTCCTGCGTTACGACAGGAATACCTGCCTGTTCGAGCGTTCTAATGTCGCGATAAATGGTACGTCGGCTCACCGAAAAACGGCGGGCCAACTCAGTAGCCGTCAGCACTCGTTTCGTTTGAAGGAGCGTCAGTAGCGCTACTAATCGGGAAAGGCGGGTTGTTTCGGGATCAATCATTGCTTACATGCTACGTCTGCGCCTACTGATTCAATGCGCAGATTACTTTTTAGCCTCCTGAAAAGGTTTAGGCTTCAGGCCTTGCTCAGCCGACTCTATGATGTCAACAATGCGTTTTTGCCTCGTTTCAGGCCGTTTAGCCAACACAAGCCATTGCAGAAGATTCCGTTTGTCGGATTTGCACAACCCTAGAAAATAAGCCCTGGCATTCGGTTTCTTCTGAAGCTCCTCTTCCAGATCAGCCGGAATTATTAAGGCTTCCGCATCGTCCAGAATTGCCCAGGAGCCATTGCTCTTTGCCCGGTCGATCACGTCCAAACCGGCCTGGGCCATTAACCCTTCACGGATAAGCCGCTCAACCTTTTCCTTGTTAATTCTCGACCATACACTAGTTGGCTTTCGTCGGCAGAAAAACTGCCTGTATCGTTCCTCATCTATAGGCTTCGCCAGACTATCGATCCATCCAAAACAAAGCGCTTCATCCACGGCTTCGCTCCAGGCCAGCGTCGATCGATTTGATTTCTTTTTGTAATAAACCAACCAGACCGATTTTTCTGTATGGTGATGCGCCTGCAGCCACTCCCGCCATTGCTGCCGACTCAGTGGGCAAACCGTTTTTATTTCTTTTTCTGCCATGATTGATCGTATACGTACTGTTTTCGCAGGATCTCCTCAGATGAGTAACGTAGTAATAGCACCGGTCAGAACTACAGTTCGATTAGCCAGCGACCATTACTACGTATCTGTTTATTTCATAGTCACTAAGATCATACAGACAATCAGTATTCCTACCAGATGATACGTACCGCTGATCAATCCGTACAGTAGAGGTCGAGGAATATTCGGATTGATGGCAATAGTAACCGTATTGGCCGATAGATAGCCCAGCCCTACAATAGCTGCAAATAGCAACGCATCGCTGTAAGAATCAATGGGTAGCGTATAGATCAGAACAGCCGTGGCAACCGTAATCACGAGCGTACACACAGCTGGACCAATAATAAAAATAGGCGCCGTAGTTTGTGGCATGTCATTTTCTCTGCCCAGCGAAAACCGGTATTGTCGGGGGAAAAATAAGGTAAACCATAAGGCTCCCAGAACAAAATAGACCACAAATGCGAGTAAAACGCTTAACCAGGCTATATCAGCTAGTACATTAAACATACAGGTATCTTTTAATTGATTGATACCCCAAAGAAATAGGCACCCGGTGACAGCCTTATGTCATAGGTAAATCCTGCAACGTAAAAAATGTTGGAGCTATGTAGCTGTTGCTTTTCAGAAGTAAAGCCATACATAAGAGCTTACTCCTTCGTACTGATGCCAAAAATTAGACCAACCTGGTAAACCGCATTAGGCACCAGGTTGGTCAGCTCAACCAAATCTGTTTATTTTTTGCCAGGGTCATGGCCCCAGTTCTTCAGCGAATACGCCCAGTTTGAGCCGTCTACTTTGTCTGGGCGTTGAGCCAGATGCCGTTTGATATAACTGACCACTCGTTTCATCTGGTGCAGGTCATCATCTGATACGTCTTTGGCTTTCTTTTCTAAAATAGCCATAATGTGTTCGCCCGACTGATGGCCGATTGATTCACTGGCCCCCTCTTTCTTTTGACCTACGGATTTTGACTCGTTGGTTTTTAGCCACTCGTTGAGTTCCGAAGCCGACATATTCACCAGGTGCTTAAACTCCTGTTGAATGTCCTGCTCCTCATCGGTCTGCCTGTGTTGAGCTGTTGTCGCCATAGTTGCACGGTTTATTGCTTTTCTACCTCACTAGCCGATTTAACAACTTTCTTTCCATTATCCTGCTTAATCACCAGCGCAGGCTCCTCATCGGAACCTTTGCGTTTAACCGTCGTGCCCTGTACTTTCCGGCTTACATCCTCTTTATGGACCTCCGCTACCGTTCCGGCTCCCTTGCCTTTACCGTAGTTCCATTCAACCTGATCACCTTTCTTTACCGTTTTCATAATGTATTGAGTTTTAAGAATAAAGTGGTGTTTAGAGCAAGTGTTTAAAAAATCACAAATTACCGTTCACTACAATGCTTTTTACGGGTAACCTCAAAAAGCGGAGAACGTAACACATTACAGTTAGCAGTACACAACGTTTTTTCCATTTGTACCTCTCCCGCTATCTGGCATTGGTGCCGTAGCAAACCAGTTCTCACGCAACTCCCTTTATACTACGTTGCCTGGGCAATAAGATGCAGTAGAACCACAATCGGTTTAGCTCTATTTCATTATCACACCGACCACTCCCATTACAAAATCCAGCTCTTAGTAAGGTAAAATCTTAGTATGAAAAACTTAGTAGTTACATACCTGCTTGTCATCCTTCCTTTCTCGCTTGTTGCCCAGAAGCCCGTACCGGTCAAGCCACGCATCCTCATCAGTACCGACATCGGCGGCACCGACCCCGACGACAATCAGTCCATAACTCACTTCCTGATGTATAGCAACCTGTTCGAGACAGAAGGATTGGTATCTTCTCCTTCCTATGGCAACGGAACAAAACACGAGCTACTGCGAATGATTGATCTGTACGAAAAAGACCTTCCTAAACTGAGTCAGCACGTAACGAATTATCCTACCCCCGATGCATTACGGGCTGTTTGCAAGCAGGGGCGGCATGGAGAAGCGCCCTTTAAGGGTTACGCGACAGCCACTGAAGGGTCGAACTGGATCATTACGTGTGCGAAAAAGAAAAGCGAACAACCGCTTTGGGTACTGGTTTGGGGAGGTTTAGAAGACGTAGCACAGGCACTGCACGATGCGCCGGAAATTCAACATAAAATTAAAGTGTACTGGATTGGTGGGCCTAACAAAAAATGGAGTGCCAACAGTTACGCCTATATCGCCCGAAATTTCCCAAATCTCTGGTTTATTGAAGCCAACGGATCATATAACGGGTTCTTTTCCAACAATGGCGTACCCGACAGCCTGAATACCAGCAATTATTATGACCATTATATTCGTGCCGCCGGTTATCTGGGCAACGATTTCAAGAGTTACTACAAAGGGAATATAAAAATGGGCGATACGCCGTCATTGCTCTACATGATGGATGGCAACCCGAATAATCCGTTCAGAGAGAGCTGGGGAGGCAGTTTTGAAACGTTCAATCGCAGCCCACGTACTATTTTCAACCGCAATACATCTACCGCCGATACGGTAGGCGTTTATTCGATCATGGAGTTTCACGTTAAAGGGCCTAATCTCAACATTCCGGCTGATTCAGCCTGTTTTACGATGACCGTTCAGGCTCAGATTGGTGAGCAGAAATGGGCGGGTTATTATCTGGGTCATGGCAACTACGCGATCAGGTACATTCCCAAACAAAGCGAAACGCTCAGTTATACGCTCAGTTCACCAATTCCTGGTTTCCCTCAGGGAAGCGGAAAGTTCGTCGTACACAATGTCTGGCCGGGAAAACGTAGTACCAGCGACTTTAAACTGGGTTCGAACTGGTACACCGACCGGGGCGATACGTCCCTTTTCGATGGTCGTCAGCAAGGCGGGAAAACGGTGCTTAAGTGGCGTAATGCCGCCTTACTGGACTGGGCGAAACGATGGTCGTGGTTGTACTGAGTTTCACTACTTTCATTGGCTGATAGGCGATTCGTCCCTTACTTTTAACGCCTTTCGTACGCCTTTGTCCTTTAGCATCTGACTTATGCTGTTAGCCATGTGAATGGATGCTTCGATTTCGGCTTTACGAATGGCAACACTTTCGATGTTAAAGCCGAATGGCATGGAACGCTCCATGCAGAACGTAGTCAGCGCTGAAGCAATATCGAGGCACAACCGCACCGATTTTTCGAGAATATCCTCCGATGTTTTCAGCTCTTCTTTCAAATCGTCCGGCACATGAATACCCAGCCACTCCATAAAGTGGAGCGTTTTAGCTGATCCACAGGCAGTGAGCGTGAAAATAACGGTCGGAGGAGTTATTTGCTGTTGGCTACAGCGTAAGGCCAGGTCTTCGATTACCCGTTTAGCGTAATCGAGATTGAATACACACTGGGATATAAAATAGGATACCCCAGAGCTCATTTTCTCCACAATCCTGGCGTCCTCGTCGTTCAGTACGTTATGGCGTTCAGGGATCGTTACGGCCCCAATAACGGAGGTAGTCTGATGCTTACTCCAAATTTTGTAGGCTTCCGAAAGGCTGGTTTTTACCGGAAAATCAGGGGCCGGTACGCCAACGAAAACGGGATAGAAGTTGTGCTCATGCAACTCTTCCAGCCAAGTGGATAACTCTTCGTTGGAAAATTTACCGGCAGGACGATAGATTATTTTAGGGATGGATAAAGCATCCAGATAATCAGCAGCAAACGTGAGCGGATCAAGCGCGGTTATAAACGGAAATGGTCTTTCTTCGGCTGTGCGGGCAGACTCATCCTGAACATCATACACCACGAGCGCATCTACATCCAGCCCGGTGAGTCGCTCAATCGTTTTCTGGGCAATCTCAGTAACTCGTTCTGGTGACGTACCGGTTTTTGGTGGCGTGATACCGTAAAGCATCACACCTGATTCTGCAGCTTTAATCTTTTCTAGAAACATTTCCTTTCGTAAACGAGGGCGTAGTAAAGGGCGCTTATCCATTTTCAGGTACTATCAGCGCATAGGTGGCAACCGTACCAATCATTCAATCCTAATGTGGTATTGAATGACTTTACAAAACTATACATCAAGCTGTAATATTCGCTTATAACGCTCGCTTTCCTGTGAGAGTCCGCTTTTTTGTATGGTTAGTAGTTACCATCCCTGCCGCGAGCCTCTGCCCTCTACGAGTAGATTGCGTACCAGTAGCCGCCTTAGTAGTAGACATACGCTCACTGTATCGCTCTCGTAAGAATTAGGATAGGTTATACGTAAACGCTATCCTAAGTTGGTACAAATTTCCTGTTAATGAACAATAACGAACTTGCTACGAAGCCACATTACCAGCTATTAGATGGACTCCGGGGGGTAGCCGCTATCATCGTAGTATTCTTTCATCTGACCGAACCGCTTGCCACCAGTCACCTCGACAATGTTGTCAACCACGGTTACCTGGCGGTTGATTTTTTCTTTCTCCTTTCCGGCTTTGTTATTGGGTATGCCTACGACGACCGATGGGATAAACTAACCATCGGCAGCTTTCTTCGGCGCCGGTTCGAGCGACTGCAACCTCTCGTTGTGTTAGGCATGACGTTGGGCGCACTAGGCTTTTACTTTACCGACTCCCCGATATGGCCGCTTATTCATACCGTACCAGTCTGGAAGCTGATGGTTGTTATGCTAATCGGATGGACGATTTTACCCGTCCCCCTGTCGATGGATATACGCGGCTGGCAGGAAATGCATCCGCTCAACAGCGTTGGCTGGTCCCTGTTTTTCGAGTATATAGCGAATATTCTTTACGCGCTGGGTCTACGGAAACTATCGAATACAGCCTTGGCTTGCTTTGTCGCGTTAGCCGGTGCTGTGCTGCTGCATTTTGCGGTTACAAACCCCAACGGAGACGTTACTGGTGGGTGGACGCTCAATGTCGAACATATGCGCATTGGGATCACCCGTACAATATTCCCATTTTTTGCGGGCTTGTTCTTATCGCGGGTTGCGCGGCCAATGGCTATCAAAAACGCGTTCTTGTGGTGTAGCCTGCTGGTTGCGCTTGTTTTGCTGATGCCAAGAATAGGTGGTGCCGAACAGCTCTGGATGAATGGTTTGTACGAAGCGTTTTGCATCATCATTGTCTTTCCATTGATCGTCTATGTCGGTGCCAGTGGGGTGGTACGTAGCAAGACGGAAGAAAAAATCTGTCAGTTTCTCGGCAATCTTTCCTATCCCTTGTATATGACCCATTACGTACTCGTTTATTTTTACGTAGCCTGGGTCAGCAATCACAAGGGAATCACATTAGCGCAGGCCTGGCCCTATGCCCTACTTACCTTCTCAGGAGCAATCGTGTTGGCTTATGCCAGTCTAAGGTGGTACGATGAACCCGTCAGAGCTTGGTTGCGCCAACAACTGAAGTAGCAAAAGGAAACGTATAATTGATGTGCTTTTCGACGGTAAGTTTACGGCGATTACCGCTTCTTTTCTGCTTTATTTTCAACGATATACAGTCACTAATTCGATGTTTATAATGCTCGAAACCGTTGGTAAATCATTACTGGTCTTCATTTTAGCAGGTTTATGCGAAATTGGCGGAGGCTATCTGGTTTGGTTGTGGATGAAGGCCGATAAACCGCTCTGGTATGGAATTCTGGGTGGTATTATTCTCGCAGCCTATGGCGTAGTTGCTACGTTCCAGCCAGCGGGCTTTGGTCGGGTTTACGCTACGTATGGCGGAATCTTTATTGGGATGTCGTTACTTTGGGCGTGGTACGTAGATGGCTTCCGACCTGATAAGTATGATATTCTGGGAGCTCTGATTGCGCTTGTTGGCGTCTGCATCATTTATTATGCCCCCAGAACGTAGTGATCATACGTTCGATACATCCAGAGCATATACCTTTACAGAAACCGACGTAGCGTTGCGTCTGTCGATCCACCAAAACCATTTACTATGACTGCCAAGCCTGTTAGCCATTCACGCACAACCCTTACGGAGTTAATGATCCCTTCGTATGCCAATTTTGGCGGCAAAATCCACGGAGGTATTTTACTGTCATTAATGGATAAAGTAGCGTATGCCTGTGCCGCCAAGCACGCTGGTCAATACTGCGTTACGGTTTCCGTCGACGGGGTTAACTTCAAACAACCTGTAGAGGTCGGGGAACTGGTTTCTCTATTGGCTTCCGTCAATTACGTAGGGCGAACATCGCTCGTTGTTGGTATCAAGGTTATTGCCGAAAACGTCAAATTCGGAACCGTGAAACACACCAATACCAGTTACTTTACGATGGTTGCTAAAGACGATGACGACCGACCCACCGAAGTACCACCGCTTCTTCTGGAAACAACCGACGATGTTCGGCGCTTTCTGGAAGCTATGGAGCGTAAACACCTCCGCGCTGCCTACAGCGAAGGTTTTGACAAGGCCCGAACGAGACTATTACTAGAAGAAAACGTCGATAAACTGACCAGTGAACGTTGTCAGATTACCGACGAACTACGTAACGAATTACCGTAAACGATTACAGTTCGTTACGTACTTTTTTTGCACCCGCTACCATGTTGGCCAGCTTTTGTTTAGCCGCCCAGCGTGCGGTCTGACTTAGTCCACAATCGGGCGCAACAGCCAGTTTCTCAGCGGGCACGTAAGGCAGGCATTTTCGGATACGCTCCGCTACGTCGTCCGGCGTTTCGATGTAATAGCTTTTTACATCGATCACGCCAACGGCTACGTCGAACTTCTCGGCAAACCGCTCCAGTAAGTTCACTTCCGAGAAATTCAGGATGGTCATTTCCGAATGTAACTCATCGACGTTCATATCGAGAAAATCGGGCAACATCGGTGCGATGGTCTTTTTGCCAACCGAACGACCTTTGTAATTCCCGAAACAGAGATGCATGGATAGCCGTGTTTTACCGACGCCGGGCGCAACAGTCCGGTTAAAAATATCGACGAAGCGTTTCGTATCCTCTTTATAGGCGTAGCACGACATGGAGGGTTCGTCTACGCAAATTTCGGGGACACCAAGAGCCACCAAATCCGCAATTTCCTTGCTGACAATCGGCAATAGGGCCTCTGTTACGTCCCATCGATCTGTATACAAACTGCCCGGCAACAACCGGCCACTGAGCGTATAAGGTCCCGGAATCGACACTTTTAATCCCTGCCCTTCGGGCGCTAATCGTTTTAGCCGTAAGTACTCTTCTACGACGCCCAATCCTTTTGGTGCAGTTAGTAGTTCAACGATGTTGTGTTTACCACGCTGATCGTGGGCAGGTGGACCAAACCGTCGAAGTTCTGTGTCGTTGTTCTGTATACCGGAAATATATCCGTAAAATGACAGATTGAAGTCGAAACGAGTTTGCTCGCCGTCGCTTATCACATCCAGCCCCGCAGCTACCTGATCATGAACAGACGTAGTAACCGCATCCTCAATCATTTCAGAAATATCGGCAGGGCCAAACTGCGCAAGATGCTGACTGGCAAATTCAAGCCAGCCCGGAAACGGCATGGAGCCAACAACCGTAGTTTTAATAGGAACAGGCTGCATTTTTCAACGAATAATATGACTAAAAATACGAACGTAAGATCGGAAGCTTTTTTATTTTTTCACACGATTCGTTGATTTTCTGCCATACCGGATGGCTTACCCTAGTTGGAGCTATACGCTTATGGTGTATACTCCCACCATAACATATCTTCTACCCGATCAAACAAGCGAAATCTATTTTTTTCCAGCACCCGTTGCGACGCTACGTTTTCAGTTTCGGTATCGGCCACCACCCGATACACGCCAGGCTGTTGAATTACCCAACTGACCAGACCACTTACCATTTCGCTCATATACCCATGTCGACGCAAAGCGGGATACGTACCATAGCCGATCTCAACGGTACCAGTTTCGTCGGGCTCGCCTTTAAATTTGGCTTCCGCAACAAACTGTTGTTTCTGACGATCAATGGCCAGCCACATCGTGTGATAGAGCGGATCGTTTGAACCATCCTGCAGACGGGGAATCGTAAAATACCGGATTATGCTCAACAAGGGCTCTACCACTTCGCGATGCCCTTTTTTTAATCCTAACGACTCTTCTAATCGATACCGATCGGCTATGTGCACTCGAACCTGCTCAAGCGTCAGTGGAATAATGGTCAGACGTTCGGTCTCAATCATGGTTCTCTATCGTTCGGTTGGCTAACGTAACTCGGCACGCCGACCTGCTCATATAATTTCGCCAGTCGATGGGCGTGTTCGTCGTAGGCCGATTCAAATAATTCGGTCGCACGCTCGGCACCAACTAACACACCTGCAGTCAGCACCTTGGGAGGCCGACCGGCTTCTGTAAGCAGCTGAGCGACCTCAGCTTTGATGCTGTTAATAAGCATAGCGCCACCGACCGTACTACCCGGCGCGACAGGCGTTTCCAGCCCCGGAACACTGACCATAGCATCGCCAACGGGCGCACCCGTATCCAGGATCAAATCAGCGAAATCGCCGAGTTTTTTGCCATCAGTACGTTTGCTGGCACTTTTTCCGGAATGCTCTTTGGTAATCAGCGCAACGACTTTTACGCCCTGCTGCTGAAATAATTCGGCCATTTCGATCGGCACTACGTTACAGCCCGACGACGAAATAACCAGTGCACAATCCTGATCAGACAATGCGTAGTTACGTAGGATACGGTCAGCCAGGCCCGATACGTTCTCCAGAAACATAGCCTGTCGCTGTCCATTAGCCCCAACCACAAGATTATGGAACGTCAGAGAAAGCTCAACGATTGGGTTGAAACCAGGAAAAGAGCCATACCGTGGCCACATCTCTTCCACCATAATTCGGCTGTGTCCCGATCCGAACACATGCACCATTCGGCCAGCCAGAATCGTATCGGCAAACCACCGGGCTGCCTGTTGAATTTGAGGAGTTTGTTCTTCTACCGTATCGATAATCTGACGGCACTTCTGTAAATAAGTCTGGATCAAGGTCATAAAGGATTATGTCAGAACCGGGATTTAGCCGATTTGAGGATAAAGCAGATTTTATTCATTAACAAAGCACTTCGAAGAAGCGAAAACAAAATCTGTTTCATCCTAAAATCAGCTAAATCCCGGTTCTGACGAAATAGCGAAGCTGGCAGCTCCGATGGCTCCTGCCATATCGCCAAACTGAGCTAGTTTGATAGGCGTTACGTAGCCACCGGGCCGCCATTCATACAGAGTCATAAAATCAGTCAATGGACGTAGCAAATCGTCTTCGGCCTGGGCGATTCCCCCACCCAGCACCACCACATCCGGCGAAAAACAATTGATCAGCGAACTGATGCCAATGGCTAGTTTACGAACAGAGGATAACCAGAGCCACTGCGCAAAATAATCGCCCTGTTTGTAGGCTTCGAGCAGTTGATACGTAGAACTGAAACGCCCCAGCGATCGCTTCTCGACCGAAGCATTGCCAATCGCATCTTCCAGACTGCCCGGCATGCCGGTAATGTCGCGTTCGCCTTCGTCGCCCACAGCAATGTGGCCAACGTGGCCTGCTTTCTGAAAATTGCCTTGATAAAGCTGGCCGTTGATCAAAACACCTCCGCCAACACCTGTTCCCAACGTTAGCATGACGACGTTTTTGTAGCCTTTGGCCGCGCCAAAGCGACTTTCGGCTAGTAAGGCAGCATGAGCATCGTTAACAATATGAACAGAACTTCCCAGAAAATGCCCCCAATGGAAGCCTTCCAGCCCGCTCAACCGACCGGGCATAAACGCTATATATTGATTCGTTACATTGGGTAAACCAGGTGCCGACAGACCAATTGCCGAAACGGGATCAGACGCTACGTTACGTAACTCCGACACCGTTTCGGCAACCGCCTGTTTCCAGTCTTTATCGCCGTTGGTAGGATGATAAAGCTGCTTTATCATATCGCCGGTTTCTACCTGCATGAGCACGCCCTTAATCCAGGTACCTCCAAGATCAATTCCGATGGCGTTCATTGGCTTGGCAAGGCTTCATTGACGTATTGATACATACGTATGTATGTTGAAAATCACCGTTTATAGCTGGCCTTCACTGACACTCCAGCCACCATCGACCGTGATAATCTGTCCCGTTGTAAAGGCCGAATAGTCAGACATAAAATAAACCGCAGCCCCATCCAGATCTTTCGGTTGGCCAATACGTCCACCATCCAGCGGCTGTTTTGTTCTGGCAAAAGCCATAATGGTCGCGTCGGTGGTAGCCCGCTGCGACATCGGGGTTTCGACCAGGGCGGGCGCCAGTACGTTAACCCGGATATTATCGTTGGCGTAATAGGCGGCTACTGATTTGGTAAACCCAATAACAGCTGATTTTACGGCGGCATATCCATGCGTAGCAAAATAGGCTGGCGATGGGCTGGAGCCCAGTACTGAACCCATATTCAGGATAGTCCCTCCATTTCCCTGTGCTCTGAATGCCCGAACAGCAGCCTGATTCGACAGCATCAATGAGGTAAGGTTAAGGTTAACTGTGTACTGCCATCCCTCTAACGTAATGTCATGAAGGGGACCATCGCCAAAGCGCCGTCCGCTCCCACCCGCTACGTGATACAGCCCATTGAAATCACCAAAAATCTGCTGACAGAGCGCTATGGCTTTTACGGCTGTTTGCGGGTCCGATGCATCACCAGACATGGCCAGACCGTTGCCATCCAATTGGTTTTCAGCTACGGCACAGCTCTCCGGGTTTCGTCCAACCACAACAACCTGCGCGCCTTCACGGACGAATGCCATCGCGGCCGACAAACCCATCCCCGTTGTACCACCAATCACTACAATCTTTTTCGACTCTAACCACATTCCGTTTACTTGATTATTGTTTCGACAACGATGAGCCGTGAGTGCGTAACTCAACGGATTACGAAGCCAATATAGCCCAATTCGATTTGTTTGTGGTTAGTTTTTTTGACAGGATTAACAGGATTTACCAGATTATTGGTGTACTTTTTATCCTGTTAATCCTGTTAATCCTGTCAAAAAACCAGTAATTACACGATATCGCGCTCGCTGATTTTACCGGTTTGTTTGTCTTTTAAAATTACTTTATGACGCCCATCGTGGGTCACCTCTTCTTTGATCAGATAATAATGCTCGTCATAATCGACCAGCGTTGTTTGCTGCGTTACGCCCTCCTGACCACGCCATACGGGTAAATTCACTTTCTCCCACTGCTTGGTTTCGGCCGACCGATAAGCCGCGTCCAGCACCGCATTCACTACGTATCCGTCGTAGAAGGTTTCGGCTGGTTCGCGGCCTTGTTCCTGCGCCGAAAACATGTCCGTAAACATGTGATTATAGCCCAGATCATTTACCTCATCGCCCACCGGAAACAACCAGCCCGATGTTGATTCGGCTTTCTCCGCTACGTAGTCAGCTCCTTTCCCAGTAGTGAACATCTCAAAACCAGTACGAAGGAAATTATTGATCCAGATCGTTCCTTCAGTTCCCATTACTTCATCGCGCAGGTCCATTCCGCCCCGGAACGTCCAGCTTACTTCAAACTGGCCAATGGCGCCATTTTCGTATTTAACGAGGGCAATGGCATGGTCTTCGGCATCGATGGGTTTCACCTGGGTAGCCGCCCAGCACATTACCTCAACCGGTTTAATGTCTTTGCCGATGAAGTTGCGGGAAATTTCCACGCAATGGCAACCCAGATCGAGCATACAGCCACCACCAGCCTGTTCTTTATCCCAAAACCAGTCGGAGTGTGGACCAGGGTGCGTTTCCCGCGACTTCGCCCAGAGTATCCGACCCAAAGCGCCATTTTTAACGCTTTCCAGCGCTTTCAGAAATTTGGGAGTGTAGCACAAATCCTCAAGGTAACCGGCAAAAATGCCAGCCTCCTCAACCGTTTGCATCATCCGAAGCGCTTCTTCTGCGTTACGTCCCAATGGTTTCGTACATACGACTGATTTCTTGTGTTTGGCACACAGGTTGACAGCAGTTTCGTGAATGTTGTTCGGTAAGGCAATACAAACCATATCGACATCAGGATGGGCAATCACTTCTTCCATATCGGTCGATGCGAAATCACAGCCATAATCAGCCGCGAATTTTTTGGCCGTTTCTTCCCGACGGGCATAAATAGCCACAACCTTGTCGCGGCTGCGCTGGCCGTGGATCGAATCGGCATAGAAGCGGCCAATAAAGCCTCCTCCAAGCATGGCAATACGTTGCATAGGCAGGATTATCAGATACGTGGTTAATGTGTACTTTCGTGCTAGTAAAGCTAAAATCTGCTGCCGATTACTTTCATTCATGCCCGATTTTTTCGACATCAACACGATTTTCTTCACGCTCTGGGATTACCCAATGAGTTATCTCGAATTCTTTGGAGCCAGTACCGGCGCTGTTGCTGTATGGCTATCGGCCCGTGCCAATATCTGGAGCTGGCCCATCGGAGCGGTGAGTGTTTTCCTGTTTTTTTTTCTGTTTTATCAGATTCAGCTCTATCCTGATATGTTTTTGCAGGTGTTTTTCTTCATCACCAATCTACAGGGCTGGTGGCGATGGACCCACCCGAAACAAAATGAAGCAGACACGAATCAGGAACTTCGCATCAGCCGAATTCCAACCCGACAACTGGTTATCTGGACGCTTTCCGGCGTACTGGCTACCATTCTGTTAGGCACTTTTGCCAGCAATCTGCACGAATGGTTTCCGGTACTTTTCAGCAAACCCAGTGCGTTTCCCTATCTGGATTCATTCACGACGGTGATGAGCATTATGGCTACGTTCCTGATGATCGAGAAGCGAGTGGAATGCTGGTACGTCTGGCTTATTGTTGATGTGATTCTGACCTACATGTATTTCGTTAAAGGCGTTAAACTGGTGGGAATCGAGTATGCTGTCTTCTGCGTAGTAGCGGCTATAGGAGCCTGGCACTGGACGCGGGAATACCAGAATTATAAGCCTGTAGCAGAAGTTGTCAAGTAGTTTCGTGTTATGATAAAAACGAACCGGACGCTTTAGACTATTTCACGATGACAACAGGGCTAGTTTTCGGCAAGTTTTTACCCGTACATAAAGGGCACCTGGCCCTCATCGACTTTGCTCAAAAGCAATGCGATCATCTGATCGTTTCCATGACGGTTACGCCCGATGATGTCATATCGCCAGACCTTCGTCTTCGCTGGTTGGTGGAATTGTTATCGCCTTTTCCCAATATTGAAGTAGTTGCCGAGCCCGACGATTTTCATGATCCATCGCTCCCGTTATGGGAAGCGACTAAGCTATGGGCCAATTTTATAAAGCGTCGTTTCCCAACCGTCAGTGTCTTTTTTTCGTCCGAATCGTATGCAACCCCTTTAGCGTATCATTCTGGTTTGCGGCACGTTCCGTTTGATCCGGATCGACAGATCATTCCTGTATCGGCTACGTTAATTCGACAGAAGCCCTTTCGATACTGGGCGTATATACCCGACGTAGTAAAGCCGTATTTTGTCAAGAAAATATGTCTCTATGGGCCCGAAAGTGTAGGAAAAACCACCTTATCGCAACAATTGGCCGAGGAGTTTCAGACTAATTTCGTTCCTGAAATGGCCCGTAGCCTAATTCATTCCAACCATTTCGTCGTCGATGATTTTATTCGAATTGGGAAGGCACAAACAGAAGCAGTTTTAACGGCCGAACGGATGGCCAATCGTGTACTTTTCTGCGATACGGATGTTATCACAACTCAGATTTATTCGAACCTGTATGTACAAACGGTTCCTCCTGAGTTGTATGAATTAGAGCAGCAAATTCAGTATGATACGTATATCCTGCTAGACATTGATATTCCCTGGATTGCCGACGAAATACGCGATCAGGGCGACCGACGCGCCGAAATGCTGTCACTGTTCCGACACGAGCTTGACAAGCGACGGTTGCCGTATACACTTGTTGGAGGTATATACGACGACCGATTAACTTCGATTAGAAATATTACTCAACAGGCCTTTGATAAATACAATTAGTTAGCCCTTATAAATTGGACAATTTTTAGAGCGGACTATAAAGGTAAGTATATCGATTGTAACTTTTCGAAGAATATTATCCTATAAAGAGTTGATAACTATGATATTACTTTTTTTTCAATATAATTTTGTGTCGCAAACCAAATAATGAACCACTATGGCGGTTGCCAAACAATTCCTCAAAAGCAAGCCTATTGCAAAAGTAACGTTTGAGTTACCGGCTGAAGCTGTCAACGGTGCAAAAACGGTCGCCCTGGCCGGTGAATTCAACAGCTGGGACACTACTACCCAGATTCTGAAAAAGCAGAAGGATGGTTCGTACAAAACAACGGTTGAACTGCCAGTAGGTAGCGAATATCAATATCGCTACGTTCTTGATGGCACAACCTGGGCAAATGATTGGGCCGCTGATAAGTACGTAGCCAGTGGCATTTCGGGTGAAGAAAATTCGGTTGTCGTTCTGTAAGCCAGATCAACCGGCTAGTAACCCATGAAGGGACATTTTACTACGTTAACCCCCGACAAAACCAGTGTGTTTTGCCGGGGTTTTCTTTTACATTCCTGTACTACTACACCGTAAAGCTGTCTGACTCTACGTATGCTTTGATTAGCGCCACTTCGCCTTCTTTACCCTTCTGCGATTTGCCGTGCTCCATGCCAAAGATGAATTCCTTTCCGGCTTCCTTCTGCTTTTGGTAGAGGTACTTAAATATGTTTTTGTAGTTAATTTCGCCAGTAGTCGGTTCATTACGACCAGGATTGTCGCCAATCTGGAAATACCCGATCTCGCTCCAGCACCAGTTGATGTGCGGAATAATGTGTCCTTCATTTTTCTGCATATGATAAATATCGAACAGAATTTTGCAGGAAGGACTATTCACGGCGCGGCATATTTCGTAGGTCTGGTCGGATGTCCGTAAGAACAGATTAGGCGTATCGCTGAGCGGCTCCAGTACCATAGTCAGGCCAGCCGGAGCCAGAATATCGGCCCCTCTACGTAGCGCATCAATCACGTGGCCAGTTTGAATGCCAATCGGCAAATTCCGTTCAAAATCACCCGGAACCACGGTCGTAAATTTAGCATTGACCCGCTTCGCCGTTTCTACGGCCTTCCGACAACCATTGAGAAAGATATCGATGTATTCCTGCTTCCCAGCGGCTAGCGTATTCTGCGAATTTCCACCTTTATCGAGTACGAATACGCCCATAGTCATACCCAGCTTCGCCATTTCCTCACCGATTTTGGTTTGGGTAGCCGGGTCGCGGCCCATCATGCCGTTGTCTTCCAGTGCCGTAAATCCCATATCGGCCATAAACTTAAGCTGGTCGATCAGGTCTTTGCCCGCACTGTTTTCAAACATTCCGAAATGAGGAGCGTATTTGAGTTTGAAACTATTCTTCGCCAGGAAATTCGGCTGCGAGTGCCAGTTGTTCGTTAGCGATTCTCCAGAAACGGCGGCTCCTGCAAGCCCAACTGTCGATTTTACAAAATTGCGTCGTTGCATAGTGGTCAGAACCGGGATTTACGGGATTTAACTGACCGACTTTGATTTTGTATTGATTAGAGCGCTTCAAAGAAGCGAAAAATTAAATCAAAGTCGGTCAGTTAAATCCCATAAATCCCGGTTGTTATTGTTTTTTTAAGCTCGTTAAATAGGCGACTAAATCAACTAGTTCCTGGGTACTCATGGCTTCCTGGAGACCCGATGGCATCATAGACGCGTCCATTTGTTTCATGGATACGACATCGGCCATTTTGTAGTTCTGCACGGCACCACCCGGAAATTTCATTTGTAGATCGGTTTCGGTTTTGCTGGAAACAATCCCCGACATGGTACTGCCATCTTTGAATTTTACTTCCCACCCTTCAAATCCGAAACTGATACCCGCGTCGGGATGCAAAATAGCCAGATATTGCCCTTCTTTGGGAAGTTTAGAACCAATTTCCGACAGTTTGGGACCAAAATCCATGCCTTCTCCATTGACCTGATGGCAAATAGCGCAGTTGTTTTTAAAGACTAAGACGCCTTTGGTAGCTTCGCCATTCATCGCCAGAAGCTCATTCATACTTGGCAGTTTTTGGCCACCCGAGCTTTGACCACCATCCAGAAAATTAGCGGCCTGCTGTCGAACGTTCTTACGCCAGTCGCCACTAACTCCCTGCGCGGCTGCCTTTTTGAAGTCACCTTTAATATCACCTGATTTTAGCAACGTAATGACCATATCAGCACCATCCATACTACCACCAAGTGAACGAGTAGCGGCCATACGTAACGGGGCCGAACGTTTCTCATCGAGTGCTACGCTCTTCAGAATGTCCAGCGACTCTTTATTGCCAACTCGTTGTAAAGCCCCAATCATTTGCGTTGCCTGATCGGGATTCTGCCCGTTGACTATCGCCCAGACGAGTGAAGCGCCTTGTTGCTTCAGCAATTGCCGGGCGGCATCGCGCCCTATGCCTTCATTGTACTTAGCCAGCGCTAACTGACTCAGTCGTGTGTTTTCGGAAACAGGCTCATAGCGCGTGACCAGCTCAATGTATTCCGGCGTTCCGTATACATCGCTCAGGAGTTTGTTCAGAGCGGTAGTCGCCACTGGCGAATTTTTCACGAAAGCAGGATCTAAATGCCGAAGCGCCAGTTTTGTTACGTCGACAGAGCCACTGTTTGTTTGTAAAATACCCAATAACGCTGCCGATTTTTCATTGGCTCCGGGGTTAAAATCAAAAGCGCGGAAATAGCGTAGCCGTTGGTTCAGGTCAGCTCCCTGATCACCCGCCAGTTTGGCAAGTAACGGCACCGATTCCTTCGTACGTGCCCGCCAGACAATATCCCGACCAGCAGCGTTAGCCAGTGGGTCCTGGCCCTGTTGCTTTAACCAAGCCGTATAATACGTATCCCAGTTGCCATCTGCGCCAATTCCGAGCGCTTCCAGATACCAGCGATCAGTACCATCGTATTGGCTGGCCAACTGCGCCCATAAAGCAGGCGCTTCAGGCGATGTACTACGACGTAGCGCAATAGCGCATTCGCGACGCACCTGCGGGTCCTGGTCATTAACCAGCTGTTTTACGTACGGAATAATATCGACTTTTAGTTGACGGGCCGCCCGTAGCGCCGTGATACGCAGATCGGGGTTAGCGCTCTTCAAGGCTGATTCTACGTATTTATTTCCTTTGTCGAGCTTACTCAGCAACCATAAGGCCCGAGCCTGCATTCTGGGGTTATCCGACGATTTGTAGAGTTTCGCCAGCGGCTTTTCCGCTTTTTTGTCGAACTCACGAAGCTTTTGCCAGCCCGCGTACCGGATCGACATATTCGGGCTTTGCAACGCTTCGATGGCTCCCTCAACGGTCGATACGTCCACTTTAGGCATGGTATAGGGCGAATTCGCTGGTGCTACGCGGTAGATACGGCCACGATTCTGGTCGCCAGCCTGGTGACCGCCTACGCCTGGATCGTACCAGTCGGCAATGATAAGCGAACCATCGGGCGCTACGCAAATATCGGCTGGGCGGAACCACTGGTCACGCGCCCCTTCCAGTACGTTTACGATCTGAGCTTTGTAGCCCGCACCATCTTTCTGTACCGGATAAGCCCGTACTACGTTAGGACCGGCATCGCAGTGAATAACCTGATTTCGGAATACGTCGGGGAGTAATTTACCTTCGTAGACAATGATACCCGTTGGCGAACCGGCCCCTGTCTGCAGCAGGTTAGGCACGACGCCCGGATCGTTCAAATGCCAGTGACGGCGTGGAATTTCGGGCTCGACATTATCGCGGTTAGCCTGCCAGCCAGCACCCGTCATTTCGTCGGTATACCCATAGTTGCCGTACTCCATTACGTAGTTGATCCGAACGCCTTTGTTGCCATCGTCATCGTTGTCCGACTGCCAGAGCGTACCGTACGAATCGACCGCCACTTCGTAATTATTCCGGAAATTCTGGCCCAGCATTTCAACGTTTTTCCCGTCGGGGTCGCAGCGAAAGACCATTCCCTGCTTAAAATTCTGTTTATCGATAGTCTTGCCAGTGGCTATATCGATAACCGGTTTGCCATCTTTATCCAGCAACTGCTTTCCTTCGTTTCCGAAATTGAAATACCACTTTCCATCCGGCCCGAACACAAACGTGTGCATGCCATGATCGTGCTGCTCACCGCCGATGCCCGTAAACAGAAGTTCTTTCTTATCGGCTTTATCGTCGCCGTTTTCGTCCGTTAATACCCAAACGTTTGGGCTATCCGACACGATAACTTTATTTCCCTGCACCCAGATACCTAGTGGCGACTCAATACTGGGGTCCTGATAAAATACTTTGGTTACGTCCGCTTTTCCATCGCCATTCTGATCTTCCAGAATTACAATCCGGTCGCCCTCCTTGCGGGTCGGGTTTCCATTGATGGCGGGTCGATAGTTATAGGCTTCGCAAACCCAGACCCGTCCTTTGGCATCGACATCGATATCCGTTGGGTTACTAAGCATGGGCTCAGCCGCAAAAAGCGTAGCCTCCAGCCCTGGTGCTACGTTCAGGCTTCCGACGGCATATTTTGGATCATGTTTATCGTCGTTACTAAGACGCGCGAACAAGCTGGCCAAGTATTTTTGCGAAGCAGCATTCAGATTACGATTCTGATAGGCCCCGACAAAACTACCACCAATTAGCAATCCGGCTGCGGAAAGGGCTATAGCTCGACGAGAAAGCAAAGAGCGCTTAACCGAACGAATAGGGCTCATAGGTAGAATAGACGAAAGTTTGGACAATAGATTTTAGTGACACACTAACCTCTGTTAAAGGGTTTATTTAGGGCATTTATACCCGTCTTCTGCCAAATTTGTCATGATTTGTTCAGTAGCTGATTAATCCTGCTTAGCCTACCAGACAAACGGTTTGAATCGCTACTCACCCATCAGAATACAGTAAGTGCCATCTGACAAAATCAGATGGCACCTCTACACTAGATAACGAAAACTACTTAGATACTCTTACGCTTCATTTCTTTCACGGCAAAGTCAGCCGCACGCGCCGTCAGCGCCATGTATGTTAAGGACGGATTCACGCACGATGCCGACACCATGCAGGCTCCGTCCGTAACAAATACGTTCTTAACTCCGTGCATCTGGTTGTTACCATTCAGCACCGACGTTTTCGGGTCGCGACCCATCCGAGCGGTTCCCATTTCGTGGATAGCCATACCCAGATACGAGCCGCGATCATACGCTTTTACGTTTTTAACCCCGGCCGATTCGAGCATTTCTTTGGCGTCGTTCATCATATCGACGCGCATTTTCTTCTCGTTTTCTTTCAGCTCAGCATCAAAAACGACCAGTGGCATTCCCCACTTATCTTTCTCGTTTTTGTCGAGATACATCCGGTTCTCGTAGTAAGGCAGCGTTTCGCCGAAACCACCCAGTCCCATAGTCCACGGACCCGGCTTGGTCAGTTCTTCTTTGTAGTCAGCTCCAAAGCTTAATTCAGCGATGTTACGTTGCCAGTTCTGACGGCTGCCGCCACCCTGATAACCAAACCCACGCACATAATCGCGCTTGTCGTTGCCAATGTTGCGGTAACGCGGTACGTAGATACCATTGGCACGCCGACCGATATAATATTTGTCCAGGTCGCCTTCCCAATCGCCCGATGCACCGATCCGGAAGTGGTGATCCATCAGGTTATGTCCCAGTTGCTCCGAATCATTACCGATCCCGTTCGGGAAGCGGTTCGATTTCGAGTTAAGCATAATAGCCGTCGACCCCAGGGCGCTGCCGCAGACGAAGATCACTTTGGCGAAATATTCGCGAGCCTGTAACGTAACGGCATCGATCACCCGAACGCCGGTTGCCCGCTTCTGATTTTCGTCGTAGATAATTTCCGTCACCACCGAATCAGGACGTAGCGTCAGGCGACCAGTTTTGGCGGCATAAGGCAACGTACAGGATTGGGTGCTGAAGTACGCACCGTATGGGCAACCCAGCGAACATTTGTTCCGATACTGACACGGAGCCCGGCCGATGCCCAGTTGCGCCTGAGCCGCTTTGGACAGGTTGGCTACGCGACCGATGGTCATGGTACGGCCAGGGAAGTTTTTCTCGATGCGTTTACGCACTTCCTTCTCAACACAGTACATTTCCATGGGTGGCAGGAATTCGCTGTCGGGAAGCTGCGGCAGGTTGAGTGCTTCGCCCGAAATACCGACTACTTTCTCTACGTACGAATACCAGGGCGCTACGTCTTTATAGCGGATCGGCCAGTCGACCGCAATACCTTCCCTGGCATTGGCTTCGAAATCGATGTCGCTCAGGCGATACGACTGACGCCCCCACATGATCGATTTACCCCCAACAATATTAGGCCGATACCAGTCGAATCGCTTTACTTCTTTATAGTTCGAATCGATATCTTTCATCCAATACGTTTCGGTCATCTCATTGTAGGGATAATCGCGCATCAGTTTGGGGTGCGTTTCCTTCTGCTCCATAGTGAGCCGACCGTTATATTTGGTCTGCCACGGATCTTTCATGGCGTACTCATAGCCCGTTACGTGTTCGAGCTGGTGGCCTTTTTCGAGCATCAGGACCTTTAGCCCTTTTTCGGTCAGTTCTTTGGATGCCCAGCCACCCGTTACCCCCGAGCCAATCACAATGGCATCGTAGGTCATTTCTTTTATTGCATCAATATTGAGATTCATTTTCTGAAGGAGTTTTTCAGTTTATAGTTTTCAGTTTTCGGTTTTCAGTGGCTGACGCAAGAGAACTGCTGACGCGTCTGCTACTGAAAACTATAAACTGAAAACTGTAGACTATTTATAGAGCCCAGGTTTTCTGGCCGGGTTTCATGGGCATACAACCATTAAACTGACCCGGAACAGGTAGGTATTCAAGCGCTTTGGTGGCGCCAATTTCTGACGTAAAGTAGCCGGTTGTTGTCAGCTCTTTCATGCGCAGGAAAAACGGTTTATCGTCAGTCATACTCTGCTTGACGATTTCGTTTTTCTGGGCTGCGTCTAACTCCATGAATCCTTTACCAAACTTGGTTTTACTAGTGGTATCCAGCTTAGCTAGTCCAGCGTAGAAGCTCTCCTGGTCACTTTTAGGATAACAATCACGCATGACACGCACAATGAATTTTTCGGCACCAGCCGCTTTGGCTCCCGGCGTCGTGGTGGTTGGGATAATTACATCGGCAACTTCGGCAAGCAGGGCTTCCTGTTCTGCCGACACACTGACACTAGGCCCCGTGTTGGTGATACGTCCCATTGCGCCTGCCAGCGTGGGTGCCGACAACAAGCCCCCCATCATCAGGGCTGCTTGCTGTATGGCTTCTCTACGTTTCATAGATAGATAGGTAGGTAAAAGTGATTGTAAGAGAGTTTTCCAGATGTAGAACGTACGCTGACGCTAAAAAATATACGCCCTCAAATGGCAAATTATTCATTATTCCGACAACTAGGAACGACTATAAGCCTAAAAGCTAAAAAAGGCCTTAATATCCTCATTCTGCACTGAATTCGCTCTGGGCATTGGTGATGCGACCGTCAGCGCTAAACACACGGACTGGCTACGCGGTTGTTTTGAGTATGAGTAGTGTTGCGTTAGTTATTACCCTGCTAGCTAGTATCACGGCCCTGGCAGCCCTGGCCGAACGCGTACGCGTTGCCTCACCTATTGTGCTGGTCCTGGCCGGTATTGCCATTAGCCTGATACCGGGTCTGCCTTCGGTCGATCTTAAGCCCGATATTGTTATTCTTATTTTTCTGCCTGCACTCATTTTTTCGGCAGCCTGGAATACCTCCTGGGCGGATTTCAAAGCCAACTTCCGACCTATATTACTGCTGGCATTCGGTTTAGTACTATTCTCGACGCTGATTGTGGCCTGGGCAACCCATACGTTTGTACCTGGTTTTTCATGGCCGCTGGCCTTCGTGATGGGTGCTACGGTATCCACTACCGACCCAATTGCCGGTACATCTATTATCAAACAGATGGGATTGCCACGGCGGGTTATGGTCATTCTGGAAGCAGAAAGTCTGGTCAACGATGCAACCGGCCTGATTGTCTATCGATACGCTGTAGCGGCCGTCACAACGGGGCAGTTTATGATACTGGAAGCCGGAGAAGAATTTTTTCTGGTCGTTTCAGGCGGCATACTTATTGGATTATGTCTGGCCTGGGTTGTCAAGCGAATCCATCAGCTAACCGACGATACGCCCGTTGTTGAAACCACACTCACCTTGCTAACTCCGTTTGTGGGCTACCTCATCGCTGAAGAAATGCATGTATCGGGTGTATTGGCCGTACTCACCTCCGGACTCTTTCTAACGCTACGTTCCTCCGAGTTTCTGTCGCGTCAGGCGCATCTGCAAACCATTAACGTCTGGAGCGTAGTGACGTTCATGCTGAACAGTATTGTGTTCGTGCTGATGGGCCTGCAATTACGCCGGATTCTGCTCACTACGTCCGCTTACTCGCCTATTGCCCTGATTGGCTACGGCGCTTTGATTAGTATAGCCGTTATTTTAGCCCGATTCCTGTGGGTATTTCCGGCCAGCTATCTCCCCCGTTTATTTTCATCAAAAAAGGAGAACCATCCGCTTTTCGATCAAAAACTCGTTACCATAATTGGCTGGACGGGTATGCGGGGTGTACTCTCGCTGGCGGTGGCGCTGGCCTTACCCTTACGACTTCATAATGGTGAACCCTTTCCTCAACGCGATCTGATTATCTTCTTTACGTACTGTGTTATTTTCACTACGTTAGTACTTCAGGGCATCATTTTACCGTACCTGATCCGGTGGCTAAACATCCAGCCCGATCAGCAGGGCAAACAGGACGAAATTAAATTACGTATCCAGTTGGCCAGCCTGGCCATCGAACACCTGGAAGCGAATTATTCACTAAGCGATGACATTTCCGACGAAGCGCTGGCCTTATTGAAAAAGAAATACGAAACCCGTATCGACCGACTTCGCGTGCATCAGGACGGACGCAGATCGCGGGTCAATGAATCGGAAATACGCGAAACGCTACGTATTCAACTGGAAATTATTGAAGTAGAGCGCCAATTAGCTACTCGCTGGCGACACAAAGGCAACCACGACGACGAAGTGTTACGGACCATTCTCTATGAGCTTGATCTGGAAGAATCACGCTTACGAATGGAAACCCTGGAACTGTAAATACAACGTATTATTTGAAATAGAAGCGCATGGGAGCTATATCGGCCCGGATCGAATCGACCAGTGCGCCGTTAGGCTGGTAACGTAGCACATAGCCCGGCTGATTCGTAACCGATGGAGTAGCGGCATAAAGCAGCGCCCGGCCTTTATCGGTGCCAGGAACACCCAAGTCACTGCCTAAACCCGCAAAATACCGCCGGATAAACGGAACCGTTGCCAGAATTTCGGTATCGTTGATCGAGAATCGATACGTTTCGCCCGCCTGTCGGTCGGTGTAGGCATTCACGAAGTAGATCAGTTTTTTATCGGCACTGAGCGTAATGGCAGTTGGCCTTTTGGTACCGTCTCCAACTTTAATTCTGGTTTCAACCAGTTTATTGGTCGGACTAATACGTACCATTTCATTGGTCGACGAGGTATAGGCCCATAGCTTGCCGTTAAAATCCAGGCCAATCGGATTCGAATTGACACCCGCATCAAGTCCCGGCTGTACAACTTCATCGGTATCAGCGTTGATGACAGTCAAAACGCGCTCACCACCAATACTGCCGACAAATACCTCTCGATCGATAAGCACCAGTTGCTCGGGTGCTTTGGCAACGGGGATCTTTTTCAACACCGTTCTCGATCCCAGGCTTAACACCAGAATATAACCCGCCTTCGGATAGGTCACTCCACCCACGTTGGTTGTATCCCAACAACTGATGTAGACCTTATTGGGACCGGCATAGATAACCTGACGGGGGTTTTCAACATCGGGAGCCTGAAAGGTTGCGATTGATTTAAATGTTCCGGCCTCCACAATTTCGACCCGATCCTGCCCAATGGCGTTGTTGTCGACCAGAATCACGCCCTTTCCGTCAATTTCGGTATAATCACGAACCGTACCGGCCAGCGAGCGACCGTTAGCCGCGTTAAATATATCTGTCGACACCCGGCTCGAATCGCGGCTCCAGAACGAAATAGACCCATTATTTCCACCGGGCAAACCCGCGTTTACTACATAGGCCCCTGCCCCATACGGCATAGGTGGCGCATCTTCGACCCGACAAGCCCCGGTAATAAATGACACTAACCCAATGCAGATACCGCTGAGTAAACGATTACTAATTGTCATGCAACCTACAATCAATCTCATTTTATTCAGCAAAGAACCGATTTATTCGCTACAAACCCTACCTGAAGGCTTTTTTGTTCGTAACAGAACCAGCACCTGCTTATTGAAGCAATTGCAAATCAGTAAAATAATAGGTTGAGACAACTTGCTCACCAGTGGCCGTTTTGAAATCGTAGGTCTTGGTAACGATGTCTGCCACCTGTACCTCAATGGGTTCGGCAAAGTAGGGGGCCTGATAAACGAACGTATGAAATTCGCCGTTTTCTCCGCACGGATCGACGTTGGCCGGCAAATCACGAACAAACTCCCGATCGAGCACGCGTCCACAAAACGACTTATCCAGATACTGGCTGTTGACACTGACAACCACCGTCTTGAAGCCCGCTTCCCAGAACTCTTCCAGCAATTGCAAAGACGGAATCTGCCAGATTGGAAACACGCCGGTCAGGTTTCGGCTGGCAAGCTGATTTTCTCGCCAGGCTCGCAGGTCTTCCAGAAAAATGTCCCCAAATATAGCGTGCGTCACGCCGGCCTCAATCAGCGGTTCCAGCGTATCGTTCATCCGTTGTTCATACGCTACCATAGACGACTCTTCGGGCAGATAGAGTTTCGTTTGGGGCAACCCGATTCGGTTAGCCTGGGCATCCAGCAAGGCTTCAGAAACACCATGCATGGAAATACGCCGATTAGCCGCATTCAGCGTGGTCAGCAATGTTTCCACCTGATAAGCATCCGACTGAAGCACACGCCACAAAGCCAGCGCCGAATCTTTCCCACCCGACCAGTTCATGACCGCTTTGTTCATAATACCGGCGTCTTAACGGCTAACGGTAATCCACTCACCATCAATGTAACAGCATCGGCTTTGCTCGCTACGTATTGATTGGCCCATCCCTGCAAATCGGTAAACGCCCGTCCGACAGCCGTTTCGGCATGAAGTCCCATGCCCAGTTCGTTGGTAACGATGATGAATTGGCCGGGCAGGGTCAGTAAGGTATCGATTTCCTGCTTAAACAGACGTAGCGACTCGGCGACATCGCTCCTGGTATCGCTGAAGAAGTTGGTTAACCAGAGCGTTACGCAGTCGATCATCACAGTCCGTTCGGCAATAGGAAGCAAACTCACCTGATGCGTTTCTTCCAATACGGTCCACTCCGGTCCGCGATCCTGCCGATGATGTGCTACGCGCTCCGCAAACTCATCATCCCAAACTTTAGCCGTTGCTACGTAGACCGGATTGTCGCTCCAGCTCAGGGCCAGTTCCTGCGCGTATCGGCTTTTGCCACTACGCGCTCCGCCCGTTACCAGGTGCAGATACGCCTGCTTTTTCTCCATATAATCGGTTAACTTTTGACTCTAACGTAGCGGGAACCGCAAATAAATCGGGATGAAAACAAGCGGCCAGTAACTCAATACCATCGACCAGCGTAGCGGCTGAAGGTTGCGTAAACAAATCGTAGTCTGCTACGTACACGGCCCCATCGGTCACCGCTTTCAGATCGTACCAGCCCGGTTGTTTTTCCAGCAGGGACAATTCCTGAATGGTTCGCTCGGTGGTGAATCCGCAGGGCGCAATCACCAGTACTTCGGGATCGTAGCGACGTACTTTGTCCCAGGCCGTAACGATACTATCGCCGGATGGATTACCCAGCATATCGATACCACCAGCATACGCAATCTGATGAGGAATCCAATGCCCACAGTTATAAATCGGCCCCATCCACTCCATCACCATCACGCGTTTAGGCAGAACCCGTCCAGCACGCAGGCGATCAATTACCGTATCGATCCGAGACCGTAAGCCTTGCAGATACGTATAAGCCGCTTCTTCGTGGCCCAGGGCGGTAGCAATGGTAATGGCCGAGTCGAACACATCCGTCAAACTCTGTGGAGTTAGTGCCACCACAGTAGGCATCGTAGGCAAACGATCCAGTACGGCCTGCGTACATTTGGTGTCGATCTGGCAAACCTCGCACACATCCTGCGTAAAAATTACGTCGGGCACAATGGCCTGAAGTTTCTCTTCTTCTACGTAATACAGGCTTCGGCCCTCTGCTTTCGACGCCGAAAAAATCCGGTCAATCTCTTCACTGGAATAATCGTGTCCTTCCAGCACGCACCGGACCAGAATCTCTTTCTCCATACGCGACTCTTCAGGACATTCGAACGTAACACCATGCAGAAGATGTTGCAGGCCCATATCATAGACCATCTGGGTAGCCGCTGGCAAAAAGGAACAAGCTTTCATAATGCGTAACTTTTCTGATATGTTTTTTCGACAGGATTGACAGGATTCAGATAGGCCAGCAAATCTTGTCAATCCTGTTAATCCTGTCAGAAAAATACCTGCTTAATTACCACGTAAATCGTAAGCCAACATTGGCATTCCGACGACGCGTATTATACCCGTAAATATCGTAATACGTTTCATTAAACAGGTTACGAACATCGGCAAACAGACGTAGCTGAGGTGTTATTCGGCCTTCAGCATATACATCGATCGTCGAATAGGCGGCTAACGTTACGTTGTCGGTATTGAACGTTTCGCTGTTGTAAAAACGGTCGGTCCGTTCGCCGATTGACCGCAAGGTCGCTGACACAAACAACCGGGGGATAATCTGGTACCCTACGCTCACGTTGATCTGCGTTTTGGGCCGACGGAACAGGTTGTTGTAGGTCGTATCGCGGCCAGCCACTTTCGTTTTTACCTCGCCCGTCAGCCACGTAATGTTGCCGGAGAGGGTCAGTTTGTTCAGTTCGGCCTGCGCTTCCAGTTCAACGCCCTGATCGTGCTGGCGGTCGAAATTAACGTAGCGACCATAAGGAGCACTATTCAGTGATTCGAAGAAAATTACGTCCTTGATCAAACGATCAAAATAAACGGCCCGAACCCAGGCATTCCGGCTCTTGCTAAACAGTTGAGCCCCCACTTCAGTCGACCAGCTTTGTTCGGGTTTCAGTGCTTTGTTGCCATAGGGCGAGAACAGCTGATAAAGCGTTGGCGCCCGGAATCCCGACGACAGGTTGACAAAAACCTTCAGCCGATCAGCAATCAGATACGACGGATTGAACGAGTAGGTGAATACATTACCATACAACGAGTTACGATTATAGCGGCCACCCACTTCAACCGAAAGCCCCTGATAAGGCGTCAGTATAGCCGTTGCATAAATGCCAACCTGCCCAATTTTGGCCGTGTCGGCCCCAATCGGTGGCGACTGATACGGCCCGTAAGCACTGATCGATAAATATTCCTGATCGGTGTTGCTGAGCCGATAGTCAGCCCCTGTCAGTAATTCGCCCCAGGACCCGAGTTTCAGGTTATGATATAACTCGGCAAAATGCGCCAGACCGCCATACTTTTGAGATGAATAAATCTCTGACGCATTGGGCTCAACCCGTGTCGAGTCATTTTTGTAGGTCCGGCGGCTGTCGCCAATGCTATAATTGAGTGTCAGCTGCCCGTGTGCGTGCTTAAAGGCAAACCCCGTTGCAAACCGCTTGAACTGACTTTTATACGTAAAATCCTTCTCGTCGGCAAACGCTCCGTTATCAATATCGGCGGTGTAGGCCGTAGTCAGCCCCTGCACTTTCCAGCTCAACCGCGACGTAAGCTGAAGCGTCAGATTCGCCAATAATGCGTTTTGTTTATAACCGTCGTTATCAAAATTATTGGTTCCCGTTGGATCGGTTACCGCCGAAAAACCAGCCGACGATAAGCGCGTGTACTGCACATTATAGGACAACCGGTCGGTTTGCCCGCTCACCCCTACCGTTCCCCGGAACGTATTGTAGGTTCCGTAGTTAACCGTGGCATTTACGCCAACAGGCTTACGTCCGGCGGCATTGCTGTTTCGCTTCGTAAAAATATTGATAACACCTGCCACCGCATCAGCCCCGTAGCTGGTCGACTGAGCGCCCCGCAGAATCTCGATACGGTCGCACTCGCCCACGGTCAGCAGGTTGAGGTCGAACGTATTGGCTGTTCCTGATGGGTCATAGACGGGTAATCCATCCAGCAAAATCAGCGTATTACCCGACGAAGCGCCCCGCAAATAAATATCAGGGTTGGTACCCAAGGGACCGTTTGATCCGACAACCTGTAAACCAGCCTGCCGCGATAATAACTCGCTGACAGACTGCGTCGCGTAACGCTGCAACACGGAATCCGAAAGTACCGTAACGACCTTGCCGGTTTGCGACAATTTCTGCTCGATTTTGTTGGCCGTAACCGTTACGGCATCCAGCTGAACAGGCTGAGAAGGAGTTGGAGAACTGTCCTGCGCCAATGCAGACAGAGACGACACGGCCAGAGCCGCTGACACTAACGTAATGATTTTGCTCATCATTAATCAGGTGAAATGAGATTAAGTAATGAGCTTCGGAAACTGAAATAAAAGACAAACGAATCAGACACTCGTTTGCGAATGTAGCGTTGAACCCGCCAATCAACTCTGTCTTTCATCTCCGGCTTTTTACCCGAAAGCTCGAATCATGAATTGGTCTGAGGCAGGTCTTCTGGCTTGTTCTACCGGTAACGCCTTCCCGCCCAACGGCAGTGGCTCTCTTGTTACAGGCTGGTAATCAGAACTTACAGCTACGGGAATAGCCCCGGATTCGCACCGGTGTTCCCTTTTAATTCTTCTTCTGGCGAAGGAGAAACCCAAAACGTGGCGCAAAGATAGTGCTTTTTATTTCGTTCGACAGGATTGACAAGATTAACAGGATCAACTATAAAATCTTGTCAATCCCGTTAATCCTGTCAAAAACTTGCTACGTTGTCCGTCGGATTTTCGTCCAACACGTATCCGTACGGATCAATAGCCACTGCCTTAGGCCTTTTGCTGACGGTCAGCGTAATCAATGTTTCGTTTTTCGTGATCAGGTGCTTTTGCAGATAAACAGGTTTTGTCGTCTGATTCCAGTCGTCGGCGACTTGATCGAACAGCGCCACATCGATCAAGTCATCAGGTGGGAGTTTTCCCTTCGTTTGATCAGTTTTCGCCAACGTAACACGAAGCGTTACCCTGAATTGGCCAGTCGGCAGCGAACGACACGACACAACGCGAACATTCATGGAATAAACGATTACTTTATTCAGCCAGTCGCTGATACGTTTACGCTGGATGAGCGACGCTTCCTGCCCTAATTCACGGACTAAATCATCGACGGTCGCTTTGTTACCCGGATACGCATGTTTACGGATCAGCTGACGTAACGCCCGGTTCAGTTTTGCTTCGCCCAGTTCTTCTTTGATGGCGTACATCACCAGTCCACCTTTCTGATAATACACAGCAGGCTGCTCAGACGTACATAACGGCAATTCCGGCCCATCCAGATTACGCATCGAGAAATAGAGCCGATTGTCGGCTTGCCAGTATTGACGAAGTTTCATCTTACCGAAAGCTTTTTCGGTAATCACCGCTTCTGCGTATTTAGCCAACGATTCGGTCAATAGTCCCTGGCCCGGACCGTAAACCGATGCTACCTTATTGGCCCACCACTGGTGCAACACTTCATGCGCGACGATAGCATACCCATAATTCAGCCGATTGGTGTCCCGAAAATCGCCCATAAAATTGATACGTTCAGCACTAAATATCACCCCCGGATAGGCCGTAGCTGCTCCCCGATAGTGCGGAATTTCGGCCACTGTAAGCCGTTTTAGTGGATACGTACTGAACTGATTATTCCCGTATTCCAATGCATCTTTCATCGCCTGCGTCATAGTCGCTACGTTACGGGACCACCCTGACTGATGACAAATACGTAATTCGACACCTTTGTATTTCTCCTGATGCACCACATACCTGGCCGAACTCAGCGCAAACATGAAGTTGATTGGAGCAGAAGTTTTGTAGTAAAAAAACCGGCGATTATTGGCCGTCCAGGAGTTTTGCAAATTGCCGACTGTAGCAACGTACTGATCAGGCTCCGTCGAAATGGTTGTTTCATAGTGAATCAGGTGGTACTGATTGTCACGTGAACGTACCGTATTTTTTTTGGGAAGACCGCCTTCTTTTCGGGCCAAAGCGTCGTCGGTTTCGTAGCGGCTATTGTACCCCAGCTGCGGTACGTATTTTTCGAGTTCGATATACGTACCGTTTTCCACGACCGAATGTTCATTGTTGAACGGCATAAACCCCGACCGGACAACATCCATTGAAAACGTCAGTGTCAGTTCAGCGCCGGGTTCGAGCGGCTTTGACAGCGAAAACCAATACTGATCGAACTCCGCGTCATGTCGCAGTGTGTTTGCTTCCGAAATAGCGATGGTAGACCTCGTCACGTCCGGGTCAACGCCAACCCAGATTGTTGATAGTGGCTGACTGGATTCGTTTTTTAGTACGTAGCAACCCTTTACGGTATACCGTCCTGCTTTCGGGTGTATAGCCACGACTGTTTTGACCGACCTAATAATCGGCTGTGGTAGCTTCGACAAAGGCTGATAGGTTTTTTCGTAACGTATCTGCCAGTCGATCTGATTCTTACGTGTCCGATACCTACCAACCACGTTCGTTTGATAATAGATGTATGCCCCGGCCGATAGCCAGGCCAGAAGCCCGACAATACCGATCAATACACTCAATCTACTCACTGATGATCTAATGGCTGTGATCCGCTGCCACCAACGCTGATACAGGCTACGTTGCCAGACAGCCACCGTCAGACACGATAGAACGACGGCAAAAGCCGACCAATAGAGCATATACCAGAAGAATGCTTTTGTATAATGGCCAAAGCCGTTCATTTCCGAAAACTGTAGATCGGGAACCGTAGCATAACGTAGTAAAAAATGCTCCAACCCTAATCGTCGGCTGAACAGCCACACCACCGCCACCACTACGTTCAGCAGCATACCCAGATACTTATTGGGCGATATGATCTGTATAAACACCACCAGAACGGCCAGTAAAAACAGAGGTAAACCACTATAATAATACAGCGACAGATACATAGTGAAGTCGATTGCGGCATAGTCATGGACCAACTGAATAGCCACGCCAATTGCTATGTTCACACTGACCAAAATCGCCACTAACACGCCAAGTGTCAGCGTTTTGGCGGCCCACATACTGGCACTGGGTACCGGAGTCGTGTAGACGAGCGCCTGCATATTGGCTTCTCGTTCACGCTCCAGCAAGTCGGCCGCATAAAAAATAAGCAGCAACATCGCCGGGCGCATGGAACGGAGTTCATCGACCATAACCCCTGTCGATGGATAGATACGAACACCGTATATACCGCCCACGAGTGCATCATTTACTTCGACGGTGAACACGAATATCCACAGCCCCAGCATAACCATGAACGGAATGTCTTTGAGTAACGAAATGATCTCCATTCTTAGCTGGGAGCAGAGCGTCGTCCACCCATACAACGCCCCTTTTGTCTGAACAACCACACGCCGATAGGTAACGTAGCGAACAGCTTTCTCCCGTTGCTTTTTACGGGCAGTTTTGGATGAAATGGGCAGGCGAAACGGGAAATAACGATACGTTGCTGCCAACAGCAAACACGACAGGCTGGTCCATAGTAATCGGTTTAGCAGAAAGGTTTGGCCTACTGGAAACAGCTGCGTATTACGTTGCTCATCAGACCAGGAACGGGTTTCACCAAAAAACGCCGATAGTCCAAAAGGGTCCAGTATAATCGAAAGCATGTCTGGCCCAGCCGTTTTTATCGTAGCATTAGCGAATACAGGCGAATTACCCAGAATCGAGCCCAACAGATACAGTACGTATAAAAGCATTCCTGTTGCGTAGAGCGCTCTTAGATTCCGGGTAAACAGCGCCACGCAAAACAGGGCACAGGACGTAAACAGTACATTAGGCAAGCCGAAAACCAACAAGGGCTGACAGAAATACCAGAGATCAAAAGGGCCGGTCTGCTCAGGTTTCAGCAGGATTGATCCGACAGCAATCCCCGCCACGGCTGAACAAAGCACCAGAAATACGGCACACAGCAAGCCTACGAACCGGGAAGCGAAATAAGTCAATCGCCCGACGGGCGTTACGTAGAGAATGGTGTCCATCCGGTACGTCGTGTCCCGTAGAACGACATTCGCGCAGAACAACGTACCGACAAAGGCTGAAAACAGGGAGAGAAAGCCAACCAGGTAGGTTATTACGTAAGGCGAATTCGCATGAACGTCGTTCCCGCCAAAATGCCCCTGAGTGGCTACTACGCCCAGCCCGAAAAAAAGCAATATGGCAGCCCTGAACGTCAGTTGTCGGCTGTGGTAGGCGAACTCGAATCGCAGTAAAGAGCTTACCATATATGCCCCCCCTTTCCCTGCGGCTGGCAACCCAACAAAGCAGCAAAATAGACCGCTTCCAGTCCCGGATAAACGAGTTTAAAACCAACATCCGGGCAATCGTCGGCCAGCACATACATATGAATAGTTCCCGCCATCCGGCGCGTCGAAATCACTGAAAAAGACTGCTGATACTGAAACAGAGCCTCTTTGGGCACCGATTTATGCCAGACGCGTCCATTCAGGGCTTCGGTCAGGGTGGCGGGTTGCCCCCGCAGAATGATTTTCCCATTGGCCAGCACCGCCATCTCAGGGCATAAATCGTGAACGTCCTCGACAATATGCGTGGACAGGATCACAACCACCTGCTCACCAATTTCGCTCAGCAAATCATGAAACCGATTTCGTTCCTGCGGATCGAGCCCGGCCGTTGGCTCATCAACAATCACGAGCTGAGGATTTCCCAGCAACGCCTGCGCAATACCGAATCGTTGTCGCATACCGCCCGAAAACGTACCGACTGCCTGCTTCCTGACGGCATAGAGATTGGTTTGCTGGAGCAAAGCCATAACTTGATCGCTACGTTCCGCTTTATTCGTTACACCTTTCAACAGGGCGAGGTGATGTAGCAGATCGATAGCCGACAATTTCGGATAGACGCCAAAATCCTGAGGCAGATACCCCAGTTGACTACGTAGCGGCCCAGGGTATTGATGAATGTCTTTCCCATCAAAACAGATCTGTCCACTATCGGGGAATTGCAACGCTGCCAGCGTACGCATGAGAGTCGATTTGCCAGCACCATTTGGCCCTAACAGCCCAAACATACCGTTAGAAACAGTCAGCGATACGTTGTCCAACGCCTTAACGCCGTTGCTATACCGTTTGGTCAGGTTTTGAATCGTTAGTCTGGTCATTGCGGCTGCTTATCGTTTGTTAGGAACGCAAGCTAGATGGCCAGAACAGTTGCTTCAACTATAGATGATCAAGGTTAAATGCTTCTGGATAAACGACCGATCAGACAGGATGACCGCGTTTTTTTACGTACGTCATCCTAATCAATACGTTCATCATTATGATTTGCAGCGCTGACGAATAAACCCTTTTTTTAGTGATGGTTTCAGCAAAATGGAACAACGTATTCGCTCACGTCCAGCGTCAGGAATTCTGGATTTTTATGGGTTTGCTGCTCTGGCTCGGTATTTCCTATACACTGACCGCAGCCTCGCCTACCTGGTCAATTTACGGCCAGACGCTCCTCGTTCTAACGCCGTCACTCTCCCCAGCCTTGTTGTTTGCCTGGCATAAAGAACGATTACATCAATCACTGTCGAGCAAGCGATACTGGACCTATTGGCTGTTCAGCTTTGGGCTTTGTCTGCCGGTCAGCACCGCTATCGGTGTTGTATTCCTGCCGAAGCCGTACAGCGAATGGATCGTCAGCGGAGCCATTGGCAGTTATTGTCTGGAATTACTGCTGACAGCTAACGCTTACTACCAAAAGCGGGGCCGACAAAGCAAATGGTTTAAAAAGCTTAGCCTCGACACGGCTATTTTGCTCAGTATGACCTTTATTGCCTGCTCACTGGGTGCTATGGCGGTATCCAGCTTGGGCGATCCAGCCTATTATTCGGACGGGAAGTTATTGATTGGGTTTGAGTTTAGGATTGGGCATATCGTTCGCCATTTCGGTACGTTCCTTAGTATCTCCGTTCAATTTTTACTTACCTACGTATGCGGCTATTTTTTCTTTTATATCAATAGCCGCTTTCTGGTTTCCAGCATCCTGAAACAACATGGCCTTGTCGTGTACGTATTAATGGCTTTGGCACTGGTTGCTTTCCTCTACCCCATTCTGGGCCAATTCATCAGCATGCTACCCATGAACCAGCTTTTCGGCCCTATTCTGCCGACAAATCCGTTCAAACTGGAAAATGCGTTTGCTGCCCTGAGTATCGTTCTGGTTAGTTTACCCGTTGTTTTAGCCCTGCAATGGTCCCGGCAAAACAACCAGATTCTGGCGCTGGAAAAGGCCCGAACACAAACGGAACTCGACCTATTGAAACAGCAACTCGATCCTCACTTTTTTTTCAACACGTTGAATAATCTGTACGCACTGAGCCTTCAGCAATCGAAACAAACGTCCGAAAGCATTCTCCAGTTGTCGGAACTGATGCGCTACGTTATTTATAAGGGAAAAGAGCCGCAGGTCAGGATTCAGGAGGAAATCAACTACCTCAACGACTATATCCAATTGCAGCAAATCAGGCTCAAAAAGAAACTAGATGTTCGTTTCGAGCTGTATGTAGCTGACAACGAAACGACCATTGCTCCATTGCTGCTGATCGTTTTTGTGGAAAATGCGTTCAAACATGGGATCGAACCCGCCGAAGAAAAAGCCATTCTGCGACTAACATTACGGTCGGATGAGCAACAGCTTTATTTTCGATGCGAAAACTCGGTTGAAGCAAACACCCGATCCGGTGCTACGTTGGGGATTGGCCTGAGTAATCTGCAGCGTAGACTGACGTTACTCTATCCTAATCGCCACATGCTGACCACAACGGTACAAGACCATATCTTTATTGCCGAATTGCAATTAAATCTGTCATGAGAATGCGCTGCCTGATTGTGGACGATGAGCCGCTAGCCCACGATGTGATTCTGGCCTACATGGCCGACGTACCATTTCTGGAAAACGCCGGACAATGTTACCGGGCCACCGAAGCACTGGACTTTCTGAGCAGGCAGCCAATCGACCTGATCTTTCTGGACATTCGAATGCCCAAATTAAGCGGTCTGGATTTCCTGCGGACTTTACCTCAGCAACCGCTCGTGATTATTGCGTCGGCCTATGAAGAACATGCCCTGGAAAGTTTCGAACTCGACGTCTGCGATTATTTACTGAAACCGTTTCGTTTCGATCGGTTTCTGAAAGCGGCCAACCGCGCCCTGGCAACGTACACGCTACGTAAGCAAGCGGCAACACCGGCCCTCACACCCCAATCTACTTCTGCCCTCGAACCGACCCATACGTACATTAAAACAGACAAAAAACTGGTTCAGGTTAATCTGAATGAGGTCTATTTTCTGGAAAGCCTGGGGAACTACGTGAAGGTCTGGGAGAAAGAGCGTTTCCTGTTAACGGCAAGAACGCTAAGCAGTTTTGAGAGCCAACTGTCGGGCGATACGTTCGTGCGAGTCCACAAATCGTATATCCTCAACAGAAAGTTTGTGCATTATATTGAGGGAAACACCATTCACCTGCAGAATGGAAAACAACTGCCACTTGGCAAAAACTACAAACACGTAGTAAAGCAACTGTAGCCTGGCCGGGCTAGCGTACCAGCATTCACGTCCAGGCTACAGGTAAATGAATTAAACGCTTAGTTTTTTCATGTAGTCTGCGTCATTTTTGAGGCTAACCATTGGCGACTCGGGGTACTGTTCCTGCTCAACCAGGAAGTATTTGATACCGCTATCCATAGCGTTACGTAGCGTTGTTTTGAAGTCTACGCTACCTTTGCCGAGGTCGTTCTGAACGGGTTTACCGTCTACCTTTTTGTAATCCTTGATATGGCAAAGTTCATAGCGCTTGCCATATTTTTTCAGGTGATCGGCCGTGTTCACACCCGCTACGTCGATCCAGCACAGGTCCAGCTCGAACATTACATTCTTTGGATCGGTATTGTCCAGCAGGTATTCCTGCGGCAGCTTGCCATCGAGGGGACGGAACGAGTAATCGTGGTTATGGTAGCCGAATTTCAGACCCGCTTTGCTAACTTCTTCGCCAACCGCGTTGAACTGATCGGCAATCCGTTTCCAGTCATCCCAGGTTTTCTGCGGACCGATGTAGGGGCACAGAATATAGCTCAACCCGGCATCGTGCGCCATTTCGATACTCTTTTTCAGCACTTCGGGCTTGCTCACTTCACCCGTATAATTGAAGTGAGTGCTCACCATCTTTACACCCAGATCGCCCAGGAACGATTTGATTTCTTTAGGTTCCATACCCCACAGAAACCCTTTCGCACCGCTGAAACTTTCGAACTGTTTATAACCCATTTTTGCCAGTTCCGTCATAACACCTTTAGGGTCTTTAGGCAATACGTCGCGGGCACTGTATAACTGAACACCAAACGGGTTGATTGTCTTTTTAGGAGCACCCGCTAATACGTCGAGCTGATTAAGGGTAAAAGCTCCGGCGGCTAACAGGCCAGATTGTTTAAGAAAACTCCGTCTTTGCATGATAGAAAAAGATTCGCGGCTAAAGAACGCAAAGATGAAGCGGTTTTGGATACGCTGACCCAGAAATATTTTCGTTAGAGCTCCCAGATTACCCGCACCACTTTCCCGTGGATGCCTATCGTCTGAAAGAATTCCAGCCAGTGAAGTTGCTGAGGGCCAAGGTGGTCGGTCGGCGACTTCACTTCTACAAAGTCGTATTGCCCCTGCTCATTCCAGACCAGCAGATCGGGAAAGCCTCGGGTATGTTCGCGAACGTTACGGGCCATTTCGAGCAGAATCAGTCGTAGCTGTTCAATATCCAGCAGATCAATGATACGTTGAACGAGCGCCTGCAATTCATCTGACCAGTCGACTAATACGTTGGTGATGCCGTACTTCGCATTGAACATTCGGCCCGTATGCCGACGCCAGTCGTCTTTTGTGGTTAGTTCGGCCAGCCGCTTTCTGAGCAGTTCTTCGCGCTTATGGTAAAAGTCAGGCAGATAAAAATCCGACGGAGCCCGCTGAAGCGGATGGTGGATAGCCTGCACATTGGCATCATAAATAATATCCCAGAACACCAGTCCAAACAAACCCCGCCACGGATAATTTTCGGTGAAAGCCGCGTCGTAACCCTGTTCCAGATAATAATTCATGACTCCCGCTTCGACATGATGCCGGTAGGCCGCCGGAATGTTTACGCTTTCGGCATCGGATAAGAACCGGGTGGTGGCTTTTCGAGGTCGTTTCTTTTCGCCGGTACTCAGAATTTTCTCCCGAAAGTCATTGGCGAAGTAGCGTTCTTCCGCATTATATGGGTTAACGGCAATTTCATCACAAAGGGCCAGCGCTTCCTCGACCGAACCATTCCGGAATAATAAACGGACCCGACGTTCACGGGCCGGCACACGATCGGAGAGTTCATAAACGGCCAGGGCCTGCTCGGGCAATTTCTGGCGCTCCAGATAAGCGCCCACCCGAACAACCAGTTTCTGATAACTCGGAATCGCGATTTCGGTGAGCTCGGGCCGGGTTTCGTTCCAGTTCAAAAACCAGTTATAAATATCTTCGGCGGGCGTCTCGGCTTCTTTTAGTTCATAAAACTCTTCGCTCGTCAGCGATATCAACAGCTTATCCTCTACCTCTTTACGGGTTCTAAACCGGGCCGTAAGTTTGCTTTCGTCGTAGCGCTCAAAGTTGACCATCCCCAAATCCCGAACAACAAACTCGGTCATGCTGCCACTCCGATTGCCAAAGAACAGGTATTTGATCATCATCCCTTCGGCCTCGAAATTCATTTTCACCACGATTTCGCGCGTGGTCAGGCTGGTTACGATCTCGCCAAAATCCAGCTCCTGCATCGCGTAGCGAACTACGCCTTCTTTCTTTTCTTTGCTAAGTGGCTTAATTTCTTCCGGTTCCAGCGGCAGCAGATCCAACAATTCGGGTTTGGTGAACACACTCAGCGCATCGTCGCCCATAGGCTCGTGATGCGCCGATAAACGGTCAACAAATCCAGCTACGATCAACTCGTCAACGGCTGCCGGTAGGTCAGTAATTTCAGTATACTGTAGCTTGTTAACGCGAAAAAAGAGTCCTTTGCGGTTACTAAACCGTACATACAGACATTGGGCATCGAGGCTTAATGCGTCGAATCGGCGGATAAAATCCCACTCGGCTTCGTTGAGCAAACCGCCATACAAGCGTTTGACAAAGTCCAGCACGTAGCGAAAGTTATCGAGATAATATCGGGGCGTAAGAACAATTTTCTGGCGTCCAACCATACAATAAGCAGCCTTATGGGTTATTTACAAAACAAAAAAAAGACTAGTTATGTCCCCAACTGAGGTTCTGAATGAACTGGATAAACAAGGAATTTTATCGACGGAACAGCAGTCTGCACTAACTGAGTATGAACGGCAAAAACCCTTCTCGCTGCATTGGGAATTGCGTGCCATGCTCTATATAGGGATTCTGGCGCTGAGTTCGGGATTGGGCTTACTGATTTACGACAACTTCGACCAAATCGGGCACAACGCCTTGCTGGCCGTTATTGCAGCCGCCTGCGCTGGAAGTTTCTGGTTCGCCTGGAAATATCGCCCCGAATGGACAACGGCCCAAGCGAAAAGCCGCTCGTCATTCGGCGATTATGCACTACTACTGGCCTGTTTGCTGTTTCTGACGCTGGAAGGCTACGTTCAGTATCAATATAACGTATTTGGAACACGCTACGGTCTGGTCACGCTGATTCCGGCGGCTGTTTTCCTGCCCCTCGCCTATCGCTTCGATCATCGTGGCGTATTAGGCATGGGATTGACCGCTTTAATTTCGTGGGTAGGCGTTACGGTTCGCCCGCTGGAACTGTATTTTAAAACCAATTTCTTCGATCAGGAAACGGTTTTTTCGGCCATCGCATTAGGATTGGTTCTGATTGGTTTGGCTTTCGTTCTGGAGCGGCAACGGATCAAAGCGCATTTTACCTATACGTATTTAACCATTGCCGGAAACTTGCTTATGGTAGCGCTGCTTGGGGGTCTGTTCAATTTCGAAGAGCTTCGGGTGGTATTTATTCTGGGACTAGTGTCTGCCTGCTTTGTTCTGGACCGCTACGCCAGGCGTGAGCAGTCGTTTTTGTTTCTGCTCATGAGCGTTGTTTATGGCTATATCGGCGCTACGTACCTGTTTTTTCACTACGTCCACCCCGATAATGATGGCACCTACTACTGGTATTTTATTCTAACCGGCATTGGCGTTGTTTATTATTTAATCAGCCAGCTACCCAAACGTAACGCATCGGTATGAAAGCCTATAATGAGCAATGGATTTATAATCGCGAAATCGTTAATCAGGCCGAACGTTGGCACAAGAAACAATTGCTGACCAGTGAGCAAATGCAAGCCGTTCGTCAACACTACCCCGTTGAATTCCGGCAAACGAACGGTTTCATCGAGATTGGCCTTTTTCTGTTCACGACCGTAGCCATTCTGGCCTGTTATTTACTTCCTTCCAGCATTTATTCAGCGCTGTTCAGCGACGATATTACGTATGGGATCTTTAATTGTCTGTTTGGCCTCGGCACGGGTCTTATTGGTCGGCTGCTCATCCAACGGCGATCCTTTTATCGGAACGGAGTCGATAACGCGTTTGTCGTTATGCAAACCGGCTTTGTGGTTTTTGGCCTTAACCAGTTTTTGCCCAATGGCCTATCGGTAGCCACCCACTGCCTGTTTACCCTGCCCTTCCTGCTATTGGTACTTTGGTATTATGGCGATACGTTGATTGCGTTTTTCGCCATAGCCGCTTTATACACGTTTATTTTCGACGGGCTGCTGGAGTTTAGCTGGGGAAAAGATGCCTTACCGTTTGTGATGATGGCTGTTTCAGGGATTTTATATGTCATAACCAGAAACCCCAACATCATTCTCTCCCAGTCAGTACTACGTTCAGCCTACTACACCGATCCGTTGAATCTGGCTCAGTGGCTGTCTCTGATCGTTTTAGCCGCTAGTGGCAATTACTTCGTGGTTCGGGAATTAAACGGCTTATTGACTAAACCACATCCAGCCGAAGCGCCTGAAATTAGTCTGGCCATTTTATTCTGGTTGTTAACGTTCGTGATTCCTGTTCTTTATCTGTGGCAGGGCATACAGAAAAAAGACCGGATGCTGATCATTTTGGGCATTTTAGGGCTAATTGCTGCCTTCATTACGTTCCACGAATACAAAGCGCTGGTTCCACTGAACGTAGCGCTGACGATTGGGGGCGTCGTACTGGTTGGTTTAGCCATAACAGGTATCCAGTATTTACGTAAACCCAAAAACGGCTTTACCGACGCTCCCGACGACGATTCGCCGGATGAATTCTTTCTAACTAGCGAAATGCTTACCACCATCCAGGCCGCTGCCGGAGCCAGCCATGCGCCAAAACACGATGTAAAGTTTGGCGGTGGAGACTTTGGCGGAGGAGGAAGTGCCGGGAAGTACTGATTTCCCTACCCGCTTCTGCTAAAAAACCGTTAAGTTTGGCCCCGCAAACCAACGACCATACGCAGTCGCATGAAAACAGTAGATTCTTATAATTTCGCTGGGAAGAAAGCCCTGGTTCGGGTTGACTTTAACGTACCACTCGACAAGGAGTTCAACATCACTGACGATACGCGCATTAAGGCTACCATTCCAACCGTCATGAAAATCGTGAACGACGGCGGTTCAGCCATTTTAATGTCGCACCTGGGTCGCCCGAAGGGAGGTCCTGAAGAAAAATACTCGCTGAAGCATTTGCTGCCAGCGCTGACAGAAGCCTTTGGCCGCGAGGTTAAATTTGCGGATGATTGCATTGGTCAATCAGCCATCGATCAGGCAGCCAGCTTGCAACCGGGCGAAATCCTATTGCTGGAAAATCTACGTTTTTATAAAGAAGAAGAAAAAGGCGATGTTGCCTTCGCGGAGAAATTAGCGAAGCTTGGCAACGTTTGGGTAAACGATGCGTTCGGTACAGCACACCGCGCTCACGCTAGTACGGCCGTGATGGGCCAGTTCTTCGAGGATCGGGTATCTGGCTACGTGATGCAGGCTGAACTTGACAATGCCAAAAAGATATTGGAAGAAGCCGAACGGCCATTTACCGCTATTATGGGTGGCGCCAAGATTTCCGATAAAATTCTGATTATCGAAAAGCTGCTCGATAAAGTCGATAATCTGATCATTGGCGGTGGTATGACCTATACCTTCACCAAAGCACAGGGTGGCGCTATTGGAAAGTCGCTGCTCGAAGCCGATAAACAGGATCTGGCACTGGAACTGCTCAAAAAGGCGGAAGAAAAAGGCGTTAAGATTTATATGCCTGTCGATAACCTATGTGCTGATGATTTCTCGAACGATGCCAATCGCCAGATTGTGGCAACCGGCGAAATTCCGGATGGCTGGGAGGGTCTGGATATTGGTCCAGAAACTATCAAACTATTTACGGACGTCGTTCTGAATTCTAAAACCATCCTTTGGAATGGTCCAATGGGTGTATTTGAATTCCCGAATTTTGCTACGGGCACCAATGCTATCGCCGAAGCGGTCGTCAAAGCGACAGAAGAAAACGGTGCGTTCTCGCTGATCGGTGGTGGCGATTCCGCTTCAGCCGTTAACCAGGCGGGTTATGGCGACCGTGTTAGCTACGTATCGACGGGTGGCGGTGCCCTGCTCGAATACATGGAAGGTAAAACACTACCCGGTGTAGCTGCACTGGCGTAATTAAAGATCAACTAGCAAAAAAATAGATACGCCATGTCTTCAAGACATGGCGTATCTATTTTTTTGCTAGTTTGGTGACTTACTATAAAGTATATGCCTACCCATCGTCATGAATACTATCCACCGTTAGTGGAAGAACAATACTATCATATTTATAATCGAGGTAATAATGGCGACAATATATTTTATCAGGATCGAAACTATACATATTTCCTTCAAAAATACGATTACTATTTAAGCCCCTACCTGGAGACGTATGCCTTCTGTCTATTACCTAATCACTTTCATCTACTAGTCCGTATCAAAGCCTTTAGCAGTTTATTAGAAACTGAGAAAAAACTTCATTCTGGTACTGAATATATTACGGTGCCAGAACGTATTATTAGCGAGCTTTTCCGACGTTTTTTCATGTCATATGCCAAATCGATAAAAGTTCAGGAGCAGCGAACAGGCAGTTTGTTTGAAAAGAACTTCAGAAGAAAATGGGTTAATTCCGATCAATACTTTACGGCATTAGTCGCTTATATTCACAGGAATCCACAAGCTCATGGCATGTGTACTGACTTTACCCAATATCCTTACAGCTCTTATCAACGTATTACTGACCCCAAACCAACCAGGCTAATGAAGCAATCAGTCCTCAACTGGTTTGGTGGTAGTGAGCCATATTATCAATTTCATCAGAATTGTGGTCAATCAGGACTGATTGATGATTTAATTATTGATGACTAATTGTAGACGTATTGTAAAAATAGATACGCCATGTCTTGGAGACATGGCGTATCTATTTTTACAATACGTCTACAGGCTACTCAAAGCTGCCCTGGCTTTGTTATCGACACTGTTTTTATATTCGTGATGCTTAAAAGCGAGTGCTTTTTCAAAGAATAACCGAGCCTGCGTTCGGTCATTCTTTTGTTGGTAAATGTAGCCTAACTGCAAGGCCGACGTAGCACCAAAGGAAAGTTCTTCGCGCTGGCCGTCGCGCGAATCGCTTAGCAGCAACGCCCGTTTCAGGTACGATATCGCTACGTCTGGTTCCTTTCGGCGCTGATAGATACGCCCCAGCCGATAGTTAAATTCTGCCTTTTCGGCCAGCACTGGGAATTTCGTTTCGGTATAAGGCCGTAAATACGCTAACGCACTATCCGTAAATCCGCCATCGGAAGCCAGACGCGCCCGCATCAGCACTTTCTGATTCGGCGACACACCTTGTTTTAGATAGGCCTGAGCGAACTTCTGAGCCGCCTTATCCGATTCAACAGTCGTTCGTCCTACCGCTGTTACTTTCTGTAAAAATGGGCGAGCTTTCAATTCCGGTTCGTTGGCCAGCCAATGGCACAAGAACAGTTTATAGTATGAATCCTTGACAAAGTTTCGGCCTTTATACGTATTCAGGAATGCCTGAAAATGAGCGATTGCCGTCGCATACTGTCCTTTCTGGAGATAAATATCGCCCAGAATGTTGTCGATGATAGGCATTGCCTGATACGTAGCGCCAGTTGGTCGAGCCTGTAGGTACGTCAACGCCTGCTCACTACGTCCATTTTTCTGCTCAATGGTTGCTCCAAAGAAATGAAGCAGCAGGCTGTCGTCATTATCAGCGATCAGATGCTTCAGCTCCTGCCCATCTGAATCCGTGAATTTTAGTACGTATGCCCGTACCATCAGGTCAATCAGTTGGGCTTCGAATCGAAATGTAGGGTCTTGCTGCGCCCGTAGCAGTTCCTGCTGCCCCTGTTGAACGTTACCGTGAAAGCCCAGTAAGTTAGCTACCCAACTGTAATTATCTGGTACAGAGCCGATCATAATATGCAGCGTTCCCAATGATTTATAGGTCGGCAAAAAATCCGGAAAACGTTTCTGATTAGCCGCTAACAATTTATACGCCCGAATTACATCCCAGCTAGCACTTAATTCCTTACCAAACTTCAGCTTTACAAACGCCCAGTGCAACCGCACTTCGGCCTGCAGGACACGTTGCCACGGCGAATCTTCATCCAGTTTTTTCAGCGCGCTGAGCCGCTCATCTTCGCGGTCGCTCAGGCTGGCAAAAGCCCGGTCATCGTCGGTGGTTACCAGCGTAATCATATCGGCATAATCGTCCAGAAAGATACGGATGCCGTTGTAGGTTCTTTCTTTGGCCAGCAACTGGCGGGCAGCAGGCATTTTTAGCTTGTGCATCGCCACGTAAGCCTGTTGCATCCCCGGTGTCCAGCTAAAATCCTGGGCCTTCAGAAAAACAGGCAGGCTACACAGCAAAAACAAAAGCACCGGACAAATGCCCGGTGCTTTTGGCGTCAACAATTTCATAATTAGCGTGCTATTAGCGACCACGACCAACCGTAGCTGGTTCAGGGGCCCCTTCAACATCGGCAAAGATCCGGCCGCAGTGTTCGCAGACAATAATTTTCTTTTTGTCTTTAATATCGGCCTGACGCTGAGGAGGTACTACGTTAAAGCAGCCACCACAAGCACCCCGCTTTACGGTTACAACCGCCAACCCATTCAGCGCATTGCTCCGAATTTTGTTGTAAGAGTTCAACAAACGAGGTTCTACGTTTGTCGACTGCTCGTCGCGCTGTTTAATGATTTCCTTTTCTTCTTCCTGGCTTTCCGACGTAATTTGATCAAGCTCCTGCTTTTTCGCCTTAAGGTCTTCTTTCCGTTCGTTCAGCGCAGCCTGCGTTGTTTTAATCTCTTCTTCCTTACCCCGCACGCGGAACTGAGCTTCGTTGATCCGTTTATCAGCTAACTCGATTTCGAGCGACTGCAACTCAATCTCTTTCGAAATGGCGTCGAATTCGCGGTTATTCCGCACGTTCATCTGCTGATCCTTGTATTTTGTAATCAGCTTCTCGGCGTCTTTCTTTGTAATGCGGTTGCGCTCGATATCCTCTTCCAGCGTCTTGATTTCAGCCTGAAACTTCCCAATACGCGTTTCGAAGCCGGCAATATCGTCTTCCAGATCACGTACTTCTTCGGGCAGGCCACCGCGAATTTTTATGAGTTCGTCTAATTGAGAATCAAGGGATTGCAGTTTAAGAAGAGCGTCTAATTTTTGCGCAATCGTCAGTTCCATTCGGAAAATTGTTAGTGCTATATGAAGTAGCGAACCGGATTCGTGTCCGTTTCAGCTAAAATTACCGCAAAAGTAGTGAATTTTTTTGCCAAATGCAGGCTAATTAACTCTTTTGTAAAGACTTCACTCTCGTAATGACCTATATCACAGATCAGAATGCGCTTGTCGGCATCAAAAAACTCGTGGTACTTATAGTCGGCCGTAACGAATACATCGGCTCCAGCCCGTATGGCATCCGATAGCAAAAAGCTTCCTACGCCCCCGCAAACGGCCACACGCCGGATTGGCCGATCGAGTAAAGGGGTGTATCGAATCAGATTCAGCCCCATACGTTGCTTAAGATAGGCCAGCCAGGCCGCCCCTTCTAATGGCTCTGTCAGATCACCGACAGCACCGGAGCCAACCTCCTGATTCTGATTATCAAGCGCCGTTAAATAATAAGCGACCTCTTCGTACGGGTGCGATTGACGTAACGCTGCCAGCATTTGCCCCTGCTGATGAGATGGAAAAATCACTTCGAGCCGATTTTCAGACTCTTCATGGTAATCACCCACTTCGCCAATGACAGGCTGCGCACCCTCTCCGGGCTGATACGTACCAGTGCCATTTACCCGGAAGCTGCAATTTTTATACTTGCCAATCTGTCCAGCCCCTGCCGAGTAAAGAGCATCGAGGACACGCTGCGTATCGGCAACCGGAACAAACGTAACGAGTTTGCTTAACACCTGTGTTTTAGGGGCAAGAATTCGTACGTTCTGCAGCGCCAGCTTCTCCGCAATCTTAAAATTGACGCCCCCCACTACGTTGTCCAGATTGGTATGGATCGCGTAAATGGCTACGTCATGTTTGATGGCTTTGATGACCGTGCGTTCAACGTAGGTTTTGCCATTTAGTTTTTTTAGCCCCTTGAACACGATGGGATGATGGGCTACCACCAGATTGCAGCCTTTGGCAATGGCCTCGTCGATAACGGCTTCCGTGGCATCAAGCGTTACCAGCACGCCCTGGAGCTCCGTTGTTGGATCACCCACAATCAGGCCAGAATTGTCATACGATTCCTGATAAGCCAGCGGAGCCAGGCTTTCCAGATAGGCAGTCAAATGACGAATTTGAGGCATTGGCGCTACAATGGATAAGTAATGCAAAAAGCCCCTTTGTATCGGGGCTTTTCGACTAAAAATACAATAAGCTTATTTGGTGCCGTAGCGCTTACGGAATTTGTCAACGCGACCAGCTGTATCGAGCAGTACGTTCTTACCCGTGTAGAATGGGTGCGATTGCGAACTAACTTCAATTTTAACGAGTGGGTAGCTTTTGCCTTCGAACTCGATAGTGTCTTTAGTTTGAACGGTTGAGCGGGTCACAAATTTATAGTCGCTCGACAGGTCGTGGAATACCACTTCGCGGTAGTCCGGGTGAATGCCCTTTTTCATGATCTAAATCTCAGTTTCTTGTCATCTCCTCGGTTTCCGACCGAAAAGGACTGCAAAGGTACGGTGTTATACCGGGATTGACAAGCAGTTTTTCAGGTTCTTTTTCTGTTTGATTATCAAGCGGATAAACCTGTCCCGTTGCCTAATAATCGCTTAACAAAGCCTTGATACTGTCCTATTTCTTCCTATTTTCAGGAGTCTTTACACTTCTTCAGTACGGCTCTCTTAGTCAGGTTTGGATTTGAGACCGCAAAGTAAAATCGCTCTTTTATTTTTTTTAGCTCGACTCGTCTATCGGGTATTGTTAAGTCACTAAGCCTTACGGCTTAACAATTTCTTAACCCATTAGCTAGAGTTGCACGTTTCAACGAATCGCGAAAACGACCGAACCATCCTGGTTGATTTTCCGTCTATTTCAATAGAACTTTAAGACTCCGTTACATCGTAACTACGCTTAACGGTCACAGTTCTACTATTCAGGTTACTTTATTACTATTATTCCTAGCTGACAATAACCTCCTATAGTCGCCCAATTATTGAATTAAAATTTTCTCATATACTATAAAATCTAACCCAAACGCTCATGTACGTAATCAAACGTGACGGACGCCGGGAGTCGGTCAAGTTCGACAAGATTACCGCCAGGATTGAAAAACTGTGCTACGGTCTTGACCCGGCTTATGTTCAACCTGTTGAGGTTGCCATGAAAGTGGTAAATGGCCTCTACGACGGCGTAAAAACCACTGAGCTGGATAATCTGGCAGCCGAAACAGCCGCTTCGATGACCACCAAGCACCCCGATTATGCTATCCTGGCTGCTCGGATTGCTATTTCGAACCTGCATAAAGAGACCAACAAATCGTTCTCCGGCACCATCAAGCGCCTGTATACGTACGAAGATCCTAAAACCGGCGAAAATGCTTCGTTGATTTCAAAGGAAGTTTACGAGGTTGTTCGCCACCACGCAGCGCTACTCGATTCGACCATCATCTATGACCGCGACTATGGATATGATTACTTCGGCTATAAAACCCTGGAGAAGTCATACCTACTGAAAATCGACGGCCGTATTGCTGAACGCCCGCAGCATATGCTGATGCGGGTAGCGGTTGGTATTCATATGGATGATATCGACGCTGCGATTGAAACCTATAACTTACTCAGTGAGAAGTGGTTTACGCACGCTACGCCAACGCTATTCAATGCCGGAACGCCGAAGCCACAGATGTCGAGCTGCTTCCTGTTAACCATGCAGGACGATTCAATCGAAGGGATCTACGATACGCTGAAACAAACGGCTAAGATTTCGCAGTCGGCTGGTGGTATTGGTCTGAGTATTCACAACATCCGGGCTACGGGAACGTACATTAAGGGGACTAACGGAACCAGCAACGGTATTATCCCGATGCTACGTGTCTTTAACGATACAGCCCGCTACGTCGATCAGGGAGGTGGTAAACGGAAAGGTTCTTTCGCGATTTACCTGGAACCCTGGCATGCCGACATTTATGACTTCCTGGACCTGAAAAAGAACTCTGGGAAAGAAGAAAACCGTGCCCGCGATCTGTTCTATGCCTTATGGACGCCCGATTTGTTCATGAAACGCGTAGAAGATAACGATACGTGGTCGTTGTTCTGCCCACACGAGTGTCCTGGTCTGGCTGACTGTTACGGCGAAGAATTTGAGGCTTTGTATACACGCTACGAGCGTGAAGGCCGCGCTCGCCGGACTGTGAAAGCACAGGATCTGTGGTTCAAAATTCTGGAGTCGCAAACCGAAACCGGCACGCCTTATATGCTATATAAGGATGCTGCGAACAAAAAGTCGAACCAGAAAAACCTCGGCACCATCAAGTCGTCGAACCTTTGCACGGAAATCATCGAGTATACAGCTCCTGACGAAGTAGCGGTTTGTAACCTGGCCTCGATTGCGCTACCGAAGTTTATCACGCGTGGTAACGACGGTATTCTGCGCTTCGATCACGAGAAATTGTATGAGATTACGAAAGTAGCTACGCGTAACCTCAACAAAATTATCGATCTCAACTACTACCCAGTAGAAGAAGCGCGTCGTTCCAACATGCGCCACCGGCCAATTGGTCTGGGCGTACAAGGACTGGCCGATGCCTTCATTATGCTACGTATGCCGTTTGAGTCGGACGAAGCGCGTCGCCTGAACGAAGATATTTTCGAAACCATTTACTTCGGAGCTATGACGGCTTCGATGGAACTGTCGAAAGAATACGGCCCATACGAAACCTGGAAAGGCTCACCAATTTCGCAGGGTCAATTCCAGTTCGACATGTGGGGCGTTAAGCCAAAATCGAATCGCTGGGATTGGGAATCACTACGTAACGACGTTGTTGAACACGGTGTTCGGAACTCGTTGCTACTGGCCCCCATGCCAACCGCTTCGACCTCGCAGATTCTTGGCAACAACGAATGCTTCGAACCCTACACGAGCAACATTTACACCCGTCGCGTACTATCGGGCGAATTTGTGGTGGTTAACAAGCACCTGCTGAAAGATTTAGTGAAACTAGGTTTGTGGAACGATACCATGAAAAATAACCTGATTCTGGCTAACGGCTCGGTTCAGGCAATTCCAGGTATCCCACAAAACATCAAAGATCTTTACAAAACCGTTTGGGAGATCAAGCAGAAGAACATCATCGATATGGCCGCCGACCGGGGTGCCTACATTTGTCAATCGCAGTCGCTGAACATTCACATTCAGGATTCGAACTTCGGCAAACTGACGTCGATGCACTTCTACGCCTGGAAGGCGGGTCTGAAAACGGGTATGTATTACCTGCGCACAAAAGCGGCTGCCGATGCGGTTAAGTTCACGGTTGTTCAGCCTCAGGCCGAGCCCCAGCTCGAACCAGCCATGGCCGAAACAGCACCTGTCGAAAAACCACTCGATTACGCGCAGTACGCCAAAGAGCATGCTACGAATGCGGTTCCTACCCCTGTTCCGATGGTAACGGATCTGGAGCAGCAGTACGCAGCTATGACCTGCTCGCTCGATGACCCGGAAGGTTGCGAGATGTGCGGATCGTAGTACGATAACCGTTTATTGACAATGCATAAAGCCCGCTTGAGCGGGCTTTATGCATTATGATACGTAGCAGAATTACCTTACACTAGTACGTGGATCGGGCTTGATATCGATCAAAAATTCGTGGGGTGTTTCAGCGCCCTGCAAATTCCTGACAAAGTAGTCCCAGCGCCGACGCATCATATAAGGATTGTAGACGCCGAAGCCGTGGGCGCTGTTTGGGAAAATAACCAGATCATAATCCTTGTTAGCTTTTTCGAGCGCTTCGACAACCAGTAACGTATTGTAAGGCGGTACGTTATTGTCCATCATACCATGCGCTAACATGAGTTTGCCTTTCAGATTTTTAGCGTAATTCTGATTAGCCTGCGCTTCATAATCGACGTTGGCAGCCAACCCATTATAGCGCTCACCCCAATCGTCCTCATAGTTACGGTTATCGTGGTTACCCGACTCCGAAATACCTACTTTAAAGAAGTCTGGATAGCGGAACATAGCCGTCGCGGTAGCAAATCCACCGCCCGAATGTCCCCAGATACCTACACGAGTCGTATCGATATAGCCGAATTTCTGCGCCAGCTGGCGAATACCCGTGATCTGGTCAGGGAGCGTGTTAATAGCCATATTGCCATAACTCATGTCATGGAAGCTTTTGGAACGTAATGGGTTACTGGTTCCTTCGATCTCCACTACAATAAACCCTAATTCGGCCAGTGACTGATTATCTTTCCTGGCTGCCGAAAACGACCAGTTCCCAACGCTTCCGCCCTGTGGGCCTGGATAGATATAATCAATAATCGGGTATTTTTTGGCAGGGTCAAGTTTCGTAGGCCGGTACATCAATCCATAGATATCTGTTTTGCCATCGTATGCCTTGAGTGCAATCGGAACCGGCGGCTGCCAGCCGGTGGCCGTCAGCCTCGAAATATCGGCTTTTTCGAGCGTAGCAATGAGTTTGCCTTCAGCATTACGTACCACCGTAACGGGTGGTACATCTGGCTTTGAGTAACTATCCACAAAGTAGTTTCCCGAAGGCGATAGCGTCACCTGGTGATTTCCTTCTTCGGGCGTGAGTACAGCAAAGTTCTTGCCATCAAATCCAATTTTACAGAGTTGCCCAAAGTAAGGATTCACTGCTTGCCGACCGTTGGCCATGAAATAGAGCACCCGCTTTTTCTCATCTACCTTAAGCAGCTTTGTCACAAGCCAGTCGCCTTTGGTGATCTGATTTTTCAGCTTTCCTGTCGTGGCATCATAGAGGTATAAATGCCCCCAGTTATCGCGTTCCGAAAACCAGATAAACTCATTCGATTTATCAAGGTAGCGCCAGTTGATGGCGCCCCAGCCCGATTCATACTGAGTGGGTACTATTTCGTTGAATACATCCCGCACGGCGCCCGTTGCGGCATCGGCAATACGTATTTTTTCCTCTTTATGATCGCGGGAGGTCGATACGAAAGCCAGCTTAGCCCCATCCTCTGTCCAGTTGACATCGTCAAATGTGCCACTACTCGCAATATCATCGCTCAACGTAGCTCTGTGCGGATCGGGCGGAATCTGTAACGCAATCACTTTTGGATTATCGACCTCAATGATAACTCGGGCGATGGTCGGAATATCCTTGTCGCCGGGCAAAGGATATTTCCACTGTTTCAAGGTCGGTTTTCCTACATTGGTCGTGACCAGATACATATCGCTGACCTGCCGCTGATCCTGCCTGAACGTAGCAATCTTCTTCGAATCCGGCGACCAGGCTAAAATAGCTCGGTCGCTCGATTTCCAGCCAGCGTTATCGGTCGCATAGCCGAAATCCTTGATGCCGTCGGTCGTAAGCTGCGTTTCCTTTCCCGTCTGTACGTCACGTAGCCAGAGATTATAGTCTTTGATGAAAGCAGCCCGTTTTCGGTCGGGCGATAAAACCTCGATACCCCCTTCTCCCCTGGCGGGTCGACCACCTGGTTCAGGAGTTGACGTAACGGGCGACGAATCGGCTGTAATCTGATACGTCTGGAGATTGCTTTTCCATTGTTTGCCACCGACCTGAACGATAATCGCTTTCTCATCCGGCGAAAAACGAATCGTCTGAAACGGCAACGTAGCGGCTGCATACTTCTTCCCCGTCACCTTCGACAGGCTGTCGGCCAACCGCTGATGATTAAAGGCAGTCGTACGGGTTCCTTTGGCGGGGTCTACGAGTATGAACTCGCTTCCATTGGCGGTTAAATCGCGATACCAGAACCGATCGTTGGGGAGCCAGTTTGGCCGGACGGAAGCATGGTCGATTAGTTGCTCAGCGTTTGTAGACAAAAATCGTTGAGCCTGTTCATAATCCCTTGTCGTTAGGGCAGGGCGCTGCTGAGCATATGATGAGAACAGGGGCAATAAAAAAATGCCTGTCAGGAGGCTTTTCTTCATGGACAATGTAGGCACTATTGATGAAGGGATTTATCTTGTGTTCAGATCCATTTAACTCTATAATGATACCGGAAAATTTCCATACCACCAGCTAAAAAACAGTCGCAATCAGCGATCCCTTTAAAGACAAGCGGCTTTAGAATCCTATTAAAGTTAAATAATTTGCTTTATAATAACTTAAACTATAGTTTTTGATAAGTATATTTCACATTAATTTATCATTCTTCTGTAGTCAGCAACGACCTTCCTCATCCAACTTTGTAGATACGATTGCGAATGCACCACATCCAGGTTTACCCTTATATCCGTTATTTATGGAGCGATCTGCTATCCCAACCCTGGATGACGTTAATTACGAACATAGCTCCTACACATACTACGCCCTGCCGCCGATTATTCGTTACCTTAACCTACTCATTTTTCACCATCCTATTCTTCTCAAGCCTGCTACAGGCTCAGCCCATAAAACAACCGCTAGCCAAACAGGGCGTTCTTGATCTGAGACAAATAGATTTCACTAGTCAGGCTATTGATTTACGCGGAGAATGGAAATGGTACTGGAACGAACTACGTACTCCTACCGACCCTGAATCGACGTTTGAGTATACGAAATTCCCGCAGTTATGGGCGACCAGTAACTGGAAAAAAGAGCCGCTTTCTAATCAGGGGTACGCTACGTATGCACTGACCGTGTTATTACCCCAACGAACGGTTCCACTGATGCTGGAATTACCCGACCAGTATACGTCTTACCGGCTGTTTGTCAATGGCAGTGAGGTAACCCATAATGGAACTCCGGCCACTACGTCCTTTGCTACTACCCCTTATTGGTCGACGCAACTGGTTCAGGTACCAGCATCTGCCGATACACTTAAGCTGTTACTGCAAATCAGTAATTTTCAGCATGCGAAAGGCGGGTCTGCCAAAGCGATACGTATCGGCGAAGCAACCAGACTGGAAACAGAGCTGGCGACCAGCCGGGCACAGGCGCTTTTTCTGGGCGGTGCCGTTTTTATGACTGGCCTGTTTTTTCTTGGGCTATTCAGCTTTAGCCGGACCGATCGGCCAATGCTTTATTTCGGTTTGTTCTGTCTTATTTATACGTACCGAATCATAGGCACTGACCACTATGCGCTGCACACCTTATTTCCCGACCTTGCCTGGTCGACCACGATCCGGCTTGAGTATACTTCATTATACCTGGCGATAGCTATCTTTCTGGTCTATACCCAGTCACTATATCCTCAGGATACTCACCGTCAGATCATTACGCTGATGGCGTGGGTATGCATGGTTTTTGCCATAACCGTAGTTGTTCTGCCGCCTATCCTGTTCACGCAGTTGATGAACCCTTTTCTGGGTTTAATGGTCGCCTATATTGGTTATGCTTTTTACGTATACTGGCTGGCGGTTCGCCAGAATAGGCCGGGAGCACTGTATTCATTAATCAGCACTGGCATTCTGCTCGTCATCTTCAGCCTGATTCTGGGCGAGTATTTTGGATTAGCTACTCCAATAAAAATAGGTCTCTTTTTAGGATACTTAGGTTTCTTTTTTTTCCAGTCGCTGGTACTATCTTATCGCTTCGCATTCGCCCTCAATGAAGCCCGTTTGACCGAAAAGCAATTTCTGGCCAACATGAGTCACGAAATTCGTACGCCACTGAACGCGATTCTGGGCTTTTCAAGTCTGCTGGAAACAACCCCCCTCACCGATGAACAAAAAGAATTTACCAGCTACATCGGAACGGCGGGCAAAAATCTGCTGACGATTGTAAACGATATTCTGGACATCGCCAAAATTGAATCGGGCATGTTGCCGTTGGAAACGATACCCTTCAGTGTCCAGTCGCTGGTTGATTCGATTCGAACGATGCTTCAATCGGCCGCGAGCGACAAAAAACTACGGCTTACGGCGGATATTGACCCAACCATTCCTCCGGTTTTATTAGGCGATCCCACGCGCCTGACGCAGATTTTATTGAATCTGCTTAGCAACGCTATCAAATTCACCAAGCAGGGCAGCGTACTGATCCGGGTCGAAAAAACTAAGTCGACCAATAAAACCGTTTACGTCCGATTTATTGTCCAGGATACGGGCATCGGTATCGACACCGAGGCACTACCTTATATTTTTGAGCGATTTCGGCAGGCTAACGATTCCACAACCCGGCAGTATGGTGGCACGGGTTTAGGGCTAAGCATCGTTAAATCGCTGGTCCAATTGCAGGGTGGCTGGGTTACGGTATCCAGCACACCTGGCCAGGGTTCTTCCTTCACGGTGGAAATACCCTACCGAATCGCACCCAGCTCAGCCGAACAGCTCATCAACAAACACAAATCGCCCTGGGATAAACCGGGACATAGCTTAAAAATCCTGGTTGCGGAGGATAACCTCATGAATCAGAAGCTGGCGCTCGGTGTACTGAATCGCCTTGGACACGTAGCGCATATTGCGGAAAACGGCCAGCAGGCGGTGGATCGGCTTCGGCACGAATCGTTTGATCTGGTTTTGATGGATATTCAAATGCCGATTATGGATGGTTATACCGCTACTCACCAGATACGGAATACGCTACGTAGTCACATACCAATCATAGCCATGACCGCCCACGCCCTGGCCAGCGAACGGGAGCAATGTCTACAGGCGGGAATGAATGACTTTCTACCCAAACCGTTTCAACCCAGCGAACTTCAACAGCTGATTCTAAAATACGTGCCCAGCTCAACTGTCGAGAATAAAATACCAGCGCCGGTTATCCCTGCTAAATCGAGTAAAGAAACCTTTTCGATTGAACCCCTCCTGAATTCGGTAGGGGGCGATATGGAGTTTGCGCTTGAACTTGTTGAGCTATTTCTCGAACAAACTCCGCTTCACCTTACTCAGCTACGCCAGGCGTTGGCGGCTAATGATCCTGTTGAAATCGGTAAAATTATTCACACGCAGAAAGCGGCCATCAAGATGTTTGGCCTGGAAGATATCGTTCAGCAAATCCAGCATCTGGAAACCTTAATCAGGGCTACAACACCGTTGTCGGATTTCGTTCCACTGGTCACTCAGCTCATTGACAGTTTAGAGGCTGAATTGCCAGCCATCCAGTCCTTTGCCAACAAGGCAGCCAATAACCCTCCTTCAGGCGAGTAAAAAATCGTACACTAAGACTCTACATAGTGCAGTTGCTCAGCTACCGTTTTTCGGTACGTAGTGTTCTAGTCAGAACTTGTTCACAACATGAAAAATAGACATCTTCTCTGGTTATTGGCCATCGTCCATACCGTAGCGTTGGGCCAGAACACGACTACCTGGAATGGTAAACAATGCGCTGTCGTCCTGACTTACGACGATGCGCTTGCCGTACATCTCGACAAGGCCATTCCTGCGCTGGATTCGTTAGGTCTGACCGGAACCTTCTATTTGTCGGGTTATGCAGCTGGCTTTGCCAATAATATTCCTCGCTGGAAAACAGCCACCAATAAAGGTCACGAGCTAGCCAACCACACCTTGTTTCACCCTTGCGCTGGTGATCAGCCGGGCCGGGAGTGGGTAAATCCGACGTACGATTTAAGTAAGTACACGCTCCAGCGGATGACCGATGAAATCAAAATGACCAACACGCTCCTGAAAACGCTCGATGGTAAAACCGCCCGTACGTTTGCCTATCCCTGTGGGGATACTAAAATTGGCGGGGTTGATTATTACAAATCCGTGGAAGCCGACTTTGTGGCGGCTCGGGGCACAAAGGCCGAAATGCTGACAATAGACGGGATCAATTTCGCGGATATTGGCTCATACGTTATCAACGGTCAATCGGGCGAAGAGATGATCGATCTGGTAAAAAAAGCCCAGGCCACCAACTCGCTGATCGTGTTTCTGTTTCACGGGGTAGGTGGTGGCCATTCGCTGAATGTTGCCTTGCCAGAACATAACAAGTTGCTACGTTACCTGAAGCAAAACGCAGGTACTATTTGGGTTGCCCCGTTTATAGACGTTGCGAACTATGCCAAAAGCCACCAGATGGCGCATAAATAAATGATAGTTGATTTGCCTGACGCTACGTTCCAGAAGTCAGGTCAGTTATGTTATATGCATTCAGTTGCTGCCAGTCGATAGATTTTCGGTCAGATGCGTCATTCCTCCTGAAATAACCGTTGGCTTTACTTTATCGGAGAGAATAAAAATGACATCGTCTAATTTCATCAAATGATTCGACGGAGTTAAATGAAGGATGAATCTCCTAGAACGATATCCTGTAGCGAAAACGCGTATTTCTACGTCTGGGTTGGGATCTGCCGCTTGATACATTAATGTAAATTCTCCGTTACTGTCACTTGGTGTTGCCTGACCCGTGTTACTGCCAACCCGTAAAACCGACACCATCGCGTTTTTGATCGGCCATACAGCCCCATTCGAATCCACGCGAGAAACCTTTCCTCTGAAAACCCATTCTGGTATTGTCTCACGAATCGTTGGCAGTAACGTAGCGGGAGTTGGAATGACGACCCGTTCCTGATTTATTCGCGGGGGTAACTCTTTGTTTTGCGCCTGTACCGATTGCCAGCTCAGAAAGCCCATAGTCAGGAAACCAAGCCAACGATGCCATACCGACGTAGCATTTGATTGAGGAGCTACGACCAACCGATTCAACTGCTCATCACGAAAACGGCCACAACCCGTCTCCGACGATTTACTGAGTAAGCGTACTAACTCCTGATCGGAGAAAGTGGCATAATCGACAACCGGTTTCTGACAGCTTGCACAAAAACGCCCGCGTTCGGACGGTTGCATCGCATCCCAACGTTCATGACAGGGCCGGGGAATCTGAATAGTAAGGGATCGCATGCCTGGGCTGTTTAGGGTTTAGAATAACAACCAATACTACTACAGCCCAGACATATTTTCCGGCCGAATAATTCCCAGATAATCAGGGAGTAATTAACTGGATAGACCCATCGGCGTTACGTTTCAGCTCACGTACTTTGATGTTCCGAAGATGCGTTTTCCCCGACAATTCGACATCGTGGTAGAAGATATACCATTTTCCGTTGAATTCCACAATAGAATGGTGCGTCGTCCAGCCGGTTACGGGTTTCATAAATGTTCCCTGATACGTAAAGGGTCCGTAGGGCGATTTGCTGGTGGCATACGCCAGATAATGCGTATCGCCGGTTGAGTAGGAGAAATAATACGTACCCTTGTATTTATGCATCCAGGCTCCCTCAAAAAAACGACGATCGTGATCGCCACCCAGTAAGGGTTTGCCGTTCTTATCCAGAATTTTCACATCGCGGACGGGCTCATCGAACGTCAGCATGTCGTTGCTCATTCGAGCCACCTTGGCGGTCAGCGCCGGTTCTTTATCTTTTTTCAGATCGGTCTTCAAACTGGCATCATACTTTCCCGTATGCCACCGCTGAAGCTGTCCGCCCCAGATACCTCCAAAATACATATACGATTTCCCATCCGTATCGGTAAACACGGCCGGGTCAATACTGTAACTACCCGGTATTGGCTTTGGCTGCGGTTTGAACGGTCCAGTTGGCGATTTGCTGGTAGCAACCCCAATCCGAAACACGTCCTGCTTATCCTTAACCGGAAAGTAGAGGTAATACGTACCATTTTTATAAGCCGCATCGGGTGCCCATAGCTGACGGCCAGCCCACGGAATAGTCTTGATATCCAACGCTACGCCATGGTCGGTTACTTTACCGTTGATGTTATCCATCGAAAAAACGTGGTAGTCACGCATATTGAAATGACCACCTTCATCATCCTCCGGTACGTTGGCTTCAATATCGTGCGACGGATAAATATAGATTTTCCCGTTGAATACGTGCGCCGACGGATCAGCCGTGTATAGGTTGGTTACGAGTGGTTTAGGCTTCGCTGGAGCCTTCTGACCAAGCAAAGGGCCAGTGCTGATGGCAATCAGGGCGATTGCCGTAAGGGTTAGTTTATTTGACAGGAACATAAAACAGGAATTGGCAAACTATGATGTATAAATTTCACTTAAAATACCGATCGGCAAAGAGCAGGAATGTTGGCCAGTTAGGGCCGGTCGTGTGCCCACCACTATGCTGACGAAAAGCAATATCTCCCTCAACCAGGGCTGTTTCTACGGGCGGAAACTCCATCGTTCCCAAGTCTTTTTTACCTAGCAGTTTATAGACCGGTCCGGCGTAGGCTCCACCCAGAAACATGCCTTTGGCATCGACCCAGTTGCCCTCTACCTGTGGAGAACCCGAACTGATGAAAACCGGCCTTGGCGCACACAGAGCCACTAATTCATGGGCATCCACGGGCAAATCATTGGGCGTTAAGGGTCCAGCGTATTTGATAAAATTACCAGCCATCCAGTGGTACTCCGCCGACGATGCTACGTTCTCGACCTGCTCGCCAAACGTACGACGGTGAATCTTAACCCCTCCTTCTCCCGAAGAACCCACAAAGGCAATGGCAAAACGGGGTTCATAAGCCATCGTTACAATCGTTGCCTTACCGTAGCGCGATAAGCCTTCAATACCAACTTTCTCAGCCTGTACGGCCTTATCCGTTTCGAAGTAATCCAGCGCCCGGCTGGCTCCCCATGCCCAGGCACGTAGCGTGCCCCAGTCGTCGGGTTTGCGCGGCTGGCCTTTGTTGACCAGCCCAATAATTCCTTTCGTTAAACCGGCTCCATTATCAGCCTGGTAACTGGTTGGATAAATAACAGCATAGCCCCACCCTTTTGCCAGCAATTGCTGCTGCCAGGTTGGTTCTGCGGGTTGCGTTGATGCTGGCGGCCGAAAACCAGGCAGGAACCGAAATCCATAACTCATTATGACGGGCACCGGGCCGGTCGCATTGGCTGGTGTAGACAGCCTTAACTCAATATCGACGTTAATAGCCGGGTACGATGAGTTATCGACATGACCGATCAGATTCTTGGTTATTACCGGAATATCACCGTTCATTTCGCGCGTTTCGCTTACGACCTTCCACGTAACGTTCGGTATGTTCTTCGGAACTCGCCCGTACATTTCCCGGTCAAAATCGTCCACAATCTCCGGGCGACGTTTGCTCCACCACTGGCTGGCCGTTGTTACTTTCTTCCCATTTTTCATGGTCAACGGATCCGGTAAGCTCGTATAGGTAGTGGCCTTCGACTCATCGACATTAGCCGCATTGGGTGCATTCGGATTTCCTGATGGACCCGACCGAAGCGACGTAATATGCAGTTGCTCCATCATCAGCTTATGGTCTTCCGCTGATTGTTTCTGAATAACCGCCTGCGCTTCCATAAATGCTTTCCGGGCCGAATCCTGACTAGCCGACTGGGCCAAGGCATACGTAGAGACGATCAGATGGCCTATCAGCAGATAAACTATCTTTTTCATAGGGAATAAAGTCGTGATTAAGGGTTGGTTTAAGAAGTTCTTACTGAGTTATAGAATCCGGTAATTTAGTCTTTTCCGTTTTCTGCAATCGGTTGAATAAACACATTATACATGTCGAAAAGTAGAGAATTTCGGCAGATATCTCACTAAAAAATGGCTTTAACTCTTTCTATAAGGCTGAATACTACAAAAACTAACGCTTAATCTCCATTAAGTAATCGCTTTATGCAACCGATTGCTTAAGAACAAACAAACCACATTCCAGACCTGTAAGCTGCTCGTTCGTCTGAGTCGATTGCTACGTATATAATAAAGGTAGCATCACCGTAAAATGACCATCATGATCGGTCACGATGGGTTCGGGCTGCTCAAGGAGTCGGTATTTTGTTGAAATATTCGATAAACCGACCCGGTTCGAAGCCATTCGTAGACTCTTCGGCTGGAGATTATTTTTCACCCGCAGCCACCCTTCTGAATTAGTATCGATCGAAATATGTAAAGGCTGGCTAATCTGTACCCGATTGTGTTTCACCGCATTTTCAACCAGCAATTGAAGGGTCAAGGGCGGCAATAATAACGTACGGGTTTCGGGGGTAATGTTTACCGTCAGGTGAACTCCTTCCTGATGGCGGGTTTTAAGCAGGTAATAATAGGAATCAATAAAGGCCAGTTCCTGATCCAGCGTGGTCAGATTCCCCTCGTTGGTCTGAAGCAAATATCGATATACTTTGGCCAGCTCATCGACAAACTGCTCGGCCTTGGCTGGCTCTTCGCTAATCAGCGACGAAAGCGCATTGAGGCTATTGAACAGAAAATGAGGATTAACCTGCGTTTTCAGCACCTCCAACTGGTTCAACAGAGCCTCGCGTTTGTACGCTTCAGTCTGAAGACTATTCTCCCGCCATTTCGTGAGTGTATAGTATAATTCATAGATACAGAGGGAAATGAAGTTAGAACCGATGCCAATCCAGAAAATGGTATATAAGGTAGCCGACGATGGGTTAAAATCAATGAACGGGAGACTGCTATAGAGCTGGAAAGCGCTGATCTCGGTTCCGATGGTCATAATAATAAAGACCGGAAATTCCAGCATCATTCGTTTCGGCGTCTGTTCAATCCTGGGATACCGGTTCGTAATCCAGCGAATAATGGCCGTCTGAGCCGCCAGTAACGAGAAGCAGACGAAATACGAAGCCCCTGACGCCAGTACTAAAATACGCCAGTCCAGAAAGTAACGAGGGCCAAGCCAGATATAATTTCCCAGTGGTACGGTCCAGGAAACCAGCCCCACCATGATCCAGATACTTTGCGCCGGTAAATTAAGCAATGGGAGCTTGAAAAGCCGACGTAATAAGGCTAGCATAAAATAACCTCCAGGCTAAGCAACATGTCAGAAAAGAAAAGTCAGAAAACAGCTACTAATATCTACAATCAAGTGCATAAATCCTATATACATATTTCCGCGATACGGACGGATAGTTTCTCCGAATGGTCATTGATCAATATGTATTATTTCAGTAGCTTTATAGCTTTTATTGTTAAATAAATATTAATTAATTGTTAAATAATTATTAAGAAATATGAAGAGACATCTCCATATTATTTCTCCTAAAAGGCTATCTATGACCATGGTAGCCTTTTTCATTTCCAGTGTTTTGTGGGCTCAGGGAGTCATACAGGGAACCGTACTGGACGCCAAAAAAGAGCCCTTGGTTGGCATTAACGTGTTGGTCAAAGGTACTACCCGGGGAACCGTTACCGACGTAGCCGGAAAATTCTCGGTCAATGCCGATAATAACGCTACGCTTATTTTTTCGGGTGTAGGGTTTGTCAGGCAGGAAATCCCGATCGGCAACCGAACCGAAATCATCGTCACGTTGAGCGAAGATAACGCTGTGCTAAGCGAAGTTGTGGTAACGGCTTTGGGAATCAAGCGCGATAAACGTTCGCTAGGTTACTCGGTTCAGGAACTGAACGGCCAGGATCTGGCTACTGCCAAAGAAGCCAACGTAGCGACCAGTCTGGCCGGTAAAGTGGCCGGTGTGCAGGTGACTCGTTCAGCCAATGGCGCCGGTGGCTCGTCGCGGGTTATTATTCGGGGAAACAACTCTTTGGTTGGTAACAGCCAGCCACTCTACGTCATTGACGGTATTCCGATGGACAACCAGAACCCGAAAACGCCGGGCAGTTCGGGCGGTATCGATTACGGCGACGGTATTTCGAACATCAACCCCGAAGACATCGAGTCGATGTCGGTGCTGAAAGGCCCCAATGCAGCCGCCTTGTATGGTCAGCGGGGTAGTAATGGCGTCGTGTTAATCACGACTAAATCTGGTAAAAACAAGAAAGGTATTGGTATTAAATACGGTATCGATTACTCGCTGGGCAATGCGCTGGTCTTACCTGATTTTCAGGATGAATACGCTCAGGGCCTAGACGGAACGTTTACTAATTTCAGAGGTAATGACGGTAAAATCTATACCTGGGCGGCTGCTCAGGCAGCAAGCATTCAGGGAATGCCCAAAATGAGCGGTGGCCGGGATCGGTTTACCAGAGCGAGCTGGGGGCCTCGTATGGAAGGGCAGCAATACGAAGACCAATGGGGTAACGTATTGAATCTAACCCCACAGCCCAATACGTTCCAGACGTTTTTCAATACCGAAAAACAGATGGTCAATAACCTCAGTCTTGAAGGTGGCAACGAAAACGTGAACTACCGGCTCGCCTATTCCAACACAAACATTAACGGATACGTACCAACCAATACGCTAGCACGGAATAACATCAGTCTGCGGACTGTTGCGAAAGTAACGTCTAAGCTGGAAGCCGACGTAAAGGTCAATTACATTGCCCAGGCGGGTGTGAACCGACCAACGGTTTCAGATGCGGCCGACAATCCGGCTTATATTTTCATCAGTCAGCCACGTAGCATTCCTATGGATATCCTGGCGAATTCGGCCTGGACAGCCGAGGACGTAGCCAAACAGCTGGGCTACGGCACTACGCCGTTTGTTGGCCTTGAAAAAACATACGCCACCAACTCATCGACCGCCAACCCATACTGGACCATGTCGCGAACCCGCAACACCGATGACCGTCGCCGGATAATCGGACTGATTCGATTGAGCTACCAATTCAACGACTGGGTTCGCCTGACAGCCAGAACCGGAACCGACTTCTATACCGATCAGCGTTTCCGCTATCGCGACAAGGGCACCTACGTAACAACCAACAAAAACGGCGATATTACGGAAGAAGTTACCCGCACCCGCGAAGACAACAGCGATATTCTGCTCTCGCTCACTCCTAAAGTGTCGGAAGATATTTCGTTCTCGTTAAACCTGGGCGCCAACCACCAGCGCTATTTCTCCCGCACAACGGGCAATACAGGTAACGAATTTATCGCACCTAATCTATTCATTATCAATAATACGCTGACTAATTCGTATGTATTCGGACTGTTGGAATCGTCGATTAATTCGGTGTATGGCTCGGGCTCGATTGGCTATAAAGACATGGCCTACATTGACTTTTCGGCCCGAAACGACTGGTCGTCAACGCTGTCGCCGAAGAACAATTCCTTCTTCTATCCGGCTATCAGCGGAAGTTTAATTCTGACGGACGCTTTTCGTCTGCAAAGCCCGGTGTTGAGCTTCCTGAAAGTTCGCGCATCGTGGGCGCAAGCGGGTAGCTCGGGAAGCCCGTATCAGTTGAACGGCAATTATTCGCTGGACCAGTACACGCAGGGCGGCATTCCGCTGGCTTCCTTCTCGTCGACAATTCCCGACCCGAACCTGAAAAATGAGCTAACAACCTCCAATGAGTTTGGTCTGGAAGCGCGTTTGCTGAAGAATCGTATCGGTCTGTCAGTTGCCTACTATAATGCCAGCACGAAAAACCAGATTCTGAACGTACCCTTACCGCCGTCCAGTACGTTTACCTCCAGACTCATCAACGCGGGCGAAATCCAGAACCACGGCATTGAATTGTCTCTGAACGGAACCGTCGTAAAAACAACATCTGGCTTCACCTGGGATGCAACGTTGAATTACTCGCATAACCGCAATAAAGTGGTTTCGCTGGCCGAAGGCGTTTCGACCTACATTCTGGGTAGCGACCGGGGCGTTCAGATTATTGCAACGCCCGGCAAGCCTTTCGGTACCATTCTGGGTAATGGTTTCCAATGGATACGGGATGCCAGCGGCAATCGTATCATCGATCCGGCGACCGGCCTTCCTGTGAAAACGAATGCCAAAATTCTCTACGAGATCGGGAATGCACTACCACGCTGGATTGGCGGTTTCAACAACGTATTGCGCTACAAAGGCATAACCTTATCGGGGCTGGTTGATATCAGTCAGGGCGGCAACATCTATTCGCAAAGTTTGCGCGAAGAACTGGTGTATGGAACAATCAAGAAAACACTTCCTGGCCGCGATGGCAGCTACGTAGCCGAGGGCGTTGTTGGCTCGAAAGCAGCCGATGGTAGCTGGACCAGCACCGGACAGGCGAATACCAAAACGGTACGTGCGCAGGACTACTGGAACGTAATAGCCCCCGATAAAGACAACGTAGTCGCCGAAGAAATGCTTAACGATGCCAGCTACATCATGATGAGGGAGGTAACCCTGAATTATAGCCTTCCGTCGAAATGGGTTAGCCGCACACCGTTCCGTACCATTCGGGCGGGCGTTTATGGCCGGAACCTCTTTTACTTCCAGCGTAAAACAGAAGGTTTCGCTCCCGAAGCCTCTGCCTTCAACGTCAACAACTCGTCGCTGGGTCTGGAATCGACAGCCCTGCCTTTGTTACGTTACGTCGGTTTCAGTTTCAACTGCGAACTGTAGATCCTACTCAGACTAAACTTGATCCAATCCATCAAACTTGATTGATCGATGAAAAAAATACTAAAACCCCTTTACATAGCGGTTGCACTACTAGCGGTGGAGGCATGTACGGGCGACTTCGAAAAAATTAATACCCCTCCTACTTCTGTTACCACCATTGACCCCGGCCTGGTTTTGTCGAAAGTGCAGCGCGATGCGGCTTTTTCAGAAGGCTTTGAATACCCCAACAACCAATTCGGCTCCTGGATTCAGCACTGGGCGGGGGGCGTACTGATTTCCAGTTCACGCTATATCCAGCAGGCCGATACTGATCTGTGGGCAGCCCATTATACGTACTTACGTAACATCAGCCAGATACGGAATCAGTTGTTGAAAGGGCAGGAAAACGACCCGAAAGGACGTACCAAACTGGCCATTGCGCGCATGGTGGAGATTTCCATCTGGCAACGACTGACCGATTTATTTGGCGATGTACCGTATTCGCAAACCGCCCTGGGTGTCGAGAGTGTCAACAATCAGCCTGCGTTTGATACGCAGGAGTCCATTTACAAATCGTTGATTACAACGCTCGATGCGGCTATTGCTCAGTTGAACGCCAATGATGCCAGCTACGGCAACGCCGATTTTTACTACAAAGGCGACGTAGCGAAATGGAAGAAATACGGCAACTCGCTTAAACTCCGCCTGGGGATGCGAATTCGTTATTCGGACCCGGCACTGGCGCAAAAAACCGTTACGGAAGCCATGGGACAGCCCCTGCTCGAATCGAATGCCGACAATGCCGCCATCCCGACGTATAACGATGCGACCAATTCAAATGTGCACCCTGTGCTGAACCACTGGCTGGCCGGTAGCCCTGACCTGAAATACCTGGCTGATACGTTTGTAAATCAACTGGTTTCCACCAATGACCCGCGCTTGCCCGGCCTGGTTCAGCCAACGGTTAGCTCGGTAAAAGCCGGAAAACCAGCGTATAAAGGAATCGGTGTTGCATTGACCGATGCGTTGTTGAAAACCATCATCAAAGACGATTATTCGACAGCGTCGCAGACTACGTTCTTCAACAAAGCATTCTCGCCCGCCATTCCGTGCGCTCAGTTTACGTTTGCGGATGTGAGCTTCTACAAAGCAGAGGCCGCTCTCGAAGGCTGGGGCGCTGCGTCCGATCAGGCCGAAAAATTCTATCAGGATGGCGTAAAGGCGGCTATGGCTATGTCTCCTTTCAACATTACATCGGTGCCCGCCACCTACGCTGAGCTATCGTTCTCGGGTTTAAGCAAAGAACAGAAGCTGGAAAAAATCGGTACGCAAAAATGGATTCAGCTATTTGGCCGGTCGCATGAAGCGTTTATCGAATGGCGTCGGATGGGCTATCCGAAGCTGACACCCGGCCCAAATGCCGGCTCGACCAATGGTCAGATTCCACGCCGAGCTGTTTACTCAACGCAGGAAACGCTGCTCAACAAACCTAATTATGATGCAGCCGTTTCGCGCTTGTCGAGTGGCGATTCGTATACGAGCAAAATATGGGTCGATAAACATTAATCGCTGCATTATCTGTATAAAAAAGGGCCTGCAATGCAGGCCCTTTTTTATGTCACTATATAAACATAAAAAGAATACAAAAGAAAGAATTTAGTGTAACTTTAACGGCCATACCCATCAACTATGCGCCGTAACGTATTGATTATTGTCTGCTATCTTGCCGGGCTGGCTCAGACTCTAGCCCAACAACAACCTACTGGCAATGAATGGATTAATTACCAACAAACGTATTTTAAGATCCCTATTGCTCAATCCGGCATTTACAGAATAACATACACAGAGTTAGAAAAAGCGGGTTTTCCAGTAAAATCAATACCGCCTGCCACAATCCAGCTTTTCCATCGGGGCGTTGAGCAGGCTATCTACGTAGCAGGCGAAGCCGATAACCAGTTTAATGAAGATGATTTCCTGGAGTTTTACGGACAGGGTAATGATGGTGCTCAGGATTCGCTGTTGTACCGGCCGGTTAGTGCCCAGCCACATCCGTACTACAGCCTTTTTAGCGATACAACAGTCTACTTTTTAACGTGGCGTCTGGATGGAAAGCCCGGTAAACGCATGGCCTCCTACTCAGATACCAATGCCGACAATCTAGCTCCCGAACCGTATCACTGGGCCGAAGAACTCCGATTGTTTACCGATTCATACCCAGGCTGGGCTGCCGGTATTCCACCCAAAATAGAGTATAGCTACTACGAAGAAGGCGAAGGATATACTGGTCTTATTCAGCAAAAAGGTCAATTTTACGATAACACGTTTTCGCTCGACAACGTCTACCGAAACGGCCCGGCACCGCGTTTAGACGTTTTACTGGCCGGTCGCGGATATACTGACCATACCGTTGATTGTTACGTTGGTTCTTCTCCAGCTACCCGCCGAAACATCGACTCAGCCTCTTTCGCGCTTTATACCAATGGCCGGATGTCGAAGGACCTGCTCTGGTCTGACATAGGTAATGATGGAAAGCTATTGGTATCGACCGTTTCAACGGGAAACGACGGATCAGACTCGTATTCTGTCTCGTATATACACCTACAATATCCACAGCGTATTACCAACAATGGCCTAGCGACACAAACGTACCGGCTTACCCCCACCCCCACTGGTCGCTCGCTTTTGACTGTTGACCGTAGCAATGCTCGTTTCTGGGATATTTCGGACCCAGTTGCTCCGATACGTATCGGAGCAACAACCTCCCTGGCAGGAAGCCACCAACTCATCGTTCGCAACACGTATAACGGCCGGACAGTGCTACGTTCTGACCAAGTCAAAACCGTTCCTCGTCTTTTACCCGTTACGTTCCAAAACTGGTCGGAACGGCGACCGACGTATTTGATCATTAGCCACGAGTTGCTGATGAAACCAGCGGGCGGCTACTACGATGCAGTACGGGCTTATGCTACGTATCGTGCCTCTGAGACGGGCGGCCAGCACGATACACTTACGGTATCGATTCAGCAGTTGTTCGACCAGTATAGCTATGGCGAACGGCATCCACTGGCGATCCGGCGGTTTGCCGATCAACTGTTACGTCAGAGTGTAAACTCGCCAAATCGACCTCGTTACCTACTCCTGATTGGTCACAGCCGTAGTACGCCCAGTGTACGTCGCAATTACGACCAGGTCAACATCGATCTGGTTCTAACCGCCGGATTTCCCGGTTCAGATTTGCTATTCACCGCTGGACTGGCCGGAGAGCCGCAGGATGTACCCGCTATTCCGACCGGCCGACTCAACGTTACGTCTCCTCAGCAAGTCATTGATTATCTGAATAAAGTAAAAGAGTTTGAGAACACCCCTCCCGATCAACCCTGGCGTAAACGAATACTCCATTTAAGCGGTGGTGCGAATCCGGGTGAAGCAATCACGTTCAAGTCAATTCTTAGTCATTATGGTACAACGGCTATGGGCGAATCGCTTGGCGCACAGATCGCGACCATCGGCAAGAAAACCACCAATTCGGTGGAGTCGATCAACGTAGCGAAAGAAGTTAACGAAGGCGTTGGACTGATGACTTTCTTTGGCCATTCGAGCCTCGATGTATCGGACCTCGACATCGGTTTCTGTTCTAACGATGCGCTCGGATACAGCAATAAAGGCAAGTATCCGCTGATGCTGATCAATGGTTGTGCCAGCGGTAATATATTCTATAGCCGCCCCACGTTTAGTTCAGACTGGGTCGTTACACCGAATCGGGGCGCTATAGCCGCCATAGCCAACAGCCACCTGGGCTATACCGACGTATTGGACCGTTATAGTCAGCAATTCTACACGTTACTGACCGATAGCACTTCTCTTCATCGATCTGTTGGCGAAATCCAGCAGGAAACGGTTCGTCGCGTACTGGCCAAAAATCCAACGGGTCTATATCTGGCAAACGCGCAGCAGATGGTCTTGCAGGGCGACCCAGCCATTCGACTGTTCCCGTTTACAACCCCTGATTATGCCGTAACAACCAACGATGTAACAATCGACAATCCTTCTGGCCAGCCTTTAACAGCGTTGAGTGATTCGGTCAGGCTGTCGGTTGTCGTCACTAATTACGGCCAATACCGACGTAGTGCCCTTCCAATACGTGTACGGCGATTTCTTGACGACCAGGAAACGGGTGTTTACAACGTGGTTTTGCCTCGTGCTATTGCGTATCGGGATACGCTGCTCCTTACGCTGCCCAACGACCGTACGGCCATCGGTCTGAATCGATTTGAGGTTACGGTTAATCCGGCAAATACCATTCAGGAACTCAACCACACAAACAATCAGGCATCTGTGGAATTGACCGTAGGCGCTAGTGGACCAGTTCTTATTTATCCACCACAATCCGGCATGATTCCGAACCGCACAGTCCAACTGGTGGCTTTTTATTCCGCCACCGGCGTTCACACCTTCGATGTAGAACTGGATACAACAGCCCGGTTCGATAGCCCACTAAACAGCAAAACAACGCTAAGGGCCGAAACAACCATCACACACGTAACAACTCTGGCAACACAGTCCAGAACACGCTATTTCTGGCGCGTCCGAGAGACGAGCAACCCCAATCAATGGTCGACAGGCTCATTTACGTTCGATCCCGACAGCAAGGCCCAGGGACTTCCTGAAGGCCAGCTTCGGTTAGTTCACGCGCTGCCAGCCGATATTGAGCAAGGCGATACAGTTTCCGTTACGGCTCAATTTATCAATCTCAGTCCCTATAACTTTTCGGATTCACTAACTATTCAACAAACGCTTTATGCCTCCAATGCAGCACAACCAATAGCGACTCAATGGCAACTGAACGCGCCTGTTTCGGGCGATACGCTATGGTTCATGATGCGTATTCCAACCGAAAAAATACCCGGAATCAATCGTCTGTTGCTCACGGTTAATCCACGTATTCAGCCCGAATATTCGTTTGTTAACAATACACTCGACCTGCCATTAGTCGTGCGTCCCGATCGGACTGGCCCACTCCTTGAAGTGGCCATCGACGGAGTTCGGCCAGAAAACGGAGTCAACGTATCCGCTCAGCCTACTATTGATGTATTGGTTGCCGATGATAATCGGTCGCTGGTACGTCGCGATACATTGGGAACTGAGCTATTCCTGCAACGACCAGAAAATACTCATTTTGAGCGCCTTAGCTGGCGTAACGCCCGCATTCTGTCTACTAATCAGGATATGATTTTCAGGATTCGCTACGTATCTCCGACGCTTCCAGAAGGCACGTATCATCTGCTGGTTACGGCCAGCGATCAGCTGGGTAACGTAGCAGCCCCGTACCGGATCAGTTTTCGGGTCAGTTATGCACGAACGCTGACCGACCTCACCGTCTATCCGAATCCTTTCTGTGATCAGGTAACGTTTGCGTTTCGAATCACCGGCGATAAAGCACCCGAACGAGTTAACCTGATTATTACCGACGTAGCAGGCCATATTGTTCGCGCTTTACGTAACGATCAGCCTGGCTTTACCAGTCGAGTTGGGCTCAACGAGTGGCTGTGGGACGGCCGGTCCGATTCTGGCAATGTATTACCTGCCGGAGTGTATTTGTATACGCTCACCCTCGACGATTCAGAACAAGACTGGCGGGTTTCCGAAGGAACTCAAAACCAAGGCCGTGGCCGGGTTATACGAATACGATGACAACCACCAGCGAACAAATTCCCGCGCTGACTGGTCTGCGTGCGCTGGCGGCTTATCTGGTTTTCCTGCACCATTACAATCCAATACGTTCCCCGAACTGGTTTCATCAGCTAGTGAATCAGAGTTATATCGGGGTTAGCATTTTTTTCGTACTGAGCGGCTTTCTCATCTATCATCGATACGCCGAGGAGTATGCCAGCAAGACGTGGTCCTGGCGGGCTTATTTACAAAATCGCTTCGCACGACTTGGGCCTTTGTATATACTGCTTCTGCTAGTAACCGTCGGAGCAGCAGTTGTGCAAGGGCAGTCAATTAACGGGACTGAACTTCTCCTTAATCTGACTGTAACGCAAGGACTTTCTGAGCAGTATGTATTCAGCGGGATCGCCCAAAGCTGGAGCTTGACCGTTGAACTTTGTTTCTATCTGTCGGCGCCGATGCTGTTCGGTCTTATGCTACGTTGGGGACCGTTACGTCTATCAGCTTTGCTGGTGGGTCTAGGTTTGCTGTTACGTTACAGTGTAGGTTGTTTGCAGGGGCACGGACTGTTGGGTAGCCTGCATTTTGTCCTTTTCTATACCTTCTTTGGCCGCGCTTTCGAGTTTATTGCCGGAATGTGGCTTGCGCACCGATGGCGCATTTTACCATACAGGCAGACAACACGTACTGGGTTTATGCTGGCCATGCTATGCGTCGTTGCCCAGACATTCATCGTGACTCTCTATGAAGACAATAACGTAGCATTGCTAAGCGAATTCGTCTTTTACAACGGATTCCTGCCCGTAGGAATCTGCTTGTTTCTTCTCGGACTACTACGCGAAAAAACAGTCATCCAGAAATTATTATCAACCTCTATAGTCCAGGCTTTGGGAAGAAGTTCGTACGCTTTTTACCTGATTCACATCGGTATTATTAGCCGAGTACTACAGCGTTTCATCGACAGTTATGTCATATTGTTTATAGTTCTTGTGGGGATTAGTTATGCGTTATATGAAGGTATTGAAAAGCCATTACAACGTCGGTTTGGCGCGTAACTAATCCCAGCACTCCATAATCAACAGATCACCGGTTTTGGCTTCGATCCGCACAAAACCATCTTCGGCGGCTTCGTTACTGCTACTCGTGAAGTAGCCCAGTGTCAATGTAGCGTCCTGAAGGTTATATTTTAATCCATCGGACGTAAAGCCGGTGACAGTTCCGACGGGTATTAACGAAACAGGCGTTCCGGCTTCATACCATTTCTCGAAACGACCCACCAGCGGGAAAATCTTGGAGTGGTCGTCAATCATCACTATACGAATCTGTTCTTTATAGCGAACAATATTCGTCATATTGGTCAGGCTATGATCGGCCCGACGACCCGTAGCCCATACGATATTGACCGCCGGAAAACCCCGCTCAATCAGAAATTCGATACCTTTATCCAGGTCCGTCTTATTCTGATCGGGCGTATGCACCACCTCCAGTGGATACTGCTGTGCCCGAATAACATCGAGGTCTAAGTCCTGATCAAAATCACCCAACAATACGTCTACCTTAATACCCAGTTCGAGCACCCGCCAGATGGCGCTGTCGAGCACGACCACCGTCGGGCTCCACTCCAAAAGTTGCCCAAGTAGCTCAGGCTGACAAGCTTCGCCATTGGCAATCAATAGTGCGGGTTCCTGTTTTTCGCGAACAACGTGATGAGATGACATAAATGGGGTTAATAAGCCAGAATGATACGTAGTCTGTTATTACTTCAGATCACGTAGCGCTTTCTCAATATCAGCCGGATCGTCAACGCTTGGCGTCTGGAAACGTGTTTCAACCAGTTTAATCCGATAACCGGCTTCCAGCCAACGTAGTTGCTCTAATGACTCGGCCTGTTCGAGCGAAGAGGGTGGCAACAGCGTAATCTGTTCGAGAATATCGGCCCGGTAGGCGTATAAACCAACGTGTCGATGATAGGTATGATGCAGATGCCAGACAGACGGATCGACACCCCACAAATGAGGAATGGCGGCCCGGCTAAAGTATAGCACCTCATTTCGGGAGTTAATAACAATCTTGGCTTCTTTTGGATCATGTAGGATATCAGCCGAGTCGACAGAAGCCATCTGCGTGGCCAGTTCGACGGAGCCGTCCAGAATAGCCGCCAACTCATCGATCTGCTCAGGATCAATGAAAGGCTCGTCGCCCTGAATGTTGACGATATAGTTTGTTGAATCCTGAGAAACTTCCGCTTCTGCCACCAGCCGGCTATAAGCCTCCCAACAACGATCCGTTCCACTGGGATGATCGGTCCGTGTCATTACAACCTCTCCTCCTATCCGGCGTACGACTTCGGCAATACGTTCGTCGTCAGTGGCTACCACCACTTTATCCAGTGACTCGGCCTGCCAGGCCTGTTCCAGCACGCGCTGAATCATGGTTTTGCCGCCAATATCGGCCAATGGTTTACCGGGAAAACGAGTCGACCCGTACCGGGCAGGAATAATACCGATGATCATAACTGTAGTTGGGAGAAATCAGGCTGTACCTGATTTCATTAACATGTACTAAATGACTAAACTCCGCTTAGTCTGGCTCACAAAACCATTACTGTTTCGGCTCCGGACCATCCGGACCAACTGTCCAGTAACTGGGTTCGATGGCTTGCCGTTGCTGGTAATATTGATCGTAAACAGGGCGGTAGCGTAGTCGTTCACTCATAACCGTATCGAATTGACCGAGCAGACCCAGCATTAGCTCGCAGCCCTCCCGAACGGCAAAATGACCGCTTTCGTTACCCGTTACGTAGTCCACATACCCATTCTTGATCGCGTAGTTCAAGAATAAAGGGTTGGCCTTCCGTCGAATCATGATCCGTACGCCTGCTACTTCAGCTACAGACAGATCGAGTGCATCATCGAAGAAAAAAGCAACCTGATTCGGCTGTAGATTATGCTGTCCCAGGAAATGAGCCAATACCTCCACTTTGTTTTTGGCCTGCGAATAACAGGCATGGAAATGCTCACGACGTACCAGTTCGTCGGCCATTACGTTCGTTACGCCCGTTATAATACCCACAACAGGTAGTTGGCCGCCGTGGTGCAGCCAGAAGCCAAACCGGAGCAGGTTGGTTCCCATTGAATCTACCTCACTGAACGAGCTACTTCCCGAACCGGTTTTTGTGCCGTCGTTAAAAACCCCATCCCAGTCGAAAACAACAGCCCGAATGGCCTTTAACTTCTCCGTTAACGTATCAGCGGAGGTAACAAATTGCCCACCAAGCTCTGTAAAAATCTGTTCTGTATCGGTCATAAAAAATATGTATGCCGTACGTAGTATAATGCATTAGAAACCAGATACATCATACTACGTACAGCATACATCGTCAATTACGCCAGTTCTGGCAAGGTATTGCGGTATTTCACTTCAACAGCATGTAGCTCTAGCAAGGGTTTCAGGAACTCTTCCAGATAGCGAATGTCGAGCTGACTGGCGGCATCGCAAAGGGCTTCGGATGGGCAGGTATGCGTTTCCACAAACAGACCATCAACACCAGCAGCCACACCCGCGCGAGCCAATACCGGCAAGTACTCGCGGGCACCACCTTTAGCATCGGCCGACGGAATACCATACTTACGAATGGCGTGCGTTACGTCGAAAACGACCGGATAGTTGGTACGTGCCATGTGATAGAAACTACGTGGGTCGACCACCAGATCGTTATAGCCGAAGGTATATCCGCGTTCCGTCAGTATGATCTGATCGTTGCCCGAATCTTCCACTTTTTTGACCGGGTGCTTCATGTTTTCCGGTGCCAGAAACTGACCATGTTTAATGTTCACCACCCGGCCGGTTTTAGCCGCTGCCGTAACCAGCATAGTCTGCATACACAGATAAGCCGGAATCTGGATAACATCGACCACCTCCGCTACCGGAGCGCACTGATCAGGATAGTGCACATCGGTCAGCAACGGAAACCCGAATTGTTCTTTTACTTTGGCCAGAATCGCAATGCCTTTCTCCAGACCAGGACCATTGTAATAGTCCAGACTAGAACGGTTGTCTTTCTGGAACGATGATTTATAGATGATTTTGATACCGACTCGCTCCTGGATTTCGCGGAGTTGTTCGGCAACCGTCATCATAATTTTTTCGTCTTCGATAACGCAGGGTCCACTAATGAGGAACAACTCATCAGACCCGCACTCGATGTCGCCAACGCGAACGATTTTTTGAGACATAATTGTCAACAGTTAAGATAAATTATAAGCGCCGGAACAGATCTTTCAGTACGTCGATGGTAATGACCTCCTGCCAATTGTCACCGATGGCATGCAGCCACATATGGGGCAGATTATACGATACGTGGGCCATCTTTGTAATGGTTTCATCGTCCCATTCGTTCGCCAGGCCCTGCGGCAAATCAATCTGGTGGTACGCTACCATCTGCTTGAATTCAGCAACACCTTCCGGATAGTAGTCTTCCAGATGATTCATGATCAGGCAATTGGCATAACAATGGCGAGTTCCCAGAATTTTCGATAAGCCGTAGCTGAGCGCGTGGCACACACCAACCTCCGAATAGGTCAGGCTCAACCCGCCCATCAACGACGCCACCATCAGTTTATCGTCGTTTTCGGGTGTCTGCCCAGACTGTTCGCCCAGGTAAACCTCCCGACAAAGCTTCATGGCCTGTTCGGCGTACGCATGCGAATACGCGTTATTCATGCGGCCGTTTTCCGACTCTACGCAGTGGATGTACGTATCCATACCCGTATAGAACCACCAGTTGCGCGGTACGCTGGCAATCAATTCAGGATCGAGCACGACTTGGTTAAAGACTGTCCATTCGCATTTCAGACCGAGTTTTTTAACGGGTCCAGTCAACACAGCAGTCATCGACACTTCGGCTCCTGTTCCTGAAATGGTTGGTACCCCCACGTGATACACCCCTGGTTTTTTGATTAGGTTCAGCCCCTGATATAGCGTCGATGAGCCTTCGTTGGTCAGCATCAGCGACAATGCTTTGGCAATGTCCATGATGCTTCCTCCACCAATGCCTACAACCCCGGAAGGAAGCCCTTTTTTGGCCAGGATTTCATCGCGAAGCTGATCGATTTGCTCCGTAGTCGGCTCGTGCTCTTCAACACTGATGTAATACGTCAGGTCTTCGGCATGAACCGGAACCCGCTCCTCGAGCGGTTTTCCTTTAAAATAATTATCGACGATGAAGACAAAATAGCCTTCGTTGTCGCCCCGACGTGGAGCCAGAATTTCATCGAGTTGTGAAAAACTTCCCCGACCAAAAACGGTCTTCTCGATGCCTTTAAAGTTCTTATGCGTGGTTTGTGTTTGTGCAGCTACCATGATGGCTTCAGGCTGAATTTTAAGCATCAGCCGCTTTAATAGGGGGATATAAAACGTTTTTTACACCAATAATTTCGTCTATATCATCCCAAAAAATATGATAAGCAGAAAATGAAAAATGTTGCCGTTGCTCAGAAGTGGCGTTAGCTAAAAGTGGCGACCAGGTAAACGGCCATGCAATTGACCGTCCATCTTCAAGATCCATATGCACTCGAGTATCATCTACCCAAACATTCTTGATGATAGGTAGATCATCAATCATTACCTGATCAACTACTCCGTTTGGTTTTATAATTGATTGCAATATGGTTGGTTGTGCAATAGTTGCCATACATTTCCTGAATTAAGGCCATTTGTGCTGTTAACGTCGCTTCAATATCGTTCAGTTCACGTTGTTTAAACCCTTTAGAATCTGCCAATTCAAAACTTCCGTCGGCAAAAATCCAATACTTACAGAGCTTTCGTCCGCCGTCACCGACATGAATATGGAAAGGTTCATTGATAAGATCGAACATAACCAAGAAGAAGCGCAGCCCTGCACTAATAAATAACGTGGGCATTACGTTACGCTTCTACCAGTGTGGCTTTGCGGGCTGCGGCTTCGATATTTTTAGCCAGTGCAGCTACTTCCTCCGATGTCCAGGTAGCCCGGATACCGAACGAAACCAATCGCCCGACCACCGCCTGTGCGTTTGGAATATCGAGATTATGGTAATCCTGCGGAGCACCAAATTTCTCGATAGGCAACGCTGCGGCTGTCTTCATATCTTTCAGATGGTTCCACTGGTTAATGAAGTGGTACATATTCGTGAACCAGTAGTTGAACCCTCCAACACCAGCCGCATTCAGTTCAGCCACAAAACGACCGGCGGTTTCGGTATCCGGCAACAGCAAATTCAGGAACGTAGCCGAATCGCCGTTTGCATCGGGAATACGGGCAAACGACACGCCTGGCACCTGACCCAACGTCGACATCAATTGTTTTTTATGGCGATTGTTGTTCTGAATAATTTCGGGAACCCGGCGCGTTTGAACCAGCCCAACCGCAGCATGGAGTTCGCTGATCCGGTAGTTGAAGCCCATAACTGGGTGTTGCTCCATACCCCGGTTTGAACCAATATGATCGTGACCGTGGTCGGAATACGAATCAGCGTGCTTATAAGCCGTTTCGTCGTTTGTCACCATGATGCCACCTTCACCCGCTGTGGCAATTTTGAAGAAGTCGAAGGAATAGGCTCCGGTTTTACCCCAAAGGCCCGTATAAACTCCTTTGTAGCTGGCGCCCATTGCCTGACCAGCATCTTCGACCAGCACCAGATTATGCTCGTTGATAACGGCCATGATGGCGTCCATATCGGCCATCTGACCACACATATGAACCAGACAAACGGCTTTTGTTTTCGGCGTAATGGCCTTACGGATACCGTCAGCACTCAGACAAATGGTATCGTCGATATCGGCAAAAACAGGTAGAGCTCCGGCCATCAGAACGGCCTCAACCGTAGCTATGTAGGTAAACGGTGGCACGATCACCTCGTCACCGGCACCAATACCAGCAGCTGCCAGGGCGCACAAAACGGCCGTTGACCCGCTCGATACTGCATGAGCGTATTGAGCACCTACCAATTTGGCAACTTCAGCCTCAAACTCACGGGCTTTATAAATATTGTTGCGTTGTGCTTCGTGATTATAGCGAAACAGGATACCGGTCTCAAGCACATCGTTGATTTCCTTGCGCTCGGCCGCTCCAAAAAATTCCATTCCTGGCATAACGAAAACCGTTTAGAAAGCCGTTTCGAGGAATCGGCTCTTTTTTTTACAAAAGTACGGTTTTTCAAAGGTTTTCGTTTCGACAGGATTGACAAGATTCGTGATAGCTGTCAGGCCCATAGTGTTTACGGGATAAAACGCTTTAAGCGTTAAGGCAATAAAAAGCATCCTACTCATCCCGTGAATCCTGTCGAAAAACTCAATACGGTACTCGTTTTTCCAACGCAATCCATTCATCGAAAACCAGATTGGCTTCGTCACGTAGTGACTGCTGCATGGGAATATGACGTTCCTCGCGGGGTTTTTCCAACTCATTATAAATGAAATGGTCGTCGAAACCAGCGCGGGCCGCGTCGTAATGGAAGGCTCCATACACAATTCGACTGGGTCGTGCCCAGTAAATGGCCCCCAGACACATGGGGCAGGGTTCACACGAAGCATATAGTGTGCAGCCATCCAGCTGAAACGTACCAAGATTTCGACACGCATCCCGAATAGCTACCACTTCGGCATGAGCAGTTGGGTCGTTCGTTGACGTAACCTGATTACAACCTCGTCCAACGATTTCGCCGTTTTTTACGATCACAGAGCCAAAAGGCCCGCCCTGGCCAGTGGTCATTCCTTCACGCGCCAGTTGGATGGCTTCGCGCAAAAATTGTTCATCCTGATTAATCATTACAGCTATATGTTTAATGTAGCCTGGACCTCCGGTCCGGGTAAAAAAAGTTTGTGACATTACCCGGACCGGAGGTCCAGGCTACTAGTTAGAGCGTTGCTACGTAACGTAACACTGCGGTTTGGGCAGCATCGTTTTTCTGCAACGTAGCAGGAGCCAGTATATCCCGCAACTCTTCGTAGAAAGCAATGGCCTCCGTCATTGCTTTACGTAGTGATTCTCGTTCTGGTGCCGCAACCGTATTCCGTAGACGTATTAAGTCGGTCTGATCAGCCAGTGTTTCCAGCCGTCTGACTCCCCTCGGCAAGCCACCTTTACGCAGGTGTACCATTGGACCAAACACTACGTTCCGCAGAAACGAAAGAAAGTCCATCGCTTCGAAATACTCACCCCGACCAATTTTGAGAGCTGCGTAATGAACCCATATCCAGAAACGGTCTTCGATCCATTGAAAATCAAAAGGAGGATATTCCGCCATTGAATCCTGAATTACGGATGTTAATAAGCCGTTACGTTCCCAAACCACGACCGGATCTTCAACACGCTCATAAAATTCAGGCAGCGTTAAAAACTTGATATCGACGTGTAGAAGTGGGCAATCGTAGAGAGCAATAAGCAAACGAGGTTCACCAACATGATCGCCCCGAAACGCCCCAATGAGCGTACCTAGCCGCGACGCATACGCCCGCATATGAGCAACGTCGGGCGCAATGGCTTGTTCTGTTACCAGCACCAGATCAAGGTCGGAATAGGCGTCCATATCGGCGGAAATCCAGGACCCGCCAACTGCCAGACCGATAGCACCGGGATCTTCACGAAGACATTCGACAACTCTGTCTATGAACGTTTGGAAAGGTTGTAGAATCGTTTGCATAGTGGCCTTGCGATTAGTGAATTATCGCAAAACCGCGCCAGATTCAGATAAGTTCAGAGCTGATGGCGAAAAACCATGTGCTGCCAATTACTTACGATTCGTGATCCATACGTTTTTTCAGGGTACGCAGACGAAGAGCCAGGGAAATCCGATAAACACCAGCGAAAAAGAAAGCCATGCTCGTCCAGATAATGATATTAAACATGCCGAACGTGGGGTTACTGATCATCAGAATGGCAAAAATAACGAGCGCTAATCCTAACAGTAAGATCAAAACCCAGTTAGCAACCCCAACAGAGCGTAAACTAAACGACGACCCATTACGAAAGCCCCTCGTATTAACAGCACAGCTCCCAGCAGCACGGGCAGAACCATCATGGTTACGGTTGGATTCACCAGCAAATATACCCCCAGTGCCAAATCAATCAGTGCCCCGATTAACAACCCGCCCCATCCCTGAATCTGCTGGCGGTTGTTAACAGCAAAGGCTACTTCAGCAAGTCCCGATATAGTCAATACCAGGCTAAACAGGAAGCTTAGCGAGCGATAAGATGTTGTTGGCGTGGACAAAATCCAGATGCTGAAGCCAATCATAACTATACCAACCAGCAAGGGAATCCACCAGTGTTTGGCTGTCTCCCGAATCGATTCGCGAAGTGGGTTTTCCATTCGTATGTCCTAGTTAATGTCTTATCGGTTAACATCCATACGGAATAGTTGTTGGAGCTGCTTCGCTGAAAAAGCCTTTCCCGAACATGATTAACCCGTATTTATGTCTTAGCAACGGACTATCGGATTGGCATAGCCAACCCTACTCCCATAGGTCCGGCCGAAAGAAGTTTTATTTCCTGTTTGTCGCCCCGGTTCTTGAAAATGAAATAATTCACCAGATCAAAAGCGAGCAAAAATCCACCCTGCAGCATGATCGATTTACCATATCCCTCTAGTTGTTCGCGTTTATCGGGACGGGATTGTCCTCGTTCCTGCAAATACGCTCCTCCCAGTACATAAGCGACATCGAGGCCGGCATTTACCAACAGCACCTGCTTCATGGTTTCATGTCGGCGAACAGCCTGCGCCAGTGTTTCGTCGCCCGGCTTTACGTTCCGGGAACCCAATAAACCAGCCCCGGCAATGCCAAGATTAACCAGGTTCCAGTATATATTCATCCGATGGAAATAGCGGGCTTCGCCAGTAGTTTGCCCCGCCATAATACTCCCGGCGGCTATATTGGCCAGCGCATACCCTCCAAGCGTTAGGCCAAGCGTTTTTTGATGACGAATACGCTGATGGCTAAAATCATACAATGTATTCGCCGACGTAACACGTTGAGCTGTTGCTATGTTGCCCAGCAAAAAAGCACCAATCGTAATCAGGTATTGCCCAATTGAGTTCATAAGCTTGCATTTTATGTATCAACTGAAGTCATCCGCGGATGTTTGGGCAGAACAGGGCAACCTTATAAACGATTTTTTCATCGATATGCCATGTCTCGAAGACATGGCATATCGATGAAAAAATCTATAAACCTAGCCTGGCTCTGGTTGCCGCATCGTTAATGTTGGTTAGTTCGCGAATGCTGGGTGCTGTCAATAGATGAATATCATTCAGCATCAGGATTCGGCGGGGCGAGTAAGCACCGTCTGTGTAGGATTGCTGTAGAATGGGCCAGAATGAAGGTTCCCAGATACATAATAAAGGCTCAGGAAAACGGCCATCTGAATCGTAGAAGCAGGTCGCATTTTTTGTCACGTCACGACCATGTACCAAAACGTCCAGCGACTCAGCCGTCAGGAAAGGCATATCGCAGGCTACGGCCAGCCAGGCCGTATCAGGAACGGTCTGAAAAGCCGACATAATGCCGTTTAATGGTCCAACCAGATTATCGAATGCATCGACAATGAGCGGCTGCCCGGCATCCGACAAACTGGCGGCCTGGCTGGCATTTACGGACCAGTAAACCGTATCGCAATACGGTTTAAGTAAATCGGTGAGGTGGTCGCGCTGGGGTTTCTGATGATACGTTAGTTCCGATTTGTCCTGTCCCATACGCTTGCTTAACCCACCAATCAATACCAGACCATTAATCCTGGTCGCGCTTGAAGTCACGTTTTCCACCCGTTTTTTCCATCAGTTTAGTTTCGGTAATGATGATATCGTGCGACAATGCCTTACACATATCATAGATTGTTAAGGCCGCCACCGACGCGCCAACCAACGCTTCCATTTCAACACCTGTTTTTCCCTCAGTTGAAACCAGACAATCGACAATAGCGTCCGAACCGCTGGTCGTAATCGTAATCTGGCAGTTGTCGAGCCCCAGCGAGTGGCAAAGCGGAATCAGATCGTCGGTACGTTTGGCAGCCATCGTTCCGGCAATAATGGCGGTCTGAAATACGGGGCCTTTCCGGGTTTGAATGTCTGTTCCCGTCAGGTGCTGCATAATATCGGGGCCGAGTGCTACCACGCTACGAGCACGCGCCGTGCGACGGCTAACTGTTTTTTGCCCAACGTCAACCATAGACGGGTTTCCCTGTGCGTCGAGATGAGAAAGAGTGCTCATGCCAAATAATGATGAATTATGAATGATAAATGATGAATAGATTGCGACTTTCGTAGTAAAATTGATCATTTATCACTCATAATTCATCATTGCCAACATGCTTTCCGTCGCCGAGGCCTTCACTATTACCCAAGAGCACCTGTTGCAGTTGCCCACTGAAACTGTTCACTTAACGGAGGCTACTGGCCGAGTGTTGCAGGAATCTATCCAGGCCGACCGCGATTTTCCGCCGTTTAATCGAATCGCAATGGATGGCATCGGCATTCAGTTTGCTACGTATGCAGCCGGTCAGCGGACGTTTCCAGTACTAGGCCGACAGTTTGCGGGGCAACCCCAACAAACATTGGCAGATCCAACAGCTTGCCTGGAAGTGATGACCGGGGCCATGCTCCCGGCTGGTGTCGATACGATTATCCGATATGAAGACGTAACGATTGCCGATGGTAAGGCGACGATTACGATTAGCGATGTCGAGCAGGGACAACATATTCATCGTCAGTCAGTGGACAGAAAAGCGGGGGATCAATTGGTCGCTGCGGGATCATTACTCACCCCCTCAGCCATTGCCGTAGCCGCATCGGTTGGTCAGGCATCCGTTATTGTCACAAAACAACCACGCGTAGCGCTGATCTCGACGGGCGACGAACTGGTCGACATCGATGAAGCACCGCTACCCTATCAGATTCGTCGGTCGAACACCTATATGCTCCGAGCTGCTTTACAAAGCTTGGGAATAACGGCATCGCTAAATCATATTGTCGATGATGAAGCCATTCTGGAAACCCGATTAACGGAATTACTGGCCGAAAACGACGTACTGATTCTTAGTGGTGGCGTCTCGGCGGGGAAAGCAGATTTCGTTCCGGACGTACTGGCCAAAATTGGTGTACAGAAGCATTTCCATCAAATTGCGCAACGGCCTGGAAAACCGATCTGGTTCGGTACTACGTCTACGAATCAAACGGTATTTGCGCTACCCGGTAATCCAGTATCAACGGTCTTATGTGCCTACCGCTACGTTATTCCGTACCTCCGGGCGTCAATAGGTTTGCCGTCTGAGCTACCGCGTTACGCCCAGTTAGCGAAAGCGATAACGTTTAAGCCAACTATTACGTATTTTCTGCCCGTCCGGCTAATTTCTCTTCCCGCCGGAAGAATGGTTGCGGAACCACTGCCGGGTTCAGGATCGGCCGACTTCGCGAATTTGCTGGACGCCGACGGCTTTATGGAATTGCCTGCCGATCAGTCGGAGTTTGCTCAGGGTGAAGCCTTTCGGGTGTGGAGTAAATAATGTCAAGATGTTGAGTTAAACAATGGTACATTTCAAAACGGTAAAAGCCGGGGTAGTTCAGGCGACTCCGGCTCTGTTCGACCTGGAAGCCAGTGTCGATCGGGTTATTTCCTGGATTGACAGAGCCGCTCAGGAAGGCTGTCAATTACTACTTTTCCCTGAATCATTTATTCCCTGCTACCCACGCGGGTTAACGTTCGACGCTACCATCGGCCGACGAACCGATAAAAGTCGGGAAACATGGCTGGATTATTGGGCCAACAGTATTGAAGTGCCTTCCAGGCAAATTGACCGAATCAGCGAAGCGGTAAAAAAGTCGGGGATATTTACGGCCCTGGGCGTTACAGAACGCGACCCCATTGGCGGTACGCTCCACTGTTCGCTGCTTTACTTTGGTAAAGATGGTTCCTTTTTGGGTAAGCACCGGAAATTGAAACCAACCGGATTAGAACGCTACGTATGGGGCGAAAGCGATGGCAGTACGCTGGTTAGTTTCAATACCAAACTAGGCCGAATCGGTGGACTTATTTGCTGGGAGAACTACATGCCCCTGGCCCGAATGGCCTTCTACCAGAAAGGTATCGATATTTATTTAGCGCCAACGGCTGATTCCCGGGAATCGTGGCAGTCGACCATACAACATATTGCTCTGGAAGGGCGTTGTTTTGTACTGGCCTGCAACCAGTACGTCCGAAAAGCAGATTACCCGGAACGCTACCAGGCCGATCTAACCCATGAACCTGAGATTATGTCGGGTGGGGGTAGCGTTATTATTTCTCCCTTGGGCGAGGTGCTGGCTGGCCCGCTCTGGAATCAGGAAGGTTTGCTCACCGCTGAGCTCGACTTTGCTACGTTAGCGAAGAGTAAATTAGACTTCGACCCCGTGGGCCATTACGCCCGGCCTGATGTGTTTAAACTGGAAGTAGTTAATCAGCCACCCAGCCTGACCGTGTAAGCATACTATGCAACTGGCTCCCTCTCCTGCACTCGCCGATCTCGTTAAGCACTATCTGATTATTGACCATCAGGTCGAGAACGTGTTTACGCATCGTTTCTTTCCTGATGGCCATGCGGGTCTCGTTTTTTCCTACGCGGATTCGTTAACCCGTTCCGACGATAGGACGTTACCAGCCACTCATCTGGATAGTTTCATGTACGGGCAAGTCAATCGGTATCATAACTTAAGCACGGGAAAGAATATCGGCCTGCTTATTGTTGTGCTACAACCCTGGGGGCTATCTCTGCTGTCGAGCATACCGGCAGACGAAACAACCAATCAGCAACTCAGTTTTGGCGATGTGTTCGGGAATGCGGGAATTTATCTACAAGACAGCGTTTTAAGATGCGCGAACACCATCAGCCGAATTAAACAAATTGAGACTTTTTTGCTCCGGTTAAGGCAACGGCTATCGCATGAATCGGCTTTGATCAAGGCGGCTGCCGAACTGATTTCTTCTACAAACGGTGCGATTCCTATCCAGCAACTCACCCAACAACTAACGATCACGGAACGAAGTCTGGAACGCCGTTTTAACAAGATAATCGGTATTGGTCCAAAACAATTTGCCCGCATACTACGTCTCCAGAATTGCCTTAAAATTCATCGGCAAAATCCGTTACTCAATCTAACTCAATTAGCCTACACAGCTGGCTACTACGATCAGGCTCATTTTATCCGGGAGTTTAGCCACTTCGTTGGCATAACGCCCAAACAATACGAGGCCAATACAAAAAGGCTGGCCGTAAACCTGATGCCTCTCCCTCTTTAATTGCTTTGTCGGTTTTATACAATTATTGACTTTCAGACCAGCCTACCTTTGATCCATCAAACGAAAGTGGTTATGGAAAATCTTCGTATTGCAACAGCACAGTTCGAAAATGCCAGTGGCGATAAAGACTACAACCTGGCTATCATCAGCAAATTAGCAGGTAAAGCGGCCCAACAGGGGGCTCAGGTAATAGCCTTTCACGAATGCTCGATTACTGGCTATACATTCGCCCGGAACTTGTCCAGAGAACAAATGCTGGACCTCGCCGAATACATTCCAGAAGGCGAAAGTATTCAGGCACTCACGCAGATTGCCCGTGATCATAACATCGTCATTCTGGCGGGTTTGTTTGAAAAAGATCACCAGGATCAGCTGTTCAAAGCATATGTCTGCGTGGGAAAAGAGGGTTTGATTGCCAAATACCGAAAGCTTCATCCATTCATTAATCCCCATCTGCTGCCCGGCGATCAATACGTAGTGTTCGATCTGTTTGGCTGGAAATGTGGTATTCTGATCTGTTACGACAACAACATTATCGAGAATGTTCGGGCAACGTCTCTGTTGGGGGCAGACATTATTTTTATGCCGCATGTTACGATGTGTACGCCGTCGACCCGTCCCGGCGCTGGCTTTGTTGACCCAGTTCTTTGGGAAAACCGCGAAGCAGACCCAACCTCAGTACGTATCGAATTCGATGGATTAAAAGGTCGGGCATGGCTGATGAAATGGTTACCCGCCCGCGCCTACGATAACGGGGTGTATGTCGTTTTCTCCAATCCGATTGGCATGGACGATGATCAGCTCAAAAATGGCTGTTCCATGATTCTCGATCCGTTTGGCGATGTTCTTGCCGAATGTCGGCAGCTCGGTAATGACGTAGTAACAGCAATCTGCACACCGGAAAAATTACAACTGGCGGGAGGCTCGCGTTACCGAAAAGCCCGACGCCCTGAATTGTACCGCGACATTATCGGTCAGTCCCATACATCAGAGCAGAAAGTCGTCTGGTTGACCCCGGAAACTGACCAGTAGAAGAGTAGCCCTACTCCAGATTTTTCTTTTTACGTAACTCCCTAACTTCAAAATCAAAGGAGAGTTCGTTCATGCACTTGAAGTGCTTGAGCGGGCATTGATCAAAACCAATCTTGGAACATGGCCGACATTCGAGGCCGGTACGTTCCAGCACTACGTAGGGAGTTTTGTAGGGATACATGCCCAACTGAGGAGTTGTGTTTCCCCAGATAGAATAAACTTTTTTCTTAAGCGCAGCCGCGATGTGCATTAACCCCGTGTCATGACTAAATACAACCCGAGCACCCTGAACAATGGATGCTGACTGATTGAGATTGTATTGCCCGCAGGCGTTGTAAACCATGTGTTTACCCACGGCCCGCACAATTTCATCACCCGCTTCCCGATCTTCTTTACCTCCCAGCAAAATAATCGGATGGTTAATTTTCCAGCAAAGCTCAATCATCCGTAGTACGGGCAGTTTCTTGGTTGCGTGCTGCCCACCAATGGCATACGCTACGTAGTTGTGCCGATGGGTTTCGGGAAGCCAATCGGCTTCGACATGATCGCGGTAAGGGATAAAATAATCGAGCCCACGCCCGTCATTCTGAACGCCAAGCGGCTGAACCGTTGCCATATAGCGGTCAACGATATGCACATTCGGCATGGCATTCACTTTCCAGCGAACATAAACCCATTTACGCAGATTCAGCTTGTCGAAACTATAGGAGCGTACGCCCAGACGAAGCTTAATGATTCGGGTACGGAGATTGTTGTGCAGATCGATGACATAGTCATATTTTTCGGCACGTAACTGCTGGATAAGGTCTCCTAGCTTATCTTGCAGGAAAAATGTCTTGTCGATGTACGGATTATTTTCGACAAGCGTCTGATAGGCTCGCTTGGTACAAAAATGCACCTGAGCGCCCGGCAACTGCTGTTTCAGGCAACGCACAACGGGCGTCGTTAAGACGATATCGCCAATGGATGAGAAGCGTAAAACAAGGATTTTTACCGGGCTGGCCATGGTTCACTCTATTTCCGCAAAAATATCTTTTTTCCGGCTGGTAACCAAACCAATTAATAAGACCACCAACGGGGCTGGTTCGGGGTGCGATACAGACTGTTTTCGCATACGTAGCACGGCGATTGATCAGGTATACGTACTGGATAACTGACTTCAGGCACACCTTGCCCCCCACGCCGGTCGACGTTGATGGCTAACTCCGATACACCAGTTGCTCCAAAATAGCCAAACACCATAACGGATGGATCACTGACACATCGTACATTACCCTGAACCGACTGCGGAGCAGCATCGAACAAACCACCCGTATTGGAGGTCAACTGTTTAACGCTTTTCCAGAACGTATAGGCCCCCTTACTAATAGCCTGTTGTTGCACCTCAAGGTAATAGCGGCTCTGCGATTTATACGGCACCCGCATCACAAACTGACGGCTTATTTCATTCCCATTGACATTGGCATCCGAGTTTATATTAATGCAGTTGTAGCACCGTTCAATGTCCCAGCAGGGCGAGCAGCAAAGCAATCCTGTTAGACTCCCATCCAGTTCTTCCTTTTTAAAACAAACATCGATCGGTTCGTAGTGCGCCCAGTCCCACCTATAATAATTTCCAGGCGTTTGTGGGTCCTGCATATTCAGGTAGACATTCCAGCCCTGATTTTTCGCAGACACAAACGACTCGCCCTCAACCGTATACTCATAGTACAACTTCTTGATTGGCGGAGCCGACTGTAGCAGTTCGGCAGCAGATTCGTAGCGAAGGCCATCTTTCGTTTGAATACTTAACGTATAGCTACGACCAGCCACACCCCGAATTCCGTTAGCACTGGTCCGATAAAAACCGCCGGAAGCCAGCTCCGTTAAGGTTTCCCGATTTCCCTGGTCATCCTGTATCACAACCGTTGCCCCATATTCCAGGAAGTTCAGGCTTTTGTATGAATAGTCAGCCGTACGGGTAAGCTTAACGGTATAAGGCCCGGCCTGATTGGTAATCTGGCCCTCAACAATCAAGGCAGATGGTATGCTGACCGTATTGGGCTGAAATTCTGTAACGCAGGAGACCGCAGCAACAATAACTCCCAATCCTAATAAGAGCGCTCTAAACTTATTCATGATCAGAACTTGAAGTTATAGGTTAATGAAGGAAAAACCGTACCGAAAATCGATAGCTTATACGCATCCGAAAAAGACGCCGGACTGAGTTTGTAGAAAATAGAATACGCATTCTTATGGGCATACACGTTATAAACGGAAAAAACCCAGCTACTCTGATTCCGCTTGTTTTTAAGCGGATTCTGCTCAAACGTCATCGAAAAATCCAGTCGGTGGTAATCGGGAATCCGTTGTTGGTTCCGGTCCAGATATATAGGCACCAAAACTCCGCCTATTCGGGCAACAGCCGATGGTTGCGTGGTGGGGCGCCCAGTACTGTATGTAAAATTCAACGACAAATTGAACCAGTTTGTAGGTCGATAGACCGCCAGTACGTTCAGTGTGTGTGGCTTGTCATAATTGGCTGGATACGCCCGACCGCTATTGACCCGCTCTTCGGCGTATGGACTATCCATCGTCAGGAAGGTACGAGCGTATGTGTAGCTGACAAAACCGCTCCAAAGTCCTTTATTCTTACGTAGCAGGCCTTCAAAGCCATAAGCCTGACCACTTCCCTGTACAATCTGTGTTTCAACCGCTTCGGCCAACTGAATTTCGGCGCCATCGCGATAGTCAATTGCATTGGTCAGCGTTTTATAATACACTTCTCCAGATGCTTCAAAAACGTTGTCCGATGAGTTCCGGAAATAGCCCAGCGACCATTGATCAGCAATCTGTGGCTTGGTATACATATCACTTAAATGCCAGCGCGACGTTGGCAGGGCCGCTGTCGTATTCGTAATCTGCTGAATATATTGCCGCAATCGACTATAGCCCGCTTTTACGGCTTTCCCTTCACCCAGCGACCAGCGAATCGCTAATCGAGGCTCAAGGCCCCCATTGGAGTGGTAAATCGTTCCGGCCCCGTACTCTCTACTCGACTCCACAGTTTCGTCCTGGCGCGGTTGATTCGCCTGATACGTCCTAACGGTTTCCGGACCACGATTCAATAGAGCCGAGTAACGCAATCCTGCCAGAATCGACACATCGGCAGTAAGTTTCCACTCATCCTGAATGTAAGCCGCCAGTTCATACGCCCGTTCGCGGGCAAGATCAACGGGTAATACGTTGGAAATTGGACCCGGTGTGCGTGTATTAGGTTGAATCAGATAATCTACGGCACTGACTCCAGCCTGCCACTGATGGGTTTCATTAGGCGTATAGGTTAGATCGGATTTCAACTGCCGATGCCAGACGCCGGACTTAAGCTGAAAGGCATTCGAAGAATCAGATGACGAAAGGTCGGCCTGGTAACGACTATAGATGGCCGACGTAGCTAAATTCAACTGCTTGTTGATGAAGTAATTCCAACGTAACGTACCGGCCAGCGTCTGGTAATTAAACTGGGTAGAAGAAGCGTTTATTTCCTGACTGGATAGCGAATCGGAAGCCAGTTTAAAAACATCTGTACTTACGTAACCGGTAAACGTAACGGTATGCTGCTCATTAAGCTGGTACTTGAGCTTGGTTGTCAGGTCGTAGAAATTAGCCTTCGTGTCTTTCAGATTGGGTGGCGCAATTTTGAACAAAAAGTCATTGAATGAAGCCCGGGCAGCTGCCAGAAACGACAGTTTGTTTTTAATAATGGGTCCTTCCACTCCCAATCGGCTCGAAATAATTCCGATTCCTCCGTTTACTCCCCATTTGTCAACACTTGGCTCATTGATTTTAACATCCAGAACGGACGAAGCCCGACCACCATACGCAGCGGCTACTCCTCCCCGATTCAGCGTTACGTCCCGCACCACATCTGGATTGAACACCGAGAAGAAACCCATCAAATGGCTCGAATTAAAAATAGGCGCATCATCGAATAGAATCAGATTCTGGTCGGAGCCGCCCCCGCGAACATTAAATCCCGGAGCACCTTCGCCAACGGTTGTGACGCCCGGCAATAACAATAAACTCCGCACAATATCCACTTCGCCCATCAGTGGTGGAATGCGCCGGATGCTACGTATGCTCAACTGAGAAACACCAATCTCGACCTTTTTGACATTACGATCCGGGGCTTCACTTGTAACAATCACTTCTTCCAGATCTTTAGAATCATCCTGCATTCTGACTTCTCTAAAGAGCGTTTTTTGCAGCGAAATAGTATCCTCCAGCGTCCGATACCCTACGTGCGAAAACCGCAGTATATACTTTCCAGGCGGTAGCTGCACAACATAGAAACCGTCTTTAGCCGTTACGTACCCCTTCGATACGTTCAGAGCCACAATATTGACTCCCTGAATAGGTTTGCCTGTCTTTGCATCCCGCACATAGCCTGTGGCAGAATACGTAGTAGTCTGGTTGCTGGCCGCTGGCCGTTGCTGAGCCAATACGTTGCTAGTGAGCAGAAAAGAAAAGAGTAGCAGTAAAGGTAGAAACCGCATAAAGGCGTGGTTATGAAGCGCGGAAACGATCAAAAAATAGTAACAGATTATTACTAATCCACTGATAAAAGAGATAAATCAAATGATTTACCCTATTTACACAAAGGATTAACCGATAATTAATAATTCTCTGTTACTCCGCTACCGTTACTTACCTATACGTTCCCGGCGTTGTTGCAGGTATTCGCTCATTTCGTTTAGTGTCAGCGCATTAAACGTCATCGCTTTGGTAAGTCCGCCCTTACGACCAATGGCTACTCCATAATGCATGTCGAGCAATCCAGCCAGCTCATGCGCATCGGGATTAATGCTGAGCATAACGCCTTTTTGCATCGCGTAGTCGATCCAGCGCCAGTCTAGGTCGAGCCGATACGGACTAGCATTGATTTCGATCACAACCTGATGTTTAGCGCAGGCATCGATAATAGCCCGATGATCGATTGGGTAGCCTTCCCGCGCCAGTAATAACCGGCCTGTTGGATGCCCTAAAATGGTAGTGTATGGGTTTTCAATCGCCTTTAGTAAACGCGTCGTCGCTTTTTCGAGCGACATAGTTAGGGTTTGATGAACGGAGGCCACTACGTAATCGAACGTAGCTAACGTAGCGTCATCGTAATCAAGCGAACCATCGCCTAAAATATCCGACTCAATTCCTTTTAAAATACGGAAGTCCGAACCAAAACCAGCATTCAGTTGATCGATTTCGGCCTGCTGCTGGCGAACCCGGTCCACATCAAGGCCATTGGCATACGTAGCGGTTTTGGAGTGATCGGCAATACCAAAATAGGTCAGTCCTAACTCGCGGCAGTATGCGGCCATATCGGCTACCGATTGCTTACCATCCGACCAGGTACTGTGATTGTGCAACGTACCACGCAGGTCCTGCCAGGTCACCAGTTCGTCGTTCGTATGCTGACTCGCCCAACGGAAGGCGAAATCGTCTTCACGCATCTCCGGCACGATATACGGCAAACCAGCCTGCGCGTACAGGTTCTTTTCGATGGCTTCTGTGGTGTCCACGGCAATTTCTGGTATAACACTCGAATAAGCGACTTCCAGTAGAGACGTACCATTCGTGCCCATCTGCCGTAAATGGGCTTCTGTAGCCGTCTGCACAAATAGCTGACGGTTCATCTGTTGCGCCGAATAGAAAGGTAATTCTACCAGCACATCAAATCCCTGTAGCTGGCCCCGCCAGACAAAAGGCGACGATTCCTTTTCGTTTTGCTCCAGATTGGCCAGGCCAGACAAAATCTGCATGGCTGCAATCGGATCGCTTGTCTGCAGCAGTAACTGAACAGTGTCAACCTCCTGCGCTTTACGCCGAACCTGACCACTGATTTCGACCCGTTCGAAGTGCTTTATCAGCTCATCGTATAACAGATTGGCGATCATATCCGCCTTGTCCATACGGACTTTGCCTTGCTGTTCCTGCAAAAACTCCAGCGCTGCCAGAATCTTTTCCTGTGTGTTGGCACCGAACCCTTTGATCTTGGCAATCTGACCATTTTCACCCGCCAGTTTCAGATCGCGGAGGTTATCGATTCCCAACTCCTGCCAGAGCGTTCTGACTTTTTTTACACCCAATCCTTTGATTCGGAACATATCCAAAACCCCCGACGGTGTTTGCGCCATCAGTTCGTCCAGTTCAGCTAGACGACCGGTTTCGGCAATTTCCCGGATTTTCTGGGCCACTGATTTACCTACCCCTGGTAGTTTGACCAACTCCTCAACGGGCAAATTGACCAGATCGGCGGTGGATTTATCCAGATTAAACGCAGCAGACTGATACGTTCGGGTTTTAAAAGCGTCGCGGTCATGGAGTTCCATTAACCGGGCAGTCAGTTCCAGAAGTTCAACAATATCGGAATTGGTCATGATTATAGGGGTATTCACTCCGCAAGTTAGGTATTTGGTCAGATTTAGCGTGAAAGCCAATAAAGCATCCCTGTATCTTTATCACAGAAACCCGTAGCAACCACGACCATGTTAACAACCATTTTTCATTCTGCCACCGGCCTTGTCCACCTTGCCTCCGCTATCGCAGCGCTCGTGCTGGGAACAGCAGTGCTTCTGCTGAAAAAGGGCACCGTCCTGCACAAGCGACTTGGGTATGGTTACGTACTGGCAATGGTTCTGGTCAACGTAACAGCTTTCATGATCTATCGTTTGTTTGGCAATTTTGGACCTTTCCACATAGCTGCTGTTTTCAGCAGTATAACCATTGTGGGCGGCATAGTTCCTGCCTTACTCAAACGATATGTTAGCAGCTGGATCTATTTCCACTATTTTTTTATGAACTGGTCGGTTGTCGGTCTCTACGCAGCCTTCTGGGCCGAAACGCTGGTACGTCTTTTTCCCATGAAGCAGTTCTGGCCAGTTGTTGTTGTGGCAACGGGTCTGACTACGTTCATTGGCGGCCGACTGATCAGTCGCTATAAATCGGTTTTTCTGAAGCCAACAACCAGTACGCCCGTGCTGAGCAAATAAAGTAAACGACGTTCATTTATTCTAAACCAACTTACGACTATGGAATCGACATACCCAACTTCGGCCGACCGCGATCCTTTCCTTTGGAAACAAGCAAAAGCACGCGTTAGCTTCCGGCTGCATTTACGTTCTTATCTGATCGTCAACGCTGGTCTGTGGCTCATCTGGGCAATTTCTTCCTTCACGTCCCATACGAATTATGGTGGCTTCCGGTTACCGTGGCCCTTATTTGCTATGATTGGCTGGGGAATTGGACTGGCATCGCATTATTTCTCGGTTTACCACCGGGGTAGTGAGCAGCAAATGGTGGAAGACGAATACCGAAAATTGAAAAATAACGAAGGCGGCACGTTTCTGTAACGTACCGTGAGTTAATCTGTACTATCATCTTTGACAAACCGGGCCGCCGGGCGGTTTGTCAAAGATTGAGGATAAATGCTCTTATACCGCAGCGAACTCTGTATTGCGACTAACCGATTACAAACCGATTTCATCGTTTGGCCCATCCACTAAAGGCATACTGGTTAGCTCGGAGAAATAGTTGGCTATTACTTCAGAACGCAATTCCTGATTCGAACGCTTTGGTCGCTCTATAGCTAGTTGCAACTGGCGAAACAGACTTTCCGGGTTCATCCAATAGTCAGGATTCGTCAGAAAGGGACGAATAAATCGGTATAGATGCTCGAAAACAACCCAATCGACGTAAATAGAACCCTCCCTTTGCCGATGATACGTCGGGTTGAGTCTACTTACTTTATCAAACAGTATGTCATGGATCGATTTGGAGGCTATTTTACGCTTGTAGAGCGGTGCAGGCCGATACGGGCGAATAACCCCAGCATCCAGCAACAACTGAATATAGTCGGACAGATTGTACCAGACCGTTTCCGGGTCCGTGAAAAAGCGAATCGTTTTCATACGTATTAAACAATGGACGGGTCAGGCATTAAAGAAACGGGCTACGCCAAAGGCGGCTGCAGCGGCTACGGCGCCAATAAGCGTCACCTTGATGGCGCCACTAACAGGCGGTTGACCGGTGACTTTACTTTTGAAGTAGCCAAAAATGAACAGACATAGCAGCGTTAGGCCACAAGAATAGCCCAACGCGGTGTGCGGGTGGCTTAGGATAAAATAAGGGAGCAACGGAACTAGCCCACCCACTACGTAGGAAAGCCCGATCGTGAACGCACTTTTGGTAGCCCGTTTGGGGTCAGGCTCGTCAAGACCCAGTTCATACTTCATCATGAAGTCTACCCATTTCGTCTTGTCTTTGGCCAGTTCATCGGCAATGGCTTCCTGCAAAGCAGCATTAAGCCCCATGCTGGCAAATACCTCACGGACTTCCTGCTTTTCCCGCTCTGTCACTAACTCAACTTCGGCCACCTCGCGTCGGCGTTCCGACTCGTAATGATCGGCCTCGGTACGACCGGCCAGATACCCGCCCAGGCCCATAGCAATAGACCCGGCCACGATTTCAGCAACTCCGGCTGTAACAACCAGCGACGAACTGGCAACGGCTCCGCTCAAACCGGCGGCCAGGGCAAACGGTACGGTCAGCCCATCCGACATACCGATAACAATGTCTGAGATGACAGCCGAGCTTCGCAGATGCTGCTCTACGTGGGGTTGATTGTGTGGGATGTGTGCCATGTTTATTCTTCTTCGCTGTTATTAAGTTTAGCTAACAGGCTATACGCACCATTGACGACAACCGGCGTAGTGGCTGGGTTTATATTAGAGGGGAGCGTCACTGCTACGTAGCCTTTTTCCCGAACGCCCGTTTTTACATCCACCTGTCGAAACTGGTAGCTGGCGGGGTTGCCCTGCTTCTTCTCCAGAACGTATACCAGCGACTTCCCACCATAACTGACTACAGCCGCTTCAGGAAGCGTTTGCAGAGGTTGTGTTTGTACATCAACCTGGGCCGATACGTAGCCCCCCGGAATGAAATCATCGGGCCGGCGATCCGGGGCGTAACCATCGGGATGCGCCAGCACCGAAATGGTCCGATCAGCGGCAATGGATTTACCGATCAGGAAAATCTCTCCCCGATGCACGTAAGACGGATCGCCACCCATGCCAAAGTGAATGATTTGCCCGGCATGAATCCGGCTGATGTCTTTTTCGAAAATACTGAGCCGAACGTGCAGGTGGTCGACGTTGGTAATTTCGACCAGGATGTCGGATGGGTTGAGGAACCGACCATTGTTAACCGGTACGTTGGTCACAAAGCCCGATACGGGCGACGGAATAGTTACCTGACGGGTCAGCTGACTCGGGCTGAGTTTATCGGGGTTAATGTGCAGGATGGCTAATCGTTGCGCCATACCGGCCAGTTGCGCCTGCAAGCTCTGCCGGTTCGAGCGAACCTGCTGGAACTGCTTCAGCGCGTTTACGTTGTCGCGGCTCAGTTCCTGCTGACGGGCATAATCCAGATCGGCGTATTCCAGTTTTGCTTTCGTATCCAGATAATCCTGCTGGAGCTGAATATATTCGGGGTTTTCCAGCACGACCAGTGGCTGCCCTTTGCGGACTTTCATGCCCGGCTCCAGATCGATTTTCCGAATGTATCCGCCAAAGGGCACTGTTACCGACACCAGATTTGAAGCCGGTACGTCGATGGTTCCGTTTGCTTTGAGCGTAGTGTTGAGCGTACGTAGCATAGGTTGGCCGAGTTGAATAGCCGCTACGTCGTATTGGGCCTGAGTGAGCGACACCCGGACCGGGCCAGCAGTAGTAGAATCGCTCTTCGTTGGCGTTACTTCGGCCAGGTTAGCGTCTGCTTTATCGGCCTGTTTATCAGACGAGCTACAGCCAGCCGCCAGCAAAAGTGTCAGAAGTGCTACAGAAAATAAGGTATGCATAGTATACGGCATGGGTCGGATCAGGAGTTACCCAGTAAGTAGTTGATGGAGAGAACAGATTGGTTGTATTGGTTGAGCAGGTCGAGATAGTTTGACCGAATCGTAAAAGCCTGTTGCAGAGCCAGCGAAAATTCGACGTAGCCGATGTCGCCACTGCTGAACGCGCGTCGGGCATTGGTTTGAATCAGATCCGCCTGCGCCAGCCCGTTCGTTTCGTAATAGGTCAGTGCCTGTTGATACTGCTGGTATTGCCCAACCGCCTGTTTTAGTTGCTGACTCAGCGCGAACTGTCGGTTTTTCAATTCGGTCTGGGCGAGTTGTTCACCAATACGGGCGGCATTGATCCGCGCTTTCTGCGGCTGACCGATTAGCGGGAACGTAACGCCAACCTGCCCCCCGCTGAACCGATAGCCAGGCCCAAAATACAGTTCCTGCCCATCGATCAGTTGACTGCCAATGAGCGTCTGACTGAACAGCCCAACCAGGAAATCGGGTTTCAGCCGGGCCTGCTCCACTAGTCGGCTTTGTTCCGCCACCCGAATCTGCTCTTGTAGCTGCCGAAGTTGTGGATTGCGAGCCAGGGCTATACTGTCCTGAATCCCGTCGACGGTTAGTTTCGGCAACGGTTCACTAATAACCTCAACCGGCTGGGGGCTATACAGCAACATTTGCAACTGACTTCGGCTAGCAATGAGACTCGCTTCATTCTGCGCTAGTCTAACCCGCTGGTCGGCCAGCTGGCTTTCCGCCGTGGCTTTTTCCAGACTGCCCGTTTCTCCGGTTTTGACCCGTAACGTAGCCGCCTTGACGAATTCGGTCAGCACGGTATCCTGTTGCTGAAACAACTGCCGTTTCCGGTACAGATAGTTCAATTCGTAATAGGCTGACTTGACCCCGTACTGAATATCGTTTTGCGTAACGGCCACCTCCGCCTGCCGTGCGCTGACCGTCTGATCGTTCAGCTGGGCCAACCGACGCATCAGCGTCGGATTCGGGATGGTTTGCGTTAGGGTGAGATTGTTGTCGAATCGGCGACTGTTGTACTGGCCCAGCATGAGCGTAGCCGACAACCGCCCGGCATCGTAGGCCGTCCGACGTAACGCCTGCTGCTGGCTAACACCCAGATTCGCCGTTTGTAACTGACCGTTTCGCGTGGTAGCCTGCTGAATGGCCTGCTGCAACGTAAGCTGTTGCGGACCTTGTGCCCAGCCCGTTGTAGCCAGACCCAGCAGGAGGAGGATGCTGGCAATTTTTATTGGAGCGGCTGCCTTCGGCGATCGGGCGGCCTGCGCTTCTTTTTCTACAGCTTTTCGCTCGAACAACGAGTACAGAATGGGCAATACGATAAGCGTCAGCAACGTAGCGGTCAGCAAACCTCCAATCACGACGGTAGCCAGTGGCTTTTGAACCTCGGCACCCGCTGAGTTCGAAATGGCCATCGGAATGAACCCAAACGAAGCCACCAGGGCCGTCATAATAACCGGCCGTAGCCGCACCTCGGCCCCCTGCCGGATAATTTCGGTCATATCGGTGATACCTTCCTCGTGCCGAAGCCGATTAAACTCCGCAATCAGGACAATACCATTCAAGACAGCTACTCCAAACAGCGCGATGAAGCCAACACCCGCCGAAATACTGAACGGCATGCCCCGAATCAGGAGCGCAAATACACCCCCGATAGCCGCCATCGGAATCGCCATAAAAATGAGTAAACTCTGCCGAATGGAGTGGAACGTAAAAAACAGCAGGGCAAAAATCAGGGCCAGCGCAATCGGCACGGCAATGCTCAATCGTTGCTTGGCATCGACCAGGTTCTGAAACTGTCCGCCGTATTTGATGGAATAGCCGGGCGGGAATTTGATCCGCTGCCCCACTTTCTGCTGCAATTCTGTAACGATACTTTCGACATCGCGGCCCCTTACATTGAACCCCAGTGTAATCCGTCGGTGGGTATCGTCCCGCTGAATCTGATTAGGGGCCTCCTGAATTGTCACCTGAGCAATCTGTCCAAGCGGAATCTGCTGGGCAGGGCCAGCGGCACTGGCCGGAACCGATACGTACACATTTCGAATATCATCGACACTCTGCCGTCGATCCGCTGCCAGACGAACCACCAGATCGAACCGTTTCTCGCCTTCAAAAACCAGCCCCGCCGACTGCCCGGCAAACGCGGTGTTGATGACCCGATTCACGTCCGCTACGTTCAGCCCAAACTTGGCAATCTGTGCCCGGTCGAGCCGGATCAGAATTTGCGACAGTCCGCCCACCTGCTCGATATACAGGTCTTTGGCTCCGTCTATAGTTCGGATCAGTCCGCCGACCTGCTCAGCCAGTTTCGTGAGTTGGCCCAAATCTTCGCCGTAAATCTTCAGGGCTACGTCCTGCCGCGCGCCGGTCATCAGTTCGTTGAAACGCATCTGTACGGGTTGCTGAAACCCGAACGTAACGCCCGGAATAACCGACAAGGCTTCCGCCATCTTTCCGGCCAACTCATCGCGCGTTTTGGCTGATGTCCAGTCGTCTTTTGGTTTGAGAATAACCATCAGGTCAGAAGCTTCAATGGGCATCGGGTCAGTCGGAATTTCGCCGGAGCCAATTTTTCCCACCACCTGTTCGACCTCCGGAAATTGTTTGAGCAGAATCCGCTGCGCTTTCAACGTAGCATCGACGGTTTCGGACAGCGAGCTACCCGTCAGCGTGCGCGTATCGACCGCGAAATCACCCTCGTCGAGCTGTGGAATAAACTCGCCCCCCATCCGCGAAAACAGAAACAGTGCAACGCCCAGCAGCAGAACGGCACTGCTCAGAATCAGCAGCCGATGATGGAGCGCACGTAGCAGAATCGGTTCGTAAACGCGATGAACCCGCTTGATGATCCGGTCCGAATACGACTCTTTATGCTCGATTTTCTTGCTGAGCAGCAGGGCCGACACCATCGGCACGTAGGTGAGCGACAGAATAAACGCCCCCAGAATAGCAAAGGCTACCGTCAGGGCCATTGGCCGAAACATCTTCCCTTCGATACCCGACAGGGCCAAAATTGGCAGATACACAATCAGAATGATGATTTCGCCAAAAGCCGCCGACGACCGAATACGCCCCGCCGATTGATACACTTCGTCGTCCATTTCGGACTGAGTCAGGAACTCCACATCGGAGGGCGTCTTCACCCGTTCGTTCATTCGGGAATGAATATGGTGCAACGTCGCTTCAACGATAATAACCGCTCCGTCGACAATCAGCCCAAAGTCAATAGCACCCAGGCTCATCAGGTTCCCCGACACGCCGAACAGATTCATCATCGAAATGGCAAACAGCAACGCCAGCGGAATGACGGATGCGACCACAATACCCGCCCGAAAATTGCCCAGCAACAACACCAGCACCACAATGACAATGGTAGCCCCTTCCAGCAAATTCCGCTCTACCGTACCGATGGCACTGTTCACCATTTTGGTACGGTCCAGAAACGGAACAATCTGCACACCGGGGGGTAGCGTCTTTTGAATCTGGGCAATTTTTTCCTTAACCCGTTTAATAACCGCCGATGAGTTTTCGCCTTTAATCATCATAACCACAGCGCCTACCGTTTCGCCTTCGCCGTTACGGGTCACGGCACCGTAACGTACTGCCGATCCGATTTGCACCTGTGCTACGTCTCGCACGCGCACCGGTAACCCCTGGTTATTTAGCCGGATAACGATGTCGGCAATATCGCTGGGCGACTGGATCAGACCGTCGGAGCGGATGAAGAAGGCATTTGGTTTCTTGTCGATGTAAGCACCACCCGTGTTCTGGTTGTTTTGCTGAAGCGCTGTATAGAGGTCGGTGATGGTGATGCCAACGCTCCGTAAGCGGTCGGGGTCGACGGCAATCTCATACTGTTTCAGCAACCCACCAAATCCACTGACATCAGCCACGCCGGGTGTACCCAATAGAGCCCGGCGGATGGTCCAGTCCTGAATGGTACGTAGATCGGTTAGTGAGTACCGACTTTCGTAACCCTTCTTCGGAACGACTGTATACTGGAAAATTTCGCCCAGTCCTGTTGTGACGGGCGCCATCACCGGTGTGCCTACGCCGGGTGGAATCTGCCCGATTACGTTCTGCAATCGTTCGCTGATCTGCTGACGCGCCCAGTACACATCCGTCGCATCGGAAAACACGACCGTGACGATGGACAGTCCAAACCGGGAAAACGAACGAATTTCGGTCAGGCCGGGAATGTTCGATAAACCTACTTCAATAGGAAACGTCACCAGCCGTTCGATGTCTTCAGCCGCCAGCGATGGGCTGCTGGTAATGACCTGTACCTGATTATTGGTGATGTCGGGCACCGCATCAATCGGCAATTGCGAGGCCGACCAGGCCCCCCAACCAACCAGCGCCAGGGTGAACAAACCGACAATTAATTTATTATGGATTGAAAAATGAATAATGGCGTTCAACATCGCGACGACGAACGGTAAGTAGGCTTATGATAACTCCTGAATAGTAGCGTACGGGCTCCATTCGGCGTAATGCAACCGATGGATTAATGCGTTAAAGCTGTGTCGTTAGTAAGAATGGTATTTTTATCATTGCTCCTATGTCGCAATGACAAAAACGCGACCACAGTAACGTTCAAACAGCTTGGTTAAAACTGATTACCAGACTAGTAACGTAGCCCAACTTGTGCCAACGGATTACAAAAGCCCGGAAAAAGGTGAGAAGAATGAGGGAAATCGACCCGTAGGGATACAGTTTGGCCAACAGGTACGCCCCCGCTAGCGTCGGGGTGGATTGATCAACGACGATACGTTGACAAATGAGTATAAATTAGCGTATCGAAAACAGGCCGTTTGCGCCAGCAATAGTACCGAGAGGGCCATCAATGATAGGAGTATAACCGACGGTTCAGTAAACGCCGGAACCGCATGACCAACTGCTGGCAGATTGTGGTGGCTATGATTCGGATGCTTCTGGTGCTCTGCATTTGCGCCATAGTGCATCTCCATAAAATCTAGGAAGCCCAAGTCTGGCTCCGTTTTCCGGTGCTGCTGATAATGCTGCGCCAGATCGACAAGCTTGGCGGACTGATCTACACCGAAACCAGGAAGCAGACTGCTTACCAGTACCTGTGTTGCCAGTATAAATGCCACCAATGCTCTCATTGTAAATCGACTGCGTTATCTGCCTTAACAGATAGTTCACCGGAAAGTTCGAGGACAAAAGCAAAGTACGCTAATTTAGAAATAGTCCATTTCGCCCCCATCCTTTTATTCTTACATCATTGCAACCAGTAGTGGGGAAGAGAATATCATATATAACAAGTAGGTAATTTATCGTTATCTGCTTTTGATTGTTCGCTATTGTCAACTATACCTATGCAACGCCGTTCTGCAGTAAAGAGCCTGGCTCTTTCATTTGGAGGCTTACTTAGCCTACCAGCCTGGGCATCAGGCTGGACACCTGAATCGATTGGCCTCATCCCGAATGTACCCGCCGATCAGGAATCCTTTCTTGGAGAAATTGTGGAGACATTAATCCCACAAACAAACACGCCCGGAGCCAAAGCACTTAATGTACATCGGTTTGCCCTGCGAATGATTCGTGACTGCTACGATCCGCAGGCCAGCACAACCTTACAACAGGGCCTGGCCCTAACGGATTCGACAGCGCAGCAGGCTTATTCAAAGCTCTTTGTCGATTGTGAAGCTACGCAACGGGCCGACGTACTGGCGCGTCTCACCAACTCAACAGATCCGACAGCCAAACCTTTTGTCGATATGATTAAAGGTCTGACCATTCAGGGGTACACGAACTCTGAATTCTACATGACTACGATTCAGAAGTTCAATATGGCTCCCGGCTATTACCACGGCTGCGTTCCGGTTCAGAGCGTTCCACTCGGCGCTGGTCACTAAGTAATCTACCTTATTCTCCGTTACTTTTCTCTGTTCTATCATGTCTTTTCTAACTATAGATTCTATAAAAGCCCGGACTTTCGACGCCATCGTTGTTGGTTCAGGTATTAGTGGTGGCTGGGCAGCCAAAGAACTAACCGGCAAAGGATTACGCACGCTGGTTCTGGAGCGTGGCCGTGACGTAAAACATATAACCGACTACCCTACAACCATGATGCAGCCCTGGGAATTTGAGCACCTGGGCCAGCTTTCCAAAGAGTATAGAGACGCCAACCCGGTTGCCAGCCGATGCTACGCCAACCGGGAAGATGCCAGTCATTTTTTTGTCAAAGATGCAGACCATCCGTACATACAGGAAAAGCCATTCGATTGGATTCGGGGCTATCAGGTAGGCGGAAAATCACTGATGTGGGCACGGGGTACGCAACGCTGGTCTGATTATGATTTCGATGGTCCCGCGCGCGATGGTTTCGCGGTCGACTGGCCCATTCGTTACGCCGATATTGCGCCCTGGTATAGCTACGTAGAACGGTTTGCGGGCATATCCGGCAACAAAGACGGATTGGCTCAATTGCCCGATGGTGAGTTCCTGCCTCCTCACGAACAATCCTGCGTGGAGAAGCATTTTACCGATCAGATGGCGCTACGTTATAAAGGCACCCGTCCTGTTATTATTGGCCGTTGCGCTCACCTGACAAAACCCCAGCCTATTCACTACCAGCAGGGGCGCGGACAATGTCAGAACCGTTCCCTATGTCAGCGGGGCTGTCCGTATGGTGGCTATTTCAGCAGCAATTCGTCGACCTTGCCCTGGGCTGCCAAGACTGGCAAACTCACCCTTCGGCCTGATTCGGTTGTTCATTCGATTATTTTCGATGAGAAAAAAAATAAGGCGTCGGGTGTGCGGGTTATCGATGCCAATACGAAACAAATGACCGAGTACTACGCCCGAATCATCTTCGTGAATGCGGCTTGCCTGAACTCGAATCTGATTCTTTTGAACTCGACTTCCAATCGCTTCCCGAAAGGGTTGGGTAACGACAATGGGTTGCTGGGCAAATACGTTGCTTTCCATAATTTCCGCACGACGATTTCTGCCGAACACGAAGGATTTCAGGACACTACGACGGATGGTATTCGCCCCAATGGTAGTTACATTCCTCGTTTTCGGAACGTAGCGAAGCAGGAAACAGACTTCCTGCGTGGCTATGCTGCCGGTTTTGGTTCGTCGCGCATGACGCAGGTCGATACGTCGGGCATGGGCGAAACGCTAAAAACGAGTTTGATGCAGCCGAAATACGGCAACTGGCGCGTAGGATCGCATATGATGGGCGAAACCATTCCGAAAGAAACGAACTACGTTGCACTGGATTCAACCCTGACTGACCCCTGGGGAATTCCACAGCTTCGCGTATCGGTCGCTTACGACGAGAATGACGAAAAAATGATTCGGGATTTCCATGAGCAGATGACCGAAATGCTGACCGTTTCAGGATTTACCAACATTCAGACTCACGACAAACCCGACAAAGCGCCCGGACTTGACATTCATGAAATGGGTGGCGTCCGGATGGGGAAAGACCCCAAAACGTCGATGCTCAACAAATGGAATCAATTCCACAACTGCAAAAACGTATTTGTAACGGACGGAGCCTGCATGACGTCGACCTCAACCCAAAACCCGTCGTTGACGTTTATGGCGATCACCGCCCGCGCTGCCGACTATGCCGTAAAAGAAATGCGTAAAGGGAACTTGTAGAAGCTTAGTGCCCGCTGTATTGTGAGTCTGTTTGAACTTTCTAAAACTGAATAATAATCGGCGTATTTCTGTCATCCCTCCTGCCGCACCGGCGGACCGGTCGGGATGACAAAAATGGCAATTACAATGTAGGCTACTTACTGACAATCAGATCATGTTTCGTTAAAAGGCCCGGCAGACTCTCCAGCGAGAACCGGGCCTTTTTTAGCTTATTACTGTCTGGATTTATTTCCAGATTATAGGAGCTGGCAAAATCAACCTGCGTCAGATTATTGTCTTCGAACCTGGTCAACTCCAGATTACAGTGCTTAAAAGCCGTTCCTGTTAAATCGCACTTCAGGAAATAAGCTTCTTTTAGCGAGCAATCAATGAAATGCGATTTCTTGAGCTTACGATTCAGAAAAACAGTGTAATCAAGCATACACTCCTGAAAATCAACGTGGAAGCCAAACGCATTGCAACTACCGAAATCGACGTGAGCCAACTTGCAGTTAATGAAGCTAACATCATACAGCTTCGTATTCTTCAGCTCAATACCCCCCAGATTACAAGCCTCGAACCGGCAGTTGACTAAATTCGACCCAGAAAAAGCCATTCGCGACAGATCGAGTTTTCGGAACGTACATTCCTCGAATTCCTGACTTATCCATCGCTCAGGAATGGAGTCAGGATCATCAAAGAGTTGCTTATAATACTCCATTAAAACAGGTTAGACGGCTACCGGTGCCTTAATGGCCGGATACGGATTATAGTTTTCGAGCGTGAAATCGTCGTAAGTAAAGTCGAAAATCGATTTCACGTCAGGATTCAAACGCATGGTTGGTAATGGTCGGGGCTCACGGGCAAGCTGCGTCTCTACCTGTTCCAGGTGATTCAGATACAGATGCGTATCGCCCCCTGTCCAGATAAACTCGTAAGGTTCCAGGCCACATTCCTGCGCAATCATCATCGTCAGTAGCGCATACGACGCAATATTGAACGGAACGCCCAGAAATACGTCGGCGCTACGTTGGTAGAGCTGGCACGACAATTTTCCGTCTGCTACGTAGAACTGGAACAACGCATGGCAGGGCGGCAATGCCATACCGGGTACATCGGCCGGGTTCCAGGCCGAGACGATCATTCGGCGCGAATCGGGCGAGTTTTTAAGCTGCTTCAATACGTCAGCTAACTGATCGATGGTACGTCCATCGGTAGTAGCCCAGCTGCGCCACTGACGACCATATACCGGCCCCAGATCGCCGTTCTCGTCAGCCCATTCATCCCAGATCGATACGCCGTTGTCTTTCAGGTATTTAATATTTGTATCGCCTTTGATAAACCAAAGCAGTTCGTGAATAATCGACTTTGTATGTACTTTTTTGGTTGTCAGCAGTGGAAAGCCTTCCTGCAGATTAAAGCGCATCTGATAGCCAAAAACACTAATCGTACCCGTGCCGGTACGATCTGTTTTGCGAGTCCCATTAGCCAGGATATGGCGTAGTAGATCGTGATATTGTTGCATAGGACAAAGAAACGAAAAAGGCCGTTCTCTTCCATCCTTCTCTTAGGAATAACCCTGCTGCCATTGGCAATCACTTTTCAAAACCACACAAAATAACTACCTTCAAACGCTGGCAACCGATAAGCAATCAACAGCCAAATAGTTTATTTCTCGAACTAATAACAAACTTATTATTTACGTAATCTTTCGTTTATACATTTGATATATCATTCTATGTGGCACTACGTGCTAATTTATCAGCGTCTATGTGTCTTGCCATACACGGTCAGGCCGTACTGGTAGTAGCGTTGAGTGCCAATTTTTACGTAATTGAGTAGCATCGGGGAAACATTTGAGGGGTGAGGTTGATTCGGTTTGTACAGATCAGGCTGTACGCATCCAACGCTAACCCGAAAAGTAAGTCGGCCTACGTATTACCTATGGAGTCTACAAAACGAATTGGCTGGATATTAGCGGTTGGACTGTTAATTCCGATACTTATTGGAATTAACTCCCTTCGCACTACCCAACGCATAGTTGAACAGAACGAATGGCTGATTCATACCCATCTTGTACTACAGAAAACCCAGCAATTACAAGCCCATATAATTACTCTGGATAATGATCTTCGGGGTTATCTGCTTAGTAATCGAAATCATTTTTTTAAAGCAGACTATGATCGAAACACACGGGAGATCAAGGCATATTTAAAGCAAATCATAACACTAACTGCCGCAAGGCCATCTCAGCATAATCGCCTGCTGGCTGTTGATCGGTTGGTTCAGCAAAAGCTGGAACACGGCGAGTTCCTATTCTCGCAGAACACAACCGGAAATGGTCTTGCTCACTTAGATTCTGTCGAAAATTTCGTGAGTCTAAGCACACAGCTCTTCAATCAGTTAAAAACGATTGAAACGGTCGAAAACGACCTGCTGAACGTTAGAGCGGCTTCTAGCGAACAATCGGCTAACTATGCGACAACCAGTAGCCTGGTGGGGGCAGCAGCAGCTTTACTCATCATTCTCTGGGCTATTTACCGGCTATTTCAAACCCTGCGCGATACGAATCAGCTCAACAAAAAACTGGCACAGAGCGAACAGCAACTCAAACAGTTTCTGGAAGCAGTACCTGTTTCTATCATGGTTACTGATCAGGAAGGTACTCTTTACTATGCCAATCAGGCATCTATGAAAACGTTTGGATCGCTGGGTACCTCAAAGAACTACACTGAACTGTTAAGGAAGGTTGAACTTTATCAATATCCCAGTGGCAACCCCTACCCGATTGAACGCCGACCAGCCTATAGAGCCCTTAGAGGTGAGGCTAGTCAGGTGGATGATATAGAAGTACACATTGATGGCAAAAAGATTCAATTGATGAGTTCGGCCAGTCCGGTTTTTGATACGGACGGCACCCTGCAATACGTTGTCTCGTCCAGCATTGATATCAGCGAACGGGCACAATCGCATTTTCGGCTGGAAGAAGCAAAGGAAATGGCGGAACAGGCGGCCCGGTTGAAGCAGAATTTCCTGGCCAACATGAGCCACGAGATCCGTACACCACTCAACTCAGTAATCGGGTTTTCCAACCTGCTTGAACACACCCCCCTTAACACCGAGCAGGCCGATTATGTGAAACTCATTCAGACGGCCGGAAAAAACCTGCTTACCATTGTCAACGACATTCTGGATATATCCAAAATCGAAGCGGGCATGATCGACCTTGAGTCGATTCCATTCAACATTCATTCCTTAACGGCTTCGCTTCAGACCATGTTGCTGCCAGCAGCTGCCGACAAAAATCTGCAATTGATCTTCGAGGTAGATGCTACGTTGCCGTCGCTGGTTCTGGGCGATCCTACACGCCTTACCCAAATCCTGCTGAACTTGCTCAGCAATGCCATCAAATTCACCAAAGAAGGCTCCGTTTCGGCCCACATTGTTAATCAGGGTATACGTGACGAATCGGTACGGGTTCGGTTTTCGGTTAAGGATACCGGCATTGGTATCGACGCTGATGCGCTACCCCATATTTTTGAACGTTTCCGTCAGGCCAGCAACTTCACAACTCGTTTTTACGGCGGCACGGGCCTTGGTCTCAATATCGTAAAGTCGCTTACGCACATGCTTGGCGGCTCGATTAACGTAAGCAGCGAACCCGGCAAAGGTTCTGAATTTACGATTGAATTAACGTACCCTATTGCGCCTGAATCGATTCGGCAAACGATGGACCCTGGCGTGGCCCTCACCGACAGCGAGACGAAACTTTTGAAAATTCTGGCCGTTGAAGATAACGTAATGAATCAGCGGCTGGTCCTGCAGGTTATCAAACGCCTGGGCTATCAGGCCCGGCTTGCCGAGAATGGTCAACAGGCACTCGATATGCTTCAGGAAGAGAATTTCGACCTGATCCTGATGGATATTCAGATGCCGATTATGGATGGCTATCAGACCACGTATCACATCCGCCATACGCTACGTAGCAACATTCCGATTATAGCCATGACGGCCCACGCGCTGGCCAGCGAGCGCGAACAATGTTTGCAGGCAGGGATGAATGATTTTCTGCCGAAACCGTTCCAGATGGAGGATCTGCAACGAATGATTCTCCACTATGGTCTGCATAAAGACGTTCAATTTTCGTCCCTGCTTGAACCCGCCACCGCCCTACCATCATCAAATCCTGCTACGTTCTCCCTGGAGCCGCTCCTCAATTCAGTAGGAAACGATGCCGAACTGGCCCTGGAACTACTGGAAATTTATCTTGACAAAACCCCTAAAGAACTGGATGAGTTAAAGCTGGCCCTGCAGGATAAGGATGTACCCGCCATTGGTCGAACACTCCACACGCAGAAAGCGCCCGCTATGATGATGGGTTTAACAAAAATTACTGAGCAGAATTTATCCATCGAGGCCCTGGTGAAAGCCCAAAAAGGGATCGAAGAAGTAGGTCCTCTTGTCGACACCTATATCCAAACGGTTGAGTCCGAATTGCCAGCGATTCAGGACGTTCTACAAAGAGGATTAAACCAGGACTAATTCTGTTTCTCTTACGTATCAATCTGTCTGCTTACCTCAATCTGCTTACTCTCCCGTCTTTTCAATTCTTTATTCAACAAACGTCTTGTACGTATCATCACTAGCGTATATCTTGCAGTTCTTGATCTTTGTTCTTCTACCTGCTCACACATAGTTCCAGAGCACCTTCTTAACCGTCTCAAAGGTGGATTTTTCCACCGCTTAGTTTATTACAGAAACGAACCGTATAAGAAAAATACGGCTGTGATCATTATTATCTGACGAATTCATCCTTTTTGACGAACAGCTTATCGGCATGTCAACGTTAATCTATGCATTATCTGGCGCTTAGTGTTTTATCTTTTTTCCTGGTAACGGATACCCTCGGCCAAACCGCCCGTTCCGACAGCTCATTTCTGGCTTTAGCTCAGAATCGGACCATTCAACTCTATAAAGGTTCGCTAACCGAAAATATGCTTCTTTATAATGGCAATGAGCATATTCCGCACGACCGACGAATAAAAATCCATCCTTACTTCGCAACGGATAGTCTGCAACTGGGGTCTCTGTCTTACAATGGGATTGACCATCAGAACGTCATGATGCAGTACGATATCGTTCGCGACGAGCTGGCCATCCGGCTGAGTGAAAGTGTCTTTCGGATTCGTCCTCACAGCGAACGTATCAGTTCGTTCGCTTTCCGCAACTATCAGTTTGTTCGACTGGTGGCCGATAGCGCAGCAGGCGTGAGTACGGGCTTCTACCAGGTGCTGCACAACGGGCCAGTCAAGTTTCTGGCCAAACGAAAAAAAACCGTTCAGGACGATTTGTCGCAACGGGTTTATCAGGGAAATTATCTGGTCAGGGACAGGTACTTCATTTTTAAAGATGGGGCTTATCACGAAGTAAAAAGCAAACGGTCGGTCTTTGCCTTGTTTCCCGACCAGAGTGCAACACTTCGAAAATACCTGCGGTCAACCAAAATCAAGTTCAATCAGCAGCGTGAAGAGGCCATAACGGCAATAGTACAACAGTATGAAAAATTAACGCCTTACTAATGGTTCAACTCTACCGCACTCTTATCCCATTTCTGTTCGTCATTGGCCTCATAACCACGGTAAAGGCACAACAACCTACCGAGAAGCCCATCACTGGTAATTTTGCCAATCTACGTTTCGAACAGTTCGTTCGGCAGATTGAAAGCAGTACCCCCTACCGTTTTTTTTATAACCCCAGCGATGTCGACAGCCTGCTTGTTAACCTACAGGCCGATCAGCAGCCAATACGTAGTGTACTTCGTCAGCTTTTCGAAGGAACGCGGTATTTCTACGCCGTCGACCGCCAGCAACGTATTTACATTACATTCGATCAACCCATCCATACTGATTTGCCTGTTGGTTACTTTCGGGGTGGTGGCACCGCCCCTACCGACTCAACGGCCAATGCTTACCTGACGCTTGGCAAAGCCAAACGCGTTGAACCCGATAAGGTATATGACATCGGCCGACGTACCAATCCAATCAGGCCGGGCCGGTCTACCATTGCGGGTTCAATACGGAACGTAGCCTCCGGCGAACCCGTTGTGGGGGCCGCCGTCTACATCGAAAACCCACGAATGGGAACCGTAACCGACCAGTTCGGCTACTATTCCATTACGTTACCACGCGGACGCCATGACCTGAAACTACGTAGCATCGGCATGAAAGATGCCCGGCGCCGGATTATTCTGTATTCAGACGGGAAACTGGATATTGAGATGGAAGACGACGTAATAGCCCTGAAAGAAGTCGTGATCGAAGCCGAGAAAGACGTCAATATATCGGGGATGCAGATGGGCCAGCAGCGGGTCGATATTAAAACGATCAAACAGGTGCCGACGGCGCTGGGTGAAGCCGATCTGCTCCGTGTTATTCTGACGCTTCCGGGCGTAAAATCAGTCGGCGAAAGTTCTACCGGTCTTAACGTGCGCGGAGGGGCCACTGATCAGAATTTGATTCTCTATAACGACGCCATGATTTACAATACTTCCCATTTATTTGGATTCTTCTCGGCGTTTAACCCTGATATCATCAAAAGCGCTGAACTCTATAAAAGCGGTATTCCGTCCCGTTTTGGCGGCCGACTCTCATCGGTACTGGAAGTCCAGACGCGCGATGGCAACAAAAAGAAACTGGTCGGCTCGGGCGGTATCGGCTTGCTCACGAGTCGTTTGACGCTGGAAGGACCTATATTAAAAGATAAAACGTCGTTCATTATCGGCGGCCGTTCAACGTATTCAGACTGGTTGCTACGTCAGTTACCGAACACGGCGTTTAATAATAGCCGGGCTTCGTTTTACGACCTGAATCTGCACGTTACGCACGATTTCAATGAACGTAACACGTTGTATGTGACCGGCTATTTAAGCAGCGATAGTTTCCGACTCAACAGCGACACGACGTATCAATATCAGAATCAGGCCGCAACTCTGAAGTGGAAACACATTATTAACAATAAACTATACAGCGTTTTCACGGGGAGTTACAGCGGCTATAAATACAACGTCTACAGCGAGAAAAACCCGGTAAATGCGTATAATCTGAATTTCGGTATTAACCAGTCGCAGCTTAAAGCCGATTTCAATTATTTTCCGAGCAATCAGCATTCCCTTGATTTTGGTATCAGTTCCACCCTCTACAAACTATCGCCCGGCAATTTTCAGCCACGGGGTAGCGAATCACTCATCCTGCCCGATGTGGTGGCCAACGAACAGGGTATCGAAAATGCGATTTATGTAGGCGACAAGTTTGACATCACCCCCAAATTATCGATCAGTGGTGGGCTACGTTACTCGGCTTACACGTATCTCGGTCCACGGTCTGTGTTTCAGTATGCGCCGGGTCTAGCCAAAACTGTTAACACGATTATCGATACGGTATCGTACAGTAATAACCAGCCCATTAAAACCTATCACGGCCCCGAGTATCGTTTTTCGCTCCGCTATGCCTTAACGTCAACTTCGTCAATTAAGGCGAGTTTTAACCGGATGCGCCAGTACATTCAGATGCTGTCCAACACCACGGTTATTGCCCCAACCGACATCTGGAAGCTGAGCGATCCGCATATCAAACCGCAGATTGGCGATCAGTATTCGCTGGGCTTTTACCGTAACAACCGGACCAATACCATTGAAACCTCGGTTGAAGTGTATTACAAAACCATGCAAAACCTGCTCGATTACCGGAGCGGTGCCGTGCTGCTGCTCAATCATCACATCGAAACCGATGTTGTTAATGCGCAGGGAATGGCCTACGGCGTTGAGTTTCTCGTCAAAAAGGCAACAGGAAAATTGAATGGCTGGCTCAGCTACACCTATGCGCGAACATTGCTACGTACCAATGGGCCAACGAGCGCCGAAACGATCAATCAGGGCAGTTATTATCCAAGCAACTACGATAAGCCCCACGATGTGACAATGATTGGCAACTATCGGATTAACCGCCGATTCAGCCTGTCGTTGAACTTTACCTATAGCACCGGGCGGCCCATTACGTTACCCGTTTCGAAGTTTACGCTCGATGGGGCTCAGCGGATTCTGTACTCGGAGCGGAACCAGTATCGGGTTCCAGACTACTACCGGGCCGATTTTGCGATGAACATCGAAGGGAACCACAAGGTCAGGAAACTGGCGCATAGTTCCTGGACAATTTCGGTCTATAATCTGACCGGACGCAGAAACGTGTATTCCGTCTATTTCAAATCGGAGAATGGCGTCATCAATGGCTATCGATTATCCATTTTTGGGCAACCCATTCCGTCCATTACCTACAACTTTAGATTTTAAGGATGACGCCGACCTCTAAGCCGCAAATTCCACGCATGAAGAAATCCATTTATAGCCAACTACTCGCCTGGTCTATCCTTCTGCTCGCCGGAGGGTGTATTGACCCCTACCGCCCGCCCGAAGTCACATCGCCGGGTAGTTATCTGGTTGTGAGTGGGTTCTTTAATAGTGCGCCTAGCACAAAGACCAGTATTCAATTATCGCGTACGCAAAACCTGACCGATACAAAAGCACCAACGGTTGAAACCAAAGCCCAGGTAAGCATCGAAAGTAGTAGCAACGCCAGCTACAAACTTCAGGAAGAAAGCGGTGGTGTCTACACACTGTCGGGCGTTGTGCCGTCGCAGAACGAAACGTATCGCTTACGGATTCGTACTGCGCAGGGCGCCGAATATCTGTCGGAATTTGTACCGGTCAATACCACTCCTCCCATCGATAGTGTTAGCTGGCAGATTCAATCGGATGGTATTCAGATCAATGTTAATACGCACGATCCTACCAACAAAACACGGTACTATCGGTGGGAGTTTGACGAAGCCTGGGAGTACGTTGCGGCTTACCAGTCGTCGCTGGAGCTGAAAAACAATCAACTTGTCGATCGAACCGAAAATGTTTACCGTTGCTGGGGCAGTTATATCGACAGAACCATTCAGCTGTCCTCCTCCATTCGGCTGAGTCAGGATGTAATCAGCCAGCGTCCGCTACGGTTCATTCCCAGTTCGTCCATCAAACTTGGTATCAAATACAGTATTCAGGTCAAACAAACGGCGCTCAGCGAGCCCGCTTTTTCGTACTACGAACAACTGGCTAAAATAACCCAGAACGTAGGCTCCATTTTTGACCCACAGCCGTCAATGGTTATTGGCAATATTCATCCGGTGGCCAATTCCAACGAACTTGTAATGGGTTTCTTCCGGGTTGGCACCGTCGAGACGAAGCGACTTTTTATTCGTAGAGCCCAGATCCCCCCCTGGCAGATTTTCACCGGCAATGGCAGCTGCCTGATCGATACGTTATCGCTGTCAGATATTCGGGAATATCAGCCAGCGGTTATCAGTCCGTTTGATATGGGACTTTACCTGACCACGTCATTCGACTGCGTTGACTGCCGATTAAAAGGTGGCGTAACGAAACGACCAGATTATTGGGACCAGTAGACATTGACATACTTATCTGATGCATCGCATACTGAAACAATTTTTATTGCCCGTCCTTATTCTGAAAGGGATGTCAGCTACTGCCCAATTGATATCGACGGATGCTATCCAGCAATCGTTTGATACGTATCGGCAGCAGGTACTTCAGGAAAAGCTTTTTCTACACCTGGATCAGTCGTCGCATTTTACCGGCGAAACGGTGTGGTTTAAGATAAACTACGTAGACGCTACGTTCCATAAGCCTCTTTCGATCAGCAAAGTTGCCTATGTCGAACTGCTGGGGCAGGACCACAAACCCGTTCTACAGACAAAAGTTTCGCTGTCGGCAGAAGGCGGAACCGGCAGTCTGTTTTTACCAGCGTCCATCCTCTCGGGCAACTACGTACTACGTGCCTATACAAGCTGGATGCGTAATTTTAGCCCGGCCTATTTCTTCGAGCAACCGTTAACGATCATTAATCCGTTTAAACCACTCGATCCACCAATCGCCCAGGAAAAACCCAGCTATAGTGTTCAGCTATTTCCTGAAGGGGGTAATCTCGTAAAAGGTTTACCGGCCAACGTAGCCTTCAAAGTTACGGAGCCAGGCGGGAAAGGAGTTGACGCCCGAGGTTGGCTTTTAGGCCCTGGAAATGATACATTAGCTCAATTCAAGACGTTTAAATTCGGCATCGGCACCTTTTCGTTCACGCCAGCCAGTACGGATACGTATCGCGTCGTTATCCGAACCAATCAGGGGCAGTCCATTACGCAGGCCATGCCCACCGTGTACGCCGATGGCTATACGATGCGGGTTGATGATGCGGGCGCAGACCAGCTAAAAATCACTGTCAATACAACTGCGAAAACCGCTACGTCTGTCTACCTGTTTGCCCATACCCGCCAAGCGGTTAAAAAAGCGGAGATGCGTGCACTACAGGGAGAAACGCTGTTTTTACTCGATAAAAAAGCGCTAGGTGATGGTATTTCGCACGTCACGCTTTTCGATGCGAATCGCCAGCCGGTCTGCGAGCGTTTATACTTCAAACGACCAACCGATACGCTAGCCATACAACTGGGCACTACGTTAAAGCAGTATCCCCATCGCAGTAAAATTACGCTGGATGCAACCGTCAACGCGTCGACAAGCGCCCAGGCCGACTTGTCCGTAGCCGTTTATCGGATCGATTCTTTATCGTCGTTCACGCCGAAGGATATTGTGAGCTATTTATGGTTAACGTCTGACCTGCAAGGCGCTGTTGAATCGCCAACGTATTACTTCCAGCCTGAAACCAGCGAAATCCGTCGGGCAACGGACAACCTGATGCTGACCCATGGCTGGCGTCGATTCAAATGGGAGACCATTCTGACCAGTCAGGGAAACAATGCGTTGGCTGGCTTTCAGTTTTTGCCTGATTATAATGGGTTACTGATTCGGGGACGTATCACCAACCCAGCGGTCAATAATGCCCCCGTTCCTGGCGTAACGGCCTATCTATCCTCACCCGGAAAACCGGTTCGCCTGTTCTTTGCCAAGAGCGATTCTAAGGGAAGGTTATTGTTCGAGACGCTGGACTTCTACGGTGCCAAAACGGTATATGCCCAAACGAATCCGGCCGATAGTCTGTATAAACTAACTATCGACAATCCTTTTTCGGAGCAACCTCCCACCAGTACAGTACCCACCTTAATGCTCACCGAGCAGAATACCAGTGCTATCGAGGACCGTAGCGTTGCCATGCAGGTTCAGAATAACTTCTGGGGGAATCAGTCGCTGCGGTATCGGTACCCGGCGGTCGATAGTGCCGGTTTCTACGGAAAACCCAGCGAAACGTATATGCTCGACGCCTATACCCGCTTTCCAACCATGGAAGACGTATTGCGTGAATACGTACTTGGTGTGATGCCCCGCAAACGGCAGGGTCGTTTTCACTTCGTCGTTCCCAATGCGCCCTACCGTGAATTGTTCAGCGAAAACCCGTTGGTGATGATCGATGGCATTCCGGTTTTCAATATCGACAAAGTCATGGCGTTCAGTCCGCTTAAGATTCAAAAGCTGGACGTAATAACCAATCGTTATTTTGTAGGAAGTACGATTTATAACGGCATTGTTAGCTTCATGACCTACAAAGGTGATCTGGCGGGATTCCCACTTGACGATCGACTGGTGAAAGTTGATTATGATGGTTTGCAGCTACAGAGAGAATTTTTCGCTCCCCGCTACGTAACAACCCAGCAACAGACCAGCCGCCTGCCCGACGCCCGAACGCTGCTGTACTGGAATCCTTCTCTACGGACAAATGCCCAGGGGAAAGGGCAAATCGATTTCTATTCGTCCGACATATCGGGCCGTTATCTGATTGAAGTGAACGGAATCAATCAGGACGGCAAGGCTGGCACTCAACGCGGATTTTTTGAGGTGCAGAAAACAGAGTAAGTAATCAAAAAGAAACCCTCCCGAGAACAACGTACCGGGAGGGTTTCTATATAAATTCGTATAATCAGGCAATTTCAAACGAATAGGTAATCTCAGCAGAAGGCCGGAACTGAGCCGTTGCCGAGCAGTATTTATCCATCGACAAATCGATAGCCCGCTTCACCTTGTCGGGATCTAACTGCCCTTTCAGTAAATACGTAATGTGAATTTTCTGAAAGGGTGCCGGAGTCGCTCCTTTTTCGCGGAGACCATCCACTTTCAGGCGAAAATCATCGATCGTCAGTTTCTGCTTCTGAAGAATCAGGATCACGTCGATAGCGGTGCAGCCAGCCAGCCCCATCAGCAGCATTTCCATCGGTCTTGCTCCCTCGTTATGTCCGCCAATGTCGGTGGCCGCATCCATGTGCTGTTTAACTCCCGACATGCCAACGGCCTCAAAATGAAAAGCATCATCAACCCGCACAAGCTCAATTTGCATGGTATTAAATTTCTGTGCAGTGTCAACTGGTTGTGAATCAAGCATCGTACTTTTTGCGTTAATAGCTTATAATTTATATATTCACCATCACAAACAACCAAAATCATGTCCGAGAAATTCACCGATGACATTTTCGATCTAAAAAATGACAGGCGGCTGAGCGTTTATCTTTACCGGGCAGGCTTCGGCTGCTGGCTGCTCTACATTGTGTCGGGGGCTCGGTTTATGCATTCGGTGAGTATGTACCGAACAGATTTTGGCGTGTTCGCGTTCTTTCTGATGGTTATGGGTTTGTCTGCATCGATGATCTACGACTATTATCATCATCCGATTGAGTTTGCCCAAAAGAAAAAATGGCTGGCGTTTAGCTACATAGTACTGGCTGGATTGATTTATTTCTTCATCCTGCACAACGAACCTACTTCTATCGACCAGCTATTTGGCGGCCATTAGTTTTAACCGTTTTCTCTCTGTGAGCTAGTCGGCCTTACCGCGAATTACCTTTCCTCATTACGTACTCTTTCCATACTTTTGGAAAAAAGTAGTGCTACACTGACTGGTACGTGCCTGCTATACGCGCGAATGAATCTCCTTTTTCTTAAAGTAACGCTTATCCCGACTGTTATTGCCCTGGTTACGCTGGCGGTTCGTCGCTGGGGAAACAAAATTGGCGGATTGATCGGTAGTATGCCGTGGACAGCGGGGCCTATCCTACTCTTCTTCCTACTCGAACAGGGCAAGGCCTTTGGTATTCATTCGATTCAGGGCACCATGACGGGCATCTTGGCGCTTATCAGTTTCTGCCTCAGCTACTCGGCTCTGTCCCGGCACTTCCGCTGGTTGCCAACCCTCCTGCTTTCTTACGTCATCTATACGCTGACCATTCTTTTCGTCAACTACCTGAAGCTGGGGTTACGAGTGAGTTATGCCCTTGTTATCGTCTACGTACTGATTGCGCTACGTTATTTCCCGACTCCAACCGAACGGCCATCCCAGGTTCGACGGCTACCATTTGATATTCTCATTCGGATGAGCGTTGCGACCTTGTTTGTGTTGTTGATTACCGGACTTGCTGCTATTCTGGGCCCCAACTGGAGTGGTATCCTGACGCCTTTCCCAATCATGACGTCGGTGCTGGCCATTTTCTCGCACCTGCTCCAGGGCAGTAATGCTGCGATTGTTACGCTTCGGGGGTTGGTTATTGGCCTGCTGGGTTTCACTACGTTTCTTTTTCTGCAAGCTTTTTTGCTGAACGAGTTTTCGATCCCGGTATCTTTTGGAATTGCCTTCGCCGTGAACACAGTCATCAATATAATCGCCAGCCGAATCTGGTAGTACGTCCGTGTGCAACCTATTGGTTTACACTACCGCTGCCTCTAGATACGACTGTACGTCTTCCTCATTACTGAAGAGCCTACGTTCACTATCGGAGCTGGTTGGACATTCGACCATAAAAGCGGATTGGTGATGTTCGGCAGGCTGACAAACAATGGTATAAACCACCCGTTCTACCGCCAGCACTTTTTGCTCAGTTGGCTGGGCGACAACCAATCCATTTCCCGGATTTAGATCGAACACCAGCTTGACTCGTGTAATCGTTCCTTTTCGATAGGGTAACCAGGCGGGTCCGCCAGTGCAGGGAACTTCCTTCGGTGGGTGTAGCACGTATACTTGATCACCAATGCCAAACGGAGTGGTAAAGTCAAGCGAAAAATGAATAGACATAGCTGTTACGTTTTGAGGGTAAAAAAACAGTCAATAGTACCAACTGAGCAAACTTATTAGCATACGTAGCGCTCTTAGAGAACGGCATATAGTTCGTCACTACGTATCAATAGCTACTTTACCGACTGGCCACTAGCAGGTCTTCCCGTTCAAATAATATCGGTTCGCTGTCGGGTTCAGTAGACCATTCTACTTCAAAAGGAGAAAGCTCTGGTACCGATATCGGCTTTAGGGTATAGATCACTTGTCTAACATCAATAGATCGATCAGACATCGGCTCGGCTAGCAGACAGTTGTTATCAATCCCAAGATCCAGTCGGAGCTTAATGGTTAGCACTACAGCCTTCAGACTTTTGTAGGAAGCAGGGCCACCTACGTATTCATGCACTCCGGGCGGAAACATAGTATAGACAACATCCCCAACCCCAAAGGGGGCTCTAAAATCCAGTGAAAAATGAACAGCCATAATACTTAGGTTAGTACGTCCTGATGAGTTCTTTCTTAACAGCAGACTCTAGCGAAAGTCTTTCAGCCGTCCTCCTAATAAGGTAATGGTCTCCACATAATCCGTTGAGCACAGACTGACTTCTATACGCTATGCGTTTATAGATCTGCTACGTATCAGTTCAGCTATAAAACGCATTGGTTTCAAACCGCAGTCGCAGGGATTCGTAGCTTGTAATTGAACAAAGTGATAAGGTTATCACAAACAGCTGGAGGCTATCTGTAACAACCTTATCCACTCAATACATATAATGATTAGTTCTTTGTCTCAAGTCGGAGAGCGTTAATTGCGACAAAGGTTCAGGAGCCTATTGCTCATTGGTAAAGAGAGGTTCTAACACATCACGATGGACTTCACCCCATCTCGCTGTTGACTCAATAACGGGTATTAACGTTTCACCCAAGGGCGTGAGCTGATATTCGACTTTTAAAGGCTTTTGATCAAAAGTAGTTTTGGCCAGAATACCATGCGCTACTAACTGACTTAATTGGGTATCTAATAATCGCCGGGAGGCTTTCGCTATTTTGCGTCGTAATTCACCCGGACGATTAATTCCGGAATGAATGCACCAAATGAGTTTAATCTTCCATTTCCCGTTCAAGACTTCCATGAACAGGTGAAGGCCACATTCGATTTCTACCGGTAGTTTTCGCTCGTACATCTGACAAAGATAAATTTTTTGATACGGCTGAATTTAGCCATACTTGACTAAAGTTTGCTATGGACTGTCCTTTGCGAGATGAATTACAAATTATTCGGCACACACACGGGTTTGCCAGCCAGCGAGCTCATTCTGGGGGGATCGCAGTTAGGGAATCGCAGAGGGGACGGCACAACAGTTCAGGACGCTCTGCAAATACTTTCCGCTTATGCCGATGCTGGTGGAAACTGTATAGACTTATCTGACCTGTATCAATTTGGTGAAGCTGAGGAAACGGTTGGCAAGTTTACCCAGCATAATCGCCACGATTTTATTCTGTGTACCAAGTATACCCTAAGCAGCCAACCCAACTCATCTGTTGGCAATATGGGCAACCATCGTAAAGCCATGCGCCAAGCTATCGAAGGAAGTCTGGCGCGACTAAAAACCGATTATATCGACGTGTATATGCCGCATTTTGATGACGGTAATACGCCCCTGGAAGAAATCGCTCGTGGGCTGGAAGACTTGGTAAAAGCAGGTAAAGTTTTATATGCAGGGTTGGCCAATTTTCCTGCCTGGAAAGCGGCCGCCATTGCTAGCTCCCTACCGTTAACAGCGATTCAGTTCGAATACAACCTCACCCAACGAACACCGGATCGAGAAATAAAGCCAATGGCTGAACAATTTGGGATGGGTATGATGGGCTATTCTCCTTTAGCGGGTGGATTACTGACCGGTAAATATAGACAGGGTTTGACCGGGCGGCTGACACGTTCTGCCTCCCGGGCCTATGAAGAGGAAGGTCGAATAAAGTCAATACTAGATGAACTAGAATTGATAGCCCATGAACACAATAGTACACTAGGGCAGATAGCACTGGCATGGGCAATAAGCAAAGGGGTCTTCCCAATCATTGGAGCCCGTACGCTATCTCACCTTGAAGGGAATTTGAAGGCAATTGACATAAGCCTGACTACTAACCAAATAGAGCGCCTAGATGACGTAAGTGCTACCGCAATGGGCTATCCGCACGAATTACTAACTACGGTACAGAAGAAATATTGATAACTAACTCCATCAACACATCTATGTTACAGAGGCTATTTAAACTTTTTGTTTTGCTGGTGTTTTTCCATACGACTTAGTAGTTGATTGTAGAAAGCGTAAACAGCCTCGTTATTAAAATAACGTTGAGAAGTCTAACCTGGCGCACCAATTATGATCTGATCAGTTAAAAGATGCTCTGAATTCCAATGGCGATTGATTCGTCTTGCTCTTAAATAGCTTGCTGAATGACTGCGGGTATCCAAACCCCAATTGGTAAGCTATTTCGCTCACTGACAAATTAGTTGTGGCTAAAATTTCTTTAGCATGCTCAATCATCTTTTCATGAATGTATTGCTGAGCAGGTTGCCCCGTCAGCTGCTTCAGACAATCGCTCAGATAGTTGGGCGACAGGTTCATCTGCGACGCCAGAACATTGACGGTTGGCAAGCCTTGCTCAGCTGCGTTTCGCACCCACTCATGGAGCACATGTTCAACTCGACTCAGCAACTCACTATGTCTGGGTTTACGGGTAATAAATTGCCGATTATAATATCGATTGCAATAAGTGAGCAACAACTCGACATTCGATAGAACCACGTCCTGACTATACGCATCAATGGGTAAATTGTACTCTTTTTCAATTTGCTGAAAGATGACGTCAATCGAATGCTCCTCGTCTTCCGACATCATCAGCGCTTCATGAACAGCGTACTCGAAAAAAGCATAATCCTTTATTTTTTTCCCTAATGCAAACGTTCTAAAAAAATCAGGGTGGATCATCAACAACCAGCCCGATTTGGCCAGTATATCGCCCGGTTCCAAAATACTGACCTGTCTGGGAGCAAAAAAAGATATGACACCTTCGTCAAAATCATAGGGGGTTTGGCCATACTGAATCTTACCGGGGCAGTTTTTTTTCAGGACAATATGGTAAAAATCAAAAATCAACCGCACCCGCGCATCATTATTTACTCTTGGCAAGTCCTCAAATCGCAACACGCTAAACAACGGATGCTTGGGCTTTGCAATGCCCAATGCTTTATGACTTTGTGCGATGGTGTCTATTTTAAGGGTTGGCAGATTCTCTTTTTGCATGGCAACTCGGCTTACTGATTCATTTGTTTTCGTTTTCGGCTGGCAAATATTCGAGCGACGGTGGCATTGGGGATCAACGCTCCCAGCCGCACTGCCCAGGCATTTAAGCGGCCCGATACGTGAAAGGTTTCTTTTCTTTTCCAAGCCTGGATCAATTCAGTGGCGACCTGTTCGGCCGTTTGTGTGTAAGCCCCATCGGTCAGTACTTTACCCCAGGCATTGTCGTTGGCGGGCGTATTCATAAAATTGGTACTGGTGAAACCGGGGCTAAACAAGAGGACCCGAATGCCGTATGGCTTACACTCTTCGGTAAGGGCCTCGGTAAACGACCGGACAAATACCTTCGAAGCCGCATAAACAGCCATATACGGGCTTGGAAAAAACGCGGCTAGTGAGGCTACGTTGATGATACCGCCCCTTTTATTAGCAATCATATCGGACAGAAAAAGTTGACAAAGAGCGACCAGGGAAGCATTGTTCAACTGCAGCATGGCCAACTCCGCTTGCCGATTATTTTTCACAAACTCACCACTCGAGCCAATGCCCGCATTGTTGACTAACAGCGTAACAGTTAGCTTTCTTTTATGACATTCCTCATAAACCTGCCCGGCAGCATCAGGCTTACTCAGGTCGGCCGGAATATAGTGAGCCTGAATGCCATATGTATTTGAGAGTTGTGTACAAAGCATATCGAGTTTGCCGGCACTGCGGGCTACCAGCAACAAATTCTGTTTTCGTGCAGCCAGCTGGGTAGCCAATGCTTCGCCAATGCCACTTGAAGCTCCGGTAATTAACGTTACGTCCATAGCTTAATTTGTTTATGCGGCAAAATTGAGCCAGGTCGTACTGAAAACCGTGTTCAAATAGCGGTTCGTTGTGTTCAAATCATAGATGGCCCTGAATTTTACTTCCCGATAAGAGTCGCTTGAAGTATTATGTGGTATTGGCAACAGTGTTAACCAAGTTTTCTGATCTCCTACAGGTGAGCCAGTGAAAAAATAGGTTACTATTACGGACGTTTCGCTCCGCTATCTGTTATAATTTCTCTACTAGCTGCGATGGCCGAGGAATTTCTATTGATTGCGTTAATTCCAATCAGAAAAGTCAAAAATTGTTATCCATTCGGTGGCCGCATCAGTATCTACTTAGCTGTCGTGCTGTATCAAATTTACGATGTGTCTGTGAAAAAGTTAACAACTACAAACTGATATAAAATCGAGATAGTTACTCATACGCTAACTATGCTTTTCATGGCCCCTGATTGCAATTTAAACCGATACGTCGGTCGGCCTGCCCATACCCTTCAAGCTACGCCGTTACAGCCTGTTTTACCAACGGAACTCCTTATAAAGCATACTATATCCTCAAATTCTACAAATTCCTGTTTGATGCTTTTTAAGCAACAATTCTTTACGTACTTTTGACACAATGAGGAAACTCGAGTATAAGACTCCCCCTCCAAAGAACACACATTCCTGTTAGCAAATAAATTATCCATATTAAGTATGCATCTGCTTCGTCTGTTGTGCTGTTTATTGATCGGTAGCGCATCACTATCAACGTTGGGAGCCACTGTTGATTCACTGGCTGTTCCAAGCCAGACGATGAAGAAGAACCTAAAAGCAGTTGTCGTGCTTCCTGAATCGTATACCAAAAACAAAACAAACTACCCCGTCCTCTATCTCCTTCATGGCGGATACGGACACTTCAATGACTGGATCACTAAAACACCCGACAAAACGCTGCTGCACAACCTGGCAGACCAGTACAATCTGATTATCGTTATGCCCGAAGGGGAGATATTCAGCTATTATCTGGATAGTCCGGTTATAAAAGACAGTCAATTTGAAACCTATCTGACCAAAGAAGTTATCAATAAAATCGACAATACGTACCGCACGATTCGTAGCAGTAAGGGTCGCGTTATCACAGGCTTATCGATGGGCGGCTACGGCTCGCTGTATCTGGCCACCCGGCACCCTGACCTCTATTGCGCAGCTGGCAGCATGAGTGGAGCACTCAATTTGGACATGGATAGCTGGAAATTAACGCCCGAGATGACCAGTGGTATCAAGCAGGCTTTTGCGCAAATCCTGGGTCCTATTGAGCAATCGTCCGATCGGTATGCCGCCTACTCCGTCGTTAATATGGCCGATAAAATGAAAGCAAACGGTCAGCAGCTAATCTTCGACTGTGGTGTCGATGACTTTCTGATTGAGCCAAATCGGGAACTGCATCGGCGCTTGCTTTTCAATCAGACCCCACACGATTATACCGAACGGCCAGGCGGCCACACCTGGGATTATTGGCAAAAATCGTTGCCTAATCATGTTTTATTTTTCAGCAATGTACTCAAAGCCAACGGAAGCGCTGTTCACTAATATGTCATCCCTCAAACTACGTTTCAATGTATTATTAGCCATTCTTGGCTGCTTCCTATCAGCTCATTCGTTTGCCGCCAGGGTTGATACGATCGACGTACAGAGTACCAGTATGAACCGCACGCTCCGGGCAGCCGTAGTCCTGCCGGAACGATACAAAAAATTAAAAAAGCAACCCTTTCCGGTTTTGTACCTTCTTCACGGGGGCACAGGTAGTTTTCGGGACTGGCTGACTAAAACGCCGGACAAAACCTTGCTCCACCGGCTGGCCGATCAGTATAACCTCATCATAGTAACACCCGACGGCGACCCGACCAGCTACTATTTTGATAGTCCTCTTATCAAAACCAGCCAGTTTGAAACCTTTATTTCCAAAGAATTAATCGATAAAATCGACAATACGTATCGCACGGTGCGCGACCGAAAGGGACGTATCATTGCCGGTCTGTCGATGGGTGGGCATGGGGCTATGTTTATTTCAAGCCGTCATCCGGATTTATACGCTGCGGCTGGCAGTATGAGTGGCGTTATGAATATCAATACGTCCACCTGGAAAGTACCCGCTGATTTCGCTAAATCCCGATCTGAAAACTTTGTAAAACTGTTGGGAGCCCCTAAAGATGGTGACTCGCCTTATCCGGGTTACACGATGGTGACGCTCGCCGAGCAGCTCAAAAAGAACAACCTGCCGCTCATTTTCGATGTTGGTGTCGACGATTTCCTGATTGTAGGCAATCGCGATCTCCACCAACAATTGGTCGCTAACCAGACGCCACACGATTACACCGAACGGCCTGGCGCCCACACCTGGGAATATTGGGAAAATGCCCTACCGTATCAGGTGTTGTTTTTCAGCAAAATCTTAAAGGCCAACCAAGTGGCTATTCCATAAGTCAGCATGAAAAAGTCGGCCTATTTTCTTGGCATTGCAGCCTTTCTATGCCTTGGTTTACCAGCGTTTATAGCCATCCCGAATACCTTTGAGAAGGTACGTATCGAGGGCGGGTTTATTTCTGGCACGCTCAACAAACAAGGCGACATTCATAGTTTCAAAGGCATTCCGTTTGCCGCACCGCCCGTTGGCGATTTACGCTGGAAAGCTCCTCAGCCGGTTAAATCCTGGACTGGCGTTCGTGCCTGTGACGCCTTTGGTCCGAGCCCTATGCAGGGCACTCCGGCACCTTTCGGTCCGTGGAGCGCCGAGTATCTGATCCCCAAAGAACCTATCAGCGAAGATTGCCTGTATCTGAATGTCTGGACAGGCGCCAAATCGGCCAGCGAAAAACGTCCCGTTCTGGTCTGGATTTACGGTGGTGGATTTAACAGTGGCGGCAGTGGCTGCGCTATTTACGATGGCGAAGCAACGGCTCAGAAAGGGATTGTTTTTGTCAGCATCAATTATCGCGTAGGACCGTTCGGGTTCTTCGCCCACCCCGAACTGACGAAAGAATCTGGAAAATCGGCGTCGGGGAATTACGGGCTGATGGACCAGGTGGCCGCCCTGCGGTGGGTTCAGAAAAACATCAGCGCATTCGGTGGCGATCCCGCCAACGTAACCATCGCGGGTCAGTCGGCGGGGTCGATGAGTGTAAACTGCATGGTCGCTACGCCATTAGCCAAAGGACTGTTTAAGAAAGCGATTGCTGAAAGTGGAGCCGGTTTCGCCCGACCTTATCCGTCACTTCAGCAAGCCGAAGAAACAGGCTTGAAAATGGCTCAGTCATTAGGGGCAACATCGCTGGCCGACTTACGAGCAAAACCCGCCGACGAACTACTTAAAAAAGCGCAGGGACGTGGCCCTATCATCGACGGATACGTATTACCGCAGTCCATTGCCGACATTTTTGCTGCTAATAAGGAGAATGACGTTACGTTGCTGACCGGCTGGAACGAAGATGAAGGGCTAGCGTTCGGCCCGATGAAAAACGCGGACGACTACCAGAAACAGATTCGGCAACAATACGGCGCTAAAGCCAACGAATTTCTAAAATTTTATCCGGGCAACACCGACGCTCAGGCGGCTACATCGCAGCGAAATCTTTCCCGCGATATGATTTTTGGGGCACAGAACTATACCTGGGCCAATATCCAGAGCCAGAAAGGTAAAAACGTTTACGTTTATCGGTTTACGCGCAAGATTCCGGCTACGGGCGAATATGCCAACTACGGAGCCTTTCATACCGGCGAGGTACCCTACGCTTATGACAACTTGCGATTCATAGACAAGAGCCTTCGACCACTGAACGCCGTAGATCAGGAACTGGCACGTACTATTTCCGGGTACTGGGCCAACTTCATCAAAACAGGCAATCCAAACGCTAAGGGACTTCCCCAATGGCCAGGCTATTCAACCAATACCAAACAGATTATTGTCTTCGGCGATCAAACGATGGCAACGTCTCTTCCCGACGGCCCCGCGCTGGATTTTCTGTTCAATACCATGCGAACCCAGTAAACCGCTGATTTTACCTCAATAGTACCTTTACCAGACTAACCTTATGATCATGAACAGAATCGTCTTTTCCCTGGCCGTATTAGCACTACCTGCCTTCAGCGTAGCGCAAGTCAAAAAAGAAACAACGGCGCTCGTAACGGGTAAAGATATTGCCGTTGTTCCAACCGAATCGGGTAAGGTTCGCGGATACGTCCACAACAGTATTTACACATACAAAGGAATTCCCTACGCTAAAGCGGCACGCTTCATGGCGCCTACCAAACCCGATTCGTGGACGGGTGTCCGAAGTTCGCTCTCGTACGGCCCCGTTTGCCCACTCATGGACCCAACCACGGCGGTGGCAGACGAATCGGAGTTTGTTTTTCACCACGACTGGGGTTATCCGAATGAAGATTGCCTGCGGTTGAACATCTGGTCTCCAGGCGTTAACGACTCCAAGAAGCGACCCGTCATGGTCTGGCTGCACGGCGGTGGTCATACCGCCGGATCGTCGCAGGAACTGCCTTCCTATGACGGTGAAAATATCAGCAAAAAAGGAGACGTAGTGCTGGTTTCCATCAATCATCGACTAAACATCCTCGGCTTTCTGGATCTATCGGCCTATGGCGATAAATACAAATCGTCGTCAAATGCCAGCGTTATGGACATGGTTTCTGCTCTGCAATGGGTGAAAACCAACATAGCTAGTTTTGGTGGCGACCCCAACAACGTAACAATTTTCGGACAGTCGGGCGGTGGTGGCAAAGTCAATACGCTGCTGAACACACCATCGGCCAAAGGTCTTTTCCATAAAGCCGTCATTCAGAGCGGAGGGCTGGGACTGGCTTTTCATGATCCATCACTCACCAAACGTGTCGGCGCGGCCGTACTGGAGGAATTGAATATCAAGCCCGAACAGATCGACGACATTCAGAACGTATCGTACGAAAAGCTGGCAGCCGCGGGTAAAAAGGCGGTCCAGAAAGTACAGGAGCAGGCCAAGGCTGAGGGCAAACTACAGGCCGTGTTTGGTCTGTCGTGGGGCCCAACTCTCGACGGAAACATTCTCCCTTATCAACCCACCGACCCTACCGCTGGGGCCATATCAGCTTCTATTCCACTCCTGGTTGGCTCCACCAAGAACGAGTTTATGGCCTCTTTGCGGCTACCCGATAGCAATACCCTGACACTGGAAGAAGCTAAAGCCATGCTCCAGAAACAGTATGGCGATAAAACTGACACCTACGTAGCGGCACTGAAAAAAGCCTATCCCGCCGATAATAAACCATCCGATCTGCTTGATGTAGACGGCATGTTCCGACGTAGTGCCATTAAAATGGCCGATTTGAAAGCCGCATCGCCCGCTCCGGTTTATATGTATCTGTTCACCTGGCAATCGCCAGTGCTTGATGGGCGCTATAAGGCTATTCATTGCAGCGAAATTCCGTTTGTGTTCAATAACATTGGCCGCTGTGAAGAAATGACCGGCGGAACGAAAGCCGCTTATGACCTGGCCGACAAAGTGAGCCAGTCCTGGATCAATTTTGCCCGCACCGGCAATCCTGGTCATAAAGGATTACCTACCTGGCAGAAGTACACACCCGCCAACGGAGCAACCATGCTCTTCGACAACCAGTGCGTCGAAAAATACCACCACGACAAAGAAGCGCTGGCCATCGGCCCGCAGGTTTCCCTGTAATCACTCACCCCGTGATCCTGCTGTCTTTTCTAGGGCGGGATCACGAAGTGCCAACTGGCAGTAAATCGACTCTGAAAGTAACTTTGGTACTAGGTCGTCAGAAAATCGCAACAACCTGAATCTTTCCTTGACCTGACCGCCGATTTGTTGAATGAAACAGAAAAACCGATTTCCTTTCCGCCAATCCTTGCTTCCTCTGGCGGCTGTTGGCCTGACGGTCTGGGCAGGTTCTACCGCCTTCATGGATGACCCTGTCAGTGGACGTATCAAACGCCTGCCCCACGCCAAAGCAGTTGAAATGGCTCGTGCCGTCGAAGCACTGGTAAAACCGCAACTGGCCGATGGACTGACACTAAGCCTGTGGGGCGTCGATTCGCTGGTATCTGACCCCATTGCGATCGATATTGATGATCAGGGGCGCTTGTACTATACGCGCACGAACCGCCAGAAAAATTCAGAATTCGATATTCGCGGGCATCAGGACTGGGAAATTGAGTCGAATCGGTTACAGACCATCGAAGACAAACGGGCTTTTCTGCACCGCGTTCTTTCGCCCGCCAACAGCAAAAAAAACGAGTGGCTTAAAGATCTGAACGGCGACGGGTCGCACGACTGGCGCGACATGACCGTTGAAAAAGAGCAGGTTTTCCGGCTCGAAGATACCAACGGCGACGGTGTAGCGGATCTGTCGAAAATGACGGTCAACGACTTTCACGACGAAGTAACCGACGTAATGGGCGGTGTTTTGTCGGATGGTAATGATCTGTACGTAGCCGTTGCACCGGACCTTTGGCGGCTGCGCGATAAAAACGGCGATGGCATTGCCGACGAGAAGAAATCACTCTCGCACGGCTACGGCGTTCATATTGGTTTTGGCGGTCATGGTCTGTCAGGCGTAGAAATGGGACCCGATGGTCGTATTTACTGGCAGATTGGCGATATTGGTTTCAATGGCGTTGGGCCCGATGGTAAAAAGTGGGAGCATCCGAATAGTGGCGTAGTAGTACGTTCCAACCCCGACGGCAGCGATTTTGAGGTGTTTGCCTATGGCGTACGGAACACACACGAGTTCGTTTTCGACGAATACGGTAATCTCATCAGCGAAGACAACGACGGCGACCACCCCGGCGAGAAAGAGCGGCTGGTGTACATCGTAAACGGCTCTGACACAGGCTGGCGTAGCAACTGGCAATACGGCAAATACCGCGATCCGCTCAACAATACGTATAAAGTCTGGATGGATGAGCAGATGTTTAAACCCCGTTTCGACGGGCAGGCTGCTTATTTTCTGCCACCACTGGCCAACTTCGTCAGCGGCCCGGCCGGAATGCTCTATAATCCGGGTACGGCGCTGAGTCCGAAATACAAGAATACGTTCTTCATTGCTGAATTTGTGGGTAGCCCGGCACAATCGGGTATTCATGCGTTTACGTTGAAACCCAAGGGCGCTTCATTTCAACTGGATAAATCCAAAAAAATCCTGAGCAACGTATTGGCTACCGGTCTGGATTTCGGACCTGATGGAGCCATGTACGTAGCCGACTGGATCAACGGCTGGGATGCCAAAGATTACGGACGTATCTGGAAGCTCGACGATAAAGACGGCGCCAACTGGGCCGAACGCGCACTCACGAAAAAGCTACTGGCGCAAAGTTTCGCCAAAACGCCCGTTAGCGAACTCGGCGGCTACCTGAAAAATGCGGACATGCGCGTTCGTCAGAAAGCCCAGTTCGAACTGGTGAAACGGGGCGAAGCCGGTGCCACGGCATTCGGGCAGATGGTTCAGCAAACCGAGCATCAACTGGCCCGCGTTCATAGTATCTGGGGACTGAGTCAACTGGCTCGTAAAGAGGCCAAATATGCCCAACGGCTGATGCCGCTTCTGAAAGACAAAGATCCTGAAATTCAGGCGCAGGCCGCGCGCTGGCTGGGTGATATTCGCTACAAGGAAGCCGGTGCAGCCCTGATTCCTCTCCTGAAGGACGACAACAGTCGGACCCGTTTTTTTGCGGCCGAAGCCCTGGGCCGTATTGCGTATGCTCCGGCGATTCAGCCAATCATTTCGCTCCTCGAAGCGAACAAAGACGAAGATACCTACATCCGCCACGCGGGTAGTCTGGCCCTGGCACGTATCGGGAAACCAGAACCAGTTATTGCGCTGGCGAATCATTCATCGAAAGCAGTACGTATTGCTGCCGTGGTGGCACTACGTCGGATGAGCAACCCCGGCATTGCTACGTTCCTGAAAGACAGCGATGAGTTTATCGTTACGGAAGCCGCTCGTGGCATCAACGACGACCTGTCTATTCCGCAGGCGTTACCCGCTCTGGGCAACGTACTGGCCAGCACTACGTTTACCAATGAGCCATTGATTCGCCGGGCTATTAACGCCAATCTGCGCGTTGGTACGCCTGAAGCGATGCAGAATCTGATTCAGTATGCCAATGGTGCTAAAAATCCGGCAGCACTACGGGCCGAAGCACTGGATGCGTTAAGCACCTGGGCCAAACCGTCACTACTTGACCGTGTCGATGGCCGTTATCGGGGACCCGTTACCCGCGACCTCGCTGTTCTTAAAACGAAGTCAGCCAACTTGTACACTACGTTGGCGACCAATGACGAACTGCCCATCCGACGTAGCGCTATCCGTGCCATCAGCAAATTATCGATAGCCACGGCAAGCCCTGTTCTGTTTGATCGACTGCAAAACGATAAAACTCCCGAGATTCGGGTAGAAGCGCTACGTGCCCTGGCCGCCCTGAATGACAAGCAAATCGGTAAAGCTATCGAAACAGCGCTTGCTGATAAAGAAAAGCCTGTTCGGGTAGCCGCGCTGGATTTGATCGGCAAAACCAGTATGCCCAAAGATCAGATGGTTGCTCAACTGACCGACGTAGTGAAAACACATTCGTCGGAAGAGAAACAGGCCGCTCTGGTAACGCTTGGCAAGTTACCTATTGCCAATACGAAACCCTTGTTCGATCAGCTCTTAACCGATCTGGCTGCGGATAAAATTCCGGTGGAGGTTACGCTGGAACTAGACGAAGCGATTCAGGAAACCAAGTCGCCCCAATTGATTGCCCGGCACAAGGAAATCCTGGCGAAGCAATCGCCCGACGCAGCTACGGCTTCGTATCAGGCCAGCTTGTTTGGTGGCGAACCCGATCAGGGCCGACGGATTTTCTTCCGGCATCAGACGGCACAATGTATCCGCTGCCATTCCTACGACGATCTGGGCGGGAATGCCGGTCCTCGGCTCAACGGTGTCGCCAACCGCCTGACTCGTCAGCAACTCCTCGAAGCGGTCATCAATCCAAGCGCCCGTCTGGCTCCTGGCTATGGCACGGCTACGGTTGAGTTGAAAGATGGAAAAACGATCAGCGGTATCGTGGAACAGGAAAACGATAAAGAAATAACCATAAAAAGTGGTGACGATCCGAGCAAAACAATCCAAAAAGATCAGATCACCAAAACTACGTACGCGCCATCGAGTATGCCCGATATGAAGTATCTGCTTACGAAGCGGGAAATTCGGGACGTAGTGAGTTTCCTGGCAACATTGAAAAATAACTGATAGAACGCAGATCGGTAGGATGGTTATGATGTATTAAGATCAGTGTACCTCATAACCATCCTACCAATCTGCGTTCTATCAATTAACCGTAATTCTGTACTATGCTTTCAGTTATTGGGTTTGCTACGATTGGTTTATTCCTTATTCTGATCATTACCAAACGCTTATCGGTCATTACGGCGCTGGTTATCGTGCCATTAGCGATGGGCTTTCTGGCTGGCTTCGGTCCTAAAGAACTGGGCGACATGATCCTCGCGGGAATCAAACAGGTAGCGCCAACGGGCATTTTGTTGATGTTTGCCGTTCTGTATTTCGCGACGATGCTCGATGCCGGTCTATTCGATCCGATCATTGCCGGGATTATCCGATCCGTCAAAGGCGACCCCTTAAAGGTGATTATCGGAACGGCTATTCTAACCATGATTGTTCATCTGGATGGCGACGGCACGGCTACGTTTATGATTGTTATGTCGGCCTTTCTACCGATCTATCGTCAGCTGAAAATCAATAAATTAATGCTGCCGGGTATTGTCGCCCTCAGCGTTGGTCCGCTGCATCTGGTTCCCTGGTCTGGGACATCGGCACGCGCTATTTCGACGTTAAAGACAGATGCGACACAACTCTTCAATCCCAATATCCCAGCCATTATAGCCGGTATTCTGTGGGTATTGTTCGTCGCGTACTGGTTTGGTTTAAAAGAACGTAAACGACTGGGCATTACCGATTTCCACTACGTACACCACGAAAACCTTACGCAGGAGCAGAAACAGCTCCGGCGCCCTAAACTATTCTGGATCAACGCCATACTTACCATTCTGCTAATTGTTACGCTGATGAAAGGCTGGGTGCCAACTCCGGCCTTGTTTGTGGTGGCCGCAACCGTAGCTCTGCTTATCAATTACCCTACATTGCCCGATCAACAGAAAGTGTTACGTAGCCACGGTAACAACATTTTTATGGTGTCGAGCATGATCTTTGCGGCCGGTGTTTTTTCGGGCATTCTGACCGGCTCTAAAATGATCGACGCTATGGCTACTTCGCTGGTGTCGCTCATTCCGCAGCAACATGCCTCCTGGCTCCCGACACTAACGGCCATTACCAGTATGCCCGCGAGCTTACTGTTCACCCCCGATGCCTATTATTTCGGCGTGGTTCCCATATTGAGCCAGTCAGCAACTCAATTCGGCATCGATCCTTTAGAAATTGGCCGGGCGGCTTTGCTGGGCCAAATGACCGTTGGCTTCCCCGTTAGCCCATTAACGGCCTCCACCTTTTTGCTCGTCGGACTAGCTGAAATTGATTTAGGCGACCACCAGAAATTTATCCTGAAATGGGCGTTCGGCACTACGTTGGTAATGACCGTAGCGGCCCTGCTAACCGGCTCGATTCATCTATGAAAGAACGTATTCGCATTGGTTGTGGCGCTGGTTTTTCCGGCGATCGATTAGAACCAGCCCTGATTCTGGCCCAACAGGGTGAATTGGACTACCTGATTCTGGAATGCCTGGCTGAACGTACCATTGCTCTGGCGCAGAAACGTAAACGGCAGGACCCAACGAAAGGGTACGATCCACTGCTGGAACGGCGAATTGAGCTTTTGCTGCCCGTTTTGTTGGCCAATAATGTTCGGCTCATCACCAACATGGGCGCAGCCAATCCAGTAGCAGCCGCCGAAAAAATCGGAGAAATAGCCCGTAGGCTGAACCTTTCCGTAACGGTAGCCGCCATTACGGGCGATGACGTATTCAGTCAACTAACGGGCGACGAAATTGCGCTGGAAACAGGATTGCCCTTAAAAACCGCTGGCTCCCTCCTATCTGCCAACGCCTATCTGGGCACCGATTCTATTTTACCAGCCCTGGCAACCGACGCTCAGATTATTATAACAGGCCGCGTAGCTGACCCCTCGCTGTTTGTAGCTCCGTTGGTGCACGAGTTCGGCTGGTCGTTGGCGGATGTTAATCAAATTGGTCAGGCAACTGTTATTGGCCATTTAATGGAATGCGCAGGTCAACTGACAGGTGGGTACTTCGCCGATCCAGCGAAAAAAGACATCCCCGACATGGCTCATTTAGGCCACCCTTTCGTCGATGTCTCGATAGACGGGACTGCTATTTTTGGCAAAGTAGCCAATACAGGGGGGCACCTAAGCCTGGCAACCGCCAAGGAACAATTACTGTATGAAGTCATGGACCCTGCCCGCTACGTAACACCCGACGTAGTAGCGGATTTTACCCAAGTGCGTTTGGAAGAAGTAGGGCTCAATCAGGTTAAAGCAACAGGCGGACAAGGTCATCCCCGACCCGATACGTTGAAAGTCAGCGTTGGCTACGATGCTGGGTATATCGGAGAAGGTGAAATCTCGTATGCCGGATCAAATGCATTAGGACGGGCCAAATTGGCAGGGGCCATTATTCAGGAGCGCTTAGCCAATCAGTTTACGGATTTACGCGTCGATTACATCGGCAGTACGTCAGTTCATCGAAGGGCCTTTGGTACGTATCCGGAGCCTTACGAAATCCGGTTACGGGTGGCAGGCCGAAGCACTACGTTACAGCAGGCGGCTTTGGTCGGCGAAGAAGTGGAAGCCTTGTATACCAATGGTCCGGCAGCCGGAGGAGGAGCCCGAAAATACGTTCACGAGATTGTGGGTATCGTATCTACCCTGATTGAGCGCACCCAAGTATCACCCCAGGTCACTGTCTTTAAAGCATGAAAATCAAACTATACGACATCGCCCATAGCCGGGCAGGCGACAAAGGCAATACGCTGACGCTCTCCCTTATTCCCTACAAACCCGAAGATTACCCTCTCTTATGCGATCAGGTAACTGCCGACGTAGTGAAAACTCATCTCAATGCTATTGTAGCCGGTGAGGTGATTCGTTATGAAGTTCCTAATCTACCCGCTCTCCAGTTTGTCTGTCACCAGGCATTGACGGGTGGGGTTACAACGTCGCTCACTATGGACACTCACGGCAAAAGCCTTAGTTATGCGCTATTGGAACTATGGATTGACGATCCTAACCGTTAAACTGTCCGTCGTACCCATACCTCACTACGTATCGATTTATCCGCTGGAACGGGCATTTTCAACGAAAAAGGCCTATTTTTAAGAACGCATCGACTTTCTCCAGGATTGGTCCAGGATGATGCTACCACTTTTGTGACATCTTCCAGCAAACAACATGAAAGGTCTTCTACTGTTCCTTCTCGGCCCCATTCTTTTAGCAACGGCCTTACTTGTTAACGTAGAGCCCAGGCCATCCGGCAACGTAACCAGCAGCATCGCCATGTGCGGATCTAGTGCCAGTAGCTCTGTTACGTCAATGAGCAACGGGAAGTTTATTGGCCCGCTGCCGGGCTGGGGAAATTATTCGTACAACATATCGACCCGGCAGGATAGCGCGCAGTTCTATTTCGATCAGGGACTAACGATGTATTATAGCTACCACATGAAAGAAGCTATGGCCTCTTTCAAAGAAGCGGCTCGTATTGATAGCACCTGCGCCATGGCCTGGTGGGGACAGGCACTGGCTGGTGGACCTTATTACAATGCGGCTCATACCTACAAAGTCCCGGCTGATATGCCAGCAATTCTGGCTCGAATGAATGAAACAAGCCGGAGTGCCAGCCCGAAAGAGAAAAAACTGATTGAAGTGATGAATACACGCTACTCGGCCGATCCAACTGATAGCGAACGGGCTAAACTTAATCAGGCCTATGCCACAGCGACTAAACAACTGATTGCTGAATTTGACGACCCCGACACGAAAATGTTGTATGTAGACGCTATCATGCTGATTCATGCCTGGGATTTCTGGAATACGGATGGTACGCCCAAAACCTGGACCCAGGAAGTCGTCGATTTAAGTAAATCGGTGCTTGATCGATTCCCCGATCATCCGGCCGCCCTGCATTACCATATTCACCTGACCGAAGCATCAAAAAACCCGCAGGTTGCGCTGGCCAACGCCGACAAGCTCAAAAATCTGTTTCCGGGCGTAGCGCACATGGTTCACATGGCTAGTCACGAATACCAACGTAACGGTCTTTTTCCGCAGGGCGTTCTCGTTAATGACCTCGCCGATAAGAATCTTCTGCTCTATGATTCGCTGGCTTCTCATCTGGGATTAGTGAAACACTCGCCCCATTATTTTGCGGTGCAGACGTATTGTGCGTTAACGGGCGGGATGTATGAAACCGGCCTGGCCGATGCGCTACGTTGCCGACAATCGGTATCCCCTACCGCCGATTCGCCCTATGATCAATACCTGTATATGTTGCCATCGCTGACGCTCGTCAGACTTGGAAAATGGAACGAGGTGCTACGTACTGAAAAGCCCGATAATGGCTGGGCGTATGCGTCGCTGCTCGATCATTTCGCGCGAGGCATGGCATTTGTAGGCACCGGTAAAATCGCTGAAGCAGAGCAGCAATTAAAAGGGCTACGTAGTCGTCTTTCCGATCCAGTTCTTGAGAAACGGCGTATTCCGTTCAACTCGTTTCAGCCAATGGCCCACATTGCCGACCATATTCTGGAAGCGTCTATTCTATTCCACTCAAAAAAACAGGATCAGGCAGTAGCCAGCCTTGAAAAAGCTATCAGCCTAGACGATCAGCTCATCTATACAGAACCCGCCGACTGGCCCTTGCCACCCCGACAGTTTCTGGGGGCTTATTTGCTGACAATGAAAAAGATGAAAGACGCTGAAGCCGTATACCGGCAGGATCTGGTTCACAATCCCGGCAACGGCTGGTCGACGGTGGGCCTTCATAAGGTGCTACGTCTACAAGGCAAGAAGACCGAGCTGCCCCTTCTTGAGAAAGGGTACAAATCAGCCTTTGCCAGAGCGGAACAGATACCGACCGCGTCGGTTTACTAAATCACGACCCAAGCAAACGACGTAGTGGTTTAGCTAGACTGGTTAGTGGGCTGTATTTTGGTGAATAAATCAGGTGATGACTTTTATGGTCTTTGATACAACTGCATCCTTACAATAATTTGTAGATTCTCTGGACTCGTTGAATAACTAAGCATATATTTTTCAATGGAAGACCGAAACTTAGTCAAATTGCCGTTGCCTCAATAGGAGTTAAATGCAACTAACTGACCGTAAGGAGCTAATCCTGCTGCATAGCCCCTAATCAAAACGGTTGTGGGTTGGTAAGTAGGAATGTCCTTCAGTCGATTAGCAATATCATATAAGGATAATACGTAACGCTTTCTGTTTTGTAGATCATCAATCACCAAACCATCTCGGTACTTTCCAGTCAGGTAAACATCAGCATTATTAACCGTGCTTGTAAGCAAGTCCTGTTGCTTTTCTCGATCTAGAATAAATTCGTAAACTGGTATTTTACCCTGAATAACCTTGGCCGTATACTACCATGTGGCTCCAATTTAATCACCACTTTCCCATGATTAACTATCAGATTGCGGTTAGGATCAACCCACTGATTTTGGGTAGCCTTTAAAGCTTGTTCAGCATCTTTCTGGCACCCTGACAAGACGAGAGTCAATGAAGATACGATTGTAAATAAGGCCGTTTTAGAAACAGTCAGTACAGACTTCATAATTGAAATATCCAACGAGTTTGTTAAACCACTACAATATAACTATAAAAATTGCAATACAACTATAAAAATAGTTTACTATTACATAAGTGGCTTTACGGAAAGAAATCACTGCCAGATCTATTGAACTTTTCCGATTCGATCAACACGAAATCCACGAGTAGCAACGAGTTTATTTGAAATATCAATTATATAAACTGTACCCCATGTTCTATACCTAAACTTATTTGAAAGAAAATTAGCCTAGACTTATGAAATCAACCATATTCCTAAACCTTACTAGAAAACTATAGACATGAGAATTATTCTTGCAGTTGTACTAATCCTTAGTCAACCACATCTCCCGGTAGGCTTTATTGAAGATATAGCTACTAGGCACAGGAGGAATCATCGTTTCTTAATTATTGTACCTGTCGTGGACAAAAATAAGTCGATCAGTATTTGTGTCAACAATACTAGTCTGTATGAGTTTGTTTATAAGCCTAATTTTGTACACACATATCCAAGTTTCGAAAAATTTCTTACTCTTGTTCTTGAAAAAAAAATACTGGTTCAGAGAAAATACATTCCTGATGTTCTTTTTTTGCCTATTAATCCACAATCTAAAGTTCTAGGCTTTTACAAAAAATATGGTTTTGCCGCTACAAAAAAGAAATATCTACGCTTCTCTAGTGGCCATTTGATTAGCCGTTCAGGCCTTTCAGATACACTTGATAGAAATGAAGTCTTCAACCTGTATAAGATTATGTTTGAACATGGCTATTACAGCGATTTTGACGATTATGTAGGTATCCACATTTTTTTCACCCCCGATCAGTTAAATAAGCTGTAGCTCGCCGACTGGCCTCTGCCACCCCGGCAGTTTCTGGGGGCTTATTTGCTGACAATGAAAAAAATGAAAGAAGCCGAAGCCGTATACTGGCAGGATCTGGTTCATAATCCCGGCAATGGCTGGTCGATGGTGGGCCTTCATAAGGTGCTACGTCTGATTGAAACCATCAAAATTATAAAAGGCCCAAGTGCTGAGCACCTTCAAGTAACTTTTCACTCTGATAACCTACTGAAAGACTTTCTTCTTACTCTTAAGCCTGAGGTTAGCATTATCTGGGGGACCACTTATGAATAGTTTAAAAACTATTTTGTAAGTGAATTATTTGAGGGGACTAAAAAATCAGAAAATTAGCCAAGCAGTGGAGATTATAATTAAATACAAATCGACTCTACCATTTGACATCCTTTTCTGACCCAAGCCATTAAGCCATTCCTAAATTTCTGGCTCTTCTGTGACATAGTTAAGTAACTGCTAAGTAAGGAAAGCCAATAGATGCTACTGATACCCAAAACGAGTCTTAATCGATGGTACGTTTAATATAGCCATTCGATGAAGAAAGAGCTTGCGATTTGTAGTCTAACATTTTGGTTGTAATATATTCACATGAAGTATTAGACTACAGATACCTTAACTCGCCACTGCTCCTGCCAAAGCATCAAGAACCGATTTTAATTGACTGACTAATACTTCATCAGCTAAAATTCCAGCTTCGTCAAGGGACCGCCCTGGAATAGCGATGGTTGGTGAAGCTTCTGGAATCACAATCGCCATCATCACTGTTAGTGTTTCAATCATTGCCTTATGCGCAAATAACGAGCGTGGAGAGGCATTGATCAACCCGATAGGTTTATTCATCAATTCCGCACTGCTGACCAACCAGTCGAGGGCGTTTTTCATAACACCAGAAACGCCATGAGCATACTCGGGGCTACAGATCAAAACAGCATCAGCCGCTTTTATTTCTGCCCGAAAATCATCCACTGATACGTCTACCTGTTCCCCATCGAAATCAGGATTGAAGGGAGGTATGGAGCCTAATTTTTCATAAAGATTCACACTTACCCCAATGGGAGCTAATTGAGAAATTACGCGAAGTACACGCGTGTTGGTAGACGTTTGCCGCAAACTACCAGATATAGCCAGAATGTTCACGAGTTTTTTAGGCGAAGATATGCTCATTTCAACACTTTTGTGATTTCGTTCAGCTTTTCCATTTTCTGAACAAAATCGCCCTTTAGCTGATTGCGAATGGCGGTTAAATTGTCGAGAGTTTCCTGTAAACTATCAGGCAATAGTTCTTCCAGAACTTCGCGAAACCGCTTGGCAAACGTTGGCGATTTACCATTGGTTGAAATCGCTATTTTTAGATCTCCTTTTTTAACCACCGAACTCAGGTAAAAATCGCACAGATCGGGTGTGTCGGCCACATTGACCAGAATGCGACGTGTTTTGCAATCCTGCTGCACCTGCCGATTAACGTCTTTGTTATTCGTCCCGACAATAACCAGATCTTTATCGGCTAGAAACAGTTCGTGGTAGGGTTCCTGAATCAGCTCCATCCGGGGATGTTGCCGGGCCAGTTCCTGAATCTCGGATCGGATTTCGGGGGCAACCAGCGTAACCCGCGTATTGGGCGCATTGGCCAGCAAGGCGTTTGCTTTCTCCAGCCCTACATAACCTCCACCGACAATCAGTACGTGCAGGTTTTCGGTCTTAACAAAAATGGGGAACAGTGTATTCATAGAAGTTACCAATCAACAGGCCATATTTTCATACTGGTAAACTTACAAACAGGCAATTCAATTAGGAAGGGGTTATAGGCCATATCTTCAAGATATGGCCTATAACCCCTTCCTAATTGAATTGTAGACCCTTAAAACTTCACTCCCAGATTAACACCCAGAATCCGGCGTTTTGTGTTGCTCACGTTGTTAAGCACATCGGCAAATCCGTAGTGGTACACAAAATCCAGAAACAACGGACCCGCATCGAAGCCGATGTTAGCCAGGCCGTTAATGGTTGCTGCCGCAAAGTCGCTCTGAGAAAAATTGAATGCGTTATTGTTTACGCCCAGCGGTGCCGCATACTCAGCCCCAATCTGAAGACGGACCCCTGATATTCCCCGATCCGACTGGGCTAACTTCACACCAATGTAGGCTGGTACGTGGATGTATTTCTGATCGACGTTCGACGTAATGTCACTAACCGTACTACCATCGCCCGCCTGATAAAAATCAGAACTTGAGGTTAAGTATTCAGCGCCAATCTGCCCAAATACGCGGCCTCCACCGCGTACAAAAAAGCCGAGCTGATAGCCTAAACGACCACTCAGGCTATTGCCCTGAACGTCTTCTCCTTCAAAACGGGTCGAGTTGGCTCCTCCGTAAAGGCCAAACGTAAAATTTTTGTAATTCTCCCGATGCTCTCTACGCTCTTCAACAGCAATACTCTGGCGGCCATCTTCGTAGCCTTCATCATAGGCTTTGCTTAAATCCCGCTCGTCGAACATCCGACCGTAGTTACGGTTGTTTCCCATCCGATCCATGTACCGATTGTCGTATCGGCGGTTGTCGTCGTTACGTCGGTTATAGTCCCGGCGCTCTTCGATGTCCCGGTCAAAAGAACGTTCGTCACGACGGGAAGGACGGTAATCCCGATAGTCGCGATCATAGCGATCATTGTAGGAATTCTGCTGACCAAATGCCAGACCGGCACTGCATACTCCGGCCACTACCAATGCTTTGTTTACTAGTTTTCTCATAACGTGTTGAGTTGAAGACCGTCGGTCTATATATGTCCTACAACTATGTAGCCTTATTGAATGTTTTGCTTATTTACACCCGACGGTCTAATTAGCAACTATATGTTTCCATAAAAAAGCCGCTCTGGCTAGGAGCGGCTCGTTCATTGATGAACCAATCAGTTAAAAACGGAATCCCAGGTTAACCGCAAAGATTCGGCGTTTTGTGTCGGCATTTTCGAATACATTCTGAAGACCGTGGTTATACACAGCATCTAATGTGAGAGGTCCAAGATTGATACCAGCACCAGCCAGTCCGTTCAGAATCGTCCGGTTCAGATCGTCTTTCCCCAGATTAAAGTTGTTGTTACCAACCGCTACCAGCGATGCCAGCTCGGCACCAACCTGTAAACGTAAACCCAGAGTACCACCGATACGTACCCCTACATAAGCAGGAATAGCGATGAAGTGCTGATCGATTTTGCCCCGAACCTCATCAGAGACTGAACCTGGCGTTGTTCCCTGACCTGTACGGATAAGGTTCGACGTTGAATTCCGATACTCCAGACCTAACTGTCCGAAAATTGTGCCACCGGTCCGTCCGTAAAGACCAGCCTGCCAACCTACCCGGTAGGCGTTGTCAGGAACAACTTCGTTCACAAAGCGAGAGAAATTAACCCCAGCATAAATACCGAATTTCCCGGTTTTGCCCCATTCTTTATCTTTTTTGGGTTCTGCGCTATACGTTTCGGTTGTTGTTGTTGTAGTGGTTGCCGAACTGTTATAGCTGTTCGTCGATGGCGTTACTGAATAGGTGCTGTTACGATTCATATTCGACGCACTGTCTGTCGACATAGTCGTTGGCGTAGATGAATAGGCGTTGTTCGACGTAGCAGTAGTATCAGTAACCGGAGTAGCGCTGTACGTAGACGTAGTTGTCGTCGTTGACGTAGTGTTTGTGTTCATCTGGGCGTTTGCCAGATCTACACTCAATAGGCAGGCAGCCAGCAGTGTAAGCTGAGTTTTCATTGTTTTCTTTGTATAGCGTTGAGTTGTACTAAAAAAGGGTGTAACCGAAGCTACACCCCATAAACAGAGCAGTTACGAACAATGTTTTTAGATTATTCTAATTTTTTTTTCATCCCACATTATCTATGTATATCATAGGATAAAAAAATACCAGTGTCGTTATTCACTACGTAATTTTTTATAGGCATTGATCAAACCGTTGGTCGAGCTATCGTGCGAACTTACTGGCGCATCATCCTGCAACTCGGGTAAAATGCGGCTTGCCAGCTGTTTACCCAGCTCAACGCCCCACTGATCGAAGCTATAAATATCCCAGATAACGCCCTGTGTGAAGATCTTATGCTCATAGAGCGCAATCAGGCTACCCAGGGTGCGGGGCGTCAGCTTTTTGAACAGAATCGAATTGGTTGGGCGATTACCAGAAAACTCTTTAAACGGCGTAAGGAACGTAATTTCTTCTTCGCTCTTCCCTGATTTGCGTAACTCCTCGGCAGCCTCTTCTGCTGTTTTGCCATTCATGAGGGCCTCGGTCTGCGCAAAGAAGTTGGCTAATAAAATTTTATGATGTTCGCCAATGGGCCGCTGGCTGATTGCCGGTGCCAGAAAATCGCAGGGAATAAGCTTGGTTCCCTGGTGAATAAGCTGGTAGAAGGCATGCTGTCCGTTGGTACCAGGCTCACCCCAGATAATAGGCCCAGTTTGGTAATCGACGGGCTTCCCTTCACGATCGACTGACTTCCCGTTACTTTCCATATCGCCCTGCTGAAAATAAGCCGCAAAGCGATGTAGATACTGGTCATAAGGTAGAATCGCTTCCGTTTGCGCTCCGAAGAAATTGTTATACCAGATACCGACAAGGGCCAATATAACCGGCAGACTCTCTTCAGCAGGCGTATCGCGGAAATGAAGATCCATTGCATGGCCACCTTCCAGCAATTCCTCAAAATTATCGAATCCAATATAGAGCGCGATTGACAGACCAATGGCTGACCAGAGCGAATAACGGCCACCAACCCAGTCCCAGAAGCCGAACATGTTGGCGGGATCGATCCCGAATTTTTCTACTGCTGCCTGGTTGGTCGACAGGGCCGCAAAATGTTTGGCAATGGCCGCTTCGTCGTTGGCTGTATCCAGGAACCATTGCCTCGCAGTTTGGGCATTGGTCATTGTTTCCTGCGTTGTGAAGGTTTTCGACGCAATCAGGAATAACGTAGTCTCCGGTTTAACGTTCTGGAGCGTTTCATAGATATGAACGCCGTCTACGTTCGATACGAAATGAACCCGCAGGTTTGGACTAGCGTACGGTTTTAGTGCTTCTGTTACCATAACCGGTCCCAGGTCTGAACCGCCGATACCGATGTTCACGATATCCGTAATCGCTTCGCCCGTATAGCCTTTCCACTCGCCAGACCGTACCCGATCCGAAAACTCTTTCATGTGCGCCAGGACTTCATTCACATCCGGCATTACGTCCTGACCATCAACGAGTATGGGCGTATTTGAACGATTACGTAATGCTACGTGTAAAACGGCCCGATCTTCGGTTCGGTTGATTTTATCCCCTGCAAACATCTTACCGATTGCTTCTGTCAATCCTGCCTGTTCAGCCAGTTGCAACAGCAGCGTAAACGTCTCGTCGGTAATACGATTTTTCGAAAAATCGAGCAGGATATCGTCAAACTGCCGGGTAAACTTCGGAAAACGTTCCGGGTCTTCTGCGAACAAATCGCGAAGGTGCCGATTTTTCAGAGCATCATAATGAGCCTGTAACTGATCATAAGCCGGAAGGCTGGTAAATCGATGGTTCGGAAGCATATACAGTTTTCAGTTTTTGAGTTTTTGAGTTATAGTTTTCAGTTTATGAGTTTACAGTGGCTGGCACAAAATAGTAGTGACGCGCAGCCACTGTAAACTGTAAACTCATAAACTGAAAACTCACAAACGTAAAACTCCTTTTGCCGTCGCGAATATCGTATTTCCAACGCAATCTTTTTGTGCATAAAACGGTTTCCTTATGAACAGCCCAATTAACAACATACCTTTGTGGCATGAATACGACCAGGACCGATACGCTCTTTGACTATGAACGCTGGCAGGAATCCCTGTCAGACGACGCTAAACGGTATCAACAAAACCAGCCATACCCACACATCGCGCTCGAAAACTTTCTGGAACCCTGGGCTGCCGAGAAAGCACTGGCCTCATTTCCGGCAGTAGGTGATGCAGGTTGGATTCACTACGTTCACGTCAACGAGAAGAAGCACGGTCTGAATAAAATGGATTTGCTGCCATCAGCTATCCAGGACGTTATTCGCGAGATGAATTCGCCCCGTTTTGTAGCTTATTTAAGTAAGATAACAGGCATTCCAAACCTCATTCCTGATGACTCGCTGGAAGGAGGTGGTCTTCACCAGTCGAAACGGAACGGATTTCTCAACGTTCATGCGGATTTCACGGTTCACCCACACAAACGAAACTGGCGTCGGCGGGTGAATCTGCTTATATACCTCAATCACGACTGGAAGCCCGAATATCGCGGTGATCTTGAACTTTGGGATCGTCAGATGAAAGGTGTCGTGCAAAAAATTGCGCCTATTTTTAACCGTTGCGTTATTTTTAACACCGATGAAGATTCTTATCACGGTCTTCCCGACCCGATTCTTTGCCCGGACGATATGACCCGGAAATCAATTGCTCTTTACTATTTTACCGAAGAAGCCGTTACGCCTACGCTCCGGGCTACCAATTATAAGGCCCGCCCAGAGGATGGTGCCAAGGCTATTCTGATCTGGCTGGACAAGAAAATGGTGGCGGCTTATACGACCGTCAAACGGACGCTGGGCATCGACGATGCTTTTATCAGTAACATCCTTAATCGGCTGAGTGGCAAGAAATAATCCCCGTTCCAGTTCGTTTTCATGGCACTACATTAGTCAATGAACGAACGAATAACGGTGGGGCCTCAAACATTTTTCTTTACTTTTACAGCCCTGTTCACGCTTGTGAGCAGGGCTTTTTTGTGTTACGTATGAATCAAAAACTCTTTTATTCGCTCCTATTCGCAGTAGTTGGCGCTCTGCTATTTATTCCCTTCCTCGGGGGCGTCCGGCTGTTTGACTGGGACGAAATCAATTTTGCTGAATGCTCCCGCGAAATGGTTGTTCTGGGCGACTACCTACGGGTCCATGTTGACTTTAAACCATTCTACGAAAAACCGCCGTTCTTCTTCTGGTGCCAGTCACTGATGATGAACATCTTCGGTACGAACGAATTTGCGGCTCGGTTGCCGAATGCTATTTGTGGTATCATTACGTTAATTTATCTCTATAATCTCGGCGCAAAACTTCACGGGCATCGGTTTGGGCTTATCTGGTCACTGGCTTATTTAGGATCAGTTACCCCGCATCTCTATTTCCGTTCGGGCATCATCGACCCTTTCTTTAATCTGTTTATTTTTATTGGGCTGGTCAACCTGATTTTTGCGTCCTGGAAACGAGAAGGCACTGCCAGTAGTATGTTGCTACCCCGAGGGGTTTGGGGTTATTTGTTCATTGGTGGTTTTATACTGGGTATGGGTATTAACACCAAAGGCCCGGTAGCCTATCTAATCGTCTGTCTGACGCTGGGGGTTTACTGGATTTTAAGCCGTTTCCGCTGGTTCATTACACCCATTCAGTTCATATTCTATTCCATAGCCGCTACGTTAGTTTCGGTGGCCTGGTATGGCCTGGAAACGTTTCTGCACGGTCCGGTATTTATCACCGAGTTTTTGAAATATAATTTCCGTCTGTTCAGTACGCCCGATGCAGGCCATTCGGGTTTTCCAGCTTATCACTTTATCATCTTACTCATTGGTTGTTTCCCGGCCTCCATTTTTGCATTACGGGCATTTGCGCCGATGATGATCGAGCGAAATTACCAACGCGAATTCCGTCGGTGGATGATGATTTTGTTCTGGGTGGTTTTGATTTTGTTCAGTATCGTGCAATCCAAAATTGTGCACTATTCGTCCATGTGTTATTTCCCATTGACGTATTTGGCAACGATAACCCTAACCCAGCTGGAGTCGAACAAAATCCGCTTCAATAACTGGTTCCGGGCCGGACTCATCAGTATTGGGGGCGTTTATATTCTGGCCACGATAGCCTTACCAATCCTGGCCCATCGTATGGACCTCGTGAAATCGTTTGCCGATCAGGATGCGTTTACGCAAGCCAATCTGGACGCTAGAATTAACTGGACAGGTTGGGAGGTGCTGCCGGGAATCTGGCTACTGATTGTTCTTGTCTTAAGTCTGATCTGGTTTAGCCAACGCCAGACCGAGCGCGCCATTGTGGCTTTGTTTGGCGGTATGGCCGTATTTATTACGTTAACACTTTGGTTTTTCATTGGCCGGATCGAAGGTATCTCGCAGGATGCAGCCATGCGCTTTTTTGAGAAGGCACAGGGACAGGATGTATACGTAAAAGCGTACGGTTATCGAAGCTACGGGCCGTTCTTTTATACGCAAAAACCAGCCGTAACGAATCCTAATTATTACGACGAAGACTGGCTCTTACGCGGCAAGATTGATAAAGATGTCTGGTTCATCAAGAAGAACGTCGAAACGCATACAGCCCTTGATTCGCTACCCGACGTTAAGAAAACGGGAGAAGAAAATGGCTTCGTTTTCTACGTCCGAAAAGCGAAATAACCAGCTTCTGGTGTTTGTTTATAGGGAGCTGGTACGTCTGCTTCCTATAAACAAATCTCCTGCATTCGGTTTTCGTCCATGACGAAAACATTGAAATCGACCTGTCCTTTAATGCCCTTCACCCAACCATTCTGGCTGTGCTGCCACAAGTACAGCTGATCAGGATCGTAAGCCCGTAAATGCTTGGTCGAATAGTCGGCAATCCAGAGCGGATAATCGTCCAGATTTCCTTTAATGTATCGTTTGTATAGATTGCCGTTTGTATAAATGATCGGCCGAACATTGTAATGGGCTTCTATCGTTTGAAGCCAAAGTCGCAGTCCTTCAATAATGGTTTCGTCCGACTGGCCATTTGTCACTTCAAAATCTACGACCGGCGCAAAATCGCCCGACGATAACTCAACGCGACGAATGAAATTCTTAGCCTGTTTAATCGGATCGCGAGTTGGGTGATAGAAATGGTAAGCGCCCCGCCGAAGATTTGATTTTTTGGCCTCCCGCCAGTTTTTATCGAAATGTTTGTCGGACATGGTAGCGCCTTCGGTGGCTTTCACAAACACAAACTGTAAGCGCACGCCTTCCGCTTCCATCTGTCGGACATCTTTCCAGTTTATTCGATCATTATGCCGCGATACGTCGATACCATGAATGCCATAGCGCATAGGCAATCGAATGCCAAACGCCCGAACGTATCGCCAGTCCATATCATCGTGCCGATACGCTCTGAAGACCCAGTAACCGACTAGTAACACCATACCTATGGAAATCCAGATACCATATCGCCGAAAAATGATGTTGGCCAGAACGCGGGTTTTCATGAAGTAATAACTCGTTTTTCAAGCCGAAAAATACAGCTTTCTCGCCGAATATATCGAACATAAAAAAGCCCTCCACCAGTGTAGAGGGCGAGTCTTGTTCAGTACGACAGACTAATCGTGGCCTTCAAGCTTAACGAGCTTGTTATAGATTCCCAGAAGCAGGAACGGCGCTGCCCATTGGCCTACAAATAAGCTACGATTCTTGCTTCCCTGATATTGTAATACTAAGGATACGGCCATTGAGCCTAACGCAGACCACAGAAATATGTCGGATGGGAGCTTGGCTGTCTGCTCTTCAATGGCAGTTGCTACTGGCCCTTCTGTGTGCTCGGGATTAGAATTTTTGTTGGTTGCCATAACGTTGATTTATTTGGTTAATAACGCAATCGTAACAGGCTGTTACCAATCTTTGTTTGTTTTCTTCCAAACTAGTGAGGGGCTGGTACTCAGCCAGAACGTAACACAACGTTTCTGGCTGAGTACCAGCCCCTCATCGTCTATTCTGACAACCAGCGATTATTTGTTAGGCTGTGGAGTTGTCCGTAAATACGGTTTTACGAACGTAACGCCTTTAGGGAATTTCGACTCAAGTTGATCGTTCGGTACGGCTGGCGTTACAATAACATCATCGCCTTCCTGCCAGTCAGCGGGTGTAGCCACCTGATAGTCGGCCGTCAATTGTAGCGAGTCAATCACCCGAATCAATTCATTAAAGTTACGGCCAGTCGATGCTGGGTAAGTCAGCGTCAATTTGATTTTTTTATCGGGTCCAATCACAAAAACCGAACGTACCGTGGCTTTTTCGCTGGCATTCGGGTGAATCATGTCGTAGAGCGTTGCTACGTTGCGGTCGGGATCGGCAATGATTGGGAAATTCACTTCCGAGCCTGTTACGTCCTTAATATCGGGAGTCCAACGGTTGTGCGAATCCAGATCATCGACCGATACGGCAATAACTTTCACATTACGCTTACCGAATTCGTCTTTCAGTAAAGCGGTTCTTCCTAACTCAGTGGTGCAGACGGGCGTAAAGTCGGCGGGATGAGAAAATAGCATTCCCCAGGAATTTCCTAACCACTCGTGAAAATGAATATGGCCTTGTGTAGTATCAGCCTCAAAATCGGGTGCGATATCTCCTAAGCGAAGTGACATAATACAAACGGGTTTTGTTTAGTAATCCTATCTACTTAATGTAGTATTATTGAAAATGTAAAACCGGCGTGTTAGACCGGTTTTATGTGGCAAACGTAGAAAAGTTTTTTCAAGTTCGCAATGACCAGAAAGCGGCTCTGAAACGAAAACTGTTTTTTAGATCAGCTTTTCTTCAACAGCTATACGAACCAGTTCGGCCGCATTACGTACCTGAAGTCGGCGCATCATGTTGGCCCGGTGGTTATCGACCGTACGAACGCTCAACTGAAGTCGCTCGGCAATTTCGCGGCTGCTCATCCCATCGACCAGAAACTGTAAAATCTCTTTTTCTTTATTCGAAAGCCGCGAAGGCTGTACTTCACGTCCGCCTTGTTTAGAACCTTTTTTCAGTTGCTGCATGTAGCCACTTAAGATAATGGAAGCTACTGGCGAGCTATAGTATTTTTCACCCGCTGCAATCATCCGAATGGCCTTAATCATTTCATCAGACGATGAATCTTTAAGGATATACCCATAAGCTCCCGCTTCGACCGAACGAAGAATATAATCTTCGTTATTATGCATGGACAGCATCAGAACACGTACATTCTTGTAGAGCCGGGTTACGACCTGCGTTGTTTGTATACCCGACATTCCTGGCAACGAAATATCCATTAGAATCACGTCGGGCTGATGAGATTTTAATTTTTCGAGAGCCTCTTCGCCATCATTGGCTTCGTCGATAATTTCCAGTCCTTCGGCTTGTTCCAGTAAAAGCCGAATTCCATCGCGGACAATCGAGTGATCATCCACTAGCATTAATTTAATTGGCATCATAATGAACGGATTGCATCTGATAGGGTATACTAATTTGTATCCGGGTACCTTTTCCGGGCACTGAATCAATTCTCAATTTCCCATCCAGCAAATTGGCCCGCTCCTGCATGTTATGTAATCCCTGCGAAGGAGCACGCCCATTTTTTGCTGGCCGGGGAACGGCCTTACGCTGACTTATCGGATTAAAACCCCGACCATTGTCGGTCACGATTAAGTGAATATATTTTTCTCGCTCAATCAACTCAATGTGAATATGTGATGGGCTGGCATGGCGTACTGCATTACTAACGGCTTCCTGGGTGATGCGGTACAGCATGATTTCGATGTTTTTATCTAAACGAGCATCACCGGCTGCAAGGTTCGATTCAAATGTTACGTCCAGTTCGTCGCTACGGTCATTTTCGGCCAGCATCTTAATAGCTGGAACAATCCCAAAGTCACTTAACACCGTAGGCATCAGATTGTTAGAGATTGTTCGGGTTTCCTGGATAGTTTGGGTAACAAGTTTTTTAAGATTAGCAATATTTTTACTGTACGCGGCTAACCCGGCCGTTTCCGAATCGGCGGATGCCCGTTTCAGGCCCGCTTCCAGTCCTTCAATCTGTAATTTAAGAGCGGTTAGCATCTGGCCCAGCCCGTCGTGGAGTTCGCGGGAGAGCCTTTTTCGTTCATCCTCCTGCCCGGCCATGAGATAAGACGTCCGAAGCTTTTGTTCATCCATTTCCTGCTGATGCTGCAGCCGGGTGGCCTCAAACAGTTGCTGTCGGGTTTCGCTGAGCGACTTATTCAGATTCAGCAGTTGTTTATTAGCGATACTGGCCTTCTGCTCAGCTTCGACCAATTGGGCGATGGTTTGTTTCAGTCGGCGGGTGGCTGGCTTGAAAATAAGCAGGCCAATACCTAACAAAACTGCAATGGATGTCAGATAGATGTAAAACTCAATCTCTTCCAGTCGGGCAAGTTGATTTCTAAGCTCACTTGTATGCTGCCTGACAATAGCGTCTATTTCTTCCAGAAATGGTTTCTCGTTATCCAGCAATAGCTGTAAACTGGCCTGATAGTCAGGTAAAGAAGCATCTGCTGGCTGCTGCATGCTTAACAGCTTACTGATGCTACGTTGAAAAGCCATAAACTCAGGAGCGATTCCATTATAAAGCCGCTGCACGGGTTTCGAGTTAGGAATTATTACGTTATGGTCTTTAACTCGCCCGGCCCGGCCTTCGGTATGATACAGCTCAAAGGTTTGGAAAATCTGGCGCAATTCAGCCAGGTTCTGCCTGAAATGCTTCGGGTCATTTCCATCGGTCAGTTGCAGGGCCTGTTTAACAATTTGCTGACTTTGATGCCGCTGCAATGCTTCGTAACGAATAATCCAGAGTTCGTCCTGTACGGTCCGCAATCGCCATTGCGTGAGAATCTGGCTGCCCGTCAGTAGTACCGCCAGAATAGAAAACAACGTTATATACAGGCGAGTAAACCGAAATGGAATCGCCTGGTCATTTTTTGTGTTATCGTTGAGTAGTTCGGACAAGGTCGGAATGATCGAAGCCAAAAGATTGAGTAAATGTAGTAAATTTCGTAGTTTTACATCACACTTATCACATACTGTGCCCAACGCCATGAATCGCCTACTCATTGCTTTGCTATTCGGCAGTTTTGCAGCCTTCTCCTTTCGTCCGCTGGAGCCTCTGAGCCCAGGTAGTGGCCATGTTCCATCTAAAACGTCGGCTGCTGCTGAGCCTGTAAAACTATCGTGGGAGGTCTTGCGCGATGTTACGTTTAAGAAAAAGTGGTACGCTGAAGAATCCGTCTATATGCTTTACCCAACATTTGGGCAGGGCATCCAAAAGCTGAATGGTAAGACCGTTGAGCTAACGGGTTACGTATTACCGGTCGATCTGGAATCAAATTTATACGTACTGTCGGCGTTTCCTTATAGCGCCTGTTTCTTCTGCGGTGGTGCCGGTCCCGAATCGGTTGTATCGCTGAAGTTCAAAAAAGCGGGTAAGAAATTTAAAACCGACGAACGCCGGACTTTCCACGGTACGCTGAAACTGAATGCCGATAACATTTATGAGCTCAACTATATTCTGGCCGATGCTGAAATGGTAGAGCAATAATTGATTGTCATAGATTTACAATACGAAGCCCGACAAGTTTTCAATTTGTCGGGCTTCGTATTGTATTAATCTTGTCACTACGTCTATTTCTCATGTCTGACATCCATGAGCGTAACCGTTTCGTACCAGTACGCCCGCAGATTTGTCAGATATGTTTTCCAGTCAGCATAACTAAAAGGCTTTGTCGTAAAAGATGAAGCCCCATAGAAATAAGCTCTTTCTACGAGTTTCTGGGTTTTATTGGCGGACAAAATCACGGCTGGAATTAATCGCCCTTTCGGATGAGCCCGCAGCAGAGCCAGGAAATCCAAGCCATCGACTTTGTCCTGCAGATCAATATCCAGTAAAATGAGTCGGGGACCTCTGCCTTCTAAATCATCGATATACGTTTTGGCATCTTCAAAACTGGCAATCTGAGTAAATACGGCTTCCGAAAAGCATGTCTCTCCGGCTTTTCTCAGCACATCGACCAGCAATGGATCATCGTCAACCAGTAGGATAGGAAAGCGTTGTTTCATCATAGCTATCAAGAGTGAATATCACTGTAGCCATAAAAAACAGGCTATATAAGCATGTATGCTCTTGTTTAACAAATATAGAATTCTCTTCTCTATACTCCTATCGTATTTGTATGCCAAACAATACGGAATTGCTAAAATAAAACTTATTTCCAGCCGCCACCCAGCGCCCGGTACATCTCAACCATAGCCCCGAGTCGCTGACGTTTAAGATCGGCCAACGTTAATTCGGCCTGAAGTGAGTTGCTTTGTGCCGTAATAACTTCCAGATAAGTAGCCATGCCACCACGAAACAACAACCTGGCATTATTGATCGCCCCCTGCAGTGTCTGAACTCTGGACGTAGCAACCCGTTCCTGCTCCTGCAATTTCTCAACGCGAACCATCGCATTAGCCACCTCTTTTACGGCCACCGATAAACGTTGCTGAAACTGAATCTGTGCGGCATCTCGCTGAATGTCGGCAACTTCCACCTGAGTTTTCAACTGGCGTCGTAGAAAAACAGGTTGTGTTAACCCAGCGGCCAGATTGTAAAACAACGAATTAGGCAAAGCAAACCAGTTAGCAGCCTGAAACGAGTTCAAGCCTACGCTACCCGTAATGGTTAGCGCCGGATATAAGTTTGCTTTGGCAACTCCGGCTCTGGCATTGGCAACAACCAGTCCCAGTTCGCTGGCCCGTACGTCGGGCCGGTTAGACAGCAATTGGGCCGGAACACCTGTCAGCAACGTATCAGCAATTGGATAGGTTGTTAGTCGGCTTCCCCGCGCTACGTTACCAGGCCATCCACCCAGCAATTGCCGAATGCCGTTCTGTTCGATAACCAGCGCCTGCTCCAGTTGCGACCGCAGCAGATCGGCCGTTTGCCGCTGGGCTTCTGCCTGCTGAACGGCCAGTTCCGTTACGTCGCCAGCCTGTTTTTGCAATCGAACCAGTTTCACAATAGTATCGCCCAACGCCAGATTTCGGTTGGCTACGTCCAGCTGAGCATCCAGCAGCAATACGTTAAAATAGCCCGTTGCTACATTAGCGACCAAATCGGTACGAACTGCTTTGGCGGCTTCCTCCGTTTGCAGGAAACTGGCTATTGTCGCTTCATTCTGTCGGCGGATACGCCCCCAGATGTCCAGCTCCCACGATAAAGCCAGATTAGCCGAAAAGTCTTCCAGGTGGCGCGTGCCAATAAAGTTCTCTAAACTCAGCCCGTTCAAACTATTCCGGGAAGGTGTTACCGTTGATCCTGTGATTTGGGCATTCACGGAAGGCAGCAAGGCGTATCGGGTTTGCCGGACGTAGGCCTGGTTTTCTTCGATACGTTTGATGGCCAGTTGCAGATCAAAATTACTGATAAGCGCCTGCCCAATTAGATTCTGTAACTCGGTGTCCCGAAAAAAGGCCCGCCAGGGTATTTGCGCACTGGTTACCGTATCAGAAACGACTCGCTGGCTGTATTGCTCCGGCAGGTTTGCGTTAGGCCGCTGGTAGTTCTGCCCTACTTTACAGCCTGAAAAAATAAGGGCAAGCGCAAGAATACCTATGTAAAGGCGATACGACGAAAAAAACGTTCGCTGCATGATTAATTACGATTTATCGGATTATCGGCAAAGGCTTCTTCAGACAGTGCTTTCCGTTCTTCGGCCGTTTTAGGCCGGCTGATTTTTTCCTGAATTCCCTGAAAAATGACAAACAGAACCGGGATGATAAATAACCCCAGCATAACACCCGTTAACATACCTCCGGCTGTGCCAATGCTAATAGAGTGATTTCCTTTCGCCGATGCCCCCGTAGCACTCATTAATGGTACTAACCCAACAATAAAGGCAAACGAAGTCATCAGAATAGGGCGGAGACGAAGTTTGGCCGCTTCCAGCGAAGATGCCAGCAAACCCATACCGGCACGACGACGCTGGATGGCGTATTCGATAATCAGGATGGCATTTTTAGCCAATAACCCGATCAGCATAATTAGCCCAACCTGCACATAAATATTGTTGTCGATACCGGCCAGATTGATGAATAGAAAAACGCCCAGAATCCCCGTCGGAATAGACAACAATACTGCCCAGGGCAGGATATAGCTCTCATACTGAGCCGCTAACAGGAAGTAGACAAACACCAGACTTAGCCCAAAAATCAGGCTCGACTGCCCACCGGCCGCAATCTCTTCACGCGTCATACCCGTCCATTCGTAGGTATAGCCAACGGGTAATTTTTGTTTGGCCACTTCCTCAACCGCCCGAATGGCATCGCCCGTACTATACCCCGGTTTGGCCTGACCATTGATCATTACGGACGTAAAGAGGTTATTTCGGGTAATCGACTCCGGTCCATACACACGCTTTAACGTAACGAACGTAGTCATCGGAACCATTTCGCCCATCGCATTTCGTACGTACACACTATTCATCGACGACGGATCGGCCCGATACGGCGCATCGGCCTGGGCAATGACGCGATAGAATTTACCGAAACGGTTAAAATCAGACGCGAACGTACTGCCGTAATACACCTGCATAGTTTGCAGAATATCGCTGGTTGAAACCCCTAGTTGCTTGGCTTTTTTTACGTCCAGTTCAATTTCGAACTGGGGCGTTTCGGTATCGAATGTTGTAAAAGCAGCCGCTATTTCCGGGCGTTTCTGTAACTCGCCGATAAACGCATTGGCAGTCTTACTGAGTTTATCGAGTTTGCCGCCTGTCCGATCCTGCAACAGGAGTTCGAAGCCATCCACATTGCTAAAACCGGGTACCGTTGGCATGGTAAATACATCAACACGCCCCTCAACAATACCAGCCACTTTCTGACTAACCATGTCAACTACCTGCTGGAGGTCCTTTACATCGCCCCGGTCTTCGTAAGGCTTCATTTTCACAAACCCAGCGGCATAGGAAGGGCTCACCGAGTTAGCAATCATGTTGAACCCGCTGATTTCGATATGCTGTTCAACCGCCTGCGTCTTGTGCAGAATACCTTCTATTTTATCCGCAACTTTCTTGGTACGCTGCAAGGAAGCACCCGCCGGAAGCTTCAGCGAATAGGCAATAAATCCCTGATCTTCAGAAGGAATAAACCCGGTTGGCGTTGTCCGCATCAGATAGACCGTAACAGCACCCACCAAAGCCAACCCGCTCAGACCAACCAATTTATGACGTATTAAAAACCGAAGACTTCCCAGGTATTTATTGGTCATGGATGTAAATCCGGCATTGAACGCGTCAAAGAAGCGATTCAGGAAGCCTTTCTTCGTGTGATGGCCATCGGCATGCGTATTTTTCAGTAGTAGCGCACACAGGGCTGGACTCAATGTCAGCGCATTGACCGCCGAAATCAGGATAGCAATCGCCAGTGTAAACGCGAACTGCTGGTAAAATACGCCCGCCGGTCCGTTCATGAATCCAACCGGCACAAACACAGCCGCCATCACCAACGTAATGGAAACGATAGCGCCCGAAATCTCCTGCATAGATCGTAACGTAGCGGTTCGGGCCGACTGCCTGCTTTTTTCCATTTTAGCGTGAACGGCTTCGACCACCACGATGGCATCATCGACTACAATACCAATGGCGAGTACCAGCGCAAAGAGCGTCAGCAGGTTGATGGTAAACCCAAACAACTGCATGAAGAAGAACGTACCGACAATAGCCACCGGCACCGCAATAGCTGGAATAAGCGTCGAACGAAAATCCTGTAAAAACAGGAATACGACAATAAATACCAGTATAAACGCTTCAATCAGAGTATGGGTTACCTGATCGATCGATTCGTCGAGGAATGTTTTTGTGCTATAACCGATCGTATAATTAATGCCTTTAGGAAACGCGGTTGCCGCTTTATCCATGATAGCCAGAATAGCCACCTGAATATCGTTGGCGTTTGATCCGGCCATTTGGTTAACCGCAATTCCAACGCTGGGCCGTCCGTTCACTCGGGTGTCGCCACTATACGTAAACGACCCGAATTCAATGCGTGCTACGTCTTTCAGAAGAATAGTAGACCCATCGGCATTTGCTTTCAGAACGATGTTTTCGTACTCTTCGGGCTGATTCAGTTTGCCTTTGTATTTGATTACGTATTCGAACGCTTCCTGGCTGTTTTCGCCAATTTTTCCCGGTGCGGCTTCCAGATTCTGTTCGCGAATGGCCCCCAAAACCTCCTGCGGAGACATACCATAGGCTACCAGCCGATCCGGTTTTAACCAGATACGCATGGAATAATCTTTTACCCCAAACACCATGACCTGCCCAACTCCGTTAACCCGCTGTAATTCAGGAATCAGGTTAATTTTGGCGTAGTTCTGCAAAAACGTTTCATCATATACATCCTCATTACTATTCAGGTTGAGGATCATAATCATGCTGTTTTGTTGCTTCTGGGTCGAAATACCCGCCTGAATAACCTCGGCAGGCAACAAGCTGGTGGCTTTCGCTACGCGGTTCTGTACGTTCACCGCTGCCAGATCGGGGTTGGTACCGAGTTTGAAATAAACGTTAATCGCTACCGACCCATCGTTTCCCGACGATGATGTCATGTACGTCATGTTTTCGACCCCATTGATGGCTTCTTCGAGCGGAGTTGCCACCGAACGCGCTACTACCTCGGCATTGGCACCCGGATACGATGCCGCTACCTGAACGCTGGGCGGGGCAATTTCGGGAAACTGCGTAACGGGCAGCGTCACCAGCGATATTACGCCTAGTATGACCAGTAGAATCGAAATAACTGTGGCCAGAACAGGACGTTCAATAAATAGTTTGAGCATGATTGTAGAGAAGCATTTCAATATGAGGAATGCTCATACCGAAACCCATTGACTTTGTTGACTGATCTTATAGCGTCTCTGCTACGTGGCTACTATCCGTAGCCATTGGCTTTGGGGCAATGACATCGCCATCGCGCAAACGGTCCAGCCCGTCATGAACAATACGGTCGCCGGGCTGTATGCCCTTCGAAATCAGGTAATAGTTGCCGCTTTTCCCCACAATCTGCAGTGGCTTGCTAACGACTTTATTACTGTCTGCTAGGGCAAAAACGAACACTCGGTCCTGACGCTCAAACGTTGCCTCCTGAGGCACCAACACAACCGACGAATGATGCTCTGGAATACGGACGCGGCCGGTTATTCCGGAACGTAACAAACCCAGTGAATTCGGAAAAACGGCCCGAAAACTGATGGCGCCCATCGTCTTGTCAAATTGCCCGGAAACCATTTCTACGTGCCCTTTCTGGGCATAGGCTTTTCCGTCGGCCAGAATCAGATCCACAGCAGGTAATTTCCTGATCTTATCGGCCATACTCCCTCCCGACGCCTGTTGCGTGAACCGGAGAAAATCGACCTCACTCATTGAGAAATACGCATAAATTTCCTGTACGTCTGATACGGTAGTCAATGGCTGAACCTCCGAGCGTCCAACCAAACTGCCCGCTTTGTAAGGCAAACGACCAATGAAACCACTAACCGGCGCTTTGATAAGGGTTCTATCCAGATTGACGTTGGCATTACCCAGCATTGATTTGGCCTGCTCAACATTCGCTTTGGCCGCAGCATAGGCCGATTGAGCAGCTTTCAGTTGTACGTCCGACACAACATTATTCTCAACCAGCGGTGTCAGTCGAGTCACCTCCAGAGCCGCTTTTTCCAGGTTCGCTTTGGCCGATAACAACGTAGCATCGGCATTACCGACCTGCTCACGATACGTCCGGGTATCGATCCGAAACAGGGGTTGCCCTTTGCGGACTGAAGCCCCTTCATCGACATATATTTTTTCCAGGTAGCCCTCCACCTGCGGCCGAATATCAACATTGACACGACCTTCAAGCGTTGCCGCAAACTCCTGATACGTAGTGACTGACGATTGTTTGACCTGAACAACGGGCAGAGCAGGAACCTCTGTTGCCGCCTGATTCTGAGTCTGTTCTGACGAACAACTTAACAAACTGGTGGCGAGGAAGACAGCAGCAAACGTTGGGCTATAGTGAACTTGAGAGAACATAGTATATAAGGTAGTGCATAAGCTCCGCCCTAGAATTGGCCCTACACCTACAAAAGCCGGAATACCTTTAGCAGACCAGCGAAGCTCGTTCAGTAAACCGGCATTTGAATTGACTCGTTCCCAATAAAACGGCCTGACTTTTCGCTCATCAGGTGCGGACCAATCTCCGACTTAAGCCTTCTGACAGTCTGGCCGTTTGACCATTTCGTATTAAAACTCAATTAAATCGCTGTAAATTAGGCGACTAAAAATCAAAAATCGCGGACAAGAGTTTAGTAAACTCTTGTCCGCGATCTGCTCCGATTGGGCGTATTATTTTTTTAAGAATTTTAAAAATAAGCTATTGCTGTCGTCGTCATCCAAGCCGATCATACAGCCTACACCTCTTTATGGTACGTATGTTTCCAGAACGGTCATCGATCCATCGGGCACTAGCGTTACGTTGTTTACTGATGCTGGAATGAGCGCACACTGACCCATTTTGAGCGGTACGCTATACCCACCCGCTGCTTCAATCGTTAACGAACCGCCTACACATATCAGAATCACAAACGAATCGATGTGGCTATAGTCGTGTTCAACTTCCTGCTCAAAATTTAATACGTTCGTAACAAAGTAGTTGCTCGTTACGGCATTGACACTCTCGTTGAGCTTTTTCTCGTACTGCGTTTTATAATGATCGTAATGTTGATAATCGATAGCGTCTACGGCAAGATCTGTATGCAGTTCACGTTTCTGGCCTGTGGTAGCATCTACCCGATCGAAATCATAAATACGATACGTAGTGTCGGAAGTTTGCTGAATTTCGGCCAGTAGCAACCCCTTTCCGATATAATGAACCCGACCAGCTGGCAAAAAGAACACATCGCCGGGCTGAGCTGGCTCAATATTCAGAATATCCTGAATGGTATTATCAGCCACGGCCTGTACGTACTCTTCCTTCGTTACCTCCCGATTAAACCCGGAATTTAGCTTAGCACCTTCGTCGGCCTGCATGATATACCACATCTCGGTTTTTCCAAAGCCACTATTCCGTTTAGCAGCCAGCGCATCGTCGGGATGGACCTGAATCGACAGATCGTCGTTGGCATCAATAAACTTAATCAGTAGCGGAAATCGATTGCCGTATTGGTCATATACGTGTTTGCCAACCAGTTCCTCTTTGTATTGCTCAACCAGTTCACGTAACGTTTTACCCTGCAGGCTTCCCTCCTTCACAACCGATACGTTCCCCTCAACATCAGATACTTCCCAGGTTTCCCCACAATTCGGTAGTGGTGAAAAATCTTTCCCAAGAATGGTATTTATCTTCTGGCCACCCCAGATTTTATCTTTATAAATTGTCTCGAATGTAAGAGGGTATAACATAATGAAGGAATCTTATATCGTCGTGTATGTTCAACTAACCGCCAAAATACGGCATTTGTTGGCATCTATTCTGAAAGCCATTATTAATTTTCCGCGCCCAACGATACTTTTTACAAACCCAGTTCAGATAGCAGAACCGAGTCTGTGTCATTGGTGGTAAAGCACTTATTCTTGAAAAGCGTCGGCCAGCAAGGCTACTGAAGCAAAGCCATAATAGGTTCTAAGGATTCAGTTTGATCATTTCCGATCCAGCCAGCAAAAAAGCTCCTGTTCCATAAACCTCCCAACTGTCTTCGCTAAAGTTACGTCGAGGATCAGCGCCGATGGGCTGCACCCAGCCAACCCGTCCTTCCGGCGACATCAACTTTGTTAACGCTATCCACGCTTTTTCAACAGCAGGCTGGTAAGTTTCTTTAAGCAAAATTCCCTGATTGATTCCCCAGGCCAGGGCGTAACAATCGAAACCAGAGCCACTGGCTTCTCCACCAGGATAGGCAGCCGGATCGAGCAAACTGGCCCGCCATAAACCATCTGGCTGCTGCAATGAAACGATACGTTCACTCATCTGCTTGTAGAGATCAATATAGAATGAACGCGTCGGATGTTTAGGTGGTAATTCATTCAGAACGCGTACCAGGCCACCTAATACCCAACCATTTCCACGCGACCAGAAAATCGGCTGTCCATTGGTTTCTTTCTTACCTGCGCCCTTGGCATCAATCAGATAGTTGGCATCACGGGCAAATAGATGTTCTCGTTGGTTATACAGTAGCTGATACGTTTGCTTAAACAGCAAATCAGAGAATGTATTAAAAGCAGGATCATCCAACGTAGCACTTAGCTTAGCTAATGTAGGCGGGGCCATAAACAAAGCATCGCACCACCACCAGGTCAGGCCATGTTTTATGATTTCATTGCCCGATACGGTTCTTAATTTATGAATCGTATCGAGGGTGGGCTGAATCATACGCGGATCTCGTTTAATACGATACAGGTCAATATACGTCTGACAGACAGCAATATCGTCGGCATGATCGTATCGTGGGCCCGGACGCCATTTTGCTCGTTCACCAATGGCTAACAATGAATCCAGTATTTCGGCAGACTGCGTTGCTTCGTAGGCGGCAAATAAACCAGCATAAAATGCGCCGTTGGTCCAGTCAGTAATACTGTGTTTAGGATGTTTAAGCTGCCATTTGGCGGATTTAACTAACGCATCCTTAATATAAGCTGGCGAAAACGCTTCGTGGCTATACGTATGGTTTACTGCTTGATTTTTTTTCGATGAGCCCTGACTAAAGCTCGTTCCTGCCAATACGGTTACACTCAGGAACGTAATAAAAACCTGATTTACGCTACGCAAATTTCTCATTTTCAAGGTTACATTTCCGAGGAAAGAAATGTTTATATATTCAACTACTGACTAACTAAAACAAAGGATCCATACAGTTTTACTGCTAATTGATTAACAAAAATTAGCTATCTCTCTAAAGACCGTATGTATTGGGAGAAGTCATCTCAGGCAATTCAACGTATTGCGTCGAACTGCCATACCAGATAACCAACTATTCATGTATCGCGAATTGCTTAGAGAACCTGCTCTACCATTTGAATGTATCCTGTTACTCCTTCTTCTATTTCGCGGAGATAGATAAATTCATCCGCCGAGTGCGAACGGCCAGAATGACCAGGGCCACATTTAAGCGAAGGGCAGTTCAAAACGGCCTGATCCGACGTTGTAGGCGAACCGTATGTATAGCGTCCCAGCGCAAGACCAGCCTTTACGATTGGATGATCGGCAGGAATACTGGAGGGTTTTAACCGAACCGATCGGGGATGCACTTCCGATTGAATGTTTTCCCGTATGGTGTCAATTACTTCTTCGAGCGTGTACTGCTCCGTTACACGGGCGTCGATGGTAAACGTGCAGGTATCCGGCACTACGTTGTGCTGCGTACCCGCATTAATCAGTGTTACCGACAGTTTGACTGGTCCAAGCGTTGGCGATACTCTGGGGAACTGATACGTAGTAAGCCAGTTAATATCGCGAATAGCCTTGTATATGGCGTTATCTCCCTCATCGCGAGCGGCATGGCCGCTGATCCCATGCGCTGTACAGTCGATAACCAGCAGCCCTTTCTCAGCTATTGCCAACTGCATTTCGGTAGGTTCGCCAACAATAGCAAAGCTAATTGGCGGAAGCTCAGGCAGTAATAACTCCAATCCATCTCGCCCCGAAATCTCTTCCTCAGCCGAAGCCGCCATCACGATATTGTAGGCCATATCCGGCCGATCGTAGAAATAAGCAAACGTAGCGAGTAAGGAAACCAGACAACCACCCGCATCATTTGACCCAAGCCCAAACAGTTTATCATCCTTTACGAGTGGTTCCAGCGGATCGAGCGTCCAGGATTTGTTGGGTTTAACGGTATCATGGTGCGAGTTCAGCAAAATAGTAGGCTTTTGCTCATCGAAATGGCGATTTTTAGCCCATACATTATTTTTCAGGCGCTGAAAAGGAATCTGTCTTTCCTGAAAAAAATCACCTATGATACGAGCCGTTTTATCTTCTTCGCGGCTAAACGATTGTGTCGCAATCAAACGTTTGAGTAGCGCCAGCGCATCAGTAGCAAAGGGCGTTATCCGGTTCGTCTGAGGAGTAAATTCGGACATAAATAAAGAGTTGGCCGCGCAAAGATAAAGCCAACTCTTATTTATTGGGATAATGACGCCGTTTAATCCGTTTGTTGACCAGCTCTAACGAGCGCCATATATTAATAGATGTCAGAATTTCAATACCAATTTTGCCGCCATTTTTTTGTTCCTGCGCATCCAATATGGCGATTTCACTACGTCAGACGCACTTTCTTTTTTTCAGTGAACTGACTCTACCTGCCAATGGCTGCTCTAAGAAAATTGGTAAAAATTTATTGCCTATGAGCAAGCCAATGAAAGAGCGGGCATTAGGCTTCATAAAATTTTACCCCCTTTTCTCTCAGGAAATTCTTGATCACGTCCACATGCACGCATTGACCGACATTAAGGAAGGGGTGGTTTGATACGCGACTCTTGCGCCCATTGACGAGTACTTCGCGATCGACAATATCGAATCCCAGATGCAAATGACGAGTTGCCGACTGCATTCCGTATACTAGCCCGCCTGTATCGAATAAAGGGCCACCACTCTGGCCCCGGAGTCCTGGAGTGCTTATTTCAATACCCGTAATCCCGCCATTCTCACTTAATAACCGAGTGATAATACCGTCGATAGGAAAACGCGGAGACGTAACACGACCTTCCGATGTCCATTCGATATCGTCGACTTCCGAGCTAAATCGAAAATTAGTAAATTCAGGAAATGGATAGCCCAGGCGGCATAAACTCCTACCGGGCTTGATCCGGTTTGTATCCTTCACGAACGTAGCGTAGGAGTTATATAATAGCCGTTTGTATCCTTCGAAACGTAGCAGGGCCAGATCCTGCGTTGGGTGCATATCAATCGTCAGTTTCTCATACTGATCGACACAGCCAATAAAATTATTACGGACCCGAATAATAGTTTCGGACTGGAGTTTATACTGAACTTCCAGATCACGGATCAGTTTGGCAGCATTCTTTTCACGAGAAACTCGGCGTCGAGCCCCCTGAAAATTCAGATAATTGTGGAGAATCGGTTCGGCCTGCGTAACTAGTTCAGCAACGTGTTTGCACGTGATAGCACAGCCCAGCTCATTTACAAAAAACAACGTAGCGCTGCCTGGAACAATTTCATCGTGGCCATACAGCCGAATAATCGAATGAAGCGGTCGGGTGTAAAGATCTACGCGCTCAATGGCGTCAACAAACATAAAAAAATCGGACAGTCAATTTATCCAGCAATATAGCCTATGGACTGATTGGCTGCCCGAAATATTACGTCTATTTCTTTGCTTTTACCTTAATTTCGGCCGGAACAACCGCTCCCCGAGCACTAGCGCTATCGGGCGGGGCTTGTATGGGCGCATCCAGGCTTGAATTTATGGTGTCGCCCTGACGACCAAAAACGGAGCTATCACTAGCGGTTGAATTAGACATTCCCTCCGATTCCGAACTGGACTTATTGCCCGAACAGTTGGAGAACATCAATCCTGAACTGGCGAATAAGCTTGCTATCAGCCATACCCGCCATTGTTTTTTTCGACTATGCATCATAATTCATATACGTTGAGTTTACATGTAGTAACCAACGTATTCTTTGCACTGTTTGGCCTTTGTTAGCTTAAGCTCCCTTTTTATGAATCAGGGTTTTACAGCCGATGAATCCCGAATCCCCAAAGCCCCCGGTGCCGTAGAATCGCCAACCTGTCCGTGTGCTTCTTCGATACTTTGTTTTGTCGATACCGATGTATCTTCTACCGCATTGGATTCGATACGAGATGTAGAGTCGGTACTTACGCCATCGATACTGTTCTGATTTTCACTACATTTCTGTATTAGTAGAGCCAGTATTAGACCAGCAATTACGATCATTGCCCAGCGTAACCAACGAACATTTTCCCGTCGGCGATCACCCTCGTCGCTTTTAGGGATATTGGGGTTCAATTCCGTACCACTGAAATTATCGGACCCCTGCACGTCGGTGGTTGGCCCGGCAGGCGTAACGAGCTCTTCAAATCCAAGTAAACTACTAACTGCTTCCAGACCACTCGGCACGGCCCGTCGGAACTCAGAAGCCTGCCCAAGTAGCAACGTAGTAAGACTGTGAGCCGTCAACCCTTTCTCCTGTTCCTGGCGCCCAAGAACACCCATCAAAATTGATCCGGCCAACTCAAAAATGAGCAGAGCCGACTCTGGCTTCACGCCACTATACATCGCAACCAGTTCTGTGGTTCCTGTAAGTTTATCGTCAAGCATTTGATGCAGGAATGTACGGGCCGAAGTAGACGTATCCGCTAGTTTTCGGTCCGAGTCCGTTACCTGACTTATGTCGAGCGGATTATTGCTATAGTCGGCCTTATCCAACGTAGCAATCACGGACGAAGCTCCGCCTGAAGCCTGCACTCGTTTGGTCAAAGCACCCAGCAATATAGGCACTGAGCCAGAAACGGCCTTTGATAGGTTGGCGGGTGCTTCGTTGAGATCACCACTAAGCTGATCAATGGCACCCGGCGTAAATTGATCGTTCAGATACGATAACAGATGAACAGCCATAAGTTTTTCATACAGTTGAGATCATGTAAACGTATCCACCGACGGAATGTTCGGAAAGAAGATCTCCCCTTTCGTCTATCAATAGAAAGGCTGAACAACACCTGAGAACATATTTTTTCTGTGCTCGGGTACTGTTCAGCCTTGTGTATATGATTACGGATACCCTACAATTGAGGGATACGTAGCACCTGATCTGGATAAATCAAATCAGGATCTTTCAGCATTGGCTTGTTCGCTTCGAAAATGATGCCGTATTTCATTGGATCACCGTATACTTCTTTAGCGATTTTCGACAGCGTATCGCCCGATTTAACCGTATAGTATTTGCCTTCTGGAGTTGGTTCATCTACCTCCAGTTGGTTGTCTACAGCACTTACGCCTTCAACATTACCTACTGCCAGAGCGATTTTTTCGGCGTCTTCCTGCGATTTAACCGACCCTAACAGCGTAACGGTATCTCCTTTTGTTTTTACCGTTAACGTATTGTAAGCCAGACCTAATTGCTTTACGTGGTCCAGCAAGGCCTGAGCACGTACTGGTTCAACTTTCTCAGCCTGTACTGGATCAGCAGGTGCTGCCGTTTGCTCCTTGTTAAAGATTTTTTCGCCTACTCCTTTGAAAAATGATAAGAGCCCCATTCGTTTAGCGTGGTATTATTAGTGAAACATCTATTTTGTGGCTGGCAAATAAGCCAATTAATCTATGTCAAACAACCCTGTAATTGTGTTAATGTTTACTCTATTAACGAGAAAGGCTAATAACATTTAAATAATAATAGCCGTTTTAGATGCAGAGATGGTCAATCTCAACGTTTAAAAACCGAATTCTTCTCATTTTTTCCCGACTATCTTTTATCAACGATTTATGCAACGGACCTTGCTCATTACGCTATCCCTCCTTTTCTGCGGACTAGCTGCCTTAGCTCAAGAAAATTTTGAAGGAGGCATCAAAGGAGGAGCAACCTTTACCCACGGGTATACGACTATTCCGCCCGTTCCATTAACTGCGTCGTTAACTGTTCCTGAACTAAACAATAAGAATAATGGCATTGGAACAGGTTATTCGTTTGGTATCTGGAGTCGGAAGAATTTCGATAAATTTTACATCCAGGTAGAAGTGGATTACAACCGTTTTCTGTTAAATCAGAAAACCGATTTCTCGGTATCGGCGGCAGTAGCGGCAGCATTGGCTGGCCAGCCCTTGCCATCCCAAATCCCGGCAGCAACACCAGCCAGCATTAATACGGTCTCAGAATCGGTTCTTGAATCAGTCAATATTCCTATTTTGTTTGGCAAAAAATGGGCCGATGGCAAGTTCCGGGCTTTTGTAGGTCCTAATTTATTATTTACGACAAAGGCACAGGCAACTCGTACGTCGACGGTTAGTATTTTGTCGCTTACGATTCCAACGCCAGAAACTACATCGGATTTAAAAAATCCAAATCCGCAAAGTCCATCCGAAACTCTTCTGGAAGTTAAACCATTTACGTACGCGGCCGAAATCGGTGTAGGGTATACCTTTTTCCGACGCCTTGATCTGGACGCCCGATATGCGTTGCCCGTAGGAGGAATTTATAAAAATAAGGATATTACTGGCTTCCTGGGCATCGCTACGTTATCCCTGGGCCTACGATTGTTCTAAAAACTGAATAAGCCAGTAAGCATACCGTAACGGTATGCTTACTGGCTTATCGACTGGCCGACTGATCGATGGGTTGCTCAGTTACAAGCGTATAAGCTTTACCGTTGGTTTTCAACCGATAACGTATCCTGTTAACACCACCCGTTGGCTCGGCATTGGCATCACCTGAATTGTAAATAGGATACTGGCGACAGAGTACATCCCGTTCTACCCACAAACTGTCGTGCCCCATATAGCCATCCGGCATCTTCAGCCAATTTGCTGCCTGTATATCGGCCTTGCGTTCCGCTAAGAACTGCCACCCATACACACGACCAAATGAGCCGCTGCCATCACTGGTACTATATACGTACAATTCAGGGAATCGGTTATTATCTAAATCAGCGACTTCCGCTCCTACCACTCCCCCATCAATCCGCGTTCGGAAATTGGTTAATAACAATTCTCCTCTGTAGGCTTTGATAATAAGGTCGCGCACGGCTCCACTATCGGCAGCCGTGATATGGAATCGATATACGTTATAGCGCAACGAATCTTCATAAACAACAGACGCTGGTCTTTTATCCGTATGATAACGATCAGACTGGCTCCCCGAGGGCACCAGTGCTAAACCCCACCATAAAGAAACCAAAAGTCCACTGATCAATAGTTTCATGCGCTCCTCCGTACCCAATGATTCAAAACCAATAACGATACGAAGTCAAAAATAGTTACGTCTGCTGACGTTATACGTCAAGAAACGTTTTACCTATTGTTGCAATCTCCTTCAGAACTGGAAGTATTTCGCGCGCTTTTGGGGTGAGTCCGTATTCAACGCGGGGAGGCACTTCATTGTAAGACCTTTTCTGTAGAACCCCTAGCGATACCAGTGTTTTCAACTCCTGAATTAGCACCTTTTCACTGACTTCAGGGATCATACGGCGCAACTCACCATATCGATAGTCCTGTTTGCTCAATTGAAAAATAATGTACAAACGCCATTTGCCACAGATGATGTCTAATGTTCTTTTTAAAACTGGCTGGGAGATTTCTGACAAGTTTTCGGTATTATTTGCGTTCATGAGAAATGAATTCACTAACCTTTTGGTATGTAACTCACTGACTAGTAGGCACTTGGCTAACAAAGGCAAAGATAAAAATTTATGTCATATATACTATATAGGACAAGCATTTTGTTTCTGGCAGAGTTCTATTGTAATCATTTCAGATTAAAATTAACTTACCTTAGCAAAAATAGTCGTCAAATTTATATAACAAAAAATTAACATCTATACATTCTTAACCAGATCAACATAATTTAAGTAATTATAAATGGAGATACAGGGTTAACAAATAACAGAAAAAAGTGAGCAAATGACACCATATTATTTGATATTCCTCAAGAACATACCTATTTGTATCTAATATACATCTAATACAAACAAAACAAGTACCGTAAATATACCTATAGAACGACAAAGCTATGGCTATATAACTATAAATCCTATATACTAGAAAATAAGAATAGATTACATACTGAAGCTATTCGTATAAAAAGCAGTTTTCAGCTTTACTTCAATAATTTTGTATACATAACAATCTGAAAATACGTATTGAAAACACTACTCGTCATAGCTGGCCCCACGGCAGTAGGCAAAACCGCGCTCTGCGTGCGTCTGGCTAAATCCTTACAAACCGACGTAGTATCTGCTGACTCAAGGCAACTTTATCGTGAATTATCAATTGGAACGGCTAAACCAACACCCTATGAGATGGATGGCGTACCACACCATTTTGTAAGCTCACATTCAATAACGGAAGCCATAAACGCAGGTCGCTACGAACGGGAATGTCTCACGCTGCTCCAGGAATTATTTCAGAAAAAAGACGTAGTAATTTTATCAGGTGGAACGGGACTATATATAAATGCAATATGCGTCGGACTGGACGATATGCCCACGGTCGATCCAGCACTGCGGCAGTCTCTTCGTGAGCGATGGGAAACGGAAGGCTTAGGCCCGATTCAACAGGAACTCCAGCATCTTGATCCCGATTATGTTCAGGCAGCCGATATGAAAAATCCTGCGCGGGTCTTACGAGCGCTAGAAATTTGCCTGACAACAGGTCAGCCCTATTCACTATTTCGCAGGAAGCAACCGATCGAACGGCCATTCAAGTCGGTTTTTGTCGCGCTGGATCGTCCACGCGACGAACTATATAAGCGTATCGATAGCAGAATGGATGCTATGCTGGCAGCAGGGCTTGTAGAAGAAGTCCGTTCACTGCTGCCGTATCGTGACTATAAAGCCTTACAAACGGTAGGCTATCAGGAGGTTTTCCCTTTCCTGAATGGCGAGTACGAGTATGAGGAAATGGTACGTCTGTTAAAACGAAACTCCCGACGATATGCGAAACGGCAACTTACTTGGTTTCACAATCAGGGCGATTATCACTGGTTTGGCCCAGACGATGACACAGAAATTCTTAAGCTAGCAGTAGACAGCATCCATGTCTGACGGTTACTGTCTACTGCCAGCCACTTATTGAGCGCGATACGCCAGCATACCGCCAATAACGTTACGAACGTTATTGAAACCGTTCTGCTCCAGAATTTGCTGGGCCATAGCGCTACGTTTACCCGAACGACAGTGCACAATTACTTCTTCATCCTGCAAACCGTCGAGTTCATCGAGTTGATACGGCAGATCGCCAAGCGGTATTAAACGAGCCCCAATGTTGTCGGCTTCGTATTCGGCGGGTTCCCGAACATCAATCAGATTAAGCGTTTCGCCTTTCTCCAGTCTTTCCTTTAATTCCTGTACGGTAATATCCATGTTTAGTATGTTTTGCTACTCGCTCTTACATAACGATAGGCAAAACTGATTAATGGTGAATAATAAGTCGTTGAACAACCTGCCGATCGCCTTCCACAAGCCGTACTACATACAGACCATCGGGCAGATCGCTCAGATCTAACAGTTGCTGCCCCCGGCTTGGTTCGGCTTGTCGGATTAGTTGACCCGACAGACTCAGTACGTCTAGTCGTGTTACTTTAGAACTCTCCCAACGTATTACGCCCGATGTTGGATTTGGATACGCCTGCAACGGACGTAGCGGCTCTGGCTCTGGCAAAGCAGTAACAATGGTATCTGGCTTCCCTCCCATTATTGGTCGAAGCATAAAAGCACCCTGCAGTTGCAGTGGACGATCGGGTTGTAGGTTCTGTTCCCAAATAGTGCCTCCATTGTAGAAAATCTGATCACCAAACGGGCTGTTCTTATCGAATCCGAGCCGTAGGAACGTAGTATCACTCACGCTAATTTGCTGGTAACCAACATAGAACGTATCTTTCACCGATACTCCTCTATCAAAAGGGAACGTAACGAACCCATTCCGATACGATGGATATTGCGTCGTAAACGACTGACGATAAATAGCGTTACCCGGACGCCCGTTTGTGTTGCTATAGACCGTAATAACAAACGGCTGACCTGTTTGATTTAACCGAATCGGAACGATGCTGGCCATGATTCCAGCCATTATATCTGGCTTATTCAAAATAAACCGGACAGCTACCTGCTCGCGGGGGCCAATTTGGGCGGCATACTCCCAGGACCCATCGTCATAAGCATAGTAATTACCAAGAACGGCAACTCTCGAAATAGTATCGTTCTGCCGTAGATTCACTCCAGGAATTGAGGGATTCTGGTCGTCAGTTGTCAGTATATCAAATTTATAGCGTAAAACGGCTCTGGTTGCTGAACCAAAGCTGGTAACAGGATCTGGCTTAACGACCTTACGCTGAGAACTAAGTGCCTCAATCGGCACAGAGGAGATTTGGGGAAGGTCCTGAATGAGTCGTCCAGACACCTCATCGCGTACTGTGAAGCGAAACGTTGTAAAGTTGAATGTGCTAAACCGATTAACAATTTCTGTCGATACAGAATCGGCCGTTTCAGCACCGGGATTGACTGTATACTGCGTCAATGGCATAGCCGTATATCGTTTTAGAAACGGAGTTGGCGCCACGCGAATAGCAACATCTTTGACAAACCGATCTGTATTACTACGTCCTTTGTTCAGATAGATGTAATCGATATTCCACGTATCAAATGGGCCTGACGCGCGCCCGAACGACCGAAACCGGAAAGCAAATCCAGCATGCAAATAGCGCTGGTCGCGAACCGGTATAAAAACCTGAAAGAAATTATTATTGGGTTCACCCCCAACTCGCCACCATACCGTTCGCCAAACGTTATTAACGTCCAGAAACTGAACCGTCAATGAATCGCCCGGTAAACGTGTTAGCGAATCCCCGGCATCGGGTAGCTCACCCAGCCCTTTGATTTGCCAGTAAAAACTTAGATAGACTGAGTCACTGGCCGTCAGATTGGCGAGGTTGATTGGTAACGATGCTAACGTATCGGTATAGCCCTGGGCCAGTTCGTTGTTAAAAACGTAAGGTAACCCGTTGGCCCGTAATCCGTCAAACGACGCTACGTTAATCGTTGGCGGATTAATCGCCATCGTGTTATTGATGTACACGCCACTACCCGGTTGCCAACGAGCGGGGTCGGGCTGATCGATTCCCGGCTGTCCTGAGGCTGTTGAAAAGTCGTCGAAAAAAGGCAAACTCAGAGGAGCCTGAGCGTAGCCAATGAACGACAATAAACAGCACAGTACTAACAGGAAACAACGTAGCAGCCGCTGATCAAATCGTTGATGCAGAAATAGAGGTAGCGCAATATTCATGTACAATAGGTTCCGGAAGCAGATTACTCCTGGTTGGGTTCTATTGGCCCTACAACCCACAAATCCATTGTTTCGCCAACACGGATTCGTTCGCCCGACCGGGCTTCGGGCCGTTGCCGAACAACAGTGCCAACTTCCTTCTCAGGATCTTCAACGGAAATTTTCGTGCCAACTTTAAGATTTGACCCCCGAATTGCCGCTTCTGCCTCATCTAGTTGTAAGCCTACAACGTTCGGAACTTCAAACATCGTATTTCCTAATCCGTCCCCAATTTCGAGGTCTATTCGGGCTCCTTTTGGCACTGGTGTTCCCGGTGTTATTTCCTTGCCATTATAGAGCTGACGTAGTACTGAATTCTTCGCTACGTCGGGGACGTAAATTCGTTCGCCTTCTATGAGCCCCAGCGCTTCAAGTGTACGGGCGGCACTACGGTCGATCATATCCACCAAATTAGGCATTGATACCATCGGAGCAACCCGCTTAATGAGCGTTACGTATATTTTACGTCCTTCCTTTACCTTAGAGTTGGCTCGCGGATATTGCTGAATAACTGTCAGGGGCTGAGCACCGGCCACAAATGTACAATCACTGACTTCGTAGCGTAAGCCCCGGTCATCCAGAATATTCTTCATCTCATCGAAACTCAGTTTCGACACGTCCGGCACGGTAATCGTTTGACCATGATTGGTCGTAAAAGGTAAATACACGAAAAAGAAACCCAGAAACAAAACGGCCATCAGGGCCAAAACAATGCCAATCTGAATCAGCAGGTCAGGTAGAGATCGGGTGCTGATTTTAGCCATTCAGTCAAATAATTGGTGGAGATGAGATTTATGGGTTTTTATATATGGGTCTGTTTACCTAAAACGCCCAAAATTAGCAGAATATAAAAACGATTACCGATAGCCTGCCAGCATTTTTTTGATGTACTTTCCTACAACGTCAAATTCGAGGTTAACAATATCGCCCGGTTTCAAATCGCGAAAATTTGTGTGCTCATATGTATACGGGATAATTGTAACCCGAAAACCATCGTCATGCGAATTGAAAACAGTTAAACTGACGCCGTTGATACAAATAGACCCTTTTTCGACGGTTACGTTATCGGCTACGGTTGGATCGTACTGAAAATCGAACAGCCAACTGCCGTTCATATCCTGTACGTTGGTGCAAATACCGGTCTGGTCTACATGCCCCTGAACAATATGTCCGTCAAATCGGCCATGAGCGGGCATACAACGCTCCAGATTCACACTATCGCCCGGTTTGACGCTGCCCAGATTGGTCTTTTTCAGCGTTTCATCAACGGCCGTTACGGTATAGCTCCCATCGGCAACGCTCGTAACGGTCAAACAAACACCATTATGACTTACGCTTTGATCTATTTTTAGTTCTGGCGCCATCGACGACTCGATTCGGAACGTCAGATTCGTACCTTCTGCTTCTATGCTGGCTACGGTACCTGTAGCTTCTATAATTCCCGTAAACATCGTTGATTAGTAATTACGCTTCCTCCAACACTATCCGGCCGGACTTAGTACGACAAACAACGAACTTCCAAACGGGGTTCGTTGTAGCAGTTTATCTTCTATATGGACAATCTGATAGAGCGTTTCGTTCAACCATTCGCTGGGCAAATATACGTCCGACTGGGCATTATCGGGCTTTTGCCAGCCCAGCCGAAGCTGTGCGTTCTGCCACTGACGCATCAATAAGATCATCGGCGATAAGACAAAACTCCAGTAAGTCGACTCCAGAATATGCAGACTGACTTTAGTCGCCAGCATCGTAAAGTCGGCTTTAACAAACCGGCGAATACTACCAACCGCCAAATCATGCTGCCCTCGAAATACATTGAAAGCGTTATTATTACAGATCAGCAATCCGGTTGGTTTAAGTCGTTTCACTAGTTCACCCAGTAATCGGTCGAGATCGGCGTCGTTGAAATAGCAGAAAACATCATTACAGATCAGGACATCATAACGGGCGTCTGGTTCAAAAGACGCTATCTCATTCAGATTGAGCAACGTAACCGAGAAGCCACGTTTTTCGCAAAACGCCACCGCATCCATTGATCCATCGATACCTTGCAGATTTGTATATCCATTATGCCTCAAACTGGCAAGCATTCCGCCCGTACCACATCCGACATCGAGTATAGTAATGTCTTTACGGTCGGGATAACGCTTCTGAATGGTTTTAACAACTCGCTCATGCAGAATACGATACCACCAGAGCTTCTCCTCCAGCTGAAACATTTTCTCATATTCTTCAGAAATCCCAATCATACGTTACGTGCTTAATTCGGAGCGGGTTGAGTGTATTTCGTTACGTTGGTTAAAACCATGTCGCTGCTTTTCAACATAAGGCGGCACACCACTACTGGTCATAAATAATTTCCCGATGTATTCGCCTATTATTCCCAGAAAGGTGAGCACCAACGCCGTTGCCATCCAAACCGACCAGCTGATAATGGCCCAGCCCGGAGTGGACCACGTATTGGTTAGTCGGCCAAGTAGCAGACCAAATCCCGCCAGAACACTAGCAATCAGCAAACTAAACCCAACTATGGTAAACAGGCGAATTGGCCAGACAGAATAGCCAATCAGCACGTTCAAAAAAAGACCGACCAGTTTTTTAACCGTATAGTTTGATCGTCCTTCGACCCGGTCCATGTGCGGTACCTCAACACTGCCGACGTTACGTGTGACCCGAAAAATCAGTCCATCGATGTACGGATAAGGGCCAGTATAGTTTACGATTTCGGCCACAACATCACGCTCAATTAGCTTAAAACTAGACAGATATAAACCCTTTGGTTTGCCGAGTGAATACGTGGTTAAGGTATTAACGAGCCAGCTTCCCAGGTTTCTGAACCAGTGATGTTTCTTCTGAGCATAGCGACTGTACACGACGTCGTAATTCCCCTGCACGGCTACGTCCATCAGCGTCAGAATAGCTTCGGGAGGATTCTGAAAATCGTCGTCAATAATGGCCGTATATTTTCCACGAGCGTGTGTTAATCCGCACAGCACAGCATTGAATTCCCCAAAATTCCGACGCAGCGATATGAATCGGACATTATCGTAATGATGCGTAAGCTGTTCACAAACAGACTCCGATTGATCAGCACTCCCATCATTGACCAGCACTACGTCAAAGCGTTCCTTTTGCAGACATTGTTGAAGCCGATCAACGAGCGGTTTAATCGTTCGTTCGCTATTATAAACAGGAATAACAACCGTCAGTTGCATACAGTAGCTTTTTAAAGAGGTATTATCGATCAAACTGATTGATTGCGTCAATCACCAATGTTACGTCTTCGTCCGTAAGAGCCGGGTTCAGCGGTAAGCTAACGACTTCCCGATGTAGCTGTTCCGAGATAGGCAATGAGAGCTGAGCGTAGTGTATATAGGCCTGCTGTTTGTACGGAGGAGTTGGATAATGGACGTCGGTACCAATTCCTTTTTCGCTCAGGAAGGAACGTAACGCATTACGGTCGGGGTGCCGGATAACGAACAAATGCCAGGCGTCCTGATCGATCTGATCGGCAGGCGGCAACGTAACAGCCGGATTAATGATTCCTTCCAGATAACGTCGGGCAATGGTGCTACGTCGTTCATTATCCGCTGGCAGATGCGGTAGCTTGGCCGACAGGATGGCGGCCTGAATTTCGTCCAGGCGGCTATTATGCCCAACATAGTCGTTTACGTATTTCTGGGCTGATCCGTAATTCCGTAAGGCACGTAGCTTCGCTGCCAGCCTATCATCGTTGGTTGTTATAGCACCCGCATCACCCAAAGCGCCTAAGTTCTTACTAGGGTAGAAACTCCAGCCAGCCGCATCGCCCAGATTACCGGCTTTCTTCCCTCGATACGTAGCACCGTGTGCCTGAGCCGCATCTTCCAGAATTGTTAACTCATAGTGCTTTGCTATTGCTCGGATTGACTCCATATCGCAGCAACGACCATATAAATGCACCGGCAGAATGGCTCTGGTTCTCGACGTAATGGCCGCTTCGATACGTGTCGGATCAATAAGGTAGGTCTTGGGGTCGGGTTCTACCCAAACTGGCGTTAGGTCGGTTAACGTAACGCTCAAAATCGACGCGATATACGTATTAGCCGGAATGATGACCTCACTACCAGCCGGAAAACTCCAGGCTTTCAGAACCAAGGTTAGCGCGTCGAGGCCGTTGGCTACACCCACACAATGCCGGGTACCACAAAAACTAGCAAAAGCTTGCTCAAAGGCATCGACTTCACGACCTAAAATATACCATCCAGACTGGACTACCCGGTTTATAGCTTCCTGTATGCTACGTTCATGGGGACGATTCAGGCGTCCTAAATCCAGAAAAGGAATCATGCCGAGTGAGCTAGCGCTCTGCTATTCGGGTAGGGTTCGTAGATATAATCGTCTTTGTCGTATAACCGATTAGATACAACCAGTAAGATCGCATCGTCGGAAAACTCGTCCATTATATGCCAATCTTCCGGCTCTAATACCAGACAATCGCGGGGACTATCCAACCAGTAAGTAGTTTCCTCAATTCCATTATGACTGTAAACGCGGCATCGGCCATTGAGACAAATAAGCGCATGCCAGGCCTGATGATGCCGATGCCCAGCTCTTGGATGTTGTCCGGCACCATAAATATAAAAAACACGCTGGATCGTTCCCGGAATAATATTCTCGAAAACAGTGAGGTTTCCTTTATCGGATTCGAACGTTTTTAGCTGATAAAGTTGAGACATCGTAGAGAGGCAGATATAGAAGCTTATGAAGATTTATACTTTGACGCCAAATATATTAAAACAACCTAAAAAAATAATATAAGTAAAAACCCCTAAAGGTTACATAGACAATTCTTTAATTTATGAAGGCCGAATTGTTCAATTAATTACGTCTATTTTAGTGGATTTCAATAAAATTTCGCACGTTTGCACCTATGTTGAAAAACAAGTATTTGCTGGCAGGGGTTTTCCTGCTCATTCTGGCTGTTCTGTATTTTAGCTTTTTCGACAACAGTCCTTCCTCATCCGGCAATCTGGATGCTACGGTAAACGCCGAACAGTACAATCAGCAACTGAGCGAAGAGCGAAAAAAAAAGGATGATTCGTTCAAAACCGGAGCTGACTCCCCGCTTACCGATAAAGCCAATTTTAAAGGCCTCTCCTACTTTCCCGCTGATCCATCGTACCGGGTGATTGCCCGACTAGAGCCTTTTGCCGATAAAACACAGAAACTCGTTGTCCGCATGAGCGATGGCTCAGAAGAAGTTTATGACAAGTTTGCTCACGCCGTTTTCAATCTTAATGGGGAAACCTGTCGGCTTCTGATTGTCAAACTTGCCGACACCTATTCGATCCTATTTCGGGATGCCACATCGGGCAAGGAAACATACGGTGGTGGGCGCTATATAGAGCTTTCGCAGGCACAACTGACGGCTAATCAGGCTATATTGGACTTTAATACAGCCTACAATCCTTACTGCGCCTATAATCCCACCTATGCCTGTCCGCTTCCACCAGCAGAAAACAAATTAACGGTAGCCGTTAACGCTGGTGAGCGTTATCACTAACCTCCCAAGCAAACTCAGTTGCCGAACAGTACGATCATTTGCTTTTCTTAATTTAGCTTCCCCCTTTTTCTCCTTACCTTTGTCATATTTATTGCATTGGTATCGTATGGAGATTTCCTATAAATGGTTACAAGAGTATATTGAGTTACCTGAATTACCTGAAGTTGTTGGCAAAATACTGACCGGTACAGGTCTTGAAGTTGAAGGAGTCGAGAAAATTGACGCCATCCCAGGTGGCCTAGAAGGCGTGGTGATTGGCGAAGTTCTGACCTGTTCTCGCCATCCGGACGCTGATAAACTCAGCCTGACTACGGTTGATGTGGGCGCTGAACAGCCGCTTCCTATTGTCTGCGGTGCGCCGAACGTAGCGGCCGGTCAGAAAGTTATTGTGGCTCTCGTGGGAGCAACGTTACATCCTTCTTCCGGTGAGCCATTCCAGATCAAGAAAGCCAAAATTCGGGGTGCAGCGTCAGAAGGGATGATCTGCGCCGAAGACGAAATTGGATTAGGTGCTTCGCATGCGGGCATTATGGTGCTCGACACCGATCTACCCAATGGCACGCCAGCCGCTCGTTACTTTAACCTGGAAGCCGATTATCAAATCGCCATTGGCCTGACGCCAAACCGCATCGATGCGGCTTCTCACTTTGGCACAGCCCGCGATCTTAAAGCGGTGTTGAATCGTCCACTGACTATGCCTTCGGTCGATGGTTTTTCTGTCGACAACCAGGATCGTACGCTCAACGTACGGGTTGACGACGTAGTGGCCTGCCCGCGCTACACAGGTTTAACCATCAGCGGTCTTACCGTTCAGGAATCGCCCGACTGGTTAAAACAACGTCTGCTCAGTATCGGGCTTAACCCTATCAATAACGTCGTCGACGTAACGAATTTCGTCTGTCATGATCTCGGGCAACCACTTCATGCGTTTGATGCCGACAAAATAGCGGGTAATGAGATTATTGTACAAACACTTCCAGAAGGCACGCCGTTTGTGACGCTCGATGGGGTTGAGCGTAAACTCACCGCTACCGACCTGATGATTTGCGATGCCGAAAAGCCAATGTGCATTGCGGGTGTATTTGGCGGTCAGAACTCTGGTGTTACTAGCCATACAACCAGCATTTTTCTGGAGTCGGCTTATTTTTCGCCTGCATCTGTCCGCAAAACCGCACAGCATCATGGTCTGAAAACCGATGCATCATTCCGGTTTGAGCGCGGTACTGACCCTAACATGCCTGTTTTTGCTCTCAAACGGGCTGCGTTGCTCATTCAGGACGTAGCGGGGGGCGTGGTGAGTTCCGACATTACGGATCTCTACCCAACGCCAATTGATCCATTCCGGGTACAGGTTCGCTATAAAAACATTGACCGTCTGATTGGTATCCAGATTGATCGTACCGAGATCCACCGTATCCTAAGTGCATTGGATATCGAAGCCGATGAAGTAAATGCCGAAAGTTTCATCGCCGTTGTGCCCGCTTATCGGGTAGACGTAACACGGGAAGCCGACGTTATTGAAGAGATTCTCCGTATTTATGGCCTGGATAACGTACCGTTGTCGGTCCATCTTGCTGCCGATACGCTCTCCGAGTTCCCTAAAGTCGATCCAAACCAATGGCAGAGCCGGGTAGGTCAGCTTTTGGCCGCCAATGGTTTTTATGAAATCCTTACTCTGTCGTTAACCCGACCTGCTTATAACGATGCCATTCGCTCGACACTGACCGGCGCCGACGTAACACTTCTGAATCCGCTCAGTGAGGAGTTGTCGGTTATGCGTCAAAGCCTGTTGTTTTCATCGCTCGAAACGCTGGTATACAACATCAATCGTCGTCAGAAAGACCTGAAGACATTTGAGTTTGGCAAGATTTATTCTCAAACGCAAAGTGAAGATGGATCGACCAAATATGTCGAAAAAATGCGCTTAAGTCTGGCACTCGTTGGTAATCAGGAAGCTGAAAGCTGGCAGCAGAAAGCGCAGTCGGTGGCTTACCACGACCTGGCTACGTCGGTGCAGCGCGTTTTGAATCTATTCAGAATAAAACAGATTGATACACAGCCTGCTGACCCATCTTTGTTCCAGTATGGCTTGACGTATCTGGTTAACAAGAAACCGTTAGTGAGCTTAGGTTTAGTACAACCTAAACTGGCGAAGTTAGTCGATCTGAAACAACCGGTATTTTACGCGGACTTTGACTGGAACGCCCTTCTTAAACTAGCTAATTCCAAATCACGTTACGAAGAAGTACCACGGTTCCCTGAGGTTCGTCGGGATTTATCGCTTGTGCTGGATAAGGCCGTTACGTTCGAGCAAATCCGTCGGCTGGCGCATCAGACCGAACGCAAGCTGTTACGTTCGATAAATGTTTTTGACGTTTACGAAGGAGAAAACCTTGGTTCGGGTAAAAAGTCGTATTCTGTGAGTTTTACACTTCAGGACCCAACTCAAACGTTAACAGATGCCACTATTGACAAAACTATGCAACGGTTGATTAGTGGTTTCGAACGAGAATTGAGCGCTGTTATTCGTAAATAATGATTGACTGATTAGCTTGCCGATTGTTGATTTTTTGTCAAGAGTTCAACCAGTAAAGTATGGTCAGTGAGCTTCAAATCATAGCCTTAGTAGAACAACTCGAACGAAAAATTGGGTTGCTCAAGGGGATATGTGATGATGCGAAGAAACGAATTAACCAGTTAGAAGAACAAAATTCAGAGCTGAATGAGAAGCTAAAAGAACAGCAAACGCTCTCGAAAGAGTTACAGAAAAAACTGGATAATTCAGAAAAAAAGATTTCAAAGTCAAAAGACTTTGGTATTATTGTAAATAACAATCTGTCTGGAACAGATACGAATGCCGAATTTAAAAAACAACTCGACGAGTATATCCGGGAATTAGAACGGTGTATTGCTCACTTGAGTAGTTTGTCATAAACCTAAATTGGCTCCCGGGCAAAACCCAATCTGAGCCGACCGCAGCGATGGAAGAATTGTCTATTCGCGTAAAAATTGCCGACCGGTACTATAGGCTTTTTGTAGAGCCGGAATCGGAAGCAGTCGTGCGCGAGGCCGCCAAACTGATTCAGGACGAGCTGAACCAGTATCGAGATCTAGGGATCAACGATACACAGGAAGCTTTGGCCCGAATAGCCTTCGATTGCCTGATAACTAAGCTCAGAGGAGAAAGACAGATGCAACGATTACAACAGATGGTGTTTGACAAAATAACTCAATTAGATCAGGTCGTCACGCCGGCCATAACAACATAACAACGGCGGGGCAACACCCCACAATACCTGGAATTGTGCAGGGCACTCGTATCGCGGCAGGTTGAATGGTTTATTTGTTCACCCCAAACGATATAAGTACAATGGATATTCCACTTTGGTTAGCCATTCTGGCCGCTTTCGCTGGCGGAGGGATTGGGCTAATGATCGGACGCCGAATGATGGCGTCCGATCATGCCAAACGCGAGCAGGAAGCCGAAGAAAAAGCGGCTAACATCCTGAAAAATGCTGAATTGCAGGCCGAGACAATTAAAAAGGACCGGATGCTGGAGGCAAAGGAAAAATACCTTAAACTAAAATCTGAATTCGAAGAGACAACCAACCAGAAACGGACTATTCTTCTTCAGAACGAAACAAAATTAAAGCAGCGGGAACAACAACTGAACCAGCAGGCCGATCAGCAGCGGCATCGTGAAAACGACCTGAATCAGCAACGTAATGAACTCGCTCAGCAAAAAAATAGCTTATCGCAACAAGTAGATGCGCTTAACCGGCGCCGTGAAGACGTTGACCGTCGACAGCAGGAAGCCGATCGAATGTTGGCAGAACAGGTAACCCAGCTTGAAAAAATAGCGGGTCTTTCAGCCGATCAGGCCCGCGAACAGTTGATCGATACGCTCAAGGCAGAAGCCGAAACACGAGCATCGTCCTACATAAAGAGTATTATTGAAGAAGCGAAATTAACCGCTACGAAAGAAGCGAAGAAAGTAGTTATCGAAACCATTCAGCGTACGGCGACTGAACATGCTATCGAAAACTGCGTTTCCGTATTTAATATCGAATCAGACGACGTAAAAGGTAAAGTTATTGGCCGCGAAGGTCGAAACATACGGGCTCTGGAAGCCGCTACTGGCGTTGAAATCATCGTTGATGATACGCCTGAAGCAATCATTATTTCAGGCTTTGACCCCGTTCGTCGTGAGATTGCCCGGCTCTCGCTCCACCGTCTGGTACAGGACGGTCGAATTCACCCCGCCCGTATTGAAGAAATTGTTGCCAAAACCCGCAAGAACATTGAAGATGAGATTGTCGAGATTGGCGAACGAACCGTAATCGACCTGGGAATCCACGGCCTTCACCCGGAGTTAATTAAAATGGTAGGCCGGATGCGTTTCCGATCCAGTTATGGCCAGAACCTGCTCCAGCACTCCCGCGAAGTTGCCAAATTATGCGCAACTATGGCCGCTGAGCTAGGTCTCAATGCCAAGCTGGCTAAACGCGCTGGTCTGCTCCACGATATTGGGAAAGTATGGCCCGAAGAAGCGGAACTTCCTCACGCTATTCTGGGCATGGAACTAGCCAAGAAATACAAAGAAAATCCAGAAGTAATTAATGCCATTGGCGCTCACCACGATGAGATTGAAATGACCAGCATGATCTCGCCAATTGTGCAGGTATGTGATGCCGTATCGGGATCGCGGCCAGGAGCGCGTCGCGAAATGATGGAATCGTATATCAAGCGACTTAAAGAACTGGAAGAATTGGCCGGAAATTTCCCCGGTGTTACAAAATGCTACGCTATACAGGCCGGACGAGAATTACGTATTATGGTGGATGCGGATCATGTTTCGGACGAAAAAGCAGGAGCTCTATCGTACGAGATTTCGCAAAAAATCGAGAAAGAAATGCAGTATCCTGGCCAGATTAAAGTGACTGTCATCCGCGAAATGCGGGCAGTAGCTTACGCGAAGTAAAAGCCAGTTTCACGAGGTATGAAGGGGCCATAACCGGCCCCTTTTTGTTTTTAATAAACCCGTCTAAAATCTGTTACTTTACTGCTGATCAGTTGTCTTAACGCAGATGGATTTTCTAACGATAATTTTATTGATCCTTGTCGGTGCCGGTGGAGGCATTGCATTTGCCAACATACTACGTAGCCGTTCAGGCAAGGCTGATGTCCGATATGAATCAACGCTCTTATTAGAACGTATTGAGAAGGTCTTTAAAGTGGTCATGGCAGAGGGATATTTCTCCGAGATTTATAATTATCAGGACCAGAAGAAAATTCTTTATCTGCTTAATGATCCCAAAAAAGCCATGATCATTGCCAAATCGAAGGTTCTGGTCGGTTTCGATTTTGCCAAAGTACGTTTCCGAAACCCCGACAGCGGAGATAAAAAATTAGTTATCGAATCGTTCCCTCAGCCGGAAGTTTTATCGATAGATACCGATTATAAATTTTATGATATACAGGCTGGGATTCTGAATCATTTCAGTGGTGACGATTACACACAGATTCTGGAAGAAGCCAAAAAAGCTATGAATGAACGGGCTCTTCAAAGTGATCTACCTAAAATTGCCAATAATCAGATACAATACATGATGTATCAGCTAGCGAATTCAATGGGTTGGCAGCTTCAGTTACCCGAAGCCGAACAAAAAAAGCTCGACGAACTGAAGAACCAAGCTGAAAGCAGTCCGTTATTCCAAAAAGACTGACATTGGTACTGTGCTAAGAGCACGTTGTTGAAATTATAGACTATTCATCAATTATTTAACGGTCATCCAGTTTAACGCTTTACAACAATCCTCTCATAGTCTAGTAGTTAACTTTTTACAAGAAAAGCATTATTCCACACTATTGACTGGTCTTTGCTACGTCAATCACATCACTTTAACTGAATTATTTATACGAAATGGATAAAACTTAAAGTTGTGTAATTACGTATCTGCCTGAAGACCTCCCGTAACTTTCATGAATCACCTACCTCTAACCCAATCAGCTTTCGGTGGCTTCGAATTATCGGTAGAAGAGCGATCTTTCCTGTGGCAACAAGCATTAACGCACTCCATTAACGGTTTAGTTGGCCTAATAGCAGTTCGACATGACGATAACCCTCAGGGACAGATCATAAACTTCCGGTATCTTTTTGCGAATAATACGGCTATAAAAGACACCCTGGGTAGCAAAAATGGCATAACAGATCTTACTGGCCATTTACTAACCGACTTTTTCCCAGCGATTAAGGAAACTAAACTCTGGGAAGCCTATATTAACGTTGTTGAAACAGGAGAAGCCTGCCGGGTAGAGCAAAACTATCGCATTGATGATCGGGAGATTTGGGTTATTCAATCTGCTGCCCCTTTCGGTCATGATGGTCTGATGCTTTCTTACACTGACTCCAGTGATCTGCATCAGACAGCCCGACGGCTTGCCCGACAAACAACACTGCTCAATGGTGTTCTGAATTCATCGCCTAACGCTATAGTCGTTTTTGAAGCCGTTCGCAATACACAGCAGGAAATTATCAATTTTCAGATTTCGCTCACGAATCGCCAATTCGAGAAGCTGATAGACCAGGGAAACATGCACTTCATGGGTTTGATGCTAACGGATATCTATCCAATCAAACCCGAACGTATTGAACAGCTCAAGCAACGCCTGAGTGCAGAGGAAAGCATTCACCTGGAAGAATACGTTGCCGTATTGGAACAATGGCTTTCTATTACACTAACACCACTGAATGACGGCTTTGTTGCTACTATACAAAACATTACGGCATCCAAACAGATGCATCAGCAGCTTAAAAGTACGGTTCAGGAGCTACATCGTTCCAATAAAAGCCTTGAACAGTATGCCTACGTAGCATCGCATGATTTGCAGGAACCGCTACGTAAAATTGTATCGTTTGGCGATATGCTACATAGTCAGCATGCTCATGAACTGAACGAATCGGCCAGTGATCTCATTCGGCGTATGCAAACCGCAGCGGATCGAATGCGCTCACTGGTTCAGGATTTGCTGGCCTTTTCGCGGCTATCAGGCAACTCGAAAAAATTTAAACCAGTCGACATGAATCAGTTGGTCTCAGCAGTAATCGATGATCTGGAACTGACCATTCAGGAGCAGAATGCCCATATTATTACCGATCAACTCCCTACCGTTCAGGGCGACGCATCGCTGCTACGTCAGTTGGTTCAGAATTTGTTAAGTAATGCGCTTAAGTTTCAAAAACCAAACTCAGATCATACATCCAGCCTTCCTCAGGTCGTAATAAGCGGGCGTATCGTTACTAATGCCGAACTGCCTCCCGAAATAATTGCTTCGTCGACCACAACAACGGATCGTCAATTTGCGGTTCTAACGATTGGCGACAATGGTATCGGTTTTGATGAGCGCTATCTGGACCGGATTTTTACCATATTCCAGCGACTACATGGCCGTTTAGTCTATAAAGGAACTGGGATGGGCCTGGCAATCTGTAAAAAGGTGGTAGATATTCACGGAGGTTATATTACCGCTAAGAGCCAGGAAGGACAAGGCTCTACCTTTCAGGTATATCTCCCCAGCGTTTAGTTGTTTTTACTCTTTCGGCACTACCATCACAATATCTTCTTTCTCAACAATTACCTGCCCCTCGGCAAGTCCTTTCGGCTTACGAACGTATTTCTTTGGTGTCACAATAACAGGGCAAAGGCTATCAGTGCGCCGTTTGGAATACCAGGCAGCCAGTTCGGCAGCTCGTTCTATTACGTTCTTCGGAAAGGGTTTACCAGCCTGATATTTGATAACAACGTGAGACCCTGACACGTCGCGGGCGTGCAGCCATAAATCCTCTTTAAACGCGTACTTCTGCGTCAGCAAATCATTATTCCTGGCGTTACGTCCGATCAGTATCCGAAAATTATCCACAATTGCTTCTTTAAATAATTGCGAAATCTCTCCCTTATTTCTACCGTCTTCATTCTGCAGGTTATGCAACTTGCTATAACGCCGTAATTCTTTCAATGTATTGATCGCTGCCAGATCTGTTTTCTGTTGGTCGATTTGCTCAATCTCTTTCTCGCGCGATGCAACCTGAGCCGCCAGAAACTCTTCTTCTATTTTCTCATTTTTAGACTTTCGGTAAAAGTTTTCAGCATTTTTCTGGGGACTCAAATCGGGTTTGAGCTTAATCGTAATTGGTTCATCGCGATAAAAATCCGTCAACGTAACAGACTCCGGCGACTTTGCTCCAGGAACAGCCTGGATGTCGTGCAGATTCGCCATCAATATATGTCCCATTTCTTCGTGGCTGGCCCCTTCCTCACGGGCAATCAGACGCTGCATATTTACGTCGATGAGCGATTCGGCCCTTTTTTTTCGCTTGTCGAGCACCCGAAGAATTTCTCCTTTTTCCCGATCGAACGTATCGACACCGTTGTAAAGGCCATAAAAACGATTGGTTGCCGCAATAGGATCAGAAAACTCCTGCAGAATATCGCCAACGGGCAGCAAGCTTAAGGTTGGCCTATACTGAAGTTTTGTTACGTAGTAAATTGGGCTTTCCAGCTGTTTCACTACGTCCTGAATAAGTATCCATTGTTGCTCAGGCTGAAGCTTTTGCTTCTGGAATTCAGTGCTGAGCCAATCATTAACAATTTTGCCAAATGTTGGAAATAGCTTCCGATGGTCAAAATCAGCTTTTTCAAAAGCATCCCAGGACTGATCAATAGGTCTATCAAAGGTATCGAATATAAGCTGGTAGTCGGCTACAAGTCGCTGATTGAATAATTCGACTACCGTGTTATGGTAAAATGCCACTAGGTTTGGGCGATTACCAAAAAATTTAAACACCATTGCGTAATTATCCTCCAGTAAAATTGCCAGACATCGTTCATTGAGGAACGATCGTACACCAATAACTACCCTTCCTTCTTTTTCAAACGCTGGATTTGGCGAATCATCTTCGGAGAATTTACTGATTGCTTCGAACAAATCGACACTATTTGTACGGGCCCGACGAACCGTTTCAGGAAACGACAAACCAGAGAAATCGGGCCGTAAGGTTGCTTTGATATAAAATGGTTTGTAGTAATTCAGCCTTCCTTTAGCCTGTGCAAAGACAAGAACAACTTCGTCTCGATCCTGGCTAAAACATTCCATAAATCGTAAGCCAGTCAGGCTTGTTTCAAGAGCGGATGCCAGTTGACGAAGGAAATAAAAATTAGTATGCATAATTAAGCAAAGATATACTTTAAAAAAGTCCCTCTATTGGCTTCAAACAAAGTATAGTTGATCTTTTCATAAGATTTTAATAAAAAAATATATAGTCTATTATCTATATACCCAATCAGCTAAACTGCTGTTTTTCAGGCTAATTACTCCCGAACTTAAGTGATATTACCTAGAATTTGTACTTCACTAAGACAGAATAGCCAAATTTTATTCTTATTCTACTTTGGAATATGATAAAACAGCTATAATATTTGTACGATTAATTTTACTATAAATTTAGTGCAACCCTTAAAACTAAGTTTAACTAACCTATGAAGTCAACACTTTACAGACTTCTGCAAGCCTCTTTTTTAGGCGCAGTTATGCTGCTATGGAGCTTTCATGCTTCTGCTCAAGACCGTCGGGTGACGGGTAAGATTTCTGGTGCTGATGGGGCAGTGCCTGGGGCCAACGTTGTTTTAAAAGGAACAACGACGGGTACAGCCACAGATGCCAACGGGGCGTTTTCCCTCAACGTTCGGGGAGCCGATCCTACCTTGGTCATTTCTGCAATCGGTTACAAGACAAAGGAAGTTGCCCTGGGCAACCAAACTGATGTCAGCGTAACCCTCGAGGATGAAGCTACGGCTCTGAGCGAGGTGGTCGTTACTGGTTATTCGACCGAAAATCGCAGAGACGTAACAGGCGCCGTATCTACGGTAAAACCAGCGCAACTTAAGGTCGTTCCTTCTACCAACGTAGAACAACAGCTTCAGGGCCGCGTAGCTGGTGTTACGGTTATTACCAACGGGCAACCCGGTACGACCAGTCAGGTACGTGTTCGGGGATTCGGTTCTTTTGGTGGTAACCAACCTTTGTACGTTGTGGATGGGGTGCCTACGCAAACGATCCAATATCTGGCTCCCGATGATATTGAAAGTACAACCGTTCTGAAAGATGCCGCTTCTGCTTCTGTGTATGGTGCTCGTGCTGCATCTGGCGTTATTGTCCTGACAACCAAAAAAGGCCAGCGCCGTGCTCAAAAGCTCAGCATTTCCTATGATGGTCTATATGGTACCACGGATCCAGGTAAAGGCCAGAAAATCCTGAACCCACAAGAGCAGGCTGACTGGACATGGCAGGCCCGTAAAAATGATATTTATCAGGCAGGTGGTACTATTGGTCCTGATAGCTTTACTGGAATCGCCAACAACCAATATGGTTCTGGACAAACTCCTGTTTTGCCAGATTATTTGTTAGTAGGTAGCCAAACTGGTTTATCGGCTTCAGCCGTAAATCTGGAGGCAGAACGGTTAAAATATAATATTAACCCTGCCAATGGCGCTATTTATAACGTTATTGCTGCCAATAAGCAAGGCACCGATTGGTATAAAGAAATTACACGGTTTGCTCCCCTGATGCGTCATACATTAGGTTTCTCTGGCGGTACAGAATCGAGCCGCTATTACCTAAGCTTAGGTATGCAGCAACAAGCCGGTATCATTCAATACAATAACTTCTCTCGTTACACATTCCGGGTCAATACGGAGTTCGATATCACGAAGAAATTGCGTTTTGGCGAGAACATCCAGTTAGCGTATGTATCGGCCACTGGTTTGCAGGGAAGCACTGGTAGCACGCTGGGTAACGGAACCAACAACAACTCCAGCGTTGCCGCCGACGAGAACGACATCTTGTTGGCTTTCCGTCTGGCACCGATTATTCCGGTCTACAACGTGTTCGGAGGATATGCTGGTACGGCTGCTTCTGGTTTCAATAATGCTCGTAACCCTGTTGCGAACCGTATTGGAGCAAAAGACAACCTGAACTACAATCTGATCGCTTTTGGTAACGCTTATCTGGAATACGATGTTATTCCTTCGTTAACACTACGCAGTAGCTTAGGCGGAACGTACTTCAGCAACTATAATAACTCGTATAACCGGTCGCAATACGAAAACTCGGAAAACAATACGAACTACGTATATAATGAATCGGCAAACGTTGGCTTAGCCTGGACGTTTACCAATACAGCGCAGTTCAAGCAGAAGTTTGGTATTCATGACGTAAGTGTATTAGCAGGTATTGAAGCGCTGAACACCGGAAATGGCCGCGGAATCAATGGATCTGGTTTGAACCCTTTCACCACCGATCCTAACTACGTAACCATTGGCACAACAACACCAGGCGCTACTCGTCAGGTAAACAGCTACTATGGCTTAGGGAATAACTTCTACTCGATTTTTGGGCAGGCACGTTACACCTACAACGACAAGTATATTTTAACCGGCGTTATCCGTCGTGATGGTTCGTCACAATTTGGTGCCAACAATCGCTACGGTGTGTTCCCCGCTGTTTCGGCGGCCTGGCGTGTATCATCTGAGGAGTTCATGAAGAACCTTCCCTGGGTAACGGATCTGAAACTTCGCGGTGGTTACGGATTGATGGGTAACTCAAACTATCTGAGCTCAACAAACCAGTACAATCTGTTCGGTTCGAATGCAGGTAACAGTTACGACATCACGGGGGCCAATACGTCAGTTCAAGCAGGCTATTACCGTAGCCAGATTGGTAACCCAGATGCAAAATGGGAAACCAGTATAACCTCTAACATCGGTATCGATGGAGCCTTCTTCAATAACAAATTAGAAGTAGTCCTCGATTTCTGGCAAAAAGATACCAAGGATCTGCTTTATCCATTAGCCCTACCAGGGGTTGTCGGTGTTCGGGCAAATGCACCTTACGTAAACGTTGCCAGTATGCGTAACAAAGGTATCGACCTGTTGATCACCAATCGTGGCAATATTACAAGCGATTTAAGCTACGAGGTAACGGCTATCGGTAGTGTCCTTGACAATAAAATCACAGCGATTGCTCCATCTGTACCTTACTTCACCGCTAATGGCCAGCGCTTAAGTACGCCAGTAGTACGTAACGAGCCAGGTCATGATCTGTCTTCATTCTATGGCTACAAGGTCATTGGATTATGGCAGAGCAAAGGAGAGGTTGATGCCGCCAATGCTATAGCACCCAAAAATGCCGATGGGACTACAGGAACGTTCCAAACAGGAGCTGCTCCAGGTCGCTTCCGCTTTGCCGATATCAACGGCGATGGCAAAATTGATGATCTTGACCGTACGTATCTGGGCAGCCCAATTCCGAAGTTTACAGGTAGCTTAACCCTAACCCTCAAATACAAAGGGTTTGATTTAAATACCAACCTGTATGCTTCACTGGGTAATAAAATCTTCAATAACTCGAAATGGTACACTGACTTCTATCCTTCTTTCCCAGGAGCAGCCATCAGTGCCCGTGTTAAAAATTCGTGGCTTCCAACCAATACGACTACGGACGTACCTATCTTCGAAAATACGTCGAACTTCAGTACCAATACGCAGGCAAACTCATACTACGTTGAGAATGGTTCGTATGGCCGGTTACAATACCTGACTCTTGGCTACACCTTCCCAGCGGTTATGTTGGATCGGATCAAGCTGAACCGTCTACGGATTTCAGCATCGGCAACCAACCTGTTTACGATCACGAAGTACTCTGGTTTAGATCCAGCCGTTGGTGGATCAGCTGACCAGAACTTTGGTATCGACATTGGTAACTACCCCGTTACACGCGGTTATAACATTGGTTTGAGCTTTGGTTTCTAAACTAAAATAGATAATCTGTGGCGGGTTTACCCGTAGGTAAACCCGCTGTTTTCCAACATTAATTATCTAATCTCAGGTAAATTTCATCATGAAAAAAACTATTATAAAAGGCGTATCGATAACCGCAATGCTTGCGTTTGTTACGTTCGCCTGTAATGACAAGTTTCTGGATGTTCCTGCTACTGGCCAGTTAGCTGGTAGCCAGCTCACATCCAAAGCTGGTCTGGAGGGTGTACTTCTCTCTTCGTACGCCCAATTAAATGGCCGTGGTTTTTCCCGCGCAACCAGCTCCTTCAACTGGGTGCGGGGTAGCGTTTCGGGAGGAGATGCCAATAAAGGTTCTAACCCTGGAGATGGCGGTGGTAACACGAACTTCTCTACCTTTCAGCGTTTTGAGTTGCTACCTACCAATGGCGACGTGAACGATAAGTGGCGGGGTATGTATGAAGGTATTAGCCGGGCTAATGCTGTACTACGTATACTTCCGACTGCTGCTGCCGACGTATCGGACGCCGATAAAAAACGGATTTCGGCAGAGGCTCGATTCCTACGTGCCCACTACTATTTTGAGCTAAAACGCTCATTTAACATGGTGCCTTATATTGACGAAACATTAGACTATGGTCAAGGCATTGAGTTGGTAAAGAATGACGTAGATATCTGGCCAAAAATTGAGGCTGACTTTAAGTTTGCTCAAGATAACCTGCCAGAAACTCAGGCCGCTGCAGGGCGGGCTAACAAATGGGCTGCTGCTACGTATCTGGCTAAAACATACCTTTACCAGAAAAAATATACTGAAGCGAAAGCCTTATTTGATCAGGTTATTGCCAGTGGTGTAACAACAAATGGTAAAAAGTACGGCCTGTTAGCTAACTACACCGATATATTCAATGCTGCCAGAGACAACATGGAAGAGTCGGTATTCGCCATTCAGGCCGCTGTCAACACTGGCGACGTAGCAAACTCAGCCCAGGAGCTGGATTTGAACTTCCCGTACAACACCGGTTCTAACGGCCCGGCTGGCTGCTGTGGTTTCTTCGCGCCTAGCTTCGAACTAGCAAACTCGTTCCGTGTAAATGCAAACGGTCTGCCTCTTCTGGACGGTTCTTATAATACAGGAGCTAACCAATTGAAAAACGATCAGGGTATCGAATCGAAAGCAACCTTTACGCCAGACGCAGGGCCAGTTGACCCACGCCTGGACTGGTCAATTGGCCGTCGGGGTATTCCATATCTGGACTGGATGGTTCACCCAGGTCTTGACTGGATTCGTGACCAAAGCTACGCGGGTCCTTATTCGCCGAAGAAATTCATTTTCTACAAAGCTCAGGATAAAACGCTGACCGATGGTAGCTCCTGGACGGATGGCTACTCAGCTATTAACTACAATATCATCCGCTTTGCCGACGTATTGCTTATGGCTGCTGAGTGCGAAATTGAAGTAGGAAGTCTGGAAACAGCGCGTACATACATCAATAGAGTTAGAACACGGGCGGCTAATCAGGATGCCTGGGTAAAAACCTCGGATGGCAAAAATGCTGCTAACTACGTGATTAGCAACTACACAACTGCTTTTGCTAGCAAAGACGCAGCCAGAGCCGCTGTTCAGTTCGAACGGAAACTGGAGCTGTCAGGTGAAGGACATCGTTTCTACGATCTGGTCCGCTGGGGAAATGTCTCAACAGTAATCAATGCATTCATAACCTACGAGGCCCAAAAGCTACCACTAGGATACTCTGGTGCTAAGTTTACGGCTAACAAGGATGAATACATGCCGATCCCTCAAGTACAGATTGACTATCAGGCGGGTGTTCTTAAGCAGAACCCTGGTTATTAATCACTCTGTATAATTTATAAAAAAGAGTCTACCTAAGGTTAGGTAGACTCTTTTTTTATGAGAGCAATTCATTATTATTCAGCCTGCCAAACTAAAAGCAAAACCCTGATCAGGCTCAGAAAACTCTCGGCTGATAAGAGGATTCGAAATTACGACACTACCTACTACGTAGCGAACGTAGCAGTAGAAAATGGAGAATGATGAGTTATAAAGACAGGCATTACGTTTGCTAGCTCTTCGTCACTCATCATTCTCTAGTCGAATGGACCTTAATCAACTTCGGGCAGAACTCCGCCAGGAACATAAAGATATACTCTCCTACTGGGCTCGTTACGCTCCTGATCCGGTAAACGGAGGTTTTTATGGCCGGGTCAATTACCAAAACCAACCTGACCCAAACGCCGACAAAGGCATTGTATTAACTAGTCGGATTTTATGGACATTCTCTGCCGCGCTCCGACATACCCAACATGACGAATATCATTCAATCGCAGATCGTGCTTTTCAATACCTTCAAAAGCACTTTACTGACCCTCAATACGGTGGGGTTTACTGGTCCGTCGATTCAACAGGGCAGCCCAGGCAAACGTTAAAACACCTGTATGGTCAGGCATTTACCCTCTACGGACTAAGTGAATATGCGCATGCGACCGGTTCAGCTTCCGCCCTGTCAGCTGCCAAAGAAATCTTTAAACACATGCTAAATCATGCTTATGACGCTCAGAAAGGCGGCTTCCGGGAAGCCCAGTCGCGCGATTGGTCGCCAGCAACTGATTATATCATCAGTAAGTATGATAATCATGAAATCAAAACGATGAATACCCACCTCCACATCCTGGAGGCTTTTACCAACTTATATCGGGTCTGGCCCCACAAAACTGTCGCCGACCAGATGAGGCACATGCTACGTATGTTTCAGGAACATATTGTTGATCCGAAAACGTATCGAATGAAGCTGTTTATGGATAACGACTGGCGTGTCCGACGTACTGCTATTTCTTATGGCCATGATATTGAAGCTTCCTGGCTGTTGCCTGAAGCGGCAGATGTCTTAGCCAATAGTAATCAGGACGACAAATCATTACAAAAACAGATTCATGATCTCGCTATAAAAATGGCTCGGGCAGCCTCCGACGGCCTCGATGCTGATGGTGGCATGAACTACGAACTTGAACCCAACGGCCATCTCAATCGCGAACGCTCCTGGTGGGTAATGGCCGAGGCAATGGTCGGGTTTATGAACGCTTATCAACTTACGCACGAGAAACAGTTTCTCGAAAAATCAGTCAATAGCTGGGGATACATAAAAAAGTATTTGCTAGACACGAAGAACGGAGAATGGTATAGTGGCGTTACGGCTGATCACCAGGTACTGGGCAACGACAAAATCAGTATGTGGAAATGCCCCTACCATAACAGCAGAGCCTGTCTGGAAATGCTCGACCGAATCGAACATATACGATAGATTATAAAAACATACGCCCCCTGATGGATCATCAGGGGGCGTATTACCGTTTATAGCGATGTCGGTATTAGAACCGGCAGTTGTGCCTTAGTTATAATTACTTCGCGCTATCAGAAGACATCGTCGAAGCTGAATCGGTAGCCATCGTAGAATCGGTAGCCATGGTCGAATCAGTCGTCATTGTAGACTCGGTCGTTGTCGTCTCAGTTTCAGTCTTTTTCGAGCTGCAAGAAGTTGCAAGGGCGATCATGGCCATGAAAAAGAAGGCAGATTTTGTGATAGCTTTCATAGTTTTGGGGCGTTTTTGTTTATATGTGATAAATGGAACAATGTCAACGTTAATACTCCATAGAGAAAAAGGTAACCCAACTTTTTCAAAAACTTTTTACACTTTTTTTTGGGTTACGTTTGAGGTACTTTGGTATTAAGTAATGAAGCAACAGGATGAAGGAAAGTAGCCGGCCCTTGTTAACCGACGATGAATTGCTGGTGGGCTTGGCCAATGGTTCCGACGACGTGCTGAATCAACTATATCGGCGGTTTTTTCCAATGGTGCTCCACTTTATTACAACAAATAGTGGTAATGAAGATGATGCCAAGGATATTTACCAGGAGGCCATTATAGTATTGTACGAAAAGGTCAGAACAGGTTCACTTGAACTAAATTGCCAGTTAAAGACATACATCTATTCAGTTAGTCGACGTCTATGGCTTAAACAGCTAACTCAACGTAGCCGCTATCTGGTACGTGATATTGAGTCACCAGCCAGCGATGAGTTTACGAATGAACAAATCGAATTTGATTTAATCGATCACGAAGATCGTAACCGTCAGTTCGACTTAATGGCCGACTCACTGGAACGACTTGGAGAACCTTGTCGAACGTTGCTGGAGGATTTTTACATTCAGCATCTTAGTATGCAGGCCATAACAGAGAAATTTGGCTATACCAATGCCGACAACGCGAAAACGCAGAAGTACAAATGCCTGATGCGTTTAAAGCGTTTGTTTTTTTCTGAGTACAAACAAAACGAATAGGCTCTTAGGAGCTATCCACCCGTTACTTGCCCGACTTAATGTCGGTATACGATCATGGAAACGAATGACGAAAACGAATTTGAGAGTACCTTACAAGCTTACGGCGAACGAATCCGTCTTAAGCAAAAGCTAACGGTAATCCATTCTGGTTTACAAATGGACTCTGTTCGTGATGAAGCGCGCTCATACCAGTCGTCTGTTCAGCAACCTAGTCAGTTACGTTCGCTCTGGCGGGCATATCGTACTACGTTGGCTGTTGCAGCCTCTGCGGCCGTGATCACTACGTTCGGTTCGATCTTTTTGTATCGTTCCTATCAGCAAAGTCACCAGCAGCAGGAACAGCAATATCGTTTATTAAGTAAGGAGATCCAGGCCGTTAAATCATCGCAGCGAAAGCTCCTGAATGATCTGAATGGACGTGGGCGCGCACTCTCAGTGAATCCGGCTCAGGTTGCAGGCTCAGGCTTTATGCTAACCTCTGATGGATATATGGTAACCAATAATCACATCATAGGGGGAGCAGATTCCATCTACGTGCAAAGCCAGAGTGGAGAAGTATACAAAGCCCGTGTTGTTCATGCTGATCAGGCACATGATTTAGCGATTCTGCAACTCTGCGACGATAGTGCTTTCCGGCCTCTTCCGCCTATTCCATACAGTTTTGACTCCCACCAAACCGATTTGGGGGAACGTGTTTTCACCTTGGGTTATCCACGGGAAGAAATCGTATATGGAGAGGGGTATCTCAGCTCGGGTACTGGCTTTCGTGGCGATTCAACCGCTTATCAGGTAGCGATTGGCGTTAATCCTGGCAACTCAGGTGGTCCTCTTTTAGACGAAAAAGGAAACGTAATCGGAATTATTAGTGGCAAACAAACCACCTCTGAAGGTGTTAGCTTTGCCATTAAAACGAATTACCTGTTCAAAGCGCTCAATAACATATCAGCAGACTCGCTGAAAGGTATTCCGCTACATCTGAACCGCAAAAACACACTGGCCCGTCTGCCACGAAAACAGCAAATAAAGCGGATGCAGTCTTACGTGTATCAGGTTAAAGTTTTTAAACACAAAGACTGAACGTCAAACATTTCATACGAAATCGATGTTTTAATTATCATACATTACAAACACTCGACAAGTATGAAAAAGGTAATGCTGCTGGCTGTAGCGCTGGTTATTTCAGGTACGCTGGCTTTCGCTCAGGACACAAAAGAGAAAGCAAAAGAAACAGCACGTCAGGCTGGGCAAACGATAGACGCTGCGGCTGATAAAACGGGAAGAGAGGCAAAAAAAGCCGGAAGAAAAGTATCCAGAGCAGCCAAAAATACGAAAGAAGACGTAAAGGACGGCACCAACAAAGCGCTGGATAAAACAGAGAAAAAATTAAAAAAAGCAGAACGTAAATTAGATAATCAAAAATAGGTTGTTTACTACGTTACAGGCTAAGTAGTCTTATACATGAATAAAATGGTGCTGTTATCTACTGATAGCAGCACCATTTTTGTTTATGATGCACGAACTCTATTCCATCATTCGTTGCTATAGCATTGTTTCGTGTCTGTTAATAGCGTTATTTTGACAAATGAGCACCCCAATTTCTATTCTTCTTTTTGGTATCACACGCGATCTTACGGGACAATCGGCGGTAACGGTAGCCATCGATGAAGGGAATCGAGTGAGCGATCTACTCCATCAATTATACCAAGAGTATCCTAAATTAGCGGATGTTCGATCACTATTGATCGCGGTCAATGGCGAATACGCAGAAGCAGACCAACTCATTTCTTCTAAAGACGAAATTGCCCTGATTCCTCCCGTTAGCGGTGGATAAATCCGACGTTTTCCGATATGATTGACCTTGTTACCGCCCCCATCGACGTTGCCTCCGTTCTGGCCAATTTACAATCAGATCAGGCGGGCGCACTTGATTTATTCCTGGGCGTTGTTCGTGATAATACCCAGCACCGCCCGGTCGACCGGCTCGAATATGAAGCCTACGATCGTATGGCCATCAGCGAAATGCAGAAAATTGCCGACGAAGCAGGGCGTCGCTGGCCAATTTTGAATTATGCAATTATACACAGGAAGGGCGTACTACGTACCGGCGACATAGCCGTGTTTATTGGTGTAGCCACTGCTCACCGTGCTGATGCTTTCGAGGCTTGTCGATATATAATAGATACCATCAAACAGACCGTGCCAATCTGGAAAAAAGAAGTTTTTACCGACGGCGCAGTGTGGGTAAATGCTCACCCCTAACTCCAGATTTAACGTTACTTTCTCGGTTTATTGTTCACTCGATACGTTCCTACGATTGGATAATGGTCGGAGTATTTGATGTAATTGATTGTCTCAAAATTAAGCATACTCAAGGATGGGTCATGGAACTGATGATCTATCCGAATGAATCCAGGTAACCGATTATAGGTAAACCCAAACCCACGACCTGCCTCCTCAAAACTATTCGGTAAAATCCGGCGCATTCGTTCATACACTACACTGTAAGGCGTATCGTTATGATCGCCCGTAACAATAACCGGATGTGGGCTTTCGCGAATGTGACGCTCAACGCGGGCAACCTGTTCACGGCGTTCAATAAATCCAGAACGTAGTGCGCTTAATACGCCACGGGTTTCATGTTTAACGCCGGCCAATTGTCCCTGGCGTAACACTTTTCCTACGCGGATACCCATCGACTGCAGGTGAACATTAATGACCCTGACCGTATCGTGGCCGACCTTTATATCGGCCCAGACCAGGCCATTCCATCGATCAAAGGATTCTCTATCGCCATGCACAATCGGGTAAATGGAAAAAATAGCTACCCCTACCATACCCGATGGCTGGTTGGCTGCTTCAGGGTTTAACAATACGGAATGTCTGTAACCGCTTTCCTGAAAATGCCTAACCACATCGTAATCATCAATAGACGTCGAATTGTAAAATTCCTGAAAACATTTTACGGGCGCTTCATAACGTAGTACGTAGTTAACAAGTCGCCGAACACGGGGCGAACTATGGCTGCGCTCCCAATCACTATCTAATCCAAACGATTGAACATTATAGCTGAACACCTTCAAGGGAATACTGCTGTCGGTTAATTTTTCTATTGAATGCCAGACAAACGTTCGACTCCCAAAAAGAACAATGCCGACAATAAGAACCAGACCAGACAACCAACTCCGCCACGGACGGACAAAAAGCCAGAGAACGATACAAATGAAATTAAATACCCACGCAACCGGGATAGAAATCATAATCATACTCGCCGACCAATGTTCAATCGATAACGAGTATAAAAGCCAGTAGGCCAGCAATGTGTACAGAGCAAGCAGTAAATTCAGCGACCAGAATAAAGATCTAAAGAAAAAAGTAACTAATCTACCTATTTGAAGCTTTATCGCCATATCATTGGTAAGCAGCCTAACTATAGTTTTTTGATCAAAAATAGACGATTAGCCCCATAAACCTATTACGTAGCACCAGGAAGCAAGTTGCGAAATACTGAAAATAGCGTTATATTTGCTCCGTAATTACCGTATGGCGTTATAAAAAAAGGGAGTCGAACTCCCTTTTTTGTTAGCCTTACTTTATGGACGACAAAGCACGCATAACCGATCTACTGCAATCCTACCTGAACGAAGGTCAATTTTATATTGTTGATATTCAGGTAGCTGGCCGTAGAGGAGGTCAAATTAAGGTTACAATTTTACTGGATAGTGACACAGGTATAACGATTGACGAGTGCGCCAGCATCAGCCGCCAGCTGGGAACTCAGATGGATGAGTCGAATTTCTTCGGAGAAGCGCCATTTATTCTTGAAGTTTCTTCGCCAGGCGTTGGGTACCCGCTAACATTCCCGCGCCAGTATGTACGTAACATAGGCAAAACCCTTGCGGTTGCGCTGACAGATGGAACCGTCCGTACGGGCAGGTTAGAATCAGCAGACGATACGTCTATCGTACTGTTTATCGAGCCAGTAAAAATCTCGAAAAGTAAAAAGAAAAAAGAAGAGAGTTTATCTGTAGAAAAACCAATTGAAGGTCCCCTGTCAATTCCGTTTGAACAGATAAAAAAAGCCAATGTAGAAATATCATTTAAATAGTAGAAAGCGGGCTGTTGTCAGCAAAATGACTAGAATAAACCGTCTGCGGTGAACTATAAACTGCTAATTTGAAATGACCAGTGGATTATTAATCGAATCGTTTGCCGATTTCGCACGGTCGAAAAATATTGATCGACCCACTATGATCGCTATTCTGGAAGATGTCTTCCGGACAATGATTCGTAAAAAATACGGTACAGATGAAAACTTCGACGTTATTATCAACGCCGAAAGTGGCGATCTGGAAATGTGGCGTACCCGCGAAATCGTTGATGACAACTCAGAAGACATTTGGGATTATGACAAAATCCCTCTGGCCGAAGCCCGTAAAATTCAGGATGACTTCGAAGTTGGTGAACAGGTTGCCGAAGAGGTAAAACTAGAAGATTTCGGACGTCGGGTTGTTCAGACAGCTCGCCAAACGCTGATTCAAAAGATAAAGGACATGGAAAAAGAGCTCCTTTATCAGAAATATAAAGATCAGGTTGGTGATCTGGTTACTGTCGAAACGTATCAGTTACTCAAACACGAAATCATTCTGGTTGATCAGGAAAACAACGAGCTTAGTTTACCAAGAACTGAGCAAATTTCTAAAGATCGCTACCGGAAAGGTGAAGCCGTTAAGGCCGTCATCAGTCGGGTCGACATGCTGAATGGAACGCCAAAAATCATTCTGTCACGTACTTCTCCTGTGTTTCTGGAGCGTCTTTTCGAAATCGAAGTCCCTGAAATTTATGACGGCTTAATTTCGATTCGCAAGATAGTTCGCGAACCAGGAGAACGCGCTAAAGTGGCTGTAGAGTCTTACGACGACCGAATTGATCCAGTTGGTGCCTGCGTTGGTATGAAGGGATCACGGATTCATGGCATCGTACGGGAGTTGGGCAACGAAAATATTGATGTAATCAACTATACCGAAAACCTGGAGCTGCTGATAAGCCGGGCACTAAGTCCTGCTAAAATCAGTTCCATGCAGATCGACCGCGAAGCCAAACGAGTATCCGTGTTCCTGAAACCAGACCAGGTTTCGCTGGCTATTGGGAAAGGCGGTCAAAACATCAAACTAGCTGGACGGTTAGTTGATATGGAGATCGATGTTTTCCGGGATAACGAAGGCCATGAAGATGATGAAGACGTCGATCTGATGGAATTCTCGGATGAGATCGATGAGTGGATGATCGAAGAACTCCGGAAAGTTGGTCTCGATACCGCTAAGAGCGTTCTGGCGTTGAACAAAGAAGAACTTGTTCGCCGTACTGATCTGGAAGAAGGCACTGTCGAAGAGATTCTAAATATCCTTAAACAGGAATTTGAATAGCGAGTACGTAGTGCAAAAAAGAGTTGTAAAAAGTAAGGGAAAAGTACCCATTAGGGGCCTTCCCCCCTTACTTTTCGTCACTCATTATAAAAAGAGGGATTTTTATTGCAGTAACTGTTGTTCATACCATATAAACAACCATTAAATTTGCCGAATATAGACCGAACGTATGGCAGAAGATAAGTCAATGCGCCTAAGCCAAGTGGCAAAAATTCTCAACACAGGAACCTCCTCTGTTGTGAATCGTCTGTCTGCCAAAGGGTTTAAGGTTGATAGTAATCCCAACACCAAAATTGGCACTGAATTGCTAGAGGTGTTGGCGAAGGAGTATAACTCAAAGGAACTCCTGAACGGAGCTCGCCGGTCCGAACCGTCGGTTGCGGTCGCCGAGCCACCGCGTCGTCGGGAGGATGATGTCATTTTGTACCGTCGTGATGACGCAGGTCGTCCTATTGTGGACGCTAAAGCGGACGCCCAAAAAACAGACGTCCCTCGGGTGGATGTTCCTAAACAAGCGCCAGCCGAATCTAAGCCTGCCCAGCAAACCGCATCAACTGGTTTGCCAGGGTTAAAAGTGATAGGCAAAATTGATCTCAATGCAAAGCCCAGCCCACAGCCCGCTCCGGCAGCCAAAGTACCAGCTCCGCAAGAGGTTAAACCAGCAGAACCTGTCCGTGTGGAACCTCCTAAAGCTGAGGCTCCTAAAGTTGAAGTTCCCAAGCCAGCTCCAGTAGAGCCAAAACCGGCAGAAGTTAAACCGGTCGCTGAAGCGCCTAAGCCGGTTCAGCCTGTTGAAGCCAAGCCAGCTGTAGCTCCGTCACTACCTAAAGTAGAATCACCTAAGACCGAAGTGTCACAACCAGTTGCTACTCAGTCAAAACCGGAACCAGCTCCTGTTAAACCAGAGCCTTCTGTGGAACCTAAAGCTCCTGCTGAAGCTGAAAAGCCAAAGGTTGTGGAAGCTCGTCAGCCTGATCAGCCAAAACAGGATCAGCCAAAAGTGGCAGTAAGTCAGGCCCCGGCCAAAACTCAGACTCCACCACCTGCTGAAGAAGAAGCCGTAGCTCCACCGACCGAAACGATTCGGGCGGCTGGTAGTCACCAACTGGGAGGTTTGAAGATTTTAGGTAAAATTGAGCTACCAGTCAACAACCCTCGTCAAGGCGGTGGTAACAACAATAATGCGGACAAGAAGAAACGGAAACGAATTCGTGGTGGCCGTGAAAATGCAGTAGGAAGTACGGGTCAGCCAAATCAGGGTGGCAACAACAACGTACGCAATGATCGCGGCCCGCGCGATGGCCAAAACCAAGGCAATCGCGGACCACGTGACGACCAGAACCAAAACGATCGTGGACCAGTAAACCGGAATCAAGGTGATCGGGACCGCAATCAAAATCAGGGAGGCCAGCGCGATGGTAACCGCCCTGCCAATGCCAACCAGGGTAACAATGCTCAGCCACAAGGCCAGAGCAATAACCAGAACCAGGGAGGAAATCGCGGAGGGCAAAACAATGCCAACGCGAATAACCGGGGCGCAAATCGGGGTGGAAACAATCGGGGCGGAAATGATCGAGGTGGAAACCGGGGCGGCAACGACCGGGGTGGAAATCGTCGGGAGGCACCAACCCAGGCTGATGTTCGTAAATCGATCCAGCAGACCAATGCCCGCATGATGGGTAATACGCCTAATCGGGGAGCAGACCGTCGGCGCGATCGTAGAAACCAACGCGAAGAAGATCGTCGTTTGTTGAACGAGCAGGAAGAACTGGAAGCAAAAACGCTGAAAGTGACCGAGTTCGTATCGGCCAACGATCTTGCATCGCTCATGGACGTATCGATTAACGAAGTCATCTCAGTTTGTATGAACCTGGGTATGTTCGTTTCGATTAACCAGCGACTGGATGCTGAAGCGATTACGGTAATCGCCGATGAGTTTGGATACGATGTACAGTTTGTATCGGCTGAAGATGAAACAGAGGCAGGCATCGACGAAGAAAAAGATGCTCCAGAAGATCTGCAGCCACGGGCTCCGATTGTTACGATCATGGGTCACGTCGACCATGGTAAAACATCGTTGCTTGACTACATCCGCCGGGCCAAGGTAGCAGCCGGTGAAGCCGGTGGTATTACGCAGCACATTGGTGCTTACAGCGTAAAAGCCGCTGATAATCGGATGATCACGTTCCTTGATACTCCTGGTCACGAAGCCTTTACGGCCATGCGTGCTCGTGGAGCCAAGGTCACAGACGTTGTTATCATCGTAATTGCAGCGGACGACAGCGTAATGCCGCAAACCCGCGAGGCCATCAACCACGCACAAGTAGCGGGCGTACCTATTGTTTTTGCTTTCTCGAAGGTGGATAAACCAGGTGCCGACGCTGAAAAGATACGTACTGAACTTGCCTCCATGAACCTTCTTGTTGAAGAATGGGGTGGTAAATACCAGGCTCAGGAAATTTCGTCGAAGTCCGGTATGGGTGTTGACGAATTACTTGAAAAAGTATTGCTCGAAGCTGAATTACTCGAACTGAAAGCGAATCCAGATCGACGTGCTTTTGGCACGGTTATCGAAGCATCGCTCGATAAAGGTCGTGGATACGTATCAACGGTACTGATCGAGAACGGTACGCTACGTCAGGGTGATGTCATGCTCGTTGGCGCTCACTACGGTCGTATCCGGGCTATGACCAACGACCGGGGCGATCGTATCAAAGAAGCCGGACCTGCTCAACCTGTTCAGATTCTGGGTTTACCAGGCGCTCCTCAGGCAGGCGATAAGTTTAACGTAATGGAAACCGAACGCGAAGCTCGTGAAATTGCGAACAAGCGTGAGCAGTTGCTACGTGAACAGACGCTACGTACCCGTAAGCACATTACGCTCGAAGAGATTGGCCGTCGGAAAGCAATCGGTAGCTTTAAAGAGCTGAACGTAATTGTAAAAGGCGACGTGGACGGTTCTGTAGAAGCCTTGTCTGACTCTCTGTTACAGTTGTCGACAGAAGAAGTTCAGGTAAATATCATCCACAAAGCGGTTGGTCAGATTTCCGAATCAGACGTACTGCTGGCTTCTGCTTCCGACGCTGTTATTGTCGGCTTCCAGGTTCGTCCGTCAGCGAATGCCCGGAGACTGGCAGAGCAGGAACAGATCGAAATTCGTCTGTACTCGATTATTTACGATGCTATCAATGAAGTAAGGGATGCTATGGAAGGTCTGTTAGCCCCAACAACGGAAGAGGTAATAACGGGTAATATCGAAGTTCGTGAAGTATTCAAGATCAGCAAAGTAGGTACCGTTGCCGGTTGCTACGTAACCGATGGTCTTATCAAACGGAGTCACAAGATCCGCGTTATTCGCGACTTCATCGTGATTCATACCGGTGAGATTGGTGCGCTGAAACGCTTCAAGGACGATGTGAACGAAGTTCGTTCTGGCTACGAATGTGGTCTGAGCGTTAAAAACTTCAACGACATCGAAGTGGGCGATATCATTGAAGGCTTCGAAATTAAAGAAGTAAAACGGACTTTATAGTCTTAAGATAGAAGTAGATTCGCCCCGACTGGTAACCAGTCGGGGCTTTTTTTATTCCTATTATCCCGTTCCAAAACCGATATTCTAATTTTCTGACTGGCCAGTGGCACTACGTATACCTTTGCAGTATATCTTTCAGTAGAGTTACTTAGCCTAAGCCATGACTGCTTATCGACCGGGCCTACACCTGCTATCCACCTTTCGGGCCAGCCCCAACTTCCTTACCGATGTTGTCAGTTGTCGAACCCTGTTCGACCAGCTTATCCATTCATTATCATTGACTAAGGTTGGCGAAGTCTACCATGATTTTCCGAATGGTGGTTATACCGCTGTTATCTGCCTCACTGAATCGCATGTTTCTATCCATACCTGGCCAGAATTCGAGATTGCCACCTTCGATGTTTTCCTGTCTAACAACTTACACGACAATACACCGAAGGCACGTCAGTTTTATGATGGTGTTCTTAGTCACTTTTCTGGTATCGAACTTTCCAAACAGGAAATCTCGCGATGATCGACGTAACTCATTCCGGCCCAACTTTTTCTTCGGATACGATACATTGTCCTGCTTGCCAGACACTGATTACCTATTACGACGTAGCAAACAGCTCCTATTATGGTTGTTCCGACTGCCATGCTTTTTTCCAGTATGAAAACGAAGGGCCTCCTCAGCTGATCAGACAATTCTCTCAAACAGAGTATGTAAGCAGCCTACCGATCGGGACTGACGGGTATTTACATGGACAATTTGTGCGGGTGGTGGGCTTCATGCATAAGAGAGAGCAAAACCCGCTTTACCAATGGGCAGAGTATATACTGCTCCAGCAGGATGGAAAAACAAGCCAGTTAGCCGAGTATAATGGACACTGGGTATGGATTACGCCCACGACCGATACGTATCGTCCGTATCATCACGCAGGTAACGTTTATTACGTGGATACGGCAGCCCGACAATATCGGTTGTATAATCGCTATCAACCCCAAGTTCTTGGGGCAGTTGGCGAATTCGACTGGAACATCATGGATGATGAGCACCTATCTGTTTCTGAGTATATCAATCCGCCCCACATGCTGGTCAGCGAAGAACGCAACAATCTATCGAGCTGGTACAAAGGTTCTCACCTCAGCCCGGCGGAGGTAGCTACTGCTTTTGGCTTATCGGAAGCGGTGTTGCCTGTACCAGAAGGAATAGGAGCCGTTCAGCCGGCCGATCCCAAAAACCGATTAAGTACGGTGCTGCCCTTCACGAGTATAGCGCTGGTGGCGCTCGTTGCCATCCAGATTATTTTCACCATTACGAAACCAGCGAAACAGGTATTCGATCAGTCGTTCAACGTAGTATCTGATTCAACCCACTCTTTCAAACCGATTGTTACGCCCACATTCGAGGTAGACGGACCGGCAGCCTTGGGTTTTAATTTCCGGGCATACATTGATAATGACTGGCTTGAGCTGCCAGTTACGCTCATTGAGGAACAGTCGGGACGCACGTATGACTTCACCAAAACGCTGGAGTATTATCACGGCTATGAAGGCGGTGAAAGCTGGTCGGAAGGTAGCCCAAGTGATGACGCTATTCTCTCCCGGATTCCGTCGGGCCGTTACCATTTGACTATTTATCCAGCCAACAATGCCGGTCAAAACATATCATTCAGTATAAGCGTCAAGCAAAATCCGATGCTTGGTGCTAACGTAGGCCTTATGCTGGTGTTATTTATGATTTATCCTGTTTTTCTTTATTGTCACAACCAATGGTATGAGAGCCGACGGTGGAGCAACAGCGATTTTGTCAATACCTCAACCGAATAGATCTGTATGCTCAAAGAAATTGCCAAAATAAAATACTACGTTGTTGCCGTTTTTTGTGCGCTGGGCCTCTTTACCTGGGCCAGCATTACGGGAACCCGCTTACTCGGCGACGACAAAGAAAGTGTTGAAGGTGCAAACGGCTATTATCGTTCAGGGCACGCAGGAAGTGGCCGCAGCGGCTATTCAAGATTCTATCACAAATAACCTAAACGCTCATGGAACTCAAATACATTACGGCTTCGATTCTTTATTCCTTACTCGGCATCTTTATTCTGGTTGTTTGTTTTGTCATCATTGAAAAACTGGCGCCTGAAAACCTCTGGAAAGAGATCGTTGATAAACAGAATGTGGCGTTGGCTATTCTGGCAGCCGCTTTTATGATAGCGGTTGCTATCATCATCAGTTCGGCTATTCATGGTTAGTACAAACGAACAACCAGCAACCAAAGAAGGCTTAACTTCGCTGCACTGGCTCCTGCTGATATCGGTATTTGTTATCGCGACCTGCGGACTAATTTATGAGCTGGTGGCCGGTACGTTGGCGAGCTATCTGCTGGGTGACTCAGTCATGCAGTTTTCGACTATCATCGGGGTGTATCTATTTTCAATGGGGATCGGCTCGTGGCTCTCCAAATACCTGGATGGAAACCTGCTGAAATGGTTCATACGTATCGAGATTCTGGTAGGAATCGTAGGCGGATGCAGTGCGCCACTCCTATTCGTTCTATTCGAATACGTAGCCTCGTTCCGACTGATCCTGTATACGCTGGTCGGGCTTACGGGTATTCTGGTTGGACTGGAAATTCCATTGCTCATGCGTATCCTGGAAAACCAGCTGACCTTTAAAGAACTGGTGTCCCGAGTTTTCACCTTCGATTACATTGGCGCGTTGCTGGCTTCCTTAATTTTCCCGCTGGTGCTAATCCCACATTTGGGATTGATTCGCACATCGCTATTTTTTGGCTTACTGAATATGGGCGTAGCGGTTTTTCTTTTGTATCGTTTTAACGAAACCCGGCCTTTTCGCGCTACCTTTTCTATTGTACTGACCGCTTCTATTGTTTTCTTGACGGCTGGCTTCGTATATGCCGAACAGATTATGACCTATGCCGAAGGCGTTACATTCCAGGATACCGTCATTTACAGCAAAAGCACGTCTTATCAGCGTATTGTACTAACCCGTAATAACCGGGAGTTACGGCTCTACCTAAACGGGAATCTGCAATTTAGTTCGGCCGACGAGTACCGGTATCACGAAGCCCTTGTTCATCCGGCCATGCAGGCTCGTCCGACAGCCAAACGAGTGCTGGTCCTGGGAGGTGGCGACGGCATGGCCGTTCGGGAGTTGTTGAAATATCCATCTATTCAGCACATTCAGTTGGTTGATCTCGACCCTGGCATGACGACCTTGTTTCAACAAAATCTCAAGCTCCTTCAGTTGAACCAACGATCGTTGCTATCGCCTAAAGTTCACGTACTAAACAGGGATGCGTTTACCTGGATACGACAGGATACGGCAAAGTATGATGTAGTTATCGTCGACTTTCCTGATCCGTCCAACTATTCGATCGGCAAGCTGTATAGCACCACCTTCTATGCCGAGCTGGAAAAGCGATTAACGCCCGATGGATTGGTTGTGGTTCAATCGACTTCCCCTTACGTAGCGCGCAAATCATTCTGGTGTATCCGAAATACGCTGACGGCCGTTGGTTTTCAAACCATTCCTTATCACGCCTACGTTCCTTCTTTTGGCGAATGGGGCTACGTCCTGGCTTTACGCAACCATCAGTGGCGGCCCAATGGCTCCCTCCCGGCCGGACTACGTTTTGTGAATACGCAGACAATTCGCGATATGCTTTACTTTCCTCCCGATATGGCGGAGGTTCCTGTGGAGGCCAACAAATTGAATAATCAGATCCTGGTACAGTCCTTTGAAGAAGAGTGGGCACCGTATGGACAATAAACCTGACTCATCTGAGCGCCGGGAATTTTTACGTCAGACCGGTTTGGGCACTGCTCTCTTATTAACGGGAATCTCCTCGCTATCGGCCTGTAAAGCGACTCGCAGTATGAGCCATATTCAGGGCGGTATGGTCGGCGCAAACTACCAGGCTGGACATCGACTTCGCTCCGTAGCCGAGTTAATGAAACTTCCTGTACAGGAAACGGTAACAACCGACGTATTGATCGTTGGTGGGGGTGTTGCAGGTCTGTCGGCACGGAGATGGCTGGCCCAACAGGGTGTTCGCGATGTACTCTTGTTGGAAATGGCGGCCCAGACGGGAGGCAACGCAGCCTATGGTCAGAATACCGTTTCGGCTTATCCGTTCGGGGCTCACTACCTGCCCATTCCCGATCTTCGTAATCAGGAATTGGTTCGTTTTCTGAAGGACATTAACGCTATTACAGGCTTTACGTATGACGGGCTTCCACTTTATAATGACTACTATCTTTGTCACGATCCCGAAGAAAGACTTTATATCAACGGTTTCTGGCAGGAAGGTCTTGTACCCGAAACGGGTGTACCGGAAGACGACAAAAAGCAGATCAAAGCCTTTTTTGCGCTGGTCGACCAGTACAAACAAGCCAAGGGTAGTGATGGACTAGATGCCTTCATGATTCCGCTGGATCGCTCATCGGCAGATAGCCAGTTTCGCGATCTGGATAAAATCGCATTTACTCAGTTTCTGAACAACCATAAGTTCACTTCCCCTTATTTGCGCTGGTATCTGAATTATTGTTGCCGCGATGATTACGGTGCTACGCTCGATACCACCTCAGCCTGGGCCGGTATCCATTACTTTGCATCGCGGAAAGGCAGGGCGGCCAACGCTAAAGATAGCGACATATTGACCTGGCCAGAAGGCAATGGGTTTCTCACAGATAAACTTCGGGGGCAGAGCCACAGCCCCATTCGGCAGAATATACTGGTGTATGAACTGCGGCCCAATAACCAGGGCGTTCTGGTCCATGCCTGCGATGTAGTCAGCAACCAGACAATAGTGATACAGGCCCGTAAAGTAATCGTAGCCACCCCACAATTCATTACCAGACATTTATTACCTGAACGTCCTCAGGGAAGCGGTTTCCGGTATGCACCGTGGGTGGTGGCTAACCTCACCATTTCGGGGTTGCCACAAGGTCGGGGATTGCCACTCTGCTGGGACAATGTACTGTACAATACGTCCTCAGTTGGGTATATCACGGCTAATCACCAGGATTTGCGCGATAGTTTGACCAAAGTCGTTACGTATTACAAGCCGTTAACCGATCAGGACCCGGATACGGCCCGGCGAATGGCCTACAATACGTCTTACGAAGAGTGGTTAACCCAAGTACTGGACGAGTTGGAAATTGCGCATCCGAGTCTTAGGGACTACGTATCACAGGCTGATATCTGGGTATGGGGGCACGGTATGATTGCGCCCTCACCCGGTTTCATCTGGGGTAGCGAACGTCAACTTGCTCAACAACCCATCGATAACAACCTGTTTTTCGCTCATTCCGATTTAAGTGGCATTTCTATCTTTGAAGAAGCCTTCGATCAGGGAATTCGGGCCGCAAGTCAAGTCGTCAGTACGTTATGAAACAGCCCTGGATCAAAAATGCTTCGTTCGATGGGCTATACGTGCTGGCTCCGCCCTTTCTGGCACTGCTAGTCGTTTATCTGCTTCCCGACCGGTTCAAAACTACGGACGAAATGCCGGTTGCGGGCTGGGTCATACTAGTCTTGCTGGTTGATGTTGCACATGTGTACAGCACCCTGTTTCGCACCTATTTCAACAAATCCCGTTTTCAGCAACAACGATCCCTGTTCATACTGGTTCCGATTGCCTGTTACGTAGTTGGCGTACTAGTTCATTACACCAGTGGATTGTGGTTCTGGCGTGGTCTGGCTTATCTGGCTGTTTTTCACTTCGTTCGACAACAATACGGGTTGATGCGTATCTATAGCCGTTCCGAAAGCGTACCCAGTTGGTCGAAGTGGCTCGATACGGTTGTTATCTACGTAGCAACGGTCTACCCTATCCTCTGGTGGCATTTGACGCCAGACAGAAACTTCAATTGGTTTGTTGACGGCGATTTTGTTCAGCGGGAATCAGTAACGCTCAAGGCTGCATGTACAACCCTGTATGTGTTATTCCTGATTCTTTACTTCGCCAAAGAGATATGGTTATATAGCCGTTCCCGCTGGATTAATTGGCCACGAAATCTGCTTATCATCGGAACGCTGGTGTCCTGGTATTTTGGCATTATTCAGTTTAATGGCGATCTGGCTTTCACCATGCTCAATGTCCTATCACATGGCGTTCCCTACCTGGCGCTTATCTGGATACATGACCGGCCCAGAAAGCCACTTATCAATCGCGTCGCATTTCTACATAACGGGTTATCTGTACGCCAAAGCTGGATCATTTTCTTCGGTTTGGTGAGTATTCTGGCGTATCTTGAAGAGGGTTTGTGGGATGGTCTGGTCTGGCGCGATCATGCAACGGTTTTCGGTTTGTTCATGTCATTACCAAAAGTAACTGACAATCAAGCATTGGCGTTGCTTGTACCCTTGCTGGCTCTCCCTCAAATGACACATTATGTACTGGATGGATTCATCTGGCGACGAATACGCAACGTATGAAATTTCTTGCTATCGGCGATATACATGGCCGAACCGTATGGAAAGAAGCGGATATACACGCTTACGACCGAGTTATTTTTCTTGGTGACTACGTAGACAGTCCCATTTTTGACGACGACGGTATCTACAACAACCTGAATGACCTTATAAACGTAAAACAGCAACAACCCGATAAAATAACACTCCTGATTGGTAATCATGACGCACACTATTTGCACTATCCTCATTACCGATGCTCTGGCTTTCGGGCGTGGGCCCAACCCGGACTAAGTGCCCTCTTCGATAAACACCGTACCCTGTTTCAGGTCGCTTACCAGCATGGATCGTATATATTGACTCATGCGGGTATCACCAACAAATGGCTGGCACGGTTATTGGCTAAAATTGGGCATGTTGGCGATACGTTTACGCCCGGTTATAATCTGGCAGAACTGATCAATTATATCCACCAGCAATCTGTAGCCACGCAAAGCGTTTTATTTGACGTTGGGCCAAAGCGAGGTGGTCATCATCCGTTTGGCGGGCCCGTCTGGGCCGACCGATCAGAAACAAGCGCTGACTATTTGACTGGCTACCACCAAATTGTAGGTCATACACCGACAGATACATTCAGGACGATCGGGAATGAGCTCGGTTCCATAACGTACGTAGACATTTTGCAAACCAGAACAGCATTTTATGAATTCGTAATCCCTGATTAAATTAAGTCGTAGAAACCAAAGATGCGCGTTAGGTCGTTACTAGTAAGACCTATATACTCAGCCCTAAATTTTGTCGAGACACTCTGAATGAATTTCCTATATCCGTCCTTTCTCTTTGGCCTATTGGCTGTAACCGTTCCGATTGCCATTCATCTTTTCAACTTTCGCCGAACACGTCGGGTCTTTTTCACCAATGTGGCTCTGCTACGTACTGTTCAGACCGAAACAAAATCGTTCCGACGGCTGAAACACTGGCTTATTCTGGCCGCCCGGTGTCTGTTCCTGATCTTTCTGGTTCTGGCCTTTGCCCAGCCCTTTATTCCGAGTAAAAACAAACTAGGACTTACCCGACAGGGCGTAACGAGTATCTATCTCGACAACTCGTTCAGTATGCAGAATGAACTGAATACCAAGCGCTACCTCGACATAGCGACTGGTAAACTCGACGAGCTGCTGACACTCTTTCGAAACGCTACGTCCTTACAACTGCTGACAAATGATTTCTCGGCGGCCGAACAGCAAACCGGCTCAACGGAATCGATACGAGACCGGGTGACTTCGGTACGGTTTGCTCATACGCCCAGAACCCTCGAAGCGGTCTACAAACGGCAGCGGAATCTGCTCTCAAGCTTAAATCAGCAAGGGCGAAATCAGCTGTTCTGGATTTCTGACTTCCAGAAAAGTACCGTCGGCGATTTATCCCGGCTGGCCATCGACACAACAGACCGGCTCTTCGTTGTCCCTCTAGACGCACAGTCGACCAAAAATGTATATGTCGATTCTGTGTGGCTCAGTACGCCTTTCATCCGGGAAATGCAGAATAACAGCCTGAATGTCAAGCTAAACAACGGCGGTCGTGAAAACGTAAAAAACCTGGCGGTACGTCTTTATCTGGACGACACCCAAACCTCAACGGCATCTGCCACGATTGCACCTGATGGCTCAGCAACGGTATCCCTCAACTTCAACGTAACCAAGAAAGGGTATCACCGGGGCCGAATCGTATTTGAAGACTTTCCTATTACGTTCGACAATCAATATTTTTTCGTACTGGAAGCCTCCCCTTCTGTTCGGGTATTGCACCTGTTTGAGCAACGATCTTCTGATTACATCGACGCTGTGTATTCGAACGATAGCCTGTTTGTTCGGAAAAGCTTCAATGCCCAGAACTTCGACGTAGGTCAGCTGAAAGGAACCGATTTGGTCGTGCTGGAAGGAGTCTCTCAGATTAATGGTACGCTACGTACTGAACTAGAGCGGTTCGTTCGTCAGGGCGGTAGTCTTACGGTTATCCCACCTTCCAATCCCGACATGACCACCTATGCCCCGTTTTTGAGTGCTCTGGGCGTCAGTACCATTCAGAGTCAGGCATCGGGAACAACACCGTCTCCCCTGCCGGTTGCCGACCCAGACCGTCGAAATCCGTTTTTCTCGGATGTATTCCAGGCCAGCTACCAATCCGAGCCACTCAATATGCCCAGTGCCGCGCCCGTCTGGCGATGGAACGCGGGGCAGCGCTTGCTTGGGCTACGCGATGGCAGTCCACTACTGACTCAGTCTAAAGCGGGCCAGGGCACTATTTATCTGCTGGCGAATCCGCTCAGTAATGCATATGGCAATCTGGCTGAACACGCTCTTTTTGTACCTGTTATGTACAAGATGGCGGCCCTCAGCGTCAGAGCCCAGCGGACAGCCTATTCGTTCGACGACGCCCTGATTACTATTCCAGTTGCTAACCCTTCGGAGCGGTCGGTCTATAAACTGAAACATGACAAGCTGGACATCATTCCAGTTCAACGCATTGTGGGTAATCAGCTATTGCTCGAAATGCCTAAAAGCAACGAGCTGTCAGCAGGTCAGGAAGTAGAAGCCGGTTATTATGAACTTCAGCTCGACGGCAAAACCGAGCGATTGCTGGCTTTCAATCACGGCAACGAAGAATCGGCTATGGATTTTTACTCGGCCGACGAACTTCGCCGGGCCTTTGCCAACCAGCCTAATGTAGAAGTATTCGACAGTATTCAGGACGGCGATTTTGTGCAGGTGCTTGAACAGGAAAATCTGGGACGTAGCCTATGGAAATATTTCCTGCTGGCGGCTCTAGCCTGCCTGCTGGTCGAGATCGGCCTGGTCCGTTTCATGAAAGGCTAGTTCAGTTTTTGTACATTTAAAAAGCGCTACGTCGAATTTTGACGTAGCGCTTTTTAGTTGCAGTGATCTAGTTGGCGATTCAACACATCAAACATCTATCCCAAACAGCAGATCGATTCCAATCAGCATTTCCCTAATGAGTTAGTGTATAGACACCCAGATAGGTAAGCGCACCTGCTAGATAACCTAACAAGGCTAACCCACTGATCCGGCGCAGATACCACCCAAACTCCAGCCGTTCCATGCCCATAACCGCAACGCCTGCCGCTGAACCGATCACTAATAAGCTGCCGCCGGTGCCGGCACAGTAGGCCAGGAACTCCCATAATTTATGATCGGGAGGATACGAAGCCAGGTCATACATCCCCATCGCAGCGGCCACAATGGGCACATTATCGACAATCGCCGAAGCAATACCAATGATACCAACAATCACATCCAGGTTACCTACCGATTTATCAAGAGAAGTGGCTACTTCTTCCAGAATACCAACCGATTCCAGGGTACCAACAGCCAATAGAATACCCAGAAAAAACAAAATACTGGGCACATCTATTTTGCTCAGCGCATGGGCTACGGAAAAGCGTTGCCGGTCTTCCTCGTCTTTATTGGCATGAATTAATTCAGAAACGACCCATACCGCTCCTAAAGCTAACAACATGGCCATATAGGGCGGCAAGTGAGTAATTGTTTTAAAAATAGGCACCATAACAATTGCAGACAAACCGGCAGAAAACATGACGCGTCGATCACGCCGGGCTACAGGATCAACATAGGGTCGGCTTGGATACTTATTTCCTTTGGCATCCTGTTGTACACCTTCGGGCTTCAGGGTGAAACTCACATACAGTAGCGGCACCAGTAAACAGACTACACTGGGTAAGAAGAGTTGACTGATAATATTAACGGTTGTCACTTGTCCGCCAATCCAAAGCATAGTGGTTGTTACGTCGCCAATCGGTGACCAGGCCCCTCCGGCATTAGCAGCAATGATAATCATACCAGCAATCAACTTTCGCTGCTCAGCCTGCCGTACCAAATTTCGGGTGACCGAGACCATTACCAGAGCGGAAGCCAGATTATCCAACAGAGCCGACAGAATGAACGTCAAACTGCAAATGAGCCACAACAGAACACGTGGATTGCGGGTAGCAATACGGTCGGTTATGATGGTGAAGCCCCCATGAATGTCAATTAACTCAACAATGGTCATGGCTCCCAGCAAAAAGAAGAGGATTTGAGCAATCTCAGCCAGATGATGGCTCAATTCTTCCAAAACCGGTTCAGGCGATGGCATGGCCAGACTGTATACGGTCCAGCAAATGACACCAGTAATGAGAGCCGTTGCGGTTTTATTGATATGAATTGAATGCTCTACAGTAATGAGGGTATAACCGAGCAAAAATAGGACAACCAGTGTGGTAATCATGCCAAATAGCGCAGATCAGAATGGGAGAAATTGAATCCCTGAGACCGATCAAAATTTTCTAAAGCTGTAAAACATGCAAGTTGGTAAATTAGGATTAGAAGCGCCTTTGAGAAAACTTAGAAATAAATTAGAATACAGCCAGGCTACATGTCAACTGGGGCATCGGGGCAGTTCATTTGTTGTGAGTAACGGAAGGTTACCCCCTAATAACAGGGTACAGTTAGTGAATTAATTAACCAATTGTGTTTTCACCGTTGCGCCATCGTCAATGTCTTCGCTGGCCGTTTTCAGGATGATGTCACCCGGCTTTAGGTCACCGAATATCTGTGTCTGGCCAACGGCTTCATCCCCTTTCTGGACCGTCGTGCGAACGGCTTTCCCATTGTCAATTTTCAAAACAAAGGTGCGATCCATGGTGCTGATCACGGCCGACTTTGGTACGTATACACTCCCTTCGCCGGATGCCGAAACGGGCAATTGAGCCGATGCAAACATACCGGGCTTTAGCCGACCTCCTTTGTTTTCGAAATCGATTTCCACCAATTCTGATCGCGTTTCAGGGCGCACACTGTTGGCAATTCGGTTAATATGCCCCGCGAATGTCTGATTCGGAAAACTACGAACCGAAAATTTAACCGTGCCCCCCCGGCGTATATCGCCCAGGTACGCTTCTGGAACGGCTATCCGCAGACGTAACCGATCAAGTTGTTTGATTTTTAAGATAGGCACGCCGTTTTGTCCTCCCGGCCCCACAAACGCGCCGGGCGACAGACGACGATCGGTAATCACCCCCGCAAACGGAGCCGTAATTTTCAGATAGCTAACTAACTGCTGAACCGAACTATAGTGCGCATTGGCGGCCACCACGGCCAGACTATCCGAGATTGCTTTGGTACGTGACGTTTCCAAATCAACCGGCGAAATTGCCCCCGCCGTCCGACTGGTACGTAATACCCGCAAGAAGGTGGCTTTACTAGCTCCGAAAACCGCTTCGGCAGCCTTCACCTTCGAGTAGGCTTCGGTTAGGTTGGCCGTTAGTTCGGGGGCCTCCAACTCGACCAGCACCTGTCCCTTCCGAACCTGATCACCAATATCGACGTGCAGCGCTTTTACGTAGCTGCTTACCCGAGGATACAGATCGGTTTCGTAATAACTTTCCAGTTCTCCGGGCAGATTCAGCGATGACACAGGGCGTGACGCCGTCACACGAATCGTTTCGTACCGAATTTCTTCGTTAATGGGTTCTTCGTTCATCGCACTTTTCTCCGACGAAGCGTGATCAGAACAACTCGCTAAAAACCCTACGCTGGTCAGCAAAACCATACGTATCGTAAAGGATAAAAAAGAATAGGAGCGCATAGACTAGACCTATGGATTAATGGTTAACAGCGATTTCAGTAGATTCCGTGGTAAACGATGGTACGCCGTCATACACCGTACTGGTTGGATCATCAGGGTCAAGCGAGGGCGAGTCGAAATCAGTTTTTCGCTGAACGGAAGCGAATACAACGGGCAAAATCAACAGAGCCGCTACGGTCGAAAACAATAGACCGCCAATAACGGCCCGGCCCAGCGGAGCTGTTTGTTCACCGGATTCACCTAAACCGCTTGCCATGGGAATCATGCCAGCAATCATGGCCAGAGCCGTCATTAAAATAGGGCGTAACCGAGCCGCGCCAGCCACACGGGCGGCCGCATGCGCATCGCGATACTGCAGACGTAGCGTTTCAGCATTCGTGACCAGTAATAACGCGTTGGCAACCGATACTCCCACCGACATAATAATACCCATGTAGGATTGTAGATTCAGTGTCTGTCCTGTGATCAGGAGCAGCGTTAACGAACCCGCCAGTACCGCCGGTATGCTGACTAATACAACGCTGGCCACTTTGAACGACTGGTAATTGGCGGCCAGCAGCAGGAAGATAACTACAATGGCGAGTCCCAGGCCAACCTGAAGGCTGCTTAGTGTTTCCTGAAGCAACTGAGCCAAACCGCGTAATTCAACCACCGAACCCTTTGGAGGATCTCCGGCTGCATCGATAGCTTTCTGCACATCGCGGGTAGCCGTTCCTAAATCATTCTGGTTAATATTGGCCGATACAGTAATGATCCGTCGAGGTCCGATCCGGTCAAACTGCCCCGGTACGGTCGTCGGCGCAATGGTCGCTACGTCGCCCAGGGTTGGACGTAGCTGGCCTTTTACTAATGGAATAGCCTGTACATCCGCTACCGACTTCATCTGATCCTGCCGTAACTGAATCTGGACCTGGTAAGCAAACCCTTTCGACTGATCGAGCCAAAGATTCTTGGCTGTAAACCGGCTCGACGACGTAGCGGCTACCAGCGATTTAGCGATTTCATCGGTACTCAACCCCAACTGCGCGGCCCGTTCCCGATCAACCTGAATGGTAACGGTAGGATAGCTAAGCGGCTGATTGATTCGTATATCGCGCAGATAATGAATTTCCCGCAACCGCGTTATGAGCCGATTGGCATAATGCTGACCTTCCTGAAGATCCTTGCCACCCACCAGAATCTCGATAGGTGTCTGAGCACCCTGACTCATGATTTTGTCGGTCAGGTCGATCGGTTCGAACGACAATCGAACATTAGGCATTTTCTGACGAACACGATGACGAATCTGCTCTTTCAGGTTATCCAGCGATTCGACTTCGTAATCAGACGATAAATTAACCTGCAAGACGGCCTCGTGGGGACCCGCATTGAAGACGTAGAGCGCGCTGGTACCGTAGCTGGAAGGCGTCATGCCCACGAAAGCGGAGGAAATCGACACATTCTTCGTACCAACAATATCCCCAATCTGCTTGATGACCCGTTTGGTGAGTTCTTCTGTGCGTTCAATCCGAAGTCCCTGCGGCCCAATAATCCTAACCTGAAACTGACGGGCGTGATTCTGACGGGGCATCATGTCTTGTCCAATCTGCATGAATCCCACGCCAATCAATACCGCACAAAGTAGTACGTAGATACCAACAACCAGCGTGCGTCGCGCCATCAGGCTATCCAGCAAACGCAGATAACCTAGCTTGAATCGCTCGAAACCGGTCACTTTTTCAGGATGTTTCTCTTCATAATGTTCCATCTGTTGCTCCGACTTGTGATCTAAATCGGGCAGAATGCTATTATCATGAGGAGAAGCATGTACATGGTTTTTCAACCACCAGTTGGCAACAACCGGAACAAAGGTCTGCGATAAAATATAGGAGACTATAATGGAAAACCCAACCGACAACGAGAGCGGCAGGAACATTCCCCGTGGTACGCCGTTCATCATGAAAGCGGGTGCAAATACCGCCAGAATACACAACGTAATCAGCAGCAACGGAAACGACATTTCCTGACAGGCGGCCAGAATAGCACGTGCCTTGGGCTTACCCATCTCCAGATGCTGGTGAATATTCTCAATCACTACAGTAGCCTGGTCGACCAGAATCCCGATGGCCAGCGCCAGCCCCGACAAAGTCATGATATTGATCGTCTGCCCTGCCAGATTCAGCAATAGTATAGCCGATAAAATTGATACGGGTATCGTCAGGATAACAATCAGCGAACTTCGCCAGTCGCCCAGGAACAGAAGCACCATCAATCCCGTCAGAATAGCCCCCAGGCCACCTTCAACAGCCAGGCTATGCACCGCCTGCGTTACGTAGATAGACTGATCAAACTCGTAGGTAAGCTGAACATCGTCGGGCAACAGGGCCTTCATTTCCGGCAGTTTAGCCTTCAGCGCGTTTACTACGCTCATCGTGGAAGCATCTGCACTCTTTGTCACCGGGATATATACCGACCGTTTGCCATTCACCAGGGCATAGCCTACCGTTATATCCGTTCCATCTTCCACCGTGGCTACGTCCCGCAGGAAAACGGTTGGCCCTACCCCTTTACGTAGCGGAACGTTCATAAATTCGTCGACCTTGTTCAGCACCGTGTTACTGGGCGTCATTACCGTATAGTCGCCCATCTGAACACTCCCCGCCGGTGAAATCTGGTTGTTTTTAACCACCGCCTGCACAATCTCGTCGGGTGTCAACTCATAGCTCCGCATCCGCTCCGGGTCAACTTTAACGACAACCGTCCGCTCGTTCCCGCCAAACGGTGGCGGAGCCGATGCGCCCGGAATCTGGGAAAACAAGGGTCGAATACGGGTCGATGCCAGGTCCTGCATTTCGCCCAACGATGCGCGACGGCTGCTGAAAACCAACTGTCCGACGGGCAAACTCGACGCATCGAACCGAACAACCGTTGGCGGTACAGTGCCGGGTGGCAGGTAATTCATGACCCGGCTGACCTGATTGGCCACCTCGCCCGACACCTGTGCCATGTTCACATCTTCGTAAAACGTACATTTAACCAGACAAAGACCCTGAATATTCTTTACCTCAACACCCTTGATACCAGACACATACAGCAGTTGATTCTGATAACGGGTAGCAATAAAGCCCTCCATCTGGGCGGGCGTCATACCGCCATACGGCTGAGCAATATAAATCGTGGGCAGGTTAAGCCGGGGGAAAATATCGACCGGAATTTGTTGCAGAGCCAGGAACGAAAATAAGACGATACCCGCCAATGCGACAATTACGGTGATGGGCTTGGCTAAAGCAGCTTTTATCATAGCGTTAGAGTTAGCGAGGGATTTGTTGCAGGAAGAACTCCAGATCACCAGCCGTGGCGGCCCGTAGTAACAGCGCCCGCCATACGCTGTTTGTTGCCAGCGCCTGATCGACCTCCGCCCGGTTGAGCAAGGCGGTAGTTTGGGTTAACGTAGTAATATTGTCCAGCCCCGATTCGTACCGAGCCTGCGATTGAATGTAAGCCTGCCCGGCCGCTTCGAGCTGAAGGGGAGCTTCCTGTGCCCGAATCCTGGCCAGCTCAAATTGCAGAATAGCGTTCTGGTTGGCCGACTGCAACGATAAAGCCTGCTGATTATACGTCTCCTGAATGGTATTGACACGCTCCCGCTGTGCCGATACGGTATATTTGGTTCTAAACCAGTCAGTAGGTCGCCAGATGGCTGTTACGCCAACAATATAATTGAACGACCGCAGCGGTAAACCCGCCCCGAGTGACGGATCAATACGGAACGTGCCGTCGGGACCGGGTTGCTCACTAATGCCTGAACCCCGACCCTGCAACGAACCGAGTACCGAAACAGACGGCAGTGCGGCCGCTCTCAGCACCGATTCACTGAGCCTACCCAACTCAATATTTTTCTGAAAAACACGTAGCTGCGGATGAACATGCTGGCTTGAGTCGGGAATGGACGTAAAACGAGGCAGCTGGTTATAAAAAACCATCGAATCGAGCCGAACGCCTGGGTTCGGCTGGCCAATCAATTCCGTCAGACGTAGCACCTGTTGCTGGGCTAGCTGCTGACTTTCCAGCATCAATAGACGCGCCCGCGCCACTTCCGTATTGGCAACGGCACTGTCAATACCCGGTCGCAGCCCACCTTCCGTACTGGCCCGAATGATACGTTGCAACTCCTGCGCCCGACGAAGATTGACCTGCTGGATAGCGACCGACTTTTGCGCATTCAGGGCTAGCAAATACGCATCACAGACCCGTACCTGGTGCGTAAAAACTTCTCCTTCATAATCGGCTCTGGCCTGTTCAATCTGCAAACTGGCCTGCTTTTGCCGTAACAGCCGACGACCAAACGTAATAGCTTCCCAGTCGACTACCAGCGATGCACCGCTACTCCAGGAAGCCTGGTTGTTAAAGCCATCTGTCCGAACCCCCGAAATAGGCAACAGTAGCCCACCGTTCGATACGTAGGCACCACGTACCTGATTGGACGTAGCATTCAGCGTCTGCGCCTGAATCCCGGCCTGTGGTAACAAAGATAGACGTAGCGCCTGCGCATCGGCTTCAGCAGCAGTGATCGTAGCCAGTTTACCACGAATACTGGGATAATTCGTTCGGGCCAGATTCAGTGCTTCATTGAGCGTAAGCTGGGGTATTTCTGATGATGCCTGCCTTATCTGCGCCTGCGCCGGATCAACCAGAGCGGTCAGCAGAATAATTAATAAACCGACATGTCGTTTTTCTCTACCAAGCATAAGATTATTCTTCCTATGAATAATCTCAAAGCTACAGGCAGCAGATTAGAGCGAAATTAGAGCGAAATTAGATGTTATTAGAACGGATTAAGACGGTTCAACTGGCAATATGACTTCGGCAATCGTGCCACCGCCCGGTCGATTTTTCAGTTGAAGAACGCCCTGATGACTTGTAATGATTCGATGGACTAACGTTAAGCCAATACCAAAACCACTAATCGTCTGTACGTTTGACCCACGTGCTAAAGGCTGTATTATCTGCTTTTCTTCGCCCGGAACGAGGCCAATCCCTCGGTCTTCAACCCAAATACGAACCCGTTCGTGGGTGTCCATCTCCAGCGATAAAGTCACAGGTTGGCCATTGGAGTATTTAACCGCGTTATCCAGCAGATTTAAAAGCGCTGTTTTGAGCAGATAACTATTCCCAATGATACATACAGGCCGGGGTTGCTCCAGAACGCCATCGCTAACCTGAACGCTGAGCGACTGCCCCGCGTGCTGCAACCCGAACGTATCAGCGGCATCGAGAACACTATCAACAAGCTCCAGCGAGTGACGCTCAATATGGCCATCAACGCCGTCGATGCGGGCCAGTTGCAGCAGGCCATTCGCCAGCGCCGTTAGCTTATTCAGTTCGGTAACGGCCTGCCCCATGCCCCGTTTCAGGCTATCCGTATCGGTATCATACAGCATCGAGGTTTCCAGCCAACCTTTAATCGTTGCTAAAGGCGTACGCAGCTCGTGCGAAGCCTGGGCAATAAACGACCGTTGATTATCGACCAGTTGCTCCTGGCGGGTTAGCAAATCGTTGAATGCCTGCGCCAGCACACCCACTTCATCCTGCGGGTTCTCCGCTTTCAGTCGAAAAGTCAGATTGGTGGCGGTTGGCGAGCGGATTTGACCGATCAGGTTATTCAGGGGTTTAAGCGCCTGTCGGGAGAAGATATAGCCAACCAGAATAACCAGCCCAATGGCAATAGCATTACTGATCCAGAACAGATCGCGCAACTCGTTCCGATGCCGATACCCGTCCAAATCATAAGCCGTTACGATAGCCACGTATTCCCGGCCATCTATGGAAGGCGATACCCCCGGATACGTCAGCGCAACACCATCTTTCGGATAAAGATGACCAGGGCTCTGATATTTAAACCGAATCAATCGCTCCCGACGAACCCGACGCCGAAAGGCCGAATCAGCCATAAAATCATTCCGGGGTTGGCTGCTGTAGATGAGGCTATCCGATGGCGAATAAACAAACTCTACCTGCTCGGGCATCGACGTAATCACACTGCCCGCTACGTTCCCTTGTAGCGTCAGCAAATGCTCGGTTACCCGTGCTTTTTTTTCCAGCCGGTCTTCAAACGCACGCTGGCGAAAATTGGAGTAGGTACCGTAGATATAAATAGAAAAGACAAGCAGAATCAGACCGACCAGCAACGCAAACCACAGAATGAGTTTTTGTTTGATCTGCATAGCTATCCGCGTAAGACGTAGCCCATCCCTACCACTGTATGCAACAATTTAGTGTTAAACTCCTTATCGATCTTCTTTCGCAAGTAGTTGATATACACGTCTATTACGTTGGTATTCGTATCAAAATGCAAATCCCAGACTTTTTCGGCAATGTCGACGCGGGTAACAATGCGGCCCTGATTAAGCATCAGGTATTCCAGTAACGCATACTCCCGGCTTGTCAGGTCAATACGTTGCCCGGCACGGGTAGCACATCGAGCGCCCGTATCCAGGGTTAAATCGGCAACGCGCAGTACGGTGGCCTGCCCGGAAAACGTACTGTTTCGTCGGGCCAATGCATTGGTACGTAAGACAAGCTCCCGAAAATCGAACGGCTTCACCAGATAATCGTCGGCTCCGGCGCCAAATCCGCTTTCTTTATCCGACAAACTGTCCAGCGCTGTCAGAAGCATCACCGGCTGTCGGGGCGATTGCTTTTTAATATGTCGACATAAATCGAACCCATTCATGTGCGGCAGGTTGACGTCAATAATAATAACGTCATACATATTCATATCCGCAAATCGCTGGCCCATTAAGCCATCATAAGCCAGATCAATCTCATATCCTTCACTTTCCATTCCCTTCCGAATGAAAGAAGCCAGGCTCAATTCGTCTTCAACGAGTAATAACTTCATACAGTATGAACGTAACGTCTGGCAATGTATAGTTCGTTTAACTACGTGAAAGCCTTTTCGCTTTTTTCGCCCGCCGACACTACGTCTCATTTATCCAAAGCAGTGGATTTCTGATGGGTAAGTTGCGTAATACTTCCTCCACCTTTGGATCGTGGCTTGCCTGTTGCCAGGTTTTGAGCCAGTCCTCTTGATGATACGCCAGTGCGCCAAAAACCAGAAATGGCTGCGCTACCGGCCAGTCGTTCCAGTACATAACGTCGGGTTTTAGCGGCCATTTTTGTTTATCGACGACATACGGATAGAGATACGTAATGCCTTTTTGGATGCTACGTCCGTCTGGGGTTTGGTACGTCCAGAGATTATCGGTCGGCGTCGACAAAATCTGACAAATCGTGGCCATTGCATCCAGATTGAATAACGAATAGCCGTATGGTTTTGTCCGGCGAAGTTCCAGGGGGAAGCTTCCGTCCTTAGCCATCTGGTCGGGCAAGAGCACGGTCCGGTAGCGATTTCGGCAGACAGTCATCAACGAATCGTTACGGGTAAATCGGGCAAAAGCGGCTACCTGCATCACCCAGCAGGTGCCATGATTATTTTTGGCATTCATCTCATCGATGCCGTAGGGATGCGTTGTCAGCCAGGTCAGATAATCGCTGAACCACTGCCGAATAGTGGCCACCATCTGCTTATCGGCCTGTTTAGACTTCTCCATAGCCTGTACTCCCTGCACCACTTCCATCAAATGGATAGTGTCGATAATGCCAATACCGCGCCCGGTTGCGCGCCCTTTAATGGCCTGCGCATACAAGAGCGAGGGGTTCATGCGTGTATTTGGATCGACAAACCAAGCGTTAAGGTGCCGAAAGGCATGCTTAACATACGTATCGTTGTGCGTGATCAAATAAGCCGATGCCAATGCGCCTGCCACCCGGCTCAGTCGAATCATCAACTGACGATGAGCGACAAAATTATCTGGGTTGGTCATTCCATCCCGCTGCACGTAAGGCCCCTGCGGGTTGGTTGAATCGGGCCACCAGTAATCCCCTTCCGAAAAGAAATCGTGTTTACTGCCCGCGCTCCGGGGCGATGTTTTCGATGTGATCGAAAGCGGTTGTTGCTGCATGGCCCAACGCGCTTCGGCCAGCACATACGGCTCTACTGTGCTGATCACGAAAGCACGTTCCGGCAACTGTCCATTTGACGTAACGTAGTAAAAAAAGCAGCTAATTAGTAGTAAATAACGTAGCGTCATGATTCAGAGTACGCTTGTCAGGAATGATAATCAATTTGTCTCCCGGAGCGGGTAACCGTATAAGCAGACTCGCCATTGCCTATACTGTATGGGTTGATCAATAGACTTTTGGCCCTTACCGTCAAATTAGTGCCGTACAGAGCATGAGTAATCCCTAACAGAACGCTTTATAGATAGTGTATCAGTACGTAGCGTCACTACGTTGCTATGCCATGAATTGTACTCATCTTAACTATGCGCTTTTTGCTCCGATTCCCCTGCATCCTGTTGTTCGTCTGTTCGTCTACGTTTGTTACGGCCCAATCAGACACATTGATGGCTAACCACGAATGCCGGATTCGGGAAGGTATGCCGAACAGTTTGCAGAAACTTCAGGCTGGCCAGCAAGTGACTATCGGCTATTTTGGTGGGAGTATTACGGAAGCAGGAAATGGCTGGCGCGAAAAATCACTGAACGAATTACAACAGCGTTTTCCCAAAGCGTCAATCAAGGCTATCAATGCGGCCATTGGCGGTACGGGCTCCAATCTGGGAGTTTTCCGACTGAAACAGCACGTATTGGTCCACCAACCCGACCTTGTTTTTGTCGAATTTGCCGTCAATGATAGCAATACGCCGACAAGCGTTATTCATAAATCGATGGAGGGCATTGTCCGGCAAATCTGGCGGCAGAATCCGAAGACTGACATTTGTTTCGTGTATACCCTGAACGAGCCAATGGTTCCTACCCTGCTGGCTGGCAATCTGCCCAATTCCGTGGTGGCGATGGAGCAAATTGCGCAACATTACGGCATCCCGTCTATTCATATGGGACTGGAATTGATCGCCAAGGCTCGACAGGGAGAGGTCGTCTGGAAAGGCGTACAGGCCGATCACCCCGGAAAAATTGTGTTCTCGCCAGATGGGACGCATCCTTATTCAGAAACAGGGCACACCTTTTATGCAACCGCCTTTGCCCGCTCATTGACCAAACTGATGAACGTAACAAAACCAGTGGCTCATCGCCTGCCCAAACCGTTTGACGCCGAGAATTGGGAAGCGGCCAAAATGGTTTCGCTTCAGGATATTGCCCGAAGCCAGGATTGGCAGGTACTTTCTCCAGAAACCGATTCGGTGGCCCATCAATTACGCAATCGTTTTACGTATCTAATCAAATCGTCGAAACCAGGAGCCTCGCTGACCATCCATTTTACCGGTAACGTGTTGGGAGTCTATGACGTAGTAGGGCCAAACTGCGGCCAATATACCGTAAGCGTCGATGATCAACCCGATACTGATTACCCACGATTCGACAGTTTTGCTACGTATTACCGGTCCAGCTTTTTCTTCGTGCCAATCGACAAAGCCGGGAAGCATACGGTAACGCTACGTGTATCGCCCAAACAACTCGACAAAGCCGCCATTCTGAAAACCCGCAATAAGACAATCGATAACCCGGCAGCTTATCAGGAAAATGCGTGTTACGCCAGTCAATTGCTAGTAGTAGGCGATTTGGCGAACTAATACTCAGGCCCTGAGACGTAGCGCCGATTTCAAACTGATCAAATCGCCCAGCAATTTAGTTTCTGTAACCACGTATTCTTTATTCATTGATGCAGCCAGTCTAACGATCTCCAGATTCAACGTATCGATTTCTGTTCGCCGATTGTTATTAATATCCTGTAAGGTCGAAATCAGCTGCCCATCCGACGCGCTACTGATTGCCAGAAGGCTCGCCACAACCTCATCCGTATTGACATAAACCCCCGTTTCAGCGGCTATCGTCGCGCATTCGTTTATCACTCGCTTTGCCATACTCAACGCACGGTCATCGCGCTGAAATACTCCGTTGTCGACATCCAGGAGCGGGCAAATTGAATTAAACACACTATTCACAATCGCTTTTTTCCAGATTATGGGCTGGATAGCCCGTTCTGCCTTAAACGGGAAGATCGACGTATTCAGTTGTGCTGCAATCTCTTCCGCTACCTCGTCAGAACCTTTTACGGCGCCAATGGGCGACTCTGAAACCGGTTTAAATCGGAGCTTGCCGGGCGAGATTACCTGGCTCGTCGCAAAAAGAACACAACGGTACACAGCCGAGAAGTTAGCATCCAGAAAAGGCTGCTCAATGCCTAACCCATTCTGGAGAATAACAAGGGGCGAATGTCCGATTTTGGCCGTAAGTATCTGGGCTAGTTTTTCATTACCGTATGACTTATTGGTCAATACCACGATCCCGTCCAATTCCTGAAAATCGCTTAACGTACTGATGTCGACGGTTGCGTCAAGCGTCGTGTTGTCACTACGTATCACCTGAATGGTTTCACGGGAACGAGCTACGTTATCGATGCTACTCCGCAACAGCACTACTGGCTTGTGGTCAAGCGTGAGGAAAACAGCCAGGGCTTTTCCGATGGCTCCGGCGCCAAGAATATAAATTGGTTTCGTCATATTCGTTTGATACGTAGTATGGCTTAGTTCAACGATTTGGTGAGAAGGCTCCCCCCTTTGGGACCGAAGAAAATTAAATCATTGTAAACAGCTCCATTACGTCTGTCTCCAGCAACGCATCGGCAAAATGGTCTTCCCGCCGTTCTGATTGATAAAATCGACAATTTCTACGGCAGCCAGACGATTAGTTAACTAATTGATCGCCAACTGATACCACTCCGAAGCAGCCATGCGAGCCGTTGCGGCCCCTATACCCCGACTGGAGCCTGTTATTAGTATTATCTTTTTCATGATCAATGAGATTCTGGGTCCTCTACTGTTTCAAAGAGGTTTGACATTCGGCATTCCACTACGTATCGGCTTACAATAATCGACGTATTTTTGGTAGCGATACAGATACAGTTTTTCTAATTTCTGTGAGTACAGTTCAGGAAAACGAGTTTCGGACACAAGCCGTGTCGGAGCGTTTATACCTCCGAGTAGCTCGCGGTATTGAGCAGTAGATTCGGGATGGCGTACGGCTTACGAAGAAATTCAGGGCAACGAAAAACTCAGACGACAGATTACTCACTGGTCGTTTACGTGGGTGACCGCTACGAAAGTCATCTACGGAAATTACGACAAACGCTACGTATCAACAGCCTGCAGTATAGACGCGCCATTGCCGAGTATTTTCCAGCGGAAACTCGAATCAGTCAGCCACAGGGCGGCTTTTTCCTTTGGGTAGAACTAGATAAGCGAATCAGTACGGTCGAGCTTTACAAAATGGCCCTTAAACAGGGAATCAGCATTGCGCCCGGGCGTATGTTTACCCTTCAAAATCAATTCGACAACTGCATGCGGCTCCGCTATGGCCTTCCGTGGAGCGACCAATTAGAGCATACCCTCAAAACGCTGGGTACGTTAGCCAAATCGCTCTACACCCTATAAGTCAGCCCCGTAACCACAAAACACGCTGCAAGCCTTACCAGATACGTTACGTCAACTAGCCTGTTATGGAACCATCTCAATCTGTTTCAGCCAGTGCATACAGCGGCCAAACCACTCGTCGAAAGCGGGGGTTTTCGCATAACCGTGACCGCCCTGCGCGTAAACGTGCAAATCGGCCAGAACACCATGCTGCTGCAAGGTCTCATAAAAAGCCAGGCTATTCGAAACCGGCACTACTTTATCGTCACCGGCATGGGTTAAAAAAGCGGGCGGTGTCGTTGGCGTTACGTGTGTTTCGTTGGAATATAGAGCAATCTGATCCGCACTAGCCGCCTGCCCCAGTAAATTAGCCCGCGAGCCCGCGTGACCCATTTTTTCGCCCATACTAATAACGGGGTAAACCAAAATCATAAAGTCGGGGCGTAGTTTTACCTGAGCCGGATTCTCGATCAATGCCTTCTCATAGTGCGTACCCACCGTCGACGCCAGATGGCCGCCCGCCGAAAAGCCCATGATGCCAATTTTCTGCGGATTAATCTGCCATTCGGCCGCTCGTTCCCGAACGGTTTTTATGGCTTGCTGCGCATCCTGCAAGGGACCAATTGATTTATCAGTCATTGTTTTGTCGCTCGGCAATCGATATTTGAGCACAAAGGCCGTAATACCCCGATCGGTAAACGCTTTGGCTACGTCGTACCCTTCCCGTTTAATCACCAGTACGCTGTAGCCACCACCCGGACAAATAATCACAGCCGCTCCATTGGCTTTTTCCCTGGGCGGCAAAAACACAGACAGCGTAGGCTGCGAAACAGTCGAAACAATATCGCCCGGACGCTTGACTTCTTCATTCGGTACGTCTTTTGAGTTGGGAATAGCACCCTTATAAAGCGGAATTTCCTGTTGGGCCAGACACGTAGTGGCCCAAAGTACAGCAACAAAATATAGACAGATCGATCTGGTCATGGACGAATAATCAAGAGGCTTATAAGCCAGATAGGCTAATCGCGCCATTATTTACTCAGATTAATCGTATAATTTTTACGATACGAGTAAAATAGGACCCATCGCTCCATTTAGAGAGCAGATACAACCCCATAAAACATGAGTAAACTCCTCCGAACGGGTCAACATTCCCTGCTTTTTTTCTTCCTTATTTTCTCGGCAGAGGTCGTTGGGGCCCAATCATCTGCTACCAATAAACAGTCGCTACGTCTATTTCTTATTGGCAACAGCTTTTCCCAAAATGCGACCAAATACTTACCTCAGTTAAGCAAAGAAGGTGGCCACGAGTTGGTTATTGGCCGGGCCGAAATAGGTGGTAGTTCCCTGCAACGACATTGGGATCATGTAGAGGCCGCCGAGCGCGATCCCAATGATCCAAAGGGAAAACCGTATAATGGTAAATCATTGAAAATGTTGCTATCCGATGGCGTTTGGGACGTAGTTACCATCCAGCAGGCTTCTATCCTTTCCGGCGACGTATCGACCTATGAGCCCTACGCACGTAACCTGTACAACTACGTTAAAAAACTACAACCCAACGCTCAAGTCGTTTTCCACCAAACCTGGGCCTATCGTATTGATTCCAACGATTTCAGCCGGATTGCGCCGGGCGATTCAGCTAAGAATGCCCAGCAGATGTGGGAGAAATCGAGAGCAGCTTATCACACCACAGCGCACGAATTGAATATTCCTATTATTCCGAATGGCGATGCGTTCTGGCGGGTCAACTCAAGCAAAAAGTGGGGTTTCCAGAAAGACAACTCGTTCGACTACAACTCGGCCAAGGCCCCCGCTTTACCTAACCAGGCCAAATCACTACACATGGGCTACCGCTGGGATAAAGAGAAACTGGCTTTTGACTCACACCACGCCAACGACGCCGGATGTTATTTAGGGGCTTTAGTGTGGTACGGATTTTTGTATCATGAGTCCCCGAAAAAACTAACCTTCCGCCCCAACTCTGTCGATGAAGCTTTTGCCAGGCAGCTAAAAAAGGCCGCCTGGACATCGGTTCGGAAAGTCAGATAAAGATCAGATTGTAATTCTTTATTAGGCAGGGGGAGCCAACTGATAAAAAATCTCCGTTCTTAACTCAACAAACGGTTATACGGGATTCGTAATCGGAAAAGAGTGCCCTCCTGCTTAATTAGTTCGAACTCACCGTCTAATTGCTGGCTGAGCAGCGTAATAAGATTTTTCCCAAACGAACTTCGAGACGCTCCCCGCTCCCAATCTGACTGATCAATACCCGGTCCGTTGTCCTTTACTTCCAGTAGCAAATCCGATTCCGTATCACCGTCGGCCTGACGTAACGAAACGGACAAAAATGGCTGAAGAACAAATGTATAGGCATACTTCAGCGAATTCGTCACCAACTCATTAACGATCAATCCGATTGGCATTGCAATGTCGACATCCAGCGTCGCTACGTCTATCTGAAGCTGAAGGTCGACATTAGTGAGCTGATACCCGTATGCTTTTAAGAGACTTTCAACCAGATCGGTTAAATAGTCACCCATGTTCACCTGGGTAGTCTGATCGGTCTGATACAAACGCTGATGAATAAGCGACATCGCTTCTACCCGCTGCTGTCCAATACGCATGGTTTGAATAACGTCATCGTCATCGATGGTTGTGGTCTGCAGATACAGCAAACTCGATACAATGGCCAGATTATTTTTCACCCGATGATGAATCTCCTTCATCATTAACGTTAATTGATCGGACTGCTGCTGAATTTTACGTCGACTCGCCCGAACGCGCTCATAAAGATTGTATAACGTAGCCAACAAAACGGTCAGCAAAATAACCCCACCGACGGCTACCCATATTTTTCGGGTTTGCTGCGCATTCGCTTCTTCCAGCTTTATAATTTCAGCTTCTTTTTCACGAGTTTGGTATCTGGCCTCCAGTTCAGCTACCTGGCGGCTTTTATCCGCATTGACCAGGCTATCGTGATTAGCCATCTGAAGTCGATAAAATTGGAGTGCTTTTTGGTAATTGCCCCGTTTTTCCCATAAACGAGTCAGGTGCCCGTTTACTTCTTCCCAATAAGTTTGCGTTTCTCCTCCGTTACGTCGTATCCAGTCCGACGCCAGCTGGCAGTACTGTTCCGCTTCGTCCAGCTTGTTCTGCGGAATTAGCGCGTAAGGGATACTGAGATAGACATACCCCAGAAAATAGGTATCGCTATGCTGTTTACCAAAAGCCTCCACTTCTTTGAAAACGCGTTCAGAACGGGCATACTGCCCCATGTTCTTGTAGAGAAGTGCTAAATTATACTGGCTCTGGTAGACCGAAAGCGTGTCTTTAGCTCCCTTATAGTAATCCAGTAGTTTTATGTAGATTCCCAGAGCCTGCTGATACCGTTTCGCCTTCGATTCATAAATCGCCAGGCCCTGATACGATTCCATCAACAGATCGGTATACTTCTCTTTCTCGGCTATAGCCAGCGCCTGTCTCGTATAGTTGAGCGCCTGTTTATAATTCTGTAAACGGTCGTAGCTATTACTGATGAAACGTAACGTTTTAACAAATTGCCTGGTATTCCCATTTTCCCGAAAAACGCGCAGCGCTTTCTGGTACCAGTTGATGGCCTGAACATAATCGCCGGTCAAGTTGTACCAGAAACCCAGCCCGCGATAGCCTAACCCTATCGACTGCTGATCACCCGTAACCAGTGCAATATCGAGGGCTTGCTGGTAGGCTTGTTTAGAACTGACATATTGACTTGCATACGCCAATGAGTCACCAATATTCCGTAGTGTCCACATTTTTACGGAATCAGGGGCATGAGTTAGAGAGTCGGGCAAAAGGCGGTTTTGGGCAGTTGCATGAAGGGTAAGAACCGATAAGGAAATCAACAACAGAACGTAAACTCTCTTCATAAACGTAACCCCCACAAGCAGTATGCCAATATTCCCTTTCCCAGATAGACTTACATTACAAGAATATAAATTTAGCTTTATATTTGTTTTCCAGTGTTTTTATGTACCTGCTCAACGTTCTGATTTGTCAAAAGACTGTTACTATAGATAACAAAAAACACGATCAACCAAAGATTTTAGTACACTAAAATCTCTTATTTGGGCACTTAATCATCGCAAACTGAAAGGAATTTCCGTTTTTTTATAGCCGATTAATTAATTACCTCCGCATAATAAATATTAACGAGTAAAAAGTACTGTTTTTCCTGGATAAGCCGGTATTTCGTAACTGGCAATGATTTACATTAGATAAACTCTGCGTAATCTCTTTTGAAGCCATGACTGCAACTTCTGCTAAGCCTATTTCTATTCTAATCGTTGAAGACGAAGCTATCCTGGCCCTGGAGCTTTGTTTAAAACTGGAAGCAGAAGGCTATATCATTGCAGGCACAGCTACAACAGGACGTCAGGCGCTGGCCCTTCATAAAGAGCAGGCCGCCGATATAGCCATTTGCGATATTAATCTACGGGGCGATTGGAATGGCATAGAAACAGCGCGGCAACTAGCCTCCGAAAGCCCGATCCCGATTATTTATTTATCAGCGCTAACCGATCGGGAAACGCTCGAACAAGCTAAAGTCACTAAACCAGCCGCCTACCTAACCAAACCCGTTACGACCGATAGCTTACGCATTGCCATCGAAATTGCGCTCAGCAACTTTGCCTACATCACCAATACTGGCAAAGCCCCCGCAAACGATCCCATAACCATACCGATGAATGCCCGCGAGGGAGAAACCATTCTGCAGGTTGGCGACTATATATTTATCAAACAGAACTACCAGTTTGTTCGCCTGCATAAAGGCGAGGTGCTTTACGTTGAAGCCGAAGATAAATACACAACCGTTGTTACGCCAACACGCAAGTTTGTGTTACGTATCTCGCTAGCGGTATTACTGCAACGATTGGCCGATATGGCCCTTATTCGGGTGCATCGCTCCTACGCCGTAAACCTCTCTCATGTAGAGTCGTTCAGCGACTATGAAGTACAGGTTCCTGGCCAAACGGTTCCTCTTGGCCGGGTTTATAAAGAGGAATTTCTGCATCATTTCCGGTTCAGGTAAGTAGCCCTGACTAACTCACGCCCAAAAGCGTGTCGTTTACTCCATGTACCCTGCTGTTCACGGCAAATCGCTTTTCGGGTAACGCCAAACGTATAGCTTTGGTATGCAATTCGAATGCAGCGTCATTCCCTACCTAATACCTTCCTCTTTTTATGAAACCAATAAATCGTTCTACACTGTTCAGCGTTATTCACTCAACGGATAGAGTGATCCACGTCGTATCCAGAAGCGTCCCTCATTAGTTGCTGGATCAATTTATTGTCTAGCCAAGGCCAGATACGGCCACCTCGCGCCCGTGCGGCACTACAATACTTATTTCCTGATTGACAGTCAATAAACGGCTATGCGCTACTCCAGAGTCCAGCTGGCCGTTCCCATTGCGTTATGAGGAGGGTCAGGCATTGTCAGTTGCTTTCGTTAGCCTACATCCGGCACTTATTTACCTGTTTTTTTTCTGCTCTATACCCGTTCAATTCGTGATTCCTTAACAAAAACAATACGTATGGAAGTCAATTCTGTTGAAAACAACAAAAAGATTATGCGCTTCATTGTTGAGAGCAATGATGCCAGAACATTTGATGCCTACCTCGATCTGGTTGCCGAAGATTTTGTGGGACATACCCACTTTGTTCCCGGCGATCTGCATGGCAATAAATCCTTAGGCGAGTTTTTTTACGTAACAGAAGAAGTTGCCTTCCCGGATGGCTCTCACACAATCCACAACCTCTACGGTGAAGATGATAAGGTTACGTTGGAGCTCTCTTATCTGGGAACGTTTACCGGCCCCCTGCCAGACGGAACGCCCCCCAACGGCAAGCAAATCAAATTCCACTACAACATTATCTGTCGTTTTGCCAATGGTAAGCTGGCCGAATTATGGTGGTTCCCGTACGACTCCTATTCGCTGATGAAAGACCTGGGCATGATTCAATAAGTAACTGGTTATGCATTTCAAGGAAAAACTTGCTTCTGGAAACCCCGTATATGGGCTAACCTTAACCATTGGGAATCCTCAACTGGCCGAACTGGTTGCTCATATTGGATTCGACTGGCTTTGGATTGAAGCTGAGCATACGAGCATGAGTCTCGAAACGATTCAAGCCCAACTACAGGCCGTTTCGGGCACCCAAACGCAGGCGATTGTCCGTGTCGACTGTAACGATCAGACTATTATCAAGCGGGTGCTGGATACGGGCCCTGACGGCATCATCATTCCGTCTGTCAACAGCAAGGAAGATGCCGAAAAAGCCATCCGATTCACGAAATACCCTCCTCTGGGCGAACGGGGTATTGGTCTGGCCAGAGCACAAGGCTACGGCCTCAACCTGGGCAATTACATAAAAACGGCCAACGACAACGTAGCAACGATTTTTATGATTGAACACATTGCGGCCGTTCAGAATATCCACGACATTCTACAGGTTGAGGGGTTAGACGCCGTTATTGTTGGCTCACTGGATCTGGCCGGTAGCATGAATCTGCAGAACGATTTAGGCAATCCAGCCATTGAAGCAGAGGTACAAAAGGTATTGCAGGCTTGTAAAGACGCCGGTATTCCCTGTGGTACGTTTGCCGGTGATCCCAATCAGGCGAAGGCACGAATTAAGGAAGGTTTTCGGCTGGTAACGCTGGGAGCCGACGTACTGATCCTGGCCTCAGCTACCAAAAATTTGCTCGATACGGTGAAGCAAAACTAATGTAACAAGGGGTCCGATTAACTCACGCCCAAAAGCGCGTCGTTCACTCCATGTGACTCGTTGTTCACGGCAAATCGCTTCTTCGTTAATTCTAAACCTCTAGCTTTGGTATACAATACGAGAGCAAAAATCGTTGACCACTTTCGACCTTCCCTTTTTATGAAACACGTAACTTTTTCGCAACAATTCAGGTCGGTCTTGTACTACACATAGTGTTGTACAGATTGATTCTTTCCTTTTTTCCAGTCAGTTGGTTTTAACGCCTTCACTCCTTACCCGAGTGCGCTGGCTGTGCTACGCACTTATTTCTCTTTTTATTAAAACTACTCTGTTAAATGTCAAAGAAAATTCTGGCTATCCTATCAGAATACGGATACTGGGGAATAGAATTAGTAGGCCCCTTGACAAAACTTGAAGAAGCTGGGTATACGGTCGAATTTATGACCCCTAAGGGAAAGAAAGCGGAAGCCTTACCCCCCAGCTACGACACAACGTATATGGACCCACCGTTAGGCGTTTGTGTAACGACTCCCGAGGCTGCCGACATGGTAAAGGCATTCGAAGCAACCAACCGCCTGGAAGAACGGCGTAATATGTCGGAGGTAGTTCCAGAACGGCCCTACTTTTCAACACCCAACTTTCTGAGAGAATTCGAAAAGTATTACAGTGACTTGAAGATAGCTCAGGAGGATCTCACGAGTGAATACGCTGGCTTACTGCTGGTTGGTGGCAGTGGACCGATCATCGATATCGTTAACAATCAGCGGGTTCACGATATTATTCTTGCCTTTTACAAGAAAGATATGCCAATCGGTGCTATCTGCTACGGCGTAGCACCGTTAGTGTTTGCCCGCGACTTTAACGAACGTCGATCCATTATCCGGGGCAAACACGTTACGGGTCACTGCATCGAATATGACTATCACGATGGTACGGGCTTCCTGAATACCGATCTGAACATGGGGCCACCACCCTATGTCCTGGAATATATTCTTAGTGATGCCGTTGGTCCCGAGGGCCAGTATCATGGCAATTTTGGCAAAGAAACGTCTGTTATTGTCGACTATCCGTTCATTACGGCCCGTTCGCTACAGTGTTCGCTTGAGTTTGGTGATCAGTTTGTTAACGTACTGGATAACGGGTTGAAACGCTATGGCTGGTAAGACCGGTAATCAGAAAATCATCGAACAGTTCCTGGCCGACGGCATGGATCACATGTTTGGCAATCCGGGTACGGTAGAACAGGGTTTCCTGGACGCCGTAGCTGAATACCCAGAGATGAAGTACATCCTGACGCTTCAGGAGTCGGTGGCCGTTATGATGGCCGACGGCTACGCTCGGGCTACGCAAAAGCCAACGATTGTGCAGCTGCACAGCTCCCCCGGCATCGGAAATGCCGTAGGGGCGTTATATCAGGCAAAACGGGGGCATGCTCCTCTGGTTGTGATTGGCTCCGACGCTGGGCTCCAGTACATGAACATGGATTCCCAAATGGCCAACGACCTCGTTGCCATGATGGAACCCGTAACCAAGTACTCGACCATGGTGCTATCGCCCAAGTCGCTGTTACGTACGTTACGTCGTGCCATCAAAATAGCGTCTACTCCGCCGATGGCTCCGGTGTATATCTGTATGCCCATGGACGTACTGGATGCCATCAACGACGAGCCGGTTTTCCCCACTCATATTCCATCAACCCGCGTAGCACCAGCTCCCGAACAAATTGAAGAAGCCGCCCAATGGCTAATAGCGGCCGAAAAACCAACCATTTTTGCGGGTGACGGTGTTGCTTATTCAGGCGCGAACAGCGAACTGGAAAAAGTGGCAGAACTGCTCGGAGCCGATGTGTATGGCGCTGAATTCGGCGACATATTCATGGATAATACGCATCCTTTGTATAAGGGAACTACGGGCCACATGTTTGGTGATTTTAGCTATCCGATCACCAGTCAGAACGATGCCAATCTAATCGTTGGCACCTACATGCTACCGGAGGTTTTCCCTCATCTGGACGATATTTATAAACCAGATGCGAAGGTGATTCATTTCGATCTGAACGCCTACGAGATAGCGAAAAACCATCGAGTTGATCTGGGCGTTGTCAGCGATCCCAAGCTTTCGTTGGCAGCCCTGGCCGCAGCCATTGAAAGGCTACAGACGAGCGAACAAAAGACAGCAGCCGAAGGGCGTTTGCAGGCGGCTCGCGAGGCCCAGAAAGCCAGGGCAGCCAAAACACCCGAGCCTGTTGTAGACGGCAAACCGCTGAAAATGGCGCAATTCGCCGACGTACTGGCTCAGAAAGTACCGCAGGACGTCATCATTTTCGACGAAGCCCTAACTAGTTCAGGCGCCGTACAACAGGCCATTCCACCCCGCCTGCCGGGCTCGTATTTTATCACCCGTGGTGGTTCATTGGGCGTTGGTTTTCCGGGTGCCATTGGCGCCAAACTGGCTAATCCTGATAAAACCGTTATAGGTTTTTCGGGCGATGGCGGTAGCATGTATACGATCCAGACCCTATGGTCTGCGGTTCGCCACAACGCAGGAGCCAAATTTGTTGTATGCAACAACGGTTCCTATAAACTGCTGCAACTGAACATCGACGTGTACTGGAAAGAACGTAGCATCGACAGTCACAACTATCCGCTTTCGTTTGATCTATCGTACCCAGCCATCCGGTTCGACATACTGGCTCAATCGATGGGTGTCGATGCGGTACGTGTTGAAAAGCCCGAAGAGATTGGCCCCGCCATTGATCGAATGCTAGCCGACGACAAACCGTTTCTGATTGATTTGGTCCTGGAAGGCAACTTCCATCCAGACTGGGTCAAAACCAACTGTTCTCAATAAGACATCTTCCTCTTTTTTAACCGATCATCCTACAAGTCATTATGTTAACCAATGAATCGATTACCCAGCTAGCGAAAGACTGGTACCACATGCTCGACATTCACGTCCCGATGGTTGATATTCTACCATACCTGGCCGACGACGAGCTAAAGATGATTTTTCCGGAAGCAACCGTCTACGGGCACGCTGGTTTTGAAGGCTGGTACCAGCGCGTAATCCGTATTTTCTTCGATGAAGTTCACACCGTCAAATCGGTTGAATCAACAATCGATGGCGACACCGCTTCGGTTAAAGTTGTCGTTCAGTGGGAAGCCAGCGTCTGGAATGCCCCAGAACCTTATAGCAAACGTATCAAACTGGATGCCTATCAAACCTGGGAAGTAGCTGCTAAAGCCGACAAACTAGTGGTGACTACCTATACCGTCGATGAACTGAAGTACCACGAAGGATCTGCTACCCTATAATCCATTCACATCCATGACAAACGTACCGAGCACCAAACTTGGTGAGATGTATAAAACGCATATTCAGTACATTCTGGATAAAAATATCGAAGCGTTACTGGATCAATACACCGATGACGCTTTACTGATTAGCAGCTTCTCCAAACAGCCGGTTATTTACAAAGGTCGTGAGCAAATCCGTGAGCATATGCAGGGAATTTTGGGCATTGACGGTCTCGAAACCGACATCGTGTTCTGGGCCGAAACCGAAGACCCCGAAACGCTGATGATTACGGAGCAGATTACCATGAAAACCGCCGACGGAGAAAGCCATATGCGTTTCGCCGACAGTTGGGTGCTACGTGACGGTCGCATTGCCATTCACTTTGCGGGCATGGTCCAACACCCTGATGGCTCGCTAGCTTAACCTACTCGACTATTCCTCCCTTCTTCTTATGAACCTGGAACTCCTTATCAATCAGAAGCCATACCAGCAAGATATTGAACCCCGATTACTGCTGATTGATTTTTTACGTGATTACGCGAATCTGACAGGAACCAAATGGGGATGCGGATCCGGTAGTTGTGGTACCTGTACGGTTTTAGTAGATGGAAAAACGACCAAAAGCTGCCAGATGCTGGCGGTTGAGGCAGAAGGTTGCGCCATTACTACGATTGAAGGATTGGCCAGCACCACAGGACTTCATCCGGTCCAAACGGCTTTTTGGGAAAACTTTGCCGTACAAAATGGTTTTTCGACACCCGGTACGATTATGTCGGTTGTTGAATTGCTGCAAAACAATCCTAACCCTACCGAAGACGACATCAAGCAATGGCTTCAGGGAAATCTATCCCGCGAAACCGGTTATGAGCAGGTCGTCAAGGCGGTAAAAGAAGCGGCCGAACGCTTAACCGATCAACACAGCAATGGTCAGGAATCAGCCAGTCAGAACGTTGGCCAATCGCTTAAAACGCGTAAAACAGAAGCTTTACTGACAGGCGACGCGAAATTCATTGCCGACATGACCCTGCCTGGTATGGCTCATGCGGCTATTCTGCAAAGCCCGCATGCGCACGCGCTCATCAAATCGATTGATACGTCGGAAGCGGAGGCTATGCCGGGGGTTATCCGGGTATTTACGGCTAAAGACACCGAGCAGGTGATGCCAATGCCCGTTATCTGGGTTCCGCCCTATACCGAGAGCCATTTCCTATCACACCCATCCGGAATTGTTCCCGGTTCACATCGGGTTTTTGCGACCGATAAAGTTCGCTTTGCGGGTGACCAGTTAGCCGCTGTTGTGGCCGAAACACGCCAGCAGGCCTACGATGCACTAGCCAAAATCAAAGTTGATTACGAAGCCCTCCCGGTTGTTCTCGATCCCGAAGAAGCACTCAAGGAAGGTGCGCCATTGCTGCATGACTCCGTGCCTAACAACCGCATGCTGAATGCTGTTTTTGGCGATAAAGCGGCCGTAGAACAAGCCATTTCAGAAGCAGACGTAGTGGTTGAACAGCGGATCTACAACCAGCGGATGATGCACAATACGTTAGAGGTCCGTGGCGTTTTGGGCAATTTCGATACCCATACGAATCAGTATACCCTCTGGACAAATACCCAAATTCCTTATCCACATCGTTTACTGATTTCGCTCTACGTCCTGGGCATTCCCTACAACAGCCTGCGCGTTGTGGTCCCGGCCATTGGCGAGAGTAACGGTTGCAAAGGAAACTTATACCCCGATACACCACTGGTTCTCTGGATGGCCAAACAGGTGGGTCGCCCGGTCAAGTGGGTCGATACGCGGGTAGGGTTTTCACAGAACACAGCCCAATCCCGCGATCAGGTTCAATACGGTACTATTGCCGGAACGCGCGATGGAAAAATCACGGCACTACGCTGCCGGGCCTTCACGAATGTAGGCGCTTATCCGGTCATCAATGCACCCGGCCAGCCGCTACCACTGATTGGAAAAAGTATTCCGGGCGCTTATGTAATCCCGCACGCCAGCTACGAGGTCGATGTGGTCTATACCAACAAGGTGCCAGCAGCGCCTATGCGTGGTTCAGGCCGTGCAGAAGCCATCTTCTTTATCGAGCGAATGATTGAGATGTTTGCCCGGAAACTGAACATGGACCCTGCAGAAGTTCGCCGAATCAACATGGTTCAACCCGATCAGTTCCCGTTTGATAATGGCCTTGGCTGGACCTATGATTCAGGAGACTACGAAAACCTGCTGAATCTGGCCCTGGAAAAAGCCGACTATGCGAATCTGGCCGATATGAAGGCAGAGGCAAGCCTGCGTGGCAAATGGCTTGGCCTGGGCATTGGCTCCTACGTAGTTGTAGCGGGCGTCGGTAATTCGGCCAAGATGGGTGGCGAAGGACTTCTGAGCGGTACCTGGGGCAGTTCTTACATCCACGTAGCGCCATCCGGCGAAGTAGCCATTACAACCGGCGCGCAGCCCCACGGCCAGTCGCAGGACACTACGTTCGCGCAGATAGCGGCTCAGGAACTACAGATTCCTGTCGACTATATCACGCTAAAACACTCCGATACGTCGAACCCGCTTTACTACGGTCAGGCCAGTTACGGTAGCCGCTCACTCAGTGTTGAAGGAGCTGCCGTTCAGAAAGGCTGCCAGGCAATTATTAAAAAAGCACGGGAATATGCAGCCTATCTGTTCAAAATGCCGCTGGAACTGATTGAGTACAAAGACGGCAAAGTGATTGGTATTCCAGCCCCCGAACAGGCCGTTATGAGTCTTCAGCAGGTAGCTCTCATGCTTTGGTTTGGCTGGGACTTACCCGAAGGCATGGATCCTGGTCTTGAAGCCACCGCTTATTTTGATCCCAAGAATTTCAACTTCCCTTACGGCACGCACATCGCTATTGTTGAAATTGATCAGGAAACGTATCAGGTTGATCTCAAAAAATACATTGCGGCCAATGATTTTGGTGTTGTTGTCAATCCGGGCGTTGTTGATGGTCAGACGTATGGCAACATTACGTTAGGTATTGGTCAGGCCTTGTCGGAAGAAGCGCACTACGATCCGGAAACAGGGCTGGTACTAACCAACGACCTGGATTCGTATGCTATTCCCCGAGCAAGCTGGCTACCCCCTATCGAGCTATACCGAACCGAAACCCCTTCTCCATCCAATCCATTAGGTGCCAAAGGCGCCGGAGACGTTAGCAATCCACCCGTAGCGCCCGCCATTGTCAATGCGATTTGCGATGCCCTGTCGGAGTTCGATGTGCAGCACATCGACATGCCCGTAACGCCAGAAAAACTCTGGACAATACTCCAGGATAAACAATCTGTAACCCTATAGCCAGTCATGATCGGAATTCAACTTACCTACAAAGCGCCCGAAACGCTTAAGGAGGCCCTCGATTTGGTGGGGCGCGAAGGGCATCAGATTCTTACGGCCGACCAGTCGTTAATTAGTGACCTCAAAAAAGGGGTTCCTTCGCTTCATACGCTGGTTAGTCTTCGTAAAATTCCGGGGCTGTCCAGCATCAATATTGACAACGGCGAACTACGGATAGGCGCGTCTGCTTCGTACAACAGCCTGCTTACCCATGAGGCTCTTAATCAGTATCCGGCATTGGCCCAGGCGCTGGCTACAATTCCTGATCCTCACCTACGTCACCACAGTACGTTTGGTGGCGCTCTGAGCCACGGTGGCCGCATTCATGCTCCCGTCCTGGCGGCTCTGATGGCCCTGGACGCTTCGGTAGTGGTCCTTACCCGCGATAACGACACACGCCTTCCCATTCACTATTTTAGTCAGAATGGCAATCGGGTACTGCTTCCGCAGGGTGGTCTGATTACGATGATTGTGTTGCCCGAACCAGCCGCAAAATCGAGTGCTTATCTGACTGTCAATCAGCTCGCAGGGCGTCAGGCAAACCACGGCATTGCCATAAGTCTAACGCAATCGGGCGATACTCTCGATCAGATTCGCTTGATACTAGCCGGTTTTACGGAACAACCAATCCGGTTGAAAAACATCGAAGAAAAACTGGCTGGCAGCTCGTTAACCCCCGATTCGATCAAGAGCGCAGCCGACCAGTTAGGCCAGGATGAGTTGCCGATTCATAACGACAGAATTCCCGAAGGATACCAGCGTCATCTGGCTGGTGTGCTTCTACAGCGGGCCCTGAAAAGCCTGACGAAGCAAACCGTTTCCTGACAACTCAGAACTATTCACCGACTTATTCCATCCTCTTTACTAATCAATAATGGACAATCAAGCATTTTACGAAAACCATCTGGTGCTGTTAGCGAATAAAGATGCTAACGAATTAGTCGAACACGACTACCACGACGATGCTGAAATGATTTTGCTGGTAGCCGACGAACCTATCCATATTAAGGGAAAGGAGGCTCTCAAAAAACAACTGAGCGATTATATCGACTATATCTATCGGGGCTTCATATCAACCGAAAAGCTGGCCATTACCGACGATAGCATCTTTCTGGAGGCAACCATCGACACCACAAACGGCCCCTCCAAAGTGTACGATGCCTTGTACATGAAAGACGGAAAAATCTTCCGCCATTATTCGGGCATTAAACCCTAATAGAAACGCCGGTAAAACCTCCAACTCCTATCTGTGCTATGAACCCAACCCTTACCAATTCTGCCACCATTACGAAGGTTGAAAAAGGCCCGTACGTAATCCATAGCTACCTCAGCCCCGAATCGGCCGAGATGGTTTGCTCGCAGATTATCGAAACACCAGCATCGCTGATTATCGTTGATGCTCAGTTAGTGAAAGAACAGGCTCAGGCTGTCAGAGATTATGCGAACAGCCTTGGAAAGCCAATCAACAAGGTTATCATCAGCCATAACCATCCCGACCATTGGGCTGGTCTGGAATCATTTGCCGACGTACCTGTCTACGCACTGCAGGAAACGGCTTACGAAATCCAGAATTACGGTCAGATGATGCTGGACAGTAAGAAGCCAGCCTTTGGCGATACCGTTACCAGCACCGTAACCGTACCACAGGCCTTAACCGTAGAGGAGGAAACACTGGACGGATTGACGCTCGTTTACCAGAAAAACTTTGGTACCGAATCCACGTTCTCGCTCATGGTCGAACTACCGGAGATCAACGTACTGATCGCGCAGGACATGGTCTACAACGGAGTGTACCCCTACGTTGGCGACCGTAACTACGTAACAAACGACTATAGTTTCGATTCGTGGATGCAACAGCTCGAAGCCATCAAATCAAAAGGCTACGAAACCATCTTTCCCGGCCACGGTCAGCCTACCGATTCCAGCGTATGCGATACCATGATCGAAACCCTGAAATTCATGAAGTCGGTGTTTGAAACAGCCGCCGATGGAGCCGAATTCAAACAGCGGGTCATGGAAAAATACCCAACCTATAAAGTAGTCGATATGCTGGATTTGTCGGCGTTTATGCTTTACAGCCAGCCTTACGGCAGTTAAAACCTCAAACCATTTCGTTAACTCAATTAATTCAATTGCAGATATGAGCAAGAAAGTCTTGATACTGGCTTCTAATGTAGGCTTGTGGGGCGAAGAGTTACAGGCTCCCTGGGACGCCCTTAAAAAGGCAGGTTTCGACGTAACACTGGCAACCCCAAAAGGAATAACTCCATTACCGCTTCAACTCAGCATGGATAAAGATTTTGTCGATCCCATGCAGAATTATAATGTAAACCCACCCGAAGTAGTTGACCGAATCAACGAAATTCTGGATTCAGGTGAATGGGATACACCCATCAAAGTTGAAGACGCTAAAGTAGATGGCTACGATGCGCTGGTGTTAGTAGGTGGGCCAGGCTCTCCACTCGATATTGTTGGCAACCCGTTCGTTCACCAGCTCTGCGTTGACGCCTACAACCAGGGTAAAGTGCTGGGCGCACTTTGCTACGCCGTTGGCGCTTTCGTCTGGGCGCGCGATACCGATACGTTACACCGGTCGATCATCTACGGCAAGAAGGTGGTTGCTCACCCACGCGAATGGGATTTCACCGGCTTAATGAACTATCCGCTGGTACGTACCACAGAAGAAAATACGGGTACGGATCTGGTAACCCAGGGGTTTGTTTTCCCGCTGCAGGTGATTGTTGAAGATGCCGTTGGCCCAACTGGCAAGGTATATTCTGACCCGACGGCCAATCGCGAAAAACCACAGGTCATGTACGATCATCCGTTCGTAACGGCCCTGTCTGTTGAGTCATCCATCGCCTTCGGAGACCAATTGGTAACCGCACTTTCGGCTTAATCGGTTTCGGTACTGACTTTTTAAAACGACTACCATGACATTGAGCGGCAAGAAGATTGGGGTGCTTCTGGAAAGCGACTACTTCGAAAACGAAATCTTTTACTACAAGTATCGCTTCCCCGAGGAAGGCGCGGAACTCCATTTTCTGACGCGGCTCTGGGGACAGGAGCGGATCACATTCCACGGCCACGAATACAGGGCTCCAATGGACTGCTGGGAAAGCTTCGAAAATATGAGCGACGAAGAACTCCGTAGCTACGCTGCTATTATTGTACCCTCGGGTATGGTATCTGACCGGCTGCGCTATACCGAAGATGTGGAGAAAATACCGCCCGCAACGGAATTTCTCAAACGGGTATTCGCGGAGAAAAGTATCCTGAAGGGGATTATCTGCCACGGCTTATGGCTCACAGCTCCCGCTACTGAACTCGTAGCTGGCCGGAAGTTGGTTTGCCACAACAACTTGATTGGCGATGCCAAAGCCTACGGTGCCATCTATACCAACGAAGACGTAGTAGTCGATGGCGATTTAGTGACGGGTCGGTCAGGTGGTCATGCTCACTTGTTTGCAAAAAAAATCATTGAACTTCTATCCACACCTTAATCAATAGGCTGATATGGTTTTTTCGCACGTAGCACTATCCTGTACCGACCCTGCTAAAACGGAGCAGTTTTACAGCGATCACTTTGGTTTCCGCCGGGCCCGCGTCATTCCTTTGAGCGACGACAACGCTATCGTTTTCCTGAAAAACGACCAATCTGTTTATCTGGAGCTATTCCGGGCCGATGCTGAGCACCCAGGCTTTCCGGCTGCCGTCAACGATGGTCCGCACTATACCGGCATTCGGCATCTGGCTTTTCAGGTGGATGACGTAGACGCCACCGTCACGGCCTTAGGAAGTGACGCCGACGTTACGTTGGGACCACTGGATTTCAGCGCTTTCATTCCCGGCTGGAAAACCGTTTGGCTCAGAGACCCCGATGGCAACATCGTCGAGATCAGCCAGGGCTATACCGACCAATCCGACTTATAATAAACCCTTTATTAGGATTTCAACCTCAAAAACTCCAATCAGATTTCATGGAAACCGATATTGACAAACCCGCTCAGGGCACTAACGGCCAGCCATCAAAGGCAGCGAACATGCGCATCGATTTTACGTTTTCCGATACCGTTTCAGGCTACGTAGTCGAATTCATTCCTACTGAAAAAGCGTTTGTTCTGGAAACCTCCGATGGTCGCCATTTCAAACTTGGCCTTATCGCAACTACCTACGCTCGTAGCGTTCGGAATCTGGACGAAGGCTATCAGGATGCTACTCCTATTATTTTTGAAATGCTTTCGCAAAAGGGGCAGTACGTTCACGCTTATGGTACGTTCTACCCTGGCGTTGATGACGATGAACCCCTGTTTGAGGTACAATTCCTGATCTTCCCTGGCAAAGCACCGCTGGAATATCGGCATGAAGGCCAGAGCTGGTGGATTCAGCAAATCAGCTCAATTGCTACCAGCTATCTGAAATGGCAGTTCAATTATCCCGAAGAGCCAATCGATTATAGCAAATACCGCACAATGCTCCATCTGGGTGGCGCCAAACGTGGTGACTACCTTCAGGAAACGGACACCATTTCCCGCATGATCTATGGCTTTGCGTCGGCCTACATGCTCACCGGTAATGATGCCTTCCTGGAAGGTGCCGAAAAAGGAACCGAATATCTCCGCGAGCACATGCGTTTCTTCGACCAGGATGCCGACCTCATCTACTGGTACCACGGCCTGAAACTAGATGGTGCCAAAGAAACCAAACTGCTTACCTCCGAATTCGGTGACGATTACTATTCGATTCCGATGTACGAGCAGATCTATGCGCTGGCCGGACCAACCCAAACGTTCCGGATCACGGGCGACAAACGCATTCTGTTCGATATTGAAAAAACCATTGACCTGTTCGAAACCTATTTCAAAGACAACGAGCAGGAAGGCTATTTCTCGCACATCGACCCAATTGGTCTCGATCCCCGCGACGAATCGCTGGCCCACAACCGAGCTCGCAAAAACTGGAATTCCGTGGGCGATCACGCGCCTGCTTACCTGATCAATCTGTATCTGGCAACCGGCGAGAAAAAATACGCTGACTTCCTCGAATACACCTTTGATACCATCACCAAGTATTTCCCTGACTACGACAAGAGTCCGTTTGTGCAGGAGAAATTCATGGAAGACTGGAGCAAAGACCAGACCTGGGGTTGGCAGCAAAACCGGGCGGTGGTAGGGCACAACCTCAAAATTGCCTGGAACCTGATGCGGATGCAGTCGCTGAATCCAAAGCAGGAATACATCGACTTCGCCAAAAAAATTGCCGAACTGATGCCTGCTGCTGGGTCTGACCAACAGCGCGGTGGCTGGTACGACGTAGTCGAACGGGAAGCCAAATCGGGCGGTCGTTATCACCGCTTCGTATGGCACGACCGGAAAGCCTGGTGGCAGCAGGAACAGGCTATTCTGGCCTATCTGATCCTCCAGGGTATTCTGGGCGAGAAAGATTATGAAAAGCAGGCTCGCGAAGCGGCTTCGTTCTATAACGCATTCTTCCTCGATACCGACGACGGTGGCGTTTACTTCAACGTGTTCTCGAACGGGATGCCGTATTTGATGGGAACCGAGCGCTTCAAAGGCAGCCACTCTATGAGTGCCTACCACAGCACAGAGCTTTGCTATCTGTCGACGGTTTACATCAACTTACTGATTACCAAAGAACCGACGTATTTCTACTTCAAGCCATATCCCGATTCGTTCAAGGATAACATCCTGTACGTATCGCCCGATATTCTGCCGAAAGGAAGCGTATACATCAGCGAGTGCTTCATCAACGATGAGCCATACACCAACTTTGATGCGGAAGCTTTAACGGTAAAACTACCAGATACTAGTGAACAGGTACGCGTAAAAGTTCTGCTCACCCCCGTAAAATAAGACCGATAGAGCTCAGCGGCTAATGCGAATTAGCGGCTGAGCTTCAACTTTTTCAAACTTTATACAAGTATGAACGTAACGTCCAGTACGGTAGAGGGTATCACCGTCATTGAAGCATCTGGCAGTATCGACAGCAAAACAGCCTCTGAATTTGAACGTAACGCCATCGCTGCCATCCAGGGAAAAAGCGCGGCTATCATCAATTTGTCGAACGTAGATTTTCTGTCCAGCGCCGGATTGCGGGTTCTACTGATGATCTATCGACAGATAAAAGCGCAAAACGGAAAGGTTGTGCTGGTCGGAACATCCGAGGAAATTCTGGATATCATGGCCAATACCGGCTTTTTATCGTTTTTCATTACGGCCGAAACGCTGGAAGAAGGCATTAACACCCTTAAAGCTGCGTAGATATGATCGATAATCGGATAGATTATTACCCAACTCACGAGCACGAGGGCATTAAATTTCGGCGCGGCCACACGTTGCCTTTTGGGGCTACTATGGTAGCGAACGGGGTTAACTTCAGTGTTTACTCCAGTTCCGCAACCAGCTGTACGCTCGTGCTTTTCGACCGGGGCGCCGATCAACCCTTTGCCGAAATCCCATTCCCCGATGAATTTCGGATCGGCAACGTGTATAGCATGATCGTGTTCGAACTTGATTACGAACGGCTTGAATACGGCTACCGTATGGACGGCCCGTTCAATCCGGCAGCGGGTCATCGGTTTAACTCATCGGTTATTCTAAGCGATCCGTATGCCAAAGTAATCAGCGGACGGGACACCTGGTTAGCCAAACCCAATTGGGATAACGTCTACCCGTATCGTTCACGGCTGGCTTTCGAAGATTTCGACTGGGAACACGACCACCCGCTCGAAACGCCCGTTGAAGACCTGGTGATCTACGAGATGCACGTTCGTGGCTTTACCCAGCATCCTTCATCAAAGGTTAAAAACCCCGGAACATTCAGCGCTATACGGGCCAAAATTCCGTATTTGAAAGAACTGGGTATTAACTGTATTGAGCTGCTTCCGATTTATGAATTTGATGAGTGGGAAAACAGCCGCCAAAGCCCAACTACCGGCGAAACGCTGGTGAATTATTGGGGATACAGCACAGTCAATTTCTTTTCCCCTAAAGCAGGCTATGCCGCAACCGGCAAATTCGGTATGCAGGTCGATGAGCTGAAAACCCTCATTAAAGAGCTGCATAAGAATGGTATTGAGGTCATGCTCGACGTAGTGTTTAACCACACCGCCGAGGGCGATCATCGCGGCCCAACCATTTCGTTCCGGGGTATCGACAACAAAACGTATTACATGCTAACCCCGGAGGGTTATTATTTTAATTTCTCCGGAACGGGTAATACGTTGAACTGCAACAATCCGGTAGTACGTAACATGGTGCTTGACTGTCTGCGCTACTGGGCTTCTGAATACCATATCGACGGCTTCCGCTTCGACTTGGCGGCTATTCTGGGACGCGCCCAGGATGGTAGTCCGCTCAGTAATCCACCCCTCCTCGAATCGCTGGCCTACGATCCAATCCTGGCTAAATGTAAACTGGTAGCGGAGGCCTGGGACGCAGGCGGCCTTTACCAGGTGGGTTCTTTCCCTGCTTACGGGCGTTGGGCCGAATGGAACGGCAAATACCGCGATAATGTCCGAAAATTCCTTAAAAGTGATCCAGGCGAAGTAGGTGGCATGATCCAGCGGATTATGGGTTCACCCGACCTGTACCACCAGCGCGGACCAACGGCCAGTATCAATTTCATTACGTGTCACGACGGTTTTTCGCTCTACGACCTGTTTGCTTATAACGAAAAACACAACGAGGCCAACGGGGAAAATAACAACGACGGAGCTAACGACAACAACTCCTGGAACTGTGGCTGGGAAGGCGAAACCGACGACCCGAAAATCAACTTCCTGCGCCACAAACAAATCAAGAACGCCTTAGCCATCCTGATGGTTAGCCAGGGCATTCCGATGGTGCTGATGGGCGATGAGGTAGGCCGGACCCAAAAAGGCAATAACAATACGTATTGCCAGGATAATGAGCTGAACTGGTTCGACTGGTCGCAACTCGACACGAACGCCGACCTATACAACTTCGCCCGGAACATGATCAATTTCCGGCGGCAACATCCGGTGCTACGTAGCCCAACTCATTTTCAGTATTGGGACTCCGTAGGTAGCGGTTATCCAGACATCAGTTTCCACGGCACCAAAGCCTGGAATTGCGATCGTTCACCATCGAGCCGATCCTTTGCGTTTCTGCTCTGTGGCGATCATGCCAAACAGGGTATTGTCAAAGACAGCATGGTATACGTAGCCATGAATATGTACTGGAACGGTCTTCATTTTGAACTTCCGGCGCTACCACCCGAAAAGAAGTGGTATTTGTTTGCGAACACTGATATGCCATCGCCCGCCGACATTTGCGAAAATGGAAAAGAATCACTGCTCGACAATCAGCACGAATTTTTGGTTGGCGCTCGTAGCGTAGTGGTTCTGATCGGGAAATAACAGTTCTGTAGGCGCTAAGGTGTGCTGTAGGGCAAAAGGAGAGTAAGGCATACGATATGCCCCAGACAATTGCCCAGCAGAACCCATTTTTCGGCTTGAAGCATCCTACATCATATATCCCTACTCACATCTTTTTCACTTTAAAAACAAGACATTATCATGAGTTTTCAAATAGTGGCAGAAGCAAAAAAAATTGCCAAAATCACACTGGTTGGAGAAGTCGATTCACTATCGGCCCGGGAGTTCCAGAAGGAAATTGAAAAACTGGCGGCCGAATCCCCTGACGAGCTTATCCTGTTTGTTGAAAACCTGAGCTTTATCTCTTCGGCCGGCCTGCGCGTTCTAATTTTTGCCAAACAGAAAATGGGTACAGGACTGGCGATCTACATTGTCAAGCCACAGGAATCGGTTCTCGAAACACTGGAGAAAACCGGCCTCCTTCACAGCGTCAACGTAGTTGATCAGTATCTGTAGTTTTCAGTTTGTAGTTTTCAGTTTATAGTTTTCTATAGCTGGCACAAGACCGCTTCGCGTACCATCGGACTACCGCTCGGGCGACCCCGTGAACACTATAAACCATAAACTGAAAACTATAAACTATAAAAGAACTGTAAACCATTTCAATCCCACTCTGATGGAACGGAAAACGTTTCCGGGTACGCTCGATTCGCTCGCAGGTATTCGGGAGGTGGTAAAAGAAGAGGCTCAGCGGGCTGGCCTATCGAAGAAAGCCGCCTACAACCTCATGCTGGCGCTCGACGAAATTGCCACCAATATTATCGTGCATGGCTACGAGGAGACTGGAACAGAGGGGGTCGTTGATGTACTGGTTGATCATTCCGATAGCCAGCTTACGGTTATCCTGGAAGACGATGCGGCTCCATTCGATCCTTTGCAGCGTGAGTTACCCAATGAAGAGTTTTTTGCCAGGCCACTAGAAGAAAGACCTATTGGCGGCATGGGTATTCATCTCACGATCAATGCGGTAGATGAGTTTAAATATGAATTCACCAACAACCGAAACCGAAACATTTTCATTGTAAAAACGAGCGATGCCTAAGCGGGCATAACCAACTGATTTTGGAGGCCAGCGATGATAGAGTTTTACCATCAGGTTGACTATGCAAATCCATTCCCTGGGTTAAGGAGTTTCGACTACGAAGACTCTAACCTGTTCTTTGGCCGCGACCAGCCTATCCGCGAGCTCAAAGATATTCTGCACATGGCTCGCTTACTGGCCATTGTCGGAAACTCAGGAAGTGGAAAATCATCGCTGATCAAAGCAGGCTTAATCCCTACCCTACAACGAGAGCGTAAAGACTGGTCGGTTATTGCGCTTACGCTGGGGCGAGATCCGTTTCAGAGCTTAACGGTTGCCCTTCAACAATACTTTACCGACCAAAAAACTGACGTCAGCAATCTGGATATCGACCATTTACTACGCCAGAACGCTGATAGTCTAACCAATCTTCTATCTGCGCAGGAAGAGCAAACTATTTTGCTCTTTATTGACCAGTTTGAAGAAATCTTTCGGCACAGTCTGGATGATTCGGACCAACCGACTGAACAGGAAACGATTGCCGACTTTATTAAGCTCTTACTTACGGCCAGTCAAAAGCCCGATAATCACATTTTTATCGTGCTGACGATGCGCTCCGATTTTCTGGATTACTGCACGCTCTACGAAGGTCTTACGGAAGCGATCAATAAAGGGTCTTACCTGCTTCCTAAGATGAATGCCAGCGAGATCAGAGAAGTAATCGTCAGACCCGTTGAAGCATTAGGGGCTCAAATTACGCCGGGTTTAACCGAAAGGCTTCTGACCGATACGGGTCAAAACGCCAATCAGCTTCCCGTTCTTCAGCACGCGCTTATGCGCACCTGGCAGCACTGGAAGGCCTCAGCAGCGCCCGAGCAGGCCATTGATATTCCAAACTACGAAGCGGTTGGAACAATGGCCCAGGCAATTTCGATTCACGCCGAAGAACTATACACCAGCTTACCCGAAAAAAGTCAACAGGCGACCGAAAAGATTTTCAAATCGCTGATTACGCTAAGCCTTCACGGAACGGGCACGATCAACGCACTCACCATCAACGAAATCAAAGCAATAACAGGCCTGCCTGAATACTTGATTTTTGATATTGTTGATCGCTTTAGAGGTCGCGAAGCATCGTTTCTGACACCATTTGCCGGTACGTCGGTGGGTCAGGATACAGCGGTCAGTATTTCGAGAGGTCGAATTGTTCAACTGTGGGAACGCTTACGGACATGGGCACAGGAAGAGATCGAATCGGCCAAGCTTTACAAAGAAATTGCCAAATCGTCGGCCGACTATCAGTCGGGCCGAACTGGCTTATTAGTGCCCCCTGAGCTTCAGATTGCTCTTAAATGGCAGAAAGAGAATAAGCCGACTTTAGCCTGGGCTCAGCGCTACGATATGTTCTTTGAACGTGCCATATCGTACCTGGACTACAGCAAAGATCAGTACGAATTTGAGTTTAAGAGTCGGGAAAAACGGCAGCAGCAAGACCTCCAGCGAAATCGTGTACTGGCCGTTATAGGCATCACCCTGGCCGTAATCGCCATTATTGCGTCGATCTACTTCAATCTGCTGATGAACGATGCCAGCCAGGCACGTAAAGAAGCGGAAATAAATGCACAGAATGCCCGAAGAGAGCAACAAAACGCTCAAGATCAGACCAAAGAAGCCGTTTCTCAAAGCAAAATTGCTCAACAACTTCAGGAAATTGCCGAACAACAACGGCTTTTAACCGAAGAACAGCGGAGAATTGCTGAATCGCAGCGTCAGTACGCGCAGGAGCAACAGCAACTGGCTACCAGTCAGAAAAACAGAGCTGACCAGGAACGTAGCATTGCCATTCAGCAAAAAAATCTGGCCAATATTGCCACAGGCATTGCTTCTGCTGCTGAAAAAAGGGCGAAATCAGCCAGTAAAACATCGGATAGTCTGAAGGTTCTTGCCGAGAGAACCTCTGAACGGGAAAAGCTAAATGCGAAAGAAGCCAGCCGCCTGGGTATGTTGGCCGTTGCTCAATCGATAGCGATCAAAGCATCGCAAATGCCCGACAACGTAAAAGATTCACTGCCTGCACTTTTGTCGGTATTGGCCTACCAGCTCACCCTCAAAAACGACGGCCCCTCCAATGCCCCCGCAGTATTTTCGGCTTTATCCAGGGTAAGTAACAAGAAATCTATTTTGGAAGGCCACCGCGATAATGTACGAATGCTGGCCGTTCGGCCCGGCAAAAACAGCTTATTGTCGGCTAGTGATGATGGCTCTGTTCGTTTGTGGAATCTGACCACCAACAGGCCGGTCAGTACGTTCACGGCTGCCCGACGATCCATTGGCGGATTTCGGTCAGCTTTCATTTCGGATAGTAAGAATCGGCTGGTGGCAGGTAATACGGAAGGGCAACTCTATATGTGGAACCTCACGGAACCTAAAAAGTCAGTCCTCTTGGCTACCCGCCACTCGCCAATTATCGACCTGCTCGAATACAAGAGCGACGATCAGTTTGTATCCGTTAGTGCTGAGGGGGTTGTGATTCGATGGAAATTTACGTCTACAGGCATTGATTCAGTAGGCTACCTACGAACAGGGCATAAATTATTCTCGGCCCAGTTCGCTCCGAATCAAACTCAGCTGATTTGCGGATCAGACAACGGTCGTATTTTATTCATCGATACCGCTGATCTTAGTAAAGCACCGATTGTGATCAGCCGCCCTGAATTTAAAGGTAGTCATGTATCGGCTCTGGCCCTGAGCCCCGATGGTAAATCGCTCGTCACGGGGTCGTCGTCGGGCAACGTATTACTCTGGAATTTAGGCAATAACCGGCTAAATGGGCTGGTAAACTTTCTGCCCAGTAGCCATGCTGCCACTGTAACAGGCGCCTTATTTTCGCCCGACAATCGATTAATCATAACGGGTAGTCTTGATGGATCAGTACGGATATGGTCGCGAGCCGATCCGCAGCAAGCCCCTATCGTTATTTCAGACTATCATAACTGGGTCATGAGCCTCGCGTTATCGACAGACGGAAATACGCTGTTTTATGGCGGAGCCGATAAGACGATTCGGTCTATGACAATCAATACCCAGCTACTGTATGATCGGGCATTGAAGATTGCTAAAGGGAACTATTCGAACGAAGAATGGCAAAAGCTACTGGCGGGCTATATGGCTCAACCAGGAATTTTGCTCGATACCAATTAAACGATGTCAATAACTCGTATGAAACCAGCTGTCTATATCGCATTACTGGCGACTTTGCTCGGCATTCTGGCTATCAATACAGAAGCTATTGCTCAGCAGGGATGTGGCGATTACAAAATCAAAGACGCTCAGGAAAGCTACGACCGGGCCAACTTCAACGGTGTGTTCAGCTCGTTGATGCCTTGCCTGGAGAACGGTTTCGATGATAAGCAAAAAATACTGGCCTATAAACTACTGGCCCTAACCTATCTGGCAATTGATTCGACACAGCAGGCCAATTCGGCCATTGTTCAGATGCTCAATTACAATCCGAGTTACGAACCTGAATCTGATTTATTGCTGCCTTATCGGTTTGTGAATCTGGTGAACGTAGTGAAAGAATCGCGTACCCAATCGATGCAGGTTACTTCGGTTTCTAAAAAGCCCGAAGATCTCTATAAAGCCCCCGCAACGGTAATGGTGCTAACGGAAGAAGACATTCGGCAGCGCGGCTACACCGATCTCGAAATACTGTTTAATGACTTGCCCGGTTTTGACGTGTCCCGAACCTATGCCATTACGTATTCCAACGTATTTCAGCGCGGCTACCGTTCAGACAACACCGAACGGACCTTATTTATGGTGGATGGTATCGAAGAAAATGACTTGTGGAGCAATATCGTTTACTGGGCCACTCAGATACCGATCACGAATGTAAAACGTATTGAAATTGTGTACGGTCCTGCTTCTACAATCTACGGAGCCAATGCCTTTTTGGGGGTGGTTAATGTGATCACAAAAACACCCAAGGAAATACTGGGCCGGAAAAAAGCGACTTTAAGCGCCGATATCGGCTATGGTACGTATAACACTCGCTACATGGATGTAACCGCAGCCGCCAAAGCAGGTGGCGTTACGTTGAGTGTAACAGGACGGGCTTACTTTTCCGACCTCAACGATCTATCAAAGTACCGCGAGTATGATTACAATCCGGCCGATTATGATTCCTTCAACTATAGTAAAGCGCTCAATTTCAAAGGGAAAAGTGCCGCAGAAAGATACAAGATTCTGAACAGCTCAACTACAACGCCTTACTTCACGGCCGTTGGAGATTCTGTTCTGGTTACGGCTGCGGGCATTGAAGCGGCCCGTAATCTCGACAAACAAGCGCTAACCCAGACACTAAACGGTCGCTCAATTGGATATACGAACGAATTAAAAACGTACTACCTCAAAGCGAAAATGTCGCTGGATAACCTCCTGATCAGTTTCGAAACCTGGAATCTGAGTCAGGGAACTGTTAACTCTGCGAACGATAACTCGAGGGCAGGGGCCCGCAACGGCAACGTCTGGCGGCCGTTGCAAAGCGTTTTCTACGCTGTGTATACGAATGAGTTGATCAAAGACAAGCTTACGTTGATTAACACAAGCCAGTACAGAGTTACGGAAATCATCGATCAGTCAAGTACTGCCGTCCTCAAAAACTATAGTAATCAGGGCCAGATACTCGTTACCGGCGATACCCTATCGGCTCCCAGTGCGGTACGTCTTGCTTCTAATCTGGTCAACCAAAAGAAGGCGTACTGGGAAACCATGTATTACTATCAACACTCAAACCAGTTTAGAAATGAGTTACGGCTCATGGCCTCTCCAATTCCCAAACTAGACGTAATTGGTGGTTTTGAATTCCGCAGCAGCAGTCTCCAGGGCGACTACAAGAACATACTGATCAGCCGAACCTTAGCAACACCAATTGATACCAGTGCGAAAGATTACGGTAAAAGTTCGCTGGATAATACACCGGGCGGCAACCTGTTTGAAGTATTTAATTTAGGAACATTTCTGCAGGGGACGTACGCAGTCAACAGCTTGATTTCACTAACCGTTGGTGGTCGTTATGATTATTCGCGCATACGGGAAACAGGCGGATATGGATCAGAATTCAACCCACGTATTGCGCTGGTTTATACACCAGGTCGACTGGCGTTTAAAGCCATCTATGCGACGGCTTTTCAGGATGCATCCAGTAAAGATCGGTATGCCTTAAGCTCAACCCGCCGGCTGGCCAATCCTTACCTACGGCCAGACCATGTTGCCAATATGGAGCTTTCGGTCAACTATTCGCTTCATAATAGAACGCAATTAGGTATTACAGCCTACTATTCAAAATTTTCGGACATCGTAGAAGAGACATCGGTTCCCTATGGTAACACCACCACACAGCAGAAAAAAAACACGGGCGTGGCCAACATCATGGGCGTACAGGCAAACGCTACGTTTGTGCTTTCGGAGCAGTTTCAGGTGTATGCAAACTACACGTTTACAGACGCCACTCGGGAGGATACCTTGAAGAAAAACGAGACAAAGCGGACGAATCTGGTTGTGGGAGACATTGCTCGCCACCATGTTAATGCGGGAATCAATGGTAATTTTTTAAACAAACGGCTAAACGCAAACCTACGGTTCAATTACGTAGGTGCCAAACCAGTGGGGCCAGGCACATCGGTTGCCACCAACACTATGCAACCAAATGGAGAATTCCCAGCCTATATGCTATTGAATGGGGCTATCAGTTATCAGGTTAATCGGGTAGTGACTGCGCAACTGGTAGGGAACAACCTGCTTAACAAAGAATATTCAGATCCGGGAGCACGATCGGCCAATGGAATCAGCCAGGGCTACCGAACACCACAAAAAGGTATAAATGGTATGATACGTTTTTTCATTTCCCTATAAGTCAGAACGTACCGTCCGGAATCCAAAATAAAATAACTCGATCACCGAAAGCTTCAACAACATTTAAATTCTCTAACAATGTTTTCTCATGAACCGGCGCATTAGTCAAATTATTTTTCTCGAAGCTACTATACCGTTGAGGTAAAGAAGACGTGAATTTGAAAGGATGAATATCTTCCTGAACCGTCAACCCCAACTGTCCTTTTAGCAAAGAAACAAGGTAACTACCTTTTTCAGAAAAAGAGCCATCAATAAATGGCTCCATGTAAGAAGAAATTTTTCGGTAAGCACGTAAAGCATATGGGTTAGATGTTATAGCGTAAAACAGCAGCTCATTACTAACTGAATTAATTCTTAAATTAAATTCCTTAGTAGCATAAACAATCAATTGCTGCATAATTTTCTGATTTCGAAAATGCAAACTAGTAACTGCAAAACCATTATAAATAGCCGTGTAAGAGTGACCGCCGATATCAATCTTAATTCTATTTTTAAATGAAAACACCAGAACACCAACTACAGTTTTTCCCTCTTTAGCAACGAAAGCAATATCATTAACTGCATAAATCCTGTCGAGCAACGGATTGATGTCATAATAACTCTGACCAGCCAATTGACTAATTGATTTTCGCAAACCGTCATCCTGAAGAAACAAATCACCTTCGGTATAACTAAAATCAAGATTTAAAAAATTCATGGTTTTATGATTAAAAAAGAGAAGACTAGCTTGTCTATCAAAATTAATATTAATTTTAATTACAATAATCCTTGTAGATGTATTTATAATACCAACCAATAAATTTACGAATTAATCAATCATTGAATGTTTCAAAATCTTTACATACCAATCAGGAATATCGTACAGATTAGCAGACTATGGAATCTGTTAGATGTTCGTGAGGAAGAACGTAAGGTAGTTCTATATTTATTAGCTTACTCTTCTTCTATTGGCGTAGGGATATACATATACTATACAACAGCCACCACAATATTCTTATCCAGATTTGACAGCGCCATGCTGCCAATTGCTTATATAGTTGGAGGAGTATTTGTGCATTTAATAGGGAGAGTCAATAAGTATATACAGCAATATGTTAAATTTTCTCCTTTATCAATAATACTTATCATTACGCTTATTGTAAGTCTGTCTGTATTACTACTATGTCATACATTATTCGACAGCAAATGGGTTATTTTCTGTATTTATTTATGGATTAGAGCCAATCTGTTTGTCTTTACATTTACATTTTGGGTATCGGCGTCAAAATTATTTGATTTAAACCAAGCCAAACGCCTATATAGTTTAATCGGGACTGGAGAAGTCATGGCCTCGATTACAGCTAACTTCCTGGTTAAAACCCTAATAAGTTCAAAAGTAATTAGTGTTGATGGGCTATTGTATATAGCATTGGCTTTTATTGCCCTCTCACTATATTTTATGGTACTAATAACCAGGCGCTATGGTGAAAAACTTGGTTTAAAAAAGGCAAGTGTAGAAACAACCAGTACAGAATCCGTTAGGGTAAGCAGAAACTATTCGCTACTCATGTACTCATTGGGCACTATTCCAATAGCCTGTCTTTATATTATAGAATACTCCTTCTCAATAACCAGCAAACTATATTTTCCTGATAAAGAACAGTTAGCCATTTTTCTAGGGCAGTTTCTTTTCATATGCTCAATAATTGAATTATTGGTAAAAGGCGTTCTCTTTCAGTTTGTCACAAGGACATATGGTATTATCTCTGGCTTAATTATAATGCCATTGGCACTAAGTATAGTAAGTCTTTTATTATTCTTAATGCTTGGATTTGATATTAATACGTTTTTCCTGATTCTGATTAGTCGCTTTTTGATAACATCAGTCCGTAGATCATTTAGTGATACTTCATATCAGCTACTATACCAACCATTAAATAATAAGGATAGTATTCAGCTACAAAATCAGGTTGAAACTTATGCTAAACCAGGCGGATACGTACTGGCAGGCTTATCATTATTGATTTTAATAAAATTCAACTTAGGTAGTACGCTGTTCATTTATTCATCACTATTTCTGTTTCTACTTATATGGAGCATTTTGGTGTTTATCATGCAAAAAGAATATAGGCTTGCTTTATTGACTATATTATCTTCTATAAAAATAAAATTGTATGAAAGCAACAAATCCACTGAGGTTCTAGACACTAATGACTCGAACAGACTCAGCTCACCTTCTCCATTAGACGAACTCGCTAATTTATCGCTATCGAATAAAAAGGAAGATAGAATTAAAGCTGCTATAGAACTTGGGCGCACTGGCCGTTTGCTGGCTTACAAATACATCAATAAACTACTGGAAGACAACGAAGTAGATGTCAGAATAGCGGCATTAGGATCGGCTACAAAGCTAGGAAAACCAGAAACTATCCCTGCTCTATTAAACAATCTTCTGATACCTGAAACCAGAGAAGCTGCTAAACAGGCGATTTGTACAATAGGCGACCCTGTAATTCCATATATAGACACATATATGGGAAGCTATGCTAAGCAAACAGAAATTTTAACCATTTTCATTGATGCCTTAGAAGCGATTGGAAGCCCAAACTCCATTCGCCTGTTACGTTCCAAAATAGTACATCCTTCCATCGAAATCATTGATCATATTATTGACGCCCTGAATAACCTTGGCTATAAGCCGAATACGAGCGAAGAGTTATTCCTGATGAATATTATTGATTCGAAAGTTAATATGTTTTTATGGACGTTGTCGGCAGAAATCGATTTACAAACAGTAGACAACCATGAAAACCTAATTAATTTATTACGGATTGAGCAGCAGAAAATAATGCTCAAATTATTAACAACGCTTTCGTATGTAACAGGCGACAAACGTATATTAAAGCTGGAGAAGTTAATTTATAACCAGAATAGCAAAACAAAAAGTTACCTATCCGATCTAATTACTATTTTGATAAAACAGAAAGAGATTCTGGCAAAAGTGTCCATTCTTTTTGAGAATATTAGCCATATCGAAACTCTGTTTAAGTATCGGATGCAATACCCGCAAGAGAGTTTAAACCCAAAAGAACGGTTAATTGCAATAGTCCACAAAAATCATTTAAGTATTTTAACAAAAGCGCTGGCGTTGAAATATCTAATGCAGTATAAATCAGCGCAAACAAGTACTATTATAGCTGGCTACGTAACAGCTAAAGAACCTATTTTATCAGAAATAAGTCTTTTTTTCTTAAAAGGAGAACACCCAGATCGGTTCAATGAGCTTAGAAATTACTTTGTAGATAAAAAGCTATCTAACCTTATTACTGCGTCAGATGATGTAATCAAACTCAATGACAGTAATGAATTACAAATTAGTGCTATTGAAGCTGTATTAGCATCAAAATTGATACCTGACTGGAATCCAGACACTTTACTAACTCTGGCAAACTCAATACGTCCTATCTATTATAAAGCTGATAAAGAAATTTATCTTGATGAAGACAATTCACTATTAGCAGCTACAAGTTTTGTCGTGGGAGTTGGCTCCATTCAGGTTACCTACAAAGATGATACGGTAAAAATCATTGAAAACTATGCGTTTGAGCATAATCCTAAAATAGTAAAATCGATTAAAGCGTTATCTGACTCATGGATTTATATAGTCTATGAGGCATTGCCTACCTATTCCTTGAAAACGAATCCATTGCAAGCTGTATAGAGTTGTTACCAAAACTAGTTACATGCATTCAATTCTAAACATAGTATCCTTTAAGAATAAATACCTCGTAATAGGTGTACATATACTATTGTTTGTTATTATCAATAAAGTAAATGCACAGTCTACACATTCTCTCGAAGTTGGTGCACCTTTTTCATATCTGTATACGCCTGACCAATACAAGAATCACAATGAAAACTTTGCCATAGCTCAGGATAAAAGAGGAATCATGTATTTTGGCAATTTTGGTGGTTTGCTGGAGTATGATGGAATCAACTGGCGTACAATACGCACAACACTACAAACAAAAATATCTTCTCTATATTACAGCACAGACAGTATTTTGTACGTAGGGGCTAGAGATGAGTTTGGTTATCTATACACCGACAATTCTGGAACCGTTACGTTCAAATCCTTAAACACAAACACAAGTGATTTATCTGGTGAGATCAGTAAAATAATTGAAATAGACAAAGACATCTATTTTGTATCAACCAATAAAATATACAAATTAAAAAACAAAAAAATAACAACAACAACTGTAACAAAACCTATTCAGTCTATTTTCAATTACAATAATAAGTTATTAGTACATTATAAAGATTTATCTGTAGAAATCAGAAATCCGACTACGCTTAACCCTGAAACTACTATAGCTATTGGGCTTAAAAACATTGTCAATATACTACCAATCGATACGAAGCACAGCCTGGTGTTTACGCAACAAAGCAGTATTTACACCTTATCCAATAACACGATCAGGGAGTTCAAATCAGCAGCCAGGGATCTATTTTTAACTACCCCCATAACAAATGTCATTTCTTTTACCAAAGACACTATAGCCATCTGGTCGAATGAAACCGGTTTATCACTGATAAACAAAGCAGGAGACGTATTGAAAAAAGGCAATAAAAAGGAGAAAATAAATTATGGAAATTGTAGCGCTATTTTCAAAGACAAAGATTCAAATTTATGGCTCGCTCTCGATAATGGAATAGCACAGCTAGTCATTAATTCCCCACTTTCTATATTCTCAAACTCAATTTATGACCTTGGCGCCATCAACAGTGTACTAAGACATTCTAATAAACTATTTCTGGGCACTACTAAAGGCTTATACTACCTGAACGATAGAACATTTATCCCAGTAAGTGGCATTACCGCCGGGTGCTGGAGCCTGCTCACTGTTAAGGAAGGTCTTTTAATTGCCAGTAGTAATGGCACCTATTTATTACCCTCACTATCGGCCAGCGTACAACGAATTAACAAAGAATATAGCTTCAGCCTCACTCAGGATAAAGCCAATGCCGACCGTGTGTTTGTTGGCAACCGAGAAGGACTAGCCAGGATTAGTCTGGGAAAGAGTACAAGTACCTACCAGCAAATTCAAAATTATGGCGACAATATAATTAATGTATTCTCTGACAATTACGGCGATATATGGATGGAGAGTATATCTAAGGGAGTCTTTCGTTATACGCCTTCGACCAATTCTACCGTCAATTACCGATATACAACTCCCTCGGGCGAGTTAACGCGCGTTGGCAATCGTATCATCAATTCAGATAATGGGGTTATTCTGTATAATACGAAAGGCGTATTTAAATACAATAAACCGGTTGACTCATTCTCGTCATCATCGTTTCTGAACACAGAGACGAAAAACAGCAGTGTAGGTAATAAAAATTGGTATGGCCTCCTCGTAAAAGATCGTACCAATAACTACTGGGCCACCGAAGGGGACGACAAAAAACTGGCATTTTATCAAAACAACGGTGGCATTTTCCAGAAAGACACTACGCAGTTTTTGCCAATTTCCGATATAGCTATCCGCGCTATTTATCCAGACAAAGACAACATAACCTGGTTCGGGACATCGAAAGGATTGATTCGATTCGACGACCGATTTAGTCATAAAAATGCCATCCCATTTCAATCCTATATCCGTAGAATTTCGAATGGCGATAGCACCGTGTTTAATGGCTACAGCAAGGCGGGGAGCGCCGTTGACAAAACCTTAGATCCCCTTGGCAACATACGATTCAACGCTCAGACTAATGCGCTAAAATTTGAGTTTTCGGCGGCTACCTATGCTTCAAGCGATAAGTTATTATTTCAATATTATCTGGATGGGTTTGATAAAACATGGTCACTGTGGTCAGACCAAACAACAAAGGAATATACGAATCTTGCCCCAGGCAGCTACGTTTTCCACGTCAAGGCCAAAAATGCCTATGGTGTAGAAAGCACAGAATCAACCTTTTCATTCACCATAGGCACGCCGGTGTACAGACGCTGGTGGGCTATCGTCTTATACGTAGTGCTGGGTGGAACGGTCTTGGCCGCTCTTTTTAGAATGCGGTTGAGCAAGCTCGAGCGGGAACGAATACAGTTGGAAAACTTAATCAAGGAACGTACCGAAGAAATTGTTGATCAAAAACAGGAGCTAGAGCGTCAGTCGGAGGAACTCGTCATTCAAAATGATCAATTAGAAAAAATTGACCTGATCGTTCAATCGATCAATGCTGAAGTAGATTTCTCCAATCTGTTCCAAACCATACTCTCAAAGTTCAGTGTGATCCGGAACATGGACAATGGTACGTTCCTGGTCTACGACAAAGCATCCGATACGTTCCGGTTCAAGGCGCTACGTGGCATACAGGACCTAAGCGCATTTGAGTCACTGGAGCTAACGCTCGATCAGGCCAAAGACCGTTATTTATCCTATGCCGACGAGGTCTATGAGGATATATATTATAAAAATGATGTTCGTTTTTCGCCATTAAATAACCTGATCGATAATCTAAACGCACCGAAATCGCTGCTTACGATTGTCATCAAAAATGAAGGCAAGATTGAAGCCTTTATTTTACTCGAAAACATTTCCCGCGCTTATGCCTTCGATCAGCGGGATATTAACATGATCCGTAATCTGAAAGAACATTTGATTGCGGCATTCATTAAAACCAAGCTCCTCGAAGATCTGGAGAACACGCTCAGTGACCTCAAAAACACGCAGGACGAACTCATTCGACAGGAAAAACTAGCCTCGGTGGGCCAGTTGACCAAAGGCATTGTCGACCGTATTCTGAACCCACTGAACTACGTCAATAACTTCTCGCAGTTATCCGAAGGGCTAATCGAAGATTTAGTCGAGACACTGGAAAAACAACGAGCGAACGTACCAGCAGATTCGCTCGATGATATGCTCGACGAAGTTGGCGTACTAAAAACCAATCTGGTGAAAATTCAGGAACACAGCAACAGCACAACCCGTATTCTGAAGGATATGCAGCGGCTACTAAAAGAGAAATCGCGCGACTTTCTGGAAACCGACCTCAACAATTTTATTGATAACAAAGCCCGGAGCGCTGTACAGGAAATCAAAACGCATTACAAAGACTATTCGGTCAGCCTGACTCTGAATCTGGAGAACAAGCCAATAAAAGTTAGTCTGCTCCCCTACGAATTTGGTCAGGTTATCCAAAACATCGTTAGCAACGCCTACTACGCACTCCACGAAAAAAGTAAGTCCGACAAGAGTTTTACGCCCGAAATCAGAATTACGACCAAGGCCGTACAGGATCAGGTTTTTATCCGATTCCGAGACAACGGAAAAGGCATACCTCAACGAGAGATAGAGAAATTGTTTAGTCCATTTTTCACAACAAAACCCACATCGGAAGGCACCGGCCTCGGTTTATTTATGGTTAAAGACATCATTGAACTTCATAAAGGGAAAATAGAAATCAACTCCCAGGAAGGTGCGTTCACAGAAATTCTGATGATGCTACCTTCCCTGTCTGCAACGTTCTAATTTACCTATTCACAACCACTTAACTTTTGCAGTATGGAAGCGCCAAAAAAAATAGCAGACCCTGGCCAGCTAACGAATCCACCTCCAGCCTCAAACACCGAATTGGCCATGCTGCAGGAGCGTGTGGTTCAACTGGATCGACTGGCTTCGATTGGTCAGCTAACGGCTGGCATTTTACACGAGATCAAAAATCCGCTCAACTTCATTACCAACTATGCCCATTTGTCGGTTGATCTGATCGACGAAATAGAAGGCATTACGATAAAGTTCGAGGGGCATCCAGACTATGAGGATCTGCTGGACGTATTAGGCATGCTGAAAGGCAACGTACTACGTATTGGCGAAAACGGATCACGAGCCGAGCGCATCATACTGGGTATGCTGGCTCAAACGCACTCAGATTCTGCTTCGTTCGAGCCAACCGACGTGAATACGTTGCTGGAAGAATATACGAAACTGGCTTATCAGGGCATGCGTTCCGGCGATAAAGAGTTTGTCGTTTCCTTACTCTTCCAGCTAGATCCAGCCATTGGAAAAATACCGCTGGCACCCTACGAATTCAACCGGGTGGTCCTGAACCTGGTTCTGAACGCCTGCTACGCTGTCAACGAACGTCGCAAAAAACAGGTTGGCGATTACAAACCAACCATTACCGTTACGTCGCAACGATTGGACGATCGTATCGATATAAAGATTCGCGACAACGGCGACGGTATCCCCGACGAGGTTAAAGCCAAGCTCTTTACGCCCTTTTTCACAACCAAACCGGTCGGGAAAGGCACGGGACTAGGCCTATCACTTAGCCGCGACATTATCAACGGTATGCACAAAGGATCGCTAAGCGTTAATTCCGAAGCCGGAATTTATACCGAATTTACGATTAGTCTGCCCCTGAATCAGGAGCAGCAAAACCAATAACTCTTTACTAACCAATACAATGGCCATTAAAATACTTAGTGTGGACGACGAAGCGGATATGGAAATGCTGATCAGTCAGCGATTCAGACGGCAAATCCGCGACAAGAATTTCGAGTTTATTTTTGCCTCTAATGGCGCCGAAGCGCTTGAGAAAATAGAACAAAACCAGGATATCGTTCTGGTCCTTTCCGATATTAATATGCCCGAGATGGATGGCCTGACTTTTCTGTCGAAACTGAACGACAAAAAGCTCCCCTATCTCAAGGCGGTCATGGTTTCGGCTTTCAACGATATGGACAACATACGTACTGCCATGAACCGGGGGGCCTTTGATTTCGTGACCAAACCAATCAATTTCGACGATCTGGAAATCACGATCAACAAAACCATCAGCCATATCGAAATGATGGTAAACTCTCAGAAAGAGCATGATCAGCTGGTAGCGATTCAAAACGACATCAACATTGCGCAGGAGATTCAGCAGGCCATGCTTCCCAAAACGTTTCCTCCTTTTCCGGAACGTAACGATTTTGACCTGCATGCGTTTCTGAAAGCAGCCAAACTGGTGGGTGGCGATCTGTTCGATTATTTCCTGATGGATAATGATCACCTCTTTTTCCTGATCGGCGACGTATCCGATAAAGGCATTCCGGCATCGTTGTTTATGGCTATTACGAAAGCGATTTTCAAAAGCCATTTTGCCAACAAAAATCGCGATACTATTAGCGAAGAAGTACGTCGAATCAACGACTTCCTGAGCGCCGACAATCAATCGATGATGTTCGTTACGGCATTTGTTGGCATTCTGAACCTAAAAACCGGCGAAATCGAATACATTGATGCGGGTCACGAACCGCCGTTGATTCTGCGCAAGAACAATGAAATTGAAGTTCTCAAAAAGAAAGGCGGCATTGCCCTCTGCATTGATGGCGACTTCCCGTATGTCTCCAACACGTTTACGCTGGAGCCAGGCGATACGCTCTTTACGTACACCGACGGTGTAACCGATTGTAATAACCGATCCGGCGAACGATTTGGCATCCAGCGCGTCAAAGATTTGCTGATCCAAAAAACGGTTTCGGCAACACCCAAAGACATCAACGACGAAGTACTGAGTCAGATTCAGGCATTCATCGGCGACAATGCGCAATTTGACGACATTACAGCCCTTACGCTGCACTACGCTGGCTAAGACACTTCACCTCTTTTTTAACTTGTGCCCTGATCATGTACACTGCTAAACGGATTCCTTTTCGCATTATAGCGCCCTTTGCCTGGCGGGCTGTTCTCTTTTTTGTGGTTTACTCATCCGTTATCTGTGCCTTGTACTTGTGGGCCGGGTGGACGTTCTTAGCAGTACCATTCGTTCCGATTGCCACCATCGGAACTGCGGTCGCTTTTTACATCGGCTTTAAGAGCAATTCGTCGTATGAACGGCTGTGGGAAGCTCGACGTATCTGGGGTAGCCTGGTTAATGCCAGTCGCTCGTGGGGGCTGGCGGTTATGGACTTCATCAGCATGATGAACGCGCAGGTTTGTTACTCGCCCGCCGATTTGTATCGAGTCCAGCAGATCCTTATTTATCGTCACATTGCTTATCTGAATGCGTTACGTATCCAACTCCGTAGCCGCCCGATCTGGCAGGAAGATACCGATATTGGTGCTCATATAGTGGAGAAACAACACGCGTTCAATCACGGGCAGTTGGACAAAGAACTCAGTTTGTTTCTTCATGATGATGAAGTCGAATACTTTGTTGAGCGACAGAATCCGGCCACTCAGATTATCAAATGCCAGTCAAAACAATTGCGTGAACTCCGCACGGCCGGTCTGATATCGGAATACTACCATGTCGAAATGGAACGACTGCTGAACGAATTTTATAACCAGCAAGGTGCCTGCGAACGTATTAAATCGTTTCCTTTTCCGCGCCAATACGCTTTTTTTAGCTCGCTGTTTGTGAAGCTATTTATCGCTATTCTGCCCTTCGGTTTACTGACCGAAATGAGTAAAGTCGGTATCACGCACCTCTGGCTGACGGTTCCTTTTTATACGGTTATTGCCTGGGTTTTCTACACCATGGAGGTAGTAGGCGATACCAGCGAAAACCCCTTTGAAAACAGCATTAACGATATTCCCATGACGGCTATTTGCCGAAATATCGAAATTGATCTGCGCGAAATGCTGGGAGAAACCGAACTCCCGCAACGAGTTCAGCCGGTCGACAATATTCTGATGTAGTAAAACGAAACGTTCCGAAAAACTAAACAGGAATATTTAGTTTTTCGGAACGTTTCGTTCGCATTTCAGCGAACTACTCTTTTCGCTCATACGTAACGAAATCAAAAGGCACCTTATGCCGGTCATCGGCCGCATGAGGCTGTCGGCTAACCTCCTGCCATTCGTTCTTGCTAAATGATGGGAAATACGCATCACCATCAAAATCGCTGTGGATTTCAGTGATGTAAAGTCTGTTTGCTACAGGCAGTGCCATCTTATAAATTTCTGCTCCGCCAATCACAAATATTTCGTCAGTAGACTGTTCTCTTTTCTGCTCAATATCGTTTGTGGCTTCAGCTATAGCATCATCCAGCGAATGTACCACAATGACGCCGTCAGCCGAAAAGTCGGCGTTGCGGGTGATCACAATATTTGTCCGATTAGGTAATGGTTTACCCAATGCTTCCAGCGACTTCCGCCCCATAATGATGGGATGATGGCTAGTTTTACGCTTAAAAAAAGCGAAATCGTCTGGCAAGTGCCAGGGCATATCATTATCCCGGCCAATAACACCATTTGCGGCAACGGCCGCTATTAAGCTAATTTTCATAACCCTTGAGTGATCAAATGACTGATAGAGAGAACAAGCCAACACATACTATTGTCTAACTTTCTCGCTCATTCTTTCACAACTTTTTACGTCTCTCCATCAGCTCACGCCATGTCGTGACAATGATTCCTTCTTTTTCAATAAAAGCTTTCAGTGCCGGGTCCATCATGCCCAGCATATCCCCTTTACGACTTTGCCCCGAACTACTGATCAGATCAAAAGTGGGCGTAGGATCGGTGCAGTGCATGATAATGTAGGTCAAACCGGGCTTAACCGATTGCAATAGCTCAATAAACTTTTCCGTTTTGAACGTCTGTAACGCGCTATCTGAGGCACCGGCAGGCAAATTCAGGCTGGTAATACTTCCGTCCAGATCGTCCATAACGGGCAGCCCGGCATCCCATAGCTGTTTACCCAATTGCCGTATCATGTCCTGCATAGGCGCCGGCACTAATCGAGCTTTCGCAATCAACGTAGCATGGCCGCCGGGAAATAAAATCGGCACTTTTTCCTCGATAGCCACCTTAACGTAACGTCCTACAAATTTGGGTTCAAACAACGTACCCATGTGTGAATCCATGTGGGTCGGCTGCAGGCCAAACGCCCGATATTGTGCCAACTGAGCCCGAATTTCGGCTTCTACTTCATCGGCCGACGCGTGGGCTACGGTTTGCTCAACGGAGGGCCAGAAATTACCCTGTTCGTCGTACAGGCCGGGGGCTTTCTCACGCCCAACGAGTGGATGCCAGCGATAGTTTTTCCATTCCGACGTTAGGGTCAGGTGAACGCCCACGTCCAGATTGGGTTTCTTTTTCAGATAGTCGAAAAAATGGGGCACCCAGCCGCAGGGCATCATTACGCTAGCCGAGCTGGCAATGCCTTTATCGAATGCGTTGATGGTTCCGATATTTGATTCGTAACTCATGCCCGCATCATCGACATGAAAAATCACCACCTTTTTCCCTTTCGGGAAGCCTAACTTTTCGGCATAAGTCGGTGTCTGCGCTTTCGCACCGTAGTAGCCGAGTAAGCACGTAGCAAGCGTCGTTACGAGTAATTTCATAAGTAGGGAGAAGTACGTTAAGGAGCAAAAACCAGGAATCATACGGGTAAGCCTGACGCTACGTATGATCATTACCTAAAGACGATTCCCCCGCAAAAACTCCTCAGCTGTCATCCGGCGTTTGCCTTCGGCCTGCAACAAGTCCAGGCTTAGCCAGCCGTCGGCGGCACGTATCAAAATGGTCGTCTTATTATCGGTATAGGCTTCTCCCACTTCAGCCGCAAAGGGCGACTCGTTGGCGATGGATACGTTATACACTTTAAAAAATTTGCCGTTTACGGTAGTCCAGGCCGCTGGGTAAGGTGACAGCCCCCGCACAAAATTCCGAACCGTTATGGCTGGTTGATTCCAGTTAATTTCTGTTGTCTCCCGGCTGAGTTTGGGCGCTGGTTTTAGCTCGCCCGACATGGGCTGAGGAGTCCGAGGATACTCGCCCGCTTCAATGGCTCGTACCGTTTTCAGAACCAGATCAGCACCCCGCTCCATCAATCGATCATGAACCGTTCCGGCCGTATCATCCGGGTAAATAGGCTCCGTATCCTGGAAAATCATCTGTCCTGTATCGATTTCCTTTTCGATAAAGAAAGTGGTTACACCAGTCTCCGTTTCGCCATTAATGATGGCCCAGTTGATCGGAGCCGCTCCCCGATACTGCGGCAGTAGGGAACCGTGTAAATTAAACGTACCAATCGTCGGCATAGCCCATACCACCTCTGGCAGCATGCGAAACGCTACGACAACCTGAAGATCAGCCTTGTAGCTGGCCAAGTCGTCCAGAAAAGCCGGATCACGCAGCTTTTCGGGCTGCAAAACAGGTAGGTTAGCGGCCAATGCTGCTTTTTTAACAGCGGAAGGAGTTAGCTGTAATCCTCGGCCTGAAGGTCGGTCAGGAGCCGTAACAACAGCAACAACAGTACACCCTCCTCCCAGCAGTCGTTGCAGACTGGCGACGGCGAAATCGGGAGTGCCCATGAAGACGATGCGAAGCGATTTATCCATGAATCGGTAGCTCAGTTTTTGTACCGGCAAATGAATCAACTGTTGATATAGCCGGGAAGTATTTCTATTTTTGTATCAACGATACGTTGGTTTAACCGTATCGAGTCAGAACAATTTGATGGTATTGGCCTTGCCTATGCGACGAACAAATTACCATATTCATAAACCGATCGCTCGGGAGATCCGACGACGATCCTGACGTGGCTGCAAAGAAAACCAATTTGGTTGCAGAACGGTCAGTGTACCGTTCTTTTTGTTTTTAACGAGCAACCCAAACCCAATGTGAATTAACGAGTAAGTACGTACGTATTATGGGAAAAATTTCATATTATACAGAAGAAGGACTCAACCGGCTCAAAACTGAGCTGAACGATCTGAAAACAAAAGGTCGGGCCGAAATTGCCCGTCAGATTGCCGAAGCCCGCGATAAAGGCGACCTTAGCGAAAATGCTGAATATGATGCGGCTAAAGATGCTCAGGGGCTTCATGAATTGAAAATATCAAAACTGGAAGAAGTAGTTGCCAACGCTCGTATTCTGGATGAATCGACCATCGATGCATCGCAGATTTCGGTTCTGTCCAATGTAAAAATCAAGAATAAGAAAAACGGAGCCGTTATGAATTATACGCTGGTTTCTGAAGAAGAAGCAGACCTGAAATCAGGGCGTATATCAGTAAGCTCCCCTATTGGTAAAGGTCTTCTGGGCAAGCGCGTCGGCGATGTTGCTGAAATTAAAGTACCAGCAGGCTTAGTGGAATTTGAAGTTGTTGAAATCTCCCGATAAGCAGCCGTTTACAGTTTTCAGTTTATAGTTTTCCGGTTTTTCGCTACTGTGATTCCTCTCTGAAAACTGTAAACTGAAAACAAAAACGAACGTATGCCTTCTATCTTCTCTCGTATCGTTGCCGGCGAAATCCCCGCTCATAAAATTGCCGAAACCGACGATTATCTGGCATTTCTGGACGTAATGCCCACCACAACCGGCCATACGCTGGTTATCCCTAAACAAGAAGTCGATTATATTTTCGATCTGGACGACGAACTGTATACTGGCTTAATGGCCTTCGCCAAAAAAATTGCTCCTGCTATTGAAAAAGCCATCCCCTGCAAGCGCATCGGCGTAGCTGTTGTTGGTCTGGAAGTACCCCATGCCCATGTCCATCTGATTCCGCTTAACTCTATGGCTGACATGAATTTTAATAATAAAATGAAGCCAACCCAAGACGAACTGGCAGCCACAGCGGAAAAAATCAGGCAGTATTTGTAGATAGGATTTAGAATTTCCTGACAGGATTTACAAGAAGAACAGGATTATTTATCTTAATCTTATTCTTGTTGTAAATCCTGTTTAACTAGCTAATAATTCACATACGTATTCTCCACCGATCCATCGTTGAATAAATCAACAACAGCATAACCTGCGGCCGTGTGATGGTATTTTCCAAACCACCAGGCCCCACTGACAGCTCCGTTACAGAAATACGAAACACCCCCATAATCGACCCGGTCAACCAGGTGAATGTGCCCGCTTAAGGCCGACTTCACATTCGGATACCGATGAAACAGACTCGTTAGTCGAATCGTGTCGCTATGCATCCAACGCGACGGTACGCTCCAGTTTTCACCAGAAAACCGCTGTCCATCAAAAAATACGCAGGCTGCCAGAATTGGTACGTGAGAAACAATCAGAATAGGTGTCTCAACGGGCGTTACTTTTAAGTCGGACTCAAGCCAGTGATATTGCTCGTCGTCCAGATGGGCCGTGTACCAACTTCCGTCGGCTTTAGGCTGAACACTATCCAGTACTACGATATGCCAGCCATTCCGGTCAAGACTATAATATCGGTCCGACATCTGTAATTCGTCCATAGCCCATTTTCGGCCATCATCGAAATATACTTTCGTTTCTTTCCTACACCAGATATCGTGATTGCCAATACAGTTCAGAATCGGCAATGCGTTTTCACTACGTATTACGTCATTATATAATCCCCATTGCCGCCTGACACTGTCCTGTCCCCGGCCATGTGCTTCCATAACGGCATCGCCACCATTTATGATCAGATCTGGCTTTTCGGACAATCCCTGTACGTGGTGAAGGCATTTTTCAAAACCTTTGGCGGCTCCAACCAGCGGTTGCATGTGCGTATCGGTCAAGTGGGCAATACGTAGTACCCGCTGTTTTGATGGTGCGGCTAGGGGAGCAGCCGCCAGATTTGTTGCAGAAAGAGCCGCAAGGCCCGCACCCATTCGCCTAACAACGTCGCGACGATTCATGCGTTATATTGGTTTGCGCAAAGTACGGCTTCTGGTATGAACTACAGGTTAAACGCCCTTTATCTTTCTGTTAGCTAACCACCAGTTTTTCAGTCGTTTGTTTACACAAAATCAATATCTACGTAGCAGATTCAGCATTTTCTCATCGAGCTGCATGCCCTGAAAGTCTTTATACGTAACATCAGTACGTTCGCTGTTGAGAATCCCAAACGCCCCTCGAAAATTCCAGAGTGCCCAGCCCCACCCAGCCGATTTCCAGAGTTTCAGATGGTCTTCCATATACCGCAAGGCTACGTCGTGGGGCGTTTTATTATAACAACCCCACTCGCCAACGTGGATCCCAACGCCTTGCCGTTGGAGTTTTTTCCAGGGCTCAATCGTATTTTTCTGCAACGTACTGCGATCCCAGGTCATCTTCATCCAATTGGCAGGCCAGGTCGGCTCGGGAGCATCTTTCAACATGGGTACCCATTCCGCTTTGTAATGACTTACGTTCATCGGTAAATAACCGCGAGTACTCTGTCCGATCTTAAGATTTGCCAGCTTAAAAACGGGTTGATTGCCGTACTGTAGCCCATCTGCAATAATTAATCGATCAGGATCGACAGAGCGGATTCCTTCAACGAGGGCCGTAATAACCCGTACGTAATTGGCTTCATCGGTGTTGGGCTCGTTGATCAGATCAAAAGAGACTTCCCGATTAGGGCGTCCTTTGTAGCGTTCTGCCAGGTATTTCCAGTGAAATACCGCTGCCTCCAACGCCCGTTCGTCAGTCCAGAGATTCAGTGGTTCCGCAGGAGGATTAACACAATACCCTGGAATTCGGTGTAAATTCAGGTTTACATGAATGCCATATTTCTTCCCGAAATCCACAGCCTCATCAACCTCTTTCATCACCCGCTCGTTGATCTGAGTCCACTGCGCCGGATTGGGTGTAGACCAGCAATGATACGACATCGGTAGTCGAACAAAATTGAAACCCCAGTTAGCAATCCACTCAAAATCACGCTCCTCATAAGGGCCCGATGGCTCCGGGCCAGTCGTACCAGCCACAAACTTTTCGAGCAGATTAAAACCCCGCCAACGAGGTAGCTTATCCGGTTTAGGATCGGGTAGAACGGCCGTTTTTAGTAATTCTGCGTCTGTCAGATGCAGACCAGTCGATGCGAGAAGTGATGCCTGTAGAAATTGTCGACGCTGCATAAGAGTGGATCAAGTTCATTCATCTAACCATTCTTATCGCTAATAGGCTTTCATTTCTTACTATTAATTATCCAAGCTGTAGAATTCTACCGGCCAAACTTCAACGTAGTACCGATCCGGAAGCCTAGTCCCTGATACGTAGCGTCCTGCCATTGCGAAATAACTTCGACTCTAAAGAATGGGAAAACCTGCGGAATGATACCGTCCAAACCATAGCCTATTTCGGTATAGTTCTTTGAGGCTGGCGTAGCAAGATAATGGACAAATAGATTCTCTTTCAGACCAATCAGCCGTACCAGTGTAAGCTGCGTGATGAAGAGTTTCCGAAACTCAGCCAGTACGTGTCCTTCCGCAAACCGTTTACCCGTACTGTACTGATAATAAGGCAGCAACCGATAGCTCGATACTACGTCGCCCTGTTGCAGAAAAAATTGATTACCCGCAAAATGTTTAAAATCGGGGAAGTATACTTGTCGGTCATTCAGAAAAGCGCCTGCACTGAGCTGATAGCTTAATCGGCTACGTATGCCGGTCTCAAACGAATGACTAATACTTGCCTGAAGAAAATCATAATCCACGTCCGATCCGGCCAGATCGGCAATGCCTTTCCGGTAATTGACCGTTAACAACGGGCTTTCGTTATCGCGCCGGGCAACGCGTCGTCCATTCCGAATCGTGTATTCAGTGGCACCAAGCCGGGCCGAAGCGGTCAAATTAAGTAGCAGCGCATTATGGGTCTGGAAGCCAGTGCTTGCTAATTCAGCGTTGTCGGGGCGGTTCGGCGTAAACGTTCGGTTTCGCCAATTAATCCATGGTTTCAGGTCTTCTCTATAATTAGCCAGTTCCGAACGCTGCGCATATTCCAGACTCCCAGTCAACCGCACTCGTTCCTTGAATGGCGTTGCCGTGACGGTCATATTTAGAAAATCTTTCTGATATAGCTTGGCAAAATTCTGCTCAAACAGCAAGGTTGTCAGCGAATTTAGAAAAGGGCTGATCGGATTATCTGGATTGAACTGATACACATAGCGCCCGCCCGATACGCCAATCCGGGTGTTTTTATGGAGATAGCTTGCTTCACCATACCCCACAAATTTTTCACGGCCAAACTGATAACGCCCCGTTCCGCCAATATTCCACTCGCCCAGCGGAATCTGTCGATACCGGCTTACCGAATCGACTTTAGCTCGGTAACGAAGATTCAATGCCCCTTCAGCCGTATACCCTTCTACCGTGTTATACTCCAACCGAGTAATTGGGCTCGTATAAATCAGGGAGCTGCGTTTGCTTAATCGCCATGTGTTACCTCCGATCAAATGACCTAGAGTAAACGTCTTTGGTGCTTTCTTTTTTGTAGTATCCTTTCGGGTAGTATCAGTTCCCGGCGCTTTTATTTCACGGGTCAAACCCAGACTATCAGCCTTGCGATAGCTTTTAATTTCGGCGCTCGTCAAAGGCACGGAACGTAACGAATCCCAAAACGTATTGGAACGTCTGCGCGCCAGCGTATCTACCACGAGTGAATCGTCGCGCACAACCGTTACGTCCTCTTTCCGATTTTTACGAGCCTGTTTTTCCTGCTTTTCATATTCCTTGACAAGCTGTTTCAGGTTTTTGGTTGAAAACTCTTTCTGCTTCTTAACCAGGTCATCAAACTGCTTGCCTTTAATGTCTCCCCTTGAGAGTGTAGTTGTGGGTGGTGCTTTTTTCTCATCAACCACCTCAATATCTTCTACAAACGCCGGATTAACCACAAACTCACTGAAGGTCAGATTGCGAATGTAGTAACCTTCGGCTTTGACTCCTAAATACGAGCCTTTGCCGTTGTAGCGCTGGTTCGTTGGCATCCAGACCCCTTTTATGGGGCTACACACATGGCGGACGGAGAACGTAACACCAATATTGTTGACCGTTTCCAGTTGCAAACTATGGATCGCCCAGGTATTTTCCAGAATAAAGATTGTTCCTCGAAAAACTCCCTCCCCATACTGCCTTGGAATAACCTGAATCTTACTGATTTCTACCTCTTTTCCATCAGGCCCAGGCTCTCGAAATGTCCCTTTGTATTCAAATTTATAGTACGCAAAGGCCTTGGGCGACAACGGCGAAACCGTATTAGCAATAGTCGGATTATAGAAACTCGCATTATAGAACTGACTGGGGCTCAGGAAATCTCCCTGCGAATTTCGATTCGCAATAATCTTCTGCCGATACGTATTGGGCTGGCTAAACGAAACCTCTGACACCGTTTCGTTCAGCATCGGCACACCAACTTTGAAATTGGCTTCCTTTTCCGCTTCTTTTAACTGTTTCCGAAAGGCCATTTCAGCCAGGTTAGGCAGATCGGTAACCGTAATCGACGATTTCGTGTAAACTCGGGCTTTGAAACGTTGCACCTGAAGCTGATGAAACCGGCTCTTGGCAATAGCTCGGCGCATGATTGTATAAGCGGGATCTTCATTGCCCGCTTTAGCCTGCACTTCTTCCAGTCGGTACGCCTGTTCTTCCAACGTAGCATCCAACGTAGCGTAACCGGTATTAATCTCAATTGGCTTCTGAATTGTTTGAAAACCAAGATACTGAAAGACAATCGTGTACTGCCCCGGCGCCAGTGCGATTTCATAGCGGCCTTCTGCGTTGGTAATCGTTCCGGCCGACGTTCCTTTCACGACAATGGCTGCATATGGCAAGGCTTCGCCCTGTTTATTACGAACCACTCCCCGCAGGCCACTCTGCGCATTGGCCAGTAAAGGCAAGCTAATAATAAACGTAATCAGTAATATAGACTTCATGCACGAACAGGTTGTATCAACAATCAAGATATAGCAAGCTAACGAACGTAGGGAAGGAATCTATGCTTACAACAAATATTTTGCCTTCCGGCTTGTCTTTCAGTAGATGCGTTAACGAATAGAAACGTTGCCCAGCAAATGTTAAAAAACTATAATCCCTTTGTGTATCTTGCTACAAACTGCTCACACTCTGTATTCTATGCCAAAATCAGTACATTCCCTCATCAAATTATTCACATTTATAGTTCTTTCCTCTGCGGCAATCGCTCAGCCGCTCCCCCCTTCCACTATCCTGCCCGAACGCGAACGGGCCCGTATCGTCGATGATATTCTGGAAGATCGTTTCGCCAATCTACTTCCCCAATTGATGCGTCGGGAAGGAATCGACATGTGGATTATTATTTCTCGCGAATACAACGAAGATCCTGTTCTGAAAACGATGCTGCCCAGTACGTGGCTATCGGCCCGCCGACGTACCATCATGGTCTTCTTTGATAATGGGAAAGACCCGGTAGAAAAGCTGGCCATTGCCCGCTACGATGTAGGCAAACTGCTGAAAGGAGCCTGGGATATTGACGTTCGGCCAAATCAGTGGGATGCTCTCTCGAAAATCATTGAAGAACGTAAACCCAGGAAGATCGGTCTGAACTTCTCGTCAACCTATGCCCATGCAGACGGGCTAAGTTTTACGGAACACGAAGAATTTCTGCAAAAGCTGCCTACTGCCTACAAATCACGGATTGTATCGGCCGAAAGGTTGTCCGTCGGCTGGCTCGAAACGCGTACGGAGAAGGAAATGGCCATTTATCCACTTATCTGTCGGCTCTCGCATCAGATTATTCAGGAAGGCTTTTCAGAACAGGTTATTCAGCCGGGCGTTACCACTACCGACGACGTAGTGTGGTGGTTCCGGCAACGGATCACGGACCTGGGCTTAGATACCTGGTTTCACCCAACGGTGGATATCCAACGTAACGATTCACAGGATTTTGAGCATTTGCGTACATTCTCGAAACGACCCGACAAACAGGTCATTATGCCCGGCGATTTACTACATGTTGACTTTGGCATTACGTATCTACGACTGAATACCGACCAGCAACAACATGCTTATGTGCTACGTCCGGGCGAAACAGACGTTCCGGCGTCTATTAAAACGGCATTTGCACAGGGGAATCGTTTACAGGACTTAGTAACCGAACAATTCAAGATTGGCAAAACGGGTAATCAGATCTTATCAGCAGCGTTGGAACTGGCCAGCAAGGAAGGGATTAAAGGAACGATCTACTCCCACCCCATTGGCGCACATGGCCATGCCGCCGGACCAGCGATTGGGATGTGGGATCAGCAAAAGGGAGTTCCCGGCACAGGCGATTATCCGATGGAGGCTAATACGGCTTATTCCATCGAGCTAAATGCCGCCGTCGACATTCCAGAGTGGAAAAAAACAGTACGTATCATGCTCGAAGAAGATGGCTTTTTCGACGGTAAAGCGTTCCGCTACATCGACGGTCGCCAAACAGAAATCTATACCATTCCCCGAAAGCTTGGGTACGTTAAATAGAGCCTGTTTACAATAAAAAGAAACGCCCCGTAGCGGGGCGTTTCTTTTTATTGTACGATCATCAAATTACTTGGTTTTCACAGACACGGGTACACCATCCCGAATTTCTTCATTGGCTTCGGCTATGATGGTATCACCTTCTTTTATATCGCCGAATACTTCCACTTTATCCTTCTCCTCAAGGCCTTTCTTTACTGGAATCCACTCAGCTTTTCCGTCGTTTACTTTTACGACGAATACACCCGTTGTTGAGTTAATAATCGCTGACTTAGGCACAATGAGCGTACTGTTTTTGATGGGCAACGGTACGTTCACTTCAGCCACCATACCTGGTAGCAGTTTCTTGTCGCTATTGATAACATCCACTTCTACCCGCTCCGAACGTAAGCGTTTATCCAGAGCACCAGCCTGACGTTTCACCTGTCCCGTAAATTTTTTATCGGGGAATGCTTTCACGCTGAAGCTTACTTCATCGTTCTGATCGACATAGCCCGTATAAGCTTCAGGAACCGAAATAACCAGACGAAGCCGTTTTTGCTCGGTCAATACAAATAATGGAAACTCTGACCCTTTACCAGAGGGCCCGATGTAGGCGCCTGTGCTGGCGTTACGAGCGCTAATGATTCCGTCGAACGGTGCCCGGATTTCCAGGTATTTTTTCAGGTCAGCCACTTCCCGATACGATGATTTAGCGGCTTCCAGCTGCGCCAGATCGGCGTTACGTTTCGCCAATGCCTGATCGACATCGTTTTTTGACACAGCACCCGAAAACTTACTGGCTTCCAGAATACGCTCGTAGTTCGCCTTGCTGGCAATGGAAAGTGCTTCCTGGGCTTTCAGCTTCGACTCGGCTGATGCCAGTTGGGCACTCAGTTCGGGCGCTTCGGCCAGGGCCAACAGTTGTCCCTGGCGTACTTCAGAGCCGACGTCGGCATTCAGGGTCTTAATAAAACCGCTCACCTTGGCGTAAATATCCACATCGCGATAGGCAACCAGTTCGCCCGGTAACTGCAACGACGAGGAAAGTTTTCCTTTTTTTAGCGTAAACACTTCCATTGCAGCCGGTGCTTCAGGCGCTTCTTCAGTTTCTTCTTTACCTTCCGACGAATGGCAACTGGTCAGGGAAGTGAATAAAAGCAAGCTACTTAGAACAGCAAACAGGTTACGGTATGGTTTGTTAATTAACCGATTCATACGAAGTAGATGGAATATAGAACTTACTGTCTTTGTCTTCAGGATCGAGCGATACCGAATCTGTTGAGGTTTTTTCCTGCACCCAGGCAAATACTAAGGGAAGAATAAACAGAGCCGCAAATGTTGAGGCAATCAGCCCGCCAATAACGGCCCGGCCCAGCGGAGCTGCCTGCGAACCGCCTTCTCCTAAGCCGGATGCCATCGGAATCATACCCACTACCATCGCCACACTAGTCATAAGAATTGGCCGTAGACGTACCGATGCCGCTTCCTTGGCCGCCAGTAATGCGTTGCCATGCCGCAAACGCAATTCCTCGGCATTGGTAACCAGCAAGACCGCATTAGAGATTGAAACCCCTACCGACATAATCATTCCCATATACGACTGAAGGTTCAGCGTCGACCCGGTCAGCATCAGCAATGCTAATGAACCGACCAACACCGCCGGTACTGTACACAACACAACCAGCGACACTTTAAAGGATTGGAAGTTAGCGGCCAGCATCAGGAAGATTACGATAATGGCAGTTATAAGACCCGTCTGAAGGCTCTCTAACGTATCAATCAGAACCTGCGTCAGTCCCTGCATTTTTATCGTTAAACCACGTGGCGGATCGCCCAGCGAGTCGATGGCTTTCTGCACATCCCGGGCTGCCGTTCCTAGATCTTTATCAAATAAGTTAGCCGTTACCGATAACACCGGAATTGCCCCAGAGTTATCGTTTTCGCCATACGTAGTACCTTCCTGAATCGTGGCTACATCGCTCAGCACCGGCCGGTTTGTATTAGGTAGCACAGGAATTTCGCCCACGTCATTAACGCTGCTCATCTGGCTCTCCGGCACCTGAACCTGTACGCTATAGCTCTGATTCGACTTTGGATCGATCCAGACGCTTTTGTCGGTATAGCGCGATGATGAGGTAGACGCAATCAGCGAACGCGAAATAGACGATATATCCGTACCAAGCTGTGCTGCCCGTGTCCGATCAATCGTAATATCGATCGTTGGATATTTTGTCGACTGACCAATCTGAACATCGCGCAGATATGGAATCTTGTTCAGCTTGGCAATGACCTTGTTCGCATATTCTTCGTTCTGCTGTTTATTCTTGCCTATAAGTTTAACCTCAATGGGCGTTGGCGACCCCTGGCTTAGAATTTTGTCGGTCAGTTCAATCGGCTCAAACGACATTTTCACACCGGGTAGCGCTTTTTTTATCCCTGCCCTAAACCGGTCTTTCAATTGATCGATTTCTACATCGTAATCGTGTTTCAGCGATACTTGCAGAACGCCTTCCTGCGGCCCCGCCATAAACAGATAGATGGGGCTCGTTGAAAACTGCGTACCATGCATACCAACCATCGCCGACGTAATCTCTACGTTTTCTTTACCAACCAGACCATTCAATACGTCGATAGCCTGTAACATGATTTTTTCGGTCTTTTCTAACCGCGTCCCGTCCGGAGCCCGAAGGCGAACCTGAAACTGCCCCCCTTCTACTTTTGGAAGAACATCGCGACCAATGGACGTAATAAGTAAAAAGGCAATGCCTAACGCACCAGCAACGTATACCAAGACGATGGGCTTGCGATAGGGTATTGTCCGATTAATGAACTGCACAAAGCGTACCCGTATCCGTTCAAACAAGCCAATCTTACCATCATTATCGAGATCGATCCGATTCGCCAGCTCTTCTTTGGCGTCGAGCAGATCGTCCTTTTCCGTATGCGCATGGCCATTGCTCTTATGTTTGCCGTTGACACCGTTAGGTGAAATCAGGTTGCCCTGTACTTCCTTATGCGCTTTACCGTTTTTGGCATGAGCATGTTCTTTCATCATCCAGTTAGCCAGAACGGGCACCAGCGTCTGCGCCATCAGGTATGACGTAATCATCGAAAATGCTATGGCCAGCGCCAGCGGTAGGAACAGTGCCCCCGGAATACCAGTCATGGTAAAGGCCGGAGCAAATACCGCCAGAATACAGAACAGAATCAGCAGTTTCGAGAAGGCAATTTCTTTACAGGCATCCCAAATGGCGAGCGCCTTGGGTTTACCCATATCCAGATGCTGGTGAATATTTTCTATCGTTACCGTGGATTCATCCACCAGAATACCAATGGCCAGCGACAACCCACTCAAGGTCATGATATTGATGGTTTGCCCAAACAAGGACAAAAACAATACGCCTGAAATAATACAGGTAGGAATGGTCAGAATAACGATCAGCGCACCGCGTACATCCCCGAGAAATAATAATACCATCAACCCGGTCAGGATAGCGCCAATTGCCCCTTCCGTTATTAAGCTTTCTACGGAGTTAATTACGTATACCGACTGGTCAAACGTGTAGGTCAACTTTACGTCTTCCGGTAGTAGGGCCTGGAAACGGGGCAACGCTGCCTTCAGATTTTGAACAACTTCCCAGGTCGACGCATCGGCCGATTTGGTGATCGGCAGGTAGACCGAACGCTTGCCATTCACCAGTACGTAGCCCTGCGTAATGTCGGCTCCATCTTCAATGCTGGCTACGTCTTTCAGATACAGGTTCTGAACGGTTCCTGTGTAGAGTGGAATATTGCCGAAATCACCAATTTCTTTAATTGTGGTGTTGGCAGGCGTAAAGTAGTTGAGATCGCCTATACGTACGTTCCCGGCTGGCGTAGCGGCATTATTGATACGTAGCGCGGCCACTAATTGGTCGGGCGTAAGATTATGGGAACGTAGCAGCCCAGGGTCAACCTTAATAACCACCGTCCGCGAATTCCCACCGAACGGAGCGGGTGCCACCAGTCCCGGAATCGAACTAAAGCCCGAGCGAATGTACACGTTCGCTAAATCCTGAAGTTCGTTGTTCGTTCGTTTTGGACTACTTAATACTAACTGCCCAACCGGCAACGTAGAAGCATCGAACCGTAGAATAAACGGCGGCTGCGATCCGGGCGGAAAGATGGCCTGGGCTCGGTTGGAATAGGCCGATACCTCAGCCGCAGCCTGCGCCATATTGGTCCCTTCGTAGAACGATAGCTTAATCAGCGTTAAGCCCTGGATATTTTTGGTTTCAATACTTTTTACACCCGATACGTACAGCAGCAGGTTTACGTACTGTTTACCAAAGAAAGCCTCCATTTGGGTGGGTGTGTACCCTCCAAAAGGCTGCGAAATGTAAATGACGGGTAAGTTCAGGTTTGGGAAAATATCAATCTTGATGTTATTAACGGCTTTGATTCCGAAAAAGAACAAGCTTGCTACTACAACCAGAATAGTAATTGGCTTGCGTAATGCGGCTCTGATTAAATCCATATTCTGTTTAACTTCCTAGTAAAATCTTAATTCGGTTAGTCTTATTCAGTAGGTTTCCCGTAAGCCTACCGACTAGCTAAAAGACAAATCAGGTAAAACCCAATTTTTTCCAAAATACATTACATCAAGGCAGATATCTTCCTGAAAGTTAATGAATTTATGGCAGAATAGTAATTCTAGCTCTGCCAGTAGCGTTGCTGATTTCTGATTAATACGTAGTCGAAAAATTATATATTCACAGCTAGTCAATTGTGCTACGTAAGTAAAAACACTTAATCATATATGTTACGTTACAATTCCAATAAGCCCATATAAATCAAGGCAGAAATAGGCACACTTCCAGTATGTCTGATCGCTCCTGTAAGGGAGTAGCCGCCCGAAAACTACCCACCAAATTGTGAGATATTTGCTTAGGCTGAACGCATAAAAAAAATGTCGGGTTTTTGCCCGACACTTTAGTATTCTTTGGCTTATACTCTTAAGCCAGACGATTGATGCAGTTCAAGTCTTCGAAAGCAATCTTCAGTCGCTGAACCATACTTTCTTCGCCTTTACGCAACCAAACACGCGGATCGTAGTATTTTTTGTTTGGCGAATCGGCTCCTTCCGGATTACCCAGCTGCGATTGCAGATAACCTTCTTTCGCTTTGTAGTATTTCAGAATACCTTCCCACATAGCCCACTGCATGTCGGTGTCGATATTCATTTTGATGGCACCGTATTTAATGGCTTCACGAATTTCTTCGCGGCTTGATCCCGAACCACCGTGGAAAACGAAGTTTACGGGTAATGGACCTGTGCTATATTTCTCCTGGATGTAATCCTGTGAGTTTTTCAGGATAATTGGCGACAGTTTCACGTTACCAGGCTTATATACACCATGCACGTTACCGAAGGCGGCAGCAACCGTGAAGTTTGGCGAAATTTTGCTTAATTCTTCATAAGCATACGCTACTTCGGCAGGCTGCGTGTAGAGTTTCGAATCGTCAACGTCCGAATTATCAACGCCATCTTCTTCACCACCCGTTACGCCCAGCTCAATTTCGAGCGTCATACCGATTTTCGCCATCCGCTCCAGATACTTGGCCGAAATTTCGATGTTCTCTTCGAGCGATTCTTCCGACAAGTCGAGCATGTGCGACGAGAACAATGGCTTTCCTGTTTGATCGAAATGCTTTTCGCCAGCGTCCAGCAAACCATCAATCCAGGGCAACAATTTTTTAGCACAGTGGTCGGTATGCAGAATCACAGGCACACCGTACAGCTCAGCAACGCGATGAACGTGCAACGCACCCGAGATCGATCCCGCAATGGCAGCCTGTTGTTTATCGTTAGGCAGGCTTTTTCCGGCATAGAAAATACCTCCTCCGTTTGAGAATTGAACGATAACCGGAGAGTTAACAGCTTTAGCTGTTTCTAATACAGCATTGACGGAGTCCGTACCGACGACATTGACGGCAGGAAGGGCGTAATCATTTTCGTTGGCGTGGCGGAAAATTTCGGTAACACCTTCTCCGGTAACAACACCGGGTGAAAAACGAGTGGCTACTTCGCTCATGTTCAGGGCTAATTTTTAGATTCTTCCAAGAAATAGTTTGCCGAAAATAGGATCGACGGAACTATTCGAATTCAGCGGGTAAAGTTGGGGATATTCTGGAAATATTGCTACAATTACTTAACCTTAGATGTGTTCCATAAATCATGCGCCTGCTATTCTACTTTACTAGTATTCTGTGCTTCAGTAGCCAACCCATTCATGGTCAGACAACCTACCCTGACCTACCCGAACAAGACTATGCTATTTACACAACCATTATCAATGAGTTCCCAAACTGTAGTGACACGACATACGCTTATCGCCAAAACAAGCTGCTATTTATTCATGCGACTACAGAAGAAAAAAGCCCGTACGGTTTTCGATTCGATTTCGCAAAGGCGCAGCAGGAGCTAGCCCATTTTCTCCGTCCCCAATCTCTTATCCACAGAGAGCCCACTTTTTATAAAGATCTGGACTGGCAACGCTTTCTGGCTTCAGTCGATTCGAGTTCATTTAGCAGGCATACACTCAGCCGTACTATTGATGCCCAATGTCAGCAAACAGCCTTGTGGACTGATGAAAAGGAGCAGTACTATTTTAGCAAAGAAACCTATATGAAACGTGGATTTTACGCGTTGCGCAACGACTACGATAATTTCGGCGGCATCGTTCGTTTCTCAAAGGTTGCTTATTCAGAAGATGCAACTAAGGCTATTTGCTATTATTCGGAAATTACTGATGGAAAAGCGGGAGCTGGTTATTTGCTATTTCTGGGCAAGTGGAGTAATGGCTGGAAAATACTAGGCAAAGCGATGCTCTGGATCGTGTAACAACTAGCCACTTTTATTTTTCAAATACGTATTTTCTGCCAATTTTGGCGTATTAATCTAAACCCGAAAACAACCTTGAAAACCCTCTTTTTCTGCCCTTACTGGGGCATGGAGAACGTATCATATACCGAAGCGGCTAAACGCGTCAAAGCCGCCGGATACGATGGAATGGAAATAGCCGCTAGTCCCGACAAACGGAACGAAGCGGTTCAGATTACGCACGACAATGGACTGGAACTAATCCTGATGGCTTTTGGGGGCGGCAGTAACTTTGCCGAGCACAAGAAAAAATTCCACGACGACCTGCTCAATATTGCTTCCTACAAACCACGATTCATCAACTCGCATACGGGTCACGATTATTTCACTTTTGAGCAGAACGCCGAGTTGATTCAGCTAGCAACCGACGTACAGAAACAGACAGGTGTCCGCATTTTACATGAAACCCACCGGGGTCGTTTTTCCTATAGCGCTCCCGCCATCCAGTATTATCTCCTGAAAATTCCGGAGATGCGGCTCACCGCCGACTATTCGCATTGGGTCAACGTAGCAGAATCGTATCTGAACGACCAGATCGACAACGTAAACCGGGCCATAGCCGTCAGCGATCATATTCACTGCCGCGTTGGCCATCCCGAAGGGCCTCAGGTAAACGATCCCCGCGCCCCCGAATGGAAAGATGCGCTCGAAAATCACGCTAAATGGTGGGATGCCATCCGGGCTCGCCTACAAAAAGCCAACGCGGCCACATTGACCGTTACCTGCGAATTTGGACCGGCAGGTTATTTACCCACATTACCGTATACACAGCAGCCCATAGCCAGCCAGTGGGACATTAACGTATTCATGAAAGACTATCTGAAGAAACGCTGGCAGGTTTAATACGTAATCCGTTGAAACATACAGTATGATTTTTGCTTTACATCATTAAACATCGGTCATACTTCGTAAATTTGGTTATATGGCCTGTATCCGCTACATACTCAGTTTCTTTTTTCTAGGAATCGCGATGCTTCCGGCAAGGGCCCAACTTGCCCAGTCGTTACGTCTGGAAATTCCATCCAATCCTAATGAGTATGAAACATTCGACGTTACACAACTGGCCGAACGGGGTGTCCTAATGACGATTGGATCGGGCGGATTTTACAATAATTCCCCTAGTGTTTTTCGATTTCAGCGGTATAACACCGATCTGAAACAAATCTGGCGTCGGGAATTTACGCAGGATATTAAGTACCGGCCGCTGCAAACCTACAATACCGCGCAGTACGTCTATTATCTATTTCGGGAATACGACACCAACAAATATCAGTTTCTTCGCCTGCATCTCGACGACGGCCTCATCGAAACCTTCGAAGGTACTTTGCTCGAACAATTCGATATTCAGCATTTTAAAGTAATGGGCGGACAGGCCTACGTAGGCGGTTATCATCATAGCCGCCCGGTGGTGATGTCATTTTCGTTTTTCGATCGATCAACCAAGGTTCTGCCGGGTATGTATGTCAACCACATGGAACTCAGCAGCCTGGAGGTCGACGATATCCGGCAGGAAGTAAACGTACTGGTCCATTCCACAAAACGTCGTTGTCGATTTGCGATCCGTACCTATTCATACGATAGCAAACTGCTTCGAATTGTTGATTTCGACAATGCCAAGTACACCATCATCTCGGGTAAAATTCTGCCCATCAATAAGCAGGAGTCACTCCTCGTTGGGAACTACTCAACTGACTGCACGCCGTATTCACAGGGCATATACGTAACACGCATTCAGCATAACGATCAGGTCGATGCCTCGGCCGAAGCGGTTAAGAATCTCCAGTATATTGAGTTTTCACAGCTACAGAATTTTTTCAATTTTCTGAAACCACATCGCCAGCAAAAGCTATTGGCTCGTGCGCTGAAAAAGAAAGAAGAAGGCAAAGACTACAAATTTCACTACCGCCTGCTAGTCCACGATCTTCAACCAACCCCCGATGGCCTGACACTCGTAGCAGAAGTCTACTATCCACAGTATCGAGGCAATACGTTGGCCTATACAGGTTATCCGCGTGGCGTCGATCGTTACGATGGGTATCGGTATACCCACGCGTTTGTGTGCGGATTTGACCTGCAGGGGAAACTACTTTGGGACAACTGCCTGCCTATCAAAGAACTGCTCAGCCCGGACCTTTCCGAAATGGTTCAGGCTTCGTATCAGGGTGATCGTATGGTACTGGCTTACCCCAACGATGGCGAAATTCATACGGCCGTTATTCAGGGCAACAAAATCATAAAAGAAACCGAGAAGTTTAAGCTTCAGACAAGCTCCGACGACGAAAAAGTAACGTTCTCGTCGCACGAAAACTTAATGGCATGGTATGGCCGCCACTTTCTGGCGTATGGGTTTCAGAAAATTGCGCCATCCAAAAGTTATTCGGCCCCCCGCGAAGTTTTCTATCTGAATAAGCTGACTTACACGCCAGAAGCGCCACCCGCTAACGCTACTAGCCGAAAAAACGACGGATCAGAACGATAATCAGATTGAGTACGATACTGACAACAATACAGGTTACGATGGGAAAGTAAAAGCCCCCGCCATTTTTCCCTTCAATCCGAATATCGCCCGGCAGTCGACCCAGCCAATTCAGCTTATCGCCCAGGAAATAGACCACGGCCCCAATCAGCACCAGCGCCAGGCCAATAAAAATGATGTATTTGCCAAAACTAGGATTCATTTGATCTGCTTAGTTGACCCTTACCCAAAAACAATAGATGCTATTCTGCTATATAGCCAAACACACGCTACTAGTTCTAAAATAAATACAATTAAAAATAGCTTAATCTTGTTTAATAAGGAATATTTTCTTAGTTTTGCACTAAATTTCACAAGCGACATCCGTCGTATCTCTGAATCTCTCCTTATTTACACGCTGAGTTAGGTCTGCAGAGCCAAGTACGGATGTACAGGATGGGTTTCTGTGTGGACGCTCCCGGGTGGGGCACTTGCGCGTGGGCTAATCGTAAAATCGGTCTATTGTCTTTTTCCCCTTTGTAGAGGCTAGGGGTTTGGTCCGTGTTGGGTCTTTGGGACAATTCTCGCATTATCGCGCCGTTCACCGGCACACACTCGTCTTCGCTTGGAGCTTATATTATTTTCCAAGTTTAATGAAAACGAAAAAAACAAACACAGACAGTCAGGAAGAAGTGCTGACTCAGGTTGCTCCAATTGACAACGACGCTGAAACGCCTGTTGCCAATACAGACGTTCAGAATGCTGTTGCCGACGTAGTGACCGTTCAGGACACACCACTTGACACAACGGAAGCAGCTCCCAAGGCTGATCCAAACCAACTTCTTTTCTCTAGCCTGGACATTTCGGCCGAGTTATTACAGGCCGTAACGGATATGGGCTTTGTTAGCCCCTCGCCAATTCAGGCCGAAGCAATTCCGCCGATTCTGGCAGGCCGCGACGTTATTGGTCAGGCGCAAACAGGTACGGGTAAAACCGCTGCCTTTGGCATTCCGGCTCTGGAATTGGTTGACGTTCAGGATCGGTCGGTTCAAACCCTTATTCTCTGCCCAACCCGTGAGCTTGCCTTGCAGGTTGCCGACGAGATTCGTAAACTGGCTAAATACAAACGCGGTGTTCGTATTGAAGCCATCTATGGTGGCGATTCTATCGAGCGCCAAATCCGTTCGCTACGTAGCGGGGTTCATGTCGTCATTGGTACACCAGGCCGTGTTATGGACCATATGGAACGTAACACGCTTAAACTCGACAACGTCAAGATGATGATTCTGGACGAAGCCGACGAAATGCTGGACATGGGCTTCCGCGAAGATATCGAAAGCATTTTGGACGAAATGCCGGAAGAGCGTCAGACGATTCTGTTCTCGGCTACGATGTCGAAGCCGATCATGCAGATCACGCAGAAATTCCAGAAGGACCCTGTGCTGGTGAAAGTGGTTAAGAAAGAATTGACCAACACCAATATTGAGCAGGTGTACTTCGAAGTAAAGCCAAAAGCCAAAGTAGAGGTTATGTGCCGTCTGATCGACATGTACGACCTGAAACTGCTGCTGGTATTCTGTAATACGAAACGCAAGGTTGATGAAATCGTTGAAGACCTGCAAATCCGTGGCTATCAGGCCGAAGGCTTGCACGGCGATCTTCGTCAGGCTCAACGTAACAATGTCATGAGCAAATTCCGGGCCGGTACAACCAGCATTCTGGTTGCTACGGACGTAGCGGCTCGTGGTATTGACGTAGACGATGTAGACGCGGTTATCAACTTCGATATTCCGCTTGACGAAGAGTATTACGTTCACCGTATTGGCCGGACGGGCCGCGCCGGCAAATCAGGCCGCGCGTTCTCGCTGGTTGGACGGGACGAAAAATATCGTTTCCGCGAAATTCAGTCGTACACCAAAGTACGGGTTGAAAAAGGCGTAATTCCTTCCTTTGAAGACATCGTTGGCGTACGTAAAGCTCGTTTTATTGAGCAAATTCGTCAGACGGTGCAGGAAAGCCAGGATCTCAACCTGTATGAAGATATGTTGACCCAGTTACACCACGCCGGGTTCTCTACCGAACAAATCGTGGCTGCTCTGGTGAAACGTAGCATGGGTCTGGAGAAAAACGAATTCGCTGACCAAAACCTGGGTCTGGAAGACGACCGTCGGGGACGTAGTGAAGGCGGACGTTTTGGCGACCGTGATCGTAATGACCGGGGTGGTCGTTTCGACGATCGTCGGGGACGTAGTGAAGGCGGACGCTTTGGCGACCGTGACCGTAATGACCGGGGTGGTCGTTTCGACGACCGTCGGGGACGTAGTGAAGGCGGACGCTTTGGCGACCGTGATCGCAATGACCGGAGCTTTGGCTCTCGCGATGGAGGTCGTAACGACGGACCGGGACGTAATGGTTACTTCGACCGTGACGACAAACGCGCTCCCCGCGAACGCGATGCGAACATGACTCGCCTGATGGTTACGATTGGCCGTAAAGACTACGTTCGTCCTGGCGATATTGTCGGAGCCATTGCTGGCGAAGCCAACATTCCAGGCAACAGCATCGGTAGCATCGACATCTTTGATAAGTTTACGTATGTTGACGTTCCGAAAGACGTAGCCAACCGCGTAGTGGATGCGATGGAAGGTAATACCATCAAAGGACGTCGCGTGAATATAGAACTCGCCCGATAAGCATTTATCAACCGATTTCTTTTACAAAAAATGGCCGCTCAGCTGAGCGGCCATTTTTTGTAATAAACCTATTCTATCAGCGTGGAAACCCACTTATCACATTGAGCGTGGGGCTTCGCTATCACTTTCTTATTTTCGGTACGCAGCACTCAAACGCCTTCCTCAGCATGATATCTCCAGACAAGTCTATTCAAATAAAGCTCAAAGCGCTTTTAGCAGCATGGATAACGATAATATTTGGCACCAGTGCTTTATTTACGCTTACAAATCCTATCACTTTCAAAACGTATAGTAATAATGTATTCTTGAACTTTTTTATCTCGACGTGGGAGATCGCGGATGAAATCGGACCGATTGTCAAGATTTCTATCATTATTATTTTCGCTATTCTCGTTTCAATCAGCACCAACGTTATCAAGTACCCCCAAAATAGTATTTACTTAGTTAATGCTGTTTTAGCTATTCTCTCCGTAGTTATTGTACTTGGTTTGCTTCCTAAAGCCTATTCTCGTGGTTTCGGAATCGGGTTAACCGGAATTAGATTTGATCATCAAACATTGCCCATTTACCTGATCGGTTCCGCATTGGGTGGATTAGTTTATAGTTATTCCTTAAAGCGGCAAAACAGAAAATTGACGCACATCTAATACCCTACGGAGCGTTTAACATGCCTTTTACTACTCTTTATCTCAACGGCTGCTTAACACTAGTTCCTAGCAAAAAATAGAATATGCTCGCTTCTATGTTTAGCGAAGTGAGATCTACAGGCAAATCGCTCTGAGGCTGGGTTGTATTCACTCACTTATTCAAAATAGTATCCAAAAATAATCCCCATTTCATCGTCGCTGGTCAGGCCAAAACGGACCGTTTTGCTGGTTGGGTTGGTGTAGGTAATTTCGGAGGTGAGTCCCTCCCCTGCCTGTAAACTAATTGGGGCTTTGAACGTAACAATATCAGGATGAGCCCAGTCGGTTGAGGTATAAACCACTTCTCCATCCCGGCTTCCCCCTTTTATTTTTATTACGAATTTTGTTCCAAGCTGGTGCATATGCGACGTTAAGGTCAGTACTTTTCGTGGTTTATCAAACGTAAAGGACTTGGTTAACGTAACAGTTTTTCCCGCTGGAATCGTCAGGTTGGTATTACTCAGATTCAGGGTGTACACTATGTTCCTGACTTTGGCTTTATCGACCGTATACAGATTAAGCTGTGCTTCCCCTTTCATTACGTCCGTCGTTTTATTGACGAAGTGGGAATTTAAATCAAACGACGATCCGGCTGGAATAAATAGGGCGGTTCCTTCGGGAAAACGTAATCCTGATACTGCGCCTGCGAACCAGCCAGATATACGTGATTCGACATGGAAAGCGCCGTCAGGATATTCAGCGAGTTATCCGCATTACGTAGGTCACGAATGTCATTAAGATTGGGCAGAATCGCTTTATTTTCAAAATCGTAAGCGACAAAATGATGGCTACCGCTCCGCATTTTGGTTTCGTACCGATTTACATAAATATCCTGCGTATTACCCAGAACACGGCGTATGAAGATCTCCCGCTCAAAATTAGGCTGAATATCAAAAGAAGGAACAACCCGTTGAAAGCCCGTACCCGCCGTTGGCGCCTGCAATGGCTCATAACCAACAGTTGGCGATGTTACATCTGCCAGCAGCGTTTCGTCGGCTACAATCCCCGTTTTAGGCGCACCAGCCTCAATCCACCGCCGAATAAATTCAATCTGCCCGTCAGGTAATAGCTGTTTACCCAATGGCATAGGATTTCCATACTGCTTTCCGCCGTGGTGACTAGCGGCTACGTTTAATTTATGGTAAAGCAGACTTTCCATCGACGCATACGCTTTCACTCGCTTGAGTCCATCGGCTTTTGCTTCGCTGTTCTTCGGGTCAACACCAACCAAATTGGCATACGCGACTCCGGCAGCCAACACTAAACCATGCTGCGCAAAACTCGCATCACTCTCAGAAGCATGGCAACCCGAAATGGCACAGGAAGGCGTAAGTATTTTCTGCTGAATCAGCTCAAAAGAGCCAGCTGCGACAGGCGTATCGGTACCTACACCCGCATCACGACAGGAGACCAGAACAATAGCCACAGAAAAGAACGTAACGGCCCAAAAAGGTATAGTGCGGATAATCGATTTCATAGTAGGAAATAATCGGAGAAATATACGCAATTAAAGCCAAGAACGATTCTTACCTCATTGATTATCACGACGTCAGCGACGATCAACTTATCGCAAAAAAACGTTTAAAAACGTAAAATAAAGTCCTGACGGGGTTGTTCTTTGCGAAAGAAAACTAAGCCTACCCAGAATAAATCGACGGTTACCGTAACAGCTGGATGCGCTTTTATGTAGTCCCACGCCTGTTCCATCTCCGCTGACCAGTGAATGTCATCAAAAACGAATAGAGTATCGTTGTGAATATTAGTCAGGCAGGTTTCGAAATAACGAACAGTAGGCTCGTACCGATGATTGGCATCGAAAAAAACCAGATCGATAGGTTTCGACGTAGCGACTTTTTCAGGCAACGTATCGTCAATATTCCCGACCACAATATCTACGTTATCAATTGCCAGTTGGCTGAAGTTACCGGCTGCTACGGCTGCCGTTTGCGGGCATCCTTCAAACGTCGATACGTGTCCGTCATATACCCTGGCAGCTTCCGCTATATAGGCCGTGGTTATACCCAGCGAGGTTCCCAGATCGATGATTGTTTTAGCCCGAAACCGTCGGATAAGCCGAAATAAAAGCCGACCAAAGCGGGCAGGTTTTATCGAATGCCGGGCAATATCGCCAATAGCTCGCTGCTGTGATGCATTCACTTTAGAGCCTGCGCCAAAATCGGTAATCGCTATTTGCTGCTGACTCTGCCGAAGCTTTTTGGTCAACCGTTTAAGCGGATCAAATACTACTTCTCTACGATTGTCGACCCGGATAACCTGTGTATATAAGGCAAAAAGAAAGGGAGAATGTAGCGAATGCTCATCACGAGCACGAGCCAGATAACGGAAATAAGCGGAAATCAAAATAGATAGGAAGTAAGCTGAAGCATATATGAAGGCTAGGAGGAGAGTGCTCCCATATTACCTATCATTCATCTAATTAAGTTTATACGGTACAATCATGGTGAACTCAGGAATAGCCACCCGAACCTGTTTACCGTCAATAATACGCTCAACCAGATACGTTCCGGCCATCTTACCCATACTGGAGCGCAAATTACAACCAGATACATACTGATGAACTTCGCCGGGTTCCAGCACTGGCTGCAAGCCCACAACGCCCTCACCTTCTACTTCCCGAACCGTGCCATTGGAATCATAAATGATCCAATGCCGACGCAGAAGCTGAATAGTGTATTCACTAGCGTTCTCAATAGTTATCCGGTAGGTAAAGACGAAGTGCGCCTGCAATGGACTAGAGTAATCCGACTGATACTCGGTTTTTACACTTACCCTTACGCCTTCTGTGACAGCCGATACCATAAATTTAGTCTCCTTTGCAACCTTAGAACGAAAATTAAGTTGATTAGTTTTGTTACGCAAGAAGCGCTGCCAAAAAATTTTTGACTTGCAGCTTCCCGCGTTTGTAGGCCTATAATGCCGAATCACCTTTATCAGTTCCCTACATGAACGTATCTATTGCAGAATCGTGGAAAACACGCTTGCAACCCGAATTTGATAAACCTTATTTTAACGAACTGGCAGAATTTCTGCGGGTTGAATACAGCACGCAACGTATTTATCCGCCCGGTCGGCTGATGTTCAACGCCTTTAATGCGTGCAGCTTCGATGATACCCGCGTTGTTATTCTTGGTCAGGACCCTTATCATGGCGAAGGACAGGCGAATGGTCTGGCCTTTTCTGTAACCGACGGTATTACGAAACCGCCATCGCTGATTAATATTTTCAAAGAAATTCAGGACGATCTTGGCAAGCCGATTCCTAAATCAGGCAATCTCGAACGATGGGCTCACCAGGGTGTTATGCTCCTGAATGCTACGTTGACGGTTCGGGCGGGCCAGGCAGGCTCTCACCAGGGCAAAGGCTGGGAGACATTCACCGACGCGGTTATCAGGCTCATTTCTGACCAGAAAGAGCATATCGTTTTTATGCTTTGGGGAGCCTATGCGCAAAAAAAGGGCGCCGTTATTGATGGCAACAAGCATTTGATTTTAAAAGCAAAGCACCCGTCTCCAATGGCGGCCAACTATGGTGGCTGGTTTGGCACTAAGCATTTCAGCCAGGCTAATGAATACTTAGAAAAACAGGGGCTGACCCCAATTGATTGGTAGCTTTACTATTTTCGATTGACATGCCATATCTTGGAGATATGGCATGTCAATCGAAACCTTACTTCTTTCCGTAGTCAGCACTCATTCCTTCACATATCCAGTTGGCGAGCGCCTGCCGGTTTCCCGCAATCAGAAATCGCCGTTGGTCCTTGTCGTTACGGATATTTCCCAGTTCAATAAACACAGTTGGCGGCAGGCAATTTTTCACGACGTACAGAGAGCTACGATCCGACACCGTACCCAGGTAACTACGTCCCGGCTGCGACTGCTTATAGCGTGCGTTAAATGTTCGGTGAATACGCTTTGCCAGTTTTTCACCTGTCGTGCTTTGGTCGTGGTGGTAGAAAAACACATCGATCTTTTCACCAACACTACGGCTGTCAACGTGAATCGTTATCATTCGTTGATAAGCCCCTTTATGTTTATGGTATAATTTATTGACGGCTTCCGTGCACTGCCGCAAACGCGCCGTTTGATTCAGCGGAATTTTCTGGTTGGGATACGTAACCTCATCATGGTCAATTTTCAGGATTTTCTCATCCCGTATGCCATCGTTTGGGTCGCGAATAATCATATAGACCGTAGCACCGCGTTCAATCAGGGAACGGGCAAGGCGAAGCGTTACGTCATACGCGTATTCATCTTCGGCCAGAGCTGCCTTTCCAAAATGACCAATGGCGCCGGGGTCTGGGCCACCATGTCCTGACGCGAGGTAATAAACGGCGCCATTTAACTGTCGGCTTTTCACCGCTACGTTACTGCCCCCTGCGCCCATCAACGAAATAGTCGATAAAGAAGCCGACGATATTGTAGCCTTAGTAGCTGCTTTTGTCCGCGTTACGGTACGGCTTTTCGCTACCTTTTTAACCGTAGTACGTTTAGCGGTCTTCCGAACCGATTGGTTTTTACCGGGATTACTTCGAACAGAAGAACTTTTCTTTTCTTTAGCAAACAGTGGATAGTCTACTCCCCAAACGCAGAGCCATGAGAGCAAAAAAGATATGAATAGAAAGCGCAGAAGTAGGTGGTTATTTGGTTTACGCACTGGCGTTATTTGTTGTCTAAAAACAAAATAACGCTATTTTTCAATGAGTTGACCTACAATTACCCGCTTAAAGCAGCATTCATTTAGCCAAAGGCCCTAGGCGGCTATCGTTGTTTGATAAAGAACAACAAATAGCAGCTTAGGGCCCTGAGAGAAATTTACTGTATTTCTGAATTAATCGATTGTTCTGAACAGGCGATTCCAGCGGATTTTATTCCAGACATTAGCTGGGTTCGGATCGAGTGACATCCAGACAAATACGGCTTTTCCCACAATGTGGTCTTCAGGAACAAAACCCCAGAAACGCGAGTCGAGCGAGTTATCGCGGTTATCGCCCATCATGAAATAATAATCCTGTTTGAAGGTGTAGGACGTAATAGGCTGCCCACCGATTTTAATACTTTTGGGTGTTACCTCAACCTTCTCGTTGCCTTCGTACAACTCAATCACAGGACCATATACGGCAATCGTCTGTTCGTTAATCTGAATAGTGGCTCCTTTTTTAGGAACAGTTAGCGGCCCAAAATTATCGTGATTCCACTTGAATGTTGGGGTTCCGTAAATACCAGCCATCATCTCGCCGGGTTTATCAGCCATTGGCTCGATACCTTTCACCCAGTCGAAACCTTTAAATTTAGTAATTACATCCTCGGTTGTATTGACCATATAACCAACCAAAGCCGATGCTTTTGTGGAATCGTTATATTCCTGAAGCGGCTGCCAGTTATAGGTTGGCTGACTTGGATCGCGGTGATCGTTTACGATGTCGTATTTGCGAAAGAAAGCATCATCTAATACCTCCGTCGTTTTCACAAAATACTTCTGCTCTGAACGGGGAGGCTTTGGGAAAGGCTTACCATTGATGAATACTTCCCGCTGACGAATTTCAAGAACGTCGCCCGGAATACCGATACAACGTTTGATATAGTTTGTTTTCAGGTCAACCGGGTAATCTATATTATCATTCAGATACTTTGGTGGTACGTTAAAAACCACTACGTCCCCGTTTTTGACATGCGTAAAACCTGGCAATCGATACGATGGCAATTGTATCGCTGTGCTGTAGGATGGAATATCTGTCCCCCAGATTTTCTGGTGTGTCAACGGAACCTGCAATGGGGTTCGTGGCGTACGGGTACCATAATGCAGTTTACTAACAAACAAAAAATCGCCAACCATCAGGCTATTTTCCATCGAGGGTGTCGGAATCGTAAAGGCTTCCATAAACAACCATCGAATAAGCGTAGCCGCTACAACAGCGAACAGAACAGAATCGAACCACTCGCGGATGGCAGATTTTTTAGGCTTGGCCGGTGGAGTATCGGCCTTCGTTTTAGTGACAGACACGTTCAATAATGATGAATTATGAATGATAAATTAGTAGTACCGAGCGATGTTCGTTCATAATCAACGAACTGAATAACGAAATTACGAAGATGCACCGGTTTTATGTGTGTGCACCATTCATAATTATCATTCATCGCTTCCCAGCAGATCGTCCATTCCGAAAATCCCTTCCCGGCCATTGAGCCATTCGGCCGCCACAACGGCACCCAGTGCAAATCCTTGTCGGCTGTGAGCGGTGTGCTTAATCTCGATCTGGTCAACCTCAGAATCATAACGAATAACGTGAGTACCGGGAACAGTCCCTTCCCGTAGTGATTCTATTTCGACCGCATCCGTCGAATCGATCAGCGACTGCGGCTGATCGCCTTCCCGATTTACCCACCGTTTTTTTGTGGGTAACTGCTCCAGAATACCTTCTGCCAGGGTAATGGCCGTACCGCTGGGAGCATCTTTCTTTTCGGTATGGTGAACTTCGGTCATCGACACCTGGTAAGAAGGGTACTGGCGCATGAACTTTGCCAGCGTCTTATTTAACCGAAAGAACAGATTCACGCCAATGCTATAGTTCGACGCGTAGAAAAAAGCCCCTTTTTTATCCCGGCAAAGCTGTTCAATTTCAGCCCGATGGCTTAACCATCCAGTCGTTCCACAAACGACCGGCCAGCCACGTTCCAGGCAATATTTAATATTTTCGAATGCCGATTCTGGTGAGCTAAACTCAATCACAACGTCAACCGCATCGGATGAAGTAGTTTCCAGCTCATCAACATTATTAGCATCAATACGCGCAGCTATTTGGTGGCCCCGGTCGAGCGCTAATTGCTCAATGGCTTTTCCCATTTTACCGTAGCCAAGAAGAAGTATATTCATAGTTTATTCGGATTCATCGCTGACAAAAGTAGGTATAAACGATGAGGGTCATTTAAAGGTAAAGGCAACTCGCACGCCCGGCACTAGTCCGGCACCAGGAATAGGTAATACGTTCGGCTGAACGCGCATTGAAATATCGTCCGACAGATCAAATGTTTTCAGATGGGCTGCTACGTTGGCTTCCACGATATTGATTCCCCATAGCGCCACCGACAGCAAGATGTTCATATCCCGATAACGACGATACAAATCATAGTATGCCTTTGCAACCGTTGTCGTTTTTACGATTTGCTCGCCAATAATAACCTGAGTGACTGGCTCAAATACCCCTTTAGAAACCTCACGCCCATACAACAACTCCCGATACCCGTTCTCCGCCTGATTGGCTAAATCGCGATACTTGACAAACAGGTACCCCATCACGCCAAAACCCGCGTAGATGAATGGGATCTTATAATATTGGCGGTTGTAGGCTTGCCCCAAACCGGGCAGCATAAGCGACCGTATCGTGGCTTTGCGGGGAACAATTCTACGAATTTCGGCTTCCTGCTTCGCCGTCAGTCGAACGGTATCAGTCGCTAGCGACGTAGAATCGTTGTCTGGTTGCAGTATTGAATTGCCGACCTTGATTCCATTACGTTCTACCGACTGCGGAATGGAATCGGACGCCGAACGTAGCTGCCGGGTCGAATCGACGGGGGCTGGTGTCGGTGCTGGCGTAATAGCAGGATTCTGTGCAAATAAAGAACTGACCGACAAGGCGAACAAGAGGACAGTAAGGAGAGAGCCTTGTTTCATACAGGAGAAACGCTCCATCCACACTTCTTCTGACCACCTGTTCACCCTTTTAAGGTAATTTAACACGGTCACGTTTGCGAATTGAGGACTTCCAGAATTTTAGCCAGCTCTTCCTGAGAAGTAAATGGAATTTTGATTTCTCCCTTATGCTTTTCGTCGGCCTTGATGGAAACTTTTGTACCAAACATCGACGACAACTTAAATTGAAGGCTCCGCATTTCCTGTTTAGGCAGGGTTACACGGCGCGACGCAACGGGTTCCAGCGTTTCTTCGGACAGATTCCGAACAGCCTCTTCTACTTTCCGAACTGACCATTCTTCGTCGATGGTTCTATTGAACAGACGAATTTGTGAGTCCGGGTTTTCGATGTTGATAATAGCCCTGGCATGGCCCATCGAAATTTTATTATCGCGCAGGGCCGCCTGAATAACCGGCGGCAGCTTCAGGAGCCGGATGTAGTTATTGACCGTAGTACGGTTTTTACCAACGCGTTCACCCAATTCTTCCTGCTTCAGGCTACATTCGGTGATAAGCCGCTGGTAGCTAAGGGCAATTTCAATAGAGTTAAGATTTTCGCGCTGAATGTTCTCGATCAGCGCCATTTCCAGCATTTGCTGGTCATTCGCTGTCCGAACATAAGCCGGGATGTGCGTCATCCCGATCAGCTTAGATGCCTGAAGCCGACGTTCACCGGAAATTAACTGGTATCGATCTTTTCCTAACTGACGAACCGTAATGGGCTGAATAATGCCCTGAACCCGAATTGATTCGGCCAGTTCATGGAGAGCTTCTTCATCAAAACGGCTACGAGGCTGAAAAGGGTTGGTCTCAATCAGCAATAAGCTGATTTCGGTCATGGTACTAATGGACTCAAACGGCGATGTTTTCGACTGCCGGTTAACCGCTTCGCTGTCGTGCAACAAGGCACCTAAGCCACGGCCCAATCCAATCATCTTCTTATTCGGTGCTTTGGTGTTCGCGTTGTCCATGCGTAAAAGATGTATGATATAGGATGTATGACTTAGTATGTATACTCCGTATAGGTAGCCATACATGCTGTATCAGACATCATACATAGTTTAAACTTCCTGCGGCATCATGCCATTTTTTGCCAGAATTTCACGGGCAAGATTTAAGTAGCTGACGGCTCCCTTACTATCGGCATCTTGTGCAAGCGCCGGAACACCAAAGCTGGGCGATTCGCTTAATCGAATATTCCGGGGAATAATGGTATTAAATACCATTTGCTGGAAATGGCTGGTTACTTCACCTACCACCTGATTCGACAACCGAACACGTAGATCATACATCGTCAGCAGGATACCTTCAATAGAGAGGTGCGTATTCAACCGCGACTGAATGATTTTGATCGTATTCAGCAGTTTACCCAGGCCTTCGAGTGCAAAATATTCGCACTGAACCGGAATAATAACTGAATCGGCAGCCGTTAAGCTATTGATCGTGATCAGCCCCAGCGACGGCGAACAGTCGATAATAATGAAATCGTACTCGTCGCGAATGCTGTCGAGCGCTTCTTTCATCTTATCTTCCCGATTCTGAAGATTGATCATCTCTATTTCAGCACCAACGAGATCGATATGAGAAGGCAATAGGTTCAGGTTTGGAAAATCCGTCTGGATAATCGCATCCTGTGGACGAACCCCTTCGACCATACACTCGTAAATACTGTTCTCGATTTCTTTAGGATTGTATCCCAGTCCAGAGGTTGAATTCGCCTGCGGATCTGCATCTACAATAAGCGTTTGAAATTCGAGGGCGGCCAAGCTGGCGGCCAAATTGATTGTTGTTGTAGTTTTACCGACGCCCCCCTTTTGGTTGGCGATAGCAATGACTTTACCCATCGGTCTGTGCGTTGCAGTCCCAAATATGCCGGATAGTTTCCACGAATCCAAGGATGTTCCACGGAATGTTTCACAAAATATATCGAATGAAATAAGGAAAGGGCGCCAGGAACAGAAGCAGGCTAGAATTCCCAATAGAACGAAACCCCTTTAAATTACCAGCTGCGGTTGCCCTGCAATGGCTATTGGCTAATGAAAGCTTGTAGCGTAACTCATTTATTCCTTATAAAGCTATTGATTAGGGAGAGAGTAATTTGATCGGGCTACTGGGCGCAATTTCACACAAAGTTAATGTTGATGGCCTATAGGAGATGTTGCATCATAGGCCAAAAGCAATTGATTAGCCTAATCAGCCTTTTTTAGATGCAACGTTTAGGCGTCTGCTTTCGGTCTATACAGACGATTAAGCATTGTGCTATTTCCCTATTTTCCTATTACATGACTATGAAAAAAGCTTTCATCCTGTTCTGCGTCCTGATTGGTGCGATTAGCTGTCAAAAAAACGAACCTGATCCTGCGGGACCGCCAACAGCCACTACGTCCAACCGAAGTGTATTGACGTATACGACCAATTTCCCGGGCACCTATGAGGTCACCGAATATGATGCGAATGGTTTACCGTCCCTGGCAAAAGTATCTGTCTTTTATCCGTTTGGCGTTGTGCCTACCGGTACGTACACCAGTTCAGTCAAGCCGGAATACGACGCTTTGTTACGTGTTAAGAAAACCACTCAGACTTTTAACGAACTGGGTCTCCAATCCTGCTGTCCGGGAAGTCCGCCTTTTGTTGACCCCGACCGGCAACTAATCAACGAATATGAGTACCAAGGCAATACGAATAATATTACCCACGAAATTGCTTATACAGTTAACGCCAAAAAAGGCGAAAAATCGGTCGTTTCCGAACGGTTTCGGACCTTCACGGAAAACGGTCTGCTCACCCAGGAAAAATTAGGTACTAAAACCTTATATGAAGCCAAGTATGATACGTATGGTAATCCGTTAACCGAAATCCTATATTCTGCAGATGGAGCACCAGTAGTTACCCGTGATTGGGACTATGTATACGATACAAATCATCGTATTTTAAGCCGACGAGTCAAAAACTCTGTTTTGTTTGAGAACAATACGTATGACAGTCAAGGGCGAATTACACGTCGGGTCACGAATATGACCGTAATGACTCCTTTCAAACCTAGCTATGATATGGGGCGATTGATTGATTATAGTTTTGACCGGCATGAGGAGCGAGATAATATGAATTTCATGTTTTTCCAGTTTACCGGCCAATGGACACAGGAGATGCCACAGGTCCTCACCTACACCTATACGGGTCAGGAGACCTTGATCACAAAAACAGACTATTTCTTGTGGAAATTGAAAACCGGTATCGATCAACCAGGTTTCGACTTTACGCAGATTCCCAAGGAGGAGCTTTCCGCGATTAAGGTAACCAAATGGTATCTCAACAAATGGAATAAGGCGAGTAAAGAAGAATTTATAAACGCTTATGTTAGTGACCAGTTGAAACCGGAACAGCGCGGTACGATCTTCTCCAGTGAGTACACCTACTCATACGATGAAAATGGGAATCTGATAGGAACCGAAGGTACACAAACCAATTTCTATGACATGACTCCCTTCAAACTCAATCCATTTACGGCTCGGTACAAAAACCTCTAAGAGACCACAGCACAGACTGCATGTTGACCACGGGCTATTCCCGTGGTCATTTTTTTAGTGGGTGGGCTGCTTCAGCCGAATAGAAAAGGACAACCCTGCCTGATAGGGTCGAATCTGTAGTTGCTCAACGGGCTGAAGCTTATTGAAGCTATAGTCAACGTATGGTCCAATGCAGAGAGTAGTACCCTGAGCCAACTCGATTAGTTTACCAACCGATGCACTGGCAAACAGAAACTGCTGAGGAGCTGATTCCAGCGAGCGAGCGTACTCCAGGCCCACATTGGCAAAAAGACGTCCCAGGACCGGATTGTTAATAACCAGTTGTTTCCTGACAACTACTCCCGCCAATTGAATGGAGAGCGCTGTCGTGGCGGGGGTTCCAAGCCGTTTTATACTATACTGATTTTTGTTTTCTTCCACGACATACCGATCCGTACTATAAGCATACGTCGAACGCATTTGAAGTTGCGTATAACTGAGCATCACCTGAAACCCTTTCTTTTCGGCGCCCACGGTTAGTTTGTAGCCAGCCGATTGGTTCAATTGGCTGGAAAACCGAACATCCTGTACTCTGGCTTCTGAATTAGGCAATAGTATTACGCGCTGTCTGGTGGTTAGGGGCACTACGTTAAGCAACCAATGCAATCCGTTCGTTTCCTCAATCACGGTCCGTTGCCGTCTCGATTTAGCCTGATAGGGACGACTTAGGGGCTGAATAGTTCTGAAAGTTGATGCTATCTGCAGATGAGTCAACGTAGGTAATACAATGGGGTTCAACAACGTAAGTTCTTCTACCGGATCTGATAACAACGAATCGGTTGTCCCTACCAAGGTTTCCTCTGCGGACGATACGTAAGCTACCGGGAGTGATGAGCCCTGGTTAATTACTACAGGCGGAGCAACTGGCGGTGTCGATTGTTTATTGGTTACCAACGTAGCAGTTTGGTAGGTACTACGGTTATTGATAACTCTGATCTTCTGAGGCTGATTATGGGAAGAAGCAAATCGCTCAGGCGCGCTACGTTCATTTTGCCCGGATTTCCCGGCTGGAACGGCTATTGAGTACGGTTTAGCCGACACCTTGGCCGTTACGATTTCAGGCAGCTTCTCCAAAGTCTGCGCTACTGACCTTTTAGCGTGACGAGCGGAACGGGATGCCGTTAACGTGTTGTCGTTTGACGAGCTGGAAACGTTTTGTTCAGAAAGAGATCGGGAGCTATTCGGCATGGCCTCTGGCCGAACAGGCGAGCGCTCTATTACCTTTCGCGTAATTGTGTTTTCTTGATTAAGGAACGGGGTTGACCGCTGCATGACGGTCCATGTAAGCGGCAAAATAAACAGTACGAGTAATAAAGCCAGCCCAGCTGTACCTATTCGTTTTCGGCGCTGCTTCGAACGTTCCTGGTCCAGTTGTTTCTGCTGCAGCGCTTTAAGGATAGCAGCATCAACGGCAGGTTTTGGCGCTACAGCATGATTCCCTAACGAATGCTGTAGGAACTTTCTCAGCGCCTTATTTAGCTCATGGTTAGAATTTTTCATGTTGTTTAACGCCTTTAAGGTCCAACTTTTTGATCAATAAATTACGTCCGCGTAAGAGCTGAGAACGAGATGTTCCTTCCGAAATACCAAGCAGCTGCGCAATTTCGGCATGGGAATAGCCATCCACAAAATAGAGATTAATCACCATTCGGTAGCCCTCTGGCAATTCATTGATGGTCTCCAGCAATACTTCTGTATGGAGCTTACTGAATAGATTCTGATAATCGTCCGACTCCCACTCCGTCTCAATATAATCCGTAGAGATGAGTTGCTTCTGCCCTTTCGTAACTTGATTGTAATAATCAATGGCATAACGGATCATGACCGTTTTAACCCAGCTATCCACAGACTCCGGCTTTTTCAAATCGCCAATCCGGTCAAAGATTTTCAGAATCCCTTCCTGGAAAATATCTTCGGCTTCGGCCTCCGTGCGGGCGTAACGCAGGCAAATGCCCATGAGTCTACCCTTGTATCGTTCATACAATTGAACCTGCGCCTGATGATCCTGCTTTTGACAGGCCTTGACGAGCTCCGTTAGTGAATTGGCCTGTTTTGAACGAAATAATTTCATCAGGTAAGCATCCGGTGAAGAGATGCCTTAAAAAGGTAAGAGTTAGGGATTGGAATGGCTAATTGGCCCGATAGATAGCATAAGCTACCTGCCCGGTTGGCCACTGAGCGCCCACCTCCCAGTTTTCAGTAATAGTTGTCGTTGCGGCTCGCTGAAAAACGTAGCGTACACTGACCAACCCATCATTATAAGTTTCAAAGGCCTGATTGGATGACTGATCAAATTGCGGATAATTGGCGCTAATCGTGGCTAATAGCGAGGCATCACCTACCTCACTGTTTGGCTTATAAACGATGGGGGCATTACTGGCGTTATAACCGACCCAATTCAGATTTCCTACCTCATCAAAAATCAAGGAAATGGTTGTCGTTGACGACGTTGATGGATAACTGGCAGTCAGCCAGTACGTAAGTTTATCCCCTGCCAGCCGGATAACCTGTCCTGACTGAAATCGTACTGCATTACTTTGTGTTGAGAAAAAAGTACGTATCCGCTGAGGTAACTCAGACAAACTAGTGACGCTATACAGCGGTAACGGATTCAGTGAGATGACTGGTTCTTTGGCTTTATCTTCCCGGTAGGTTAACCGGTACGTTATCCCTCGCAGGAAATAGGTCATGATTTTCGTTGAGCTGGTATCGGCATCCACTGCCCATAAATCCGAATAGCTTCCCCCTCGAATTGAGAGTTGGTCGGTAAGGCTTTGATAAGGAGTAAAATTATTATCCAGCTTTTTCAGGACGACCGTTACTATTCCCGTAGCATTAACCTGGGTTTGATAGGCCGTTGACTGCTGTTTAAAGGTAGCTTGCCATAACTGATCAGTGACGAGTGTAGCAAACTGTATGTCGGTTGCCTGAGGATACCTGTTTTTGATTGCCTGAGTAGCCTTAATTAAAACAGAGTCAGCGTCAGGGGGTTGTATATCATTAATGCTGTTACAGGAGAAGCTTACTACGCTGACCAGAACCACCAAAAGCCACTTCATGAAAATTAAACATTTACAGTGTATCACTATTGGGAGTATAGACTGGCTTTGCAGGTAAAAACGTTGCATGGATCACCCATACCATAGGCAAAAAAAATTCGCATCTACTTATTTGCTCGTTAACCAACGTATTCCGAAAAGTAATTTAGGAAGCTTGAAACCACTAGCAGACAGGTGAACTGAATGCTTAGATTGTCCCCGACAGCATCCTGCTGTCGAAGCCACGCCAGTGGCTTATTATGTATTTACAACTTAGCCTACGGCCTCGACAGCAGGATGCTGCCGGGGACAACCTCGTCGCTCAATACAAGTATAACATAGGGCTAATTAGAAAACAGAGCAATAACAGGTGAGTCAGAAGAACAACAGCACTACTACCTGCCACCATGATGCCTTACGGTGAATACGTTCACTAAAAAAATCAGGCCCAAACCTTTGTACCTTCCGTGCAATTGCGGCACATTTCTATCTCGGAACGGGAACGTAGTAACGTTTGCCGGAACGTATCGTAGGCGGTACCATGCCATAGATCGGTAAATGACTGTTTCTGAAGATCGCCCAGGCGGTGGTGAGCGTCTTTATCGAAGCAACAGGGAACAACCAGTCCATCCCACGTAATGACGCAGGAGTTCCACATTTTCCAGCAATGATCGCCGAAACCATTTTTAATCTGATACGTACCATCCACCTGACGTGTATAGCGACTGTATTTGTCCTGATCAGGAATAAGGTCCGACCCATGCTCATAATCGTAAATCTGGGCTGTTTTCAGACCAACTTCATCCACACCGAGTTCGCGAGCCAGTTTCTTTACCTCGGCAATCTGGTGTTCATTGGGTTTGACCACCAGAAATTGAAAAACAACGTGAGGAGTCCGGGATTTTAGCTCTTTCTTCCAGCGAATAATATTTTTTGTCCCTTCCAGCACCTTTTCCAGCTTCCCGCCTACCCGATACTGCTGATACACTTCCTGCGTAGTGCCATCAATGGAAATAATTAACCGATCCAGTCCCGACTCCACCGTTTTGCGGGCGTTGGCATCCGTCAGATAATGCGCATTGGTACTAGTCGCGGTATAAATATTACGTTCCGTTGCGTAACGAACCAACTCCAGAAATTGTGGATGTAGATACGGCTCGCCCTGAAAATAAAAAATCAGATACAGTAACGTTTCATGAAGTTCATCAATCGTTCGTTTGTAAAGTTCTTCGCCAAGCATACCCGTAGGCCGGGTAAACGATCGTAATCCACTCGGACACTCAGGGCAGCGAAGATTACAGGACGTAGTTGGTTCAAACGAGAGCGACATCGGCAGACCACGATGCGCGGATTTCCCCGTTTGTCGGGAGTTGTAGTAACTATATAGCACTTTCAACGCGTTCGATACGCGCTTAGGTGTCAGTTTAGAAGCAAAATTAAGTCCGTCGAGCAGGTTGCGATTCATGAAGTAAAGGTATACGGAAATACCATTCGCGATACGTAGTGAACCGATACGGCCTGCATTTAGCCTAATACCTGCCAGACCCGACAGCCGGCTTCATCAAAAATCAAATTATCGCTGTTAATACCGACTGCTCCCGGAATAGACTCCGGTACTACGCCAGAAAGTGAAGCAGCAAACACATAACCGGTTGGCTCCACATGCGTCCAGGCAATATAGTCCGCTCCTTTTGGATCATCCGGCGCCACCAGCCAGCGAGTTTCTTTACCGGCGATGACAGACCAGATTTTCTCTGAAAATAACCGCATACGTAGTATACTCACAAACTGCTCCGTGTTGGTTCCCCACACATAAGGTCCATGTGTTACTTTATCGGGCTGCCGGTCATCGCCGATCTGAAATACGTACAGTTTCGAATATTCTTCGTTTTCTCCACGCTCATCGTGCTGATTTCGCAGCTCGAATCCCAGACTAACGTAACTGGGCATATCGGTCAGGAAAAGCGATACGAAGTATCGGAACAGATTACCCGTCCGATAAAATTCATCGAACCGAGGATCGTCTTTATCGGCGGTTATGATTGTGAAGCTTGGCGCAAATCGGCGCGTTTGCAGATACGTATAATACTCGGCGAATCGCTCTCTGAACTCACTGGAATTAACGGGAACGGACTGTAAATCCCCAAGCGTCGATTCGGCTTCGATAGCTTCCAGATGGTCCAGCTCGTCGCCATAGCCCATTACGTCGGGCGGAGCCAGAAACGTCTCGGCAAAAAACGCAAAGTGAGCTACCCCATTGCTACGTACGTATCGTTTGATAGCCCGCAACGGATCGTAATAATGCCCAACCATATCCGGAACACCACCGGGCCGCATTTGTACGTGAGCCATATCGCCCCGCATAAAGTCGAAATTATAGGCCTGCTGGCACTCGTGAACTTTCTGATTCAGGTACGCCCAGGCATGATAGTTAGGCCGATCAAAATCGATTTCCCAGTTCTGATTATTGTCCTTTGATTCGTAGAACCGATATCGGGCCAGTGGCCCAAAAACCCGCGACATAGCCTGCGGTTCGTCAAAAGCATACTGATACCAGGTTTGGCCGTATTCATCAACAACAAAATCAGTGGGGTCGATATGAAGCCCCCGATACGGTGGTCCCATCGTCATAGGCACCGTTTCCAGACCTTGCTTGGTTAAGTGTCGAATCAAATTAATCCGGCGCTGGAGCCGCCCGCCATAATCATTGGGCTGTCCGAACAGAATGCTCAACCGCTTATCGTTGGTCAGCAGCGACAGATCAGTGGAGAAAAATACATCCTTGGCAAACGTTAAAGGCGTACCATCGGCAGCACCCGTGTATTTCAGGTGTTGCCATATAGCTTCCTCTGCGTATTTATAAACCATGCTCGAATGGTCGGCAATCACATCGCCGTCACGGCGAACCCATTCGAACAAGGACGGACAGGCCAAAACCATTTCTGAGAAGCGGTCCGTATGCGGAATAACATCCATACCAACCGTACGGCCCATAGCGTGAAGCAGATTAACAACAACCTTCAACTGCTTTTCTACTGTGTCCAGCACGGGAACGTAGCGCGCCAGTTCAACGTCGAAAAACTCAGGATTAATCTGCCAGCTTACCATGCCATACAAGCTCCCTACCACACCAGGCTCCCAGATTGGCAACAGATGAATGCTATCGTGGCAGGCCGGAAGGGTCAGTACGTAGTTGATTACCTGCCAGAACGAGCCAATTGTTCGAACGTTAATGCCCACCATATTGCTCCGTTTGATCCACTCACCGTCAGGATGGCCACTAACCGGACTAGGAATAGTTCCGGTATGGTCGAGCGCCCGACGTAGTGTTTCATTTCCCAAACGCTTGTGTAATAAGTCAAGCGTCTGATACACAGAAAACGATAAGGCGCTCGGCGGCAACAGGCTGGTAATAAAAGACGAACGACCCGATTGGTAAGCATCGGTATAGAGGGCATGATTCAGTTGCCAGTCCGCTTTCAGGTCAGTAGAGACAATCGACATGGAGCAAATGTAAAACGGTTTTCGTAGAACCAGATACCGGCGCCTAATGTATCATTAATCAGCAAAAAATAGACTATACGAACAGTATCCGGCAAGAAAACTTTTCTGCTCTTAATATGTTCAAAACTAACCTATTTATCAGCTCACCCATCCAAAGCAGCCACCATTAAAATCACAAACAAACAACTACCAATCAGCAGTTTACGTTTGCACTTTTCGATAATGGGTGGGAAACCGAACCCGAATCAGAGTCCCTTTTCCTGGTGCCGTCTCAACATCCAGGTTCGCTTCCAACATTTCACAAAGCCGCTTCACTATGTGTAGCCCAACCCCTTCTCCTTTGGACGTAGCACGGGATTTCGTTCGTGGCGCTCCCGGCGAATCATCGAGTGGTGGTATCGGTAAAACCTGACTATCAAACACCAATGCGCTATCCTGCGTGGGCTTGAGCGCCCCTACTAACGACGAAACCATAGTATCCGATAAGCCTGGTCCCGTATCCTGCACGCTGACCGTAAAACGTCGGTCGTTTTCTTTCACCCACGACAAAGACACAACACCTGTTGTTGTATACGTAAGCGCATTCATCAACAGGTTTTGAACGATCCGGCTAATTTTCTCCGCGTCGCTTTCGATCGCTATTTTTTCGGGTCCATTAACCAGAAACGGTAACCGTTGCTGCTGAGCAAATGGCTGCATACGTTCTGCCAGTTCATGTAACAGCTTACCTACGTCGAACTGACCAACTTCTACTGTTTCCTGTCCTGCTTCCAGCCGGGCTAAACTCATCAGGCTTTGCAGCATGGATTCTATGCTAGCCAGATTTCGATTCAGCATATCAATCAGTTTGGCGCGTTCTTCGGGGCTCTGATTGTCAAAATCAAGCATGAAGGCGGCTCCCTGAGCAATACCAACACTACTTCGTAAATCATGACTGGACGTACGTAACAGATCGTTCCGCTGGCGTGTCAGGTCGTTCAACTGATCGAGTGCCGACTGGAGTGTATCAGCCCGGCTGGCAGCAGCCGTTCGTTCCAGCTCATCGTAGCGGGCAGCACTGCCTTCTACAGTTTCTTCGTAAAGCGTTAACATTTTTGGATAAACCTCTACGAAGAGCTTAGGATCGGATGCAGGATATAGCTCCTGATACGTTTTTAATTCATTGGATATCTCCTCAAACAGATGTCCAATTTCTTTCAGCAACTCCCTAAGCGTATACCCTTTGTGCCAACGATGCAGCCCATGCTCGCTGGCAACTAGTATAGCTGAACTTTCTTCTTTCTGATTATGTAGGCGTTGCCCAAGAATATTCAGAATCGTAGGCACCATATCATTAAACTCTTCGCGCGAAAGATTAGATACGGTTTGTATGGTTTTATCCAGCTCACACGTTGTCCGCCAGCTATTAAGAATAGATTCTCGGCGGGCAAACAGAAAATCAGCTATAGCGGGTGGCGATTGCGCCGAAGCCAACGAATCTTTTGTCATAGCCCAAGAAGGATCGTAATCGGAATGGAATGATGGATTTTCTGATCAAACTCGTTAACTCAGCTCAACCTACCAGGTTCTAATTTGAACCAGAAAATGAGGTAACGGCCCGGCTATATGTCAAATCAAATGTCTGTGTTCAACTAATTATTTTTTCTTGTTTTCAGCCATTATCTTGCCTTTTTAACCGTTTTCTTTTCTTTATTCATCCGATGAACGTGTACTATGACAGCCAATCAATCAGCAAGGAAAATTTCAAGTATGCTACGCTATTGATTATTGAAGACAATAACGATCATTGGCAACTAATTCAGCTCGCGCTGAGCCGGTCATTACCCGAAGTAAAAGCAACCCGTGTTGCAACGCCCAATCAGGCAATAGAGTACCTCAAAAGCTGTTTTCTGCAAGGCATTGATTTGCCGAAACTTATTTTACTGGATCTCTACTTACCCACTCGCGAAGATGGCTGGGAATTGTTGCAGCAACTCAAACACAGCACCTCATCCTATAAGCATGTGCCTGTTGTTATCCTGAGCTATTCAAACGATCAGGAAGATATAGCCGATTCTTATTTTTATGGCAGCACGTCGTATATAACCAAGCCTACTAATGTAAACGACTGGGAAAGCTATATTCAGAAGCTACGTATTTACTGGTGGGAAACCGTTACGTTGCCCAACGACCGACTCGTTATTTAATAAGCGTTCCAGTGCCGTTACTACGTAAGTTAGCAGGCAGTGCGGCAAAGTTCAGCCAATACCGATAGATACGATCCACAACGTCGTCGAACGTTTCATCTGAACTTTGCCTGACCACTGAATTTGCTCCAGCCGCATAGCATGCCTCTACATCGCTGCCTGCTAATTCACGAATAAAGATAACGGTAGGAATTCGGCAGAAGAGCTTATTGCTTTTAATGCTTTCCAGGGTATTCATGGCGGCCCAGCCTACCTTACGAACATCCAGTAAGACAAGTGTAGGCAAGTCATTAGTTGCCGTTCCAATCATTTTTTCAATCAAGGACGTACCGTTATCAAAAAAACGGATTGCGTAGTGGGGCCATTTTTCGTGTATTCCCTGACTTATCTTCGTCCTACGCTTTTCATCCTGGCAAAACGCAAACAACCACTGCTTCGAGAGGGGCATGGCCTGCTCCGATTGTATCAGCTCTTCTTCCAACTGGCCATTTTCTAACTCAGGGACTTTAGTAGCCAATACGTCTTCAGGCTTTTCGTTTTGCTGCGCTACCGTCAGCAAATCAGCCAGTTCCAACCATCTCCGGCGACTAATAGGTAGCTGCTCTCCACTTTTAAGCACAATTGTACCCGGCGATTTGGCCCGTTTAGGGGGTTGTATACGCTGAATATAGGCCGGGTTAATCAGCGATGTTTTATGAATCCTGACGTAAGATGGCAGCTGACTTTCAAAATAAGTCAGTGGTTTTGAGAGTAATACCTGGGGTTCCGACAAAAAATGAACCCAAGTATAATTACTTGCCCCGGTCAGGTGGGTAATGGCAGCCGAATTGTTAACTATTTCCTGAATCTGCGTCATACTCTAGTAAAGCAATGTAGCTCTTTTTTACGTTTATCGATAGGTTGTAGTCCATACAGACGCCAGTAGCGGATTCATTAACGTATGATACATATTAAATATAGTCATTAAAAAAGCGGATATTCACAATTTCCCCCTACAATTCCTTGACAAATGATTTAACTCTCTTTTAACCATTACTTAAGCTCGATTTAAGGCCCTATAAACACTTTTGTGCCGGGGTTAGCCGTACAACGCCCCGCCAACCATGAATAAGTTCATAAAGGGTATCCTTTCGTTCTCTCTAAAGAACAAGTTTTTTATCTTTTTCCTAACAGCCTTAGCCATTGTAGCCGGAATAATTAGCTATCAGAATACACCCATCGAGGCATTCCCCGACGTAACAAATACTCAGATAACCCTGATTACTCAGTGGCCTGGCCGATCGGCCGAAGAAGTCGAGAAATTCGTAACCATTCCTATCGAAATTGGGCTGAACTCGGTGCAGAAACGTACCGATATTCGTTCGACATCGCTGTTTGGCTTGTCGGTAGTTAAAATTCTGTTCGAAGATGGAGTCGACGATGCGTTTGCCCGGCAGCAGGTTAACAACCTCCTGAATGGCGTTGAACTCCCGGAAGGCATCAGACCCGATGTGCAGCCGCCCTACGGCCCGACCGGCGAAATTTTCCGGTATACGCTTCAATCCCCAACCCGAACCTCCCGCGAACTAAAAACCATGCAGGATTGGGTCATTGAGCGCCAGTTGAAGAGTGTACCGGGCGTAGCCGACGTAGTGAGTTTTGGCGGGGAGGTTAAAACCTACGAAATTTCCGTCGATCCACGTCGACTGATCGATTACAACATTACGCCGTTGCAGTTGTATCAGGCCGTCGCCAACTCCAACGTAAACGTGGGTGGTGACGTCATCGAAAAAAACTCGGAAGCCTATGTCGTGCGCGGCATCGGTCTGCTAAAGAACCAGCAGGATATTCAGAATATCATCATCAAAAATATCAACGGTACGCCCATTATGGTACGTAACGTAGCGCAGGTTTCCGAATCGGCGCTACCTCGACTGGGGCAGGCTGGCCGCGACAAACAGGACGACGTAGTGGAGTGTATTGTGGTGATGCGGAAAGGCGAAAATCCCAGCGAAGTTATTGAGCGGGTAAAAGACAAAATCAACGAACTCAATACGAGCATTCTGCCCTCCGACGTACAGATCAATACGTTCTATAATCGGGAAACACTTATTCATTTTGCTACGCACACCGTAACCCATAATCTCATTGAAGGTATCGTATTCGTTACGGTCATTGTCTTCTTGTTTATGGCCGACTGGCGGACAACCGTTACCGTTTCTATCGTGATCCCACTGGCGTTGTTGTTTGCCTTTATCTGTCTGCGGCTGAAAGGCATGTCGGCCAATCTGTTATCGATGGGAGCAATCGATTTCGGAATTATTGTCGATGGAGCCGTAGTGATGGTAGAAGGTATTTTCGTTACGCTCGACGAACTGGCGCATGAACGCGGAATGGACCGCTTCAACAAGCTCGCCAAATTAGGTGTGCTACGTAAGACAGGTACGGAAATGGGAAAAGCTATTTTCTTTTCCAAACTGATCATCATCACCTGTCTGATTCCGATCTTCTCGTTTCAGAAAGTGGAAGGCAAGATGTTTTCTCCGCTTGCCTGGACGCTGGGTTTTGCCTTGCTGGGCGCGCTGATCTTTACGTTGACGCTGGTGCCCGTTCTGGCTAGTTTACTGCTGAAAAAGAACGTACGGGAAAAACACAATCCGTTCGTGAACGTAGTGACCAAATACGCGACCAAAGCATTTGGCTTTACGTTTGCCCACAAAAGGCTCAGCTTGCTGGTCACGTTTGCCGTCGTGCTGATTGGTTTATCTGGTTTCACGCTGCTGGGGACCGAATTTCTGCCCGAGCTGAACGAAGGGTCCATTTATGTTCGGGCTACCATGCCCATGAGCATTTCATTACCCGAATCAGTGAAACAGACCATACAGATGCGCCATATCTTCGAAGAGTTCCCGGAAGTGAAAGGCGTTATCTCCCAAACGGGTCGCCCCAACGACGGCACCGATCCTACGGGCTTCTACAACATTGAGTTTCTGGTCGATATTTATCCACAGGATCAGTGGAAAAGCGGCTTATCCAAAGAGCAGCTTATCGACAAAATGCAAGCGCGCCTGAGCGTATTTCCGGGCGTAAACTTCAACTTCTCGCAACCCATCATGGATAACGTAGAAGAAGCAGTTTCCGGCGTAAAAGGCTCCATTGTCGTAAAAATCTTTGGCCCGGATCAAACCATTCTGGAAGAAAAAGGGATAGAAATTCAAAAGCAGCTGGCCACCGTCAAAGGCATTGACGATTTGGGGGTTATTCGCACAACTGGCCAGCCCGAAATGCGCGTCGAACTCGACGAGCGGAAGCTTGCCCTCTATGGCGTCAATAAATCCGATGCTGAAGCCGTTATCGAAATGGCGATTGGTGGCAAAGCCGCTACGCAGATTTATGAAGGCGAACGTAAGTTCGATCTGAGAATCCGCTACGATCTCCCCTTCCGCTCGAATGAGCAACAGATTGCCCACCTGATGGTTCCGACCGAAAATGGCTCCATGATTCCCATCAAGGAGATTGCCCGTGTGTATACGCAAACCGGACCGGTTCTGATTTTCCGGGAAGCCAGTCAACGCTACGGTGCGGTGAAATTTTCAGTACGTGGCCGCGACATGGGTGGCGCCGTTGCCGAAGCGCAACAGAAAGTAGCTGCCCACGTAAAATTGCCTGTTGGCTACACCATCAAGTGGGCCGGAGATTTTGAAAATCAGCAGCGCGCTACGTTACGTCTGGAGCAGGTTGTACCGATTAGCTTGCTGGGTATTTTCTTTATTCTGTTCGTGCTGTTTGGCAACGTAAAAGATGCTGGTCTTGTCCTGTTCAACGTACCGTTTGCCATTATTGGCGGCATTGCGGCCTTGCTCATTACGCACGTTAATTTCAGTATTTCGGCCGGGATTGGCTTTATCGCCCTGTTCGGGATTTGTATTCAGAATGGCGTTATTCTTATCTCCGTTTTCAAGAAAAACCTGCATAATCGAATGTCGCTGAACGACTCCATTCATCAGGGTGTTGTTTCCCGTATTCGCCCGGTTGTTATGACAGCCATGATGGCCGGGATTGGCCTGATTCCAGCAGCTATCTCACACGGTATCGGTTCCGAAACGGCCAAGCCACTGGCAATTGTCGTTATCGGGGGGCTCATTACGGCTACGATTCTGACCCTCTTCATTTTTCCGCTGATCTTCTACGCTTTCTACCGTCGTAAATTTTCGCCTATCAGCTAACAACCGGTCGGCTCCTCTGCAATTGGTCAGAAGAGCCGACCGACTTTATATACAATTCTTTACGATTTAAAACCCGATACGTTCCCGAGGCTGTTGCACTCCGCCCAGTGCCCGAACTAACTCCATCGCAATACGATCGTCGTATTTACGCTTCCAGTAATCGGCTTCCAGCCGGAGCTTATCCAATTCGACCTGCTGCTTTTCGACCATCAACTGTAAACGTTCCAGTTCATAGGACGTAGCGTCATCGGTTTTACTCTCGATGACCTGCGCCTGAATGGGCTCATCGGTCAGTAAAGTTAACGGTGCTACGTCCAGCACCTTTGCTATTTGATTCAACCGAGAAAGTGTCAGGTCAGTTTTTCCACGTTCGATATCGCCATAAGCCGTTGTCGATAAGTTGAGCAAATCGGCCATATTTTCCTGCGACAGCCCCTTCTGAAGCCGGTGCAGACGTATTTTTTCTTCAATGGATGCTTTCATATCAAGTAACTACGATAATTTCTACACTTAAACTGACACTGATTTTCGGAAGGATAACGCAATTTTGCAATGTTAGGTGCAACTAAATCTATTTTAAGCCGCTCAGCGCTGATAGGTTTATAAATCGAAACTTCCACCAGTTGTTATTCGTTTTCAACACAAAGGAGTAAACCCAATTATGAATTACGAAAAAGAATTCCGCAAATTCGCTGTACATCACATGGGGCTTAATGGCCTGACCGTTGATGGCTATGTAAACCACACTGTAGAAAACATGACCCGTTCGGTCATCGAAGAACGCCCGATGAACTTCCGTGAAGTAGACGTGTTCTCTCGGTTGATGGCTGACCGTATCATTTTCATGGGCCTACCGGTCGATGATAATATCGCCAACATCATTGTCGCTCAGTTGCTGTTCCTGGAATCAGCCGATCCTAAAAAAGATATCCTTATGTATCTGAATAGCCCCGGCGGTTCTGTTTACGCTGGACTGGGTATTTATGATACCATGCAATACGTTCGTCCAGACGTAGCAACCGTCTGTACCAGCCTGGCCGCTTCGATGGGGGCCGTATTGCTGGCGGGTGGTGCTGCCGGTAAGCGTTCGGCCCTTCCTCATGCCCGCATCATGATTCACCAGCCATCGGGCGGTGCGCAGGGTCAATCGGTTGATATCGAAATCACAGCCCGCGAAATTGTAAAACTTCGCGAAGAACTATACCAGATTCTGGCCGACCACTCTGGCAAAAGCGTTGAGCAGATCGAGAAAGATTCGGACCGCGACAAATGGATGCGTGCCGATGAAGCCAAAGAATACGGCCTCATCGACGAAGTACTACGTCGGGAAAAATAAGTTTTGTTTCAGTTGTAAAAAGCGCAGATCACGTAGGTTGGTCTGCGCTTTTTTTATGAACATAGCCCGTATTCTGATAACGTTATGATTTGGCCATCTCCCAGCCGGTGAATAACTTTGTTACTATCGGATAACTTAATCGTTATCCGATTATCATTTTTAGCGAAGTTCGCTTAACACTGCCTTCCCTCAGAGGCTATTTAACGAAGTCACGTGTGCTGTTACCAAGCAGTACCAATTTTATACATACTTATACACTGCAACGTAAATGGCACAAATCAGTTGCTCGTTCTGCGGACGGCGCAAAAACGAGGTATTGATCCTCTTATCGGGCATTGACGCCCATATCTGCAACTACTGTATTGAGCAGGGCCATCAGGTAGTTCTGGATGAAATGCGGCCGCAGAAAAGTGAACCAGCCGAGATCAAGATCAATCTGATCAAACCGGTTGAGATGAAACGCCATCTCGATCAATACGTTATTGGTCAGGATGAAGCGAAGAAAGCCATTACGGTTGCTGTCTACAATCACTACAAACGGCTGATGCAGGCCAAAACCGACGACGTAACGATTGAGAAATCGAATATTCTGATGGTCGGTGAAACGGGTACGGGTAAAACGTATCTGGCCCGCTCAATTGCTAAAATTCTGGAAGTTCCTTTCTGCATTGCCGACGCTACGGTCATCACCGAAGCAGGCTACGTTGGTGAAGATGTTGAAACGATTCTGACCCGTTTGCTACAGGCTGCCGATTATAACGTAGAAGCGGCCGAACGTGGCATCGTTTATATTGACGAAATCGACAAAATTGCCCGCAAATCCGACAATCCGAGCATTACACGCGATGTGAGCGGAGAAGGTGTTCAGCAGGCATTACTGAAATTACTGGAAGGTTCCGTTGTTAATGTTCCTCCACAGGGCGGACGCAAACATCCCGACCAGCGCATGATTGCCCTGAATACCGAAAATATTCTGTTTATATGCGGTGGCGCTTTCGATGGCATAGAACGCCACATTGCCAAACGAATCAATACGCGTCCGATTGGTTTTTCGGGCGATCGGCGACTGAACGACACCTTCGAAAAGGGCCATCTAATGCGCTACATTTCGGCGCTCGACCTGAAATCGTTTGGCCTGATTCCTGAATTACTCGGTCGGCTACCCGTTTTGACGCACCTGGAACCACTCGATCGGGAGGCTTTGATGAAAATTCTGACCGAGCCTAAAAATGCGATCACCAAACAATACAACAAACTCTTCCAGATGGAAGGCATCGAACTACAGTGGGACGAAAGTGCATTGAACTACATTGTTGATCAGGCGCTTCAGTACGGCCTTGGCGCACGGGGATTGCGCTCCATCTGTGAGTCGATTATTACCGATGCCATGTTCGAACTTCCTTCCCAACCGAACGTAAAAGAACTAACGGTTAGCCTGGATTACGCACAGGAAAAATTCGGCAAATCCAGTACGTATCAACTACGATCGGTAGCTTAATTTCTCCGCTTTTTCAAAAAAATACCCGGTTTCTTAGCAGAACCGGGTATTTTTTTTCCAGTTAATCGAAAATTCTGGTTACCCATCAACAAATAGATACGTTGCCAGTTTACCAGTTGATAATGTATTTTTTACACGTAAGCTAATACCTTCTTACTATGAAAATTGGTACTCAACAAGTAATGGCCGGTTTATTGATGGCCACATTATTCACTGCCTGTAGCCGCCCGGTGGCCTACTTCCAACCAACTCAGCGGGAGAATTTCGCAGCTAAAACAACAGCTCCGGTAATCGCTCCAGTCGTGTCAGCAGAAGCCGTCAGTACACCTGTTGAAACACCAGTTGCTCCTATCACTCCGGCTACCACTATGAACGAAGCGCTGGACCAAATGGATGCGCTGGTACGTAACGACAGCAAGTTGGCAGATAACAAAGCCGTTCAGAAACGCCTGAATCGTATCCGCACACTGGCCTCGGTTGCTACGCCTTCGTCTACAGTCGAAGTTTCTAACTCGACCAAAAAAGCTGGCCTGATGGAGCGGATGATGTTGAAGAAAATGAACAAAAAAATTAGCAAACAACTGGCTCCCAACAATCCGAACAAAGCCATGATTAGCAGCGGTACGCTGGCAACAGGCGCGGTGCTGGTTATTGTCGGTTTACTGCTCTTACTCCTAACCACAGGCACTGGTGCAACCGTCGGCCTGATTGCGTTACTGGCCGGAGCTGTTGTGCTGCTGATTGGCTTGTTGTAAGTATATACACAACCGGTATGGGTTGGAAACGCATTAAACAACTCCTTCTGCATCCTATCGTATTGGTTCGTTCGCTCGGTTTTCTGCCTTTTTTTTAGGATATAGTTAATGATTTCGCAACAAACCTATAATGTTGCAGTTGTTCAGGTTGACAATTTTATAGTCCCACTAAAAAAGTTCTCAATGAGCACTATTTCCAAACATCTCCTTGTAGCTCTAATTGGAGCCTCTATTCTTTCATCTTGCAGCCGCCCAGTGGCTTATTTCCAACCGACTCAGCGTGAGCATTTCACTTCGGTGAAACCAGCTCCGGCTCCAGTAGCTGAAACCGCTCCAGTCCAGTCAGCTCCCGAAGAAGCGGTAGCCGTAGCTGCTCCTGCTGTAGAGGCTGCGCCAGCACCAACTCAGGCCGAGCAGGTTGCTCAGGCTAAACAAATGGTTGGCCAACTGGAAGCCTATGTTCGTAACGACAACAAACTGGCGTCGAACAAAAAACTGGCTAAGCGGATGGAGAAAGTAAATGAATTACTGGTTACCAGCGAAAAGACAGCCGTGTCAACCAACGTAGCGTCAACGAAAAAAATGTCGCTGGTTGAAAAAGCTATGCTGAAAAAGCTGGACAAGAAAATCAAAAACCACGTAGCACCCGATGAAGCAAAAGCACTGAACCGTAACGCGAGAAACGGTATCATCATTGGCGCTATCGGTCTGATTTTATCGCTGCTTTTCGGTGGTGTTATCGGCGTACTTGGTCTGATCCTGCTGATCGTTGGTATCGTTCTGATCCTACTGGGTGTATTAGAATAATTTATAACAATCAATACGCAAAGAGCCGGCGCTATAGATAGTGTCGGCTCTTTGCGTATAAAGAATCGACACTTGTCGCCTAAATCTGATTAATTTCTATTTTTTACCCAGCTTCAGGCAACAAAGCTGTCCTTCAGCAGTTGTTGGGGTAATAGCCTGCCTGTAGGCTTCTTCTTTATACGATAACTCTATGAAAACATTGACCAAACACATCTACATTGCTCTTTTTGGCATTTCTGTACTGTCGTCCTGCAGCCGCCCGGTAGCGTATTTCCAGCCAAGCGCCCGCGAAAACTACCACGCAAAACAAGCGACCGTAACACCTGCTGCTACGTCAGCAGAAACTCCTTCAGAAGTTGTGGCCTCAACGCCGGTAAGTGCTCCGGCATCGCCATCTTCGGAAGAACAGGTTGCACAGGCCAAACAAGCCGTTGAGCAACTCGACGCGTATGTTCGTAACGACAACAAACTGGCGTCGAACAAAAAGCTAACGAAACGGATGGAGCGCGTGAAATCGATGCTTAATTCTGTTACTCCTCAAGCGCTGGCCAAGGCTAACACCAACGTAACAGCAAAAAAAATGACGCTGCTGGAACGGATGGCTACCAAAAAAATCGACAAGAAAATAAAGAATAAGCTCTCCCCCAATCAGCCAATGGCCCAGTCTATGTTAACCATCGGCCTGATCGTGGCGGCAGCCGGTTTGCTGCTGCTCCTGATTGGAAACGGCTTTGGCGCGGCAATCGGTGCTATCGCGCTGGTAGTCGGCCTGGTCTTAATCCTTCTCGACATTTTGCAGTAAATCCTCTTTTCGCATGAGCAACGTAGCATCGGTAGTACTGATTCATGGGCATGGCGTAGATTCGTCCATCTGGAATGATATCTATGATGAGCTGGCTTCCAATTATTCCGTCCTTAAACCTGATTTTTCCAGGCTTACGTCACACACAACCATTGAAGCCTATACGGAAGAGCTGAATGCCCGGCTTCAATCAGCTTCGATCTATAATGTTGTTCTGGTTGGGCATTCGATGGGCGGTTATATAGCGCTGGCTTTTGCCGAACGTTATCCGGATCGGGTCAGTGGACTGGTGTTGTACCATTCTACCGCTTATGCCGACAATGACGAACGTAAAGCGCAACGGCAGCAACTCATTGCGACCATGCGAGCCGAAGGCGGAGCCCAGTTTATTGAAAAACAGATCCCCAAGATGGTTTCATCAGCTTATCCGGATGAGAAAAAGCAGGTTCTGGTCGATCGGTTTCGCGATTTACCATCCGACGCTCTTAGTGCCGGAATGGAAGCCATTGCCGGGCGCCCCGACCGCACATCCGTATTACGTAATGCTACGTTTCCCGTATTGCTGGTTCTCGGCAAGGACGACCAACTGATTCCGGTCGATAAAACCCAGGAGCTGGCTACGTTATCGGATAAAATCGACGTTGCCCTGATCGATCAGGCCGGGCATCTGAGCATGATTGAACAGCCCGAATCATCGGTTGCTACGCTCAACAAATTTATCAGCCAGTTGTAACGATTGGCAGGACGTTTGAAAAAAGGAAGTCTGCTGGCTTCCTTTTTTTGTTTTACCATCGTTTTCCCTTGATTCTCCGTAAATTCGCGCTCGGTTTTCACGAACCAGGTCATAGGTTATCATCGTAAATGCTGGATACGTTAGTTATCCGGACTGGCAATGGCTGAACTTTTTAACGTTTACCCTCTCTACGACATCGAGCCCGTTAAGGCGCAGGGAAGCTATCTGTGGGATGTCAATGGCACTCGCTATCTCGATCTATACGGTGGTCATGCCGTAATTTCGGTCGGTCATACTCATCCACGGTATGTGCAGGCTTTGACAGATCAGCTCCATAAAATTTCTTTTTATTCGAATTCAGTTCGGATACCGCAGCAGGAGGAACTCGTTGAGAAACTGGCCAATCTTTCAGACCATCCAGACTATGCCCTGTTTCTTTGTAATTCCGGCGCTGAAGCTAACGAGAATGCACTGAAATTAGCCTCGTTCCATAACGGTCGGACACAGGTTATTGCGTTTAAAAAAGGATTTCATGGGCGTACGGCCGGTGCTGTAGCGGCTACCGATAACCCAGCCATCGTTGCGCCCATCAATTATAATCAGCACGTAAAGTTCTTACCGTACAACGATGCCGAAGCAGCCCGTGAGGCCATTACGACCGAAACCTGCGCGGTTATCGTCGAAGGCATACAGGGTGTTGGTGGTATCCACGTAGCCAGTGATGAGTTTCTGCAAACACTACGTCAGCGTTGCGACGAAACGGGAGCCGTACTGATTCTGGACGGCGTTCAGTGTGGGTATGGTCGATCAGGCAAGTTCTTTTCCCATCAGTATAGCGGCATTCAGGCCGATATTATTTCGATGGCGAAAGGCATGGGCAACGGTTTTCCGATTGGTGGCATTCTGATCTCACCTAAATTCAAAGCCAGTTATGGCTTGTTAGGTACTACGTTCGGGGGAAACCATCTGGCCTGCACCGCTGCCGTAGCGGTATTAGACATTATGAAAGAAGAAGGCCTCATCGAGAATGCCGTCAACGTAGGGAACTACTTCATGAACGGGATTCAACAGATTGGTGGCTACAAAGAATTGCGTGGCCGTGGTCTGATGATCGGTATTGAATACGATTTCCCTGTCGAAACGCTACGTAAGACGCTTCTATTCGATCATAAGCAATTTACGGGCGTAGCCGGCAAGAATACCATTCGTCTGCTGCCTTCCCTGGCTATTGGCGTCGACGAAGCTGATATGTTCCTCGAAGCCCTGCAAAAAGAAGTAAGCATCCTTCAATAAATCTGATTGAGTTAGTTGGCTCTCTGTGCAAAGAGCCAACTAACTCCTTGACGTTAAAAATCAGCTATGAACTGGCAGGAATATATTCAATCTGACGAAAAAGTGCTACAGGGAAAACCTGTTATAAAAGGTACGCGCTTATCTGTTGAGTTTCTTTTAGAACGTTTGGCTGACGGATGGACGGAACAAGACTTACTCGACAATTATCCTCGTTTAACAAAAGAAGCGTTACAGGCGGTTTTCGCTTACGTTCATATAGCAATGAAGGATAATATGGTCTTTTTCCCTGCTTCGAATTTTCGCCAGGCATCATGAAATTTCTGGCGGATGAAAACTTTCCCATTGCAGCCTTCCGATTACTAGCTGAGTCAGGATTTGATATTAAGCATATTGCTTATGACATGCCCAGTATAACGGATATCGACGTAACGCATTTTTCCATTGAAGAAGGTCGAATTATTCTTACGTTCGACAGTGATTACGGAACATTAATTTTCAAATTTGGCTATCAGCCTCCAGGAGTTATCTACTTCCGTTTAACAAATATCAAAGCCGAAGACCCTGCCTACATCATTATGAATTTACTAAAAGCAAATTATCAGCTTGAGCGTATGCATACAGTTGTCGAAAATGACAAAATACGTCAACGACGTATTAAATAGTTAGGTATGTGCTCTGACGCCACTGATAACAATAGTAAGTACTTTTACCATACTACATGACTAATTTTCTCTCCCTCGCCGATGTCTCTGACCTCGATGCGCTTATACAATCTGGCCGCGACGCCAAGGCTAGTCCCTTTGCCAATCAGCACCTCGGAAAAAATAAAACCATTGGCCTGATTTTCTTCAACTCCAGCTTACGTACCCGCCTTAGCACTCAAAAGGCGGCCCAAAACCTGGGGTTGAACGTAATGACCATGAACGTCGGCCAGGATAGCTGGGGGCTGGAAATGGAAGAGGGCGTGTTTATGAATGGCGACAAAGCCGAACACGTTCGGGAAGCAGCCGCCGTTATTGGTCGTTATTGTGACATCATTGGTATCCGTGCTTTTGCCGAGCTTAAAGATCGCGAAAAGGATTACAAAGAGCAGGTGATGCACCAGTTTGCCAAATACGCAAACGTACCGATTGTTAATCTGGAATCGGCAACGCGCCATCCGCTTCAATCGCTCGCCGATTGTATTACCATCGAAGAAGCGAAAGCTCAATCAGGTATCAAACGCCCCAAAGTAGTCTTAACGTGGCTACCCCATTTCAAACCACTACCACAGGCCGTAGCCAATTCCTTCAGCGAATGGATGAACGCCCGCGCCAACTCCGGCGATGTTGATTTCGTCATTACGCACCCGGAAGGGTACGAACTTGCTCCTGAGTTTGTGGGCAATGCGAAAGTCATTTACAATCAGGATGAAGCCTTTGAAGGAGCCGATTTCATTTATGGCAAAAACTGGTCGTCCTACACGCAGTATGGGCAGGTGCTCACCCAGGACCCTTCCTGGGCGGTCACGATGGACGATATCCGACGTAGCAACAACGGAAAATTCATGCACTGCCTGCCGGTTCGCCGTAACCTGAAAGTGGCGGATGAAGTGCTGGATAGCCCCCACTCGCTGGTTATCGAACAGGCCGCCAACCGCGAATGGTCGGCCCAGGCCGTTCTGAAAGAAATTTTACAAGGCATGTAGGCGTCGCTTGAGCCTTCAACTAGTTATGGATACCCTTACAGTTATTAAAATAGGTGGCAATGTTATTGATAACCCGGCCGCATTAACACGATTTTTGACTTCTTTTTCCAGCATTCCGGGTGCTAAAATCCTTATTCATGGTGGCGGAAAAATAGCGACACAGGTTGCTGAAAAACTAGGAATCAAAACCACCATGGTAGACGGTCGTCGGATTACCGACCAGCCCATGCTCGATGTCGTAACCATGGTCTACGGCGGCTTAGTCAATAAACAGATTGTAGCACAGCTTCAGGCGCTGGATGTTAATGCCATTGGATTAACAGGAGCCGACGCGGGTACGGTGCTGGCCATAAAACGTCCTGTAAAAGACATCGATTATGGTATGGTCGGCGATATACAGGAAGTCGATTCGGGCCAGATCCAGTTCTTTCTACGTCAGGACCTCACACCCGTTTTTGCACCAATTACGTATAGTACCGCCGGTGAGCTACTGAACACCAATGCCGATACAATGGCCTCTGCCATTGCCGTCGATATGGCGCACCATAACAACGTAACGCTTGTTTATTGCTTCGAAAAGAAAGGTGTTCTGGCTAATCCAGACGACGACGATAGCGTCATAACCGAGTTAAATCCGGCTCTGTATGCTGAGCACAAAGCCGCTGGTTCCATCAATAAAGGCATGATCCCCAAACTCGACAATGCCTTCAAAGCACTCGATAACGGCGTAGCCAAAGTAATTATCTGCCACGCCGATGAAGTTGCATCAGCCGTTCAGCAGGGAGCCGGCACTACGTTGACAAAGTAATTCTATCAATAGTTGCAAAACGTAAAAGGGAAATCGAGGTCATCGATTTCCCTTTTTATATAATTACACTACTGAGATACTATTTCTCAGCAATCATATCAATGACGCGACGGACGCCTACAAAGCGGTGCTGGTAATAGGAAGCATGCAGATAATCATAGCGAACGCCCCCGTTCCAGGCCGAATGGATAAACTTGATCTGGTCGCCAACCACTTCGGTAATTAAACCTACATGACCGATGCGGCTACCGCGTGAGCTATGCCCTTTGAACAAAATTAAATCGCCGGGCTTGGCATCTGATTTGTTGATCGACTCGCCTACGTTTCCCTGAGCAGCACTTGAATGCGGTAATGAAATGCCAAACTGGCTAAAGCAGAAGCGTGTAAACCCAGAACAATCAAATCCTTTTTTGGTGGTGCCACCCGAGCGGTAGCGAATGGAGAGGTGCTCTTTGGCAAAATCAAGCAGATTACTAACGAGTGGGATCTGTTCGTAAAATGACTTCGAAGTAGTAGTTACGGTGGGATCTTCGTGACGTACGGTGGTCTTAGAATCAGTTACGGCGGGTACGCTTTGCGTTACGGTCGATACGGTCTGGGCGTGAACGATGCCAAACGAGACAGCAGCTAGTGCTGTCAGGAGCATTTTCTTCGTCATAGGTATAGGCTAAAACCAAGTTAGGTATCATAAATGTATGGCATTGTGGAATTATTGCCAAATAATTGAGGATTAATTTCCACACTCTCAATGAATTATTTTGATGCCAATTATTTTACCTAACTGAAAATCAAGACCATAACTCTATAACAAGTCCTATGTTATGTGTAAAATTTAATGTTACGATCATACACCCTGTACCTATTATTCGCGGCAACCAGCAATAGAAACAACACGCTATACCGCTTATTATAAAAATTCACGAAGGCACTAAGCCCTCGGGAATTCATTCAAACATGCATGTGTGAGTCTACTCGTTTCGGCGGAAGCCACGACCTCCCTGCCCGCTACCCATTCCCTGACGATTGGATCGGTTGTTTGAGGGCGGTGTGAAACCCGCGCCAAAGTTGCGTAGGTTATAAACAAAACTCACCGTAAAATACCGGTTCAGCACCCGGCTTTGCACTTCCTCTACGTAGGTATCTGTTACGTTCCGAACAATGCTCCGGTTCTGATTCAGCAAATCGAAGACCTGAAAGCGCAACTCGCCCTGATTCTGTTTAAACAACTGGCGCGACAAAGCCATGTTTAGCAACGTAAAGGACTGGTTGTAACTCCCCGAAGCTCCTCCGTAATTATTATACGTAACGTTTGTGGTGAACGTGAAACGCAGGGGCAGCTGATAAAACAGATCGAGCATCCCTGTCTGGTTCAGATAGGTCGTATTCTGCTGGGGCTGCAGCGAATAGTTAGCCGATTGCAGGCTGATATTTCCGGACAAATTTACGTCCAGCTTCTCGTTAATGTTCGTATTCAGGCCCAGCCCCTGCGTCACCAGCCAGTTTCGCGACAGGTTTGATTTCTCATTAATAAAGCTGGTCCCCTGATTATACGTTACGTTCGTATTCAGATTAATATTGATCCGATTGTCGCTTATTTTAACAGGGCGCCCAAGCACCAGAGACCCATTCACCGTATAATATCCATCCGTATTCCTTGGTTTGGTTGTTTGAGCACCGGAAGGTGAAAACGTAGTTGAATTCACAATTTTGTTATCGGTCCGACTAGCATTGATCGACACAAACATATTGCGGAACGTACTGGGGTTGAAGCGATTGAAATTCAGCGATACGTTATGGCTATATTCAGGTTGCAGATCCAGATTACCTAACTGAACGTTCAGCGGATTGGTGTTATTAGTCACCGGTTGCAACTGGTTCACCGATGGCGCATTCATCCGTGTCCGATAATTGAATCGTAACGTCGTGTTTTTGGCGAAATTATACGTAAAGAGGGCGTTGGGCAGCAGGTTGGCAAACGACCGATTTAGAGCCATGTCACTTGTAAGACTATTGGAGTTCAGGTTAGCCTGCTGGCCATCAAGGCCCAATGCATAGGTGTATTTTAGCCGTTTGGTCTGCCACGTTACGCCCCCCCGATTGGTCAGGAACGTATTGAGAAAGTTATTGCTCAGATACGCATTCGGCCGATCATACTCACCCGTTGCTTCATTGAAATCGTTCACGGCCCGGTTCGACTCGTTCCGGTTATTCGACAAAGCATAGTGAAATTCAAGCGTTTGCCGCATCGACAAGGGTTCGGTATACGATACATTGATGCTGTTGGTGAATGAGCGGTTCAGCTGATCGTTACGTTGGTTGATGATTTGTTCATACATACCATCACTGGCCGTCTGACTTCCTGGCGTTCCGAGGGTGGTCGATAAGGGCGTACTGGATCGTGTTTGCGACTGGTTGATGCCCGAATTATCCTGATTGTTCATCGCTACGTTCCAGTTCACCGAAAACGTACGGCCTACCTTTCGGAACTTACGTAGCAACAGCAATGAATTATTACCATTGAATCCGTCGCCCGTCGAATTATAATTAGTTAGGCCCGTATTGGTAGTAGCTCCCTCGGAATTGACCGTCCGCGAATTACTCGTATTTGAGTAGTTCGAATTGAGCCATGACAGGTTCGGAATTACCCGAAGCGTCGTTAATGAATCAATGCGATAATCGAGTCGGAGGTTGACGCGATGGTTAGTATTTGTATTGTCAGATCCATTCACCTGATTACGAATAAAGGTTGAATCCGTCCGAGTCGTGGTTCCTCCCGACGTATTGAAGTTGGGCAATATATTTTCCCGACGGCTGCTCTGTTCGGTCAACGTGTTTGTATTCGATACGTTATAGCTTCCTGCCAGATCAATCTTTTTACCAAAGCTATTTTTGTAGTTTATACCGCCAGCCCACGATTGCGTAATGGCATTATTACCGACCTGCCCATTGCCGCTTCCTCCACCGCCCCCGCCAGACCGGACAAAGCTGCCTCCTCCTCCACCGCCCCCGCCGGAACCCCGACCACTGCCGCCAAAGTTATTACCAAGACCCAGATCCTGGGCCGTAAATCCCTGCTGGTTTATGTTGTTCGCCATCCCCAGCAACGATATCTGTTCGCCGTTATTGAATCGGTTCAGCGTACCTTTTACGGCATAGCGCGGATCGTCACCGGGTTTTGGCCCAACAGCTACCGACTGCTGTCCAAACGTACCTTTGCGCTTATCTTTTTTAGTGGTGATGTTGATCGTTTTAGAACGGTCGCCATCGTCGACGCCATTAAAAGCGGCCTGTTCTGATAGCTGATCGAACACCTGCACCTTGTCGATAATATCGGCTGGCAAGTTCCGGGTAGCCATTTTGGGGTCATTACCAAAGAACGGCTTTCCATCAACCAGCACTTTCGTAACCGACTGTCCCTGCGCTGTGATGGTTCCATCGCGGTCGACCTGCACACCCGGAATCTTTTTTAGCAAATCCTCTACCTGCGCGTTTGGCTGCGTTTTAAAAGAACCGGCATTAAACTCTAACGTATCGCCTTTGACAGCCATTGGCGCCTGCTCCCCCTTAACGGATATTTCGGCAAGCGTTTGCGATTGAGCCAGTAGTTCCACCGCGCCCACATCGCCCACCGGCTCAGCCGCCGTTATTGAAATACGTTTAACCGCAGCCCGATAGCCCACATACGTAACAAACACGCGATACTGCCCTTCGGCCAGGTTACTGAACGAAAATTTGCCGTCACCATCCGTGATCTCAAACGAAACCAACGACGAATCACGGGCCAGCATCAGCGATACCGAGGCCTCCATCAGTGGCTTCCGCGTTGTTGAATCAACAACGGATCCTTTGATTGTTCCGGGTTTGGTTTGTCCCAAAGCACTGGTCAGGCTCAGACAGCAGATGAACAGTGTAAGAGCAACGAAAGGACTATAGCGCGTGAAAAAAGAGTTCATGGCTGGCGTGCAGAATCAGTGGGAGAATGGCAGATTAATTACGTGGCATGGCCGGCATATTGGACATCATACGCTGGCGAAAATCGGCCATCGATTTCCGACGTATCTGTTCCATTTCGTCCGACGTAATGACTTTCGCATCGGCAGGCGGTTCAACCGTGTTTGCCGCTACGTTCTCCATCGCTATGGCCGATGCTTTATACGACTCGTTATCCGACTCGATTTGTAGCACAACTCCTTTAGGTGGTGTCAGATCGGCAACGGGCGAGTAGGTAAAAGGCAGGTCGGTCGTGTACCAAATTGTATAGGTTTCCTTGCGATGCGTGGCCGTTGCTTTATGACACGTATAGCCCGCAATTTTTTTCGTTTTATCGCTGTCTTTCCAATCACTGGCTTCGGGCAATGGCCGCTCTGAGCGATAAACCTGACGAACAGAGTCCTTTGTAATGGTCATTACATCAACGCGCTTCCGATTAGCCAGGTCGAGGAATGTTTGCTGGTCAAAGGGCGCATTCATCCGAAAATCGCGTGAACGGCCACCACCGGCATTGCCGCCAGTAGTCCCATCGCCATCCATTCGCCGACGCATCATATTCTGCGGACGGTCGCGTTCTTCTTTGGCCATCGTTCCCGAAAAAACCAGTTTCTGCGTAAATGATATCACGTCGGGCATACCTTCGGGCGCATCGCCACCACCCGGTCGAACGTCCTGTCCATTGATAGACATCCGCATCTGCGATCGGTCGATCCGGCGCATGCCTTCGTACGTAATTTTACCCGAACCAGCAGTTGTTGATTGGGCTAACGTCTGTATAGCGGCTAAAACTCCAGCAAGAAGCAAAGAGAATGTTCGTGTTTTCATACAACTAATGAGGGTAAGTCCACTGTAAAAGTTGCACACTAATTTGTATCGGCGTAAACAGATTTGCTAAAAGCCGCTAAAATGGTGTTAAACCTGTATTTTTGACTACTGAATGGCCGCTCTATGCCTCCAAAACGCATTATTTCACTGGTTCCATCGCAAACTGAACTCCTGTTCGAACTAGGTTTACACGACGAAATTGTGGGCATCACCAAGTTCTGCGTCTACCCCGCCGACCGGGTTAAAGGAAAGTCAATTGTGGGAGGAACCAAAACCCTGACTATGGAGCGGATTCATGCGCTACGTCCCGATCTAATCATTGCCAACAAGGAGGAGAATACACGAGCAGAAATTGAGTACTTGCAGCAGCATTATCCGGTTCACGTAACGGACATGGTAACCATTGCCGATGCATTAGCCATGATCCGTAATCTGGGTAATCTGACAGGAAAACAGCCAGAAGCAAACGACCTGATTCAACGTATCACTACGTCGTTTCTATCGATGCCTGGTTTCAGCAGTCAGTCGGTCGCTTACTTCATCTGGCGAAACCCATATATGGTTGCCGCGAATGATACATTCATCCATTCCATGCTGACCCAGGCAGGGTTTCAAAATGCTTTTGCTCAGGAAACTCGCTATCCGGAAATTACGCTTGATACGTTAAAACGTGCCCAACCCGACCTGATCTTTCTCTCGTCGGAGCCCTACCCCTTTTCCCAAAAGCACATCGAGGAATTTCAGGCTATCTGCCCTTCGGCAAAAGTCGTACTGGTAGACGGAGAAGTATTTTCGTGGTATGGCAGCCGATTGTTGCTAGCGCCGGACTATTTTAGGAAATTGCGTAGCGAAATCGAACGGCTCTTTCACTAATCTCCTCGTTATGCCCACTGCCAGCCATACGCTCTCGATTGCCTCTATCAACCTGATTCTGTTTGCGGCTCGTCAGTTGGGAGCCAACCCTGAGCAACTGATCAAGGCCGTCGGTATTGACCCGGAGCAATTACGCGACCCCGATGGGCGGGTGGAAATCCGGCAGGTGCAGGCCCTCTGGCGCGAAACAACAGCGGCAACCGGCGACTCTACGATTGCCCTGAAACTGGGCGAGATGGTTAACCCGGTGGCGATTGGTGTGCTGGCCTACGTGATGATGCACAGCCCTACACTGGGTAAAGCCTTCGAAAAACTATGCCAGTATCAGGATATTGTCTGTGAAGGGATTGTCACGAAAGGACACCTTATTCCTGCTAACCAATCGGGCTATCCAACCGATTCGTTTGCGCTGACCCTGCATATTATCAGCCCCGATATTATCTATCCCGATCATACACTCAACTCGGAGTTATCGGTCTATCTGTCGGCCATGCGCGCCTTAACGGGCGAACGTATTACGGTTCGGGAAATCCATTTCGCTTATCCCCGTCCGGCAGACATCCGTGAGCATGAACGCGTCTTCGGCCCGGCCAGACTGTCGTTCGGAGCGAACATAACGGCCATGCATGTCGATGCGGATCTGCTCAACACGCCGATTTTAAACGCGAATCCGAGCCTGTCGGCCATGTTTGACCAGCATGCGACAAGTTTACTGAATCAGTTACGGACACCGTCGCTCAGCAGCCGCGTTAAAGCCGAAATTATTTTTCTGATGAAAGGCGAAGAGCCGGCACTAGCCACCGTTGCCGACCGGCTGGCGATGGGCGTTCGCACCTTACAGCTTCACCTCAAAGAAGAAGGCACTACGTATCAGCAATTACTGGACGATATTCGCAAAGAGTTAGCCATTCAGCACCTTCGTGAACCGAATCTGAGTACAACCGACATTGCTTATCTGCTAGGTTTTGCTGAACCCAGCGTTTTTTTCCGCTCGTTCAAAAAATGGACAGGCGTAACACCGGGAGCGTATCGACTGGGGCAAGCCGCTTAACGCTGACGACCTGTTTTGTTCATTACCAGCCATTTACATTAAAAATATACTCAAAGATCGGGAAGGCAATAAAGCTGAACCATAGTTTCCTGGTAATGTAGCGAATCAGTACCAGTGGCAAGAAACTGAACCACACTAAAAGCCAGGTAACCAGTAACCTATGCTCGTTTACTCTTGGAGATATGGCGTTGGAGAGAAATGACAAAAGTTGATCGTTAAACACTACGATTAGAATCGCTAGTGTGTAACAAATAATAAGTAGTGGAATTTTTCGATTTTCGTCCATATCCGTAACAGTATCCCTTTCCAGCAAAGCCAGAGATTACCAGCTGATTGTAGCTTTCAAATCATGCCTAAACTAAGAACGTTTAGTTTGCAGACTACTTATCAATACAGGTTACTGCTATAGTTTTTCCATCTAACCGAAACCAAGCTAGCTCAGCGCGCTTGACGCCAACGTCCCTTCGCAACACAAGCACGAAGGAAGGTTCGCTAACCTTACAGCGATCCAAGGCTGGTATGCTTAAAGCTGTCGAAGTATTTCAGGCCATAGCCGAACATCCGGTCCATTGATGAGTGGGCAAACAAAATAACTCCTGCCAGCATTAAGGTCTGATTGGCCAACACTAGGCCCAGCAAGCCAACCGCAACACCCAGACCTTTGTGGTGAAAAAAGTTATAGATAACCGCGCCAACGGCTGGATTGATCAGATAACCAACCATACTCAGATCGGGTACTAGTAATAAAGCCGGGAACCACCACCAGGCAAAATTCAAGCGAGAGAACAAAAAAATAGCCCCCACAAACTGACTTAATTCTTCGGATTTTAGTAGCGTTTTCATTGGATTGATTGTTTAGAAAAATGAGCTCAACTGGATCTTATTAAATAGAAGACATGGTAGCAACGTTGCCAGAAACCGGAACAAATGGTCGTTTTAACCGGGTTTCAGCAAACCACGTCAGTGTTTCTGTTAAAGCCTGGCTCATGGGCGTCGGCTGGAAATCAGGGAACAAAGCCAAGACTTTTCGGTCATCGAGCACAACGGTGTTTTCGTAGAGATAAAGCATTTCTTTCAGCTCCCGTAATACCGGCATAAACAGCCCCATAACCGAAATAAACCATCGGCTGTAGATCTGGACCTTCAACGGCTGGCCGGTCAGTGCCGTAATTTGGTGAAACCATTCCCGCATCGACGGCACGGTTGTTCCACCATAATTCCAGACCTGATACGTAGTGGATTCGGTGCGCGTTTGCCACGAACGTAGCATCAGACGGACCGTGATCTCGGCGGCATCTTTCGTAAAAACTGCCTGATGCGGAATATTGGCGTTCAGAACCCAGGGAATAGCTTTTCCGACCAACGCATTGTCGAAAATGGGCGCTACGCCTTCATTCACTACGTTCGGCCCCCAGAAATCCGGCAGCCGAACGTTAATAACCCGGCAGTTGCCAGCGTTAGCGGCCTCCTCCAGCATGGCTTCAATTTCCACCCGTAGCTGCCCCTTCCGCGTGCAGGGATTGGGGCGACTATCCTCCCGAATTGGTTCGTGCATATTACCGAGATTATAGACGTTCCCCGGCAGAATAATGGTCGACCGGCGCTGAGCAGCTGCGTTGATTATCTTCCGGGTCACTACGTCCATGTTCCCGAACCATTTGTTGTACGGATAATTGATTCCGTGGAAAATAAAGTCTTTATCAGCCGCCAGTTGATTGAGCAGCGTTACGTCCTGTGCGTCGCCTTCCACGATTGTCAGCGTTGACTGATTCGGGAAAAGAGCTTCTGCCTTGGCCCGGCTACGAACAAGAATCGTAACGGGAAGTTGGCGAGCCAGTAAATTGACTGTTACGGCGTAACCAATGCTACCAGTGGCGCCTAAAACGAGTGTGTTTGGAACGGTTGTATTTGTGGGAGTTGCCATGACTTTGGGTATCAAAAAGTATGGAACAAAGGTCTCGGAAAGGCCCCGCCTAGTCGATGACAAAGTGCGAAAATCGACTGACCAATTACGAAAAACAGAAAGAAACGTACCGTTTGGTTATTCGAACTGGCGTGGGCGAAACGGTTGCCTTATCTTCGTAGTATCAGATTTTTATCCGTAAACAACATGAACGATCCAGAAAAACCATTCGTCAACCAGGCCTGTCTGCTTCAGAAGTTTAGTGGCAAAGGCGGCTGGACGTACGTAGCCATCCCGCCCAACTCAAACGAAAAATTAATGCCGCCCGGCTGGTCGAAAGTGACTGGTTCTATTGATGATTTTGAGCTGACCGATTATAACCTAATGCCTATGGGCGACGGCACACTTTTTCTGCCCGTAAAGGCCGAAATCCGGAAAAAGATTGGCAAACAGGAGGGCGACTGGGTGAACGTAGTGCTTTACACCCAAAACAGCCGACAGATGGTTGAGCAGGAGCTTATGCTCTGTCTGGACGATGAGCCTGCTGCGCTCAAGGCTTTTCTTAAAAGCCCGAAGACCGAGCAGAAAGCGCATATTGACTGGATTTTTTCGGCCTACAGCGACGAAGTTAAAATTGAGCGAATCATCAAAACAATCGACTCGTTGTTGAGAAGAAAGACATTGCCCGATAAAAAGGCAAAAAAAGCGGCATGACATTCCAGGTTTATTTGCCACGCCCTCAGCTAATGCCCTACGTAAAGCATTTCGTTATCTCCGAAACGGCTAACGAACAGGATTATAAAATTCTGCCCGATACGTCGCTGGTGATGGGGTTTCAATACAGTGGTCAGTTAGCCTATCGTCAAAACGATACGTCGGTTGCGCTATCGGCGGCAGGCATTACCGGACTCACCGATACGTTCCGCATCTTCAGAAATTCCAATAGAATTGGTTCGGTTCTCGTCGTCTTTACGGAAACAGGGGCCAGTACTTTTTTTCGGGAGCCACTTCACGAGCTATTCCGGGAAAGTCTCGCCCTCGATACGTTCATACGCTCGTCGGCTATATCCCGGCTTCAGGAGCGGCTGGCCGATACGTTAGCGGATCGGGCCAAAATCGAATTGATCGAAGATTTTTTGTTATCTCAATGGCAGCAACGTACACCCGATCGGTTGGTCGATACGGCTCTCTTCCATATCCACCAAACGAAAGGCACACTACGTATCAACGAACTGACCAATCGGTTGTGCATCAGCCAGAGTCCACTGGAAAAGCGATTTAGACAGGTTGTGGGCGCATCTCCCAAAAAGTTCTCCTCCATTGTCCGCCTTCAGCACGCCATCCATCTGCTACGTTCCTCCCACTCACTCGTTGAAACCGGACTCGACACGGGCTATTTCGATCAGGCTCATTTCAGCAAGGAATTCAAAGCCTTTACAGGTGCAACTCCGCTCGAATTCGCCAATCAGCACAAAAACGATTTTTTACAAGAATAGGACTTCGAATTGATCCATTTTTGCGTCAGTATAAATCAAAACAGCGACAAAAATGAACGTAGCCGCCACGATTCAGCAAGCCTATGCCACGGCCCAAAATTACCCCGATTTAGCCCAAAAACTCGCTCAGGCGGGCGTACAGTCCTATACGGTCGATGTGTCGTCCAGCATTATCCTGTACCAGCTTGCTGAAGGAGAAACCGAACTTCACAGCCAGTCGATTTCGCCAAGAGTTATCGCTGAGGCATTTGATCAGGAGCTGACCATCAAAGCCATTCGGGACAATCAGCAAGGAAAAACCGACTACCCTCAGTTTATGGAAGACATGGCTACGGCTGGTGTACGCTTCTACTGCGCCATACTAACGGGAGTCAACAAACGCGTCGTCTATGTGGGTATTGGCGGTCTATACGAGGAACTTATTCCCGGCTGATACGTAGTACGGGCCCGGCTTTTGTACGATTTAGCCAGTCCCGCTACGTGTTATTTACGCTTCTTAGGCGCAGGCTTCGCTGCTTTTCGAAGCGTTTCAACTTCTTTTTTCAGGTCGATAACGTATAGCGTTAGCTCCTCTATTTTTTCCAGCAGTTTCGCATTCATGGCTGCTACGTCCATCCCTTCTTTAGTCAGTTCGCTGGCCGACGGTACGCCGGGCAAATGCTGATGCTTGCGAATAAATTGTTCTACGTCGGCTAAGGGAGCCAGCTGATACGTTTTCGAAAAAACATGATCGCTCCAGTCGGCTGTGTTTTTGATCGACACTTTAAGCTTTTCGGTCAGAATGCCTTTCGATACAAAGAGATTATAATCGCCCGATGTTTTTGTGATGCCTTCGCCAATGATTACGGCTTCTCCTTTGGCACTTTGCAGAAACTGTCCTTTACGTTGCCACAAGGCTTCTACGGAAGTCTCCGCCGACTGACGGGCTCCGCTGGCATAGTTTGCCAGATACACATCGCCCTGTTCGTTAACAGTCAGAAATTTACTCGCCGTAGCCGTTGTCGATAGAGCCGATGTCAGTTGCGTTAATCGAACCCCCGACTGGCCGCTTGCTCCCGTATTCACTTCCAGCTTGGTCCGGGGGGCATTGGTACCGATTCCTACGTTCGCATTGTTACCCAAAACGATTGCATTACTGATGCCTACTTTCGCATTGGTACCTATTGCCGTAGCATTTTGCAAACCGGGTGATTCCGCATCGGCCTGATAACCCAGAAACGTATTAAAGCTTCCGGTTGTCAGGGCCTGACCTGTCCGGTAGCCCAGGAACGTATTACCCTGACCATTGCTATAAAACCCTGCCCAGCTGCCCACAAATGTTGACTGAGTTCCCGTTGTATTCACATACGCAGCATTCGGTCCTAACGCTACGTTCTCGCAGCCTGTAGTCGTGGAGAAACCAGCTCCGGGGCCGACATAAAAATTCTCGCACACCGTAGCCGAACTCGTTACCGTAACCGATACAGTCGCCGTAGCTTTCTGACCGGCCGCATCCGCCACCACAACGCTAAACAATTGAGGGCCAGCCACGGTCAAACTCGTTACGTTAGCCGTATTAGAGGTTGACGTAATGGAGCCGGGACCACTAAAAGAATAACTTAATGGAGCCGTACCGATGGCTGTAGCCAGGAGGCTGGTTTGGCCGGGGCTCTGCGTGGGAGAAGCCGTCAGCGTCACCGATAACGGGATTACGGTCGGGTCAGCCCCATTCATTGCTCCACCGATTCCGCCACTGGCTGTACGAGTTACCAGAAAATCGGCCCGATACGTACCATTACTCAACGTTGTGTTGGTCCAGGTGGTAGCTGACGGTGTTTCGGCACCATAATTCAGAATGGTAGCCCCACCCCCTCCCGGCGATGACGCTTTGGGAATGCCGATGTGTCCGGTCGCCGGATCAGGATTGAAAGACGTAGCGCCATCGCCGATCGTAAAAACTTTTAGCTGCTGTGGCGTAAGCGACTGCCCTATGCCCTTATTGATAGCCTCCAGATCGGCCTGCGTATAAAAAAACGAAAGAGCCAGCGGACTCGTAGCGTCTTTTGTGGTCTTGAGGGTAAAATAGCGATTGGCCGCGTACCATCCCGAGGGCGCATTGACATAACCAGCCGGACCATTTTTGGGAATTAACGAAGCCCCCGCATTACCCTTCAGCTGAAGAGCAAACGTACCGTCGCCAACGCGCCCAATATCCTGTCCGTTTTTCTTAATCGATAGCAGCTTGTTCAGTCCGCCATCGGTGTAGTACGTTCGGCCATCGGCTCCATCCGTACATTCGCACGTAGCACTCCGGGTGGTGCCGTCGGTAGCCGGAACAGCAAAGCTATCAGCATCTTTAATAATCGTAAACTGGTCCTGAATCGAGCCATCGCCCGCAATCATCTTCGACGTGAGCTTTCCACCCTCGATTTCAATGTACATCGACCCACCCAGATTTGCGTTGTCGTAGGAAACCTCCATAGCGTTATGGGGCCACTGCGCCGTGCCTGACGTAATATGCCAGCCGGGCGCCCCACCCGTTCCATTCACTACGTAGATGGTGCCCTCGTTGGTTGCCGACGACCGACTCTTAAAATAATAGCACGAATTGGGCGATCCATCGAAGCGGCCATTGCTCCTGGCATTACTTCCCTCCGCCACGTTATGTACGTTCGGATCAAAGGTTGGGGCATCACCATAATGGCCTTTAATGAGCCGGCTGCGTTCATACACGTGGCTATGACCGCACATGACCAGATCGACTTTGTATTGTTCCAGAACGGGCAACAGATTCATCCGAACATCGCGAAGCTGTTTGTCGGTATCTGAGTCATGTGTTCCTTTCGTATAAGGCGGATGATGCCAGTACGCAATGATCCATTTGATATTTGGATTTGCCTGAGCCGCAGCCAGATCCTGTTTCAACCAATTGATTTGTGGTCTCGAATCCAGAAATCGCGTATTGGATGCCAGGTCCGAAACGTCTTCGTACCGATCCGAATCGAGGCTAACAAAGTGAATGTTACCGTAATTGAATGAGTAATACGATTCAGTGCCCGACGGAACGCCCCCCGCTTCGGCCTTGGTTGGGTGAGATACGACTCCGTAGTACGGTATATTCAGATTCATTCGCAGATCACCATTACCAGCATAATCATGGTTACCTGGCGTAGCGAAAAAAGGTGTTTGTTTCATATAGCGATCACCACCGTAACCAACATCAGAACTGAACACATGCGCCTGATATTCAGAATCCTGACCGCCATTATATGCATTATCACCCAGCCAGAGCCACAGATCAAGATGAGGATCGCCAATGCTCCGCATGTAGTCTTTGAATGCCTTTTTTACGTTTGCCTGACGGGCCGAATTATAGTAACCAAAATCACCTAACGACCAGATGCGGGTCTTTTTTGGGGTTCCTTCGGCTGGGAACGTAATGAAATAGTTGTTCGCATCGCCCTGAAGTGTACCAGCGGCCGTACCAACAGAATAAAAATATTGGGTATTGGGGTTTAAACCGGTTACGGTCACTTCATGATCAGTTACCGGACCAGCCTCAGAAACCATGCCCGTTAGCTTATCGGTCGATGCCCCAAACCGAACTACGCCAACCGAAGCTGGATCAGTACGCCACCGGAAGGTCATACTGGTTGGTGTTGCTTTTTGTAGGTAAGGGCCACGAACCAGGACTTCGTTCGTTCTGGCCTGACCAGTACTGGTATTTATCCTTTCTACAGTAGAATTAACTTGTGCTTGACCATTAGCCAAAGCAAAACCTACCATTAAGTTTATCAACAAAAAGAACCGTAAATATTTCTCCATAAGAATCGCACCCCAATCAACGGGCAACAACAAATCTACTTATAACTTCATAAGTACTATTACCAATCGCTAACTATTTAACTCTCTGATGGCAAACGACATACATTATTCACAAATTAACAATCTGGCTAACTGTGTCATTTCGATTAATTTTGTCTGAATACCAGCATAGGTCCACATCGCTCATGGTCACATTGAAGCACTGCTCTTTTTTTTTCTTACCGATCGGCTTGCTCATTCTCGTGACCAGTTTCATCCATCCATTTAGCAGTGAATCGCCACGCCAGCTAATCAAAGCCAATTATCTGGCCGATCTGGCCCGACTTGACTCATCCGTTACGTTGTTACAAAACGCTATTCAAAAACAACAATCTGCCCCTCTTATTCAGGCTGCTTTTCGACGTTCCCGGCTAGCCTACAAACGGGTCGAATTTCTGACGGAGTTTTATTTTTCTGGCTCGGCCAAAGCCCTGAACGGCCCAGCCCTGCCAGAAGGAGAAGTTGACGATGGCGTTGGCATCGTTCTTGAGCCGACTGGTTTTCAGGTGATTGAAGAGATGATCTTTCCGCTGGATGTTTCCCAACGTACTGCACGGCTCAACTACGTTCGGGGCATTAAATCGACGATCAGTCAGCTCCAGCGCGTAGCTGGCTATAATGAAATGACGGATGGTCAGGTATTCGATGCCATGCGTCTGGAGTTATTTCGGTTGATTACGTTAAGCATTACGGGTTTCGATTCGCCGGTTGCACTGCACTCCCTTCCAGAAGCCATAGCTGCGCTCGAAAGTCTCGACCGAACGATTCAGGTCTATCCCATTGCGGCCAAAGATGCCGCACTGGCTCAAAATCTTCATCAATCGTTAGCCCGGGCGATTCAGGCGTTACGCGGCAAACGCTTTAATCAGTTTGATCGACTCACATTTATCCGGCAGCATGCGTATCCGATCAGCCGGATGCTACTGGATGCGCAGCAATTACTCGGCTATCCGCTGGCGACCGACAAGCGTATGCTACGTCAGTCAGCCAGAACGCTATCCGACACCAACGCTTTTGACCCCGCCTTTTTCCAGCCCTATGGCCTTCCGCAATCGACTCCGGGCCGTATCGAACTGGGCAAAATACTATTTTTCAATCCGGTTCTTTCCGAGAATGGGCAACGTACCTGTGCCAGTTGCCACCAGCCTGATCGGGCCTTTACGGATGGCGAATCGTCGCCAATGGCACTACGGTCTAAAAAACGAATTGGCCGAAATACCCCGACGCTTTTTAACGTAGCATTTCAGTCGTTTCAGTTTATGGACTCCCGATCGTTTTCGCTGGAAGATCAGCTCATTGATGTTATTCACAATTCAGACGAAATGGGCGGCTCAATCGCCAAAGCGGTGGAAACCCTGAAACGTGACTCGACGTACCAGCGTCAATTTACGAATGCATACGCTGACGGCCTGACGGAGTTAAATCTGAAGAATGCGCTAACCGCTTACGTTCGTTCGCTGGTCAGTCTGAATGCCAGGCCGGATCGTTATCTGCGTGGCGAATCCGTTACGCTGACGGCCCAGGAAAAAGCAGGATTTAACGTATTTATGGGGAAAGGAAAATGCGCGACCTGCCATTTTTTCCCGCTGTTTAACGGCACTATTCCACCGGCTTATGTCAAAACCGAAAGTGAAGTCTTAGGCACGCCTGCTACGTTGGCTGAGCGGCAACTGGATAGCGATGAAGGGCGATACCGAACCACAAAAATCAATATTCACCAAAAAGCCTTCAAAACGCCAACGGTTCGAAAAGTAGCGCTAACGGCCCCCTACATGCATAACGGTGTCTACAAGAATCTGGATCAGGTTGTGGAGTTTTATAACAAAGGCGGAGGTGTCGGCCTGGGAATCAAACTAGAGAATCAGACGCTCCCGCCCGACAAGCTCAATCTGACACCTACCGAAAAGCAGGCTCTGGTAGCGTTCATGAAGGCGCTGTAGATTAAGAAAGGCGGTATAGTTGGTATGCCATATCTCCAAGATATGGCATACCAACTATACCGCCAGCCAGCAATCAATGATGTTTACTTCCTTACCTCCCGCAGATCCAGTTGCTGAATCAGCGCTGGACTTTCGGGCGTCAGGGTAAAGAATACGTCTACGTTCCCCTGTTCGCCTTCTATCAGAAAATGACCACGTAGCTGGTTCTCCGGAATCAGGTCACTCACCCGAACAACCTTACCTATTTTCGAAAATAGTGCCTGCGTGGCTTTCCGCCGATTTTCCAGCGAGTGATCAGGGAAGAAGTTTTCAGCAAAAATCCCGCTCGTCTCCGCCCCTTTCCAATCGGGCAGCAAACGGACTAATTCGGCTTTCCGCAGACTTAAAATAGGCGATACGGGTAACTGCCGAGGTTTTAATTTGGCCGCTGACACCAACGTATCGAGCACCGCCCAGTTAATCGTTCCCAGATTGGCATAGGTCAGGTTACCATAGGCGATAATTCCGATTCCGTATTCGGGCAGCATCCGCCACTGGCTCCCAAAACCGGGCAATCCGCCACTATGCGCTACCGACTCAATCCCGTCTCCATCCCGGCTCCAAGTCAATCCGTAGGCATAATGATTGATCATGGGCGTGGTTCGGCCACTCGGAAACCGAAAAGCCGGATTTAAGTCGCGGAAGGTCCGGGGCATGTGCATTTCCCGAACCGAACTACGCTTCACCGGCCCTGCTTCAGCATCGTTCCGGGCAGGCCAGGCCGACAGGTGAAACGCTACGTAGCGACTGAAATCATCGATCGAAGTGATTAAGCCGCCCATCGCACCGTGGCTACCATCATGCAACAACGCTTCTTCGACCCACTGTTCGTTCAACCAACGGTAGCCATGCGCCAGCTGATCGGCCGGTACTTTCGTGTATTCCCACTCCGTATGTGTCATGCCCAGCGGTTTCAGAATCGTTTCGGTGATATACTGCTGATACGGTTTTCCGGATACGGTTGTGATGATACGTCCCAGCATAGCAAAAGCCAGGTTGCTATATTCATACGTAGTGCCCGGTACGTTCGAGAAAGATATACCATTCCTGATCAGCGAAAGCAGTTCCTCATCGGTATCGGCCAGTTGACGGTCGCCCCACGGATTATCTTCGGGAAAACCCGCGGAATGGGTCATCAGATTACGGACCGTTATCACAGGTGCATCGGCCGTCAGGTAAGTTAGTCGGGCAACTTCGGGAATGTATTTCGAGACGGGGTCATCGAGCTGGAGTTTACCTTCGTCGCGGAGTTTCACGACGGCCATCGACGTAACACTTTTGGTCATCGAGGCAATCCGAAATACCGATTTGGGCGTTGCTGCAACCTTCCGTGCTACGTCGGTATAGCCAAATCCGCCCGAATGAACCAGCTTTCCATCCACCACTAATCCGTAGGCAATACCCGGATAGTGATTTTTGGCAGCATACTCCTGATACATTTTGTCGATGGCAGGCAGTAGCGCCTGGATGCGGGCTAACCGTCCGGCATCCGTAAACACAGGAGGCTGATAGGTTTTCTGTTGCGTTGAAGCGCTGGGAGCCACAATAGGCGACTGGCCAAAAGTCAGAGTAGCCGCCAGTAAAGGGGTCAGTAAAAAAATTGGGCGCATAAGCTTTCAGGTTGTTTGTATCGTTGTGCCCTATAAAGTTATACGCTGTAATGAGTATCGCCCTTTACTAATCACTATTTTCTTTCTTCCTATTGATGCGTAAATTAATCTGTAAAGGAATAACCGCCCATAATTAACATGCTTATGCTATACGCCGAATTTGTCATTATGGCTGATCTTGTAAACCTTTGCCGACGGCTAAAACAACATATTCTTGAACGGCAGAGCATACATAGTAGGTTGGGCCAGCTGGCTACTGATGGGGCTGTTGGCCAGCCAACTTCATGCCCAATCAACCGACGTAGCTTTTGTGCGTTATACAACAGATCAGGGCTTATCGAATGATGGCATTACAGCAATTGCCCGCGATCAGCGAGGTTTTATCTGGATTGGCACGCTCAATGGCCTGAATCGATTTGATGGCATTGAGTTTAAAATTTATAAGCGAACGGGCAAACCAGCCGATTTGCCCGGCAATTACATTGTTAATGGGGGCATAAAGCCTGACCGTAACGGTTTTCTCTGGATTTCGACAAACCGTGGCCTATACCGGTTCGATCCCGTTCGCGAACAAGGCCAGACCATTTCACTGCCCTTATTAAACGACCAGCAGGCTGACAATGACTTCATCTCGCCAGTGCATTTTGATCGTGAGGGCAAGGGTTGGTTTTCCTCTATCGAACACTTGTATCGAATAGATCCTATTACGCTGGAACTAACAACTTTTTCATTACCATTCCCAGTTGCAGGAACGTATGACGAACCTTTCGCAGATCGGAATGGCCAATTATGGCTTCACGCACAAGACGCTCTGTATCAGTTCGATGCCAATACCCAGCGCTACACCTATTTGTTAGGACGCGACCAGCAACATGCCAACGCACAAGTTGATATCGGTGGTCTGTACGAGACCGCAGCGGGCGAACTATATGCCATGACCAGTCAACAGGGTCTATTACGCTACGATCGAGAAAGAAAACGATTTACGCCTTCCCTCTCCCAACCTCAATTGATCACAGCCCTAGCCGAAAGCAACGATTCCGATGGACAGTCAAGCTTCTGGCTGGGTGGAACGGATCAACTTACCCGCTACGAACCAACCCAGCATCGATATACACATTTTAAACGAATCGTAGACGATGGCAGCAGTTATCCCGGTGGAATGACCGTTCAGTTGCTGGCCGACTCATTATCGGGTATTATCTGGGTAGGAACAGTACGAGGCTTAGCCGCTATCGATCCGGTAGGAACAAAATTTGGTAGCCAACGGGTCTATGCCAATACGAATGGACAATTGACGGATAATGTTCAGGTGGTAGCTCAGGACTATAAAGCCGATTCGCTCTATTGGGGCCTAACTGGTCAGGGCACCTTATTCCGGTGGAATCAAGCGGCACGATTACTACGTCCTGTTCCAACTCCTGGTGCTATGGAGGGTCGTTTGGCCCACTCATTTATTCAGAATAAGCGTGGCTACATCTGGATTGGTTTACAGGACGGAGTTGGTGTTTATGACCCTGCCAGAAAACACTGGCGGATGTATCAGGAGTATAGCTCACAAACCTTAAATCGATCGGTTACTAATAAGGGGCCAATGACAACAGTCGATCGGCTTAGTATTCGCAGTCTATATGAGGATCATACTGGCCGTATCTGGGTGGGTGCTGGCAAGCAAGGCTTATTCTGGTACGATCCAGCAGCCGATCGCTTTCGCCCCTGGCCCCTTACCCCCTTTATTCCGCTCCCTGCTGGTATCAGCCGAATTCAGGAAGATAGTCAGGGGCGTCTCTGGGTACTCACAACGAAAGGTCTGATACGTATTAGCGCCGATCGTAGCCGACGTAGCCGCGTTTCTATCCATAAAGCCAATCCTGCCGTACAGCCGTCTGATCAATTGCAGAGTACGTTTATGATCAGCCGAAAAGACGAGTTATGGCTATCAGGCATCGATTTTCTGGTCCGGGCCGACACCAATGGTCGAGTTCAACAAACCTACACGCTGGCGAACGGGTTGCTGGCCGACCATATTTTTGGTATCGCGGAAGATCAACGTGGGCATATCTGGCTATCTACCGATGAACAATTGCATGAGCTAGACCCTAGAAATGGACACTTTCACTATTACAGTAAAGCGAGTGGCCTTCTAACGAATACGTTTTTCGAACCAATTACCGAGAATCGGCAAGGCGAATTGCTGATTGGTACCGAAGGTGGGTTTTCTTATTTTCAACCAGAACAACTCCGTCAGAACCGTCGTCCACCACCAGTTGCCATCACAGAAATACGGGTCAACAACGTAGTAAGAAGAGCAGGTCCAGGGCAGACAATTCAGTTGGTGCCCGGCGAAACTACCTTAACGGTTTCTTTTGCTGCGCTCAATTATAGCCAGTCGCAAAAGAATACGTACGCTTATCGGCTGGTTGGGTTCGACAAGGATTGGATTGTGACGAATGCCCGTACCGTAACCTATACGAATCTAGCCCCTGGTGAGTATCAGCTACGGATCCGTGGCGCAAACAACGACGGCCTCTGGAACCTGACCGGAACCACAGTACAGATCAATGTTGTCCCCGCTTTTCATCAAACCATATGGTTTAAATTCCTGATGCTGGCCATAGGTTTAGGGCTCTTCTGGAGTGTCTATCGATACCGACAATTACAACAGCAAAAGCTGGCCCGAATTCGTGATCGAATTGCGAAAGATCTCCACGACGATATGGGTTCTACGCTGAGCAGTATCCGCATTTTCAGCGATGTTTTACAAACTCAGATCGCCGACACGAAGCCAGAAGCGGTCCCTCTCTTACAACGGATCAGTACCAATGCCGCCACGTTGGCCGAGTCGATGCAGGATATTATCTGGACAATAAAAGCACAGCATGATGGTCTTAGCGACGTAGTGAGCCGAATGCGCGAGTTTGGCCTGCGACTGACCGAAGCCAAAGGTATCCGCTTCAGCATGAACGTAACAGAACCGTTTCCGGCAATGAAGCTCAACATCGAACAACGACGCAACTTGTATCTGATTTTCAAAGAAAGCGTTAACAACGCGGTCAAGTACGCCGATTGCTCTGAATTGACCGTAAGCCTGAGCATTATAGGCCGTCAATTATCTATTCAGATTGACGACAATGGTCGAGGATTCGAGCCCACGCTTATTCGGTCGGGCAATGGTCTGACCAATCTAAAAACGCGGGCACAGGATATTGGGGGCACAATTCAGATAAGCTCCTCGCCTGGTGTGGGCACAACCATAAAGCTGACTGCTACTATCTTGTAAAACGATTATGACTGATATTGGAATTGTTTATTATGAAGACAATCGCGAATTGCGCGAAGGGATTTCATTTTTAATTCAGGCAACACCTGGCCTGTCGTTACTGGGCGCATTTGGCAATTGCCAGTATCTGCCCGACGAAATCCGCTCGTTACGTCCAGAAGTCGTGCTTATGGACATTGATCTGCCCGGTATCAGCGGTATTGATGCCGTTCCGATGGTAAAAGCTATTTCGGCCACGACGCAGGTATTGATGCTGACTGTTTTCGACGATGAAGATAAAATCTTTCGGGCTATTCGGAACGGAGCCAGCGGCTACTTACTAAAACACACGTCGCCGGCAGAGCTGGTAGCGGCCATCTTTGATCTGTACCGGGGCGGTTCTCCCATGACAGCCAGTATTGCCCGTAAAGTATTGCAGCATTTTCAGCAACCGAAAGCTGTCCCCAGCGACGATTATCGACTATCGTCCCGCGAACTGGATATTGTAAAAGGACTTGTCGCTGGCTACAGTTATAAACTTATTGCCGACGATCTGTGTATCAGTATCGATACGGTTCGGTCCCACATTCGTAGCATTTACGACAAACTACAGGTTAATTCCAAAACAGAAGCCGTTCTGAAAGCCATGCGTGAAGGGCTGGTTTAGCCCACCGGCGACCCCGTTTTTCACATCTTTGTGCGATTGATGAGCGTGGCCGAATCAGCCACCTTTGTAGCGTTAAACAACAATGCTACCATGAAACGCCAACCACTACTTCTTCCCAGTCAATACGCCTGTTACTGGTTCATCCTATCTATTGGTTTGCTCTTATCCCTGCTCGGATCAGTAGCTTTTGGTCAGGTACCAGGCCGGGCAACCCTTAGGGGCGTTACGCTGGACGCATCAGGGAAACCGCTCGAATTTGCCACACTCATGCTCCTGAGAGACACCGATTCATCGCTGGTAAAAGGTGCGATTAGCGACGGAGACGGTCGATACATTTTTGACAAGGTCCTCCCCGGAACGTATCGGATATCGGCCCAGATCATCGGTTTTCAGAAAACAACCTCTGGTCCATTAACCATAACCTCCGACACGGTTCAAGTCGTCGTACCGGCACTGCAGCTTGCTCAAACAACAAAAACATTACGTGAAGTAACCGTAACAGGCCAAAAACCCTTTATTGAGCAACTACCCGACAAAACGATTATTAATGTTGAGAATAGCCTTGTTTCAGCAGGAGGTACAGCACTGGATGTGCTCGAAAAATCGCCGGGCGTTGTTATCGACAATCAAAACGACAAGATCAGCTTTAAAGGCCGCGACGGGGTTCTGGTCATGATTGATGGGAAACCAACTTATTTGTCGATGCAGGAAGTTGTCAATTTGTTACGTAATACGCCCAGCAACAGTGTCCAGACGATTGAGTTAATCACCAACCCCTCTTCGAAATACGACGCGGCAGGCAATGCCGGTATTATCAACATACGGCTTAAACGAGGAAGTCGAAATCTGGCAGGCGGTACGGCCGGAAGCGCAACGCTGGGGGCTGGCTATGGCCGTTATCCCAAGGCCGCAGTCGGCGTATCCCTCAATCATAAGTCAGGTAACTGGAATCTGTTTGGTAATTACAATTACGATTACCGGCAACGCTACAGCTCAGTTGATGCCCTGCGTCGATTTGGCTCTGGCGATACGTCGAGCACGGTTAATAACCTGGGGACACGGATAAGCACCGATCATGCCCATACCTTTAAAGCAGGGGCCGATTATACACTCACCCAAAGGACAACGGTTGGCCTTATGATCAACGGATTACTGAACCAGAATAACGCAGAAATTGATAATAGAAACCTTATTTACGACGCGCAGAACCAGCTTCAGCGTACGGTTACGATGATCAATACGTCGACCCGGCCAATGCAGCGTTTGGCGGCCAATGCTAATCTGAAACATACCTTCGATTCATCAGGACGAGAACTCACCGTCGATCTGGATTATGCACAAGTTCACGTCAGCGGTCTCGACAATATGCGTACACATTACCTGAACGCCCAGCGGGAAGAAATCGAGCCTGCCTTAATCCAGCGCAATGAAACCCCGTCAACGATTCTGATTCGAGCCGCAAAAGCCGATTACGTATATCCGTTTGCCAATGGGCTTAAGCTGGAAACAGGGGGTAAAATCAGTTACGTTACGTCGGACAACGACATACGATTTGGGACATTGACTGAATCAGGATACCTCCCCGATCAACAGCGAACGAATCATTTTCTGTATAAAGAAACGATTGCGGCTGGCTATGTGAATGGCAGCCAAAATTGGGCGAAATGGGCAGTTCAGGCGGGTTTACGCTTCGAGTATACTCGTTCAATCGGGAATTCGATAACACTCCAGAAAGTAGTAGACCGAAGCTATCTGAATGCATTTCCAAGCGTTTTTTTGAGCTACAAAGCCAGCGATAATCATCAATGGCAAAGCTCATACAGCCGTCGGATCGATCGGCCCAGCTACCAGGATTTAAATCCATTCATCTATGTTATGGACCCATATACCTATGCGCAGGGGAACCCCTTTCTTCGTCCACAATATACCAATGCCTTTCAAATAGGGTATATCTACAAAAATGAAACCAATATTAGCCTGGGATACAATCACACAACTGATGTAATCACCGGGGTGAATGAGCAACAGAACCAGGTTCTAAAAACAACAACTGTCAATCTGGCCGCCCTCAACAACGTTATTTTGAGTATCGGCACTCCGATTAAGTTAATGCCCTGGTGGTCGGTACGTCAGACAGTCGACGTATTTTTCAACGCATACGACGCAGAATATCTGGGAGAACGACTGGACTATCGTCGTGTGTCGGCCAATTTCACGATGAACCATCGCTTAACGCTTGCCAAAGGCTTTTCAGCTGAAATCTCAGGCTGGTATAATACGGCTTCGATTTACGGGCAGGCTCGATTCGGCGGGCAGGGACAGGTTAACATTGGCCTCCAGAAATCAATGCTGGACAAAGCGGCCGTGTTACGTCTCAACATTAGCGACATCCTGGACATTACCCGCAATAGAGGTACGGTTCAATTTGGGTCTACTGACCTGACGTTTGTTAATCGCTGGGAAACCCGCGTAGCCCGGCTGACTTTTACCTACAATTTCGGAAATCGAAACCTCAAAACAGCACGCCAACGGCAATCCAGCGTCGAAGACGAACAAAATCGGGCACGATAAGCTATCCGCAACTCGCGCGATTTGCTTTCAGGGTTGTTCTTGTTGTGGGTAAAATGGCGCAAGCTCTTTTACCCACAACAAGAACAACCCTGAAAGCTTCCTGGAGAAATAGGTTATCGAAAAGAGATTGGGCTGTATTTGGTCATGCTGACAGAAACGCCAGCTTGATATACGCTAAACAATTTCTGCTTCAGTACGTAAATAGTGTAACTTTCGTCCAAACACTCCTTTCTGCTTCTATGAAAGCCGTTTTGTGCAACCAGTTTGGGCTACCTGAATCACTTACCTTTGAGGACGTAGCAGCGCCGTTGCCCGGAAAAGATGACGTTCTTATCCAGGTAAAAGCCTGCGGAGTTAACTTTCCTGATACGCTGATGATTCAGGGAAAGTACCAGTTTAAACCGCCTTTCCCTTTCTCGCCGGGTGGCGAAGTGGCAGGGATCGTGACGGCTGTAGGCGACAACGTAACGCATCTCAAGGCAGGCGATCGAGTTTTTTCGCTGACGGGTCATGGCGGTTTCGCTGAAGAAGTAATTGGCAAGGCCTCATCCACACTGCCCATGCTCCCCGATATGGATTTCGTAACGGCAGCCTCAACCATGTACACCTACGGTACGTCTTACCATGCGCTGAACGATCGTGCCAACCTGAAACCGGGCGAAACCCTGCTTGTGCTGGGTGCAGCGGGTGGGGTCGGACTGGCTGCTGTTCAGTTGGGCCGTTTGCTGGGAGCCCGGGTAATTGCCGCTGCCTCCACCGATGAAAAGCTAGCGGTTTGCCGAGAACTAGGCGCTAATGAAACCATCAACTACACCCGTGATGACCTCCGGCAACAAGTTAAAGAACTGACCAATGGCAACGGTGCCGATGTCGTCTATGATCCCGTGGGCGACCGCTATGCCGAACCGGGGATTCGCTCACTAGCCTGGCGAGGTCGGTATCTGGTTGTCGGGTTTGCCGCCGGATCAATTCCCAGCATTCCGCTCAATCTGGCTTTGCTGAAAGGCGCATCCATTGTCGGCGTATTTTGGGGTGCTTTCGCCCAGCGCGAACCAAAAGCCAGTGAAGCCAATCTCCGGCAAATTTTAACGTGGGTGGAAAGCGGTCAATTAAAACAGCACATTCATCGGATTTACTCGCTCGATGAAACGGCTACCGCCCTCCGTGCTCTGGTGGATCGGCAGGTAATCGGCAAAGCGGTCGTTCAGATTTAACCCATTAGCACAGAGCTTACTTGCTGACTATCTGATGCTTGTGGCATCATGGCTTCTGATAAACTGACCTTTTTTTCAGGAAAAAATTATTTACTCTCGCTAAGACCGTATTTTTGCGCGCAGCAATAGGATAAAAACAAATATTCTTCTGCATTTCAGCAGCTTTATGCTATTCGCTCTTACCATCTACTTTACGCAGTACGTTCTATGCAACTTGCCGATTTCAAAGACGTAGCTTCTCAGTACAAAGTCATTTTCTTCGATGCGTTTGGTGTTCTAAAAAATTATGAAGGTCTGCTTCCCGGAATCGAGAATACATTTGGCTGGCTTAAAGAAAATAATAAGGAGTTTTACGTACTGACCAACGATGCCTCCCGTAGCCCTCAGGAGTTAGCCGAGTCATATTATCGGCAAGGTTTCTACGACATTACACCCGACCGTATTATTTCCTCGGGTATGCTCGCCCGCGAATACCTCGACCTGAAAGTCAATCACGGAACGGTTGCTTATCTCGGCACGGAAAGTTCAGCCCACTACCTCGAAACGACCGGCCTGAAAACCCTACCCATTAGCCAGTTAGACCTTGCCGACGTAGCCGACATCAACGCCCTGGTGCTGCTCGACGACGAAGGCTTTGACTGGAATACGGATCTGAACAAAACGGTGAATTTGCTTCGGAAACGGAACATCCCGGTCATTGTCGCCAATACCGACGAAACCTATCCTGTTTCCAAAACCCGAATTGCCATTGCCATCGGGGCCGTAGCTGAAATGATCGAAACCATTGTCGGCAAACAATTTATTCGATTTGGCAAACCCGACGCTCAACTGTTCATGTTTGCCTACGAACGGCTCGACAACGTAGTGCCACGGGGTCTGGAGACACCGCAGGATGGTCATATCAGTAAACGCGACATTCTGATGGTAGGCGATACGTTACGTACCGACATTCTGGGCGGTAACAAATTTGGGCTGGACACGGTGCTGGTCCTGAGCGGCAATACCCAGGCCCAGGATGCCGAAATCAGAATTCGTAGTACCGGTATTATTCCTACCTATATCTGCGAATCGGTGGTTATCTCCGAAAACACTATTGCCCCGTAACGATACGTAGCGTCTTGATCTGAGTAGGTGTACTGACGGTTAACAGAAAAATGCCTCGGGCGTAGTTCAGCGCGAGTGATTGCCGCTCCACATCGGCGGCCTGACTAACCACGTGTCGGCTTACAATTCGACCTTGTTCATCAGCAACCTGCAAGGTTAACGATTCGCCGGAAACACCCCGTACCTCTACCTCTACACGCGAATCGAGAACCGGATTCGACAGAACCGTAACGTCCAAATCGGTTTGATGGTCTTCTGCGCTCCGTCGGGCATTGGCGTTACAGGCAGCCAGCCAGTTGTACTGATACGTTACGGCCCCGGCCATTCCAGCCTGCTCCGCCCGTAACGTAACGGTCGGATTATCGGTATAGAGACGTAGCGAATACGGTCCCGGCGAATTCGTCGGTAAACTCTCATTAATGACAGAAAACGTGATGGTCTGACCGTTTGTTCCACTGTATTGTGGTGTAAACGTTAACCGGCGTTCTGTTGACGTGATACGCTCACAAGCTACCGTAGTTGCCCCAATGATGGCGAACGTAGCAGGCGGTGTGGTGCCAACAGTTATGGTAAACGTGGCGGTAGCAAACGCTCCGGATGCATCGGTAGCCCTAATTGTTACCGTCCGGCTACCTGCGGCAATGGGTGTACCACTGATTGTGCGGGACGTAGCGCCGAGCGTCAGTCCCGCAGGTAGATTGGAAGCGGTATAAATCAGCGATGTTTGTCCATCGGGATCGGTAAATGCAGTGGCAGGGATAGTGTATGTGAACGACAATCCTACTGTACCTGTCTGATCGGATAGCCCTCCATTATAGACAGGTGGGCGGTTGGCTACCGGGCTACTCCCGCAAGCCTCCCGAAAATTCCAGACAAAATAGGTAGACCGCGTAGCCGCATCCTGAATCGGTAAGATATACTGGTTTGCGTCATGATAATACGTATACGGAACGCCCAGTTGCCCCGACCCCGTTACGCCATTAATAAACAACGCCGGAACCGACGGTGTAAAACTGCCGTCGGTATAGCCAACCACAAAATCCACACTCGACATGCCAGCGCTTGCCGTATGACACCTAAAACTAGTAATCGTCAGCGATGCCAGAGGCTGTGGCTGATCGATGGTTTTATTGATGGTAATTGAAAAAGTACCTACAGCGGTCAACCCTCCAGCATCGGTCGCCGTAATGGTTACGGAACTGACGCCCGCTACTGTTGGGATGCCGCTAATTACATTCGAGGCCGCATCAAACGAAAGCCCAGCAGGTAGTCCATTAATGGCATACGTCAAGGGTAATCCTTCGGGATCAGAAAAACTATTGGCTGGTACGTTATACCGAAAGGCCACTCCCAACACACCCGTCAGCGACGTAATACCAGTAAAAACAGGCGGCCGATTAGGTGTCGACGTAGTGGCACAGGCTTCGCGAAACTTCCAGACAAAATAGGTAGACCGGGAGGCCGCATCCTGAATAGCGAGCGTATTCTGATTCGTATCGAACGAATAATTGTACTTAACGCCTAACTGCCCCGCTCCTGTTACACCATTGATAAACAACGGGGCAACGCTCGGACTGAACGTTCCATTCAAATAGCCGACCACAAAATCGACACTGGTTAGGATAGAGTTGCTGGTGTTGCACGTAAAACTCGTAATGGCCAATTGGTCGCCCGGCCCCGCAGCCTGAACAGCCTTATCGGCCTGTATGAATCCATAGCCCGTACCAAAATCGAATCCCGTGTCAAAATACGGGGTTACCGGATCGTCCATATCGATGGCCGTCTGCTTCAGAATCGACGCAATAGCCATTGGCGACAAGGTTTTATTCGCTTTTTCCTGCATTAAGGCCGCTACAGCTGCAGCATGGGGAGCAGCCGCCGACGTACCGAAAAAATTAGGAAATCCGTCGGGCTCATAGTTGGTTGTAAAAAACGTCGTGTTCCCACCATCGACCGCAGTTATGTCTGGCTTCTGGCGTACAACACCGCCCTGACTGATTCGCTGTCCCGCCCCATCAAAGAAAATCGGCGTTCCACCCGCCGACGAAAATGGCTCAATGATCGCGGTTGATAGACTCGGTTTATAGGCGGGCGTGCTAAAATACGGAGCTGCTCCAACGGCAATAGCCCGATCCGAGCCACTATGGCCAAACGATGATCCACTACGGGTGTCGTATTCGGTAGTAATCGTGTAGCTACCAAAATTGATCCACTTGATATAGCCGGGATCGGGTCCGGCATTTTTCACGATCACTACGTCAATATCCGCCGGTGCCGATGTGTTATTGGCATACGTACCAGTCACTTCAATCGGATCGCCATACGCAATATTATCAATAGCGCTACCGCCGACCAGAATTCCATTTTTGAAGAAGAAAATATCCAGATCCGTTCTGGCACCGACTCCTCCGCTCACAGATCGAAACGGATCATCCCACTGAAGCACAAGCCGGAGCGTACCGCCCGATGGTACCGTGATTTTCTGAAACACATCCCCCCCACCGAAATCATGCGCGATTCCGTAACCATATAAGTTAATGCCCGAATTTTTAAACGTAGTCTGATAGGATGACCGGGCCAGATTACCAGCTGCCGAGAAATACGCTACGTTGTTATTGAGGACAACCTGATCGATAGCCTGACTAATGATTCCATCCTGAAAGAACGGTTCAGTCAGGTAAATAATATCATCAACGATAAGATTACAGCCAGCATTTGCCAGATCGATAATACCTTTGGCAAAGCCAGCCTGACCACGATAGGCCGTATTGAATGCAATGGCAGCTCCTGGTGCTACGTCATGCACAATTTCGGCCATGGCGCGTCCTTCGTCGCTCCCCGTCGGGAAGTCATCCAGTATGCTAACATTGGCAGGGAGATCGCCCGACGCCACGCCCGCCGAAGCTCCGCCAAGCGCATTATAACTGTCAGAAAGTATTCCTATTTTAGAACCGACTCCCGTTACGTTATAGGTTTGTCTGGCCAGATCAGCTTTTAATGCCTTGTCGCCCTGGGATGTAACGAGGCCCGTATTGGTGAGTGGTTTATAGTAAGGGCGGGCGTAGTTTAGAGCAGGTACATTCTTTAAGTCAGCCAGTTTTTCGATAGGCAAAAAACCGAAAACTGTGCTTCGATACGCGTTTCCTTCTGTCAGGCCCAATGCCTGGAGCTGGGCAAGTAAAGCCTGACCATTCTGATCGTTAGCTATAGCCTCGATGGCTATCCGATTTTCCTTAATTGTATACTCATTACGAAGGTCTTCTCCTCTACCCAGTCCGGGTGGCGCAGGCGCCCCATTGTTCAACAAATTATTTAATAAATCGGGGGTAACCTTTGCCGCCTTCGAAGATGCCTTTACATCACTGATCGATTGTGCTTCAACAAAGAGCGTAGTACTTAACAACAACATTACTACGCGAGCGATCATACTACGTTTTTGTGACGCCCGCCCCATACAAAACCAGAACATTAACGAGTAGAGTTAATCAATTTGATACGTATCAGAAAGCTAGTTGCTGAACAACAGTGTCGTAGGGCGCTATTATCTCCGCTCTTGGGGCTCTACTGCCATAGGCCTACAGGAGCGAGGCTAGCCTATATGGCCTTTGCGCTTATTTACATTACACCATTTTCAATCACTTAAACAAATCAAAAGTTGTCATTATTCCATATTCGTATATATTTGCCTAGTATTGCAATAAGGCAAATTGATAAACTATCAACGTATATGATAAGACCAATGAACTGTTTATTAACGAGTTGACACTCCTCACGGAGCAGATTGAGGAGCACTTGGTTGGAGAAGTGTCTCGTTCAGGAGTGGTTGTTTACGAAGTAACTCGTAATCGGAGGAGGTAAATAAGGCTCCCAATGCCGAAATATCGTTGGGCCTGTGCATGTCACTTCCGATAAAATCGACCCAGCCCTTTTTGAGCAAAAATCGTCCCTGATTTTGAGCACGCTCGCCATATTTTCCGGTAAGCGATGCCCAGTTTAGCTGAAACAGGCACCCTTTTTCGTGAAGCTGCGCCAATGTGTCCTGATCCTCATAGTAAAATGAGTAGCGCTCTGGATGAGCCAGAACAGGCGTATAGCCACGAGTCTGAATACGGAAAAGCAAGTCATCTAACTGGCGAGGAGCAGCGGCCCAACCAACCTCAAAAAGCAGATAACGGGCCGAACCAAAAGTCAGCAGGTCATCAGCAGATAAAAGGGCGGGAAAAAACTCGTCCAGTAAATATTCGGCTGCGATCTCGATCTGTACATCCAGATTGTTGTCGTTAGCCAATGCCTGCAAAGTAGCCTGACTAGCGCGAAGGGTAGCTGACTCATTGGGATACCAGTCGCGACTAACGTGCGGAGTAGTAATAACTTTTTGGATTCCCCAGTCTGCCAGTTGTTTCAAACACGTAACAGCCTGTTCTGAATCTTTAACACCATCATCTATGCCCGGCACTAAATGAGAATGCATATCGACTCGCCAGAAACAGGGGTCAACCATGTCTTCAGCGGCAGGAGTCGAACGAAAATTCATCGTTTGCCGGATCGTTTGCCAGAAACCCATAATCGATTAATGTATAACTATATCCATGCTCGTTGATTTTGCTGAATGCTTAAAACTACTATGGTTTTTCATAGAAAGCTACCGTAAAATCTAGATCACAAAGGTAGAAGACAATACGCTTCAATACCTAAAACGTTTTTTCAATAAGAATATTCCAGCGGTTCAATTTGATAATCACTCCCAACTATGACAATCTTACTAACAGGCGCAGCTGGTTTTATTGGTTCTCATCTTACCGAATATCTGCTGTCAGCAGGCCACACCATTATTGGCTTAGATAACTTCGACAATCAGTATGATCCGGGCCGAAAGCAAGTCAATGTACGCTTATTTAAGCAGCATACAAACTTCACCCTCATTGAAGGTGATATACGCGACCAAACGTTGCTGGCGGGTATACTAAAAAGATATGCCTGCGATACAGTGGTTCACCTGGCGGCCAGAACTGGGGTTAGGGATTCGGTCCATGAACCAGCCGTATGCATTGATGTAAATGTAAATGGGACTTTATCCTTACTCGAAGCCATGAAAAAAGTAGGTCTTAAGCGGCTAGTGATGGCCTCATCGTCCTCGGTTTATGGTAACTCCAGCGTTGTTCCCTTTCAGGAAAATGACGATGCAAACCGCCCTCTATCGCCCTACGCCATGTCGAAACGATCGGCAGAGCTATTAGCCCATACGTATCATCACCTGTATGGATTTAACGTAGCGTGTCTGCGTTTTTTCACTGTGTATGGACCTCGCCAACGTCCAGAAATGGCTATTAGCCGATTTACGGCAAAGCTTTATGGCGATCAGCCTATTACGTTGTATGGCGATGGCACTACGTCCCGCAATTATACCTATATATATGATACCGTGCTGGGTATAACGCGTGCCATTGAGCACCTTAATGGCTTTGAGCTACTCAACATTGGTGGTTCGGCTCCTATTAGCTTACGCGAACTGGTCGTTTTACTCGAGAAAGCAGTTGGTCGTAAAGCGGTTATCGACTGGCAACCTAACCAACCCGGCGATGTATACCTGACCAGCGCCGACCTTACGTATGCAAAAACGAAAATCGGCTACTTCCCTTCTGTTCAGATTGAAGAAGGCATCAATCGTTTTGTTCGCTGGTACTATCAATCGGTCGTCTGTTTATAATTCGAAGTGGTCCCCTACGATAATTTTCAGGAGATTCTGCCAAATTTCTAAACCCTTTCGAACAAGCCACTAACCAGCTGGTAACCAAAAAATTACAACAACAATATCCCCGACGGTTTCTATAAATTAGAGGAATTCATTTTTGTTACTAGTATTTCCGGTATCAGAAAGTGTTTTAGATTTGCCATTATCTCTACCGATCAACTTCTCCACACGACTTTATAAATTAAGATATAATCCACTCATTACCAGAGTGAACTACTATACTATTTGTCGCATTCCAGGCTATGACTTATTTGTATTGGCAGACGTTAAGACCCGTTTTTTACCGTTTTGTGTCAGACTTAACTAAAAATACTGCATTAGCGAACTAATATATTTTACGGCTTCAATTAGAAGTTATCTTATTTCAACAATAAATATAAATAAAATATATACTAAAAATTTACACACAATTTATGTAGTCTTTTATTGTTTTTAATAAACAAAAAATCAACTAAAAAGACTTTTCAATACCAATTAGATTCTTATATTTACGTGTCTATCTAGTCAGATACAAAACTTACTCGATCCCTATGAAAATTTCGGTGTTAAATAAGTTACTACGGGAAAAAGGATGGCAAATTATTCAGCAGCACGAGTCGCATTACTCATTAGGGCATGCGGTAAAAAGCCAGGTAGCCTGTTTCATTATTCCGGCTAGTAGCACTGAGCAAGTCCCCATTGGTACGCTCAATGCCATACTCCGATCAGCTGGTAAAACAGGAATAAACCATCACTGGACAAGTTCTATCCGCCAGCTTAACGAACTGAGTGTCGTTCTGGAAAAGCATGGCAAATTTATCTGGGGACGTATTGAAGTAGCTGGCTTATTGGCTGCCACGCGTGGCAGCAGCATCGACGAAGTTATTGATACGTTACGAACGCTACTTATCAATTGCGCATCTGACGAAAATACATGTTACCGCTCTTTGTTTGAATCCATTATTTTCGAGCCTGTTTATGATACAACTGCCGTATGGGATTTATTCAGACAGGTAAAAGCCAATCATATTGCAGGCAATGCAGGCATAGATATTGAATCAATCAGCCGGTTTATGGCTGGCTCTACATTCCCCTCTGTTGAGCAAGCCGAACGACTCGAAGCGTCGATTCGTGCGCTTGGCCGTCAGTTAATGCAGGTATCGATCCGTTAAGTTATATAATGGTTATTAGCGGTTTGTCCGATTGGTCGAGGCAAACCGCTAATACGATCTTGTTTGCGATTGTCAACGTAACCCCTCTATAGCTCGACAAGTTTGTTACGTATGGCTACCATTACCATACCGACTCTGGTTTTAACCCCTAGTTTTTGAAAAACTACCTCCCGATATCCATCGACTGTACGTGAGCTGACTTTCATCTGGGCAGCAATTTCATTGTACGTCATCTCACTACAGGCCAGTTTAAGAAACTCGTACTCCCTATCGTTCAGATTAAAGGCTCCTGTTTCGGGGCTGTTCAGGTTTCGGATCAGATGGGATGCAATGAAATCAGAGTAATAAAATCCTTTAGACATTATGTCGTCTAATGCCTGCCGAAGTTCGGCTGGTTTGCACCCTTTGAGCAGATACCCTCTCGCTCCATGACGTAACATTCGGATGACGTACTCGTCCTGATCATTCATAGACAGTGCCAGCACGCGTACACTCGGATACAATTGCTGTAGCTGAATGGCCGTCTCAAAACCATCCATCTCCGGCATATGGAGATCAAGTAAGGCTATATCGGGCAGCATACCCTCCTTTAATTTATCCAGCAAATCGAGACCATGCTCAGCAACATAGAGCACTTCATAGTTCTCAAACTTCCCTATGAAATCGGCTAATGCCTGAGCGAGCAGATAGTGGTCATCGGCAATAGCAACAGAAGTTGGCATACGTTCGGCGACTACGGTATTGATTTATCCTCGAAAAATAGAGACATATCGGTTGGAAGGAAATAGGATAATTGGTTAATACTTGATGCAGTTGCAATTTGACCAGCTAAACAGGGAGTTTTGAGCTGCTAGTGAGTTACACTGTAGACTTAGCTGACCCATCTCCGATGGCATCGTTATGTCAGGTAACTTTTAATCATGAACGACTCTGTGGCGAAGTCTCAGGAATGGTTTTTCAACCAATCGATTCAGTAAGAACGCAGCAAGAAGGCTTGTTATCACACACACTAAAAGCACCACATTGCTGTCCCAGTTCACACCTTCCAGCAATCTGTGAGTTACTTTAATGATGACTTTATGAGTCAGATAAATGGCAAATGATAATGTGGCGATAGAAGTAGATAGGGTTGACTCCCACCTATACATAAAACTTGATGGGCTAACGGCTCCAGCTACCACAAACCCATAACCAACTGATAAGAGCGGAAAACCAAAAACGGAAGCGATCAGGGTTTGTTGGTCCTTGCACAGCCAATAAGCAAGTATCAGCAGTCCAATCCCCCCTACCAGCAGTAAGTTTCCCTGTTTAGAGACCCTGTGCCACAGAGTAGGACGAAACGTATAAATTCCCGCGAGAAATACCCCAACTAACAACCCATCTAACCGATTATACGTTGGATAGTAAATATACTTGTACCAGTAAAGCCAACTATTGTCATGCCCAATATGGGGAGCATATAATATGTTGAAACTATAAAGTCGGGCGCCAAAACCTAGTGCGAACAGAGCCAACAAAAGCCATCCAGAGTTAGTAAACCTGTTTATCGATTGATATAAGACTAAAGTCGCTGGTAGCACCAGATAGAAGTGCTCTTCAACGCAAAGCGACCAGGCGTGAGAAAACGTCCCATAATCCTTTAGATTTAAGCCAAAGTTCTGGGTAAAGGTTAGAAATTTCCAGAGGGGTGGTAACGCTTCTTTTTCCCGAAAGAAAGGGAAACAAAAATAAAGCCCTACCGTGACTAAATAAGCGGGTATGATTCTGAAAAACCGTTTAAGAAAAAAATGGCTAAACGAGATTTCATGGCCCTGTTTTATGGTGTCAAACAGTTGCGAAGAAATAAGGAAGCCACTCAATACAAAAAACAGATCGACTCCAGTCCAGCCAAACTCTGCAATCTCTGGTAACCAGCCGGGCTGTCCATTGCTCAGAATAAAGTAGTGAAACAAAAAGACGAACCCAATGGCAAAGGCTCGTAAATGATCCAGTCCGTGTAACTTTTTACTAGTCTTTAATTCGACGGGTCTGGCAGATTGCTCCCTTACGGGTAGGTGAGTCATAAAGAGGATGTAGTACTATTGGCAGAATAAGAGAAGGTTACTTTTACAAACGTATCGTTAAAGGGGGTCAGGCTGGCGACGTGGTACATTTATTTCCATCCGTGAACCGCTGCCGATCTGGCTGGTAATCAGAAACCGCCCGCCCAGCAATTCAGCGCGACGACGCAGATTACTTAAACCAGCACCGGCCTTCTGACTAAGCTTCCGATCGTTAGCTTCCTGCATATCAAACCCTTTTCCGTCGTCAGCAATAGTGAGGATGACCGAATCCGTTTTATATTCTACCTGAACAGTCAGGGTTTTCGCACGGGCGTGTTTAAGTGCGTTATTGAGTCCTTCCTGAGCCATACGTAGTAAGACTATTTCCGCTTTTTCATCCAGCGAATAAAGTTCTCCCTGAACATCCAGTTGCGTTTTAATACGGGCAACTCGCTGGATCCGTTCCAGCTCAAGGGCGAGACTGTCGAGTAGGCCAAACCGGCGAACCGTATCATGATCGAGGGTTTTACCCAGAATTCGTACATCATCAATTATTGTCTTCACCAGATCCCGCGTCTGATAGACGGACAGCTGCGCTTCCGTACCGGCCGTTTCTTCCTCTAAGGTATTCAGGCGCATAAGCGTTACGGTCAACAATTGCCCTATGTTATCGTGAAGATCCTGCCCTACCTGCTGCAGTGTTTGATTCTGAATTTCAAGTTGTGATTGAAGCAATTCGCGCTGGTAAGCATTCCTGATTTCTTCTGTACGGCTTAAATAACGGTGATACTGGCGCTGATGCATGAGTACAAACAAAATGGGAGCCAGCGTCACCAACAGCACAAATACTGTAGCAATAATTACGATTTGAATATCCCCGCTGATCGCCTGCATTGTAACCCAATGAAGAAGTATATACACATTACCAGAAACACTATATTATGGACGCGCCAAATTATAGCCAGATCGGCATACTGTTTACTAATTAGGGTGTTAAATGTAAGGAAGATGAAGAAATTACTCGCATAGTACGTAAAGATTCCATTCACGTACCAGAAGTCGCTAACGTTTAAAATATTCTCTCTGGGCTGCCCCGAGAGCTGACTGGCGTAATAATACAGGCTCAATAAGGTTATTAACAGACTGATCAACCCAAACGATACACTGTCAAAGGTGATCTGAGCCGTAGCGGGTTCAATGGAAAAAACGGATACAAACTGAAACAAAGCAACCGCCCCGACAATTAGTTTCTTCCAGCTAGCAGTTTTGTACAAGTCAAAAAAGTAAAGCGAAAGAATATAGTGCGACCAGGAAAAATTCAGCGAATAGGCATATAAATTATCCAGTTTCAACTCATTGAGCCAATTAGCATACCCGTTGAAGAGAAACTGAGAGCACAAATAATAGAGAATAAAGTCCCTCCTTTTCCAACGTAACGTAGTAATTGCCAGAATAATCAGCAGAAAAGGAGGAACCGTATCCAGATAGTCGATGGCTCGTCGAAGTAGTAGCCACATTTCGTAGAGGACAAAATAAAGACGTTTACTTACTCATCACAGCCAGGAGGTCTTGGGCACCCTTTCACTTTTGCAGGAGTTACAGGCTGCCCGCTAGCATCTTCACAAAAAGCGACCACCGTTGCCGCGAATACTTTGTCCCCCTCCGGCACAAAGCTTAATCGAATGACTACGTTGGTATCATTGGGGCCCGGATCATTTGCTAATAATGTAGCTAGTTCATCCTTTCTAAATGTAAACTCTAACATAGTAACATACATTTGATTTATGAACAACAATATAAACCAAAAGGTATATAAAATTAAAATAGCCAAATAGTCACACCATGCCCGCCCAAATACAAGTTGTTCACTATAAGTAACTTACAAAATAAAAAGAAGATACCCCCTGCAAAATACGGGAGAATTCCCGTACAAAATACCGTCTATTTCCCGAAACGATTCAAGTAGATTCACTCTATGCATTTAGTTGGTAACAGCCCAAATTTGTGTGGCTGATTTATCCGCATATCCATACAACACCTAAAGGATCGTTACGCCGGGCTTAGGCCCGGCGTTTTATTTTATTCTATCCCTTCAAAGGCCTTCTTTTCAGCCACTAAAGACCTTTACTGCGACCAATCAGAAAAATAAAATCTGTTCGGTAAATCCAGATACCTGTCGAATTGCGTAAGTCTGTCCGTCGATCGATCGCACAGTTCATTCATTTCTTAATCATTTTTTTTAATTGAACTTATCGACATGAAAACGTTCAGAACTTTCTTTTCACTGATTACCTTTCTGGCAATTAGCCAGCTATCCTTTGCACAGGAAAAAACTGTTACCGTAGGTGGTGCCCCCATGTATCCATCTAAGAATATCATCGAGAATGCGGTGAATTCAAAAGATCATACGACGCTCGTGGCGGCTGTTAAAGCAGCAGGACTTGTCGAAACGCTTTCGGGTCCAGGTCCTTTTACGGTATTTGCGCCAACAAACAAAGCATTTGACAAGCTACCTAAGGGCACTGTAGAAACCTTGGTTAAGCCAGAAAACAAAGCCACGTTAACCGGCATTCTGACTTATCACGTTGTAGCAGGCAAGATGAGCGCAGAAGACCTGATGAAAGCCATCAAAGATGGTGGTGGAAAAGCAACGCTGACAACAGTGGCTGGTGGTACGTTGACCGCCAGGCAAAAAGGCAAAAAAATAGAGCTAACTGACGCAAAAGGTGGCATGGCTACCGTTACCATCCCCGACGTATTTCAGTCAAATGGTGTTATCCATGTTATTGATACGGTGCTGATGCCGTAAATAACCCTAAAACGAAAAAGCCCGTCAGACAATTCTGGCGGGCTTTTTTAGTAGTTATTCTATTGTTTTACGCATCGTAACTCAATACCGGAGCCAGCCATTTTTCTATTTCTTCCACTGGCATATCCTTCCGCATGGCATAATCATGCACCTGATCTTTGTTGATCTTACCGACGGCAAAGTATTTCGATTCGGGGTGCGAGAAGTAGAAACCACTGACCGACGAAGCCGGATACATAGCATAGCTCTCTGTCAGTTCAATACCGATTTTCCCGGCATCTAGTAGTTCAAACAAAGTTCCTTTCTCCGTATGATCAGGGCAGGCTGGATAGCCCGGTGCCGGACGAATCCCCTGATATTCTTCCTTGATCAATTGCTCGTTGGTGAATTTTTCGCCAGAGCCATACGGCCAGAATTCAGTACGGACACGCTCATGCATCCGTTCGGCAAATGCTTCAGCCAGTCGGTCAGCAATGGCTTTTACCATGATGCTGTTATAGTCGTCGTGGTCGCGTTCATACTGGTCCAGCAACGCTTCAATTCCGATGCCCGCTGTAACCGCAAAACTGCCAATATAATCTTCACGACCACTTTCCAGTGGCGCAATAAAATCTGACAGGCAATAGTTTGGTAATCCCGGCGCTTTCTGATTCTGCTGACGCAGGAAATGCAAAACGGTTTTGGTATCGTAAATTAACTCACCCGCCGGACTAATCGAGGTTTGCGACTGGGCCCGACTAATCTTGTATTCGATATGGCGGTGTGATCCATGCCGTTCGCAGGGAATATCCCGAACCTGCTCTTCAAAATCATGCAACAAGACGTCGTCATCGGCTGAATTGGCCGGGAAGAACCCAACGACCGCTTTGGCTTTCAGCAGCTTTTTATCGATAACTTCCTGCAGCAGTTTATTGGCATCATCGAACAATTGACGGGCTTCTTGGCCGACCGTAGCGTCGTCAAAAATAGCGGGGTATTTACCGTGCAATTGCCAAGTCTGGAAAAATGGAGTCCAGTCAATGTAATCAGCTAATTCGGCAATAGAATAGTCGTCGAAATAGCGGTTCCCCAGGAAAGCTGGCTTTGTCGGTTCAAAATTACTCCAGTCGATGGCAGTACGGTTTTCGCGCGCTTTGTCGATCGGCAGACTAGCTTTTTCCTGCCGACGCCGGGCATGATCGTCACGAAGTTTCGCATACTCGGATTTGATATCGGTAAAGATCTTTTCCCGTGTCGTAATTTCTTCACTGGTTAAACGCCCGGCTACCGGTACGCTCCGACTGGCATCCAGGACGTGGATAACGGGCCCCGAGTAATGTGGATCGATCTTAACAGCGGTGTGCGTACGAGACGTAGTGGCCCCGCCGATCAGGAGTGGCAGCGAAAAACCCTGCCGTTCCATTTCCTTGGCCACACCCACCATTTCATCCAGTGAAGGCGTAATCAGGCCACTTAGACCAATAATATCGACGTTATGCTTTTTGGCTTCTTCCAGAATTTTCTGGGTCGGCACCATCACCCCAAGGTCAATGATCTCGTAGTTGTTACAGCCCAGGACAACGCCAACAATGTTTTTACCAATGTCGTGTACATCGCCCTTCACAGTCGCCAGCAGGATTTTGCCCGACGATGAAGCGCCACCAGACTTTTCTGCCTCGATAAATGGAGTCAGATAAGCAACGGCTTTTTTCATCACCCGCGCTGATTTAACAACCTGCGGAAGGAACATTTTCCCTTCGCCAAACAGATCGCCCACTACGTTCATACCATCCATCAACGGCCCTTCAATGACGTGCAATGGCCGTTCAACCTGTTGCCGGATTTCTTCAACATCCTGATCGATGTAATCCGTAATTCCTTTGATAAGCGCGTATTTCAGTCGTTCGCGAACGGGTTCTAGCCGCCAGCTTTCGTCCTGAACAATAGCTTTACCTTTTGCTTTTACCGTTTCGGCAAACTCAACCAGGCGCTCCGTCGCATCATCACGGCGGTTAAGCAATACGTCCTCACAACGCTCCAGCAGATCTTTCGGGATGTTGTCATATACCTCCAGCTGGCCAGCGTTTACGATACCCATATCCATTCCCGCCCGAATAGCGTGGTAAAGGAAAGCGGAGTGCATAGCCTCCCGCACTACGTCGTTCCCCCGGAAACTGAACGAAATATTGGATACTCCACCACTCACTTTCGCTAAAGGTAGGTTTTCTTTAATCCACCGGGTTGCGTTAATGAAGTCAACGGCATAGTTATTATGCTCTTCTATACCCGTTGCTACGGTCAGAATATTCGGGTCAAAAATGATGTCCTGCGGAGGAAAATCGACCTTGTCGACCAAAATGCGATACGCCCGTTCGCAGATTTCAATACGTCGTTCATAGGAATCGGCCTGTCCGGTTTCGTCAAACGCCATCACTACCGTAGCGGCTCCGTACCGTTTAATTAATCGGGCCCGCTCAATAAACGCTTCTTCGCCTTCCTTCAGCGAAATAGAGTTCACAATCGCTTTACCCTGCACGCATTTCAAACCGGCTTCGATCACTTCCCATTTTGACGAGTCGACCATGATCGGAACGCGGGCGATATCGGGTTCCGAGGCAATCAGGTTCAGGAACGTAGTCATGGCTTCGACTGAATCCAGCATACCTTCGTCCATGTTGACGTCAATTACCTGCGCCCCACCCTCAACCTGTCCACGAGCAATACTCAACGCTTCATCGTAATTACCTTCCTTGATCAGTCGGGCAAATTTTTTCGATCCCGTTACGTTGGTACGTTCGCCAATATTCAGAAAATTCGTTTGTTCGGTAACCTTCAGAGGCTCCAGACCACTCAGCTTCTGATAGGGTTCCAGAGCTGGCAAGGCTCTTGGCGGATATTTAGCAGCCACTTGGGCGATAGCCCGAATATGATCGGGAGTAGAGCCACAACAGCCACCAACAATATTGACGAAACTGTCACGAATAAACCCTTCGACCTGCGAGGCCATACTGTCGGGCGTTTCGTCGTACTCGCCAAATTCGTTCGGTAAACCGGCGTTTGGATAAGCAGACGTAAAAAACGGTGCTTCTTTAGCCAGCGTCTGGATATAAGGGCGCATTAGCTCAGCTCCCAGGGCGCAGTTTAAGCCAACACTGAGCAGTGGCAGGTGCGATACAGAATACAGGAATGCTTCTGTCGTTTGCCCAGATAAGGTACGTCCACTGGCATCCGTAATAGTTCCCGACACCATGACCGGCCGAACCGCCTGTTGAGGATTCAGGGTGAAATATTTGTCAATTGCAAACAGAGCCGCTTTAGCATTGAGCGTATCGAAAATCGTTTCGACCAGCAGAATATCGGAGCCGCCTTCTACCAATCCGCTTACCTGTTCATAATAGGCATTAACCAGTTCATCGAACGTAACGGCCCGATACCCCGGATTATTTACATCTGGCGACAACGATGCCGTACGGTTGGTAGGACCCATAGCCCCCGCTACGTAGCGAGGCTTATGCGGCTCCAGCCGGGTCATTTCTTCTGCTACCTCTTTAGCGATCCGGGCCGATTCATAGTTAAGTTCATAAACGATCTCCTCCATGTGGTAATCGGCCATGGCGATTGATGTACCACTGAACGTATTGGTTTCAATGATATCAGCGCCAGCCTCCAGATATTGTTTATGAATTTCCTGAATGATACGTGGCTGAGTGAGCGACAGCAGGTCATTATTCCCCTTTACGTCGTGTGGATAATCCTTAAAACGCTCCCCACGGTAGTCATCTTCCGTTAGGTTATAGCGTTGAATCATCGTTCCCATTGCTCCATCGAGAATGAGAATTCGCTCTTGCAGAAGTTCAGAAATCTGTTTCAAGTGGTAGAAAATTATAATGTATTAGTCAGACGGGCATGGTTCGTCTTATCGCTTCAATTTATGTAAAGAGGCTTATCAGAAACAGGAGAAGGCAGCGGAACGCTAACTTATCTGTCCCCTTATGAATTGGGGTGGAACGCGGCACCTTTTCCGTCTTTTAGGGTAAGCGGCTGGTTGCCAAGACATCACAGGGTCCATTCCCTCCGTCTTTCTTGATAAGCATTTGAGCAAAGATACAGATTCTAACCATTGTCCCCAAAAATGCGTTACTTTTGGAGCGTCTTACTGAGTGAAAGAGCGAAAGAGTGGTCAATAAGCGAAGTTGAATTCGTTTTAAAGCATTCTCTCGCTCTTTTACTATTTCGCACTTTATACGATGAAACTAGCCGCCATTGATATAGGTTCCAATGCAGCCCGTCTTCAAATTTCAACCGTCTTACACAACGATGATGTTGTGAGTTTTAAACGCGTTGAGTACGTTCGTTTTCCGCTCCGACTGGGCCACGATGTCTTCAATTATGGCGAGCTTACGCCGGAAAGTGAAGCGCGTACGGCTAAACTCATGCAGGTATATAAGCTCCTGATGGAACTCCACGAAGTAGAAGATTATCTGGCCTGTGCTACGTCGGCCATGCGCGAATCAACCAATGGCCAAGAAGTAGCCAAACGGATAGAAGCCTCAACAGGAATTAAAATTCATATTATCGATGGCAAAAAAGAAGCTGAACTCATTAATAACGTAGTGGTTCAGGCCATTGATGATCGTCAGTTCATCCATATCGATGTGGGTGGCGGTAGTACCGAATTGAATCTGTACAAGAACCGCGAGAAAATTAACTCCAAATCCTTTAAAATTGGCTCTGTTCGGCTCCTGGAAGGAAAAGAAGTTAAAGGGGCCTGGCGCAAAATCGAGGACTGGGTTGAAGAAAATGTTGATTCATCTGAGGAGGTCGTGGCTGTCGGTACGGGTGGCAATATCAGTAAATTATTTAACCTGGCATCCAAAACATCGGAACTGGAAACAAGTCGGGCCGAAATTGAACGTATTCGCAATTATATCGCCGAGTTTAGCCAGGAAGATCGGATTAATAAACTTCGCCTGAATGCCGACCGTGCCGATGTTATTGTTCCTGCGGCCGACATTTATACGTCGGTGATGCGGTGGGCAGGAGCCAGTAAGATTATCGTTCCTGACCTCGGCCTGAAAGACGGCATCATCCAATTGGTTTACAATCAATTAGGAAAACGAAAGCATCTGATCTGATTAGTTTGGTTCCATAACAGGGCTCTCCGGTGGTAATTCTGTCGCCGGGGAGCCCTGTTTGCTGTCTATATGTTTACATAACTATTTCCATCTTTTATTTTCCGAACGGTTATAAGTTTCCCATACATTTATATACCAATTTACCAATTTTTGATATTTAGGCTCCTAAGCCTATGAGCGACTATCAAATCGTCTGTCTGCATAAACCTTCTTTCTCCGATACGCCTGCCTTTTATCAATCTGGATTCTTTTTTAATGAGCCAGAACACTTGAGCCAGCAGGGAGATGGTATCTATTCGCTTATTATAGCTATTAATCGGCAAACCGGACAATCAGAGGCCAGATGTGCGTTTTTCAGCGAATCGAATAAGGTAATAAGTCCTGCAGCAGCTCCATTCGGGTCTATTGAATTTATTGATACGCTGCCTGATTCTATACTAGACCAACTGATTTCGCTATTGATTGCCGAAGCCAAATCGACAGGGGCCTCCGTTTTACAACTTATCCACTATCCCTCTTGCTACGCCCCCATCCAAACGAATCGGCTGTCCAGAAAACTGATTGATCATGATTTTCAGATTAGCCGGATCGATCAATGTCAGTATCTGCCTATCGCGAATGAACCATTCGAAAATCAGATAGCTCCCTCCGAACGCCGACGGCTGCGCAAATGCCGCGAAGCTGGTTTTCAATTCAGTTGCTGGTCATCCCCACAGCCCGATACTATATTAACCTTTATACAGAACGTTCACCAGCAGAAAGGCTATTTACCCACGATTTCCTATCTCTATTTACGCTCGCTGCTACGTACGTTCTCAGACCACTTTTCTATCTTTACCGTACGTAATGGGACCGATATAATTGCCCTTACTATTACCGTACGAGTCCAAAACGATATTCTTTACAATTTCCTTCCGGTCTCAGACCCTGACTACAATACATTCAGTCCGATGGTGATGCTTACCGACGGTTTATTCACCTACTGCCGTCAGCAGGGAATTCGTTTACTTGATCTTGGCGTCTCGCTCGACAATAATCGCCAGCCCAAACCTAGCCTCATCCGCTTTAAACAAAACCTGGGGGCACGGGAATCGGTAAAGCTCGTTTTTGATAAACAGCTCTAACTGGCTAGCTACATTTTTGCGTAATTTTGTAGCAAAACCGTTTCCTAAGAAGTACATACTAATGCTTGAAGTCGCCTTTAACTCGGTGGTTACCTTCCTTTCGAATTTGGCGGCCACTTTGCTATCAGCAGCTAAAGTGCTGCTACGTTCGCGGTGGGGCGTCAGACTACCCGCACCTCAACAACCGAATTGCTCAGTTTTAGGCAACGGTCCTTCACTAACCGACTCACTGGAAAATCATCTGGATTTTCTACAACAAACTGAACTAATCTGCGTCAACGGTTTTGCGATTACAGACTATTTTACGCGGTTGAAACCAGCCAATTATATTCTGGCAGACCCTAACTGTTTTACGTTTAACGAAACTACCGTTGGCCGTGAAGACCTTCATCAGATTCTGGCAGCGTTGATCAATGATGTTGACTGGCCGATGCGCTTGTTTATTCCTCAACTTGCCAGAGGTTCTTATTTCATTCGACAACTGGAAGCGGGTAACTCCCGGATTGAACTCGTTTACTACAATCCAACTATTGTACGTGGTTATGCCTGGTTCCGGCATTGGATGTATACCACTAATTTAGGAATGCCTCAGGCTCAGACTGTTATTGTAACGGCTCTTTTCCTGATGATTAATCGAGGGTTCGAACAAGTTTTTCTATTTGGCGCTGACACATCCTGGCACGAACAAATTCGAATCAGCGATACAAACCAGCTGGAAATTAAACAAATACACTTCTATGATAAACCCAAGAGTGTTGATTTCCAGCCGGTTTATAGCGATGCAAATCGAACGAAGACGTTTACAATGGCTAGCCAGTTTTTGTCATTACACAAAGTTTTTCGGGGCTACGAAGTTTTACGTGACTACGCCGATTATCGAAAGGTACGTGTCCTGAATGCCAGTAGTAAGAGTTACATTGATGCCCTGGAGCGGGTAAAAATCACTCGGTCGGCTAATCAACCAGCCGGTGAATAGCAATAGCTTTACCGTTTTTCCGGTCAAGGTACTCCTTTTTAATCCTATTGTAAGCCTCCTCAACCTGTTGGGCAGTAAATGAGCTGGCAGAAAAGTAAAGTATATTTTTTCGAGGCAATCCTAACGAGGGCGTTTTACGAAGCTCAACAATTACGGATAAAAAATCAGAGGAAAGAATTACCTTGGCAACAAAAGGCAATGCACTTGCCTTGGTAATTTCATAGGCGGAAGAATACATACAGGAATCGATTGAAAGTTTATAACTCTTTCGATATCCCTTGTTTAAGCCTTATGTTTAGATCTTTATTAAACGACCTCTAATTGACCGCTCACCGTCTGTTTGTCAAATGGCATAAGTTTTGTCACAGCTGTTGTCTATCCTGACATAAATTCATATGCCCATTATGATGACAGACAGCTACCATTTACTAAAACCCAAAGAAGAATCGATTCGAATCTTCAATCAACGACTTCTCCTGTTCGCCATCGCCTATCGGATAGAGCGAGCCAGCCACTCCATCTACGTGGCTGATCAGATTATTAAACGCGAGCTGGTTGAGCAATTTATGGCTTTCCAGCCAGCTATTTCTTAACGATTATTCGGCTCTCAAACAATGTATTGACAGTTCACCTTTACCCTAAACAACGGCCTTAAGGCAGTAATTTTGCTCTCTACTAAACCAATCTTGCAGACAAACTCTCCGGCCACTTATTAATTACGATTTGGCCCCATACCGACAAGGCTGGTATGGGGTTTCTATTTACCGAATAATTAATTTCCAGGTGGATTTATACTCGTTACTACCCAATCCGTCGTCTCAATATTATCCTGTTTTTGTTCAATCAGGATCTCAATCGAGATCCCGCCTGGTTGTTAGCTGGGCGGGACTTATCGTCTACCGGCCACCGAATAGTTAATATTTTACCTAAAATTAATCTAATATAGTAGCTTTATGTAAACGTAACTATTTGAAAGAAATGAGCATTCGAAAGGCGTTTCCAAATCCGTGGATTATTTTCTTCCTGATGATAGCCACCGAGTTTTATTTCATTCTCAAATGGATTGCTCATTTTCTCCTATAAACAGCTGCTTATTAAAAGATTGCACGGCGCTATTTTATTTACTGGCGGGCAGTTGATATAACATAGCGCCATTTCCTCCGGCAACCGTAGGCACATGAGAACCGCCTTTTTCCCAGGCTTCTATCCAGCGCATTTGTACCAGTAATGGCGTAAGCGAAGCCTGTCGTAGCTGGTTTGCTTTTGCTTCACCCTCCGCCTTAATAATCAATGCCTGCGCAGCCCCACGGGCGGCCGTTACGTTAATTTCAGCTTGTGCTTTGGTAGCCGCTATCTGATTCTGAAGTCTCAAACTCACTTGAACAGCCTGGTTTTTCGCATCAATAGCAGCCTGTAATGAAGCCGGCGGTGTTAATCCTGATGTAATCTGCTCAAACTGAAATCCATCCTTAGCCAGCAACTTTGTCAGTCGAACTTCGGCCAGATTTTCAAAATTGGCACGCGAGCGCATAAGCGAATCAGACGTATATTGGTTGGCAATATCCCGGTAAGCATTGTAGACCAGATTCCGGATCATGCTGTTTTCAATACTGGGCAAGTCTTTTCGGTAGTTTCGGTAAATTATGGCTGCCTGCCCGCGCTGAATCTTGTAGTTTAGTGTTGGATCAACCGAGAAAACGGCTCCATCGCGGGTTGTCACCTGAAACGAATCAAAATCTTTTGTCTGCGTATAAATCGGATATTGTTCAATGAAGGACGTAAACGGATTATAGAAAACCCAGCCCGTTACGTTCTCAATATCATTCGCACCACGATCCGATCCAATCTTACTAACCTTGATCCCTTCGTGAGAAGCGTCAATAGTCGTGCAGGACTGACTCAGGAGGATGAAAAAGAACAGAACCGCAGCAGCTATTAAAATAGGCTTTGTAAAAAATCTCATTTCTTAAAAGGGTTTTTAGTGAAGGCTTTTGATGTGACTGCTACCCAAACGTAGACGATAATGCCTACTCCCGCCAGGATCAGCGTGATATCGCTGGGCTGATTGAGCAACCAGTTAACCCCATTGTAAATCACAACGGAGAAAACGAAAAAACTAAAGTAAAGAAGTGCCTGGAAGAGATTCATAGCAGAATTAGTTATCGGTTTCTTTGCACGAATTACACACAAAACAGATTATTACTCACTCATTATCAAGCGAGAATACCTTAATAGAGAAAGCCTGCAAGCACCTGATACGTAGCAATATTAAATCGCTCCTACATTTTGGCTATGGGGATATGGATATACGGTCAAAAGACAGGCCGAAGCCATCAAATTGCCGGATCAATTAATGAACTAACCAACTTTTTCTTGCCGATGGGCAATCATTGGCTAATAGAGGTAAGCGGACCGCACTAAACGTAGAAATCCTGAACGAATAACCCCTACCTTTGCAGCACCAAATAAGCGACACCAAGATTTCGCCCAACGATTTCAGCAAGCTTTCAGTAGCCAATTTACGAATTACAGCTAAGTAATTATGAGTCAGTCTAGTATAGCATCAAGTCTAGATTTAACCAATAAATCAATCCTCATCACAGGCGGTACGGGTTCATTCGGCAAAAAATTTGTCGAAATGGTCTATAAACGCTTTCCCAACATAAAACGGCTGGTCATTTACTCGCGCGATGAGCTGAAGCAATTTGAAATGTCGCAGCACTATCCGCAATCGACCTATAAATCCATCCGGTTTTTCATTGGCGACGTGCGCGATGGCGAGCGGTTGAAGCGGGCCTGCGAAGGAGTCGACATCATTATTCACGCGGCCGCGCTTAAGCAGGTTCCAGCCGCTGAGTATAACCCTATGGAGTGCATCAAAACCAATGTTTTTGGTGCTGAAAACGTAATCAATGCCGCATTGGACAATGGCGTTCAGCGCGTTGTAGCACTTTCTACCGATAAGGCAGCGGCCCCCATCAATCTGTATGGAGCCACCAAACTCTGTTCCGATAAATTATTCGTTGCCGCCAACAACATGCGTGGCAGCCGCGATCTACGGTTTTCGGTTGTTCGATACGGTAACGTAATCGGTTCACGCGGATCAGTTGTGCCATTCTTTCTTGATAAACGGAAGGATGGTATTTTGCCCATTACGCACCCCGACATGACCCGATTTAATATTTCGCTGGAAGAAGGCGTAGAAATGGTGTTGTATGCCCTCGAACATGCCTGGGGTGGCGAAATTTTCGTTCCTAAAATTCCGTCGTATCGCATCACCGACGTAGCAGAAGCCATCGCCCCAAGCGCCGAACAACGTATTGTAGGCGTTCGTCCGGGCGAGAAACTTCATGAGGAAATGATTACAGAAACCGATTCGCTCAATACTGTTGAAACAGATCGGTACTACGTAATAACGCCCTCCACCCCAACCTGGAGTATCGACGATTATATGAAAGCCTTCAATGGCCGGGCCGTTGACATGGGCTTTAAATACAATTCCGGCACAAACACCGAATGGCTCAACGTAGAGCAGCTACGCGACCAGATTCGACAGCATGTCGACGCTGATTTTCAGGTATAAAATCGTCGCGTTTATCAACCCGGATTAGTCACTACGTTTCGAATGAATCTACCTATTCCATACGGCCGTCAGCATATCACCGACGACGATGTTGCCTCCGTCAACGACGTATTGCGGTCGCCCTATCTGACGCAAGGGCCCAAAATTGGTGAGCTGGAAAACGCCTTTGCTCAATACATCGGTTCAACCTACGCCATTGCTGTCGCCAATGGCACAGCCGCCCTGCATCTGTGCTGTCTGGCGCTCGGTGTTGGTCCAGGCACGCGGGTGATTACGACGCCAATTACCTTTTCGGCGTCGGCCAACTGCGTTCGGTATTGTGGCGGTGAGGTTTATTTTGCCGACATCGATCCCGAAACAGCCCTGCTCGATCCAAAAGCAGTACGTGAATTGCTGGAATCGCATCCAAAAGGCTTTTTCTCTGGGTTAATTCCCGTTGATTTTGCAGGCTATCCGGTCGATCTGATTGCGTTCCGGGAACTGGCCGATGAGTTTGGTCTATGGTTACTGGAAGATGCCTGCCATGCACCGGGTGCGTCATTCACCACCAACGATCAAACCTATCGTTCTGGCGATAGTTCGCTGGCCGATCTGGCTATTTTCAGCTTCCATCCCGTGAAGCATATTGCCGCTGGTGAAGGGGGTATGATTACCACCAACGACGAAGAGTTGTATAAACACTTGCTACGTCTGCGTACCCACGGCATCACCAACAAGTCCGACGAATTTACAGAACCTTATTCCGGTGAGCCTGAACGGGGTGGCTGGTACATGGAATTACAGGAATTAGGCTATAATTATCGGCTAACCGATATTCAGGCGGCTCTGGCGTTAAGCCAGCTCAACCGTGCCGATTCGATGCTTAGCCGCCGTCAGGAATTAGCCGCTCGTTACGATGCTGCTTTTTCGGAAGCCGCTTCTGCTGGTCTTCCCATTCAGATCATCGTTCCTCCGGCAAACGTCAGTCATGCGTACCATCTATACGTCATACAAACGCCTGAGCGAAAAGCGCTTTACGATTTTCTGCGAGCAAAAAATATTCTGGTGCAGGTGCATTACATTCCGGTGCATCTGATGCCCTATTATCGTCAGTTTGGCTGGGAACCAGGTGATTTCCCGAACGCAGAACAGTACTACGCAGGCTGTTTGAGCCTACCTTTATTCCCGGCACTGACCAATGAGGAACAGGATTACGTTATAGATACTGTAAAAACGTTTCTGATAGGATTACCATGATTTTTTCAGTCAACAGATCCTGTTAATCATGTAAATCCTGTCGAAAAAATTCTGACTTATGCGTTCTTATCAAAGTCATCTTCAGGCCACCCAAAGCGCGGGTGAAGCATTGGTTGCTAACCGAAAACCCGTGTTACGGTCGTCGGCAATTTTTCCCGTCTTACATACAGCCTCCTATTCCAGCAAAGTGATTTTCATGGGCTACTGGCTGCTGAAACGTAACATTCGGGAAGTTGGCCTGCTCTACACGCTACGTAATGCCGCCGGTACGCTTCTTTCCCGGAAATACATTCTGCTAGACTCGGCCAAAGCCTGGTCGATCCAGATGAGTGAATACGACGAACTTTTACAGGAACTCGGCGAACCCGACAACTTTATCGGATCGCTGGAACTGGAGGTTTTTTCGACGCAGGATCTGGTGTTTCCCTACCCCGCCTTTGTGCTGGTTTATTACAACGATACGTCCAGCAGCGTGGTGCATACGGTTGGGCGGGTCTATAACGACATCGAAGATCTGCAACAAAACAACGAATACCAGGTCAGCGAATCGGGATTTGACATTTATGGTCGCGATGGCTTACTACCGTTTCTCAGCTTTACGAACGGTCCGCTCGCCAACGAAAACCCGCTCGTTACGTATGAACTCGTTAATAGCCAGCACCAGACTTTGCGCGGCACATTCGCCTTAACAGCGCTGAAACCTTACGAAACTGTTTTTATTTACCTGAAAGAGCATATCGACCTAAAACCGTTCCTGGGCGACGAACCAGGTATGATTCGATTCGGGCATAATTTTTCGGGTTTCTTTCCGCGTTTTCTGGTCGGTAATATCGACGAGCCAGTACGTAGCATTAGCATTACGCACTCGTATTACGATAGTTCAGCCATTGCCGATGCGAAAGCCTACTGGCCTCGGCAGGACGAACGCTTTATGGATTCGTCAACCTCGATTCCATTGTATCTGACCGATGGTCAGTTTACGAAGCTGGTCGTTTATCCCATTTTTTCACCTTCCGACTTTACGTTATCCTTTCGGTTCTACGATGCCGATGGGCTGTTTCTGGGCGAAGTGATTAATGCCCGTACGTTTCAATCAGCCAGTCAGGAATACGTGCAGATCGACCTTGGCGAACTAGCTCAACAGGCCGATATAGCCGTAGACGATGCTAAAACGGCCCAGTTGATTGCTCATTGGGATGATTCAACACGCATTCCAACTCGCCTGAAATTCGGGCTTAATGTTGGGTATCAGAATCGGCCATCGGCATTGCCGAGCAACATTTGTTTTGCGCCACAAGTTGGAAATGCCAAAATGCTGAGTAAACCCGGTACGTTCCGTTGGGCACCTTTTGTAAACGTCGGCGATTCTGAAATTGCCCTGACCAACTCGGCTCCGCTGCATGGCTATGATCGTTCGGCCAACGTAGCACTTTCATTTTACCGCGAAGCCGACAGCAGCGTCCTGGAACGGAACTGCGTGGTTCCTGCCAATGGTTTGTTCACGATTCGAATCAGCGACGATGACGAACTCCGGCAGTTTTTCGGTGATGCCAGTGGCTGGATAGCCGCCAGGGCCGACAATCCGTTTTTAAACGGCTACTACTTCGACTTCCATCCAAGCGGAGCCGTAGCCGCCGATCACTTATTTTGACTATATAGAACGCCGGTTTTTATGATTGATAGAGTCTCCTAAGATCATAATTAGCATACAGATCTGCGTTCTATCGAAACCAACTAGCTTAATGATTCAACTCCCCGACTTCAGTCGCTCGTTTGAGTACGAAAATAATTATTACTGGGCGTCCGACGTCAACCGTATGGCGAAGGTTATGGCTCATTATGAGCTATACAAACAGACGCTCGATATTCCCGGCGCTATTGTCGAATGTGGTGTATTCAAAGGTGCCTCGCTGATTCGACTCGCTACGTTCCGGCAGTTGCTGAGTAACCCAACCGCAAAAAAAATCATCGGTTTCGACGCATTCGGTCGTTTTCCAGAAACAGACTTCACGGGCGATAAGGTTTGGCGGGAGAAATTCATTACTGACTCCGGCGAAGAAGGAATCGATATTGATCAGCTAAAAACCGTTCTGGAACACAAAGGCGTTGCCCAGAATGTGGAGTTGATCCAGGGCGATGTTTGTCAGACTATTCCCGAGTATCTGGAAAAACACCCTGAACTACGGATCAGCCTGCTTAATATCGATGTGGATGTCTACGAACCGACCCGCGCAGCTCTTGAGCACCTGTATGACCGTGTCGTAACAGGCGGGGTTATTATGCTCGACGACTACGCCAACGTATTCCCCGGCGCCAATGCAGCGGTGGAAGAATTTCTGGCCGGAAAGAACGTAACGGTCAAGCGCTTTCCGTTTGCTGTTACGCCCTGCTACATTGTAAAATAACATTACTCTACCTTATTTAATGAAAACGACCCAACAGGAGGACTTTTGGAGTGGCGAATTTGGCCAGCATTACACAGACCGTAACACGCGAGACCGGCTGGAGTGGGATGAGTTCTACCAGCAAAACTGGGGACTTACCAAATCCGAAATGAACGCCCGTTTTACGGAAGGCTGGTCGGCCAATACCCGGATTCTGGAAGTCGGTTGTAATACCGGCATGCAACTGCGGGGCTTGCAGGACGCCGGGTTTGAGAATCTGTATGGCATTGAGCTTCAATCCTATGCCGTTGAAAAAGCCAAACAAACCACCCAGCACATTAATATCATTCAGGGTTCGGGTTTCGAATTACCGTTCCGGGATGGCTTCTTCGACGTAGTGTGTACCAACGGTGTGCTGATTCATATTGCTCCCGACGATCTGCCCAAAATCATGGACGAAATGGTACGTTGCAGTGGTCGTTACATCTGGGGATTTGAATACTACAGCCCTGAACTGAAAGCGATACCTTACCGGGGCAACGAAGGGTTTCTGTGGAAAGCCGATTATGCGGCTCTGTTTCAACAGCGTCATCCGTCGCTACGTCTGGTGAAGCAGGAGTTGTACCCCTACATCAACGCAGCCGAGTCGGGCAACGTCGATTATATGTATCTGCTCGAAAAAACTGCCTGATGCGTACGCTGGCAATCATTACGGCACGGGGTGGCAGCAAACGCATTCCACGCAAAAACATCCGGCCATTTCTGGGCAAACCGATTATCGCTTACGGCATTAACGCTGCGATTCAATCGGGTTTGTTTGATGACGTAATGGTTTCGACGGACGATGTGGAGATTGCCGACATTGCTCAACACTACGGGGCATCAGTCCCGTTTCTGCGTAACGCCCAGACCGCTGATGATTTTGCCACAACCGCCGACGTACTGACGGAAGTTTTAGCTCAGTACGCTCAGCAGAACGTTACGTTCGATTATGCTTGCTGCCTGTATCCAACGGCGCCATTTGTTACGAAAGAACTGCTTAAACGGGCCTTTTCGACGCTCATCGACAGACAGTTTGATACGGTTTACCCGGTTCAGCGATTCAGTTTTCCGATTCAGCGGGCGGTACTGCTACGTAACGAAAAAGTCCAGTGGTTCCAGCCCGAACATGCTCTGACTCGCTCACAAGATCTGGAACCTGCCTACCACGATGCGGGGCAGTTTTATTTCTTCAACGTAGCCGCCTTTCAGCAAAATCAGCGTCTGATTACTGACAATTCCGGCGGTATTATCATCTCCGAAATGGAAGCCCACGATATTGATACGGAAGATGACTGGCAGGTTGCTGAACTAAAATATCAACTCAGACTGCTACGTACCGAATAAGGAAACACTCTTCATTCGGTACGTAGCAGTCGTCATGTAGCAGTCCTATGAAGCGAATTTTTTTCCGCGCAGACGGCAATGCGCAAATTGGGTTAGGACACGTCATGCGGTGTCTGGCGTTGGCCAATATGTTGAAAAACGAGTTTTCGATGCGTTTTGCCATTACTGAGCCAACCAGCAACGTAACGAATTTAATCCAGCAAGCCGGTTTGACCGTTGTTGACTTTTATGAGGAAACATCAAACGCTACGTTCCTGGCTAGTATTGACGCCGACGAAACGGTTGTGTTAGATGGTTACTCGTTTGATTCAGCATTCCAGCAATCCGTACGCGCACGGGCTAATAAACTGGTTTACATCGACGATTTGATCACGGGCCATCAGGTGGCCGATGTCATTATAAACCATGCGGGCGGTCTGACGGCTGATGAGTATGATGCAGAATCCTACACACAATTCTGTCTGGGTCCGCAATATGCTTTGCTCCGCCCTCAGTTCCTGAATCCCGATGGGTTTGGGGAACCACCCGCAAACGGACCAATTTTCGTAAGTCTGGGCGGTGCAGATCCTAAAAACACCTCGCTGGACGTATTGAAAGCGATCAGCCTTGTTGATTCGTCGCTGCAGGTTCGTATTGTATTAGGCCCATTCCATCCGAACCGAGACTCCATAGAAGCGTTTCAGGCTGAACTGCCTAATCTGACGATTCTTCAGAATCTGAGTGCTGATCAGATGGTCGACGAACTACGTCAATGCAGTCTGGCGATTACGGCCTGTAGCACGATTGCGTACGAAGTCTGCGCCGTTAATCGACCATTAATTGCAGTCGTAACAGCTGAGAATCAGGATCGGCTGGCTCGGTTTCTATCCGAAGAAAAACTGGCATTATCCGTTAATTTCCCGACGCTCCTAACGCGGCTCACGCCGGTTCTCGGCCTGGATCAGATGCTGAAACTGTCGATCCAATCGTTTCAATTCTCAACAGAACCTACCTCCGAATCGTTAGCGAATCAGAAGCGCTTTTTCGACGGACGATCTCCCGAACGATTCCGAGCTTTATTTCACGGTCTTAGTGTCGAATGAGGTTACGTATGCCATGTCTCCAAGACATGGCATACGTAACCTCATTCGACACTAAGGCAAGCCTAGTCACCTCATGAACCTGACACACCGCCCCGCTACGTTGGCCGACGCTCACTTGTATTTCGATTGGGCAAATGATCCCATTACCCGACAACAATCATTTAGCTCTGACCCAATTTCGCTGGAAACGCACACGGCCTGGTTTTCCAGAAAACTGGCGGATTCAACCGCTTTACTGCTGGTGTTTGAAAACGAAGCTGGCGAGCCGGTTGGTCAAATACGGTTTGAGCGGAAACCGGTTGCCGACATGCCCGATGAGATTATTGTCGGTATTTCGGTAGACACTCGTTTCCGGGGACAGGGTTTGGCCAGCCAAGTCATAGCCGAAGGTTGCGACGAATGCCGGAAGCAGTGGGGAGCCATAACAATACATGCCTATATTAAACCTGATAACCAGAGTTCTATCCGCTCATTTACCAAAGCTGGGTTCACATTCTCGCACGAAAGCGGTAAATTTGGGGTTTCTGGTCAGGAGAGACCTAGTTTAGTTTTCAGTAAGACCTTGTAGAAACCGACCTCTCCTATCGGAATCTGTGAGGTTACAATCATTATGACAGCAAATCAACCGATTCAGGTTGCCAACTATACCATCGGCGCAGGACACCGGCCTTTCGTTATTGCCGAGATGTCGGGCAATCATAACCAATCGCTCGAACGGGCGTTGGAAATTGTTGATGCCGTGGCCGATGCAGGCGCTCATGCCTTAAAACTTCAGACCTATACACCCGATACGATTACGTTTAACGGCTCGTCGGAAGAATTCTACATCCGGGATGCCAAATCGCTTTGGGCCGATAAGAATTTATATAAGCTCTATTCAGACGCCTATACGCCCTGGGAATGGCATAAACCCATTTTCGACCATGCGAAAAAGCGTGGCATGATTGCTTTTAGCTCGCCGTTTGATACAACGGCGGTCGATTTTCTGGAATCACTCGACGTACCACTCTATAAAATCGCGTCATTCGAAAACACAGACCATATACTGCTCAAAAAAATTGCGCAGACGGGTAAACCAGTCATCATGAGTACGGGCGTAGCGTCGGTTGCCGACCTCGATGAATCGGTAAAAGTGCTACGTGCCAATTGCTGTAAGGACCTGGTGTTACTCAAATGTACGAGTACATACCCCGCTACACCCGAAACGACAAACCTGCGCACGATTCCGCACATGCGCGAATTATTCGACGTAGCGGTTGGGCTCTCTGACCACACCATGGGCATCGGTGCGGCCGTCGCGGCTGTGGCATTAGGAGCGGTTGTTCTGGAAAAACACGTAACGTTACGTCGGGCTGACGGTGGAGTCGATTCGGCTTTTTCGCTGGAACCGGACGAACTAAAAAGTCTCGTTATTGAAACCGAACGAGCCTTTCTGGCAATGGGTCAGGTTAGTTACACGCTGACGGCCAAAGAGCAAAAAAGTCTTCAGTTCAAGCGCTCGCTATACGTAGTGCAGGATGTGAAAGCAGGAGAAGCCTTCACGCCGGAAAATGTACGTAGCATTCGCCCTGCGAACGGTTTGCATACCCGCTATTACGACGACATCATCAACAAAACAGCCACCAAAGACATCTCCGCAGGCACAGCACTGGACTGGAGTTTAATTTTGAATGATTGATTGATCGAATGAGTGAATAGGCCAATCATGAATTATTCACTCATTCGATCAATCAATCATTCTATCATTCCACTACATGGGTATCATAAAACGGCAAACCATTCAGAGTTCAATATATACCTACGCGGGTGTGGCCGTTGGTTTTTTAACGCAGGGACTTTTCTTTCCGCATTTATTTAGCAAGGCGCAGTACGGCTTATTATCATTGCTGATCTCGCTTTCATTAGTGCTGGCCCAATTTTCCAACTTGGGCATTAATGGCGCGGGGGGCCGCTATTTCCCTTATTTCCGAAACGCCGATCGTCAACACAACGGCTATCTATTCATAGCTACCCTTACTACGTTTATCGGTTCTCTCATTTGCATAGTAGGGCTTTGGCTGGCACGTTCATGGTTTATCGAGCAAAATCAAGGCTCATCAGCTTTATTTGTTAATTACTATTATCTGCTCATTCCACTTACGCTTTTTACGGTTTATTTCACTGTTTTTGATAACTACTCCCGGTTGCTATATGACCCAGTTACGGGTACAATCTTACAGCAGTTTGTCCAACGCATACTTATTCTCCTGGCTGGTATTACGTACTGGTTCGGTTGGGTCACATTCTCGCAATTTCTAGGGTTGTGGCTACTAGCCTTTTTTATACAAGCCATGTTGATGGTTTTCAGCGTAGCACGCGACAAATCGCTTTTTTTCAATCGTCGATTCATTTCCATCAATCCCACATTACGCCGAGAGTTAACACGATACGCAGCTTTAACCCTTACAACGGCTCTCTCTTCCCAAATTATCCTTGCCGTTGATAAAGTCATGATTAACCATGACATAGGTTTAGATGCGACTGGAATTTACAGCATGGCGGCCAATTTTGGGGCCGTCATTGCCGTCCCTGCAACTGCTCTTTATAAAGTATCCGGTGCGTTGATTGCTGAGTCCTGGAAAAACAATGATCTGGAAAATATAGCCACCATTTATCGGAAGAGCTGTCTGAATCAGCTTATTGCGGGATGTTTTGTGTTTGTGGGCGTTGCGGCTAATCTGCCTAACGTATTTCACTTTCTACCTGCTGGTTACGAAGGCGGCTATTACGTTATTTTATGGTTGGGCTTAGGCAAATTAATCGATATGGCAACCGGCGTTAACGGTATTATTCTGAATACATCCCGGTACTACGTCTATGATTCGCTGTTTTTCGTAGCCCTTACGTTTATTACCATTGGCGCTAATAAGCTATTAATTCCTCAGTTTGGCATCAACGGAGCAGCCATTGGCGCTGCACTGGCCACGTTCCTGTTTAATTTTGCCCGGACGGTTTTCGTCGGCTTTGCGTTTCGTTTGCAGCCATTCACCTGGCGAAATCTGGCGGCCATTGTTATTGGACTTATTGTTTGGTGGATAGCGGTTCAAATCCCCTATCCTGCAGCCAACGATTCTAACTGGCGGGTCATTCTGGATTTAACGTGGCGGTCATCACTAATTACAGCCTTGTTTGGCGGATTGGTTATTCTGCTACGTCTGTCACCGGAAATCAATCAGACCGTCGACGATTTACGAAAACGATATGTATAATGATTTCGAGGTTCGAGGTTTTGTCTTCTGAATTGATTCGTTGTACAATAAACCATACACCTTAAACTAAAAACCATAAACCTTACCATTCCTCCATGTGGGTTTTCCGTTTTTTATTCACCGAAACAGCTCGGTTACTACGTTCAACTGAAGGACGTCGATTGTTGTGGTTAGCCTTGCGGTACGGTAGCAAACCTCGTAATCAGCAGATTGACGTAACGTTTGGTCGATACCAGTTTCGGGTACCCGATGCGCTATCATTTATCTGGCAGGTCCGGGAAATTTTTGTCGATGAATTTTACCGGTTTCATACCACCAGCGCCAGGCCCGTCATTTTTGATTGCGGTACCAACGTGGGTACCAGCGTCGTTTATTTCCGGCAGGCTTATCCCAATGCCCGAATTGTAGCGTTCGAAGCGGATGAGCAAATCAGCTTAGTCTTACAGAATAACCTCCGGCAAAACCAGATTTCGGATGTCGAGATCGTAACGAAAGCCGTCTGGATAAACGATGAAGGCATCTGGTTTGGTAGCGATCAGGCCGATTCGGCTTCTATTTTTTCGCAAACGGATCGCAAGCTGGTTCCCTCCATTCGACTCCGCGATTATCTGCTGCGCGAAACCCGAATCGACATGCTGAAGATGGATATTGAAGGCGCCGAAACAGCCGTTCTGACCGATTGTCGGGATGCTCTGGCGCACGTTCAGAATATGTTTGTTGAATTCCACGCGTATCTCGATCATCCGCAAACGCTGGCTGAAGTTGTTCAGATTCTGGAAGAAAGTGGTTTTCGGTACTACATAAACACCAGTCAATACCGCCATGCGCCATTAGTTAATCATCGGTATCGGGGTAATGACAGCATGGACCTTCAATTGAATATCTTTGCGTATCGAAATTAGCGGAGTTGAGTTTATAGTCTATGGTTTTCAGTTTATGGTTGATTCGTCATACGAGGATATAAGCTAATAGACAGAGCAACTATAAACCATGCACTAAAAACTGGATTAACGAAAACAGAGTCCTGAATGATTGATAAAATACTAAGTCGCCCTGAGTTTCAGACCGAACCGCCGGTGCTGGTCGATATAGGAGCTTCCGGGCAACTCCATAATCGGTGGAAAACGTTTGCCAAATATGCCATCTGCATCGCATTCGACGCCGACGACCGCGACTTTGGCTACGTAGAGAGCGAATCCAGCCACTTTCGAAAACTATATACCTTCAACCACATCGTTACGGAAACAGATACCGAAACGGCCAATTTTTATCTGACCGAATCGCCCCACTGTTCCAGTCTGTTACGTCCCCGCCCCGATCTGATTCAGGAATATGCGTTTGCGCCCAAATTTGAACCCACAAAAGTGGTTCAACTCAAAACGCGAAGCCTGCGCTCGACGCTCGACAGTCTGAAAATCAAACAGGTGGACTGGTTTAAAACCGATTCGCAGGGAACCGACCTTCGACTGTTCCGCAATTTGGGTGAAGAACGTACCAAACGCGTTTTGACGGCTGAATTTGAACCGGGCATTGCGTCGATCTACGACGGCGAGGATAAACTCTACAAAGTGCTGCAATTTATGGAAGAAACGGGCAGCCACTGGCTGGCCGAACTACTGCCCAAAGGTTCTCCCCGCATCACGCCTGCTTTGCTGGATAGCTTCTCGACTCAGCCATTAGTGAAAAAGTTTGTTCTTTTCTCGCTCAAAAATAGCGCGGTATGGGGCGAAATGACGTATCTAAACCGATTTGCAGACGATGCTACCTTAACCCAGCGCAATTTGTTACTGGGCTGGGTTTTTGCTACTACACTGAAGCAACACGGCTTCGCGCTTATATTGACTCAGAAAGCCAAAGAGCGTTTTTCCGACCCAATTTTTGCGGAGATGGAACAGTACTCGCGTCGGCGTATCTGGGGACGTGTTTTAGGAATTGGGTTCTGGCCAGAAGTTGTTAAAAAGTTTAACCAGTTAGTTGGCCGGTGAGAGTTACGCACCTGAGCACGTATCATCTGTTTGGCGGAGCTGCCGTAGCCGCTAACCGACTCCATCAGGCTCTGTCGAAAGTTGGGTGGATGTATGGTGGCGTTGAGAGCACCATGCTCGTTGGTACGTCGAATCGGCAGGAAAAGCACCGACCCGCTCCCGGCGTTACGTATCTGGCCAACAACTTTCTGGCCGAACAAACCGCTTTCGGGCGATTCGTTGCTGAGCGATTATATTTTCTGCCGTACGAGCGAAACCGGTCTGTCCGCTTTCAGTTTTCGCCAGCTGCTTTCGGCACCAATATTGACTTTCACCCCGCCATTCAGCAAGCCGACATTCTGCATCTGCACTGGATCAATTTCGGTTTTTTATCCCTCAGTGGCTTAAAATCGCTGTTTAATCTGGGGAAGCCTGTTGTCTGGACCTTGCACGATCAGTGGGCGTTTACGGGTGGCTGTCACTACTCGCGCGGCTGCGATCATTTTTTAACGCACTGTCACCAGTGCCCATATCTGAAAAAGCCCGGCGAACAGGATCTATCGCATCAAGTGTTCGACAAAAAAGAAGCGGTTTTCCAGGGTGCGAATCTACATTTTACACCCCCAAGTCGTTGGCTATCCGACGAAGCAATACGTAGTAAGCTGTTACGTTCGTTTCCGTTCACGATTATTCCATACGCCATCGATCAGGATACGTTCCGGCCTATCGATCGGGCCGAGGCCAATGCGCAGCTAACAATTCCAGCGACTGACCGGCCTCGCATCTTGTTCGGAAGCGCCAACGTAACGGATCAGCGGAAAGGTTTTCGGTATTTTGCCGAAGCATTGCAACTGCTTCACCAGCAACAACCAGACGTAACGCCAGAAATTCTGGTTTTCGGAAAAGGTCGTTCTTATCTATTCGACGAGCTGCCTTATCCAATCCAGCATCTGGGCGTTCTGACCACTCAGGAAGACATCGTAGCGGCTTATAATGCCGCCGACGTACTGGTTGTTCCATCATTGGAAGATAACTTGCCCAACACGGTTATTGAGTCACTTTCCTGCGGTACGCCTGTAGTCGGTTTTCGAACGGGCGGCATTCCCGAAATGATCGATCATGAGCAAAATGGCTATCTGGCTGAGATCGGCTCGGCGCAGGAACTTGCTGATGGATTGGCGTTCGTGTTACGTCAGCAGAATCCAGATTTGTTACGTCAGACGGCCCGTCAGTCGGCAGAAGATCGCTTCTCCGAAGAAGTCGTGGCCCGACAGCATATTGAGTTATATCAACAATTATTGGCGGGTTGATTCGATTATCAACCGATTTTTTAGTCATCTATGCCTACCATTTCAATCATTACGATTACCTACAACGCCGAGCGCTTTCTGGAACGTACTATCAACAGTATTGTGAGCCAGCAAGCGACCGACTATGAGTATATCGTGATTGATGGCGGGTCGAACGATGGTACGCTTGGGATCGTCAGGCAATACGAGAACTCGATTACACAGTGGATTTCTGAGCCCGACAAAGGGCTGTATGATGCCATGAATAAAGGCCTGCATCGAGCTACGGGAGAATATGTCTGGTTTATGAACGCAGGCGATGAACTCCACGACGATCAAACCCTTTCTAACCTACTCGGCGTAATAACCTGGCAACGTCAGGAACAGGGCTCCGCCGACATATATTACAGCGATGCGCTCTTTGTACGGGATGATGGAACACCGGTTGGCTTACGTAGCCAGGTTACACCCCATACGCTTCCACATCGCTTAACCTGGCAGGATATGAACATGGGCATGAAAGTGTGTCACCAGGCTTTCATAGCCCGACGCTCGATTGCTCCTGATTATCCGATTGATAATTTGAGTGCCGATCTGGACTGGGAAATCCGCTGCTTGAAAAAAGCTAAAACAATCGAGTTTCTGCCCTTTGTCCTGTGCAAATACCTCATTGGCGGCTTATCGGTTCAACAGCATCGTCAATCACTAATTGATCGATTTAACGTACTGGTTACTCATTTCGGACTACTCCCGACTATTCTTAATCACGGCCGCATCGTGTGGCGAGCACTGGCACGCAAGGTGATGGTATAGCGGTAAAAATGGATTTTGCGTTTACTAATGTTGGCAAGACAGTAGGGCAGTCTGAAGGCTTTTTATGAAATTTCCATGAATCATTCGAGATAATTGCCAACACGATGCCTTAAGATTGTGAAATGCGGATAAATTTGCGGGGTTTCTTGTACGAACAACCTAACTTCTTGTCCTTTTTCAGTAAAAAATAGACTTGATCGATGAAAAGAATTGCTGTTTTTACCTCAGGTGGTGATGCGCCGGGTATGAATGCCTGCATTCGGGCGGTTGTCCGGGGGGCTGTTTACCACGGTATCGAAGTATTTGGTGTACGCCGGGGGTACAGCGGGATGATAAATGGCGACATTTTTCAGATGTCTTCCTACTCAGTGAGCAATATCGTTCAGCGGGGTGGAACCATTCTGAAATCGGCCCGTAGTAAAGAATTTATGACTCCTGAAGGCCGCGCCAAGGCTTTCGAACAATTACAAAAGTTTGGCATTGAAGGCCTGGTCGCTATTGGCGGTAACGGTACGTTTACCGGTGCAACAATATTCTACGACGAGTACGGTATTCCGACCGTTGGCGCACCCGGTACGATTGACAACGACCTATACGGTACTGATTATACGATTGGCTACGACACGGCAGTCAATACAGCGTTAGAAGCGATTGACAAAATCCGGGATACGGCTGATTCGCACGACCGTATCTTCTTAATTGAGGTGATGGGTCGCGACTCAGGCTATATCGCTATTCAATCGGGGATTGCCGGAGGTGCCGAATTAGTGATGGTTCCTGAAGTACTCACGCCTATTTCGGAAGTAGTAGAAACCCTGAAAGCAGGCTGGAGCCGCCAGAAATCGTCTTCTATTGTTGTCATTGCCGAAGGCGAAGAAGCCGGTATTGCCAGCGAAATTGCCGAAAAAATTCGTCAGCAGGTCGAATTAAATATCGATATGCGGGTGACGACGCTTGGTCATATTCAGCGTGGCGGTATTCCAACGGCGTACGACCGGATTCTGGCCAGTCGCCTGGGCTTGGGCGCTCTGGAAGGCCTCATGAATGGAGAAAAGAACGTAATGGCGGGTGTTGTTAATAATGAACTAGTCTATACTCCCTTCCGCGATACAATTCGCCTACCGAAGCCAATCAACGAGGATCTGCTGCGGATGGTGAAGATCTTGAGCGTATAACCGTTTTTTTATAGTATCTATAGCGTCGAAGAGCTAGGTTTTTACACCTACCTTTCGATGCTGTAGACAAAGCGATACCTGGTTAAACGTATCCTACTGCTTTATAGGTTACGTATCCAACCAGTTCTTTCAGAAGTGAGTATGCGTACGCAAACGACTCTTCGTGCGGGAAAAGCCATTCGCCGGGCATAAATGATCGTCGCGTACTCATAAAGCTCCCAGGAAACGGGATTACAGTAATTCCCTCTTTCTGAAAGCAGGCAACGGCCCGACGCATATGAAAAGCCGACGTAACAAGTACATACCTACTATTCGGAAAACGTTCACGTAGCATTTTACCAGAGAAAACAGCGTTCTCATGCGTGTTACGCGATTTGTTTTCCAAGACAATATCCTCCGTCCGTACACCAGCTGTTTCGAGAAACCTTGCTGTCATCTGGCCTTCGTCGCTGGCTTCCGTTCTTTGAAACGGGAGGTCGCCTGAGCCTCCGCTAATCAGGATTTTCTGCACAGCTCCCTTCTTATATAAATACAGTGCTTGTCCGGCCCGGTCGGCTTCACGATTAAGCAAAAATCGTTTATCGGGTGTTTCTTTCGATACATTAACCATTCCTCCCGTCAGCACAATGGCCACTTTCGTTACCGAATCGGCAGGGACAGGAGCCTGTGGATATTCCCACAAAAGCGCCCACTCATTGACCAGGAATGAATTGCCGAATACGTAAAATATAATTACTGCTACACCAAGGCTACGCTGTCTGACGAGCGCCTTTTTCGAGAAGAAGGCCACCAATAAAGCGGAAAAAAGCCAGCCCGCTGGAGTTAGCAAATAACTGAGTGTCTTAGAAAAGAAATAAAACATAGACTAGATCAGATATGGCAGGCGTTTTGTAGAAGATAAATCTTGGACTAATTCGTGTAAATTTGTCTCTATTCAGCCGCGAAGATACGCATCTGCTTGTATGAAAAATTTCCTTCTACTAGCTCTACTAGGCCTTTTTCTGGCCAATAACGCAAGAGCCCAATCTACTTCAACACAGCCCAATGGATTTAAAATTACTGGCCGCATTCAGGGATTAAAAGACACCACCTGCGTTTTAGCACACTATTTTGGCGCAGGTCAGTACATTCCCAAAGACACAGCCCGCGTTGATGCGAATGGAAATCTGGTTTTTGAAGGTAAAAACACATTGCCAGAAGGCCTGTATATTGCCGTTACACCCAAAAGTCGCTACGTCGAACTGCTGATGACTGACGATCAGAATTTTTCTTTTGAAACCGATACGGCCAATTTCATTAAGCATATGAAAGTGACTGGCTCTAAAGAAAACGAGCTATTCTATTCGTATCAGCAGGAGCTGGGCAATTTTTATGACGAAGCCAAAGCCATTGAGGTAGAGAAGAAAATCCGCAACGATGCTACGTCTTCAGCCCTGGCAACGCAGAAATTGAATGCGCTGCAGAAAAAAGCACAGGATTATCGCGACCAGTTTTCCAAAGAAAATAACGGTACGTTTGCGGTCAAACTGATTAAAGCCTCCGCTGAACCCGATGTGCCGCCCGCTCCTAAAGCAGCCAATGGCCGCCCTGATTCCGTCTGGGTATTCAATTACTTCAAAAGCCACTTCTGGGACGATTACGATTTCTCAGACGAGCGTTTCGTTCGTACGCCTATTCTGCAGCGCAAAATTGATCGTTACCTGAAAGAATTAACCGTCCAGTCGGCCGATTCGCTCATTAAGACTGCCGACTTTATGGTCAGCAAAGCGAAAGCGGGCAAGAGTAAAGAAGTGCTATCGTATGTAATCTGGTACACAACCAGTCAGTATGAGCGCCCTAAAGTAATGGGTACCGACGGCTTGTTCGTTCACATGTTTGAAACGTATTACGCCACAGGGGTAATGCCTGTTACAGACTCGTCGACAATTAAAAACATCGGCGAACGGGTAAAAACGCTCAAACCGCTGCTGGTCGGCAAAATTCTGCCCTCGCCTAACGTAAGCGATACGCTACGTCGGCCAATTGCTTTTCAAAATCTGAAATCAGATTATACAGTCGTCTTTTTCTACGATCCTCACTGTGGGCACTGCCGCGAGAGCGCTCCAAAGATTAAGAAGTTTGTCGATACTTATAAAGGGAAAGGCGTCGATCTGGTAGCTATTGCCATTGATCAAAGCCCCGACGAATGGAAAAAATTTATCCGGGAGTTTAAACTGGGCAACGCCATTAACGGCTACGATTTCACCTCGCGTACCGACTATCGCCATCAGTACGACGTCTGGACGACGCCCACAGTATACGTGCTGGATAAAAATCGGAAGATTCTGGCCCGCAACCTTCCCGTAGAGCAAATAGAAGACTTTGTGCTTTTTCATAAACGACAGCAGGCCAGTAAACCTGCCGTTGCTCCAGCCAATGCGAAAGCAAGCGTAAAAAAATAGCAGCATTCTGAACGTCTACGTCAGGTACGTAATAAACTTTACTGCCTCTCTGGACGTAGACGTTTAGAAGACTGTTATTTCATTTTTGTTCGTTTGACCAGATACGACGTCAGAATCTGGTCAAATCCCTGGGCAATATCAGCCTCAATAAAATCGATTTTATACTGGCCGCAACGCATTTTCAAATCCTGAAAATACGATTTTACCGCTTCCTGATACGTTTCACGAACCTGCCCTGGCTGAAGCTTTACACTCTCACCTGTTTCCAGATCAACAAACTCATAAGGGCGCTCATCGAAAGCAAACTCCTCTTCTGTTTTCTTATCGGTAACGTGAAAAAGCAAGACTTCATGTAAATTATGCCGCAGATGCTGCAGGGCAGAAAACAACGCGTCTGCCTTTTCGACATTTTCAAACATATCGCTGAAAATAACGACCAACGACCGCTTATTGATTTTTTCAGCCACCTGATGAATTACATCTGCTGCCGATGTTTTACGTAACGGTTTCGGCTGCTGCATCAGCTGATCCAGTTGCGTAAACAGTTTATGGATGTGCGAGGGTGTTGATTTCACTGGCGTTTGCACATCAATTGTATCGGCAAACGTAGTCAAGCTAACGGCATCTTTCTGACGTTGAAGCATATACGCCAGACAGGCTGCTGCCATCACACTGAATGTCATTTTGCCATAATTAGCCTCTGGGTAATACATGGACGACGACGTATCGATCAGCAAGTGGCATCGTAGGTTGGTTTCTTCTTCATACCGTTTGACGAATAGTTTCTCCGTTTTCCCGTACACTTTCCAATCGATATGGCGGGTTGTTTCGCCCGTATTATACAGTCGATGTTCAGCAAACTCAACCGAAAACCCATGAAAGGGAGATTTATGCAGGCCGGTAATAAAACCTTCTACCAGTTGACGAGCTAAAAACTCGACATTGCCAAACGAGCGAATCTGCCCCAGATTAAGCGTTTCTTTCATGATTGATGCCAGATTGCTTTCCTGTTATTCATAACGAACGAACAAAAGGCCAACGTGTCTACAAGCTACAAATCATATGCCGGATAACAAAAAAAGAACCGTTCAGCGCCCGTGTCAGGAATTGCACGGATGAGCGTTGAACGGTTCAACCATCATAACACGTCCCTACGGCCGCGTCAGATTACAATACTGGCTCCAGCATAGGCTGAAAAGCATCAGGAGTAGTAAACGGGGTATCAGGTGTTAAAGCGGCTAATGCCCGGCTTCCTTTACCGACAACCCGAAGCGACACATTGGCGACTCCTTTAGAAACCATACCAAGTGCATCTGCAGCCGCGTGAGTAAGATCGATCACACGACTTTTTGAAAATGGACCTCGATCATTGATTCGTACAATTACCGAACGATTGTTGTCCAGGTTAGTTACCTCAACGAGTGTATTGAGGGGCAATGAACGGTGAGCACCTTCAAGAGCAGCTGCGCTAACGCGCTCGCCATAAGCGGTCTTACGACCATTGAACTTCTTGGAATAAAAAGACGCTTTGCCTTTCTGTATGAGGCTCGGGAGAGCCTCCGCCGGTTTTATGCTGCTAAAAAACAACATAAGGGACATGATATAACTCATACAGCTTTTGGTTACGTGAAAAAAATAAACGAAGGCAATCAGTTGTATCTTCCGATCTCCTCCGTCCCCAAAAAGTGCAATTCCTACAAAACAAAGATAGGTTAAATGATGCTAACAACCAAGCTTTTACCGAAAAAACTGTGGACTGGCCTCTACAACTCTACCTGCTTTCGGGGAGAAACTACCCCGAAATATATTTATGGCCTATATTTTTGTTCTGCCCTGAATGAACGTATCTTTAGCGTTCACGAACGTACTAAACCTCACTGATTGTGGACGAAAGAGAACGGGAAAAGATCTATTCCAAACGAGTACGGGCGGGTAAACGGACGTATTTTTTCGACGTCAAATCAACCCGTGGTAATGATTATTACCTGACCATTACCGAAAGCCGCCGACACCCCCAGGGAGATGGATTTGTTTATGAAAAACATAAGCTTTTCCTCTACAAAGAAGACTTCGATAAATTTATTGAAGCACTACAGGAAACGGTAGATCATGTGAAAGTCGAACTGATGCCTGACGTTGATTTCGCGCAATTTGCCCAACGCGACGAACAGGATGATTTCGCCAGCGAGTTCAAATGGGACTAGATTCGCATTGACTCGTCAAAACCGATCCCAGCAAACAATCTTCTATGATTTAACCCTATACTTCCACTTTTCCTTTACGATTTAATAAGCCTTGGCTTTAAGCTAAAGGCTTTTTTTGCGGTCCGCCAATACAGGTGTACTTTTGCAGAAAAACTAAATGACGATTGAGTGAATGAGCACCAGAACGAATAGTCAATACTAGGCTATTTAGTCCACCTTCGCTCCGGCGGCCAGATCATTCACTCATTCACAATCAATTATGGGCTTACAATGTGGTATCGTAGGTTTACCAAATGTGGGAAAATCTACGTTGTTTAACGCAATATCAAGCGGGAAGGCCGAAGCGGCTAATTACCCGTTCTGTACAATAGAACCTAACGTTGGTGTCGTTACCGTCCCCGACGAACGTCTGAACACACTCGAAAGTCTGGTAAAACCACAAAAAGTGGTCCCCACCATTATTGAGTTTGTCGACATCGCCGGATTGGTAAAAGGAGCCAGTCAGGGAGCGGGCTTAGGCAACAAATTTCTGGCCAACATCCGCGAAGTTGACGCTATCGTTCATGTGATCCGTTGTTTTGAAGACGAAAATATCGTTCACGTTGAAGGAAAAGTAAATCCGGTATCGGATAAAGAAATTATTGACGCGGAGCTTCAATTAAAGGACCTGGAATCTGTCGATAAAAAAATCCAGCGAATTGCAAAAGCGGCTCAGGTTGGGGATGCCAAAGCCAAAGCAGAACTGGCCATTCTGAAAGAGTACAAAACAGTGCTCGAATCTGGAAAAAGCGCTCGCACAGTGCAGATTTCACCAGAAGACCGGGAAGCCGCTATCGGCGATATCTCGCTGCTCACAATCAAGCCCGTTATTTACGTAGCAAACGTCGATGAAGGCTCATTACCAAATGGTAATGAGTATTCCGATGCGTTACGCGAATCGGTTAAGGATGAGGGAGCCGAGGTTATTATTATTAGCGCCAGCATCGAATCGCAGATTGCCGAAATGGAAGATCCCGACGAACGGGAAATGTTCCTGAGCGAATATAGTTTAACCGAATCGGGCCTGAGCAAGCTGATCAAGGCTTCGTACAAATTACTAGGGCTGATTACGTATTTCACGGCTGGCGTTAAAGAAGTTCGGGCCTGGACAATCCATAGAGGGTGGAAAGCCCCGCAAGCCGCTGGTGTGATTCACTCCGATTTCGAAAAGAAATTCATTCGGGCGCAGGTCATGAAACTACCCGATTTCGAACAATTTAAAACCGAAGCCGGTGTTCGCGAAGCTGGAAAACTAGCCGTAGAAGGCAAAGAATACGTTGTTCAGGATGGCGATATCATGGAATTCCTGCACAGCGCATAAACCGTTGCTTTATGAAATAACGAGCAAATGGGTTGATATGCCATATCTTGGAGATATGGCATATCAACCCATTTGCTCGTTATTTCCGTTTATTGACCCCCACTCGCTGATAGGCCACTAACTGATCAGCGCGAGAAGCTGGCGGACGGTGATAGACAAAAACTTCATAATCGTTTTCGGTTGACGAATAGCTTCCCTCAATATAATTCTCATCAACTTTTGGCGGATTGGTTGTCGTCTTCACTACGTAATCGTAATTATAAACGCCCTGCTTAAGTAATATAGCTGCTCGGTAAGCGCCCAGAATGGCGTCATACGTCATTTGGTTACGCTCCGTTAATTGCCAGAAATTGAAGGCACCATTAACATATAAATCTACGCCTGGCAGTTCAGGAATTTGAAGCGTAAACACGGTCTCAATATAATCGCCATTGGTTGCTCCGTTGCCGGTTTCCCGCTGGTCGATTACGAATAAGCCGTTGAAATCATCGCTCTGAATATAGGCCCCCTGACTACGTGGTTTATCGATCTGTACGTAGGCAATATTACGATCAGCATTTCGGTCGATACGATCAATGTAATTGGCTCTGGAAAGAACCGTCCGCGTATCAAAGAATCGAAATTCATTCCCGCCCGGCAACGTATTACTTAGATCGATCAATCGATACTCCAGCATCTGATCGAAAGCCTGCACATTGGTTGGTCGCAAGCCACGAATTACACGATCATCGCGGTAATTCTGACGTATGACGACTTTAAAATCGTCCTGTGGAGAAATCACCTGATAGCCTTTGTAGCTAATGGCCATATCAATTTGCTGATCAGAAAACTGCCGCGATGGATCGGACGAGAAATGAACACTGGCAGCGACCGATATTTTATTCTGATACGTACTAAACCGACGGGTAAACATGATCGAATTACGATTGCGCTCGTCGTATACAACCAGCACATAATTTCCTGGCAGCTTTACGCGTGGAATCACGAATCGATAATGATAATACGGAATTTTGGTATTGAGCGAAACCTGATAGTCAGTAATGGGGTTGTCGTTGTATTCGTACGTAAATTCAATATCGTTTAGTACCGACTGCTGCCAATCGGCATTGCAATGAATAAGTTTAGCGCGAAACGACCGATAGTTAGCGGTTAAGTCGTCAAATTCGAGTTGCAACGGAATTTGCTCATCAAGCGAAATAACGGGCGGGTTGAGGGTTAAGGACGGATCATTATGACTTCCATTGACGAGTGGGTACAGCAACACCGTTGCTATCTTAGCATCAATGATCTGATCAACGGTTTGTATTTTTTGCGCCGGTAGCAACGTAGCGTAACAACATAGTAACGTAACAGCCAACAGCCTGAGAGAGACAGTCATTTGATTCTTTTTAACGTAACGAATAAGTCTATGAACGTTATGCTAACGTTCTGATCGGGCAAAGATGGTAGCCTTTGCCGAATTTTAAAATTGATAACTTTGGCGAAGGTCTCCTTAACTAATCCATGGTAAACTATAATCCGAAAGACTGGTTCCGGTTCATTATCACCTTCAACCGAGCTGATACCGTTCGCAAATTACTACCGGCTATCCTCAGCATTGGTCTTTATTCGCTCATTATAGTTCATATTATTGAGTTGCTCGATCTGAGCGACAATCCGCATCTCAAGAATTTTTCGCTCATGCACTCGCTGCTGAGCTTTGTGATTTCGATGCTACTGGTTTTCCGGACCAATACAGCCTATGACCGCTGGTGGGAAGGTAGAAAGCTGTGGGGCGGTCTGGTCAATAATACACGTAACATGGCGCTGAAACTTGACCAGTTACTGGATGTTAGCCAAACCGATGTTCGTCAGTTTTTCCGGGCTATGATTCCTAATTTTGCCTTTGCGCTGAAGAATCACTTACGCCAGCACTCGATTGAAAAGGAGTTTTCAGAAACGTCGCTTTTTCCGATCACCAATCTGAATATGAGCGAGCATGTTCCTCAGCAAATAGCCCTGGCTATTTTTGGCAAAATCAACGATCTACAGCGCAAGGGAATTTTACTACCTGAACACCTCATTATTCTGAACCCAGAAATTCAGTCATTGATGGATACCTGTGGCGCCTGCGAACGGATCAAGAATACGCCCATTCCTTTCTCGTACAGCTCGTTCATCAAGAAATTTATTTTTGTTTATTGCATGACGCTGCCGCTCGGCTACGTATCAAACCTACACTATCTGGTTGTTCCGCTGGTCATTTTTGTTTTTTACGTGTTAGCCAGCCTTGAAATCATTGCCGAAGAAATCGAAAATCCGTTTGGAACCGACGATAATGATCTGCCTCTCGATACAATTTGCACGAACATTCAAAAAACAGTAACCCAATCGTTCGACCATTCGGCCAAACGAATACAAATGGCCGAAACACAGCGGCAGCAAAAAGGCTTTTCTTACGAGAACTGAGTTGATCAAGCAATCTATAGTTACTCGAACAAACCGATCTGCCCGGCTGGCCGAAACAACCTGGTGGTTAATGTAGGATGCTGTCGGTCTTTCAGGAATTTCTGACAGGCAATCTGGTGCAGCTGAGCAATATGCCGCGCATAATTTCCTTCCCCCACCATTCGTGTCGAAAAACGTGAATCGTTCAGTTGTCCGCCGTGGCAGTCGGCAATCTGCCGCAGAATTCGTTCAGCCCGGTCGGGGAAAGCCTGATTTACCCAATCCGTAAACAAGGGGGCAAGTGCGCCATTTAGACGAACAATGGTATAAGCCGACCAAAGCGCACCCGATTCAGCGGCTAATTCAACTAGTTTCGGTATTTCGTGGTCGTTGAGGCTGGGAATAATTGGTGCAGTCATAACCCCTACGGGAATCCCCGCTTGATGCAACGTAGCCAGTGTTTTTAAACGCTGAGCGAACGTAACGGTACGTGGCTCCATCAGCAGCCGTAATTCTTCGTTTAGAGTAGTGATCGTTATGGCTACGCTGACAAGATTCAAGTCGGCCAACGGCTTCAGGATGTCCAGATCGCGTAGAATGAGTGCATTTTTCGTAATAATCGATACCGGATTTCGATAATGCAGACACAGCTGTAGCATCCGACGCGTCAGTTGGTAGGTCCGTTCGGCCGGTTGGTAACAATCCGTATTTCCCGAAAAGAAGAGAACCACTGGCCGATAGGAACGCGTCTGAAACTGCTTCTCCAGCAGCTCAGGCGCATTTTTCTTGACCATTATTTTGCTTTCGAAATCCAGCCCCGCCGAAAAGCCCCAATACTCATGCGTAGGTCGGGCATAGCAGTAAATGCAGCCATGTTCGCAACCCTGATATGGATTTACGGAAGCCGAAAAGCCAACATCCGGGCTTTTCGAACGGCTGATAATCTGCTTGGGAGCATCGTCGAGAAATTGAGTTTTGCGGGCTGGCTCTGTGAAACTATCCACAGCCCATTCTGCTTCGTCGGGTTCAAGGCGGTTCTTCAGGTAGGGGTTGGCCGTATTAAACTGCGCCCCTCTCCCCTTATTATACGTCGGCTTCATATTACAAATGAAATATAATTATATTTCATTTGTAATATGAAGCCGACTATTTTAGGTAATGGTCATGCTAATTTTTTTTCCCACTCTTCAGCTTCCATCATAGCGGCTTCCCATTCATCCTGTATTTGGCCGATTTCAGTTTTAACCCGGTGGTATTCGTCGTTTTTAGCCTGCATTAGCTTACCGTCTCCATACGTAGCAGGATCGGCCAGCTCGTCTTCGAGCCGCTTTTTACGTTCTTCCAGCTGAGCAATTTTTGTTTCGGCTGCCTCGGCCTGCTGATTTAGCTTACGTAGCATTTTTTGCCATTCTTTTCGATCCTCTTCCGAAGGTCGTCCATTGTCGGCCTTACCATTACTGGATTGCGGCTGGCTGGCTACAACAGGGGCTGGTTGAGACTTTGGCGTTTCAGCAACTTTGCCATCTTTGCGCTCTTCCATCCACCATTCGTATTCATCATACGTACCCGGATACTCCTTAATCTGCTCATCTTCGATGTACCAGATTTTGTTGGCAATCTGCGACACAAAGTATCGGTCGTGCGATACCACTACGTACGTACCTTCGTATTGCTCCAACGCCTGAATAAGAATATTGACCGATTGCATATCCAGGTGGTTGGTCGGTTCGTCAAGCAGTAGGAAATTTGCTTGCGAAAGCAACACTTTTGCCAGTGCTACACGTGATTTTTCTCCCCCTGAAAGAACTTTGATTTTCTTAAAAACCTCGTCATTGGAGAAGAGGAAGCAGCCTAATACACCCCGTAATTCGCCCTCTGTTTTGGTCGGATTCGCATGTTTTAGTTCTTCGAGCAACGTATCGTCTACGTTCAACGACTCAAGTTGGTGCTGTGCATAAAAGCTAAATGATACGTTATGTCCCAACTGCCGACGACCATCGTTCAGTGGCTCACTCCCCGAAATGATACGTAGCAACGTCGATTTCCCACGACCATTAGCGCCAATCAGCGCTACTTTATCACCCCGCTCCAGTCTGACGTCGGCGTGAGTCAGAATTCGCTTGGGTCCGTAATGTTTAGTAATATCCTCAAGATGGAGAATATGACGGCCTGGCTGGGTTGAAAACTGAAATTTGAAATTAACCCGCGCCGTTTCATCGATAACGGCATCGACCAGTTCCATACGAGCCAGTTGCTTTACGCGGCTTTGGGCCTGCTTAGCCTTGGTAGCTTTAGCTTTAAACCGCTCAATGAAGCGCTCCGTCTGCCGGATTTTAGCCTGCTGGTTCTCGTAAGCACCTTTCTGAATTTCGTTACGTAACGCTTTCTCTTCCAGATAGAACGAATAATTACCACCATAGTAATTTAACTTCGTACCAGATACCTCAACCGTAACATCAATCACGTTATCCAGAAATTCGCGGTCGTGCGATACTACCATCACAGCTCCTTCGTAAGTCTGAATGTATTTTTCCACCCACTGAATCGACGGTAAGTCCAGGTGGTTGGTTGGCTCATCAAGCATCAATAAAGAAGGCTTTTGCAACAGAAGCTTAGCCAGCATGACGCGCATTCGCCATCCCCCCGAAAAGGTGCGTAACGGCTTTTGCAGGTCTTCGGTCGAAAAACCAAGACCTTCCATAATTTCTTCAGCTCTAGCCTGTACGGTATAGCCATCCAGCGCGTCGAACTCTTCCTGCACCTTGCCCAGCTTATCGACCAGTTCATCGCGGTAGTTGGTCTCCATCTCATGAAGTAACTCATCGATCTGTTGTTGCAGTTTATTCTGGCGTTCGAACGCCTGCATCGCCACCGACAAAATAGAGTCGTCGGTCTGATAAGACAACAAATCCTGATTTAAAAAACCAATGGTTACGTCGCCAGCTTTGGAAATGGTTCCGCCATCAGCCTGATATTCGCCGTTGATAATTCGCAGCAGCGTCGATTTACCAGTGCCATTGAGACCAATCAGGCCGATTTTCTGATTGGGTTTAATATGAAGCGAGGCATTTTCATACAGTGCCCGGCTACCGAGATAGTACGAGAGGTTCGTGATGGAAATCATAGTGCAAATTTACCAAAAACGGTTGGCCTATCGCAAAAAAGGAGTGGCAAAGTATTGCGTCTCTACAAATGGGCTACTATATTTGCACCCGCTAACAGCAAAAAAGCCTCCTTAGCTCAGCTGGTAGAGCGACGCATTCGTAATGCGTAGGTCGCAGGTTCGAATCCCGTAGGAGGCTCTGTTTTTGACTAAAGGCTAATCAGTTTTCGAGCGTAAAACCTCAAAATCAACTGATTAGCCTTTTTCTGTTTATTGTACTTAATAGAAAATAGCCAGGTTACGTAAAGTAAATCCGTCCCCTCCTATTGAAATTGTTGTATCATTGGTTTCAACCCGATACATCAAAAATCGTTCTCTGTATGAAGTTCATGGCTTATCTGGACAAAAGATCATTACTGAACGAAGTAAAAATGGGTCAGACTGCATAGTCTGATTTCGCATAACCTAGAAGCTGTATTAGCTGAGACGATATCAGGATTTAACTCAAATCGGCAAGTCAATGGGTTTTGCTCATAAGCTAACCACGAAAATATCCCAAAAGACGCCCGACTCAGCTTGCAGTCGAGCGTCTTGCTAAAGTTCGTACGCTCCTTGATCAACCATTTATACTGAAAAAGCCGCTCTCCGTCGCTGTTTTCTGCTGCTTATCCATTCCTTCTTTTGCTATCTTCTATCCCCCTATACATTTGTCCGTAGATGAACACCGGTTGTCCACCAACGGACAGTTACCCAGTATGGCATACTAATTAAGCCACTGATAATCAACAGACACTACTAGTTGGCACAACCTTTGGCATACAGTAAACAACGAACAGATAAACAACACCAGAACAACACTAAACACAAATACAACCATGTTAACCTTCCTATCAAACCTCGCCCTTTCTGCTCTGATCAGTGCTTCGACATTCACCAATCCGGCCACTCCTAAAGCCAACGCTTTTGGTGCCAGTGCTTTCGTCACCATCGACAATCAAGTACGGGTATCGGTGGTAAAAGGAGCGGACGCCCCGGCAGAGATCGTTCTACGTAATGCCAACAATCTGGTGATCTTCCGTCAAAGCCTGGATAGGAAAGATGAGAAGTGTGCCCTGAAGTTAAACGTCAATGAGTTGACCGATGGCAAGTATGAGCTAGAAGTAAAATCCGGCGACAGCAGCATCAAGAAAGAGCTAAACCTATCGACTCAGACTGTTCAGCAGAATAGCCGTGTGGTAGCCATGCAGTAACACCGTCCCACCACCTACATTCAAGAGCCCGGCCTAAAAGTCGGGCTTTTTGACAGTAGACAAGAATTTTTAAGTTGGAACTGGAAACCGGACTGCTACTGGCGGCCCGGTTCTTTGTTTTAACACAATGATGGCAGCTTGCTCATACATTTATCCGATTGAAAGCCATCTCTAGGCTTGCTAGTATTGTACTCGTTTAATGGCCCTGCTACTAATTGAGGCATCAGTTAAACTATAGCGAGCCAAGTCCGCCTACTCCATGAAACTAGTCTACCCTTTACTTAGCTTAGTCCTGCTGATTTCACCATTACGGGCGCAAACCAATTATATTCAACGGACAGCCAATTCCGCTACGCCATCCACCAACAATACATTTGTGGGCTATGAATCGGGCAACACATCCATGACCGGTTTTAATAACTCTTTCTACGGAGCACAAACCGGCAACATTGTTTCCTCAGGAGCTAATAACACCTTTATAGGGGCTAGTGCTGGTAGGTTCACCAAGACTGGAGGATTAAACACCTTTATTGGTAGCACAGCGGGTTTGTTTACTGATGTGGGCACCAATAATAGTTTTATTGGCGCGGTAGCCGGTCAGCAAAATACCACGGCTTCCGCCAACACATTCATAGGGAGTTATGCCGGCAGCAAAAACAGAACAGGACCATCTAATTCGTTTGTTGGCGCTTATTCGGGCTTTACAAACGAAGTTGGCTATAGTAATACTGTTATAGGAGCTTATGCTGCCTATAAGAATGCAACAGGAGCCCACAATGTAATGATCGGCGACTCGGCAGGTTATACGACCACGGTGTCTGATCAAGTTATGATTGGCTCTAAAGCAGGTTTCAATACCACCACAGGCTTCCAAAATACATTTGTGGGAACTCAATCGGGTTACTCAAACACGCTTGGTGGTCTGAATACCTTCATGGGCTATTTAACAGGCATTAGTAACCGGACCGGTTCAGGCAATACGTTCACAGGCGGGTTGGCCGGTTACAGTAATGATAATGGCACAGGTAATACCTTTATCGGCAGCAATGCGGGCTATAGTAATGGTTCGGGGAGCAGCAATGTGTTCGTTGGCGCGTCGACCGGGGGTAATAATACAAATGGCACCAACAATACCTTTGTGGGTAGCCAGGCGGGCATTAACAATACGACGGGTAGCAATAATATCATCATTGGCCCTAACTCTGGTAGTGCTATTACAACCGGCAGCGATAACGTACTGATGGGCTATAACAGCCAAGCCGAGGATGGTCTTTACAATGCCACAGCCATCGGTGCCAACACACGGGTTGCCATTAGTGATGCTGTTATCCTGGGCAATCAGGCCAGTGTCGGTATAGGCACCTCAGCACCAACCGCTCGACTAGAAGTAAATAGTGGAACGGATAATGAATCAGGTGTTCGTCTAAGTCGACTCACGGCCAATAGCCCAGTTCAGCTTGCTACAACAGATAAACTACTCACGGTTGATGCTACCGGTAAGTTGGTACTAACCTCCTCAGGCCATTACTCAGTACGTAGCGAAGCGGATTGGTCGGATAAGGTGTTTATGAGTGGCTACAAGCTACGTTCGCTTTTAGAAGTGGATAATTTCATCCAACAATATCAACACCTACCAGGCGTACCTTCTGCGGCTGAGGTTGTTGAGCAGGGTATCGATGCGGCCAAGATGGATGCCAGATTATTGGAAAAGATTGAAGAGTTGACGCTATATAGTATTAAGCTCGAGAAAGATAAGCAGCACATGAAACGGGAGTTACAGCAACAACAAGCAGAGATTGATGAGCTGAAGCGTTTGGTTAAGCAGTTATTGGAGAAAAAATAGGGCTGTAAAATAGCAGAACACATAAGCCAGGTTTCCTATGAAATCTAGCTTATGTATTGATAGATTAAAATGATATGGGATCGTTCAACTCGTATTTTAGCAAGAACGTTTTTGTGATTTGTCTCCGTAAAATGAGCGATTTCTGAGATTGGCAACCTGTCAATCATTTCTATCCCCTCACCCTTCACTTTTTGCCAAATGACAACTAGTGTTGATGTGTGATGGTTAGCAACATCCGCTACAGTTAGGAACATACTAAGTTTCTGAGAAAAAGACTATTTTCGGTTAGCCATTCTTTTTTAACCTTAACCATGTCAGCTTCTCGAATTCAGGCGCGTCAAACTTGACTAGCCGTCTGTAAATAAGTGGGCTCGGTCAGCATAGCCGCTCGTCGATGTGGTATTGCTCGATCAACACTTCAACGATGACGGTCCGCCGTTGCGGATCAAACGACAAGCCAATGAAGGACTAGTTGACCTGCCATGTCCTAGAATAAGTTTACAGCCCCTAACTGAGCTGTAAACTTATTCTAGGACATGGCATCGCTATCACAAATAGGTTTGTAAAACACGTATAAAATAAAGGAAACCACCCGCTTACCTCTGACCAAGCCAAGCTACCAATAAAAGAAACTTGTGTTTATGATAAAAATACAACTTGCTGTCGATCAGCATCCTCCGGCTCCAATAAAAATTTTAGTTATTTCATCGCCCATCACCTATTCCTTTGTCCACTTTTTATAAGCCAAATCTACCTATTAATTATCAGCCATTTTATCAGTTCAAATCTTTTAGAGAGACTCCGTTTTTGAATAAAGGCTAATCAGTTTTCGAGTGTCAAACTCCAAATTTACTGATTAGCCTTTTTCTATTTAGTTCGGGGGCAATCTACCACACACGTATAACTGTGTATCACAGGCCATATGACAGACTTATGATAAATGCCTGACGTATACAGTCAATGGATACTAAGATTCCAGACCACACTCAAAACCAAAGGACCTACTCTGCGGAATCAGCCCCTTGGTTCATGATCAAAAAAGAGCAATTACTTCATAATCACTTTGACTTGCTGACGCTCATAAGCCCCCTGAACACTGAGTAGCAACACCCCTCGGCTATACCCCACCGGTAAACTCATCCGCTCCAAGGTGCTAGCCTCGTCAATACGTTGCCGGCAGACTGTTCTACCCTGCTGATCTACCAATTCAGCCGATACTGATTGGCGGGCAGCACCCCGAATCTCGATCTCCACAAACTCACCTTCCACCGGGTTGCCCAATACGGTCACCTCCAGTCGAGTCTGGACCTCTGGTGTAGCCAACCCGAGCCGGTGCTGAACAAGCTGCCAGCCAGTTGTAACGGTAACTAACCTCTCCTCCACTGCCCACCTGTTGAGCCTTCAAGGTAATGGCCGGATTATCCGTGTACAAATTCAGCGTATAAGGACATGACGCCGTGGTGGCCGCCAGCTCATTCTCCACCCGAAAACTGATGGTCTGGCCAGTAACACCCGCGTACTGGGGCGTAAAGCGCACCCGGCGCAGGCCTGCACTCACGGTTTCACAGCTTACCGTCTGTACGCCCGTGATGGCAAAACCAGTCGGCGGTGTCGTAGTCGTGGATTGAGCTGGACTCACCGTCAGCGAAAAGCTGGTCGTGTTGGTCAGTCCACCGCCATCGGTCGTCGTCAGGATCACCGTCGAGACTCCACTCACCGAAGGGGTGCCACTGATGGCTGTTCCCTACAAGACAAGACCCGCTGGTAAACCACTGGCCGATAGGGTGAGCTGATTGGGCGTCTCCTGATCGACAAACGTGTTGGCCAGGTTCAGGTTAAAGGATTTACCCACTGTGGCCGTCTGGGAGCCCACCGTCCTGTCCATCAACGGCTTCAAGAATCTGATAATCGGCGTCGAAAATACTGCGTATATAAGACCGAATATCGGGATTATCGTCGATGATTAGCAATAGCTCTTTCGATGCTACGTCGGTTAACGAATCCGATGAGGGCAACGCAACCGACAACTGTTTGCTAGCAATATTGGCAGCAATAGGATGTTCTATTTTTTCTTCCGTCACTACGTCGGGCGGATCGAGAACCGGTACAAGAGGCAGCGAAACCGTAAACGTAGTACCTATGCCCTCCTGGCTCGTTACGTCAATTGTTCCGCCCAGTACCCGAACCAGTTCGTGCACTATCGCCAACCCTACACCCGTACCTTCGTAAGCCCGGTTCATCTGGCCATCGACCGCATCGGGGGAGCGCTGATAAAAACGTTCAAAAATATGGGGAAGGTTGGCCTTTGAAATTCCGATGCCCGTATCCTGAATTGTGATCCTAACCCGATCCTCGTGCGGGTACCGAACCATCATCCGGACTTCTTTTCCGTTGGGCGTGAACTTAAAGGCATTCGATAGCAGATTGGTAACGATTTTCTCCAGCTTATCGCGGTCGTAGAAGGCCCACCAACCAGTTTCCGACTGGTCAAAGACGAAATGGATCTGTCGACTCTGCGCCAGTGAACTAAAAGCACTAGCCAGCGCCCGGAAAAACCCCGCTATATCGCCGGGTTCGGGCACAGGTTTCAGGTGACCCGCTTCGAGCTTGCTCAGATCGAGCAATTGGTTAATCAGTGTCAGCAACCGGTTCCCGTTACGTTCCATCAGGGTCAGTACGTTTTCAGTTGGGTAGCGTTCTTTCAGCTCGGTAATCGGTGCCAGAATCAGTGTCAGTGGCGTTCTGAATTCGTGAGAAATATTGGTAAAAAACTGGGTCTTCAGCGCATCGAGTTCCTGTAGTTTATCTACTTCCACTTTTTCCTGGATCAGCGCATTGGCCACAGCCACCCGTTCTTTAATATAGGACTGCACGATACGTCCTAAGACCAGCGACATCGACACCATTTCGAGAGCCAGCGCCAGCAGTGCCAGTTGACTGATACCCGGATGATACGGGATTAGGGCCAGCGACTGTAGTTGATAGAGCGAAAAAGGAATTGTACAAATGGCAATCGGCACCACAAAAACCAGAGCGGTTCGCGGCCCAAGTTTCCAGATGATACCCGCTCCTATAAAGAACAGGACGTAGGTAAGCAGCACCAGCGCGGCAAAGAACTGGCCGATGAAAGCGTTTTGCACAACTAATGACAAAAATATTCCTATAAAGCTAGTGCCGGCAATGGCGAGCAATAACCAGCGGGGCGGCCGTAAAATCGGTCGATTATCAAGCAGTGAATACAGCCAGACAGACAACCCCATCGGCATTAACCGACCCATGCCCGCAGGAACCCAGTCGAGGAGTTGCGGGTGATTCGATAAAAGGATTGGGTAGATTCCGGTACGGGCCAGCGTAGCCAGATACAGCAGAAATGTACATACCGCATAAAAACGAAAATGACGATTGGAAACAAACCGGGCCAGCACAAAACTATTCAGCGAACGCAGAATAAAAAGCCCCAGAAACATCCAGATAGCAAAAATGATAACCCGTCCTTTGCTCAGATTGTAGTACTCTTCCCAGATGGTCACCTTGCCAAACATCGCTGCGCTACTTTCGATGCGAAAATAGACCGTAACCGGCTCGTTAGTTAGTAAATTGATCCGAAAGAAGGGCGTTGTTGCGAAAAAACCGCGATCTACGTAGGGTCTTTTCAAGCCACCCGTCTGGTGCTCTACCCGTCCGTCAGCATACTCAACGTAGCAGTCTGCATAGTCGATTGACGACGCATCGAGCAATCCGATTAACCAGTGTTTTGTATTTTCCAGACTTTGGTTCGTAATCCGCAACCGAAACCAATAAGCGCTGCTACTGTAGCCGTACTGAAATGTTTCGGAACGGCTGGGCACAAAATCAGTTCTTCGTCTGACCTGTTCAAATGTTAGTTTGGTCGTTTTATCGTCCAAAACACCCAACTGGCGACCAACCGATAGAAACCGGGTTGTATCGCTCACCAGAATAGCGGGCTAAATAGACTGACTATAGCCCCAAAAGGGAAATAGCCCGTAGCTGATTATAGAAATTACAAAGAGGAAGGAGCGCATTCAAAATATATGCTACTTGGCCAATAGTCTATAAGTAGTAAAACAAAAAGCTGGCCATATTTTACTGTAATCACCACTTTACAGGTTCGAAGGCACAAAAAAGAACAAACTAGAGAACCAAAGCTCATCAACTCCAACGAATTGATAGGCTTTCCGTCAATAAATTACCCCAATGGGTATGCATCATATCGGTTGCTCACACGCCTACTTGACCGAAAAATTGATTGGCGGTTACGGTAGTTATGCTATATAGGCTGTTAAAACTCGCCCTCTCCCCCTTCTTTTTCTTTTTTCTTAGCCTGACGTAACCGATAGCTAAACGTTACGTTGATCTGACGCAGACGAAATTGCGACGTGCTTTCAGCGTAGAAATTATCCCCTTCTGTGATATTCCGAAAACGCCGGGAATTGAATACATCCAGTACGTTAAGGGTCAACGTAGCATTGTTGTTCAGTAAGTCTTTACTGGCCGAAAAATCGAGTGTAGCTAATCCCTTCCGACGGCCCTGTGGCGTTTTCTGGGCCGCTTCGTAATTCCCTCTTAACTGTACATCGATCGATTTGGGCAGATTGAATCGGGAAATCATCCGGGTAAACCAGCTATACGTATCACTCTGATAGTTCAGGTCCAGATTGCTACCGTTGGTTATAGCCCGGAAGAAATTAAAACTCCCATCAAGTTTCCACCAGGTATAGAGTGCGTGGGAACCAGCAAATTCAGCACCATACGAATTTTCGCTACTCAGGTTTTCGGGACGCGTGGTTGAAAATCCCTGATCATTTACCCGACGAATCGACAGGATTTTGTCTTCGGTATGCCGATAATAAACTGATGAGCTAATAGATCCTTTGGTAAAGTACTTGATATGGCCAACTTCAAACGCATTCGTAAATTCAGGGTTCAGATTCGGATTGCCACTCCAGAAGTTTCGATTATCGCTGAAGGTAGAGAACGGACTCAGATCATTGTATTGTGGTCGTCGAATGCGTCGGCTATAACTGAGCTGGAGCGCATGCTGGCGTGGAAGATCATACGAAACGTGAGCACTGGGAAATAGGTTTGTGTAATGCCGGGGATTCACATCGTTCGTACGTCGCAGTGTGGTTGTTACGTCGGTTTTTTCGGCTCGCAGGCCAAGCTGGTACGAAAACTTCCGCGCCTTATTCCCAACAATGCCATACAGTGCATTGATACGTTCCTGATACAGGAAATCGTTTACCAGCCCCGGCAAAGGCGTCCAGCTCCCATCATTTTCCTGCTGCGTAACGGCATAATCATTCGTCATGTCGCGGGTGCTGCTACGTAGTCCCGCTTCAAATTTTCCGTTCTTGCTGAATGGCTGTACGTAGTCGATCTGAACCAGAAATTGCTTTTCGGTTTCGTCATTTACGCTACGTTGCAGTACCGAAGGAACCATCAACGTATTACCATCGGGTTTAAACGTCTTTTGGGCGAAATATTGATCGGAGCTTTCCCAGTTATCCAGAAACCGGACATCAGCCGTGAGCGTATGGCCCTCCCGTTTAAACGATCGCTTATAAGTAAGGGCATACTCAGAATTGGGTTCGGTTTCGGTCTCGTCCTGCGTCCGATTCGTGATACTCTGCAGGTTGCTGGTCGTAAACTGATAATCGCGGTAGTAAATGTCTGAAAAGCGTTTTCCTTTACTCAGTCGCCAGGTGTAGGAAGCCGTCAGTACGTTTTTCGAGTCAAAGAAATAGTCCAGTCCGGCGCGGGCATTGTTGTTGATTCCTTTCAGATGACTCGTTGAGTTTTGCTGCGTAATAAACGTAGTGTCGTTACGGTACAGCTCCTGATACAAAGCGTTACGTCCGGGCGTATTGCGAAATGAGTTGGTATAATTGACAAAGAAATTCAGGTTTTTTCGGCGGTAATTGACATTAGCAGCCAACCCAAAATTGGTCGGATACCCAGTAATGACATCGAACGAGCCATTAATACCTTCGCGCTGCTCTTTTTTGAGAATGATATTAATGATGCCGCCCATTCCTTCCGCTTCGTAGCGTGCCGATGGATTTGTAATCACCTCAACTCGCTCGATAGCGCTTCCCTGCAATTGCTGCAATCCGCTTCCGCCCTTAAAGCTAACGAGCCCCGATGGTTTGCCATCAATCAGGATTCGAACACTATTGCTCCCCCGAAGGCTAACATTACCTTCGGCATCAACGGCTACGGACGGTACGTTACTGAGAATATCGGCGGCCGTTGCCCCTGCGTTCGCCAGATCTTTACCGACATTGAATACACGCTTGTCTAACGACAATTCCATCTGGCTGCGCTCGCCCCTAACGACTACTTCTTCCAGTCGTTTGGAGCCAGCTTTGAGAGCGATTCTACCCAGATCAATAGCCTGATTCGCTACCTGAACCAATGCAATGCGCCGTTCCTGATAACCCAGTACACTGATTTTTACGGAGAATTGACCGGGTTTGCTACGCATCTCAAATGCCCCGGCCTCGTCGGAAACCGCCCCCGTTATCAGCGTCGAATCGCTTTTCTGGTATAGCGCGATGTTGCCGAACGGAACTGGCTTGTTTTGATCATCGACGAGTAATCCCCGAATAGCGATCTGATTTTCCGGTTTTACTTGGGCAATTGTCAGTAGAGGTAAAAAGCATAGAATGAGTAAGTAACTCTGTTTACTAATCATGAATAAAGGAGATTGTGATCTACCCAATTGATCTAACCGTTAGTCAGTGTCAACAGAGGTAAACGTAGCATAAGAGGTTGCTATTGAAAGACAATCAGCAACCAATTCTCCTCGCTCAACGCGTTTGCCGAATTCTTTTGCCCAATCGTTAATAGTAGTAATCCGTGGCAGTCCAGAAATACGGTTTTCCTTGATTAATAGCGGAATCCTGGTGGTATTCAATCTGGCGAATCGTTCTACCTTGTGAGTCGTAAAGATTCCTGTAGGAGTAGGTATACGTAACGGCTCCCCCAGGCGCGGTGTAATCCTGAACTTTTTTGTTCGCCAGGGCATTTCGGCTGGTTTCGCCCAAAAAAGTAAACTGAGCAGGTGGCGCAGTATGGGCAAGGTCATATGTCAGCTCCGTCGTCTGATCGAGCTTATTGGTTCTGTTACTGTACTGCTCGATGCGCGTTACGTTCCCATTTTCGATAGTAAAGACCTGACGATAATTCGCGGTTTGTACACTGGTTAAAATACCTTCAGGTGAGTACTGTCTTAGGGTATCCAGCTCTGTATACAAGTTTCGTTTCTTTGTCCGGCTCAATACTCTACGTTGCGTGTTATCCAGTTTGTAACTAAACCGGCTGCCGGTTCCGCCTTCAACCTCCTGAAACTGACCGTTACTGTATGCATACACATTTTTGAGAGGTCCATTCGTATACGAGCCACCAGGGCCGCCCGAAAACTGTGTTCTGTCGAAGTTGATTAATCGATCCTGACTGTCGTACTGAAAAGCCATGCTGTCTTTTGACGCAATTGAATAGACCGTTCCATCAACCACAACCGTGTCTAACAACGGGTCCTGATTCAGAATGCGCAGGTAGGAGGTAGTAAGACGGCTTACTCTCTGACCAGATGGTATTGCGACGGACGTTTCAACCGGTGCATCCTTACAGCCATACAAAAGCATAGCAAGCAAGGCCAGCATAAAAGATAAATTTTTCATATGATCCATTTCGACTAAATACTAGCTTTATTTTTAGTCAATAATCATAGTATACAACCTTTTAATTAATAAACAGGCTAAAAAGAAATCTTACGACTATCCTTTTTTCGTATAAGGAGCATATAATCCTGTTCACAATGATTTATAAAGGCTTTGTTATTAACGCTCAGCCAGTGTTTACGAATACAGGTCAGCGCGATGCCTACCAGATTGTATGCCCGCAAGCGGGTCTTATTGTTGCCATTTGCCCAACGCTGAGCAGAGCCCAGAAGATTATTGATCGTAATGGTCAGCGCTGGCAACTATTTACAAATCGGTCGTAATATATATGTTCAACTAGTTTCCACTACCTCTATGCATAACGTTTACGTCTATTTTAAGGGGCGCCGTTTTCGGTCGATCGGTTTGTCTCGTATACCTACGGTTGGCGAACTATTATACCTGGATACGCTACTAATACGTGTGATACAGATTGACTACGTAAACGAACAGGACATACGGCTGCATGGGCAGTTATCAGCCCTAAAAACTCCTGATTTTAAGCCAGGATATTTCCCTTTTTACCCACATCATCCCGTGAACCCTATTCCGGTTGCGGCTCCTTAGCGTATCGTCCCCAGAAAGCATTATCTTTCCGCGTATAACCAGGCTTTCCTGATGAATGCTACGTTTCCTGCTTGTATTCTTGTTAATACCTGCTTTCGCGAAGGCTCAATCAATAACAGATGGCCTGGGCGCTTATCGGATCGGCATTACTACGGCCAGTACGATAAATACCAGTCTCTTTCTGGAGGAAGATCAGCCACGGGTAAAAGGAACTCTGGCTCTCTCCTGTCCACATATTCGGAAATTCACAGCAACTCAGATAACGATTGATGAGGTATTACTGACCAATCTTTCTCTGTTCTTCTACAACGATACGTTATTCAGGATTTCCTGTGATTATAGCGATACGCTCAGGCGTATCTTCCGACCCAGGTTGGGAAGCGATATACCCTTACCGACTGTTCGGAACCGGCGCTGTTTGCAAAGAAGCGACGGTTTTCAGGTTATATCGGGCACTTGGTGGGAAAACCCAACCACTGCAGCCATGGTCATCGCCTGTAAAGGCTACGACGAGCATTGCCAGGCTAAGAACATCGTCAGATTAACGATCTACCATAAAGCCCGAGCAGCGTTGTCTTCTGAATGTGATTTAGAGCCCGGCTATCCGTTTCTGGAGGAGATTGACAGATTGCTAAAACAGTAAATTTTCCGGGAATCGATACGTTCACTTCTGACTAATGGGCAATAAAAAAGAGCCCACAGGCTCCTTCTTCACAGTTGATTTTATTGCATTCCAGCAACAAGGTATGCTTAACCTTGTGCAGAGGAACTTCGAGTGGCCCGAAAGGCGGGAACATGGCATCTGATTCTATTCCAACCCTTCGGAACCTGATCTTAAAAGAGTAGTTTCCACCCATTAAAAAAGAGATCCTTTCCGGGCTGGCCTGACCATTGCTTAGATACGTCGTCGGGCTCGGTTGTTCCTGTTTCCTTCTGCTTCACGATGGCAGAAATTCCTTCCTTAGCTAATGACCAGCAGATATCTTTCGTGGCAGCATCTGCTTTTCCGATTAGCAGTCCAATGGTTTCGTTGTCAGTTTTCATAGCGGTCAGTAGTTAACTTGTTTGCACATACAATATTTCTTGCAAAATTTTTAAAAGCCTTCGCCCAGGACCTGGGTTGCTTTCTTAATTTGCTGCGTTAGCTGACATACGTCGGCTTCACCAATAGCTTTAGAGTAACGTTCACCAACACGATCCCAGGCTTTAGCAACAGCGGGTTGCAGCGCTTCGCCCTCATTTGTTGGATAAATCAGGGTTTTCTTGCCCTCCGATTCACGACGTACTAATTGCTTTTGTTCTAACTTTTCTACCAATCGAGTAATCGTCGATGGCGATAGAGAAAGTGTTTCACTCAACTGCGATGGGGTTATTCCGGGCTGCTCTACCACTTCACAAAGCAAATAGGCATGCGAATAACACAATCCAAACCGTCCAAACTCTTCGTCACCAATTGCCGTAATGGCTCGGGCTAACGCATTCGCGGAAAACAGAAGACAGGCACTATAGCGAGATTCTGCTTTTTCGCCCTGCACGACTTCACTCTCTGCATTCATATACTCTTTCTTCAGGTTGGTAGTACAAAGGTAAAACCGATATTTGTATGTGCAAACAAAAATCAAAAAATTCTTTTCTTTTTTTCCAGTCAAGCCCTAAATGCAGGGAGCCGACTACGTTATTTTAATGCTCATTCCAGCACTCATTCACTCGAATAATTCCCGAAAACTTGTTTACTTGCATCTATATGCCACTTTATATTACCTCCTTAAACTCAGGAAGCAACGGCAACTGCTATTACGTTGGTAATGAGCACGAAGCTGTATTAATTGACGCCGGGATATCTTGCCGGGAAACCGAAAGGCGCATGAAACGGCTCGGTCTGTCGCTCAGTAACGTCAAAGCCATTTTTGTTTCACACGAACATGCTGACCATATCAGTGGTATTCCACAATTAGCCCGAAAGCACCAGCTCCCTGTTTTTATTACGTCCCGTACGCTACAACAATCCCGGTTACCTATCCAGGGTTTTCCGCTACGTGCTTTGCGCGGCTATGAACCCATTCAGATTGGCGATCTTAGCGTAACGGCTTTCCCGAAACTACACGACGCATCGGACCCGCATAGCTTTATCATTACGTATCAGGGCATAACCGTTGGTGTCTTTACGGATATTGGCGCTCCCTGCGAGCACGTTATTCACCACTTCAGCCAATGTCACGCGGCTTTTCTGGAGGCTAATTATGACGACGATTTACTGGAAAAAGGCCGGTATCCCTATTTTCTGAAACGTAGAATCCGGGGCGGCCGGGGTCACCTTTCCAACCAGCAGGCTTTAGAGCTTTTTAAAAATCACAAGCCTGCCTATATGAGCCACGTTTTACTGTCTCACTTATCGAAAGACAACAATTGCCCGCAATTAACCAGAGATTTGTTTACGCAACACGCTGATACGACTGACGTTATTGTTGCCTCTCGTTTTGAGGAAACACCAGTGTATACCATCAACGCATCTCCGGTGCTTGTTTAGTCGAAAAGCCGCGTCTACTACGTAGCAGTTTTGGTCAACTTGACTCCGAACCTTTCTCTTTTGCTTTTGGCATGTCAATCTTTAGAGCAGCAATTATTGGTGGTGGCAACATTGCCGACAAAAATCACATTCCGGCTTTAAAACAGCTATCCGACCAGGTAGACATTGTGGCTATTTGTGGCCGTGAACAGACTAAAGCACGTGCCCTGGCTGATAAACACGGTATTCCTCATGCGTTTGCCAACACGGCCGATCTCTACCGGGAATGCAGTCCGGATCTGGTTGTTATCTGCACCCCAAACTATTTACACTATCCACAAACTATTGAGGCTCTGGAGCATAACTGCCACATATTCTGCGAAAAGCCACCTGCGTTAACGGCTCAGGACGCTCAGAAAATGGCCGATTTGGCCCTACAGAAAGGCCGGGTGCTTGCCTATAATTTTCAGCTTCGCCAAACCAGCGAGTGGTCTTTGCTGATGCGTTGCCAAACGGATGGTTTGCTGGGCGATATATACCATATCAAAGCTCATTTTCTGCGTCGGCGCGGCATTCCAGGATGGGGTTATTTCACGAATAAAAGCATGCAGGGCGGTGGTGCTTTAATGGATCTCGGTGTTCATGTGCTCGATCTGGCTTTATGTGCCTTAGGCTACCCTAGTCCTGAGCATGTTCTGGGCAATACGTACGATATGATTGGTAAAACAGGTGGTAAGGGCCTGATGGGCAGTTGGCATCCTGAGACATTTGAGGTTGAGGATGCGGCTATGGCTTATCTTTCCTTCTCCAACAAAGCTTCTATCATGCTCTCTTCTTCCTTCGCTTTAAACACCCAGGCCGATAAAGATCGTAATCTGGAAGTTTTTGGCACCAAAGGCGGAGTGACACTATTCCCCTTTTCGCTGCATACCGAATTGGCTGGCGAGCTGGCCGACATTCAGTTTCCTTACCTGGAAGATGTGGATATACAACTAAAAAATACGGTTGCCTTTCTGGATGCCTGCCAGGGGAAACCATCCAATGTCTGCACAGGTACACAAGGTGCCATTCTACAAAACGTTGTCGATCGAATTTATCAGTCTGCTGCTACGTAGCATGTTTTCGGCTGTATAAAGAAATTGCCTTGTAGATGACCTATCGACGTCATCCACAAGGCAAAAAATGATGTATTTTCTTACTTTAAAGGAAGATGAACTTCAGCCATCATGCAACGGGCCGAACCTCCGCCGTAGTTCTCAATTGTTGATAAATCAAAGTGAAATAACATCGCATAATCATCCAGCTGATCGATTTGCTTCGGCGTCAACGATTCATAGGCGCGGTTCGACATGATCAGCAACTTCTGCCCTTTCGGAGTCTGTACCATCAGCATATTTCCGGCAAAATTCGCCATTTGCTCCAGCGTAATATCAATGACCCGCTTGTTGAGGCTCTCCAGTTCCTGACGTACCATGAGTCGTTCGTCGGGGTCGGTAATAGCGGCTAAGCAAACAATGGCAAACGTATCACCGATACACATCAGTACATTCGTATGGTACACTGCTTTGCCGGTTGCGTCGGCAGCGCTAAACGAGATGGTACGGTATCCGGTCTGATTGGCGAATTCAGCCAGTACGTCCGGATGAGTTCTGGGCGACAGGCTGGCGAAAGCAACCCGGTTCATCCGATCAAGAACCAGACTCCCCGTTCCTTCCAGGAACTTGCCTTCCTGTTCAAAATGAGTAAGATCAATAATTCTGGCTACGTGGAAGCGTTCTGCCAGATCATTCACAATATCCGGTCGGCGTTCCAGCCGGCGATTTTCGGCCTGCATGGGGTAGAGCACGACAGTACCGCTGGCATGAAACGAAACCCAGTTGTTTGGAAAAATGGCGTCGGGCGTATTGGGATCAGCCGTATCATCGTAAATCATTACATCCACACCAGTGGCCTGTAGCTGATGCACCATTTCATCGAATTCACGCTGAGCATCTTCCTTAGCTACATCGTTCGTTTGAGCGGCCAGTTCTGGGTTCTGGAACGCATTTGATTCGGCGGTTTCTGGGTTGTAGCCAAAGTTAGCCGGTCGAATCATTAGTATTTTTGAGGTAGCCTGAGATTGCATACTGGTTTATAAATTTATTAGAATACAGGTCTGGTTACGTTCGTAATTAGCCAGCAAATTAGCATCAAAGCATTAATTGTTCAATAAAACCTATAGATAAGACAGTAACCTACCAAGCACCAAGTATCTTATACATCGTCCCGCAGTAATGGCAAGCTCATACAATGAGAGCCACCCCTGGCTCTTGACAACTCCGCCGAGGGGAGCATAATCAACGTGTTTTCAATGGTTTCAGGCGATGACTCTCCTCGTTCAAAACGATCCAGAATGCTGGCAACATCTACTACGTCGAAGCCAGCTTGTCGAAACGCATCGGCTGTTTTCTGATTCCGATCGTAGCCCACTACTACACCATCTTTTAACGCCAGCAAGTTACAGGAATCTGTCCACTGCTCCCGAGCCCCAAACGGAAATTCGTTATTGCCCGAATAGATAAATTGAATAGGCTCTGAAGCACCCAGATCGTTTTTACTAATATCGGCCAGCAGATCTTCCAGATTCTCGATTTCGATTGGCTTATGCTCCAGACCCTTAATGAACTGAAGAATTTTTAGATCTTCCGATACGTCCTTAGGCGCAAAAAAATGAATAACGTCCCGTTTTTTAGCCTCATCGCCCGTACGCCCAAGCGACCCAAGCAGTACCCACACATTTCGTTTAACCTGGGTAAAAATCGTGTCAATATGCATATAATCCCGTTTTTTCGGGATTTTAAGAATAGTTACTTTATCAACAAGATTGCGGGCAAACACTACCTGCATAACCTGTTGAGCAGCATATAGTGTAGTCCGTTCGCTGACGCCGATCAACAGATGCCGACGGGCAATCATCATTACGTCGCCCCCTTCCAAAGTCGAACGGGTAACATCACGATTGGTATCCGTGTCGGATAATAAAAAGGCGTGCTCATTATCCGGTATCTCCAGTATTTTATCCTGATAATCAGCAAAGAGCGGGTGATTAAAAAAGATATACTGCGATAGTAGGGCTTCCCGCGTGCGAGCCAGTTTTGCCGGTTTGTTGAGCAGGATATGGTCATTGATGACGATCCCAATATCGCGAGTAAAAATAAAATTGGGTAGCGGGGCAAACAACATTGTTCGATCGGGCAACGAGCCGGAGATCATGATTTTTGCCAGCTCTACAGGATCGTACTCATTTAGTTGTTGCTGAATACGGAATGATGTGCGTTCAATACCACATATGGCTGCAATAAGCCGTAGGCGAATGGATTCATCGCCCAATATATCCGTCAGTAACCGCTGAATATCAATAACCTTATCAGACTTAAAATAATGGTCATCGGCAGGTTTAAAAAATGACCGATCCGCATCTGGCCCAAGTTCAGCAATCTTACCTCTTACTTTATCCGGATCTAAAAAGTAAAGTAAAATCTTAACGTAATAATCATATTCATCCCGGCGCATCATGTCCAGATGAACGATATCCTCGAAAAGCCAATCCTGCGCCTTTGACGGCACTACCTTGCCTAAGCCCCGGTCTGGACTATGAATTAACAGTCGTCTGAGCGTTCCAATTTCAGAGGAAACATTGATAGGCAACTCAATTGGGTTTTTCATTACCAAAGCGTCGAAGACTGTAGCCTTTTTTTCGTTTTTCATACACAAACCCAGCACCGTTTTCATCGGCCTGAGCCTGCAAGGTACAGCTTTGAGGCACTAAATGAAACTGGGTTTTCGGGACAGGCAGTACTGTGCCAGTTCGATAAACCGGCTTTAGATGAAACAGGCCGCTTTCCCTCCAAATAGTTTTATCTGAATATATTTAGTTATCTAAATATTAAATTTAGATAACTAAATAAACCTACAAGTAGATTTAAAAACAATAAAATTACATAAAAAAGTAAAAAAACACAGTTATTACAAAATTAATTAAGTAATCGATTTTCAGTAAAATAATTTACTAAACAATCTTGGCACGCATTTTGACCCCGTCATCATGTAACACCATAAAAATAGAATTAAACAACAGCCACACTAAAAGTTAATACAACAAACAAAATATTACCAAATATCGACTTACGTAAACTTTTTTCGATATAAAAAATAGCTAAGTCGACAAATTGCCAACTATTGAGAACTTCTTCTACTACTGTATTCATGGTTTGCTCCAAAACAAACGTAATACTACTAAGTCTATTAATTAACTTAGTTGTTAATCTTGGAAATCAATCATGGGCCCAATCCACCCAGTTGACAATCAGTAAACAAGTCAACAAGTCGAAGGCAAGCTTAGGCGATACGCTTACTTATACAGTTATTTTAACGAACAGCGGTGGCTCAACAGTTAACGACATACAGGTTAGAGACTCATTAGGAACAGGTCTCCGTTATGTAACCAACTCTGCTACGTATCCTGGAAATACAAATTTCAACCTGGGAAACCCTATTAGTAGTTGGCGTGTCGCCAATCTGAATGGTGGACAAACGTTACGGCTCACCTTCCAGGCGGTTGCCGATAGCTCAGGAATCGTATATTCTAAATCGACTATACCAGGCGTTGCTACGTCGACTATATGCACTAGTATTCCGGTAAAAGTATGTCCTGGAACGCCAATCTCTTCTTTACTGACAGCTCCGGCTGGTCGTGCTGGCTATAAATGGTATAAAGATGGAAATCTTCTGGCTGACCAAACCAAAAATACGCTCTATATAACCTCAGTGGGTAGTTATAGCGTATCAATTGATAATGGTTCAGACAAATGTCCGGATGTTGCCTGCTGCCCACTTTTTATAGAAGAAGACCCAATTCCTAGTTTCCAGGCTGAGACTGTAGCTGCGAGCTGTCAAAATGGAGTAATCCAGACCAATGGGCAGATCGTTTTGCGAAATTTCAATCCGGCTCACACGTATCAATATTCGGAAGGTTCTTCGTTTAACGCTGGCGCTTCTCTATCTGGCTCCCCTAAACGCATTCCTGCCAACGGGATTCTCGTCAATAATCTAAGCAATCCGTCAGGCAATAAGCAGTATACGATCCGTGTCTATAATACCGCTAGGTGCTATACAGACTATGTAGTGTCCTTATCTCGGACTACCTGTACTGCACAAACCGCTTTACTTGTAGCAGCGACGCCAGGTTCCTGCGACGCTGCTACAAACCTTTACACAGTAAGTGGTACGATTTCGTTGACGGCCGCTGTAGCCAGTACGCTTACTATTACGGATGGTAACGCGACGACTACGGTACTTATTAGTAATGGACAATCGTCTGCTACGTTTATGCTGGCCGGTCTCACCTCGGGTACAGGAGAACATACCGTTACAGTCACTGGCAATGGTTATACCAGTAGTTCGACAAAATATATAGCGCCCACTAGCTGTAACTCAAACCCTCCGACCAATACAGCCCCTACCCTAGCTACCGCGATTCCTCCTCAGTCGGCCACTGTTGGACAAACATTTTCGTACTCTATTCCGACCAATACGTTTACCGACAAAGAAACACCCAATAGTTTAGTGCTTTCTGTAGTTGGCTTACCATCGGGTCTTAGCTTTGCGAATAACACCTCTATTTCAGGAACGCCGTCAACAACCGTAGGCTCACCGATAACATTGACCGTCACCGCTACCGATGCTGGTGGGTTGAGCGTATCGACTCCACTGGTGCTAACCATTTATTCTGCTCCAACGAACCCTGGTGTCTTCGCCATTACATCCGTCAACTCAATTAAGTGTGAGACTGTTTCTAGTAGTGAACGTAGAATCACTTTTCAACCCGTTTATACAGGCCTAAATGGCTCTGCTGTAAACTTTTCTGTCCTTAATGAATTAGGAAATACCACTGATTCAGGGCCCTATACGTTACGTCTGTATACCGATAACCCAACCATCAATCTTCGCGCTCAGCAAAATGGCGTAACCGCCAGCTTTGTCTATAATTGGCTAGCAGCCTGTAACGCACCCGCTAACACGGCCCCTACCGTAGCCAATGTCATTCCTCCCCAGTCAGCCACCGTGGGACAGCCATTTACCTATGCCATCCCCGCCAGCACATTCACCGATAAGGAAACGCCTAACAGCTTATCTATCTCTGTCACTGGACTACCAACCGGACTGGCTCTGGCCAGTAACAACACCATCACTGGTACGCCGTCAACAACTGTAGGCTCACCTATAACACTGACCGTCACTGCTACTGACCCAGCCGGGTTGAGCGTGAACACGCCCCTGGTGCTGACCATCAGCCCAGCAGTAGTGACCAACCCAACCTTATTTACCATTACGTCGGTCAACACCCTGAGTTGTGTGACCGTCTCAGCCACCGAACGACAGCTCACTTTCCTACCGCTCTACACAGGCAGCAACGGATCGGCCATCACCTTTACCGCCGTAGGACTGCTGACACCAACCACCGCCACGGGGCCATATACCATCCGTGTGTACACCGACAATTCACCAATCTCCCTACAGGCGCAGCAAAACGGACAAACCGCCAGCTTCGCCTACAACTGGCTGGCCGCTTGTGGCGCACCCGCCAACACCGCTCCCACCGTGGCCAATGTCATCCCCCCTCAGTCAGCCACCGTGGGACAGCCATTCACTTTCGCTATTCCAATCAATACGTTCACTGACAAGGAAACACCCAACAGCTTATCTATCTCTGTCAGTGGGCTGCCCAACGGACTGGCTCTAGTCAGTAATAACACCATCACTGGTACGCCGTCAACCACTATAGGCTCACCTATAACACTGACCGTCACCGCTACTGATCCGGCCGGGTTGAGTGTGAACACC
>NZ_JAAFZH010000019.1 GCF_010435915.1 Spirosoma terrae | reverse complement strand
TAGTTTATAGTTTATAGTGGCTGACGCGTCAGCAAGTTTCTGGCGTCAGCCACTATAAACCATAAACTGAAAACGATAAACCATAAAACTGAAAACTCAATTTGGTTTTTAAACGTTTGTACAGGAGCAGAATGCGAACAAAAAACGACATGAAATCAATTCATATAGTGGCGCTAAGCCTGTTTTTACTAACGAGTTGCGCACAAGGACAATCAAAAGATTACGCGCCGGCTAAACTACCGGCTCCTAAAGCTGGTGAAGCCGTCGCTACGTTTGCGGGCGGATGCTTCTGGGCTTTGGAGGAAGGAATGAATCAGCTAAAAGGTGTTCATGACGTAGTATCGGGTTATGCAGGCGGAAATGTCAAGAATCCGACCTATGAACAGGTTGGTACGGATAAAACCGGACATGCCGAATCGGTTCAGGTTTACTACGATCCGAAAGTTATAACCTATTCGCAACTGCTCGATGCTTTTTTTGCTGGTCATGATCCCACTCAGCTCAATCGGCAGGGACCCGATGTTGGCCGTGATTATCGGTCGATGGCTTTTTATCGGACACCGGCAGAGAAAAGTGAAATAGAAGCGGCCATCAAGCGGGTGAACGACTCAAAACACTACAGTGGTAAAGTCGTGACAGAGGTGGCGCCTTTTACTGCGTTCTATCCGGCCGAAAACTACCATCAGAATTATTTTGCGCTGCATCCCGATCAGCCTTACATCCGAAATGTATCGTTGCCAAAGGTTGAAAAACTACGCAAAGCGATGGCTGGACATTTAAAAAATAATACGGGGTTGACAATGAATTGACAGATTTGAAAATAAATCTGTCAATGTAGCATCGATTCAGGATAATACATGAACAAAATAGCCAGCATGCGCTGGCTATTTTTGCAGTATGAATACCTCTGTCTCGATCGATAATCCGCAGCCCCACCGAAACCCGTTTGTTCGGAACCTAATGACGTTTTTCCTGAACCGATATGCGCTGGCAATCGGTATGGTCTTTGCCTCTGATAGTATCCTGCTCGGGAGTTGGGTCGCTCATATTCCACACGTTAAAGAGAAACTGCATCTGTCGGATGCGGCTTTGGGCTTGGTGCTTTTTGCCATGCCCGTTGGCTTGCTGATTATGAATCCACTAACCGGTTGGGTTATTTCCCGACTGGGCGAAGCAAAGGCCTGTTTCTGGTCGGCAGTAGGCTTGTCGCTGGCCGTTCTGATTCCAATCAACGCTCCCTCGGTGCCTATCCTGGCGCTGGGACTTTTTCTGCTGGGACTTAATGCCGCCCTGATAAACGTAGCCATGAATACGTGTGCAACCAATCTGGAGCGGGAACAGAATATCGTGATCATGTCGTCCTGCCACGGTATGTGGAGCCTGGGGGGATTGCTCGGTTCTGCAGTTGCCGGTGTCGTTATTTCGTTTCATGTATCGCCTTCGATCCACGTCGCCGTCATGTCGGGGCTGATTTTACTGCTTACGTTCCTGTTGCAACCGCTGCTCAACCAGATTCCATCCAGCAGCCGAACCGAAACCGGCGAAAAAACAGGCTCCTCGTTTGTGCGTCCCAATGTCGATTTGTTCCTGATGATTTTAATCGGACTGGCGTTGGCCATGGGTGAAGGAGCGGCATTTGACTGGAGCGCTGTGTACCTGCACGAAACGCTGGGGGCCAGTAGCCAGATTGCCGCACTCGGTTTTGGAAGCTTTTCGTTAATGATGACCAGCTTTCGGTTTATGGGCGATGCCATTATTCCTAAAATCGGTGGGAAGCGTTGGTTGCAGATTGGAGGGCTGTTATCAGCAGCAGGACTTTTATTGGCTATTGTATTACCTTTTCCGTCTACAGCCTTGATTGGGTTTGCGGTTTTAGGGGCAGGCTGTTCATTAGGTGCCCCTATTCTGTATGCCGCTTCCATGCGTGTGCCGGGTATTCCACCCGCAGCGGGATTGGCTACCTTTGCTACCTTTAGCTTTATCGGGTTTCTGGCGGGGCCGCCCGTTATAGGTTTTGTGGCCGAGGGTTTTGGCCTTTATTACGGATTAGGGCTCGTGGCCATCATGTTGCTGATTTCTGCCGGTTTGGCTAAAATCGTTAAGTTATTCTGATACATTCAGCCAACGACTTTACCCGCGCTGGAAGCCGTTTATAACATGCTTATAAATTTTGTGCCTGTGTGGCACTAACACTATGAAAGCAGTAATTTTTGATATGGATGGGGTGATCGTCGATACGAATCCCCACCATCGGACAGCCTGGAGAGAATATTATCAACGTAATGGAAAAACGTTGAGTGATAGTGATTTTGTACAATATGTTTCTGGTAAGCACAATAACGATATTGTTGCCCACCTCTTTGCTGGTCAGCCACTTACGCCGGAAGAAGTGCTACGTCTGGCCCATGAGAAAGAAGCGTTGTTTCGGGAGTTGTATCAACCCGTGATCACACCGGTTCAGGGCTTGGTCGATTTCCTGAAATCACTCAAAGAAGCCGGAATTCGTACGGCAGTGGCTACGTCGGCCCCGGTCGAAAATCTGGATTTTGTTATCGACGCGCTGGCGCTACGTCCCTATTTTGATTCGTTACTGAACGAAAGTATGGTTAACCATCCTAAGCCAGATCCTGAGATATACGAGAAGGCGATGGCGCAACTGGGTGTCGATCCGGCCGACAGTGTCATTTTTGAGGATTCGATGACAGGAATTCAGGCCGCCAAAGCATCGAGAGCGCGCGTAGTTGGCGTTGCCACGACGCAGACGCCCGACGAGTTAAGACCGTTTGTCGATGATGTTATTCTGGATTTTACCGAGATGAATCTGGAGCGGTTGCAGAACCTGATTAACGTTTTTTAACGCGTTTTTGGGTCAATGCTTGCGTAAAAAATGTAACTTTACACACTAGCTGTGTCAGACCTGTGCCATCGCGCTGAGCAGTGGCACAGGTTTTTTTTTATACGCGTATGCGCTATCTACTTGTCCTTTCCCTGATTGTATTGACCGTATTGGCTGAACAACGTAACGCCTGGGCGCAGGGGAAGTATGTGATTGGTTCCGTTGTGGATCAGAGCACTAAAAAAGCGGTCGATAAAGTTATTGTTGTCAATCAACGGACTCGACAACGGGCAAAGACGAATGCAACAGGCCGGTTTTTTATCACCGCCCAGCCCGGCGATTCGCTAATTCTAACCAGCCAGCTCTATAATCGGACAGGCATTCGGTTTGATGGTTCTGAAAACCCAACTATCACGGCTAATGCATTGCCACCGATGCCGTATCGGGTGGTTGATCTGGATGAGGTGACCGTAACGGGGAAACGCTATGAGGAAGTGAAACGGGAAATCCAGCAATTGCTGGATGAGCCGGTCGCTTCCAAGAAAGTAACGGGTGAACAGGCGTTTGATCGAATTGCCGATGGGGCTGGCGTTACGTTGCTGTATGAGCTGTTTGCGAAACGCCCCAAATCGGATCGAAAGGCGAACTATATCATCCAGCAGGATCGTCGTCATGCGCTGGCTCTCGAACGCTTCCGGTTGTTGGTCGAACAATCGACAACGTTGAAAGCCGACGAAGTCGATCGCTTTTTCGACTTCTGTGACCTGGACGATGAGTTCTTGCTTAAATCAGCGGACTACGATCTGATCAATACCATCCAGCAGCTTCGCAATCGGTATCGGGAGGGTTTCAACCGGCCAAGCCGTATTTCGCCAGACCCCGATAAATCAGCGCCCAAAAAGTTGTAAGAAGCAGGTATATGGTAGTGACAATTTTCCCATAAACCGATAACCGGTCGTCAGTTAACCAGTCCCGTAATCAGTTCATCCGTTAATCGATAGCCCGATAAAGCCACCTGCCGCTGCGCGATGGGTTTAACGGTTGCTACGTAGTCGGGCGGTAATACGTTGCCCTGCTGGTCGGTGCCCGGTTGTAACGTATTGTTTCGATACGCGTTGTCCTGGGCTAGCAGAAAACTTTCCTTCGACCAGGCCACAATGCCCGGATTCCCTAATTGAGGCAGTCGTGATCGATTGATTTCGCTACGTAGTTGATGCGCCAGACTATCAACCGAGCTAAATTCATCGCTACCCAGCAGCATACCATCCCAGAACGAATGCAGGTTACTGGTCTGACTACTCATCATCACTTTGATCTTGAACAGATTCCCGCCCTGATCTCCTTTAGGAAACTGATTGTCGACCAGCGTCGAGGTGTGCAGTGGCATATGCACATCGCCCGCCAGGTGAAAAAGCCAGCACAGGGCTACCGCTTTGGAACTATCGGCATAATTACCCCGCAGAATCTGCCGGTTTAGCTCATAAGCCTGTAAAATCGTTTCGCCCGTTGGTAACGTAGTGTCGGTCCGGGCAATACCTAACGTTGGTGCGTAAACATAGTTGATAAAATGCCAGCTGAAATGATCGTGGTAGGGGTCCTGGCCTTTTATATCATCGGGCCAGCGGGCAGCCAGCATAAACAGATACTCGTCTGTCTGTTGCTCCGTTACCTTGAGGTCAGCCATCAGCGGAACCCACCGAGTTTGATAATAAGGATGTTGTTTCAGCAGGCTGACAACTTTCGTAAGTGTTTGGGGGGAGTTGGTTTGAAGATCATGGTAAGCGATAGCACCAATAGCCATGTGCGTTGCTTTGTTCCAGCCGTAAACGGCGGAAGAAGCAGCTAATAGCCAGAAAATTGCAATCAACGTAAGCGTAGCCCGAGTCATACTGCTAAAAGAGTTTATGCTGGCAAAGTAAACGGACGGCTCTCTAATTACAATTGACGGCGATTAAGTGATTGCTACCGGATTTGTTCTAGGAGCCTATTCGTTGCTCATGCTACGTAGCAACGATCGTCCTGATGTGGACAATCAACTGTCCGAAAACGGACTAAGAAGTGGGCATTAAAAAGTGAAAATGCCGCTTTTCGAGCACATAACGGCGGTTTTGAGAATTGGCTTTTAATTTGCTATGCAAAAGGGAAAGATATGCTATTTCCTCTGATATACGTATGAAAGGCACCCAGCTAGGGGAGTTTGAAGAAATCGTTTTGCTGGCGATTGCCCGGCTCTATGACGATGCCTACGGTGTAGCGGTTGTTGAAGAACTGAGCGACCGGCTGGAGCGGCCCATGAGCCTGGGCGTGGTTCACCGAACCATGCAGCGTTTAGAAGAAAAAGGGCTGGTGAATTCGCGCTTTAGCGAACCCATCGCCGAGCGCGGAGGACGTAGCAAACGCTTGTTTACCGTAACTATGGCGGGCGAACAAGCCCTGCGGGAAGCCCGACGTATCCGGAATGAGTTGTGGGATGGTATCCCGAAAACCGCTTTCGATCATCTCACATGAACCAGAACCATAAACCCCATAAGAATCGTCCGCCAGAACCACCACAGTGGGCGGAGCGACTGCTGACCCGTATGGCAGCCCCTCACATCCGGGACGAAATTCTGGGTGATCTGTATGAATTATTTCAAAAGCGGACGCTGCGATACGGAGTTGCTAAGGCCCGTGTGTTATATGTCCTGGAAATGCTATTACTGCTGCACCCCCGGTTATGGCGTCGTCAGCAACAAGCCTCTTCCCCGTTAAAGCAATCTGTTTACTCACCACCAAACCCGATGACCATGTTAAGCAATTACGTAACAATTGCCTGGAGAAAGCTGAAACGGCATAAAGCCTATACGCTAATTAACGTAGTGAGCCTGAGCCTGGGCATTGCCTGCGCCATTCTGATTTTTACCCTGGTGGACTATCATCTGAGTTTTGATACGTTCCACGCCAATCAGGACCGGATCTACCGGATTTATACGGAGCTGCACCGAGAAAAGGTTGTTTACAGCACGGGTGTTCCAAACCCGCTGGGTGATGCTTTTCGGAATGGATATGACGTAGCGGATAAAGTAGGACGAATTGCATTTTTACCAAAGCGTGTCGTCAGCGTATCGCCGGAGAAAAAGTTTGAAGCAGAACTAGCCTTTGCAGACCCTGAGTTTTTGGATATTTTCAATTTTCCGCTACTAAAAGGCAATCCACAGAGCGCATTGCGGGAACGTAATACGGCGCTTATCACCGATCGGATTGCCCGACACTATTTTGGTAATGAAGACCCGATCGGTAAGCTACTGCATATTGATGAATCACTGGTTGTGAGGGTAACAGGTATTCTTCAGAATCCGCCAGCCACAACAGATTTTCGTTCGGAGATTTATATACCCTACAGCAACTTGCAGGAGCACAGTCCATGGATGGTTGAAAAAGATTGGTGGTTGGGTTTTAATAAAGAAATGCAATGTTTTATCCGGCTTAGACCCGAGGTTTCGCCGGCTATGGTTGAGTCCAGCGTTCTTCCAGCAATTGTCAATAAATATTACGATAAGGAGAATGCGGAGTTTTTTCATTTCAAATTACAGCCGCTTTCTGATGTTCATTTTAACCCCAGCCTGCGTGGCTATACCGACAAAAAAAATCTCTGGACTTTCGCGCTGATCGGCTTATTTCTGGTTGTTACGGCTTGTGTGAATTTTGTTAATCTGGCTACGGCCCAGGCGCTGGGCCGTTCGCGGGAGATTGGCGTTCGGAAAGCATTGGGGAGTCAGCGAGGGGCGCTTTTCTGGCAATTTATCACAGAAACAGCGCTCATCACCGGCTTTGCGCTGATCATTGCGCTGGTTTTAGCTTACTTGGCCCTGCCGTTCGTTAATCAATGGTTTGATATCGAACTCGTACTTAATCCGCTGGGTGATGGGTATTTACTTGCCTTTTTACTGGCTCTGCTACTGATTGTTACGTTCTGTTCAGGGGCTTACCCCGGTCTGATTCTGGCTCGTTTTCAGCCTGTGCTGGCCTTGAAAGGAAAACTATCGCAACAGTCGGTAGGCGGATTCTCCCTACGGAAAGGGTTGGTTGTCGGGCAGTTTGCCATCTCGCAATTGCTGATCGTCGGGACATTGGTCGTTACCAGTCAGTTGCGCTACTCGCAACAGGCTGATATGGGGTTTCGGAAGGATGCCATCGTTATTCTACCGATTCCGGATAACAAAAAGGCGAAAATCAGTACGTTGAAAGCGCAGCTCTCGGAGCAATCTGGTGTACAGGACGTTACGTTCTTTGACTCTCCTCCCGCATCGGAAGCGATCGGTAGCACTACGTTTCGCTTTGATTCCCGCCCCAAAGAGGAAAGTTTTAATATTTCGGTTAAGTCGGCCGATCATCAGTATATTCCAACGTTCAAAATACCCATTCTGGCGGGCCGCAACCTGAATCCGTCCGATACGATTCGGGAGTATTTGCTCAATGAAACTGCCGTAAAAGCGCTTGGGTTGGCTTCCCTGCATGAGGTAATTGGTAAAAACGCAATAATCAACAATCAACCGGGAACGATAGTTGGCGTCATGAGGGATTTTCACTTCAAGTCGTTTCGTGCTGCGATTGACCCTTTATGTATTACAACCAAGGGCGAAGTATACAACAGTTGTGGTATAAAAGTGAATCCGGCTAATCTGGGTCCAACCCTGGCTGGTTTGGAAAAGAGCTGGAAGGCCATCTATCCGTCATTCATTTACAAGTATCGCTTTCTGGATGAAGAAATTGAGCGATTCTATAAGCTGGACAATATGCTCCTTCGACTTATCCAGCTGTTTGCAGGTATTGCTATTTTCGTAGGCTGTCTGGGGTTGTATGGGTTGGTATCCTTCATGGCTGCTCAGAAAACCAAGGAAATTGGTGTACGGAAAGTATTAGGGGCCAGTACGTCCAGCATTCTCTGGCTGTTTGGCCGAGAGTTTATCCGATTGTTGCTGATTGCTTTTGTGCTGGCGGCTCCGCTGGCCTGGTGGGTTATGAATAAATGGTTGACTAGTTTCGTGTATCGGATTGAGCCGGGCGCTGGCATTTTTGGGCTGACAATGCTGATCACATTTACTGTGGCGCTCCTAACGGTGAGTTTTCGTAGTGTGAAAGCCGCACTGACGAACCCAATAAAAACGCTGCGAGCCGAGTAGAAAGCAAACGGACGGTTAGGTAAAAGCTAAAAAATGAGACTTTTACCCAGCCGTCCGTTTTAAATGAACCTATTGTCAGTTAAAACCGATAAGCGCCTGTAATCCCAACGCTGGAAGAGTTAAATCCCGCCTGAAAGCCCCAGTAGGAGATGCCATCGCCAAAATTCCCATTGACACTCACCGACGGAATAAGTTCCGCGCTAACGTACCAATTGGGGTTAACGTTATATTGACCGCCCAGCACAAAGCCAACGCCAACCGAAGGGCTGACCAGAATAAGACTGGACCCGGTAATGGTGGTTGTACTCCCGTTGCCATTGTCGATGGTCACTGATCCGCTGGTCGTTGAATTAAAACCGATATTGGCGATGAGTTCGGTGCCATAAATAAACTGGAATTTATCGTTGATGGCTCTTCGTTTTTCATTGCCTATGGCTCCTCCGGCCGAAAAACTGATGTTCGAGTTGTTGTTGACAAAATAGCCGCCCAGGTTGCCGAAGGCCAGCCGATAACGACGATACGTATTTTCACTACGTTGTTTCTTGTAAATTAATCCGAAGCTGCTGAGGTTGCTGGTCCGTAAACCGAGTTCACGGGTGGGCGTGTCCTGCGCCAGCAACGTTACGTTGGTCAATAAAAAGAAGGCGAGTGTAGTGGAGAAAAGTTTGATCATGGCGTAGCTTTTTTTTACGTGTACTAATTCCGGTTTGAACGCTAATAAATCTCAGTTTATCCTATAGATATAGAAAGAAAAGTAATTCCTGAGACTGTAAAAAGACAGATATAAAAAGAAACTAATGACTTTGGGCGCACGTAAAGCAATGAACTACGTGTAAAACGCTCTTTGTATTGACCTTTCCTTTTAACCGGATTCCGGTAGAAGACGTAGCGCCGTCGCTACCCAATAGCATCATCATTTTTCCAGACGGTCATGCGCTGAAAGTCATTTGCGGTTAGGGGAGTCCTATGAACAAATCAGGAGTCGGACGGTTGTTTTCAGATACGTAACAACCCTGTATCCCTATGCGCAAACTGGTGTATGACGTAGCAGCGTCGCTCGATAATTTCATTTCTCATTCCGATGGTTCCATTAAGGGATTTCAGATGGAAGGCGAGTTCGTGAACGACTTTCTGGAACGCATCAGATCGTATGGTATCGCATTGATGGGACGTAAAACCTATGAATGGGGATATGCTTACGGTTTGCAGGAAGGCGAACCTGCCTACACGCAGGTGAATCCCAGCCTGATGAATTACATTTTCTCCAGAACGCTCACATTCGAGCCAGGTCCGTTGATTGAACTAATCGGCGAAAACGAAATAGAGTTTATTAAGCAATTGAAAGCAGGTGAAGGAAATCCCATCTGGCTCTGCGGTGGCGGTGAACTGGCCGGTGCGTTGCTGGAAGCTCAGTTAATTGATGAATTGGTTATTAAACTAAATCCGGTGGTTCTGGGCGAGGGTATTCGGCTATTTGGTTCAGCACAAACGCCTGCTGCATTGCAACTGGTTGAGTCAAAATCATACAGTAATGGGGTGATTTTATTACGATACAGGATTCAAACGTCGTAAACCATTCCGAAGTGATACGTAATGCAGTAGTCCATCATTAAAACTCATACGTTATGGACTTTACGAAGATTTTTGACATCATAACACCGTTGATGATTCTTTCCCTAATGGGCGTCATCATGATCGGATATGGCTTTGTTAATCCACAACAGGAGAATAATGTGCTCCAGTTTATGTTCGGTATTCCGATTGCGCTGGGAGCTGCTGGTTTTCACTTCCTGATCCGTCGGATTGTTAACTACAACGTATTGTATATGTGGATCATTGAGGCCATTATCGTTGGATGTCTCATCTACGCTTTTCCCAGGATGTAATACGAGCCGCCATTTGAATCTTGCAACGATTGGTTTGAATCGCGCAACGCCGGGCTGGTGGGTTCGGACTACTTTTGCTGAGGTTTTGACAAACAACAGTTTAGAAAAAACATGAATCTTTCGAATAATAAAATCCTGATTACCGGGGGTGGTTCGGGTATCGGTTTAGGATTGACCGAGCGTTTTGTGCAGGAAGGAAATACCGTTATTATCTGCGGCCGACGAGAGGACGTATTACAGGGCGTAGCTGCGAAAATTCCTTCGGTAATTACAAGGGTTTGCAATGTATCGGAGGCCGATGAACGACAGGCTCTCTATCAATGGATTGCCGACGAACATCCTGATCTAAACGTATTGGTCAACAATGCGGGTATTCAGCAATGGATGAGTGTTGCTGACGACGATTTTATGGAACGAGCCACGGCAGAAATTACCGTCAATATCGAAGCACCGTTGCATCTGACATCGTTGTCCGTGAATCTGCCGTCGCTCACGGCTATTCTGAACGTAACGTCGGGACTTGCCTTTACGCCGTTGGCTAAAGTGCCCGTTTATTCAGCTACCAAAGCGTTCTTTCGTTCCTGGACCTGGTCGCTGCGTTATTTGCTGGCGCCTAAAGGAATTGAGGTCATCGAGCTGATTCCGCCCGCGCTGAACACCGATCTGGGCGGTAAAGGTTTACATAATCAGGCTCCGTCGGTAAGTGGCTTTGTTGAGGCTGTTTTTGAGCAGTTGAAACAAGGGAAAACGGAGATAACCTATGGTACCTCAGAAAGCCGGGCCAATGCTTCTGCCGATGAGTTGCGCACGTATTTCAACCAGATGAATCAGGCGTTCTAATCCTCATTTTTAAGGTTTATCAGGATCATCCTATTCTGATAAACTAATTTTTTGTACATTTGTATCGCTTGCGATATAATCTTATGCGATATAAATAATGAACGTAGTTTATCAAACATCCGCAACAGTGACCGGTGGCCGCAATGGTCACGTAAAAAGCAACGACGGTATTCTGGATCTCGACGTACGTATACCTAAAGAGATGGGTGGCAGTGGGGGCCATACCAATCCTGAACAGCTGTTTGCCGCTGGATATGCGGCCTGTTTCGATAGCGCACTGAATATGATCATGCGCAAAGAAAAGGTTCAGCCTACGAGTCCATCTACCGTAACGGCCACCGTCGGCATCGGACCGAACGATCAGGGCGGTTTTCAACTGGCTGTTAAACTGGCGGTGCAATTACCGGGAATCGACAAGCAAAAAGGGCAGCAATTGGTAGAAATGGCCCATTCCGTTTGCCCTTATTCGAATGCGACCCGTGGTAATATTGATGTTGAGTTAGTGCTGGCTGACTAGTAGAAAATTTATGGAAAGTCCATTTTATCAGTTATCGGCCAAGACCCCAAAGGGCGACAAAATTCCAATGGCCGATTTTAAAGGCAAAGCTGTGTTGATTGTCAATACGGCTACGAAGTGTGGTCTGGCTCCGCAGTTTGATGGTCTGGAAGCGCTCTACCAGAAATATAAAGATCAGGGGCTAGTGGTTCTGGGGTTCCCCTGCGATCAGTTTGCGGGGCAGGAACCAGAAACTAACGAAACTGTCGAGCAGGCTTGCCGGTTGAACCACGGCGTTACGTTCCCGCTTACCGAAAAATGTGATGTAAACGGACCGAATACGCAGCCCGTGTTCAAGTACTTAAAAAAAGAATTAGGCGGCATTCTTGGTGATAGCATCAAGTGGAATTTTACGAAGTTTCTGATCAATAAAGAAGGTCGACCTTACAAACGGTATGCGCCGGTTGCCAAGCCCGAGTCGATTGAAAAGGATATTCTAAAACTTATTTAGATGGAGGCTCAACGCACGTCCTTGAAGTTGGAGGAACAGCTCTGTTTTCCCTTATATACGGCCTCCCGATTGGTGACGCAGTGTTATGGGCCTGTGCTTACTGCTCTGGGCATTACATATCCTCAGTATCTGGTCTTACTGGTTCTGTGGGAAAACGACGACGTTAATCTAAGCTTTATTGCCCAGCGTTTGCAGCTTCAGTCGAATACGCTGACCCCTTTGCTAAAGCGGATGCAGGAGCAGGGCCTCATTACGAGAACGCGTTCGGAATCTGATGAACGGAATATTGTTATTGCCCTGACTGACAAGGCTAAAAACATGAAGCAGGAAGCTGAGCAGATCCCCCAATATCTGGCCGACAAACTTCCCCTATCATTGGATGAAGCCCGGCAACTGTATTCTATTTTATACAAACTGATTAACTCAACCGGGGCTGCTTCCTGAGCGTGCGCTGTCGCCGAGTCGCAAAAGAAGGGTGCTATGTATCAAACTGGGCACAGTGATACGTAGCACCCTGAATTTTTTAGAAATTCTTTTGCGTTATTGGGCGTACAACCAACTCGTTCACATCGACATCGTCGGGTTGGCTGACCGCGAAGGCAACGGCACGCGCAATGGCATTGGCCGATAGTGTAGTGGACCGAAATAGCTCAATAGCCTGTTTCTTCAACACTGGATCAGAAATCGATTCCGCCAGTTCGGATTCCGTTGCACCGGGAGCTACCAACGTAACGCGAATGCCCGGACCGGCTTCCTGGCGTAGCCCATCGGTGAGTGCCCGGACCGCAAATTTGGTAGCGCTGTATACAACCGATGTTGGTCCAACCCAGCGGTCACCCACCGACGTAATGTTGACAAACTGGCCGCTGCTGTTACGTTCAAACACGGGTAGTGCAGCTGCAATGCCGTGCAATACGCCCTTGATGTTCACATCGACCATCTGATGCCACTCGTTAACCTTGTAATTATTTAAATAGGAGAGTGGCATCACGCCTGCGTTGTTGACGAGCACGTCGAGTTTCCCGAACGTATTCAGCGCTACCTGCACAAAGGCGGTCATGCTGTCGAGTTGAGTAACATCCAGGGTTGTAAAAGCCGCTTCTCCTCCGGCCGACTGGATATCGGCGGCTATCGCTTCCAGTTTATCAATTCGCCGGGCACCCAAAACGACCTTGGCTCCCTGAGCGGCCAGATGCCGGGCGATGGCTTCACCGATGCCGCTACTCGCGCCTGTGATGGCAATTACTTTGTTTTCAATGGATGGATTCATAATTAGTACGTGGTTTTGAAGTAAACAGAGTGACAAGGTTGTGGTAGACAGTTAGGGAGTAGCCTGTTCAAAATCGGTTGATGTAGTACGTTGCTCCTGCTCCTGAAACGTCTGGCGGAGAAAATCGAGTTTTTGGTTGGCTCGTTGATAGGCATCGCTGCCCAGAAGCAGATGAATAGGAGGATTGGCCTCGTCCGCGATCTGCATCAGAACAGCCACTGCTTTGGTAGGATCACCTGTCTGCGCGCCATCCATCTGCAGATACCGGTCGTGGGTAGACCGAATCGCTGTGTAGGCCTCGATCGTATGCTGGGCCAGAACCAGCGAATCGGACGACAGAAACCCCGTGCGGAATGCCCCTGGCGCAACAACTGTAGCATGAAGGCCAAATTCCCGAACATCGGTTGCCAGGATTTCGGTCAGGGCAATAACGGCAGCTTTGGCGGCTGCGTAAACCGACCAGCCGGTAGCCCCGGCGATTCCGGCAATTGACGCAATATTAATGATGTGCCCCGACCGCTGAGCCCTCAGATAGGGAAGAACATGCCGGATTACGTTCAGCGTACCGAATACGTTAATGTCGAAACTATCGCGGGTTTCCTGGTCGGTCAGTTCCTCAATACTGCCCCCAATCCCGTAGCCTGCATTGTTGACCACTACGTTTATACGACCAAACGTAGCAATCGTCTCCCGAAGGCCCTGTGCTACGTCGGAGTCGTTGGCCAGATCGATTTCCAGCGGCAGAAACTGGGCTGTGTCGACACCAACCGACTGGCTGAGACTGGCTTTATTACGGGATGTTGCCGCCACAGTATGTCCTGACTTCAGCAATTGCTTCACCAGCGTCAGGCCCAGTCCTTTGGAAGCGCCCGTTACAAACCATACTTTTTTGTTATCCATAACCTTGCTCTTTTTGTGGAAGCAAAAGTAGATGGATAGCCGGGGCTAGCTGTTGCGGTTGGCAAACCAATACTTGCGAAATTCAAACCTTCCGAAAAGCCGAAGGCGTTAGCGATGTGTTTTTCTTGAAAAAATGGTTGAAGTGAGCCGGTTCGTCGAATCCGAGGCTATAGCTGATCTCAGCGATGTTCCAGTCGGTATGTTTGAGTAGTGCCTGTGCTTCAGCGACAACACGTTCGGCAATTAGTTCGGAGGTTGTTTTGCCGGTTGTGGCCCGAACCGATCGATTCAGGTAATTAACATGTACGGCCAGGTGTTGAGCATAGTCATTGGCCGAACGCATCTGAAAGCGTTGGGAGGTTGTCTCAACCGGAAACTGTCGTTCCAGTAATTCCGTAAAAACAGCTGTCAGACGGGATTTGGCATCGGTGTGTTTGTATAACGTATCGGAAGGTTGCTGCTTCAGCGCGAAGTGGATCAGTTCTGATACGTAGTTGCGGATAAGGTCGTATTTGTACGGGTAGTCGGAGTCGATTTCGGCGAGCATTTTTTCGTAAAACTGACCTGCCTGCCCAAATTGATCGTCAGAAAGAACGTAGGCGGGCATGCCGCCCGATTTGAACATAGGCAGCTCCTGGAGCCATTTTCGGCTACTTTCCGTAAAAAAACCTTCCCGAAAAACGCAGAAATAACCATTGACTACTTCCGAAACAGGCTCCCAGGTGTAGGGAACCTGTGGATTGAAAAAAATCAACGTAGTGCCGTTGATGTCCAGGCTTTTATCGGCGTAATGGTAGATGTTATGACCACGTAGCAGACTGATTTTATAAAAGCCACGGCGGCTATACTGACCCGGTGCGCCCGCCGACGACTGATAATCGTTCAGGCGAAATACATTAAAATGGCCGAGGTCCTGCTGGAGATTGTCGGGTAGCCAGTTGAATTTGTGCTTGTAGAAATCTTCGAGCGATTCTGTCGTTGTCATAGGCTAAAATTACATAATTCAAACCTGATTGGCTTTATTTTTTTTGACAGGATTAACATGATTCACAAGATTGACTATTAGCAAAATAAATCATGTTAATCCTGTCAAAAAAAGAACTTGTGACACATCTCGTAGTCGTTTAAAAATGAGAAAAAAGTAGAAAATCGGACTCAGAATTATTTTATGATGTAAACTTGCCCCGCCTAACGTAGTGGAATGAGTAGGAGCAGCACGAAGCCGATTTTATACAGCACTACGTAATACGTATCGTCTAATTAATCACATCATAATGTCAAAGTCTGCAGATATCGGCCTCATTGGTCTGGCCGTAATGGGTGAAAACCTGGTGCTGAACATGGAAAGCAAAGGGTACACCGTAGCGGTTTTTAACCGAACCGTCGATAAGGTTGATCATTTTATAAACGGACGAGGTGCCGGAAAAAACTTTATAGGCGCGCATTCCATCGAAGAGTTGGTTGCGTCGCTGGAACGGCCCCGGAAGGTGATGATGCTGGTGAAAGCCGGTCAGCCCGTCGATGATTTTATTGAGCAGATCATTCCGCATCTCGAACCGGGCGATATTATCATCGATGGCGGAAACTCGTATTTCCCGGATACCATTCGCCGGACTCAGTACGTAGAAAGTAAGGGCTTTCTTTACATTGGCACGGGGGTGTCGGGTGGCGAAATTGGTGCACTGACTGGTCCCTCCATGATGCCGGGTGGAAGCGAAAAAGCGTGGCCATTCGTAAAGGATATATTTCAGTCAATTGCGGCCAAGGTAGACGATGGTACGCCCTGCTGCGATTGGGTGGGTAGCGACGGCGCTGGTCACTTCGTGAAAATGGTGCATAACGGCATCGAATATGGCGATATGCAGATTATTAACGAAGCCTATCAGATTATGAAAGATCTGCTGGGTCTGAGTGCTGATGAGATGCATGAAGTTTTTAAAAAATGGAATTCCGAAGAGCTGGATTCGTACCTGATCGAGATTACGGCCGACATCATGGCCTATAAGGATGAAGACGGTACGCCAATGGTTGATAAAATTCTGGATACCGCCGGACAAAAAGGCACCGGAAAATGGACCGGTACCGCAGCCCTTGATCTGGGTATTCCGCTCACGCTGATTGGTGAATCGGTGTTTGCCCGGTTCCTGTCGGCACAAAAAGATCTGCGTGTGCAGGCTTCGAAAGTAATCAGCGGCCCTCAGCCGACCTTTGATGGCGATAAGGCTCAATTGCTGGACGATCTGAAAATGGCCCTTTACGGTGCTAAAATTATATCGTACGCGCAGGGGTATAACCTGTTCATGGCTGCTGCTAAAGAATACAAATGGAAGCTGAACTACGGTGATATTGCCCTGATGTGGCGGGGTGGTTGTATTATCCGCTCGGCGTTCCTCGGCGATATCAAAAAGGCTTTTGACAAAAATCCCGAACTTCCGCATCTGCTGCTCGACGATTTCTTCAAAGAGAAAATCGAACTGGCTCAGGCGGGCTGGCGCCGGGTTTGCGCGGCTGCGCTGAGCAACGGTATTCCGGCTCCTGCGTTGACCTCAGCTCTGTGCTATCTGGATGGATTCCGGAGTGAATGGTTACCGGCCAACCTGTTGCAAGCTCAGCGGGATTACTTCGGGGCGCATACCTACGAACGTATCGACAAGCCACGCGGTCAGTTTTTCCATACGAACTGGACCGGCGAAGGTGGCGATACCGTATCAACGGCATATAACAATTAATTTTTGAACATAGAACGCGGATTTTTATGATTGGTATGATCTTAAAAAATCATAGCAGTCATAAAAATCCGCGTTCTATGTTCAAAATCCGACACAACCAGCCAAATAACCCTGAAGGCCGTTAAACGGAACAAAATGATGGCAACTAAACCGAATGAATTATCGCCCGAGCAGCAGGAAAGTCTGCTGAACGTATTGAAAACCCGTTTTGAGAAAAACATGAGTCGCCATAGTGGTGTCGAATGGGCTCCGGTACAGGCCAGGCTGGAGGCTAATCCCGGAAAATTATGGTCGCTCGATGAAATGGAGCTAACAGGTGGCGAGCCTGATGTGATTGGGCAGGATGCTACAACGGGCGAATACATTTTTTGCGACTGTTCGGCCGAGAGTCCGAAAGGTCGCCGGAGTATTTGTTTCGACCGGGCCGCCTGGGAATCGCGGAAAGAGCATAAACCCGATAATACGGCTATGGATATGGCCGAAGAGATGGGCATCGAGATACTAACCGAGGAGCAGTACCGGGAGCTTCAGACACTCGGAACGTTCGATCTAAAAACGTCGAGCTGGGTGCAAACGCCCGCTGCAATCCGAAAACTCGGTGGTGCGCTTTTCTGCGATCGTCGTTACGATACCGTCTTTTTATACCACAACGGGGCCGAATCCTATTACGCTGCCCGTGGTTTCCGTGGTTTGCTGAAGGTGTAGAGAGGGGTTTAGTTCGTCTGAACGGATTAATCGCGGGCGGGGTATAATTGTCCATGAACCTGCTTTTTAGGTACGGTCATGAATGAGTACACTCCATACGATAACTGTTAACGATCCATGCGACGTAATTGGCTGATTGCGCTAGGTTTCCTGTTGTTTTCGTTTGTCCTCCGTGCGCAGGAAAACAGAGTGCGCGAAGTGCGGACCAATGTTCCACTGGATTCGATCCGCTTAAGCGACCCATTTATTCTGGCCGATCAGGCAACCCAGACGTACTACATGACCGGTACCGGCGGCATGCTCTGGAAAAGTAAAAACCTGAAACACTGGGATGGTCCTTACAAAGTGACCCAAACCGATCCGAATTCCTGGATGGGACCAAACCCCATGATCTGGGCCGCCGAAATTCATCGGTATAAAAACAAGTACTACTATTTTGCTACGTTCACCAACCGGGCTGTTAAGATCGATACCGTCAAAGGGCGGGAAATTGAACGGCGGGCCTGCCACGTACTGGTGAGTGATAAAGCTGAGGGGCCATACATTCCCATGTCCGACGCTACGTATCTGCCCGCCAGTATGCCTACGCTGGATGGTACGTTGTGGGTCGATAAAAACAGGAAGCCGTATATGGTTTATTGCTATGAATGGCTACAGAATTTGAACGGAACCATCGAAAAAATTGAGCTAAAGCCCGATCTGAGCGGGTCAGTTGGGCAGGGCGAAGTGTTATTTCGGGCCAGCGATTCGCCCTGGAGCCGGGAGAAAGATGAAAACGGGAAGGTTGTGCCCAACAAGGTTACCGATGGCCCTTTCCTGTTCTACACAAAAACCGAACGGTTGGGCATGATCTGGACCAGCTGGATCTACGACGTGTACACGCAGGGCGTTGTTTACTCAAAAAGCGGTACGCTAGACGGCCCCTGGATACAGGAAAAAGAGCCCATTACACCCCCCAACTTCGGTCACGGGATGTTGTTTCACACTTTTGACGGTACGTTGCTGATGTCTGTTCATAGCCACAAAAGCGTCAATGGACGTACCGTTCGCGTGCCCCATCTGTTCAAAGCCGACCTGTCGGGCAGCAAACTCGTCATTGGCAAACCGTATGCGCCTTAATGTAAATAAGGCTAAATGCTACGTAGCAACTTATTACTTACCAATAATCTCTTTTCTGTGCGATAAACCCCAATAGTGGAGCTCTTCGATGACTTTTCCGAGCGACATACCATGAGGGGTGATGGAGTATTCTACCGTTGGCGGAAACGTATCAAAAACCTCGCGTCTGACCAACCTATTACCTTCCAGGCTTTTCAGTTCTTTCGATAAGGTTTTGTCTGTGATACCACTGACTTCCTTAGCCAATTGCCTGAACCGTTTTGGCCCGGACGACAACGTGAACAAAATCAGTAACTTCCATTTGCCCTCCACGGCGTCTAACGCATCTTTTATCGACAGCATAGTTTTGGGGCAACCTTCTCCTGTTAACATGACGTAGCGTTTTACGTGATTGGCCGTTTACGTTACTATCCCGTTGGCTAGTATTTCCTGATAAGGATAGTGTTTCCACTCGGAACGTAACGCAAAATACATTTGTCCCATTCACTTAAAATCAGGGTAGAATGGAAAATCAACGTATTTCGTCGAACGTAGTGCATATCGTTCTTTGGGTAGTGCAGGTCATCTTGGCCGTGAGTTTAATTTGGGCGGCCTGGATGAAACTGGTTCAACCCATTGAGCAGCTTGCTACCATGTGGCCCTGGGCAGGGCAGGTTCCGGTCGCGTTGGTAAAAATGACGGGCATCGTCGATTTGTTAGGCGCTGCGGGGCTGATACTGCCCTCGGTGCTACGTATCCAGCCAAAACTCACACCGATGGCAGCTATCAGTATTATCATCCTTATGGTATGCGCCAGTGTTTTCCATATCATGCGGGGAGAAGTAGCGTTAATTGGTGTGAATATAGTTTTCGCCATCCTGGCCGCTTTTGTTGCTTGGGGCCGATTAACAAAAGCACCAATTATGCCCAGTCGGAATGGATAAAGCTACCGTAATTTATACATAATTGATAATATATAGCAGGGGTAATCCCGTTTAGACAAATTAAATTGGTTTGATTACGTATATTTAGACGTTGGCGATTAGTGTATGAATAACAAACTGGATAGATGTAAGGAAATAGTTAATTTAATTTTTATTAACGTATTGGGTAAATATACTTACCGGCATACGCTGCGTACAACCTAAATTGTTGTGACCGAAATTAGTAGCGTATTATAATGGAGACAGTTCTAAATAGCCGGGCGTGAATAGGCTTAGTTAATTAGAGAAGAATTGAAAAATGTTGTTGATGAATTATAGAATTGATGTTAGGGAATAATATATCCGCTGCTGCATTTTCGGATACAAAGCCTCATTATAATTTGTTGGATGGATTACGCGGAGTAGCAGCATTAACAGTTGTCTGTTTTCATTTATTTGAAGCGTATGCCACCAGCCATATCGATCAACGAATTAATCATGGTTATCTGGCTGTTGATTTTTTCTTTATCATGTCGGGATTTGTAATTGGCTATGCCTATGATGACCGATGGCAGACGATGACGATAAAAGAGTTTATCAAACGAAGATTTATTCGACTACATCCCATGGTCGTTATGGGGGCTATTATTGGCGCAATAATGTTTTATTTTCAGGGCTGCGCTGCCTGGGACGTTTCAAAAGTATCTGTGTTGATGTTACCGGTCGCTACGCTGCTCAATGCTTTTCTGATTCCAGCAACGACGAATATTGAAATCCGGGGTGTTGGTGAAATGTTTCCGCTGAATGGCCCGAGTTGGTCATTATTTTTTGAGTATATTGGTACTATTCTCTACGCCCTTTTTATCCGTAAACTGTCAACCAGTGCCCTTTTTATACTTGTTTTAGTTGCAGCTGCCGGATTGGCAACCTTTGCTATTTGGGGACCTTACGGCGATATATGCGTTGGGTTTTCGCTAACCGGAGAAAATATAATCGGCGGTACGTTACGGATGCTGTTTTCGTTCCCGGCCGGATTGCTTCTGTCCCGCGTTTTTAAACCTGCTCAGGTAAAAGGCATTTTCTGGATAGGTAGTTTGTCGATTATAATTTTATCGGCAATACCCCGAATTGGCGGAAGCGAAAATTTATGGATGAACGGTATATATGACGCGATCTGTGTGGTTATTATCTTTCCTGGGTTAGTTTACCTTGGAGCGTCAGAAAAAATAACCAATAAACTTACGATCCGATTATGTAAATTTTTAGGGGATATTTCTTATCCTTTATACATGGTACATTATCCATTTATTTACTTGTACTATGCCTGGGTAAAAAATAAAAACCTTTCTTTTGAGCAATCATTACCTGGCGCAATCGCTCTTGTTATTGGCTCTGTACTATTGGCTTATGGATGTTTAAAACTCTATGATGAACCTGTACGGAAATTCTTAACAAATCGCCTGTTACGTGTCAAAAAAATAGAGTAAGGAGAGTCTAAAAAATAAGGATATGAAGACAAATAATGCACGGATCTATAAAATGCTATTTTCTAGTGTATATCCATTGTATATTCAAAAAGTGGAGAAGAAAGGGCGAACAAAAGAAGAAGTAGATGCTGTTATCTCTTGGTTAACAGGATACGATACACTAGAGATGAATCAGCAACTCGATAAGAAAGTTGATTTTGAGACTTTTTTTTCAGAAGCTCCGTTTCTGAATCCAAATGTATCTAAAATAACTGGTTTAATCTGTGGCCATCGTATTGAAGAAATAGATGACGAATTAGTTAAAAAAGTGCGTTATCTGGATAAATTAATTGATGAATTAGCCAAAGGAAAAGCAATAGAAAAGGTATTGAGATCGTAGTTGTTGCTTTTTTTGCCACGGAAGCCATAGGCCAGATAAAGAATTTTTATCGTCAATAGGACTCTATTTATTTGGCTCTGGTGTTTGCTTAATTCGGTCTATAGCACTTTATCGGGTGTAATAGGCAACTCCCGAACGCGTTTGCCGGTGGCGTTGAAAACCGCATTGGCAACGGCAGCCGCTACGCCCACGATACCTACTTCACCAATACCTTTCACCCCTAACGTATTGACGTGTTCGTCGGTTTCGTTGATAAAGATAGCGTCCAGATGGCCAATATCGAGGTTGGCTGGTACGTGGTAATCGGCGAAGGAACGCGTTACAAAATTGCCCCAGCGCGGGTCAACGACTGATTCTTCAGTCAGCGCCATGCCGATGCCCCAGACGTTGCCGCCGATGATCTGGGAACGGGCTGTTTTTGGGTTGAGAATTTTTCCGGCACCCGTAACTGCCAGAAACCGATTGACGCGGATCATGCCCGTCGATTTGTTTACGGCCACTTCGGCAAAATTAGCGTTGAAACTATGGGCCGAGTACTCTTCCGCACTTTCGGGCGCTTTACTGTCGACGCGCGTCTGAAATTCGGTTAGTTTCTCGGACCGCATGAGCTGGGAAGCGGTTGGACGAACGAAAAACTGTTTACCCGATTTACTCAGCAATTCCTGGGTAATTTTTTCGCAGGCATCGTTCACGGCATTAGCATAACTGGCGGCACCCACTGAGCCTACCGAACCAGCCGCAGGAGGCAGATTGGAATCCCCGATCTTGACCGTTACGTTCTGAACGGATAGTCCTAGCGCATCGGCAGCGGTCTGCGTCAGAATGGTATAGGTACCGGTGCCCAGATCCGCAGCGGCCAGTTCTACGGTTGCCGTTACAGTATCGCCCGTACGCTTCAGCTTCACCACGGCCGACGTAGGGCGCTGGTGAGCAGGATACGTACCGGCCGAAACGCCGTAGCCAATCCAGTAGTTGCCTTGTTCGTTCTGGCGGGGTTCTGCTTTTCGCTTGTCCCAACCAAACGCTTTCGCGCCCTCGCTCAGGCATTGTACAGTGGTGCGCGACGACCAGGGTTTGCCATTGGACGGATCGCGGGCGGGTTCGTTTTTGAGCCGAAACGCAATCGGGTCCATTTTCAGCTTATAGGCCAACTCATCTATCGCCGACTCCATCGCAAAACTGCCGGTCGACTTACCGGGGCCGCGCGTGTAGGTCGGTATGATGAGGTTCATGGGCACTACCCGATACGTAATGAGCGAGTTGGGCGTGTCGTACATGATTTTCGAACAGTCGCCACAGGGTTCCACAAACTCATTCTCAATGGCGCCATGCGTAACGGTTTCATGAGACAGGGCTGTCAGCTTTCCATCGGACGTAGCGGCCAGGCTTATTTTTTGCCGATTGTGCTGACGCATACCCACTGAGTTAACCATCTGTTGCCGCGTCAGCGCCAATTTTACCGGCCGATTGATGTGTTTGGCCGCTACAGCGGCCAGCGCCAGATTGGCCCACTGACCACCTTTCGAGCCAAAACCGCCCCCGATATAGGGCGAAACGATACGTACCTGTTCCGGCTTCAGGTTCAACGTAGCGGCTGCAGCACCTTGAGCACCGTTCACAATCTGAGCACTGCTGTACAACGTAACGCTATCACCGTTCCATTCCGCAATGGCTGCATGAGGCTCCAGCGGGTGGTGGTGTTCGATAGGGGTTTCATACACTTCCTCTACCTTATACGTCGCCTGAGTCAGCGCCGACTGCACGTCGCCCCGTTTCGCGTCGGCTCGTTCTTTGTCTTTCGGGAGACGCGCCTGACTGGCTACTTTTTCAAAATCGATCTTCGCTTCTTTTTTGTCATACGTAACGTTAATCAGCCGTGATGCGTAGCGGGCCTGCTCGAAGGTTTCGGCTACGACGATACCAATATGCTGGCCGTAAAACTCGATGTCCGGGCTTTGCAGCAGCGCACCCCCGCGCAATCCGCCTTTCGTATTCAGCTTTGGCGCATTTTTATGGGTAATAACGGCCAGCACGCCAGGGGCTTTCTCGGCGGCAGTGCTGTCGATCTCGCGAATGGTTCCGGCGGCAACCGTGCTCTTGAACAGAATAGCGTGGGCCGCGTTTTTTACGGGATGATCCATGGAGTAAGGGGCCTTCCCCGTTACCTTGGCAATACCGTCGATACGACTGATCGGAGTGCCAGTTACTTTGTTGGTAGCGTCCATACGATTCGCTTATGCTTTGCCGCCGTTCAGCGCCATTTGAAGGGCTAGTACGATACTGCGATTTCCTAATTCAACTTTAAATGCGTTATGCGACAGCGGTTTAGCGTCTGCCATTTCGGCGTTGGCCGCTGCCCTGAAATTTGCTTCGGTTGCTTCTTTGCCGATCAGAGCCTGTTCGGCTTTTAAGGCTCGCCAGGGTTTGTGAGCCACCCCGCCCATAGCAATACGTGCTTTTTTAATGATATTCCCCTCTGTTTCCAGAGCGGCCGCTACCGACACCAGCGCAAAGGCATATGAGGCCCGGTCACGGACTTTCAGGTAGTACGATTTTTCGGCAAAACGGTTTTGAGGCAGCTCTATCGACGTAATGAGTTCGCCGTGCATCAGGTTGGTGTCCCTGTCGGGCTGATTGCCCGGAAGCCGGTGAAAGTCGGCTATCGGGATGCTACGTTCCTGGCCGCTGGCGTTCCGTACATGGATCACAGCATCGAGTGCAGCCAAGGCCACCGCCATATCAGACGGATACACCGCTACGCATTGCTCCGACCAGCCGAAGATGGCGTGCATCCGGTTAATGCCTTCTTTGGCCCCGCAGCCCGTTTCGGGTGTCCGTTTGTTACAGGGCATGGCCACTTCGTAAAAATAGGGGCAGCGCGTACGTTGCATAAGATTACCGCCGTTTGTTGCCATATTCCGAATCTGGCCCGATGCACCGGCCAGAATAGCCTGCGTCAGTAGGGGATAATGCTGACGAACCAGCGGATGGTTGGCTGCATCCGTATTTTTGCCCAGACCGCCCAGCGAAATACCACCTTTATTGCTCCCCGACGTAATCGATTTAACATCCGACAGCCCCAGTTCGGCAATATCGACCAGTGATGTTGGGCGCTCCACGTCTTCCTTCATCAGATCGAGCAGATTGGTACCACCCGCCAGAAAGCGCGCGTTGGGATTGTTAGCCAGAGATTGACTGGCCGACGTAGCGTCTTTAGCCCGCGTATACGTAAAAGGTCTCATTGATGGAGTGATTGGGGTTATACTGATCGGAAAATCTGCTCAACCGGCTTGCCATGCTGCACCTCTTTAATGGCAGCCACAATGTTGGGATAAGCCCCGCAGCGACATATATTGCCCGACATCCGTTCCCTAATTTCTTCGTCGGACAGTATCAAGGGGCCTGCTGGCTGACGTACGTTTTGGGTAACGTAACTGGCATGACCTTTCTTCGCTTCTGTCAGCAATGCTACCGCCGAGCAAATCTGTCCAGGCGTACAGAAACCGCACTGAAAACCATCGTGTTTCAAAAAGGCTTCCTGCATGGGATGTAATTTCTCGTTCTGCGCCAGCCCTTCGATGGTTTGAACCGTTTTACCCTCGCAACTGGCCGCCAGCGTCAGGCAGGACAATACCCGCTGACCGTTTACCATGACGGTACAGGCACCACACTGTCCGTGATCGCAGCCTTTTTTAGAGCCGGTCAGGTCAAGCCGTTCACGTAGCGTATCGAGGAGGGTCATGCGCGAATCGACCGTAAGCTTACGGGCCGTGCCGTTCACCTTAAACGCTACGTTAACTGGATTGTCGAGACTGAGCGGAGCGGAGTCCAGGGCCTCGGTTACGTTGACTGGCCGTGTGATCAGTTGTTCGGCTAAGGCCGATTGTGCGGCCAGAATGCCTCCGCTTGCCAGGGTTATCAGCTTCAGAAAATGACGCCGATTGACGCCCGAATCCAGAATCTCGTTCAGATCCTCTGGCATCAGATCGGCAAACAACCGCTTTTCATCGTCTGTCAGTTCGGGTGATTCGTGTTCGTCCATGATCAGGCAAGGTTAGTCATAAAAGTATAGCCTGTTGGTAAACCACGTAATAGGGGGGAATGTTAGGCAAAAGCGCCATTCGGCATGCTACAATTTTTCTTTCTCGAATTACCAACCTTCTTGGTAAACGGCTAGTTAGCTATTTCAGTCTACAGACATAGTGTAGAAATAGCTAAAACATAACACTCAACGTTAGGATACAACATGATCAACGACAGTCAAATGAACAGACGCCAGGTTATTGGCGGTATTGGAAGTGGCCTGGCTGCTTCCATGATGACAACAACCGGATTTGCGGCTTCGGGCCCATCTACACCCACGTCAGGAGCGCCAGCACTGGTTAATCCAACGACAAAATATCCCCAACCGCCGTTTACCACGCCGATGCAGCCCTGGCCGGGATTGGCCAGCAAAATGAACCCTCGGCCCGATCACGGCGAGACGAGCTACAAAGGTTCGGGCCGGTTGCAGGGGCGGAAGGCGCTGATTACCGGTGGCGACTCTGGCATGGGGAGGGCAGCTGCTATTGCCTACGCCCGTGAGGGGGCCGATGTCGCCATCAACTACCTCCCGGCCGAAGAACCCGATGCCAAAGAAGTAATTGACCTGATCAAGAAAGAAGGTCGCAAAGCGGTAGCCATTCCGGGGGATATTCGGGACGAAGCCTTCTGCAAGCGGCTGGTCGATGAAGCTGTCAAGGCGCTGGGCGGGCTGGATATTCTGGTAAACAACGCGGCTCGTCAGCAGCAACGTCAATCGTTGCAGGAATTAACGTCGGAGGATTTCGACGCCACGGTAAAGACGAATATCTACGCGCCATTCTGGATCACGAAAGCTGCCCTGCCCCACATGCCGCCCGGCTCGACCATAATCAGCACCACCTCTGAACAGGCCTACGATCCGTCGCCCAACCTGTTTGATTACGCGCAGACGAAAGCGGCTAATATGAATTTTGTAAAATCGCTGGCAAAGCAATTGGGGCCAAAGGGTATTCGGGTAAATGGCGTAGCGCCAGGCCCCATCTGGACTCCGTTGCAGCCCAGTGGTGGAGCAACCGAGGAAAAACTTAAAAACTTCGGTGGTGATACCCCGCTGGGTCGGCCCGGTCAGCCGGTCGAACTGGCTTCCATTTATGTGCAATTGGCCGCCAACGATGGCAGCTATGCCACCGGTCAGGTTTATGGCGCTGCCGGTGGAGGTGGGCAGCCGTAAAACGTAGTGTAAAAAGCCGCAAAACGCTTCGCTCAAGTAGTAGAAAACGGCCTCCGATACGTATCGGAGGCCGTTTTTAGTTAGATTGGCTGTAACTGAACTGGATAACGACCGGGTCATCATCCAGAACGTAGCCGTACATAGGCGGGTCGGTGATTTCTTCGATTTCTACATCGGCTGGCTGTAGATTGGGGGATAACTGACGCGCAGCCTCAACCGCATACGCTTTAGCAACCTGATGAATAACCGCCAGCCGGGAGAACAACGTACCAGCCGATGCATGACTGGTTAGATGCTCATCAAGTCGAGTACTGAATTCCCTGGTGGGTATGTCGATGATTTGCCATTGCCGATCACTACGTTCCTCCTGCATGCCTACTTAACCCGTTTTAACCGTCGTTGTTGGCGCTACGCCGACACTAAAAAGAAAGTTACTGTGTTACGTAGCAAGAGCCTACTGGTTCGTTCAGATCAACGTAACGTAGTCGTATGAATGCTGCTTTGCCGGATAATTACCTCCTTCAGGAAACCCAATCCTCAACCATAGACTGTACCCTAAGATCGCCTGTGCAAAGCCTGCCTGAGTCAGGGATGTTCAACGTCTTTGCGTCCAACGAATTGCTGAAAAGTGTACGAAACGATTCCTTGACGGCTTACCCCTGTCGGTATAATTACAAAATAAGCCTGTTGCGCGGATATAGCCGGGCCGAGTATGCCGACAAAGTAATTGATATAGAGCCGAATGCGCTTATCTTTTCAACACCTAAAATTCCCTTCTACTGGACTCCACAGTATTCGGAAGAAGACACGACCGGTTGCGTTTTTTCGGCAGAGTTTTTACTCCCTGTGAAGAGTGGTGTCGTTCTGGACGAATTACCTATTTTCAAAGCGGGTGGATTTCCAGTATTTCAACTGTCGGCTGAGGACGTGGCTCGGGTGGAGTCTATCTTTGAGCGGATGCAGGAGGAACTATCGTCTTCCTACGTCTACAAGTACGATTTGCTACGTACCTACGTACTGGAACTGATTCATTTCGGGCAAAAATTGCAACCAGCTCCCGTATCACAGCCCGCGCTCGGTGCTTCGGCGCGCGTGTCTTCCTTGTTTATGGAATTGCTGGAGCGCCAGTTTCCCATTGACAACCCAGCCCAGCAATTGCGGCTACGTACCGCCAAAGAATATGCCGATCAACTGGCGGTACACGTGAATCACCTGAACAAAGTGCTGAAAGAAACAACGGGCCGCACAACAACGGAACTGATTAGCCAGCGACTCATGCAGGAAGCCAAACGATTACTGAAACAACCTGACTGGACCATTGCCGATGTAGCTGACAGTCTTGGCTTTACGGATGTAGCCCACTTTTCGAAATTCTTCAAGCAGCAATTGGCTTTAGCACCCGGCGCTTATCGGCATCAGGTGTTGGTTTGAAACCTACAAAAAACGGATTGACTTCTACAAAAGTCCATTGGATCGACTGGCCGACCTTTGCTACGTATTTATTACGTCAGAAAACCAATGCAAACAACGAAAATAGCCATAGTGACCGGCGGTAGCCGGGGTATAGGCAAAAATATGGCGCTGAGTCTGGCGCAAAAAGGAATTAACGTCGTACTAACCTATCATACGCAACAGGCGGAAGCCCAATCGACCGTTGCTGAGATCGAAGCGTTGGGGCAGAAAGCCGTAGCGCTTCAATTGAATACGGCGGATCTGGCGGGTTTCGATGCCTTTTTCGAACAACTTAAAACCACCTTGTCGGCAACGTTTGGCGTTGACCGCTTCGATTTCCTGATCAATAATGCCGGAACGAGCCTGACTGCACCATTTGCCCAGACGACCGAATCCCAGTTCGATCAGATGCTGAATATCCATTTGAAAGGTGTTTATTTTCTGACCCAAAAAGCATTACCTTTCCTACATGATGGTGGACGGATCATCAATATAACGTCGGGTGTTACGCGCTACTCGTTTGCGGGGGCCTCGGCCTATGCGGTCATGAAAGGAGCCGTAGACGTGTTGACCCGTTATCTGGCACTGGAGCTGGGATCGCGTGGGATTTCGGCCAACGTAGTAGCTCCCGGCGCGGTGTTTGGCGGAGGAGCGATGACCGATACGCCAGAGATGCGGGCCTACGTAGCACAGGCCACCGCATTGGGCCGGGTTGGGCTACCCGATGATATTGGTGGTGTCGTAGCGTTTCTGTGTAGCGAAGAAGCCAAATGGATCAACGGTCAGCGGATTGAGCTAACCGGTGGTATGGGCTTGTAGATAAGATTAATCAACAACGTAACGGGTTTGTGATAATAGGTGTAATAACCTGCCATCACGAACCCGTTACGTTGAATACCATCAAAAATATGTAGGCTTTCTATTTCCGGATGTTGTTTTCAAAAAGATAAACCCCGTTTTTGTTGGCGACAATAATGTCTGGTTTTTTATCACCGTTCATGTCGTGTATTGTTACGTTGAGCCCTGAGCCAGAATCGTTATCGATAACGTGCTCTTTGTAATAGGGCGCTTTGCCGGGCATGAACTCAAACCACAGCAGAATAGGGGCGTCACTGTCGCCGGGATCGCGACCGTGGTGGGCCAGGAATCGCTTACCCGTTATGTAATCGGGTCGGCCATCGCCATTCAGATCAGCCATAATCGACGAGTGAGTCTGGGCTGTTGTATTACTCATTAGGTGTGTTTTGAAGTTAATCTGGCCTTGCTCATCCGTGATTTGTTCGTGCCACCAGATCCCAAGCGCATGCCCAGATGCACTCACTACGTCGTTTTTACCATCGTCATTAACGTCCAGCACCTGCATGTGTGAACAGGGTTCGCCCAGATTGGCCGGATGAAAAACCCAGTTTCCTGCTTTTTTATCGGGTGTCCCCTTAAACCAGCCTTCCCGAACCACTACGTCGTTAATGCCATCTTTATCGATGTCGCCGTAACCAATGCCGTGTGAAAAAATTTCGGTCCCCGGTACGTTCTCCTGGCTGAGTGGGAAGCGTTCCCATCGGGTATCGCCGGGTTTAGAAGGGGCTTTTAGCCAGACGATCTGCTTTTTATCTTTATCACCACACAGAATATCGAGCCGCCCATCACCGTCGATATCAATAAAGCCGGGCGACTCATTGGCGATGCCCATCGAATCGGCAAGAATATGTTTTCTCCAGGGCCCCGACTGCTTATTTTTTGGGTTCTCGAACCAGAAACCGGGTTTTCCGGGAAAATCGATTATCACTACATCATCCCAGCCATCCTGATTGACGTCCATACCCAGATTGAGAAACGAGTCGCTGTACTCTTTTCGGGGATCATAGGTGCGGGATGGTGCCATCTCGTGCCGGGTCCAGTTGGGGGCTTCGAACCAGTAATAACCAGCGACAATATCCATTTTGCCGTCTTTATTCAAATCGGCCACGGCTGCCCCCTCCGAGATAAAATCTCTGGTGAGGGTCGTCTTCTTGAAATTTCCTTCGGGAGCAGCCGCATTGGCTGCTCGTTCGGTACTGGCGGCTGCGGCCTGTTGCTCCCGAACCTTCATCAATGTTTTGTCCTGACTGTAAGCAGCCGTGAGCCAGCAGCAAAGTAGAGCTCCTGTTATTGTGATTGCTTTCATACATTCGTCGATTATAAAACGCAGATGAATATGATTGTTAGGATTAATCATGATCTGCGTAAATCATAACAATCATCCGTATTCTATCAATTTAATACTAGTCCTCTAGTGCTTTGGCAATCAATGCCTGAAGTTCATGATTTTCGTGCGAATGCTCCAGCTTGCCAACCCGGTCGTTCAGCTCTTTTAGTAGTTTTTTAGATTCATCAGAACCAATCGCTCCAATACGTTGGATCATATAAGGCAGGTGCTTCGGCATCTTCGATTTCTGTCCTAGTTCGAGCGCCCGTTTCATATCGACAGCCGCTAATGGTTCGGCTGCGTACCACACCATCAGCGGCAAGTTATGGTCGTCTTTATCGGTAGCTTTCTGAACGAGTGCATCCACTACGTCCCACCGTTGAGCCGGTTCCAGACGCCCCATAGCGGAAGCCAGATAGAGCCGAACCAACGCAGAATTGTCGTTCTGAGCCAAGGTAGCCAGCTTTTTCAGCGTTTCGGGCGATACGGTTTTATCCTCCGTAAGCAACTGAATCGCCCAGCTTCTGACATATTCGTCTTCGTTGGAAAGCAGGGTGTTTAAATCCTGTTCAGTCAGTCCATTGGTTACGTGCAATGCCCAAAGCGCACGAAGTTTACGCGTAGCATCCGGGTTTTTCGCCAGGATGTCTTTTAGCGCTTTGTGGACTTTTTTACTGCCACCACGTTCCTGTAAGAGTAACCGTGCCTGACGGACGTACCAGTCGTTTCCGTTCAGTTGCGCATTGACCAACTCCATATCTGATGCTTTCGATAAATCGACCTGCACCCATTTGTCGTTGTCGTGGGTTATTTTGAAAATGCGGCCCATCGTCTTGTCGTGAACGTCAGGATTCGGGCTATGGCATTGATTTTTGTCGTACCAGTCGATGGCCCAGACCGAACCACTGGCGTCGTATTTCATATTCAGCCATTGCGACCAGGAATCGTTCATGGGCATAAAATCGGGTTTATGGGTGACCACATAGCCTGATCCAGAACGGGTTGGATGGTCCTGATTCAACTTCGCACCGTTTATATTGTTCATGAAAATATCGTTACGGTATTCCTGCGGCCAGCTATTGCCGAGGTAGATCATAGCGCCCGAATGCGCGTGTCCGCCACCCGCTGAGCCTGACCGGAAATTGCCCGCGTGTGGTCCCCGCTCGCCAACCCAGTGAACGTGATCGGCGTGGGTTTTAATATCGTCGTAGGTGTACGGGTTGAAATGCTTACCGGCCTGCCGCTGGTACCGACCACCCTGAATCATGTGGTACATATGCGGAATTACGCAGGCCGTAATGAAGGCATGACCGTACTCGTTGAAATCGAGGCCCCAGGGATTACTGGTGCCTTCGGCAAATAATTCGAATTTCTGGGTGGTAGGGTGGTAGCGCCAGACACCTGCGTTTAGCTTCGTTCGTTCCGAATCGGGAGCGCCCGGCTTACCGACATTCGAGTGGGTAAACACGCCATGGGTGCCATACAGCCAGCCGTCGGGTCCCCAGCGCAGACTGTTCAGCGTTTCGTGCGTATCTTCTCGTCCCCAGCCATCGAGCAATTTTTGGGGTGCGCCAGTCGGTTTGTCGTTTTTGAAGTCGGTCGGAATAAACAGCAGATAAGGAGCCGCACCGAGCCAGACACCGCCCATGCCTACTTCAATACCGCTGACCAGATTCAGACCTTCCGTGAACACTTTTTTCTTATCAAGCGTACCGTCGCCGTTAGTGTCTTCGAAAATCAGAATGCGGTCGCGACCCTGCCCCTCGGGAGCCGGAACGGGGTAAGTGTGTGATTCGACTACCCAGAGTCGACCTCGCCAGTCGATGGTATAGCAAATGGGTTTGACAATGTCGGGTTCAGCGGCTGCCAGCGAAATACGGAAACCCTTAGGGGGCGTCATGGCCTGAGCCGCTTTGACACCCGAAAGCCCGGCATTCAGCACTGGGTCGAGCGGTGGCAGGACAATGATATCTTTCTGCTTCAGTTCGTTCGGGAAGTTCGGGCGGGTAGGGTAGAAGAGAAAATCATCGAAATTGATGTGCGCCCATTTGTCATTGGGAATGTATGGGATTTGTGAAATACCGGTTTCGTTGTCAATAATTCGGATGTATATATCCTGATTCAGATACGGTTGCAACTCAACTACAACCGGCTGAAGCGTAGCGCGACCCTGCCCGGTGCTGTGAAAAATAACCTTGTTCGTGCTGGCCTGAACCAGTTCGACCCGCGTATCCTGTAAGGCTCCTCCCGATACCTTAAAAGCAGCAAAAGGCTGCGTTACTGTGAAGGGTACCGATGTCAACGTACCGACTTGCTTGTAATTGGTGGTGCCGCCACTGCTTAGAAAGTACTTGCCATCGAAACCGATATGCATCTCTTTTTCATGGATGGGCGACGGGTCGTCCTGGGCAAAAACGGCATGAGTGAAGGCATCACCGGTTGCGGTCCAATCGTTTAACGTACCGTCTTCGAAATTCAGATTAATGGGCTTACCGTTTTTCATTGGGATCTGTCCGGCAACGGTTGCGTTGGAAATAGTACCCTCCACTACGTCAAAGTTCCCAACCATACCGGCCGCCCGGTGTCCAGGAACGGTACAGTAATACGTATCGCTTTTGTCGGCTCGGAACGTAATGCTGGTTTTGGAACCTTTGTCCTGTAGTGTCTTGCTCTTAAGCCCCAGTTTTTCCAGCGCGATATCATGGGTCATGACTTCACCGTTTGTGATGGTGATCCGTACAAGATCCCCTTTATTTGCTTTCAGCGTAGGATTTCGGGCGCCGTCTTTCGCGAAAAAGCCCAGCATGGTGGCTTCCAGTTGAAAATCGCGTTCGACTCTGGCCGTATCGGGAGCAGGCTTGTTTTTACTGGTTTGGGCGACACCATATGCACCTGGAATGCAGAGTAGGGTCGTAATCAGCAGTGTTTTAAGACGAGAATTCAGCATAGGAATAGAATAGGCATCTAGGGTAAACAGGAGTTTTAAGGTAGTACGTACTCAAACGGGAATTAAAGCTCAGTTATCGTCAGGTCCCGGAATTCTACCTGAGCGACACCTCCGCTATGAATTTGAACCGCTATGACCCCTTTTTGAGGGATTTTACTGTCTTTTTCGATATAGTCGCAGGTTTTTACGCCGTTGATATACAATTCGTGGTGATTACCTTTGCAGCGGATGATGTAGCTATTCCAGCCGTCTTCGTTTAGAATCCGTTTCAGGATACTCAAATCGCCACTTACCAATTTCTCCCGACGGTGTTCGTCGTATAAATCGCCCCAGAAACCGTTGCCAATATCAGCCTGATACCCAATAATTTTGCTTCCTTCAAGGATGGAGCGATACTGAATGCCACTGTTAATCATCCCCGTCTTCGGATCGCCTGACAAACGAAACAGGCAGCGAAATTCGAAGTCGCCGTATTCTTTTGTCGTGTGTAAATACGTATTGTCGGGTATTTTATTGAGACCATCCCCACTTCGGATGACACTATCTTTTACAAACCACAGCTTGCTATAAGCCGGATCGACGGTTTTCCAGCCGGTCAGCGTTTTACCGTCGAAGAGAGAAACCGCTTTGACGGTCGATTGCGCCATTGTTGCGTGTATACTCAGCGTCTGAGTTGCTGAAATGAGTAGCATGGAGACCACCCAGGCGCTGACTGGGTGTTTCACCGACCTTATCCATTTGAACGTCATCCTGGTAGTTTAATGCTGAAAAGTTCTACTCTATCTAAAGAATGACATACTTGGCTGGTTACTCATGCTGATCTGGAATCACATCAGATAACAGGCTATTCTTTAGCGGCAATGGCGAATTAAGAACAGCTGCCCGTTGTTTCTAAGGCAGGATTGGCTTAGCCAATACGTATCGACGAGACTTTATGCAGATAGACCCTAACCCCGCTTTACCACTCGATCATCTGGCTTTGGACCCCGTAATGGCAACGATGATTGCCGAAACGACATTCCCTAAAGTGTTTACCGATTACGCCGACGATGTGTATCTGGCCCTGCTCGAAAGTATTGTTTCTCAGCAGATTTCGGTAAAGGCTGCCGATGCCATTTTTGCCCGGTTTCGTCAATTATTTCCTGATGGATATCCACATGCCGATGAGTTGCTGAACAAAACGACCGAAGAGCTACGTAGCGCCGGGCTATCGTTCCAGAAAATAAAGTACTTGCAGAGTGTAGCCGAGTTTTCGCTGACGAACCCGATGCATCGTGCCCATTTCGATCCGATGACTGACGAGGAAGTCGTACAGTACTTGTTGCCCATTAAAGGAGTTGGGCGGTGGACAGTTGAGATGCTGCTTATATTCGTGCTGGATCGCCCCGATGTATTCCCAATCGATGATCTGGTGATCCGCCAGCGAATGATTCTGGCGTATCCGGAACAGACCAATGGCTTGTCGGGTAAAGCACTGTATCAAGTACTACATCGGATTGCTGAAGCCTGGCGACCTCATCGTACCACGGCCTGTCGGTATTTGTGGCGCTGGAAACCGGTGTAAACGCTACGTATCAGAGCTTTCGGACGTTAACGGCCACTTTCGAATCGACTTTGATCAGAACCTGTACCCCTTCTGGACGAACCACCACCTTCTGCGGAACCAGTCGGAAGGCATCAATGTCAAGATTGGTTTTCTGACCGGCTTTCCCTCGCGCGAAGGCTGTTTCAATCTTGCCCGGAATTTCGGAAATCTGATGACGTAGCGGAACTACCATGACCGATTCGAGGGTGTCGCGTAAATGATCGTGCAGGAGCCAGTCGGCTGTGGCAAACAGACGCTCTTTTGTGTCAACGTCAAAATCAAGATATTGAACTCTTAACGTATTGGTTAACGTATCGTAAACGGGCTGCCCATGAAAATAGAGGGTACCGTTTACGGCTCCGCCTACTTCGGTCTTCAGGATAATCGAACGCCCTTCGCCATATACGTTCACCTGTTTAATCTTGATTTTTCCGCCGGCCAGCTTAAGCTTCTCGTTATCCAGCGCCTGCGCTAATACCCTGTTCGCATCGTCGAAAGGAATGAAGGCCCGCACCTGTAGCCGCGAGGATTCGGGCGTTTTAGCCCGCTTCAAAAGCTTGGGTAAACGTTCCAGCTCCGTAATCTCAGGAGCGGGGCCTATCCGGGTTTCTACCCGAAAGGCGATCTGGAGCGGAACTGTAATTTGTTTTTTATTCCCATACACAGGAGCTGCAGCAATGCTGAACGGTTTCGGAACAATCCAGATTTCTTCCGGTTTCCGGGTTATACGTAGCGGTTTCTGCATATCCCGCCAGACCTTACTGACGTACTTATCAAGTCGAAGCTCGCTGTGAACCACTTTATCGATGGCGGCTTCAATCTCTGCTTTCCGCTTGTCGAGAATGCTTTCGGCCAATTTTCGGACCCCAATCTTTATGCCCAGCAATTGTACGGTTGGCGTATCGATCCACTGGTAATTCTCAAAACGAGAGCGGGTCGTCAGCCGCCAGTTAGACGATATGCCGAGCGGACTGACAAAGTTTACCGACAGCGAACACAAAGGTTTTCGCTTGCGCACTTTTTTCAAGCCAATGGGATTAGTGTACCAGACCTGAAGTGGAGCCGAAAACGATACCTGGCGATTGGCATACCGTATCCGAACAGGGCCAGTACGTTCTACGCGAAGGTGCCAGGCTTCGCCTTTCTTCCCTTCGAATGTCTCTTCCGGCACCAGTACTACTCCCAGTGATTTGTTGATCTTGTGTTCTAAGTCTTTAATGTTGAATGTGATCTGACCTGCTACGTAGGAAATAGGGTCTTCAATGGCCGGTTCAAACTCCTTGGCTACGGGCGGTTTCGGCCGGACACGGTTACAACTGGCGGCCGTAATAAGGGCTGCTACTATAAAGAAAAATCCGATGAGTCGTTGAGCATTCACTGCAACAACAAACTATCGGATTTGAAAAATGTTAACGGAGTGAACGTATATTCACTTAACGGTATCTATTGCTGATCGATTTGGGATCAGTTGCGCAGCCACATCCCTTGCCGCAACCGTCTTTTTTAGTTGAAAAACTGGTGTAGGCCCGGTAACTCATGTACGCTACGGCCAGGGCGAAAATCAGAAAAATAAGGAGTTCCTGCATGGCTATTCAGATACTGGCAACGAACTGCTGACGTCTTTAAATAATACTGAGCTTTCAAAAAGAACATCATTTTACAGCCAACCGTTCCGAAGGGCTAGCTGATAGATATGCTGGTAATGGTGTTCGCCATGCCAGGCATATAACCCAATTACCTCCGAAACCGGGAAAATACGTTGGCTACCCGGATGATAATAGGTGCGCTGGAGTTGATCGGTCGTCAGGGTTTTCAGAATCGTAACCCAGCGCAGATGCAGATTGCTCAGAATCACCAGTGACGGGGCAATCGTTAACGTATAATCGGCCTGGTTCGCCCAGTCACCCTCTTCGTACGGCGATATGGTAGGATTCTCTTCCGTGAGTGCCTTTTTAACCCGGACATAAGCATTGATATGGCTATCGGCTATATGGTGAACAACCTGACGGACGGTCCAGCCTTCCGGGCGGTAGGGGGTATCCAGCCGATCATCGGCCCATTTCCCCACCAGATCAGTCAACTTCTTAGGCAGGGTTTCAATAGCCAGAATATGTTCCTGCGTTTGTTCGGGTGTAAAAACGCTGCCATAGGCGAAATCGCCGATGGGATAACGGAGTTTATATATGTCTTCGGGCTGCATGATGAGAATCGAATCGGTGAAAAATTATGTACACGCAAAAATCTATAATTCAGCATTAGAAAGACAAATACAGTTCGATTAAAAACGAAACAGTACAGTTTCTCACCAGCCAATACCGGTGGAAAGTTTATCTAATCAAAAGTTCATTGGGGGTAGTTACGGATGTTGACACGTAATGCTAACAATCAGATGGCCTACTCATGAAGTTAATCAGTTGTATTTTGTATGTTTTATTGTTGAGTTTGTCGGGGTTTTGTCAGAAAGTGGCCAATTATTCGACGGGCAGGCCCGGCACAAAAGACTATGAAGAGTTTTCGTTCTGGGTGCGCGGAAACAAACGGTCCGATGTTACGTATACCTTCGGCGAAAAATGGCAGCAGATAACGGTTTCCTATGTTGGAAAAGACGTATTGAACGGGGAACAATGCTTCAAAGTTCGCTTTCCCAATCAATATGAGTTATACATCGTCCCTCGTCGGCAGGAGCTGAAAATTGCGGATAAGGCGGGTAAGTACATAAAATACTACGCCTGGAAATACGAAGGCCCAGTCAACGGCGTTGGTACGTTCTGTCAGCCCTGCGCAGACAATGGGCAGGAAGCCATGCAACTGCTCAAGGCGTATTATTTGAAATAGTTTATGGTTTGTGGTTTTTAGTCTATGGTTTATCGTCTAGTTGTATTGAGTGCGGATTTTGTCCCAGACAGCATCTTGCTGTCGAAGCCACGCTAGTGGCTAATTGGGTAATGACAACTTAGCCTACGGCTTCGACAGCAAGATGCTGTCTGGGACAAAATCCGCTTCTGGTCAACTTTGGAACCGCTTCCCATACTGAAAACGATAAACCATAGACTAAAAACCACAAACTACCTCAAATTCTCCATATACTTTTGCCCGGAGCCGGTGTTGAGAAGTAGAATATGCTGTTCGGGACGTAGCCAGCCCTGGTGAAGCAATTGCCTGGCGGCCGCCCAAAGTGCTCCACCTTCGGGCGCAACAAACAGGCCCTCATGCCGTCCCAATTCACGAACTCCTTCCAACATATCCGCTTCAGAAATGGCAATGGCTGTTCCCTGAGAAGCCCGTAACGTATCAAGAATCAGTGGCTCTCCGATGGGTCGGGGAACGGCCAGACCATTGGCCAGCGTCGGCTGACCAACGTAGTGTTTGCTGTTAGTTTGTTCGCCGTAGTACGTTTTCACAATGGGGCAGCATTGCTCAGCCTGAACAGCTACCAGTTTGGGTAGGGGCTGGTCGGGGGCTATCCAGCCTAGCGACCGCATTTCCTGAAACGCTTTCCAGATGCCAATCAGGCCAGTTCCTCCGCCGGTTGGATACAGGATTACGTCGGGAAGTGTCCAGTTTAACTGCTCGGCTATTTCGTAGCCCATTGTCTTTTTCCCTTCCAGACGATACGGCTCTTTTAAGGTCGAAACGTCGAAGTAGTCGTCATGGCTGTTAAGTTCACGTACCTTGGCGGCACAATCATTGATCAGGCCGTCGACCAAAATCAGCGTGGCCCCGTAGACCAGACACTCCTCTTTAAAGGCATCCGGCGTATGACGGGGCATTACGACGATAGCTTCAAGGCCGGCTCTGGCGCAGTAAGCGGCCATTGCTACGCCCGCATTACCCGCTGTTGGGACAATACAGGCTTTTTCGCCATTTTCTTTGGCTTTCGAAATGGCCACACTCATGCCGCGCGCCTTAAACGATCCGGTCGGGTTAAGCCCTTCATCTTTCAGCGTCAGTCGCTGTAGTGAATAAGTGCTGGCGAGTCGGGGTAGGGGTAAAATAGGCGTAAAACCTTCACCCAGGCTGACCTGATTCATGGGATCGACAACTGGCAATACATCCGCGTAACGCCAAAGGGATTTTTCGCGGCTACTGAGCTGATGCTTACTGAATCCCTGATCAAGCTGATACTGAGCAAGTAACGGCATCTGGCAACAATCCGAAACCGTTTGCCGACGGAAAGCGTCGTGGTACTGGCCGCACTGCGAACACTGAAGATGATCTAGTAGTGATGAAGCAATCATTGTTTCCATAACAGGTAAACTTTTTGGCAAGTTGACTGTCTGAAATAAATGAGGCAAACGACGTTTTGGAATGACCTATTCCATTCCTGCATAATAGCGACGGGTGAAACGAATAAAGGCGTTCACCAGCGGATTGTTTTCCGTTCCTTTTCGCTGAATAAACTGAAAGGTCCGGTCGATGGTTAGTCCCTGAATCGGTACGTCGACCAGTTCGCCAGTGGCAAGCTCTTTCAAAATGGCCCGTCTGGGCAGAAAGGCCAGACACGTATCGGCCAGCACAAAATTTTTCAGGGCTTCAGTGCCACCCAGCCTGATCAGTACCTGTAAATCGGCAGGGCGAACACCCTGCTTTTGTAAGGCGTCTTCAACGGCTGCCAGTGTCCCTGAACCGTGTTCGCGTAAAGCTAGTGGAATGGAAGGCAGATCTTGTGCGTGAAGCGCTCGTTGGTGAAATGGGCTGTTCCGCGAGCATACGGCCAGCACCTGATCCGTGATAAAGGGTGTATACGTCAGCGTGTTAAGCTGGGTAAGGCTCTCAATAATACCCACGTCGATGTCGTGGTCCAGCAGGGCTTTCTGGATATTACTCGAATTGCGGTTTAAAACCTGAATCTGAACGTTCGGATGCTTTCGCAAATAAGCTGACAGGACGGGCGGGAGCACATATAGACTGATGGTGGTGCTGGAGCCAACGGCCAATCGGGTATGCGGTAGAAACGTATCGTTGAGTAGCTGGAGTTGTTGATGCAGATCGGTTTTTAACTGGGCTGCTTCCAGGCCTTTCTGGTAGAGTAGCTGGCCGGCCTGCGTTAAACTGATCGTGTTGCCGTGCCGCTCGAACAAAGCTGTTTTGTAAAAAGCTTCCAGCGCTTTTATATGCTTGCTGATGGCTGACTGACTCAAAAAAAGAATCTGACTGGCTTTGGTAAAACTGAGCAGACGAGCTACTTCCAGAAAGATTTCGTGTTGAATGGAGAGCATATAAAAAACGAGTTGACAACTAAACGAAAGAAGCCGGATCGGTAATTGAACGAATTCCGAAAACGGCTAATTACGTATTAGAGGAGGATAATTTTGGCGAATCGCTGACAATTGATAGAACCAATCCAGTTGTCAGGAAAAATATCAGCCTGGTTTATTCGTTGATAAGTAAACGGTATGCTTATTTGGTGTCATAGCTATTTAAAGTGTATCGGTGATTGTTTTTTGGTGATAAATAGTACAATAAAACTGTAAAGTAATTCTTTCGCGAAAGAATTACTTTTTGATTTAGGAATCTAATTGACTTGTTAATGCGTATGTTTTTTCATCGCGGCTTCCGCTTCTCCACGACGAAGAACACCGTACTCGCTATCAAGAGCCCAGCTGAAAACAAATCGGTTGGGTTTTTTTATGCTGTTACGTATCAGGTAGATACACGCTGATTGCCGACGTAACGTGCAAACGAGTAAATTGCCATCCATGTACAAACGTGCTATTACTACACTATGCTTCCTCAATTCCCGAAACGCTCAGAGTGGGTTCAACATCGATTCTGTCGTCCTGTTTTTTATGGTGCGCTGATTGGCCTGTGTTCGTTAGTAATCAGCTGGATACCCTGGCAGGCCCCGAGTGTGGGACAGAATACCCTGCCGTTTTCCACTGAGCTGGTTACGTTCAAACCATACGCAAAGAATCCAGTCTTCAAAGGAACGGGAGACAATACGTGGGACCAGAAAATTCGGGAACGAGGGTTTATTCTGCGGGAAGGGAATACGTATCATCTTTGGTACACAGGCTACCAGACTACCGGAGAACAGACAAAATACCTGGGATATGCTACGTCTGGCGATGGATTAACCTGGACACGTAGTAAAGCGAATCCGATTTATAATCAGGGCTGGGTAGAAGATATGTCGGTCGTTAAATCGGGGGATACGTATTATATGTTTGCCGAAGGAAAAGACGATATCGCTCATCTGTTAACTTCGACCGACCGCGTTCATTGGCAGGAGCAGGGGGAACTCGACATTCGTTTGACCAATGGGCAGCCAATCAGTAAAGGACCCTATGGAACGCCAGCGGTTATCAAGGAAGGCGAAACCTGGTATTTGTTCTATGAGCGAAAAGATCAGGCCGTCTGGCTGGCTACGTCTACCGATCTCAAAATCTGGACAAACGTTCAGGATGATCCTGTGCTGGACAGAGGGCCGGACGAGTATGACCGATACGCCGTAGCGATGAATCAGGTGATCCGTTACAAAGGGCTTTTCTATGCCTATTACCATGCCTCGGCATTTGCCGACTGGCACGAATGGTCTATGAACGTAGCGGTGTCGAAAGATCTGATTCACTGGGAGAAATACAGCAAAAATCCGATTCTTACTGGTAATAAGTCGAGCGGGATCGTGGTCAACGACGGAAAGCGGTTTCGGCTGTATACCATGCACCCGGAGGTGAACGTGTTCCTGGCCAAATAGAAAAATCGTTAGGCCTACAGTATCAGTTCGGACAAACTTTCTAAAAACAGAACGTCCGGATAATCAGATCGTTCTATCTATCCGGACGTAGTATGTACTTGGAAATTACTTTTTCGTAAAATATAAAACCTCCGTGTCTCGATCCTCTTTGGGACCAGTGTACAACTCAAGTTGCCCGTCGCTGGGTAGTTCAAAGTACGTGACCTTCGTGAGTAGGTTGTAGTACGTGGTTTCGGCTTGCATATCTTCGGTTGACCCACCCATTTTTGTTGAAATCAGCGGGTCGGTCGAAACAAGCAGACCTTTTGTTTCATCCAGCGAGAATGAGCCACCGTAGTGATTAATGAAACTCCGGCCACCCAGTTGCAGGGCATCATCAGCCTGTTTCGTTAATACTAACGTGGCCCGGTTCTGCTGACTGGCTGGTAGTGGCGAATGTTTGTAATTGCTTAATAGCCAATTTCCTTCCAGTGAACCAAAACTAGCCCGCATAGCCTGAATAGTCGCCGACGGAGCCTGATCAGCCGGATCGACCTGGTTTTGGGTACAGCCCATCAGCGCTAGTCCAACAACTGTCGATAGCAAAAATTGCCGCATTACTGTTAGCCTGTTCATAGTTGTTTCGGTTTAATGAATTACTATGTTCTTACAGTTCTATAGAGGCAGTATCCCCGTGAAGGGTTGGAATAGGATTGAGATTCGACCGATTTTGTATCCGATTAATCAGTACGTTGCCCGTCCGCCGGATAAATCAAAGACACATCCGGTGTTAAAACTAGCTTCTTTGGAGACAATCCAGCTGGCCAGCGATGCCACTTCTTCCACCGTTCCCAGGCGCTGCATGGGAATTTTAGCGGTCATATAGGCGAGCTGCTCGGGAGCCGTATTTGCATTCATAGCGGTCCTGATCACCGCCGGGGCTATAGCATTGACCGTAATGCCCGTTTCGGCATATTCCTTACCAATGCCTTTGACCAGCCCAATCAGCCCCGCTTTCGTAGACGAGTAGCCCGCCATAAATGGATTACCATCTTTGCCCGCAATGGAAGCCATATGCAGAATACGACCGTAGTTTTTAGGCTCCATGACCCGAATCGCATACTGGGTCATTAAGAAAGCTCCGCGCAGGTTAACACTGTAAACCTTGTCATAATCGTCGACAGAATAGTCTGTTATCCGAGTGTTGGTGGGCCCGAGAATACCCGCCGAATTAATCATAATATCCAGTTGGCCAAACCGGGCCAGTACGTTCTGAAACGCGTTTGCTACGTCCTTCTCCTGCGCAATATCGACGGTAAAACCCACTGCCCGATAGCCCAGCGCTACAAACTCCTGCACGGTACGTTCCAGTTGATCGTTATTTCTATCGAAGAGCGCAACGGTGGCTCCTTCAGCAGCAAGACGGCTGGCAATACCTTTTCCTATTCCATCGGCAGCACCCGTAACAATGGCAAATTGACTGTCAAATCGGTCGAACATGGGCGTTAATCAAAAATCTCTGTTAGGCTGTAAAAGGGCCAGTGCCGGTTATTTACTCGTACACCTCCCTATAAACTAGCAGGCCTTGAAAGGGAGGATTGGCTTATTTAGGCCGAGAACTAGTAAAATTTATAGAAACAGTTGAAGTATTTGCGCTGTCCGATTGACTTTATAGCTACAAAGATTCTGGTAGGATACGTAATACGTTCCAAACCCGTAGAGCCGCTTGTATTTCATGGGGAAGTCTGCATATTATCTGTTTAGTATAAGTATCTGTCTGGTTGCGCTGGTAAGCTTTACGTCAAAATTTGGCGGTTTGCCGGATGATGGGCCATCGCCAGCCCGAACACCCGCTGAGGAATTAGCCACCTTTCAGATCAATTCTGGTCTCAAAATACAACTGGTGGCTTCGGAACCGATGGTGGAAGATCCCGTTGTGATGACGTTCGATGAGGATGGGCGGCTTTGGGTGGTGGAGATGCGAGGCTTTATGCCTAACGTAGAGGGCGAGGGCGAAAATAAACCCGTTGGCCGAGTGTCGGTGCTGGAGGATACCAACGGCGATGGGCAGATGGACGTAAGTACGGTGTATATCGATAGCCTGATTATGCCACGGGCTATTGCCCTTGTTCCGGGGGGAGCCCTGCTGGCCGAAAACGGGGCCTTATGGCTAACAAAAGATACCAACGGCGATCTCAAAGCCGATTCAAAAACACTGATCGACGCCGACTACGCCAAGAACGGCCTTCCCGAACATGCGCCCAATGGCCTGTGGCGGAGTATGGATAATTGGTATTATAACGCCAAATCCAAATTTCGGTACCATTGGGATGGTGCAAAATTCCAGCGCGATTCAACGGAGTTTCGCGGGCAGTGGGGGATTAGTCACGACGATAAAGGACGGCTGTATTACAACTACAACTGGTCGCAGTTACACGCTGATCTGGTGCCGCCCAATTATTTGTCCCGCAATAAAAATCATAAGCCAACAACCGGTATTGATTATGGCGTAACACTCGATCGGCGGGTCTATCCGATTCGGCCAACGCCCGCGGTAAATCGGGGCTACATTCCGGGAACCCTGGATAAAGAGGGACGTCTGCTGGAGTTTACGGCGGCCTGTTCACCGCTTTTATACCGTGGAAAAGCCCTTCCTGCCGAATATTATGGGAATGCATTTGTCTGTGAACCCGCCGGAAATCTGATTAAACGGAACGTCGTTGACGAGAAGGGATTAGTACTGGCGGCCCATGATCCGCATCCGGGTCGTGAATTTATGGCGTCTACGGACGAGCGCTTTCGGCCAGTGCAGTTAACGACCGGCCCCGACGGAGCCTTGTACGTGGCCGATATGTACCGAGGGCTAATCCAGCACAGCGCCTACGTAACGCCCTATCTAAAAGAGCAGACGCTGAATCGTCATTTGGAAAAGCCGATCAATCGGGGACGGATCTGGCGGATTGTTCCCGAAAACTGGACGCCTGCCCCCCGTAAGAAACTGTCTGCTGCAACCACGAACGAGTTGGTCGCTACGTTGTCGAATGCCGATGGCTGGTATCGCGATATGGCGCAACGGCTTCTGGTGGAACGCAATGACAAGCAGGCGATTCCATTACTGACCGAACTGGCGCTAAAAGGAACGGATACGTTTGGGCGTTTTCATGCGCTGTGGACGCTTGTGGGGATGAAACAAACCCAGGCCGATCTTCTGCTAACACTCATGACGGATCAGGCTCCGTTACTACGGTCAACGGCGCTACGTCTGCTCGAACCCATCGCCCAGACGAATAAGTCTGTGCGCGATAAACTCGGCAGCCTGCTGGTAAAAAACTGGCAACAGGCCTCTATTGACGAAATTCTACAGATTGCCTTGTCGGCCAGCGCGCTGGAACCAACCGTATCGCACCAGCTTCTGGCGGGCATCATTGATCGGCATGGCGATTCCCCGTTGCTACGTGATGCGGTGATGAGTAGCCTGCCAAATCAGGAATTTACGTTTTTGCGAAGCGTGATGAAATCGCCCCAATGGCAAACGCATAATCCGGCGAAAGAAATTTTTCTGGAAACGCTCACTACGTCGGTCGTTAAAAGCCGCAACCCCACGGAACTGGCTGCGTTGCTGACCGCGCTAGACACAAAAGGGAAGCCACTCAGCTGGCAGGAAAAAGCCGTGCTGACGGGTATGTCAATCAGCGGGTCTATTGGTAAAACGAAACCCATCCGACTGCCTTCAGCCCCAGCGATTTTAACCAAATCGTCGGACAAGGTAGATCCTTCGCGTCTGGCGTCGTTATTGACAATGTTTGAGTGGCCGGGGCATGTGGTGCCTAAACAGGCAGTGGCAAAAAAAGGACAACTGAACGAAGACGACCAGAAGTTATTCGCGCAGGGACGGCAATTGTATCTCAATACGTGTTCTGGCTGTCATGGTACGGATGGGGCTGGCATGAGTCGGTTTGCACCGACGTTGATCGGATCGGATTGGGTTACGGGCGACGAGAAACGGCTGGTCCTGATTTTGTTGCACGGTATGGAAGGACCGGTTCAAGTGGCCGGAAAAACCTACGATGTTCCGGATATACTGCCTGTGATGCCTGCGCATTCGACGATGGACGATGCATCATTGACGGCAATCCTGACTTATATCCGTAACGAATGGGGCAATCAGGCCGGACCGATCAACCGACGGGTGGTTGGTATGACCCGCGTTACGTCGCAGGGGCGCGTTGTTCCCTGGACGGCTAAAGAATTGAATAAATACATGCTTGAGGCCAGTGTGAAGTAGTTTATGGTTTTCAGTTTATGGTTTATAGTGGCTGACGCCATAAACCATAAACTGAAAACTATAAACTGAAAACTATTTAATATGGATCGACGAGAGTTTCTTCATAAATCGGCTGCGGGGGCAATGGTTTTTGCCTTACCGACTATTCCTGATCTGTACAAAGACGCGGGCATGGGAATCGTGGTGCATTCGTACGCAAGTCGTTGGAATTCGAAAACACCCAGCAAAAATTATCCGGGTTTTACGAATGCCCTTGATTTACTGGACCATTGTCGGCAACTAGGGGCAGGTGGCATACAAACCGTTGTAAATGGCTGGTCGACCGATTTTGCCAGGAACGTTCGTGCCAAACGCGAACAGCTGGGATTATACCTGGAAGGATCGATTGGCTTGCCTAAAAAAGCGGACGACGTAGCCCGGTTTGAACAGGAAGTGAAAAATGCCAGCGAAGCCGGAGCCCAGGTGTTGCGAGCCGTTTGCTCATCGGGTCGGCGGTATGAGACCTATCATTCTGTAGATGAGTTCAAACAGCTGACCCAGAATGCCTTGAGTTCGCTACGTCTTGCCGAACCTGTTGTTCGACAATATAAGGTGAAGCTGGCCGTAGAAAACCACAAAGACTGGCGGGCGAACGAGTTGGTCACGCTGCTGAAACAAATCAATAGCGAATGGATCGGCGTTACGTTGGACTTTGGGAATAGCATATCGCTGCTGGAAGATCCAATGACGGTTGCACAGACTTTGTCGCCGTATGTATTCACGACCCACATTAAAGATATGGGGGTTGACGAGTATCCCGATGGGTTTTTGTTGTCGGAAGTGCCGTTGGGTCAGGGTATTCTGGATTTACCTGCGATGATAGCGTTGTGTAAAAAACACAACCCGTCCGTTACGTTCAATCTGGAAATGATTACCCGCGATCCATTGGAAATACCCTGTCTGAAAAATGAGTACTGGTCGACCTTCGCGGACGTACCCGCAACTGATCTGGTGCGAACCCTTCGGATGGTCAGGCAGCATAAAGCGAAAAATCCATTACCACGGGTAGCCCAGTTATCTTCAGAAGAACGACTGGCGGAAGAAAACGAGAACATCGTTGCCTGCCTTTCCTACAGCAAGAATAAAATTGGAATGAAATAGCCGGTCACTGATCGATCGCCTAACGACGTAGCAACGTACCGTTGGCTGGCAAAACTGAAATTAGATGCAAAGAGAAACACTACCAGGAATAAAACAATTTGATCTGAGAGGTCGGGTTGCCATCATTACGGGCGGTTCGAAGGGGTTAGGTCTGGCAATGGCCGCTGGTCTGGCGTCGGCGGGGGCTACCATTATGCTGGTCAATCGGAATGCCGAAGAAGGACTAGCCGCTGCGCAGGAACTGACGCGCGATTTTGGTGTAAAAGCGATTGCTTTCAAAGCCGATATTACCCAGCAAGAAGAAACAGAAGCCATGGTTAGGGCTGCGCTGGACGAGTTCGGCCAGATCGATATTCTGATCAATAGTGCGGGTATCAATATCCGGGGAGCTATTGATGAGATTACCCCCGACGATTTTACTAAAGTGCTGGACGTGAATGTGAATGGTACCTGGTTATGCTGTCGGGCCGTAATTCCGCATATGAAACAACGCGGAAAAGGAAGTATCATCAACCTGGCCAGTACGCTTGGTTTGGTCGGTTTGTCGAACCGGACGCCCTACACGGCCAGTAAGGGAGCCGTCGTACAGATGACCCGCGCGCTGGCGCTGGAAATGGCTCCGTTCAATATTAATGTCAACGCTATTTGTCCAGGGCCTTTTCTAACGGAAATGAATATACCCATTGCCCACACCGATGAAGCCAAAAACTTTGTGGTCGGCGCAACTGCCCTGGGACGTTGGGGGCATCTGCGGGAGATTCAGGGGGCTGCCATTTTTCTGGCCAGCGATGCCGGAAGTTATATGGTCGGCTCGATGTTAACTGTTGATGGCGGCTGGACTGCCAAATAATCGGTCGAATACCTCTCCCGTAAAACCCGTTGATAGCAGAGCCCTAAACCAACCCTCACCCTATGGAGCAATTACCTAAAAAGACGCAACGTACCAGCGTTCGATACGGCATGTTAGCGCTCGTGTTCGTGAATGTCGTTATCAACTATCTGGATCGGAGCAATATTTCCGTGGCTGGCGCTACAATTAGTAAAGATCTGGGTTTATCGTCGGTTGAATTAGGGTTGATATTTTCGGCGTTTGGGTGGACCTATGCCCTGTTGCAGATTCCGGGTGGCTTAATTGCCGACCGTTTTGGGCCACGGGTGCTGTATGCATTCTGCCTGATTACCTGGTCGATCGCTACTGTTGGTCAGGGATTTGTGAGAGGGTTTGCCAGTTTGTTTTCGCTTCGATTAGCCACTGGTGCTTTTGAAGCACCTTCGTATCCAATCAATAACCGGATCGTAACCAGCTGGTTTCCTGACCACGAACGGGCTTCGGCCATCGCGTTGTACGTATCAGGGCAGTTTATTGGTCTCGCTTTTTTGACCCCGGTGCTAGTTAACGTTCAGTACTACGCTGGCTGGAAAGGATTATTTATAGGAACCGGACTCGTTGGTCTGATCTGGGGCGTGGTCTGGTACCTGTTTTACCGCGACCCACTGGATCACCCACGGGTGAACGACGCTGAACTCGACTACATTGAAGAAGGGGGAGGGCTTTTTCGAGGCAAAAAATCGGGTACGAACCAGCCGTCGGCCTGGAGCTGGAAAAACCTGAAACAGGTTTTTTCGAGTCGAACGCTCTGGGGCGTTTATATCGGTCAGTTTGCCGTCAATGCTACGTTGTGGTTTTTCCTGACCTGGTTTCCGACGTATCTGGTTACGTATCGGGGCATGGATTTTATTAAATCGGGTTATCTGGCATCGGTTCCGTTTCTGGCTGCCTGTGCTGGCTTGTTGCTGTCCGGCTTTGTGTCTGATTCGCTGGTAAAGCGCGGCCGGTCGGTAGGCATGGCCCGTAAAACGCCCATTATTATCGGCCTGCTCTTATCGGTCAGTATCATTGGCGCTAACTATACCAACGACACTACGTTCATTATTTTCTTTCTGGCGCTGGCCTTTTTTGGTTCTGGAATGGCGTTGATATCCTGGGTATTCGTGTCCATTCTATCACCAAAACACCTGATTGGCCTAACGGGGGGCGTTTTTAATTTTATGGGTAATCTGGCGTCGATCGTGGTTCCGATTGTGATTGGCTACCTGGCCAAAGGCGGCAATTTTCAACCGGCACTCGTCTTTATTGGCGCGCTGGGCTTTATTGGTGCCTGCTCGTATATTTTCCTGGTCGGGAAAGTGGAGCGCGTAAAAATTGGAGAGGATGAAATGGAAGGGGAACTGGCCGACCGATTATGAAAAAACGGGGCAGGCTCCATCGACCGATTCTACTGTTTTCAGCCGATTATAGATGCCAACGTTCTGTTTGCGGAAAACCGTTGGACTCAATCCACGCTGCTTTCTGAAAAACTTATTCAGGTGACTTTCGTCGGTGAATCCTAATTCGGCTGCTATTTCATTCATACGCATATCGCTATGAATCAGCCGGGCCTCGATCAGCTTAGTGCGATAATTGGCAATGTATTGCTGTAGAGTCTCGTCGGTATGCTTTTTAAAGTACCGACCCAGATACGTTTCCGAAATGCCAAAGTGCTGACTAACGGCCTCCACCCGGATTTTGTCGGGATTATAAATGTTATTCTGGATGTAGTTCAGTATATCGAGGGCCCGTTCATCCGTGTGTGCACTCACGTGCTCGGGCATATAACGAGCAATATTACGGGCTACCACTACAATCAGGGTATTCACCAGTTGTGCTATTAACTCCTTGTTATACAGGTCGCGATTGGCGTATTCACGATGAATCGCTTCCACGATCGGTTGTACAAGCTGCTTATCTGGCTGATGTCGTAAAATACAGCCTGGCTGATGGTTGGCGTTCTGAAGAATAAATTCTAAGCGTTGAATATCAGGAGTCTGTAAGCTGTTGGATTGAATGTAAATATCGCTGAAGCGCAGAAAGAAAAACTCGGTAGTGGTTTTGATCTCAAACGAATGACAATCCTCTGGCGTAATCAGAAACATATGCCCGGCCCTATACGGAAATTTGTTTTGATTGATACACTGAATCCCTGTACCCGATAGAATATAGACCAGCTCGAAGAACATGTGCTGATGTTCAGACTTGGGACATTCATCGATGGTTTTAAAAACCACTTCAAAGGGTTCGTGCAGGCTTTCTCGTTTCATAGCTGCAAATGTACCGAATTTGAGAAAAATTGTACCAGGTTATAGTGGGTAAAGGGGTATAGTTTTGCGTCACTTAAAAAGAAATAAGATGCAAGCTATTGTACTACATGAACCTGGTAGCGTAGACCAACTCGTTTATACCGACCTGCCAAAGCCCCTAATCCAGTCCGACGAGGTGTTAATTCAGGTCAAAGCGATCAGTATCAACCCCGTTGATGTGAAAACCAGAGCCGGCAAAGGTATTTTTGGGCGACTACGTACGGAGGCACCGTTGATTTTGGGCTGGGATATAGCCGGTACTATTGTCGAAATCGGTTCAGACGTAACTGATTTCGCCGTTGGTGATGATGTATTCGGCATGGTTAATTTTCCGGGGCATGGGAAAGCTTATGCCGAATACGTAGCGGCCCCTGCCAGTCAACTGGCTCGTAAGCCGGAAAACTGCTCATTTGACGAGGCAGCCGCTTCAACATTGGCAGCGCTTACAGCTTATCAGGCGTTTACCCATAAAGCCCCGCTACAGGCTGGCCAGAAGGTGTTAATTCATGCCGCGGCTGGTGGCGTAGGGCACTTTGCCGTACAAATTGCCAAACACTTGGGCGCCTACGTAATAGGAACATCCTCGGCCTCCAACAAAGAGTTTGTGCTGGCCCTGGGAGCGGATGAGCATATCGATTACGCAGCGCAGAAGCTGGAGAACGTCGTGTCGGAGGTTGATGTCGTGCTTGATTTGGTTGGTGGCGAAAACATTTCCCGTTCGCTTCACGTAGTAAAACCGGGCGGTACCGTCATTAGTATTCCAACGGGTATATCAGAGGAGTTGATGGCTCAGGCGCAGGAAAAGGGAGTCAATGCGTTTTTCTTTCTGGTTCAGTCAAACGGAGATGATATGAAGCAGATTGCTACCTGGCTAGGTGATGGTACTGTTAAAGCGCATGTATCAACGATTTACGATTTTAGTGATATGCCAGCAGCGCATAGCCAGCAGGAAACAGGCAAAACAAGAGGTAAATTAGTGGTGAAACTTAATGCCTAAAACGAGAAAATAGAATCTGGGTGCTCGATGAGCTGGTAAAGCTCCGTCAGCATCCAGCTTTTTACTGCAAATCAATCGATATGGATAAGACGTTCAACGGTTTAGTCGTTTCTGCCAATGATTCGGGGGCATATACGGCAACGCTTTCTACGAAGACTATCAGTGAATTACCGGCGGGTGACGTATTAATTCGAGTTCATTATTCATCATTGAACTACAAAGATGCGTTGTCCGCTTCTGGTAATAAAGGCGTTACGCGTCATTATCCGCACACACCGGGTATTGATGCCGCTGGGGTGGTTGAATGGTCGTCGACAGATCGATGGAAGCCGGGCGATGAGGTTATTGTGACTGGTTTTGATCTGGGCATGAACACCAGTGGCGGTTTTGCCGACTACATTCGGGTACCAGCCTCCTGGATCGTTCGGAAACCAGATCAGTTAAGCTTACGGGAGAGCATGATCTATGGAACGGCAGGATTTACGGCGGGTATCAGCGTGGCTGCCCTGCTAAAAAATGGGGTTACACCCGATCAGGGGCCCATCGTGGTTACGGGAGCAACGGGTGGTGTGGGCTCGGTGGCCATAGGTATTTTGCACCGGTTGGGCTATTCCGTTACAGCCGTTAGCGGCAAACCAGAAGCGCACGATTTCCTCACCTCACTGGGCGCAACGGACATTATTCCGCGCTCAGAGCTGGACGATACGTCGGGGAAGGCCCTGCTTAAACCCCGTTTTGCGGGGGCTATCGATACCGTGGGGGGCTCCATACTCGCTACGCTTATCAAGAGCACAAATTATGGCGGAACCGTAACCTGCTGTGGCATGGTCAATAGTGGCGATTTGCCACTTACTGTTTTTCCTTTCATTCTCCGGGGAATTCAGCTCGTCGGTATCGATTCGGTTGAATACCCTATCGACCATCGAACCGCTATCTGGCAGCATCTTGCCGATGACTGGAAGCCTGATTCATTGGCGTCACTGACCCACGACATCAGTCTGGCCGAGTTGCCTGATGCCATTCAAACCATACTCAAAGGCCAGATGCAGGGTAGAGCAGTGGTACGTATTGTTTAGTATAAGTCGGGAGATGAGGCTACGTACAATCACTACGTTAGCTACCAGGATTAACAATCATTACGTCGACCTGCTACGTTTTAGACCTGTTTTGCCATCTTTGTGTAAACAAACACGTAGCAACTAAGCAGGTTATTGATGCGTTGCTAACTTCATCGTTCAGCGGCCAGGTCGTCGTTTACCAGCCGCTGGACAAGGGCAGACGTAGCTAATTCAGAATCATGATTATACGAGTACTCCTTTCTCTTTTAGTACTAACAACGAGCGTAGCCAGTTTTTCCCAGGACGTTAATCGCTATTTTGAAACGATTCGGGATAATCATGCTTTATTAACGGCATTCTTTTCACAGATGCCCAAAGGTGGCGACCTTCATCCCCATTATAATGGGTCGATCTATGCAGAAACCTATATTGACTACGTTATTAAACATGATTATTTTATCAATACGAAAACGCTAAAAGTTTCTGATAAAAAAAACGAAGGAACGGACTGGGTTAATTTTTCTGCGCTAAAAGCTGAAGGGTTATTACCCGACTATCGACAGAAATTATTTCAGAAATGGTCTGTAAAAGACTACAACCATGTTGATTATCCATCCGACAAATTATTTTTTGAAACGTTTTCGAATTTTGGTATTGTCAGCCGGGCCGAAGTCGATAAGGGGTTATTGGAGATAAAAAATCGGGCGAAGAAGGAAAATGTGAGTTATATCGAGACGATTTTTGTGGGCGTTCCCTGCCCGAAAAATCTGGATGATTTAACAAAATACGCCAGCGTTTTACGGAGCCAGCAAGCACGAAACGATACAGCTACCTGCCTGGTATTATTAGACTCGCTTTACCAGACCATTCAGGGCAGAGGAATTCGGGAATGTGCAATACAATTTAATAAAGAGACACTCGAAAAACTTCACAACGAATTAAAAATTGATGATGAACAATTTACGCTACGTTATCAGAGCTACGTAATACGTACGATTGAGCCCATCGAGCTGTTTAAAAGCATGATTGCCGCGTTTGAATCGGCTGCCAATAGTCCTCTGGTTGTTGGTGTGAACCTGGCAGCCCCGGAAGACAACGAAATTGCGCTGAACGATTACTGGTTGCACATGGTAATGTTCAAGTATTGTCATGCTAAATATCCCAGTGTGAAAATTACGTTGCATGCCGGTGAATTAGCCTTAGGAATGGTTAAACCCGAAGAATTAACCTGGCATATTGATGCTGCTGTTAAGGTGGCCGGTGCCAGCCGAATTGGTCACGGTGTAGATATACCCTACGAGACGAATTCCTATGAGCTGCTGCGGTATATGAGTCAGCATAAAATTGCCGTTGAAATCAATCTGTTTAGCAATGAATTTATTTTAAAAGTAAAGGACGACAAGCACCCCATTAGTTTATACAAAAATTTTAACGTACCGATCGTAATCAGTAGCGATGATGCTGGTGTATTACGTACTAATTTAACGGATCAGTTTGTGCTCCTGGCGAAGCGTTATAAGGAAATTTCGTATACAGATATTAAGAAATTTGTAGTCAATAGTATCGACTATAGTTTTATTAAAGAAGATGGGCTAAAAAAGGCTATAATCACTGATTTACAGAAGCGCTTTGCCAGGTTTGAAAAATCCGTTCCGGCATTAAAATAAATAGAGCAAAAACATTTTGGCTCTATTTATCTGGAATTTTGCACAAAGAATTTGCTGCTATTTTGCTGTGCCAGAAACCGGGACTAGTTTGGCTGACAGATCGGGTGTTTTCATATCCGGATCGAATGGAAACATGGGGCGCTGGATTCGCTTATAGGGTAATCGGAATAAATCCTGATCCACGCCACCCGGAGTCAGGGCCATAATCCAGTCTTTCTGCATGGCATACAGTTCGGGTTCCAGATAGCCGATTTTTACGACTACAATATCCGCTTCACGGGGTTTCAGGCCAAGTCGCGTAAAATCCTTTTCCTTATGATAGGGCTTTCGCTTCTGCGTAACGATGACGTGTGCGCTACCCACCTTAATCACGGCTTCTACTTCAGCATCTTTATCACCGTATTCAATCGATTCGACTGTACCTTTGAGCGGTACGGGCGGGGCAAATCGATGGTCAACAATAGCGCCTGCTTTTCCGTCTACCTGTCCGCCAACACCCGCTGCAATCGCTTTTTTGATCAGTTCAGGGTCGGGGATCGACGCATAAATCAGCGAGGGTCCATCGGCTTTCTGGAATTCGGGCCGTTTTAAAATTTCTGTAATCGTCCAGGTTACGTCGCCAGCGCCACCAGCTGTGGGATTATCACCCGTATCACTAATAAAAAATGGCTTTTTAGGGCTGGCTACGGCTTTAGTCAATACGTCGTCCAGCTTGCCCGTAGGCGCTACGAAACCGAATTGGGAGCGTACATTCCAGAAATCGGTGGCTAATTTTTCGGCGGCCTGCGTTACGCTGGTTTTATCATCACCAACCACCATCACGGCGGCATGATTGCGGGGCTCATCGGCCCAGGCGTAACCGATCCAGATACCAGCGTCGACGATTCCCTTCGTCTGATCGGCCAATGGAGCCACTTCCTGGTATAAACTTTTTCCGGGCTCAATACGAGTGCTGGTTTTTTCGCCCGGCAACAGAATGGGTACGGTGATCAGGGCTTTATAGGCTGGCTTTCCTTTGCCCGTTTTAATCCGATTGAGCAGGTTCACAACGGCTCGCTCTTTTGTTTGCATGGCGTCTTCGTGGGGCGCCATCCGGTAACAGGTCATCAGGTCCGTGTTTTGCGCCAGACGCCACGATACGTTCCCGTGCAGGTCCATGGAGGTTGACACCAGCGTTTTATAGCCAATAACCTGCCTGATTCGGGTTAGTAAATCTCCTTCTGGATCATCGAGGCCTTTAACGCTCATTGCGCCGTGGATATCAAAATATAGACCATCGTAAGGGCCATATTTTTTGAGCGAATCGAGCATTTTATGTACCAGCGACTCATACGCTTCGCGGGTTACAGCGCCACCCGGTAATGATTTTCCCACGATGGCTGGTAGCCAGACCGCCTGTTTACGTAGCGGAGACATGGGCATCATAAACGGATAGGCGTTAAATACTTCACCACTGTAGCGGGCATGAAAGGCTTCTTCGTGCGTGACGGCAGGGGAGAACGTACTGGATTCGATCCCTAGACCCGCAATAGCGATGCGGGGTAATGTGTTGTTGGTTGACTGAGTGAATGCGACTGTACAGGCAGAACAATAAGCGGCCAGTCCGACAAGGAAATGTTTCATGCCCACAAGTTAAGCGATTCAGTACAGTGGGCAAACAGTTGGATTGGATTGGCGTGAACGGGCAAAATTCAATCGACCATACTACCCATGCTATAAACGATTGTCTCCTGATTTAAAGCTTAGGCTAATCCAGGAGACAATCAGAGTACAGTTGAACAGGCATCGATCTACAGATTCATGCCGCCTGATACTTCAATACGTTGTGCATTGATCCAGCGTGCCTCATCGGAGCATAGGAACGCGACCACGCCACCAATGTCATCCGGGAGGCCAACGCGTCCCAGGGCTGTAACGCTGGCAATCTGTTGATTCAACTGATCATTATCCCGAACATGACCACCGCCAAAATCGGTTTCAATAGCACCGGGAGCTACTACGTTAACGGCGATGCCACGAGCCCCTAGTTCTTTTGCCATGTATTTGGTTAACGTCTCAATAGCGCCTTTCAACGAGGCATACACAGCATAGCCAGGCGTCGTAAAACGAGCCAGCCCTGTCGAGAGGTTAATAATACGGCCACCATCATTCAGGATGGGCAATAGTTTTTGGGTGAGAAAAAAGACGCCTTTGAAATGAATATTCACCAGGTCATCGAAAACGGTTTCGCTGGTTTGGCCAATGGGGGTCGCCAGACCGATACCAGCATTATTAATCAGAAAATCAAACCGGTCCGTGGCAAACGTATCCTGTAAAGAGGTCGTTAATTGATGCACAAACGTATCGAGACCGGCTATGTCTGCTGTATTTAATTGGATCGCCACCGCTTTTTGCCCGGTTTCCTGAATGGCTGCGACCACCGCATCGGCATCTGTTTTGTTCGTATTATAGGTAAGCACTACGTCGATTCCGTTCTGGGCCAGACTCAGTGCCATGTTTTTACCCAAACCCCGGCTGCCACCGGTTACTAAAGCAATTTTATTCGTCGTTGCCATGTTCTTAACTGGTTGTATGCTATTACATTCGATCTTATTTCATCGCGAAATTTGATGGAACAAAGGTCATACGGAAACAGTCCTGATCGTTTGCGAACATCAATCGAATAGTTGCAAAAATCAAATCAGCCGTTCAGGATCGGAAGGCAACTGGGGAAAGGGAGGTTTGCTTCCTGAAAAAATTAGAAAAATGAGCCACCTCTTCAAAACCCAGCGAATAGGCGATTTCTGAAACAGTCCAGTCGGTTTGTTTTAGTAGAATTTTTGCTTCCTGAACAATACGACTCCCAATAATATCGGTGGTGGTTTTTCCTGTATTTTCCTTCAGTACTTTATTTAGATGATTTACGTGGACGGCCAGCCGGTCTGCATAATCCTTCGCCGTACGCAGACTCAGCTTTTGCTGAGGAGATTCGATTGGAAACTGACGTTCCAGCAGTTCAATAAACAGGGAAGAAACGCGGGATGAGGCCGTATGGGACGGGTATAAGGACGTAGCGGGTTGAAGTTTCTGACCATAATGGATCAGTTCCATGACGTAGTTTCGAAGCAAATCGTATTTATAGGCGTAGTCAGAAACAAGTTCTTTCTGCATTTTCTTGAATAGCAGGCCTATCTCGTCGGCGTCATCATCGGTAAGCTGAAAAACAGGATAACCACCGGGCTTGAAAATAGGCAATTCATCCAGTACGACGCCACTTTTAGACTGAACCAGAAATTCATCGGTAAAAATGCAAAACGACCCCTGTTGATTCGTGTCCTGAGGAACGTAGTGATAGGGTACCTTAGGCGTGGCAAAGAGCAGGGCATTTTTCTCAATGTCAATCACTTTATCGGCATACTCGGCCCGATTTCGCCCCCGGATCAGGCTTATTTTGTAATAAGCCCGCCGGTTGTAGAGCATGGTATTTTTTTTCTTCGCCTGCTGAAACAGCTCGGCTATATTGAATACATTGAAATGCCCGATTTCTTTGTTGATCCCCTTTGGTAACAGCGAGACCAGTTCGAGGCCGGTGTCGTCCGTGATTTTTTTATAAAAGTCGTCAACAGATGCTGTATCCATACCTAGTTTGAGTTGTAAAATTCAAAGGTAGGGATTCGATACGTAGCAACAAGGCAAGTATTTAAAAGTTATCGGCAAACAGCTCTTCTATCGTTTGCCAGGAGAACGGTAGCCATCGCCCACTCGAATCATTATATACTTCGGTGGCGGCTTCGCAAGGAAACAATTTGTAATCGAATTTCGGGTAATGCCGTACTAAATAACCAGGGTAATAGTAGGTTTTGCCTTGCTGGCTGGCGTAGTTTATTTTTAAGAGCATCAGGTATTTACCCAGACTGAATTTACGGTAATCGGGGTGATAGAAGTTCATGATTCCCGCAATACTTTCATGGCCATTATCGAATACCCCCACTGCAATCAGGGTATCGCCATCCCGGACCTGCACCGTATACGTATCGAACCCATTGGTCGGAGACCCACCCAGCAAACAGGATTCAACGGATTCCGGAGCGTCGAAATTGATAGAATTCCTATAAAGGGCATACAGCTCTTCGAGTTCGCGGGTGAGCACAAATGGCTTCACGGTCACCGAAAAACGCTGATTACTCCGAAGGAGCCGCATTTGTTTGGTTCCATAGGAAACCGTTTTGAGGGTAAGTCGTAACCAATACGCAGCGTAAAGTGTATTGTTAAAAGACACAAACTGACAGGTGAAAATATCTTGCTGCATGCGGAAGTAGCCCATACTCAGACATAAATCCAGTTTGTTTCCTCTCATCACCAGGGGCTGATTGTTACGGTCAATACGTATAGCAAGATAGTTGGGGAGTTGGCAAAACTCCAAATAGAGTAATTTTTTTCAGGTGCAGAACAGAGAAGGAAAGCTGCTAGTCTGTGTGTATAATTTTGGCGTCGAAGGCATCAATTAGACCCCACAGGCATATGGGTAACTTGACCAGCACAAAAACAGCCGGAGCCAGCAGCCCCGGTGTTTTCGTATTCTCTCTACCCTTATCGGGTACCCTATTTCGTGCAAGAACCGGGCCGTTGTCAGTAAATAGAGGGAGAGCTCGGGCGAATTAGTATAAAAATGAACAGGTCAGTTTGCGGAGAACATTATTGGGTGATTAGGATTTTTCTTGTATCGACCCGGTCATTCTGTTGAATACGAATGATATAAAAACCCGAAGGAAGCTGACTCGTGGAAATTGTTTCTGTTTTTTTTGTGAGCAATCTACTGCTGATCAGCTGTCCTTGTACCGTGATCAGGTCAAGCCTGGTTCCAGCAAATGGTGTCTGAGGGAACGTAACGGTAAATTCCGTGCTGGCGGGATTCGGAAATAGACTGACCTGTTCAACGAAAGGCTCGTTGGCCGTTACCAGGCTCATATCAAAACGGCACAGATAGACCTCGCGTCCCGATAATTCGATTACTTTTTGCCAGTTTTTATACCCCACCGTTAGGGTTGTTTTTTGTCCCTCGGCCGCGTATGGGTTTTGGGCTGCAACCAGTATGTACTTGTCTTTGACAACACCACGCCATACGGGTAGTTTGCGGTCCATCAGATCGCGGGCGGGCGTTTCAATGACTAATTCATGCGTTCCCTGAAACATGTCGGCAAAACGGGACAGACGATACAGGCCATGAATAAAATATTCGTATGTAGCATAATTATCGGTGCGGGTTTGCTCGAACGACGGGTTTTCCCACAGCCATAAGCCGCCCGCTCCCGAAAAGAAAGGAAATATGGCCGTCGCTTCGGCCATAAACGGCTGAATGAAATTAGGATAGCTGTTGGAACTGTCATGATACCGAAGCCACACCCAGGGAACAACTGGTTTTGTACTCCAGGCCCGATTTACCTCAATCTGAAACAGCAAGTAAGACAGATAATTCTGGGCAAATGGATTGGGGTAGTCGTAATAATAATAGGCTGAAGGGTGTAGAATATCCAGCTGATCATAATAGGCCCCGCCGATCTTCTGCTCGGTGGAGTCTTTGACCAGGTAATTGACCCGGGTTAAGTTGGTTGTCCAGTCTGCCCACGTATTGCCTATTACGTTCAGATAGGTGTTCAGGATTGGCGTATCGGCATAACTGCTGACCGTTACGCCCGACAGATCGGCATGTTGACGAACGTAGCGGATTCCTTCTGCGTAGAGATTTCGCATCGCTGTTTTATAGGCTGCAATAAAATTGGCATCGGTCAACTGGCGATACGTTGCAGGAACGCCTGGCTCTTGTTTAAGCTGAAGTATTCGACTGTCTGTTTCCCGGATTCGTTCAATATCCAGGGCCAATCGGTCGGCCTGAATGATGTATTGGCCCGACGCATTTTTTTGTCCGCCAGAAATGTCGGATAAGAATTGGTCCCATTTAGCCCGATAGGCATTCAGGTCATTATTCCACGGACTTTCCAGGGTTTCCCACGGTTGATTCAAGCCCGTAGCAAAACCGTAATAGATAATAGCCCGTTGGCGGTTCGTCGCGAACGAGCCAAATTCACTGGTTTTTATGGAGGTGAGGTGGCTGAATCCATGACGAAGCGGGCTGGCCTGTTGGTCGCTGAAGCGAGGGCCACTATAAATAATAGGAAAGGGAAGTGTAAAATTGGGGAATTTGCTCCATTCGATCAGATTTGGCTGGCTAACAGGAGTGAAGGACAGTGGTGTAGCGCATTGATCCTGTGCCACTGTAGGAGATATAAAAAGAGTCCAGCGTAGCAGTAAACACCCCAAGAAACAGCCTAATCGAAAAACCATACTTGTTTTTTCAGCAAAACTAAAGAAATTTATAGCATCGATAGGACCAGCTAATAAACCAATGAGGTTCTATAGGACGTTTTATCTGAATAACTCCACTTTTTACTCGGCTATGAAATTCATACGTGTTATCTTTTGGTTTGTGCTGCTGTCGACTGTATCGATGGGATGTCAGGACGAGGAAAGTAATCCTGTAACGACAACTGAATCACAAACAGAATTGCTGGTAGCCAATAAATGGGGGCTGAAACGGGTGGCTAATGCAAACGATAATACGATCAGCACCAGCCAGATGAATGCCACTACGTTGTTGCTTTTCGAGTTGAGCATGCAGTTTAGCAAAGACAATACCGTTTTGGCCCGAAATACCAAAACCAGTCAGGTCCTAAACGGTGGTACCTGGAAACTGGCGCAGGATAATAAGTCGATGGATGTCGACGTGAACGGATTTAAAGGGAATTTTCCCATTTTAACCTTGTCACGAACAAAACTGACCCTGCGGCAGCGGGCTCCTGTCAGTGGCGTTGACACGGACATTAACCTTGAGTTTGAGCCGATACTGTAAGCGCTGGACTCGTGTCGATTCTTCGCTTTGAAACGGAGCCCGGTTTTTTTATAACGGCTGAAGCGCAGGGAAATCCCGCCCACAAACCCATCCTGTTGCTTCATGGAGGTGGCCAAACGCGGCATTCCTGGGGAGAAACGGCTAATTTTCTGGCAGAAGCAGGCTGGTATGCTATAGCACCCGACGCCCGTGGGCACGGCGATAGCGATTGGTCAGCGGATGGTCATTATAGCATCGATTATCTGGCCAGTGGCCTTCGGGCTATACTCGCGCAGCTCGATCAGAAACCGGCACTAGTTGGTGCATCGATGGGTGGCATGACGGCCCTGATTGCCGAAGGGGAACGTACTGATATAACTGAGTCCTTATGTTCGGCTGTCGTGTTGGTCGATATAGCTCCTAAAGCCGAACAAAAAGGGATTGAACGAATTTTTGCCTTTATGAGTGGCAATCTAAATGGGTTTGCCAGTTTGGACGAAGCCGCTGAAGCAGTCGCGGGCTATTTACCCCACCGCCCCCGGCCTTCCGATCATAAACGACTGGAGAAAAATCTGCGTTTTCGACAGGGTCGCTACTATTGGCATTGGGACCCTGCCATGCTGATGGTATGGAAGCAGAAAGCAGCCCCCGACCAGCAGCTCAACAACGAAGAACGACTTTATCAGGCAGCCCGGAATCTAACCGTTCCCACGCTGATTGTGCGGGGAGGTATGAGCGACGTAGTGAGTGAAAAGGTTATGGCTGAATTTTTAGATTCGGTACCACACGTACAACGTGTGAATGTAGCCGGAGCGGGGCACATGGTTGCCGGTGATTCAAATCATGCCTTTAGCCGGGCAATCATCGAGTTTTTGAGTAATATTGACTGATAAATAGGGGGAACGTAGCAATCTGGCCCTCATTGCAGTGTTTGTATGAAAAACGACCCCCGTACGCTTAGAGCCTGGACTTTGTATGATTGGGCTAACTCAGTTCATTCATTAGTTATCGTATCCAGTATTTTTCCGGTCTATTTTTCGGCAACAGCGCTAAACGATGCGGGCGGGCCTGTCATTAATTTTCTGGGCTTTCCGATCAAGAATTCCGTTTTATTCTCGTATACTGTTTCGGCCGCTTTTCTATTTACCGCTTTATTGTCGCCCGTTTGTTCGGCCATTGCCGATTATAGTGGCAATAAGAAAGCATTCATGAAAGCATTCTGCTATACGGGCGCGATCAGTTGTTCGCTCCTGTATTTTTTTACGCAGGAAACCATTACGTTCTCGGTCATTTGCTTTTGGCTCAGCTTAATTGGGTGGAGCGGTAGCATTGTCTTTTATAACTCCTATTTGCCGGATATTGCCACGGAAGATCAGTTCGACCGGGTTAGTGCGCGTGGTTTTTCGATGGGCTATATCGGAAGCGTGCTGTTGATGGTGATTAATCTGCTGGTAATACTGAAGCGGGATTGGTTCGGTAACATATCCGAAGGAATGGCCTCGCGTATTGCGTTCCTGACGGTGGGGCTATGGTGGATCGGGTTCGCGCAGATTCCATTTCGACGTTTACCGGATGGTACGAAAAAAGCTCGGGAAGCCGGGAATTATCTGCTGAATGGGTTTAAGGAGTTAGGGCATGTATGGACCCAACTGCAGGAGCGGCCATTAGCCAAACGATTTCTGGTTGCTTTTTTCGTCTATAATATGGGGGTACAGACGGTTATGTATATCGCCACCATTTTCGGGAGCGACGAATTGAAACTCCCTGGCCAGAGCTTAATCATTACCATTCTGCTCATTCAACTGGTAGCCATTCCGGGTGCTTACAGTTTCTCGCGCTTGTCGGAGAGGTTGGGCAATACGTATGCGCTTATGATAGCAGTGGTGATATGGATTGTCATTTGTGGGTGTGCCTATTTCGTTCAGACTGAAAATCAATTTTTCGCCTTGGCTGGTGTGGTTGGTCTGGTGATGGGAGGCATTCAATCCTTATCCCGTTCTACTTATTCAAAACTTATTCCGGCTACGGACGATACAGCCTCTTACTTTAGTTTTTATGACGTTACGGAGAAAACATCGATCGTATTCGGGACACTGCTCTACGGGTTAATTGAACAACTTACGGGTAATATGCGCAATAGCGTACTGGCCTTGTTGGTCTTGTTTGTGCTTGGATTTATGTTGTTATGGCGCATTCCTTCACAAAAACTTTACGGCATACGTTTGGAGAAAGCAGAAGTTTCGTAAGTTTGCACCGGCTTCAACAAAGGAGGTTAGCTCAGTTGGTTCAGAGCGCTGCTTTGACAGAGCAGAGGTCAGCGGTTCGAGCCCGCTACTTCCTACCATCAGGTCCGATTATGATAATTCATAGTCGGACCTTTTTTGTGTCCTGTATAACGTAACACTTACTAGCTTTAGAAAAGCTAATAAATTATTTTATACCAATTGGTATAAAATAATTTATCTTTGTGGCACTTAATCAATAGGGCGCCTGTTAAGCTGAAAAAGCAGAGTTTTATTCTGCAATAAGTAGGACACTTAAATTAATTTAAAAAATACCAATTGGTATATTAACAATGAAAACTACGGGAAATACGGTTTTGATCACAGGGGGATCAGCAGGAATTGGGCTGGAAATAGCTAAACTTCTTTCGACCAACGGCAATCAGGTTATTATTACAGGTCGGAATCAAAGCCGGTTAGATACGGCCCTTTCGCAAGTGCCAAACGCCGTTGGTTTTGTCAGCGATGTGAGTGATGCCGCCGATGTAGAGTCATTAGTCGCTACGTTAAAAAGTGAATTCCCGACCTTGAATATGGTTATTAACAATGCTGGCCGAGCCTTGCTGCATAATTTATTGGCGGATCGTAATGGCTTCGACGTAGCGGAAGATGAAATGCGTACCAATTATCTGTCTATAATTCGATTGAACCAGCTGTTGCTGCCACAATTGATGGCCCAGGCCGAAGCAGCTATTGTAAACGTATCGTCTATTGTTGCCATTGTTCCAGGTAGTTTATCGACCTATTCGGCGAGTAAGGCAGCACTGCACTCGTACACGCACTCGTTACGTATCGCCTTGACGAAAGCCAGCAGTAACGTTAAAGTATATGAGCTCATGCCACCATTGGTCGATACAGAGTTCTCAGCGCCTATTGGGGGTAAAAATGGGATTTCGGCGGCTAAAGTAGCTGCTGACTTGCTGGATGGCCTGAAAAATGATACGTTTGAAATACGAGTCGGCAACACCCAGTTTATTTATGATTTGTATCGTAAATCGCCAGAAGAAGCCCTGATGGCGATGAATTAACCTCACAGAGCAGTCGAATAATGTCCTAAAGCGTATTGATATCCGTTTTAGGACATTGTTTTTTCATAAAAAGTAAGAATTTTGTTCTGTAAACACTGTATCTGGCTTGAACAGAAATGAACGTTTCAACAGCTGGTTCGTCTCTGAGTCAATCGGTATCAGCCTTTTTTAACAATTGACGAACCCCAGTGGTTACTTGAGCATTAATTTGTCGTATGATTTCGCTCCTCCGCTGGTTAGTAAAACTGAGTTGCCTGTACTTCTATACCCTCTGCAGTTACGGACAGCATCCTTATGAGTTAAAAGTCACCTCTGAAAATGACAATTATTGTTTACGATTACACGATGGCTATTACACCAACGGTTTATTCGTAACGCTGACTTACCTGCCAACTGGCTTAAACAATCGAATCGACGAAGCTAGCAAACAGATTAAAGTTACGTCCCATTATCGGTTAGGGCAGCTGATTTTTACGCCTGATTACATTTCCCCAAAATTGACCATTGATCAGATTGATCGGCCGTTTGCTGGCTACTTGTTCCTGGAAAAAGGAATGACGTTTTTCTATAAAAAAGGACACGTATTAAAAACATCAGTATCGGTCGGGACGCTTGGTAAAAACTCATTAGCTCAGCAAACTCAGATTTTCATTCACAAAACCTTTGATCTACTGACGACAAAAGGCTGGGACTATCAGGTGAAAAATGAAATCGGTATAACCGCACAAGGGCAATACTGGCACAAACTGACATCAGATTCCTGGCGTCCTGCCTGGCTTGATCTTCACGCGGTTGCTGAACTGACAGGAGGAACCTTATTTACCAATGCATCGACGGGATTTTTACTTCAGGTCGGATTATTCGCCAACGAATCGGAATCGTCGTTGTATGATGTTCGGGTTAGTCGATCAACTGCGCCCCTGAAAAAAAACACAGAGGTGTATGCCTTTTTTCACCCTTCTATTGAGTATCAGTTCTATAATGCTACGGTACAGGGTGGGTTATTGAGTAATCAGGGGGGGGCTGTGGTAGGGACAATTAATCGCTGGGTATATACTCATTCGATCGGTATCGGTTTTTCCAAGCCTCGCTGGACGTTTCAGACGGTGTATACGTATCGGCAACGAGAGGCAGTCCGCATGCGGAAGAATGAGCAATATATTGGTTTAACGGCGGCCTATCGGTTTGGTAAGTAAACGAATAACGAACCCAGGAATAGAGTATCGTCTTGCTATTCCTGGGTCGAATTAACGTATCTTGGCGCTATGATACGAGTCTTACTACAATATGGGTTACTGAGTTTAACCACGCTTTGTCTGTTGGGTAGTTGTCAGTCTGCCGATCAGACTCCCTGTGAATCTGCTGCCGTAGCCATAAAAGCACCTGATGCGGAAATAGCCAGTTTAAAGCAGTTTATTGACACGAACAACATTAAGGCTACTGCCGATGAACGTGGCTTTTATTACAAGATCCAGAAGCCTGGCTCTGGCGATAAACCAAGCGTCTGTTCGAACGTAACGGTAAATTATAAAGGGCAACTGACAAACGGAACTAGTTTTGATAGTGGAGAGGATGTAAGTTTTGGGCTTAATCAATTGATTCTGGGCTGGCAGGAGGGAATTCCCCTGATTGCTCCGGGTGGTAGCATTACGTTGTATCTGCCACCAAGTCTGGCTTACGGGGATCAGGAGCAGCCGGGTATTCCAGCCAATTCTATCCTCGTCTTTCAAATTGATTTACTGAAAGTAAACTGAATTATTTCCCGTAATAGATTATAAACGAAAAACCCGCTTGATGGCGGGTTTCTTTTTATAGCAAAGTTAGGTTTAACAAAAGAACAGCGGTTGGGTTGAGTCGTTAGCTGCCAACAATTTCCCGCAGTTTATCCATTAAGCCTTCCCAGAGATCCCGCAGTTCATCTTCATCATTGGTTGATGAATAATCCGTAACCCGAAGAAATGTTGACTGGGTAAGTTCCGACTGATCTACCCGGAAGTCAATATAATTATTGTCGGACCCATTCTCGGCCGTATCTAAAAATTCGAAGCGAACTCCTTTATTTTGGCGCATGGAAACCTGGCGCGCAATATGGCTTTCATTATCCCATTGAAAATCGAATCGTTGTTCTGGCATGGTATTTACTTTGTTGGCAAACCATTGCGACAGGCCCGACGCCGTACTTATGTAAGGAAAAAGCATTTTGGGGGATGCCCGGAGCTCGTATTCGGCAACAAATTTAAATTTCTCCATGTCAAGTAATTTAGAAAAGGCATTTAGGCTACACACCGGAACATCAGCCTATTATCAGTAAAACGTCAAACTCGTCAAACCCGGTCTAAGCAAAGGTAAACGATTTTTTTTGCGAAAGTCAACGCACTTTTTTGCGTAAGCTCGATTTTTTCTTACTTTTGTGCTCAGAAGAAGGCGGGGTAGCTCAGATGGTTAGAGCGTAGGATTCATAACCCTAAGGTCGGCAGTTCGATCCTGCTCCCCGCTACTGCGAAATTCCTGTGATAGCCCCCAATATTAAGTATTTGGGGGCTATTTTGTGTTATGGCTGACCCATTTGATAGGCAGAGGCTCAGTGCTTTTGGTTCGCATGTATACAAAAGGTATCTGACCAAGCTTATGTATCAGGGAAAGATGTAGGGATATTAGTTAAACATTATATTTTTATCAGATCTTAAGTTTTTCTTTAGATGTCTGGGTTTAACTCCTTTCTATTTAGCTAGTTAAATATCGTAGATGCGGTTGTTTAACTGGCTAAACGAAAAATACCGTATAGCGCTAAACTCATCTTCCTGCAGTTTGGAGCTATCAATAGGTGTGTGCTAGTTATATATGGCGCTTCACCTTACTGAAACTATTAATATTTGTTAATGAGTAATAAAAAATGAACGGTAGGCTCTAGTTACACGTATACTATATTAGTCTATATGAACACCTACGCCGGTTCGTTGACTAGTAGGCATTAGAATGAAGAAAATTGATAAATTAGTGCTTGGCTCATTCTGGGGGCCTTTTTTCCTGACGTTGGGCGTCGTCATCTTTATTTTTCTGATGCGACTGCTCATGTTTTATATCGATGATTTTGTGTCAAAAGATCTCGATATCGCTACGTTCGGTCGGCTGCTTTTCTACTTTGCCATGCTTACCATACCGACGGCATTACCGTTGGCTGTTCTCTTATCGTCCTTAATGACGTTTGGTAATTTAGGTGAGTTTTTTGAGTTGACCGCCATGAAGAGTGCGGGTATCTCCTTAACCCGTGCTATGCGCCCCCTTCTGATCGTAGCCATTGGCATCAGTGCCTTTTCGTTCTGGTTTAACAATAAAGTATCGCCCTGGGCCAATTTGAAAGGGTATAGTTTACTGTATGATATTAAAACCGCCAAGGCTACGCTTAGTCTGAAGGAAGGTATTTTTTACAATGATCTGCCAGGGTACAGCATAAAAGTAGACCACAAAATAAAGAGTGGTAAAGAGAGCGCTACTGGTGACTTACTAAAAGGGCTGGTGATATATAAACATTCGACTAATGGCATTGAGAGTGGTAATCGGGAAATAATACTGGCCGATTCGGGTCGAATGTACACTGACAAGGATCGTACATACCTGACTTTTGAGTTGTTTAATGGAAACGATTATCAGGAATACTCGGGTAACAATACGGTTAGTTATGCCAGTAGCGGTGGCCCAGCTAAAGGAGCTGAGTTTGTGCGTAATGGATTTAAGGATTACCGACTGGTCATTAGTATGGAATCGTTTGGCATAAAGCGTACGGATGAAAATCAGTTTGAGTATCATGAACTGATGAAAGACCTCAATCAGCTCTCCACCTTAACCGATTCACTACGTAAGGATTATCGAAATACAAGCTTAAGTGTGGCGGCTACATCTAAACAGTATTACAATTATCAGTTTAAACCAGCCACAATAGTTACGGGCACTACACCCCAACCACCCGTTTTAAAGGATGGGAAATGGGTCGACTCGTTGCTACGTAAACAGCATATAGTAAAGCAGGAATTGGCGCAGGGGGCTCTTAGTCAGGCCCAGAATATTCTGTCGTACGCCACATCAAACGTTACGTATCTGACGGACAAGGAAAAAAACATCTGGCGGTATCAACTGGAAACTCATCATAAATTCACGCAGGCTATTTCCGTTTTTGTGATGTTTCTGATTGGGGCATCGATGGGGGCTATCATAAAAAAAGGAGGTTTTGGCTTACCAGTACTGGTATCTATCGTCTTTTTTATTTTACTATACGTACTAACATTACAGGGCGATAAGTATGCTAAAGACGGGCTTATTGCGGTGCCTGTGGGGGCATGGTTAGCCAATATGGTATTATTTCCGATAGGGCTCTTTTTAATGCAACGGGCTCGTCACGATTCCCGATTGTTTGACAAGGATATTTATCTGATTGCCTGGGAAAAACTAAAGAAGCGATGGGCCGCTTATAAAGGCCAGCCTGCTCGGTCCGTTTAGGAAATTGCTGATGTTTTCATAAAACTCATTATTTTATGAACCGACTAATCACTATTTTCCTTACCTTTGCACCCAAATTCATAATTTGTTTTATTTTTTAGCTGTCTGAAGATGTATTTAACGACCGAAAAGAAACAGGAGATTTTCTCCACCTCGGGTTTTGCCAAAAGTGCAGGGGACACCGGGTCGGCCGAATCCCAGATCGCGCTGTTCACGTACCGGATCAATCACTTGACCGCTCACCTGAAAGTTCACAAGCACGATTACGGCACACAACTGGGTCTTTTAAAATTAGTAGGTAAACGCCGGCGTCTGCTGAACTACCTGCAGCAAAAAGACATCACCAGATACCGGGCTATTTTGGCCGCACTTGGTCTGAGAAAATAATCCGGCCAATAAAAAAAAGGGAATCTACCAGACAGTAGATTCCCTCATTTTTGTGATTTCAGTGATAGAGAGCGGTAATTGCGTTAGTGAGAGCGGCTTAGAGGAAAGTATAGTAAAAGAGGTTTATACACGATTAGCATTAAGGCTGATCGAAACTAGCGGTAAAGCTGTAGAGGGCGTATTCAAAATCTGTTGTATGTTTCAAATCACCACGCAATCCCTTGCACTGCCCGACGGGCGAGAAATTACCATCGAAACCGGCAAACTGGCCAGACAGGCCGACGGCGCGGTGGTTGTACGACTGGGCGATACGATGTTACTGGCCACGGTCGTATCAAGTAAAGAAGCGAAGGAAGGAGTCGATTTTCTTCCACTTTCCGTTGATTATCAGGAGAAATTTGCGTCGGCAGGGCGTATTCCTGGTAGTTTCCAGCGTCGTGAGGGGCGTTTAGGCGATCACGAAATTCTGATCAGTCGGCTGGTCGATCGTGCATTACGCCCAATTTTCCCTGATAATTACCACGCTGATACCCAAGTAATCATTACGTTAATTTCGGCAGATCCAGAAGTTCAGCCTGATGCATTAGCTGCGTTAGCTGCTTCTTCGGCCCTGGCCGTTTCTGATATACCCTTCAACGGCCCTATTTCGGAAGTTCGGGTCGCTAAAATTGACGGTGAATATAAAATCAACCCTAAAACAGCCGATATCGACCGGGCTACGCTCGATTTAATTGTTGCTGCTACGGAGAAAGATATTTGTATGGTGGAAGGCGAAATGAGCGAATGTTCAGAAGCCGAAGTCGTGGAAGCGTTGAAAGTCGCCCACGAAGCCATTAAAGTGCAATGCCAGGCACAAAAAGAGCTGGAAGCAAAGGTTGGCAAAACGGTTAAGCGTGAATATAATCACGAAACGCACGACGAAGAACTGCGTGCGGCTGTTCGGGCCTATTGCTACGATAAAATCTACGACGTAGCTCGTCGACAAAATCCGGTTAAGAAAGGACGTTCCGAAGGCTTTAAAGCAGTGCAGGAGGAATACCTGGCTACGTTCCCCGAAGGATCAGACGTAAATACGAGCTTGATTAAGACGTATTTTCACGATTTGGTTTGGGAAGCGTCTCGACGGCTGGTATTGGATGAACGGGTTCGGCTGGATGGTCGTAAACTGGATGAAATTCGGCAGATATCGACCGAAGCGGGTTATTTACCAGGACCGCACGGATCAGCGTTGTTCACACGTGGAGAAACTCAATCGTTGACAACTGTTACGCTCGGAACGAAAGTGGACGAACAGATCGTTGATCAGGCGATGTTCCAGGGGTATAGCAAATTTCTGCTGCATTACAATTTCCCCGGATTCTCAACGGGTGAAGTGAAACCTAACCGGGGTGCTGGCCGCCGTGAAATCGGTCATGGTAATCTGGCGCACCGGTCCCTAAAGAAAGTATTACCACCAGAGGCCGAAAATCCATACACGATTCGTATCGTTTCCGATATTCTGGAATCGAATGGTTCGTCGTCGATGGCAACCGTTTGTGCTGGTACGATGGCGCTGATGGATGCCGGGATTAAAATCAAGGCTCCTGTGGCTGGTATTGCCATGGGCCTGATTTCTGACGGTGAAAAGTACGCTGTCCTGTCGGATATTCTTGGCGATGAGGACCATTTGGGCGATATGGATTTCAAGGTAACGGGAACTGAAAAAGGAATCGTTGCCTGCCAGATGGACCTGAAAGTAGACGGTTTATCGTACGAAGTGCTGGCGCAGGCATTAGAACAGGCTCGTCAGGGGCGTCTGCATATTCTGGGCGAAATGGCGAAAGGTATTGCTGAAGTTCGTTCTGATCTGAAAGCACATGCTCCCCGGGCTATCGTTATTAAAATTGATACGAACCAGATTGGCGCCGTTATTGGACCAGGTGGTAAAGTGGTTCAGGATATTCAGAAAGATTCCGGTGCCGTTGTCAATATCGACGAACACGATAATGCAGGTTGGGTCAGCATTTTTGCTACCAACAAGGAAAGCATGGACAAAGCCGTTTCACGGGTGAAGGGAATTGTTGCTGTGCCAGAAGTTGGCGAAGTATACGTTGGCAAGGTGAAAACTATTCAGCCATTTGGTGCCTTCGTCGAATTTATGCCAGGTAAAGACGGTCTGTTGCATATTTCCGAGATTAAATGGGAACGTCTTGAGTCAATGGACGGTGTATTGCAGGTAGGGGAGGAAGTAACCGTGAAATTGACGGACATAGATAAAAAGACTGGAAAATATCGCTTATCCCGTAAAGTTCTTCTGCCCAAGCCAGAGAACAAAAATGCGTAAGTGATTGTTACTTTTTTGTGTAATGCAACGTCAAAAGTTAGCGTTATATAGCCACCCGACTCGGGGCAACGTATCATGAGACAGCTAAAAATTTCAAAACAGATTACCAACCGCGAAAGTCAGTCGTTAGACAAGTACTTGCAGGAGATTGGTAAGGTAGATTTGCTTACGCCCGATGAGGAAGTAACGCTAGCTCAGAAAATTCGCGAAGGTGATCAACTATCACTGGAGCGCTTAACGAAAGCTAACTTACGATTCGTCGTGTCGGTAGCGAAACAGTATCAAAATCAGGGCCTTTCATTGGGCGATTTGATCAATGAAGGTAACCTGGGTCTAATTAAGGCCGCTCAGCGTTTCGATGAAACGCGCGGATTTAAATTTATCTCCTATGCCGTTTGGTGGATTCGTCAGTCGATTCTACAGGCGTTGGCAGAGCAGTCGCGGATTGTTCGATTGCCGCTCAACCGGGTAGGCTCGCTGAACAAGATATCGAAAACGTTTTCAGACCTGGAACAGAAATTTGAACGGGAGCCATCTCCAGAGGAGCTGGCCGCTGTGCTTGAAATTTCTGCTGCCGAAGTTGTTGATACGCTGAAAATTTCAGGTCGCCATGTGTCGATGGATGCACCATTTGTTCAGGGTGAAGAAAACAGCCTGCTCGACGTGCTTGAGAACGATGGTGAGGATAAGCCTGATTCAGGTTTGATCAACGATTCACTACGTAAAGAAGTACAACGGGCGCTGTCAACGTTGACACAACGTGAAGCCGATGTTATTACGCTTTACTTCGGTTTGAATGGCGAACACGCCATGACTCTTGAAGAGATAGGTGAAAAATTCAATCTGACCCGTGAACGGGTTCGCCAGATAAAGGAAAAAGCCATTCGTCGCCTGCGCCACACCTCCCGGTCGAAGGCATTGAAGACGTATTTAGGCTAAACGGTCCTGTTTGTATGTGCAAAACGGTTTCTGCGAAAGTGGGAGCCGTTTTTGTTTATAGAGTATTACAAAACGAAAGCCAACCCACTGGGTTGGCTTTCGTTTTGTTCGGCTATGAATGAACTAGTTATTAAATAGCCAGGGCTCAGTACCTGCCACTTTGCCGATAGCATTCATTTGGGCAACAGCCTCTTCACGAACTGTAGAGCCTGCAGCCGCTACTTTATATAACTGGCCTTTCTGTTCGGGCATTATTACGTAGGCATCCGTATAACCAGCTTTCCTCAACTGTTTTCTAAACCGCAACGCGTTACGTTTATTGGAGAAACTACCCGCAATAACTGTGTAATGAGGTAATTTATGAACTGGTTTTACAGCTGCGCTGGCTATCTCTTCAGGTGCTTTAGCTACCTGTTCTGCTTCTATAAAGTCTTTTTTCGTTTCAGCCACAATGACTGGTTCTGCAACCGGCTTTGGTTCTACAACTGGCGTACTGGCTGATGTGGTACGTACCTGCGGAGACGAAACGGGTGTTGCAGAGGTTGTTGACGCGTTATCGGCCGTAGAACGATCCAAAAAAGAAGCGGGAAGCCTGAATAAATTGGATGGTGTCAGGCTGCTTTGTTGCGACTGGCCTTGTTTGACGACAGACGAATAACTAAACAAACCCAATGAGCCAATGAGCAGGGCTGCTGCCGCAATTCGCCAGTAGGAGCGTCTAACCGGCAAAGGTTCTACGGAAACAAGTTCTTCCTGAGGTATGTGTGGACCAACAGCGGTTACCGGTATGGCTTCGATAGCGAGTTGTTGCTCCGTTTCTTTTGCAACCAGTTGTGCCGAAATCGCACTCATTCCATAGGCTTCACCGAAAAAATTATGCCGAAGACTTGGGTCGAATTGAAGCCGACCTTCATCGTTACGGGTAAATGTGCCAATGCCGTCCAGTTCAAAACGGCCAGTCTGGTCAACCTGCTGCCGTAGCAACGTAACAAACTGGCTTATATGCCGCTGAGCACCCTCACGGGTAAGTGGCTCATGAAGCATAATATAGTTGGCTAAAATCCCATCGTCCAGACGGAGTGCTTCATTAAAAGCTACCCGCTTGCGAGGGGGGAGATAAAGACCGCTGGTTTCCGCAAAGGATGCCGGTTGATAGTGGGTTAGAAAAGCCCCCAACTCAGATACAACAACACAGTCATACTGATACAGCAACTTTTTCAGGTAGTCATTAACGGAAGCCATAGGAAATCTTGTTGGCGGTTAGAATGAATAACTAATTCCGCCGAGAAAGTTAAGGCCTTGTGACTGATAATACAAATACCGCTGATAATTCTGGCTAAAGATATTATTTAACGAAACAAACGCAGATACCTGTTTTCCTAGGAAATAGTCAATTTTAATGTTGGCATCGTAGATCGGTTTCAGCGTATAGACGACGTTGGAAGTGAAGTTTTTGTTTTTGATGCCCTCATAAAAATACAAATCAGCCGTAATAAATAATTTTTTGTTCAGGATGTACGAATTAGACCAGGTTCCAGCGAATTGAGGACGCCCCCAGGCTTCCTCCAGCCGATCCAGACCGTAGCGGAAGAAATCCCCTTTTAGGGTTGACCGGAATTTATCTTTCACGGAATAACCTAGCTGTCCGGAGATGGTTAAAATGCGCGAAATTCCACCATCGTACAGCACAAAAAACTTGGTGGTGTCGGGGTAGGTGTTGTTGAACGTCGAAAAATCACGGTAACTGGCATAGGAGACTTTGCCCTCATACGAAAAACCGCCACCAAGGCTTCCTTTCGACCCACCGTAGATATCCAGGCTCTTAACGGTGTTAACTAAAAGTACTTGTGGAGCCAGCCACTTGTTTTCGCTTAATAATGAGCGTAGTGTGTTTCGGTTGATATCGCCGTCGACACCCGCAAAGAAGTGAATGTTGGCTACGGGCACTACGTCAATATCCAGTACCGGAAAAGCGCGGGTGTTGTTAATATTCTGTCGCTTGTCGGTTTGATTGACGGCATTAATACCAGCGGTGATCGTGAATAAAGATGATGTGTATTTAAACGTTGGCTTAACCCGGAACAGATTCCGGTTATCGACAATTGAGCCGTCAGATCGTTGCGTTACGTAGGCATCGGCAGCTACCAGCGCAAAAACGTTATCGGTAATGCCCAACGACGCGTTCAGGTTCGTGCCCCAATCGGTTTCTGATGCATTAAAGCGATCGCGTAGGGAGGTAATTCCTGTCTTCAACGAATAATCGATGGTATTGTCGGAATTGGCGTTTTCTATGCCGAGCCGAAAATTGACCGTGTTCAGCCGTTGTTTGAGCAGGTCAGGATTAAACGACGGAGACGTAGCGTATTCACGGCTGTAGCCGTAAAAATTGAAGGCGTTCCGGTCGTATCCCAAATCGGCCTGGAGCTTGAACGCATCCGCCAGGTATTTTCCCGTAACATTTAATCGGGTATCACTTTGGGCGGAGTTCTTGCCGTCTACCGGGCCAATAGCGGACGATAAATGACGGAGCGATCCTTCCAGGGAAAGGTTCGACAGGTTATTGATACCCACAAAGCCTTCGCCAAAGAACGTACTGTAGTTACCAGCGCCGAGTTTGACATAATTGTTAAAGGCGGGATTATCGTCTGGCTGCGTCGTGGCTGGCGACAAAACGCCGGGCGTTATGCGAGGATCGCCAACGGTTAGTTTTCGGTCTTCAAATTCATAGGTGAGCTTCCGCTGCTCGGCGGATGGCTTCAGCGACTGAATTTTATTGAAAAGACGGTTGGCCGGTGGCAATTCGATCTTTCTGTTTTTTTCGACAGTAATTTCCTGGTTATCCACTTCTCCCTCTTTGGCTGGGCGAGTAGGTTTTGGCTGTTGGGCCAGCAAGGTTGCCGACAGCGACAAAAAGGAGAGCGTGAGCAGGGGGCGAATAGGGTGAATCATACGGGGTATGTATGATGTCTGATGCAGACTGTAAATTTCCGCATCAGACATGAGACGGGTTAATTTTTGTTTTCCAGACTGGCCAGCTTTTGTTTCGCTTCAGCGATGATGGCTTCTTCGGAAGAGTTTTCGATAATGGAATTCAATACGGCTTTGGCCTGGGCCAGTTCATCCTGGGCGATGTTGTTATCGGCAACCAGAATAAAGGCTTTGCCTTTCCAGTATTCGAATTCGCTGAAATCAGCGTTGAATTTCAGTAACGTAGCAACTGACTCCTTATATTTTTTTTGCCGGTACAGAATGTCACCCAGGTAATACTGAGCTTCCGCACCGTTGACATCCTTCGCCAGCGCAATCGTTTTCTCGAATTCCGATTGGGCCGTTTTGTAGTCGCCTTTTGAAAATGCTACTTTACCCAGCATTAACTGACCTCGGTTCTGCGCTCCTGACACAACGTTGCCCGCTGCGAGTACTTCACGGGCGATTACGCCTGCTGAGTCAGCTTTAGGAATGGCAAAGTATGTATCCATCATACCCAGCTGAGCGGCCACCTGATCGGCTTTATTGGTTGATCGGGCCACGATGATCTGGTAATTACGGATAGCACGGGCGTAGTTTTTTTGTTTGCTCTCAATTTCGGCTGCCCGAGTAGCGGCACGCACCAGAAAATCGGATCGATTGTCGGCTGTAATCAGGTAATAATACCGGAGTGCGTTGGCTAAATCGTTCGTCTGACGGTAGGATTCGGCCAGATAGAAGCGGGCTTCGTTGGTGTTGGGACTGGCCGGATATTCCTGCATAAAGGCCAGCAGCGATTGAATGGCCTGATCGTATTTCTGGTTGAAATAGATATTTTTGGCATTATCGAACTGCACGCGCTCCACATCCGTGCTCGACGGATTGCTTTTTTTGTACTGACCCAGTACCTGCGAAAACTCTTCGGGCCGACCCGCATCATTCAGCGTATTCTGAATACCTAATAACGCACTTTGTGCCTGCTCGGAGTCGCCAAAATCGCTCAGAATACGTCGGTAATCCGCAATGGCCGGATCGTACTGTTGAATATTACCGTACGCAATGGCTCGTTTCAATAAGGCGGCTGGTATCAGTTTACTGTTAGGTTTGCCATCAATCAGTTTTGAAAAGCCACGAATAGCAACTTGATACGACCCTTTTTCAAAGTCGACATTGGCCGTCTGGAACAGGGCTTCATCCACAAAACGTGAATTCGGATACTGACGCTGAACCTGATCAAACATCGCTTTCGCTTCGCTGTCGCGGCCCACGTAGCTCAAGATCACGGCTTTCTGATAGGACGCATAATCTTTATCCGGCGCGTTCTGCGCGATGGCCTGATCGTAATATTTCATGGCATTTTCGTATTGCTTGGTTGCAAAATACGTATCCGCCAGCCGTACCGTAGCATCCTGTAGCTGTGCTTTATCGCCGGTTCCCCGGCTAACAAAATCCCGGAAGTAGGTTTGGGCCCGGGCAAAATCCTTTTTGTTATAGTAGGCATACCCTAAGGCATACAGACTTTTATCGGCATAGTCTCCAGCGCTGCTTTTGGCAATGCTGGCATACAGAGGAATTGCCGTGTCGTATTGCTTCCCGGCTGAATAAGATTCGGCCTTCCAGAATTGAGCCGCCTGCTGAAGCTCGTTGTCGACCGGAAACTTAAGCGACTTATCGAAGTTAGCAACCGCCTTCGGATACCGTTCGGCGTTGAAATCGCTAACCCCCTGGTTGTAGGTCAGCCGTTGGTACGTAGCGTTAATTTTAGACGTACGCCGTTTTAATCCTTCAATGTACGCAATGGCAGCGGGGTAGTTGTTGGACACAAAATAAGCCTCGCCAACGAGTTCATTGGCTTCATTCTCAAACTTACTGTTGGGATACTGTTTCAGGAAAGCGGTCAACTCTTTCACCGCATCCGCGCCATTATTTTGATCCAGTTGTAGCTTCGCATGGTTAAAGCGGGCTTCCTCCTGAATGGCTGGGTTAAACGATAACCGCCCGGCCTGATCGAAGGCGTTCAGCGCATAGGTAGGGTTTTGCGTTTGCAGATAGCTAACCCCCAGCGTGTAAGCCGCGTACTGTGCCGTTGTGTCTTTGCCCCCCGCGAGGGTTTTTAGCTGGGCAATCGCGTCGTTGTAGGCACCTGTCCGGAACAGGGATTGTCCGTACCGAAACTTCACAGCACCAGGAGCTTTGACCCCTGACGCATTGATATATTGCTTATAATACGGAATAGCCTTGGCAAACTGATTTTGCTGATAATACACCTCCGCGGTAAACAGAGCGACTTCGCTTAAGCCCGCTCCGTTAGTACGACGGAGCAGCGGTTCCGTATAGGCCAGCAGATCATCAAATCGTCGCTGCCGATAGAGTGCCTGGGCAATCCAGTTCGGAACCTGATTCTGGTACGTTGGATTGGTTTCAATCCGCCGGAAATCGGCAACAGCCTCATTAAAATTCTTATTCCGGAAATTGATAACCCCCGCGTAGTAAGAGGCTGCCGGCGCATCAGGCGAGCTGGGGTCTGTTTTTACCTCATTCAGCAACGGTAGGGCTCGTTGCAGATCCTGCGTATTATAATAGGAGAGGGCCAACTGGTATTTATAAGCCAGCTGACGGCTGCTACTCCCGCTCTGGGTAACGGCCTTTTCCAGAAACGTAATGGCTTTACTGTAATCCTGACGCGTATAATAATACGTTCCCAGATCACCGTAAAGCTGCCCTGCCTTTGGGTGTTCACTGTGATTTTTAACGAACCGATCGACCAGCACCTCAGCACCCGGCTCGTCGATATACAGGCTGGTGAGGGCAATGTAATATTCGGCATCTACCGCATGCTGGTCGCTGGTGTTTAGCAAGGTGCGGGTGCCATCGCCCCGTCTGGGTTCCAGATACTGCCGAAATTCATAGCGAGCAGCTGCGTAATTATTACGCTCAAACAGCTCCATGCCGTTTCGATAGTGATAATCGGGTTCTGAATAACTTTGGGTACGCTGGGCCGAAGCCGATAAGGTGGTAAGTATCCCAATAATCAGGGACAACATAAGCCGATCCGGTATAAAACGGAACGTCTGGTGCTGGCCCAGCTGGGTATCTGAATAGGGCATAAACGAAAGTAACGGTTGTGAATGCTTGGATTGAGTCGTAGCTTCGCCGACAAATTGACAAATATCAGGTCAATTCTGGACAAAAAACGAAGGTATTCCTGTTTCCGTATGAAAAAAAACGCCCGGCTGCTGTATTTACTTACTGTCTGGACATTTTTTGTCTCTTTTCGAGTAATTGCTGTGCCTGTCTTGGCGAACGAAGACAACCCGCCAGCTCCTCAACCCGCGATTACCTACGTTCTGTCGATGCCTGAGCCACAGACCCACTATTTCGAGGTGGAAATGCAGCTCAAAAATATAGCTTCAGCAACAAACGCCAAGAAAAACGGATACGTCGATATAAAAATGCCCGTCTGGACACCCGGTTCCTACCTGATTCGGGAGTACGCAAAAAACGTCGAGGCCTTTGTGGCGTCGGTAGATGGCAAACCGGTACGTAGCGAAAAAATCAGGAAGAATGCCTGGCGCGTATCGTCGACCGAAGATAATCTGACGATCCGGTATCGGGTGTATGCCAACGAACTGACTGTCCGTACTAGTTTTGTGGATATCGATCATGGCTACGTAACGCCCGCCAGTGTATTTATGTATCTGGATGCGCTGAAGACGATCCCGCATCGGGTGGTGGTGCAACCGTACAAAGCCTGGAACGTAGTGACCACGGCGCTTGAACCTGTTACGGGTAATGCCAATACCTATGAAGCGCCCGATTACGACCTATTGGTCGACTCGCCCATTGAGATCGGTAATCAGCGTACGTTTTCATTTACAGCCTCGGGGGTTCCTCATACGGTAGCTATGTTTGGCGATGTCGACTATAATGAAACAAAACTGGCCGCCGATTATAAGCGGGTATGCGAAACGGCCGCGACGGTTGTTGGGGAGCATCCCTGCAAGCATTATACGTTTATTGTTCATCATATTCCACAGGGGGGCGGTGGGCTTGAACACCTCAACTCTACAACCCTGGAGACGTATCGGAACGCTTACGCTACCGAAACCAATTACAAGGGTTTTCTGACTCTGGTTGCGCATGAATATTTTCACCTCTGGAACGTAAAGCGGATTCGGCCAATTGCGCTTGGTCCCTTCGATTACGACAATGAGAATTATACCCACATGCTTTGGCTGTCGGAAGGCTGTACGTCGTTCTATGAGGATTACATTCTACGTCGGGCGGGTTTCCATACGCCTGAAACCTATCTGAATATTGTTGCCAACGACATTACCGGCATTGAAAATCAACCGGGTGTTCGGGTTCAGTCGGCCGCTGAGTCGAGCTGGGATGCCTGGATTAAGGGATATCGTCCCAACGAAAATTCGTCGAACACAACGATTTCGTATTACAGTAAGGGGAGCGTACTGGGCTCACTGCTGAACCTGGCTATTCTGGCTGGTAGTAAAGGAGAACGTAACATGGATGACCTGATGCGTCTTCTCTATAATGAGTATTACAAAAAACTAAAGCGTGGTTTTACCGACGATGAGTTTCGGAAAGCAGCCGAACAGATTGCCGGTCGTAAGCTCGACGATTTTTTTGCCATCGGAGTGAATTCGGCCGACCCGATTGATTATAACGCGTATTTTGAACCGGTAGGATTAAAACTGACCAATGTAGCCGCTAAAACGCAGGACGGTTTTCTGGGTGCGGCTATAACCCCTTCGGGTGGTAAATCGACCGTGTCCAGTGTTCGGCGTGGATCGGCGGCTTATCAGGATGGGCTGAATGTCGGTGATGAAATTCTGGCCGTTGATAGCGTTCGGGTGGGCGACGATCTGCTCCGTCTGATTAGTGGTCGTAACGTGGGGGAAACGATTAACGTACTGGTTAACCGGGCCGGAGTTCTTCGGGAATTACCCATTACGCTTATCCAGAATCCGCTGGTTAGCTATCGGCTGGAGTTTTTACCGAATCAGACACCGGAGCAGAAAGCGTTATTCAGGAAATGGCTGTACATCAACTAATGAGTTTTTCATTAATACGCTTAAAAAAACGGGTCAGCTTGAATGCTGACCCGTTTTTTTGATTACTTTACTTACCTTGATCCATTGCTGGTATACCAACCCATTATCCCTTGCTACGTTTCGAATTAACTACCCCTGTTTCTGACGAACGACCGGTTTATGTAGCCGGAAATTTCTGCGACTGGTATCCAGATCTGGAGCCTTTTCGGATGCAACAAGTAGGCGACGGGTACTACGTACTGGACGTGGATGTGGAATGGCCGGATGTGCTGAACTATAAGTACACACGGGGCGGTTGGGACCAGGTGGAACTGGATGGGGCGGGTGATGTGCCCCCAAATCGGCGAACAAAACAAAAAAGGGGCGTACGAAGAGACTATGTACCGCACTGGCGCTGGAATGGACACTCGTTCAATCCGGCTTTTCAACCCCGGTTGGGATTTGACCAGACTGATTTTTCCGTTCCACAACTACAAACCACGCGTCGGGTGCGGGTGCTCCTCCCGTACGATTATGAGCAATCCACAAAACGGTATCCCGTGCTTTATTTGCAGGATGGCCAGAATCTGATAGGAGCTGGTTCTGACTATGGCAGTTGGGAGATCGATCGGCGAATGGCGGTGCTGGCGTCCCGCCATCATCATGAAGTTATCGTGGTGGCTATTGATCATGGGGGAGAGAAACGGGTTCAGGAATTTACTCCCGATGTTATGATGGCTGGCACCGGCGATGGCCGACATTACCTTGATTTCATCATCAGTACCTTGAAACCTTATATTGATCAAACCTATCGTACTCAATCGGCAGCAACAGCTACCGGTTTAGGTGGTAGTTCGATGGGCGGCTTATTGGCTACGTATGGGGGCTTACTCTATCCGAACGTATTTGGTCGGCTGCTGGTCTTTTCGCCTTCCTTCTGGGCAGCACCAAATCTTCAGACTGATACCCGACGTGGGCCTCGTGATTATCCGTCGAAATGGTACGTATATGGCGGGGGGAGCGAATCGCGGTATATGGTTTCGTCGCTGAAACACTTTGTCAACAATCTGGAATTGGCGGGAACGAAGCAGTCGGTTGCGGTTCAGTTGACGATTAACCCGGCTGGTAAACACAGCGAATCCGATTGGGGACACGAGTTTACGGCTGCGCTGGAATGGCTATTTTATTAACTTGTCAGACCAATTAGAGGGACATTATTTATTATGCAGATTATAACCCAAACTACGTATACATCCGTAGCTGCTGAGGTGATTCCAGTGCTGAAAAGAGACGATCTCAGTGATTCATTAGCAGTCATTGCCAGACGAATTAACGTACCGGAAACGGTGCTTCAACGTGATTTTAAAGCCGATCGGAATGAAACACTGTCGATGTATGGAGCCGACGGAAACCGATTTGTGTTGCTAGGGCTTGGAAAATCGCCGGTATCGATGGATTGGTTAAAGGCGTTCCGAAAGTTATTTTTTTCGGAGAAGAACAAATGGCCGCAGGAGGTTCTGGTCGACCTTCGTGGTGTTGAGGGTAACGTAGTAGAACCGGTCGTGATCGGTATCCGTATGGGAGGCTATGATCTTGGCTTATACAAGACAGGTAAACAGGAAACGACCGGTTTATATAGCGAACAGGGTAAGTTAACACTGTTAACCGACGTTGGTATGCTGGAAACAGCCATGCCGGCCCTGGCCAGAGCCGAAGCAATCGCGCAGACTCAGACCGCCATGCTGGATATTATGAATGCACCAGCCAGTCACAAAAGCCCACAGACGTTGGCCGATTGGGCCATTAAGTCTGGTAAGAACTATAACTACGCGGTAACCGTACTGGACAAACCGGAACTGGAGCGGCAGGGGTTAGGGGCGTTGCTTAGTGTGAGTCAGGGAAGTGAGAAACCACCCGTACTGATTATTGCCGAGCACAAACCGACTGCGTCTGGACGTAATGAAAATTGGCCCGTAGTAGGGCTGGTTGGTAAGGGCGTTACGTTCGATACTGGTGGTGTTTCGATCAAAACCTCGAACAATATGCACCTGATGAAGAGTGATATGGGCGGGGCAGCAGCCGTACTGGGTACCGTTGAGGTAGCGGCAAAGCTTAATCTGCCGGTGCATCTGATTGGCATTGTGCCGTCAACCGAGAACAGTATTGACGGACGATCCACGAAGCCGGGTGATGTGGTTCAATCGTATACCGGCAAAACGATCGAAGTGATCGATACGGATGCCGAAGGGCGTGTCATTCTGGCTGATGGATTGGGGTATATGGTACGTAACTTCCGCCCCGACATAGTAATTGATCTGGCTACACTAACAGGAAGTGTAATTTCGGCACTGGGGTATCATGCCGCCGGACTTTTTACGCAAAATGACGAACTGGCAGCTCAACTGATCGCGTCGGGGGATAAAACAGGCGAGCGGCTTTGGCGGTTACCGTTGTGGGATGCTTACACGGAAGACATTAAATCCGACGTGGCCGATCTGAAAAATTTTAGCGGTAAACCCATAGCCGGGTCGATCAGTGCGGCTAAGTTTCTGGAGGTCTTTACGGAACGTAACGAGGACGAAGCGGGCGAGGAGCGCTTTCATCCGGCCTGGGCCCATCTGGATATTGCCGGTACGGCCTTTGCCGATACTGAATTTGGGAGTCAGAAAAATGCAACTGGTTTTGGAATCCGGTTGCTGATTGATTATTTGCAGCATCTGGGGGCAAACCAATAGCGACAAACAGCCATCATTACCAACGGGTTTTCATCATTTAATCGATTACTTATATGCCTGCGTTGACATTCCTGTGCGTTGCCACTTATTTTAAAGGGGAGGAGTTTATGAGAGCCTGTAAGGAACTCGGCAACACCGTTTACCTGCTCACGGATCAGAAGTTAGCGGAAAAGGCGTGGCCCCGGGAAGCTATTGACGAATTCTTTTTTCTCAACTCCCCCAGCAATGATACGGAGAGTCTCAATGAGATGATACTGGGGCTGGCCCACGTCATGCGCACTCGTAAAATAGATCGGGTGGTGGCCCTGGATGATTTTGACGTAGAGAAAGGAGCCCTGATTCGGGAAACGTTTCGTATTCCGGGGATGGGCCAGACAACCGCCCGTTTTTTCCGGGACAAATTAGCGATGCGGATGCGGGCTGCCTCCGACGGTATCCGCGTACCGGCGTTTAGCTCGTTAGTCAATGATGAAGCTATTACCGAATTTTTACGATCAACAGAAGCACCCTGGTTATTGAAACCGCGTTCAGAAGCGTCGGCTACGGGCATTCGAAAAGTTCAGTCACTGGAGGAAGCCTGGAACGTTATTCACTCACTGGGTGACCACCGACATGAGTTTTTGATCGAGCAGTTCAAGCCGGGCCGCGTGTACCATGTCGATTCGCTGTCGTACGACGGTAACGTAGTATTTACGCGGGCTAGTCAGTATCTGGCTACCCCTATGGAAGTGGCCCACGGTGGGGGCGTGTTTCGAACCGTTAATTTACCACTCGATACGGAAGAAACGGAAGCGTTGAAGCAGCTAAATACTAATGTGCTGAAGGCGTTTGGGATGCGTCATAGTGCCTCTCACTCAGAATATATACGTAGCGAGCATGATGGCGAGTTGTATTTCCTGGAAACAGCATCCCGGGTTGGCGGTGCCCACATTGCCGAACTGGTTGAAGCCGCGTCGGGCATTAATCTTTGGCGGGAATGGGCAATCCTGGAAAATGCCGTTGCCAGCAATCAACCCTACAAGGTTCCGGCCGATGAGCCTCATTACGCTGGTTTAATCATATCGCTCGCTCGTCAGCAGTGGCCTGACGTGTCGGTTTTCACGGAGCCGGAAATATGGTGGCGTCTAAACCGGGACTATCATGTTGGGCTGATTGTCCGTTCCGATAATCAGGCCCGCATTATGGAGCTCATGGACACCTATATGCATCGTATCTACACGGAATTCCACGCATCAGCCCCACTACCTGACAAACCAACGAGTTGAGGGTTGGGAGGTTTATAGTTTATGGTTTTTTGTTTATGGTTTATCGTTCGGGTGACAGGACATTAAAGCCGTAAACCATAAACGATGAACCATACACTATAAACTGTTACATAACGCCGTTACGTTCGCCGGTTTCCTGCCAGTCCTGATCCATGTCGCGGAATCGATTCGCGACACGTTCCAGGAACAAGTCATCCAGCATGGCTGGCACCTCATCGGGCTCGGTAATGTCCATTTCGCTGATTTTATAGGTCTGTTCATACGGACCGGCTTCAATCTTCACTATATATTTGCTGTTCCAGGCATACAAGCCAATTCGGAAGTGGGGGTGAGGAATGTCCTGAACAAAGCGCATGATTGTTGTGAAAACGAATATGTTGGGTGAAAAGAGTACCATTTGTGCAAAGGTAAAAAAGACAATGGTTCGACCGTTTGTTTTGCCCGTTCTCTTGCTGAACGTAGCCTTTTGGGGAACTAGTTGTGCGGATAAGACGGATGAGGCCGCTCAATTTTTTCTACGGGGGAATGTTCAGTTACAGAAACGGGAGTATAAAGAAGCGATTCGGTTTTACACAGAAGCGCTGGATAAAAAGCCTGATTTTGCCGATGCCTATAATAATCGTGGATTGGCAAAGTTTAGGAACGACGATCGGGAAGGAGCATTGGCAGACTACACGCGTGCCATTGAAGCCGATGCTGATTTTGGAGCGGCTTACCTGAACAGGGCCGACGTGCTGATGGAAACGGGCGATGCTGCCGGTAGTTTAGCTGATCTGCAACGGATCGAAAAGGAGTATAAGGATTCGACATTTTACCAGACTCGGCTTGGTGATGCCTATGTTCGCTTAAACAATACGTCACAGGCCCAGGCCGCTTATGATCGTGCCTTGCAACTTGATCCGGCTAATGTGGAGGCCCTAACGAATCGGGGCGCTTTGTATTTCAGTCAGAAAGCCTATAACGAGGCCAGACTGGATATCACCAGCGCATTACGCATCAATCCGAAACAGGACGCGGCCCTGAACAACCAGAGTTTGTTGCTGGCGCGGGAAAAAAAATATGATGAGGCACTGGAATACGTAGAGCGCGCCTTATCGGTACGACCTGCTCAGCCCTATTACCTGAATAACAAAGGATATTTATTGCTCATGCTCAATCGACGAGAGGCCGCCTTGCCTTTCATTCAGGAATCGATCCGCATCGATCCTGCTAATGCGTGGGCCCATCGTAGTCTGGGGATTTATCACTTGCAAGGGAATAAGGCGAAAGAAGCCCTGACCGAATTCCGGCAGGCTGAAAAACTCGACGCTACTGTCGAGCAACTCTATTATTATCTAGGACTAGCGGAATCTGGGACTGGGAACAAAACGGGGGCGTGTGAGGCCTGGAAGCGTGGCGAACTGGCAGGCGATGAGCTGGCTCGTAAAGCCTACAGCGATCAATGTAAATGAAAGGGTCGCTCTAAGTCTACACTACCGGAAAATGGGCAGCTATAAACTATAACTGTAGTTGTAGTTTATAGCTGATGGATAGATTTTAGTTTTTCTTTATAGTGGATAAACTGCTTTTGATTGTTGATTTTGTCGGTCGTTACCTCCAGTAGTTTTGCTTTGGGGGAGGTAGCAAAAAAGTCGGGTAGGAGTGATGCTAAAACTGACAGTGAGTCACACGTCAGGTAATCGAGTTGAGCATCATCGGCGGTATTTCGGGCTGTATAGCCATGGGGGGTTTCGAAATACGTTTCCAGTTCAGGCTGACGGCCTGGCCCGTCAATCATTCGAAAAATATGGCCGCCGTCGTTGTTTAGCAGGATAATCCGAAGATTAGCCGGAACAGGAGCCGACCAGAGTGCATTCCGGTCATAAAAGAAAGCGACATCGCCAATACATACCGTAACAATTTTATCGGTACGTAGGGCTGCGCCAACCGCCGTGCTTAGACACCCATCGATACCGCTGACCCCCCGGTTGGCAAAAACGCTGATCTGTTGCTGTTCATGGACTCCGCATAAATTCGCGTAGCGAACCGGCATACTGTTCGCCAGATGAAGAATAGACTGGTTCGGTAGCTGTTCAAGAATGGTCATGACGGCCGACCAGTCAGTCAGCGGAGTGTCTCCCGAGAGTTGCTGATGTACCAGTTTAGCGGCCTGCTGGTCCATTGATTGCCAACGATGGAGGTACTCATGCGAGTCATCGTCGTCATCCCCTTGCAGGAACCGCTGGTAGTCAATGTCTGAAAAAAGTTTCTCAAAAAACGCCAGCGGATCGGCAGGAATGAGGGTTGTCAGGCTTTGAAATGAATCCGTAAGGCGATCGACCGACGGTTGAATATGCCAGTGACGGGTAGCTGGAAACTGACGAAAAAAAGTTTTAAGGTTTCTGGTCAAAAATGAGTTGCCCAGCGTGATTAGCAGGTCGGGGCGAAGTTCACGGGCAGTTGGTTCATCCATACCGGATAAAAAGGTATCGGTTTGGGTAATGAATAAACCATTGCGTGGAATGTTACTCGTGATTTCGCCAATAACCGGTATACCCCATTCATCGGAGAGTTTATGGAAGACCGTCAGTAAGGCCGTACTATGTGGGTGTTGACCAACAGCAATCATGATCCGTTCCGTTTGTTCCCATTCCTGAAGGAGTTGATGCCAGGCTTCGGTGGCAAGTGTTGGTTGAGCGGGTAACGTATCGATAAGCCGCACTCGCTCGTACTGAAATGATTCGTCGGAAGCAGGGTAAAACGGTTCACGCAACGGTACGTTGATATGCACCGGGCCGTTGGGATGTGATTGACTCAGGCCAATCGCTTCATTAACGGTCCGTTCAATAAACCAGCGAGAATCAGGATGAGTATAGTCGGCGGGTAGGTCATAGCTCCGCTTTACGTGGGATCCAAAAATGGTACGTTGATCAATCGTTTGCCCGTCCTGTTGGTATAGCCATTCGTGCGGCCGATCGGCAGTCAGAACAACCAGCGGAACCTGCTGGAAATAGGCTTCCACTATAGCCGGGGCCAGGTTATACACGGCGCTGCCTGATGTACAGATGATGGCTGTCGGGATTCCACTTTGAAGAGCCATACCCAGGGCTACAAAACCAGCCGAGCGTTCATCAGCCATCACACGTACCTGCAAGCGTGGGTGTCGGGCAACGGCCAGCGTTAATGGAGCTGAACGGGAGCCGGGAGATACTAGTACGTGGGTAATGCCTTTCTGAACGAGGAGCTCGGCGATTGAAACAATGGGCTGAAGAACGGGCATAAGCAATCAATTTACGCATTGGGTATGCAAACATAACCATTGAAAAGCGGCTGGTCGGACTATCTGTCATAGATTTTATGTTACTTTGTTTACAAGCTATCTGTTTGAGAAAAAATGAGCCGTTGTCGATCAATGCCGTCGCATAGGTATTATTCTTCCTAAAATAAGCTTGTGTTTGCGCATAATTCTATCTACAGAGGCATTCGCCATAAACGAACCGACTTATACTAACGTTATAGTAACGAAAAATTAGTCAACATGAACCGCATCTTATTCGATAACGAGGGCGAAATTCAGCTAAAATCGTTAGCAGGAGCCGTTATTATCAACGTTGTCCTGATTGCTATTTTATTATTGGTCCATCTGTCACAATCAGTACCGACTCCACCGCCTATTCAATTTGTGGAGGTAAACTTTGGTACCGATGCGCGTGGAAGCGGGCGTATCCAGACGTATAATAAAGCATCTGATTCCCCAAACCCTGAAGACGTTAAAGCCGCAGAAAAGCGACCAAATCCTAAAATAAATACGACGCCGAAGCTGGAACGTAGCAGACCAACTCCAACGCCTAAAATTGAGGATGCTAAACCGGCGAAGACGGCCACCGAAAAACCAATTATTGCCAGTAAGGCCGAAAGCCCTGTTACAACACCCGAACGGCCTGAGCCGAAGCGGGTAGAAAATACAAAGTCGGCTCCCGTTGAAAAAACAGCCCCACCAGCACCGCCAAAGAAAGTAGAAACGGTGAATAATGACGCGGTGTTTAAAAAATCGTCAGGCGGGGGAGGATCGAATGGAACGGTCGGAAAAGCATCGGGTACGGGTGGAAATAACAACGGCGACGATGCCAGTGGTGTAGGTGATAAAGGAAACCCCAACGGTAAAATTGATGCGAAAAGCTTATATGGAACTCCCGGTGGATCGGCTACAGGCGTAGCCTTTGACGTATCAGGCTGGTCTATGGCGAGTCGTCCGAGTGTAAATGATAACTCGGATGAAACCGGAAAAATTGTTTTTAAAATAACCGTGGATGACGAGGGGCATATAACCCGTATTCAGCAATTACAAAGTACGGTCAGCCCTGCGGTTAGTGATGTATATCGCAAGGCTGTACAACGGTTGCAGTTGCGGCCTAAGGGCGGAGCTACACCACCCACGGCAACAGGTACTATTACGTTTATTATCACATCCAAGTAAATGCAGTATCAGGAAGCAATCGACTACCTCTATAGTCGGCTCCCCGTTTTTCACAGAATCGGTCCCAAGGCCCTTAAACCTGGTTTAGACAATACCCTCAAGCTTTGTTCGGCACTGGGGAATCCGCAACATAAATTCCCTAGTATTCATGTCGCCGGTACGAATGGTAAAGGCAGCACATCGCATATGCTGGCGGCTATTTACCAGTCGGCGGGGTATCGGGTTGGCCTCTATACGTCCCCCCATCTACAATCATTTACCGAGCGGATCCGTATAAATGGGCAGCCAATAGCGGAGGAGGACGTAGCGGATTTTGTTCGTAAGCATCAGCTATTAATCGAATCAATTGAACCGTCATTCTTTGAAGTAACAGTGGCCATGGCCTTTGATTACTTTGCCCGGCAATCCCTTGATCTAGCCATTATTGAAGTAGGGCTGGGAGGGCGTCTGGATTCTACGAATGTTATTACGCCACTGGCTTCGGTTATTACCAACATTGGTTTTGATCATACCGAAATACTGGGGGATACGTTACCACAGATTGCGCGGGAAAAAGCGGGTATTATTAAAGAGTCAATCCCCGTTATTGTTGGTGAGACTAACCCAGAGACGGCGCCAGTTTTTGTAGAAATCGCCCGTTCGGTTAACGCGCCTATTATGTTTGCTGACGAGCGATTTCTCATTCAGGATAGGGGAGTTGAAAACGGCTTGCGGCAGATACAGATTATCAAATCAGGAATTGAGGACGTTAGCGAAGCGGATATTCTACTCGATCTGTTGGGCGACTATCAATTACGCAATCTGCCAGGAGTACTGGCAACTGTCGATGTTTTACAAAAAAAATGGCCTGTCTCGCAAGAAGCTATACAAAGTGGGTTACGGACTGTTGTCTATCTAACAGGGCTGAAAGGACGCTTTCAGACGCTTCAATTTAACCCCCGTGTACTTGTCGATACAGCCCACAATCAGGCTGGATTGGCTGCTTTATTTTTGTCAATTAAATCGCTGACGTTTGCTACGTTACGAATAATCGTTGCTCTGGTTGCTGATAAGGAAAGAACAAATGTAATCAGCTTATTTCCTGTAAATTCAGTATTTTACTTTTGTGAATTCGATTCACAACGATCATTATCTAGTGCTGATTTACAAATGGAATTTAACACAGAAAATAGGTTTGGAAATACTTTTTCTGATGTAAATCAGGCACTTAGCGCAGCATTACAAGATTCAATTGACGATGACCTTATCCTGATTACTGGTAGTAACTTTCACATTGCCGAATTAATCAATTTATAATTGTGACACGTAGAAAGCATCAATTTTTTCTTCATAATTCAGTTAGTACAAATGTAATTGAGTCAGGGAAGCCTATTTACAAAACTATAAAAGGAAATTGGCGACGTGAGTATTTTACAAACGACAATCCAATTGTTTTGGAGCTAGCCTGCGGTAAAGGGGAGTATACAATTGGGTTAGGTGGAGCGTTTCCTGATCGTAATTTTATTGGTGTTGACATCAAAGGAGATCGTATAGCGAGAGGATCTAAAATTGCCCAGATGCGGAATCTCCAAAATGTAGCGTTTCTACGTACTGATATTAATTACTTAAATGAATTTTTTCAGGAGGGGGAGATAAATGAAATCTGGATTACATTTCCAGATCCACAACCGAGACCTAAACAGGAGAAACACCGACTTACTCATCCTCGTTTCTTATCTATTTACAGGAGTTTATTGATTCCAGGTGGTACGTTACACTTAAAAACAGATAACCCAGAATTGTTTGCTTATAGTCTGGAACAGGTTCAACAAGCTGGTTGTAACGATTTACAGTCGACAACTGATCTATACCACTCTGAGTTGAATGATATTCACTTGGGGATTAAAACCAAATACGAGCAGCTGTTTTTTGACAAAGGATTTACAATTAACTACCTGCAGTGTAGAATATAAATATAAAAAGGGGGCCTGTAGGCCCCCTTTTGGTTACTCTAAAGTCGTATAGACTAGAATAATTTAGCGATTAAATCCGCTACCCGGCTCGAATAGCCGAATTCATTATCGTACCAGCCAACAACTTTGGCCAGATTACCATTCACGGCTGTCAATTTAGAATCGAATATGCAGGAGTGAGGGTTACCTACAATATCAATCGAAACAATTTCATCACTCGTATATTCTAAATAGCCTTTTAGAGCGCCTTCAGAAGCTTCTTTGATGGCATTGTTAATCTCTTCGATTGATGCTGGACGTTTTAAAACGACAGTCAGGTCGGTAAGCGATCCATCTGGGGTTGGCACCCGTAATGCGTTCCCATCTAATTTACCTTTCAGCTGAGGAAGAACTAAGCCAACGGCTTTAGCAGCTCCAGTTGATGTAGGAACGATGGATAAGGCAGCCGCTCTGGCGCGACGTAGATCGGAGTGAGGAGCATCCTGTAGATTCTGATCGGCAGTATAGGCGTGGATTGTTGTCATGTATCCTTTCTCGATACCGAACACATCGTCCAGAACTTTAGCCATTGGAGCCAGACAGTTTGTTGTGCAGGAAGCATTAGAGATAATAGTTTCCTCTCCTGTCAGAGTATCATCGTTTACGCCCAATACTACAGTAGGAATATTACCTTTAGCAGGAGCGGAGATGATAACTTTTTTAGCACCAGCTTCTAAATGCTGTCCTGCGCCAGCTTCATCTACGAATCTGCCTGTCGACTCTAATACTACGTCTACATTTAATTCTTTCCAGGGTAATTTCTTGGGATCGCGCTCAGCATACGCATTAATTCTGTTTCCGTTTACAGTGATGCTGTCATTGTCTGAAGCAACTTCACCCGAAAACTTACCATGTACAGAATCGTATTTTAACAGGTGGGCTAACGTCGCATTGTCTGTTAAGTCGTTTATGGCGACGATCTCAATATTTTCCTTAGCAAGTAATTGTCTGAAAGAGAGTCGTCCAATCCGACCAAAGCCGTTGATAGCAACGCGTATTTTTTCCATGAACTAAAAATAGGTTTGTTTTTCAAGGGCAAATATACATATTAAATAGGGAAGGGCTATTTAGTGTTTCTATAATTAGCATTAGTATTAAAAGTAGCATATTTTAGTAATAGAGAAGTAATTTAGCAGAATTATTAGTATTTATTGCTAATTTAGCTAAAGTACGTTAGTAAAACTAAACTTTTAGCTAAATATACTAATAATATTGCTAATAATATAGAATTACTAAAGAGAAGGCTTAATTAGTTTAGTTAATATGAAATAACTATTGCTAAATAAACCTTCTAATTGACAATTACTTGATTCCTTAGCAGGAGTAAAGTACTAATTAGATGATTACGATGAAGTGTATGGCTTATTCTGAGTGAAAAGAACCGTTGTTCACTCAACTGCGTTTTAGTAGTTCTTAAGAGCGAAAATATCAGCCCTGGTGTGGCTTATAATCACCATCGTTTACACCAGGGCTTGAACAATCAAATTTCCTTCCAAATCTATTGTCAGGATACCCACTTCATGCAACTTCGCTTGAAATAACCTAATCACTCAATACAATTGCTCACTACCAATAGCCGTAAAACTGCATTACAGACAAAACAAGCCTAATTGTATGCAAAGGAATTAGTGAGTTAAAAAAAGATAACGAATTAATTAAGTAGCTCACTTTAGAGCGCATTATAAGATGTAGAGAGATATACTAATTAACGGCATTTAAATCTACACCTAAACGCAGCACACAAAAGCTAAATCTATCTTTCACTAATTAATCATTTAAGAGCATCGTTTAATAGATGGGACCACGTATAGTAGAACGTATGGTTGTTGCATAGGTCTAGAACGACTTATAATTAGTCGAACAGCACGTGGGAAGGGGTGTCTCGGCCCAGTTGCTGATAATACAGGATTGGGTCAGCTACAATCCCAACATCAAATCTTGGCTTGACAAACCGATCCAATTTCAGAGGAGTAAGTGTGGCATTATTTATGCACTAAGAAATCTATATCATATCTTCAGACATACAAGGCGATAAATCTTTCAGAAAAAAATAAACCCATATATTTCAACTATACGCGTCGTCTTTATACCTTTGAAGCAGGAAATAGAAATGAGTATATAATATCTTTATACTACAAAATAATATTCTGCGAAAATAGTTAACTATCAGTTATTCAGCAATTTATAATAATATCTATAAACTTTAACTTTAATTAAATGAGCAGTAAAATTGAAGAGATTTGGGCAAATAGAGAGCTATTGAAAGACCCAGGCTCTATCGAGATTATTCAGGAAGTAATAAATCAATTAGATAAGGGACAGCTCCGAGTAGCAACTCCACCTTCAGCTGATTCGTCGAATTGGACCGTTAATGAGTGGGTAAAAAAAGCCATACTTCTTTATTTCGTAAGTCAACAGATGAAGCCTGAAGAAGTAGGCATTTTCTCTTTCCATGACAAAATTCCTCTAAAGACTAATTTTCAGGAAGCTAAGGTCCGGGTTGTGCCACCAGCCGTGGCTCGATACGGATCATTTCAGGCACCAGGTGTTATATTAATGCCTTCTTACGTAAACATTGGTGCCTACGTCGATGAAAGAACGATGGTGGATACATGGGCAACTGTTGGCAGCTGCGCACAAATTGGCAAAGATGTTCATCTAAGTGGGGGAGTAGGCATAGGCGGTGTATTGGAACCCCCCCAGGCTGCTCCTGTTATTGTAGAAGACGGTGCATTCATTGGTTCACGTTGTATTGTAGTGGAAGGGGCCCATATTGGCAAACGGGCCGTTTTAGGCGCTGGGGTAACCATTACAGGTTCATCTAAAATTATTGACGTGACTGGTACTAAACCCGTTGAATACAAGGGCTATGTTCCTGCTAATTCGGTAGTAATCCCCGGCAGTTATGCTAAACAGTTTCCTGCAGGAGAATTTCACGTACCTTGTGCCATCATTATTGGCCAGCGTAAGGAGTCTACCGATTTAAAAACATCACTGAATGAAGCACTGCGTGAAAACAACGTAACAGTTTAAAAGAGTAACCGTTAAATTGAACCAATCAAACCAAGCACAAATGTTAATTGTAATTTTAATTAACATTTGTGCTTGGTTTTTTTAAATTAACCCCGTAACTATACATTTATATTTGTAATTGAATTACATGTTACGTAGGCCAATGAGTATAAATGACAAGATTAAACAGATTCTTATTGATAAGAATTTAACACCATCTTATTTCGCTGACGAAATAGGAGTACAACGCTCTAGTATTTCACACATACTATCCGGCCGTAATCGCCCTAGTTTTGATATTATTCAGAAAATAATCCGTCGTTTTCCAGAGCTGGGTTATGAATGGATTATGGAGGAGGATAACCAGCTTATACCACCCTCCACAGCGCCTAATTTTTCAAACCGGGCAGTACCCAACTCTGTAAATCGACCTGTTCCAGATCGATTTAATCCAGGTATAACCTATTCAACGACACAACCAATTGGTATACGTAGCCAACGTAACGAAATTCCTCCAAGTTTACCACAGAATCAGCCGATAGTAGAACATACAGAGCCGCTTGAAACAGTCGCCCCTTCAACAGAAAAAAGGGTAGAGCGAATTCTGATTTTCTACACAGATGGTTCATTTAAAGAGTATACACCAACAGCCTAACAAGTAGTTTTTTTTGATCATTACTACCGTATTGTTGTCAGTAACAATCCATTTTATATAAATAAATAAACATATGATATTAATACAAAATAAATAGGGTATTCTAGTGCTATTTATACAGTAAAGTTTTACTTGACCACTACTACTCCTCGGATTAACAGGTAAACCTAAAATCATAAAAAAGCCCTTATACAGCTAATTAAGGGGGTTTTGGTCACAAAAAACATAACTCGTTGTAAAGCAACACTTTAGTGTTCCACGTGGATAACTTGTTGATATCTATGTGGATTAAATCGAAATTCCACGTTAAGTTCTCAAGATTTTAAATTACTGGAATCCAAAATGTACCCGTTTTCTTCAATACCGCTCAAGGCTAACCAATACGTTCTGAAACATTCGGGAGGTGTACTGGACACAAGTTTATGCAAAGAGTAGCGAAGCTTTGAACCCTATACAATATGGTAAACCTCAAGTAAGATTGCTGTCAGCATTCTATTACTATAGCAGCACTTTACAACTTCTGGATTCAAAAGGCCGTAGTAATATATAAGATCCCAGATAGGTAATCGGCATGAATCGATGTACCCGCTAAGGATAGATCAAATACACTGTTTTGTTCATAAGCGCGGTTAACAAAAGATGGATGATTGATCACAAGCGGATTCGTCAACATAAAGCCTGTAGTTGGGTGGGGCTAAGTCGAAATGTGCTGGCTGAACCAGCAGTCATTAAAGACAAGGATAAAATGTTGGCCGGCCGGATCGAGCAGTTGGCTCGGCGGCATAAGCATTGGGGTGTGGCTTAAAATTTATCGGCGGTTGCGCAAGCAGGGAGAACTTGCGAATCATAAGCGAGTCAGGCGGCTGTTCAGAAAGTTAGTGTTAAGTTTAAGACAACGAGCCAAAAAACGACTCCCTGATGCTGTACGTGAACCGCTGCCCAAGCAACGGCTTGCAATCAGTGCTGCCGGACCGCCGGAGCGGTCACTGAATTTTACATCGGATAACTTAACCGGCGGGTATAAGTTTCGTACCCTGAATGTAGTAGACGACTACAATCGGTAGGCTTATGGCATCGAGATCGATTATTATTTACTGCCCGACGAGTCACTCGATTTTTGCGGAATACAACAAGAACGGCCTCACCAGACCTTGCGATTCATGACGCCGGCTGAGTTAGGAATAGTTTATTTCATTTGTTGTATAATTTATATTATGTTAAGTAATATTTATTTCACCACCCAATACTTCCTATATGTTCAGAATTTCCCCTTCTATGCTCAAGTAGACTGAAAGTAATAAGTAGCTATAGTATCTCAACATGCTTCAAAGGAATTGAACGAAATTATTTTTATACCTGAATCATCATCGTTCAGTACATACTTCCGATGATGATACATCTAACTAACATACAATTCGAAAACTATGCGGCAAAAAAATCGTACTAGTAGCCATATACATGACTAAATCAGCAATAACCCCACCGCTCTTTTCAATCCAACAGATTTACTACGGACACAACGGATTGTGATAAAAGTCTGACGAAAGCATCATCCACTAGCGATAACCTTACTTGACACCGAAATCCGTGAACACTTTCATTGGCTCATCCAGTAATCATGGTAGTCTATTCTGGGTCAACCTCTTCCCCTAATTAGTTACGGTACTAAGCATCAATAAGCTGTAATGCCCATCGAACAAACCACCAACATAACACACTGATATATAGATATATATCTACATATAGAACTCTCTTCGACATTACGATTTCAGCCGTTCGATCAATTCACGACGATACGTTAGTCCAACAGGTAGAGCCGTATCGCGGATAAAAATCTCATTACCGCTCATTCGCTGAATTTTAGACAGGGGAACCAGATAGGATTTATGGATCCGAATAAATTGCTCAGATGGTAACCTCCGCTCCACTTCTGTCATAGTCATCGACGCTACGTAAACGTGTTGCTCCGTAAAGAGTTTGACATAATTCCCCCAGCTTTGTATATAATCAAGGCTGCTAAAGGCGAGACGCACCCAATCGGTATCCACCTTCACCATCATCGACTGTTCGGCAACAACAGGAATCGCTGGCGGTTGTTGATCAGCACTCGTTTTGATGACTTTATCAATCGCTTTCAGGAAACGGGGAAACTCAATGGGTTTGAGTAAGTAATCGACCACTGCGTATTCATAACTTTGCAGGGCAAATTCCGAATAGGCAGTAGTGAGAATAACGCGGGGTGGATTAACTAACGTTTGCAGGAGCTGTAACCCATTGATTTGCGGCAGGTTGATATCCAGAAACAGCAAATCGACCGGCTGTCGGTGTAAAAAATTAATCGCTTCCAGAGCATCATAGCAATCCCCCACCAGCGTCAACTGATCAACCTGCTCAATATAATGCTGCAATACGTAGTGGGCAGCCTGTTCATCGTCAATAAGTAAACAGCGCAACGGCTTGAGCATCGGATCGGGTGGCTAGTTGAATTTCTAACTGAGTGCTGTAGCGGTCGGATTCCTGAATTAATGTCAACAGATATTTGTCGGGATACAACATATCGAGCCGTTGTCGGGTATTATGTAAGCCCAATCCCGTAGATGTTCCGCTGAGTTTTTGACTGGAAAGCGAATTTTCAATGAACAAATACAAACGATCATCCCGGAGTTGAAGGCTAATATCCACAAAACAACCTTTGATATCGCCTGTACCGTGTTTAAATGCATTTTCGACCAATGGCATCAACAGCAATGGAGCCATCTGGTACGTTTGTAGCTGATGTTCATCAGTTGGATACGTATACCTGATCTGGCACCTTTTTCCTAATCGTTCCTGCTCCAACGTAACGTAGCTGGTAATGAATTCGACCTCTTGCTGAAGCGAAACCCATGACCGTCGGCTACTTTCGACCTGATACCGCATCAGCTTCGATAACTGCATCAGCAAGTCGGGCATCCGACCGGGTTCTTGCAGGCTAATTCCGTATAGATTATTCAGGGTGTTGAAGAAAAAATGTGGATTAAGCTGCGCGTGTAAAAATCGGATTTGCTCATCCTGATAAAGCAACTGGTCGGTATGTCGTTCTTGCTGCTGCTGATAAAAGCGCTGAATGAGAAAAACACCAACGAGCACCATCAGACTAACCAGATAGGTCGCGAGCAAAAAAAGTCCCGTCTCGCGCCATTCCTCAATCGGGCAGGCCTCTGGATAAAGCCAATGATTCACGCCGTACACCAAAAAACTACCGACTATCAACGCCGGAATAGTCCATACAACGTACCGTTTAATCTGATTGCTAAACAGCAATGGAAATAACACAAAGCGGTGAAACTGAGCCTGACTATATAACGTCAGAAAAAAAAGTAAAGCCCGGCCAACATCATTCCAGGAAGTGAGCCGGTTCCAAGAGTTTAGCGACATTAGTACAAATAGAAACACAAAAGCCAACGCTTCCCGTAACCAGACTTTTTGTTTTCTACTCTCATTAAACCAGCTCATCCTTCTCCCCTATTTTTAAACAAAAAAACTGAATGTTAGCCGACAATCCAATTCAATATGACCAACTGAATACGTCATTCAAAAGGGTAGGTTTGTCATTTTTAGCCGCCTTTTCCCGAGAGCAACATCGTACTTTGCAGTCAGATGACCCGTTATAATCATCTGTTCAGTACTGATGCATACACGACGTTTCTTTTTTATCGTTTCCTTTTTATTGGCCGTAATCTCGGCAAAAGGACAGCAATTACCCACTAATCAGTCCAACTCAACCGCTAAGGGACAGATAACTAGTACTCTAGTAGACTCCACGACCCATTTACCCGTGCCGTTCGCAACGGTAGCGCTCCTGTCCGAAACCGGAACGATATTGACCGGCCAGACCACCAATGATGCAGGTCATTTTACCTTTTCAGAATTGGCCCTTGGCACCTATGGATTACAAATTACGTATGTCGGCTACCAGCCTCGAATCCTAACCGGCCTTTCTCTTACCTCCAGCCAACCCGTCCGTTCCCTGGGCCGTCTCTTGCTTCGGCCCGAAAGTCGTCAACTGAACGAAGTTCGAGTAACCTCGCAAAAAGCACTGATTGAAGAAAAATCCGACCGACTGGTGTATAATGCAGGTAGCGACATTACCAACAAAGGCGGTACAGCGGTTGATGTGTTACGAAAAGCTCCTATGCTCACCGTCGACGTATCGGGTAACGTTCAAATTCGGGGAAGTTCCAGTATAAAAGTATTACTGAATGGTCGTCCATCGGGTCTGCTGGCCCGAAACTTGAGTGAAGCACTGAAAATGATTCCGGCTAATACAATTCAGTCGGTCGAAGTAATCACCAGCCCGGCAGCCCGCTATGATGCAGAAGGAGCTGGTGGAGTCATTAACATCATTACAAAAAAACAGTTGAAAGGTTCCAACGGAAGTCTGGACGTAACGGCTGGTAATTACGTGCAGTCGCTGGGCGGTAGCTACGGGTTGAAGCGTGACAAATTTGGCCTGACGTTTTCGGGCAACACCAATGCCGAGCGCGAAAAGAGTATTATTGACGTAACGCGTACGTCGCTGGTGAATGGCCAAACGGCTGGAGAGTTGTTTCAGCGAACCAGTGCCAATAATATACACCCGGGCTGGTTCGGAGATTTGAGCATGGAGTATGCCTTCGACACACTGAACCGGGTCAATCTGTCTATCAGCAGTTGGGGGGGGGCCTGGCCTACTTCCAATACCGGTTTTTATAGGTTTCGGAATGCCGAGAACCGGGTCACGCAGGAATATAATCAGGTAGTCGACCAGCAAAACCCATTTGGCAATATTGAAGGAAACCTCGCCTACACCCGCGCTTTTCGAAAACCGAAACAGGAACTTAGCTTCCTCGGCCAATATAGCTACACCTTCGATAACTCCCATTACTCCAGCAATCAGTTCAGCTTGACCGAGCAGCCCCTGTATCGGGAAACGAGCACAAATCGCAGTCATAATCCGCAGTGGACCTGGCAAATCGATTACATCCACCCATTCTCACGAAATGGCCAGCAGGTGTTTGAAGTGGGTGCAAAAATGGTACGTCGGGATGTGAGCAGCCTCTACGAAGTCTACACCAGTCAGCCAGACAATGTTGCCTTACTCCTACTCAGTACAGACCGATCCAATACGTTTACGTATGATCAGCAGGTCGCTGCGGGTTATGCCTCTCTGAAGCTGGTTAACCGGACCTTTTGGACGCTTCAACTCGGAACCCGGCTGGAAAACACGACTATGAGCGGTCAGTTTAAGCATAGTATATCCCCGTTTCGGGTTCAGTTTACCAATTTTATCCCCAGTATTATTCTCTCAAAGCAACTCACAGAACAGCAATCGGTTAAACTAACGTATACACAGCGGATTTCGCGCCCCATGATCTGGGACCTGAATCCGTATATCAATGCAAGCGATCCTAAAAACCTGATGGCAGGCAATCGCCAACTCCGTCCCGAGCTGGCCCATCTTACCGAAATCTCATACAGCCTGACCACCCCAAAAGGAGCCTATCTGAACCTGGCTTTATATCGCCGACAAACGGACAACTCTATCGACGATGTGCGAAGTGTCGATACATCAGGGGTCTCCCTAACCACCCGACAGAACGTAGCGCGAAATGAACGAACAGGTCTGAATATAAACGCGGCTGGACAACTGGGCCGAAACTGGAAGATAAATGGCGGGGGTGAATTTTATTACGCCCAGTTCAACAGCCCGGCTTTACAGGTACAGAACTCGGGCTGGCTCTGGCAGTTCACGTTGAACCTGGCATATCAGTTACCACGCCAGTACACCCTACAGGCCAATGGCATATATAGCACCGGCTGGATACTGTTGCAGGGAAAAAATTCAGCCTGGTACGATTACAGTCTGGCTGTTCGCAAAGAATTCTGGGATAAAAAAGCCAATCTTACACTGGGGATTAATAATCCATTTACATACCCATTCCGCCAGCAGAATGAGTCGCAGTCTGCTACGTTCCGGGCTTATACCGCTAATCAATATTTCACCCGTTCGTTGAAATTAACCTTTAGCTGGCAGTTTGGTCAGGTACGTAGCGCCCCTGATGAGCCCGTTCGGAAAATTACCAACGACGACACCCGATCAAAATAATGGGTTCTTTTTTACTCAAAACACAACGAATCGTTATCTAACCAATTCATACAATGCAATTTATACAACCTACCCGTTACACAGACTCGACCGTGAACACCGCTACACTATGGTTACGCCTTGGTCTGGGCATAGCCATGATTCCCCACGGCTACGACAAATTGATGCACTTTGCTGACTATCAAACTTCCTTTATGAGTTTTATGGGCTTAAGCATGTCTGCTTCCCTGATTCTGGCGATTGGAGCCGAATTCTTCTGTTCTATTTTGCTGATGGTGGGTCTGCTGACCCGGCTGGTCCTGATTCCGCTGATTATTACGGCACTGGTTATTATTTTTCTCGCTCACGACGGGGACATTGTGGGCGATGGATCAGCAGGTTTTGCACTACTGATCGGTTACATTACGAGTCTCCTGCTTGGTCCTGGAGCATTTAGTCTGGATGCGCTATTGTTTAAACACCGGTCTTAGCTCCTCTCCTGCTTCGTTTACAGTATGTAGCTCATCGGTTTACTGCTATTCAACAAAAAAGGGGGCTGACACAATGTGTCAGCCCCCTTTTTTGTTGATCTGTACGACTTATTCCGTAGCATCAATACAGGTTACTTTTTTCTCCTCGTATTGCTTCAGAATATTTTGCGTGTTCGTCAGGTTCTCGGTAACAATATCCTCTTCTTTGATGGATTTTGCTTTTGTAAAGAAAGGAAGTGCCTGTTTGAACTTGCCACATACCTTACCATCCAGCTCCTTACCATTCTTGCTGTATTCAGCCATATCCATCCGATCAACGGTATTCTTCATTTCAACCGCTTCGTTGAAGTAGAAAACACCCATGTTGAAATTGGCGTCGTAGTTGTTAGCGTCGATAGCCAGGGCTTTCTTCAGGTAATCTTTCTCCTGCTTTTTGTCCTGCTCATATTTCGATTTCAACTCAGCCAACCGTTTTTCGCTATCGGCACTAGCCGACGCATTGGCAGCGGCCGCTTTAGCATCAGCCTCTAACTGAGCGATCGTTGCTTTTTGTTCAGTAGCCCGTTTCTGTACGTCAGCCAGCTGACGTTTCAGTTCGGCAGCATTCTTTGGCTGTTTCTTAATCATGCCGCTCAGACGGGTTACCTCACCGTTATAGGTCTCCAGAATCCCTTTTGCATCGGCTAACTGCTTGCCAGCGTTACCACTTTTCTTGGTTTCGCTTTCCAGTTTTTTAATCTCAGTTTTCGATTTATCAGCAATGTTATTATAAATGATCGACAGGTTCACCAGATTCTGTACGTTGTTTGGATCTTTTTCAACCATCGCTTTCATACCCGCAATGGCTTCATCCATACGATTCGTACGTAGCATGATATTGATTTTCTCGTTAGCCAGGTCTTTATTGCCAGGAGCGATAGCAATACCTTTATCTAACGTAGCCAGCGCTTTATCTACTTCATTGTCGGCGCTATATAGCATAGCCAGCGATCCGTAGATAGACGCATCTTTACCGCCACCGGCCATGTATTTTTCCAGTTGCGTTTTAGCCGTTGCATTATCCTTAACCTGCTGAGCCGCGATGGCTGTATATAAAGGAGCCAGTGTATCTTTCGGATTGATTTCTCCCGCCATCGACATGGCTTTCATCGCATCGGCATAATTCTTATTCTGGAATTTTGCGACACCCTGCTGCATGAAAGCACCGTATAAAGCTTGTCCCTTCAGGGCTTCTTCGGCTTCTTTAGCTAACCGACCTGGGCCACCTTTCTTATCTTTATCCAGCTCAATTACTTTTTTGTAGGCTTCGTAAGCCGTCGTAGCCGCAGCTGAGTCGACACGGATATATTGACCGGCAATATTCTGGTAGGTTTTGGCACGATCCATCCAGGTACTAGCCTTCGTAGAAGCTTTTGCGTCAGCAATATCCTTATCACTCTTCTCTTTGTCCTTCTTTAGTGCATCCATCTGGGCTGCATCTAACGTAGCGTTGGCCCCGCCCTCGTTTTGAGCATAGGCTCCTGCAGACAGGCAACATGCCACAAGTACTACAAAAACTGATTTCATGTGTAAAATGGGGTTGTGTGTTTTATTTACAGGAACGAAATTACGGAATCTGTCTGTATAAGCATGACAGACACGAAATTGTTTGAGCCGCCCGACTGATTGGTGTCAGCACAGGCGGCTCAGCTTATGGGCTAATTATCAGGTTATTCGGGCGTTTCTTCCGTTACAATGGCCCCTGATTCAACTTCCTCTTCCTGTTTAATTTTAGTTACTGACGAGATTTCGTCACCGTCGCGCAGGCTAATCAAACGAACTCCCTGGGTGTTTCGACCAATAACGCTGATCTCATTGACTGGGGTCCGAATGGCAATACCTGACTTGTTAATAATCATTAGATCGTCGTTGTCTGCTACGTCGAGAATCGCAACCAGACGACCGACTTTCTCCGTCACTTTCAACGTACCAACACCTTTGGCACCCCGGTTTGTGATCCGGTATTCGTCGATATCCGACCGTTTACCGTAACCTTTCTCCGATACCACCAGCAACTGAGCTTCCGACGAAGCGATACATACCATCCCCACTACGTGAGCCGTTGCATCTTCTTCATCCAGCGAAATACCACGAACCCCGGCCGCTGTCCGTCCCATAGGCCGCACCCGGCTTTCGTGGAACCGCACCGCCTTCCCGGCGCTGGAAGCGATCACGATATCATTGTCGCCGTTGGTCAGACAAACGCCGATCAACTGATCGCCCTCATCAATCGTGATAGCAATAATCCCATTCTGACGGGGCCGCGAGAAGGCTTCCAGCATGGTTTTCTTGATCGTTCCCTGACGAGTACACATCACAATGTAATTATTGTTGATGTAGTCTTCGTTTTTCAGGTCCGTTACGTTAATGACCGCTCTGACTTTATCATCGGATTCGATATTGATAAAGTTAGCCAGCGGACGACCTTTCGACGTACGCGACCCTTCGGGCAATTCATAAACTGGCAACCAATACAACCGGCCTTTCTGAGTGAACGCCAGCAAGGTATTGTGCATTGTCGCCGTAAACAGATGCTCCGTAAAATCTTCCTCTTTCGTAGCCACTGCTTTAGCACCTACCCCCCCGCGACCCTGCGACCGATATTCGGTGGTTGGGGTCCGTTTGATATAGCCTTCGTGCGAAATCGTAATGATCATGTCCTCATCGGCGATCAACGACAAATCGCTGATGTTGCCGTCGCCGAGAGCATTGATCTGCGTACGACGCTCGTCTCCGTAACGGGCTCTCAGATCCTGTAATTCTTCTTTGATAACCTGCCGCTTGCGTTCTTCACTGGCCAGAATTTCGCGCAGATCAGCAATTTCGCGCATCAGCTCATCGTATTCAGCCTGCAGTTTATCCCGTTCCAGACCCGTCAGCCGCTGCAGACGCATTTCCAGAATCGCTTTCGCCTGGATTTCGCTCAGCGAGAATCGATCCATCAGGCCATTCTTCGCAATTTCCGGATCGCGGGACGAACGAATCAGCTCGATAACGGCGTCAATATTATCCAGCGCAATTAACAAGCCTTCCAGAATATGGGCTCGTTTTTCGGCTTCGCGCAGTTCATACTGGGTACGACGGGTAACGACTTCGAAACGATGTTCGACGTAGTATTTCATCATATCCTTCAGATTCAATAACAGCGGCCGCCCTTTTACGAGTGCTACGTTATTGATACTGAACGACGATTGCAGAGCCGTATGCTTATAGAGGTTATTCAGAACGACGTTAGGAATGGCATCCTTCCGAAGATCATACACTACGCGCAACCCATCCCGGTCCGATTCGTCGCGGAAAGCCGTGATACCCTCGATCTTTTTGTCGTTGATGAGCTCAGCCGTTTTCTCCAGCATCACCGCTTTATTAACCATATACGGTACGTCCGTAACGATAATCTGGGTTTTGCCTCTGTTTTCTTCGATGGTTGCATTCGCGCGCATAACCACCCGTCCACGGCCTGTTTTGAACGCTGACTTAACGCCTTCCATACCATAAATGGTAGCCCCGGTTGGGAAGTCGGGCGCCTTGACGAACTGCATCAACTCTTCAACCGTAATGTCGTTGTTGTCCAGATAAGCAATGATCCCGTCAACTACTTCGGTCAGGTTGTGCGGTGCCATATTGGTTGCCATACCGACAGCAATACCCGATGAACCGTTTAACAGCAGATTGGGCAGCTTGGCTGGCATTACCGACGGCTCTTCGAGCGAATCATCGAAGTTAGGTTGAAAATCAACCGTTTCTTTATAAATATCGGTCAGCAGCTCTTCGGCGATACGTTTCAACCGGGCTTCGGTATATCGCATAGCCGCTGGTGAGTCGCCATCGATCGACCCAAAATTACCCTGTCCATCAACGAGCGGATACCGTAGTGACCAATCCTGGGCCATACGGACCATCGTATCATACACCGATGAATCGCCGTGTGGGTGATATTTACCAAGAACCTCACCAACGATACGAGCCGATTTTTTATGGGGTTTGTTGTAATTAACCCCCAGTTCAGCCATTCCAAATAGAACCCGGCGGTGTACAGGCTTCAGGCCATCGCGCACGTCGGGAAGAGCACGCGAGATAATAACCGACATTGAATAATCAATGTAGGCTCCGCGCATTTCGTCCTCAATGGTAATTGGAATAATGTTACTGGGAGATTCGAGGTCGGGATTTTCTTCCGCCATATTCAAGTTGGAGTTTCGCAGAAAATTACTATTCCGGCTCACACAATCGCGCAAACCGCTCTATAGACAAATATACGATTTTTTCAGGAGAAAAGCGAAATAATACCGTACAAAGGCGCTAATCGCCCGAGAAATAGCTCATCAAAAATAAAACCCTGCCAATAGCCCTGAAAAGTAGCATCCACATGAAATACAATTCTATTTCATCAAAAACACATATTTCAAGATTAATACACCATTCTTAAGTGACTTGGTGTAGGGCACTCCGTCTGACATTGCTACATAAGTACCATCGATCTTGAAACAGACCATTTGTGTCTTTTATAAAACGAGTATGAACACCCAATCAGCATCAGATCTATCGCTTCGTCTTCCGGGCTATTCAGCCCTTCATACCATTAAGTCCATTGCCCGGCTGGAAGGAAACGGTAACTATACATTTGTCCATCTGGATAATAGCTCCAAACCTTTGTTAGTGTGCCAGACGCTAAAATGGTTTGAAGAGCAGATTCCTGATTTTATCCGGATCAGTAAATCCGAAATTATCAACCCTGCCTGGGTACAGGATCTGGTTAAAGTGAATACCAAAACCGTCTATCTACGACTACGGAATGGCAATTTCCACTCTGTATCCCGACGCAGGGCGGCTCAGATTCTGGATCGGTTTCAGTCGTATAATTAACGGCTAAACTAGCTCTGTCAGTCAACGCAACGAATTAGACGAAACGAATAATCGGGTATACGTAATTACCTTCTCCCACACCAGGCCGTCCGGATGCACCCGGACGGCCTTTTTCATAACAAATTCTTAATCAGCACTACTCTACCCTTTAGTAGTCTACTGGCCCCCAACGGATTAACCCGTTCGAATTGTTACCGAATCGTTAAATTGTGTCACGACACTAACGTAACGAAAATGGATTGCCCAACTTGCGCTCCTTTCAAATAGTTCTCCCATTTATCAATAATAATATTGTACTTTAGGGACTTTTTTTTGTCTTATAATCCTCTGTTAATTTTTTAGAACTATATGCAAAACATGTCTACTTCACCACCGCTAAAAATTGCATTTGGCCTGGCGTTTGTACTACTCACCACCCGTAGTACAACTGGTTGGGCAACTCACTATCCTGACAAGGAAACGGGCATTATGTCAATCCGGTCGTCCGTCATCGCCGACATTACTGTTACCGGGCGTGTAACGGATGCCACCACCGGAGAACCCTTAGCCGGTTGTAACGTAGTACTTAAAGGGAGCCAACGCGGAACCAGTACAGATGCCAATGGTAACTATACGATTTCGATTCCTAACGCCAATGCGGTATTAGTATTTGGGTTTATTGGTTTTGATTCGCAGGAGCTGACAGTGGGGACGCGAACAACCCTGAACGTAGCGTTGAAATCATCCTCGTCCGAGCTGGCACAGGTGGTGGTTATTGGCTACGGCACCACAACGAAAAAGGACGCCACCGGGGCTATGACTACCCTGAAGAACGGTGACTTCAACCGGGGGATTGTAAACTCGCCCGAACAGTTGCTCCAGGGAAAAGTAGCCGGTGTGAACGTAACATCGGCCAGTGGTGAACCCGGTGGCCGTCAGAACATTACGGTACGTGGCCCTGGTGGTGTTCGAACCGGCAGTACCCCCCTATTTGTGCTCGATGGGATTCCGCTCGACAATTCAAGTACTGGCGGAACAGGCAACCCGATGAACTTCCTGAATCCCCAGGACATCGAATCCATCGACGTATTGAAGGATGCTTCAGCAACGGCCATTTACGGAGCCAGGGGCGCCAATGGTGTTATTCTGATCACGACCAAAAAAGGGAAAGCCGGGTCCTCGAACTTAACACTGTCTTCGTCGGTGGGTATTTCAAACATAGCCCGACCGATTCCTCTTTTCTCGGCCGATGAGTTCCGGAAACAGGTAGTCGCCCTGGGCGGTACCCTCGATGATCAGAAAGCCTCGACCGATTGGCAGAAAGAAATCAGCCGAACCGCCATTACGCAGGATCATAATATTGCCTTCAGTGGCGGTGCCGAAAAACTAACCTTCTATGGATCCGTGGGCGTACAAAATCAGGAAGGTGTTATCAAAGGAAGTTCGCTGAAACGGTATACCGGCCGGTTCAATGCCTCCCAGAAATTTCTCGAGGATCGTCTGTCACTGGACATAAACCTGACGGCCACCCAAACCGTTACCAACCGTCCGGCACTCGACGGCGTTATTGGGGCGGCCCTGTCGGCCAACCCGACCTATCCGGCCTACGACGCCAACGGAGAACCGGCCCGCTATCAGGCATTCACGAATCCGCTCATTACGTTGAAGCTACAAAAAGACATTACGACCATTAACCGGGTTGTAGCCAGCGTATCACCGTCGTATAAATTCAACAAAGATCTGGTTTACAAGCTGAACATTGGTATAGACAACGCCAGCTCGAATCGCGATCAGCAATCGCTGGCCAGTGCGATACCCCAGCAGGATGGACGCCTTGAAAGCACCTACAATACGAACCGCAACATTCTGGTTGAAAACTATTTTACCTATACCAAAGCCTGGAACAAACACAATCTGACGGCTTTGGCAGGGCACTCCTACCAGAAATTTATGCTTCGGGAACGTACCTGGAGTATCAATAAATTTCCGATTTCGCCCATTGAACCCATCAACAATCCGAGTCTTGGCCAGGACCTGACCCTGGCTAACAACCGACCTGCTGGTTTCGCCATAGACAATGAACTACAGTCGTTCTTTGGCCGGTTGAACTACCAGTTCAATGATCGGTATCTGCTGACGGCAACCGTTCGGGCCGATGGATCGAGTAAGTTTGGCGCCAATAACAAGTATGGCGTATTCCCTTCGTTTTCGGCAGGCTGGCGTTTATCGGAAGAAGAATTCCTGAAATCGGGACCATTCACCGATCTGAAACTACGCGCCGGATGGGGCCAAACGGGTAACCAGGAAATCCCATCCAAAATTACCCAAGCCCTGTTTACGTCCAGTACCTCGGCCTCAACCAGCTACCCACTCGACAACTCAACCAGCTATCCCGCCGGAACAACCTATACTCGTCTGGCCAACCCCGATATCCAGTGGGAAGTATCGACCCAAACGGATATCGGTCTTGACTTTGGCCTGTTTAAAGGCGCATTGACGGGTAGCCTTGATTATTTCCGGAAAATCTCTGGCAAAATTCTGCTGGAAGTGATTCCTTCCGACCCTATCCAGCCAGCTGCTACGTACTGGACGAACGTACCGGGCATGACCATTACCAACCAGGGGGTTGAAGTGGCACTGAACTATCGTTACGCCAGCAATAGCGGTTTCCGGTTCGACATTGGGGGTAACATGACCTTTATTAACAACGTAGTGAATAAGTCGCCCTATACGGTGATCACCTCCGGTTCCGCATCGGGTAATGGTCTTACGTCAGCTACGATTAATGGCTACGTGAATGGGCAGCCCATCGGTACGTTCTACCTCCGCGAATTCCTGGGCATCGACGACAAAGGGGTTAATATTTTCCTGGATGTGGATGGCGATGGCATTGGCGGTTCCGATAAAGATCGGATTGCTGCGGGCAGTGCGCTTCCTACCAAACAGTTTAACGTCAACACCAGTCTGGCCTATAAAGGATTCGACCTGACGGCCAACTTTAACGGCGTATCCGGCAATAAGATCTACGATAACACCGCCAACGCGTTTTTCTTTAAAGCCCGTCTGGTGAAAGGACTAAACGGCCCGGCGTCGGCTGTTGGTGAGCCGAATGAATCAATCAACAACGCGGCACCCGTGTCGACGCGATACCTGAAAGACGGATCGTTCTTCCGATTAAACAACCTGACCTTAGGCTACAACCTGAGTCCTCGTCTGATTGGACTGAACCGCTGGGTATCGAACATTCGGTTATCGGCAACGGGGCAAAATCTGTTCGTGATCACCAAATACGACGGATTTGACCCGGAAGTGAACACCGACCGAACAGTCAACGGTATCTCATCGTACGGAATCGACTATCTGAGCTATCCGAAAGCCCGCTCCTTTGTATTTGGCCTTAATCTGACATTCTAGCATTCACCATGAAAAAGATACTCATTAGCTCGCTGGCTCTGGCTGGTCTGCTTTTCTTAAACAGCTGTACTGATCTTACCGAAAACGTACTGGATGAGTCGTCGGTAACCGGCCTGACCGACAAACAGGCGGCCGATGGCAATCTGGCCCCCGTCTATGCGCGCCTGCCCGACATTTTCCTGCATACGAACTACTTTACGATTCAGGAAATTTCGACGGACGAAGCCATTCTCCCCTATCGGGGCGGCACGGACTGGGGTGACAATGGTATTTACCTGGCGCTACACCAGCATACACAAACGAGCACCGATCCGAATTTGCGGAATACCTGGCTTTTTCTGACGCAGGGTATTTCCCGAGCCATTACGGCCATCAATACGTTACCAACCATAAACGACCCTAATGGGAAAGTATATATTGCTGAAGCAAGGGGGATGCGGGCGTACTACAACATGGTCTTGCTCGATTTATTCGGACTGTCCTTTAAAAAAGACTCCCCTCAGGGTATCTCGGAAGTGCTACGGGGCGAACAGGCGCTGGAATACATAAAAAATGAGCTGCTCGCAGTTGAACCTGACTTGCTAACTACCGTTGGCCCAGGACGGTTGACGAAAGGGGGCGCCTGGGGCTTATTGGCTCGGCTGTACCTGAATGCGGCTGTGTACAGAGACCGCTATGCTACGTCGATTACCTTCAAGCCCGAAGATATGGATAAGGTAGTCGAATACAGTGACAAGATTATCAATTCGGGACAATATCAGTTGGCAAAGGATTATTTTTCGATCTTCAATTCGGATAACCACGACAACAAAGAACTGATTTTCGCCGTCGATCAACGCGCTGAATTAAATGGTCATAATCGACTGGCGTATTTCTCACTCTCGGGCGATCAGTTCCCGCTACCGGCTTATCCAGCTGCCAATGGCACGGACGGCCCCGCCATTACGCCCGACTTTTACCAGACCTGGGTGAAAGCCTACGCACCACAGGACCCGGCGGGTATCGATCCTCGCTTTTATCAGCAGAACTGGACCATCCCGGCCGACTCCTGCATTGCTGCTGACAACTTTAACATGAACCGGGGCATTCTACGAGGTGTTCAGTATGGGTTGATTCGGGTGAACGGTGCCTTTGTACGCTGTGGTGCGAACTATCGAGTTGGGAAACTATTCAACGTAACCCGTAACCGGCCCACTACGCCCGTTGTGTTCACCGAAAAAGTTGATTTTTCCGTAGCCGGCAGCGATTACAGTACGGGCTATCGGGTACTCAAGTATGAGTTCAGCAAGAAGTCACAATCGGGCCGGAACTTTGGCGATGCCGATATTTCGATTGTCCGGCTCGCCGACGTGTATCTGATGCGGGCGGAAGCGAAACTGCGGAAAAGTAATGATGCTGCGTCGGCACTTGCGGATGTAAACACTGTTCGAGCGGCCCGGAATAAACCAGCACCGGCGCTGGCCAGCATGGACCTCGACTTGCTGCTGCGCGAGCGTGGGTTCGAATTGTACTGGGAAATGGTACGTCGTACAGACCTAATCCGGTTCGGCAAATTCGAAGGCACATGGACCGAGAAAACGGATGTCAACCCACAGAAACGTATTTTCCCGATTCCCCAAACCGCCATCGACGGGGCCTCAAACCTGCCCGGCTATCTGGTTCAGAATCCGGGCTACTAACATCCGCACGTAGTCTCGTTAAAAAACAAGCCCCACTGTTCGCAGTGGGGCTTGTTTTTTAACGAGCTGCCTATCGAACAGTCGATACGTTTTTTTACCTTTTTTAAAACTTCCCGTTCGTATTTTTCCACTCCGATTTGGCTGGAATCGCTTCAATTGTATCCCAGTGTTCAGCAATTTTGCCGTTTTCGACGCAGAAAAAATCGTAGAAAGAGGTTGTACAGAGTAGTCTCAAGTAAGAACGTATTTTGAGACTTCAAAACTTAGGTAATTAGGATAAAGATGAACCTATTTTGTAAAGTATATATCCTGATACTGCTTACCGGCTCACTGAATGCAGTTGGCCAATCGAAAGCCCTCAAGCTCGATGAGTTAATGCAGGCCTACCTCAACGTCAATGAATTTAACGGGTCTGTTCTGGTAAGTCGTCAGGGAGAGATCCTACTCAAAAAAGGCTATGGCTTTAGAGACCGTAAATTGAACGCAACTAACGAACCCCAAACCATCTTCCAAATTGCTTCGATCACCAAAACATTGACCGCAACGCTGGTTTTAAAATTGGTCGAACTCAAAAAATTAACTTTACAGGATAAGCTTAGTCAATTTTGTCCCAATTATCCGCATGGGGATAGCATCTCCATCCAGGACCTGCTGGCTCATACCGCTGGCATCTATAATTATACCCAGGATCGGGAGTTTATGCTCCAGCAAGCCACCCAGCCTGCCACGGAAGCTAAAATGCTGGCTCTGTTCCGGGATAAGCCCTTAGATTTCCCACCAGGATCGAATTGGAACTATAGTAATTCTGGCTATTCGCTGCTGGGCTATATTATCCAGAAGGTCACCCAGATGAGCTATCAACAAGCCCTCAACCAGTATGTATTGAGTCCCTTACAAATGACACATAGTGGTTTTGATTTTAGCCAGGTAAACCCCGACAAGCGGGCCACCGGTTATTACGCCCAAACAGGTAAAGAGTACACTCAGGAAGCCCCGATTGTCGATTCATCAGTCTCGTTTTCGGCCGGTTCGCTCTATTCCACAGTTGAGGACCTATACCGATTTCATCAAGGTATACAGCGTCATCAGATCATCGGTGTTAACCTGCAAACGGAAGCCTATCGGCCTATTCGCCATCAATACGGCTTGGGCTGGATGATCGATACGGTGTATAGTCAGCGGGTTGTTAGTCATAGCGGAGGTATTTTCGGTTTTCGAAGTAACATCGCTCGCCTGCCAGCCGATGATGTGTGTATCATTTTGCTGGCCAATATTGAGACGCCCGCGCTCGCTGAATTGACTAAGGGCTTGCTGGCCGTCATCTATGAGCAGCCCTATGAGCTACCTGTTCAGAAAAGATCGATTACCCTGCCGGAATCGATCTTGATGTCTTATAGAGGAACCTACGAAATAAGTGAACCACACCTGGTAATCCAGGTGAAAGTGGAAGATGGTCAATTAATAGTCTACCCTGCTAAGGGGCCTCGATCGGTGCTGGTGGCGGAAGATGAAACTCATTTTTTTGATCAGCTACAGGAAAGCATCCGTATCTGGTTTGAAAAGGATTCATCTGGAAGTGTGGATCGGATGCTGATTACGATGAATGGCAATACGCGTATAGGGAAGAGAAAAAATGATTAAAATTCAAAACGATATCTCATAAAATGCCTGAATTTTGGACCGGCCAGTTCTTACCGCAACTGATTTAAAATCAGGGTAAGGTCTGTCTTTGTCTGATTCAGTTGAATGGTAGGAATATCCAGTAAATCATGAAACAGAATGGTGTTACGTAGAAAGTGGCTATCCGACCGATGCTGAGCAAAAAAAGCATCGGTAAATAAGAGCACCCATCCATCGTACTCGCCGTGCGGATCAAAGAAGTGGACTCGGTTCTTGTTAATGAACAACAGCGTATCAGACTCGATAGAAATAGGAATAAAATCAACGGTATGGATCGGGGTTCCAGTCGTACGACTTAATGGTATCAGGCATGAGTTAGTAGACTCCCGATTTTGACAGAAATATTCTGGCGCATACGCAACGTATTGATAATTCGATCAGGATTTAATTCTTGGATCAAACAGAAAAGGCTCCGTACGTATCAGTTGAATACGGGGAAAGTCAGGATGAGCGGGATTCAGCAGATAATTCCACTCGTTCGGGATAATAGCCGATGGTACCCGTAGTACGGCCGACCGACCACTACGTAACCACTCACTCCCCAGTCGCTGACAGCTATCATACTGGTTGAAGTCAAACCAGTCGGCGGGCAACGTATCGAGCGTAATCGTCTCAACAAAAATGGCATCCAGTACGTCAATGACCATCACCCGAAACGTTTCCTGCAAGCCTTCACCACTCCGATGTACTACGTTCTCCAGACAGGCCAGCGCCCGTGTCGCTGCGGTATACAGAACGAATTGCCCACGACTATTCCAGCGGGCGGCTCCTCCCGAAGCCACTAGTCGATCAGCATAAACGGCTTTTGTAATTCGATAAACAAGCATCAGGCGAAAGCGCAAACGGGTTTATGTCAGGCCAGATCGCCGTACTCAATGCGAATTACCTCATCCATCACCAGGTCAATACCACCCGATGTATGCAATAAATCGAAAGGTATCTGATTGCCGAGCCCATAAGCGGGTTTATCCATCCAGCGCCGAAAGGCATCAGCCGAGCCAAAAACAGACTCTCCCGTCTGGAAAAGCGCCATAATTTTCAATACTTTCTCGCTATCCTGCGGATTCAGTTTCTTTTTTTCCCGCTCGTAGCGTTGAAATGTTTTCAGTGACGTATCAAATACTTCGGCCAGTTGTTCGCGTTTATAGCCGGTCAGATCGGCGATCTCGAAAAAACGAGTAGCCGGAATACCTTTAAGGGCCGAAAAAACCAGGGCTGTACGGTCTTGAACAATCATAGAACAAACATAAGCATTTTGTCTAACAAACACGGAAATTTGTCTAACTGTTTCTGTAAACTTATGCCTGCTGCTACGTGTTTACGACTACAAACAAAACTTACTAACCTATGAAAACCCTACTAACCATTGCTGCTGTACTCAGTGGCCTTCACCTGGCAACGGCCCAATCCACTACAGGCGGCAAAAGCGGTGGCTCGACGGCCTCTACCGGCACCGGTTATCTATCCGAAGGCGAACGCCCAACAACGAGCAATCCGAATAGCATGACGATTGACGACGAAGGTGCTTCCCGAGCGTATATGTACGTACCACCGACCACCAAGAAAAATCGGGCCGCTTCACCGGCTGGTTCCAATACTACGCAACCCAACAGGAAAGCAGTTTCGCCGGATAGTTTGCGGAATCAGATGCCACGAAAACGGAACAATCGTTAAGCAAACAAGTCCATCACAGGTTTCCCTTTTCCATCGGGCGTAGTATAGAACGGACGTTTTTCGATCTCATACTGCGTATCCGGTGGAATACCCAGCGCATGGTAAATTGTCTGGTGAATTCCCTCGATACGTACCGGATTTTCGATAGTCTTGCAGGGGCGCTCGTCCGCCGTTTTTCCGTAAACAAGTCCTTTTTTTATGCCGCCCCCGAACATAAGTACTGAGCAACCATCGGTAAAATGGCGGTGCATGCCATAAAACTTCGGATCGGTCAATACGTCGGGTTGATTCACCTGTTCCAGTACTTTGGCATCCGGCCGTCCTTCTACCATCATATCCCGGCTGAATTCACTGGCCAGAATAATGAGTGTTCGGTCCAGATGCCCGGTTTTATCCAGATCGGTAATGAGTTGTGCAATCGGTCCATCGATCTGGCATTTCATATCATCCAGTCGGGTGTGGCCATTTTCGTGGGTATCCCAGCCTTTAAAGGGTTCGTATTCAGTGGTGACACTAATGAATCGCGCGCCCTGTTCGGTCAGTCGACGAGCCAGCAGGCAGCCTAACCCAAAACGTCCGGTGTTGTATCGATCATAAATAGCCTTCGGTTCGGTACTCAGATCAAAGGCTTTGGCTTCGGGCGAATTCAGCAACCGATACGCCTGCTCCATCGAGCGCTTCAGGGATTCTTTCTGATAATCAGAGCCAAACTCACCCACCGGGCTGTTATTGACTAATTCGTTATACAGCTGATTACGTCGCTCAAACCGCCGGGCATCCATCCCGATGGGTGGACGAACGCTATCCAGACCCTGACTCGGATCAGGAATAAAGAACGGCCCAAACTCATTCCCCAGAAAGCCAGCCGTATGGAACGCTTTCAACTCCTCCCCCTCACCCACCGTGAATCGCTGCCCAATATCAATAAAAGCAGGAATAACCGGGTTTTTAGGGCCTAACTTGTTGGCTATCCAGGCGCCGATGTGGGGAGCGGCTACGGTCTGTGGTGGCTCATAACAGGTGTGCCAGTGGTACTGGTGGCGCGAATGGAGAATATGCCCCATATCGGCCGCTACGTACGACCGGATCAGGGTGCCTTTATCCATAACCCGCCCAATCGATTGAAGACCATCCGAAAAATGAATACCATCGAGAACAGTCGGTACGGATTTAAACGTACTCAATACCCGATCGCCCGACATGCCTTTTTCATAAGGAGTAAACTTTTTAGGATCGAAGGTTTCGGTATGCGCCATACCGCCTGCCATCCACAAGAGAATAACCGTATCGGCGGTACTATGCCCCGTCGATGAGTTTCCCGTACTGCGGCAACCGGACAACAGACTGGGCATTGGCGCCCCGGCCGCTAAAGCCGCTAACGTAGCAGCGCTGGTTTTTTGCAGAAACTCCCGTCTGTTCCACCCTGGTTTCATGGTATCACTACGTTATTTCGGTTAATAAATCAGCTGAAATTCAGGATGCAGTGCTATGGCCCAGACTAAATCCTGTAGGCCTTCAGTACTTGGTTTATCGCCAACAAGTTGTCGGGCAACGGCCAGCTCTTTAGGCGATGGCGCACGACCCAGCGATTGCCAGTATAATTTGGTAACGATGGCTTCTGACGTTGCTCCGTTGGCTTTCCAACGTTCGGCTCCTCGTTTCAGGGCTTCGTTGAACGTAGCGCCATTGGTCAGCTCCAGCGCCTGCAACAAATTGGCCTGTGAGTTCCGGCTCGTGCTAACGGTCTCCCGGTTCGGTCGTCCCAATGCCGTCAAAAACGGATCATTTTTCACTAAAGCGGCTCGTGGAAAGACGATAGCCCGATGAATCTGTTTCGGTACCATGTCCACGATCGACGTATCCTGATAAATTGGCGTAAATGCCTGACTAACCGCATCGGCAAATTGTTCAGCGGTCAACCGCCGACGGACCATCCCGTCAAATGTAAAGGTTGGCGACGTCAGTAATCCCGCGTCTTTTACGCCAACAGATGGCAGTTGATACGTTTTGGACGTGAGTATCGCATACAATAGTTTCTTGAGATCATAGCCATTCTGCACGAAATCGTAAGCCAGCCAGTCGAGAAGATCCTGACTCCAGGGCACGTTATCCATCACATCAACGGGTTCAATGATTCCCCGCCCCATCACCTGCGCCCAGATTCGGTTAACCAGCGTCCGATACAGACGCCCATCTTTAGGCTGAACCAGAAAATCGGCCAATTCCCGTAATCGTTTTTCCGTAGGCGCGTCGACGCTGATGGTGCCCAATTCCTTGAAAAGGATTCGTCGTCCGGCCATTTTACCCGTCGGCTTATCGCACCGATTAATTTCTAACGTTGTATCGGAAAAGACGTTTGCAAACGCATAGGCATCGTCCAGTTTCCAGTCGCTGATAAAGCTATCGTGGCACGATGCGCATTTTAGATTCAGCCCCAGAAACACCTGCGCTACGTTCTGAGCGGCCTGCATTTCAGTACGCTGGCTCGAATTGATGGTTCCCCGCCACTTGATGCCTTTAATAAATCCGGCCGATTGTTTGTTCGGGCTGATCAACTCCCGCACAAACCAGTTGTAGGGCTTATTTTTTTTCAGCGATTCGTATAACCACGTAGTAATATCGAACCGACCGCCCGTTACGTAGCCCGTTCCAGTATAATCATTACGTAGCGCATCATTCCAGAACGTAAGCCAATGCTGGGCGTACGCATCATTCTGGTTCAGCAGCTTTTTCACCAATTGCTCCCGCTTGTCGGGTCGGGTATCGGCGATAAATGTCTGGATCTCGGCGGGCGATGGTAGTAAGCCAATGACGTCCATATAGACCCGCCGAATATAGGTCCGGTCATCGACTACGCCTTTCCAGGCAATTTTATGCTGCTGAAAATAAGCACTAACGAATCGGTCGATGGGTTGCGTAATATCGACGGTTGCGGCTGGCACCACCGGTAAACGAGGCTCTAAGGCGGCCACCCGATAAATACTTTTTTCGGCCCCATCCGGCCAGGGTGCTCCTTGCTCAATCCAGAAAGACAGCAACGCTACTTCCTTGTCGGTCAATCGTTTACCTTTGGTTGGCATGGCTTCCTCATCGCCCGCCGGTAACGTAACGCGCCGAATCAACTCACTTTTGTCAGGCTGTCCTGGTGTCAGAATCGGCCCATGCTTCCCTCCTTTCATCAACAGTTCTTTACTATCCAGTCGAAGGTCGCCCTTGGTTTTGGTAGCACTATGGCAACTATAACAGTTATGAGCCAGAATAGACCGCACCTCCAGATTCAGATCCTGAAGTTGCTGATCGGTCAATGGCTGGTTCGTGCTGGCGAATGCCAGCGTAGCCTTATTTCCGGGACTGGGACCTGGATCACCGTTGGGTAATACGCCCGTCAGATAGTCTTCGCCATGGGTTAGCAGAGCGCCGTAATGACCTGCCAACGTAACGCCTACTACCGTCAGCATCAAAAAGCTCCTGAAAACAGCCAACCGATTTAAACGAAGAGCTATTAACGCGCCAACGGCCAGCACGACCGTAGCGAAGCCCGACCACTGGTGAATAGTAACCATCTTGCCGCTATATTCTTCCTGATTGACCAATACCAGCCCCAACACCGCAGCCAGCCCGGCACTAACCACTCCGATCCACACCAACGCCGTGATGCCTGGCCGCCAGTCCGACGATTTACGGTACCACCCAATACATTCCAGCACTAAGGCAACGCAGAGCAGGGCAACGGGAAAATGAACAACCAGCGGATGAAGCCGCCCTAGGAATTGCCAAAGCCAGAATGTCGATGCTATTGATACGTGGAGAATGTGCTGAACTATCATACGCTACGTCAACGTAACGAATGCGCGAACCGGGCCAATCCGTTACGTCAACTAAAGAATGATTTTGTCTACATTTACTATTCGTCGGCTCAACTGTTGCGGTACTAGTCGAGTCTGGCCATGCCTTTGATTGATCGATAGGAGCGGTTGAAAAAATCGCTGACAACTTGGTTAAACATAGCTTTGTATGTAATCAGGGTCGAATGACCGGAGTTTGGCAGAATCCACAGATAGGCTTGCGGGATCGCCTGGGCGATCGCCATCGTATGACTAACCGGAATAACGTCATGATCCCCACCAATCACTAACGTCGGACAGTTTACCTGCTTTAGATCAGCCGATGAAATATGTGGGTTGTTCATCATCAGGGTTAGCAGTTTTTGCTGGTCTTTCACAGTCCTTGTCTGCGGTAGTTTTGCCAGACTATCGTTTGCATTGATCATCCAGCGAAAAAAAACGGGATCCAGCGCCGTCGTATCGGGGCTTGTGTTCGTGCCTGTAATAGCCAGTTTCTTTACTTTTTCGGGATGGCGCATCGCTAGTAATAAGCCATTGATTCCGCCATCGCTCCAGCCAATAACGTAGCACGAGTCAACCCGGAGCGTTGTCAGCAACGCGTTCAGATCATCGGCCATCATTTCGTACGTCAGCGTGTCGCTGGTATCGACCGACTTCCCCTGAGCCCGGCTATCAGCCACAATAACTTTATAGTTCCTGGCGAAATACGAAATCTGATGCTGGAAATCCTTAATCGACCCGCCATTCCCGTGAATCAGCAGCAAGGGTTTACCGGAGCCATAGACTTCGTAATACATCCTGAATCCCCGGATAGATACGAAGTTACCCGCACCAGCATTACTACCGTACCGAATAGTGGGCCTCTGCGCCAGAGCCCCCACTGCTATTCCCGTTACCAGTAGAAAAACAAAAAACTGTTTAATGGTTTTCATGACTTTATCCATACTAAAGCTGGGCCGAAAGTTACTCATTCTGCTAGCCACTCTTTGCAAAGCCTGACTAATACATCGTTGCCCCTTTTAAGCCTATTCAACGGCTGGGTTATAGTAGAATCTTAACCAGCACTGGCTTTTTTAAAAAGAGTTTCCCCGACGAACGCATGAAATCCAACGAACGCCTGTCGACCGCTACCGATTTGCTGCTTTGGCAGCAGATCAAAAACAGCAGTGAGTTTGGCCTACGAAAACTGGTCGAAAAATATTTTAATTCGCTGCAGAACTACGGCTACAAGTTTGTTCGGGACGAAGACTTTGTCAAAGACTGCGTTCAGGAAGTATTTATCGAAATATGGAGTCGCCGGGATCGGATCAGCACCCCCGATAGCGTACGGGCCTACCTGCTTAGTTGCGTACGGAAACGCGTACTACGGGAAGGTTATCGCCAGCGTATCAATCGGGATGACGAGCCTATGGACCTGGAAAACGACCTGAGTTTTGTGGAGTTTTCGCCCGAATGGAGCGTTATCGAACAGGAAAGTCTGGCCGAAACCACCCAACGGATCTCTGATTCGCTCAATCAGCTACCCAAGCGCCAGCGCGAGGTTATTTACCTGCGTTACTACCAGAATCTCGAACGGGATGAAATTGCCGACATCATGGGCGTCAATCCGCAATCGGTATCCAATTTATTACAGGCTGCCTTCAAGTCGTTCCGCGAGAACTGGGTCGGTATTCTGGTGTTGACCCGACTCTTCGACGGACTTTCTTTCTAAAAACAAGTATTTGCAGCCTCTATTTGCCATCTAGTTTTAGCATGCCTTTCACAGCCAGATGAAGAAACCCGATTATCGTGACTATAGCGTTGACGACCTGAGCCGGGACGATTACTTCCGGTCCTGGGTAATCGACCATAACCACCAAAGCGAACTCTTCTGGCTCAACTGGCTGGAACAGAACCCCGACTGTACCGACAAGGTGCAACTGGCCAGAGCTTTCTTGCAGGCCCTGGGCGAAAAAGACACGTCCCTACCGTCATCGGAGTTGGACCAAATCATGACTAACATCCTACAGTCCAATCCGGCGCGGGTGGTTCCATTCTGGCAACGAACCGCGTTTCAACTGGCAGCCTCGTTACTACTTATAATCGGCATCGGCTATGTTGCTATTGCCTACCTACAGCGATCCGACGATTCAATCGGTGGCTTGCAAGCTGATTCGACCAATCTGACAAACAGTGACTTTGTGGAAACCGTCAATACGGGCGCTCAGCTACAAACGATTCGTTTACAGGACAATAGCCAGGTACAGTTATATCCAAAAAGTAAACTACGGTATCCGAAGCAATTTGACCCGAATCGACGCGAGGTTTATCTGAAAGGACGAGCCTTTTTCTCGATCACTAAAAACCCCAGAAAACCATTTTGGGTCTATACAGATCAGATTTCGACTCAGGTTTTGGGAACCAGTTTTCTGGTAACCACTACGGCCAGCAATGCAAAAGTAGAAGTTCACTCGGGCCGCGTATCAGTCTATCGACGTAATGACGTTAGCCGGGAGCAGCAAACCAGCAAAAGCGAATCGGCGGGCATGGTCTTGACACCTAATCAGCAGGTTGTTTTCTCCAATACGGATAAACGCCTGGTAAAATCAGTAGTTGACCGGCCAATTAACCTTCTCCAAACACCTGAAATTGAGTACATTTTCGATGAGGCTCCGATTACACAGGTTCTTAAATTGCTGGAAAAAACATATGGCCTGACCTTTATTTACGATGAAGCCAGCCTGAGCGAATGCTATCTGACCGCCAATCTGACCAATGAGTCGCTCTTTGATAAACTTAATCTCATCTGCAAAATTACCCGCTCATCGTACGAACTGGTCGACGGCCAAATCGTTATTCACAGTAAAGGATGTGATAATAAATAGCCTCAATTGGCATCCAAACTCGTACACCTAAAAAAAATCTCAAAAAAATTACAAAATATACAGTATCGACGTATTGTTGCTGCTATCCATGAGCAAACCCTTTCTTTCTTATGGATAGACAATACACGAACTGTTTTTCCTGCCGAACGCTCATGAAACTATCGGTTATTCAGTTGCTGATGACCATCCTGTTTGTGGGTGCGACTTATGCCCATCATGCGCATGGACAGGAAATTCTCGATCAGCGCATCGCGCTGAGAACCGAAACAACCAATCTGAAACGGGCGCTGACAACGCTGGAAAGAACAACGAATATTCTGTTCGTTTACAATCCCCGCGAAATCCAGATCAACCAGAAAGTAACGCTGGAATCCCGCTTTTCAACCCTTAAAGAAGCGCTGGCCGAACTGCTGACACCACTCCATATTCAGTACGAAGTGTCTGGCAAACAAATCCTGTTGTTTCGCAAAGAAAATTCCGGCAGTATCCCCGTGCCTACATTGACATTTCCCGCCAATCGACTGGCCGATATTACGGTATCCGGAACCGTTACGGATGAAAAAGGGGAAGGGCTGCCCGGTGTCAGTGTGCTTGTCAAAGGTACGCAACGCGGTACGTCAACGAGTGCCACCGGTAGCTACCAACTAGCGGTTCCCAACGAATCGGCCATTTTGGTGTTCAGCTTTGTGGGCTTTCAATCGCAGGAAATTGAAGTAGGCAAACGGACTACCGTATCTGTCACCTTAAAAACGGACGATAAGAGTCTCGATGAAGTAGTCGTAGTAGGCTACGGTACGGTGAAAAAATCGGATCTGACCGGGTCGGTGGCGAAGGTAGGCGAAGCGAATATCAAAGCCACGCCAATTCCATCACTCGACCGGGCCATGCAGGGTCGTGCGGCTGGTGTTCAGGTGACAACCAACTCGGCTCAGCCGGGCGGCAGTGCGACGATACGTATCCGGGGTTCCGGCTCGGTGAATGCCAGTAATGACCCGCTCTACGTGATCGATGGATTTCCGACGGGTAACCTTAACTCCATCAATACGGATGATATTGAGAGTATCGAAATCCTGAAAGATGCCTCTGCAACAGCCATTTATGGCTCGCGGGGTTCGAACGGCGTTGTGCTGGTAACCACCAAACGGGGTAAAGCGGGAAAGGCGGTAGTGAGTTACGATGGCTACTACGGTAATCAGACCCCGCGATATATTATTCCACTTCTCAACGCCCGTCAGTTTGCAGAGCTGGTCAACGAAGCGCAGACAAACAACGGCGGCAAACCGTATTTCGATGGTAGTACGGCCGAGCGTCCTCTGCCTTCTACGCTGGGCGAAGGCACCGATTGGCAACGTGTCGTACTGCGCGATGCCCCCCAGCAGAGCCATCAGCTTTCCGTATCGGGCGGGAGCCCTACGTCCCGCTACGCTATTTCGGCGGGGTACTTTAGCCAGGACGGTATTATTCCCCGGTCCGATTTTAAGCGTTACACGTTACGTACTAATCTGGACAACGAACTGTCGTCGCGGGTAAAAGTGGGCATGACTATTCAGGGGGCTTACACGATCAAGAATGGTCCCCGCACGGAAACGGCTGGAAACCGGGCCGTCGACGGCGCCATTGCCTCGGCGTTCAACTTCTCCCCTACGTTCCCGATCTACAATGCCGATGGTAGTTACTATAAAAACGTGGGCGTACTGAACGGTCTGGGCGCTGATAACCCGATGGCGATGATCAACGAATTTACGGATCGTACCTCGCTGATTCGCCTGCTGGCCAACACGTATGTGGACGTAAAAATTCTGGAAGGATTGACGTTCAGAACCACTTTCGGGGCTGACTTACAAACCTCAAAAAACAATTACTACGTTACCCGGCTTGCTACGTTAGGGGCCAGCCTGGGCGGAAGCGGTTCAGTTAGCTCGTCGCAATCAATAAACTGGCTGAACGAGAATACGCTGAACTACACCCGCCAATTGGGCACTGATCACAACATCAATGCGGTAATCGGCTATACGTTTCAGGGAATCAATGCTGAATCGGTAGACGCGAACGCCAATACCTTTGCCGACGATTTTGCCTTGTATAATAATCTGGGAGCGGGTTCTACGCTGGTGGCACCCAGCACGGGGTCCAGCCAGTGGCGACTTATCTCGTATCTGGCCCGTGTCAACTACTCGCTGAAAGATCGCTTTCTGTTTACGCTTACCGGTCGTCGCGACGGTTCCAGTCGTTTCGGCCCGAACAACAAGTTTGGCTTCTTTCCATCGGGCGCCTTTGCCTGGAAACTGGCGAACGAACCCTTTATGAAGGGGCTGACGGGCGTATCGGATGCCAAAATCCGGGCCAGCTACGGCTTATCGGGTAATCAGGAAATTGGCAACTATCAGTACCTGGCCAACATTTCGTCAGCACCTTATGTTTTGGGAGGTGCTTTACAGGTAGGATCGGCAACGGGCGGCATCGGCAACCCCGATCTGCGGTGGGAGAAAAACGCCCAGTTCGACGTCGGGTTTGATGTCGGCCTGTTCAACAACCGGGTTCAGGTGTCGGCTGACTACTACAACAAACTAACGTCTGACCTTCTCTTCAGCGTGAGCGTACCTACCTCGTCTGGCTTCGGCAACACCCTCAAAAACATTGGTAGCGTTCGCAATACAGGGTTCGAATTTGCACTGAATACAATTAACATCGACCGGGGTGGTTTCCGCTGGTCATCGGAATTCAACATTTCGTTCAACAAGAATAAAATTCTGACGCTCGATGGTCGGCAGGAGTTTCGGACCGGCTCCGACGCCACTATTTCGAACACGGCACAGAACCCGATTCTGCTGCGCGTAGGTAGCCCGTTGGGTAGCTTCTTTGGGCTGGTAACAGACGGTATTTTTCAGAATCAGGCCGACGTGGATGCCTCGGCACAGAAAACGGCTAAACCCGGCGATCTTCGCTATGTTGACCGCAATGGCGACGGTGTTATCAACGATCTGGACCGGGATATCATCGGCAACGCCAACCCCGATTTTTTCGGTGGCTTCAACAATACGTTTTCGTATAAAGGCTTCGACCTGAATCTCTTTTTTCAGGGAAGTTTTGGAAATGATATCATCAACTACGCTACGTTCGACCTGATTAACCTGACGGGCGGCAACAACCAGTCGGCCCGCGTTCTGGATCGCTGGACGCCAACGAACGGTGGCAATACCATTCCCCGCGCCAATGCAGCTGGTGGGTCGCGGTTACTGTCCAGCCTGCACGTCGAAGATGGTTCTTACCTGCGGCTGAAAAATATTTCGCTGGGGTACACCCTGCCTGCTACGTTGATTAATAAGGCGGGTTTTTCGTCCGTCAAAGTATACGTAGCGGCTCAGAACTACCTGACATTTACCAAATACACGGGCTATGATCCTGAAGTTAACCGCTACGGTAGCTCATCGCTCAGCCAGGGAATCGACTACGGCGGGTATCCAGCCTCCAAAACCTTATTGATTGGCCTGAATCTGAAACTCTAAACCGCCCTCCGATCATGAAACTAAACCGTCTTCTGCTGATCATTCCGGTATTTATGGCGTTCGGTTGCGAAAACCAGCTCGATCTGTCGCCCGTTACCAACCTGACCAACGCTACGTATTACAAAACCGCCGATGACGCCCGGGCCGCACTGGGGGCCTGCTACAATGCCATCGGCAACCTCGATCCCAACATCGACATTACGACCACCGACGAGGCCATTCCGTTTCTGACGGGCGACGCCAATCGGCCGTTACTCTGGCGTTACAATCTTACCCCCGCCAACTCATTGATTGGGACCTACGCCCAGGGATATCGGGGAATCAACCGGTCCAATACGGTGATTGATCGGCTGCCGGGAATTCCGATGGACGAAACCCTCAAAAAACGCTACGTAGCCGAAGCCAAATTTCTGCGGGCACTCCATTATTTCAATCTGGTACGGTATTACGGCGACGTGCCGCTAATAACCAAAGAAACAACGTCGCTGGAAGGGCTGGAAGTGGGCCGTTCACCGCTGGCCGATGTTTATGCGCTGATTGAAGCGGATCTGAAAGAAGCCGAAAGTGTGCTGCCCAAGTCATACCCAGCCGCCGAAACTGGCCGGGTCACGCAGGGAGCGGCCAAAGGCATACTGGCAAAAGTATATCTGACCCGTGCCGGTACCACCGCCAATTCACCCTATTGGGCGCAGGCAGCCGCCAAAGCAAAAGAAGTTATTGACTTGGGAGTTTATGACCTATACGCCAATTTTGCCGATGCATTTGCGCTCTCGGCCCGAGGTGGAAAAGAGAATATTTTTGAGGTTCAATACCTGACTGATGTTCGGGGCCACGGACTTGGACGAAATTTCGGGGTGCGGCAGGCATTGATCTACCCCAGCGGTGGTGCCGGAATTGCCCGCGTGAGTCCTTCCCTGTTTAACGCCTATACCCCCGACGACAAGCGGAAAGCCGTTACGTTCATAACGTCCTACGTATACAACGGCGTAACGACCAATCTGTCAGTTACGGACCCTGACCCAACCAAAGCGGTTTCGTTTCAGAAGCTATGGGATAAAACGGCCAAAACCTCCGGGGGCGAAGGAACCAGCATTCCCGTGCTGCGCTATGCCGATGTATTGCTGATGCAGGCCGAAGCCCTCAATGAAGCAAACAGTGGCCCAACCCCCGAAGCATACGCGGCCCTCAATCGGGTGCGGACCCGCGCCGGTCTGACTGCGCTCAGTGGGCTTAGCTATCAGCAGTTTAAGGAAGCAGTCTGGCTCGAACGCCGGCTGGAACTGACGTTCGAAAATAGCCGTCGGTTTGATCTGGTACGGACGGGTCGGCTGGTTGATGCCGTGAAAGCGGAAAACAGCTTTTCGCGTAACGCAACCATTCAACCGTTTCATAATCTGCTTCCGATTCCGCAAAACGATATGGATGCGAACCCGAAACTGGTGCAGAACCCAGGCTATTAACAGGCAAGGATTTCCTTTAGATACAGCTACTTATGCACGAAGAAAATCGCTTGCCCAATCGGCGTACCTTCCTTAAATCGACTGGTGGGGCAATTGGAGGGCTAGGGCTACTATGGCCCGGTTTCGGCCTGACACAACTGCTTGACCCGACGGCGGCTCCGTCAGAACTGGGGCTTATTCAGCAACGGCTCGCCGAACATTATCTGACCCTTATCCCGGAAGTAAACTGGATAAGCACGGAACAACTGCTTGCTACGTTAGACCCGACTGGTCATTGGCCTGATCTGGAAGCACAGTTCAAACCCGAGCACGAAGGCATCAAACGATACGGCCACTGCACCCGCATTCTGAAACTGGCAGGAGCCTTTCACGAAGCGAAGGGTCAGCCACGTAGCGAACTGGCCAGCGCACTGCATCGGGCATTGAGCGTGTGGCTAGGAAAGCCTCATCCCCCATCGGCGGGCTGGTTTTATCAGATTGGCTCACCGCTAGCGTTGGGACAGGCTGCTGTGCTGATGGGCAATGAATTGTCGGCAACCGAAAAAGCGCAGATCGTGACGATCCTGAAAACGTGCGTGCGGCCCGATGGCGTTCTGGACTATTCCGGCTCTCCGGCAACGGGCGAAAACCTGATGCACGAAGCTACCATTCAGGTATTGGCCGGATTACTGTCGAACGATGCCGCCTACGTAGCGCGTTACGCCAAACAGGCCGAACGGGAAATTGGCCCGGGTCGGCGAGAAAGTATTCAGGTTGATTACAGTTTTCACCAGCACGGTCCCCAGTTTTATTCGGGCGGATTATACGGTCTTGGCTTCTCCCGCGACGCTACGGCGCTGGCACTGGCGCTACGTAACACATCGCTGGCTTTTGCGCCCGACAAAATTGAAACACTGACACGCTACGTCCTCGATGGTCAGCAACCACTTACGCGGGGCCGTTCGCTTGATTTTACGACCGTAGGACGAATGGTATCCTGGCCGGTAAAGCATGGTCCCGATCATGACTCCGGTTTCGGAACCGAAGCCGCCTGCGATCATTTGATCCCGTTTGGCGGCAAACGTCAGGCCGAACTTCAGGCATTTGCTCGTCGGATGCGGGGCGAAGCGGAACCCAACACGGCTCCGGTCGGCAATCGGGTTTTCTGGATGTCGGACTACGTAGCGCACAACCGCCCCAGTTTTCAGGCATCATCCCGCATGTCGTCGCGTCGGGTGTACAGCCACGAATCGGGCGGAAAGCAAAACGAATTAGGCTATCATCTCGGCGATGGAGCCATGTGCCTGATGCAGACCGGTGAGGAATATCGAAACATTTTCCCGCTTTGGGATTGGCGACGAGTGCCGGGGGTGAGTTGTGTGTACAATCCGAGTGTACCCTTACCCTTGCACAGCTGGGGCGCTGGTTCATACGGCGGTAGTGACTGGGCGGGTGGCGTATCCGACGGAACACTGGGCGCATCATCCATGGAAGTTCACCGGGCTGGCTTACACGCGCAGAAAGCCTGGTTTTTTCTGGATAACGTTGTTGTCTGTCTGGGCGCAAGCATCCGGTCTTACGACGCTACGTTGCCCGTTGTAACAAGCATAAATCAATGCTGGGCCAAGGGCGCCGTGACTACCAGTGAACAAACTGCTACGCTGCCCAACGGCGAAACCCATACCCAAACAAAGGCTGGATGGGTCCACCACGACGGCGTAACGTATCTCTTCCCGCAGGCAACGAACCTACGTATCCGTACTGAGCGCAAGTCAGCCCCCTGGAAAACACTCAACACGGCACCGCACCGCGAAGCCCGCGAAGACCCTAAAAACCCACCTCCGGCCATTGAGGGCGACGTATTCAGTCTCTGGATTGAACACGACAAATCGGGTTCGAAAGAAGGGTTCACATACAGCTACGTAGTGGCACCGGGTCTTAAACCGGCCGATATTGCCGCTTTTCAGTCGCCAACTATTGTCGCCAATACGAATACGATACAGGCCATTGCGCTCCCCGATTTGGCGCAGGTTATCTTCTGGAAACCGGGTTCGCTCGACTTACCGAATCAGCGTAAACTGACTGTCGACCAGCCTTGCATGGTGCAATGGCGACGCAGTACGAACAATAAGTGGACATTGGCCGTCGGTAATCCGACCCATCGTGCCGGAAAGGTGACGGTACGAGTGCAGGATTCGACCGCATCGGCAAAGCCCATCGCAACGACGTTTACGTTCCCGGAGGGTCCGGAAGCTGGTCGTCCACAGGTACAGTCCTTCCCGAAAGCTTAACTAATTATGACGTCACGCCGACATTTCCTTAAGGTATCTGGCCTGTCGATGGCCGCCACGGCACTTCCGTTTCAGCCATCGTTCGCAGCCGCTAAGCCCGTTATTCTGCTCAAGTCATCGTGGAACGATATGAACATTGGCGACATCGGTCACACGCCCGGAACGCTACGTCTGCTGGAACGCTACGTACCCGAAGCGCAGGTTGTGCTCTGGCATGCGGCTCCCCGCCCCGTTACGGAAGCGCTGGTGGCTAAAAACTTCCCGAAAGTCAAATTGGTGTCGGGCGAATTTGCTCCCGACAAACCCGATAGCCCCGTTATGAAGGCATTCAACGAAGCCAATCTATACATTCATAATTCGGGCATGCCGATGAATTACGGGCTGTTCAGCTTCGAATGGAATGCGCCGATGGGGAACCTCACGCCGATGCTTTATTGCTACGAACGTAACATCCCGTTTGGGCTCTACGGCCAGTCGTTCGATAAGTTTGCCTCCCCCTCCGATTTGATTTTCCGCGACGTACTGAACCGAGCCGCTTTCATTTACACCCGCGACAAAGATTCGCTGAACTATTTGCAGGAAAATAAATTCAAGCCTGCCGTACTCGAATTCGGGCCGGACGGTTGTTTTGGTATCGATGTGCGCGACGAAGAAAAAGGACTGGCTTACCTCAAACAGACCGGGCTGGAAGCGGGTAAATTTCTGGCGGTCGTGATCCGTACGAATACGGCCCCGCTCGATGGTCACGGCAAGAGCAGTTTCCTGAACCCCGCCAACCCAACGCCTGAACAGCAGGCCCAAAACCGCGACTGGATGACTAAAACCGGCGCGGTAATTACTAATTGGGTCCGAAAAACCGGGCAACAGGTATTGATTGCCCCCGAGTCGGTCAAGGAAACCAAATATGGCCGGACGATGCTGTACGCTACGTTGCCCGACGACGTAAAACCCCGCGTTGTTTTCCGTGATACGTTCTGGAGCGCCGACGAAGCGATGTCGGTCTATGCCCGCGCTCACACAGTATTTGGCATGGAACCGCATTCGCTCATTATGGCGCTGGCGCTGGGCGTTCCGGTGATTCATGCCCGTTCCATCTGGCACGGGCGCAAGGGCTGGATGTTCCGCGATATTGGCCTGAATGAGTGGCTGTTCGACATTAACACCACCTCAGCCGACACGATGAACACGACCCTGATGCAGATTCATCAAAACTATCCAAAAGCTAAAGAAAAAGCCCGTATGGCTATGCAGGTAGTGGCCGACCGCCAAAAAGCATCGATGCAGGTCGTGCGTAAGCTTGTTAAACTGACTTCTTAATGCATTCGCAATGAATAACGAAACCCTGTCAACCCGTCGCAGCTTTCTGAAACAAACGCCCGCTCTGATTGGGTTGCTGTCCAGCATTCCGGCGTTGGCGCAATTAACCGAAACACAACCAGGTCTGGCCGCAGACCGTCTGGCCACTAAAAAATCCATCATCCTACGTTCATCGTGGCAAACGGTCAACATTGGCGATATTGGTCATACGCCGGGCGTTCTAACGTTGCTCGAAAAATACCTGCCCGACCTAGAAGTACGGCTGTGGCCGTCGAGCGTGGATAATGGCGTAGAAGAGCTGCTGCGCAAACGGTTCCCGAACGTACCGATTATCCGAACACCGGAGGAAATTAAGAAAGCCTTTACCGATTGTGTCTTTCTACTGCATGGCTCCGGTCCGTCGCTGGTGGCGACTGGCAGCGTAGTACAATGGGATAAAGAAACTGGCAAACCGTTTGGTGTGTATGGCATTACGTTTCCTGGCGTCTACAGCCCCGATCCGAAGGCTGTGGTAACGCCTAATCCGCAAGCCGTCGAGATGCTCAAAAAAGCACAATTCGCGCTTTTCCGGGATTCGGTGTCGCTGGAGTTCGCGAAGAATATTGGCATAAAATCGCCCATTATGGAGTTCTGCCCCGATGGAGCTTTTGCCGTTGATCTACGTAACGATGCGGCTGCCACTACGTTCATGAAGGAGCATGGTCTGGAGGAGGGCAAGTTTATGTGCGTGATTCCGCGGACGCGCTTCACCCCCTATTGGGAAATTCCAAGCAAGAAAACCCCGTTCAATGAAGAACGTGACGCACGGAACAAGGCCATGCGCGAACACGACAACGCGCCCCTTCGTGAAGCCATTATCCAGGTTGTTCGGCAAACTCCGCTGAAAGTGCTGATTTGTCCTGAAGATGAAACGCAGGTCAAACTCGGCAAGGAGATTCTGTACGATAAACTTCCCGACGATGTAAAAGCGAAAGTAGTCTGGCGCGACCGCTATTGGCTCACCGACGAAGCTGTTAGTACGTATATCCGGTCGGCGGGCTTGTTTGGTTTGGAAATGCACTCGCCCATCATGTGCATCGGCAATGGCATTCCGGCTATCGTGGGGCGTTTTGCGGAACAAACCAGCAAAGGAGCCATGTGGAAAGACATTGGTCTGGGCGACTGGCTGTTTGATTTTGATAAGGAAGAAGATATTGCTCGTTACGCACCCACGGTACTGGAAATGGCCAAAAACCCCAAAGCGGCCAAAGCAAAAGCGGCTAAAGCTCGAAAATACGTAGAGCAACGCCAGCGCGAAACAATGGGGTATGTAAAGAAAAATGTAATGGCGTAACTGATTTTTTTTCGACAGGATTTACAGGATGAACATGATTTGTTATCAATATTCAACGCAATAAATCCTGAAAATCCTGTTAATCCTGTCAAAAAAACCTGTCTAACTGTAATTCGAAATAATGCTAAACCGACGCGATTTTCTTCAGCAGGTTCCGGGTATCGCCGGGTTGATTTTAGGTTCACTTTCTTCGCTAAAAGCGGGCAACGTAGCGTCTAAAGCTATTATTCTGCGTTCGTCGTGGCAAACCGAAAACATCGGCGACATTGCGCATACACCGGGCGTATTAACGCTGCTCGAAAAATACCTGCCCGATGTACAGGTACGGCTGTGGCCCTCGAACGTGGGAAACGGCGTAGAGGAAATGTTACGTAAGCGATTCCCCAACGTACCGATTATCCGAACACCGGAGGAAATCCAGAAAGCTTTTACCGATTGCGTGTTTATGCTGCACGGGTCCGGGCCGCAGCTGGTGGCGCGTAAGGACATAGAACGCTGGGTAAACGAAACGGGAAAACCCTACGGCATTTATGGCATTACGTTTCCGGGCGTTTATGGCTTTCCCGAGGAACGTAGTAAATTCAATCCTATTGATATTGAGCTGCTGACCAACGCCAAATTTGCTTATTTCCGGGATTCGGTATCGCTGGAGTTTGCCCGAAAGAATGGCGTAAAATGCCCGATCATGGAGTTTTGTCCCGATGGTGCTTTTGCCGTCGATCTTCGAGACGATGCAGCGGCCGATGCATTTTTAAAGGAACACGGGTTGGAGCCGGGGAAATTCTTGTGTGCCATTCCGCAGTATCGGTTTTCGCCCTGGTGGGAGTTGCCCAGCAAAAAACAGGCACCCAACGAAGCCAAACGGGCGTACAACGATAAAATGAAAGAGCAGGACAACGCTCCTATCCGCGAAGCCATTATTCAGGTGGTTCGGCAAACCCCGCTCAAAGTATTGCTTGTGCCCGAAAACGGAACCCAGGTACGTATCGGTAAGGAAATGCTGTACGACCCGCTCCCCGACGATGTGAAGAAAAAAGTTGTCTGGCGCGATCATTATTGGCTGACCGATGAGGCCGTCAGTACGTATATCCGGTCGGCGGGACTGTTTGGACTGGAGATGCACTCTCCCATTATGTGCATTGCGCAGGGCGTTCCGGCCATCGTTTGTCGGTTTGAAGAGCAGACCAGCAAAGGAGCTATGTGGCGGGATATTGGCCTAAACGAATGGCTGTTCGATATGGATACGCCCAGCGACGTAGCGAAAATTGTTCCAGCGGTGCTGGCTATGGCGAAAGATCCGAAAGCGGCCAAAGCCAAAGTAGCGAAAGCGCAGAAATTTGTGGAAAAACGTCAGCGCGAAACGATGGGTGTGCTGGCCAAAAACCTGTCCTGATCTTCCCCTATACTAGCATAACCAAATTCTGTTTTTTTCATTCAAACAAAAATAACCGAGCGATTGCCCGGTTATTTTTTTGTATCCAGTTCTGATAAAAACTAAATCTTGGGCTCCCAGCCTTTTTCATACTCACGGCTCCAGAGTTTCATAGCATCCTTATCCTGGATATGCCCATTCTTCGTATCGACGGCAAACGATTTTTTAGTTCGGTAAGCGATGTTGGCCAGATGGCAAAGCAACGTACTTTTAGCCCCTTCGTCGATGGGTGAATTTTGTTTTTCCTTGCCTCTGATCGCTTCGAAGAAATTCTGAACGTGGCGCGTGCTCATGTCGCCCCCTCCGCCTAGTGCGGTGCCTGCTTCGGAACCTTTGGCCTTACTATCTTTAATGACTTTGCCCTCGCGACTGAACAACGTATAGCCATCACGGTCGACATAAACGGTTCCGTTTGTGCCATAGATGATCGTTCCCCGATCACTGCCATACGTTTTGTGTCCGTTACGGCTCTTACCATCCCATTTGATGATTTTATCACCGGGGAAACGGAACGTAGCGTCCATCGTATCGTACATTTCCCAACCGTCGCCTTCGAAATAACGCTTGGCAGCCTCAACCGTTACGTATTCCGGATACTCTACCTGCAACGCCCAACGTGCTACGTCCAGCTCGTGCGTAGCGTTGTTGCCACTTTCTGCGGTGCCGTAGAGCCAGCCATACCAGTGCCAGTTATAATCCCACGTATCGTGCGTGTACTCCCGGCGTGGCGCTGGTCCCTGAAACAACTCCCAGTCCAGTCCATCTGGAACCGGAGCTTTTTTCGGAATGGGCACTTCGCCACGGGTGGCCGCATAGAATGCTACCGCTTTAAACGGCTTTCCAATTACGCCATTATGGATCTGCTTGATGATATCGATAGACTCAGCGGCCGAACGCTGCTGGTTTCCCATCTGAATGACTTTGTTGTATTTCTTCTGGAACTCTACCAGTAGTTCTCCTTCGCGCGGGTTTTGGCTACAGGGCTTTTCTACATAAACGTGTTTTCCAGACTGCACCGCCATCCAGGTTCCCGGAGCATGCCAGTGGTCGGGCGTGGCATTGATCAGCACATCAACATCCTTGTCGGCGAATATTTTTCGAATGTCGTTTTCCAGCTTCGGCTTGTAGTCAATGTGTTTCGACCATTTCTGAAGCGCGGAGTCCCGCTGTTTTTTCATCACGTCGCACAAGTACAGCAACTCTACGTTACTCTCTTTTTTGGCGATTGGCTCATAATAAGCCCCCATTCGTCGGCCAAGACCGGCAATGGCTATATTTAGGCGTTCGTTAGCGCCGATGATTTTAGCGTAGCTTTTGGCCGACATACCCGTGGCCAGACCACCCACTGTTAAACCGGCGGTGCTCAGGGCTGCCTTTTTTATAAACTCTCTTCTGGACGTTTCCATTCTTTCCAATTAATGACAGGGTTATTAAGATTTGCGTTTGCCAGACCGGGTCCCTCCGGGCCGGGTCCCATCGCAAACACCTTTGAAGTAGCCTACTGACTCGGCGATTCCGGCCAGTGGATCTTTCATATCTTTTTCGTATTCAAGGCTACAGCTTCCGCTGTATTTGATCTTACGTAGCATCGCCACGAAGGCCGGAATATCAATGACGCCCCGGCCCAGCTCGCAGGTTTTTCCCTCTTTGGAGGCAGCCGTTACGTTCTTCAGGTGAATATCAAAAATCCGTTTGGCGTATTTCTCCAGATCAGCGATCGCATCGTCGCCAAACCGTGTATCGTGTCCCATATCGAAACACAGGCCGATCCGTGGGTCCAAATCCTTTACCGCATCCATAACCGATTTGGCATTGGGCCACAGTTTGATGTCAGGACCGTGAATATGAATGGCATAGTTCATGTCATATTCTTTCACTTTTTTATCGATAAGCGGTAGCAGGTCTTCATTCGGAACCCCCACGATGAGCTTCACGCCGACCCGCCTTGCGTAGTCAAAGCCATTATCGATTTCCTCCTTCGTTTTCATGTAAATGGGGCCAACAGCGTAGCCAGTAACCCCCGCGCTGGCCAGTTTTTCATGAAAAGCTTTGATCTGTTCAGGCGTGCTATTGAGAGGCAAATGAAAGTCTTTGATGCACAGGTAGTGAACATCGGTCTTTTTCATCATCTCCAACGCCTGGTCCAGGTTGAAGTGAACAAATGAGTACCCAGCCATGCCAAGTTTGAACAGGTCCTCGCCAGGTGCGCTGAGGGTCTCAGCAGACGCTGTCGTAGTTATGGACACAGGAGCTATTGAGGCAAGGGCTACGCTGCCTCCGGCATTTTTTAAAAACGATCGTCGTGTCGTCATCGATACTAACTAGCAATTTTGGGGCTATCCGATAAGGGTAAGACGATCTGAGCCTATTTTTACTGATTTAAGCCGCTAACTCTTGGGAGGTTCACAACAAATACCCGAATAACTATAGAAAACTACTTTTTCTGCTGTCCAGCAAACACTCGTTAGTCTGGATTGTAGTGTATAGATAAAAACCGCAAACGAATGAACCAGACGAACCAATCCGTTTCTGCCATCAATGACACTGTCAGGAAGCAGCTAATCGAGTTATTAACCAGTAACAATGCCCATCAATCTTTCGACGATGCCGTAAGGGATTTGCCTGCTGATTTGCGGGGAGTCAAGCCCGACCATATACCGTATAGTATCTGGCAGCTGGTTGAGCATATTCGGATCGCCCAGTGGGACATTCTCGAATTTTCGAGGGATTCATCGCATCAATCTCCTTCCTGGCCATCAGGCTATTGGCCTAAAGAAGAAATCCCAGCCCATGAACAGGACTGGGAGAATACCTTGCATCAGATTCGGCAGGATCGGGAGGCTTTTATTGCCTTATTGAGCAATCCGGAACAGGATTTATACGCCCCTTTTCCGCACGGCGATGGCCAGAATCTGCTTCGGGAAGCGCTGCTGATTGCAGACCATACGGCGTATCACGTTGGCGAAATCATTATCATCCGCCGATTGCTGGGAGCCTGGGGTTAATGACGCACCCGTTAGCGCCGAACAAATTGTATAGCACAACCGCCCCCTTTTGCCAAAACCAGCGATAACGTTGTCAGAGAGGTTACCGTCTTCCGGTCAATCTGGTAGGCTTCGGGGTTGGTATCCCAGTCGGCATTGGCAGCGTCCCGATAGATCACAGCCTCATAGGTTTTACCAGGCTCGAGAAAATCCAGTTTAACCGGAAGCGTTCGGCTATTTTCATCGGTAATGGCTCCTACGTACCAATTAGGCCCCTTTTTCTCCTTCCGGGCGATAACAATGTAATCAGCAGGTTCGGCCGCTATCACCTTCGTGTCGTCCCAATCGACCGGCACATCACGAATAAACTGGAACGCATCCAGATGTCGTTCATAATTTTCGGGGAGGTCGGCCGCCATTTGCAACGGACTATACAGGGTGATGTATAACGCTAGTTGTTTCGCTAATGTGGTCCGAACCTGCTGTTTACGCGTGCTCTCAAACTGATTCAGTTTAAATCGGAACAGGCCGGGTGTAAAATCCATGGGACCGCCCAACAACCGGGTAAACGGCAGAATAGTGGTGTGCTCAGGCGTAATGCCGAGAGTGGGCGCGTTGTTGAATTCGCTCCCGCGTGCGGCTTCACTCGCCATCCAGTTTGGATAAGTGCGGTGTAAACCGGTGGGATGTGCCGATTCGTGGGAGTCGATCATGATCTTGTATTGAGCAGCCTTTTCGGCTACACGTTGGTAATGGTTCACCATCCACTGACCGTCATGATGTTCTCCCCTTGGAATGATACGTCCCACATAGCCCGTCTTCACCGTATTGATTCCTTTGGCCACCATAAATTGAAATGCGGCATCCATCCGGCGCTCATAGTTGGTTACTGAACCAGAGGTTTCGTGATGCATGATGAGTCGAACGCCTTTTTTCTGAGCGTAGGCCGTTAATGAATCCAGGTTATAATCGGCGTAAGGCGTAACAAAATCAAACACATCCTCCTTCCAGTTACCGAACCAATCCTCCCAGCCTTCATTCCAGCCTTCGACCAGTACGCCATCAAAACCATACTTAGCCGCAAAATCGATGTATTTTTTTACGTTCTGCGTATTAGCGCCGTGCTTTCCGCCTGCTTTTTCCCAGGTCGCTTTTCCCACGTGCATTTCCCACCACATGCCCACGAACTTCTGAGGCTTAATCCAGGAAGGATCGCTGATCGTGGATGGTTCGTTCAGGTTCAGTATTAATTTGGATGCGAGCAGATCCGTGGCCTTGTCACTAATAATCAACGTTCGCCAGGGCGTTTGCGCTGGTGTTTGCAGATACGCTTTATTGCCGACGGCATCGGGAACGAGCTGCGACGTCAGTGTCAGGCTTTTCTTATCCAGTTGCAGATGCATGACGGGATAGTTAAGCAATGCGGCTTCATATAAACTAATATAAAGTCCGTCGGCGGTCTTAAACAGTAAAGGCGTCTGAACCGCATTGGGCCCAATAATCGATTTCAGCGCGGTATCTTTCTCCCGATCGGCAGCCACTACGGCATCGACTTCCGTAAGTTTGGTCGTATTATAAAGATATTCATTGGAATCATAGTCGCCCGGCATCCAGAGCGTCTGATGATTGGCCGCTAAACGGAATTCGGTTCGCTCGTCGGCCACAATAAAATGATTCAGTGCCGTTTGTTTCGGAAATTCATAGCGGAACCCGATCCCGTCGTCAAATAAGCGAAACCGTACCCGCAAGGCAATTTGTGAACTGGACTTGTCCTGAAGGTTCACCGCAACCTCTCTGTAATGATTGCGAATCTGGCTGACCTCTCCCCAAACTGGCGCCCACGTCTCATCTTTCTGGGATGAATCGGCGCTCACGATACTGAATCGAGTTAGTTCAAGCGGTGGTTTATTCAGTACAAACCCTAGTCTGGATGGCTCAATGACCGGTTTGTTTTTATAGCGAACCTGATAAGTAATTTCTCCAGACCCAGTATTTCGAATGATTAACGTAATTGCCCGGTTAGGCGACTGCGTTACGATCATCTGCTGGGCGTGACTATCCAGAAAAATACCAGTCAGTAACCCAATGAATAGATAGAATTTTGCCATGTATATCTTGCTGTTGACCTGCCTAATAGCGGAGACAGAGCCTTATTCAATAAGCAACAATATATCGACAAATATTTACAAACAAAATTTAGGTATATCCTGTACTAACAGGCTTATTCGTTTATACAATTAATTTCCTGGTCAATTATTAATTATTTCATAAAATTGACACATTTAGGTTTAACCTACATTTGACGTTTCGGAAACTAATCTACACAGATTGTTTCCATGCGCTCTAACGATGTTCCAAAGTAGTATAGGCTGGATTTGCCTGGTAGCTGCCGGTATTAGTCAGATGGGTTGGACTTACTCCCTGAAAGTCATGCAAAATGTGGCCGTAGGCTCGTTACGTTGGTCCGGGCTTCTAAATCGTGCAGAGGGTCGCCTACTCCTAGTTGCCTTGATTGGCTATCTGGCGTTAGGAGCCCTTAATTCGGTGTTATTGTCTATTGCTATGCGTACCATTCCTACCACAACCGCCTTTGCGGTCTGGATGTCGTTGTCGCTGGTCTTTCTTAAACTGGGCGACATCATTTGGTTCAAGCAATCATGGTCAGCGCTTGAATTGTTTTTTCTACTCCTGATCCTGGCGGGCATTGTTGGCATGAAGACCATAACAGCAAACGAGTAATTGGTTGCCATCACTACGTACGTAACACAAAGCAAGAAGCCCTTACTGTTTCCAGCAAGGGCTTCGTTAACTCAATCAGAAACTCTTATTTCACTTCTTCAAACGGTACGTCAGAAACGTTGTCGCCAGTTGGTTGGCCCTGGTTGGCATTGCCACCGTCGAAGCCAGCTCCATCGGTTGGTGCACCAGCACCGTTTGTAGCATTATACAAATCCGTCGAAGCAGCAGACCAGGCGGCATTCAGCTTCTCCATAGCAGCATCGATAGCCGCTAAATCGCGGGAACCATGAGCGGTACGCAGCTGGCCCAGCGCTTCTTCGATGGCCGTTTTATTGGCAGGAGTCAGCTTATCGCCGTACTCTTTCAGTTGCTTCTCGGTCTGGAACACCATTGAGTCGGCCTGGTTAACTTTCTCAATCGTCTCGCGCTCCAGTTTATCAGCCGCTTCGTTGGCTTTCGCTTCTTCACGCATCCGGTTGATTTCCGCGTCGGTCAGACCGCTCGATGCTTCAATCCGGATTTTCTGCTCCTTACCAGTTCCTTTATCTTTAGCCGTTACGTGCAGAATACCGTTGGCATCTACGTCGAACGTTACTTCAATTTGAGGAACACCGCGAGGTGCTGGTGGAATATCCGACAGGATGAACCGACCTAACTGACGGTTCTGAGCTGCCATTGGGCGCTCACCCTGCAATACGTTGATTTCTACACTAGGCTGATTATCAGAAGCCGTCGAGTAAACTTCAACTTTCTTACTTGGAATGGTCGTATTGGCGTCTACCATTTTGGTAAACACACCGCCCATGGTTTCGATACCCAGCGAAAGTGGAATAACGTCGAGCAACAGTACGTCTTTCACTTCACCAGTTAACACACCACCCTGAATAGCAGCACCAATGGCTACGGCTTCGTCGGGGTTAACGGCTTTCGATGGCTTTTTACCGAACAGTTTTTCAACTTCCTCCTGCACTTTCGGAATACGAGTTGAACCACCGACGAGAATAACCTCATCGATCTGTCCGGCCGATAGGCCTGAGTTTTTCAGAGCACGACGGCAAGGTTCCAGGCTACGCTGAATCAACGAATCGGCCAACTGCTCGAACTTAGCACGGCTCAGTGAGCGTACTAAGTGTTTAGGAATGCCATTCACCGGCATGATGTAGGGCAGGTTGATCTCTGTAGAGTTAGAACTCGACAGTTCAATCTTGGCTTTCTCAGCGGCCTCTTTCAACCGTTGCAGCGCCATTGGGTCCTGACGAAGATCGATGTTTTCATCTTTCTTAAACTCGTCGGCAAGCCAGTCGATGATTACCTGGTCGAAGTCATCACCACCCAGGTGCGTATCACCATCGGTCGATTTAACTTCGAACACGCCATCACCCAGCTCAAGAATCGAGATATCGAACGTACCACCACCCAGATCAAATACGGCGATCTTCTGATCTTTATCGGTTTTGTCCAGACCATATGCCAGTGCAGCAGCGGTTGGCTCGTTGATGATACGTTTTACATCGAGACCGGCAATCTGGCCCGCTTCTTTAGTGGCCTGACGCTCAGCATCGTTAAAATAAGCAGGTACGGTAATAACCGCTTCTGTTACAGTTTGACCCAGATAATCTTCGGCAGTCTGCTTCATTTTCTGCAGAATCAGCGCCGAAATTTCCTGTGGAGTATATTGACGGTCGCCAATCCGAACCCGTGGGGTACCGTTTGGACCGTTCTCTACGTCATAAGCGACGGTTTTCGCTTCATTCGTCACTTCGTTATACCGTTTACCCATGAAACGTTTAATCGAAGAGATCGTATTTTTCGGATTGGTGATGGCCTGGCGTTTGGCCGGTGCACCAACTTTCCGTTCGCCGTTGCCGTTATCCATAAATGCGACTACCGACGGTGTCGTGCGTGCTCCTTCAGAGTTAGGGATCACGACCGGCTCGTTGCCTTCCATCACGGCCACACACGAGTTCGTGGTGCCTAAGTCAATACCAATAATCTTTCCCATATTACTTTATTCAATTGTGAGTTTAGCGTCTTTACCTACTGTGGTTATAGACTGACAGACATGTGCTATCTAACAATAGAAATGCCAGCCGAGAAAATTGTTCGAATTGCTGTCAGATTGGCAGACCAAAGTGCCTGATTGGGCCAGAATGTCGCCTTTGTACAACCACTGTCTTTAAAATGTGGCAGACCAGCAGTCGGCGCCTACCTATCGCTTAAGTCATAAAGCGGATGCTCAGCTTTTACTTAACAATATTGATTGCCATACGTAGCAGTATAAATTGGTACCTGTTCTTTTTTATACAGGTGCCAGGCTTACCGTAACCAGCCTAAAAGTTGCGGTAGCTAGTCAATGTCCCTGACCTTTTTTCATGAACCGAAGAACATTTTTAAGTGGAGGTGTTACTTCCCTTTGTCTAATACAAACTGCCCGATTCCCTGTATTTTCTCAATCATCTCTGGGCGCATCGGTGGCTAAGCCAGACTGGCTGGTTGACTTGGTCAAGGGTAATGACCAGCAGCTGATTACGGTTCGGACACTACGTATCACAGAGGCCACAAACCCGGCATTTGGCGGGTTTAAAGACTGGGAAGATATCCCCAATCCGCAAACGACATCCGATTTTATTCGCCGGGCCTGCTGTGCTATGGCCTGCCCAGAGTCAGTGCATTATCGGTCAAAAATCATACTCGACGAAACACACCTGGCGCTTCAGTTTCTACTGAAAATCCAGCATTTCGATGGTACGCTGGATTTACCAGCCACTAACTTTCATTCAACACCCGACACTGGTTTCATTGTAAAACGCTTAACCACAGCGTATTCGTTGCTGTCCCGCTCCGGAACGCCTGACATGGCTGGTGTGCTCGCTACGTTTAAATCGTTTCTGATCAGGGCTGGCGAAGCCCTGATTGTGGGGGGTATTCATACCCCTAATCACCGATGGGTGGTATCGGCTGCCCTAACAAAGTTGAATACACTCTGGCCCGATGCCCGCTACGTTGCCCGCGTTAACCAGTGGCTGTCGGAACACATCGATATGGATATCGATGGGCAGTATAACGAACGTAGTACGTTGATTTATTCTCCCCTAACCAATCGCCTACTTATTACAATCGCAAAAGGACTGAATAAACCAGAACTGCTCGACTATGTCCGACGCAATCTAACCATGACGCTGTATTATCTGCACCCCAACGGGGAATTGGTTACGGAAGCGTCGGGCCGCCAGGACAAGGCTGGCGTTGGCACACCAGAAGGTTATTATTACGCGTATCGGTATCTGGCTTTGCTGGATAAAAATGGGGAGATGGCAGCCCTATGTCGCCAGATGGAGAAAACCCTCCTCCCTAAATTGATTCACTACCTCGATTATTTTCTCAACGACCCGTCGATCTGGCGCGAACTGCCCCCCAGCCAGCCATTACCAGCGAACTACGTAAAGGCATTTCGGAAATCCGGACTAGTCCGAATTAGACGGAATGGATGGGACAGTACAATCCTATCGGCAAACCCGGTTTGGCTCACGTTCCATAAAGGCAATGCTATTTTGCAGGGGGTACGCATGGCCGCTTCTTTTTTCGGCAAAGGTCAGTTCCTGACCGAGTCCATTGATAAACAGGGCGATTCATGGATATTGACTCAATCGCTGGAGGGGCCTTACTATCAAACCTACCCACCGGAAACCATTGCCGTTGATGGCGACTGGGAAAAAATGCCCCGATCTAACCGGAAACAAAGTGAAATCCAACGACTCCAGACCCGAATCACCATCCATGAAGCCGAACGCGGAATCGAAGCTATTATTCAAATCACAGGGACGGATGGCGTACCGGTTGCAGTAGAGCTTATTTTTCGACCCGGTGGATCGTTCACCGGAGTAAGCAAACACCCTACCCGCGACAATGCGTATCTTCTCTCCGGCTCTGGAAGTTATACGGTCCAGAATGACACCATTACGTTTGGCCCCGGCTTACAACAGCACAAAGGTGTGCTCTTGCGTGGCGCCTTAGCTCCGATGGATGCCCCCACTGTTTATTTAACCGGTTTTACTCCATTTGAGCATACCATTACCTTATCCTGATCCAAGAGTAATTGGCCTACTGAACCTGCTATAACAAG
>NZ_JAAFZH010000018.1 GCF_010435915.1 Spirosoma terrae | reverse complement strand
AATCGACAACGCCTTTTCTCGTTTTAAGGCCTCTGTTTTCACAAAAGTTGAGCCAGAGCACTAAGGCTGAAATTAAACAGCCATTATGGCTTCTAAATCGGTTAGCTGTATCTTTTGTAATAGTTGTTCTTCCAGCATATCCGCCCAGGCATTCATATACAGTATTACGTCTTCACGTATGTTATGTTTTAGGTAGCGCTTATTTAGTGGTAGACGTAGCAGAATTTGCCGGTCATCGAGTTTTTCCAGGTGCTTTAGATCTTCCAGCATTAAACCAGCAGTAATCATCTGATTGATTAGTAAGTCGAGGGGCATTTGACTAGCTGGGCAGTAATCATCAATCTGCTCGTTCCAGTCGCCGTATCGTTGCATAGCATATCTATGGATATCATCCTTGTTTAACGAGGTGAGTTCCTGAGCTAGATTCCCACAATTACAGCCTCCCATGTGTCCCCACTGGTAGGTAGCACCATTTTGTAATTTAAGAGCCGTACGGCGAAGCGCATTGATTAATTCTGGAGTTGGGCGCGCCATAATACTATTTGTTTAGTTTAATGATTCACTTCATACCGAATATACTGGCAAACAGTCTCTTTATCTCTTTTGTTCGTGGTACGTTAACTGAAAAACCCGCTTTTTAGCGGGTTTTTCAGTTAACGTACCAGTTCCATCAAATCTTTATCATTTACCTCTTTGCGAATATCAGCCATGTCGAGGAAACGAGTGTATATGCTATCTAAAGTTGGTTTATCATACCGATAACCAAGCAGCTCTAGCCGATGCTTTAATGCGTGGCGACCGCTACGTGCTGTTAGAACAATTAATGATTTATCGACACCCACATCCAGAGGGTTCATGATCTCGTAATTTTCAGAATGCTTTAAGAAACCGTCTTGGTGAATGCCTGATGAATGAGCAAAAGCATTCCGACCAACAATGGCTTTATTCGCCTGTACGGGCATACGCATCATTTCGGAAACGAGTCGGCTAACAGGATATAAGCGAGTTGAATCGATGTTGGTATGCAGACCAAGTTCTTTTTTTACCTTGATAGCCATCACCACTTCTTCGAGCGACGTATTTCCTGCCCGCTCACCAATGCCATTGATGGTTACTTCAACCTGACGCGCGCCATTCATGACGCCGGCCAGCGTGTTAGCTGTTGCTAAGCCTAAATCATTATGGCAGTGAATTGAGATAGTAGCTTTGTGAACATTCGAAACATGCTCATAGATATAGGCAATTTTTTTGCCGTATTCATCAGGCAAGCAGTAACCGGTCGTATCTGGAATGTTAACAACCGTGGCTCCGGCACCAATAACGGCTTCAGTCAGTTGAGCCAGGAAAGCCAAATCAGCCCGGCCTGCATCTTCGGCGTAAAATTCTACATCCTCTACGTAGGTTTTCGCATGCTTAACGGCGCCAACAGCCTGTTCCAGAATCTTCTCCCTTGTGCTGTTGAATTTATTTCGAATGTGAATATCCGATGAGCCAATACCCGTATGAATACGTCCCCGTTTAGCCCATTTCAGCGCTTCTCCTGCCGCATCGATATCGCCTTTAACTGCGCGACTAAGCGCACAAATAGTTGGTTCTGATACAGCTTTTGAGATTTCGACCACTGAGCGAAAATCGCCGGGACTGGAAATAGGGAAACCAGCTTCAATGATGTCAACTCCGAGTTGTTCTAGCTCTTTAGCTACTATAATTTTTTCTTCAGTGGTCAACTGACAGCCCGGCACTTGTTCACCATCACGTAACGTGGTATCGAAAATATAAACTCGTTGGCTCATGGCACGCTATTATTGAATGAATATCACATTAGCTAATTAAGCAAAAGGCCCTAATCTTTGCAGAAAAGGGCCTTTTTATAGATATATCCTTTTCTCCGTTCTAAAAAACGATAAGGTTTTGCAGTCGGTAGGCTAAGGAAATAGTCATTTTTTAGTTTGCGAAATTTCGCTGCTTGCGTAAATACGCTACAAAAATAGCCGTTTTTAAAACTATTACAAGTACTCCGGCGAATTTTTTACGAATCTACTAAGTTTCTGGATTATGCAGTTAAATACTGTAAGATTTGGTCGCCCATAGCCTGAGTTCCTAAAATCTTCTCTTCAGGCGTATTGGCATCGGCAATATCACGCGTACGGAAACCAGCCTTCAGTACCGCATCAACAGCGTCAATGATAGCCTGGGCTTCTTCTTTAAGGCCAAACGAAATGTCGAGAAGCAGAGCGGCCGACAAAATAGAGGCTAATGGATTGGCGACTCCTTTGCCTGTTATATCGTGAGCTGAACCGTGAATTGGTTCATAAACACCCGTATTGTCGCCTACAGAGGCAGAGGCTAGCATGCCCATTGATCCGGCAATCTGGCTGGCTTCGTCAGTTAGAATATCGCCAAAAAGATTACCTGTTACCACTACATCGAACCGTTTAGGATCTTTGATCAATAACATGGCAGCAGCATCAATAAACTGATGCTCAACTGTTACGTCTGGATAGTCAGGAGCAATAGCTTGTACTACTTCGCGCCAAAGACGGCTGCTTTCCAGTACGTTGGCCTTATCGACCGAGCATAGTTTTTTGCTACGTGTACGAGCCGCTTCGAATGCTTTTCTGACGATACGTTCTACTTCGTATTTACTGTAAATCATCGTATCGTAAGCTGTATTACCCTCATCGATACGTTCCCGCTTGCCGAAATACACGTCGCCAGTCAACTCCCGGAAGAACAGGATGTCGGCTCCCCGCAGAATTTCAGGTTTAATGCTCGACGCATCCAATAATTCATCGAAGAGTTTAATGGGGCGAAGATTGGCGTATAAGCCCAGCTCTTTCCGCATTTTTAATAATCCCTGTTCAGGACGGACTTTCGCCGATGGATCGTTATCGTATTTGGGGTGGCCTACAGCGCCGAACAGTACAGCATCGGCCGACTTCATTTTGGTCAGGGTTTCGTCGGGCAAAGCAGTGCCGGTAGCTTCAATGGCAACGTGGCCAATCAGCGCTTCATCGTAGGTGAACTCATGGCCAAATTTTTGGGCAATTGTTTCAAGAACCTGTTTGCCAACGGTGGTTACTTCGGCGCCGATGCCATCGCCAGGAACTACAAGAATGTGTTTTTTCATGATTGGGAGAGGAAGAGGACTGGGTGAGCAACTAGCTTCGTCAGAACTCTCATTATTCTAAAATATTCAACATTTTCTGGGTTGCCTTGATTGCCGATACCGTTTGGTCAGAATCAAGCCCCCTGGTTTTAAACTCGCGTTTTTTGTGTTTCCAGGTAATAATCGTTTCGCAAAGCGCATCTGTTCTACCACCTGTAGGAATACGCACGGCGTAATCCGTTAGCTCAGGAAGAACCAGTTTTTTCTTGCTGTAGATCTTCTTTAGCGCATTCATAAAAGCGTCGTACTGGCCATCGCCCTGCGCATTTTCTTCAAACTGATCTTCGTCGATACGCACACGTAGCGTAGCAGATGGTTTCAGGTCTTTCGAATGCGTTAAGACGTAATTAAGCACTTCAACCCGCGAGGCAATGGCATTCGTGTTCAGAACATCGGCAATGATGTAAGGAAGATCTTCACGCGTGACTACTTCCTTCTGATCACCAAGCAAAATGACCCGCTGGGTTACTTTTTTGAGATCTTCTTCTGAGAGCTGGATGCCTAATTCGCGAAGATTGTTCTCAATGTTCGCTTTCCCCGACATTTTGCCCAGGGCGTAGCTACGTTGACGGCCAAAACGTTCAGGAAGCAACGTATTAAAATACAGGTTGTTCTTCTTGTCGCCGTCGGCATGGATTCCTGCCGTTTGCGTAAATACGTTATCGCCAACAACCGGTTTATTGTCAGGAATACGTAGCCCGGAGAATGTTTCGACAATCTTACTGACCTGGTAGAGCGACTGTTCAACTACGCCCAGCGTTACATCGGGCATAAAATCACGTAGTACGGCGATAGCACTAGCCATCGGTGCATTACCGGCGCGTTCGCCCAGGCCGTTGACCGTCAGGTGAATACCGTGTGCACCGGCCCGGATGGCTTCCATTACGTTCGCAATACTGAGATCGTAATCGTTATGGGCGTGGAAATCAAAATGCAGGCCAGGGTAGCGGGTTACCAACTGGTCGATAAATGAATACGTATCAGCTGGCGTGAGAACACCGAGTGTATCAGGCAGTAAAACGCGACGAATCGGCTGGGTCTGAAGAAAATCCAGAAACTGAAGCACGTAGTCAGGAGAACTACGCATACCATTACTCCAGTCTTCCAGATACACGTTTACCTGAAGATTAGATGCCTGGGCTTTCTGAATCAGATTCTGAATGTCGGCGAAATGTTCGGCCGGTTTCTTTTTGAGTTGATGGGTAAGATGATTCATCGACCCTTTGGTGAGGAGGTTCATCACCTTGGCGCCTGATGCACGCATCCAATCAAGCGATGCATCGCCATCAACAAACGTCAATACTTCGATTTTGTCGAGCAGGCCAGCATCGGCAGCCCAGCGTGTAATTTGCTGGACGGCTTCCAGTTCGCCAGCCGATACCCGTGCCGAAGCCACTTCAACGCGATCTACTTTAACTTCAGTCAGTAATAACTGGGCTAAAGCCAATTTCTCGGATGCAGAAAACGACACTCCGCTGGTTTGTTCACCATCGCGGAGTGTCGTGTCCATAACTTCAATATAACGAGATTTCATTTTTTTAATGACAGAATGATAGAATGATAGAATGATAGAATGGGCTAGAACAGCCTATCTATTCACTCATTCACTCATTCTATCATTCAAAATTAAAAGGGTCTTGTTTCGGCGAATGATTCGATTTCGTTCTTCATCGAAAGCAGATAATCGATATCGTCATAACCGTTGGTGAGGTTATGCTTTTTGTAGCCATTGATGTTGAAGCTTTCGCTTTCGCCAGTAGCCAGCAACGTAATGGTTTGCTCGGGCAGGTTTACTTCCAGCTCCGTGTTGGGATCCGCATCGATAGCCGCAAAGATTTTATCGGCGAATTCCGGGCTTATCGTAACGGGCAGAATACCAATATTGAGGCAGTTATTTTTAAAAATATCGGCGAAAAAGCTCGATACTACGCAACGAAAACCGTAGTCATAAATGGCCCAGGCTGCGTGCTCACGACTCGAGCCGCTACCAAAGTTTTTTCCGCCTACCAAGATTTTACGGGGCGACCCTTCATCTGAATAGATTGGGTTGTTGAGGACGAAATCGGCTTTAGGTGTATCGTCGTTGTTATAGCGCCAGTCGCGGAAAAGGTTATCGCCAAAACCTTTACGTTCAGTTGCTTTCAGGAATCTGGCTGGAATAATCTGGTCGGTATCGACGTTCTCGATGGGCATCGGAACGGCAGTACTACGTAATACAGTGAATTTATCGTATGCCATGGGAAAAGTTTACAGTTTTTAGTTCAAAGTTTTCAGTAGATGCTAGGCGAAAACTGTAAACTAAATGAATTCTCTTGGGTCAGTTACTACGCCTGTGACAGCCGCTGCGGCTGCTACCAGCGGGCTCGCCAGCAACGTACGGGCGCCTGGACCCTGACGGCCTTCAAAATTACGGTTCGACGTAGACACAGCGTATTTACCTGCCGGAATCTTGTCTTCGTTCATGGCTAAGCAAGCCGAGCAACCGGGCTGACGTAGTTGAAAACCTGCTTCGGTCAGAATGTCGAGAATGCCTTCTTCTTTAATTTGGGCTTCTACGATATGAGAACCAGGAACGAGCCAGGCCGTTACGTTATCGGCCTTTTTACGGCCTTTCACAATAGAGGCAAACGCGCGGAAATCTTCGATACGTCCGTTGGTACAGCTTCCTAGGAAAACGAAATCGATAGGCTTACCGACCATAGACTCGTTTTCGGCAAAGCCCATATACTGCAGCGACTTTTTATAGCTGGCCGCACCATCTTTTACCGTGCCGGCCACCGGAATCTGATGCGTTACGCCTGTTCCCAATCCAGGATTGGTGCCATACGTAATCTGAGGTTCAATATCGGCCGCGTCGTACGTTAAATCAACGTCGAACGTAGCACCTTCGTCGGTTTTGAGCGACTCCCAATATGGAACCAGTTTATCCCACTGCTCACCTTTTGGAGCTAACTCGCGACCTTTCAGGTAATCAAGCGTTGTTTGGTCAGGAGCAATCATACCACCACGAGCACCCATTTCGATACTCATGTTACAGACCGTCATACGGCCTTCCATACTCATATCCTCGAAAACATTGCCTGCGTACTCTACGAAATAACCCGTGGCGCCACTGGCCGAAATCTGCGAAATAATGTATAGAATAACGTCTTTTGGTAGCACCGCTTTTCCTAATGTACCGTTGACCGTAATACGCATTTTCTTTGGCTTGGGCTGCATAATACACTGCGTTGCCAGCACCATCTCTACCTCCGACGTACCGATACCAAAGGCAATAGCGCCGAACGCACCGTGTGTCGATGTGTGAGAGTCGCCACAAACAATGGTCATGCCGGGGAGCGTAATACCATTTTCCGGTCCTACTACGTGTACAATACCGTTTTTAATATGGCCAAGACCCCAGTGAGAAATGCCATACTTGGTAGCGTTACGTTCCAGAGCCGCTAATTGGTTGGCCGACAGGGGGTCAGCAACTGGCAGATGCTGGTTTAAGGTTGGCGTATTGTGGTCGGCAGTGGCAAACGTACGCCCAGAGAACATCACAGGCACTTGACGACCTTCGAGGCCCAGAAACGCAACCGGGCTGGTTACTTCATGAATAAAGTGACGGTCTATAAACAGTACGTCGGGTCCGTCTTCAACATGACGAACAACGTGTGCGTCCCACACTTTATCAAACAGAGTTTTTGCGGTACTCATAGTTGTAGAGGATAACAGTCTCTTTGTTGTTAATTTCTCTGGTGTCGCTATGCCAGAAAAAGTAGGTTACAAAATTGCGGAATGTTCTTGGATTATGAATCTCGTCATTCGTCCAGTAAATAGCGATTTTAGTTCATTCAATTCTTTTGGTTTGAAAACCGTATTGAAGGGGGCAGCCAGCAATGAGCTGACAACAGCGCTAGTTAACGCGAATTATGGCTAATAGCTCATTATGAGTGACGATATCGGACAGAGGGTCTACGGTGTTACGGCTGCTCGTTTGGGGGTAAAACCGTACTGTTGCTTATAGGCTTTGATAAAATGGGATACGCTTTCATAGCCAATTTCCATGCTTACTTCCGATACGTTCTTATCGGTATTTTTTAGCAGGAAATGAGCATGTTTAAGTCGCTTTTGCCGTATCCATTGGCCGGGCGATGTGTGAAAGTGAGCTTCAAAATCACGCTTGAATGCCGATAGGCTCCGGCCCGATAGTCGGGCTAGTTCATTCATCGACAACGGTTTGAGCAAATACGTACTCATCAGATAATCGAGATCGGTTTTCTGCCCTTCGTAGATGTGGAGAAGAATCGATTTTAATTGGCCTTGTGTATCTAGTTCCAGTAAATGCAACAGCAACTCCTGAAACTTAAGACGTAACAGCTCGTTTAAAAACAACGTTCTGGAGCCAAAATAAGGGAGCAACGAGTCTATGAACGTATTGAAGGCTGGCGAAGCGGTAAAGGATAAAATAAGGTCGCCGGGTAACGTATTGGCTACGGACTGAAATAGGGGAAGGTGTTGTCCGACAAATTCTTTCAGTAGCTTTTCGTTGACAAAAAAAACGAGACTTCGATAGTTGTTATCGATAGACTCGTTCATGGAATAACAGCCGCGCTGAAAAAACAGAATGTCGCCCTTACGAACGTGCAGATCCTGCGTAGGAGAACTGAATTTTTTCTCGCCCTCCAGTACGACAATAACGGCGTGTTCTTCGAAGAAAACCTCGTTACGTTCGGGATATACGTCGCTACGGTATGCAACAAACGTCATTTTCGACGCATCGGCGCGTTCAATGCTTAGCGATTGAAACTGATTCGGCTCGATAGACGACGGAACACGTAGCATGACTTATATCAGACTAACAATAGTGGCTCCAGTTGGGAGAGGCTTGCTAAGAGCGTTGTGTATTTGTGGAAGCAATGGTTCTAGAAACTGCATTGAATTGCCCCAGGCATTAGGTACTAGAACTGCTATGGGATACTTGGCAAAATTCTGTTGATGACGTAAGTTTTTATCGAATGTTACCAGAACTTCGAAGCTTTCGGCTAGCATAAGTTTCAGTAATTCACCATTCTTTTTACTCTGCCAGCCCATATCACGAACAGTATATATATATCGTGTGAAGGAAAATGTTGTTTTAACGCTTTAGGCAGATTTTCGTCAAGCAGCAATTTCATAAATCAGTGGCAGTAATTTGTCTGAGCTGAGAGCTTTTCCAGCTAACTCAAGTACAGAAACGGCTTGTTCTCGAGAAACAGAGGGGAAGTCAGCCAGAAAAGTATCCAGTGATATGCCGCTCTCCAAATGCCAGAATAGTGATTCAACAGGCACTCGTGTTCCTGTAAAGACAGGGGTGCCGAACTGGATATCTGGGTCAATTGTGATTGGGTTTTTCATAGCGTGAAGGTATATGTTACACGAATTTACACCAAAAACTGAAACAAGTCTGGCTGATCGTTCAGGTATTCGAACACAATATTCTGGTCCTGCATGCGCTGGATGAGCGGCTCAAAATCTTCTCGGTTTTTTAGCTCGATACCCACTACCGCCGGACCCGTTTCGCGGTTGGTTTTCTTAACGTATTCAAAACGGCTAATATCATCGTTGGGTCCCAGTACGTTCAGGAAGTCGCGGAAAGCGCCAGCCCGTTGTGGAAAACGAATAATGAAATAGTGTTTTAGGCCTTCGTATAAAAGCGACCGTTCTTTGATTTCTTCGGTTCTGGTAATGTCGTTGTTGCCACCGCTAACCAAACACACTACGTTCTTTCCTTTGATTTCATCTTTGAGGAAATCAAGAGCAGCAATCGTCAGTGCTCCGGCCGGTTCGGCGACAATAGCGTCTTCGTTGTACAGCTGTAAAATAGTGGTACAGACTTTGCCTTCGGGGATCAATAAAACGTGATCTAGGTTTTTACGACAGACTTCGAACGTTATATCACCAGGCCGTTTAACGGCCGCGCCGTCCACAAACTTATCGATCTGGTCGAGTGCTACTACGTGTCCTTCGTCAATCGAGACTTTCATTGATGGTGAGCCCAGCGGCTCTACGCCAATCAGTTTGGTTCGGGGGCTCAACTGCTTAAAAACGGTTGATACACCAGCTGCCAACCCACCTCCACCAATGGCCATCAGCAGGTAATCGATCTGAACGTTTGAGTCTCTGAAAATTTCCAGCCCAACCGTTCCCTGGCCTTCCATGACCTGCAAATCATCAAAAGGGTGTACAAACGTACAGTCGTGCGTTTGTACGAACTCCATAGCGGCATAAAAGGCATCGTCATACGTATCGCCAACCAGAACCACCTCTACATATTCCTTACCGAAGAGTTTGACTTGTTTAACCTTCTGATTAGGCGTAGTGGTCGGCATAAATATCGTACCACGTACGGCCATTTTCCGACAGGCGTAAGCCAGACCCTGTGCGTGGTTTCCGGCGCTGGCGCAGACAACCCCGTTCGCCAGGGCTTCGGGCGATAGACTAGCCATCTTATTGTAAGCCCCACGAATTTTGTAGGATCGAACAACCTGTAAATCTTCGCGTTTCAGGAAAATATTGGCTCCATATCGATCTGAAAGGTTCAGATTTTCCTGTAAGGGCGTATGTGTTGCAACGCCCTGAAGTCGCTTGGCTGCTACGTAAATATGATCGAGGGAAGGGGTAACTGCTATGTTTTCGGTATCGGCCACGGCTGACGTAAGAATTTGTACAAAAGTACAAAAAGTCGGCGGGGGGATAGTAAGAGAATTGACAGGGAGAGCCTAGAGTTGAGGCAATTTTAGGCTGAAATACGTACTGCCAGGATATAATCAATAGGCTCAGTTAAACCCGGCTCTAAACTCCAGCGGACTTTGATTGGTTTTGGTCTTAAATAATTTGCTGAATGATTGCGAGTGTTCAAAACCCAGCTCATAGGCAATCTCAGAAACTGACAGGCTTGTGGTAGAGAGCCGTTCTTTGGCTTTCTCGATCAGTTTTTCGTGGATATGTTGCTGGGTAGTCTGGCCAGTAAGCTGCTTCAATAAACTTCCTAAATACTTGCTGGATATATTTAGTGATTCGGCAATATATTGAACAGAAGGCAGGCCTTTTGAGATTAAGTCCTCGTCGTCGAAATAGGTGTTCAGCAGTTGCTCAACCTGGTCGAGTACCTGGTGGTTACTCTTTTTTCTGGTTATAAATTGTCGCTGATAAAAACGCTCAGAATAATTCAACAAAGTCTCGATATGCGAAATGATAATATCCTGACTGAATTTGTCGATGTTGTTCTGATATTCGGTTTTGATATTTTCTACGATTCCATTTATAATAGTTTTCTCCTTGTCAGAGAGGAATAAAGCTTCGTTGACAGCGTAATCAAAAAAATCATATTTTTTGATCGTCTTTGCTAACGAAGTTCCCCATAATAAATCAGGGTGAATCAGTAAAACCCAACCCGAAAGATCATCGTCCGGTTCTGGACCTGCACCACGTAATAGCTGATTGGGGGCTACGAAATACATCATACCTTCATCAAAATCGTAGGTTTGCTGGCCGTAAAACAGTTTGTTCGTAAACCCTTTTTTGAGCGAAATATAGTAGAAGTCAAACAGCGCACTTAATTCGCCTTCGAAGCCGGTCACTTTCAAATCGGCATAATTCAAAATGCTTATTAGTGGGTGTTCAGGGCTGGGTAAACCAAGAAGGCGATGAGCTTCGGTAATGGTTTTTAATCGTATTGGAGTCATACTTAAACAGAGCTTTTAAGAAATGGATACCTTAACCAAATCATCACCAAAGGCATTATCAAAAAGGGGATTTCCATCAGTGCCATTCTAAAGTTTTCGGCTCGAATGGCTAAGGCCATTATGATCAAAATGGATATGGCGTTCAGCAGATTACCAATAAAAAATGTTCTAGGGAAGAGCAGTAATAGGCCAACCAAAATCGTTAATCCCCCAAAAAAAGGAATCATTGCTTCGCTGATACCTAATTGATTCATCACTTTCAACGATTCGGGATTGTTCTTGTAGTTAAACGTGCTCCAGCCGTGGCTGAATGCCAGATATACCGACACCAGCAGTAATACTAGCGAAATAATGCTCTTAGTCATCGTCTGATTGGAAAGAATATATAAATTTATTGGACTCGTTTGAGTTTCATGGTTTTACCAAGTAGCGAAATGCCCACATAGCCGCGAAACTCTACGTTATTTTTACTTATCATTTTTGCTTTCAGACGATACGTATCACCACTGTCGGGGTTATACAACGTTCCACCTGAATAGTCGCCATCGTTATAGATAAGGTTATTAATGTTTACGATATTCAAGCGCGATCTGCTCCGTAAACTTTTATCGGGATTTTTAATGTCTTTTTTGGGCGTTTTGCCATCAGTCTCATACATCGTTGAGGCATATAACAGCTTCCCAAAATAGCTTTCTCCTGATTTATAGATATTGAATTTCAATTTCACCTCTGAATCGGTAGTTTCCCAGATTCCTATGATTTGATCTGCAGGCTGTTGAGCAAATGACGCAGCGGATAGCAGAACAATCGCGCTGATGAACAATAATTTTTTCATTGTCTGGGATTAGCGATTAACGGTGTTTTTTTCTTTGAACTTTACGAAATCCCGATGCCCAAATTTCATGATCAATCCTGGTGCAATTCGACTCATGGCCTTGATTACGTTGATTAAGAATGGCTTAATTTCTAATGTGTCATTTTTAAGCCCATCAACGGCAACACGTACCATTTTATCGACGTCCATCATTTGACTGGGGTTCGGCTGCAGTTTCCACTCGTTCTGAAGGTTCGTGTTGACGCCCGGCGGAATTACTTCAAACACTTTCACATTGGTTGCCTCCAATTGCATACGTAGTGCTAACGTATAGGCACGCACGCCAGCTTTTGTGGCGCTATAAACCGGCGCTGATGAATAAGTCATAAAGGCAATACCGGATGAAACATTGACGATTGCTGCGGATTTCTGCTTTACCAAATGCGGTAAAAACTGGTGGACCATCTGGATGGTGCCAGAGAGATTGGTGTTGATTTCGCGGGTAATATTTTCCAGGTCCATTGATTGGTCCTGCAGATCTATCAACCGCATGGCTCCTGCGTTATTGATAATGATATTCAGTTGGGGAAACTGTTGGGTAACCTCTTTATACAGTTTCTTGATGTCACCTGGATTGCTTACATCGCTCTGGAAGGTGTGTACGTCGGGGAATAGCTTTTGGGTCTTGTTTAGTGCCTCAAGATTACGCCCGGTAATAATAATCGTGGCTCCCTCTTCGGTTAGTTGTTTTACTAGTTCCAAACCGATTCCGCTGGTTCCTCCTGTAATCAGGATGGTACTATTTTTTAAATCCATTGGTTTACTTATCTAAGCTATTGGCTGATCGTTTGATAACACAAAGTTCTGCCTATATGGGTAGACGGATGTAATCAAAAGTCGCAACGTTGTAGCCAAAAAGTAACGTAGTGTAAAAAAGGGAGAGCGCTTACTGGGTAATCGATACGTTCAGTACTTTCTATGAATTGTTGGGGAGGGGATTGGTACGTAGTCAGGCAATAAAATGGTAGTATAGACCTGTCCTGCTGTCAGTAGTATACGATGTTTTAAGACCAGATAGAGTGTATAGAAATGGCTCTTGGGATAAAGCAGCTCACCTCGCCAAAATGCGGGCGCTTTCGCGTGAGGTGAGAAGTAGTTAGCACTGAATATTGCTGTTCTGGTAAGTGCAAAGGTTGAATAAGCGCCTATCTTTCGCCTTTTCGGCAATACTTTATCAGTATGGTGGCTTCCTTTGCCCGTTATTTATCAATTAAAAGACTGCTTATAGTCTGATGGAGACATTTGCGTTTTTATCTTGAATAATTTGCTGAATGACTGCGAATGTTCAAAACCTAATTCGTAGGCAATTTCACTCACGGATAAATCAGTTGTTGATAACTTTTCCTTCGCTTTTTCTATCAGCTTATCATGAATGTGTTGCTGTGTACTTTGCCCAGTCAGTACTTTTAATAAACCACTTAAATAGTTTGGCGATACATTCAATGACTGTGCGATTTCATGTACGGTTGGTAAGCCTTTTTCTTTCAGATAGTTGCTGTCGAAATAGTCTTTCAATAGCTCTTCTAATCGCGTTAATAGCTTATGGTTTGCCATTTTTCTTGTAATAAACTGACGGTGGTAAAACCGATCAGCATAGTTCAGCAGTAGTTCCAAGTGAGCCACAATAACAGGTTGGCTAAACTTATCGATCGTTGAATGATACTCTTGTTCAATATTTCGTAGAACCGATGTAATCGTTATTTCTTCCTTTTCTGATAGATACAACGCTTCTGTTACAGAATAACTAAAATAGTCGTACTGGTTGATTGTGTTTGCTAAAGAAGTGTTCCAGAAAAAGTCAGGGTGGATAAGCAGCAACCAGCCTGTATGGGTTAGTGCCCCTTTACCCTGTATGGAATAGACCTGTCCTGGCGAAAGAAAGAACATGGTTCCTTCATCAAAGTCAGCTTCCTGCTGACCATATTTCATTTTACAATTGATATTTCTTTTGAGGACTATTGCATAAAAATCCTGAACAATATGTTTAGGCTCATCGGCACTGAGGTTAGTTATAGATTCAAAATTTATAACGCTAACCAATGGGTGCTCAGGTTTAGGTAAGCCTCTGAATCGGTGGTATTCGCTAATTGTTTTAAATCTGTGCGGTTTCATGCTTTTTTTACTACAGTTTGTTGTAAGCTAATGCAAAATCATTGGCAAAGTCTTTCATCTTTATTTTGCCATAATTTGTTGGTTTGTGCAAATTGTAATCTTCATACAATAGCCCACTGTTAATCGCAGCATACATCTCAGTTAAACCAGCGGCAATACCAGGGTTCATACCTACTGATACTAATCCATCTTTCATTTGTTCGTCGGTTATTGACAACCATTTTAAGTCAGGATTGCCTATTGCTTTTCCCAAAGTCGCGGCCAACTCATTATAGGTAAGCTCTTCGCTGGCTACGTAGCGAACCTTTCTTCCATCAAACGACGTAGTTATCTCTTCTGCAATCGCACGGGCAATGTCTACTGGTGAAACCCAGGAATTTACAACTTCATTGCCTATGTTAGAAGCAATAAACCCGTTAATCTTTGCAGAATGAACTTGTGGTAATAAGTTGTAGTAAAACTCAGTTGGGCGTATGTGCGTAATGGAGACATCAGACGGTAACTCGTTTAGCAGATTCTCTACGTAATGAGCGCCCTTAAGAATACCGTTTCCTTGACTCAAATGCCCGCCAATCGTGCTAAGGTTAATTACCCGTTTTACGGCCGATTGTTTAATGGCTTCCACGTAATTTCGGCCAAGTCTCAGATAATAAGCTGTCAAATCAAGGGTATGGTCAAAATAGTTTGCTGGTGGAATCATGCAATATACTACGTCTGCATTGGTGAATGAGGAGGTAATAAAGTCCACATTCTCTAACGAGCCGATTGCCGGAATAGCCCCGATAGCCGTAATCTCTTCTTGTTTTTCGGGGTTGCTACTTATAACTGTAACGGAGTGACCTTCTTTTACTAAATGTTGGGTAAGTGGCTTACTGATGTGCCCTAACGAACCTGTGATCGTAATGTTCATTTTTCTATCTTTTTCTTTTGCTGAGTTGCTCTGCAAAAGTCTGCATGGATAGAGAGAGGTTCGTAGCCAAATCTGCGGTTGTTGTAGTCAAATATAAGGTCGGCTATTTTAATCGCTGATAGTTGGAGCTGTTGGTATTGTTAACGGTTTCCTATCTGATTAGGCATAAAGGGGAATAAAAACAGAGAAAACTGAACTTCGTACAAAACGTCAACGCTTTATAGCTTTTGCAAAAACTTATCAATTCGTCTTTTATTCTCTTGTTGTAATAAGGAGGGATATAAATTCATTACGATGTTTACCAGCATAATGATTAGGCCAAACAGGAAATTATGATTATAGAATTTCACTACTGCAAAAATACTTACAAAGATAAATCCGATTAGATGATCTATTTCAGAAATTGTCATTTCTTCTCGAAGTTTATACAAATCTGATTTTTCAGCCTTTCTATTTAGTTTTAATTTTTGATTGAAAAATTTTAAGAAAGTGTTTTTTATAATCCACTTAAAACCAGCTAATCCAATAGCTTTGTTTAACCGTTCACTTTTTATGAAATTAAGGCTTGATAAAGTAGCTTTATAGAATTCTGTTTTCCGTAAAAAAGCATTTATTGTCATCCCGACCATGAATGAAATAAAGCCGATAGAAATACTGAATGATACGTATTGAAAGACCATTGATTGCGTGTTTCTAGCGTTAAATAAGGTTAATATTGTTGGGTGAATAAGTTTGTAAAGTCTACCAGATCACTCAACCATCATCTTTGACAAAGTTCTAAACTTTGTCAAAGATCAACCCTGAAATTGTTTACGGGTTAATTCACGGCTCAATAAAGATTTAGTTCTAATCCTGGTTTCAAATTTAACTTTAGTGCTAAAATTATTGCGGCCGGTTTTCGGCTTTACGTGTAGAAGGGGTTCAATATACAAAAGCCAATAACTGTTTGAGTCACCTGAGAATAAAAAGGGTCGCTGAGAATTCAGCGACCCTTTTTATTCTAAATACGTTTATTTTAGCTACGCTCTGGACGTAACGAACGTACAGCAGCACCAGCCTGCCACATTTCAGAATCACGCAGTTCAGCTAGTTCAACTTCCAGTTTCTCACGGTAATCTGGCTGCGAGTTACGGGTAATGCTGATTTCGGCCTGCTCCTGGGTTTTAACCGAGTTGTACAACTGCTCGAAAACAGGCTTGGTAGCATCGCGGAAAGGCTTCCACCAATCCAGCGCACCCCGCTGAGCGGTAGTTGAACAGTTGGCATACATCCAGTCCATACCGTTTTCAGCAACAAGTGGCATCAGCGATTGGGTCAGCTCTTCAACCGTTTCGTTGAAGGCTTCCGATGGGCTATGGCCGTTGGCACGTAACACTTCGTACTGAGCGGCAAAAATACCCTGAATAGCGCCCATCAGCGTACCGCGTTCACCGGTTAGGTCAGACGTTACTTCTTTGTAGAAATCGGTTTCGAACAGATAGCCCGAACCTACGCCGATACCCATCGCAATCGCTTTGGTACGTGCGTTGCCCGATGCATCCTGATAAACAGCAAATGACGAGTTCAGGCCTTTACCTTCTACGAATAACCGACGTAGCGACGTACCTGACCCTTTCGGTGCAACCAGGAATACGTCAACATCAGCTGGTGGAACAATGCCGGTTTTCTCTTTATACGTAACGCCAAAACCGTGCGAGAAATACAGTGATTTGCCAGGCTTAAGAGCGGCTTTTACCGTTGGCCACAGTTCAATCTGAGCGGCATCAGAAAGCAGGAAGCAAATGATCGTACCTTTTTCCAGCGCTTCTTCGATCTCGAACAGCGTTTCGCCTGGAACCCAGCCGTCGGCAACGGCTTTGTCATAGGTTTTTCCTTTACGTTGTCCAACAATGACGTTGAAACCATTGTCGCGCATGTTGAGCGACTGACCTGGGCCTTGTACGCCATAGCCGATTACGGCGATGGTTTCATTGGCTAGTACTTCACGCGCTTTTTCGAGCGGGAACTCTTCCCGCGTTACCACTTGCTCCTCTACTCCTCCGAAATTAATCGTTGCCATGTTTAATTGGTTTTGGTACTCTCGTATTATGGGGGTTAAACACTATTACAAATAATAAGCCCATTCGGCCTCTGGTAAATATTCGACCAGTCCCTTCTCGGTTTTGCCTACGGCTACGCGTCCAGAACGTACAAATTCCAGAATCTCGTACTGCTTGAGGTAAGCAAAAAACTCGAAAATTTCTTTGTCGTCGCCCGTTTTTTCGATCACTACGTAGTCGAGGCCCCAGTAAACAACCCAGGCTTTGTACTGCTTGTTGATTGTTTCAATATCGAGCGGTTTGCTGCCTAACTGCGTAGAAATCTTGAAAAGAGCGATTTCGTTATACACAATATCATCGTTGAGATAGCCAAATACGGCCATCACTTCCACAATCTTACGAATCTGCCGAACCAGCTTTTCTACTTCTTCGCGCGATTCGTGTTTGATCACGATTGTGAAGCGGGAAACGCCCTTCCGTTCGGTTTCCGATACGGTAAGACTCTCAATATTGATACGTCGACGGGTAAAAATAATCGTGATGCGGTTCAGCAGTCCGATTGTATTTTCCGTGAATATGCAAATGGTGTATGTTGTCATATTTCGTGGTGTCGGGCTCCCAAACCCGATACGATTTTAAGGGTGTCGAGTGTAAACCCGACACGCCGTTATTTCAATCTGATCTGCGAAACACTGGTGCCTGCCGGGACCATCGGAAATACGTTCTCCTCTTTCTCAACAATGACTTCCAGTAGGAATGGGCCGTCGTGATTAAGCATCGTGTCGATGGCATCGGCCAGACTTTCTCGGACGTCGCAGGTTAAGCCAGACATACCAAAGCCTTTAGCAATCGTAATGAAGTCGGGGTTCTGGAGTTCGACAAATGAATACCGGCGCTGATGAAATAATTGTTGCCACTGCCGTACCATGCCCAGGAAGTTGTTGTTCAGGATGATGGCCTTGACCGGTTGTTTATTCTGAACGATTGTTCCCAATTCCTGCAGTGTCATCTGGAAACAGCCATCGCCAATTACGGCTACGACCTGCCGATCTGGAGCGCCTACCTGAGCACCAAAAGCGGCTGGCAAAGCAAATCCCATTGTACCCATACCGCCCGACGTAACCAGACTGTTAGGGCGACGGAACTGGTAGTAGCGCGAAGCCATCATCTGGTGTTGCCCAACGTCGGTGACCAGAATAGCTTCTCCGTTTGTTTTCTTCGATACCAGATCGATCACTTCTGCCATTCTGATTTTGCCTTCTGGTGTTGTCAGCGCAGGCACCGTAATGGCTTCGTTTTCGATGGCGTCGTACTTCCGGAACTCATTCCGCCAAACGGTATGATCATTGGGCTCAACGAGTGGGAGCAGCGCTTTCAACACTTCTTTGGCATCGCCAACAACGGGGGCATCGGCACGAATGATTTTGTCAATTTCGGCGGGGTCAATCTCTATATGAATAACTTTCGCCTGCTTGATGAACTTGCTGGCATCGCCCGTTACGCGGTCATCGAACCGCATACCAATGGCAATAATTACGTCTGCCTGATCGGTCATTACGTTTGGTCCGTAATTACCATGCATACCCAACCAGCCAACATACAGGGGGTGATCGGTAGAAATTGTCGACTGCCCTAGCAACGTAGTGGCAACAGGAATCCCTGTTTTCTCGACAAAGGCCAGCATTTCGGCTTCCGCTTTGGCAATCTGAACGCCGTGCCCGGCCAGGATGTACGGCTTTTTAGCGTTATTGATTAACTGTGCTGCAGTTTCGACCTGTTCGTGTTTAGGCACCAGACGAGGCCGATAACTAATAACACTCTGACAACGCTCATAAACGAACGGCTTGGTCATCAGCTCCTGCTGCGCGCTTTTCGTAATATCGATCAGGACAGGTCCCGGACGGCCTGATTGCGCGATGTAGAACGCTTTCGAAATGACGTCCGCTACTTCATCGGCATTGGTGATCTGATAGTTCCATTTGGTAATTGGCATCGTAACACCCATTACGTCAGCTTCCTGAAAAGCGTCGGTGCCCAGTAATTTTTTGGCTACCTGTCCCACAACACACACCATAGGTGTAGAGTCGATCAGGGCATCGGCAATTGCCGTGACGAGGTTAGTTGCGCCGGGACCTGACGTAACGAGACATACGCCTGCCCGACCCGTTACGCGAGCGTAACCTTCGGCGGCATGGCCAGCGCCCTGCTCGTGTCGGACCAGAATGTGATTGATTCGGTCCTGAAAGTCATAAAGCGCATCGTAGACCGGCATAATAGCTCCGCCGGGATAGCCAAAAATGGTATCTACGCCCTCGGCGACAAGAGACATCATGAGAGCCTCTGAGCCCGAGATGAGTTTCGGGACCGTGGTAGATGCTGCTGGCGCCGGAGCTGCCTCAGGCGTTTCCAGAATGGTGCTGGCGATTGCTTCCATGATAATACTTGATGTTTTAAGGTCGTATTCCGTTTGTTGTTGCGTTACGTTAATCTTCGTCCGTTACACAGCCTTCGCTGGCTGATTTTACGTTACGTATGTATTTGCCCAGTACGCCTTTCGTAAAGCGTGGTGCTGGCTGCTTCCATTCGCTCTTGCGATAAGCCAATTCTTCGTCGGACACGTGTAAGGTTAGCTCGCGACCGATAGCGTCGATGGTGATTTTGTCGCCGTCCTTAACCAGGGCAATAGGCCCACCTTCGTAGGCTTCGGGCGTTACGTGTCCGACCACAAAACCATGGGTTCCACCGGAAAAGCGCCCGTCCGTAATTAGGGCTACTTTATCGCCTAATCCGGCTCCCATAATAGCGGAAGTGGGTTTCAGCATTTCGCTCATACCGGGGCCACCTTTAGGGCCAGCGTTACGTATAACGAGCACCTGACCGGCCAGTATTTCTCCTCTCGACAATGAATTGATTATTTCGCCCTCATCCTCGAATACTTTCGCAACGCCTTCAAAACGCTCGCCTTCTTTACCCGTAATCTTAGCTACAGAACCGGTAGGAGAAAGGTTTCCACGAAGGATCTGGATATGACCCGTTTTCTTGATGGGTTGGCTAGTCGGAAAAATGATCTTCTGGCTATCAAAATCGAGATCAGGTGCTTCGGCCAGATTTTCGGCTACCGTTTTGCCCGTTACGGTAAGGCAATCGCCATGAATCATACCCTGCTCGTAGAGGTATTTCATCACGGCCGGAACGCCACCAATAGCCAGCATATCTTCCATGTAGTATTTACCACTAGGCTTAAGGTCAGCCAATAGCGGCACGCGATCGCTTATGGCCTGAATTTCGTCGAGGGTTAACTGAATGCCTGCTGAACGGGCAATAGCCAGATAATGCAGAACCGCATTGGTCGACCCGCCAAGTGCCATCACAACGGTGAAAGCATTTTCGAGCGATTGGCGGCTGATAATGTCTTTGGGCGTAATGTTACGTTCCAGAAGCAGACGCATGGCCGCACCAATTTTTTTACATTCTTCCTGTTTCCCTTCGTGTGTGGCCGGATAGCTACTGCTGAAAGGAAGACTTAGTCCCATAGCTTCGATGCTACTGGCCATTGTGTTGGCTGTATACATGCCTCCGCAGGCACCAGCACCAGGAATGGCATTTTTAATAACGCCTTCGTAGTCTTCATCGGAAATATTTCCGGCGTAACGTTTTCCAAGCGCTTCAAAGGCGGATACAATATCCAGTTTCTGACCTTTATAGTGGCCGGAGCGAATGGTACCACCGTAGACCATGATGCTTGGACGTTCGAGACGCGCCATCGCCATCAGGGCTCCGGGCATATTTTTATCGCAACCCACTACCGTTACGAGACCATCATACCATTGGGCCGAAACCACTGACTCAATCGAGTCGGCAATTAAATCGCGGCTAGGTAATGAGTAACGCATACCATCGTTACCGTTAGTCATACCATCCGATACACCGATTGTATTAAAAATCAAACCGACCAGACCATTGGCCTGAATTCCCTGCTTTACGTATACTGACAGGCCGTTCAGGTGCATGTTACACGTGTTGCCCTCGTAACCCGTGCTGGCGATGCCAATCTGGGGTTTCTGCATGTCGTCTTCAGTTAGTCCTACCCCGTAAAGCATAGCTTTGGCGGCCGGATTACTGATTTCCTGAGTTAACGTACGGCTAAAACGGTTCAATTCGGTGACTTGCGATTCGGTGATCATCTTAACAGTTAGCGAAATTTCGCTGATAGTGTAATAACGCCGTAAATAAAAATGAAGTTTTTCGGAAAGGCAAGAAAAATCAGATTATTTGTCAGTTAAAATGATGAGCTATTACTTTTGATGTATGATAACAGAAACATCCTCGCATTACGAGCATCTGGAGCAGATGTCGGTTCACGATCTGCTGACAAATATTAATCAGGAAGATAAAACCGTACCATTGGCCGTGGAGAAGGCCATTCCACAGATTGAAGCTCTAGTGACCGAAATCGTCAAGCGGATGAAAGAGGGTGGGCGGCTGATTTATATCGGAGCCGGAACGAGTGGCCGATTGGGGGTGGTCGATGCTTCTGAATGTCCGCCAACTTACGGGGTGCCGCACGATCTGGTTATTGGGTTAATGGCTGGTGGCGATGGGGCTATCCGGAAAGCAGTTGAGTTTGCCGAAGATGATATTCAACAGGCCTGGAAAGATATAGCTCCGTATCATCCTGACTCACTCGATACAGTTATCGGAATAGCTGCTTCCGGGCGTACGCCATACGTAATCGGTGGGTTAAATCAGGCTAGAGAGGCCGGATTACTGACGGGATGTATTGTGTGTAACCCTGGTTCTGCTGTAGCGAAAGCCGCTGAGTTTCCGGTTGAGGTGGTGGTTGGCCCTGAATTTGTTACGGGCAGCACACGCATGAAAGCGGGTACGGCACAGAAACTGGTGTTGAATATGATTTCGACGTCGGTTATGATTCAGCTTGGTCGGGTAAAAGGAAATAAAATGGTCGATATGCAACTGACTAACATCAAATTGCAGGACAGAGCGGCCAAAATGGTGATGAGTGAAATAAACGTTAGCCGCGAGGAGGCTGAAGCATTACTGGAGCAATATGGTAACGTACGCGGAGCAATTGACAACTATAAGCGATAGTCTACTCCGTAGCCAGCCCGTTTTATGTAATACGTACATTTCGGCCGAGCGGTTGTAATTGGCCGCATTTGATCAGCGTTTGGGAGATTTCGGCAAGACATCGGAGGAGCGAATAGCAACCAACTGATGGTGTTGCCTTAATCTCCATTAGCGGCTTATTCTGCTGGTCGAGCGCTATATGCCAGCCCGGATGCTGAGGGTCGGGGAAAAACTGGAACGTAAAATCGTGAATGCGCTTAAGCCATTTTGGACAGTCGGGGTGGCGCGTTTGGAAATAGCTTTTCGTTAAAGCGGCTAAGGCTTCTACGTGCACCCAGGCCCATTTCTGGCTCCAGTCGGGAAAAATCAGCGGTTGTTTTTTCAGGTCAACGTACTGGTTTAAGCCGCCCGACAATTCATTCCAGGCTTGTTCGCACATATGCAGACACCAGGTCGTTACCTGCATAGCCAGTTTGCGATTCCCCGATTCAAGGGACAGATCCAGCAAAAAGTTTACTGCCTGAAACGTTAAACCGACATTGAGCCGGCGACCTTCGGGCGTATTGACAAACGAGCCTTCAGGCAGAATATACTCCCGCAACGTATCGGTTCGACGGTCCAGGAATTCACGTAACAGTTCATGCAAAACAATGTCAAGCGTTTCTTTCCAATCGTCTTCGGCTACCAATGGCTTGAGCTCCTGGGTGGCTTTTAGTAGCGCTATAGGCTCACTAAGATGGAGAAGAAGCTGTTGCTGACTCGTTGTCTGTGCGAGTTGTTTACGAACCACTTCTCTACGTTGCAGCAATTTGGCGAAGGTTTGTTTCGCTAACATGAACCACTCATCGGTTCGGGTGGCCTGGTAAAGCTGGGAATAGGCCATTGCCGTAAAACTATCCGACAGAAGATTGGTCGCGGTAGCCGTGGGGCGACCTAATCGATTTACCTGGGCATAAGTATGGATGCTTTCGCTGTGCGCAAACTGACTAATAAAATTACCACCGTGAATAGCGTGTTCCAGCCAGGCTGGTTGCCCATCAAGGGTATTGTAGAGCCAGGCAAAGGCCCAGGTTTGCTGAGCCTGTAGGGCAATATCTTTATTACTATCGAGAGCTTGCCCCGTATTCGTCAGGCAATCAAAATAACCACCATAGCGTTCATCCCGGCTGTTTTTTAGCCAAAACGGAACAGCCTGTCGTAAAAGCGCCTGTTGGTAGTCAGCAGAAAGTCGATGAAAGTCAAGCACGATGTAAAGATAAAGAGTCAGGAGCAACCGATTCAACTAGATTCGTTAAACCAAGTACGCCTGACTCTTTTTAGTCTCGTTGATTAATATGCTCGTTCGGTTTCCCGGTGTTCTTTCTCGTCAGGTAGTATAAATTTCATCGGTTTGCCAACCTGATGCGGTAATAGCGCAATGTCGAGAACCTGGCTAACATTATCTACGTAGTGGAATTTCAGGTCCTTGATATACGTAGTGTTGATTTCCTCAATATCCTTCCGGTTTTTTGAGCAGAGAATAATCTCTTTAATACCGGCTCGATTGGCCGCCAGTATTTTCTCCTTAATACCACCCACCGGTAATACTTTACCACGTAACGTTACTTCACCCGTCATTGCTACGTAGGGCTTCACCTTGCGTTGCGTATAAATGGAGGTCATTGACGTTAGCATAGTAATACCTGCCGAAGGACCATCTTTTGGAACGGCACCCGCCGGAATATGAATGTGCAGATCGTAATTATTGAAGATCCGGTAGTCGATACCTAGTTCATCAGCATGGGCTTTCATGTAAGACAGCGCTGTAATCGCCGATTCTTTCATTACGTCGCCCAACTGCCCCGATAAGGTCAATACGCCTTTTCCACGACTCAGACTTGACTCAATAAGCAGGATTTCGCCACCTACCTGTGTCCAGGCCAGGCCCGTAACAACGCCAGCAATATCGTCGTCGGCATAGAGTTCTTTATCGAAGATCTCTGCTCCCAGCATCTTAGGCACATCGGCGGCTTTCACCGTATGCGTGTAGTCTTCCTCCATGGCAATTGATTTCGCCACTTTACGCACCAGTGCCCCGATTTTTTGCTCCAGATTCCGAACCCCCGATTCGCGGGTATAACCTTCAATAATGCGAAGGATGGCCTTGTCTTCAATAATCAGATCTTTAGGCTTTAGACCATGATCTTTGCGTTGTTTAGGAATCAGGTATTTCTTGGCAATCTGGACCTTCTCTTCAACGGTGTAGCCTGTAATGTCGATGATCTCCATTCGGTCGCGAAGGGCCGGATGAATAGTATCGAGCGAGTTGGCCGTAGCGATAAACAAAACTCTGGAAAGGTCATATTCCGTTTCCAGGTAATTATCCATGAACGTTGAGTTCTGTTCCGGATCAAGTACTTCGAGTAAAGCCGACGATGGATCACCCCGGAAATCAGAGCTTACCTTGTCTATTTCGTCCAGAATAAAGACTGGATTAGACGAGCCACATTTCCGGATATTTTGAATAACCTTACCCGGCATGGCGCCAATATAGGTTTTACGGTGTCCGCGAATTTCTGCTTCATCGTGTACACCACCTAAGGCCATACGGCTGTATTTACGCCCCAGTGCTTTGGCTACCGACTTACCCAGCGACGTTTTACCAACACCAGGAGGACCGTAGAGGCACAGAATCGGGGCCTTCATATCGTTTTTAAGTTTCAGAACGGCCAGATATTCAATGATCCGTTCTTTTACTTTTTCCAGACCAAAATGGTCAGCATCCAGAATTTTCTGCGCCCGTTTCAGATCGAAATTGTCTTTCGTATACTCATTCCAGGGCAGATCGACCATTAGCTCAATGTAGTTCATGGTCACCGGATATTCAGGAGCCATTGGATTAATACGTTGGAGCTTGTTCAGTTCTTTGTCGAAATGGGCGCGTACTTCAGCTGGCCATTTCTTCCGATCGGCCCGCATCCGGAGTTCATCGATTTCACGGTCTGGATTATCCATACCCAATTCATCCTGCAACACCTTCATCTGCTGGCGCAGATAATAATCGCGCTGCTGCTGATCGAGATCCGATGAGGCTTTGGATTGAATTTCACGCTTTAGCTCCAGAAGCTGAACTTCACGTAGCGTGTATTCCAGAAGCAGGTTTGCCTGCTGGTTTCCTTCCAGGGTTTCCAATAGCCGCTGTTTATCAGCAACTTCGGCGTTAATGTTCGACGATAGGAAGTGCAACAGAAATGTTGGACTTTCGATATTGTCCAGTGCAATACGGGCTTCCTGAGGTATTTCGGGATTAAGGCGTAAGATCTTATACGCAGCATCCTTTACCGACTGCAATAAGGCTTTGCCTTCTTTACGGTTCACATTCGGGAACGAGTCCTCGATCTGACGAACCTGGGCTGTCATGAAAGGCTCTTCCTGAATAAACTGCTGAATTTCGAAGCGCTTCTTGCCCTGAATGATAATGGTGATATTACCATCCGGTAGCGTAATCATTTTTATGATATAGGCGACTGTTCCGAAGCGGTACAGGTCGTCGGCAGTTGGCTCGTCTTTTTGCTGATTTAACTGGGCAACTACACCAATGATTCGGTTTCCTTTATAGGCTTTTTTTACAAGCCGGATTGATTTTGCTCGACCAACCGTAACGGGAATAACCATGCCTGGAAATAACACTGTATTGCGAACAGGCAGAATAGGTAAGTTTGGCGGTAGTTCGTAATCTTCGTCTAACCCTTCTGGCGACCCTAGTGGCACAATTTCTAAATTGTCCGAGTCAAAATCGGCCAGCAATAATCGGGTAGCTAATTCTTTTTCTGAAATCATATATACACTGCCAAACTGGCAGCTTTCATTAGTGGTAGGTGTCCTAAACTTTTGGAAAGGTAAGGATATGAGCAAATTGCAACAGCCGTGCCATTCTATTGACCTATGACGAGACGGCAGGTCACTGGCTCACGTACAAAAGTAACGAAGTTGGGGTGTTACTAACCTAATAAATTTATTATTCAGAACGTAACATCCTGAATGGGCTGATTCTTGCGGAAAACAAATGTCTTTTTTTGCCCCTGATATTGAATATTTACCATATTTACCTGATCCTCAAATAACTCCATTAATACGTTTTGCTTCAGCAATCCACCTTTAAAAGGCTCGGTATAAGGCATTTCAAGATAAAGCCAATTGGCATCGGCTTCTATTTCGTGACCTACGTAGCTAAAGGCTTTGGGTTGCTTCTGTGAATTTACGTAAGCAAAGTGTGAACGGATGTATTTTTCTATTAAAGGATCAATTTTATCGGCTGCTACGTTGCCCGATAGCTGAATTTTGGTATTCGAATCCTGCGATAAGGCTTTTTCAAAATCGTCCGTGAAGATTCGGATGCTGATTTCAAACGTGCGCTCCTTAGGATTATACTGCATTTGGGTAACGCTGGCATGAAAATCATGAAGCGTCAGTGGCCGACTGCCTGACAGACAACCGGCCACTACAAGGATCACTCCAATTAGTAACTTAGGTAATTTCAAGGCTAAAAAGCGTTAACGCTGGCAAAAGCTACTAGACTACTTAAATAAGATGTCGAATGCATCATTAAAAAGAACAAAAGCCATCAGACCTAACAGGAAAATCATACCAACCCGTTGAGAAATCTCTAAAAACCGATCGGTTGGTTTTCTGCCCGAAATGATTTCATAGCTCAGTATGGTTGCATGACCGCCATCAAGAGCCGGAATAGGTAGGGCATTCATAAACGCCAATGCCATCGACAGCAGACCTGTAACGGTCCAGAAACGATTCCAGTCCCAAATGCCACCGAAGAGATCACGAGCAATTTTTCCTGGTCCGCTCAGGGCTTTTGACGCAGACACTTCACCCCGGAAAATCTTACCGAACCCTTTAATGTTATCGAACACAACCTGGAAGGCTTTTTTCGTACCGATGGATAATGCCTGACCAAATGTGTATTCTTCCCTGGTGACTGGTAGTAACAGTTTTGGATAGAAACCAATTGTGCCCTCTTCGGTCGTAGTCATGCTGATCGTAACGGGTTGCCCATTGCGGGAGACTACTAAGGTTAATGGTTTGTTTTTTAGCGGTTTTACAGCCTCCGTAAATTCATGGTAGAAACGAATGGGTTTACCGTTGGCGCTGGTAATGACATCGCCGGGCTTCAGGCCAGCTTTGGTTGCTGGCTGATCTGGAACTAACTCACCTACTTTGAATGGCTCGATAGGCTCAATAAATTGGCCAGCCGCCTTTTTATCGGCCAGTTTGTCCAGAAAATTATTCGGGATAAAAATATCTTCCAGCTTGCCATTCCGCTCAACGGTATAAGAACTATTGTCGCCTAAAAAGACATCGGAACTGCGGATTTCATTAAAATCAACGATGGATTTGCCGTTTACCTTAACAATCTTGTCGCCGGTTTGCAAGCCAATGCTTTTGGCTAGATCGTAGGCAACAATGCCGTATTTGGCATCTTTAGCGGCCAGATACGTATTACCATTTTTATAGGTAAGAATAACGAAGATCAGAATGCCGACAATAACATTGACAATAATGCCACCCAGCATAACAATCAGGCGCTGCCAGGCTGGTTTGGCTCTAAATTCGTAAGGTTGTGGTTCGGCGTTGACATGGGCCGTATCGAGCGATTCGTCGATCATTCCTGAAATCTTAACAAAGCCGCCAAGCGGAATAGCGCCAATGCCATATTCGGTTTCGCCCCGTTTGATACTCCAGATTTTAGGAGGAAAGCCGATGAAGTACTGTTCGACGCGCATACCAAACGCTTTTGCCGCTAACAAGTGCCCTAATTCATGCAAGCCTACCAAGATGGACAGACCCAAAATGAGCTGCCCGGCCATCACTAAAATTTCCATGTATTCGAAAAATACCGCTACGGCGGACCGTTATAATAAGATCAAAATTAAGATTATTTAACAACAGTGCTTCCCAAAACCAGATCTTGATAACTTGATGGGTATGGCTATTAAACCGGTTATAGGAGGCATTGATTACAAAAACGCTGCGGATAAGCGATATAATACAAACAGTTAAACCAAACTTTTAATTCGTTCAGAAGCCAACCGCCGGGCGGTATCGTCGGTCTGTACGTAATCGTCGTACGTTGGGTTTTGTACAAAGGAAGTTTTGAGCAGGCATGATTCAATGATTTCCGAAATTTCCAGAAAACCGATCTGATCATGCAGAAATGCATCGACAGCCACTTCGTTTGCCGCATTGATAATACAAGGAGCATTACCGCCCTGATTGAGTGCGTCGAAGGCCAGTTGCAGATTCCGGAACGTAGCGAGGTCGGGTTGTTCAAACGTCAGCGACGGATAATCCAGAAAATTAAAACGCGGGAAAGTTGACGGTAGCCGATTGGGATAACCCAGTGCGAACTGAATCGGTAAACGCATGTCGGGAAGGCCCATCTGCGCTTTGATGCTCCCATCTTCAAACTGAACCAGCGAGTGAATAATGCTCTGTGGATGGACAATAACGTCGATCTGGTCGGGCGTTAAACCAAACAGCCATTTGGCTTCGATTACTTCAAGGCCCTTGTTCATTAACGTAGCCGAATCAATCGTAATCTTGGCTCCCATCGTCCAGTTCGGGTGTTTGAGTGCCTGCGCTTTCGTTACGGTCGACAAAAACTCCCGCGACTTTCCACGGAATGGCCCTCCCGAAGCTGTCAGAATAATTTTCTCAATAGGGTTATGAAATTCGCCAACCAGACACTGGAAAATAGCCGAATGCTCGGAATCGACGGGATAGATGTTGACGCCTTTCTGGGCAGCCAGCCGCGTAATCAGTTCACCCGCCACAACCAGCGTTTCTTTGTTGGCCAGGGCAATCGATTTTCCCGCTTCAATGGCTTTAATGGTGGGTAACAAACCCGCATAACCGACCATGGCCGTAAGTACCATGTCGATCGTGTCCATTTGCACGACTGATGCAATGGCTTTAGCACCTGCATAGACCTTAATACCAATCGGATCGAGTGCTGAAAAAACCTGATCGTAGCGATCTTCATTACAAATAACCACTACGTTGGGCTTTACGTCGATGGCTTGCTGGATGAGCAAGTCGGCGTTATTGTTGGTTGTTAATACCTCAACCTGAAACTGATCGGGGTGAGACTTTACTACGTCAATAGCCTGCGTTCCGATTGAGCCAGTTGAGCCGAGGATAGCGATATGGCGTTTTTTTATATCAGTCATTTAGTTTACTACGTAAGTATTGAATATGCCGATAGTAAGGGGAGTCTAAACCTCCTTTAGTAACTCTTTGTCGCATTCAACTTTATCCACCATATCGACGAGTGCATTTTTCAGGTCAGGCAGATTTACGTTGATTACATCATACACTAAGTCATAATCAATACCTCGGTAATCATGAGCCAGAAAGTTTCGCATACCCGAAATATTACGCCAGGGAATTTGCGGATAATCCTCCTTTAAGCCATTGTCAATACGCTTTGATTCTTCTCCAATGGCAAGAAGTAAACCCCAGGTTGCGTTGTAATTTAATTGGTCATTAGACCAGACAAAATCTTCGACGTTATCAAAAGGACTACTATATAGTAAAATCTTTTCTATGCATTCCAGCATTGTACATATGTATGAAAGATTTTTTATACTATACATAAACCACCTCTTTGAGCATCGTATAGTTAGTAAATGGGTTCATATACCGTTGATTAATCAGGTCGGGCTTACGGCGTATTTGTTGCCTAATTAATCGCTGTAATCGTTCTCTGTTAACTAGTGATAAATGGCGACCTTCTATCATGGTATACACTAAATCGACATCACTTTTTTCTGTCTGTTCATTTCGAGCAAAGCTACTATAGAGTCCAATACGCTCAATACCAAAATCCTTGTACAATCGATCCAGGTTAGCTCTCAGAATTCCCAGTATAAATTCCTGGTCAATGATAGCAGGTTTCATCGCCTAAACCGTTTTATCTGCCTCTAATAGTCCTTCCGCAATGGTACGGTCGTTCGCCAGTCGGGGCACTTTGTTCTGACCGCCTAATTTACCCTGCGATTTCATATATCGCTGGAAGGAACCACGCGATAAGCTTGTCAACTTCAGCGGTTGCAGAATGGAGCCCGTAATCAGATCGTCGTAATATACGTTCAATTGCGTCAGTCGGTTGTCGACGTCCTGCGCGAAACGAGTGAGGTCGCCGGGAGACGTAGCAAATTCAACCAGCCACTCGTGATAAGGCAATCCTTCTTTTGGGCTAACCATCGGAGCTACCGTAAATTCCACCACCTCGGTTTCGGGCTGTTGCTGCATAGCAAATTGCAAGGCCTTTTCAACCTCTTCGCCGATGACGTGTTCGCCGAACGCCGAAATGAAGTGTTTGATACGTCCCGTTACCAGCAATCGATACGGCTCCCGCGATACAAACTTGACCGTATCGCCGAGCGAATACCCCCACAGTCCTGCATTGTTATTGATGATGACAGCATAATTCTTGCCTAGCTCCACTTCGCTGATGGTCAGACGACGCGGATTGTCGGAGAAGTAATCTTCTGCGGGTACAAATTCGAAAAAGATACCGCTGTCTAATAGGAGCAGTAGCCCTTCTTCCGTCTGAGAGTCCTGAAAGGCAAGAAAGCCCTCCGAAGCAGGATAGGTTTCAATCGAGTCGATCCGTTTGCCGATGCTCTCATAAAGTTTAGCCCGGTAAGGCTCAAAATTGACGCCGCCATAAACAAAGACCGAAAAATCAGGAAACACATCTTTGATCAGCTTGCCGGTACGTTCCTGAATCCGATCGAAGTACATCTGAACCCAGGGTGGAATACCTGAGATTAGCGACATTGACTGTGGCAACGTTTCGTCGATGATACGTTCCAGTTTCGTTTCCCAGTCGTCGATGGTATTGGTTTCATAACTTGGCAACTGGTTGGTGCGCAGATAAGCTGGTACGTGGTGATTGACGATGCCTGATAACCGACCAATATTGATGCCTGCTTTTTGCGTAAGCTCCGGGCTTCCCGACAGAAAAATAAGCTTCTTGTCCAGAAAGGCGCCATTGCCCGTTTCGTTAATGTAGTTCAGCAGCGCATCGCGGGCCGAATTGATGTGATTAGGAATCGAATCCTGCGTAATAGGAATGTATTTCGTTCCCGACGTAGTACCAGAGGTTTTGGCAAAGTACAAGGGTTTCCCTTTCCACAATACGTCGTCATTGCCAGCCAGTATCTGTTCAACATACGGCTTTAAGTCTTCGTAGTCGCGTACGGGGATGGCCTGCCTGAATTCTTCGATCGTATGGATGTCATTGAAATGATGGTCCCGGCCAAAAACCGTAGCGCGACCACCGTCAACCAGTTTTTGAAACCAGCGTTGTTGCGTTTCGGCGGGTGTATACATCCAGGTTTGCTGACGTTCTACTACCCATTTAGCCAATGGCTTACTGATGACTGAACGAATTCCCATAATGACGCAAATGTAAGGAAAACAGTTGGCGTCTTCAGCAGACAACGAGCGAGATGGAGCCGGGAGATGGATTTCTATGTTACTAACACTCGTTTGTGGCTAACGGAGACATAACTATTCTGATTGTCATATAAAAAATACAATAGACTATTCACATTTGGGCGTTGTTTCTCTTGAATAATCCATATTTTTGCAAACCTTTTAAAAAACAGTGCTTCTTTATAGAAGCAACAGATGACCTGGAATGGGACTTTTCAATTTTTTAACTAGCGACATTGCTATTGACCTGGGCACGGCGAATACCTTGATTATTCACAAGGATCGGATTGTGGTGGATGAGCCTTCGATTATTGCAATGGACAAAGCCAGCGGCAAAGTCCTGGCCATTGGCCATAAGGCCATGCAAATGCACGAAAAGACCAATGAGAATATAAAAACAATTCGTCCTTTAAAAGACGGCGTTATTGCCGACTTTACGGCGGCTGAGCTTATGATTCGGGGTATGATCAAGATGATCGATACCGGTAGCAAGCTCTTTTCGCCTTCGCATCGAATGGTGATCTGTATTCCATCGGGAATCACCGAGGTGGAGAAGCGGGCTGTCAAGGATTCGGCCGAACATGCCGGAGCCAAGGAAGTTTATATGGTGCACGAGCCAATAGCGGCAGCTATCGGTATTGGTATCGATATTACGCAGCCCAACGGTACGATGATTGTTGATATCGGTGGCGGAACTACCGAAATCGCCGTGATTGCTTTATCGGGAATTGTCTGCGAACAGTCGATCCGTATTGCTGGCGATGTGTTTACCCGCGATATTGTTGATTACATGCGCCGGGAACACAATCTGCTCATTGGTGAACGCTCAGCCGAGCAGATCAAAATGGAGGTTGGTTCAGCGTTGCCTGAACTCGATAATCCACCTGCCGACTACGAAATCCGTGGCCGCGACCTGATGACCGGTATCCCTAAAGAAATTAAGGTGACCTACAGTGAGATCGCCTACTCGCTCGATAAATCGATCTCGAAAATTGAAGAGGCTACCATGAAAGCCCTCGAAATTTCGCCACCGGAGCTATCGGCCGATATTTACACGAATGGAATTCACCTAACGGGTGGTGGTGCCTTGCTGCACGGACTCGATAAGCGCCTGGGAGCAAAAACCAAACTGCCCATCCACGTGGCCGACGATCCGCTCAAAGCCGTTGTGAAAGGAACAGGTGAAGTGATCAAAAATCTGGATTTATATAAATCAGTCCTGATTAGCTAATTTTTGTAGCCTGGACGGCCACGTCCGGGTATTTATTAGGTTGATTTATCCAACTCCCTGATAAATACTCGGACGTGGCCGTCCAGGCTACTTTCTTTACCCACCATGGGAGAATTAGTCGATTTTTTTTTACGGAGCCGCAATTTCATTTTGTTCGTGTTGCTGGAAGTACTTTGCTTCTACTTCATCATCAACACGAGCAATTATTGGAGTGCTACGTACTTTAATACGTCAAATCGATACGCGGCCAAGATTTTGGCCTGGTCTAACGCAGCCAACGAATACGCTAACCTGGAGCAGGTCAATGCCGACCTGGCAACCGAGAATAATCGCCTACGTAGCCAGCTGACACAGGTATTGCAAAGCAAACCTGCCGCTCCAGTGCAATACCAGGCCGATTCTACCTTCGCTAATCGCTTTAAGTTTACGGTAGCGAAGGTTGTTAATAACACGACCCAGTTTGCCAATAACTATATCACTATCGATAAAGGTACCGATGATGGCATTCGACCGGGTATGGGCGTTATTTCACCGACTGGCATCGTAGGAAAGGTAAAGATTTGTAATCGAAACTTTTCCGTTATTACGTCTATTCTGCATTCCGATTATCTGGTTTCGTCCCAGCTCATTAAAGCGGGCGAAATTGGCACGTCGAAGTGGGATGGCGTAGATCCGCACCTGATTAAACTGAACGATATTTCGCTGACGAAAAAGGTTAGCAAGGGAGATTCTGTCGTTACGTCGGAGCGGAACTCTACCTTCCCGCCCGGTATCTTAATTGGACGGGTTCGCTCGGTTGGGATACAGCCGAACAAAGTATTCCATGATCTCACCCTCGATCTGGCTACCAATTTCAGTAGTCTGGCCTTCGTCTATGTGGTCGAAAATCGTCTCCAGGGCGAGCAGGAACAATTAGAAAAACAAGTTGAAACCGATAAATGAGTTTCGGCCTTTAGTGCTTTGACCGCTAAAGCCGATAACTGCAACCTATTTCATTGTGACTTTACGCGAAATTCTGTCAACTGCATTTTTGTTTTTGCTTTACCTCGTATTGCAAATCCTGCTTGTGCGGAATTTGGTGCTCTTCGATTACGCGTTCTGTTTTATCTACATTGCCTGTATTCTGTTGTTGCCCAATGAAACCAGCCTGACCTGGTTATTGCTTATCGCCTTTGTGACCGGTATTATCGTTGATACGTTCTACAATACGTTAGGCATGCATGCCGCATCGACGGTGCTCATGGCATATTTCAGACCGTTAGTGGTACGAACCCAGATTGACGTGCCGGGTATGGAATCCCGTATCGAATTCACATTGAAGGAACTGGGTGTAGGCGTGTTTTTTCGCTACGTCTTCATTATGGCTTTGCTTCATCATTCTGCTCTTTTCTTTATCGAAGCCAGTAGCGTCAGCTTACTCATTCCAACGTTGATTCGCGTAGCAGCCAGTACGCTGTTTACAACGGTGAGCATTGTGCTGATTCAATTCTTTACCAGAAACTAAATGATGTAGGATGTATGTATGGTATATGAACGATGATATCTCTGGAGAGAATTTCGTATAGCATACATCGCACTTCATACATCTTACGCCGTGGCAGAAACCTTAGTAATTCCCCAAACCGCAGATCGGCAGGCCATTTATGATAGCCTGATACCACAAATTGCTGCACTGATTGAGGGTGAGACAGATTTGATCGCTAATCTGGCTAACGTAGCAGCAGCGCTAAAGCAGGCCTTTGGCTTTTTCTGGGTTGGTTTTTATCTAAAGAAAGATAATCAGTTGGTTCTTGGGCCTTTTCAGGGACCTATTGCCTGCACGCGCATTGCATTTAACAAGGGCGTATGTGGGGCGGCCTATACCCGTAAAGAAACGATTCTTGTGCCTGATGTGGAGCTTTTTCCAGGTCATATTGCCTGTAGTTCTGCCTCAAAGTCTGAAGTTGTTGTGCCTGTGTTTAGCGCTGATGGCGAGGTCAGCATGGTGCTGGATGTTGATAGTGATCAGCTTAACGACTTCTGCGACATTGATGTGAAAGGTTTGGACAAAATAGCCGCTTTGATTACCCGTTCGTGTTTGAGCTGAGTAGACTTTGGCCTCTGGGCGTTGTTAAGATGTAATTAAATCCGCTAAACAGGTTAAACGATTGACTGGTCTGGTCGTCTTAGGTACAAAATAACTGTAACGAACCATGCTTAAGAAAATCGCATTAAGTGGCCTGGTGTTAACGATGTTTGCACTACCTCTGCTTGCTCAGCAAACAACAACGCCGGATGCACCAGCTGCCCGGATGGGAAAAGGTCGGGGTATGCAACAGTATCAGGCAGCAGATCCGGCTACACGGGCTCAGAAAATGACGGATCGAATGACCAGGCAACTTGAACTGGATCAGGCTACGTCTAAAAAAGTATACGATGTTCTACTGGCGCGTGCCGAGAAAGTAGACGCTATTCAGAAAGGCTCCGATGATAATAAGACGAAGGCCCAGGCATTGAAAGCGAATGCCGATGACTTCAAAAGTAAAATGAAGAGCATTCTGACACCGGATCAATACACCAAATTTGAATCCATGCGGGGTCGTAGGGGCCGAGATAGCAACAATAGCGATAAGGACGACCAGAACTAATTTAGAACGATTGATACAATTAACCCCCAACTTTCCTCTAGGCAAGGATTGGGGGTTAATTGTTAGTAATAGGAATTGATGATCAGGAAACGATTCGTCCTAACGGCCGGATGACAGGAAATTAACAATTGCAGTAAAGTTTTTGGTGAGTTTCCTTTTTTGAGAAATTCGCCAGGGGCTATGTCTTTTTTTTCTCGTCGACAATTTATTCGGGATACGTCAATAACGGCTGCCGCTATGGCAGCACCTACCATTCTTTCGGCTAAAACCAGCTCAAAAAAGGCCGATGCGGTCATTTTAGGTCATAATGGCTTTCGGTATCGGATTGTTCCGGGCTGGGGCGTATTAGATGCGGGTAAAAATCCCGTCAATGACTGCCACGAAATGGTGCAGGACGCTAAAGGACGGATTATTCTGCTGACCAACGAAACCAAAAACAATATCCTTATCTACGATAAGTCAGGTAAGCTTCTGGAGTCCTGGGGGCATGAGTATCCAGGAGGACATGGCCTGACGCTCGGTGGAGAAGGTAACGACCAATACCTGTTAATAACCGATACAGATCGGCATCAGGTGGTTAAAACTGATCTGAAAGGGCGCGAGCTGATGAAGCTGGACTATCCCAGAGAAACAGGGGCCTATGCGTATCCCTCTCAGTTTAAACCCACTGAAACCGCCGTTAACCCAGCTAATGGCGACATTTACGTAGTGGATGGCTACGGCCTGAACTACGTAACGCAATACGATAAAAACGGTAAGTTGATCCGCTACTGGGGCGGTAAGGGCGATACTGACGCTACGTTCGATTGCTGTCATGGTATTGTGGTCGATCGACGTAATGCGTCTAATTCAACGCTGCTGATTACTGATCGTCGGCATAACGCTCTGAAACGGTTTACGCTCGATGGGAAATACGTATCGACAATTGCGCTGCCCGGCTCCTACATTTGTCGCCCAGTTATTCATCGGGAGAATATTTACGGCGCTGTTTTCAGAAGTACGTCCGACAGTTATCCCGATTCAGGATATATCACTATCCTCGACAAAAACGACCGGGTTATCTCAACGCCCGGCGGGACCGAGCCAATCTATCAGGGTAATAAATTGACCGAGCAGCGAAAGGATCGCAGTACATCAACGTTTTTGCATCCGCACGATGTGCTGGTCGACGAAGATGATAATATCTACGTGGCGCAGTGGGCCTCCAGGAAAACCTATCCAATTAAGTTAGAACGTGTTGCGTAGCTCCGTACTTCAATGACGAACGTATCCATTTTTTTACAGGCTACTCCGGCAGCGCCTGCCGACTGGGTGTTGTTTTTTGGGCGCTTTCATCCGCTGATCGTTCATCTACCGATTGGTTTCCTGCTGATTGCCGGCTTGCTTGAACTAGATCGGCTAACCCGCCGGAATACGGTCAGTCCACACACCATTACGTTGATTTTGTTCTGGTCGGCGGTGAGTGCTACAATGGCTTGTGTATTTGGCTACATGCTGTCGCAGGAGGGAGGTTATGATGCTGAAGCGCTTAGTTCTCATCAGTGGCAGGGTATTGCTGTGGCGGTGTTTGCCTGGCTTGCCTGGGCCGTGAAGTCAGAGAATCTGGGTCGATTGATCCCATTTGCTCAGCTGATTTATTTGCCCGCTCTGGCAGTTGCGCTGGTAATGCTATTGGCCGCTGGGCATCAGGGCGGAAACTTAACGCATGGCTCCGATTTTCTGACTCAGTACGCTCCCGAATCAGTCCGTACCATGGCCGGGCTTCCAGCCAAACAAAACGAGTTTAAAGCAGAACCCATCACTGATGTGAATCAGGCACTGGTCTATCAGCAAATCGTCAATCCAATTCTACAAACGCGTTGTGTACAGTGCCATAATGCGGACAAGTCGAAGGCGGGACTGCGGCTGGATTCTCCCGATATGATCAGAAAAGGGTCTGAAGATGGCCCTGTCTTTGTTGCGGGAAAGGGTACGGCGAGCCAGTTGGTGAAAGTTTGTCTGTTGCCGGAAGAAGATGATCATCACATGCCTCCCAAAGGAAAAACACAGCTGACGGAAGGGCAGGTTGCTTTGTTGACCTGGTGGATTGACCAGGGTGCTTCATTTGATAAAAAAGTAGCTGATTTAACGACTAATGATGCCATTAGACCCGTATTGGCCGCGCTGGGTGGAGAGTCGGCGGGTACGAATGGGTCTGCCGTAGCTACTACTGGCCGTAATACCGGATCACCAGCTCCTGAATCAGCCGTTTTGACCATGAAATTACCCGCAGTCGATCCGAAGGTGGTCGACGAATTGAAAAAAACGGGCTTGCTGGTTTTGCCGCTATCAAAGGAGCAGAATCAGCTGGAAGTGAGCGCTGTCAATGCGCGGACGTTCAATGACGCCCAGGCAGCCTTGTTGCCAAAATTGAGCCAACAGCTGGTGTGGTTGAAGCTGGGCGATACGGAGATTTCCGATGCTTCATTAGCCGCTGTTGCTAAACTGAAAAACCTGCAAAAACTCCATCTCGAACGAACAGGCGTGACCGATGCCGGGCTGAAGCAACTTAAAGGGTTGACGAATCTGGAATACCTGAATCTGTATGGAACCGCAGTGACTGACGCTGGTCTGGCAGAATTAGCAGGAATTAAAAGCCTGAAAAAGGTTTATCTGTGGCAGACGAAAGCAACCGCGCAGGGGATTGATAATCTCAAAAAGGCAATGCCGTCTCTGGAAATCGTTGGTGGAATCGACGAAAAAGCCGTTGCTGAATTTGCGAAAGCCAATGCCGCAGATAGTAAAACTGAAACCGACAAAAAGAACTAACGTAGCGTTACCAGTTGATGGCAAAAACAGTCCAGCCATTAGCTTCGGTTTGCAGCGAAAACGTGAAGTTATGATTAAGCAGGATTTCGCGGGTGAGCGTTAAACCAATACCCTGTCCGCTTGGCCGGGTGCTGAAAAATGGATTGAACAGGCTCAAGGCAATTTCTTCGGGAATGGGTTCGCCATTGTTCCGTATCAATAACTGATACGTAGTGAGCACGACCTCCACTGAGTGGCCGGGGCGGCAGGCTTCAATCGCATTTTTGATGACGTTGACCAATACTTGTTCGATCTGCGCTACGTCGATTGTTTTTGTGATAGACGTAGTGGACGGCACTACTGTCAGCGTTACGTTTACCGCTTCGGCCTGCGGCTGCATCAGGCGAATAACATCCTGAACGAGCGTCGTCATGTTGGTCGAGACCAGGTTGGGCTGCGGAAGGCGCACTACGTCGGCGAAGCGTCGCATGAAGCGATTCAGACGATCATTTCGGTCAATGGCCACCCGAACGGCTTGTTTAAGATCGGATTCGGGAATTTCGGATTCGGTGATGGTCAAAATTGAATTAACGGCTCCAATGGAGTTATTGACCTCGTGGGCCATCATCCGAATGACTTTACTGTAGGCTTTCTTTTCGGTTGCCAGAATCTCGGGCGTCAGTTCTTCAATAATCAAAAACGACCGCCGAAAACCGCGATCAATAAAAGTAGACCGAATGACTTTATACGTTTCAAGCCCGTTGGGTTTCATGATGCGCGACTGACCATCGGCAATGTCGGCCATTTGCGTCAGCAGCGAATAACCGAGTTCGGAAAGAGGTCTGCCAACTACATGATCGGCATGGACGGATAGAAGCTGACTAGCCCTCGGATTAATGGACGCAATACGGTCGTCGTAATCAAAAATCAGAATGGCAATCGGAGCGGCTTCAACCAGTTTATCGAGAAAAAACCGCTGTTCGGCCTGTTTGGTACGTTCCTGCCGAAGCTGATCAATCATTAAATTATAGACCGTAATCAGCCCGTCGATTTCTTCATTGCCGGTTGGTACGAATTTAACCGTAAAATCTTTGTCGCGAATGGCTTCAACGCCAGCCGTAATAAACTCGGATGGCTGGCGAAACGCAACGTATAGGCGATAAGCGACCAGCGCCGATCCCAGAATAAACAACTCCGAAACAATAAACCCGATTTTGTTCTCCTGCAATACCAACCAGGTCAGTACGATCAGAGCGAGGTGTACAACGATAATGTAAATCAGGTATTTGGTTCGTAGCAGCATTAGACGCTCAACTTAATCACAGTTCAGAATTGTCCGTGTTATAGGGAATGCCAAATTTCTCCAATCGGCGGTAGAGTGTAAAGCGGGTAATCCCCAGCGCACGGGCCACTTTGGCCACCCGGTTATTATGAAAAGCCATGGCCTGCTGAATCATCTGATACTCCATTTCTTCGAGTGTCATGGTGCCAACGGCGGGCAGCGAGTTTGCAGAAGCGATGGTCATACTATTGGGCTGGGCCAGATTCTGCCGGAAGTCGTCGGGTTGAAGCTCGTCGTTGGCAGACAATAAAACAGTACGTTCCACTATGTTCTTGAGTTGACGAATATTACCCGGCAGCGAGAGATTTTTGAGCCAGTTGACCGCTTCTTTGCTGATATGAAGATTGGGCCTTCGGTATAGTGTTTTCAGGTTGTTAATAAAAAAATTGGCTAGTCGGGGAATATCGTCGGCGCGTTCCCGTAAGGCAGGAAGTCGAACCGTTATGAGGTTGATCCGATAAAATAAATCTTCCCGAAATTGCCCTTTGGCGACCATTTCTTCGAGATTTCGGTTGGTGGCGCAAATGACACGAACATCAACCGTCCGACTCTTGCTACTGCCCAGCGGTTCAAACGTACGATCCTGCAACACCCGGAGAAGCTTGACCTGGCTGGACGGGTCGAGATCACCGATTTCGTCCAGGAAAATACTGCCTTTGTTGGCCAGCTCGAACCGCCCAACCCGGTCCGTACGGGCATCCGTGAAGGCTCCCCGCACATGACCGAATAACTCGCTCTCGAACAGCGTAGAGGAAATGCCACCCAGGTTGACCTTCACAAAGGGCTGATTCTTACGCCGACTATTTTGGTGAATGGCTTCGGCTATTAATTCTTTCCCGGTGCCGCTCTCACCCGTGATCAGTACTGGCGCATCGGTAGCCGCTACCCGTCCAATGGTGGTCAATACGTTTAGCAACGATTGATCTTCGCCAACGATGTTGTCAAACCGAAATTGCTGATCCAGTTTCTGGCGATTGGGCGATACTACGTCCGGCTGGGCCAGATTGAGCGTAGTGCGTACCGACTGAACCAGGTAGTCGTTCTGCCAGGGTTTGGTAATAAAATCGCTGGCTCCGGCTTTCATGCCTTCAACGGCCAGGTCGATGCTGCCCCAGCCCGTAATCAGAATGACCGGTACGTTGGGCAGTTTTTCCCGTATTCGACGTAACAACCTCAGCCCATCATCCCCCGACGTATCGACCGAGAAATTCATGTCGAGCAGAATAATTTCCGGCGTTTCTTCCTTCAGAATCTCAAACGTATCGAACGGCCCATCGGCAATACGTACCGTAAATCCTTCTTTCCGAAAAAGTAAGGAAAGTGATGTCTGAATCGCAATATCGTCGTCAATGATGAGGAGCATATTTTTCTGTAGAGACGCAATACTTTGCGTCTCTTAATTGAATCGGGTGGTTTGTACGCTAATGCTGACGCATTGGAGACGTAAGGTATTGCGTCTCTACTCTTCGTGCAAAGCTACAGCAGGCTGAATGGTTGCGGCTTGCCGACTTGGAAATAAAGCGCATAACGTAACGATGGCATAAATAACCAGTACGGCAATAAGTATGGCTGTTACGTAGATACCTGATTCCACATCAAAGACATTCAGTAACGGAAATTGCATGGCAAAGAGCAAACCTATCAGTAGGGAGAAGGTCGCCAATACCCAGATCTCACCAACAAACTGGCTCGAAATTCCGTTGCCCGTAGCGCCAATAGCACGGCGAAGGCCAATTTCCCCCCGGCGTTTGGCAATACTCAGGTTCAGTACGCCGAAGAGGCCCAGTGCTACGTTGATCAGCAGGAACGTACAGATAATCAAGGCAATAATGACAGGCACTAGCACCAGATTATGCTGATTCTTACGTGAATCGGTCAGGTAGTCAACTTCTACGCTCCAGCCATTCATCATAATGGCAATGTCTTTCACCACTTTGGCCTCAAAAACGGCGTCCGTTCCTGGTTTTACTTTGATCAGCATGGTATCGTGCCAGGGCTGGTCAGCTTTGAGTAATTCAAAAATGGCGGGTTTATTTGTCATGAATTCGCCTTTAGCCTTAAAATTATCGACGACACCAACCACTTTTAATCGCTTATCGATAATCTTGCCCAGCGGATTTTCGTTGGTAAACAGCGCTTCACGCGTTTTCTGATTGATAACGATGGGCGTATATTTTCCTATGCTGTCGGCACTTCGATACCAACGGCCAAGCGTTACAGTCATATCGAGCGTTTTGGCAAAGTTTTCGTCCGCTACATATGAATCAGCCGATACTTTCTGCTTCCCATATTCATAGCCATTGCTCATCTGGCTGGCAGAAAACGGAAAGTTACTACTCATTCGTGAAACAGATTCCACCTCTGGGTACGATTGCAGGCGTTGCATAGCTCGTTGCAGTTTTTGGGCAACCTCAACGGTGTCCTGATTGCTTTTTAGACTAATAGCCCAGACATTATCGTAGGAAAAGCCCAACGGCTGACGATAGTTACCCACGTTGATCACGATGAGCGTGGCCAGGCCAAAAAGAACCATAAATGAAGCCCAGATTTCCACGATCAATAGCGCGTGGCTTCCTTTTTTATTCCAGATTAATTTAAATAGATGACGTATCATGTCAATGTTGGTTGATTGGATAGTCGAATAAATGAATAAAAAGCAGCTGTAGTCATTCTATCATTCACTCATTCTATCAATGAAAATTAACCTTTGAGTGCTTCGGCAATGGTGAGTTTCGACATACGTAGCGCGGGTAAAACCCCCGACAGAAAGCCAAAAACCAGACACACGACCAGACTAATCGCGAATACGGTCAGGTTGATGGTTAAGTCTGCATAGGCAATCATGCCGCTGGTGTTGATCAGGTAAATGATACCTGCAGTTAGAACCAGGGCAATGGCCCCGCCAATGAACGTAATGAACAGGTTCTCCACAATAAACTGCCAGACCAACGTACTCACCGGGGCTCCGAATGCTTTCCGAATACCAATCTCTGAAGCGCGCTCCATAATGCGGCTGACGTTGATGTTGACCAGATTGATGGCTGGCAGACCAAGCAACATGAATAACACGAAGCCTATGATTCCGAAGAAAACAGCTTTCAAACCCGGTCCGGCTTCCAGAAGCGTTTCAATGAAGTTGGTGGCGTAAGGCTCGCATTTCACATCGATTAACCAATATTTAAATCCGTTTTGCGTACCAGGTAAAGGAATCTGGGCAATCCGGCTCTGAAACTCACTCTGAATAGCAGGCATATCCGCTTTGTCTTTAGCCAGAATGATACTCACATAGCCTCCGCGCATGCCCGTTTGCTGATAGTTACTTTTCGGCGCTGTATACGGAAAATAAACATCCGACGCCGTAAACAGCCGCGTAATCGGCGCGCTACGTACTACGCCAATTATTTTGTAGTGAATATTTTCAATTTCGATCGACTTGCCGACAACCGATTCCGTCGCATTGCCGAAATACTGCTTTTTCAGATTGTCAGTAATAACGGCTACGTAGTCACTGTTGGCAATGTTTTGCTCGTTATACGGCTTTCCTTCCAGAAACTCGAAATCAGTAACTCGCCAGAAATCGGCATCTGTGAATTTAGTATTGAGCTTAATTTTCTGCGAACCAACATATGCGTTGGAGCTATTGACAAACGTACAGATCGTAGCGCGTTCGGCCGTTTTTAGCGTTTTGACGTGATCCGCCAAAAACTTAAAACTCATCGGCCCAGAGTTTTGGGAGGTACGGCTAGAGTCCATTTGTTTCATTTGCATGATATACAAGGACCGATCACGCTTACTTTCGGGATAATGCGTGCCAAACAAATGGTCGAGAAAGGAAGTCAGTACCATCAGTACCGTTAGGGTCAGGCTGATACCGAAGAGCGTAATGAAGGTGTAGAACGGATGACGTAGCAGAACCTTCCAGGCAATTTTTATGTAATTGAGTAGCATGGATTTAGACCGTTTGAAGTGTTGAATCGCCTACCATCGACCCGTCGAAAAGACGTACCAGACGATGCGTTTTTTTCGCCATTGACTCGTCGTGCGTAACCATGACGATGGTGCTGCCTTCGGCGTTCAGTTGCTGAAGAATTGCCATGATTTCGTTGCCCATTGCGCTGTCCAGATTGCCGGTTGGTTCGTCGGCCAGAATAATTTCAGGACGACCAACAATAGCTCGGGCAATGGCAACCCGCTGTTTCTGACCGCCCGATAGCTGATTCGGGAAGTGTTTCATCCGATTGCTCAATCCAACCCGTTCGAGGGCTTCTTTAGCCAGGTCCCGGCGCGATTTTCCGGTGGGATCACCTTTTCGATAGAGCAGCGGAATTTCTACATTATCGAGTACCGACAAGTCGTTGATCAGATGAAAACTCTGGAAAATGAACCCGATTTTCTGATTCCGTAATTGAGCCAGTTCTTTATCGCCATACTGCGTAACAACCTGGCCGCCAATTTCTACATTGCCCTGGCTCGGTAGATCCAGCAAACCCATCAGGTTCATTAACGTCGACTTGCCGCAGCCGCTTGGACCCATGATCGACAGGAATTCCCTCGCCTGAATGCTGAGATTGATATTCGTTAAGGCCAGCGTTTCGATGCTGCTGGTCCGGTACACTTTTTCGATGTTTTTTAGTGTAATCATGGCTATTAGAGTTGTGCTATCTTCCTTCGTTTTTATTGGCAAGTCACCCTCTCCTTACGAAGGAGAGGGGCCAGGGGTGAGGTTAGTTGTAATGAATTTTCTGGTTTGTTTCGAAATCGTAGAGCGTTAATAAACGTAGTGTGTAATAAGCCTGCCAATAGTCGCGCAGCGCAAGAATAGCGTCGCGACGGGCGCGGTCTTTATCCTGCGTGGCAATACCCAGATCAGTAACGCTCAGATCGCTGAGCTTGAATCGGTCCTGCGCAATCTGATAACGTCGTTGCGCAATCTGATCGGCGTCGGCTGTTAGTTTTACCTGTTTACGTAGCATGTCGAGCAGGGTTACCTGGGTATAAATTTCCTGTTCAAAGGTTCGCTTGGCCTGTTCTACCGTCTGTACGGTTAGCTGCTGGTTGGCGCGTGCGGTTTCAGTACGTGCCTGGGCGCGCCCCCAGGTCATGATCGGGAGGGTAAAACGAACTTCCACGAATTCCCGATCCTGGGGACGAACATAAATATCGCGTGGTTGAAGTCCCCGGTTCGATAGCCCAAACGTAGCGTCTAACGTAGCGTTCAGCCCGTTTTCCTTCTTGGCCTTGTCCAGATCACGATCGGCTTCCAGCACCTGACGCCGAAAGCCGGTAGCGGCTGACCGATTGGTAAAGGCTTCGTGTAGCGCTTGTTTAATATCGACAATGAACGGTGTTAGTTGTGTGGGAATCGCCAGCTCGAACGCTTGTGGACGGCTAGGGTCATGATCCTGCGCATTCAGGTACGATCGTAATTTAAGCGAAGCGACTTCTGCCGTTTGTTGAGCCGATGCCAGATCTTTCTCCGCATTCAGAACACTGAGCTGAAGTTGCAACAGATCGTTTTGCGAAATTTTGCCCAGATCGAGTTTATGAAGCGCAATCTTGTGCAACGTATCATTATTAACCCGGTTGGTTTCGGCAATCTGTAGATTTACCTGCGCCACCAATAAATCGAAATATAAGCCAGTAGCATCGAGAGCCACTTTTTCTAAGGCTTCGATATACTGTTGGGTGCTTTCGGCATAGCGTAAGGGCTCGGTTTGCCGGTCCCACTTCATTTGGTTGAAACGAAACAAAGGCTGGCTCAGTCCTACTTCAAAGGGTACGCCATTATATAAGGTGGTATTATTCAGGAAATTATCGAATCGCTGTAGCTGTTGCTGCACATAAACGGCTCCTCCCGTCAACGGAATGTTCTGGCTCAATCCAAGGCTAAGAATCGAATTGTTATTGGAAACCTGCTGAAAAGCGACCGTACCGTCGGGCTGAGTTACCTGAACAAACGAACGCGTAAAACTGGGCAATGATCCATCCAGGCTCAGCTGTGGTTTGAAATCGGCCATAAACGTGCGGTATTTCCAGTAATTGGTTTTTCGCAACGTAGCAGCCTGTTTGGAGGCAATCGACTGATTTTGGGCAAGCAACACAACGTTCTCAAGCGTAAGCTTTTGCGACTGAGCCAGCGCAAGATGAGCGCAGAAAAGCAAGAGTAATAGCTTCTTCATGACCGGGCGGTTATTGCTTAATCGTGAGTTGTTCAAGATGCTCGTACTCACTCAAGTCGGTCAGAATGACCCGCTCGCCCACCTGCAAACCACTCTTGATTTCGACCCAGTCGAAATTGGATAGCCCAATCTCAACCTCCCGGCGCTTGGCCACGTTTGGACTCGTCAGTACGTAGACGTACTGTTTTTGTTTACCCTTAAAAGCTGGCCCATTGGCCACACGTATCGTTTTGGCGGCCCGATTCGTGACAATAAACACTTCTACTTTTTGGTTTGGACGTAGCGCCGTATGCCGATTATTATCAAGCTCAATCGCAAACTGAATCACCCCATTCTGGACAGCGGGTTTTACCTGCGTAATCTGGCCGCGTAATGGCGTTTCATTAATCTTGATGATAACGGGCTGCCCCGTTTTTACCTGTTCGGCATACATATCGGAACAGGAGCCTTCGACGCGGAAACTTCCGAGATCGGCCAGGCGGGCCAGCATTTCGCCTTCGCTGACGGCCGAGCCTACATGTTCATTCACCCAGGTCAGTACGCCCGCCCGGTCGGTTAAAATATCGGCCTGTTTAAGCTTGTGGTCTAATACTTTCAGATTGTTCGCTTCAATACGTGCCTCAATCTCATACTCTTTCAGGCTGGCGCTCATCGACTGACGATTGTAGCTCAGGGTATTTTCCAACTGCTTTTTTTCCAGTTGAGCAATATGGAGCAGATTTTCGGCACGCGTTACGTCCTCCGGTGTCTGACCACCAACTTTTAGTAGCCGTTTGGCATCGTTAACTTCCGCGTTAAGCTTGTTAATGGTTAGTGATTTAATCTGATCGTTAACATCGGCATCGTACAATTCTTTGTTCAATTTGAGCCGAAGTTGCTCAATGCTGTTTTGTTTCAGGGCCAGCTGGTCGGCAATTTTATCATATTCCAGCTGAGTCAGGGATTTATCCAGTTCCAGAATAGGCTGACCGGGTTTTACCCGAGTGCCGGGCGTCAGTAAAACCCGACGGATACTGGCGCGGATTGGACTGGCTATGATCTGTTCGTAGGCCGGGATAACCTCGCCAGTAGCACTGATTGTGTTTTCGACAAAGCCGGTTTGAGCGACTGCCGATCTGATCCGGCTGGCTTCAACTGACGTAACAAGAATTCCTTTAAACCAGGCGATGATGGCAATCAGGCTAATCAGCAGGATGGCCCCGATTGTCCAGCTTTTTCGGCGAGATTTCGTAATCAGTTCGGGGGCTAGTTCGCGGTCCATAGTACAGTGTAGTATGCCTACTAGTATGCCAAACACTGTACCAATTACTAATCGATTGATTAGTAGAATGTTAGCTGGATTTGTTGAGGGTGTATCTGTGCGATTTCGCACATAATGTGCGATTTTGCGAAAGAAGCCTCTGGCCCATAGCTATCACGTTGCTTGAACCTGATAGGCCAGTGTTAAAATTGAACGATATCCGGGTAAAATAGTATTGAACTGTTGCTTATATGGTTGATATTTTTGTAAAATCGTATAATAATCAACAACTTGATTTGCATGTCAGCCTGGTCCGACATACGTTTTCGAACTTCTCTTTTACTGGCTGCAGGCGGTTTGCTGATAACCTCTGTTTGGCTAACGGCCTGCCAGCATTCGGTTGACAAACCAGCCGATATTATTGCGGCTGAAGCTCGTTTGCCCGAAAAAGTTGATTATAATCTGCACATAAAGCCGATCCTGTCTGATCGATGTTTCGCCTGTCATGGCCCCGACAAGGCAAAGCAGCAGGCTGGTCTGCGACTCGATACGTCCGAAGGGGCTTATGAAGCACTGACGAAAAGTGGCCATACCGCTATCGTACCCGGTAATCTGGCAAAAAGTGAGTTGGTTCATCGGATTCTTACGGATGATCCCGAAGAAATAATGCCGACACCTCAGTCGAACTTAAGTCTGAATGCGGAGGAGAAAGCATTACTGCTACGTTGGATTGAGCAGGGAGCCGAGTATAAGCAGCATTGGTCGCTGATAGCGCCGACGATGCCCGAACTGCCGAAGGTCAACAACGAAAAGTGGGTCAGAAACGATATTGATCGATTTGTGCTAGCTAAGCTGGAAGAACGTAAGCTTACACCCGCCCCCGAAGCAGACCGTACCACGTTGCTACGTCGGGTAACGCTGGACCTAACGGGTTTGCCACCAACGCCACAAGAGGTCGACGCTTTTCTGGCCGACAAATCACCTAAAGCCTACGAAAACGTAGTGAATCGATTGCTGAATAGTCCGCACTACGGTGAACGGCAGGCGGTTGAATGGCTCGACGTAGCCCGATACGCCGACACACATGGTTATCAGGATGATGGCTTGCGGACAATGTGGCCCTACCGCGACTGGGTGATTCGGGCGTATAACCGAAATCTGTCGTTCGACCGGTTTGTTACGTGGCAACTGGCGGGGGATTTGCTACCGAACCCTAACCGCGACCAGCTCATTGCGACGGCTTTTAACCGAAATCATCAGCAGAGTCAGGAAGGTGGTATTGTGGATGAAGAATACCGTGTCGAATACGTAGCCGACCGGGCCAATACGTTCGGGAAAGCCATGCTTGGCCTGACGGTAGAATGCGCCCGTTGTCATGACCACAAATACGACCCTATTAGCCAGAAAGATTATTTCTCGCTGTACGCGTTTTTTAACAGCAATGACGAACGCGGGCAGATTCCGTATAATGGCGAAGCTGCACCAACCATCACGTTAACCAAGCCCGAAACCGACGCCAAACTGAAATTTATTCGTGAACAGCTGACGCCAATCCAGCAGAAACTGAATCCGAATCGGCCCGATTACCAGCAACGGTTTGGGCAGTGGCTGTCGACGGCTCAACATATGCCTGTATCGCTGGTTGATTCGGGGCTGATTGCGCATTATACGTTCGATGAAGCCGACCGGGAGGACGTGAGCGCCTACGTAAAAGTGCAGAACGAGAAACGAAAACTGGAAGAAGCAAAGCGTAAACAGGAAGAAGAGGCTCGGGCGAAAGCGGGCAGGAAAGAAGAAAAGAAACCGGAAAAGAAAGAAGCTGCCAAGCGTAAAACGAAAGAAGAACTTTGGAAAGATCCACGTAATGCGTTCGCCAATACGGTAGACGGTACGTTGCCCGCCCGGCTCGGTGGCGATCCCGACAAGGTTCCCTATATGGTTCCGGGCCGATTCGGGAAGGCTCGCTTTCTGCCGGGTGATAGTTATATTGAGCTGCCCGGCAATGTGGCTGCCTTCGAGCAAAATCAACCGTTCACGATCAGTAGCTGGTTTAATCTGGCCAAGCCCAACATGGCGCTTACGCTGATGGGACGTACCACCGGACCGATGGATGGACAGCGCGGTTATCAGCTCGATCTGCTGGCCGATGGGCGGCTGAAACTCACGTTTGCGCATGTATGGCCCGCCAATGCCATCGATATTGAATCTGTCGATAAAGTGCCTGTTCGCCAGTGGTTTCAGGTTGCCTTTTCTTATGATGGTATGGGCAAAGCCAGTGGTTTGAAGCTATACCTGAACGGAGTGCCGATGCGGGCTAACGTACTGGACGATAATCTGATTCATAGTACCGTATTTGGAAAAGACCGTACGCATTGGGCGCAACATCCGTTTTATGTGGGGCGGATGCACGACAATTTCTACCGGGATATGGCCGTCGATGAGTTACGGATTTACGATCGATGTCTCACTCCGCTCGAAATGCCTGCTTTGGCTGGTCGGCCGGATGCGATTAAAACCACTTTACAAACGCCTGTTACCAAGCGGACACCGGCTCAGCGATCTGGATTGTATACCTATTACGTAACAAATCACGATCCGGCTTACAAAGAAGAATTTGCCAAAGCCATGAAACTACGGGGTGAGCAGATCATGCTGTATACCAATTCGGATCAGGTGATGGTTATGCACGAACGGACGGTGCCGCGCGAAACGCATTTGCTGAAACGAGGAGCCTATGACGCACCGGGCGAGATCGTAACGCCAGCCGTTCTTCACAGTATGAATCCCATTCCCGATGACGTACCGAAAAACCGACTAGGATTGGCGAAATGGCTTTTAATGGGCGAAAATCCGCTATTTAGCCGTGTAATGGTCAATCGGTTCTGGCAGCAATATTTTGGGCAGGGGCTAGCCAAAAATAGTGATGATTTCGGTAATCAGGGTGCGCTGCCAAGCCATCCTGAGTTGCTGGATTACCTGGCCGTTCGATTCCGGGAAGGAACGGGAGAGCCAGGTTCGGCCTGGAACACAAAAGCCATGCACAAGCTGATCGTTATGTCGGCTACGTATCGGCAATCGTCGAGCGTTTCGGAGAAAGTAAGAGAAGCTGATCCTGACAATATTTTTCTGTCCCGTGGGCCAAGTTATCGGATGTCGGCGGAGCAGGTTCGCGATAATGCGCTAGCGGCCAGTGGGATATTAAATCAACGTATTGGCGGGCCTAGTGTTCGACCGTATCAACCGGCTGGCATCTGGGAAGCGCTAGCGACACGTAACGCCGTTACGTATGTCCAGAATCACGGCGATAGCCTGTATCGGCGCTCGATGTATACCGTCTGGAAGCGCAGTTCGCCACCACCGATGATGCTGAATTTCGATGCGGCCGAGCGGCATACCTGTATCGTTAAACGCCAGAAAACCAGTACGCCACTCCAGGCGCTCGTTACGTTGAATGATCCTCAGTTTGTAGAAGCGGCTCGAGTATTGGCACAACGTAGCATGGGAGTGGGCGTTACGTCGGCTGATAATGTTATTCAAACTACGTTTAAAACAGTGATCAGCCGGATTCCCCGCCCGGAAGAGACGCGGCTGATGAAACAGCTCTATGACGAAGAGCTTGCCGATTTCAGAACGAATCCCAAACGAGCCACTGAACTGTTGGCAGTAGGGGAGTATCCGGTAGACAAAAAACTCAATCCTGCCGAACTAGCCGCCTGGACAGTGGTGACGAGCACTATTATGAATTTCGACGAAGCAATAATTAAGCGATAATGACATACAGGCTTGTTTTATTGATTGGCGTAATTGGGTTCGGTTTGGCCGGTGGTTCACTGTTTGCACAAAAAGCACTACCTATTCTCAAGGCGTCGGGCCAGGCAGTGTCAATGCGGATCGGAAATGATTTCTACCCCGGTCGCTGGGGTGTTGATGCTACGGTAAAACCAGATGTATATGAAGTGTGGGTGCCCAGAGGCAAAACACTACGAGTTGCTTTTGTTTCAGAGAAAGACTCGCTGGTTCGGACCCTGCGCGGTGGTGAAATAATTGATTTTATTATTCTGACGCCAAAGGGCGATAGCGCGCTGACCCGAATAAAAAGTACGGCCTTCGATGAACCAGCCGTCTTCACAAAACAGTACGTTCAGACACATACCGGAAAAACGTTTGTTGAGATTCCGGAGGTATACGAACTGATCAACGTCGTGTTTGCGCTGACCGAAGCCGGTCGGAAAAGCCCGGATCTGATCAATAAACAGACGCCGTATTATCAGGAGTTGCTACGTTATTTTGAGCCCTACCGTTCAGAACGTATCGTAGCCGTAATAGATTCTGTGTTGAAACAGGATGAAAGCCAGTACTTTCCGTTGAAAATGGACGCCTATGCGTTTTCTATGGATGCGAAAGGAAACATTCGCCAGAGTTCGGTGTATGATCGGGCTTCGTGGGGCTACCTGAATACAGTACGTCCTTATATTCCACTGTTACAGCAGTTTGCTAAACGGAGCAACTTTGTTCAGTTTTACAGACAACAGCGTCCGTTCTATAAGCAACTCATTACGTCCTATCAGGATTCACTGGGCGTAGCAGGCATGCAATCCTGGCTAAACCGAAACTTTCCGGGTACTACGTATCAGTCGTTCAAAATTATTTTCTCGCCTTTGGTGAGCGGCAATCAGTCGGCTAACTGGTTTGAAAATAATGGGTTCAAAGAAGCACAGGCCCACGTCAATTATCCATTCGTTTCGGGCAAAGACACATCCGTTACGTCATCGGCTGTCGACATACGACGGGGTAATATTGTCTTTACGGAATTGAATCATGCTTTTATCAATCCAGAAGCTGATAAGTATAGCAACCAACTGAAGGCCGCGATCACGAATCTGGATATGTGGCTGGCCGACGGCAAACCCGCGAAACGCTCTTACAACGATATTTATTCGTGTTTTAACGAATACATGAACTGGGGTCTGGTGTGCCTACGCTACGTCGATACGGTGCCAAAAGAAGATTTACCCGTTCTGCAGAAGAATGTCGAAAACATGATGGTCAATTACCGGGGCTTCAAAAAATTTGCCGAATTCGACCAGTTTTTAGTACCGCTGTATAGAGATCGACCTTCGGGAAAAACGTTGGCTGATTTATATCCGCAGATCATTCAGTGGTTTGCTTCGCAAACGGAAAAAAAGCAATAGCTATGTCTGACATTCAGGATCAAATACATGATCAGTTAAGCCGTCGAACGTTTCTGGGCCAGACGAGTGCTGGTTTAGGAACCATTGCCTTGGCGTCGTTGCTGAATCCTAAAAATCTATTCGCAGGAACAACCACGCCGGGCGAATCCACGCCGGGCGAAAATCCATCGGTTGGGAAACCGCATTTTCCTCCGAAAGTGAAGCGGGTCATCTACCTGTTTCAGAGTGGCGCCCCATCGCAGCTGGAATTGTTTGATTATAAGCCCAAACTGGAAGCCATGTGGGGGCAGGATTTGCCCGCGTCGGTACGTAATGGGCAGCGATTGACGGGGATGAGTGCCGGGCAGAGCCATTTTCCGCTGGCAGCCTCGAAATATAAATTTGCTCAGTACGGACCGGGGCGGATGTGGATCAGCGAACTACTGCCACACACCGCTCGCATTGCCGACGATCTGACATTCGTGCGATCATTACACACGGAGGCTATCAACCACGATCCGGCCATTACGTTCTTCCAGACCGGTAGTCAGCAGGCGGGTCGACCCAGTTTTGGGTCATGGATTAGCTACGGGCTCGGCGCTGATAATCAAAATCTGCCCGCTTTTGTTGTGTTGCTTTCGAAAGGACGTAACGGTGATCAGCCCTTGTATGCCAAGCTCTGGAGTAATGGGTTTCTGCCGTCGGTTCATCAGGGCGTTGTATTCCGGTCGGGCCCCGATCCGGTCTATTACCTCAACAATCCGCCGGGAATCGATAAAACCAGTCGTCGGCGAATGCTGGATTATCTGACGAAGATGCATCAGGAGCAATATAAGCATGTCCTCGATCCGGAAATCAATAACCGGATGGCGCAGTATGAAATGGCCTATCGGATGCAGACCTCAGTTCCTGAAACACTCGATATTTCGAAAGAGCCGGATTATATTTTCGATATGTACGGGCCCGAAAGTCGCAAGCCAGGTACGTTTGCGGCCAACTGTTTGCTGGCTCGTAAACTGATCGAGAAAGACGTGAAGTTTGTCCAGCTCTACCATCAGGGGTGGGATCAGCACGGTAATTTACCAAACGATATTAAAATCCAGACGAAGAGCGTCGATCAGCCATCGGCCGCGCTGATTATGGATTTGAAGCAGCGCGGTTTGCTGGACGATACGTTGGTGATCTGGGGGGGCGAGTTTGGTCGTGGCGCTTATTCACAAGGCAAGCTAACGCGGGATAATTATGGCCGCGATCATCATCCTCGGGCTTTCTCGGTCTGGATGGCAGGAGCTGGAGTGAAAAAAGGACTTGTCTATGGCGAAACCGACGACTTTGGCTATAACATAGTAAAGGAGCCAGTCCACGTACACGATTTTCAGGCCACTGTATTGCATCTGCTGGGAATCGACCACGAGAAACTCACCTTCAAAAGCCAGGGCCGACGCTATCGCTTAACGGATGTGCATGGCAAAGTGGTGAAGCCGTTGCTTGCTTAAACCAACGTTTTTCGCTCTTGAGGCAAAATGAAAACCTGATCGGCGCGCCAATAAAATGGACGTAGTGATCGGGTTATTATAGCTGGCGAGATTCCGATACGATTTGTGAAAGGTAACTAGTACTGCCGAACCTGTTGATAAGGGGCCGCTACCGCTTGTAAAAGACGCGTTCTTTTATAAACAGCACAAACGTTGCCCAGAATAGCGTATTTAGAAACGTACAGATAGCAATACCTCCATAGGAGTCAGCGGGTATTTTGATCAATAAGCCAAAAGGGAATAGTAGACAGCCTATCACTTGCTGCCAAATTGGAGGGACGTTTGGGGTTAGGAAAAAAAATATCCAGAAAAAGAGCAGTACCCCGCAGATCAACAGGTAGACGACGCCGTACCAAATCAATTTAAGTAGGGTAAACTGCCAGTCTTTCATAGCTGTTCTGAAATTAAGAAAAAGGGCGTATTTATCAATTGTATGAGGGAAATGGAAAGGGCTGAGCCTCCCCATTTCCCTCTGCTCTTCAATTTATTGATTCCTGGAGCTTCTCCTGAAAAATTGAAACGCATAATAGAGCAGAGCCACAACAAAGGCGATGAAGCCAATATTGATAAGAAACCAGGCCCATTCCATAATTACTGCAATAAGCATCTAGGTGACGATTGAATGTGTAGAAAATCTAGTGTAAATCGGGTCATGCCCACAGGAGTCAATCCAGGTCTTTTTCAAAGTATAGATAGATGTATATGGCCGCCCCAAAACTAACGGTGTTAGTGGAAGTAAGCCGATAGCCTTGTTGCGCATACTCATCAAGTTTGGCTTGTACGTCGGCCTGGGAATCGTTCAAAATGTGTTTGGAGTCGAGTGTGAGCTTGGTGTAGTAGATTAGGCCTTCAACTTTGTAACTTTTCATGGAAACGAGTTTGATCTATCGGTTAATGCCTAAAAAAACAACTTAATAAGCAGTCTGGCAAGGAATGGGATGGAATCTTCTGGCAGGTCTCGGTGTAAATCCGAGCCTAATATCACCGGAAAAATAGATAGCAATGTTTACCAGTCGTTTCGGCGGCTAGTGGGTGCCCGATACATGTTGCTTTTCCTGGAATTAGCAGCCACTACGTTACCGACGCTAGTTTTATTTGGATGAAATAGCCCTCGATAAGGGCCGCTTCGACGCTGGCCCTTATTTTTGTGCCTATCATCATACCCGCTTGCTTCTTCTGCTAGACGATGAAGCAAGATCTTAGACTGTATGCAACAGCAATTGGAATCATGGATACGGGCGATTGTTCGTTGGTTTGGCTACGTACCAAATCGTGATCTATCGGGCTGGGTATTACTGATTACGTCGGTAATACTGGGTCTGATTGTCAATTTTGTCATCACACAGATTATTCAATTTATTGCCCGTCGTCGGCAGTTTCAGACGTTGCAATTGCTTAGTGCACACGCGCGCTGGGCATTCTGGTCATTTATACCTTCGCTGTTTTTTTTACTGGGAACAAGCATTCAGTCCGGCCGTTTTTTACGCCGACATCCCATTGCCGATAAAACGGCCGAAGTACTATTCCTGATTGCCGCTACGTGGTTTATTGTTCAGTTGCTGAAAGTAGGTGAGCTGCTGGTTGTGAGGCAGTACGATACGACCAAAGATGTTAATCTATCGCAGCGGAAGTTTGTTACGCAGGTTCGGTTTGCCCGCCGGTTAGTGGCAATCGGCGTCATTGTCATTGGCGTATCGTTGGTGCTGATCGCTTTTCAGGGAAGCCGGCGTGTTGGACTCAGCGTTCTGACCTCGGCGGGGGTCGTATCGGTCGTGATCGGTTTTGCGGCCCAGAAAACGCTGGCCAATCTACTGGCTGGTATTCAGATCGCTTTTAATCAGCAGATTCGGTTGGACGATGCCGTTGTGGTCGAAAAAGAATGGGGACGTATTGAAGAAATCAATCTCACCAGCGTCATTGTCCGGATTTGGGATCGTCGGCGTCTGATTCTGCCGATTACGTATTTTGTTGAAAATCCGTTCGAGAACTGGACTCGTTCCGATGCTTCTATCATCGGGGCCATTTTTCTCTATCTCGACTATAATGTACCCATCGATAAAGTACGCGAAAAGGCCCGCGAAATTGTTGAGAACGATCCCTTATGGACCGGGGAAAGCTTTGCCGTTCAGGTAACCGATACCACGCCGACTTGTATTCAGGTGCGTGTACTTGCTTCGGCGCAGGATGCCCCTTCGGCTTTCGATTTACGCTGCCACATGCGCGAACAATTGATCGCCTTCATTCGCGATGAGTATCCGCAGGGGCTACCTCAAACTCGTCTGATGCTGGCTGAAGAGTTACGGCCAAAAGAGGTAGGAGAAGCATAATTAGCTTCATATAATCAGAAAGTTGGTACGCCATATCTTGGAGATATGGCGTACCAACTTTCTGATTATATGAAGCTAATTCGAATACTTTTTCTGCATGGCTTTAATAAAAGCATAGCCGTTTTCAGCAATATCCCACGGATCGTTGTATTCGCGCCATACGTTAATGCTATTCGCGAAATCAATATCGTTGCGGGTGAAGGCTTCGATGGTCATCCAGCCGTTGTAATTGATCTCGGCTAGCGTCCGGAACGTATCATCCCAGGGAATATGCCCACCTCCCGGCGTGCCCCGGTCATTTTCACTGATGTGCACGTGCGCCAAAACCGGTGCTATGGTTTGGAGAGCATCTGGGAATCGCTTCTCTTCTATATTGGCGTGATGCGTATCAAACATCGCCCGTACATTCGGATGATCAGCACGCCGAATCAATTCAGCCAATTGAGCCATTGTGTTGCACAGATAACACTCAAATCGGTTGATCGCTTCTGGCGTTAAGATGATGTTGGCCTGCTTGGCGTACTCTCCGGCAGCGTTCAGCACCTCAGCGCTACGTGAATATTCGGCGTCCTGAGGTTCCTGCCGTGAGAACGTAGCAAAAGCGGAATGAAACGGGCCACAGATCACAGAAGCGCCCATCGCCTGTGCCCGATCAATGGCATCTTTTAGTCGAGTCAGGGCTTGCTCACGAATGGTCGATGATTCACTGGCCGGATTTTCGTCGGGGCTCATCACCATTACGCAGGTACTTTTCAGGCCTAGCTGCTGAAGATGATTACCAAACTGTTGATAAGCCGCTACGTCCTGATAGTCAATAAAGCATTCGATCCCGTCGTAGCCAATTTTTTTCAAGCGTTCCGCGATGGGGTGCATTTTCTCGGAAATCGGGGCCGACCAGGCTAATAAATTGAATCCAACGGGCGATGATTCTAAAGTTGGCATAGGAAAAGGGTTAATTTATTTCTCCATAGGGTGTTGCTTGAGCAACTGCTCGGGCGAGTAAAAGTCTTTTTTACTGTCGGTAGCCGCGCGGACCTGCTTCACTTTTTCGGGCGAAATGGCCGATGCTTTGTTGCCGAACGAGTTCCGTACGTACGTCAGCACAGCCGCGATTTCGTTGTCTTTCAATAAACCCCCAAAAGGAGTCATCGGAACCTGTCCGGGATATTTTTTGCCCGCTACGTCCAGAGGCCCGAGAAGTCCTTTTAGCGCGATCTTGATCAGACGATCTTCATTGCCGGTTACCCAGGGCGTGCCCGTTAATGGCGGAAAGCCGGAAGCCGTAAGTCCTTTCCCATCGGCCTGGTGGCACGTAATGCAGTAGCCCTCTTTGGTGTATATTTCTTTGCCTAAGTTGAATAGAGCCAGTTCATTACCTTTCAGGGTTGAAGCCGTCGCTACGTCCTTCTCCTTTTTAACGTTTTCGCCGTTCAGGTGCGCAACCGCTGTTTCGTACGCATGAATCATCCAGTCGTCGAGCGGCTTTTTCTTCGCTTCGGCCAGAATGGGTAAACCTTTTTCCTTGCCAATCCAGGAAGCTGCTACAATAGCGGCCAGCCGAACCCGGCTATTCTCGTCTTTGGCGGCTTCCATCAGCAAATTCGCCTGATCGGGCACCTGATGGCCGGTATAACGAACTACCTGAACTGCAGCCGCACGAGCGTGATAGTCTTTGGCGTGAAGCATCTGCCGGAGCAGTTTCTGATCGACTTTATCCAATCCCCAACTAACCCAGAGCGCTTCCAGTACGTGGTGTTCGTAGCGGGGATCATTTTTATCCAGCTTTGCCACCCAATTGTTTATCCTGGCGAGCACCTGCGACGCGTCGCGTCCACGAAGTTCGCGCCGGGTGCGATAACGGGTGCGATACTCTGGTAACTTCAGGTTATCCAGCAATTCGTCAATGCTGGCACCATCGACTTTAGCCGGTTTTACGAGCGGCCGTGATGGATACGTAATGCGATACACGCGGCCGTGCGAATGGTCACGTAGCGGATCGCGGGCATTATGCTGCATATGACCAATCAGAATGTTGTGCCAGTCGATGACATACAGGGAGCCATCGGGCGCAAATTCCATATCGACGGGCCGGAAATTTCGGTCTTCGCTCACGACCAGATCCATCCGGTGTTTGCTCTTGTAGCCCGTGCCATCATCGACCAGCGTGTGCTCTTTCGTACCCAGGAAACCGATGGTATTATTGATCAGCAGATCGCCTTGAAGTTCGTCGGGGAAATGACGGCTGGAAACAAATTCCAGACCCGAGGTAGGCCGAACCCTGTGTGCATCTTCGATCAACTGAACCGATTTGTGCGTTGCCTGGCCGTAGCGAGGTAGAACGCTGCCAGGCATCATCCAGCGAACGTCGGGACTTGAGGTTTCGGCAAAAAATGGTTGGCCCCAATCATCGAAGGCAATACCCCAGGGATTGGGAATCGACAACTGAGCAGTACGTTCCAGCTTTTTAAGTTGGGGGGCGTAGCGATAAAAACCACCGTTGGTAGCCCGAACAGGGCCATACGATGTTTCGACGTTGGTATGCAGAAAAACACCTTCACCCGAATAAATAGCGCCCGACGGATCGACCGTAAAAGCGTGACTGTTGTGGTGCGTATCATGATCGTCGAAGCCGCTGAGCAGAATTTCGACTTTGTCGGCCTTGTCGTCGCCATTGGTGTCCGTGAAAAACTTCAGATTGGTACCCTGAGAAACGTAAACACCTTCAGGTGCTATTTCGAAACCAAGCGGCAAATGAAGTTTATCGGCGAAGACCGTCTCTTTATCGGCTTTACCGTCGTTGTTGGTGTCTTCCAGAATAATGATCTTATCGTTTGGCTTAGGGTCGCCCGGTTTGTAATGCGGATAACTAGGCATACAGGCCACCCACAACCGCCCCTTGTTGTCGAACGACATCTGCATGGGTTTTGCCAGATCCGGGAATTCCTGCTCCGAGGCAAAAAGCTCAATTTTATAGCCAGACGGTACTTTTAATTTGCTGAGTGCATCCTGGCCATAGAGGTACGTAAGACTGCCGTTTTTCTCTGGATTGAAGTTGGTTTTGACCTCTGGCAGGTTTCTGGTCCGTTTATCGGCCGCTTCAATATCCATTTTCTGGCCTTTAGTGGCCGCCAGCCAGATGGCCGTATCCCGAACCGCCGTCATCTGCCGAATTTTTTCGATCTCAGCCGGGTAATTGTCGGGACCAAACGGATTATAACGACGTCCGTATACGTGCACACCGTTCGGAATCTTGTAATCGTTATGCCACATCCAGTTTTTTTCGATCACTGCATTCTGAACCAACTGTCGGTTTGTTTCGGCTTTGGATGGCGCCTTACCAAATAGCTGATCGGCCAGTAAAAGACCTAACTTCTGGTAGCCTGCCTCCGTGAGTTGCGATCCGTCGATTGTTAGTGGCTCGGTGCTGGCGGCATACCATTGCTGAGAGGGCGTGAACGCATCGACGAACAGGACGGCGTTGCGGTCGGCCACTTCCTTCATGGCTTTGGTGTACAAGGAAAGGTTTTCGTTTTCCTTTTTACCATTTGGCAGATCAAATTTGCTCGATAAATCTTCGAAGGCAATGGGCGATACAATGGCCAGTTTAGGAGCGCTGGTTCCGTTGTATTTCTGCTTCAGCGTCCATTTAATAAAAGCATCCAGCTCGGCTTTGTAGTTTTCCAGCCCTGCTTTTCCCTGGAATGATTCGTTATAGCCGAAAAAGGCAACAATGACGTCGGTTTTCAGGCGGGTGAGCCATTGGTCGGGTGTTTCGAAATGCCCTTCGCTTTCCGATGGATTAGCGTATTCTGTCTGAAATTTTTCGGCGCCCGGAAAAGCCCAGGGATTATTGCGACTCGCATGAGGTCTGAAGCCGGGGGTATCGCCACCATCGCACATATTCCGAATAAACAACTGGCTATCCGGATAGCGCAGAAACATCTCCGTTTCGAAGGAACCGAAATTCATCATTCGGGAGCCCAGGTTGTTGCCCAGCAGAATGATACGTGATCCCTTGTCGATTTTCAGTGGATCAGATTGATTGGGCTGGAAAGCGGTAAAGGCGAGGAATGCCAACCCAAATCCGGCTAGTAATCCAACAACGCTACGTTTTTTGGCTAGGATCATGATCAGGATTTTTTAGGGTGGCCGTAAGGAACATTAATAGCAATCTTTCCTTTCCATTTTTTAGGAACGGGCAACCCCAGCTCCCAATGGATGGCATTGATAACCAGTCGTTGGACGGATTCTACCTGAAAATCGTCTGGATGGCCGAGAGTCGTCATGAAGGCCTTACCTCCCCACTGATTTTTCCAGGTCCAGGCTACGGGATTGTCGATGGCGGCCTTGTCGGGATTAACCGATTTGCCCATTAATAGCGGCACCGCTCCCTTGGCTGGGTAATCGGGTAGAACGCGATATAGCCAGGACGCTACGTGGAAGGATGGTGCTACGCCCGTCAGAATAGGGTTTTTAGCCGCTTCCGGAATAATCGTTACGTCGGTGGTGCTGTTGTGACCGTAATGGGTGTGCTGCGCTTTACCGCCCCAGCCCGGAGGAGCGCCGAACGCAAATTCACCGAACGCATTCCAGCGTTTTCGGTCATCGCCGTCCGGATAATTGAAGGCGTGTGTCGTTGTGCGGAACCCCATGACCGGCTTACCTGATTTAAGATACTCGTCGATATAGTTCAACTGATCCTGGGGGAGCAGACGCCAGCGTAGAAAAAATACGGCCAGATCAGCTTCGCGCAAAGCCTCCAGGCCGGGAATATCTTTTTCGCCATTGTAATCAGGAACTGACTTCAGCACGGTCGTACGCATGCCATAATTCTTTTCCAGTTCGGCGGCAATAAGTGGCAAGGTTAGTTCGCCACTGTATTCATGGTCGCCAGTGACAAATACTACATACGGTTTTGAGGCTTTGGCAACTGTTTTGGTGCCATTAAGAGTACCTAAGGCGAGCAAAGCAGCAAGTTGCTGGATAAACGTTCGGCGTTTACTTTTCATGTTGACGGTCTACAAATCAAGCTCTACAGGTAAGCTAATCAAGAAATGAATTTACTTAGATCGCCAACGAATTTGCTGAAAAATATACGGACTGGGGTATCTTTTCGCCGGGATTTGTAGAAAGGTCAGGAATAAATGATGTGAGGCAAGCTCATTTCTTGATAAATCGCCTGAGCTGAGTCCGTTCGCCATCGTCCAGCTTCAGAAAATAGAGTCCGGTAGCCAGGTTATTGAGACGTAGCGAGCCCTGAAACTGGCCGTTTCGGCTGTTGGAAAGTTGTGATTCGAGCTGCACACGACCTTGCTGATCAATAACGCTAATACGTAGTTGGCGAACATTGGGGTACGCATACTGAATGTCAATCGTATGCTCGGCCGGATTCGGATAAATTGTAAATAGCGAATCAGAAAGCGGTGCCACACTGGTAACAATCGGAAAATGAACGTAGCGCTCTGTCGACCAGCCCACGCAGGTCTGTTGGGTAATACGTACTTTATAGATGCCGGGCGTACTGACCGAAAATCGATCGCGGGTGGCGCTGGCAATAGGCTGGTTGTCCTGATACCACTGATACTGATAATCTTTCCCGGTGGTTGCGTAAAGAGTTACGGTTGCTCCCTGCAAAAAGGTTAAGTCCGTTTCTTCGGGCGTTAGAGAAATAGTGTCAACCGTAGTGGCACTGATTACGACCGGATCAGACAGCGCCTGGCAGCCTTCCTGCGAAAGCCGAACCTGATAACGACCCGGCAACGTAGCATTTAACGTAGTCGACTGAACATCGGTCAGCACGTTTCCGTTACGTAACCAAACCAGGGGTGAACTAGTCGTAGACGTTGCCGTCAGCTGAATCGGTGCGCCATCCTGACAAAGCCATTGCGTGCTGGCAGGCGTTATTTTTACTGCATCATCGATGGTTCGTACCTGAACAGTTGACGAGGTAACCGAACAGCCGGATGCGTCGGTCATCCGCAGTGCGTAGGCTCCTGCGGTGGCCGTCTGGTAAGTCGACGTAGTGGCATTGGCAATGGGCAAATTATTAAGCAGCCATTGGTACGTAAAACCTGCTCTATTATCAGCGCTGAGTTGCAAACGGGCACCAGAACAGAGAACTGTATCGCGCCCGGGTGTAATTGACACCGGAAACTGACATTGCAGCCGGTATAGACCGCTGACAACAATAGAAAAGGGCTGGCCCGTGTACTTCATTTTGCCCTTGTGCGATACTGTGATCGTATAAGCCTGACCTGGTACAGGATTCTGGATATAGATCTGCTCGACGTTATCGCGGATGTTATCGCCGGATGTGGCCACTCGTGACGGATTTGCTGGATCGAGAACAAACGGCAGGAACGTATTGGCACCGGCAGCAACCCGTACATCTAAGTCATTGATCAGTTTAGGCGTTTGTAGGTCGAGCGAAGCGGCTGCAACGGCTGTCGCTGGACCTTCCGGATCAGTCCAGCACAAGGTAATGATGAGCGGCTCATTGCCCTGGGCGACAATTCGTTGGGTGAATGTCCCGCCCGATTCTAACGTTCGCTCCAGAATCAGATGAGCCTGATTTGTGTTTAAAATGACTCGTGCAGCGGCTTCCGTATTTAACAGACCCCAGCCCTGACGATAGTCGGGACCAGTTGCGGGTGTTGTCCGGCTGGCAGTATGCAGGGCCAATCCTTTCAGCGTGGCCGAACGCATAAACTGACTGGCCTGCGTGGAATTGGTTGATGTGGCCGCTTTTTGTTGCATGTAGAGTTCCTGCAACAGCACAAGCGAACCCGTTACGTTAGCCGACGCCATTGATGTTCCGGTGTAGGTGCCGTAAGACGATGGCGCATCGGATAGGGTTGAGAACACGTTCGTGCCCATACCCAGCAAATCGGGCTTAATACGCCCATCATCGGTTGGGCCCCAGCCGCTATAGGCGGTCGAGTTAATAGTGGTTGGCTGATCCTGCTGATTAAACGTAACGTCGGCGGCTCCTACGGTCAATACGTTCTTGGCAGTAGCTTCGGCAGGAATGACATCGTACCCATCATTCCGGCTGCGGTTTAACGTACTGGTTTCGTTGGTATTTCTTAGGTAATAAGGCGTTCCGGCGGGCGGTCCGGTTTCGGCGCGTTTGTTATCGGCTGACCGGATCATCAGATAAAAAGGGTTGTTGGCTGCAATCTGGTCAATATCACGGGCCTGTGAGGTGTAGAAACCGAATAAATAATCTTCCGTTGTGCTGATTCTCGTATTACCCCACCATTCCCATTTCTGGGCCGGGTCGGTGCCGGGGCGAGACGGGTTATATACCCAGCCCACCACTGGGCCATACGCGTGATTAGAGAGCAACAGGTTTGGGGCCGCAGCAGCTATTTCGCTAATGTCGTCGCTATAATTCCAGATAGACAACTGGGCACCGTAGGCCATGCCCCTGGCCTGGGCGTTGATGCCTCGGGCAACCAGCGTTCCGGCCAGATGAGTGGCATGATCGCTGTATGAACCGGTAGTGTCCATTTGCTGCAAAATAGCTGGGCCAGCAGTAGCTGGGCTGAATTCCTGATGAGTAGTAAGAACTCGCCCGCCATCCCACAAGCCTATTTTACCACGCAAGGCGCTACTACTTCCCGATAACGCCAATTGTAGCACGCCGTTCTGGTAAAGCGACTGGGTACGGGTGGCTCGGGCTGCTTCTGTATTATGAAGGGTGTAGTAAACAGGCTGCCCGAGTGAGTCAATTCGTTGCAAAACCAATTGGCGATTAGTAGCATAGTGACTGTAGACTGGCCAGCCCTGTTGTTTCGCCAACTGGGTCGTTCGCGTACGTAGCGCGCTGTATCGCTGAACAAGTTCCGTTCTCCAGTCAGAACGTATTGACTGACTAAAACTGGCCTGTTGAATAAGTAGACACAGCACGATCCAGCCAGCGCGTTTAGCCCTGATCAGGTTACCCCAAACGGTAATGAATACGCTTATGAGCTTTGATGTGTAAAACTGATTCAGGATACGATACTTATGGTTTCTGGATGCGTTTAACCCAGCTATTCTGGGCTTTGTCATCTGAAACTATAACAAAAAATGTACCGCCTGCTAAGCCTGTTACGTCTAATTGCGTAGAATATGATTTACCGTCCCGTTGCAGGGTGGTTGTATGCAACGTTACCCCTCGAATGTCGACCAGCCGAACGGTTGGCGATTGTGGAAACGACGTAGCCGACGACAGCGAAACCGTTACCTTGCTCGTAGCCGGATTGGGATAAACCAGCAACGTATTGTCTTCGGCCACTGGCTCCGCGTCCAGAATGACCAGATATACTTCTGTCGAAATGAGTTCACCGCAACCGTTTACATTGCCCCGAACCGAATAGCGACCCGTTTTCGTGACAGCATACGTAGCACTGGTAGCGCCAGAAATGGGAACGCCGTCGAGCAGCCACTGAATGCCGGACGTAGCGTTCGTGGTTAACGTAAAGCTATTGACCGTAATGGTTGGCGTTTGGGCGGCCCGAATCGATATGGTCACAGCCGCTGATCGGGCGGGGGCGCATATACCGGTTACCTGCACGGCATAGTTACCATTCGATGCCACCGATAGCGTACTGCTGGTTGCTGCGGAAATAACTGTTCCATTCCGGTACCATTGGTACAGCAATCCGCTACCTGTATTGGCCTGCAACGTAACGCTGGAACCCTGACAAATGCTGGTGGATACGTTGGGCGTAACGGTGGCTACAGAGGCCTGGCCTGAGGAAGGCGTAACGGCCACCCGCGTAGCCGATGGGCAATCGGCCGCACGGATTTGCAGGTCGTAGAAATAATACCAGGCTGTAGTCAGTGTATCATAACCGCCCGATGCGTTCTCAAACAGCGACCCTTTTGTAGACACAACGGTTTGGCCATTGGCGGTATTCAACCGATATGGAAAACCAGAAACGCCTACATTACTCCTGAAAATGGCCGCGCTGTCGGCGTAGTCAATCGTAACCTGATACGTACCGGCCTGCGGGATTTTTAGATTCAGATCGTAAATCGCACCCGGATCGTTGGGGTCATCGGCCAGCTGGCCGCTCGTAGCGGTTGCACTGAGCGGTAAGGTCCGGGTTGCGGTGACGGGAATAGTCAACGACGATACCGTTGATCCGCTTAGGGTGGCTACGGTAAAGGTTAACGTACCGGAATGACCAATATAGAGTCGGGCGCTCGATAACGTAATTGGTACGGTCGTCGTAATCAGCGGAGCCGGACCGTAATTGTAGCCGTATGTGCCTCCGCCAAATGCACTTTTCGCCGTTGGGCCGAGCCGACCACTAAATTCATTCAGCGCAGCATAAAATACGCCAGTAGCTGGTTTACCCGAAAAGGAAACGGCATTGCCCGCTGCCAGCAAATTGCCTCCCGTTGGGGCATCATACCAGAAGGCGGTGGCATTGCCTTTGTTGGTCAGGTAAAAAGCGGTATCGATGCCACAGGTAGCTGCGGTAAAAATACCGCCCGTTGTCGGTGGAGCGACGGTGCGGGTTGCGGTGAGCTGGTTGTTTGATGGGTTCTGATCATTCGCCAGCACCGCCGATGCGGTAAAGGTGTAGGTTTGATTGGGTGTCAGATTCAGGGCGGTAGTCGGCACCAGCGTTACCTGTCCCGTTCCATAGGCAGCTAACGAAGCCAACGTACCCGACAACGTAGCAACGGTTGTATTGGCCGCATCGGTAATCTGTACCGTAACCGGAATATTGGTTTGCGTTTGAGGACCGAAATTCTGCACCTGTATCGATACGGTAGCGTCGTTCACGCAGAATGTACTGGATGGGAAAGGAATGTCCGTGATGCCAATGTCATTTGTTGACGTAACGACCCGAACCAGATAGTCCTGGGTTTCGCCGTTGCCATACGTACCGCAAGGGTTAACAGCGTTCGGATCGCTGGTTTCGGTTGCTACGATACGTAGCCGGATGAGTTGGCCAACCGTTACGCTTTGCGGAATCGTTACGTTGGTGGTAAATACGCCGGGACCGTTCAGAACACCAGACGTAGCAATCGTTTCGGTAGCGTCGGTGAAATTGCCGTTTGCGTTCCAGTCGGCAAAGGCTTTAACGACTACGTTACGGGTCGCTCCACAAGTGCCGGTAGTGACGGATAGTGGCAATGTCTGGCTGGCCTGAATCGTACCGACTGTTTGTTGTGTAAAGTCATTATACGTCGTACAGCCGCTGGTGCCGGTCTGACTGATGCCACCGAACGTAACACCGCTGATTTTGCTATCGGCCGACGAGCTGGGCGCAGACGTACAATAAACCTGTCCGCCAACTCCGCTTACAAGGAGCGCGTAATCCTGTTTGCCTCCGCTGAGCGTTGCTTTGTTCGTGATGGCAATGGTGTATGTTTTGCCGGGAACGGCATTCTCGATCCGTATCTGTTCCACATTGTCGCGGGTGTTATCGCCAGCGGTAGCGGCTTTGCTCGGGTTGTCGGGGTCCAGTATCCACGGCAGGTTGATGGTTGTGCCGTTGGTGATACGCAGGTCGAGATCATTGACGAGTTTGGGAGTACGATCATTGATCTTGGTGGTGATGGCTCCTGCCGGATCATTCCAGCAGATGGTGGCCACCAACGGACCATTTCCCGATGCAATGACCTGAATGGAGTCGCGTTGACCCTGGGTGAGACTCCGTTCGCTCAACAAATGCGTTTTGTCGTCATTACGAATAAGACGAGCCGCCTGTTCGGTATTCAGTAAGCCCCAGCCAAACTGATAGTCGGGGCCAATGGATGGTCCGGTTTCGAAGGCCGTATGCAACACTAGCCCCCGTAACGTTGACGAGCGCATAGGCTGGCCAGTCAACTGCGTGAAATATTCCTGAAGCAGCAGCAGCGAACCCGATACGTTCGGCGTGGCCATCGATGTACCACTAAGCGTTACGTAGGCGCTGTCGCTGGTGGAATTGGCGGATAAAATATTGACGCCAATACCGACAATATCGGGTTTGATCCGGCCATCGTCGGCGGGTCCCCAACTGCTAAAATCGGCCAGTACTACGTCGGCTGGTCGTTTATAGCCGTAAACAGGGTAGAAAGCAGCGCCTACCGTCAGTATATTTTTGGCGATGGCCGATGTCGACATCTGGTCGTATCCTGTTTGCAGATCGCGCGGTACGGTACTGATCTGATTGCCATGATTAACCAGAACGTACGATTGTCCGGCCGTATAACCACTGGCACCATGATCGTTACCGGCGGCTTTGACCATCAGATAGTAGGGGGCTGAATTTGCGATGAGGTCAAGCGATCGGGCGTTGGATTCGTATAAGCCAAATTTGTAATCATATACCTTACTGGCGGTGGTATCGCCATACCATTCCCATTTTACGGAACCCTGCCGATCAGGGTTATATTGATAGCCAGCCTGATAGCCATAGGAGTGGTTCGAGATCAGCAGGTTCGGCGCGGCTGCCGTTATTTCAGACACATCATTGGTAAAATCCCATGCCTGTAGTTTGGCACCAAAGGCCATGCCGCGCGCTAATGCGTTAACACCCGTGCCAATCATGGTTGTGGCTACGTGAGTAGCGTGTTCCTCATCAGCGACAGCCGTGCTGGCTTTGTCGTTTTGGGTAATCCGATTTCTCAACTCAACATGAGTCGACAGGACAGCACCCCCATCCCAGATACCCAGTTTATTCTGAACGGAAGCGCTACTGCCCGATAGGTTGAGTCCAAGACTACCGCCCGCATAGAGGGCCGACGTACGAGTGGCATTCGCTACCTGCGAGTTTCCGACACTGGTGGCATGGTATAATAAATTCCCCCGATCATCGATCCCCGCCAGGGTAATCTGTTGTCCATTGCTACGTAGTTGAGTGATCGGTCGTCCGAGTTTATTGGCTAGCGAAACGGCGCGCGTATAGTTAGCATCGTAGGTTTTCTGTATGGTTTGCCGAAGTGTTTCCAACTGCTGGCGCTGCCCAAGAGAATAAGGAAGCTGCTGAGCGGATAAGTGGCTGGAAATCAAAAGAAAGAGAATGGCTAAAAACCGACTTCCGCAGAACCATAAACGGTATAACATACGCATCAAATAAGGATCAGTTCGTCATCAGGACGAATTGTATCCTATAGTACGATAAAACAGGGCTTCCTGTTGCGTAGTCAATCTTTTCTGTAAAAGACTTAACTTACTTTTAATTGATTTTCGTCTGCTTTACGCTGACCTTTGACGAGGTTCAAAACGTTGTCAAAGGTCAGCAGCGTTCTGAAATAACGCTATTGGTTATAAAGCCACCTTAGGTGGCCATTGTTCTTGGGATGCGATTTTGGACTATCTATGTACCGCATATTTAAATCATGAGATGATAAAATTATCAGGTTGCCCACAAGAAAGCCCATGTCGAACTCCTTAGTAAGACTGGAGATAAGATTAACTCAATTACTAACTCAGTTCATAGCTCATGCGTCTATCCAGCGTACTATTCATTGTATTGGTTGGCGTTATTAGTGGATTCCAAATCAGAAAACAACAACCAGCGATCTGCCTGGCAGGAGAATTTCGATTTGGCGATCTACGAATTCCTTATCCAGCCACAGTCGGGCAGATTGCCCAATCATACAATATGAAATTTTGGGGAGGAGGGACCTTTACGAAAGATACGACGCTCCTCCAGCAAAAAGATAAGTCGATCATAAGCTTCTCTTTAAAGCACGCGAAGTACCAAATTACTCTTGATAATGACCCTAGAGAGCGTGCTGAGGATAATTATGACGAACCTATTCTGGAATATAGGTTTACTGTTCGCAATAAATATTATTCGTTCGATTCGTTGCGTACCATGATTGAGCGTGAGACGGGAAAAACATTTAGAGCATTTCCAGCGACCGTTTATTCGGCATCTGACTCTCCTTGGCAACGGTATCTAAAAGGTCGTACAATGTATGTGTATATTCTTAGGGTTAGTGAGTGCATGACCATTACATTGCGCAATACCGGGTTAGCGATTCCAGAAGGCATAGGAGGTAAAACCCTCCCTAATACTCACGTCGATTTCATATTGTACAAGTCAGATGCCGAGGTTGAACGGCTGTATATGCCTAGGAACTATAGCTCCAAGGTTCCGGCAAAGTGAGCAAAAAGGGTTAAGTCAAAGTAGTTTTCTCCCCAATCGTCTACGTTTCAAGCACGGAGGGGAGAAAACTACTTTTAAAGGAATGCAATGAGTAAACGTAAGAGAATCAAGTTTTTGCTGGTGCTGGCTGTACTAAGTGGCCTGGGTTATGGACTGTATCAGTATTATCAGCCCCCTCTCGAACGACAGCAAATCCGGTTTGTTGATTCTGCTCAAGCCATGGAGGACTCTATACGGACTTTACGGCAGATTTGTCAAAATATCGAGACCATCAAAGCTCCCCAATTTATGAATTGTGTTGTTCAGCCTTGGGATAGTATCATGTATTTTCGAGGAGAAAGTGTTGGTCGCTTCGATACGCTCACCTTTGCCAATCCGGCTTTTAAGGATATGAAAAAAGGGGAGGTCCGTCGCTTGTTGTTATTGTTAAGCTTCCTGAATCGAAACTTTGTGTCAGGAGTTTATCATGACACCAGCATTGACTTTTGGCTTTATACTTATAGGCCCGATCCTTACTATTCATCATTTACCCAAGTACGTAGCTTGTATCTATGCGATAATCGGGCTGATACGCTCAAACCGGCATTCAAACATTATTTCACCATCCTGGATCGCAAGAAAAAAATGCTGTTACTAGCTCGTAATAACGTTCAATATCAACGGTTTTAGGAATCGAGCCTGTTCGTTTGCGATACAAGCGTGAAGGAGTGGGGGCAGTTCCTGCTACCTCTTTTTCTGCGCTAGCTTGAGGAGCTTGAAGATTAACTTATCTTATACGACCCGCGCGACGACGATAACGCTTACCTGTTCTTAATCAAATAAGGATCAGTTCGTCTTCAGGACGAATTGTATCCTATAGTACGATAAAACAGGGCTTCCTGTTGCGTAGTCAATCTTTTCTGTAAAAGACTTAACTTACTTTTAATTGATTTTCGTCTGCTTTACGCTCACCTTTGACAAATCGGACCGCCGGGCGGTTCAAAACTTTGTCAAAGGTGAGCGTTGGATAAGTTGCTTATGCGATGGGTTATTGTTTATACGGGGTTAGTTGTAGCGCAGGTAAAATAACTCCCGGAATCGATAACCAGCTACGTTACTGAACCCGGATTAACTGAACGCCCAGCACAGGCCGGCCATCGGCTGTAATGCCTTGTATCTCCACGCGTACCGTTCGTACTACGTCCGACAGCGGAAAACGCAATTGGCTGCGCCCCTGGCTGTCGGTTTGCATGAGTGGTTTCCAGTATAATACGTCCCGGTGATCAACGGGACCAGAAATGCTGCCGGGCGCTACGTCCGTATCATAGCGTGGTACGTAGAACTCACGTTGCAACGACGGATAACCAATGAATTGAATGGGGGTCATACCTTCCTTAGAATTCGCTTTGCCCTGCATAGACCGTCTGCGTTTGGTGTAAAAAGCAATGACTCCGTTCCCGCCCCGAACCCCATATATACCGGCTGAACCAGCATTTTTTACTAATTCAATACGTTCAATATCGCCTGGGTTGAATTGCAGCAACGCATTGCCGTCGGGGTCCTGAATGGGCGTCCCATCCATCAAATACAAGGGTTGCATACCACTTTTGAAACTACTCACGCCCCGTATAAACACCTTATAGCTACGCGCGACAAAGGCTCCTTCTCGAGTAACCGTTACGCCTGTTAGTCGCCCCTGAATCATTTCGTATAGGTTCTGGTAGGCGGGTGATTTATCGTCGAATACCAGAACGGCATCGGCCTGATTGTGCAAACTACGCATTTGGATATCCTCAGGCCGATCTTCGTATTTTCGGGCGCGGACCGCCACTTCCTGCAATACTTTCGCTGATTGATCGCGGTATAAATCGACGTTTGCTTCCTGCCGGACGCGGGCGGCATCCAGGTGAGAGCGCAATGTCGACCAGTTTGATACACGGGTCATTTTTTCAGTTTCCCATTGGGCGCCCGGTGTCTCCAGAATCAGACGGGCATCGTTGGTCGGAAATTTCTTTAATTGACGATCCATGAGTTGGGCAACTAATGAAATCGTATCACGAATGGCAAGCCCTGCCAGCCGGAAATGCCCTTTTTCATCCGCTCCCGCCGATTTGACGAACGATTGCCCGGTCGCAGTCGACGCCACCATAATCTGCGCGCCAGGTATGGGCTGATTTTTTGCCGTCAAAATGCGACCCATCAGCGATACGCCACCCAGCGAATCCATGTTGGATGTGCCACGCACGCGTCGCCAGCCTTGGGTTAGCAGCAGATCGTCCAGGGCTTTACTGATCTCGGAAGAGCGATTCGCTACGTATTGGTTAGGGTTTTCGATACGTCCCCGGAGCTCGCCCGTTAGCAGCAAGTGCGTTGGTAACGTAGCGTCGGCAGTATCGGCGGGTACTTTATCCGCATCGGTAATCGACGCAGATAGAGCGGCTAGTGCTGGCGATCCATTGTCGGTCAGGTTGATACTCAGCGTGGTCTGCTCACGAGGCTGATAGCGTGGTTTGTTAGCGCTCATGAAGACTCGTACCGGCGCAATGAATTCGGGTATAAAAACTAATCGCTCGGCTTGCGGCTTAGCGCTGGCGTCGTACAGGGTAATTTGGGCTAGTCCCGGCAACCAGCTCATCATGGGCAAGCTTACCTTCGCCAACCCATTTTGCAGGAGAATCTTTCGCTGGTCAACTACCCGGCCACGCTGCTGAATCAGTATATAGGCGGAGTCGATAGTGGATCGGTTGGTGCTTAAGATGGTTAACGCGAGCCGAGTGGTGTCGCTGGTGGCATCGGCCGACAGCAGTAATCCTTCCGTGTCGGGTTTGGGCAACGGAACGCGTTGTGGCTGGTTGTTATACGTAATGTCGGCGTAGTACGTCCGCTGTGGCTTTGGCTCCATCAATACGCTGGTCATTCCTTGCCGATTCGTTTTGAAATGAACAACGTCAGCGCCCTGATCGTCGACGATACGTCCGTCAATGGGTAAACCATATCCATCGGGCTGAACAATCTTTATGCCCAGTCGCGCGGGTAGTCCCGACATCCAGCGGCCTCCTTCCGGTAAAATCTGAATGTCTACTGGCGGAGAAATAGAATCACTACGTATTGGTAACTCGTTCTTAAACAGATTATAGATCGCCACCGATCGCTCGAAGGCTGGCCGCCGTTGGGCATTATCCTCATCGGTATAGGCGCGCAGGCGATACGTTCCCGTGCTGAGCGTATCCGATAGTCGGAAATGACCTTCGCCCCGTCCCTCTGCGATACGTACCCACTGGTGCTGTACCAATTTTCCACCGGGATAAAGCAAGTCGACATGAATGGCCGTTTCGCCACTGGGTCGCTGGTGATTGGCCGCATCGAGCAAGTAGGTACTCATCCAGAGTCGATCTCCTGTGGCGTAAAGGGGCTTGTCGATATGTACAAACAAGCTGGGCGACAGTAGTTTGAAGCGCTCGTTGAAGGTGGTGGCGATACGTTCCAGGCGGGCATCGGGTGGAGCGAGCTTGCCCTGAGTTGCCAACTGATCTGTTGCCAGAGCCTCCTGCTGATTACCATCGGGTTTCCAGTCGGCGGGTAACATCGTTGATAGTCGGTCGTTGCCCATCGAGCCTTTCGCTTCCATCCCTTCAGGTATGGTAATTACTCCATCGACGGTCATTTGCAGTTGCCCGGTTGGTAGTTTTATTTCCGTATAGGCGTAGCGTGCATCGGGATATGGCGAAAAATTCGAGACGGCATGGGTATAGAATATGATCAGCTTCATCGGCGAGACCAATCGACGCTCGGTCGATAATCGACCAGGTTGTATGGCCGTAGATGCCTTAATGGGTATCAGACGTTTATAGTCATGAATAGCAGCGGTAAGTGTACTTGTCCGATGGTCGAGGGGGATCGCCTTGGAGACATCTTCCTGATAAACCTGAAAGCCAGCCTGCCCGAACGTATCGTCAATCAGGCTAGCCATTAAATGACGAATCGATCCTGTGTAGGCGGTAAGCCGGTTCCGTCGAAAGCGGTTGGCCTGGCGTTCGTTTTCTGGTTTTACTTCTTCGAAACGGGCGGTACCGGCCAGATATACATTACCTGATGCAGCCGCATCGAAATGTTGCAAATCATAGATGAGTCGGTAGCCTAAGGCTTGATTGTCAATGGTCAAAGGCTCGTTTGCCGTTGCATAGAGATGGCCGTTCTCTTCTTTAAAACTGAGAACGTCGCTGTTGACCAGCACACACTGCCCACCAAACGGCTCGCCGAAGAGTTGTTTTTGAAACTGACGAAGGTGTCGCTCCCAAAGTTTCGAATTGCCTCGTACGGTTACGGCCGCCAGCATTTGCTCACTTGGTGTTAGTCGAAACGTGGCTTTTTGTGGGGAGGGATTATCAAATCGGAAGGTGTGTTTATCGGGTTGGTAGCCAATGAAGGAAGCGACAATCTCCACCGTGCCCAGGGGGATACCTGTAAGACTATACGCTCCTTTTTCGTCGGTTACGGCCCCCCGCGTGCTCCCATTCACGTACACATTGGCAAACGGCATGGGTTTTCCGGAAGCGGCATCCACTACATAGCCGGTCAGTACAGCTGTTGGTTGTCCATAACCTATACTGATTGATCCTACCAATAGAACGGCAGTTATCCAGCCAATGACGAATGAGCAGCGCATAGAGAATAATGAGTGTGGTAACTCATTCTAAAAGAACTCCGCTGCGTAATTATACCAATGGTGTACCAGCATTCGATATCGGGCTAAGGCACAAAAAAACCGGCAGAAATTCCGCCGGGATTTTACAAACCTATCCTTAATCCTAACTGGTAAAAATTTTACAGTACAGGTATTTTACTATTTTTCAGGTTAGCGACTTTATGTGCTGATTACCAGTACGTAGTGGTTATTGATACGTAGTGAGCATTACCCATAAACGTAACGCAGCCTAGTCATCCTTTTTAAGGAAGAGCAAAGGCAACGTAACTATCCCCTTTGTTAGTCCCTAATTTTGTGCCTCCACAAGCGACTACGATATATTGCTTCCCGTTCACCTCATACGTACTGGGCGTGGCAAAACCGGCGGCTGGCAATTGGGTTTGCCAAAGTAATTGGCCGGTTTTTTTGTCATAAGCCCGGAACATACCGTCTTTCGTTGCCGCAATGAATAACAGCCCTCCTTTTGTAATAACCGGACCTCCGTAGTTCTCTGTCCCGGTTGGCTGAATTCCTTGCCGGGTTAGTTCAGGAAACTCGCCCAGTGTTTTCTGCCAAACCTGCTGTCCCGTATTGAGGTTGATGGCCGTTAACGTACCCCAGGGTGGCTTGATGGCGGGATAGCCTTTGCTGTCTAAAAATTTCGTGTAACCGTTGAACCGATACGGAACGTAAGGCCCCTGTTTGGGCTTCGAACCGGGAGACGTAGCGACAGTTTCTACTTTCTCATCGTTAAACAAAAAAGCCAGTAGCGCCTGCTTTTGCTCGGCCGTAATACCTGCGAAACCGGGCATCATTCCTTTCCCGCTGGTAATCAATTTGGATACGTACTCCCGGTCGCGCCGTTGACCGATGTTTACGAGCGATGGATAGCCACTGGATGGATTCCCCTTTCGGTCCGTTCCATGACAGGCGACACAATAGGTTGTATAGAGTCGATTGCCGGGACTTAAATGCGCCAGCTCATCTACTTTAGGATTGTCGCTGAGGCTAAACATCCAGGCCATTTCATTGGCGTTCACATACATAATCCCTTCGGGATCAACGGCCGCACCACCCCATTCCGGCCCTCCATCTGCTCCCGGTAATAGTAGCGTTGGGGTTTTACTCAGCGGCTGATAAGTTCCTTTTCTGGCCCGACGATACTGCGCGATCAGCGAATCGCGGTTTGTAGCATAGGGGTTTAAATCTGTTTCGGCAATGGTTTGCCGGGCAAAAGGCGCGGGTAAGGTTGGGATGGGTTGCGTAGGCCAGGTCGCTTCATCCGGTAAAGGCGATTTAGGAACGGGAACCTCCCGAATGGGGAAAAGCGGCTTACCTGTCACCCGATCAAAAATAAAGACGTGGGCACTCTTGGTTACCTGAGCCACCGCATCGATTGTTTTCGTGGCGCCCGATCGATCCTTCATCCGAAGCGTGATCAGGTTTGGTGGAGCGGGCAAATCACGGTCCCAAACATCATGATGAACAAGTTGGTAGTGCCAGATCCGTTTCCCGGTTCGGGCATCCAGGGCCAGCAGGCAATTGGCAAACAGGTTTTGCCCTTTACGATTTCCGCCGTAAAAATCAAATCCGGCTGAGCCCGTCGGTACATAGAGGATGCCGCGTTTGCGATCAATGGCCATACCCGCCCAGTTATTGGCCGCGCCTACTTCAGTGTTTTTATAGGTCTCTTTAGGCCAGGTGTCATAGCCAAATTCGCCCGGATGCGGAATCGTATGAAAAACCCAAGCCAGTTTACCCGTTCGTACATTAAACGCCTGAATAGATCCGGGTGCTCCATCCGCCCCTTCCGAGACACGTAGCGGCATGAACAGCAAATCCTCGAACAGGGTACCCGGCGTGTTCGAAATAACAAATTTATCTTTCGCTGATTCACCTAGTCCGGCCTTAAGACTAACTCGCCCGTTTTCGCCAAAGCTGGTGATTGGCTGCCCGGTCTGTGCATCAATGGCGTAAAGCGAGGAGCCGTAGGCGTACAGGATACGTGCGGGCTCGGTATCGTCGGCCCGATTGCTTTTCCAGTACGTAACACCCCGGTTCGTATTGAACGTTTTGGTACCCGGTTCTACGTAGCGCCACTTTTCTTGACCCGTAGCTGCATCGAGCGACACCAGCTGATTCGAGGCCGTCACTGCGTAGAGTGTGCCATCGACAATAATTGGATTGCACTGCACCTGCCCCGAGTCGCGGGAGTGATATTCCCAGGCTATCTTAAGCTGGTTAACGTTACTGGTGTTGATCTGATCCAGGGTCGAATAATGATTGCGATCAGGCCCGCCCAAATATTCAGGCCATTCGGTACTCAACTCCGTTTTTCGTTCTTTATAGGTTAGTTGAAAAGCCGTTAAGAGAACCACTGACAGGAAAAGAACAGGTGAAAGGATGCGTTTCATTACGTTTCGGAACAAATGGATGCTGAAGGGACAGGTTGATTACTAACAATATGTATTCGATAATGAGGCCAGTTTTCAACTTCTGTTAGGGCCAGTCTTGTAAGGGCTTCATGTGAATGGTAAATTTGGTTTGTTTTACCCTATTTACCACCCCCAACCCCCTCCTAAAACAGGAGGGGACTCCAAAACTCCAGAGCTTTTTTTAGCCCCCTCCTGTTTTAGGAGGGGGTTGGGGGTGGTAAACTACACGATTAGCCCCGTAGAGAGAGGAGAATGCCTTCGAAACAAAAGCCGAGAATCAGCGCTTAATAACCAGGATTCTGTTTTAAGGTTGGTTGTCCATTGACAAAACTCTGGGTAATCGCATAGTCTGGAATAGGCTGGTATTCGCTCTTGTTCTTCGTGAACTTAACGCCATTGCCCAGTGCCAGCGAACGGCGGGTGCTTTCTTTAGGTAAATATTCGTTGTTGATCACCTGATCGGCTATTCCCCAACGAACCAGATCGAAGAAGCGGTGGCCTTCCATTCCTAATTCGATTCTCCGCTCGAACCGAACAGCCTGCCGGGCAATCGCCTGACTCGCCCAGGCTGTTGTATAGGGGTTTACTACGTATTTAGCCGCGTTGGTAGTTCCGTCTATTGTTTTGATGGGTGAGGCCGCTGCTCTGGCACGAACCCGATTGACGTATTCACGGGCTTTATCCAGACTACCCACCTCCACTTCGCATTCTGCCGCCATCAGCAGTACATCGGCAAAACGCATCAGATCATAATTCAGCGCGCTGGCAATACCAAAACTCGCCCGAACGACCTGCCCGGAACTATACTCGGCCGATGAGAAGACGTGCTTCTTTCCCGTAAATGGCCCGCCATTGGTGATCGACTCGCCCGGAGGAGCCGTAAAGGCTAAGCCGCTCATCATGCCCCAGTCCAGATAAGGAATGCCCCGACGTCCACGGTATGGTCTAAACGAGGGTCCAGATTGCCCGAATAAGGGGTAAATGGGCTGGCATCTGGTACCGTCTCATTCGACGTAACATCGACGTCGTTATACGTATTGAGCAGGGGCAAACCATTTTCGTCAGTACGGAAGGCATTGACCAGATTTTGCGATGGCCGATAAAACCAGGAGTTTGTGCCCCCTGCAATACCATTCGGATAACACAAAATTGCTTCCCGAAACCCGTTCGTATTGTCGCTGGCACCATCGCCAATCGCACTTTGAACTTCAAACATAGCCTCTTTGCTATTCTGGGTGGCAATGCGGAAATTCTCACCAAAATTCGCTGTCAGGTCCAGCTTAACGCCCTGACTGGTTTTCCCCTGCCCGATAATTACATCAAACAATGCTTTGGCCTCGGTGAATTTATTCTGGTACAGATAGGCCTTTGCCAGATAGGCTCCGGCAGTCCATTTATTGACCCGCCCTTTACCCGTTTTCACTTCGTCCAGATTGTCGTAAGCGAATTTGAAATCTGTTTCCAGTTGGGGCCAGATGTTGATGTAATTGCCACTCGCATCGGTATTCGGGATTTTGTAGTCGGTGGCTTTCTCATCCACAAACGGAATGTTGCCAAAGATTTTCTTTCCCTCAAAATGGTGGAAAGCCCGCAGAAAACGAGCCTCGGCGGCCACTTGTTTTTTCAGGGCATCGGTCAGGGCTGGGTCGGTTGTTTTGGCTAGTGCCTGCAACACAATATTGGCCCGGCCAATGCCATCGAAAATCCCATTCCAACGGGCGAGCAACTGCGAGTTCGTGCTGGGAGTTGCATATTGCATCGCCTGATTGATTTCGCTTTGATCGGTAAAGTTGGTACCTCCCTTGTAGGCATCGCCACCGGCGATACTGCCCCATATCCAGTTGTATGATCCGCTGAATCCCAGGAAATTAGCCGCCTGTGAGCCGTCCAACGTAGCGTAGGCATCGATCAGAAACCCATCGACTCCTTTTTTGCTCAATAAATCGCTTTCGCTATAGACACCCTGGGGACCCAGGTCAAGAAATTGTTGCTTGCAGGCAGAAAGCGTAACGGCCGAAAGCAGTAAGGTATAGGCAGTATATTTTAGAATCGGTTTCATAACAGACATGGTGGGGTTTAGAAAGATACGTTTAGACCCAGTAAGAATTGACGCGGATTAGGATAGCCCGAATAATCGACGCCCAGATTCTGATCGCTGCTGGCCGTTTGTTCAACCGATGCACCCGAAACCAGTCCTAAATCGGGGTCGGCTCCGGTGTATTTTGTGATGGTGAAGAAGTTCTGCGCCTGCGCATAAACCCGCAGGTTGCTCATTTTAATCGTTTTCAGCCATGTCTTCGGAAAGGAGTAGCCTAATTGAATGGTTTTGCCCCGCAAATACGAGCCATTCTCTACGTAAAACGAACTCGAATTGCCCGTCACAAAAGCGGTATAGCCATTGGCCGCACCCACACCCAGTTGAGGTGTTTTGGCAGTAGCCGCCGTTTCGGGTGTCCAGGCGTCATATAGCTTTCCAGAAGCCACAGAGCCTCCTAAAACCCCCATGTAGGTAAAGTACTTCGTGTAATTATAGAGCTGATTTCCCTGATTCCAGAACACAAACGTACTCAGGTCGAACCCTTTCCAGCTGAAGTCAAGATTCAATCCCATCTGAAATTTGGGGTGGGGAGACCCCAGTACGATTCGGTCGGCCGTGGTAATATTGCCATCACCGTTTATGTCTTTATATTTCCATGAACCTACTACGCCCGGAGCTCCGTTAATTTTAGGCCCCGCATCGACCTCTGCCTGATTGTTGTAAAACCCATCGATTTGATACCCATAAAACGAAGAGACGGCCTGTCCCTGGGTTGTAATCAGGGCATTGGTGATCCGGCTTGCGGCTACCAGTTGCGCTGTATTTTCGTTATTTAGTTTGGTCAGCTGGTTTTTGTAGTGGGTAACTGTCAGGGTTGCATCGTATTTCAAATCAGACGTGATTTGTCCCTGGTTCGTGATTTGTAGGTCAATACCTGAGTTACGCATTGTTCCCAGATTGACCAATGGTTTGGTCACGAGCAATTCCAGGCCGTTACGTAGGCTGGGAACCAGCAAATCACGCGTGTTTTTGGTGTATACATCGACGGCGATACTCCATTTTCCCCGCAAAAGGCTGGCATCCAGGCCAATATTGGTCGATTCGGTCGTTTCCCATTTGGTTTGCAGATTTCCCTGCGAACTCGCTCCATACCCCTGCGTAGAGCCAATATTTACCCCATTGATATCGTAGAAATTATTACTTGGGGCAGCGCTATAGGTTGAATACTGATTGAAGGCTGGTACGTTAGAAATACTGCCCATTCGTCCCCAGCCAGCCCGTAATTTTAAGTCATCGAGCCAACCGAACGATTTCATAAACGCTTCGTCAGAAATGCGCCAGCCGACCCCTAACGATGGGAAATTGGCATATCGAACATCGGGACCGAAGAGCGAGGAGCCATCCCGACGGAACGTAGCGTTAAACAAATACCGATCTTTCAGGCTATAATCGAGTCGGCCGAAATACGAGAACATCGAGCTACGCGACAGCAGTGCATTTCGGTTAATGTCAGCATCGTTGGCACTAATATCGCCCAGCGACTGTGGCAGACCCGTGTTGAGCGACAGAAAATTGGTTGATTCAAAGTCGTAATTACTCTTGGCGCCAAACAACCCCCGTCCGGCATTTTTAATGGCTTCGGTACCTACCAGGACCTTCACATCATGAATCTGCGCCAACTTTTTCTGATACGTCAGCGTGTTAGTCCACGTCCAGCTCAGAAAATTGTTGGTGGCCTCGGTTAGCTGGGTTACTCGTCTGGATTGGCTGGCTTCGTATTCTTTCAGGAAGGCCCGCTGAAGGGTTCCGTTCCAGGTATCCACGCCAAAAGAGGTTCGGAAAGCCAGGTCAGCGTTGACATTCACCTGCGCAAACACATTCCCAAAAGCCCGCAGATTTTGGTTGAACCAGTCTTTCCGGCGATCCAGATACGATACCGGATTATACCCGACCCCGGCTGTACCACCAATTAAGGAGCCGCCGTAACCGCCTTTTATGTCGTAAACCGGTATAAACGTAGCGCTACGTAGCGCATAGCCCCAGGCGCTGGTTTCGCCAATCACAGTGGCATCACCCTGCCGATTGTCGTACGATACCTGAAGGTTTTCTCCTACAGTCAGGAAGTCAGTGGCTTTAAACGACGAGTTCAGTCGCATGGAATACCGATCATAACTCGTGTTTTTGAAGGTGCCTTGCTGGTTAAAATAATTCAGCCCCAGCGAATACGTAGATCGGTCGTTGCCGCCACTGGCCGATAGCTGATGGCTCTGGATAACACCCTGTTGCGACATGGCATCGAACCAGTTGGTACCCGGACTGGTCTGAAAAATCTGGTACGGATTGGTGTAGTCAGCGATGGTATATAAATCGGGATTGGCACGGGGATCGGTTGCTGATACGCCCCCTTTGAACGTATTGCTGACTACGTAACGGTCTGGAATGGCGAACGAACCATGCTGCCCAAAAACCGGGTCAACAAACGTAGTTGCCGTTGTTTTATCCAGATACGTCAGTAACTCACTTGTATTTAACAGTTTGGGAATCCGGTTCAGTGGCGTTATCTGAATACCATAATACGTATCATACGACAGCGTCGTTTTGCCTGCTTTGCCTCCTTTGGTTGTGATAATAATGACGCCGTTAGCGGCTCTGGCTCCGTAGATCGAGGCCGAAGAAGCATCTTTCAGCACCTGAATCGACTCTACATCCTGCGGATTAATACGCGACGCATCGGTAGTGGGAACGCCGTCGATGACGTAGAGCGGATTGTTGTTACCATACGAGGCAAACCCGCGAATTCGGATGGAGGCCGAACTGCCGGGGTCGCCCGTGCTACTCACCGTAACGCCTGCTGCCCGGCCCTGCAGCTGGGCGACCAGGTTCGCCGAAGGCGTAGCGTTCAGGTCGCTGGCTTTTACGACGGATACCGCCCCGATAATGTCTTTTTTCTGCTGAGTAGTATAGCCTGTTACGACGACTTCGGTAAGCTGGTTATTACTTGCTTCCAGCTGAACATTGATTTCTGTCCGATTGCCGACGACAATATCCTTTGTAGTAAAACCAACAAAACTGAACGTCAAAATGGTGTTCGCATCAGGAACGCCAATTCGGTATACACCTTGCGCGTCTGTTGTTGTACCCCGACTGGTTCCTTTAACTATAACGGTAACCCCCGGCAGCGTTATCCCTTTTTCATCCCGAACTGTCCCGGAAATAGATACCTCAGAAAGCTCTTCAATGGATATAGGCGGTTCTGTTTGACTGCTCAGGTTATCGGCCTTCGTCATCAGGGGGGATAAAATGATCTGGTTCTTGATGACTTTATACTTGAGCTGTAAGGGGTGGAGCAATCGATCGAGCACCTGTCTCAGCGGTTCGTTGACAGCGTTAACCGTTATACGTTGGGTAGCGGTCAGGAGTTGAGGCCGGTAGGTAAACTTAACATCGGCCTGCGTTTCAATACCCGTCAGGACATGAATAAAATCCTGATTCGCTAGGTGAATATTTATTTTTCGATCTAAGAGTTCTTGGGCTGTTACATCCCGGGCCAAAGACACCCCCGCGAAAATGATCGCTATCGAAATATGCAGGAGCGATAGTTTCATGAGGAGAATCAGTTCTTTTTGGAATCGTACTGTTTTTTTCATTGATTTGACAGTTTTTGTAAGTAGTAGACACAAAAACAACCTTCACACCCGCTGGTACGGGATACTGTTTATGAGCGCAGAGAAGGTCATGTAATGGCCGGTAACGCTGGTACCGTTACCGGTTTTTTTATTGAGTTTGCCGCTTTAACTATACGAGCATAGGCAGATAGGTTTGGGGTTATCGAAATAGGGTTTAGTCACAGCCTTTGCTGTCGAAAATAATCTGTGCATCTACCAGTTTATAGCTGGCACCCACTCCTTCGCAGATGATATCCATTTTTTCAAATAGATTTTCGCTGCCCAATGAAGTGGTTAGTCGGCAATTCTTCAGCCGATCCTCGTCGAAAATGATCTCTACCCCATACGCTTTTTCAATTGCCTGCAGGATCTCAACCAGGGGAGCATTCCGAAACGAAAAAAGCTTTAACTCGGCCTGGGGCAGAAGAGGAGCTGGTTTTGCAACAAGAGTCCGGGTGAAGTGGGCATCCGCTTTCGTAAACGTAGCCTGTTGATTAGGGGTTAAAATCAAACCATCCTGCTCGGGATCAAGGTGTTTATTGCTTTGAACGGGAAAAACAGAGACCCGTCCGGTTTTCACCATTACATTGATCTGCTGATCCTGTTGATACGCTTTGACCCGAAAGCTGGTCCCCAGCACCTTGGTGGTGATGGCATTCGAATGAACCAGAAAAGGCTTATCCGGATTTTTTTGCACCTCAAAAAAAGCTTCCCCTACCAGAAAGACCTCGCGAATGGTATCGGCAAATGCTTTCCGATAGTGGAGTTGCGTACGAGGTTCTAAAAAGGCCTGACTTCCGTCTGGCAGGTTTACGGTCAATACCCTGGATGTATTGTTGTTAACTTGTTCAAGTTGATCTGAAACAACCTGATTAGCGGCCTGATCGTTGTTAATCAGGTGATTACTTTTCTGAGTAAGCCACCACCCGCCTAACCCAAGCACTACGCTAATGGAGGCAGCGGCTGCCCAGACACGCCATTGCCGCCAGAGAGGAACGGGGATTTCCTGCGTGTTTGCCCAAATACGCTTATACAGTAAATCCACTTGCTGTTCCGATGGGAAATCAGCCTCGATCTGCTCATGCAACATGAGCAGTAACTCCCGTGCCTGCCTGATCGTGTCCCGTTGTTCCGGGTGGTTTAGCAGCACATCCGCCCAGAACGCATCGTCACTGGGCGCTCCCTGCAATACCCACTTGCGAAAAGCGGTATCCTGCAAAAAATCATCAGCCGTGTAATTCTGGTACAACAGTACAGTTCTTTTTAGTGAGAAATTAGTATTATTTCAATTCACTAAGCAAGAGACTGCATTCCGTTCGTTTAAACCTATTTACCTGAAAAAAATTTTCAACAACCAGCCAATGCCTAAAAAGCAAAGCGAGAGAACGATGGCTAGTCGGCGGAGGGTATGGAGTGCCTTTTGAATCATGTTGCGAGCCCCCTGCTCACTTATATTCATGATTGAAGCGATTTCGGCGTAGCTAAAATCCTGGTAATAGCGCAGGATTAAGGCCTCATATTGGCGAGCCGGTAAACTGGTTAGCCATGATTTTAACCGGGAAGACTGGAGCGCAATTTCTTCGTCAGAAATCATACTGGCTTCCACTGAAGCAAGGGTGGGCTGCCAGAGGTCTGTTCCCTCATCAAATGGTTGGGCAAGTTCAGTGTCAGGACGTAGCGACCGATGAATTTTACGACGTAGCGACCGAAATAAGTAAAAGCGAACGGACTGGGCTTCGGCTAACTGCGAACGAGTGCGCCACAAATCGGTGAACATATCCTGTATGGCATCTTCCACTAGATCCGAATCGCGGTTTAGTTTCATCCCATAGCTATACAACACGCGGACATAGCGTTGATAGAGCCAGGAAAAAGCGACTTCTTCTCCGTTCCTGAAACGATTCCAATAGAGTTGATCTTCCTGATCGGTTGCCCCCATAGCTTTCACGGAACAAAATAATGCGATTTTTCCCTAATATACTTCTAATTCTTTGGCCGTGAATCAGATTTGACTGTATGAATAATCGTTGAGTAGCGCCGTTTAGCTAAAGGCTGGATAGGGTAGCAGCCAATAGTTAGTCGGGCCTAATGACGTACCAGCGTTTCACAAAGTGCTCAGGGATAGTGCCTAAGTAGGTGATCTATTTTCTAAAAAAGGAGTGGTGCGAATTAAACGCTTACCGCTGCGGATTGTCTTAGCTCTACAGTCAACCAATAGGGTGTATGGACAAACAGACAAGACTGCAACAAACTCGTTACCTGTTAGCGCGGGCAGGCTTTGGTGCTACGCCCGCCGAACTTGAGACTGCCTCCCAGAAATCACTGCGCAAGCTGGTACGTCAGCTGATTCAGGATAGCGAGGACGTAGTAGAACTACGTGTTGTTGAGCCCGATGACAATGTAACGAAGAAAACGCTACGTGGCATGGTGCGCGATGGACAGCTGGATCGGGATATGCTGAAAGAACGTATCCGTCTGAATGCCGAGAAAGTTCGCGATCTAAACCTGCAATGGCTCGATCAGATGACGGCAGGGCGGGGAGCGCTACGGGAAAAAATGGCCCTTTTCTGGCATGGTCATTTTGCCTGCCGGACCATGGGGCAGAATCCACTCTTTATGCAGCAATATGCCAATACGATTCGGAAAAATGCGCTCGGCCGATTCGGCGATTTGCTGATGGCGGTGTCGAAAGAACCGGCTATGCTGCAATTCCTGAACAACCAGCAGAATCGAAAAAATGCACCGAACGAGAATTTCGCCCGGGAGGTGATGGAGTTATTTACGCTCGGGCGGGGGAATTACTCGGAACACGATATCAAAGAAGCGGCTCGGGCCTTCACGGGCTGGCAGTTTACGCCCGACGGGCAGTTCGTTTTTCGGGAGCGCGTTCATGATGAAGGTGAAAAGACGGTTTTTGGAAAAACCGGAACCTTCAAAGGCGAAGACGTTATTGCCATGCTCCTCGATAACAAGCAAACGGCCCGCTTCGTAACCAGCAAGATCTACCGGTTCTTTGTCAATGAGAATGAAGATAAAAGTCGGATCGATCAACTGGCCGACCAATTCTATAAAAGTGGCTACGACATTACCGGATTGATGGAGTCCATCTTTACGGCCGACTGGTTCTATGAACCTAAAAACATCGGATCGCATATTAAATCGCCGGTTGAGTTGCTGGCCGGGATGCGTCATGCCCTGGGTTTATCATTCGATCAGCCGCAACCACAAATTTTTGTTCAGCGGACACTCGGGCAGATTCTATTTTATCCGCCCAACGTAGCCGGATGGCCAGGGGGTAAGAACTGGATTGATTCGTCGAGTCTGCTCTTCAGAATGCAACTGCCAAGCTACGTACTGAAAGCACAGGAAGTAACGGTACGTCCCAAAGATGAGGGCGACGTAAATGTACAGGCACTGGCGCGAAAAGGCGGGCAGCGATTTCAGGTAAAGGTTAATTGGGACGATTTTGAGAAGCCTTTTCTTAAAACACCCGAGGCCGATCTGGCCGACGCCATTGCCGCTACGTTGCTGCCCTTTCCGCTCAATACGGATCAGCGAACACTGATTGCCAAACAGACTAATTCCACTCAAACGCAGTCTGAACGGATTCATGCCCTAACGGCCGCACTCATGAGTTTGCCCGAATATCAACTTACGTAATGTTGACTGATAGAATGAGTGAATGATAGAGTTGATGACGTAACAAACTGTCAATTCTAGCATTCAATCATCCTATCAGTCACTCATTCTACATTCAGTATGAACCGCAGAGACTTCATTAAGCAATCGGCCCTGACAACAGCGGGAACCATGTTGATCCCGCATTTTCTGAAAGCCTACGAAGCGCAGGCTATGGGTGGGCTGGACACATCGAACGGTAAAATTCTGGTCATTGTCCAGCTTTCGGGTGGAAACGATGGCCTGAACACCGTAGTGCCTTATCGGAATGACATCTATTACCGGGAGCGACCGACCATCGCTATTCGCTCGGAAAAGGTGTTGCCCCTGAACGACGAAATTGGGCTGCATCCGGCCATGAGTCCGCTCAAAGCGTTATATGATGATGGTCTGGTGACGGTCATTAACAATGTTGGCTACCCGAATCCTGATCGGTCGCACTTTCGGTCGATGGATATCTGGCAGACCGCCAGCGATTCGGACAACTACCTGCGTACGGGTTGGGTTGGCCGTTTCCTGGACGCTGCGTGTGCCGGTAAAGAGCAGCAGCCATTTCGCACCATCGAGGTCGACGATACATTGAGCCTTGCCCTGAAGGGTAGCCAGTTGAATGGGTTGGCCGTACTGGACCCCAAAAAATTATACAATCAGACACGTAGCGGATTCACCGCAAAGCTGAGCCAGGAGCACCACGACGACCACGAGTCGGTAGCCTATCTTTACAAAACGCTGGCCGAAACGGTTTCATCGGCGGAGTATGTGTATAGTAAAGCGAAAATTCAGTCCTCATCAACGACTTACCCCAACCATGAACTGGGTAATCGGCTACGTACTGTATCGCAAATGATTCAATCGGGTGTCGGAACGAGTGTTTACTACGTATCGATCAGCGGATTTGATACGCATATCAATCAGCCCGGTCAGCAGGAACGTTTGCTGGGACAATACGCCGAGGCCGTCGGAGCGTTCATGACTGATCTGAAATTGATTGGCCGTCAGAACGACGTATTGCTGATGACGTTCTCGGAATTCGGTCGGCGGGTAAAGCAAAACGCTAGCAACGGTACCGATCACGGAACGGCTAATAATGTCTTCCTGATTGGCGGTGGTATGCCATCGCGCCGGGTGCTTAATGAAGCGCCGAATCTAACGAAACTGACCGATGGTGATCTGACGTATTCCGTTGATTTTCGGCAGATTTACGCTACGTTGCTGCGCGATTATCTGAAGGCGGATGATACGGCTATTCTAGGGCGTAAATTTGAATCGCTGAAAATTGTTTAGTAGCCGTTGCCGCTTACTGCATTACGATAATATTTCAGCCTGTCGGTATAGAAGTATGGGTTAATCTGCGTTATTTCGCAAAGAGTCAATTTGTTTTCCACCGAATGGTAGGTATTATTATGGGTAGCCTCTCCGATCGCAACGTGATGCAGGAGGCCGCTGATTTTCTGACAACGCTGGGTATATCCTGGGAAATGGATATTGTTTCGGCCCACCGAACACCCGAAAAAATGGTTGAGTACGCAAAAACGGCACGTGCTCGTGGTATACGCGTTATTGTTGCCGGAGCAGGCGGTGCAGCCCATCTGCCCGGAATGGTTGCTTCCTTAACGACCCTGCCTGTGATTGGTGTTCCTGTGAAATCAAGTAATTCCATTGATGGCTGGGATTCGCTCTTGTCGATCTTGCAAATGCCTGCGGGTGTTCCTGTAGCGACTATGGCACTTGATGGAGCACGTAACGCGGGCATTCTGGCGGCCCAAATTATTGGAAGCTTCGACGAAGAGGTTTCCGAAAAGCTGACGAAATTTAAGGAAGAATTGAAAGAGAAAGTGGCCGATATGAGTCGCCAGCTAACCACATCCTAACCCATATTGGATTAATGGAAGCCGATAAACAAACAACAAATCCCCGTCCAGGTGACAATACCAGCCTGCCAGCCATAACCCTTGTTGTGCTGGTTGGATTGATTGCTGCGTTGCTATACGTTGGCTATGAATACATTGCCGATGATACCAACGGGTCCGACGAACTGACGAGTGTATCGTTAGATACGACATCTCAGCAACCGCTGGCTCAAAACAACGACTCGGAGATGTTGATGGCTCCCGAAGAAACATCCGATACGTCGACACAGCCCGCTCCAGTCGATCTGTCGCAGGCCGAAGCGCCCGCTGAAGCTCCCGAAGCAAATGCCGTTGCCGAAGACGTAGCAAAAAGTAATCGGGAAACAACGGATGGTCAGCCGGCTCCCGATGAGAAAGAGTCTGCTGCTAAGCCAGTTGTGGCAAAAACGGAAGCGCCTAAGAAAGAAATAAACGAAGAGAAGAAGGAAGAAAAGCCGAAAACGGAGAAACCTAAAGAAGAGGTTGTTGTCGAAAAAGCGAAAATCAAGCCGGGGGGCGTATCCAGTACGTATACCGTTGGTGCGGGAGAAACGTTCTACAGTGTAGCCAATCGGTACAACATGAAGCTGAGTACGTTGAAAGAAATGAACCCCAACGTATCGGAAAGCGACGTAAAAGCAGGCGTTACGAAATTAAAAGTAAAAGCCATGGCTATTCATACGGTTGGCCCCGGCGACGTATTACGTGTAGTCGCCCAGAAATATGGCGTTAGCAAAGAAGCCTTGATGCGGGCCAACAAGCGCGATAAAGATATTGCCAATCGTGGTGAGAAACTGATTATTCCGTATCCGGATAAACAGTAGAGTAGCCTGGACGTCCACGTCCGGGAGTGAACAAACGATTACTCCCGGACGTGGACGTCCAGGCTACTTACTTCTTCTCGTAGACTAACCCTACCGTAAAGCGGAGGTCGTTGTTTTGCCGGCCGGGAACGACCAGACTTTCGTAGGCATTGGCCAGGGTTGTCCGCAGACTGGTAGCAGCCGTTAATTTAACCTGAACGCTGACACTCGCATTCCATCGAACGTTATACTGGCCTATAGCGGGTTGATAAAAAGCCGTATGAGAAATCGTAAAGCGGTCTTTATCAAACGTATATTCGCCATAGAGCCGGGTTGAGTTTCGGAAGATGTTAATATCATCCAATTCTACGAAGTCGGTGTACTCCTGCATTACAACATCGGTGATCGAGATATAGGCTCGTTTACGATCAAGTAGTTTGAACCCCGCTCCAGCCGCCACCGTCCAGCGATGCGTAATCTGCCGCAGGTTACTACGTTCATACGAACCAAACGCCAGATAATAGAGCCGCTTTTCATGACGTAACGTGGTTCGCAGATCACCGAACCACTCGCGTTCGGCCAGGAGTCCGTTTTGCTTACCGTATACAAACGACGGGTTGCTGGATAGCTTGAAGTAGTTACTGAGCTGATAATCGATGGCACTGGTTAGCTGTAGTAAGGCCCGATCTACGTTCCCAGCCGTAATAGTGCCGTCGGCGGTGAAGCGGTAGCGTAGGGGAGGACGAGTGGGTTTTGGTGGCTCCGCTTTTATCGTATCTTTTTTGATAACTACCTGAGTCGAATCGGTTGTGCTTATTGTGATCGAGTCGGATTTGACTGTTTTTACGGTATCGGACAACGATGGACGTAATGGATCGGGCTGTTCAACAATTTGAGCAATTGCACAGACATTGATGAGGAAAAAGAGGAGCAGAACGACAAAAAAACGACTATTTTTCACGGAGTGTTGAGATGGTAACAGCCGCAACTTAGGAAAAAACTATAGATTTGGCCGACAGCTACGGCATCTATTTACCAAACTACCTTCACGCTCTACCCATTTATCATGATCCGCTGGGGAATCTTAGGACCGGGCCGAATTGCCCATAAATTCGCACAGGATTTGCTCACTGTGCCTGATGCACAGCTTTATGCCGTAGCTTCGTCCAACCTGGGCAGGGCGCAGGAGTTCGCTCAGCAATACGGAGCGACACACGCCTTGGGATCTTATCAGGAACTGCTCACCTTACCCGATCTGGACGTGGTTTACGTAGCAACGCCCCATACGCATCACCACGAAAACGTTTTGATGCTGCTCAATGGTGGTGTGGCTGTGCTGGGCGAAAAGCCGTTTGCTATGAACAGCGAACAGGTTCGCGACATGGTCGAAACGGCCCGGACGAAACGTGTATTCCTGATGGAAGCGCTCTGGAGCCGGTTTATGCCCGGTATAGTCAAGGCGCTTGATCTGGCTACGTCTGGCACGATTGGTAAGGTTGTTTCCGTAAAGGCTGACTTTGGCTTTAAGGCACAGTTTTCGCCCGAAGGACGGCTTTTCAACAAATCGCTGGGGGGAGGTGCTTTGCTGGATATTGGCATCTATCCGCTCTTTCTGGCTTATTTGATGCTTGGAAAACCGCAGTCGATTAAAGCATCGGCCAGTTTTGGGCAGACCGGTGCTGATGAGCAATGCGGCATGATACTGACTTACGAAAACGGGCAGCTTGCTTTGCTGGATTGCACGCTTCAGGCCAAAACCGACTGTGTGGGAATTATTCAGGGCGAACTGGGGCAGATTCGGCTCCACAGTCGTTTTCACGAAACAAAAGCGATTACGGTACAGCTGGAAGGGCAGGAGCCAGCCGTTTTTGAGTTTGACAGGGAAACGTTCGGGTACGAGTACGAAATCAGACACGTCATGGATTGTCTGACCGATCAGTTAACTGAAAGCCCGCTTTGGTCGCTGGCCGATAGCCTGAACCTGATAAAAATTCTTGACGACGTTCGGGCTGAGGCTGGCATTACGTATTAGCCCCCTTTTCTCCTTACCTTTGTGGCATGACAGACCGGTATGCTCAGCGCGGAGTTTCCGCAAGCAAAGAAGACGTTCATAACGCCATAGCCCAACTCGATAAGGGGCTGTTTCCGAAAGCCTTTTGTAAAATCGTACCCGATACGTTGGCTGGCGATCCTGATTATTGTACCATTATGCATGCCGATGGTGCCGGTACGAAATCGTCGTTAGCCTATCTGTACTGGCGCGAAACAGGTGATCTGAGTGTGTGGAAAGGCATAGCTCAGGATGCGGTGGTTATGAATACCGACGATCTGATTTGCGTAGGCGCTACAGGACCGATGTTGCTTTCATCGACGATCGGACGTAACAAAAATCTGATTCCCGGTGAGGTCATTGCCGAGATTATCAACGGAACGGAAGAAGTCCTGCAAATGCTACGTGATCATGGTATTGAGATCTACAGCACGGGTGGCGAAACCGCCGATGTGGGCGATCTGGTTCGGACCATTATTGTAGATAGTACGGTGATTGCCCGGATGCGACGCGATCAGGTGATTAGCAACGACCGTATTGAGGCTGGCGATGTTATTGTGGGGCTGGCATCGTTTGGGCAGGCAACCTACGAAACTGTTTACAACGGTGGTATGGGCAGCAACGGTCTGACCTCGGCCCGACACGACGTACTGGCACATTATCTGGCCGATACGTACCCGGAAAGCTTTGACCCAGCTGTTGATCGTAGTCTGGTGTACAGTGGCTCAAAAAAACTAACCGACGAAATCGCTGTTGGAAACGGACAAACCGTAAACGTTGGCCAACTGATCCTGTCGCCAACGCGTACCTACGCGCCCGTTGCAAAAGCCTTGCTTGACGAGCTGCGACCACATATTCATGGTATGGTGCATTGCTCGGGTGGAGCACAGACAAAAGTGCTTCACTTTGTTGATGATCTGCATATCATAAAAGATAATCTGTTCCCCATGCCGCCGTTGTTCTCGCTTATTCAGCAGGAAAGTGGTACGAGCTGGCAGGAGATGTACAAAGTTTTCAACATGGGGCATCGACTGGAAGTGTATCTGCCCGGCGACGTAGCGCAGATCGTTATCGATATGGCTAAATCGTTCGGTATTGATGCTCAGGTAATCGGCCGGGTTGAATCATATAGTGGTAAGAAAGTGACCATTCAGAGCGAAGTAGGTGAATTTATTTATTAGGTTACTTATTTGCTTTTCAATAACTTGGTGCCGAAAGGATTATTCCACCCAGACGGCACCATTTTATGAAAAAGATATACGTAATCAGTGCAGGGCTTTTACTAATACAAGCAGCGAACGTATACGGGCAAACAACCTACTTTGACCAGAACTTTGCGGCTGGTGGTACCACCGCTTCGTACGTCAGTGCTACGCCCGGCGTAAATCAGGTGGATGGCTTGTCGGGCCTGAGTGCTACGATCACTAACAACGCCGTCCAGTTTACGCGGCCTACCGATAGTGGAACAGGCTACATATCCCGCTCCTCCAATTTTGCTGGCACACCTACTTCCTTACATGTCCAGTTTAGTTTTGAGGTCATATCCCACGATCCCAGCGTAACGGGCACCAGTGCCGTCATGTTTTACGTGGGTAGTGGATTCAGCTCCGGCCCTACAAACCCTAACAATGCTGATACGTATGCCCGATTGGGTATTGCGTTAGCACCGGCACCAGCTAGTTCCGGGCAATTTCAGGCTCGTACCGTGCCGTCGGGTGGGGGAGGTACAACGAGTGCTACGTTTTCTGGGCGGCAAACCATTACGTTTGCCATGAATAATTCGGGTGCTACACTGCGTTACGTATCTCCAACCGGCGCAATGGAAAACCTGCCGAACGATACGTATGATATATGGGTTGGGTCAACAAAATTTGCTAATGATCAGGCTGTTCTGTCGCCGGGACAGTCCATCAATAATTTTAAGTTCCGGGTAAACGATGGCGTCGGTGTGGTGCAGATAGGGAATATACTGATGCGCGATATTAGCGGAGTTTTACCGGTTACACTCGTTTCGTTCACCGCCAAACCCGAGGGAAATCAGGTTAAACTAAACTGGGAAACAACGTCTGAACGTGGCGCTGACCGATTTGTCGTTGAGCGCAGCCGTGATCTGGGCGAATACGTATCAATCGGCGACGTTGCGGCCAGCGGAACCACTGATCAGCGTCAATACTATACCTTCGTTGACCCTTATCCGCTGGATAGCATAAGTTACTACCGACTCAAACAGATTGATGTGGATGGTCAGGTAACGTATTTCAAACCGGTATCGGTTAGTATGGACGACGTAACGCCTTCGCTGGCGCTAATCGGCAACCCAACCAACGGCCAGGCTATACACGTAGTGATACGTAACATGCCCAATGCTACGTATCGCCTGACTACACTGTCTGGCCGGGAGATAGTAGTCAGAGCTGATACGCAGGTCGATGGCTCACAAATTTTAATCCCCACCCAACCCCTTTCAACTGGTATTTATTTGCTACGTGTTTATTCAGGAGCGAAAAGCGTAGTGCAGAAAGTGATGGTAAAGTAGTTGTTGAACTCCACCTCAGTAGGGAGAGACTAAACCATTCGGCTCCAATAGCTAATCTTGTAGGTGGTAAATAGCGTAACAACAAACCTACTTTATCATTCACGTAAAATCCTCTACAAGATTAGCTCTCCCTACTGAGATTGAGCTACGCTAGTGCAGGCTCTTCTTCGTTTACAGTCTCCTGCTTCACGGTTACTGCTGGTGGTAACAGCTTGTATAATACCGGCGTTACTACGCGGGATAGTAATGTGCTGGAAATCAGACCGCCAATGAGTACCCAGGCCAGGGGCGAATACAATGGATTCCCTTCGATAGCCAGCGGAATCAGGCCGCCAATGGCCGTTAACGATGTGAGAACGATTGGAACGAAACGGATTTCGCCCGCTTCCTGAATGGCGTCAATCAACGGCATGCCCTGTTCGCGGAGCTGATTCGTAAAATCGACCAGTAGGATCGAGTTTTTTACCTCAATACCAATTAAAGCAATCAGACCGATAACAGCCACGAATGAAAACGGATTACCTGTAAAATACAGCGCCAGCACCGCGCCAATAATACCGAGCGGAATCACCGACAGTACAATCAACGTACTTTTGAACGTACCGAATTCCAGGACGAGCACGGCTATAAATCCGAAAATCGTAATCAGAATAATCGTGCCCAAACCACCGAACGACTTCGCCCGACTTTCTAATTCGCCCGCAGCCTGGTAGCTGAATCCTTCCGGAAACTTCATGGTATCGAGTTTCGCTAATACGTCGTTGAAGACATTATCGACCAGATAACCCGTTTTGACAAAACCCGTGATCGTTACGTAGCGATCCTTATCGTAGTGACGAATCTGATTCGTGCTGCTTTCAAATTCGAGATCGGCAATCTGGCGGAGCGGCACCGCCGAGCCTGTCAGCGTATTGACATACAGATTGCTGAGAACACGCTGATCAGCCACTTTCCCTTTCGGCAGCGTTACGTTGATCGTGTAGTCATCACCGTTGGGTTCTTTGAACGTACCGATCGGTAAACCCGCCACGGCCAACCGGATCGTACGGTTCACGTCGGCAATCGAGATGCCGAGCAATCCCGCTTTTTCTTTGTTGATCCGTACGCGCAGGTCGGTTTTCTGATTGGCGAGGGGGTTATTGACATAAATCAGGCCGGGCGTTTGTTTAAACGCTTTCTCGACGCGCGCGGCCATCACTTTCAGAGAGTCGAGGTTCTCGCCAAAAACGCGGATCGCTACCGGTGCTTCCTGATCGGGGCCCTGCTCAAAATCCTTGACCTCAATTTTCGCATTCGGATAGAGCGTAAATCGGTCGCGTAATTTATCGATCATCACTCGTTTTACGGCTGGCTCCATATCCACCAGTTGTACATAAAACTGGGCGTAATTGGGCGATTCGTTACGTTGGATGATGTTGTAATAGATGCGAGGCTGTCCGCGTCCTACGTTTGTTGTTACGTATTTGACATCGGGTTCCCGCTTCAGCTGACCTTCTACGTAACGCGCCACGCGGTCGGTTTCCGACAGGCTGGTGCCATCGGGTGTTTCGATATTGATCAGGAATTGTGGTTTTTCAGAAGCCGGAAATAGGCCGAAACCGACAATTTTAAACATGTATAAAGCGCCCGCAAACAGGATGCCCGCAAACAGCAACGTAACAACCGGATGGCGAAGTCCCCAATGCAGTAACCGGCTATACGAACCACTGATAACTCGTTTCAGCGCACGCATGAAGATGTTTCCTTCTGGATTATGCTCTTCTTTCAGGATACGGCTCGACAGGAAGGGTACGATGGTGAGCGAAACCAGCAGTGACGCCAGAATGGTGGTGACAACCGCCATCGGTAACGACCGAATGAAATCGCCGGAAGCTTCGGGAAGAAAAAGAAGGGGTAAAAAGGCCAGCACTAGCGTTACTGTGCAGCCAATGACAGCCAGTGTGATTTGTTTGGTTGCCTTGACGGCGGCCTCCCGTTTGGAATAGCCGTCGCGTAGATATCGTTCAATATTTTCAACCACCACAATCGAGTCATCGACCAGAATGCCCAGCGCTACGATCAGGCCAACGATACTTAGCTGATTGATACTGAAACCCAGAAAATCCAGGCCCGCCAAACCGATGGCCAGCGACAACGGAATGGAAATCATAACGACCACCGCAGCCCGGAAACCGAGCGGCAGCAAGGTCAGCGATACGAGCAGAATGGCCAGGGCGAAATCCTGCACAAAATGATCGAGTCGTTTGTTGACGCTCTCGGTCTGGTCGAAGTTTTTGACCAACGTAATGTGCGGAGGAAGTTTCTTCGCGAATCGCTCAATAACCGGATTCATTTGCTCGCCAACCTTCGCAATATTTTCGCCCGTTTTCTGCCCCGCTGTTACCAGCACGGCCCGGTGGCCGTTCAGGCGGGTGATATGGGTTTCGTCTTCGTAATTAAAATCAACATCCGCTATGTCGCGCAGGTAGATAATTTTCTGCCCGTTCGTCGACACAATCGTATTTCTGATTTCGTCGAGCGACTGATAATCCCCGGACGTTTTTACGTTGAACTTACGAGTACCTGCCTGAATACTGCCGCCGGGAATGTTGAGGTTTTCGGCCTGCAAAGCGCCGATCACCCGATTGATGGCTACACCGTTCTGCGCCATTTTCTCGATGTTCAGCGAGATACGTACAACCGATGCCGGATACCCCCAGTCTTCGGCATTTTTGAGACTTTTTAGTTTTTCAAATTCTTTTTTCAGATCATCGGCATAGTCGCCCAGTTCTTTGGATGACGCTACTTCCGATAGCAAAGCCACCTGCACAATGTTAACATCGGTCGGTGAAAACTTTTTGATATCGATCCGGTATATGTCGGTAGGGAGTTCCGATTTCAGCGCGTTAACCTCCCGAATAATTTCCTGGTATTTCTCATCGGGATCGACACCATAATCGTATTCCAGGCGGAAAACAGCCAGCCCATCGTCAACATTAGTGATGACGTGGTTCATGCTTTCGAGCGAGTTGAATCGGGCTTCGCCGGGATCGACAACCAGTTTCTCCATATCGAGCGCGTCGGTGCCGGGATAGATAACCGCCACCGCAAAACTGGGCGCTGTAAATTCAGGGTCTTCGCCCCTCGGCATATTAAACAGCGAATTGATGCCCAAGGCCGCTACGCCCAGGAAAAGTACCAGCATAAACTGCCAGTTTTTGACAGAAAATTCAGATAAGTTCATGTTGTTTTCCACACAGAGTTGCTCAGGAATCGCCACCTGTCTACAAGGCGGGATGACTGCATTATCTGTGTCCTCCGTGGTTAAAGGGTTATCTCACAACTACACTTGATTCTTCAGTCAGATAGGCTGATCCGGCGGTTATTACCTTTTGGCTATCGCTTAGGCCATTGGTGAGCAGCACTTTATCGTTATCGAGAAAGCCGATCTGAAGGGGTAGTTTGCGGACATGTAATGATCCACCGTTCTGTTTATCGTCGGCTAAGACAAAAACAAAACCTTCTTTTCCGTTTCCTTCCACAATGGCTTCAATAGGAACTACGGCATAGCTGCGGCTTTGTGCCGGAACGAGCGTTACTTTGGCAAACAAGCCGGGTGCTAATTTGGCTGCGCCGGGATTGATTCGTACTTCCACCTCATAGAGCTTGTTAACGGGATCGGCCGCCTGCGCCAGTTCGGTGATAGTGCCATTAAACGTTTGGTCAGGGTAGGCATCGAGTGCCACGCTGGCGCGGTTTCCAAGCCGAAGTCTGGCCCAGTCTTTATCCGAAACACCAACCCGAACGACCCAGTCGTTTGGCCGATTCGACGAAATCTGGTAAATGGTAGCACCGGGTGATGTCATCTCACCAGCATTAGCCATTTTGCGGGTTACGGTCCCATCTACCGTGGAGCGAATCTGGGCGTAACTGCGGTTAAACTGAGCGATGGTCAGGTTCTGTTTCGCTACGTTGGTTCCGGTGGTTGCGTTTTGCAGTTGTTCCAACGTAGCAGCCGTATCGGCATACATACTTTTCACCCGATTCAGATCGCGTTCGGCTTTTTCGTTGGCCAACTGAGCCTGGCTAACCTGGGCATTGATTTCGGTTAGGTCGAGGGTGGCCAATAGTTGACCTTTGCGAACGGTTTGTCCTTCCTCAACGAATAGCTGATTGATGATGCCTCCGATTTTGAAAGATAGCCGGGCTTCCCGTGCTGATGAGACGAGTCCCGAAGCAACAACCGGCTCGGCCCGAACGACAGTTTGTACGGGCGTAAGTTTGACTGGCACGACGGCTTCATCGGCTTTGTCGTTGTTGGGATTACGTTCAGCCTTGCTGCCACAGGCCCATAACGTAACGGTCAGGGCCAGCGATAGAATAAGATGTAGTGTTTTCATGATTGTAAAATCAGTAGGAACATATTGACGCTAAGGAGAATAGGATGGATTATGGTACGGCTACAGCGCGGTCGAGTGCTGCGCGTTTGATTAGTACGTCCATTCGGGCCACTGAATGCTGAAGCTGAGCCGTCAGGCGGTCGTTCTGGTAGCGCAGAAACTCAATCAGCAGCGCCTGTCCGTTACGGTATTTACTATCGATCACGCGAAACGTCTGATCGGCGTTGGTCATGCCGCTCTGCGTAGCGGTAAGGCTCTCATTGGCCGCGTTGAGGTCGTAGTACGCCTGGACTACCTGAAGCTGAATCTGTCGCTGAATTTCGGTCAGGCGGGTTTGCAGGGCATCGGCCTGAATTTTAGCCTGCTGAATTTTTGACCGTTTTTCATACCCCCGAAACAGATCCCATTGTAAACCGATCTGAGCGACTACGTAGGCCTGATTTTGAAAGGTATAGCCAAAACCCTGAAACCCTGTGTTACCGCCGATGTATACGTTGGGAATGGTAGCGTTGGCTTCATTGAGTCGAACGGCAGTTTGTGCGGCTTGTAACGAACCGCCCAGCTGAGCTAATTCCTGCCGTCCGTGTAAAGCCGTCTGTTGAAGATCGGGCAGGTTTTCTTTCGATTCTGGAAGAATCCTTGTCAGAGATGAGTCTACATCAATGGAGGTAGTCAGGTCGCGGTTTAGCAGAAAATTAAAGTAAGCCTGAGCCGTTGCGCGGTTTTTTTCGGCTACAGCCAGTTGCTGATCAACTTTGCTGATTTCATAGCGTGCCGAGGTTAGGACCTCTCTGGTCGCTACGTTATTGCTGACCAGCTTTTCGTTGAGCCTGCTTAACTCGTTCAAAACGCTACGTGAATTCGCGTAAATCCGAATAGCATCGAGTGTCTGCAGATACTGGTAATAAGCCGTAGCAATGGTATAACGGAGTTCGTTTTCGACGACGCGCTTCCGGGCCTCCTGAGCGGATACCAGCTGTTTTTGAATGAGGTAGTTATACTGAATGTCAGTATTGAAAATTGCGTAGTTGACACTGATTTTTGTGTCGTGGAAGTTATTGGGCGCCAGCAGCTCATTGACATTGGCAATGTTGGTGGGAAAATTATCGGCGCCGGTTAATTGGTTGAGTGTTTTGTAGACCGGATTAAGCATATCGCCCACCGGAAACTGCAATCGTCGCCCACCGGCTGCAATGGAATACGTAGGATTAAAAGCGACTCGTGGGTAAAACAGCGATTTTGCCTGGTTCAGCGATTCGGTCACGCGGCTAATTTCCAGCGACTCCTGCCTGAGCGACAGATTATTGGCCAATCCATCCCGGATGTAACCGTCCAGAATGACCGATTTACCGGTCGGTGTTGGCTGGCCTATGGCCGTGAGGGGAAGCAGTAATCCCAAAAAGCGGATACGTCTTAGAAGATGCTTCATGATCATGCATTAGTTAATGAACAGTGTTTAGTGGACGGATAAAAAAATAGCATAGCTCATTTACAAGCCATGCCGTAACGTTTTGCAAAATAGGTCAAATGCTTCATCCATAATGGGTTGGCGGTCGCATTCCGGGAACATGCCCAATCGTTTGCGCAGAAACAGAGCGGTGTAGCCATGAATTCCACTCCAGATCATCATAGAGGTTGCCTGAACGTCGTGCTTTTTAAAAATGCCAGCGTCCATACACTCCTGCACAATAGTCATCAACAGGCCAAATGCCTGATCGCCTTCAACCCAATCTTCCTTATCGAGTTTGTCCATTGGAGCCGTCATGATAAACATCAGGTCGAACAGTTCGGGGTTTTCGACCGCGAACCGGATGTAGGCCCGCCCCATTTCAACTAATCGTTCAAATGGATCACTCAATGATCTTAAAGACTGAAACTCAGAAACCATTTTGACAAAACCGCGCTGGTGCAGGGCATACAGCAGCTCGTTTTTGTCTTTGTAGTAGAGGTAAATAGTGGCTGGGCTGTACTCAATGGTGTCTGCTATATTGCGGATGCTAACTTTCTCATAGCCATTAGCCAGAAATAGGGTTTGAGCAGCATCAAGAATTAGCTTTCTCATCTCCTCTCGTTCCCGTTCCTTCCGTTCTGTAATGCCCATGATCTGATTTATTAACATTGCAAACTTAATGAACACTGTTCAGTATTTTGCAAGCTAGTCTTATTTTTTGATTAAAAATTGATTAAACGACCAATAAACTAGAGTAAATAGTTACCGTAGAATCAGCGATGCATTATTTTATTTAAAAAAAATGGTAAATAGCTGAACGGCAATTCATATGTGTATGGAGAGACTGCTACGTTTGTGCTATTTATTGGTAGTCATGGGCCTGTCTCTGATGGGTGGATATAAGGTAGCAGCCCAGGTTCCTAATTCGCTCGACTCGGTACGGGTTTATCTGAAAACGCATCTGAGTCAGGATACAAACTATGTGCGTGCCCTCAATGTACTGGGTCGCGAACTTCATTCGGGGGCTAATCCTGACTATGATAAAGCTGACTCTATATTACAGGTATCGGAGCAATTGGCCACCAAACTTCAGTACGGTATGGGGCTGGCTAAAGCCTATACCAACCGGGGTTCTATCTATTATCTGACCGACCGACAGCCGTTGGCCGTGATGTACTTTCAGAAAGCCCTCACAACGGCAGAAGAGTATAAGCTGACACCCCGATTTATCTGCGGGGCCATATCGAACGTAGCGGCCGCGTTGAGTAAACTTGGTCAATATGAGAAAGTGGCAGCTATGCAGCTACGTTCACTACGTCTTCAGGAACAATATAACATACAACCTCGCATCGCAACCACCTACGGTGGCCTTGGTAATGCACTCCGGGAGCTCCATAAATTCACTGAAGCACTGGCTTACTATCGGCAGGCGTTGGTCTTGATGCATGCCGAAAAAAACAGAAGAGGGGCCGCCATCATTGAAAACAATATGGGTATCTGCTACGATGGGTTGAAACGATATGATAAGTCGTTAGGTCTTTATAAAGCGGCCCTGAATCATGCGCAGGAAGTTAATTTTGACCTATTGCAGGCGGATATTCTGGTCAATATTGGTTTGGCCTTGAAGCTGTCAAACCGCCCCGGAGAGGGTATCCCCTTTGTGCAGCGTTCGCTGTCCATTGGCCAAAAACAGGCCAATAAAGCCACCATGGCTACGGCCTATTTTAATCTGGGCCAGATTTATGAAGAACTAAAAGAGTATAAGCCTGCCGAAGCGAACCTGAAGAAAGCACTCGAACTGGCAAAAGAGCGGGGCGACAAAGAACAAATTGCAGACTATACCCAGGGCCTGGCCGATTTGTACGGTGGTATGGAAAATTTTCAGCAGGCTTATGCTCTGCAACTCGAAAAGAACAACCGGAAGGATTCGCTGATTTCCATTCAGACCAATGCCGAAGTGCAGCGGCTGATTGCTCAGTACGAAACCGAAAAAAAAGAAGCACAGATAAAACTACTTCGTCAGCAGGCTCAGCTACGTAATGAAGAGCTGAACCGTGAGCAGGTTCAACGGAATGCGTTACTGATTGGTGGCACTATGCTGCTCTTGCTGATTGCAGCCGTAAGCGCGTGGCTACTCAATCGGGCCCGGCTCCAGCGTCTGGAAGAGGCCCAACGCTTACGCAGGCAAATTGCTCATGATCTTCACGATGAAGTCGGCAGTACGCTTAGTAGTATTTCGTTGCTCAGTGGTATGGTCAACCACCTCATTGCGCAAAAACGACCGGAGGCTGTGGAGCGGGCTATTCAGAAAATTAACACCGATGCCCGCCAGATTCTGGAATCTATGGATGAAATTATCTGGACGATCAACCCCGGTAATGACTCCTTACAACGAATTGCCATGCGACTTCAGGAATATGCTCAGCCCCTGATGGAGTCCAAAAACATTAGCTTCTCGTTTCAGATTGATCCAGCGCTAGTCGATATGCCTATGTCGATGGAGGTTCGCCGGAGTTTATATTTAATTGGTAAAGAGGCTATCAATAACTTAATCAAATACTCGGAGGCAACGCAGGCCAAGGTCTGGTTTGCCAGGAAAGATAATCAGCTCGAGGTATTGATTGAGGACAATGGCCGGGGGTTTGACGTAGCATTGCCTCGTGAACGTACTGGCCAGATCAGTATGAAACAGCGAGCTGAAGCCATAGGAGGATCATTGGATGTGCAATCTGCTCCTACGCAAGGTACCCGCTTAGTGCTGACAACCTCTATTGCCGGATAAAAACGACCTAAGTCTACTCTGACATCGATGAAACCAATTTACTATTGCCTGCTCACTACGTTCTGTCTGCTTCTGATCAGTAGCGATAGGCTAATCGCGCAAATACCCGGCTCGCTCGATTCGCTGGAAAATTATGTTCAGAGTCACTCTCCAACCGATACCAATTACGTGAATGCTCTGTTGAAAATGGGGAATCTGACTACACGGGCCAGGGCCAATTACGACCGGGCTGATTCCTTATTACGCGTGGCCGAAAAACTGGCCATCAAACTTAGTTTTGATCGTGGTATCTATCAGGCCAACACCTTTCTGGGGACCAACTACTACCTATCAGGCAGGCCGCAGCAAACCCTGGATTATCTGCTGAAGGCACTAGCCATTGCGGAAGCGAAGAAGCTTTCTCCGCGTGTTTTGGCCAACGCGATGACGAACCTCGGAACGGCTTATCGTAACCTGAATCAGCACGAAAAAGCCATCGACATTTCCTTACGTTCGCTTCGTATGCAGGAACAGTACAACATTCAGCCGCGCAACGAAAATACGTACAATGGGGTTGGGCTGGCGTTGAAAGAGGCCCGACGGCCTCGCGAAGCCATCGGCTATTTCCAACAGGCATTGGCATTGAACCAGCAGTTGAAAGCGCCGTACGGTATAGCTATTACTGAACAGAATATTGGTCGATGCTACGATGACCTGAACCAGTACGACAAAGCGCTGGCTTACTACCGTACGGCCCTTAAACACGCCAGAGAGTCTGAATCGAGGTTGCTACAGTCGGATATCTTAGTCAATACGGGTCTGGTCTTACGAGAGCTGAAACGGCTGGACGAAGCTAAACGCGCTATCGAGCAGGCATTGGCTATTTCCATCGAGCAGGAGAACAAAGGAGCAATGGCTACGGATTATTTCAATCTGGGGCAAGTCTACGAGGAACTCAACGACTATAAGCTGGCGGAGTTGAACATGAAGAAGGCGCTGGCGCTGGCCAACGAGCTGGATGACAGTAAGAAAATAGCCATCTACACGCAGGGACTGGCCGATCTGTACGGGGGTATGAAAGATTTCCAGCAGGCTTACGTCTTTCAGCTCGAACGAAACCAGCACATGGATTCCACGATTACCGTTCGTACATCGGCCGAAGTGCAGCGAATGATGGCCAAATACGAAACAGAGAAGAAAGAAGCTCAAATTAAGCTCCTGCAGCAGCAGGCCAAACTCAACCGGCAGGAGAACGAGCGCACCCGTTTTCAGACCAATGTCCTGATTGCGGGCAGTGTGCTGCTTCTGCTGCTGGGGGCTAGTGTGAGTGCCTGGCTGCTGAATCGGTCCCGGCTTCGACGGCTCGAAGAAGCCCAGCGTTTACGCAGGCAAATTGCGCATGATCTTCACGATGAAGTCGGCAGTACGTTAAGTAGCATCTCAATGCTGAGTGGGCATACTGATGCCCTGCTCAGCCAGAATCGCCCCGAAACGGCTCAGAAAATGGTGCAGAAAATCTATACCGATGCGCGCCAGATTCTCGAATCGATCGATGAAATCATCTGGACAATCAATCCCGGCAACGACTCGCTGCAACGAATTGCTCTGCGTTTGCAGGAATATGCCCAGCCGCTGATGGAATCGAAGGCTATTCGTTTTTCGTTCGTGATTGATCCAACCCTGGAGACTGCCCCCATGTCGATGGAGGTTCGGCGGAGTTTGTATTTAATTGGTAAAGAGGCTATCAATAATTTGGTTAAGTATTCAGGAGCGACAGAAGCTACCGTTCGGTTTGAACGAAAAGACAGCAAACTTCAGGTCGTGATTGAAGATAATGGCCAGGGTTTCGACCTGACGCAGCCCCGCGAACGTACCGGTCAGACCAGTATGAAGCAACGGGCCGAAGCAATGGGTGGTTCGCTGGATGTTCAGTCGGCACCGGGTCAGGGTACTCGTTTACAACTGGTTGTCAATCCATAAGGGTCATACATTTATCCGATTTATTGGTATTCATGAGTAGGTTACTTTTGTCAGGTATTGCTGGCAAACGGACGATTTCATGAAAAGAGATCATCATAGGGTTACTAATCAGTCTGATGGCGCTGCTGTCTGGATGTGGTAAGAAAGACAAGGCAGACGTAACAAAATTCGATGGGTCTACAATCGAAGGTACCTTTTCGATGAAAACCTATACTACTCAACAAAAACGGGAGGTGGTAATAACAAATGGAACCTTTAAAGTACCCGTAGAGAATCTATGATTCGAGTCTCTATTTTTGACGATAATACGTCGTTACGAGAAACACTGGCCCTGATTATCGAGGCTACCGACGATTTGATCGTGACGGGACAATACCCGAATGCGCTTCAGGCGGTAGAGAATGTCGTTGACAGTCAGCCCGATGTCATTCTGATGGACATTGACATGCCTGGTCGTACGGGTATCGAAGCGGTTAAACTGATCAGGGAACGTACCACACGCCCTAAAATTCTGATGCTTACGGTGTTTGAAGACGTAGAACGGATTTTTGCGGCTATTTCGGCGGGGGCGGTCGGCTATCTGCTGAAAAAAACACCCGCCGATAAGATTATCGAAGCCATCCGGGAAGTCATGTCGGGCGGAGCGGCTATGTCTCCGTCTATTGCGCTCAAAGTGTTGGAAGCCTTTCGGCAACCAAAGGCAAATGAGTTTTTGTTGACCGACAAGGAAAAAGACGTACTGCAACGTCTGGTAGAAGGAGATAGCTACAAACTCATCGCGCACCATTGTAACATTAGCATGGGAACCGTTCGTACGCATATTGTCAATATCTACGAAAAACTCCACGTCAATTCCAAGTCCGAAGCAGTCGCTAAGGCGTTGAAAACGGGATTATTTAAATAAAGCCTGGTCTACGTTTTTACGACACCAGCAAAAGACGGATTATGACTATCAATGCGTTCCCTGCTTTCTGCTTATTGATCACAGCCTTATCGGCCTGTCAGCCAAAATCATCGAAAACAGACTCGCTGCCGGCTGATTCAACCATAACGGTTTCCTCTACGCGTGTAGCGGGGACGGCTGATAATGATTTTCTGGTAGTTCCCGGCGAACGTGTTGGCCCGGTTACTGCCACAACATCCGAAGCGGATTTGCTTGAGCAGTTGGGCAAATCGGTCGTAACGGCAGGCGATACGTTGTATGGACCGGAAGGGTCTACGTTTTCCGGCACTACGCTCTACAAAGGCACTCCAGACGAAGTGCAGATTATCTATAGCGATGAGCGACGTAGTAAACCCGAAACGGTACTTATTCGGCCAACGCTGGTTGATGATGAGGGTAATCCAATTCCCGGCTTAGCGGCTTCGCAGTGGCACACAACTGATGGACTACGTATCGGTACGACCTTGAAAGAGCTGGAACAACGTAACGGAAAGCCATTCAAAATCTGGGGTTTTGCGTGGGATTATGGCGGAGTACTTTCCGACTGGCAGGGTGGTCAGATGAGTAAGCTCGCTAAGAAAACGCCCATTACAATAACCTTCGGTCCGCCAGCCATAATGACTGCCAAACAGGAAAAAGCGTATAACTCGGTTATGGGCGATAGCCAATTCGTATCATCGATTCCGAATTTGCAAGTACTAAATCCTATTGTTGTTACTATTGGGGTTGGGTTTGACCGATAAGCTAGCCTGTCTATTTCAGTGGCTCTTTCTGCTATGAACGCTTCGACTACTCAGTCCATTCTAGAGCAGCTTGCTCAGGGTTCGCTCAGCGTAGCGGAAGCTGAATCGTATGTTCAGGTCAATGAAAAATCGTCGTTGCATAGACTGAAAGCGGGTTTTTCCTGGCTTTTATTACTGGTATTTTTTAGTGTTGGTATCTTTTTAGTGTATCACGCCTGGCAGGTAACAATGAGCCAGGCGTCGGAGAACGCCAATATCCGGGAAACCAACGGAACCGTAGCCCAGATGGTACGTAAAACCACGGGCCGTCGGTTGTGGGCGCCGGTCGTTACGTATCAGGTCGATGGGAAATCCTATTCGTTTGAGAGTGAAGTAGCGTCGAGCCCACCAGCTTATACAGTTGGTGAGCAGGTGGTTGTTACGTATGATCCAGGCCAACCCCAAAAAGCCGCAATCAAATCCTTCTGGATCAACTGGCTACCGCTCTTATTCTTTGGCGGCCTAGGAGGGGCGCTCGTAGTGGTCAGTCTATTGGGGATAAGCGCATTAAGCCGAAAAAGAACCTATTTAGAACCGGAGCTAGTACGGCAGACGCTTGTTTTAGTGTCTACTGGTTCGATGAGTGTTCAGGAAGGAATGGCTCGCTTGCAAGTCGATAAGCCTGCTACGTCTGAAACGAAATCGGGAGGCTGGGGGTGGCGTATCGTTATTGGCGGTTTACTGATTACGGTTATCTATTTCAGTGTGCAGCAAATAGGTCGTTCATGGTGGCTTCTTGTGCATGGCGTTACCACCAGCGGCAACGTAGTAGATATGGTCCGTAAAATAAAAGGCAATACAAGCGCGCCCATTGTTCGGTATTCCGTTGACGGAAAAACCTACGAACTTGCCGGGAACACCTATTCCAGTCCAGCCGCTTATTCAATCGGCGATCAGGTAGCGGTAATCTATGATCCGGAGTCGCCCGAATCGGGAGCTATTCAGTCATTTTCTGAGCAGTGGGCGGGGCCATTGCTCAGCATTGGTTTATCGGTCTGTTTTCTGTTACTCTTCCTATATTCCCAAATCAAGGCAAAACGCTCCGCTCGGATTGGGTAGTTATACGTGTATTGTCTTCTCTGTTATTTCTTGGGTTTTGATATAATGTGCTGATTTGTAGTGGTTTATTCTTTGTTTGGCTGCTAAGCGTAGTTTCCCTATCATACATTTATCCGATTGATCGACGTAGAGGACGTAGGTAGTTTTGACACAGGTTTTCGACGGTCTAGTCTAATCTGTGTCAGCGAATGCGTTCCTCTCTACTGCTACTTGTTTATGGGCTTTGGCTGATCTGTCCGGTACGGGCTCAGACGGATACCCCGGCTGGTAAAAACCTACCGGTAAAAGTATCGGGCGGCTTGAATGCTTATGCCGGGTTCTATACAGCCAGTGGGATTACCGCCCGAAATCAACCGTCTCCTTTTGGTATCAGTGGATCGGTTACGGTGGCGTTACCGGGCGGTATTTCACTTCCGTTTTCGGCGGTGCTGGGCAATCAGGGAAGTAGCTTTCGGCAACCATTCAACCAGTTTGGTGTATCGCCATCCTATAAATGGGCAACGGTTCACGCGGGCTATCGGAACGTATCGTTTTCGCCCTTTACGCTGGCTGGCCATACATTTCTGGGTGGCGGTGTCGAACTGAATCCCGGCAAACTCCGGCTTGGTGCTGTCTACGGTCGCTTCAATAAGGCGATTTCTTCTAACCTGGCTGAGCCTGATATCATTCCGGCCTATCAGCGTAGCGGCTATGCCGTGAAAGTGGGCTACGGTAAACCAGGCAACTACGTCGATTTTATCATGCTACGGGCCAAAGACGACTCGGCTTCCATTACTACCACACCTCAATCTGTTACACAAACCGTTTCACCTGCCGAGAATCTGGTTGTGGGCATAACTACCCGGCTGCTAATCCTGAAGCACATTACGGTTGAATTAGATGGCGCGGTTAGCGCCTTTACGCGCGATGTACGTAGCACCATTGTTTCGGCAGAAGGAAGTAATCCGGTGGTCCGCTTTTTCGGTAAGCTCCTGACCCCGCGTTTATCGACCCAGCTAACGCAGGCTACGCAGGCATCGGTTGGCTATCAGGGGCAGGGGGCTAGTCTCAAGCTTCAATACAAACGGATTGACCCGAATTTCCAGACAATGGGAGCGTATTACTTCCAAAGCGATATCGAAAGCTACGCCATTGCGCCCAGCCTGACGCTGATGGAAGGAAAGCTGCGGCTGTCGGGGAGCTATGGTATTCAGTACGACAATCTGGCCAACAACAAAAATGCCCGCACTGGTCGGTCTATCGGTTCGCTGGTTGTTTCCTATAATCCGGCTAACAAATTCGGACTCGACGTGCAACTGTCGAACTATGGCATTAGCCAGCAGGCGGGTCTTCGGCCGATAATCGATACGTTGAAGCTGGCTCAGAACAATCTGTCGGCCACGGTTAATACGCGTTATACGCTTCAGAAAGAGGACGTATTGCAGGTCTTCACACTGACCACTACGTATCAGAAACTGAGCGATCTGAACGCCACTACCGCCAGCCAGACCGAGAATAACAACGTTAACCTGAATCTGGGCTATTTCTACCAACAGACCACAACCGGATGGGGTATCAACGGCATGTTGTCGTACACACAAACGCAGCTCCCCATTGCCGTTGGCGATACGAATCAGACCGTCCGGTTCTTCGGACCAACGATTGGCGCTACCCAATCTTTTGTGGAGAAGAAGCTAACCACATCTTTCAATGCCAGCTATCTGGTCAATCAGCAGTCGGGAATAACGGGTAAAGTACTGACCGTGTCGGCGAATGGTGGCTATCAGATCGCCAAACGGCAGACGATCAACGTATCATTCAATTATCTGAACTCAAATACGGGTATTCAGGAACAGACCTTTAACGAACTCAGAGGCAATCTCGGCTATGGAATTTCTTTCTAAACAGCTGCCTGTTATAACCAACCGACGACCTTATCGATGGGGGCGGGTTGTCTGTATGTGGTGGATCGTATGGCTTAGTACGTCGCTGAGTCAGTCGTTGTTCGCGCAGGTTTTCCCCTTGCAGATACAGGTAAACGTAATGCCTCCCTACAGTGCCTATTTGCAGGATTATCCCGGAACGGGCCAGCAGGTGCGCGTTTTTATCATTAATACCAGCCGTACTACGTATCAGATTCGGCTCATGGGCCAGTTGACGGGCGATAACGGTATCGACATTCATACGTCGCCCAACTACCGGCCACCCAGACCCGTAACCATTCCGCCCGGCCAGACGCTGTTGACCCGGAATGATCTCGAAGGACTTTTCGATCTGAATCAGGTTGAGGTAACCGGTATCGACAAAAATCTGTTGTCGAGAGGTTTTCCACTGCCCGACGGTACGTATCAGCTTTGCGTTCGGGCGTATAACGAAACTCCTACCAATACGGCTGCCGTTGCGTTTGGGCAGCCGCTTTCGGCCGAATTCCCAATCGGTTGCTCGGCCCCAATCGTGGTTCGGTCGGTAGAGCCACCCATTCTGATTTCGCCCTTCTGCGAGGCTACCGTAACCGCTACGATGCCCCAGGCAATGGTATTCACCTGGACACCGCCAGCAGGCGTATCGCCAGCGTCGGTCGAGTATACACTACGTGTTGTGGAACTACCGCAGACCGATGTTGATCCAAACGTATTTATCGATGCTATAGCACTGCCCAAATCGGGTGTCGAGATTCGGAATCTGCGGACCAGTACGTTCCTCTATGGGCCTACACAGCCGCTCTTGCAGGTTGGTAAGCGTTACGCCTGGCGCGTGCAGGCCATTGATCGGTCGCGCAAACTGAACTTTCAGAACGATGGCAAAAGTCCAGTATGTGCGTTTACTTACGGAGCTTCTGACACGCTGAGCGATAAAAAACCGGTGGCATACGTCTATAAATCAGGCGAAATTGGCGCTTCCTGCTCGTGTAAATACACCTTTACCGGTAATAAAGATAGCAATAACAAACCGGCTCTGGAGGCCGGAAAAGCTACCGTTGCGGGCTTCCCGATAACCTTTCTGAAAACAGCTGACGGGGTCAAGGAAGTGGACGGCGTACTGACGGGTAATGCGACCATTCCTATGCCGATTGTCAACAATCCTTATTTCAAGTTGCGGGTTCAGCTGGTGAATGTACAGTGTAATGAGAAGGGCGAAGTCATCAACGGCTATGTGCAGGCCGTTCGTAGTAATAAATTTCCCAGCATTTTCCCGGCGGCCAGCAAGCCCAGCGTCAAACCGCCCGGAATGCCGACTATCAGCACCGAGAATGCCGACAGCGTAGGAGCGCAGGTCCAGAAACTCAGTGATCAGCTACAAGCATTTCCCGGCCAATTGCTCTCGCAGGCTGGCGAAGTCGCGAAGAGCGTGGGCATGGAAGTACCCTTTGGGATCGACAAAAACCTAGGGCCGATCAGTACGAACATTGCGATTACTGATGTGATTTTCACGGCTGAAGACGCCTATTTCAACGCCACTACGTTTATCGAAGCGCCGGGGATGAGTGCCCAGTTCAACGGCATACCACTGGCGGGTTATCACATTTGCATTAAACCCGACGGCACCTGTGGCGATAAAGTGCTCTATCTGGCGAAAGATATGGTTGCGTCGAGCCTGCTCACACTAAAAGGTGGAGCTGTAGCCCTGAAAATACTTCAGAACAAGGTGACGCATGTAGTTTTTGACGAAAATGGGTTTAAGACCCTGCACGTATCGGCGGGTATCAATACACCCGGCTTGCTCCGTAAATCGAACGATCCGGCCACTAACGGCCAGCCGCTCGAACTCCTGGCCACCTTTGATATGCCATCGGCCGATTTGCCAAAGCCCGATTTCAAAAACTGGACGGCCAACGTGCAAACCGAAGACGATTTCTATGCATCCGCTTTGCCCGACTTTGTGATGTCGATGAAAGATGAGAATGGGACTATTCACCCCGCCATTTACGACCACGACGATATCAACAACCCTGGCACAATGCCTGCCAACTACGATCCGGGCAAAGATCCTACCTGGAAGGGATTGTATTTACCGACTCTGTCGGTGACGATGCCCTTTATGAAGGCGCTCAACAACGGGAAGAACGTACCCGTTGCGGTGAAAAACATGATTTACGATGCCAATGGTTTTACTGGCGTTGCCTTAGCGGGAACCACTCAGGAACCGCTGATTGCGCTGGGCGAAGGGAGCCTGGGCGGCTGGTATTGTTCCACCGATCAGCTCTCGCTGACGTTTGTACAGAGCAGCTTCACGGGGGGCGGGTTGAACGGGCTGGTTGTGTTGCCTATTTTCAAGTATACCGCCGGCGACAACGCCGGTAAGTCGTCTGTGTGGCCCTGGACCTGTACCTACACCAAAGATGAGCAGAAAGGCAGCTCGTTCCAGTTTGTGGTATCGCCTAAAAACGATGCGGAAGTCGACATCTGGAAGGCAAAGTTATCCATTGAGAAAGAAGGGCAGACACTGAAAACACTCAAAAACGGCCAGCCCAACGTAACAGCTATTACCGCTACGTATAATGATGTAGGTTTTAACGCGAAGGCGGTGCTGAATATGACACTCAGCCTGAACACAGGCATATTGATTGCCCCCAATATGAAGGTAGAGGGGTTGACTTTTCAGACTAATCCACCGTCTGGGGAAGATGTTTTCGATCCCGGTGCGTTTACGGCCGGGCTGAACTCGCCACAGCGCTACATTGCCGGTGACACTGAAGAGAGCGGCCTGCCGCTGGAGCTGAAGAGTGTTAACGTAGCGAAAGCGACCAGCAACAAAGCAGGGGAATATGACATCAATCTGATGGGCGCTATGAATCTTACCAAAATTACGTCGGTAACGGCCGGAGCAACAGGCTACGTTCGCTTCTCGATTGGTAATAATGGACAGGGCAGACCCGACTGGAAGTACGTAACATCAGATATTAAAGATGCTTCGGTTCATGGCTCGATAGGGCCGCTAACAATAGACGGTTCCCTGGTTAAATACGGATTCGACGGGGGGGGATTTGGTGACCCGGTATACGGTAAAGGGGTTTCGTCCTCCTTAACGGTGACCATGCTGGGCGCCAGTTTTGGAGGGATTACCCTGGAAGGCTATTTCGGCAGTAAACACGATACACAAGGCTGGTATCGCTACTGGCAGGTAGGCGGTTATGCCGAATTGCCCGGTGTCGGCGTGCCCATTGCGCCCGCCATCAATCTCCGGAAATTTGGCGGTGGGGCATTCAATAACATGAAGATGACCCTGGACACAACGGCTAAAGGCGAACCTACGGGTAACATTAAATTTGCTCCACAACGTGGCGGATGTGGTTTTCAGGCAGCTATGGGTATTACAACGGTCGACGGTACGGCCGTTGGCCTGACGGGGCGGCTCTCGGTCGGCTTCAACAATTGCGACGGCGATTTGAGTCTCAACAACGTAACGCTCGATGCGAATGCGCAGCTATTGGTTGCCGATAAGCCACTGGCCGAAGGGCGCGGTATCTTTTCTATTGATTTCGTCAATAACAGCCCCACACTGATTACCGGAAATGCTACGTTGGTGGCCGACTATCGGTTAGGTGGATTCTTTGCCAGTGGTCATGGCGAATTGGGCTTACATATCGACCTGGTCAATACGGATAATTTCTACGTATACCTCGGCAAACCCGTCAGCGACAAGGATCGGGTGACGGTAACGTTCGGGTTGGACGTTAAAGACAAAAACATCTTTAGCCTTGATTTTGCGTCGTACTTCTTTCTGGGTAAGGCACAGTTGGCTGGGATCAATAAACTGCCGCCCAGCCCTTATAAAGTGGATGAAGCCCTACTGAAGCAATTGGGGTATGTAGGCGGCTCCAGCGTACCGAAGGATGCACTGGCCTTTGGCGCAGGCATGAACTTTACCTACAACGATAACTTCGGGCCGTTTTACATTGATTTTACGGCGCAGGCCGGATTCGATCTGTTGCTGAGAAATGGCCTAACCTGTGCCGGTGACCCATCGGCCGATCCGGGCTCGGAAGCCGCTAAGGGTAATATGAATCCAGGTATTAATGGTTGGTATGCCAACGGACAGCTGTATGCGGCATTGGATCTGGAGTTAGGCATCGAAATCGATATGTGGTTCTATTCCGGGCGGGTCGAAGCGCTGAAAATTACGGCAGCCGCTCTGCTGGAGGGGGGCGTAGTCAATCCGGTATGGCTGCATGGTAGCGCCCTGCTGAAATACCGGGTGCTGGGTGGCCGGATCAAAGGATCGGTAAAGGCGGAGTTCTGGTACCAGAAAAACTATCGGTGTGTGGTGGCGATGCAACAGCCAAACCCATTTGCCAGCATGCCGATCATTTCGATGGTGTTACCCAGTGGCAAAGATCCGATCAGCACGATCAGCGCGCTTTACGCCAGCTTCAACTACCCGATCCGAACACTGATTGAAGTCAATGATGTGGACAAAGACGGAAACGTACTGGATACGTATCGCACCTTCCGGCTCGATTTTAAACCAGGGCAACAATTTAAGTTGACCCCGGCCAACGGCAGCGTAAATAGCCAATACGTCCAATGCGTCAATGTTGAAACAGGCCGACTTGTACTGGATCAGACTGCGGGGGATGACTTTGAAGAAGGAAGCTATAACGCTACGTTCTACCGCGATGCGGCACTGATCCCCAATACCAGCTATTCGCTGACGGTCGGTATTCAGGTATACATCAAAGCCAGCAACTGCGTGGACAAAAACAGTGGGCTTCCTGGCAATTGCGGTAGTATTCAGGGCAACTGGGCCGAATATCTCTTTGCCAGTAAGGGAAAAGACGGTAAGCTGGATAAACCCGCTAGTGTCAATGACACGCAGACCGTTCAGTTCCTAACGGGCGATTGTAATGGTACGCTGACGCGCGAGGGTTCCGATGCTACGGTTAATTATTCGTTCCCCTTCGAAGGTCAGCGGTATTTCACCGTGGGCGATGCCACTGTTGGGTATGTGGAGAAGACCGCCATCAGCTGTTGTAATGAGTTAATCAAGAGCGATGAAAACTTTGATCTGAACGTACGGTTTGTGCCACTCGCTGCTCCAACAGGCGGTGCGTTCAACGTCGATAATGCATTGTTGGCCAGTAAAGTCAACTATGATGGCATTCGGGTGTCCTATACGATTCCCGTGGGGTTGAAAAAACAGATGATCTACCGAATCGACGTAGTACGTGTTCCGAACGATAAGTATATACAAGCGCAGATCGCTGAGCTGGAGAAGCAGAAAGAAAAAGCTCGAATGGCCATGATGGTGGCTGTTGCTGCCAATATGCAAACCCAGTTCTATACTGGTTTCTCTTCCTTCACAGCGACTAGTAACGCGCCGGATAAAACAACAGGTACTACTTTGTCTGGCGTGTCGACACCGGGTGCACTGGCCGGGCAGATGGCTGGTAAGCAACCCAATCTGGGTAATACGCCAATGCCCGGTCAAATGAAGGCTGGTGGACAGGCTTCCGGTAATTCAAATTCGGTACCAAACCCGATGGCTTCAGGAAACCTAACCGCTTCCGTTAAACCGGGAGCTGGTTTGGGTGCACAGGCAAAAACGATTAATGATCTGTCTACGCAGTACGTATCGAATGCGGTCGAATACCAGCAGTTAGGTTCGGGGAAACTGGGTAGTACGACTATGGGGCTGGCTGTTACGGCAACGGCGCAAACGGACAACAGCAAAGTCAAACTGACGCCGGAAGAGCAGGCTACCCAGATCAAGAAGAAATACGAGCAGTTGCTATACAGCTATCCGTTCCAGACGAGCCGCTACAACACGCTGGCCGAAAAACTCAGCGATACCCAGATTCTGAGTAATGAGGTGAAAAACCTGGTCAATGGGAATCCTACTACCGATGGCTATTTCGTGGTGCCGATGAAAGGGAAGGAGGGATTCGATACGTATGAACTTGAATGGGAAACACTGAAAAAAGGGATCGTTCGTCCTCCCTTGGTGCTTTTCCGTCCCGACGATGCGGGTAATCCCTGGTTCAATGACTTTGTAAAACCAACTGTCGATCTGATCAACAAACTCGCTACGGCCACCAAGAGTAATGGGCAAAAACTGTTCACCGCCAAAGGTCCGGCTGGTCAGCAGGCTACGCTCGAACCGGTCGACTACGACCGGCTGATGCGCTCCATCATGTCGTTCAACTGGCTGCTGGAAGGTGCCGAAGCGCCACTTACTGATCAGGAAATTATGCTTCTATCCACCAAAAAATAAGCTCACTCAGCCATGAACTACTGTCAACTAATCAGCCTCTCGTTCTTCGTTGCTGTTGTCTCCGCAAGTAATGTCTGGGGGCAGGCGAAGCCGATGAAAGCTGGCGTACCAGCAATGACTGCAACCGATATGACGCTTTTGGTCAACGCTGGTACGTTGGGGAGCCAGCCAACACAGAGCCAGACACAGAATGGTACCTACACGAATCTGTCGGACGTAATGGCATCGCCGGGAGCATCCTTCAATGGGAACTCACAGAAAAACACGACTACGGTGGTGGGAGCATCCATCAACGGTCAGCTTAACCTTCCGGATACTTACGCGAAAACCAAGCCGGGCAAATACGGGATCGCTTTCAACGCCAACTTAGTAAAAGATCTGTACCAAAAACGGATTCTGAACAATCTCGACAACTTTATCGAAGCGGCCAGCGTCAATTTGAATCCTAACAACAATAAGGAGCTGGTCGACCAAATGATCTATGCGATCATTGAGTCTGCGAAAGCCTGGGGGAGTTCGCAGGGGTTATACAGCGATGCGGTGTATAAAGGAAAAGACATCTATAAGGAGAATACGCCTTTTGTGATGAACATGCATAATCAGTTGGATAAGTTGAACCTGAAAAATCTAATTGAAGGACCTGACCCGATAGGCATATTGGCGCCACTCATTCAGTATGCGACGGGGCAGGCCGGGGCCAGTTACGGAGATACTTTTCTGCTATTCTATGCCCTGGAAAATAACAGCAAGCCAGCGGCCGCTATGGCGGCTCTGAAGCTGGTTTATTTGTTTTCCGTTGATAACGTAGTGAAGCAAAATGATCCGGTTTTCAAGGCACTATATGACAATTATGTGCTCCGGAAACAGGGCAATAAGCTTGGTACGTATCAGTTTGCTGCTAACCGGCACGGTACGTCGGTGCCTTTTAAGCGCTATGGCGTGCAATTTGGGGCGTTTTCGTGGCTTATTGGCAAGTCGGCTAATGCACAGAGTAGTGCATTATTATGGGACGATCAGTGCGATTGTCCGGAGCTTGATTTGTTTACCACCTGGTCGTCGTCCGTCACGCCATCCTCATTCATCATTCCGTAATCTGCTCAATCGATGAATCGCTACGTATTCCTGTTAATCGCTTTCTTGGTTGCTTATTCGGCAATTGCACAGCGTCCAAACAATAAACCCCGACCTGTTGCTCCATCAACGGTAACAACAAATTCGTCTGCTGATAGCCTGAGCCAGTTTCAGGTTATGCTACTGACTCGTTCGTATGGCGACTCGATTGTGCTACGTTGGGCACCCAACAATGCCTTGTTGTTTCGGGCTGCCGTTCGTGGCGGTGGTTACGTACTGACACGCCGGAGCCTGGGAGCCGACAAAAAACTGAAACCGGATTTTACCCGTAAAATTTCTCCCTGGACTTTAGATGAGTGGAAGCAGAAAGCAGGCCCGCGCGATACGTTGGCAGGCGTGTGTGCGCAGCTCCTGTATGGAAAAACCAGTGTTCAAAAAGCGGGGCAGGCGGTAACGCTCGATCAGCTTGTACAGCAGAAAACGCAGGACGATTTATTGTTGATGATTGGATTGACGCTGGCCGATGCCAATGCCCGTCATGCAGAGGGAATGGGCCTGCGATTTACGGATCGTAACGTTGAGAAAGACGCGGTTTACTTCTATTCGATTTATCCGTTGGCCAACTCAAAAAACTATCCTACTTCGCTCGGAAAAGCTACTGTGGTCAACGATGGACCGACGCCACCACCCGTCATGGTTCCCGTCAGTGCTGAGCCTGCTGATCGGGTCATTAAACTGCGCTGGAATCGAATGGCAACCCAGGAGCAGTTTTCGGCTTACTACATCGAACGCTCCGACAATGGCGGACGTAGCTTTCGTCGATTAAACAAACGCCCCTGGATGCAATCGTCGGTGGCGCAGTTTGCTACGGTTTTTGAGTATAAAGATTCTGTGGCCCGGAATTATTATCCGTATCAATATCGGATTGTTGGGATAACCCCTTTTGCTGAGTTGAGCCGTCTGTCTGCTGTCTTAACGGCGCAGGCTATTGATCAGACGCCACCGAGAGCCGTTTCAAAACTGAACGTAAAGCATCAGCAGGGTACGCGGGTTCAACTCAACTGGCAATATGGCAATGCTGCTGGTGATCTGGCCGGATTCGCCGTAGGTCGTGGTTCAGAAGCCAATGGCCCATTCAAACCCGTAACAACTGCCTTGCTTCCAGCCGGTACGACCACATTTGTTGACGAACATGCTGACCCATACGAACGGACGTACTACGTAGTGGTTGCGGTCGATACGGCCCGGAATGCTGCATCAACACCAGCCGTCTTTTGCCGATTCAACGATGTGAAAGGACCCGCTAAACCTAAAAACTTGCAGGGCTATATCGACACAACGGGCTTCGTTCGGGTAGTCTGGGACCCTAGTCCTGACCGCGATATTAGGGGGTATACGGTGGTATTCGCCAATGATCCGACCCATGTTTTTACGCCACTAACGGCGGGGTTTTTGCCGGCCAGTACCTTCGATGATCGCACTACGTTACGTACCCTCACTCGCCGGCTGTATTATCGGGTGATTGCCTGGGACCAGAAAAATAACCCCAGTCCGCCATCGGATATTCTGGTGCTGACACGCCCTGATAAAATTGCCCCGGCCGCTCCTGCCATCGAATCATTTGCCGCGACTGATACGACCGTCAAACTCACCTGGCGACCCAGCGCCAGCGATGATGTGAAGGAGCAGCTGTTGCTTCGACGTAACGAATCATCTGAACGCTGGCGCGAACACGCCCGGCTATCGGCTGGCCAGTTTACGTATATCGACACCGCTACGAAGGCAAATACGGCATATCAGTATGCGTTGATAGCGATTGATTCAGCCGGTCTGCGGTCGCCCGAATCCTTTCCGTTGCAGGTTCGAACGCCTAAGGCGTATCCGCGTCCGGCACAGCAGCTAAAAGCAAGTCTGACGTCTGATCAGAAAGCCGTAGTGCTAAACTGGAAACTACCGAACAACCTGGCTCGCTACGTCATCTACCGGGGTGTTAGTGGGGAGCCACTGCGTACCTACAACGCCGTTAACCGGGAGCAGACCTTTACGGATAAAGCTATTCAGCAGGGGCAATATGAATACGCGGTCAAAGTAATTTATCAGGATGGGCGCGAATCGGGTCTATCCAATCGGGTTAAAGTTGATGTCAAATAGCCATGAAATCACGCAACGGTTTTCTAGTACTGAGCTTGGTGCTGATGGCATTAACTCGCCTGGTTGCTCAATCCAACGCGCCTACGAACCTGAGAGTAACGGCTACGGCCTATAATCAGATCGATCTGGCCTGGGACGATAAATCGACGAACGAAATCAAGTTCGACATTGAGCGGCTGGGTTTGACGGGAAGTTTTGTAAAGATTGGCGAAGCCTTACCCAATACGCCCTCTTATCAGGATAAGTCGGTTACGGCTCTCAATACGTATACGTATCGTGTTCGGGCGGTTTTTGCAACGAGTTCGTCGACGTATTCCAATACGCTCACCGTGACAACTCCGCAGGAGCCGCCCGGAACACCAACCGGTTTTAGTGCGACGCTGCAAAATGGCAGCGTGGTCCTATCCTGGACCAATGGCAATGGGGGTACCGCTGCAACGTATCGCGTGGAGCGATCTATTCAGGGAGGAGCCTACAGCCTGTTACAAACGGTTTCCTATAGTCGAACACCCGGCCTGACCGACAATGGCGTACAGGGTGGACAGCAATATTGCTATCGGGTTCAGGCTGTTAATGGAGGTGGTTCGTCGGGATACGCCGGGCCCGCCTGCCAGACAATACCCTTGGCAGCTACCAACCTAAAGAACGTACAGGCTACGTCACTTAGCAGCAGCTCCATTAAGTTGAGCTGGACGCCCTACGGAAAAGAATCAGGCATTACCATTGAGCGACGGAAAGGGCAAACCGGTAGTTTCAGCAAAATCAAGGACTGGCTGGCCGACAGTGGCGAGTTCACCGATACGGGTCTGGAAGCCAATACCGACTATTGCTACCGTATTGGTGAAAGTGGTCATGAGTATTCAGTAGAGGTTTGCGCTAAAACACAACAGAGTGCGCCCAGTTCGCCCGGTCGTATGCAGGCGCAGGCGATTGCCTATAACCGAATCGACCTGCAATGGGCTGATCTATCGAACAACGAAAGTCGGTTCGATATTGAGCGGGCTGATGGACTATCGGGAGCCTATTCAAAAATTAAAGAAGTTGATGCCAATACGCAGAATTATACTGACAATAGCGTAGAGGGGAATAAGACGTATTGTTACCGGGTACGGGCTGTCAATGAGATTGGGGCCAGTGGTTATACCGATCCGCCTGCCTGTGCTACTACACCGGCGCCACCGGCGGGCGTACCTCAGAATCTCTCAGCCGTTGCTACGTCTACTACCCAGATTAGCGTAACATGGAATGCCGTTGCCGGCGCCAGTGGGTATCAGCTAGAACGTAGCCCGAATGGAGCCGATACCTGGCAGAACATTGGACCATCACCCGCTACGGCTACTACGTTTGTCGATAATGGTCTGACGCCAAATACACGTTACTACTATCGCGTTCGGGCGTTAAACAGTGCCGGTGTACCGGGTGATTTTTCCAGCGTTGCATCGGCTATAACGCCCGACGTTCCGCCAACTGCTCCTGCCCGATTGGCTATTACGGCTGTTACGTATAATCAGGTTAGTCTGCAATGGGCCGATCTTAGCAACAACGAAACAGGCTTTCAGATTGAACGATCGCCAGATGGCAGTGCCTGGACTAAGATTGATGAAGTCGTGTTTAACACTACGTCGTATATTGACAAAACGGTACAGCCTCAAACGAAGTATTATTATCGGGTACGGGCCATCAATGCGGCCGGTCCGTCGGCTTATACGACTCCTGTTGACGTAACAACGCCGGTTGGTCCTCCGGCCGTAACCCAGGATTTGAAAGCAACAGCCATCTCAACCACCCAAATCAGTTTAACCTGGACGACTGTTGTTACGGCCGCCACTATTCTGATTGAAAAAAGCACAACCGGAATGAGTGGCTGGACTTCACTGACGACTGTAGCGGGAACGACAACCAGTTATACGGATAACAATCTGACGCCCAACACGCGCTACTATTATCGAATTCAGGCAACCAATGTAAGCGGGACAAGCCCGGTCAGTAACGTAGCTGATGCGACAACTCCCGATGTACCTCCTGCTGCCCCAGCACGATTAACTGCTAAACCCGTGTCATCTAGCCAGATCGATCTGGCCTGGGCCGATTTGTCTACGAATGAAAGCGGATTTGAGATTGAGCAGAGCAATAGCGCAACGGGTACGTTCACAACCATTACGCGGTTACCGGCAGAGTCGACAAACTACGAAGTGAAAGGGCTTGCTGACGAAACGCAGTACTGCTTCCGGGTACGGGCTGTCAATGCGGCTGGTCCGTCGGCGTTTACAGAGCCAGTCTGTGCAACAACGCCATTAGCTCCGCCAGCAACACCTACGAATCTGAAGGCCGAAGTGGCCGACTATGATCAGGCTAAGCTAAGCTGGGACCCCGTTTCGTCGAAAGCCGTAACGCTTGTTATTGAGCGTTCCACCAATCCAAACAGCGGTTTTGTTCCCATTAACGAACAGCCAGCTACGCAAACGACCTATCTCGACAAAGGCCTACAGGAGTTTACGACGTACTACTATCGGATTCAGCTTAAAAATGCTGCCGGAAGCTCAGCGTATTCAAATATAGCCATTGCAAAAATTCAGGAGATCATTATTGCCATCGAAGATGAGCTTGATACGCATACGACTATCTTTTCGACTGATCGCACGTTGAACGTTGCTACCAACTGGTATAAGGTGATGCAGGCTGATATTCGTGTCGTTACGGTAACAGGGCAGCCGGTGTTGCACGATCATCGGCGCGTTGGTATAGCTGATACGTGGAGCTATCGACTGGATCAATGGCCTGCCGGTGTGTATATCGTAGCTATAGTTGCTGATAATCGGACGCTTACCAAACGTATTGTACTGCCATGAAAAAACAAGCGCTCTTTATTGCCTTACTGATTGGGCTTGTTGGTTGCCAGCCTAAAACGATAAAACCGATTACGGATCTGATCAGTAAAGTATGGCTGGCCGAAACGGTAAAAGAAGGCGATATTCTGGTTTACACAAAAGGGGCGACCAGCAATGCCAAGCCTGGCTACGTCAATTTTCGGCTCGATTTGAGTCAACCCAGCAAAGTCAGTCTTATTGATATTGACGGACGGCTGATTACGGGAACGTACACCATTTCGACCGATAATAAACGGCTCATCCTGGAAAATCTGAATCCAAAACCATCCAATACGGGCGGAGTTATCGAATACTATATCTTACCCCAGCCAGATGGAACCACGCTCAAACTGGAGCGGACTGCTGAGAGCCGGAAAACAGGAAACACTGTGAATCAATATGCTTTAATTACTGAGTAAGTGATTTTTAATACGACAAGTGGAGAAATAAGTCGTCTGCGGTAACAAATACTACCCATTGGCTAAGTAGATTTGAGCAATGAGCGAACGGTAACGTAAAAACAGGGGTCATTATATACGGCAGCTGGTTAATCTTTCGGCTTCATCGGTTATCTAATACACAAATGCCAAAAGAAAAACGACGTATGAACCGTTTAATGGGCCTGTTACTGGTTGGGTGGTTGGCTTGTGGAAATTCACTGAGTGCGGTGGCACAATTGTCTAAAGGATACAACCTTGGCGATGCCATTGCCAACTTCCAACTAAAAAATGTAGATGGCCGTACACTATCGCTTAACGATTATCAATCGCAAAAAGGATTGATTGTCGTTTTTACCAGTAATCACTGTCCGTTCTCTAAAGCCTATGAGGATCGCCTGATTGCGCTTGACCGTAAGTTTGCTTCTCAGGGATATCCCGTTTTGGCTATTATGCCGAACGATCCGGCAGCCTATGAGGACGACTCTTTTGAGAATATGAAAGCCAGATCACGGGATAAAGCGTTTCCATTTCCGTACGCGATAGATGAGACTCAAACAACCGCGAAGGCATTTGGGGCTAACCGGACGCCCCAGGTTTACGTAATGAAACGAACCAATGGTCAGTTCATTCTGGAATACGTTGGTACAATTGATGATAATCCGCAGGATGCGGCTAATGTACAACGACGCTACGTTGACGAAGCTGTGACTAGTTTGTTGGCTGGTCGCCCCGTTCAGTCGCCCATTACCAAGCCTATCGGCTGCGCGATCAAATGGAAGTAGTAAGGTTCTGGCACACCATTTGCCAAATGGGTTGATGAAAATCAAACTACACAAAACCTAATGGAAAAGTCACGCTTAAATTTTAGCCAACTGAAACACATTGCTGGTACTATAATGCTGGCTTCGTCACTCGTTTTTTTGCAGGCATGTAACTCCGATGGCAAAAAAGAATCCCGGACAGAAGATGCGCTGGAAAAAACGGGCGATGCTATTTCTGCCGATGCTAAAGACGCAACAGAGGACGCAAAAGCGGATATGAAAGAAGCAGGTGAGGAGGCTGAAATGAAAAAAGATGAGGCTGTTGCTGATTTTAAACGTGAACGCGATGAGGCCGTTGCTAAAATGAATGAGCAGAAAGATAAGCTGGATGCTAAAATTGAGAAGATGAAAGCCGATATGAAGCAGGAAAGTGCTGAAGCAAAGGCAAAATCAAAAGAGCAACTGGCTAAACTCGAAGACGAACGTAAAGAACTAGGCCGCGACATCGATAAAGCAAAAAATGCTACGGAGGATGCCTGGAAAGATATCAAAGTAGGTTTTAAACAAGCCGGTCGCAACATTGGAGACGCATTTGACAAAGCGGGCGACAAACTGGATAAAAACTAAGTGCTGGTTACTGCATAAAACAAGTTGAAAGAAACGCTGACCGTGGCCACGGTCAGCGTTTCTTTTTGTGGAATTTTGAGGAGATATTTCTACATCAGATTCGCGAGTCGGTGATGGACTTATTTTCCTGAAGGACCTGTTTGTAAATTTTTATCATTGCCATATAGCTGTTTTCAGCTAGCAACGAATTACTCGTCTATATCGATTTCCTCTTGGTTTGTCGTATAATCTTGATACAATGATTGATCGTAGTATATAAAAGTTGATAAGATCTGCTCAGAAAGCCTTGTATTCCAGGAGGGAAAATTGTTATTTTGCGGGCTAAATTGTACGTATAAAGCGAAATGTCTGTCATTAACAAGATCAGAGAACGTTCAGGACTGGCTGTAGGCGTTATTGCCGTCAGTTTGATTCTGTTCATCGTGGGGGGGGATTTGCTCGGCGGTCGTAGTCTGCTGTTCGGCGGAAACCAACAGGAAGTCGGTGAAATTGCTGGCCAATCCATCGATTATCAAGAGTTTAATGCCAAAGTGGACGAGCTTCGGGCTCAGTTTGAGCAACAAACTGGCCGTGCCCCAGCTGAGCAGGATTTGGTTCAGCTCCGCGAACAAGCCTGGAATCAGTTACTTTTTGAAATTGCCTATCAGAAAGAGTTTGATAAACTTGGTCTGAAAGTATCGCCAGAAGAGCTGGTTGACATGGTTCAGGGGAATAATATTAGCCCGGCCGTTCGTCAGGCGTTCACGAATCCTCAGACGGGCGTATTCGACAAAAGTACCATTATCAATTACCTGAAAGGGTTAAAAAATCTGCCTCCTCAGCAACAGGCTGCCTGGGCAAGTTTTGAGAAAAATCTGGAGTCTGATCGGCTGCGTGAGAAATACGAAGGGTTGATGCGTTTATCGACCTATGTGACCACCGCTGAAGCACAAAAAGAATATCAGGCTCAAAATGCAAAAGCGGATATTAAGTTCCTGTTCGTGCCGTACTACACCATTAACGATACTACGGTTAAGGTGACGGATTCGCAATTGCAGGACTATCTCAATAAACATAAAGATGAGTATCCGGGAGCTAATACCCGCTCGCTTCAGTACGTAACGTTTTCGATCGCACCGTCTAAAGAGGATAGTGCAACGCTCTACAACCAGATAAAATCACTGGCGCGTGGATTAGGCGCTGCACAAAACGATTCTACGTTTGCATTACAGAATAGTGATGTTCGCACTCCGCTTTACATGACGGCAGGTGAAATGCCAGAGCAACTCCGGGCCGCTATCCCAACTTTCTCTCCAGGTGGTATTTACGGGCCATTCCGGGAAGGTAATACGTATTTTATCTATAAATACGGCGGTACCAAACGCGACACGAGTTTCACAGCGCGGGCCAGCCATATTTTAATTCGGCCAACAGCACAGACCGATTCAGCCAAAGCCGAAGCGCGTCGTAGAGCAGAAAGCATCCTGAAGCAAATTCAGGGCGGTGCTGCTTTTGAAGCAATGGCGCAAACGAACAGTGCGGATGGATCGGCTCAGAACGGTGGCGATCTGGGCTATTTCAAGAATAATGGGCAGATGGTGAAGCCGTTTGAAACCGCAGTGTTTGGCGCTACGTCGGCAGGATTGTTACCTCGCGTAGTTGAAACGGATTTCGGCTATCATATTATTAAAGTAACCGAGCCGAAAACGAATCTGTTATATCGGGTAGCTGCTATTGGAAAGACGATCATTCCTAGCCAGACAACTCGTGATGAAGCGCTTCGGAAAGCCGATCAGTTTGCATCAGAAGTTCGGACGAAAGAAGAATTTGATGCTAAAGTGAAGGAAGATAAGTCAATCGTGGTAGCCACGGCTGATCGTGTTCCCGAAAATGCGACCAACATTAACGCACTGGCAGATGCTCGTTCGGTTGTTCGTTGGGCGTTCGATGACAAAACGGATCTGAATTCTGTTTCTGAGCCATTCGAAATAGGTGATCAGTACGTTATTGCCGTATTGACCAACAAAACAGACGAAGATGATGTAAAAGTTGATGATTACCGGGCTGAACTGACGGCTAAGGTACGTAACGAACTAAAAGGCGAACAGATTATCAGTAAACTTGGTAGTGCAAGCGGTACGCTTGAGGCTATTGCTCAGAAATACGGTGCTGGTGCATTAGTTGAGTCGGTAGAAGATGTATCGTTAGCTACTGGTTTCCTACGTAGTGCAGGTGTTGATCCGGTTGCGCTAGGCAAAGCATTTGGTTTGAAGCCAGGTAAGCGCTCGAAGCCGTTTGCTGGCGATGGCGGTGTTCTGGTTGTTGAAACAACGAAACTTACACCAGCTCCGGCTATTGCTGATTACAGCTTATACAAAACACAGCTGCAACAAAATAGTATGTCCCGGACAGGCTTCTACATCAACGAAGCGATTAAAGAAGCGGCTAAAGTTGAAGATCGTCGCGCTAAGTTCTACTAGTATCGATCTGCACATATAAATAGAAAGCCCCGATCTACAATAAGGTCGGGGCTTTCTATTTGCGAAACAAGCTAGCTATTGCTTTACCTGATCTTTCAGATAAGCCACCATTTTAGCGAGTGCTTTTGAGCGATGGCTGATCTTGCTTTTTTCGTCCAGCGACATTTCCGCAAAGGTGCGATCATGGCCGTCGGGAAGAAAAATAGGATCGTAGCCAAACCCACCAATGCCACGAGGTTCCTGTAAAATCTGGCCTTCTACAATACCTTCAAATTGGTGTTCAACGCCATGCAGCAACAGGGTGAAGACCGTGATAAAGCGAGCCTTACGATTGGATTCGCCCGATAAGTTAGTCAGCACTTTTTTGATGTTGTTTTCGAAGCTACGGCTGCCAGAGTAAAAAGCACTGTCGACTCCCGGCTCGCCCTGTAACGCATCTATTTCTAAGCCAGAATCGTCGGCGAAGCAGGAAACACCAAAGTTCGTCCATACGTATTCAGCCTTCTGACGAGAATTGCCGGGGATTGTGCCAGAGGTTTCAGGTAATTCATCCGTGCAACCAATGTCATTGAGCGTCTTAAGCAGGAAAGCATCTCCCAATGAAGTAGATACTTCCTCTAGTTTGTGATTGTTATTCGTAGCAAAGCAAAGTTCCATAAGTAATAGAAAAGCCGTTCATAGGTAAAACTACGAACGGCTTTCATACAAATTAAATAACGGTCGAACAGATTAACGTCCAGGTTGAGGCATTCCAGGCTGAGGGCCCATTTGACCTTTCTGAATATCAACGAGTTCAATGTCGAAAATTAATACTGAGTTAGCGGGGATTTTCGGATTGGCTCTTGGTCCATATGCCAGCGTTGATGGAATTAGCAACGTTGCCTTCTCGCCTTTGTGCAGTTTCATAACCCCTTCTTCCCAGCCTGGAATAACCTGACCAACGCCAATTGGGAATTGGATAGGATCTCCGCTGGCCTGTGGGTTAAGGCTTTTTTCCGAACTGTCGAAAACTGTACCATTTAGAAGCTTACCTGTGTAGCGTACTTTCACTACGTCGCCAGCTTTAGGTAAAGCGCCTGTAGAAGGTTGGTTAATAATATAATAAACGCCTGACTGGGTTTGCTGAGCTTTACCAGCGAAACCATTCTTAGCAATATACGCTTCAATGGTTTTGGTATCAATACCTTTTTGCTTCTCAAATTCGGCAGCCTGCGCCTTTTTATACTCATCTTCCGACTGAACATTGACCACTTTTACGGCGATACCGATGTCTGATCCTTTCGTAACACCAGGAGGAAGTGGTTGCATGGCCCGGGTAAACAATGAATCAGCACTAACGTAGAACGTAGCACTATCGCCTTTGCCAAGCATTGTTAGTCCTTCTTCGTAGCTACCTTTAAAGGGTGGCACTTGAAGTAACATCTGGAAAGGAGCTCCTTCTTTGTGCGTATCACGTAAAACAGAATCTTTACTATTGAGCAGGATTAGGTGGAGGCTCAGGATGTCGCCTACTTTACCTTTACGGGGGCTATCGGCTTGTTCGTGGATTTGGTACTTCAGGCCATTATCCGTAACCTGAACGCGGTTTTTACCGCAAGCCGCTACAACAGCGACGATCAGGGCGGCTTTCCCGAAATTTTTAAGAGACATAAATAAAATTAGTTTTCAGTTTAATAGTCTTCACTTGTCGAACTGTGGGCCACTTGGCTATAAGCAATTACACGATGGGGCTAAACTGTTTCCAGGAGTCGTTGCTGATATTCAGGTAAAATTTCCAAAAGCTTTCGTTCGGTTTCAGCTAAGGTTAGTTTGGAACGGCCGCCTGCTGCATTGCGGTGACCACCTCCGTTAAAATGTTTACTGGCTAGTTCTCGAACGGAAAAATCACCAACGGAACGGAATGAAATCCGAATCTCTTCCAGACGATCAATTAAAATAGCGGCCATGACAACACCTTCAACCGCCAATGCGTAGTTGACCATGCCTTCAGTGTCGCCGGTTTTGGAGCGATATTGTTTTAACTCAGCGTCAGTTAGCGTTATATAAGCAAACTTATAGTCTGGTAAAACCTTAAGCTTTTCATTAAGAACATAGCCTAAAAGGCGAAATTTGTCAATAGCGACGTTATCGAAAATTCGGCGATGAATGCTACTGACATCAATGTGGATATCGATTAGATCAGCGGCCATACGATGTACATCGCCAGTTGTGTTGGAGTGGCGAAATGAGCCTGTATCTGTCATTAAGCCAGCATACAGACATTCAGCAATCGGAACGTCAATTAAAGCCTTATCGCCCAGCTGGACAATTAATCGGAAAACGAGTTCAGCGGTTGCCGCAGCAGTAGGGTCCCAAAGGGCTAGATCCGTAAAGGATTCAGGCTCTAGATGATGATCAATTAAAATTTTCTTAGCCCGCGACTGCCGCACCATTGGCGCTAATTCCCGAATGCGGTCAAGACTTGAAAAATCAAGGCAAAAGATAAGATCAGCTTCTTCTACAAGCTGGTTTACAGACACCCGTATTTTTTCATCAAAGGGAATCACCTGCTCATTCCCCGACATCCAGTATAGATTCTGACCGTAATCGGTCGGAGTTACAACCGTAACGCGATGCCCTTTTTTCCGGAGGTAGCCCGCCAGTCCTAATGAGGAGCCCACAGCGTCGGCATCGGGGTTCTGGTGAGTGGTAATCAGCACAGTTTGTGGTTGTTGGAGAACTGTGCCAATTGCGTCAATATCTTGCATAAATAAACAGCCTGGGCTGTAATCGAAACCCAAAAGTACGAATAATTTAGATACGTATGGGTGCATTGAGAGGGGTGACAATTCTATTGAAAGTACTTACCTTTGCGCCCAATCTGATTAGGGTAAATAAATTTGGATAAATTCCTAATGGCTACAAACCAAACATTCACCATGATTAAGCCCGATGCTGTTCAGGACGGGCATACTGGTGCAATTATTAAAATGATTGAAGAAGCGGGTTTCCGCATTGTTGCAATCAAGAAAACTCAGTTAACTGCTGAGCGGGCAGGACAATTTTATGCGGTCCACCGCGATCGGCCGTTTTATAATGACCTACGGGCCTATATGTCGTCGGGACCCATCGTTCCGATGATTTTAGAGAAAGAAAACGCGGTTGCTGATTTTCGTAAATTGATCGGGGCTACTAATCCTGCTCAGGCAGAAGAGGGGACCATCCGTAAATTATATGCGAAGTCTATCGAGGCTAATGCTATTCATGGTTCCGATTCTGACGAGAACGCCCAGATAGAGGGTAGTTTCTTCTTCGCAGCAACTGAACAATTCTAATCCGGACCGGCATTTAGCAGCTTAATCCCTCAAGCTGCTAAATGCTAATCGGATACTTCTCATAATATTTGCAAAAGTCTTTTAGCGCACATTCTTTACAGTTGGGGGCACGAGCCAGGCACACGTAGCGCCCGTGTAAGATCAGCCAGTGATGCGCTTTGGGAACGTATTGTTTAGGTATATGTGCCATCAATGCTTTTTCCACAGCCAACGGTGTTGTGGCCGTTAAAGGAGCTAGTCCAAGGCGATGGGACACTCGAAAGACATGCGTGTCGACAGCCATGGTTGGTTCGTTATAAACAACCGACAAAATCACATGAGCGGTTTTCCTACCGACTCCCGGCAATGTTTGTAATTCATCGACTGTGGCCGGAATTTCACCTCCAAACCGATCCATAAGCATATTAGCCATGCCAACTAAATGCTTGGCTTTGTTATTAGGATAGGACACACTCCTTATGTAAGTAAACACTTCATCGACAGAAGCCGCTGCTAAGGATTCTGGTTCTGAAAATCGAGCGAAGAGTGCAGGAGTAATCTGATTGATCCGCTTGTCCGTGCATTGTGCAGACAAAATAACCGCAACCAGTAACTCGAACGGGTTACTGAAATTCAGTTCTGTCTTTGGCTCTGGAAAATGCTGGGTGAAATAATCGAGGAATCGCTTGAAGCGCTCTTTTTTTTGCATAAGGCAATAAACACTGAATGCTAGCTTTTACGTGCTGAACATAACCTAAAGTTCGTCACGTAAAAGCTAGTAAACAATGCTGAAGCATAGCAAAACCCACCTTCAGGCTTACGTATGCCGCAAGCGTGCCGGTGGGTTTGCCGGATGGTCTTTAGAATACTGTAAGATGGCTTGAACCGTGCTTTCGCGGGGTTGGCGCTCAATTTTATTCATCAAAGCCCTTAATTCAAGAGCTTCAAGGAAAAATGTCATCAATTCCGGTTCTGACATCATTGCGTCTTCAATGAGCAGGTTTTCCTCTGGTGAGGTCTCCTCATAGACGTACCGGATTACATCATCTTGGGTAAATGTTTTTATCATAACTCAGCGAACGTTTGCTCAGTTGTTTGCGCAGATTAATCAGCGCATAACGCATACGTCCCAAAGCTGTGTTGATGCTGACACCGGTTGCATCGGCAATCTCCTGGAAACTCATTTCCTCGTAGTGCCGCATAATAAGCACCTGACGCTGTTGTTCCGGCAATCGCTGGATCAGTTCGCGCAAATGCTCGTGTGTTTCCTGGCGAATTTGTAAGGACTCTACTGAATCCTCCGCAAACTCAAGCGTGTTGAACACACTGCTTCCGTCCTCAAACACCACACTGGGGTAGCGTTTATCTTTTCGGAAATAGTCAATGGCCAAGTTGTGAGCAATTCGGATAATCCAGGGTAAGAATTTGCCTTCTTCGTTATATTTACCAGATTTGAGTGTGTCTACCGCTTTAATAAAGGTATCCTGCATCAAATCTTCGGCTATATACTGGTCCTTAACAATCAGGTATATAGTCGTGTAAATTTTCGATTTGTGCCGCTGCACTAGTTTGGCAAAGGCTTTTTCATTACCACGGATATACAGGGAAATCAACTCACTGTCGTTTACCTGGGCTTTTTCCATTTTCAGTAAGACAATTAGGTAACGTAGAGCAGTGTTCCGATAGTGTGTGTGGGGGTTATGTTTTTTGTAATTCCAGGTAATGAGAGTATCAAAGTAAATCGTTTACCCACTCATTTGCAAATGAATAGTGCAAAAAAGTTGCCAAACGGCCGGTAATATTTGGAAAATTTCGCGTGCGGTGTTGAATTGATTTCTAAAATAAACATAAAACCAGTAAGGGCTTATTTAAAGAAAACATTGTATTTACGAAAGAACGTACACTATAGATTCATATTGATGTCGTAGCGTTTAAAATAAATCGAAAAAAAAATACATACCGGGCTATTCATGTATAAACGAAATACTCCAGAGAAGGATCGTTAAGAGTGTACTGTTCTATAGAGTTGGAAGTTTTTCGAGTTAAATAATTGATTATCTGGTTTTAGTGTTTACTTTTAACATCCAGATCAACGGCAACCCCGTTTGAATGGCTACTCATGAAAAGGTTAGTAATCTGGTTCCTCTTGTTCAATACTATTGGGTTTTGTCGGGCACAGCTACGCCCGGTTCTGCCTGATTTGAACTTTGACCGGAGAGGGGACTTCCATTATATGGATAGTCTACGCAATTTGGCTCATCGACATATAAAATCGACAGAACGATTACCGCATACGTCAAAGAATGATACTATTCGGCTAGAGGGGTTACGTTATTTAGCCATTGTCTTCAAACAATGGCGCCATGATAAAAGCGATAGTAGCTTCTACTACGCCAATCGGCTGGTTCAACAGGCAAAACACCTCAATAACCCTCTTTATCAGGTTCGGGGCCTAATGCTGGAGGAATATTTCTACCGGGTTCGAAAAAACGATTATCCTAAGGCCTTACAAATTAACCAGGAAGCATCAAAATTGTGCTCGGGGTTACCCAGACCTAGTTCTCCGCTTTGGCAGGTGCAAATGAATATGGGCGATATATACGTAGTGTTACGTGATTATCCCAAAGCATTACAAAGCTATCAGGCTTCCTTAACCTTATTACCGATCAATACACTTGTGTCGAAGCAGAATCAAAAATTGCTAATGGCTCAGGTGGTTAGTCAGATCGGAGAGGTTTACGATCGGCAAAGTAAAGTCGATGCTGCCAGGCTCCAGTTTGAAGAAAGCCGACGACTCACCCGGGAAACTTCTTCGTTAACCAACATCATTTACGCCGACGAGCGACTTGGTGATTTTTATAATACGCGCCAGCAGCCTGATAAAGCTATACCATACTATGAAGAAGCACTGGCAGGCTGGAAACAATTAAACAGTGCTGTTGGTGAGGCATCGGTTTGGGCTCGTTTGGCAGAATGTCATGCCCAGGCTGGTAATAGTAAATTAGCAATCTCCTATGGTGAGCGGGCGATGGCCGTAGCTCGTCGGCAGGATAATCTACGTATACAGCAAATGGCCAGCCATGCTCTATACCGTGCTTACAGGGCTGATAAGCAGACTGAGAAAGCTCTTGAGCTGTTTGAGGAGTTTAATATGGTTAAAGACAGTCTCAACAAGCAAAAACGAGTTGAAGAAACATTAGCCTTACAAAACGAGCATGCTATTCGGTTGATACGTGAAGAATCGGAGAAAAGACAATTAATTCAGCAAAGGGAGTTGATGGATGTACGTCGTCAGGCTGAAATCGCCCGGCTAAGAGCTGAAGCTGAACGCGAACAAATTGAAGGTGAAAGCCGAATGAATCAGCTTCGTCAACGTATTGAAACTGAGCGCTTACGTGCCGATTCTCAACGTAGTCGTCTGGAGCAACGCGCGCGTATTGAATCACTAAGCCACACCATTGAGCAAGAGTCATTAATGCGGCTGTTTCTGGTGTTTGGCCTGATCATGGTCTTAATATTCTTAGCTGTTTATTACCGTAAAAATCGATTGATTGCTCGGCAGAAGCAGGAGATTGAAGAGCTTAACCGAGGCCTGGAAGATAAAGTAGCCGAACGTACTGCCGAGCTTAAATTAGCCAATGATCAGCTACGGGCTAAGAACCGGGAAATAGAAGAAGCTTTGCTACGTGGCCAAACGCTCGAACGGAAGCGGATGGCTGCTGATTTACATGATAGCCTGGGTGGTTTGCTAGCGGCTATCAAAGTGAGTTTGTCGGCACTGAATCCTACGCAGATGCCGGAGCGAGAACAACAGATCTATCGTAATTTATTAGGAATGACAAAAGAGGCTTTTGCGGAAGTCCGATATCTGTCACACAATCTTCAGCCTGATGAGCTAGAAAAGCAAGGCTTATCAGAAGCGCTAACGCGATTAATTAACAAACTTAATTTGTCGCAGAAAATAACATTCCGTCTGGATAATGCTCAATTGCCGCGTTTAGACAAAACAACAGAATTTAATCTGTATTCAATTTGTATTGAGCTATGTAGCAATATATTACGTCATTCTGAAGCGACGGAAGCGGATATTATTTTCCGCCGTTTTGCTAACGAACTAAATATGATTGTCAAAGATAATGGTTGTGGTATGGATCCTGCCGACGCAAGTGGGATGGGCTTACGTAATATTCAGGCTCGTATGGATGCTGTCAGAGGACGTTATGAGGTACATTCTGGGGCTAGCGAAGGAACTACATTTATATTTATTCTACCTGCTTCCTCTGATATGGCTCCGTCTCCCTCTCATTTACTATAATCTAGGATACATATTATAGTTTAATATTCAGAGTTTCAAGTAACGTAGTTACTAGATGAAGGCTATCATCAGTTACTCCCACAACAGTTCCACAGGCCGAACATTGAATAAAATATAATTGATAGACACTATTTTTCACCGCAGCTGGTTGCATTTCGAATGATGTATGCTGGCAACGAGGACATCTGGATTTTGCCATAGCCTGAGTTTTAAATAGATGTTAAATATAAACCTGGAAATTGTAGCTAAAGAGTGAGATTATTAGCTATGAATAAAATAGCCCGCTTTTTGATAGCAATTTTGACTAAAATAAGGGGTTGTGGTTAATATATACTAACCGAATCTTTACTGATCAACTCTCTATTTATTGCTAGGGTAAAATAAGAGTACAATAGATACTTTTTCAATGCATCAAGCTACTCTAAAAGTATACTATATTGAGATTGTGTTTTCTTTTGGGTAATCTGTATCTGTTGATTACAGCTATACGTAGTATCAAGTAATGATTTATGCTATGTGTAGATTATATGTTAAATCTATAATTGATTAATGAGACTGGCCTTGCTACTTATGAACTTGCTGAAGAACGAATGTATTAAGTGGCTGTAATTCGTAAGGCTTTATGTACGGCTATGCCTATTAGTCTCTTAGCGTAAAAACCTATTTTACACTAAGAGACTAATAGGCTACGTATAGGCTGTTACGTTTGCTGTAAAGCCCTAGTTATTGCTGGTAAATAGCTGCCTTTCAATCAGCAAAATAAAGAGATGAATGACCTTGATATGAATCTCCTGAATGCGATCGGCATACCCAAAATGGGGAACGCGTATCTCAACATCGCCTTTATTGGCTAGCTTACCGCCATCCTTACCAGTTAATAGTACAACTTTCATTCCTTTGGTTCGGGCGGCTTCAACCGCTCGAATGATATTAGCGGAGTTTCCACTTGTACTTAGGCCTAATAAGACGTCGCCCTCATTACCTAAGCCCTCAATAAACCGGGAGAATACAAACTCAAATCCGTAATCGTTGCTAACACACGATAAATGGCTAACATCTGAAATGGCTATGGCGGCTAAAGAACGACGATCATCGCGGTAACGCCCTGATAGTTCTTCGGCAAAGTGCATAGCATCGCAGTGTGACCCGCCATTTCCACAGGATATAATTTTACGACCGCTTTTTAGGGCATCGGCCATCAGGATAGCCGCTTGCTCAATGGCGCTAAGATTATCTGGGTTTGTGATGAAGGTATCTAAAACGGTCTGAGCTTCAGTCAGTTCATGACGAATAATGTCGAGCATTGGAAAGCAGTTTGGGTTTCGGCTGTCAGTCGTAATAAGCAGTACTATAAAAGCGTATCAAAGTTGCTGATTCTGTGCCGAAAGCTCACAAGCAAAAAATAAAATTAATTTAAAAGACCCAATTTCGGTAGGGGAGGTTCCAACGTAGCGCAAAACTGGCTAACGCGTCGGTATAGCTAGCCGGTTGATATTGACTATCCTTGAAACGATACATAAAACGACTTTCAAGAAAAATATTGTGCTTGATCATGTAGGAGGCTCGTAGTTCAGCATACGTAACGATTGTTTTACGTCCTTGACCAATGAAATTACCTTCATCCCGTACGTTACTTCTATAATCTAAAAGAATATTACCTCCATAATTCTGGCCGGGAATATCCGCTCCATACATCATCAAGCTAAAAATTCCATTAGCCGACCACCGCTTATATTGATATCGGGCAATCGCAAGACCTTCCAGAAAGTTGGCACCGAGCGGATGAGCCATTGGCTGGCTATAATGAGCGTAATTTCCCTGGCCGGCTGATGAGAACGTGGTGTTGAAATGCGAGTAGGTGTAGGGGCGAGCTAAATTTAGCTCAGCCTGTATGTCCAGATTGGGTACGTTAAATGCATCGATATATTTGGCGCCTGCCTGTAGCGCAAACTTATTCGTATAGCTTCCTTTGCCTGAGGTCAGCTCGCTTAGAATAAATTCATCAAGCATAAATTGGCTATATACCAGGAAATGGGTCAGGAAATTAGCTTTGAAATCGATACCAATCATGGCATTATCAGCGCTCCCACGGTATGATTCGACAAACCGGTATAAAATAATGGGATTTAGATAATTTAAATCCACGCGATCACGGCTAAATACTTCTGCTTCGAAAATACCTACGTTAACCTTAGGCGTAATATTAATACTCAGATGGTGCATGGCGGCAAATTTCTGAGGTATAAGCATACTCTGCTGGAGGTTGCCCTGTGTATTCTGAAGCTCAGTGAATAGGTTGGTATACTGAATGTTACGTCCGAGTTTTGTCGTTAGTTTTAAGAAGAGGTAAGGTGCACTATTGTCGGACAGTAATAGGGATCTAAAGCCATTTCCAAAAAAGTTACGATCATGCCCAAACTGTAGGTTAATAATTTTGAGAATGTTCAGGGTGAAATAGCCACGTGCTGTTATAAAATCAGCCCCTTTTTGACGATATATTTTGGTAAAGCCTTCTCCGGGCGCAAAGCCTCCTCCTACATCTTTGGGACGGTAAAGGCTGTCATAATCACTAATGTAGTACGGGTAAATAGCCTGGTTCTCGGCAAAAAATGTATAAAACCCGAGTTTTTTTCCAATAGTACCTCTTAACTCTAAGCCCCTGGAGTTGACGAATGGGTAACGCATTGATTCTGGAGTGCTTCCAGGCTGATCAGAGACGTTTTCGCCACCAATCCCGAAAGAAACAACAGGATTTACGTGCAGATCAAAGTCGGGCGTTTGTACGCTATAGAAATCGGCTTTCTTCTTAAAAAACGGCTTAAGGAAGGGCACTTTTTGGCCTATAAGGGTCTTACTATCGCCTGGAGCCGGTGGTGGCAGTAAATGCTTGGTAAAGGGATCTCGCTTCGTAGAGTCGGTTGAGCCACGGACCCATTCCCAACTGTCGTCCTGCAAATAGCCAAGATTAAAATAATCGGTATCCGAAAAGTCGCGTGTAGGTTTAGCCAGTATACTATCCGTAAGCTGAATAATACTTTGACGATTATAAGGCTTTACTGAGCTATGAAAGCCATCAGCCCATCGGCCCTGCCTAATTTCCAACCGATCGATCAGGTGATAATAGTCCACGTTTAAGGGTACGAATGGACTTTGGGACCGAGCCGAGTAGGATACTACTAAAAAAAAGAAAACGTAAAAAAAACGCTGCATACAAGTCACTGGATAGCTCGCTCTACCCCGTTCTTTCTCTCAATTTGCTTCATCTGACCGACAAATTAGGCAATTGGTTTGGATATACGGCAGTCATCGGGCTAATTTACGGGGAAAGATATCTTATTGTCTATGTTTGTTTTTGCGCAACAGCCCTCGCTAGCCAATCAATTTGTGGCCGAACTTCGTGATGTTTCTATTCAGAAAGATCGTTTACGCTTCCGTCGAAACCTCGAACGAATCGGTGAGCTGATGGCTTACGAGATTTCAAAAACATTGCCTTACAACAATGTTACTATAAAAACTCCGTTGGGGACGTCTGAAACGCAACTTCTTAGACAACAGCCAGTTCTGGCTACTATTTTACGGGCTGGCTTGCCCTTTCATCAAGGGTTTGCCAATTATTTTGATGGTGCGGAGAATGCGTTTGCTGGAGCGTATAGAGGTTATAACCCGTCTGATCAGGACGAATTTGAGATTGCTATGGACTATATTGTTGGTCCGGATTTAAGTGGTAAAACACTTATCCTAAGTGATCCTATGTTGGCGACGGGCCGTTCGCTAGAAAAAGTATATCATGCACTCCTGCGATACGGAATTCCGGCACAAACTCATATTGCAGCGGTTATTGCCAGCCCTGAAGGAGTACGCTACGTTCAGCGGCAGTTGCCACAATGTCATTTGTGGCTGGGGGCAATTGACACACACCTAAATGAACATTCTTATATTGTGCCGGGGCTGGGCGACGCAGGAGACTTAGCGTATGGAGCAAAAGTCTAGAAAACATACTATCCGTTCCAGAATTGCTCTGGAACGGATAGTATATAGGTGATTACCGTAAATCAACTACTTCGACACCAGGATACTTCGATTTGTCGAATAGGAAATAAGCGTCGGGAACGGATGCGTTTGGGGTGAACTTTGTAATCGTATACGTAGTGCGTTTTCCGTCTTTATTGATGATAAGCCAATTACGTACTGATTTGTCGGCTTTATCTACTGAAATCTGAATCGTTTGAATGGGGCTTTTTTGGCGATTAGGTGTAAGCTCAATAACCTCCAATGTGCGACCTCCAGACTTTTGCTCTTTTAAAAAACGGTAATCAAATCCGCGCTTGTATATTGTATAGATTTGAGTCGGATTCAATTCCCCGTTTGCTGCTTCCTCATAATCCTGGACGTTTACTTCATTTGACTCTTTAATGTAAGTAGACATGGTTTGTCCATCAGAGAAAACTTCCTGGCCGCCTAACTTTAAATGAAATTTAGAGCCTTTCACTGCCAGATCGCCCTTATATGATTCGTTGGCTCCTGCTCCTACACTAGCATACGTAAAGGCAGCCTGATAGGACTTCAGCGCTTTATATTGTTTGCTCATGGCATCCAGGATCGTCTGCGCTCGTTTATCTTTCTGGGCTACGGCAGGTAATATTGTTATTAATGCCAGCACCAGCATCCATATTGCTTTTTTCATTTTTATATGTTTACTCCAAAATTCAGATTGTATTACAGCCGTGTTTGTTTCCTGCTGTGCTCTAGTTAGATCGTAATCGCAACGAAAAGTTTAACAGTAGCAATCGCTCTAGCTTATTGATAACTAGGTGATTATTGGTTTAGTTTAATTGCCCTTTAACCGTTTTAAGGTTTCTTCCAGCATCTGCAGGTCCTGAACGAGCACGTCGCGGGCTTTGCTTCCTTCAAAAGGCCCTACAATTTTGGCTGCTTCCAACTGGTCGATAAGCCGACCCGCTCGGTTATAGCCTAGTTTTAGCTTCCGCTGGATAAGCGATGTGCTTCCCTGCTGATGAATAACAATCAAACGGGCTGCTTCGTCGAACATTGGGTCTCGGTTACCAAGGTCTACGTCTTTTTCTTCGCCTTGCCCGCCTTCATCACCCACAAACTCAGGGAGTGAATAGGCTTCGTCATAGCCGCGCTGATTTCCTACGAATTCACAAAGCTCCTCAATCTCGTTGGTATCGACAAAAGGGCACTGAAGACGAATGATCTCTGAATTTGACGACAATAGCATATCGCCCATACCAACCAGTTGTTCTGCTCCTCCCGTATCTAAAATGGTTCGGGAGTCGATTTTTGAGGTTACTTTGAACGACAACCGAGCGGGGAAGTTCGCTTTAATCAGACCTGTAATAACGTTTACCGACGGCCGCTGGGTTGCTACCACCAGATGAATACCAATAGCCCGTGCTAACTGGGCTAGTCGGGCAATCGGTTGTTCTACTTCTTTACCCGCTGTCATCATCAGATCCGCTAACTCGTCGATGATGAGAACTATATACGGCAGGTAGCGGTGCCCCTTTTCTGGATTTAGCCGGCGCTTCGTGAATTTGGCGTTATACTCCTTCAGGTTACGGCAGCCCGCATCTTTGAGCAAGTTGTACCGATTATCCATCTCAATGCACAGCGAATTGAGCGTGTTGACTACTTTTTTCGTATCGGTAATAATGGGCTCTTCTGAGTCAGGAAGCGTAGCCAGAAAATGCCGTTCAAGTTTGTTAAAGAGCGTTAGCTCTACCTTTTTTGGATCGACCAATACTAGCTTTAACTGAGACGGGTGTTTTTTGTAAATCAGTGACGTTAGCAGCACATTCAGACCAACCGACTTTCCTTGCCCGGTTGCTCCGGCCATGAGGAGGTGCGGCATCTTGGCTAAATCAGCTACGTATATCTCGTTCGAGATTGTTTTCCCCAGAACAACGGGTAAATCAAATTTACTGTTAACAAAACCATCGCTTGTAATTACGGAGCGCATGGACACCATTTCTCTGTTTTTGTTCGGCACCTCAATCCCAATAGTTCCCATACCGGGCATTGGTGCTATAATCCGAATACCCAGGGCAGAAAGGCTAAGCGCAATATCGTCTTCCAGACTCTTGATTTTAGAAATTCGTACCCCTTTGGCTGGTACGATTTCGTAGAGGGTCACTGTAGGACCAATAGAAGCCTGAATAGAGTCGATCTCAATACCGAAATTACGTAGCGTGTTTTCGATACGTTCCTTATTGGCTGTTAGCTCATCCTCTGAAACTTGCGCCTTCCGGTTATTCTGGTATTCGGTTAGCAGATCGGTCGTTGGATACTGATAGTTAGGCAGATCGAGCGTTGAATCGTATAAACCATGAGTGGCTACCAGACTATCATCTTCAAATGGATCAGGTTCAAAAGCTGATGTAGAAGTCTGCGATAAATCATCTTCTTCCTCCGGGGACGTATCAGAAACTGATTCCCGGTTCTTGATGGTTAACGTAACGCCTGATGATTTGGCTATCGATTCAGATGCTGGCTCTTCCTGCCGAACAGGAATATCCGTAGTAACTTCCGGTTCAGAAACAGGATTACTGGCCGTAGTAGGTTCTTCGGTGGTAAACTGATCGACTACTGGCTGACTGGGCTGCTTTTCTTCGTAAAAATCAGCATTACTGTCTTCCTTCTGCTCGCTATCCTCATAAGACTGTAAGGTTTCATCAGGACGATGCGACCGCTCGCGCCGAATGCTGTCTGTTAGAGATGACGGTGAGAATTGGGGTAACTTTATGCTACGTACATCAAAGAAATAGACGATGAACAGAAATAATACAAAGCCTATGAATGCTAGATTTCCCCAGCCAAAAAGGCTAAAAAGTGTTTCATTAAATTCGTAGCCAATGCCACCGCACCATACGCTGGAGGTTTCCGCCGATTTGGTTACCAGCACTACGTAACCCAGCACCAGGCTACTCCAGATGGCCAGAAAAAGAAGCCCAACGGTTGTTCGCTTTAATGGTAAAAGCTCCCGGCCTAAAGTAAGTTTATAGCCCGCCAAAAACATGATGATGGGCAGCGCCAGTGCGCCAACCCCGAACCATCTAAAAACAAAAACGTGGGCTACAAAGGCACCAACCAGGCCTACCCAATTACGGGTATCGGCTCCTGACTCCGTTACGGGTTGCGAGAAGGCAGCATCAACAACACTCTGATCTGCCTGCCCTGAAATGATATACGATACAAATGAAACAAACAGGCCAATGGCGACCAGCATAAATAAAACGCCTAAGGTAAGTGTTGATCGCTGATCAGTGAACCAACGGTCAAGAGCAGCTCCCCAATTAATGGAGGTTTGTTTGGCGCGTGGTCCAGTTGATGACGAGCCATCTCGTCCTGAACGTGGCGTGTTTTGCCGATTACGGTCAGGTATAGCTTGACGGACTGTATTCTGTCGGGATGATGTCGTTGGTTGTGCCATGCGTTGGGGTAGGGCTATAGCGGCAGTGGTAAATTTCCCATTTTTTAACGAAAAACCGTACTGAAATGAGCAGATTTCGGGGAAAACGCGGGAACGGTCTTATAGAGTGAAGAAAGAGGAAATTATAGGGTTGGCTGCGGAGTACTAATTGGCTCGTTTAGCAACGATTGGTTGATACGTTTGGCCAGACCAGGACCTTCGTAAATAAATCCTGTATAAATCTGGACTAAGCTGGCACCCGCCCGTAGCTTTTCCTGAGCATCTTCTGCCGAGAAAATACCGCCAACGCCAATAATTGGAAAGACACCCCCCGATTGTTGATATAAATAGCGAATCACTTCCGTTGAACGATCTCGCAATGGACGACCACTTACGCCACCTGCTCCCAGTTGATTTACTACGTCCTGAGCCGTTGATAAACCGTCGCGGCTAATGGTGGTGTTCGTAGCTATAACGCCGGCAATTTTTGTGTCCGCTACAATAGCGATAATATCGTCTAATTGACCATTAGTTAGATCTGGAGCTATTTTTAATAGAATTGGTTTTGGGGTTGCTCGTTGATTATTTTCGGCCTGAAGGTGAGCCAGCAAACGGGTCAACGGTTCTCGCTCCTGTAAATCCCGTAGTCCCGGTGTGTTTGGTGAACTGACATTGACAACAAAATAGTCGACAGTGTCAAATAGTTCGCGGAAGCAAATCAAGTAATCGTGTAGGGCATTTTCATTAGGGGTATCCTTGTTCTTGCCAATGTTTCCACCGACAATTACCGTTCTACCGTCTTTGTTCTGCGAAAAATGGCGTAAACGGCCACTCGCCGGACCAACTCCCTTATTGTTAAACCCCATTCGATTAATTAATCCGCCATCGGCCTTCAGGCGAAATAGTCTGGGTTTGGGGTTACCGGGTTGCGGTCTGGGTGTTACGGTGCCAATCTCAACAAAGCCAAATCCAAGGTCGCTCAGTTCACTGACCAGGTCTGCATTTTTGTCAAATCCGGCTGCCATTCCAACCGGATTTGGAAAATCTATACCAAAAACGGTTCTCTTTAATCGCTGGTCTTCGACGAGATATAACCTTCTGCAAATGGCCGACACGCCAGGGATCGCCAGCGCAAACTTGAGCAGCGTGGTAACAGAATGATGGATTGACTCCGCATCAATGCGGAACAGCAACGGGAGTATAACGCGCTTGTACATGAATGCAAAGGTACTTCCTTAATGAATAAGGTGACTCATTCCGTTGCTGTTTAGCCAAATAAGTCTGATGATAAATACCGATCACCACGGTCGCAAATGATACAGACAATAACACCTGATTTCAACTCCTGAGCGAGCTGCAAAGCTGCCCATACCGACCCTCCGCTACTCATACCCGCAAAAATGCCTTCAACGCTCGCTAATTGTCGGGTGGTTAACGTAGCGTTTTCCGTGGATACCTCGATAACCCGATCTACCCATTTGGGGTCAAAAATCTTGGGTAAGTATTCTATGGGCCATTTCCGAATGCCCGGAATCGAGGAACCATCGGTTGGCTGACACCCAACAATCTGTATGTCCGGATTTTGCTCTTTCAGGTAGCGGGAGGTGCCCATAATTGTTCCTGTTGTTCCCATCGAGGAAACAAAATGAGTGACCTGACTTTCTGTATCGCGCCAGATTTCGGGACCAGTAGAGCGGTAGTGAGCTAAGTAATTATCGGGGTTGGCAAACTGATTGAGCATTACATAGCCTCCTTTCTGAACCTGAGCTTCCGCATAGTCGCGGGCGGCTTCCATCGTTTCAGTAAGAATAACTTTTGCCCCGAAGGCTTCCATGGTCAAAACCCGTTCCCGCGTGGAATTTTCGGGCATAATCAGTTCCAGATCAATATTATATAGCCGGGCAATCATCGCTAAGGCAATACCGGTGTTGCCACTGGTTGCTTCGATGAGTTTCATGCCTGGTTTTAACTCTCCTCGGGCCAGTGCGCCCTGAATCATACTAACGGCAGCTCTATCCTTTACGCTGCCACCCGGATTTGTACCTTCCAGTTTGCCATACAATCGAACATTTGGATTTGGATTTAGCCGATTTAATTCTACTAATGGCGTATTGCCAACAAAATCGAGGAGGGTTGCCATGCCAACGTAATGGGAGTAATTATGTCTGAGTTTAAGGACAAATTCAATTAATAAGTTCGTGTTGCCGATGATCACTAAACGCCAGCAAAGCATTTAGTGATTCATTACTCCCTCACTAAGGAGATAGCATTAATTTTTTTGCTTGCTTAATTTGTTGATAGTGAAATTTTTATGAACTTGCTTGTAGACTCGAAGAGAAGTTTTCTGAAAAGTTAACTTTTTCGGTAGAGGGTATACTTATTCACACCTTTTAATTTACTGTTATGAAAGCCGTCTTAGTGCCTAAGCCGCTATCGCATGCCTATGTCGAACAAATTGCACAGCAGTTCGGCATGCCTGATCTCACACTTCCTTTCTGGGGTTACCGCAAAAAAATGCCAATGCATCAAATTGTTCGTCTTGAGGGCGAAGGTAACTACACCTTATTTCATTTTTCGGATGGAAGCCAGCTCATGGTTTCTCTAACACTCAAGAAAATGGAAAGCAGGCTGTCGCCAAGGTGTTTTGTGCGGCCTCACAAGAAGAATATTATCAATCTTTTATATCTGGAGGGCATTTATCCAGATACGCTACACTCCGGAAGACCCCAATTGAGCGCTGGTTTAGTCAATGGAGACCGAGTAGAGGTTTCTCGTCGTAAAGCCAGCCGCTTTATTAAGCAAGTAAAAGGCTTTCATGAAGAAATTGAATCACTAGGAAGTGTTTAGTTAAACTACCTATGTCACTCTCTATGAAACCCCATCCAGTTGAGAGACTGGAAGGAATTTCATAGAGAGTTGCCTTGCTTATTTTTTTAATTTGGCCAGCTCTTCGTCACGTAATGGACGACGAAGAATTTTGCCAACATTCGATTTGGGAAGTTCATTTCGAAACTCAATGACCTTAGGAATTTTATAAGGGGTAAGGTTCTCGCGGCAAAAGGCTTTTATAGTATCTTCTGTGAGGTCTGGATCTTTTTTGACTACAAATATTTTGACGATTTCGGTTGATTTTTCATTGGGCACGCCAATACAGGCTACCTCCAGAACGCCAGGGCACTGCGCCACCACGTCTTCTATCTCATTTGGATACACATTGAAGCCTGATACTAAAATCATATCTTTTTTGCGATCCACGATTTTGAAAAAACCGTCCTCGTTCATTACACCTATATCGCCTGTTTTAAACCAGTCGCCCATCATGGCTTTGGCTGTTTCTTCGGGGCGATTATAATAGCCTATAAATACTTGAGGGCCACGAGCTACAATTTCACCGGGTTCGCCCAAAGGAGCATTGGATTCGTCATCGCGAATAATCTTCATTTCTGTGCTGGGCCAAGGAATACCAATAGTGCCGACACGTACCGTACCATCAATAGGGTTAGAAGATAACACGGGTGATGTTTCAGTTAATCCATACCCTTCGCAGGGCGTGTTGCCTGTAAGCTTAGTCCAACGTTCTGCCACAGAAGTTTGCAGAGCCATACCTCCCGCCGAGGTAACTCTTAAATGGCTAAAGTCGACCTCGCCAATACGAGGATGATTTAGTAAGCCATTGTATAACGTATTAACCCCGGTGAAGGCAGTAATTTTATACTTTTTAAGATCATCGATAAAGGCATTTAAGTCGCGGGGATTCGTAATCAATAAATTCATACAACCACTCTTCAGCGCGGCCAGGGCATTGGTTGTTAGTGCATAGACGTGATAAAGGGGTAAAGCCGCCACAAAAACTCCGCTACCTTCCGGAATTCCGGAGGGCTTCATCCAGGCATGTTGACCTTCTACGTTAGAGATAATGTTACGTTGCGTGAGCATAGCACCTTTCGATACGCCGGTTGTTCCGCCCGTATATTGAATGAAAGCCAGATCATTACTCTGAATCGATACGGGTTTAAATGCCTGACGGCTGCCTCGATTCAAAGCCTCATTAAATGAAATAGCACCAGGAAGCGTATAGGTAGGAACTAGTTTCTTGACGTATTTTACTACCGCATTGACAATCTGCTTTTTGGGAAAACCCAGCAAATCGCCAAGCTGTGTAATAATAACGTGCTTAATATCAGTTTTGTCGATTATCTTATCCAGGTTGGCTGCGAAATTCGCTAGGATGACAATGACCTTTACACCTGAGTCTTTGAATTGATGCTGCATTTCGCGGGGGGTATAGAGCGGATTTGTATTGACCACTACTAAGCCTGCTCTTAAGGCACCAAACATGGCTATCGGATACTGAAGGGTATTAGGCATTTGGATAGCCAGCTTATCTCCCTTTTGGAGGCCAAGATCATTCTGAAGAAATGAAGCAAACTGTTGCGACAATCGATCGAGTTCTTCGTAGGTGATTTGCTTTCCCATGCAGGCATAGGCCGGTTTATCATTAAACCGTCGACAGCCCTCTTCAATCAAGGCCGATATAGAGGTATATGCGTCGGGATTTATCGTATAAGGAACACCTTTAGGGTAAAAGCGTAACCAGGGGTAAGTCTTTTCAGTTGTGGGCGTCTCCATATAAAACTTTGTAGATTTTGTAGCGAAAATAAAACAAAAGATAGAAAATTTTTAGTTGCCCTCTAATTTAAATATAGCCAGCTAAGCACAAAATACCGACAAGCATTGATAGGCAGTCCCATGCATACATAGTGGATTAATATAGTTTGTAAATGGCTGATAATTAGAAATATACATCTATTTAGGTGGTGGGTTTTATCTTTATTATTATACTATATCATTATTGATTTATATATAAATAGATGATGTGATCTACTGTATATACTATAGTAAATTTATATTCATCATTTGTACATATGTTGTTTATAATTATTTGTATTGGTCAAATAAAAAATAGAATAATTATATTATAAGTGGTAAATGCGTCTAATTAGTATACAATATAGTTTTTGTTGACTACAAAATACTACTTGCAGAACATAGTCCACCTAATGAGACTAGTTGTTGTAGGTAGCCATTAAACGTATTGCCGCCACATCATGCATCAGATAAGTTATGGATCAACGAAATGTAAGTGTTGATGTTTTTCGCTTTATAGCTGCCTGTTTAGTCTTTATTAGTCATAGTGTATATGCAGATCATTTATCTCTTCTGGTAGCATTAGGAATAATTGGGAGATGGACACTACCATTCTTCTTTCTGGTGAGTGGATTATTATAGTACTCCCCAAAACCTGGACAGGTAGGATAACTTGAAACAGTTAACTTTAAACCTATAAAATGTCCAACAATGGCCAATCCCGTTCGGCGCATCCACGATGCCGCCTTCAAAACCAAAGTTGTCCTCGAAGCCTTGAAAGGACTCAAAACCCTGCCTCAACTCGCCAGCGAGTTTGGCATTCATCCCCAGCAAATCACCGACTGGAAAAAACAAGCTCTCGACAGATTCCCCTCCCTTTTCGAGAGTGGCCCTGTCAAACCCGCACTCTCCGAGCAACAACGCGAAGAAATCGAAGGGCCTCTTTTTCAACAGATTGGGCAATTAAAGGTCGAAAACGATTGGCTCAAAAAAAAATACGGACGACTTAAGTACCGACCTGCGCCTGCTGATCGACCCCACTCAGGCAGACCTGTCGGTGAACCGACAGTGTAATTTGCTGGGGCTGGCCCGCTCGACTTATTACTATCAGCCTGTGGGTGAATCAGCTCAGAATCTAGCTCTGATGGAGCGGATTGATAAACTCTTTACGGCTCGACCTGAGTTGGGCGTTGAGCGGATGTGCCAGGAACTGACCACACCTGAGCAGCCTATCAATGTTAAGCGAGTGCGCCGACTGATGCGGTTGATGGGTCTGGAGGCCGTTGGACCCAAACCCAACCTCTCCAAGCCCCAGCCCGGCCATACCGTCTATCCCTACCTGCTGCGCGGGGTGGTGATTGAGCGGCCCAATCAGGTTTGGTCCACTGACATCACCTACGTGCCGATGGCTAATGGGTTCCTCTACCTATGTGCGATCATCGACTGGTTCAGCCGATTTATTTTAAGTTGGCGGTTGAGTAATACTTTGTTAGCCGATTTTTGTGTGGATGCCCTAGAGGAGTCGTTAATTAAGAGGGGTAAACCCGAAATCTTTAACCGCGCGGGCGGCCCCGACCGATCAGGGCAGTCAGTTCACCAGCCATGATTTTCTTAAGCCACTGATAGGCAATGAGATAAAGATAAGCATGGATTCCAAAGGCCGTGCTTTGGATAATATTTTCATCGAGCGGTTTTGGCGGACGATTAAACACGAGCATCTTTACTTGAGGGCTTACCCGGATGGTCGAAGTTTGCATCAGGGGTTGAGTACTTATTTTCGGTTCTACAACCAAGAACGTAAGCACCAGTCGTTAGGGTACCAGACACCTGCGGAGTGGTATGAAAGGGGCAAGGAAAACGGAAAAGTACAAATTCTACCCCGCTATCAGCAAGCTTAATTTAACCCAAAACCTGTCCAACATGCGGGGAGTAGCATAACCTGATGCTTTTACGCCAGCTACAGATGACTAACCAGGAATTGGGCTCGTTGACCCTTGAATTAGCAAAGTATAACTCACGGTTAGTGGAGGATATCCATAAAAGCGACTCTATTCTTCAAGCAGATATAGATGGGTCGATCATCAGTGAATGGCGGCTTGGCGCTTTTCTTCACCGATTTAATATACCGTTCCAGGAGGTTGTTTTTCGCTATAGCTTGATTGACAAAGGCTTGGCGTTGCCTGGCCGGTATTGGGCTTTCTTTCATACATAGTTGGGAGTTTTTCCTTGATCGATTGATGTAAGCGGTTTGACTATCTGCGACTATGGTTTTTTGTCAGGACAGGTATCGCTGGCAACGCCTATCCTTACCTCCTTTATCAAGCATTCTCCATGTATAACCGGTCGTATTGAGCTGCTGCCCTGGGTCACGATACGATGTGGGCAGCAGCTCATGGGTTTATCAAGCTTATACTAACAACTACCAAACGGTAAATCAACAGGCCAATTCCGCTTCATAACACGATTTCTAGTACGTTCATATTCCGATTATCCTTCGCCAGGCTTGCTTTATTTTCTTAATCACAAAACTGGTCGTTACTAGCAACTGGCTCATTCCCTGGACTTTTCAGATTCCTATCGCTATTGCAGCTATTCTAGGTACCTGTATTGTACTATTACCGGACTTCCGAACCAACAGACTAGGATCGATGGTGTGAAGCTCGAGTCGCCAACATCTGGTACCGCGATTGCGCACTCGATTGAAATTAATCTCAAAAACTTGGCTGACTATACGAGCATTCCAGCTCCTCTTCCTGCTGAATGGTATATTCTTTATATTAATCCATTCTTTTCTAGCAGTCGAACAAAGCCTGCTGGTAGTCAGAAAATCTGCTGCCAATATACTCACAGGCATACGATGAGTGGTCAAAAAGACAACGATCTGTTGAGCATTGGGCATCCCTACAACTGGTTGGCAAGGGCTTGTTCTGCTTCCAAAACGGATCGTTTGATCTGGCGATTGAGGTAAATCCGTTGATTATCAATAAAGAAAGCGAGTTCATCATCAAATTCTACGGTAAAAAAAGCACCATTTGCGAAATAACCAGTTCCGGCATTCCGGTAGCGATTCAAATGATTGGTAGACAGTTGGCCAGGTTGATCACTGTCCAGTTCTGGTAAGTGTTTAGTCATCCATGCTACGAGTGCAGTGATATCCTGCACTTTACCATGGACACCAACACCCCGTATAAAGTCAATCCGTTTGCCAGCCGCATCAGCCCGTTGCAATAGCGTATGAACCAAGGGGATGAGTTGAATAAATACCTGCTTCCAAGGCCCATCCTCCTGTGAATCAATTCGAAACTCAGGTGAATCGATTAGAGTATATATCCGAAGTAGGGAATCGTTACATGAAATCGGTGTGTTAGTCATAGGTGTTCTAAGGGGAAAGAAAAGGGGATTAAAACAAAAAGTTGCTTCTGTGATCAACGAATTCAGTCCATTTGGTTCGGATTGGGTTAGGGGTATAGACCGGTCGAATGATCCAGTCTGGTAGGGTGAGCCAGTTGATAACTTCAATGAGGTAGGTTAGCATATATTGGTTTTTTTTAAGTAAACTATCATGGTGGTTCGTCTGAAAATCATTTGCCCTTTTCGCCTTTTTTACCCGTTGCAGGAATCGGGACAGAATCGGCTTCGCGTTGTTTATAGGCGGGGATTTTCGAAGTACCCGCTACTTTAACTGGTTTAGTGGCCACTTTTTTGATTGACCGCTGTTGATTAGCCATAAGGATCGTTCGTTAACAAATGGAGATAAAATGGAGATAAGCTGATTCGGAAAGAGAAGCAACGTAATGGGAGTAGAACCCACCCATAACGAGGCCTTTTTTGTAGGGTCTGTACTTGTCTGCCCCAAGAGCTATCGGGGAAAGCATAGAAGAATCGAATCAATCGATACAACGAATTGGCTATCAATCCATTCGGGATGAATCAACTGTCGTGTCTAGTAGCGCGATTTACGCGGCTGAAACGATACGCTAGCAGGATACACCGTTTCATTTGGTTTTAGACCATGATTGACTAGTCGACTAACTGAACGGTTTGTTTTCAAGGAACGAAAAATGGTTTCCTATACATTTTTCGGTGGCTTACCCAACTTCTAAAGCTAGCTGCTAGCTGAGTTTGACGGGAGATAAGTATGGGGCGAATCGTGCAGGCATCGTCTGGTAGGGTCACCATTATCATAGACATTTGACTGCCCGTTAGCACGCGTGAATTGCAATATTACCTTACTAACAACTGGATAGGCAAAAGGATTACATTTTAGTCAAATTAATAATCACTCCTTACCTATGCGCGAAAGAAATAGCATGTAGCCAGGTTTGTTTTGGGGAAGTGGTGTAATCGAACCAATAAATTGGTGGGTCATCTTCAAGGTTCTTCATTCCATGATTTCCAGGTCTGCGCCATCAGCATGCTGATAGGGTAATGCTGTTTCTACTTTATCCACCTGAATGGTTTCCCCTACTTTTATGGCTTTGACAATCACCCTTTCTATACGACCTACCTCATCGCCTGCCTCTGAATAATAGCTAAATCGTACCGGTATTCTTAAATAGGTATGCCGTCTGGAGCCATTGTTAATTGTGAACCAATGATAGGCTACTGTACCCACTTTGTTTTTCTGCCACCTGAATCGAGTGATCACTAAATCTCGCTTGGCATTGGGTCTGGAGGCCTGGGTCACGGCTGCTCTTTGCTGCACCTGTCGACTGGTAATCTGGTTGAGGTCGTCTATATAGTTGACTCGGCCAATCAAACTCAATACCGCTAAACTGCCAAGTGCATAGAGGGTTGTCTTATGCCAATTTTTCATAAAACGTATAATCAGGGAGTGTTTTGAAAAACGCTTATTGCAGTTAGTAGCATGCCTTCAGAGGCTGTTTCCTGATTATCTTGAAGGGGTGGAAAATCAGTCTGCCACCCCTATGATGGTATGGATGCCTGAATGAATA
>NZ_JAAFZH010000017.1 GCF_010435915.1 Spirosoma terrae | reverse complement strand
GACCGACAACGCCTTTTCTCGTTTTAAGGCCTCTGTTTTTATAAAAGTTGAGAGCTGAGCGTATTAAGATCGATTTGATCAAAATTTCCAGAACTCATAAATAGAAAGACATCGGCTTCGCTTTTATTGTCGATTAAAAAGCGTTGCATCTTATCACTTTCTGTGAACACGTTGAGATCTGAACGTCCGAATGACCGTTCTACATCCTGAGTTGTTATTGGATCGATCTGGTCGCGGTAAGGCTGAGCATTGATGTTAAAATAGACTACAGCTACGTCGGCAGCACTCAATGTGTTTTTATACTCAATGAGAAAGCTTTTGCTTAAGCTACTAAAGCTGTGTAATTCTAAAATAGCATATAACTTTTCAGTACTGTACTGCTTCTTTACAGCCTCTATGGATGCTTCCACTTTTGCAGGTGAGTGCGCAAAATCTCGTATTATAATTCGTTTATTAGAGTCACTACTAATTCGCTCAGCTATTTTTTCTAAACGTAATGCTACCGGTTTAAATGAAGGAATGGCCTCATAAAACTGATTTTCTGTGATGCCAATACGGTCGCAAATAGTCATTGCTCCACTAATGTTTTTCAAATTATAGTCTCCGAATAGCTGCACCAGAATCTTGTTCCCCTGTTTATCGACTAGAAATGTCTGGTTGTCAATAATTTCGCTCTTGTGTGCTTGGTAAGGCACCTTGGTGATGTCAGCGCGTTCTTTTTGACCAATAACATCAAGCATGTCATCAGATTCATCAAAAACCAAAATACCGCCTTTAGGCATCGCTTCTGCTAAGAGCTCAAACTGATCCACATAAGCCTCCCAGGTAGGATAAAGATTAACATGGTCCCAGGCAATTCCGCTGATCAGTGCAATGTGTGGATGGTAATGTAAAAATTTAGGCTGTGAATCGATAGGAGAAGAAGCATACTCGTCGCCCTCAATAATGATAACTGGAGAGTCAGAGGTTAACTTAGCCATCGTTTCAAACCCATGTATTTGCTCGCCGACCAAGTAATCAAAGGAGCGATTATGATATTGTAATACGTGCAGGATAATGGCTGTGATAGTTGTCTTGCCATGACTACCTGCAATAACAACACGTTGCTTTTGTTGACTCTGCTGGTATAGAAATTCGGGATAAGAAAAGATAGGTAAGCCTAATTCCTGAGCTTTAACTAATTCAGGATTATCAACCAGCGCATGCATTCCTACTATAACGGCACTTAATCCAGCATGTATTTTTTCTGGAAACCAACCTGTTTCTACAGGCAATAAGCCATGTTGTAATAAACGGGATCGTGAAGGGTCATAGATAGTGTCGTCAGATCCTGTAATAATATAGCCTTGTTGTTGAAGAGCTATGGCAAGGTTGTGCATGGCACTACCTCCAATTGAAATAAAGTGGATGGCTTGAGGCATTCGGTAAATCTGTCAGTGTCGAATGGCAAAAGTAGGGCTTCTTTTGGTTTTGAAGAAAGAAGGTAAGCCAGCGGGATAAGAGCTGTGTTTCGATACTATTAAATTTAAGTAGGTATGCGAATCAAACCTCTGGCTTTTTCGTTGATTATTTTGCGAATAATAATGCTTGGAAAGCCCACTTTTCAGGGCCAAATTCGCGCCTATTTTTCAGAATAAACAGTAACGATAACTATAAGCCATAATATAGACGTATTATGGTAAACTACCTATTTATGCGTAGAACAAAGGGATGAAGACTTACTATGACCTGATTGACCAGACATTTGAATTTCCAACCAGAGAGTTCAATGTAGAGAACAACGAGTTAATGTTCAACAATGTACCTTTAATGGACATTGTCAAACAGTATGGGACGCCCCTTAAGCTGACTTATCTGCCGAAAATTACAGAGCATATTGAACACGCTAAACTGCTGTTCAAGAATGCTATGAAGCGATATAACTACAAAGGAAACTATACGTACTGTTACTGTACAAAGTCATCCCATTTTCGATTTGTGCTGGAAGAAGCACTGAAGAATAATATCCATCTTGAGTCGTCATCGGCTTATGATATTCCTATTATCCGGGAGTTGCATAAGATGGGCAAAGTCTCGAAAAGTACTTATATCATCTGCAACGGTTATAAACGACCACTTTATACACAATACATAAGTGAACTCATCAACGATGGATTTACGAACTGTATTCCGGTGCTGGATAACCTCAAAGAAATTGAAGCGTACGAAAATTCCATAACGGCCGATACGGTGAATTTTGGTATCCGTATTGCCACTGATGAAGAACCCAACTTTGCGTTTTATACATCGCGTCTGGGGGTACGTTACAGCGATGTCAATGAGCTGTATCGGAGTAAGATACAGCCGAATGAGCGGTTTAAGCTCAAAATGCTGCATTTCTTTATCAATACGGGTATAAAAGACAGCGCTTACTACTGGAGCGAGCTGAGCCGGTTTATGTATAAATACTGCGAGTTGAGAAAGGTATGTCCAGATCTCGACTCGATTGATATTGGTGGTGGAATGCCCATTCAAACCTCATTCCAGTTTACGTACGATTACCAGGCTATGATCGATCAGATCGTAGAAAGCATTCAGTGGATCTGTAATAAAAACAACGTACCAGTTCCGCATATTTTCACCGAATTCGGGTCATATACAGTTGGCGAAAGTGGCGCAGTTATCTATAAAGTAATCGATCAGAAGCTGCAGAACGACAAAGAATTGTGGTATATGATCGATGGGTCATTTATTACGCAGTTACCAGACTCTTGGGGGTTAGGGCAGAAATACATCATGTTGTCAGTCAATAACTGGGATAACCCGTATCAGAAGGTTAATCTGGGTGGACTAACGTGTGATTCTCACGATTTTTACAATACCGAAGCCCATAGTGCTGACTTGTATCTGCCAATTTTTGATCAGCAAGCCGAAGATCAATACGTTGGCTTATTCCATACAGGAGCTTATCAGGAATCGCTTGGCGGCTACGGAGGTATTCAGCATTGCCTGATTCCGGCCCCTCAGCACGTAATAATTGATAAAGACGAAGAAGGTAACCTTCGCTCCAGATTATTCGCTCCTGAGCAAAATAGCGAGGTTATGCTTAAAATCTTAGGTTTTGGCAATGCTGAACCCGGAATGACTGAACTGGAAGCGACAGAAGCTGCCGAAGAGCGTATAGAGGAAGAGTTAATAAAAGACGATAATTAAAGGGCTGTCTGCTAACAGGTCTGTAATATAGCCCGGACGATAAAGCGAAGAATGATTGTATGCTTTCTGGCACTATTTTCGTTTATTATTCTGAATTAAAGGCAAAACGGAACCGATATTTCATGAAAAAACTACTGATTCTAGGCGCTACGCTGGCGACACTGTCGCTCGGATCGTGTGCTCGTAAGGCAAATTGTCCAGCGTATGGTAGTGTGCATAAGCCTGCACCAACGCAACAGGCTAAGGTGTAAAGAAGATACGTAACATGAAAAAGGGCCAGCATTTCGAACGCTGACCCTTTTTTATGTTACGTATAATTAAGTACTAGTTTCGACGCTTCAAGTAGATTTGGAGCTTGTTTATCGGAGTCTGTCGGTAGTTCAGCGTTGTGAACGATATGTAGCGTTCGAACACCAACGCGTTTCCCCGCCTGAATATCCCGTGGTGCGTCACCGATCATCCAGGATTCATCGGGCGTAATATTATATTTCGCCATTGCTTTTTCAAGCAGTAGCGAACCTGGTTTACGGGTTAACGACTGTGTATCATAACTTGGGTGGTGGGGGCAGTAGTAGATATCATCGATAAGATGACCGCACTGTTCCTGAAGGTAGTCATAGCATTTCATTACGTCATCACGCGTATACAAACCTTTGGCTATACCTGCCTGATTCGTGATAACGATGAGTAAATAACCAGCCTCTTTTAATAATCGTAATGCTTCGGGTACACCATCCGGTATAATGAAGTCTTCAATCCGATATACATAATCGGGCCTGTCTTCATTTAAGACACCATCTCTATCCAGAAAAATACACTTATTCATTAGTAGTGACAATCTGCAATTTGGGCAATAATACAAAAAGGTATTAAAATTATTGTATTATCATGAATGCGTGTTCTATACATTATTTCTGAACGGCCGCAAAAAAGCATCTATGACAGATAATTGTAAGTCATAGATGCTTCCTTAACGTATTAAAATGAACGTATGTTTACGATTGTAAATCCCGTAAACGTTGTTCTAAAGCCTGAATTTTGGCTTCTGCATCAGCAAGTTTCTGGCGCTCACGGTCAACTACATCCGCTTTCGCATTCGCAACGAATTTTTCGTTTGATAGCTTTTTTAGCGTTGCGTCCCGGAAACCAACGTTATACTCCAGTTCTTTCTGAGTAGCAGCAATCTCCTGTTCAACGTCAATTTCGCTGGCGATATCAACAAAAAACTCATCGCCCTTAATAAGGAAGGATAAACCATCGGCCTTTTCTGCTACGTAGGAAATTGCCGAAACATTGGCCATTTTCTGAATCAATAACTCAAGCGCATTAAATCGCTCAGATGCTGAAGTTTTTATAGCTAAAGGCAATTCCGTTTTAGGCGAAATCTGTTTCGCATTACGTATGTTTCGCACGCTGCTGATGATCTCGAACAGCGTTTCGAAGTCGGTGAGAATCTTCGTATCAGCATCATTGGCTTTTGGGAAAGCGGAAACACAGATACTAGTCCCTTCACTACGTTCGCGGATTTCCTGCCATATTTCTTCTGTAATGAACGGCATGAATGGATGAGCCAGACACATCAGTTGTTCAAAGAAGTTGATGGTAGCCTCATACGTAGCACGATCAATGGGTTGTTCAAAGCCTGGCTTGATCAGCTCCAGATATTGCGAGCAGAAGTCATCCCAGATCAGTTTATAAATGGCCTGTAGCGCATCCGAAATACGGAATTTGCTGAAATGATCTTCAATTTCGACTAACGTAACGCTCAGTTTCGATTCAAACCAACGTATCGCCAGTTGTTCGCTGCCAGCAGTTGGCTGATCGCTAACCGTCCAGCCCTTTACTAACCGGAATGCGTTCCAGATTTTGTTGCTGAAATTTCGACCCTGTTCGCACAATTTCTCATCAAATAAAAGATCATTACCGGCAGCCGAGCTAAACAACATACCAGTCCGTACGCCATCTGCGCCATATTTATCAATAAGATCGAGCGGGTCGGGTGAGTTGCCGAGCTGTTTCGACATTTTACGACCCAACTTATCGCGGACCATCCCGGTAAAATAAACGTCCTTGAATGGCCGTTCTCCCCGGTATTCATAACCAGCGATGATCATACGGGCTACCCAGAAGAAAATAATATCAAAACCGGTAACGAGCGTGCTGGTCGGATAGTAGTAGTTAATATCGGCATTGTTTGGATCTTTTAATCCGTTGAAAACCGATATAGGCCACAACCACGATGAGAACCAGGTATCTAATACGTCCTCATCCTGCACAAGATCAGCTTCCGTTAAGGCAAACAATTGATAATCGCGCTGTGCTTTCCGGAGAGCTTCCCGCTTATTTTTCGCAACGATAATAGTACCGTCTTTCATGTAGAAAGCCGGAATACGCTGCCCCCACCATAGTTGTCGGCTAATACACCAGTCGTGAGGATTCTCCATCCAGGAACGATACATGTTCTTGAATTTAGACGGATGGAGCTGAATAGTATCGTTCATTACGTTCTCGAAAGCTGGTTTCGAGATCTCATCCATTTTCAGGAACCACTGTAGTGATAGTCTGGGCTCAATAACGGCATTGGTACGTTCCGAGAAGCCAACGTTCGATTTGTAGTCTTCGGCCTTAACCAGATTACCCGATTCTTCAAGTAGTTTGATAATGGCTTTTCGGGCCGCAAAACGATCCTGACCAACCAGAATCTGAGCCTTGTCATTCAGTGTACCGTTGTCGTTGAGAATGTCCAGAACGGGTAGATTATGTTTTATCCCCAGTGTATAGTCATTAGGGTCATGGGCGGGCGTAACTTTCAGCCCCCCCGTTCCGAAATCCATCGTTACGTAGTCATCCAGGATGATTGGAATCTCACGATTAACGAGCGGAATAATAGCCTTTTTACCATGTAAATGCTGATAGCGGTCATCATTCGGATTGACGGCAATAGCCGCATCGGCCATAATCGTTTCCGGACGAACAGTAGCAATCGTGATAAAGTCATTGCCCTGGCTTCCGGCAATCTCATAACGAATGTAAACCAGTTTCTGCTGAACCTCTTTGGTGATAACTTCTTCATCCGAAACCGCCGTAAGACCTTGCGGGTCCCAGTTCACCATCCGAACACCCCGGTAAATCTTTCCTTTTTCAAATAAATCAACAAATACGTCGATAACAGAGTCATACAGGTCTGGCTCCATCGTAAACCGTGTCCGATCCCAGTCGCAGGAGGCACCAAGTTTACGTAGCTGCTTCAGAATGATGCCGCCATATTTATGCGTCCATTCCCAGGCATACTCCATAAATTGCTCACGGGTCAGATCATGTTTATTGATGCCCCGTTCTTTAAGCATAGCCACCACTTTCGCTTCGGTAGCAATGCTGGCATGGTCGGTTCCCGGAACCCAGCAGGCATTTTTTCCTTCCATACGTGCTTTACGAATCAGTACGTCCTGAATCGTATTGTTGAGCATGTGGCCCATATGGAGCACGCCCGTTACGTTGGGTGGCGGAATGACAATCGTGTAGGGTTCGCGTGTATCAGATGGATCGCTGGGTGGAGTCGATTTAAAAAACTGGTTATCAAGCCAATATTGATACCATTTTTCCTCAATGTCCTGTGGGGTGTATGTTTTTGAAATCATAAAGCAGTCGGAACTACTTCGTTTTCCTACAGTAAATTGTTGTAGGTAATATGAAGCAGAATTACAGATATAACAGCAAAATTAGCTAAATTGGATAGGGTGTAAAAACGAAAGGGCTTCTTTCAGAGTTTTAACCACATACTTCATGGCTTGCCTATGGAATTTGGAAAAATACATAACCTCGACGCTATCAATCTTACCCTACCGCCTGGTCCGGCATTCAATGCGCGTCTATGGGCAGGAATAGAACCTACGAAACACCCTAATATATTTATTGGGGGACCAATCTGGGCCAATAAAGATTATGTCGGAAAAGTGTATCCTTCCAATGCAAAGGAACGTGATTTCCTGCATTATTATACCCGGCAGTTTAACACGATTGAGCTAAATCTGACCCATTATCAGATTCCAACCGTGAATATGATTGACAAATGGAAAGCAGAGGCAACATCAGGCTTTACGTACTGTCCCAAATTTCCTCAGATTATCAGCCATGAACGCCAATTAGTAGCAACCGAAGGGCTGACAGAAGAGTTCGTAAACGCCATATTCGGTCTGGAAGAATATTTAGGGATGACATTTTTACAACTGCCACCCTCTTTTGCCCCTGCTAAGTGGCCATTGCTGGAAGCATATCTAAAAAGTCTGCCCGATGATCTGGACGTAGCTGTCGAATTCCGGCATCCAGACTGGTTCAGCAAAGCCGCCTTTTGGCAGCAAACGCTCGAACGACTTCAGGCGTTGCATCGGCACTTAGTGATTACCGACGTAGCGGGTCGACGGGATGTGTTACATATGAGTTTGAGCAGTCCCGTTCTAACGCTACGTTTCATTGCCAATGAAGGTCATTCGAGCGACTATACACGTACTGATGCCTGGATACAACGGCTAAAAACCTGGTTTGACAAGGGACTGCAAACAGCCTACCTATTTATTCATGGTGGAGGAGACAACGATACGGCACCCGAACTGATTCTATACTGGATTCGGGAGTTAAATAAGCATTGTGGGCTGAATCTGCGCGAGCCTGTGCTTCAGCCCAAAGTAGTCCAGGGCAGTTTGTTTTGATTTGACTACACTACCCATTACTTTTGTTTCATGATACGTACTTACATAAACCATCGGCATCATCATTCTGGGCGGTAACGCGGCAGAACAAGATGCATGTGTTTGTGAGTTTGGAATGATAATCCCGATAACACAATATACAAAGCCCGGTTCTGCAAAGAGCTGGGTTTTTTCATTATGAAAACTGTCATAATAAAATACAACGCTGGTAACGTACAGTCGGTAATGTACGCGCTGGAAAGGCTGGGGGCAAGCTACGTATTAACTGACGACGAAGCCGAAATCCGATCGGCCGACAAGGTCATTTTTCCGGGTGTTGGAGAAGCCAGTACGGCCATGACTTATTTGCGGGAACGAGGTTTAGATAAGCTCATCCCATCGCTGAAACAACCTGTGCTGGGGACATGCGTTGGCATGCAGTTGATGTGCCGCTATTCCGAAGAAAATAATACAACCTGTATGGGGATCTTTGATATTGACGTTCGTCGATTTCCGGCCCGCCTTGGAGACGGGCTGCCTGGATTTAAAGTGCCCCATACAGGCTGGAATAATATTCATTCGCTGCAGGGACCACTAACAGAAGGGCTTTCTGAAAATGCCTATGTGTATTTTGTTCATAGTTACGCAGCTGATGTGTGTGCTGAAACAACGGCTATTTGTGATTACGTCCGGCCGTTTAGCGCCATGTTGCACCGGGATAATTTCTACGCAGCTCAATTTCACGCTGAAATCAGTGGAAACGTCGGACAGAGAATACTGGAGAACTTTCTGAAATTATAACCTTATAATCAATATATAAGCGATGTTATCCACAGAATTTTTTCTCAATTGTGGATAACATTGTGGATAACCTCTGACTTCACGAATGTATATCATACCTGCCATTGACCTGATCGAAGGTAAAGCGGTCCGGCTAACACAAGGCGACTATAGCCAGAAAAAAGAATATAATGCCCGGCCACTGGAAGTAGCTCAACAATTTGAAGATGCCGGGTTAACTCGCTTACATCTTGTCGATCTTGACGGGGCCAAGGAAAAGCGGGTTATCAACTGGAAAGTGCTGGAACAAATAGCTTCCAAAACAAGACTGCATATTGATTTTGGTGGCGGTGTTCAGTCGGACGATGATTTGCGGGTTGTGTTTGAATGCGGAGCTAAACAGGTAACAGGCGGTAGTATTGCGGTGAAGAAGCCCGAAGTTATGGAGCGCTGGTTGTCGCGTCACGGTGGCGACACTATTATTCTGGGTGCCGATGCCAAAAATGAAAAAATAGCTGTCAGCGGCTGGGAGGAGTCGACCGAAGTTTGGGTGTATGATTTTGTTGGCCAATGGGTTGAGAAAGGAATTCAGTACGTTATCAGCACCGACGTAGCAAAAGATGGCTTGCTGCAAGGACCTTCATTTGACTTATACCGAAATCTTCAGGATCAGTTTCCTGGCTTGAACGTAATTGCCAGTGGCGGAGTCAGCAATATGACCGATATAGAAACGCTGGCCGATATGAACGTTTATGGTGTTATTGTTGGCAAGGCGATTTATGAAGGACGCGTTACGTTGAAGGAGTTATCAGCTATTAATGGGCAATAGTCATGACCTCTAACTATACCATCAGCGCTGATAAAACGAAACTGAACGTTCCTGTTATTCATCGCTTTTTGAGCCAGGACGCGTATTGGTGTCAGAATATTCCCGTCGAGATTGTTCAGCGATCCATTGACAATTCGCTTTGTTTCGGTGTTTATTCGAACAATGATCAGCAAGTTGGCTTTGCGCGCGTTGTTACAGACCACGCTACGTTCGGCTATCTGGCTGACGTGTTTATTCTACCCGAACATCGGGGTAAAGGTTTATCAAAACAACTGGTGGCATTTATTATGGATTATCCGTCATTACAGGGGTTACGCCGGATAATGCTGGTTACGAAAGATGCACACGGCTTATATACACAGTTTGGTTTTAAGCCCATTGAGGAGCCTGAAAACACAATGGCTATTAAAAAATTTACCCATTACTAATGCTCACGAAACGTATTATTCCCTGTCTTGATATTAAAGATGGACGTACCGTTAAAGGCACCAACTTTGTTAATCTCCGCGATGCTGGTGATCCAGTCGCCTTAGCTGCCGTCTATGCTGAGCAAGGAGCCGACGAACTGGTTTTTCTGGACATTACGGCGACTGTTGACGAACGTAAAACGTTGATCGAGCTGGTACGTAACGTAGCGCATACGATCAATATTCCGTTTACGGTTGGTGGCGGAATTTCGTCGGTAGCTGACGTATCAGCCCTATTAAATGCAGGTGCTGACAAAATCTCGATCAACTCATCCGCTGTTCGAAATCCAGATCTGATCAATGAGCTAGCGTTGGAATTTGGGAGCCAGTGCATTGTTGTAGCTATCGATACACGCTGGATCAATTTGGAAGAAGGTGCTGGTAGTGCCGAACATGGAGCCGGAACGCTTAATGATGCAGAACCGCTGGCGGCACGCTACGAGCATATTGTGCATACGCACGGCGGACGTAAACCGACAATTCTTCGGACAATTGCCTGGGCGAAAGAAGTAGAAGAACGGGGCGCTGGCGAAATCTTGCTGACGTCGATGGATACGGATGGAACCAAAGCGGGGTTTGCTCTGGAATTAACAGCACAGATTTCGGGATCGGCTAATATACCCATTATTGCTTCGGGCGGGGCCGGTACAATGGATCATTTTGTGGATGTGTTCACGACAGGGAAAGCCGATGCCGGTTTGGCAGCCAGCATTTTCCACTTTAAAGAAATTGAGATACCGGCCTTAAAAGGCTATTTACGCGAAAAAGGAATCGAGATGCGGTTATAACGTAATAGCCTCTGGCTGTTTGAACAGGATGATGTCAAACCACCAGGGGCTAGTTGGAACTCAAAATTTGAATCCTAATTCCAGGGCAACAACCCGGTTTTTGGAAACGAGCTGGCTACCGCGAACAACATTGATCAAGCCTCGCTGATAACTCATGCCAATATTAAAAGCGTTGTTCTGATTGATTTTGTATTGAATGCCTGTGCCTAGCAGCATTTCAACATCGCCAAAACCATATTGCCGCCGATTCCCGCCACTCTCAGCCTGATATAAACCATTACGTTCGGGCTCCAGGGCTTTTTCGGCGAGTTTCAGGCTTAGCAAACCTCCCGTTTGAATATATAAGCGCATATTAGGCGCGATGTTGTTCGCAAAGAGCTTCACGCTAAGCGGTAACTGCAAGTATTGCAGATTGTAGATTGATTCTTTCTCGGGCGCGCCTGGATTCCATATCGTTTGTCCGAACGTACCGGGCATCTGAAAACCTGATCGTTTAACCGTATACCAAAGTCCGGTGCTGAATGCGTATCGGTTTTTGAAAAAGAAGTAGTCCAGCGAAGGCCCCAGACTCATACGAACCCCCGCCCCATTTTCCCGGAATCCTGAATAGCTGCCACTTCCTTCGGCTGTGTTCAAATCGAGCGAAGGAGCAAACCGGATGCTCATTTCGATGAGGTGCGTTGGCCAGGCATAATCAGGGCCAGATCCGTATCCGTTGTTTTCGTTGTCGTCACTGGTTTGCTGTTTGCGACGACGGCGTTTACGATCGTCATTATAATCCCGCCGATTTTGATCCTGACCGTCGTAATTATCGCCTAAAATTTTTCGGAATCGTTTCTCAGTTACGCTCGATTCCTTCGTTCTCATCTGGTAAAGGGCAGGAGATTTCGACTGGGCCCAGCTTTGAGCGGCAACCAGTATCATCAAAATCAGACCAAACCCTGCAACTTTTTTCATAATTTTGCACGTTTTCAATACAGAAAACCCCTGTGTTTCATGCGACTACAGACGGCCCTAGCCGGTATTTTTTGCTTATTTTTCTCCGCTTCGTGTACTAAAAACGAAGATGTTACGCTTATCCGATTAGATCAACAGCTTTTCTCTACTAAATCGTCCGATAGTGTCCGCGCATTTCTGAATCAGCATTCAGCTATTGCTCAATTGTACTTTAACGCGAACGGTGCCGGAAATGATACAGCCTTAGTCCAAGAATTGACCAACCGGGTTAATAATCCAGCTTTGAACGAGCTATATAAGCAGGTCGAAGCGGAGTTTGGCGATATGGCTGACTTGAAAAAAGAACTGGGCGAAGCGTTCACGAACATAAAAAAAGATTTTCCAGACTTTCGCCCGCCCAAAGTTGCTACGTTAGTAACAGGCTTTGCTGGCCCAGATCTGGTTGTTACGGATAGCCTTATCATCATTGGTATTGATTATTTTGCTGGACCTAAAGCTAAGTATCGTCCCCGTGGGCCGGAATTTCCTGAGTATATACTACGTCGATATCAGAAAGAATACATAGCACCCGCTATCGTTTTCTCCATTTCAGACAAATACAATGCCACCAACCGATCCGATCAGACGATGCTGGCCGATATGGTTTATTATGGCAAAGGGTACGTATTCACAAAAACAATGCTTCCGAACGTAGCAGATAGTCTGATCATCGGATACTCAGACAAGCAACTGACCGAAACGTTTAATGCTCAGGATGTCGTTTGGGGACATTTTATTGACAATCAGCTCCTCTATCAGACAAATCCAGCCATAAAACAGCGATATTTGAATGAAAGGCCGTTTACTGCCGAAATAGGGCAGAACTGCCCCGGCGCAATAGGCAGGTGGTTAGGCTGGCGGATCGTTAGTTTTTATCACGATGGTCATAGTAGTGTTAGCATTGCCGATTTAATGCGGAATGCGAATGCTCGACAAATTTTTGAGGAATCTGGCTATAAGGGTCAGACGCAGGAATGATCAATATCATATCCAGTCTGATTGTCAGGAAATATTTTTGACTGAATTACGACTATCTGAATGAGGATAGTTTATTGAGAAGCATCACAAACAATGGCAAAGCGAGGAGGAACCACTGGGGGAAGCAATTTTGGCGAAGAAGCCAGTAAAGAAGATAAAAAGAAAATAAGTCGGGAAGGATTTCAGAAAGCTTTACGTGTTTTTCGGTTTGTAAGACCCTATCGATTCCAGTATATAGTTGGATTCCTGTTTTTGATTTTATCGACAGGAACAACCATGAGCTTTGGTTTGCTCATTGGTCAGATTACGAGCGTTATTCAGGGGCATTCGGCGTTTACCCTTAACCAGGTTACGCTATTTTTCGTTGGCGTTTTAGTTGCCCAGGCTATTTTCTCCTTCTTTCGGATCTATTTCTTTTCGCAGGTTAGCGAACGGGCTATGGCCGACGTTCGTCGGGCCACCTACAGTAAAATCATTACGTTGCCAATCACCTTTTTCGAGAAGCGCCGGGTAGGAGAACTAACCAGCCGTATTTCGGCCGATGTTTCGCAGCTACAGGACGTATTGACATTAACGGTAGCCGAGCTTTTTCGGCAGGTTGCTACGTTGGCAATCGGTACCGGCATTATCTTTTACGTATCGTGGAAGTTGACATTATTTATGTTGGCGACCTTTCCGGTGATTATCGTTGCAGCTATGGTTTTCGGCCGGTTTATTCGCCGACTATCAAAGCAGGCGCAGGACCTGCTGGCTCAGGCTAACGTAGTGGTCGAAGAAACGTTGCAGTCGATAAACGTAGTAAAAGCGTTTACCAATGAGCGCATTGAAATCAATCGGTATGGTACGGCCTTAAATAAAGTGGTGGATACGGCGCTACGGGCGGCTAAATTCCGGGGTGTTTTTGTTTCATTCATCATTTTTGCGTTGTTCGGTGGTATCATTGGCGTTGTCTGGTACGGTGGCTCATTGGTGATGGCCAACGAAATGCCCTTTGCGAATCTGCTCACGTTTTTAGCCTACACAATGTTTATTGGCGGCTCCGTGGCCGGTATGGGCGATTTATACGCGCAGCTACAACGGACAATCGGCGCATCGGAACGTATTCTTGAAATTCTTGAAGAGCCGTCCGAAGTGGATGCTGATGAGGAACTACCGCTGTTTGTACCCGCTCACGGACACGTTCAATTCAACGACGTTCATTTCTCCTATCCGTCCCGTCCTGACGTAGCTGTTCTGAAAGGTATCTCGCTGGACGTAGCAGCCGGTCGGAAAATTGCCCTGGTTGGTAAAAGTGGCGCTGGCAAATCGACAATTGTACAACTGCTCATGCGGTATTATTCGACCGAAAGTGGCCAGATTACCGTCGACGATCGGGATCTGAACAGTTTCAATATTACTGATCTTCGGAAAAATATTGCCGTAGTGCCGCAGGAGGTGATTCTTTTTGGGGGAACAATCCTGGAAAATATTCAATATGGCAAGCCGGGCGCTACTGAAGCCGAAATTCGGGAAGCAGCCCGAAAAGCCAATGCACTTCAGTTCATCGAATCGTTTCCGGAAGGATTCCAGACAGTCGTTGGCGAACGAGGTGTTAAACTGTCGGGTGGACAGCGGCAACGTATCGCAATTGCCCGGGCTATTCTCAAAGATCCGGCTATTCTGATTCTGGATGAAGCCACCAGTTCGCTGGACGCCGAATCGGAGAAACTAGTACAGGAAGCATTGGATGAACTGATGCAAAACCGTACGACAATTATTATTGCGCACCGGCTGGCTACGATTCGGAAAGTAGACAAGATTTATGTGATTCGTGAAGGGCAAATTGCTGAATCAGGAACGCACGATGAATTAGCTATTCAGGAAGATGGCATCTATGCGAATCTGGTTAAATTGCAGTTTGAAACCATTGAATAGTGGTTTATGGTTTTAAGTTCATAGCTGATATTCACTGAATATAGAAATCAGTAGCATTACATACGATAAATCATAAACAGGAAACTAAATCATACACCGTCATGACTGCGGCTGCTAAAACCCTGAAAGACTTTAACCTCCGGCATACCAATGGCAGGGAGGAAGTGCTGGATTTGTTTCTGAATGCTGGGCATGCATTAGCGCATAACGACGTAGAGAGTGGCCTCGGTCCTGATCATGATCGAGTGACTATTTACCGGACGTTACGGACCTTTCTTGATAAAGGATTGCTTCATAAAGTACTTGATGATGAGGGAGGAACGAAATACGCTTTGTGCCGGGAGACCTGTGCTCACGGACATCATCATCACGACCATGTCCATTTTAAATGCGAAAATTGTGGACAAACAAAATGCCTGGAGCAGGTAAGAATTCCGTCAATTGCATTGCCGGAAGGGTACGACCGAAAGGAAATGAATCTGCTGATTCAGGGTGTTTGCCAGGATTGTAATAAGTAATTACGTAACGGAAAAAGCTTACAGGATTTAGAGCTTTCTCTTACTGTATAACTCTTGCTGTCGGCAGTGGAGACACTGCCGATTTTTTTATAGTGCATATGACCACAGAAACCACCTTCCAATCGCGCCAGAAACAATTTCTTGAGGCAGAGCAGGCTGCACAACGTCAGTATAATCAATTAGCATTCTGGCGGCTCATCTGGTTCGTTGCCAGCGCTGTAGTTGTCTGGCTGCTGGTTCAGGCAGATCAGGAAGCGGGGGCCTTCGTTAGTTCAGTAGTTGGTATTACAGGTTTCCTGGTTTTATTGAAAAAGCATCAGGCCATCCGTGAAAAACGGGACGTAAATCATTATCTGGCCTTCATTAACCAGGACGAAGCTGACCGGTTAAAACGTACTTATTTACGGCCGGAAACGGGGCAGCAATTTGCCAATCCAACCCATTTTTATTCCGGCGATCTGGACGTATTTGGTAAACATTCGTTGTTCCGTCTTCTCAACCGAACTCATACGTACGAAGGCCAAAAGCGGCTGGCCGACTGGCTGCAGACACCGACTGGCCCCGATGCCATTCGGCTACGTCAGCAAGCATCTCGTGAAATTCAGGATAAAATAGACTGGCGACAGCAGTTCGAAGCGCTGGCCTACATGCAGGAAACAACGGCTCATTCGCCTGACTCGCTAGTGAAATGGGCTACAGCCGAATTGGCACCAATGCCTGCTTATCTGAACGTAGCGCGGTTCTTATTACCTGCTATTACGTTAGGGTTATTTGTAGCCTGGCTTTCAGGTTACGTTCCCGGATCGATTGTTTTGATTGCCTTAGCTATTCATGGAGGATTACTGAGTCAGACGTCAGAGCGGGCGAAAGGGGTAAGCGAGCAAACGTTTGAAATTTCTGCCGCGCTACGTTCCTTCAGGTCATTATTCTACCAGGCTGAACAACTAAAAGGAGAGTCGTTACGGCTCAAGGCAATTAATCAGGCATTACAGTCTACGGATCGACTAGCTTCGGAAGCTATTGGGCAGCTGGCGAGTTTGACGGAAGGGTTAAACTATCGCAGAAACCCCTATTTCTATCTGTTCTTTGGCATCGCTACTTTGTGGGATGTTCACTATTTGTTCAGACTTGAGCAGTGGCGCCGTGAGCATGGGCCGCACCTTAGCCGTTGGTTTGACGCCCTGGGCGAACTAGAAGCAATAAATAGCCTGGCAGGCTTTGCGTATGCCCATCCGATGTATGCTACACCTGATATAGTCGACGATCAGCTTACATTGGTTGCTACGTCTGCTGCTCATCCACTACTTCCTCCCGACCGTAGCATAGCCAACTCGCTTACGCTGACAGGAAACGGGCAAACAATCTTAATTACAGGCTCTAATATGTCGGGTAAGAGCACATTTCTACGTACTATTGGAACGAACCTGGTGCTGGCATTAGCCGGTGCTGTTGTGAGTGCTGAGAATTTTGTTTGTTCGCCGGTACGTGTATTTACGAGTATGCGAACCCAGGATTCGCTGGAAGAAAGTACATCGTCGTTCTACGCCGAGTTAAAACGCCTGCAAACACTGATCTACTTAAGTCGGCAGTCTGAAAAGGTGCCTGTTCTTTATTTCCTGGATGAGATTCTGAAAGGAACGAACTCTGCAGACAGGCATAGAGGAGCTGAAGCGTTGATTCGCCAATTACACCGTACCACAGCATCAGGTTTCGTTTCCACCCACGATCTGGAGCTTGGGCAGTTAACGGATACGTCCAATTTTGTTCGCAATTACCATTTTCAGTCCGATCTTGTTGATGGTGAACTTATGTTTGATTACAAACTTCGGGATGGTATCTGCCAAAGCTTTAACGCAAGCCAGCTCATGCAGGCAATTGGTATAGAAATTAACCCGATTCAGAAATAAAGCCAGTGCCAACGTAGCGTAGGACCGATCTGCAGGGTAGGTGCCGGGATCTTGATGTATTTCAGCAAACCAAGAAGTAGTTTGGTGCCTGTTCTGCGTGGTTTAAAAAGCTTGACCAGATTAATATCAGGCGCTACGTACCACTCATGTCGACCCCCTAAACCATCGTGCCGAACACTCCAGGTTTGTGCATCCAGCCCCATGCCTATCGATACCTGTAGCCAGTCTGGCCAGCTCGTTTTCCAGCGATGGCCACCAAAATGCTCGGGTGAGAACGAAAACCAGTACGTCTGATTTACGTAATCATCAATAGAAAAGCGTTGTTGCGGTATGCCCCGCTCATCGAAATATTTCGTTGTCTGTTGCCAGTAGCTGGCTTTCCATTGAGCGTCTCGAAGAAAGCCCGATCGGTTTTGTAGCATGGGCCAAAAACCTCCCAGCGTTCCGGCTGCAACATCTTGCCAGCTAAATCCATACGTCGGCGAATAGGCATCTTTTAGTTCTATTCCTAACTCTACGAAAGCGGCTGATCCTAAAGCCAGCCATTCTGCTTTTCGTTGTGATAAACCTGCCCAGCGATACGCGTTGTAGTATATATCTGCAACAAAAATGCCACCTGTTAAATGAGCCACTTTATCTAAACCGCTGGCATAGGTAAGGTCACGGCCTTCATCGAAATGAAACGGAACACCTTTTTCGTTCCACCAGGTTCGTTGCAGATAAACGTAGGTTGAGCCCAGTGTTAGGAGCGACGTACTGCCAATAGCCCATAATCGGCCTGGTTTCAGTACGTGTTTTTGATCCGTACTATCGATATGGGTTGGTAGTGTATCAGCCTTATTGAACGTTAGTAGAGAGAATAATAGTAAGGTTTTCAAGCTTTTAGGATTTAGACCTGCAAGCTATTTATTTGTATTATTTTTTCTATTTTTTGTTTACTTATATTGTTGCCAATGCTTATTGACTTTTAGAATTGTTCTTTTTTATCTCCACGGAGTCCAAACATCCAACAAGCAGACTTGTTAGCAACAGAGAAAGCGGTATATTTGCCACCTTAGAAAATAGTATGCTTGCATACTATTGGTAAACTATACTTGGTGAAAATGCCGTTTAGAATTCTAACTATAGCCATAAAAAAAGCCTTCCCGAAAGAGAAGGCTTGCGTTAGGGTGGTGATGGACGGAATCGAACCGCCGACACAAGGATTTTCAGTCCTTTGCTCTACCAACTGAGCTACATCACCGTCTTGGGTGATGACCGCCGAAACGTGGGTGCAAAAGTACGCAGCCAGATTGGTTTTGCAAGACATCAACGATTTTTTTTTGTTTAAATTTCTTTGTCAAAAAGTATATTGCTGATTATCAGAGTAAAAAAAGTGTAAGGCGAATGGAAATTTTTCAGCAAATTTTATTCATCATAGCCGTAGGTAGTACGGTATGGTTTATAACCAAGCGAATACAGCTCATTAGCCGCGCAATCAAACTTGGTCGGTCTGAGAATAGATTTGACCATGCAGATGAACGGTTGAAAACGATGCTACTCGTAGCGTTTGGACAAAAAAAGATGTTTACCAACCCGTTGGTGGGTATAATGCACTTTGTGATCTACACGGGTTTTATTATCATCAATATTGAAATACTGGAGATCATATTGGATGGTATCCTGGGAACACACCGATTATTTGCGCCCTATATCACACCGGTTTATCCAGTTCTGATTGATGTTTTTGAGGTACTGGCCTTTGGGGTGCTAGCCGTGTGCGTCGTATTTTTATGCCGTCGATTTGTAGCGAAAGTAGATCGCTTTCAGGAAGAGAGACATCGTGAGATGACCCGCTGGCCACGTACCGATGCTGCTATCATTCTATTAGCAGAAATCTTTTTGATGATTGCCTTTCTAACCTGGAATGCTTCTGACAGCGTACTACGTGATCGGGGCGTGGGACATTATGGAGAGCTACAGGGTATTGTGCCCGACTTTATAATCAGCCAGTTTCTAAAACCGCTTTTTCTCAATTTCAGCGACAATGCTTTAATAGCTTATGAACGTAGCAGTTGGTGGTTACATATTTTGGGTATTATGGCATTTGCTGTGTACGTTACGTATTCCAAACACCTCCATATTGCGCTTGGCTTCCCCAATGTATATTTCTCTGATTTGCAGCCTAAGGGGGAAATGCAAAACATGCCCGAAATAACAAAGGAGGTGCAGCTAGCACTTGGTTTACCACTCACTACTGAGCCCGATGGTTCACAAGCTAATGATAATGGTGAACAACCTGGTGCGGATACGCCGGCAGAGATAGGCCGTTTTGGCGCTAAAGATGTGCAGGATCTGAAATGGATAAACCTGATGAATGCCTATAGTTGCACTGAATGTGGACGTTGTACAGCAGCTTGTCCCGCCAATATTACCGGCAAAAAGCTTTCTCCTCGTAAAATTATGATGGACACGCGCGATCGGCTGGAAGAAATTCAGCGCGGCTGGAAAACGCATGGACCCGACTACAGAGACGATAAATCGTTGCTGAATGATTATATAACGCCAGAAGAGTTGAATGCCTGCACAACCTGCCAGGCCTGCGTTAATGCATGTCCGGTCAATATTAACCCATTGGATATTATCCTTCAGCTACGTCGCTATCGGGTTATGGAAGAGTCACAGGCACCCGCATCATGGAATGCCATGTTTAGCAACATCGAAAATAACATGGCTCCCTGGAAATTTTCACCAAGTGACCGCTTCAACTGGGCTGATCAGGTTAATGATGTCAACTAAGTTTCGGCATCAGGTTAGGAAGCAATTGACCGTACTTATAGCGTAAGCTGCCTATTAACAATTATGACACAGGAAGTAAAAACATATACTGTACCGACTATGGCCGATATGGCTGCAGCGGGCCAAGAGCCAGAAATCTTGTTTTGGGTAGGTTGTGCTGGTTCGTTCGACGATCGATACAAGCGCGTAACTATCGCTTTTGTTCGTATTCTGAATCACATAGGTATCAAATTTGCCGTATTGGGGCCTGAAGAAGCCTGTACCGGTGACCCAGCTCGGCGGGCTGGCAATGAATTCCTGTTTCAGATGCAGGCCATGTCAAATATTCAGGTGTTGAATAGCTACAACGTAAAGAAAATTGTAACGGCTTGTCCACACTGTTTCAATACGCTTAAGAACGAGTACCCGGAACTTGGCGGTACGTACGACGTAATACACCATTCCCAGTTTTTACAGGAACTGATCAACGAAGGACGTATTAAAGTTAAGGATGGTGAATCGTTCAAAGGCAAAAAGATAACCTTTCACGATTCATGCTATTTGGGACGCGCTAATAAGATTTATGAAGCGCCACGGGATGTTTTAGCTGCGCTGGATGCGGACTTGGTGGAGATGAAGCGTGTTAAAGCCAATGGGCTGTGCTGTGGGGCAGGAGGAGCCCAGTATTTTAAAGAGCCTGAGCCCGGTAAGAAAGACGTCAATGTAGAGCGAGTAGAAGAAGCGCTGGGAACGGGGGCTGACACAATTGCAGTTGCCTGCCCATTCTGTATGACGATGATGTCGGACGGTGTGAAAAACAAAAATCGTGAAGATTCCGTAAAGGTTTTTGATATTTCAGAGCTAATTGCTCGGGGAGAGGGACTTTAATTTTGACCCTGGTGAATGATCATGCTACGTTCACTGTTCAGTCAGAAAACATCATTGCACCGGCGTGTGTGGCTAGCAATCCGGTCTAAATTCATCATGTAGTTATGTACGTTGATTTTGATACGTTGCCCGATCAGGCGCGGGTGTGGGTTTATCAGGCAAACCGTTCTCTTTCAGATAGGGAAGTAGAGTCTATCCAGGAAATCTTACAACCTGCCTTAAGCCAATGGGCTGCCCACGGGCAACCTTTGCTGGCTTCTGCGCAGGTTATTGATAATCGGTTTGTTGTACTGGGCGTTGATGAAGGATATACGCTGCCAAGTGGCTGTTCGATCGATTCTTCGGTTCGGACGCTTCAGGAAATTGGCCGGCAAATTTCCAGTAGTGGTAATCCCGTCGATTTTTTTGATAGATCGGCCGCTGTGAAATCTGAACAGGAGGGTGTTGTCGTATATCCGTTAGCTGCAATTAAGGCAGCTATATCGGAGGGAAAGCTGACCCCTGATATGCATATTGTTAATACGTTAGTAAAAACAAAGGCAGAGTTTTTGTCAGACTGGACAATTCGAGCGGGGGACTCCTGGTTAAAACGATACTTTAAAGCGATTGTAGCTTAATTGATGTTGCAGTCAGGAAAAGTCGGCTAATTGAAGAAAATATTTTCTTCAATTAGCCGACTTTAACATTGAGCGGATATAAAACGTTCACTGCCAAATCGTCATATTCTCTTGATTTTGAACCTTTTTTCAAACAAAGGACTGATTTTTGTGGTCAGTTCTAATAGTACTCAGCGATTTTGGTTCTGTCTAAATAATGAATTCGCTGAGAATTGCCTACGGTAAACGGCAATTTACTCTTACTTTTATGGCGACCATACACGAAGTTATGTCAGATACGCCAACTCGCGACGACGACCAATTGCTCCCCGACGGCGATTCTATCGACCAGCCCTCGGCCGATACACCTTCTCGTGGCTATACCGACGAGCAGAAGTATCAAATCTTTAATAAGGAGTTTATGCCCCACATAGACTCTATGTATAACTTTGCTTTTCGACTGACAACCGACGAGGATGATGCCAATGATCTCGTGCAGGACACTTATTTAAAGGCGTTTCGGTTCATTTCGTCGTTTGAGCAAGGAACTAACGCTAAAGCATGGCTGTTTCGGATTCTGAAGAACAGCTTCATAAACGATTATCGGAAAAAAAGTAAAGAACCTGCCAAGGTAGATTACCAGGACGTAGAGACAACGTATAACTCTGAAGATGCAGAAGCAGAGCATACGGTTGATCTTCGGGCTGAATCTGTTTCTGATTTAATCGGTGATGAAGTGGCAACAGCACTGAATTCGCTACCGGTAGATTTTCGGACGGTAATCATTCTTTGCGACATTGAAGGGTTTACGTATGAGGAGATGGCTAAGATTTTAGACATCCCAATCGGTACAGTACGTTCCCGATTGCACCGTGCTCGTAATCTATTGAAAGAAAAATTACGTGATTACGCATCTTCAATGGGATATAATGAAGAAAATGAAGATTAGACCGAACTTTTTCTAACTATATTTTGGTTCTGCTAGTAACTTAACGTATTACTATTCTTGGAATAAATAGAACATTTCCAATGCAAACGTCGTTACCATCGTCATCTTCATCCAACGCAAAGCCTGAGATGAAAGAACACTGCAGTCACAGGAAAGACTGCCTGAAGATGATACAATTAATTCTGGACGGGGAGGCAACTGATCAACAGCTCGCCAGATTAAAGGTAAATCTTGAGTCTTGCCAGCCTTGTATTGAGATGTACCATCTGGAAAAGGAAGTAAAAGAATTATTAACTAAACGAATGGAAAAACGATGCTGCCCCGAGCAGTTGGTTGCGACGATCAAATCGAAAATCTTGCGGTTTAGTTAATAGATTACAAAGCAAATTGGGGTAATCAGGGAAAACAGCAAATGTGGCCCTGATTACCCCAATTAATATTTTTACCCAACAAACTCATTACCCACCTTGGACGGTAAACTCATTATTTTCTCTGCCCCATCTGGTTCGGGCAAAACTACAATTGTCAAGCATCTGCTAGCCGAGAACAATAATCTCGGCTTTTCCATTTCGGCCTGCACCCGCGATCGGCGGGGGAGAAGTGAAGAAAACGGTAAAGACTATTATTTTTTATCGCCCGAAGAATTCAAACAAAAAATCGATGAGAACGAATTTGTTGAATGGGAAGAAGTCTATACGGGCGCTTTCTACGGTACGTTAAAATCAGAGATAGAACGTGTCTGGTCTACTGGTAAGCACGTTCTATTTGATGTTGATGTACAGGGCGGATTGAAGCTGAAAGAGTACTATGGCGAGAAAGCGCTGGCCGTTTTTGTACAAGTACCGGATGAAGAAACACTACGTCAACGCCTGATTGGGCGCGGATCAGAAACTGAAGAAAGCCTCTCCAAACGGTTATTTAAGGTTCACTTTGAAATGAGTTTCAAGGACCGATTTGATGTTATCCTGGTAAACGACGATTTAACAACGTCGCTCAAAAAGGCGCAGGAATTAGTGAACGACTTTGTTCGGGAAAATAAAGTACCAACTAAAGGTATAGTTATTTAGATTCCGTTCTGGATTATCGGCTTTGCGGTAATCCAGAACGCATAAACCATTCGCTTACTTTGCACATCGGATTATTTTTCGGTTCGTTCAATCCTATTCATGTTGGCCACCTCATTATTGCCAACACCATGGCGACGACTACCGATCTCGATCAGGTTTGGTTTGTTGTGTCTCCTCAGAACCCGTTTAAGAAGACCAAAAGTCTGCTGCACGAGTTTGATCGGTTGGATATGGTTGAACGGGCTATAGCCGACAATAGCCGCTTAAAAGCTACGGATATAGAGTTTTCGATGCCTAAGCCCAGTTATACGATTGATACGTTGGTAAGGCTTAGTGAGAAGTATCCGCAGCATACGTTCCGACTGATTATGGGGGAAGATAATCTGGAACAATTCGGTAACTGGAAGAATTACGACAAGATTCTGGATTACTACGGCTTGTATGTTTATCCGCGCCCCCGAGCTGTAGAAAGCCCATTCAAAACGCACCCGAACGTACGCCTGGTTGAAGCGCCATTGCTTGACATTTCGGCGACATTTATCCGAAACTGCATACGTTCAAATCGGTCGATACGATATATGGTTCCCGACGTAGTGGAGGAAATGATCGTACGTAAAAAGTTCTATTACTGATACGTACTAGAATCAATCAGGGTATTCCGTTCTGGAACGTTATTTCTGTTGCCAGACCAATAGCACTCATCCGTATAGCAACGGACCGGCTGGTTGATTTTGTGCCGGGCTGGTCGCAGTGCACTCCTTTTTCAAGGAAGTAAACGTAGAACTTTTGATTTCGGTCTTCGATCTGATTGACATCCGGCCGCCCAAGTAAATCGCCAATGGTGTTGGCGGTTTTACCTTTCAGGTTCGGAATCTCTGCCTTGAAGTCCGAGACAAGCGTAGTCCGAACACCATTGCAACCTCCTCGGTCACTACGCCATTTTTTCAGATCTAATTTGCCGAATTGGTCAGGGGCGGTACTGCAGTTAGTCAGCAGAAAAACGATCGATAGTAAAAAGATAAGCCTCATAGTGCTATTCGGGTTGATCGAGATAGAAAGAGCACAGAGATCGATCTCTGTGCTCTTTCTATCTCGATCAACTTCATTGATTACTCATTATAAACTACTTGTAACAACGTTTGGCCAACTGCCTTGAGCGTATTTCGATCAATATTACTCATGTCATCTTCGGCAGTATGCCAGGCTGGAAAGAAACCACCAGAGCCGATGTTGGTATGAATAATGTCAATCATTGGAATTTTGGCAATGGTATTGGGGGCCAGATGGTCGTCGGTGATTTGACCGCCCTGCGCATCAACGAAATACTGGCTGTAGCCTAACCGACTAGCCGTTTGCCATACATTATTGACTACAGAGGGAGCAAACTGCATCGAAAGCCCTTCTTTGGCAAATGTTGCCCCTTTAGCGCCGACCATGTCCAGCAGGATACCGTAATAAGCAGAGTAACCAGGCTTATGCAAATTCTTTGCCCAGTAGCGAGATCCCAGGCAGAAACCTATATAATCGTATTGATTGCCGGTTTCTTTTTCAAAGTCGTTCGAGGCTTTATCGCCATTCCCCCAGTCTTCGGCATCAAAGAAAACGATGTCAATACCAACGGTTGGTTTTTGCTGACTTTGCTGAATCGTACGGGCCAGTTCGAGCAGCACACCTACTCCGCTAGCTCCGTCGTTAGCGGCCGTAACTGGTTTTGATTGGTCAGCTTTGTCTGGGTCCTGATCGGCATGTGGGCGAGAATCCCAGTGAGAGGCCAGAACGATACGTTTGGTTGCCTTAGGATTGATAGCACCGATGATGTTACGGGCATTAAGCTTTTTTCCATCCCACGTAGTAGCCACAAAATTTTGCTCTGTAACCTCACAACCGAATTGCTTCAGTTTGGCGACCAGATAATTCCCGGTGTTGACATGCGCCGGTGTATTGGGTACGCGCGGCCCAAATTTTACTTGTTTATCAATGTACGTATAAGCCGAGTCGGCGTTGAAAGACGGAGCTGTCACTACGTTGGTTTGCTCAGTGGTTTCGGTTGCATCGCTCTGGCTCTGTTTTGTTTTACAGGCGCTAACCGTTACCAGGAAAGCAACGACAGAAAGAATGATATGTCTACTCATTTTATTCTTCATAAGCCCAGTCGATCTGGTGTTTCATGTCTTTAATGGCCAGTCCCTGTGCTTTGAAGTACGAACGAATCTGGTCTACTTTATCGTACTGCTTTTGTTCTTTATACTCCCGGTAGAGAGTCAGCATGCCTTCCAATACAGGTTGATCGCTAGTGCCTTCTTCTTTCAGACCCAGTACGTCCTGCATGAACGTAACGAATGATTCCTTGAGTAGCGTAAACACCTCTTCTCCCAACGTAGCAGACTGAAGCTGGTTGAGGTAGATCATGTTAATGTATTTCAGCAGCGTAAATAATTGCGCGATAGCAACCGCCGTATTGAGATCGTCGTTCATAGCATCGTAAAACTGCTGAACGGCCTGACGGATATCCTGTTGCTTATCGTCGCTTGGCGTTACTGAATCGTCGGGCTGATAGTCTAGGGTCTTAATAACCCGTAATCCATTGGCTAACCGACGATACCCTTTTTGGGCAGCCTTCAATGCCTCATTCGAAAAGTCGAGCGTGCTACGGTAGTGCGACTGGAGCATGAAGAACCGTACAGTCATTGGACTATAGGCCTGTTCGAGCAAATAATGGCTCCCGGCAAACAGTTCGGCTGGCAGGAATGAATTACCCAATGACTTCGACATTTTCTGACCGTTAACAGTCAGCATATTCGAATGCATCCAGTACCGAACCGGATCGAGTCCTGTAAGGCCATCGCCCTGAGCAATTTCGCATTCGTGGTGCGGGAATTTCAAATCCATACCGCCACCGTGAATGTCAAATTGCTTGCCCAGATATTTGGTACTCATGCAGGTACATTCCAGGTGCCACCCAGGAAAACCAGCTCCCCAGGGCGAATTCCAGCGCATGATATGTTCAGGGGAAGCCCGCTTCCAGATCGCGAAATCGAGTGGATTCCGCTTTTCAGACTGGCCGTCCAGTTCGCGGGTTTCGTTCAGCAAGTCGTCCAGAATCCGGCCAGACAGCTTACCGTAATTGCCTCCTCGTTTATTATAGGTTTCGATGTCGAAATAAACGGAGCCATTCGACTCATACGCCAATCCATTGGCCAGCAAGGTTTGAACAGCTTCGATCTGTTCAACCATATGCCCGGTGGCTGTTGGTTCAATGCTGGGTGGGATGGTATTAAACTGCGCCATTACGGTATGAAAATCGTTCGTAAATCGCTGAACAATTTCCATTGGCTCTACTTTTTCGAGCTTCGCCATACGGCCAATTTTGTCTTCACCTTCGTCGCCATCGCCCACCAGGTGCCCTACGTCGGTCAGGTTACGAACGTAGCGCACTTTATAACCGATGAAGGTTAAATAGCGGTATAACGTATCGAATGTTAGAAAGGTACGGACATTGCCAAGGTGAACGTAGTTGTAAACGGTTGGGCCGCAGACGTACATCCCTACATAAGGGGCATTAAGCGGTTCGAACAGTTCTTTTTTGCGAGAAAGCGTATTATACAGGTGTAATGGTTGCATCGGTTGATTAACTGTTTCTAAAATACTGACACGGCGATTGGATTGCCGAATAGGCAACTAGAGAGGAGAACGTCAGCGGCTAACAACACTGAGCGATAAGAACGACTATTTCCTTTATCAGCATACTAGAAATGATCCTGTTACGAAAGGCGAAGTTACGGATTGTTCGGCGGAAAACGCTAGCCTAACTGACGCAGCCCGAACGCTTTTGGCTATATTCGCGCTTTGTTTTTAGACTTTACCCGCTTAGACAACAGTAATGCAGGTAGTTGACGTTGGCGCGAATGCCAAATATCAGAAAGAATTTATTGAGTTTCCCGTTCGTCTCTATCGGAACGATCCTTGCTGGATACGTCCATTGGATGCCGACGTAGAGGAAGTGTTCGACCCCGCCCGGAATAAACGTTTCGAGCATGGTGAATGCGTTCGGTATTTATTACTGAACGATAAGCAGGAAACCATAGGGCGGGTTGCTGCTTTTGTAGACCGCGAAATTGCCAACCTCGACAATGACCAACCTACGGGTGGTTTGGGCTTTTTTGAATGCATTGAAGACCAAAAGGCTGCTTTTATGCTTTTCGACGCCGGAAAAGCATGGCTTCAAAGTAGAGGTATGGAAGCCATGGATGGGCCTATCAACTTTGGCGATCGTGATCGGTGGTGGGGGTTATTGGTCGATGGTTTTGAGCGTGAGCCAAACTATTGTATGCCCTACACAAAACCGTACTATATTTCCTTCTTTGAAAACTACGGGTTTAAGGACTATTTCAAACAATTTACATTTGGCATACCCACAACCTGGGCAAAGCTGGTGGATATGTCGCAGGCGGTAAAAGACCGGGCGCAACGTGTTTACGACAATCCGGATTACAGCTTCAAAACAATCAACAAAAAAGATTTACCAGCCGCAGCCGAACAGTTCAGGCATATTTATAATGCCGCCTGGGGAGGCCATAGTGGTGTGAAAGGCATGACCGCAGAACAGGCCCAGCTATTGATGAAAAAGCTGAAGCCAGTTATCGACGATAAGATTATTTATTTCGCCTACTACCGTGACGAGCCGGTTGCTTTCTTCGTCTGTTTACCAGAGCTCAATCAGGTATTTAAACATGTTAATGGCAAGTTAGATCTGATCGGTAAATTGAAATTTTTGTGGCACATGCTGCTCAAAACCAACCATAAAGCGTTTGGCGTGGTATTTGGCGTAGCGCCCGAACATCAGGGTAAAGGCGTTGAAGCGGCCATTGCGCTACGTATGCCGTACGAAGCGGATCATAATCCCGGATTCCAGTATACCGAATTAGAAATGAACTGGGTGGGCGATTTCAATCCAATCATGGTACGGTTTGTCAGTCAACTGGGTTCTAAAATTGTCAAAACACACGTTACGTACCGAAAACTATTCGACGAAACGAAACCATTCAAACGATGCCCCGTGATTGGGCGGAAAAAATAGGTTCTCAGTGAATAAATCGCGTACAGAAGCACTGAAAACTATACACTAAAACTGAAAACTTATAAAAATGAGCTTACTTACCGTTGGATCGGTTGCGTTTGACGCACTGGAAACACCATTCGGCAAAACCGACAAAATCATAGGCGGTGCCGCTACGTATATTACCTTATCCGCTTCGTATTTTACAAAGAAGAATAATCTGGTAGCGGTTGTCGGCGATGATTTTCCGCAATCGATGATTGACTATCTGCTTCAGCATGGTATCAATACGGAAGGGCTTCAGATCAAACAAGGAGAGAAAACGTTCTTCTGGTCGGGTCGGTATCACAATGATATGAACACCCGTGATACGTTGGAAACACAACTGAACGTAATGGAAAATTTCGATCCTGTGATTCCAGACTCGTATCAGGATTGCCAGTATCTGATGCTGGGCAATACGGCCCCCGCGATTCAGCAGATGGTTATTGAGCGACTGAAGACCCGTCCGAAGCTAATCGTTCTGGACACGATGAACCTCTGGATCGATATCGCCAACGCGGACCTTAAGAATCTGCTGAAACTAGTCGACGTATTGGTCGTGAATGACGAAGAAGCTCGTCAGCTGACAGGCGAATACGCGTTGGTAAAAGCTGCGGCTAAAATTCGGACTATGGGTCCTAAAACGGTAATCATTAAGAAGGGCGAACATGGTGCACTTCTGTTTAGCGAAGACCGGATTTTCTTTGCGCCTGCCTTGCCACTCGAAGAAGTGTTTGATCCAACCGGAGCAGGCGATACGTTTGCCGGTGGTTTTATTGGTCATCTGGCCAAAACGGACGATATCTCGTTTGACAATATGAAGCGTGCTATTATTTATGGTTCGGCAATGGCATCGTTCTGTGTGGAAAAATTCGGTGCTGAGCGAATGCTAAACCTGACAGATGAAGAAATTCAGGATCGAGTGGATCAGTTTGTAAAACTATCGGCCTTCGGTCTTTAGATGAAAAAAATAGAGTAGAGCGTCGGCATTGATGCTCTACTCTATTAACGTATAATTGGCTATTATTAAGTTATATATCTATTTTATAAGAAAAGGTTTATTTTTGTTACTATTTTTATTGTTGAATAAAATTTATAGGATTGTAACAAAGTGGAGGCAATCCATGACTGTCTGTTTATCAGTATAATTACACTATCATGTCTGTTCTCTACTTTATATATTTAGTTTTCTTAATCTATCTAGCTGTATCTGTATTTTATCTGGCTGTATTTGCCATTGCCGGTCGCCTTGGTCGCGCCGATGATACGTATCCGTCGAGCCAGCCTCCTCGTTTCAGAAAAATTGGCGTATTAATTCCGGCCTATAAAGAAGACGCTGTTATTATTGATTCGGTGAATGCAAACTTAAAGCAACAGTATCCAGCCCATGCATTTGACCTGATTGTTATAGCCGATTCTTTTCAGCCACAGACGCTGGCAAAACTGGCAACAATGCCGGTGCGGGTAATTGAAGTGTCGTTTGAAGTATCTACGGTTGCTAAAGCGATCAATACCGCTCTGTCAAAAATATCGGACGACGAATACGAAATTCTGGTCGTCTCCGATGCCGATAACCACATGGCCGCTGATTTCCTGAGCCGGATCAATACGGCTTTTGACCAGAACTGGAAAGCCGTTCAGGGGCATAGAGTTGCTAAGAATACCAACACAAGTGTAGCCGTTCTGGATGCTATAAGCGAAGAAATCAACAACCATATTTTCCGGAAAGGCAGTCGGGCATTAGGGTTGTCTTCGTCGATTATTGGTTCCGGTATGGCCTTCGACCCTGTTCTGATGAAGAAGGGCATGTCGAATTTACATACGATGGGTGGATATGACAAAGAGCTGGAAATGAATATTGTTCTGGCTGGCTACAAAATTGCCTATCTGGAAAATGCTTTTGTTTATGATGAAAAAGTAGCTCAGCAGGCCGTATTCGAGAATCAACGGACCCGATGGATTGCTGCACAATGGCAATTTCTGAAATTTTATTTCAGACGAGGAGTAACCGAATTGATGAATGGCCGGATGGCAAGTGCCTTCAAGGTTATTCAGGCTTTAGTGTTACCACGGGTATTATTATTGGGAGTACTATTTGTGTGCACTTTGCTGGGCTTCTTGAGCCCTATTGCTACGTTATGGCTCATTCCATTGCTTTCATTAACCGCGCTTTGCATTAGCCTGGCTTTATCAGTGCCGGGCTATCTATGGAGACAGATTGGTATGCGCGAACTTATGCTCGTGCCTGTGCTGATGTTACGTTTCGCTAGAGCTATTTTCAATATGCGGAAAGCATTTAAGAGCTTTTTACCTACCCCCCATACAAGCTCGGCAGAGCAGCAGAAGGATAAAATGAAGCTTTCCTAACCAATAGGTATGAAGTGGGTTGTACGGCGTAGGAATTAAATTTATCCATATTTCAGTCAGCCTTGTCTATTGTATCCAAGTTATAAATTACACTGAATCTTTATAGGGAATTTCTGTATTTGCTACGTTCACAGCCGATTAGATTTCTAGAAATAATACTAAATACTCGTAATGTATATTGTGACACTGTGAGCAAATTCCCGTCAAAAGTTTGCTAGAGTCTACTAGATGGACAGATAAAGTGGTAAATTCTTTACTTAACGATAAATAATTGACCAATTAATAAACATCTTCTTTAACAGGTTCGATTAGAGGGGTAAAAAAAGATGTTAACAGCAAAACTTTTAAAGAATGATGTCTGATATTCCCAGGCGGTTCGAGCATATCTATTACCGAATTGGCCTGATTTTATTATTCGGTGGCTTGGCTATTACACTTAGTTATGGGCAAAAATCCAGCGGTAGACGATTAATGATGTTCGGCCAATCGTCAGGAGCTGCCAATGACACTGTTTACCTGGATATTGATCAGGATATTGCCGTTCAATTGATTCCTTTCGAGGAGTTGCTCAAACTTGCCATTACCAACTCGCCACTGATTAAATATCAGAATGAGGTTGCTAACTCACTCGATGCTACGTATCAAGGCTCTAAGGCTCAAATACTGCAAAATGTAGCTGGCTACGCGAACTACTCGGGTGGTAACCAGTCTATTATTTCATCGGGCTCATCAATACCTAACCGGGACCCTATCGGTCAAATCGCTAACGGATATCGGGTTGGGGTTGACGTACGTCTTTCGTTGCACGATTTATTTGGCCGTAAACACCAGATTCGGCAGGCTTATTCAAACTATAAAGCGGCTGTCATTCAAAAGGAAACGATTGAGCAGCAAATAAAGCGTGAACTGATTACGATCTATCAGGATATGATCACATCGCAGCAGGTATTGAAGCTTCGACTGATCGATGAGCAGGCATCTCTGGCTGCCTACAGAATTGCCGAGTCTGAAATTCAGAAAGGAAAGATAACTGCTGATGGGCTGGCCAATGCAACCAGCCGATATATAGAAACGAAATCCATATCGGAGCAAATAAAAGGTGAATTTCTAAAGAATGTTCACATTTTCGAAGCGTTAATGGGTGTACCTATTCAGCGATTGAAGCGTAATTAGGAAAGATATGACAGTCGAGGTGTTTCTACGTCTTCTAAGGCAACATATACTCTGGTTCATTCTGATTCCCTGCGTAACTGCTGGGGCTGCTTTTTATTTTACGCGTAATGAACGAAAAGTATATAAATCTCAGGCAACACTCTACACCGGCTTAGTGTCGCGGTATTCGTTGCTTTCCGATAAGCAATCGGGCTTTGTCGATCGGTCGGCCAGTGCTATTGATAATATTCTAACAACGCTTGGTTCAAAGGAGACTTTGTTACAAATAGGGGTAGATCTGCTGACGGATCACCTACGGCTACGTGAGCCTGATACGTTAGTACTGGGGGCTGAAGGTTTTGATCAGCTTCGGCAAGCCCTTCCGACCAGCTGGCAGGCTCAGCTGATAACCGATGGTGATTCGGCTCATTTGCACCAAACGCTGGATAGCCTCGCCCATTCTCCTTACGACAATCCCATAAAAGCATTGTTGATCAAGTCAGAAACGCACTATTCTATTCAGCAAATCGGTGAAAAGCTGAAAGCTACTGCCCGCAAGAATACGAATGATGTGCTGACAATGGAGTACGAGGCCGATGATCCGGCGGTTGCTCAGCGTACACTTGTTTATGCCATTAAAGCATTAAATCAGCGGTACACGAATCTGAAAACGTCGGAAACCAATTCGGTGGTTGGCTATTATGAAGAAAAATTGCAGAAAGCAAAACAGACGCTGGCCCAGGCAGAAGCGAACCTGAAGTCGTTTAATACCAACCACAAGGTATTGGATTATGACGAAGAAGCCAGAAATGTTGCTACGTCTCGCGAGGCACTGATCAATGAATACAATCAGGAGCTGATGCGAAAAAATGCAGCTAAAGCATCACTCGATGCCCTTAACAAGCGGACGACCCAGCAGAGTACGCTCAACGCGGCCAATTCCGATTTGAACGATAAGCAAAAGAAACTGACCGATGCCGAAAATAAACTGGCTAATGCCAGAGCGTATGGTCAGCCACGCGCTGTAATCAGTCGTTTGCAGGAGGCCGTTGCTAAAGCGTCTGACGATTTGCGGGCGAGCGCTCAAAAATATGATGCAGTCACGAATGCTTCCGATGCCTTACCCGCTCAGGAAATGGCCGCAGAACGGATGTCTAAGTCGTTGGAATATGAAGAGTCTGTTGCTCGATTAGAATTGTATAAAAAGCGTATCAGCGAGTATCAGGACAAAACAAATGAATACACGCCACTAGGCTCTCAGCTACGTCAGTTACAACGTGACTTAACTGTGGCTGAAAAAGAGTATCTCGATCTATTACAGCAGGTTGAACAGTCGCAGACTCGCCGTCAGGATATAGCCATTGGCGGTACGCTTGAGATTATGGATGCGCCCGATTTCCCGCAGGCCCCGCAAGTGTCCAAACGCCTTCAGTTAGTGGCTATTGGAGCGGGAGCTGGTATTTTTATTGCCTTGCTGTTGACCGCGTTACGTTTCTGGTTAGACAATCGAATTCACTCACCAGCGCAGGCTGAATCGATGATTGGAATGCCTGTGACCGCTATTTTTCCGGTTATTAAAAAGCCGAATGTTTTCTCGAAAGCGACAATGGCAGCCCGTAATACGTTCGAGCAACTATTTAATACCATAAACGTCGAGATTGCCCAGGGCGTAACGAAGTCGCATCCGCCTATCATTACGCTGTTCAGCATAGGATCGAAACAGGGAAAAACCTGGGTTGCTAATGGGCTGAATCAGTTATATACGGAGGCCGATCAGCAGGTGGCCTATTGTTATCCACGGGCAACGGGTAAAGAACAGCGCGAATACCATAAAGGATTGACCTATTTCCCCTATACGATTCGGCCGGATTTTATGAACGTAACGGCGATCGATTATCTGGTCGATTATAAAGATGGTTTCGACGCATCGCAATTTGATCGGATCATATTCGAATTGCCGCCGTTGCTCAACAATCAGATTCCGGTTTATTTGTTGAAAAACAGTGCCTTGTCCCTACTGGTCGTTGACGCCAGCAGTGCCTGGGGGCGGGCAGAAAAGCAGCTGTTGAGTCTGTATGTACGGGTTACGAATCAACCCATATTTACAGTTTTGAATAAAGTTGAAAGTAATTATATCGACGTTCCGGGCGTAGCTGATATCAAACTGACCCAGTCAGGGTCAGAGCGATCAATAGCGCAGCAACGTAACGTACTATAATGGGCGTTGATAAATAACGTAGAGCCTTCTGCGTTGCAGTGAATTTGCCTATGAGATAAGACCAGGTGTCTTGTAGGCACCTTAACGGACTATTGGTATGCAGGTTTCGCAAGACATAGAAAATCGGGCTTATTTCTCGCCTTCCTTTGTTCACGAGTTTGTTGAAGAGATAACCCGTGAACATAAGGAGCAGGTTGCTGTAATTTTCGGTGAACAGAAACTCACATACCCACAACTGAATGATCGGGCTGATCGTCTTTCTCAGATCATTCTGAACACCGATCCTGACGCGTCTATCGTTGGTATAAGCACTACCCGTAGCCTGGAAATGGTGATTGGTGTACTGGCCATTTTAAAAGCCGGGAAGGCTTATTTACCGCTGGACCCTGCTTACCCCGACTATCGGCTACAGCAAATAATTAGTGATTCTGGTCTCAAAACGTGTCTTACAACACAACAGGATAAATCTGGATTTGAACATCTGGGGCTTCGTTGTGTTGCATCTGATGTCGTTTATACGGAAACGTCGCTAACGAAAGCAACCCCTACTAGTACCGCTTACGTACTCTATACATCTGGCTCAACCGGGAAGCCTAAAGGTGTTTCTATGGGACATGGGCCGCTGATCAATTTATTGCAGTGGCAGGCTCGCGAATCAACGGCTGGATATGGTAGCCGAACGCTACAATTTGCCCCCCTAAGTTTCGACGTATCGTTTCAGGAAATCTTTGCTACGTTAGGCACCGGTGGTACGTTGGTTTTGATTAATGAAGATCTTCGGTTAGACCTGAATGCATTACTGGCGTTCATTGACGAACAGTCAATTAATCGTCTATTTTTACCTTTTGTAGCGCTTCAGTATTTAGCAGAATCAGCGGTTAGTGCAGAGCAATTTCCGGCTTCGTTACAGGAGATAATGACCGCTGGTGAGCAACTCAAAGTGACGCCCCAGCTGGTAGCGTTCTTCAAAAATCTACCAAATTGCGTTTTATATAATCAATACGGCCCCACGGAATGCCACGTAGTGAGCCAGTTACGACTGGATGGCGATCCTGCAATCTGGCCGCTGTTGCCATCTATAGGCCAGGCCATTGATAATGTTGAGCTATACATCGTTAATGAAAGCCTTCAACTACTCCCTGACGGAGATGTTGGTGAACTAGTGATTGCAGGAGCTTGTCTGGCAGAAGGCTATCTGAATCAATCCGCTCTAACCAGCGAGAAGTTTATTGATCTCACAATTCCAGAAAAAGGTACAGTAAGTATCTATCGTACAGGCGATTTAGCGCGGTATCAGACCGACAGAACTATTGAGTTTCTGGGGCGTCGTGATGATCAGGTTAAAATCAGAGGGCATCGCGTTGAGTTAGGGGAACTGGAAGTGATTATTAACCAGATCGACGGCGTAAAACAGGCCGTCGTTGTGGCACGTGAAGGTCTAGGGGGCCAGAAACGGTTAATTGCCTATCTCGTTGGCACAACCGATCAGGTCAATCAGGCGGGTATTCGTAAAGAGCTGGAACAGCGCTTACCGGAGTATATGATGCCGTCGGCTTTTGTCTGGCTGGCCGATTTCCCAAAAACCAGTAGTGGTAAGGTCGACAAAAAACAATTGCCTGATCCCGAGCTTAAACGTCCAGATTTGACAACGGCCTATCGGAAACCTAAAACAACCGATGAGCAGGCCATTGCTCGTGTATGGCTCACGTTGTTTGAACTTGACCGAATTGGGCTAGATGATAATTTCTTTGAGCTGGGTGGAAACTCATTACTAGCTCAGAAGCTGGTTGCTGCTTTACAACACGAAAAGTACACCATACCCGTAACAAAACTCTATCAATACCCTACGATAGCCGGTCTGGCCACTTTTTTACAGTCGACGTTACGTGCGCCAAGCCCGGCATCAATCAGCCCGGCGAAAGAACGTGCTGATGCAGAAGTGGATAGGGACGTAGCGGTTATTGGTATGGCGGGCCGTTTCCCCGGCGCCAATTCCATCGACGAGTTATGGAATGCGTTAAAACTAGGAAAGGAAACCATTCGGTTTTTTAAGGATAGTGAACTGGATGACAGTATATCGGATCGGTTCAAAAGTGACCCGCTCTACGTAAAAGCGCGGGGCGTGATCGATAATGCAGATCAGTTCGATACGGGTTTGTTCGGATTACCGCCCACTATTGCCCAATTGATGGACCCTCAGCAGCGGGTTTTTCTGGAAATAGCCTGGGAAGCCCTGGAGCAAACGGGCTATTTACCGCAGCATTATGGTGGTCGGGTAGGCGTTTTTGCCGGTTGTGGCAACAATACGTACTACCTGAACAATGTACTGAGTAATAAAGAGCTGGTTGATCAGGTGGGGAGTTTTCAGGTGATGACTCTGAACGAAAAGGATTACATCGCTTCCCGAACGGCCTACCAATTAAACTTAAAAGGTCCGGCCGTTAGTGTTTACTCGGCCTGTTCAACGTCGTTACTGGCCATTTCTCAGGCTGTCCAAAGTATTCGGAGCGGACAGTGTGATGTTGCGCTGGCTGGTGGTGCCAGCATTACGTCGCCAATTAACAGTGGACATTTGTATCAGGAAAGGGCCATGCTTAGTAAAGACGGGCATTGTCGCTCATTTGATGCGCAGGGGCAGGGAACCGTTTTTAGTGATGGGGCTGGTGTTGTTCTCCTGAAAAGCCTGGAAGCGGCTCGCCGGGATGGGGATACGGTTTATGCCGTCATTAAAGGTATTGGTGTCAATAACGATGGTGCTGGAAAAGGCAGTTTCACGGCGCCGAATGCTGAAGGGCAGGCTGGAGCAATTGCGATGGCTATTGACGATGCGCGGATCGATGCATCCAGTATTTCATACATTGAAGCTCATGGAACGGCCACTCCGCTTGGTGATCCAATTGAGATGGATGGTTTGAGCATCGCTTTTGGCGAGCAATCTGAAACGCAATTTTGTGCGATCGGCTCCATTAAGAGCAACATGGGTCACCTGACTCAGGCGGCTGGGGTTGCTGGACTGATAAAAACCGTGCTGGCACTTCATCATAAACAGATTCCGGCCTCAATAAATTTTAGTGTTCCGAATCCAGCGATCGATTTTGCCAATAGCCCCTTTTTTGTCAATACAGAGCTTAGAGACTGGACATTACAGGACAATCATAGAGCGAAGGCCAGACGGGCGGGCGTCAGCTCATTTGGGGTTGGCGGCACCAACGTACATGTTGTTTTAGAAGAGTTTGCGCCGGAAGTAACGGCCATACGTACTGATTCAGACGTAGTGGAACGGCCAGCCCAACTCATTACGTGGTCGGCAAAGACAGCCAATAGCCGTGAGCTTTACGCGAATCGTCTGGCCGACGTAGTGGATAAGCAGGATGTTAGTTTGGCCGATACTGCATTTACGTTGCAAACAACAAGAGCCGATTTCAGCCATCGCCGATTTATTGTAGCCCATTCCAGCAGTGAGTTAGTCGAAAAACTTCGTGTCCCCGGTAGTACGTCTGGATCAAAAACCGCTAAAGATGCTCCGGGCGAAGTGGTATTTATGTTTCCTGGTCAGGGCGCGCAATACCTGAACATGGGCCGGGTGCTATACGAACATGAAACGGTCTATAGACAAGCCATTGACCAGTGCGCTGAATTACTGAATGCCTACATGGACACCGATATTCGTCGGGTGCTGTATCCACAAACTGGCGATCAGGAAGCGGAGCAACGATTAAAAAATACTCGTTACACCCAACCAGCACTGTTTGTTACGGAGTATGCGCTGGCTCAGCTTTGGATGAGTTGGGGAATTGAACCCTCTGTATTCTGTGGGCATAGTATCGGGGAGTTTGTCGCGGCTCATCTGGCGGGCGTTTTTACCCTGGACGATGCGCTGAAGCTCATTGCTATCCGTGGTCGGATGGTCAGTGAACAACCCCGTGGAAGCATGCTTACGGTTCGATTGCATGCCGAAACGCTTCAGTCAATGATGCCCGCTACGTTGTCGATAGCAGCTATCAACAGCCATAAGCTATGCGTAGTGGCTGGGCCTGATGAATATATTGCTGATTTTGCGCGACTGTTAGATGAGCAATCGATCCTGAATCAACCGCTCGAAACAAGCCATGCTTTTCACTCCGTAATGATGGACCCCATTGTTGGGGATTTCGAAAAGCTGGTGCAGGGCGTTACGTTGAATCGATTACAAAAACCAGTTGTATCGACCGTAACGGGGACGTGGCTTACGGATACGCAGGCTATGGATCCCGGCTATTGGGCGAATCATTTGCGCGAAACAGTACGTTTTGCCGATGCAGTTGATACTCTTTTGGCGCTAGACAATCCACTGTTGCTTGAAGTGGGGCCAGGGCACGTTACGGCTACACTAGCGCGTCAGCAAAAGGCCGCAAGGCCAATCACTATCCTGGCGGGGTTGGTTAATCATCAGGATTGGCCAACGGCCTGTCAATCAATTCTGACAACGTTAGGCCAATTGTACGTCAATGGGCTGAATCCTGACTGGCGTGCATTTTATGCCGGTCAGGCCAGAAAACGAATAAATCTACCTACATATACTTTCGATAGAAAACGTTGCTGGGTTGATCCAGTTGTGGTGGCACCAATTGCTGCCAGTAGCGCTGGTGATACGTCTCCTGTAACGACTCCCTCTACTTTAAAAACAAAGGTTAGTATGAGAAAAGACATGTTGATCCGTAAAATCAATGATTTATTAGAAGCTGCGTCGGGCATCGATATGGCCGATGCAACTCCCGATATGAGTTTTCTGGAAATAGGTCTTGACTCATTATTATTAACCCAGGTTTCGCTGACGCTGAAAAAAGAATTTGGCTTGCCAATAACTTTTCGGCAACTGACGAACGACTATGCCACCCCTGGTTTGCTGGCCGATTATCTGGATCAGGCGTTACCGCCTGAACCGGCTCCGACGTCTGAAACAAGTAGTAGTCAGCCGACTCCGACTGTAGCCCCGCAATCCATTGGGCCGGTTAATACAATACCGGCTGGTGTGCCACTTTCAACCAACGATACGGCCCTGGGTTTACTGGCCCAGCAGTTACAACTACTGGCTAAGCAAGTTGCATTAATGCAAGGTGGTACTACGTATAGCGACGTTCCTGCGTCTGCTGTTTCGCAGCCGGTGCCAGCCCAGTATGGCGCCAACGCTACGTTATCCGATCACGCACCGACGGCTAAACCCGTAAAAGCGGATGGCAATGATCTGACGCCAGAAGAAAAGGTAGAATTGAAAAAGCCATTTGGCGCTACCGCACGTATCGAACGTCAGGCGTCTGAACTAACCGACAGCCAGCAAGAGTTTTTAACCCGTTTAACCAATCGGTATAATCAGAAGACGGGTAAGAGTAAAGCCTATGCGCAGGAAAACAGATCGCACATGGCCGATCCGAGGGTTGTAACCGGATTCAGGCCGTTAACTAAAGAGATTGTTTATCCGCTGGTCGTAAATCGATCAAAAGGAAGTCGGCTGTGGGATATAGATGGCAATGAATACATCGATGCACTGAATGGCTTTGGCTCAAATATGTTTGGTTATCAGCCTGAGTGGATAAAGCAGGCCTTGCATGACCAAATTGAATCAGGCTACGAAGTAGGCCCTCAGCATGAGCTGGCTGGCGAAGTGAGTCAGTTGATTTGCGACTTAACCGAGGCTGATCGGGCTGCTCTGTGCAACACGGGTTCTGAAGCAGTACTGGGTACGATGCGGATTGCCCGTACCGTTACGGGCCGATCGTTAATCGTTGCGTTTTCGGGCTCTTATCACGGAATTGTAGACGAAGTTCTAGTACGTGGTACCAAAAAGTTGAAATCCTTTCCGGCAGCTCCGGGGATAATGCCCGAATCTGTGCAGAACATGCTCATTCTGGATTATGGAACCGACGAAAGTCTGAAAATTATCCGAGAGCGTGCTCACGAACTGGCCGCCGTTTTGGTTGAGCCCGTGCAAAGCCGTCGACCCGAATTTGCCCCTATCGACTTCCTTAAAGAAGTACGGGCCATTACGGCTGCTTCGGGAACGGCTCTGATTTTTGATGAAGTTATCACCGGGTTCCGGATGCATCCGGGCGGGGCTCAGGCTCTGTTTGGTATAAAGGCGGATTTAGGGTCCTACGGGAAAGTAGTGGGCGCTGGCTTGCCCATTGGTGTAATTGCCGGTAAACGAGAGTTTATGGATGCGTTGGATGGTGGATTCTGGCAGTACGGTGATGACTCGGTACCTGAAATAGGCGTTACGTATTTTGCTGGTACGTTTGTGCGGCATCCGCTGGCGTTAGCGGCCGCCAAAGCGTCTCTGCAATATATGAAAGAGCAGGGAGTTCAGTTGCAGCAGGAATTAACCCGCAAAACGAAGCACCTTGCCGATTCGTTGAATAGTATTCTCGACTACCATAAACTTCCCATTTTTGTTGCTCAGTTTGGGTCACTCTGGAAAATTAAGTTTACAGAGGAGGTTCCTTATGGCGAGCTGTTGTTTACGTTGATGCGCGAGAAAGGTGTTCATATTTGGGATGGTTTTCCGTGCTTTCTCTCGGAAGCGCATACCGATGCCGAAATCGGAGTAATTATCGACCGTTTTTCCCGGAGTATTAATGAATTAATTGAGGCTGGCTTTTTAGATGCATCTCCCACCTTGTCTAGTAGGGTGAAGATGGCTAGCGTAACGCTTGTAGGAGATTTACCACCCATTCCTGGCGCGCGGTTAGGTCGAGATCAAGTAGGTAATCCTGCCTGGTTTATACCGAATCCAGATCGCCCTGGTAAATATCTACAGGTTAAACAAAATGACATCTAAATGCTCAAGGCTATCCACACAAACATATCGCTTATTGAAATTGATTTTGATCCATTTATTGGCGCTGAGCTTGCCCGGTTTGCGCCAGTCACAGAATCACAAGAAGAGATATGGACATCTTGCCAACTAGGAGGAGATGATGCGAGCCGAGCGTATAACGAGTCCGTTTCATTAAAATTAAACGGTAGTTTAGATAAAACGGCTTTTGAAAAATCATTGTCGGCACTGGTTTACCGACATGAATCATTACAGTCAGTATTTAGCGGAGATGGCACTCAGATTTGTGTATTGAGAGAACTGCCAATCAACCTGGCCTACATTGACTGTTCTGAAATAGACGAGCATGAGCAAAAGCAGGTTATTGCTGATTATATTCAGCAAGATGCACTTTATGTTTTTGACCTGGTTAATGGGCCACTAATAAAGTTTGGCCTCATCAAATTATCGTCTACGGAGCACTGGTTCGTTTTAACGGCGCATCACATCATTTGTGATGGCTGGTCGATGGGGATCATGCTTCAGGACCTGAGTGCTCTTTATTCAGCTTATGCGCAGCAGTTAACGCCTTCGTTAGCGGAAGCCCCACGGTACACACAATATGCCGTCGACCAGGCGGCTTTTCAAAAAACGGCCGAAAATCAGAAGGTTGAGCAATTCTGGGTTGATCAATATAAAGAAAGCGTACCTGTTCTATCATTACCGACCGATTTTCCTCGTCCCGCGCTACGTACCTACAAAAGCCAGCGCCGGGATTATCCGCTAGATAAAGCCTTGATCGTTGCGATCAAGCAAATGGGTATTAAAGCCGGTAGCAGTTTTGTTACTACGTTAATGACTGCTTTCGAGGTGCTGTTGCACCGATTAACGGGGCAGGATGATATTGTGCTTGGCTTGCCAGCGGCTGGTCAGTCGGCTACGGGCAATCTTCGCCTGGTAGGGCACTGCGTAAACCTGCTTCCGTTACGTAGTTTTCCAACATCAGATCAGAGCTTTCTCCAATTTTTAAAACAGCGTAAAGAAGCTGTTCTTGACGCCTACGAGCATCAGCAGCTTACATTTGGCAGCTTACTGAAAAAGATACACCTCGCTCGGGATTCATCAAGGGTACCGCTGGTTCCGGTTATCTTTAATCTCGATATTGGCCTGGACGATGATGTCGCTTTTTACGGTCTCGATCATCAGCTGATTAGTAACGCCAGGGAGTTTGAGACAGTCGAGCTTTCGATTAATATTAGCGGGTCATCGGCTGAGGCATTAACGATTGAATGCTCGTATAATACGCAGCTTTTCAAGGCCGAAACGGTTGACCGGATGATGGCCGAGTTCGTGAATCTGCTGGAGGCCATTGTGGCCGATCCAACGATTCCTATTGAACAAATTCCGTTGACCGACCAGCATGAATTGATTCGAAAAATTGCTAGCTGGAACAATACGTCGGCAGAATACCCTCGTCATACACCTTTACCAGTACTTTTAGACCAGACCGCACGCGCTTATCCCCGCAAAACGGCGCTGATTTCGAATGGCAAACACGTCAGTTATGACGAGCTGATCCAGGCCGCGAACCAATTGGCCCGATCCCTTCAAAACAAAGGAATTCGCACCGGTGACGTAGTAGGTGTTTTATTGGATCGTTCGCCCGAGTTGCTCATTAGCTTGTTGGCCATTCTGAAGGCTGGCGCAGCGTATGTACCGATCGATCCGGCCTATCCGCAGGATCGTATTGTGTTTATGCTGAATGATTCATCCGCTAAACTAGTACTAACCTCAAAAAAATATGCAGGTCGTCTAACTCATCAGGCTCAGGAGGTCCTTGTCGATCAGGCGTTGGTAGAAGCAAAAGAGTTATCTACCGATCCGCCAACCGTTTCGGGGGCGGGTACTGATTTAGCGTATATCCTCTATACGTCAGGTTCCACCGGGCTTCCTAAAGGCGTTCAGGTTGAACATCGTAATCTGGTTAATCTGTTATACAGCATGATAACCATGCCCGGTATTACGTCGGAAGATGTGTTGCTGGGGGTTACAACGGTTTCATTTGATATTGCGGGTCTGGAGCTGTATTTGCCTCTATTAGTAGGCGCTACGCTTGTTTTGGCCGATGCCGAAACAACTCGGGATGGGTACGCTTTACTCCAGGCATTGAGTCAGCCAGTTTCGATAGCACCCGCCGATCAAAAACAGCCGATAACCATTATTCAGGCCACTCCCGTAACGTATAAAATGATGTTAGCTGCGGGGTGGGATCAGGTTATTCCGGTCAAAATTTTGTGTTGCGGTGAGCCGCTGTCGAAAGACCTGGCCCAGAAGCTAACGGCTCGTTGCGCTTCGCTCTGGAATATGTACGGGCCTACCGAGACTACCATATACTCGACAGGGAAGCAAATCAATGCTACGGACGAGATCATTACAATTGGTCGACCAATCAATAACACGCAGGTCTACATTCTGGATGAGCAATTGAATCTCTTGCCGGAGGGGATAGTCGGTGAACTATACATTGCTGGCGATGGCGTAGCACGTGGCTACCTGAATCGCCCTGAACTGACAAGGGAAAAGTTTGTTCCGAACCCGTTTAGCGCCGGTCGGGAAACAATGTACCGCACTGGTGACCTGGGTAAGTTTATGGCCGATGGTGAAATTCACTGTCTGGGACGTAGTGATCAGCAAATTAAAATACGTGGTTATCGGGTAGAGCCGGGCGAAATAGAATATGTGCTGGTTAAGCTGGAGGGAATTAAGGAAGCGGTAGTGGTTGCCCGCGAAGATCGGCCGGGCGATCAGCGGCTGGTAGCGTATCTGGTAACCAATCCCTTTCAAACCGGAGACGTGTTTGTTCGGAACGTTACGTTCTGGCGGAACAAATTACTGGAAAGCCTGCCAGATTATATGGTTCCTGCTGATTTCGTCAATCTGGACGCGTTGCCGGTTACGCCTAATGGAAAAATTGATCGGAAAGCATTGCCGAAGCCAGAAAGCGCGTTACGTCTGGCAACGGGTGCAGTTGTCGAGCCAACAACAGAAGCCGAAAAGCTTATTGCCTCTATTTGGGCGGAAGCACTGGGGGTATCCAGGATTGGTATTAACGATGATTTTTTTGAGCTTGGTGGTCATTCGATGATAGCCGTGCAGGTGATGACCCGGCTTGAGAAAGAAACTGGTCGGCGTTTACCACTGTCGACATTAATGACTTACCCAACGATTCAGAAACTGGCCTTGCTGATCCAGGAAGAAAAGCCAGCAGCCAAATGGAAGTCATTGGTTCCTATTCGGCCCAAAGGACGTAAAATGCCCGTTTATATCATTCATGGTATTGGCTTAAACGTCCTCAATTTTAGTGGCTTACTGGCTAACATGGACCCTGAGCAACCCATATATGGTTTTCAGGCTCGGGGACTGGACGGTGTCGATGAGCCGCCTGATACTATGGAAGCCATAGCCTCTTTCTACGTACAGGAGTTACTGGATCAAAACCCTTCGGGACCCTACGCTATTGCGGGATATTCCTTCGGTGGCTACGTAGCGCTGGAAATGGCTCGCCAGCTGAAGGAAATGGGCAAAGAAGTAAAAATGCTGGCCATGTTCGATACAAATGCGCAGGAGTCAGAAACAAACTATGATATAACTACCTGGCTGAGTCGGAAAATAGTACGTCAGTTTCCTAAAGTTATCTGGTTTACGAAATCGTTGTTGAGAGACCCTGTTTCAACAATTCGCTATCAGCAGGAGTATGCACAACGTCAATTTGGTAATCTGTTACGTTGGTTTGGGCTGCGGGAAGATGCCCCACAGGAAATAGGGTTTGATCTCATAAGCCATATTGTAGAGAAACACGAAATGGCTTATGAAAAGTATAAAATGAAACCTTACGATGGAGTTATTGACCTGTTTAAAGCGCAGGTCAGGCTCTATTTTGTGGAGGATAGTAAGTTTCTGGGCTGGAAAAAATATGCCTTAAAAGGTGTGCGCGTCCACAATGTTCCGGGAGATCACAAAATGATGCTGCTGCCGCCCAACGATAAAGAGTTTGCTCAGGTATTACAGCACGCACTAGATAACTGCTAGTGCGTGCTGACGACATTTATAAGCCAATACGTTCCTGTAAATTCATGAGTTTGCCTAACATCTTGGCATAGAGCAGTGCAGGTCGGGCTACGGTTGGCCGATACGTTTGCAGGGATAAGAAGTTATCATTGGCAAAGTCATTCCAGTTCGCTGCATTCAGGTGAACTCTACCCAGTGAAATACAGGGTTCGTGTATCTGTGTGGTGTGCCACCACTTTGTAGGAAACAATATCGTTTCCCCTTCTTCAACAGTAACTTTTATAGGGTTCGCCTTCTTGAACAAAGGGAATTTTTCGTAGTCAGGATTAAACACATCGACCTGAGAAACCTTGGCATTATCCTCTCTGGGATACATATACGGAGTCTGGTCGGGCGAAAAAAGGAAAAAGTCCTTTGAGCCGTAGAGCTGTGTAATCTGCGTATGTAGAAATAATACGTCTACATGTAGGAAAGGAAACGAACCGCCATTGCCTCCCAGGAAAATCTCATAGACTTCCGTTCCATTAAGCATGAATTTTGGCAATAACGGATGTTTGACTCGGTCCGATTTGGCGTAAAGTATTTCTGGTGTTACGTCTGCCAGTAACTCAGGCGCTTGTTTTTCAATATTAAAATTAAATGGATAGGGTGCCGGATTTTCGGGGGTAGATGCCAGCATCAGATCGACATATTCGCTTATTGAATATGTTTTTCCCTTTATAGTCTTAGTTATATGACTGTAGTTTTTTTTGAAAAAATCGGGGGTGAACTTACCCATACCTTTCCATTCTTTAGTCGCATCTTTTACGATAACCGGAATAGAGGGCTCTATATAATTTTTGATAAGTTCGAGTTGTGTAATGTTACTTACTTTATCGATTTTAGCTATAGTGGGTTGCTTCTTTTTATCGTAAGTTGTATTTGGAATCATAGTGTTGAAATTAAATAGAGTTAAGACTTTAATTTCAGGTTTGTCTATTAAAAATAGGAGATAAAATTAATAATTTAAAATTTCAACTGGTTGATTATTAAATAATTATATGCTGAGTCTATTGCTGTCAAATAGTTGTATTGATTCAATACGAATTATCTAGTAAATATTACTTATAGGAAATAAGTAATAAATCGTAATTTATAAGCAAAAAACAAAAATTATGTAAAGAATAAATAAAATACTTTTATAAGAGAGATTGGCGGTATGATCTTATTTCTGAAAATGAAAGTTTATACGATAAGGTCAATATGCCATAAACTAATCCGCCTAATGTGATCTCGGCTATTGTGTTAAATAAACCCTCGTGGCCGAAGGTTATTTTGTATATATAAATAGTAGCTATCATTATTAAACAAAATAATATTGGCTTAGCAATGTTCCGTAGAAAATCTGCCCAGAAGTTGCCAATCAGATAATGCACCAGTAAAAAATTAGCGATGAGATTAAGCAGTGTTGCCAGTAGAAAAGCCGTAGCAATGCCCATAACTCCCCAGGTTGTTCCTAACCAGTATACTAAAGGGATTTTGATAATCAGAGTTACTAAATTCAGATAGAACAAGAGGTTAGGCTTTCCTTTAGTAAAAGCTAGGGTGAATAATGGATGACTTAAGGACGAGAAAATAGAGACAAATACGAATACTTGAATGAGTTCAACTGTTTTATCCCATCCTGGGCCGTAAATAAGCGGTACAACACTGTCTGCTGTAATAAATAAGCCAGCCAGAAGGGGCATATTGCAATAACTGATAAAATCCAGAATTTTTAGATAAGAGCTTTTAAGTGCGGCATTACTTTCTTTCATTTTGGCCAGGATAGGGTAGGCTACCTGCAAAATAATTGGATTGAGTTTATAAGTAGGAAAAACGGATAATTGGTAGGCAATTGTATAATAACCCAGCATTTTTACACCTAACATACCGCCAATAAAAATATTGTCGGAGTTGGATTGAATAAAACCTAATAAGCCATCCCCAAGGTTATAAAGCCCAAATCGTAAATGCTCTTTTACATTGGTTAGGTCGAAGGCCAGGATAGGAATAAAGAACTTCAAACCGAATATAATTTGTAGAATGCTTTTTAGCGCCTGCATGGCCAATGAGCCAACAATTAACGATAATTCTTCATAACCTGAATAGGCCAGAGTGATTGTAACTACTGACCCGACAAGTGTACCGCTAATATCGATTATGGCCACTGATTTAAAACGTAATTCTTTTTCTAAAAGAAAGAAATACAACTGCCCAAAATAAGCTATTAAAAAATAACAGGAAGATAAACGTAGGATTCTATCTAGTTTGGGCTCGCTATAAAAAGAAATGATATAGGGTGTGCTGAACTGAATAACTATAAAAATTATAACGCCAACAACAAGGTTCAATAAGTAAAGCGTCGATAAAACCCGTTGATCACTTTCCTGCTTGTAAATTATTGAATTAGAAAATCCGAGGTTAGAAAATATCTGGAAAAAAGTAATGATTAAGGTGCTGACGCTAACAATTCCGAAGGCAGATGGTTCCAACAGACGCGCTAAAATGGCGACTTGCAAAAATTGGAAAAGTGTCGAAATGGTCGTGGAAATTGTAATCCATTTTCCACCATTCATTGCCTTGCTTGTATTACTCATGCGGTAGATTTACTACAGGGGTGTGGATATAAATAGCGTACTGCCTTATCTGGTCCGAATAATTTTCTTCACGGACCGAGCTTTTCCTTGTTTGATGCTCAGCAGATACATTCCGAGTGGGAGCGAACTTAAGGTGAGTCGTTCCGTAAGTATCCGGCCCGTCTTCGGTAAATGAAATTGCTTGTATTCGCGGCCAGCTGTATCATAGACCGTTACGTCTACCGGTGTGGTAGCGCCATTTTCAATACTCAATTCTACGTTGTCGGCCGTAGGATTAGGATAGACCGATATTATCCCCAGGTCGTTAGCTTCTGGATTTCCTGTTGTCATGACGAATACTGGGGTTTCCGTTACGTTCACGGTTAGTGTTCCGGTTGTACTAACCTGAACGGTCTGATTCATAACATCACGTCCGATAACAGGCGTACATATGCGGATAGTGTCGCCCTTAGGAATTGTCAGATTGTAATTCCCTGTTCGGCCTTTTTCATCAGGTATGACCAGCACGTAGGCCGATCGGCCATCCAGCTCGTACCGATCTACGAGGGGGTCATTATTCTGGGTTTCTTTAAAGCGGTAGTTGCCCAGTAATTGGTTTGCCTGATAGAGATAATCGGCGGCTGGTTTACGTGTTTTATCACCATTGACCAGTCCCATTGAGCTGAATTGGGTTGGGTTTTGGAGGTTGTCGTCGTAGAGTTGATAAAAGAAAAGCCGATCAATCCCTACGCGAGTATAGAGCAAAGCGGTACGTAAAATCCAGTCGGCCTGAGTTTCTAAAACGCTCTTGTTGCCAATAGCGATTGCTCTGAATGGGCTTCCGGGATTAACGTCATAACCGGCTTCCGTAATCCATACAGGAAGATCGTTGCCCGACTGATGAGAAACTGCCACGAAGGCAGCGGCCTGTTCGCCTACACCGGCCAACTCTGGCGCTGCGCCACGGTTGCCACCTCCTCCTTGTGATGATTTCGCATCGTTGGCATATAAATGCTGATTCATTACGTCCCAGCACAGATTGACGCGACCATCCGGTAGGTAGCCCCGAAACTCACGGCACCAGTCAATCATGGCGCGGACATAATCGGTCGTGGAGGCAGCTAAACCGCCAATGACTACAGTCATTGAAGGGTCCGCATTTTTAACACCAACGCCCGCACCGAGTGTGTTTTTGTGCCCGTCGTAAAAGGCCGATAGGTTGGCCGCATATTCACGGGCCGACTGATAAGCGTTACGTCCTTTCCAGGTCTTATCCCGCTCATTTTCGCATTCCATGTATCGAATCAGCCCCAGACCAATTTTGACCTGATTTGTACCTGCCCAGGTTGTTGTACTACTGACTTTTACGAGCGATGGATCAACGGATTTGTTACGTCCGTAGCGGGCGGCATATTGAAAACCCAGTTTGGCCTGATCGATATATGATTTGGGAGAGGAAAGATCACTACCGAACGGGGCGGGTATATTTTCATGATCGCGACCATTGGCCGGATACGTTTCTTCCAACCACTTAGGCAGAGTTTTGATGCAGGCCAATACGTCGATGTTTTCGGCCTGGCAGCGTTCGTAAATAGCATCGTAGTTCCAGCTACCAGCACTGGTAGGATTAAATGTATAGCTACCCTGCTGTGATTCCAGTTTTTCCCAGTCGATGTAATGACGTACTGACGAAAAAGCCTTCATCGCGTCGATACGGCTATCTTCTACCTGCCAGGGTGAGCTGGCTTCTTCAAAGTTCCATTCGAATACGTTTACGCCCAGTGCTTGCCTGAAAGGAGTTGAACGGGTAGGCGGTGGGGTTACTGCCAGAGCTGCCTGACCCGCCTGATACGTACCGTAAAGCTCTATTTCGGTAGGATAGGCGCCCGATGTATTGATAACCAGGTAGCGGGCACCCGTTATGGCCGATGGGAGATTGAACTGATCTGGCTGTTCCGGGTTTGGGCCAACCCAGGCCTGATATTTATCACCAACAAAGCGGGCAATGGGTATGCGTTCCCATTTATCGTTAATGACCAGGAGGGTCATAGGCGCGTCGGTATTGGTGCCTTCGCCATCATAGAAGCGGATACTCTCAATGCTCATCGTTTCGCCTGGGGCTAATGGGTAATAAGCATCATAGTTAGCAATAAGCTTATTCCAGCCGGTATTAACGCTGACGTTGGTTACCCCATCGAATGGGCCGTCGAGGCCATTGGTTACGTTATTTACCTGGTACCAACGTTTAGCATCGATCGGAATCTTGTTTGTTGAGTTGAGCGTCGACGTTGTCGATTGAGTCGGTCCTGGGCCCTGGTTTTGAGAAAAAAGAAGGACGGCAATACACAGAGTCGTTAGCATGAGCAAAATCTTTATCATTGGAGTGGATAGTCGTAAAAGAGGTATGTGACTATCGTATTGATCTATTTTGGTTACGTATATCCATACTGCCACTGAAGCCAACACCACCAGAACGTACCGTTATGAGGTGATTATCGTAATAGCATTACATACCCCCTTTTTATATATTCACGGGTCGTTGTTGCCGAGTCTGCCAGTTTGTAGGAAATAACCCAGCTGTATTCGCCTGCAGCACAGGGGGTTCCCGAAAAGGTTCCGTTCCATCTATTGCCCAGCGAGTTGCTATAAAAAACAGCATTTCCCCAGCGGTTATAAATCGTAATAGAGAAGGAAACGGCGTCTTTTATAAAAACGGCCAGTTCTTCATTCGTTCTATCGTCATTAGGTGTAAAAACATCAGGAACAAAAACTGGATCCGGTGCGCAGGCATCACACTGTTTCAGTTGTATATCGTCCAGCGCCAGATCATTGCCGCATCCGCCGGCTCCCCGATTGTTAATCAATTTGACAACGACTGGTTCCGTTGTTGTTGGCGCCGTAAATAAGGTTGAGTAGAGCTTCCAGGTAGGCGTTGTTGTTAAATCAATAGAGCCAAAATCGATTGTTTGTAGCACCTGTCCGCTATTTGTTTCAATCTGAATCGTCAGATTGGGTAGGGTAGGGTCGCTGCAAATACCCGGTTTAAGTAAGTTTAAACCCCATACAGAAAACTCGTATCGAGTTCCACCGCATAGACCCGGTAGCGGTTGCTGATAAAACGTTCCGGCTTCGTCAGACGCATTAATAATCAGCATATTTCCGCGGACGTCGTTAGCTGTATGATCTTCTGTTACGTAGTGCCAGGTATTTAGAAAACAGCTGCCATCGACCGTCGGGGATAGGGTATACTCCCCATTTTCCGGACAACTAGATGATACGTATCGATACGTTGTCTGGCTGGTTAGCGACGGAGCATTACTGGCTGTACCGAACGATTCATTGATGAGCAGATTATTGGACAATCCGGGGCATAATTGCGCAAGACAGGAATACCGACCCGTATAAATAAAACAGAAAATCAGGGTTATATTCACACGGATTGCTTTGTTGAGCCGCTGCCCGGCGACGCCAGAAAACCTAGTCGATGCAGTTACCATAACTATTATTAAGACTATTAAAAAAAGCTTCCGTCACCCATTTGTAGTCTGAATTATACATTGTTAAATGCTCTGCTAATCAAAGTGTTACTGCTTTGTTGAGTTTAGAAAGTTGTAATGAATAAGTCTTTGATTTTTGTTTCATATGATTACATTGAACATCCTGATTGGCAGCCCTGGACGAGTTGCCAGTACATGGATGAATTGGCTATTTTCCGATGCATGATTAGGGCTGGAAACCTGGCGGATACGCTGCTGTACAAGGTGCTGACCCCAGATGAACGCAGCAGAGCCGACCGTTATCGACGAAAAGAAGATCAACTGCGATTTATTGTCGGGCGGATGTGTTTACGGTTGTTGGCTGCAACCTATTTACAGCGATCACCGGCCGATATTTTACTAGTGGAAGGACGTAACGGAAAGCCTGGAATAAAAGATGCCGGGAATTTGCAGGTAAATGTATCCCATGCTGGCGATTGGGTATTGGTAGTTGTTGGAAAGTCTAGTGTTGGCATCGATATCGAAAAGGTTAATCCCGACCTTTTATTTGGCGACCTCCTGGATCAGAGCTTTGCCCCAGCGGAACAGGAATTTATACGGCAAAGTGAAGACGCTCGACGGGTATTCTATCAGCTTTGGACGCGTAAAGAAGCCATCGTAAAAGCGACTGCTAAAGGAATGGACGACGATTTTGCGTTGATACCCTCTCTTGACGGGACGCACGAAGTAGCTAGTTTATTAATTGGCGAAGTGGGAACGTGGCAGGTGGATAGCGTTGATGTTGCCAATGGTTATGTTGCCTCTGTTGCGCGGGAGCTTCCGTGCGGAATGCCTAAGTTTTACACGTTGGAAAGTGGCTTCTTTGAACAATTCAAGTCAAAGGAATGAAAGGTGTAACTTGTCGCCCCTAACTCTATGCTTTGGTTTCTGTTGCAATCGATCGGAGAGTGGTACCTTACAGGTTGGGCGTCATAAAAATAACGTAATGCTTATAAGCAATGGTCATTGCTAGAATTTCAGGGGGATTAGGCAATCAACTGTTTCAGTATGCGCTGGGCAAAAGTCTCGCCCTGCTAAACAATACGTCGCTCTATATTGATTTAAGCTACTATAAGTATGAGTATGAGACAGATACTCCCCGAAAATTTAAACTTCATCCTTTTGCCTTAGACTGTTCTATACTCGATACGTCGCCCTACGTATACGTATCAAAAGCGACAAAGTTGTTGCCTAATCGTAGTTTCAGGCCATTCGTTCAATTCGTAAAAGAGGAACAGTTTCATATTGATCCGGCTGTATTGAAAACCAGAGCCAATTTAATTATACTCGATGGTTGCTGGCAATCAGAGGGCTACTTTGCGAATTGTGCAGATGTTATTCGGAAAGACTTGACGTTTAAGCGCGAAACGGGCGATCTGTTTGCGAGTTACAGGTCAAAAATTGAACGTACTGACGTTCCGGTTTCGCTGCATATTCGTCGGGGCGATTACGTCAGCCATCCTGAGTTTAGCCAATCGTTTGGGTTTCTTGGACTTGACTATTATAATAAGGCTATTCCAGTAATGATCCAACGCTTTCCAAATGCTACGTTCTTCATTTTTAGCGATGATCCTGAGTGGGTGCGAGAGAATTTACCGCTAAATGTTCCGCATGAATTCGTTATCAATACAGGCCGTGATGCGGATCTGGATGATCTTCAACTGATGAGTTTATGCGATCACCATATTATTGCTAACAGTTCGTTCAGCTGGTGGGGAGCCTGGCTTAATCCTAAACGAAATAAACAGGTGATTGCACCTGAACGCTGGTTTAAAAACAAACCGAGCTGGGATACGAAAGATCTGATTCCGGCTGCCTGGATGCGGATTTGATTACATTAAACAGGCTGAGTAGGCGTTCTAGTAAAGGCCGACGGTATTTTCTTGATAATATCTTCAAACTCTACCGCACGTTTCTCCCAGGAATTATTGTGAGCCATTGCAATGCGATTCTCAATACGTTGCGCAGACGTATCGGCCAGAGCACTACGTATCGCCTGACTAAACTTGTCGGGGGTATCGGCTAGTTCTACAACGCCGTTAAAATCGTCGAGTAGCGAAAATGGTGTCGACACTACTGGTAAACCGGCTGCCAGGTATTCATTTATTTTGAGCGGATAGATCGTATACGTGTGCTCATTACAGACAAACGGAATCATGGCTGCACTCATTTGGGCCAGTAAAGGAGGTAAACCGGCTGGTTGATGGGGCGGAGTGAAAACGACGTTTGCATACGTTGAAAGTCGTTGCGTAATCGACGGTTCGTGAACCTCACCAATAAACTGAAAGGTTACGTCGGGCATAACTCGCACACAATACTCGATCAGGTCCAGATTAAGGCGATCGTCGGCTGTTCCCAGATAACCAACAATGGGTTTCGTGGCTTTATGGGGCTGTACGAGTGAGCGAGCCTGATTAAAAAGGGCGAAATTGACACCATTTTTAACGCAGTACGTATTCGGCTGTACACTTGCTTTAGCTATTCGTAGCGTTTCAGAAGTGGTCACTACAGCATCGACGCGTTCCAGATACAATCGCTCATAGCGTCCGCCGTGGCGGTTCATCCATTTGGCAATTGTGATTTCATCGAAGCAGTAATAAATGGTTGCGCATTCGTTGAGTTGCTTCAGCATGGGTAGACCAAAAACAGGATTCAGACCGTTGATGATCAACGGGCGAGTCATGTTTAGCTGGCGCATTACGTTGCGAAGACCTTTAACTAAGCGAGCTACGTTCCACTGTAGAAAAAAATCGTGCGGTTTGGGCGGCAGCCAATTAATAGGGATCATGGCCGGGGGAGTCCAGACATAAACGGCCTTGTCATGATCGATAGTCTTCAACTGAGTTGGAGTCGACAAGCGCAGCGATTCCCGAATTGGCACATCCCGACTACCGGTCATACCCGATAGCAAATCTTTGATTGTATATTGATAGTCAACGTATAGAACCCGGTGCCGTACGGACAATTCCGTAGCCAACTGAACAATCGCTTTCTGGAAATCCCCTTTCCAGGGCGTTTGGCCAATACAGATGATGCTATCAAAATTAGTCATGAACGGTGGGAGGGAAGCTGTCTAGTCTTCGGAGGTTTTTGGGTCGTGTGGCGGATGAGGTGTCAGATAGGAAATGGCACGTCCTATTTCTTTCCTGGCTCGTTTTCCCAGCGCCTGCCAAAGCGTACCATCTTTCATTAACGTTCTTGGGCCAGTCCAGACACGAGCAGAACGTGTTTTCATTGGAACCACCTTGCCATACTGCATCATTTCAAAGCAGATTCGACCGTCTTCGCCCCAGGTTCTCCGGTGCATCATATAGCCCGCCTTGAGCCCGGCTTCCCGAAGATAACCCATACTGATACCATAGGCATTCAGATAAGGACGTTTGTATTGACGGGCCTCAGCGATAAGGTCTTTTAGCGTTTCATGGATGGTTAACTGCCATCTTGGTAGCTCTGGATTAGCAATGAACGAATAACGACCATACACGCAAACAACCCCCGGCTGCTGCAGTTTTTTCATCATTTCGTTCATCCAGTTGGTAGGGTAAAAACAATCGGCATCGGCTAATAACATGTACTTACCAATGGCGTTCTCCTGTGCCATTTGCCGGGCCGGGCCACAACCCTGAATGGGTTGAAAAAATTTGCGAACGTGGAGTTTATCAATTGTTTCCTGTGTTCGATCGCTTGAATTATTGTTAACGGCCACGATCTCGAATGGAATATCGGTTTCGAGACAGGAAAGTGTACTAATGCTCCGAAGAATGTTAACTTCTTCATTATAGGCGATCACCATAATGGAAACCAACGGAGTTGTACTCAAACGCTTGTCGAGCCGTTCGTTAATCCTATCAAAAACAGACTGGGGCACTTCATCAATGCTGTTGTATGGGTATTGATGCTGTTCGAGCCACTTTGGATTTGAGAAAAGTATCATCGGTAATGGTATAGATTATGTTATGTATGGATTAGTATTCGATTGGTGAGTGTAGTTCGAGGTATTGACTAGGCTGAAAAAAGCTGATGTTGAGGCTTTGTATCCCAGCGTTCACTGGTTGTAAAAAGTATGGAGGTTATGTATAAAATGGTACAGGTTGGAAACTGGCTTAAGGTTGGATTGGAATAACACATCAGCGCGATACCAATAAAATCGGCCAGCAGAGCAATCATGAGTTTGAATAACCAGGGGTCTTTGATCTGCCAGACTTTATAAACGCCAACCCCTATAATGCCCAAGAGCATTATCAGATAAATGGATAGACCAACAATGCCGGTTTCAATCCAGATTTCTACGTACCAGCTATCGGGTGGTATCTGCGCGGCAAAATGATTCGGTGAAAAGCGAGCGCCTGTGTCGGCCGATGTACCTATTCCGGCCCCAAAAGGCAAATTGCTTAGATACGCTTTGAGCTTTTGTTGATTTTCCAGCCTAAGCATGAACGAAGCGTCTTCGCCAGGACGTAGTGCCGTACGTATTCGATAAATGTGATAGTTAGAGTCACCAATGTGCGTGAATAGCAAAATGGCTAACAGAGGAATGGCCACTGCGGCTCCCTGAAGCATTAGTTTGATATTTCGGCTAAGTACCAGATAAGACGGGAAACCGGCAATCAGTACGAAGAAAGCGCTACGTGTACCTGAAATGGCAAATGCCCAGAAGAACAACAAAGCTAAACTCAGGTACACGACCTTACGTAGTGTTTCTTTTTCTTCCAGGAATCGGAAGGCGCAGAAAAGCGTAACACTGGCCATTTCGGCGCCAAATTGCGATGCGTCAGAGTAGAATGAAAAGGTTCGGAGCTGCCCCCAGAGTAGGTGCGTTTTAGCATTACCTTCTGCCAGCCACCGTTCTTCGGCTTCTGCCAGACCAATATACTGCTGTTTAAACCCCCACAGAGCCGCCAGAAAAGACCATATTAACCAGGTTTTTATCAGAAGCTTTATTTCGTCTTTGGTAATAGGAAGAACGAGCATAATGGTGCCGACGTAGAACCAGTTTAACGAAAAAGCACGGGCATGATAAAACCAGGCTGGTTTGTAAGGAGCTTCTGGATTCAGCAGTTCGAGAATGGTATAGACCAGCCAAAAAACCAGCAGAAAATAGACTGGATGGCGTAGCCGTTTCCAGTTCATACGTTTGGCATTGAATAGAACGCTGAGCAGGGTGAGCATGATGACCCCATCCAGCGCTAAACCAAACGGAATTTCGCTCTGAACAAAACGAGTAAAACCCAGCGCGAAGCCCAGGTGGATATATAGTAATAAGCCAATTTTGGGCTCTAATAAAATACTAACGACAAAAAATAAAGCCACAGGGAGCCCCACAGTGATAAGACCGCCCATTACGCCAAAATTACCAATTAGCCAACCGGCCATCACTGCTATCAACAGCCCTAAACCGGTGAATAGCTCTCGGTTGTAGCGCAGTTGTTGAACAAGGATAAATGTGCGGTCAAACATATAATTAGGCAGTGGATTATGGCTGTTTTATAACGTAGTGTTAATTCAGCGATTTATAGCGATTTATACAGATCTAATGTGCGTTGAACTGATGAGGATAAAGGGAACTGCTTCAATCGATCGGCCCCTGATTTTATCAGACTTTTACGGCGTTCAGTATCCGTAATCATGGAATCAAGAGTAGTCTCCAGATCGTCGATATCCTTGGGGGAGAAATAGGCCGCACTGTCGGCGGCAACTTCCCGAAAACAACTGGTATCGCTTAATACAACCGGGCAGTTTGCTCGAAATGCTTCCAGAATAGGTAATCCAAATCCCTCGTACAAGGAAGGATAAACGAAGCATAATGCGTTTTGATACAGATACGTCAGTTCGTCGTCGGTCGAGTTAAAGTGCCGAACCCGATCATGGAGGCCTAGCCGATGAATAAACTCCTGATCGGCAATTCCTAAATAACCTCCACCGGTCAGAATTACATGTAAATCGGGATACCGATGCTGCAGCCGTTTAAAGGCCCTGAGAAATAAATAAAAGTTTTTATAACCCCCGCGATCGCCAACGTAGAGCAAATAATGGGATGGTAAATTTGAAATAGGCTGACTTTTTAAGGAGGCATTATTGTCAATGCCGTGGTGTATCACGTGAACCTTCGCTGGATCTACATGAAGTAAATTAACCAGGTCGTTACGTGTGGTATTAGAAATCGCAATTATTGCATCTGCCCGTTCAATATTCATACGTTTCTGGTAGGTCAGCGGATCATGCGCCCAGAAATACTCCGGTAGTTGCTCATGCGTCATGTCGTGAACCGTCACAACCAGGGGCTTCCGAAGCCCTTTGATAAAGTAGGGACTGTAATAGGTAGGATGGAAAACATCGAAATCCTGCCTGTTCAGAAGTTGACGGCAGTACTGCTCATTCAGCCAGTAACTAGCTGTTTCTTTTGTGCTGATTAGTTTGCCTAATGCGCTGTTATTGAGTAGTATACGCTCTTTTTGTAAGTAATGATTTTGACTATGTAAAACCCCAAGTTTATACGAAACATCGGAAGAGTTACGAATGCCATCTATAAGGCTGACGAAGTAACGGCTAATTCCTCCGTAGCGCTGAGTGCTAAACTTTTGGTGATCAATTAGTACGTCTGTCATTACGTAGAGGAACTGGATAGTAGTTCAGGTTAAATCGTGTTTTAGTATGATTATACATTCTCCTTTTGCCATAAGCTGAATAGCGTTTTCCAGATAATAAACATGTCTGTTTTAAAAGAAAACGTGTTCGCATACTCAATATCGAGCTGCGTACGTTCCCAGTCCGACATGGGACCCTGACCTTTGGCGCGCTTTTTAATCTGCCATAACCCGGTCAGGCCTGCTGGACCAGCAAAACGCTTGGCAAACTCATCAGACGTTAGCTTTTCTGCCTCATAAAGCGGTAATGGGCGATTGCCCACCAACGACATATCGCCAAGGAGAATATTAAATAGTTGAGGGAGCTCATCAATGCTGCTGTTTCGGAGAATGGTACCCAGACGGGTAATTCGTGGGTCGTTGCGAAATTTCATGAACTTGGCAGCGTCCTCATTTTCCCGTAAAAACAGCTTTTCACAAACCAGTTGATGCTGATCAATTAAGGGTTGCTGGCATGAAACACCCCGCTGACGACACGAATCACACAAAAAAGCAGATCTATAATCGTCTAAAAGACTATCTGAAAGGGGCGTTAAAGAGGGTTTGGAATATATATTTTGTGAGGCCAGATCATGTAATTGCTGATCGGCTTTGGTGCTCATGGTGCGGAACTTATACATATTGAATATGCGAAAGTTAGTTCCAGCCCGTTTCGATTTATAAAGAATTGGTCCTTTTGAGTCTAGCTTAATGAGCAAAGAAACCAGTAAAAGAATAGGTGAAAGCAGGATCAGGATTACCAGAGAAACGGCAATGTCAATGGCGCGTTTCCAAACCGGCAGTTTGAGAGGTTGATGATCTGAAGGGCGTTTAGTTACTGGGAGTGCCAGAATACGGGTTTTTAAATCCAGGTAATAGCGTATTTTAAACTGAAGGCTGTAGTTGTCTCCATTGATATCTAAAATATCCGTTGCGCCAGTACGGAGAGCCGCTTTAACAAGAGTAGGTCTGATCTGTTGCGCAGCGATTAATACAGGGGTTGATTGGTCTGCCAGCAGGTTTCTAAGGCGCGGTACAATCGCTTCACTCGTGTTATTGCCTACGATCAGCAGATCTATTGAAGGATAGGTAGAAAGCCATTTTTCTGCATCCTCTATGTCTCGAAATCGTTCGACAGAGCACATATCACCAGCTAGATGGATAATTTGGCTGGCAACCTCATCATCCATCTCTATCAATACAAGGCATGATACGGGAGATATATCCACAAGGTTCGATTTAATGAGGCTTCCAATCATTGCGTTTTGCACTTTGGCATATTTTTTGACGGTGTAGGCGATTAGCCGTTTATGGCCTAGGCCCGAGCTTAGGTGCTCATTGCATCATAAAGTGCCCTATTATTCTTTATTCGCCTTTTAGAGTATAGCTTTTGCCCTATTTTTATACGTCAATTGCTTAATGAAGAGTCTTTCTAAAATGTAGCGTAAATGTTTGCTAGTCGGCGAAATAAATGGTGTGGTTGTGAGTTGGAAGTACTGTGTGTTATTAGCTTGACTATCAGGTGTCTGTTTGTATAGGTGAAGCCAGACGGAACAATATGCGTTATTCGTTTTTTTACGTTTATAGCCTAATATGACAAAGTTGGCATATCGTTTGCTGGCTTTTAGACATGTTCATGCACTTTGGGCTACCAGAGTGCTTCTGAATAAAGCTGAAAATATTTTTGATTTGGTTGGCCAGAACGACTTGTCTTCGGCTTGCAGGCTAGCAGAAGCGTTCGTTTGCTGTACAGGTTCTTGAGAGGTGGCCGTGCGCCGTAATATGGCGTGAATTTTGGCTTTTACCTCAAGAGGGTTAAACGGTTTCGTGATATAACTATCAACACCTTGCTCAAGACATTCAATACGTGTGTTGCTGTCAGGGACGTTAGATAGTATAATAACAGGAGTTTGAAAAATAAGCTTGCTCATTCGAATCAGCTTAGTTAATTCAAGTCCACTGAAAACTGGTAAATCTAATTCAGTGACCACGCAGTCAAACCGGTTCCCTTGTATCAATAAGCGAGCTGCCTCATGACCTGTGTGTGCTACAGTTACGGTAAAGTCTGCTTTTAAAGTCTGAATAAGAATATCAGCTACGTAGGGATTTTCATCCACTATCAGCAAATGATATTTTGGATTCATTTTTATGGTCTTTAAGTTCCGTGATGGGTTAGATCTAAGTTTTAGACTAATTACCTGATCTCTGGTTACCTATATATGAAAAAAAACTATAGGCTTTAAAGTCTATAGCTTATACGTATTGTTATAGGTTGAATTACTGTATTTGTTCTGTTTTGTGTTATTGTATTTTAGTTAAGTATTTGATTTTTAGTTATTTAATGGAGGGTTTGTATAGAGGTCTATAAGCTATTGTACTTTACTATTGTATAATTTTTTTAAGAAATAATCATAAAATTAAAAATATCTTATAAAGGAAAATTATTCCAAGTTCTCGCTTTTGTGCTATTCCTTATAACGCCCTTTTGTTTTGATAAAAGCCATATTACAGCGTTAAAATTGTCATATTTCGTTTTTTCGGAACATAGCGTTAGCCTTATAAAAATTGGCTGGCTTTAGTTGGGTACATAAAAAATGGGCTTGAAACGATTTTCAAGCCCATTTTTTATGCATCTAGAAGCCCTCTTTTTCGGCCTCTTTATCTTTCTTCTTTTCTTCCTTTTTCTTCTCAACAACTTTTTGCCCTGGTTGTACCTTAGGCTTAGGCGCTGGTTTGGTTTTCGTTTTGTATTGATCCAGATAGCGGTCAACAAAAATAGTTTTCTCATCAGCAGTGGCCGCCACGACCTCTACAGCCGCCTTTGAGCTGTTCTTCGAACCTGCCAGTAGCCGATCATTAATGTCCTGATCGGACGTAATAATAGCGAGCTGCCCTATCGCACCGGGTGAATTACCAGGTTTGTAATCGTAAAACGCCCATACATCGGATGAGGCCTCCAGATAGATAGTAACTTCATCACCGTTTGTTGTTTTACGAATCTCGACGAAGCCATCCATTTGCGCATTAACATCCGTTGCGGCAATATTGGAGACGCCCAACTGCCCCGTACTGTAGAAGGAGCTGAATTTTTCAGACCAGCGCAGGTTCGCATTGGCCAAAACAAGCATTGCGTTTAATTTCGGCGATGCCTGATTTAACGGTACGTGCTGGTTTTGTGCTTTTATTCGATACGCATCAACTGCTTGTTGACCAATCAGAGGCAGTAATTTGTCCGATAGCCGATTTAGATCATCGTCTGCGGCTTCGTCATTTTTCTCTTCCAGATTCGTCTTAACAATTTTGTCGGCAATGATACTGTTAATCTGATCGGGGACGGGGAAAGTAAAGGCCAGCAGGGTATTAAGTCGATACTGGCTGCTGTCAATATTGATTCGGGCTGCCCCTGATGCCAGCAGATACTCATTGGGGGCTGAATTTAACAGGTTCAACTTGCCTTTGAAGGTCATCAGACCCCGCGTATCGTTAAATGTAAATGCATTTTCAACCTCATCCGTGCTGGCTATGGCCGTACTATCTGATCGACCTGAGCTATCTGCGGTTGCAACGATGGCTGGATCGGCGGGTAACTCTCCGCTTTTCGAGGCAATTCGGTACACTTTATCCTTTTCATCGTAGCTCATAATGCCGGTAGCCGAAAAAAGATCTTCGTCTTTGGGATCTTCTTTAGGAGAAAGGAAAGTCGGATATAAACCGGCATTGCCAAGTCGGAAATGAATACCGGCAACTAATGGTTGCCCCCCCTCATTTTTCAGATTCTTGTCTACTTTTATTTCAAGTCGTTCCGCAATTTTTTCCTTGAACGGTATCCAGCCACTTATCAGGTCAGGCCGCTTTTTGAGCGCTGGTTTAATGGCACCATCCAGCGCTAAGTCACGATCGGGCGCCTGCATCGATATAGAACCCTTAAAGAGCATTTTAGGAGCCAGCTGAAGATTGTCATCTTCGTCGACCTCAGCGCGCGCAACCGTGAAATACGTAGTGACGGGCTTGTTCGACGAGCCGCGACGACTCCTGGACGATTTTTTAGCATCGGCCGTCAGGTTAGCGGCTGCAACTGCAGGGGCTTCTTTCAGCTCAAAACTGCCCATTTTAATGCTGGCTGTATCGCCTTTGGCCGTAGCAAACTGATACGTAGCGTCGCCCGCAAACTTGGTTCTGGAGAGAACCTGTATATTTCCGTTTTTGAGTCGGTGGAATAAATTGATCGTATCTAGTTCCAGTTTGGCATTTTTCAGCGGAAGCATTTCGCCATTCCGCCGAACCGCAACCAGACCTTTATCGGGATAGATACGCGCATCGGCCGACGTAACGTAAGGTACTCCGCTAATGTTAAGCATCATTTTCTCTACGTCATACACAGCCGCCGATCCGTTAAACGTCAGCCCTTCCTGCTCTTCGGCCGTGGCTGTAAACGTAGAGCTTTTAACATCACCTTTCATGGCGATTGTTTTTGCATTGATGTTCCACTGCGCCCGGTTGATATTTGTCTTATAGGCTGCAAATGGAAACTCCATATTGGCTCCCCCCAACGTATCGTCGATGGTCGTATTCTGATTGATAGCTAGCCCAACAATACCTTTTGTCTGGTTAAAATCAACTGTAAGGCCTTTTCCGAGCAACATCGGGCGGTTAGCGTCTTTGTCGGATATGACCTTAAACTGAGCATTGTCGGCAACGAAGCCTTCTTTATTAAACTTGATACTTTTCGAGATGGCTTCTGAATCGCGCCGACGTAGCGTACCGTTCCCAAACAGGCCTGCTGAACGTAGCACCAGGCTACCTTCCAGGTTGGCCGTCGCATTATAAAAATTGAAATTGTTTTTCGACGTAGTGATGACCATACTGTCGGCTTTGGGCCACCATTTCAGGCTGTAGTTATTCAGTTGAACCTGTGGGAAATAGCCTTTGCCAACGAGCCCTTCTTTAATTTCGCCTTTATCGCCCGAGGCCAGTAACGAATCGGTCATGAATAGGATGCCTTTCGTATCGAGGCTGGCTGTTAAATGATTTAGAACGCCCTCTGCCCGTAAACCCGTTTTATCCATTGTCAGCTCGCCCGTAAATTTTACGTTCGATGGCGAGCTGCCTTTTTTATTACTGTAAATAGGATAACCGGTGGCGGGCGCTTTATGAACAAAACCTAACGTATTGTCGGGCATGGTTTTTAGCTCCGCTTTAAACGGCGGGAAAATACCGTCGGAGTGGAACGTACCAATAAACGAAATATCGCCTTTGCCTAAGCTGTCGTTGTCAATAGCCGGTATCTTGAAGTAAACTTTCTGATTATAGGTAATATTCCCGCGAATAGGCTGGTTAAAATAAACCGTCATTCCTTCCGGCATAACTAGTCGCTGAGTGGTTTTCTTACCCGCAATTCGGCCGGATTTGTTGTCGGCACTGCCAAAATAAACTGTTCCCGGATTCTCGTATTTTATATCGCCCCCAACTTCACCTTCCTTCCCCTGCGAGGCCAGTTTAGAGGATGAAAAGGTAATCGAGTCGATCTTGTTCAGGTTCATCGAAAACTTATCGTAATCGAACTTAAGATCGCGCCCAGCGTAACGTAGCGTTCCGGCTTTAAACTGACCATTCAACGTAAAGGCTCTTCCCTTACCGATACGTAGCGTTTTGTCGGAAGGAACGCCGAAAATCTTCAGCGAATCGGAAAGGGTAAACCGATCTACGCCCCGAATGGTCAGCATTTTATCGTCCAGATTAATGCTTGCATTCTTAATGCTGTCGTTGGAAGCAAAAAGTGATTGAACCTGGAAGTTATCGTAGTCGCGTTTGCCCGTATATGCCAGCACATACAAATAGCCTTTCCGGCTTAAACGCATAACGGCTGTGTTTACATCCCGGTCGAGGTAGCCTTCTACCACCATTCGGTTGAGCGCACCACGTAGTGCTGCCGGATTAACTTTACTGGCGAACTGGGTTATATCGTCGTCCAGAAACGTTTGCTGCTTTTTAGTCGCAATGTAGTTAGCAACGATCTGGAGCGGATGAAAACCGTAATCGAGCGTTAAATCTGAATAGCGTTGTGGCTGAAAATAATCGAACGATTCAAACCGGACGGGAACCTCGCGCTTAGCGCCTACCTGATAGAAATCGATCTTGCGACGGGGAAGGTCCCAGCGTACTATTTCGGGCTGGATGTAAAACTTATGATACGAGTCGGCATACGGAACGCGGGCGTATTCGGTGCGGAGTTCGCGATCAAGCCAGGCGATACGTTGTTTTTTGTCGTACCTGAACTTTACGTAAGGGTGCGAGATGGAATCCGTATCGATATAACCAACAAAAGCCGCTGAACCTGCCGAAATCAACTGCTTCGATGAGGTTGCCGCCACACTATCGAAACCGAAACCGGTTGTGTCGCTGACGCTGAAATCGAATCGGCGGCTACTGACTTTGAACGCTGTTTTGCCGTTATATTTTACGGTCAGTAGCGATGGCCGGCCACTGGCCGATGCACCAACCATTTGCGTTCCTGATAAGGCAATGCCACCCAAATATTCTATATCAGGGCCTAAGTCGATTAACTTCACATCGTTTTGCCAGGACATGAAACGCGGATACGTAACGGGGCCACCTTTTTTCTTGCTGACATACTCAAAAACACCTTTTATGGTTTTCGTTTTGTCGTACGTGAGCGTTACGTCGTCAGCCATCAGTTTCGGGCTCATTGTGGCTAACGAATAGTCCGTCAACGTAACGAAAATGTCGGGTCTACCAGCGGTTTCCCAGGTAAATTTGCCCCCTTGCCCAACCCAGGTCCCGTCTTTTAGCATCAAATCACCGTTCGTATTGCTCAGCAGGGCCGAATCGCCATTGGCGACCATAGCTAACGATACATCTTTCAACGTAAGTACAGCCCCTGAAACAGACGGTATGGGCCGACGTTGGGGAATAAATTTAGGCCCAAGCGGGCGGGTCGGTGCCGAATCCGATGAAGCAGGGGTGTCCCAGCCGTCAAAGCGAGAACGGTCTGCCGACGCTTTGGCTGATGCCGCCGAGTCCTGCGCAGTCTGGTTACTGCCAGACGTAGCAACCGGACCACTGTCTACGTAACGAAATTGAAAAGAACCGCCCTGAGCGTACAGTTTATTATAGTTGCTGGTATACAGTTCTCGTCGTTCGAGAAACCGCCGGGCTGTTTCCAGACTACGAGCAAAGGCTTTAGGGTCGTTGGCGTCGAACAGTTTCTCGGCTACCGTCAAAATACCATCTACGTCGGCCGATGCTGTTGCCTGCTTCTGCGTATTAACAGCATGATATATGGATTCGTAGAACGGAACGAAATACGTAGCCGGTTGCCAGCGCTTCTGGTTCATCTTCCGGCTCAGTGTCATAATACGTTCCTGCTGCTGAGGACTTAGCCTATTTTCTGACCATAACGACTGCAGGTTGGTTCCTGCCCGAACCGCCACTCCGCCACCCGTGGCCATGAGCTTTTGCACATCAGCTACAAACTGATCTGGTTTATCGGATATTCTGACGGCCTGGCCAAATGTGTTCGATAGGGTAAGAACAGACAGAAGTATAGCTAAAGCCTGAGCAGTCTTTAATTGCCCCAAAAACCACGTAGCGTAAAAATGGGTGCCATCCGACAAACCATATCGATAGCTGGAGTAGATGCGGTTCATGTAGTTGTTGCGAAAAGTATAACCTAACGTTTGATCGTCTTATTTCTTAAATGCGAGCGAAGTCCAGTCCCGTAACGACATTGTTTTAGCTGGGAAAAGCCCGGAATCAATGGCTTTTTGCTGAATATCAGTAGCATCGTGATCATAAAAACCACTCACCAGCAAATGGCCTCCTTCGTTTAGTAAATGTGTATAGATGGGAATTTCTGCCAGTAATACGTTGCGATTTATATTGGCCAGAATAATATCGTATTGAATCGGGTTCAGTTCATGCCGAGAACTAATATCATTAATCGTGCCCTGAAATACCGAAATCTGAGGACAATCATTCAGGGCTGCATTTTCAATAGCATTTTCGACAGCCCATTCTTCAATATCAAACGCTTCTACTGTTTTTGCGCCCATTTTCGCGGCCAGAATCGCCAAAATGCCGGTTCCGCTACCCACGTCGAGCACAGTTTTACCGTCAAAATCAAGGGCTAATTGCTGTTCCAGCATCATGGCCGTTGTTTCGTGATGGCCCGTACCAAACGACATCTTCGGATTAATGATGATATCGTAACGAAACCGGGCGTCCGGTTGATGAAAGGACGCCCGGACCCGGACACTGTTTGCCACTTCTATCGACTCGTAATCGCGCTCCCACTCGGCGTTCCAGTTTCGTTTTTCTAACGAATTCACCTGGTAGGCTATTGCAGTTTGGGCGTCGTATTTAGCAACAAGTTCGTGTAAAAGCGTTTCGTCGAAGTCCGATTCAATAATGTAAGCGTTCAATCCCTCATCGGTTTCGATAAATGATTCAAAGCCAAGTTCGGCCAGTTCAGCCGTGAGTATGTCTGTGTAATCGGGCGAAATGTGTAGCTGTAGTTCAATATAATTCATACCTCTAAAGTAATGAAAAAGGGGACGCCGTCGTGTAGATCAGATTATGCCAGGCCAGATGCCAGTATTCGGAAATGGATAGATTGCAAAAATAATAGTATCTTAAGTGATTGAAATGAAGTTCTTTGCCTCACCTTTTCATAACCTCTTATGACGCCGGAAACCGCCTTCTCCTACGCTAACCTTCTTGTGTTGCCTCAGTGGATTTTTATGATTGTGGCACCTCGCTGGCGAGTTACTCAAATGCTGGCCGCTATGCTGCCAATTCCCATGATCCTGGGCGGAATGTACATCTACTATCTGTTCGTGGCTCCAGTGCTTCTGGGTGGGCCTGCTGTTGATTTAGCTTCGTTCGGGTCGTTGGCGGGTGTACAGGAATTATTTAAAGGTCCCAAAGAAATTGTGCTTGGTGCGTGGATTCATTATCTGGCGTTCGACCTGGTGGCAGGAAGCTATGTGCTACGTGACGGCCAGACGCGCGGCATAGCCCATGCCTGGCTGATTCCCTGTCTGTTTTTGTGTTTTATGCTTGGGCCTATCGGGCTATTGTTATATGGACTGATACGTTTATTTCTGTCTAACCAATCTGAAACAAAATTTTAATAAGATATTAAACATTTTTGGTTGTTTATAGTTGCGCGAAATCCTATCTTCACGGTAGGATTTATAGTTAGATGCAAGTGCCTGACTGCTACCGTAACTAGTACTGATGACGATTTGCCGAACTCTGTTTTTTCTGGGACTATTGATTGGGCTGGGCCGTTCAATCACAACTGCGCAAAAAATTACTCCCGAACAGGCCCGTACGGATTTTTCTTATTTAAAGCGTAAACTCGATTTGTTGCATCCTGGTATGGGCTACTATACCCCCAAACCTCAGATGGAGCAGCTCTACGATTCGCTTTATAATGGGCTAACGGCATCGATGGACTATCTGACGTTTTTTCGTCATATTAGCCCCCTGGTTACATCCCTCAAGGACGGCCATACCAATCTAAATCATAAGAAGAGCTTTATCGGCAAAAACACTCGATTCATTCCGTTCTATATTCGTCCGGTTGAAGGGCAGTATTACATCAGTCATAACGTATCAGCTGATACGAGTCTGCACCGTGGCACAGAGCTTCTAACAATCAATGGACGTACTGTTTCTGCTCTCCATACCGAATTGATGGAGGCCGATCGGTCGGGTTCTGATGGCGATAACCTGACGGGCCGTCGCCAATGGAGTCTGGTGCAGTTCGCTGATTATTACGCAGCCTGGTACGGCTGGGCCGATTCGATCACCATTACGTACCGTCAGCCTGCCGACACACTTATCCGCCGGGCGAGAGTAGGCTGTCTGACGCTCAATAATTTCCGGGCCAACATGCAGCGCCGATACCGTAACGAAATCGATTACCGCCCGAATCTGTCAGTACGCGTTATTGATACACTCACACACACGGCCATTCTGCGCGTATCCACGTTCATGAGTCATAAAAAGAAAGATCCATTTCAGTGGGCATTCAATCGACGACTCAAGCGGGCTTTTCGGGAAATACGTAACGAAAATGTACAGAATTTGATTGTCGATATGCAGGGTAACGGGGGCGGTGTCGTGCTGAACTCGGCGCATTTGCTTCAGTACTGGATGCCTAAGCCGTTTACCATTATGGAGCAGGAAGAAATGAAGAAGGCTGCCCGGAACGAACTCATTTCTCGCTGGAATCCGTTTTCAGCACTCAATTTTAGCCTGCAATATAAATCGAATGGAAAAGGCGGTTTTGCCAACCGGTCATCCCGCCGTCGCTTTCATCCTCGCAATCGGACCGCATTCAAGGGAAATCTTTATTTTATGATGAACGGCGCTTCGTTTTCGGCAGCTACGTCGGTACTGGCCAAAACGCTGGACGCTGGTTTAGGAACATTTGTCGGGGAAGCCTGCGGAAGTGCTTACTGGGGCGACTTTGCCGGTCATTTTAAAACTATTACGTTGCCTAACTCGCGTATTCAGGTACGTATCCCACTTAAAAAGTTAACGCATGCGGTAGTTGCTGATCGGGCAAACGGATTCACCGTCGAACCAGATTTTACCGTTACGCGTTCTTACGATGATCTGATGACGAATCGGGATTATGTGCTGGAGTATACGCTTCGGCTTATTCGCGAGGGAATCGTGGCACGACCTGGTATCAATTGGCCTGCAACTAAAACCAGACCATTGCAGGCGTCGCGCTAAAGCCGTACTTTTATCGGTGTACAGTTCGTAATTGGCTGACGTGTAGCTATCGCGATCAGCAGAGTACCGTAAATCGCTCGTTTGTGTATTGTATTGTCGACGTTGAAACTACCGGCGGTGTAAATGGCTCCGCTCGCCTTACTGAAATCGCAATCTTTCGCCATGATGGGCGGCAAGTCGTTGACTCCTTTCATTCGCTGGTGAATCCAGAATGTCCTATTCCGCCTTTTATTCGTCATTTAACGGGCATTTCTGACGAAATGGTGCAGGACGCACCCTTGTTTGCTGAAGTCGCTGAGCGCGTTATCGATATTACGCAGGATGCCATTTTTGTAGCGCACAACGTTAGTTTCGACTTTAATTTTATCAAAAAAGAACTGGGCTGGCTTGGGCATGACTACCTGCGCCGAACGGTTTGCACGGTTCGGACGAGCCGAAAGGTTTTTCCTGGGTTTCCTTCGTATAGTTTGGGAAAGCTCTGTAAGTCATTGAATATTCCGCTCAATAATCGTCACCGCGCCCAGGGCGATGCGGCTGCTACCGTCCAGCTCTTCGAAATGCTACTTCAACACGATTCGCATGGCTTAATTCCGCGAGTTGGGGAAGAAGTTGCGTTACGTGCCTAAGACAAGCGCTACGTCGCCATCATTGGAACCTAACAATGGCGACGTAGTGAACTCGATCAGATTAAGGCTTACTAATTTTTACAACCTCCCTTTGGGTTGACGTAGTAGCCTGCAGAAAATACATTCCCGATGATTTTCCTAAGGGCATAGTCAATCGTTCGATTGCGCCCGCTTCCTGAATGTTTCGTTCGCTAACAGGTCTGCCTTGCTGATCCAGCATTTGCAGACGTAGTGATTCGCCTGTTGCTCCCTGAATATCAATCTCTACTGTTTCATTAACAGCGGGATTGCCAAGAACGACAATACGTAGCAAAGAACTGCTTTCGATTCCCTGACGTGCCGCTCCACTACAGGCAGTTAGCCAATTGTAGCTGAAGCTAGCTTCGCCGGGTGTACCCGATTGCACTGCTTTTAGCGTAATAGTAGGATTGTCTGTGTAGAGTGTTAGCGTATAAGGGCCAGGATTCGTTGTTGGCAGCATCTCATTAGTGACGGAGAACGAAATGGGCTGACCCGTGATGCCAGAATATTGCGGGGTTAAGCTCACCGATCGTTTTCCGGGCGAAATGGTAGCACAATTGACCAATGTTGCACCAGTAATAGCAAACGTACCAGGATTAGGAGTCGAGCCAGGATTGACGGTGATTGTAAAGGTTGTGCTGGCCGATAAATTGCCTGGATCTTTGGCCGTGACAGTAACCGTCGACACGCCCGATGCACTTGGCACACCTGTGATGGTTGAGGGAGCGGAGAAAGCCAGTCCAGCCGGGAGCCCACTGACTGAATAGGTTAGATTGTTTGGCGTTTCTGCATCCGTGAACGTACCAGCCGGAATGGAAAAGCTAACGTTTTGCCCAACAGTAGCTGATTGATTGGCTATGGAAGCGGCCACCGTTGGCGGAGTGTTTGGGGTTGACCCGCCTGTACAGGCGGCTAGCCAGTTGTAGGTGAAACTAGCCGTTCCCGACGTACCCCTTTGCGTTGCCTTGAGGGTAATGGTCGGGTTATCTGTATACAGCGTCAGTGTATAAGGCCCTGGATTCGTCGTCGCCGGAAATTCATTGGCTATAGAGAATGAGACAGGTTGCCCGGTTAATCCGGCATATTGCGGGTTCAGGCTTACCGATCGCTGGCCAGCGGATACTGTAGCGCAGTTAACTATTGTTACGCCCGTAATGGCAAACGTTCCCGGATCGGGATTGGGCGAATTATAAATGATTTTGTAAAGCGCTCCTGTTGCAATGCTTAGATAATAGAGATTACCATCGGGCCCGGTCAGGATGCTAAGGGCGTTAGCGGGCAGTCCAGTAGCAAACGAGGCTCTGGTTGCAGGGGTCGTCGATAGATCCAGAACGTTGATCCAGTTACTACAAAAGTCCTGATAAAAATATTTTCCAATGAAACTGGCGGGGTAATTTGTGTTGGCTGGATTGAAAAAGGTTCCTCCCGTTATAGCGCAGCCAATGCCATCGCCACTACCATGTCCATAGGCGTAAACCGGATTGGTAAATGCTGAGTTAGAGCTGTTCCCTTCGGCAGAAGGCCAGCCAAAATTTAAGCCCCCCGTTGTGGCGTCATTGATTTCTTCCCAGGTGCCAGCACCAACATCATTCACAAAAAGCCGACCTGTTCCCGGTTGAACCGTAATTGTATACGGATTACGTAGCCCATAAGCCCATATACTTCTCTTGGCAACTGATCCTGTCTGGAAAGGATTGTCGGCAGGTATGCTTCCATCTGAGTTGATACGTAGTATTTTTCCTAAATAGTTGTCGAGGATCTGAGAATTAGCCGCATTAGCGTTTTCGCCAACTCCAATATATAACTTGCCATCTTTACCGAAGGCCATAGATCCTCCATTATGATTCGTTGCCGAGCTTAGGTTATCAAGTTCTAAAAGGATAGTCTCACTATTGGCCAGTGCTACGTCGCCATTTGCTGTGAGTCGACTAACGCGGTTATGAGCGGGTGTGCCCGGAACCGTATAATACACGTATACGTAGTGGTTGTTGTTAAAATTAGGGTCGAAAACGAAGCCAATTAGCCCACGCTCACCCGATGGGTCTACCGATAGCTGCACGAAAGGTGTAGGAAGCAGATTGCCATTTTTTATGACACGTAGCGCACCAGCCTGTTCGGCTACGAAAATCCGACCATCTGGCGCAAAAGCAGCAACGGTAGGGCTGGAAAGTCCATTGACTACCTGAACCTGGCTGAAACTAGCCGGAAACGTTTGTGCGTAACCAAGTTCACCAATAAGGCTGACCAGGAATAGACAGAACAGAGCCCAGTGTGGAATAGGCTGAGACGTAGCACATCTGTGCTTCTCCGATCTGATCAGAAGAAATCCGTAAAAAGTAGTCATAAAACGTCGATATAAAAGAGAGATAAATACTTAATTGTTAGATCGTTAAACTGTAATTTACCGAGATTGTTTATTCTTATACTATGATGAAGTTTGTGTGTAATAAACGAAAGAATAGTTATACGTAGCGAAATAGATTAACCGACTGAAGAAATAAGCTACCGTCGACAGTAAAGTGCTGATTGCAGCAACGAAACAAAAAAAATTACGTCTTTCTGTAACCTTGCGAAATTCCCGCAGTTTCCAGTCCAAAATACAGTAAATCAACTCCCGTATCTGATTGAACGCGCTAGCCGATAATTCACTCATGCTTCAAGTAAAAGCAGGCAATCTGGATAAGATGGGCTTACTTTTCGAGCGCTATCATCGCCCCTTGTTCGGGTTCCTGTTTCATATGACGGGCCAGACGGAAACAAGTGAAGATATGGTCCAGACGGTGTTTTATCGGATGCTGAAATATCGGCATACATTCACGGGCGATGGTGAGTTCAGAACCTGGATGTATCATCTGGCCCGGAACGTACTGGCTGATGTAGCGAAACAAAACAAGCGCTCAGCTAACCATGCCGACGTAACGGAGTTGGCTGAACGTATCGGTGGAGGGTTGATGGCCGATGAAGAGTTACAGCGGGAACAGGAAAAGGATTTGCTTCGCAAAGCTATGTCGAGATTAAGCGATGATCATCGCGAAGTGTTGATTCTAAGCCGGTTCCAGGAGTTGAAGTACGACGAAATTGCCCAGGTTCTGAACACAACCGAAGGCGCTATAAAAGTTCGGGTTCATCGGGCTATGAACGAATTGAAACGAATCTATACAACCATTGAATCGAGTCGAAAAGCGCATGAACTGTGAAAATGCCAACGAGCAATTTACCGAATGGCTCAGTAACCGCCTTCCCGATGCCGAACGGCTGGAAATGGATGCGCACATGGCCGGGTGCCCTGATTGCCAGCAGGAAGCTGACGATATGGAAAATCTTTGGTTGCGTATGGATACACTGGCAGCACCTGAGCCCAGTAAGATGATGCGCGTCCGTTTCGACGCCATGCTTGATACGTATCAAGAGTCGATTAAAGCGGAAGAAAAGAAAACGGTAGCTGATTTTATCGCGAAAATCAAATCATTCCTGATTCGCCAGCCTGCATTACGTCTGGCTTATAGCCTGGCGCTACTGGTTGCTGGAGTAGGAGTGGGCTACTGGCTACATAACCAGAGTAAGCCCGTGGTGGCCTATCAACAGCAGATTGATACGTTGTCGGCTCAGGTGCAGGAAATGCGGCAGATGATGTTGCTTTCTTTGATTGATAATCCGTCGGCATCCGAACGGCTTCGGGCGGTTAGTTATACCGAAGAGATAGGCAAGGCTAACAATCGCGTGGTCGAAGCATTACTGACAACACTTAACAATGATCCCAACGTAAATGTGCGCCTGGTCACGCTGGAAGCGCTCGCTAAGCTGGCTGATGACCCCAACGTACGCGAGGGATTGGTGCAGGCTCTTGTGTATCAGGATTCGCCCCTGGTGCAGGTTGCGCTGGCCGATCTGATGGTGAAGTTGCAGGAAAAACGATCCATAAAGCCGCTGCGTCAACTGCTTCGGCAGGAAAATCTCAACGATTTAGTAAAGAGTAAAATTCAGGAGAGCCTTAAAGCGCTGTCGTAGAACGAATCAGTAACCCGAAATCAAAACACATTATGAACCGATTAATTATCCCCTGTTTAGTGGGGTTGGTGCTCGCTTGTGCCCAATCGCCAGTCCGGGCTCAGGACTTTAAAGAACATATTGCCAAAGAATTTACAGCAACGAATGGTACACTGGCGATCTATAATATCAACGGCTCTATCAAAGTGGAAGGATATTCGGGCGACAAAGTTGTGCTCAGTGTGGATAAAACCATAACCGCAAAAGATAAAGATGCGCTGGAAACGGGTAAGAAAGAATTCAAGGTTGAGTTTGAGCAGAAAGGGGATAGTATTATCGCTTACATAGCGGAGCCTTTCGACTCGCGGCCGAATCGAAACCAGAAAGAGCGTAATCAAAAAATCCAGTATGACTTCACGCTCGATTTTACCGTCAAAATTCCCTACCAGATGAATCTACAGGCTTCGACCGTAAATCGGGGGAACGTGGAGGTAAAGGATGTAAGCGGTAAATTGAAAACCAATAACGTGAACGGAGCTATAACGATCGTTAACGCAAAGGGCGAAACCAACGCGCATACCATCAATGGCGACGTAGTGATTAATTATTTGACCATTCCTCCCGATAAGTCAGCGTATTATATCCTCAATGGTAATATTCGTATAAGCTACCCCGCCAACTTATCAGCTGATCTGCAGTTTAAGAGCTTCCATGGCGAATTCTACACCGACTTTCCCGATGCGGAAATCCTGCCTGTTCAGGTGACGAAAAACCAGGAGCGCCGGGGAGAAGCCACTGTCTATAAGCTGGATAAAAACACGGCCATACGTATTGGTAAAGGCGGGCGAACATTCCGGTTCGAGACATTCAACGGTAACATTTATATTAAAAAACAATCCTGAAAACAATGAACACGATTCAGTTGATACGTAATACGTTATTGCTTTTGTTGCTTGGCTGGGCAGGTCCACTCGTGGCTCAGAATGACACAAAAGAGCAAATAGTTGTCCCTTTAAGCGATCCCTCTAAACCCGGTTTTGTAACGGTTGCGTTAGTCGGTGGATCAATTAAAGTGGTGGGGTCGAGCGGTAAAGACATTGTAATCGACGCTGTTTCATCGAACCGACGTACTGATCGGGACGATAAAGTTGATCCTAATGCGAGTGGAATGAAACGCATATCGGCTGGCAATGGTATGGAAGTCCGGGCGGAAGAGAAAGATAATAAGGTCAATATCAGCACTGATTCCTGGAAGCGCCCTATCGATCTGACCATCAGGGTTCCACAGCGCTGCTCATTGAAACTGAAGACGGTCAATCATGGTGATGTTACGGTCGAAAACGTTACGGGTACGTTAGAAATATCGAACGTAAATGGCGCGATTCAACTGTCGAATATTTCGGGATCGGCCGTTGCCAATACGGTGAATGGCAATCTGGTTGCTACGTTCAAGGCAATTGACGCTGACGTACCAATGGCGTTTTCTACCCTCAATGGAAATGTCGACGTAACGTTTCCGGGTAACACCAAAGCCGCCGTTAAAATCAAAACCGACCAGGGTGATATTTACAGCGACTTTGATATTGCTGTTGATAAAAGCGAGCCAAAGTCGACCCGGACCGAAAAAAATGGTATGTATAAGGTCAGCGTTGAGGATTGGGTGAAGGGAAAAATCAACGGGGGCGGGCCTGAGGTAATGATGAAAAACATGCACGGAAATATTTATATCCGTAAAGCTAAATAACGTGAATTGTGGACAGAAGCTGAGTTAATAGGCTTATTAACAATTTAGTATAAATACAATTTCTGTCATCCCGACGGCAGGAGGGATCTTCGGTAGAAAAAAGAAGTCTTAGCTACGAAGATCCCTCCTGCCGTCGGGATGACAGAAATTGGTTATTCATAATTCACGCTTACTAATGACGTAGCACGGAATCAGCGTGCTACGTTATTGGTTACTTTTTGCCGGAGGCTTTTTCCAGATTGATCATTGCGTTGGCATACCGGTGGCCCAGCTCGCGGGCCGATGGCGCATCGAAGTGTGTTTTGTCTCCTTTGTCGGTTAAGCCAGCTGCATCAACACAGGTTAGGTTCTGAATATGATTGGGCAGATTCTGTAGGATTGCGTTTATTGTCGAGCCACCGGGGGTACGGGAAACGTAGAAGTCGCCTAACGTACCAACCACAATAGGTAGTTGGGGATTGTGGAACTCTGTTCGGAATCGCTGAATTAATTGCTCCAGATTTTTCTCGTATACCGAGGCTAGTTCTGGTTTGCTATCGCTTTCGCCCTGATGCCAGATTATACCACGTAACGTTCCGGTTTTCTGCGCTAGTTTCGCCCGTATAATGGCATCATCATACGGATGACTTTTGGTTTGATCGTGATAGCCTCCCGGCTGCCAGGAACTAATAGCCGACCCTCCGGCTGCGGTCGGAATAAGGCCAATAAACACCGACGTATCGGCTTCTGCCAGTTGTTTGCCAAACACCAAACCCGGCCCTACGCCCACTACGTCGGGCTTATCGAAATGAAGTGGATCAGTAGCGGGAATCCATTGGCCTTCCTTGTTCAGTACCCAAACCCGAGGGTGTGGTGTCTTATCAACTGTTTCTACCGTTCCGCGACCTGCCATATTCGACTGGCCTGCCAGCAGATACAAATGAAATTTAGCTGGTGGCAGATTGGCCGGCAATGACGATTGTGCTAATAGTTTCGCCTGAATTGAACCCTGTACTACCAAGGCTAGTATCAACAAGACTTTACGCATGAGTCGAACAGTAAAATTTCATTGATAATACGTAGCGTCGCTACTTATACTGCTATTGTCCGCGAATTACTGGAATTAGCTTTTGCAGTTCCTTAAATCGGTCATCATCGGGCTTGGGTTCCGCAATCGGTAGTTTTTTCAACTCGTCAATAATAACGCGGCCTACCAGTAACCGCATGTTTTTCTTATCATCGGCTGGTATGACGTACCAGGGGGCGTTTTTCGTAGCTGTTTCGTTGACACATGTTTCATAGGCATCCTGATATTCATCCCAGAATTCACGTTCTTTAACATCCCCTTCTTCAAATTTCCAGTTTTTGTCGGGGTCTTCGATACGGGCAATGAGCCGGTCGGCCTGTTCCTTTTTTGATACGTGCAGATAGAATTTAATTGTCAGAAAACCATTCTGGTAGAGATATTTCTCCATATCCCGGATAATATCAAATCGCTGCTTGAATAGTTTGTCGAGATCTTCCGTTGCTTTTTCGGGTAACCGCTGGCTATCCGTTAGAATTTCCGGATGAACTTTAGTGACCAACACTTCTTCGTAATACGATCGGTTAAAAATGCCGATCGTTCCGCGTTCGGGCAATTCGCGCCAGCTACGCCATAGGAAATCGTGATCCAGTTCCTGTTCGGTCGGTCGTTTGAACGAATACACACGTACGCCTGCCGGGTTTGTTCCCGTAAACACATGCTGGATGGTGCCGTCTTTACCGGCCGCATCCAACGCCTGGAAAACCACTACCAGCCCATAGCGATTATGGGAATACATACGTTCCTGCCACTTATCAATTTCAGCAGCCTGCTGACGTAGTAAAGCTTCATAATGAGTGTCATCTTCATAGAGATCGTCCACTTTAGTCGGAGCTTTTTTGATTTTTAACGACTTGTCGCCGTCGTAGCGGAAGCGATTGGTTTCGAATTCTTTCACGGGAATACTGTGTAAACTTTACGTGGGTCTGTTACGTTAACAATACAGCTAATAACCAGAATCTGATGTAATGGTTAGTAGATCTTTCCTCAATAGGCGTTATGTTGTTCAAATTACTACGTCAATTTGGCGTCGGAATCGTGAATGAGTAGCTGAACGTCGTTGATAATAAACCTTATATGAACGCGAATCAATCAGTAAATTTCGAAAAAGCTACATTTGGGACCGGTTGTTTCTGGTGTACCGAAGCCATGTATAATTCACTGGATGGTGTTATTTCTGCTATCTCTGGCTATGAGGGAGGGCAGAATCCTAATCCAACCTATAAAGAAGTATGTACCGGAACGACCGGTCATGCGGAGTGCGTCGAAGTGACGTATGATCCGGCAAAGATTACGTATCAGGAGTTGCTTCAGGCTTTCTTTCGGAGTCATGATCCAACTACATTAAACCGGCAGGGGGCTGATGTAGGGACCCAGTATCGTTCGGTTATTTTTTATCATAACGACGAACAGAAGCAACTAGCCGAAACCGCGAAAGCAGAGCTAAATAAAGCAGGGGCGTATGATCGACCAATCGTAACGGAAATTAGCCCAGCCAGCACGTTTTACGAAGCCGAAGCGTATCATCAGAACTATTTTGCCAAGAACCCAGATCAAGGCTATTGTGCATTCGTTATTGCGCCAAAACTGGACAAGTTTAGAAAGGTTTTTAAGGAGAAATTGAAACCGCAGACTACCGAAGCCTAGCACCTGTAGTGAATCCCTCTCTAAGCCCCGTAATGGGGCTTTTTTGTTGGCTCTAATGGATTGTCAGTTAGCTAATTGATGGCTGTCCCCATTTCTAAGTATGTTGTTGAACCATCTGTATAAAATCGTGCAGATCATGCTGTCATGATTGCTTTCTTGTCATCATCACGTTCCCTAGAACCACAGCGCCCACTCTCCGGCTGAAAGTAGGCGCTGTAATTAGTTTGGGCATCGTTACGTTTACTTGACGACAACTTTCAGTTGCTGGTGTTGATTAGCCGTCTGAACATGGAGTAGCAACAGGCCCCGGCTGGTACCCACCGGCAAACTCAATCGCTCCAAGGTGCTAGCCTGTTCAATAAACTTCTGAGACACCGACTTGCCCTGCTGATCTACCAATTCAGCCGATACTGATTGCCGGTCAGCGCCCCGAATCTCGATCTCCACAAACTCGCCTTCCACCGGGTTGCCCAATACGGTTACCTCGAGCCGAGTCTCGGCCTCTGGTATGCCAACCCGCGCGGGAGCTGAACAAGCCACCAGCCAGTTGTAGCGGTAGCTAACCTCACCACCACTGCCCGCCTGCTGAGCCTTCAAGGTAATGGCCGGATTATCCGTGTACAGATTCAGCGTGTAGGGACCTGACGCGGTGGTGGCCGCCAGCTCATTCTCCACCCGGAAACTGATGGCCTGGCCGGTAACACCTGCATACTGGGGCTGGAAGGTTACTGATCGCAAGCCTCCACTCACCGCTACACAACTCAGTGTCTGCACACCCGTGATGGCAAAACCAGTCGGGGGTGTCGTAGTCGTGGATTGAGCTGGGCTCACCGTCAGCTCGAAACTGGTCGTGTTGCTCAGACCACCGCCATCGGTCGCCGTCAGGATCACCGTCGATATGCCGCTCACCGACGGCGTACCACTGATGGCTGTTCCCTGCAAGACAAGACCCGCTGGCAGACCTTGCGCCGATAGGGTGAGCTGGTTGGGGGTCTCCTGATCGGCAAACGTGTTGACCAGGTTCAGATTAAACGATTTGCCCACCGTGGCCGTCTGGGAAGCCACCGGACTGTTCAGCCTTGGAGGGGTGTTGTCCTGACCCGCCGTCGAACAGGCCGCCAGCCAGTTGTAGCTGAAACTGGCGACTTCTGCACTGCCGGTCTGACGAGCCCGCAGGGTGATGACGGGATTATCCCGGTAGAGGGTCAGCGAATACGGTGCTGGGTCGGTGGTGGGTGCCCGCTCATTGACGACTTCGAAGGCAATCGGCTGGCCGTTCAGTCCGCTATAGAGCGGAGCAAAGCTGATGTTGATCCGATTGGCGATGGGCGTACAGCTGATGGTGGTCACCCCGGTGATGGCAAAGGGAGCGGTAGGCTCAACGGGACCGGTGGCGGGTAGCACGGCGACCACCAGCGGGGTGCTGACCGAGAGTCCACCCGGATCGGTGGCGGTGATGCTGACGGTGAAGGGGGAGCCCACCGTGGTCGAAGGCGTACCACTCACCGTAGCCCCCGAGAAACTCAGTCCCGTCGGTAAACCTGTGGCTGACAGGCGTAGGCTCAGTGGGGTCTCTGCATCGGTGAAGGTGGCTTCGGGAATGACATAGGTGAAGTAGTCGCCCACCTTAGCCGTCTGGTTCGGTAAGCCACTCACCACCCGGGGTGGGGTGTTGGGATTCTCCGAGGTGCGACAGGCCTCCAGCCAGTTGTAGCCGAAGTTGGTAGTTGCCCCCTGCTGGCGGGCCTGTAGAGTAATGGTAGGGTTATCAGTGTAGAGCTGGACGGTATAGGGTCCCGGCTGGCTGGTAGGCAGTAGCTCATTAGCCACCGAGAAGCTGATGGGTTGCCCGCTCAGACCACTGTAGCGGGGGGTGAAGCTGACACTAAAGCGGTTGGGGGTGATGGGCGAACAGTTGATGGTGGTCACCCCGGTGATGGCAAAGGGAGCCGTTTCGACCGCTGTCACCGTCAGGCTGACCACACTGGTGGCCTGCTGGTTGGTCGGCAGGGCGCTGTCGGAGGCTTTGACAGTGAAGCTATAGACCCCCGCCGACAGCCCTGAAACGGTAGCCGTATTGCCCGTCGGATTGATACTGCCTGGCCCGCTAAAGCTATAGCTGTAGGGGCTGGTGCCGCCCACTACCGCTGCAGTCAGGGTAACCACCTGACCGGCCTGAATCGGGTTGGGGCTCACTGATGCCGTCAGCGAGAGCGATGTAACGGGGTTGGTGACGCTGAGGGTGAAGGCCGTCGAGGTGAGGCTATTGCAGGGACCGGTCACCACCACAAAATAACTCCCTGCGTCACTAAGCTGGACATTGGTGAGTGTGAGTTGGGCCGCGGTCTGACTAGCCAGGGGTTGGCTGAGGTTTTCCTTATACCACTGGTAACTGGTGGGTTGTCCCGAAACCACGACCTGGGTGGTGACTGAGCTACCGACGGTGACCGAGGAGGTGGAGGCTGGTTGCTGGCTGAAGCCGATGGTTTGATCGGCTCCCTGCTCGATGGTGCTACTGGCCGTAGCTTGGCAGCCATTGTCAGCCGTCAGCGTCACCGAGTAAATAGCGGCCGAGCTAGCGTTGATGGTCTGGGAGGTAGCGCCGGTGCTCCACTGATACGTACCGGTTCCGTTGGCCGTTAGCGTTACGCTAGGATTAGCGCAGGTCAAGGTAGCAGAGGTGGGCGAAATGCTCACCGTTGGTACGGTGTTATTCTGCTGAATCTGAACCGAGGTGGTGGCCGTACAGCCGCCCGGTGTTGTGAGCGTTACCGAATAGGTGCCTGCGGTGCTGACCTGAATTTGGGGGTCAGTCGAGCCACTACTCCAGCGGAAGCTGCCCGTGCCCAGCGCAGTTAACGTAGCAGTTGGGTTGGCGCAGGTGAGTGTCGCCGAGCTGGGACTGATGCTGAGCGAAGGCGCGGTTTGGTCCGCCGTTACTGAAATCGATGCGGTATTGCTACAGCCGTTACTGCCTGTCAGCGTCACCGAGTAGGTAGCGGTCGAGCTAGCGGTAATCGTCTGGGAGGTAGCGCCGGTGCTCCACTGATACGTACCTATGCCATTGGCGGTGAGTGTAACGCTTGGATTAGTGCAGGTCAACGTAGCGGAACTAGGACTGATACTGACCGTTGGCAGGTCAATATCCTGACTAATGGTAATGGATGTCGAGGTTGTACAACCGCTGGGGGCTGTCAGTGTCACCGAGTAGGTGCCTCCCGAGTTGACACTGATCTGGGTATCCGTAGAACCGGTTGACCAGCGAAGTGTACCGGTACCGATGGCGGTCAGGCTGGCGGTTGGGCTGATGCAGCTGAGCACTGTGCTGGAGGCTGTAAGGCTCAGGGGTGGGGTCGACTGATCGGCGGCCACCGAAATCGATGCGGTATTGCTACAGCCGTTACTGCCTGTTAGGGTGACCGAATAGGTGCCCGAGCTGCCCACACTGATGGTTTGAGACGTAGCGCCGGTGCTCCACAGATACGTACCGTTTCCATTGGCCGTCAACGTAACGGTTGGATTGGCACAAGTCAAGGTAGCGGAGTTGGGCGAAATGCTCACCGAAGGAATATCCGTATCCTGCTGTACCTGAATAGATGCGCTAGCGAAGCAGCCGTTATCAGCCGTCAGGGTCACCGAATAGGTTCCGGCAGTCATTACACTGATGGAGGACGTAATGGCACCCGTATTCCACCGGTATGTTCCTGCGCCAACCGCGCTCAGACTAACCGTAGGAGTCGCGCAGGTTAACGTAACGCCGGCCGGGGTACCGATGGATGGAGCAATACTCACCAGAGGGATATTCGTATCCTGACTGATTTGTACCGACGTTGTAGCGGAGCACCCAGACGAAGTCGCAACTACGGAGTAGGTGCCACTCGAACTCACGACCGCTGTGCCTGCTGTCGGATCTTGACTCACCACGCCGGGACCGCTAAACGCATACGTAGTGCCTCCACCTGCCGTCAGTGTCAGCGATGTCTGGGCACAGGTCAATGTGCCTCCGAGATTAGCCGACAAGGTCGGTACAGGAATCGGATTGACCGTTACGTTGATGGTCGATGACGCTCGTTGTCCGGCAGCAGAGACGATCAGTGTAAAGGTCTGAACAGCTGAGCCAGCGGCTGTCAGCGTTTGGCTGAAAGCGGTGCTGGTTGTAGTACCGGTTGTCGTGCTTACACCATTCGTTAACGTGTAATCATAACTACCTGTTACGTTGCCTATGGTAGCGGTAAAGGTGATGGTGTTGCCTGCACACACAGAGGCCGATGTAGCCGAAAAGTTAGCAATAGTCGGCGTAGCGTTATTGACATTCAGCGTATACGTAGCACTCTCTCCTGAACAACCCAGCGCGTCAAGGGCAATGACGGTGAGGGAGAAAATACCCGTCTGGGTTGGCGTACCACTCAGCACACCCGTCACATCCAGCGTCAGACCGGTGGGCAACGTACTACCATTAGCCAGGCTGAAGCTATAGGGAGCCGTACCACCCGCTGCGTTGAAGGTGCCACTGAATCCACTGCCTTGCACAGCCGTGGTGATCATTGGATTGGTGAGGGTGACCGTTGCCGTACTGCTGGTAACGGTCGTGGTAGTGGTGCTCACACAACCACTGGCACTGGCGACCGAAACCGAATACGTACCTGCGGTGCTTACCGTGCGCGTATTGCCTGAGCCTGCCAGCACCAGGCCGTCACTGCTGGCAAAGGTGTACGAATTACCCCCTGCCGCCGTTAGCGTCACCGTGCTCAGCGTGCAGCTCAAAGGACCGTTGTTGGTCAGACCCACCGTGGGAGCTGCGTTACCCGTGACGCTGACGGTGGCCGTGCTGCTGCAACTACTGCCACTACTGATCACCACCGTGAAGGTATGCACTCCTGAAGTAGTCAGCGTAGCCGACACGCCCTGAGTGGTGTTGCTACTGAGAACAGTACCCGCTGGCCCGCGCCAGTTATAGCTGTAGCCGCTTCCTCCATTAGCGCTTAGACTCACCACACCGCCGATACAGACCGCAGGCTGGCTGGCCGACGCCTGCGCCAAGAAGCCGTCACTACCAAAGCCTGTGCTGCAGAAGGTGCCAAAGTCTCCTCCTCCGGGCAGGCCGGGATTGATTGAGAAATCAATTGTACGTCCGCCCCCGCAGAGCGCCGTCAACGCGGCTGGAAAACACCCCACCAGTTGATTGTTACGTAAATAAAGTTCCTGCAAATTGGTCAGACTTCCCAGGCTAGTCGGGATGCCGCCCGTCAGTTGATTTTCACTCAGAACAAGTCGCTGCAAATTGGTCAGACTCCCCAGACTAGCCGGGATACCGCCCGTCAAGGCGTTAGCATCCAGCTCAAGCCTTACCAGAGCGGTCAGGTTACCTAGTCCCGCCGGAATGATCCCGCCTAACCCAGGGTTAGCGTTGATCTGAAGCACCTGTAGGCCCGTGAGCGCACTCAGACTTGCGGGCAGGTTGCCCACCAGGTTATTGTTATATAACACAATCTGGTTTACCCGCCCGTTTTGGCAGGTCAGCCCGTACCAGGGTTGCCCCCCATTGCCCGTACAGGGGTCACAACCACTCAGCCAGCCCGTTTTGTTTGTCCAGTTGGCTCCGTTGGTGGCGTTATACAGATCTACTAATGGCTGATAGTCGGGACTGTTAGTGACCGTCACATTTGTTGTCGCCTGAGCACGTTGTCCGTTGGCGCTCACCGTCAGCGTAAAGCTCTGACTTCCCGAACCAGCCGCCGTCAGACTCTGGCTGAAAGCCGTGCCGGACGCAACACTGACTATCGACGTACTATTACCGTTGGTGAGCGTATAGTTGTAGCTGCCTGTTATGTTGCCTACTGTCGCTGTGAAGGCGATGGGGCTACCCACACAAATCGCGGCCGGGTTAGCCGCCAACCCGACAATAGTCGGCGTAGCGGCATTGACAGTGAGTGTATACGGAGCACTGGTTCCTGAACAACCCAGCGCGTCAAAGGCAATGACGGTAAGAGAGAAAGCCCCCGATTGGGTAGGCGTACCACTCAACACACCCGTGGCATCCAGCGCTAGGCCTGCTGGCAACGTAGCACCATTAGCCAGACTGAAGCTGTACGGTTCCGCACCGCCCGAAACCCTAAAAGTACCTGTGAACAAGCTGCCCAGGGTAGCGGTAGTGGTGCCTGGATTGGTGACGGTCAGCCCAGGGTTTGGGGCAGCCTGGTACTCATAAGCGCCCATGTCGATGCTACCACCAAACACCCGTGTATTGCCCGCCAGATCGGTGCCAGGACCATTGGCTGAAGTATAGTCCGCGTTGCTGCCGGTATTGATGGCTGGCGCACAGCCGTTTAGCTGGGTAGACGTAGTAGAAGCAAACGGCGAGACTGTCGTGATCAGGTTATTCGTACCTGCATAATCTGTTTCTGAGGCCTCGAACAAACTATAACTAGCCGACACCATACCTGAAATTGTATTCGCTCCACCATTTCCGAAGAACACGCAGTTTACCAAAATCGGGCTACTGCTCTGGTTGTTCATGGCTCCACCATCATCCCCCGTGTTAGCCTGAAATGAGCAATTCGTCAGTACTGGATTGCTGCTGCTATTGTAGATGGCTCCCCCACCTATAAGACCGCCTGAGTTGGTTTGAAACGAGCAGTTTGTCAGTACCGGATTGCTACTCTCATTATTGATTCCTCCGCCGTAAAAACCACCCGAATTGTCCTGAAACAGGCAGTTAATCAAGGTCGGATTACTGGTATTGAAATTATTCATCCCGCCACCATACGAATCGCTCTGATTATTCCGGAACGAACATCCGGTCAGCGTTGGACTACTATTGTCGTTGCTCATTCCACCGCCGACAGACGCCGTATTGGTCTGAAATACGCAATTGTTTAGCGTAGGACTGCTGCTGGTGTTGTATAGGCCGCCCCCTTCGCTGGCGGTGTTACCCTGAAATACGCAGTTGGCTACACTCGGACTACTCCCCGAGTTGTACATCCCTCCGCCATAATCACCGCCATTGCCGCCCGTTACGACAAACCCATCCAGCACCGCCGTGGCGTTCAGTTCATTTCCATCATTACTAATTACGTGATAGCTATTATCGCCATTGTTGTTAGGTTCACCAATATCTCCGCTCAGCACCGTAGCAAACGTAGTGGGGTTACGTTCCGCCAGAACAGGGCTACCCGAATTCGCAAAGCCCCCGTAAATAGCCACCCCATTCTTCATCGAGAAGCTTACTGACTGGTCGGTGTTGGCATCGCCACCGGGCTTATACGTACCAGCCGCTACCCATACCTGTGTTACGCCCGCCAGATTGATCTGACTTTGCAGATCGGCCGACGCATCGGCCCAACTGTTACCGCTACCCGTACCCGTTCCGCCTTGCCTGACGTAGCGAATGGGGGAAAAGGCTTCCAGCACGCTTAGCGTATACGTAGCACTCTCGCCAAAACACCCATTGATATCGGTGGCCCGTACCGTGATCGGAAAGTTACCTAACGTAGTGGGCGTTCCACTGAGCACACCCGTATTAGCCAGTGTAAGCCCGGCCGGTAGAGTACTGTTGACCAGACTATAATTGTAAGCGCCAACACCCCCCAGCGCTGTGAAACTTTGACTGAAAGGCGTATTCAGGATCACGGTGGTCATAGCGGGTTTACTCACTGTCACCGTAGCCGTCGTGCTGATCACGGTGGTGGTGGTCGTGCTCACGCAGCCGCTGGCGTTGGTCACAATGACCGAATACAGCCCTGGGCTATTGATCACGAGGGTACTGGCTGGCCCCGGTGTACCGAGTGTAGTTCCGGCGCTGTTAACAAAAGTGTACGAGCTGCCTCCCGATGCTGTCAGGGTGACGCCAGGCTGAGCACAGGTCAGTGGACCGTTGTTGGTGAGACCAGCTATAGGCAAGCTATTCACAGTGAGCGTAGTGCTCGCTGTCGCCGACTGTCCATTGGCGTTTACCGTCAGGGTGAAGCTCTGCGCTCCCGAACCACTGGCGGTCAGCCCCTGACTGAAGGCAGTACTGGCCGTTGTGCCCGTGGTAGAGCTGGTGCCGTTAGTCAGCGTGTAGCTATAACTACCTGTTAGGTTGCCCACTGTGGCAATAAACGTAACGGGTCTACCCACACAGACCGTAGCCGGACTAACCGCAAAACCAGTCACGGTTGGGATAGGATAATTCACCACCAGCGTATACGTAGCACTCTCCCCAAAACAACCGTTGGCATTGGTAGCCCGCACCCTGATCGGAAAACTACCTGACGTAGTGGGCGTTCCGCTCAAGACACCCGTACTGGCCAGCGTCAATCCCGTTGGTAACGTACTATTGACCAGGCTGAAACTGGCTCCTCCGGTACCGCCCACGGCCGTGAAACTCTGACTGAATGGGGCGCCAACCGTAGCCGTGGTGACGGTGGGATTCGTTACCGACGGTGGCGTAGGCACCGCATTGATGGGAATGTTGGTTAGATTACTCTCGCAGATGGGGGAACTCGCCAAACGAGCCCGAACCGTGTACAACTGACCAGCGGCCAGTCCGCTGAACAGCCCGCTGGATTGCCAGGGGCCTCCGTTAAGGTTATACTCGACCCCACTCAACCCGGTCACGCTCGCGTTGATCGTACCCGTAACCGTAGCGCAGGTAGGCTGCGTTACTTCAAGACCAATGATAAGGTTGTCCACGATAGTGATAGCAGCTGTGGCCGTTACGTTCGTACAGGTCGACGATACGTAACTGACCGTATAACTGCCCGGCACACTCTGGTTTGGATTGATGGTACCGGCAGCATCAATACTCAATCCAGCCGGACTGCTGGTGAAGGTACCTTGCCCTCCGGTGCTTGTTACGCTGGCCGTATAAGTAGTCGACGCGTTTCGGCAATACGGCCCCGTCGGGTAGCTGATACGTACTGTATTCTGAAGCGAATTGATGGAGATAAGAGATACATTACTCACGCAGCCTGTCTCGCTTTGCGAACGCGCCAGAATATCGTATGACCCAGGTGCCAGACCACTGAATACGTTGCTGGTTTGCCAGGTAGAGCCATTGTTAATGGAATACTCAAGTGTACCATTGCCCGTAAACGTAACACTGATGGTTCCCGTGGGCGTAGCACAGCTAGGCTGAATGCGACTCAGGTTAACAAACTGAGGTGCGCCTACAATGGTCATTGCTGTGGTGGCCGTCACCACCGAACACACCGCCGTACTGGTGTAGGTGTAGGTAACGGTATAAGAACCGGGAGAACTCGCTCGCGTGTCCACTCGCCCCGTGGCGGCTTCAATGGAAAGCCCGGCCGGACTGCTGGTATAGGTTCCCGAACCCATCGGAAAATCAGCCGTTATCGTTCTGGTTGGGTCTATTAGTTGCGGATTACTTCTATTACAATATCTTGTTCCGGGATAGGCAATGGTGAGAATCGGCGGTTGAACCACTGTTACGTTCGTAACCGCCCGGGCACTCAGTCCGTTAACGCTGACAATTAGCGTAAAGCTCTGGCTACCCGAACCAACTTCCGTCAGATTCTGACGAAAGGCCGTGCTGGACGTAGTACTGGCTATCGACGTACTACTGCCGTTAGTGAGCGTATAGTTGTAGCTGCCCGTTACGTTGCCCACCGTGGCCGTAAAAGTGATCGGGCTGCCCACACAGACGGACGTATTCAACGTAGCGAATCCCGTAACAGTTGGGGTTGCAGACGAATTTGTTAGACTAAAATTGATGGTCGGCGATGCGCCTTTGGCCGTGGCTGCTACGTTATAAGTCCCCGCTGTGGTGTTGGCCGTGACGGAAGTAGAAGCCGTATTATTGCCAATACTGGTCGTGACTGATATTGGATTGATACCTGCTCCCGAAGCAGGCCCCGTATACGTAACAACGCCACCATTTACTGGCTCATTGTTATCACTGCTCACCGTTGTCCGTAACGGATTGGCAAAGGCCGTTCCAGCGGTGGCCGTTTGCGAGCTACCACTACTGAACGCCAGCGTGAAGCCTCGCGACTCAAACGAACCAATGTCGGTTGTGCTTACCCGGCTAATACCCCGCTGGTCGGTGCTGGGTACGCCACTGGCCGTACCGGCGTTGATGGCTGGACTGCCTGGCAGCAGCGCGTGCGTTTGGGTAGTTCCCCCGTAGTTGGCTAAGGGAGCCAGTAGCGGATTGCTTGCACCGATAATATTTCCATTGGAACCGTTCGTTAATCCGCCAGATCCGTTGGCGCCGATAAAATTATACGAAGACGCTGCCGCAGCCGTACCATCTAAATTAGCATCAGAGTCACCCGTATTACCGACTAGAATACAGTTCTTTAGGGTCGCATTTACGTCAGGAGCAGAAATTCCGCCCCCAATGCTTGCGCTATTATTCGTAATGGTGCAGTTTACCAGGGTTCCGCCACCTCGTATCCACAGACCTCCTCCGTACACGGTAGCCGTATTGGCGCTAAATGTGCAATTGGTAAATATAGGCGTTGGCGCGCCCACGTCATTGAAGAAGGCTCCCCCACCACTGGCCTGATTACCCATGAACGTACTGTTAGTGATGGCACAAGAGCCACCGGCCTGAGAAATAGCTCCCCCCGTGGTCTGGACTCCCGAACCCCTGTTATTGACAAACTGACAGTTTGTTACGACTAAATTTCCCCCACTCCGTATAGCTCCAGCAATCAAACCGGCCTGGTTATCAACAAATACACAATTGGCGACGGTCAACGATCCGCTGGAAAAGTAAATCGCCCCACCCTGATCAGACGCGCTCCCATTGGCTAGTGTAAAGCCATCAAAGCGGACCGTTCTGTCGGGAATAATGTTGAAAAGCCGGTAGCTACCGCCCGAATTTCTGCGGATGGTCAGATTGCTGGCACCCGGCCCGATGAAGGTTATGTTTTTATCAACATCGGGCAGCGCGCTGGCCAGATTGATCGTACCACTTACACCGACCGTAATGGTAAAAGGTCCACCGCATGTCGTTGCGGCCACATTGAGCATAGCCTGGCGCAAACTGCCGGCTCCGGCATCGTTGGTATTCGTAACCTGTAAGTCTGGCGGGCAGGGTTCGGGGTTCACGGTCAACGTGTACGCAGCACTCATCCTTGAACAGCCGTTGGCATCGGCGGCCCAGACGGCAATCGAAAAACTACCGGTCTGCGTGAGGAATCCGCTCAACCCACCCGTAGTGGACAGGCTCAGACTTGTCGGCAACGTACCACTGGCCAGACTAAAACTATACGGAGACGTACCCCCTGATGCATTAAACGCACTACTGAACGAACTCCCCTGGGTAGTGACTGTGGTAGCTGGATTGATTATAGTCAAACCAGCGCTGGGCGCGGCCTGATACTCATAAGCTCCCATGTCGATCGTGCCGCCAAACACGCGGGTGTTTCCGGCCAGATCATTGGCAGGTCCATTGGCGGTGGTATAAGCGGAATTGCTGCCCGCATTGATGGCTGGGGCACAGCCTTTGAGCTGGTTAGAGCTGGTGGAGACGAAAGGCGAGGTGGGTGTACGGCTGTTGTTACCTCCGTCGGTGAATCCTGTTTCAGCAGCCTCAATCAGGCTATAAAGGAGCGTTATCGCCACATTACTACGAACGGTAGCCAGCGTATTGGCGGCCCCATTGCCAAATAATACACAGTTAGTCAGTGTACAAGCTCTCTCCGTATAGATAGCTCCCCCGTTAGCGATCGCCGAGTTGCCCTGGAAGGAGCCGTTAGTTACGTTGACAACACTACTGGAATTGTTGTAGATGCCCCCCCCGCTAGTGAGCGCCGAGTTATTTAGGAAGGAGCAGTTGATCGGGCTGTACGTACTGTTAACATTATTTATCCCTCCGCCACTGGTAGCGGTATTGCTTTGGAAAGAACAGTTAGTCAGGCTGGGATTGCTGCGATCATTGTATACCCCGCCCCCAGCACTGGTAGCGCTATTGCTTTGGAAGGAGCAGTTGGTCAGGATAGCACTGCTGTTGGTTATGTTGTACATTCCTCCGCCAGTGCTGGAAGCGGTATTACTCTGGAAGGAGCAGTTGGTCAAACCAGGATTACTACTATAATTGTATAGTCCTGCGCCATCGTTAGCGGTATTACTCAGGAAGGAGCAGCTGATCAGACTGGGACTGTTGCTGGATTCGTTGTACATCCCCCCGCCACTACCAGAAGCGGAATTGGTCTGGAAGGAGCAGTTGGTCAGGCTTGGATTGCTGGTAACATTGTACATTCCCCCGCCATTTCCAGACGTAGTATTGCCCTGGAAGGAGCAGTTGGTCAGGCTTGGATTGCCGCTGAGATTGTACATTCCCCCGCCCCCATAATCAGAAGCTGAATTGCTAAGAAAACTACAGTTGCGTACTGTTGGGCTGGTCGATACATTAAGCATGCCACCACCTGTACCATCGTTACCGTTGTTCATATCATTGGCATTGCCCCCCCTGATGATAAAGCCATCCAGAATAGCCGTATTATCAATGCCCGTCTGGTCGTTGTTAACCACGTGAAAGCTATTGTCGGCGCTACCGGAGTTGCCAATTTCACCGGAGAGGATACTGTTGGAGGACTGGCCAGTGGTAGGGTTGATCGCCGGACGTTGATTGAGGGCCGTTTCGTTGCCTGCGAAGCCCCCGTAGATCGCTACCCCGTTCTTCATTGAAAAGCTGATGGTACGGTTAGTGTTAGCGTTGCCCCCCGGCTTGTAGGTACCGGCCGCCACCCACACCTGCTGCACTCCACTGGCGTTGATCATAGCCTGCAAATCGCCACTGGCGTTGGTCCAACTGCTGCCGTTGCCCGCTCCCCCTTGCTTAACGTAACGAATGGTCTGAGCCTGAGTCGTTAGGCTTAGCGTGCATAAGCCAATGAACAGCATCCATAACCGCAGGTTAGTGACATGTTGCTTATAACGTAGAAAAGTATTCATAAACGAGATTGGTAAAAAGTTCACGTAGTGACGCAGGTGTAGCGACAGGCTGTCGCTACACCTGATTGGTTGAACAGGAAGAATGTGGAGGTAGGGATGAAGCGGAAAGCGGTTATCGCTTGGTGAATCCATCAAGCGCTACGTCCTGACTGCCGTCGGCATTGGTACGTATGCTATAGCGGGTGGGGTAGTAGCCCGGCGTTTCGTACTGAGCCGGTAGTTTGATGGCTTTGTCGAAGCTAGGATTCGTTTTGAGGTAACTCATGGCTACCATCTGCTCCCAGAACGTAACGCGCCCATCGTAGCTCCCATACACGAACGTCTCGGTAAACGGACTTCCTTTAAACTCCGGGCTGGTCATATCCGACCAGTGGGCGCCCATCATGGGTACGCCACCGGGCCCCTTCGCAAAATCGGTCGGCAAATAGACCGAAGCGGGTACTTTATCGAACCTGGCGGCCGTGGCAGCGGTATAAACGGGTATCGCCATCACCTCATTCATCGGCTGCATGTAAAAATGAAAATCGAAGTGAGGTACCGTATAAATACCCGCCGGTTCATGACCCTGAGGATTCCAGTTGATCATGACATGTTTGTAAGGCGTTTTGCTGGTGGCTTCGTCGGGTAGAGCCAGCATATAACTGGTTTCGGGCAACGTAGCGGGCAGATTGTCGTACGCGCCTTTACTGAGTGTGAAACCAATAGACGTTGGGTTACCCTGAGCATCGGGCATGAACCAGGTTTTGGCCGTACCATTACCCATTGTTACGGTTGGTCCGTACAAACGCTGGGGTTGATTGGCAGTATCAGGAGTTGAGCAGGAATAAAGAAAGATAGATAGGATGAGCAGGTAAAGGTAGTTTTTCATAGCTGAACGGCAATTGAAAGAGGAGATCATCAACTGATAATACGATCAGATTGATAAGGGTAAAATTGCCCGATTCCAGTCAGCCTGTGTTAGCTCATTTTCGTCAATCTTTTGCTCATTTTCGATAGTTACTCGTTTTTAAGTACGTCAATGTGCAGAAAAATGACTCATAGTTCCCTGTAAATGGTGAGATGTGTGAGTTTGGTTACTTGTCTTGGCGTTTATCCAGGTAAGTTGGGGGTTCATACGAAGAAGGTGTAACACCAAATTTTTCCTGAAAAACGCGGCTGAAATAAGACAGGCTTTCGAAGCCGACCTGATAGGCTACCACTGAAACGCCCTCTCCCTGGCGCAATAACTCGGCTGCCGCTTCCAGGCGAATCGTACGTATATATTCAACGGCAGTCTGACCGGTCAGAGCTTTCAGTTTACGTACCAGCTGGCTCTGGCTCATGGTCATCAGCTGGCTAAACGTTTCTACCCCGAAGCTACTATCCGCCATTTGTGATCTCACGACAGTAAGCGCCTTGGTCAAAAATAGTTCCTCTTTCGCGGAGTGCCCTGGCTCATTCGGTACCTTGCTCTCAGCGTTGATTTTACTACCGTAGTATTGCTGCAGTCGGACCTGCTTCTGCACTAGATTTCGCACACGGATCTTGAGTTCGGCCTGATTGAAGGGCTTGGTCAGGTAATCATCGGCCCCTAGCTCCAGACCTTCGATGCGATCTTCCACGGTTGATCTGGCGGTTAGCATAATGACCGGAATGTGACTGGTTGTTTCCTGCTGTTTAAGCTGCCGGCAAAAACCTAACCCATCGAGCCGGGGCATCATCAAATCACAGATAATGACGGTTGGTAAGCTGGCTGTAGCTTTCTCCAGCCCATCCTGTCCATCATTGGCTTCGATGATGTGATAATCCGACTCGAACACGCTACGTACATAAGCCCGAATATCCGCGTTATCGTCAATAATGAGTAGTACGTTATCCGTTGTCGGAGCTGTCGAGGACGTATCACTCAGATCAGACGGGGACGTAGTGCTACGTTCTATAGGCTCAGGCAATTCGGAGTTATCACTACGTATCTGCTGCTCAAGACGAACCAGCGGCAAACGAACCGTAAAACTCGTACCAATACCCTCGGTGCTGGCAACGTCGATGGTGCCTCCCAGTACTTTAACCAGTTCATTGACTAGCGATAGTCCGATACCCGTGCCTTCATACATCCGATTAGCTTTACTATCGACCTGATAAAAGCGCTCGAATATGGCTGCCAGATTAGCCGGAGCAATGCCAATACCCGTGTCTTCTACGGTAATAACCAACTCATCGGTGGTTTCTGAGCTAGGATAGTCGATACGTAGCAGAACCTGTTTACCGACGGGTGTGAACTTGAAGGCATTCGAAAGCAGATTGGTTATTATTTTTTCGATTTTATCACGATCAAAACTCGCCTGGACATGGTCTTGCGTTTGTGCGAACGAGAAGCTGATCTGCCGACTCTCGGCCAGCGAATTGAATGAACGCGCCAATGTGCGAATGAAAACGGCAATATCACCCGGTTGTGGCGCTGCCTTGAGCTGATTGGCTTCCAGCTTACTCAGGTCGAGCAGTTGGTTGATCAGGCTAAGTAGCCGATTGCTATTCTGCTCCATCAACGTTACCACTGGCTCGGTCAACGTAACGACCTTTTCAGTCTGAAAACGTCGCTTCAAATCCGTCAGTGGCCCTAAAATTAAGGTCAGTGGTGTGCGGAATTCATGGGAAATATTCGTGAAAAACTGTGTTTTTAACGTATCAAGCTCCGCCAGTCTATTGGTCTCATTCTGCTCAAACACCACCTGTTGTTGGAGTAACCACCGTTGTTTCTGAAATTGATATAGCTGCCAAATGACAAGCAGTACGATACAGAAATACAGCATGTATGCCCACCAGGTTCGGTAAAAAGGAGGGTGGATACGTATGACCAACGGGGCGGATTTGCTCCAGACATCGCCGTTCGTTGACCCTTGCAGCTCAAACGTATACGTACCGCTGGGTAGTTGTGCGTAGTTAGCGAACCGATTGGTACCAGCCTCTACCCAATCCTGATCAATACCATCCAGCCGGTATCGAAACTGATTTTTGGCTGAATTGGTGTAATCCATGACGGTAAATTCCAGCGTCAGTAAGTTTTGGGTATGCGACAAATCGAGCCGATTCGTCTGTTCGATGCTTGCCGGCAGAATACCGTCGGGTGCTCCCACAACTACGGCTTCATTATTAATTTTTAACCCGATAATGTGCACCAGAGGTGCAGAGCCGGACGCAGTGGTTGCTATATCTTTGGATTGGAAGGCAGTTAGTCCATTTACGCCCCCAAAAAGTAGTTCGCCGGATACCGTTTTAAGAAAGGAACCCGTATTAAATTCATCGTCCTGAAGCCCGTCGGTTTTCGTATAATTTCGAAACTTGAGCGTTCTGGGATTAAACTGAGCCAGCCCCCGATTCGTACTCATCCAAAGATTTTTAAACTCGTCTGTCAGAATACCATACACCACTTTATTGGGCAAGCCCTGGGCTTCGGTGAAATGCTGAAACTGACCCGTTTGTTTATCGAGCCTGTCCAGGCCTCCCCCTTTCGTGCTCACCCAGAGGTATTTTTCCGGCTGATCGGGATCGTCGACGGTACTCGACACAAAATCGTTACTCAGACTTTCACGCCTGGAAACATCATTTTTGTATACCGAAAAAGCGGGCTTTGTTTCTGGATGATCAACCCGAACAAGGCCACTCTGCGTACCAATCCAGCACGTACCGCTGCCATCAAAATACAGAGAGTACGTTTCAACTTCTGCGGCTTGCCTGGGCAATAGATGCTGGTAAGAAAATACAGTGAAGGTTTCAGTGGTCGGGTCAAATCGAAGGAGCTTTCCATTCATCGCCCCGATCCAGAGATACCCCGCTTTATCTTCCCGGGTTTGGTTGCCATACCGACCAAAAGCAGTTCCGGATGGCATCGAATACGTTTTCAGCCGTTGCCAATTCTCCGAAAACTTAACGAACTGATGAGTAGTAGCAATGGGTTGGGTACTATTTACGGATGCCCAGAAAAAACCTTGCCGGTCCTGCATTAAATACTTTGACTGCTCGTACAGAATACTGCTGGTATTATCCCGAAAAGGGATCTTTATCCGACGATTACCGGACTGAACTAACTGCCTATAGTCGAACTGATCCCGAACATAGAGTTGCCCCTGTCTATCCTGGAATAGATACGTGAGTGAAGCACTTGGGAGGTACGTCTTAAATTGCTTGATACGTGGACTGAATCGTCGTAGACCATACCCACCCGTACCCACCCAGATATTACCGGTCTTATCGATGAGCAGTTTGGACACCGCAAATACATTCGGGGGCATAACGGCAAATGCATTACGAGCCGACAAGCTATCCTGGGCATAGAGCTGCTCAGGCGACATGAGCCACAAAAAATCGGGCGTTGCCACGGCTATTGTATGGTCGTCCATCGCAACCAGATACACATTGTAGTTTTTGATGGGTGGCAGCCGGATAATCTTGCGTTTGGTCTTCTGCCAGCCAATGAGCGAATTGGCAATGAACCCAAACCAGTAATCGGATCGGTTTTTTTTCGGCGTGACCTGGACTAGGGAAGCCATACTCCCAAATTGGGGAACTTGAGTAACGCCTTCGGGATACTGCCAGTTAATCGTAAACAGTCCTCTGGCGGCACTAACCATCGCTTGTCCGTCGGCATGAAAGACAATATGCGTAGGGGAATCTCGATTGTCGGCGCCAAATAACGGAAATGAGAACCGGCTGAATCGAACCTGTCCGGTGGCATTAGCCTGAGCAGGGAAACCGGTTTTAAGCGAATCGGACAGGGTGATTTTGACGAGTTTATTCTGACTGGTTCCCACCCAGATATTGCCTTCAGGATCTTCATGGAGTGAGACAATTTCGAAATTACCGGCATCGGGCGATGCCGGATCGCTCATATCGATGTAGTAAAACCGCTGCGTTCGGTCATCGTAAAGGTTCAGGCCATTCGTAAGCGTTCCTACCCACAAACGGCCCCGATGATCAACCAGTAGCGTTGAACACGCATTAGACGACAGGCTGTATTTGTTATAGGCATCGTGGGTGAAAACGGTAAAGTTGTAGCCGTCGTACCGATTCAAGCCGTCTTTGGTTGCTGCCCAGATAAAACCCTTCTGATCTTGTTTCAGATCATAGATCATTCCTTGCGACAAACCTTCGGATATGGTAATCTCCTGCCAACCTTTGAGCTGAGCATAGAGTGAGAGAGGCAGTAAGCAAAAAAATAAGAAAAGAAGGCGCATCAACTCATTTGGGCTGGGAAAGCACAAAAAATAGTACTAGTCCATTTTAGTTAAAGCAATTATGATCTCTGTTCTACGTGATGCAGGCGAAAATGGATTTATAGTTAATTGTATTTACGCCAATCAATAACGCTGTGGTATAAACCACTCAGCCTTTACCTCAACCTGATAAACAGGTTGAGATTTTTTACCGTCAGCTAGGTAGGCCAAAAATAGGATGGCCGAAAATGGAGTACTGCTACGTCGATACGACTTAATAAAACACCCTGGACAGTAGAACCCATTCGCCTGAGGTGCAAGTGTTTGGGTGAGACGAATGCAATTCAGAGATAGGCAATCGGCAATTCTTATGTCTGTGGGTTGGCACCACAAAATCATCTTCTCACGGCTTAACTTAAATGAGCCGTAGAGGTAAATTATTTGAGCCGTGGAAGAAAACGGCTTTGTGTTGGGGCCGTGATATTTGCAGTATGAAAAACATTACAAAAATTCAATTAGGCCACAATGGCCCGCTCGTATCCAAACTTGGTTTAGGCTGTATGCGTATGTCTTCCGTCTGGGGTGGCGCTACACCGGACGAAGCAGAAAGTATAGCCACAATCCACGAAGCCTTGGATAACGGTATTAACTTTTTAAATATGGGAGATTTTTACGGTGCTGGCCACAATGAGATGCTGGTAGGTAGAGCGATTAAAGGCAGGCGCGACGATGCTTTCATTAGCGTAAAATTCGGCGCCATCTTTCACAACGGTCAATGGCTGGGGATGGATCTGCGCCCTATCGCGATCAAGAATTTTGTAAACTACTCGCTGACCCGTTTGGGTGTTGAAACCATTGACCTTTACCAGCCCAGCCGGATGGATGGCAGCGTACCAGTAGAAGACATCATTGGAACGGTTGCCGACCTGATCAAAGAGGGGAAAGTGCGTCACATTGGCGTATCAGAAATTACGGCTGACCAGCTTCGTATAGCCAACAGTATTTACCCTATCAGTGCGTTGGAGATTGGCTATTCGTTGGCCGACCGTCAAATAGAAAGCGAACTCCTGCCAACAGCTAAGGAATTAGGCATTGGCGTTGTGGCTTTTGCCAATACGGCCGAAGGCTTACTAACCGGTGAGTTAAAAGCCCCGCTGTCCGAACATGATCATCGGAATCATTTCTCTCGTTTTCAGGGTGAAAACTTACTACATAACTTGGGGAAAGTTGACGTATTAAAGCAAATAGCCAAACATAAAGGGTACACGCCAACGCAGGTAGCCATCGCCTGGGTAAACCAGCAGGGCGATCATATTATGCCGTTAGTCAGTATGAGCCGTCGGTCTCGCTTGCCGGAAAATATCGCAGCGATGGATATTGTATTCACGGCAGAAGAAATGAACCGCTTAAACACGACCTTTGCACAAGGTGCCATACTCGGTGGCACTTATTTACAACGGTAAATGACCAATCCAGCCGACATTCTCCCGGGCGTAATCTTCTATTCTTACCACTCTGCTGAGCGGAAAGAAAAGGTATGTTTCTGGAATCATCATACTTTGATATGCCAGGTTTCAGGACAGTTTACGCTAGAAACATCCGGACAAACCGTTTCGATGAGCGGTGGAGGAATATTGTTGATCGGCAAAAACCAGCTGGGCACGCTCACTAAAACACCGTTGCCCGGTGGGAATTATGAAACCATCGTGATATCCCTGCAGGAAGACCTGTTGCGCAAGATCGCATTAGAAGAAAAGCCCGAAGTAGACCAGAAATACATGGGGCCACCCAATATTCTGATTCCTGCCAACGAATTTCTGCAGGGGTATTTTCAATCTATAATTCCTTACGCACATAGCTCAGGGGCGGCAATGACCGAGGAAATGGGTATCCTGAAAATAAAAGAAGGCGTAAAATTATTATTACTTGCTCTGCCTGGGCTACGTAATTTCCTGTTCGACTTTTCCGCCCCTTATAAGATCGACCTGGAAAAGTTTATGATTAGTAACTTCCATTTCAATGTTCCCATTGAAAAATTTGCTCAGCTCACTGGCCGCAGCCTGGCCTCCTTCAAACGTGATTTCCTGAAAATATTCGGTGCTCCGCCCCGCCAGTGGCTGCAGGATAAACGGTTACTTGAAGCCAGGCACCTCATCGAAACCAAACATCAGAAGCCCTCCGCTATTTACCTCGAATTAGGATTTGAAAGTCTTTCTCACTTCTCTTATTCATTCAAGAAAAAGTTTGGTATAGCGCCTACTTCACTGAATTACGATCATTCTCCAACGTAATGAGTGTATCCATTGGAGACTGGATCTTAATCGGCAAAAAGTGACGTCTGCAAAACAGAGTTATTTCTCTACTGGACTATGTTGTTGCCTGAGTAAGCTAGTAAAGCATTTGACAGCCTTACTTTGTGATTTCATAAGCACAATAATTATGCCTGATCAAGAGGAATTGCCTGGATTAAGTCCCTATCAGGTTATTGTTGATAAAAACTTGAAGAAATTAGTCGAACGAGTCAATCAAGAAATTAAGCGTGGGTATGTATCCGTAGGCGGTATGCAGAGAATTAGCACCTGATGGGGCAAAGTAAGGGCAGGCATTGTGTGATTGATTAAACTGGCAGAATACATGTTGATACCTTGTTTTAAGTAGGATTCTACACGTTATTTGTGGGACTGTTCCTACCGTTTCTTCACTACAATGCGCTGGCTTTTTGCTATTTTTCTATTGGTCCTGGCCACTAGTCAATTAATTTTTGCTCAATACACCTCACTACGTTTATCAACACCTGCTCTACAGATCTGTAAAGGGGCAGACTTTACGTTTAATTTTTTCATTTCAGGAAATAGTGAACCAGCAACTTCATATCGCTTACAGATTAGGTCAGCTAATGCAAATGCATTTCAGGACATTCCTGGAGCCATTACCGCAAGCCCGGCAACTATACGGCTGCCCGATGATTTGGTAATTGGACAATCCTATTCTATTCGGCTGGTATCATCCACACAGGTGTATAGCGATGTGATTGGGCCCTTAGTAGTTAAGGCTGCGCCAACTGCTCAGCTTATTGGAAGTACAGCCGATACCACTATTATTGTACGAGGGGAGTCGACCCAATTAAAAATACTGCTTACGGGCGGAGAGCCTTACGTACTTCGCATAAATGATAGCCTTCGTTTTGAGCAAGTCTATGCATTCAATACCGATAATTCATTTCGGGTTCTTCCCGAAAAAACGACCACCTATCGACTAACGAGTGTACAAAATGCATGTGGTTCCGGGGAAATATCGGGTTCGACCACTGTAAACGTTAGTGCTTTGGGGTTCCGGTTTATGGGCTATCAGTCGTTTAATTTTTGTCCAGGCGATACAATTTATCCAGAGTTCTCAACAAGTACATCGTTAGATCCCTCGACACAATTTTCGGTCGACTGGATACAGAATGATGGTAAAGTCGTAAACACTACTCAGGCCAGTTTTCGTGAACATTCATTGATTATACCTACGCCTAAATCACTCATAAACAGTTATACCAATGGGTTGTCGGCACCTTACCGATTAGTCGTTCGAAATACAACCTTAGCTATTCGGGCCACGTTGCCTAATGTTAATCTCAAGCCAACTCCAACTCTACAATTAATCACCACTTCTTTGTCTGTTCCATTTGGGCACAGAGCCGTTCTATATGCACAGGCCACGAATGCTTCAGGAGCTACGCTGATCATGCAAGACAGCACAACTGTCCCATTAATTGAATCACTTACAACAGGTTCTCACCGCTTCTTTCTACAACCCACAAAAACGGCAGAGTATTCTGTAAAACAGATTTATACGGGGTACTGCCCGGCTTCTGTCCAGTCAGTAGGCAAGATCAATATCTCTGTAACGCCGGGTATTCGACTTGATTCTGTATCGAGAAACCACGTCTGTGCTGGCGATGAGATCTCTCTATTTTACACGTCCAATTTTACGGTCTCGCAACCAGCCAGTGCATTTGTGGTGGAAGCTGGTACTGTTGGGGGAGATGGGAAATTGAGTGTGAACGCTACGTTTCAGGTTTTGCGTATTGAAGCCAATCGATTTGTACTAAAAATTCCCAATGAAACGGCTCCTGCGATTTACTCACTGCAGATAAGGCGTTTGGCCGATACGTTACTCAGTTCAATAGTCAATGGTGTCTATGTGAACACACTACCTACTGCCTCTCATTATTCAGGTTCGCAGAATCTGGCAAAACCAGGTCTGTATAGTATGTATGTCACTACCACAGGCGGTACGGATGGATTGGAGATAACCTTGTCCGACGGTACGTGGCTGGCTGTAAATTCAGGGCTTTGGTCTAATAAATATGATTATACCTTTTCCATTCAAGTTCCGTCAACTAATGTTTATGCAGTAAAATCTGTTCGTAATCAATGTGGCGTCGGGAAGGCGACGGGGAGTGTTAACCTGGCGGTTACTTCGCCTGTTACACCTATTTTGCAGCTAACAAGTGTTGGCCCACGTTTGGAAATACCTAGTCAGGCTGTCCTATGCGCTTCTCAACTTAGTACTGTCCAGTTCGCCAATACAGGCCCTTGGGCAAGTAACGTAACGTATAAAGTTGAAATAAGTGAGAGTAACTCCCAATGGTCTGGGTGGTATGTGGGCAGTGGCAGTACGTCTCCAATTTCTATTCAATTACCGAGTTTCTCAGGATATTTCCGGCTACGGGTCGTAGCCGATAATGGTATTATCAGTAATGAGGTAACCGTTTCTGTATCGCCTACTTTTGCTTCTGGCCAGTTGAGTTTATATTATACTCCGCCTTTAATCGGTTCACAGCAAGGAAGTTCGGTCGTTATTTCGTCTTATCCTAAGTCAGAGGTTTATCTCAATAGCTCGGTTTATTCTGTTCTGATTGGGGCTAGCTCAGGAGCGCTGAATAATAAATGGCTTAGTTATAACTATTCCCTGGGTGAACCCGACCGCCCTGTCATTCCTACGAACTATACCATTAAAGCGGTCTCTAAGTCGTGTATACAGCAGTTCTCGACAAACACCGCTTCTGTCCAGATTGCTCCGTTTCTATTCGGGCAGAGAACTGTAAGCACAAGTTATTGCCCTGGAAATAAGATCGTAACAATACCTTACGTAGCGATTGGCATAATTCCGGCTACTACTCGATTTGTTATTGATGTTGTTGACGAAAGAAATACAACTCGATCATTTCCGGCAACAGGGGGGCCTAACTACGTTCAGGCTTTGATTGATAATCTCATACCCGAAAAGGAATATACGTTTCAGCTAAAGGCTATTCTGGCTAATCAACAAACCATATTGGCTAGAAAAGACCCATCGCCCTATTCCGATAAACTTCGCATTAGTTCGCCTTCAAGCGTTTCTCTTACCGGCGAACGAAAACAGACAGTAGTAGAAATCCAGGCTGATCAATCGACTCTGCTTTACTTTAACGCCAGCAGGAATGTATCGGCTGTTTTATCGGACGGACGGTTTTTTGATAATACGTCAGGAAGTGGCTTTTCTGTTCAGCCAACACGCACGACGAACTATCGAATTCATTCTGCATGGAATGAGTGTGGCTTTATTGAAGCCGCTACGTCGGTTACGGTACGTGTACTGCCTGGTCTACGGTCTTTTGCTCTTTCTTCCGGCAATATCTGCCGAGGCCAAACCATGCCGATCTCATTCCATGCCGTTGGTGATTTTGAGGCTGGCCACAAATTGGGTATTTTTCTACAGCTATCGGGTAGTGATTACTGGCTAAAAATTGCGGAGACAACAGCGCTTGATTTTAACCAGTCCGTTACGTTGCCTAATTCCTTACAAAGTGGACGATATAAAGTTAAGGTCGAAAGTATCTCCTTATCATCAGTTCGTTTGTCGAAAGAAATAGGGTTTGTTTCTATCACAAGCAGGCCTGCTGTGGCTTTATCTGGTACGGTAACGGCTTATGCGAATGATTTTGTTCGATTTTCAATACCTAATTCGGGCGGGGATGCCGGAACTGTAGTGCTGCTGGGAGGAAGTAGGCCTATAACAGCGCAGATAGCCGATAATCAGCTTCAATTTAATGCTGTGGAGTCGGCTACCTATCGAATTACTGAAATCGCAAATAGTTGTGGTGTAGGAGAAGCCACTGGTTCAATTACGGTTAAATTACTCTCGAACGCCAATCAAACACTACGTATCGTTTCCGCACCGTCTATTCTCTGCGCAGGACAAACCGCTCCGATACGTATGTCAAAAACTGGGTCATACGGCAGCACTAATCGGTTTACGGTTCAGTTATCAGATTCAACGGGGAATCAATTTAAGCCCCTTCTAACAACTGCTAATGGCGAATCTCTGACGGTTGTTATTCCTGCCGACATGCCTTCAGGGACGGACTATCGTCTTCGGGTCGTTAGCAGTGATCCAGTTATCGAAGGAGCTTCCAGCCAGCAGTTCATACAACTATCATCGCTGGTCAGCGGTACGTTAACGGGCTCAAATTCGGTTCTGAAAGGCGATACCAGTGTTTTGACGCTTCGATTTAATGGGTTACCTCCCTGGCAGTATGAATTGCAAAATGAATTTGGGTCTCTAGTTGGTCAGGCCCTGAGTTCTCCGCACTATATACGTTTGCCGGTAGATACAAGCAGTATATATAAGTTGGTTGGGGTTAGTACACAACGTTGTGGTGTAGGGCAAGCTTACGGTGAAGCCGTATTAACAGTGTCTCCATTGACAGTCGCAGAGCCATTGTCTTCTGCATCCCTGGAAATCTACCCTAATCCAACGGTAAGTTCTTTATCAATCCGATTGAAAGTGCTTAAAACGATTCCTGTTATGCTTACAGTCAGAGATGTGACAGGTAAGACTAAACTGGTGCGAGAATGGCCTAAAGTTAGTGACGTATTAGAGGACGTTTTATCAATGAACGACTATCCTTCCGGTATATACTTTATAGAATTGGTCAGCGGAGCAACGCGATCAACTTACAAGGTTATCAAAAATTAACGCATCCAAACGTATCGGATATGCCTGGTTTTGTTTGTTTTAGGAATGGAAAGGTGTAAAATAGCTACAAAAAAAGAAGCATGTCTTTTCAGACATGCTTCCGATAATTGACCTGCTATATTTTACAATTAAGCTTTCTCTACGTCAACGGCATTTAAGCCTTTTTTGCCTTGCTCGACATTGAATTTCACTTTGTCCAGCTCGCGGATCTGATCAATCAGACCTGAAGCGTGTACAAAGATATCAGCTCCACCGTTACTGGGGCTAATGAAGCCAAATCCTTTGGTCTCATTGAAAAATTTTACAGTTCCTTCTTGCATTTTCTTATTATTTGAAACGAAGTACGATACTAAAAATGGCAATTCCTAACCCGTGGAATATAATTGCCATTTTTGGTCTATGGATTTTTTCTGTATCTAATCAGAAGAAAATCAACGAACAACGCCGTCAATCAGCTATAAACCGGCCGATAAGCTGAGTTACTGGCTAATGTAGCTCAGTAGGCAACTTATTTTCGATTACTGTGGTTAGCTAATTAGATGTGGCCCGAATCAATCGAAACAGGTAACCAGGTTTCGATTAATTTGGGCTATTAGTTTTTCACCAGTAGTATAATCTAAATAGACGACCAAGAAGGAACCTATGGGCAGATCGCAGGAGACATTTTCAAAGAAAGAAAAAGAGAAAGCCAGACAAAAAAAGCGGAAAGATAAAGAGCAGAAAAAGGAAGATCGTAAAGCCAATCCCAGTAGAGGTACGGATCTGGATACGATGATGGCCTATGTTGATGAAAATGGTAATCTGACCTCTACTCCTCCAGACCCAAGTAGAAAGAAAGCTATAGATCTTGACGATATCGTAATCGGTGTTAGCCGACAAGAAGATATGGCAGAAGTTGCGCCCCGTGAAGGCATTGTAAGTTCGTATACTGAATCAAAAGGATATGGATTTATTAGAGACCTAAAATCGCAGCAAACGGTTTTTTTTCACAAAAATGGGCTTATCGATCCCGTCAGTTTACAGGATAAAGTAAGCTTCCAGATTGAAGCGACACCTAAGGGCCCTAGTGCCATAGAGGTTCGAAAACTAGCCTAGCTTTAACACTCGCTGAGTGCATGATTAGCTAAATAGCAATAGCTGACGCATTTATGCGTTAGTTTAGTAGGGGATAATTTTATCCGGATACGCTCTCCACTTGCATAAACTGGCGGTTGTATTCATTTGACCGTCACGTATATAGCCTTCGTGCTGCCGTTTTTATTTATCAATGCCATTATCTGAGCGTTTTGTGTTCTTTTCCTATATAGCTGTTCGGACTATAGATAGTCTCTGTTACCAGGTTAGCCATAGTCGCTTGGATAATCCGTTACCTGATACGTATTGATCTATAATCTGTCAGGGTATTTTGGTAAGCAGGATATGGTCTGGTTATGAGTGAGTTATTTGATTTATTTATGGCTATGTACTGTCGTTGTTTTTAATAGATAGCCCTAGACTGTTCAGTAACTACAAAAAAGTTGCTCTTGTACCATTCAAAAAGATTAATCTATGAAACAGTCGCTAAAAGCAACCGCTAAAGAAAATCAGCGAGTAGCTCACCAGTTAATCGAGGCCAGTAAGAAGCCATATATGGTGCGTGATATGCCTAAAACGGTGCTTTATTTAACACCAGAGCAGGCCGCAAAACGTACCGATTTGATTCCTCAGTTTATAACTTCTACCTATTAATCGTCGGAAACCGACAAGTAATTGATTAATCTTTCTAACCATGTTTGATTATGAATAAACAAGTATATGTTCAGCAGGTAGCTGACTGGGCCAGAATACGTGGCTATACTGATATATTGGCTAATGTTGATGGCTACGCCAAACCAAAAGCGTACGGGCGTCAGCAGGACGGAGAGTCATTTGTGCCGGATGTAACGGGCAAACAGTTTGACCAAAAGTCCTATTTCGAAGTCGTTCTCAAAACCAATGATACTGACTATCTGATCGCTAAACTAAAGCTGCTGTATCAACTGGCTACGCGGAATGGCGGACAGCTCTTTTTGATGGTACCCAAAGGCCATTCGCTGTTTGCCAAAGCAATTGCCAGCAACAGCCGCGTACCGGCCGAAATAATTGTTCTGCCTGAACGCAAAAAAATCAGCTAATACGTATCCCAATCGCCAGAGTTGTTGGCCTAAACATTACCCTATGGCATTTATTGATAAAGTACTTCAAAAACCATCTTACGGGTGGTCCCATGAAAATGGTGATTTGATTATTCCAACCACAAGTGAGTTGTATGCTGAAGCATTTTCGAGAATAAATGTATTTGCTACGCGAAAGAACTGGATTTCGGGTATTAGCTGGCTAATGGCTGTTTGTCTGATTCCTTTCGCTGTAATGGCTTTTGTTTACTTTTTTTCAGTACCCTTACTGGTGATTGGCCTGCTCTATGGGATGATTATCATGAGTACTCATGGCACCATCTGGTTTCATCGGTATAGTACGCATAAAGCTTACACATTCAGTCATCCAATCTGGCGATTTATTACTCAAAATCTGGTCATCAAAACGTTTCCGGAAGAGATCTACGTGGTTTCTCACCATGTTCATCATGCGAAATCCGACCAGCCGGGAGATCCCTACAATGCTAAGGGTGGCCTTATGTATTGTATGCTATCCGATGTTAATCACCAAAGTATAGCCAAGGATCTAACGGAGGAGGAGTATGGCAAAGTGGCTGGTTTTTTAAAGCATACGGGCGTATGGATGAATAGTTATAAGACATATCTGAAATGGGGCTCAGTTGCTTCGCCTTACTATACAATTGGGCTATGGGCTGTAAACTGGGCATTCTGGTACATGGCTTTCTTTATGATAGGTGGTCATGCGCTGGCTTGTGCCTTATTTACAGGAGCCATGTTTTGGTTTGTTTTGGTACGAGCCTTTAACTACACTGGGCATGGTAAAGGCGAAATAAAACACGTAGAAGGTGTTGATTTCGATAGAAGGAATTTATCTGTTAATCAATTCAGACCGGGTCTTTTTTCCGGTGAATGGCATAATAATCATCATCTGTATCCGAGTAGTGCTCGTGCTGGCTTTCTGCCGTTTCAGTTAGATTTTGCCTGGATCTATATATTTAGTTTATACAAGCTGGGGGCTGTTTCTTCCTATAGAGATAGCAAAGAAGACTTTTTGAAAAAGTATGTCACTCAAAACCAGGAATAGCTTTCGCTTCTGATATCTGGTTGACTGGAATCCAGCCATAGTATATATTGTCGTAATTGATTTTGCTTTGAGCCCCATCATGGGGCTTTTTGCTGTCTTCTACTTCAGATGGCAGTATTGGTGGTTCGTGAAAATAGTGCTTAAAATGCCAGCTACGTAGTAAATAGGGCTCATTCCCGGCTTGTCTATAAACGATCTGATATCAGGATGATTGGTGAGTAATTAATCTTATATTAAAAATAAGTAATAATACTTATTTTTGTTGCGCGTTTTATTACATTTGTAGCCATGACGCAAAACGACAATTTTGAGTAAATAGGGATAGAAACCGGGCTGCTCATAGTGACCCGGTTCTTTGTAAAGAAACGACACACAAGTAAATTATAAGAGGTAAATTGAGCGGGATAAGGCAGGTCTGATTAGACCTGCCTTATTTTTTTGCCTATGGAGACGGTTAAAAACTGCCGTAACTCTATGCCATATCTCACTGTCAGTTAATAGGTCTCTTCGTAAAAGTCAGTGGAAGGCAAGGACAGCTGACGTTACGTATACATAGATCGTTGACTCAATACGTAATGAATAGTTAATGACATGGCCCAATAATTTCCGTGGAAAAAGTTTTTAGGCTGGGGGTAGCTCTATTGTTATGATGATTTATGTATGGTTGGCTTGGCAGTTTATCCACAATTCTGGGTATGTAATCACGAATAAATGTGGAAAAAGTGCCTTATTGCCTTAGCCTCGAACAACTAATACGCCCCAAAGAGCTATATAATGGCAGATTTTCAGGGTTTTCTATTTCTGGTTGTCTTTTTGCTATATCAATACGTAGCAAATAAGGACGTTTATGAAAAAGCAAAATGGAAAATGGGCGGAACAGGTAAAAAAATACCGTTCCCGAATGACCAAAGCAAAAACAGCGGGGCCTAACTATCCTGCGCCCCGTGACGGAATCGTTATGCATATCGACGAATTGAAAGAGAAACTAATGGCTATTCAGGCCAAATTTGGCGTCGACCCCAGCTTGCTCCCGGAAGTTATCCGTGGCTAGCTAATCAGCGCAAAAAAACCGGCTTGACTACCTGTCAGGCCGGTTTTTTTTATGTCTGTACGTGTGGTTAGACGGTAGGTTAGTAAACCAATTATTATGAAGATCAATAAAAAGCCTGGGATTAACTCCCAGGCTTCTTTCATGTCTTAACGTTGAGTATAAAAAGTAATCTATCTATAGCTAAGCTACCACTGTAGCGAACAACTGAAGTTTGATAACTTTCTATAAGCCTAAATCGTACCACTCTTTTGATTGATATGTAATTGCTTGATTATGAGCATTGATCTTGGTAGTTTTGGCAAGGTTTTGCTAAATTATTGTGGGTGATTTTCCCCACTTTTGTATATAGTGCTCGCAACTGTGGTGGAGGTAAAGTTTTATTGAATTAGCCGATCTGCCGAATCCACTTACCAATATCATCGAACATCCCGGTATTAAATGGATATTGCTGACCAGCTTCGTGTCTATGCTGTAAATACGCGGCCATGGTGCCTGCGAGCTGCATACTGTGATTTGTTTTTGCAACAAGCTGGTACGTTGCTAAACCCGGATGCTGACGATTCACAATAGCTGCAATCTGAATATGATCATCTGGCTTAAGGGCATTGCTATCGGCTTCCCCATAAAGAGCCAGCACCGGTGTATGAATAGTTTGCCAAGCGGCATATAAGTTGTGCGCATTCAATTCTTGCCAGAACGTATAGTGTCGACCGAAGATCAGACTGTCTGCTTCATAATCAAGTAGTCGACGTACTAATGGTTCGATAATCGGGTTGGCCGAAACCAACTCTTTGGGTGACTGTTTCTGATAGAAATAACTGTATAAAAAAGGACGTAGTGCCTGCAAGTCAGCTTCCGCCTGCGCTGGTTCTGCTCCTTCCAATATTTTTTGATCACGTATTACGTCCACCATATAATCGTGCCAGGTCCGTAGTACGCCACCAAATACGATTATGCCCCGAGGGCGATACGTTTGTGCAAGAAGCGGAGCCGTAATGCCACCCAGCGAATGACCAAACAGAAAGATACGGCTGGTATCGACCCAATCATAGGTTAACAATCGCTTGTAACCCTGTGTAAAAGCCGCCAATTCGGTATTAAAGCCGGTTGATTGACAAGACGCCGTACCTGTATTATCGCCCATGCCCGGCTTTTCGATCATGAACACGGCAAAGCCCCGTCGAGCCAATTCATCGGTAGCCAGTTTATAGGGATCGCCATCGGGTAAGTAAGCCATAGACAGGCAGGATGTTCCCTGAATAAAGTAGACTACAGGTAATTTTTGGCCAGCAAACGTCTTGGCGCGTTTGACAATGGTTCTTATCTGGCCTGCCTGTTTACCGTTATCTGTAAACGAAAAATGATCGTACGTAAGCGCCAGATCAGCCGATAACGGTATCGGGCGTGGTTTGGCCAGGCCACGTAGCGTTTGAGGATTGCCACCTCGAAGTAGTGTTATACGTAGTGAATCGCCCTCAACAACCTGTTGCGCAAAGGCCATTAGATCGGTGGGAGCTGTGATTGCCTGTTGGTTGATCTGGATCACTACGTCTCCTGGCCGAATCCCGATCTGTTCGGCGGTGGAGCCTGCTAGTACCTGACGTACCCAAACTCCCTGTTTTTTTTTGAGACCACTTATCTGAGCCAGCGAATCGGTTAAGGCAACAGCCGCTACACCCAGTTGGCCGCGCTTCTTTAAAACCTGGCCCGAACTGGTAAACTGGGCTAGTAGGAAAACAGAAAAAAGAATAAAACGGAATGGGGTTAATGATGTCGACAAGGGCATGGGTCCAATTGGCTAATACATTCTTACGTTCTTGTCTATCAAAAATGTAGAGCGTTTTCGGCAAGATCAATGTAGATGAGGGTCAACTGATTGAGCTGCCAGTCGAAGTGAGGGTTTTTCTGGCTGAACAGTAAATGAGTTCGTGTAGACTATGTTTGACGGGCAAATTCAGTCGTTATAGAATCAATAGCTGGCCTACCGGTTAAAAGGAGTTTTTGGCCTACAGGTTTGTTCCTGTTTTCTTTATGGCTGAATACAACTCTTGAAGAACGTAGTAAATGAATAAAATCCTCTGGTTTAGCCTGTGCATGGGTACTGGTTTTTGTCAAGCTCAGCAACGGACATATACGTTGGCCGATATGCCGTTTCAAATAGATTCAACAACTAGTGGCGTTGTGTATAAGGGTACAATCGATGTTCCGGGGGCTTCCGCCGATCAGCTATATACCAGAGCCAAGGCTTTCTTCTGGAGTGCATTTTCGCACGATAACCAGGTTATTAAGGTTGATGATCAGTTAAAAGGAGTTGTTTCCGGTAGAGGAAGGCTCTTTCTGCCAATGACCAGTACACAAGCGGAGTCTTCTTCACGGAGCATTTATTACGAAGTACCTGTTGAGATACGGGTAAACGATGCTCAGTACAGCTACCGTATTGCGGATATATACATCATTGAGAACGGAAAAAGAACCAGACTCGACAACGACATTCGGGCAGACTTGACTACTATTCGGCAGCAGGTGCTGATCGAAGAAGAGTATAACCGGTCGATACGTAGCGTCAGCCCTTTTATTTCCCTGATCAACCAGCTGAAACGGCGGATGAAAAGTCGATCCAAAGTACCATTCCATTCTTAAATAATTGGCTACACGAGTCTGAATCGTACGTCGATTGGCCTCTTGAGCAGCCAATTAGCACGTTGTTGCGATTATGGAGTAACTACATTTAATGTAATGACAAATTTTGCAATCTGTTTATTAGTTAAATAGTATAATATAGGTTACTTTTGTTTGTAGTGCGTTCCGAAATTTGTATCTGATAAGTTATCGACCTGAGAGCTATGAAAAGAGTCAGGCTAGCCGATGAACAATTAGTCAATCTGTTTAAAGACACGAATGACGATGAACCGTTTAAAGCACTCTATGACCGCTACGTAGGCAAGGTCTACAAAACGTGTTTATCTATTACAAAAGACTCCGAAGAAGCTCAGGATTACACGCAGGAGATTTTTATTAGAGTCTTAAGTAAGCTGGATACGTTTCAAAATCGATCGACTTTCTCGACCTGGTTATATGCTATATCGCAGCATTATTGCCTGGACCAATTGAGAATGAAAAAGAAAATGTCTACAGAAACGATTTCGGATGAACTTGATATTTCGGAACCGGATACGGCCGAGTCGGTAGAGAATCGGATGTATGAACTGGAAATTGTTATGAATCAATTACCAGCAGAAGATATAAAATTGCTACGGCTAAAGCACGAGCACGGCATGTCGATTAAAGATATAAGCCAGCAATATCAGATATCGGAAAGTGCCGTTAAAATGCGTTTGAAACGAACGCGGGATAAGTTGCTGAATCTGTATATAGATTATAACCAGTAGAAAAAGAGTAATCTCATAATCAAAAAAATAGCGGCTGGATTTATTGGATTCTTCAGTAAAACAAAACACTACAGAGCAAAATAGATATAAATATTTACGGTATAAGATGCTGCTGTATAATACAAGTTATTTATATAATTTTTGACTGATACGACAAAGAAATAAATAGTGTTGAGAGCTAATTAAAGCAATTAAAACCTTCGGAAAGCTTTAAATCTCTATTGGTTTTGTAGGTAAATAAGATGTGCTTTTATTAGTTAATTGGGTATGACCGCTTGCTCAAACGTATAATTAGACAAACCGGCCAGTATAGCTGTATAAATTGAGCTATATAGAACCAGTGATGGCGTTAATCAATTGATTTGCAGAGGATTTTTGGGGATTGGGACTTGAAATACAGTGTCGAGGTAATTTATCGACTTTACCGATTAATAAGTGGGTAAATTGGTGGATTTGCGAAGCGAAACGAATATACTTTAATTTGTCCCAGTTTTACATTAATCAGTTTTACCACATGAAAAAGTTTCACTTTGCAATTTTACTAGTAATTGGATTACTAGCGAGTAGCCAGTCATTCGCCCAAATGGCTATCGATAAAGGTACCAAATTCATAAACTTGGGTATTGGCGTAGGGGGCTACGGCTATTATACCGGTGGCGGAGTTGGTTTTAACGCATCTGCTGACTTCGGTGTTACGAAGAACATCACCGTTGGTGCTGTAGCAGGTTATAAAAGCTATGGTAGCGTAGCATCCTATAACTACAACTCGTTTGATGTGGGTGCTCGTGGATCTTACCACTTTAACGAACTGCTTAGTTTAGCTACCGATAAAGCTGATTTATATGCTGGTTTAGGTATTTCGTACTATTCTTTTTCGTACGGTGGTTTCTTAGATAATTATGGAACTGTTTACGTTCCTATTCACATTGGTGGCCGTTATTTCTTTAGCGATAACGTTGGTGGTTTTGCTGAATTAGGCTCTAGCCTGGCTACGCTTAAACTAGGTGTTACGTTTAAGTTTTAAGCACAACGTTACTGCACATAAAAAGCGGCTCGTACTTAGTACGAGCCGCTTTTTATGTGCCTAACTTTTATTTGCTGGCTATTTCTTTTAGGGTTTTTATGCCCATATTCCAGAAAATAAACGAATAAATATCAGCGGTTGTTTCGATGTTCTTTTTGGTATTACTGGCTCCATGTCCGGAATTGGTATCGATTCGAATCAGTACCGGATTGTTGCCTTTATAAACCTCCTGCAACGTAGCCGTATATTTGAACGAGTGAGCCGGAACAACGCGATCGTCGTGGTCGGCAGTGGTAATTAACGTAGCCGGATAAGCAACACCCGCTTTTATGTTGTGTATTGGCGAATACGCATACAGTGCCTTGAATTCGTCGGCATTGTCGCTACTACCATAATCGGCAATCCAGTTCCAGCCAATCGTAAATTTGTGGAAACGTAGCATATCCATAACGCCTACCTGCGGAATGGCTACCCGAAATAAATCGGGACGTTGATTCATAACGGCCCCAACGAGCAACCCGCCATTAGACCCTCCCTGAACCGCTAACTTAGCAGGACTCGTGTATTTCTGGGCAATCAGGTATTCGGCAGCTGCAATGAAATCATCGAATACATTCTGCTTTTTTAACTTCATTCCCTGTTCGTGCCATTTTTCACCGTATTCGCTGCCTCCGCGCAGATTGGCCTGTGCATAAATACCTCCTTGTTCCAGAAACGGGATACGTAGTGGATTAAACGATGGCGGAAGACTAATATTGAAACCACCGTAGCCATAGAGCAACGTAGGGTTGCTGCCGTCAAGTTTTATGCCCTTGCGATACGTTAGGAACATAGGCACTTTGGTACCGTCTTTACTGGTATAAAATACCTGTTTGGTTTCGTAATCCGTCGGGGTGAAATCTACTTCCGGGGCACGAAAGACCGTACTCGTATGCGTAGCAATATCGTACCGGTAAATGGTTGGTGGGAACGTAAAAGACGTAAATGTATAGAAAACAAACTTGTCATCTTTTTCGCCACCAAAGCCGCCCGCCGATCCAATGGCTGGAAGTTTTATTTCAGTTTCCTGTTTACCCGCATAATTGAAGACCAGAACCGAAGACGTTACGTCCTTCGAATATTCAACAAATAGCTTGCCCCCGGCAGCACTGACGCTGCTTTCTGCAATGGGCTCTGGCTTTTCGGCAATGAGGGTTGAAAAAGTTTTGGTTTTTGTGTCGAATGCAACGACTTTGCTATTGGGTGCTTTTTCGTTCGTCAGGATCAATAAGCGATCGCCGTCGTTGTCAACAACGCCATAGCTAAAGTCGGTAACTTCGTTGATAACGGGCGAAAAATCCTTTTTCCCCGATTTTGCATCCATATAAAATAGGGCGTTTCCATCTTTCCCTTTCCCCCGGTCACTAACGGTCAGGAGCAAAAAACGCTCGTCATCGGTAGTGCTGGCGATATGGAATCGCTGGGGATTTTTAGGATCTTCGTAGATAAGCCGGTCGGTCGACTGTGGCGTATGTAAAGCGTGGTAAAAAACCTGGTGATTTTCGTTTTTGGCGGCCAGCGCACTGCCTTCTGGTTTGGGATAACGGCTATAGTAAAAACCATTTCCCTGCCAGGCAATGCCCGACACTTTCACCCATTCTATTTTCTCCGGCAGATATTGTTTGGTTGCCAGATCCATAATCTGGTATTCCTGCCAATCGGAGCCGCCTTTCGATAAGCCAACAACAGCATAGTTACCATCTTTTGACAGCGAAAACGCACCTAATCGTGTTGTGCCATCGGTCGACAGTTTGTTTGGGTCGATCACCAATTCAGGTTTACCATCCAGTCCTTTTTGGCGATACAGAACCGACTGATTTTGCAGGCCATCGTTTTTAGAAAAATAGAACCAGTCGCCTTTGCGGCTGGGAGCCGAGTATTTCGGGTAATTATAGATGTGTTCCAGCCTGTCCTGAAGTTGCCTTCTGTACGGAATTTGCGACAAATAATCGAACGTAACCTTATTTTCGGCCTTGACCCAGTCGGCCGTTTCTGCCGAACGATCATCTTCGAGCCAGCGATAGGGGTCGGCTACGGTAGTGCCATGATACGTATCGGTTTGATCCGTTTTACGGGCTTTAGGATACTCCAGCGAGCTATTCGACTGGGCTAACGCCACTGAAGAACTTAGCATAAGTAGTAATCGAATGGAATTTTTAACATGCATCAGTAAAAAACGAGTAGTTGATGAAAGCTGGCATACGTAAATTCTTACGAAGAACGCTTTGGAAGGGCGTAAATACAAGCAAAAGAATATAATCTGCACCTAGCATACTCACAACGTAATGACAGCAGAAAGAGACAGGGTCGCTACGTATCTATTCCAGATTATCTAACTGACCCATTTGGAAATTAAGGAAAGAGTTGACTCATTTACAGATATTTGTCTTAACCTCTTTACGAACGAATGATTCGACCGCTACTCAGCAAAGCCATCTATCTGGTGTGCCTTTTAGGCGCGTTGAATCAGTTGGTATGGTCTCAGTCGACGTATCGGTCTGCTACGTCGAACTTTCGAACTTCGCATATCAGCGTCGATAATGGACTGACTCAGGGGTCGGTTTACTATATGTTCAAAGACAGCCGAAGCTTTCTGTGGTTCGGCACCCAGGACGGTTTAAATCGCTACGACGGCCATCATTTTCATACGTACCGCCCTGCCATTGGCGAGCGTGGATTACCAAAGCCAGGTGCCATCAGAGGCATTAATATTTCGGGCATTATTGAGGATCCAAACGGTAATCTTTGGATAGGTACTGAAGAGGGGCTTAATCGCTACGATCGGCAGCGCGATCAATTTGATTGCTTTCTGGCAACAGGAGCCGATAAAAAAGAACGAACGAGCCGTACGCTTCCTTTTTTTGTCGATAAAACGGAACTGCTCTATCTCAGCGATGTGGAAGGGTTGGTTCGATTTGATTACCATAACCAGCGAAAAACTAGTCTGAACGCCAGCCTTCGCCCTTCCAAAGAGTATGATCTTTCCAGTTCTACTACCCGAACGGCACAGGGCGATGTATGGGTACATGCACCAAAAGGCTTAGCGCGTTACAATATTCAGAGCCGTACGCTGTCTTATTATTTCAGCGGTCGTCCTGATAATCGCTTTGGACCTGTTCACACTGTTTTTTCTTTTTTTATTGATTCCGACAATATTGCCTGGCTCGGTACGGCTAACAGCTTAATTCGGTTTGATTATCAAAATAATACGTTTGATACGTACAGTCAGACCGGCAACCAGCCTATCAGTAATATCTACAGTATCGCTCCCGACCAGCGCGGTCGTTTATGGCTGGGAACGCAACGCAATGGGGTTTTATATTTCGATAAACGCTCCCGATTGTTCGGGCAGGCTAACTGCTTTATCGATGATACGCGCCGACTGAGCGAATTTGAAATCCGAAAGGTCTTTGCCGATAATCTGGGAATAATCTGGGCCAATGTAGATCCGGATGGAATTGCCTGTATTACACCCGACGCTTTTCTATTTGATGGAGTCATGAAACGGCAATTCTCCGACGATTTGCCTGCCGAGCAGAAGCTTAGCAATTACGCCATTCGCGGTTTTCTGGAGGAGCGATTCGATCGGCTATGGATTGTAACCGAGGAGGGGATTAATATTCTTGATCCGCGAACCAATCGCGTTGTGCAACGCTACTTTAATAGTCCAGCCTCAGGCTCAATCACCACCCATAAATTCGTTCGCTGCTTATATCGTGATACATTGCGACGTATCTGGGTTGGCGTACGGGGGGGAGTACTTGCCTTTAAGTCCAAAGAACAATCGTTTGAATCGATTCCTTTTCCCGCCGGAATGAGCGAGGTGGTTGATAATTACGCCCGAAACCTGACCAGTATAAACGACAGTACGCTCATTGCGGCTACTGAGGATGGGTTATACTCGCTGAATACAAGCCGTCGAATCTGGAAAAAGCTACCCGAACTATCTGGCCAGAACATATTCAGTGTTTGGTATGATACGTCGTTACGGCAGCTTTGGATCGGAACGTATTTGAATGGCTACTATCGCTACCAGTTGCCCGCCAGCCCAGGCGCTCCCTGGCAACTGATCCGGTCGGGTTTAAAAGGAAATATGGTGTTGCACATACGGCCCGATACGGTTCGGCGAACCATGTGGCTGGCAACTGACCGGGGGTTGGCTGCCTTAAAACCCGCAACGGGTAAAATCAGACTGTATGCCGAGCAGCAGGGTCTGGCGAATTCATTTGTTTATGGTTCACTAGCTGATGTGAAAGGCCATGTTTGGATGAGTACCAATCGGGGATTGTCGCGGCTGGATCTGACAACCGGAACGATTAAGAATTTTACCCCCAGCGATGGCCTTCAGGGGAATGAGTTTAACGGTAACGCCTTTGTTCGATTGGCAAACGGCGAGCTGCTATTTGGTGGTGTAAAAGGATTTAACCGCTTTCGGCCAGATGTATACCGAAATTCGTCATTTGGGCCTAATGTCCACATATACTCGCTGACGGTTAATGAAGAACCATTTGTTTCAGATCGTTACGTTGGCGAAACGGAAAAAATAGCGCTGAATCATAATCAGAATACGCTGTCGATGGAATTCGCAGCACTCGATTACTACAGCGATGGGCAAAATAATTACCAGTATCAGCTAACCAACTACGACGATCATTGGGTGTCGGCCGGTGAACGGAACTACGTTCGTTACGCTAATCTGCCGCCTGGCGACTACGTGTTTCAGGTTAAGGCGGCCAATCGGGATGGGCACTGGAGTAGCCGGATTCGGAAGTTGGCGATTCATATTGAACCACCTTTCTGGCAGACATTTCCCTTCTATTTAGTCAGTATGCTGGCAATTGGTCTCCTGACCCTGGCCTGGGTTCGGCAGCGTGAGCATGCCATTCGGATGCAGGAAACGGAACGGTTACGACTGGCCTATGATATTCAGGAACAGGTTAAAAAAGATATTGCCCGCGATTTGCACGACGAGATCGGAACGCGGTTAGCGACGCTTAAGCTATACACAACCCGTTTGGTCCAGTACATCAACGAAAGTCCCGCCGAAGTGGCTCCTTCTGGTCGGTCCGCACGCGTGATGGATCGGGCGGGCGTTACGTTGTTGAAAGACAATATTTTTACATTGATCAACAACATCATTGGCGATGTCCGAAACCTACTTCGTAAACTGAACCCGCAGACGCTGGAAAAGTATGGCTACGTAGCGGCTGTTGAAGAATTATTCTCCCGTATTAACGCCACAGGCAGTATGAATATGCACCTCACGCTGGCCAATGCTCCCGGCGAGTCGACGTTACTAAATGCTGATCCATCAGAAGGCGATTCGAAAAATACCGCCGACCGTTTACCGGCCGATACGGAAGTAATGCTCTACCGAATAACGCAGGAACTGGTTAGCAATTCCCTTAAACATGCCAACGCCCGTCAGATAGATTTAGTGGTCCAGGGTACTGCGGATCGATTAATGCTAACCTATTCGGATGATGGGCAAGGGTTTGATTATGAGCGCATCCGTCAGAAAACACCGGGACTAGGAATTGGAAGCGTTGAGTCGAGAGTGGCCATTTTAAACGGCAAGATTACCTGGCATACGCAGCAAGGCGTACAGGTGCAAATCGAAATCCCACTTGGTCCGCTTCCTCCCAAAAATTTTTATGATTTTCTCGCCCGCTTAGTTTGATACGTAGCACAGAACAGTCTGTGTTACATTCACTCTGAAGATTCCTACGTATTTTCGCGGGATCTTAGATCCCCTTTCATGTCTACACGTCTACTATGGGTTTTGCTGTTTATTAGCGGCCCTTTTTTTGCCACTGCGCAGCTTCAGATTTCACACCCAATGACGCGCCTTGTTGTGCAGCGCGGAGCCGATGGTAATGGCCGAATCTACGTATCTGGCCGGATAACCGGCATGGTCGATCGTGTAGAAGCTCAACTGGTTCCCGTAACAAGCGGGCAAGGTACGGCTACGGGTTGGCAAGTTGTGCAGACGAACCCCACCAGCAACATCTTCCTGGGATACGTAACAGGATCTGGCGGATGGTACGTATTAACTGTCAGGACGATAGTGGGCGGAGCTGTATCAGGACAAGCATCAGTTCAGCCCGTTGGTATTGGCGAAGTGTTTGTAACGGCAGGCCAGTCGAATTCGCGCGGACTGGGATCGGGGGATAACGATTTAGGTACGTTTACGGATCGGGTCAATGCAATCGATTCGATCAACCATTATTATCCACCGAACTTTCCGGCTCTGGTATCGTCGGGGTTACCCATGCCTGTTCCTGTATTTAAACCGCTTACGGCTGGTCGACGTATTTTCCCGATGGCTGAGAGTTCGTGGGGGTGGGGCGAGTTAGGAGACTATATCGTTAATCGGTATAATGTTCCGGTCGCGTTTTACGTAGCGGGTTGGGATGGATCGACGGCTGAGAACTGGTACAAAACGGCGAATGGTATACCAACCTGTAATCGGTATTACTGCGTTACCGATTGGCCCAATCTTCAGCCCTATACCAATCTGAAAAATGTTCTGCAATATTACAATTCCGTAGCTGGTATCCGTGCGGTACTTTGGCATCAGGGTGAAGCAGAGTATAATTCTAATGGTAATACGAGTATACCAGAATACTACAATCGATTGGTAAATGTTATTCAAAAATCGAGGCAGGATTTTGGCAATCGGAATATGCCCTGGGTCGTGGCGCGGGCGTCATTCGATGGGAGCGTATCCCGGCCAGAAGTCGTTACCGAGCAACAGCGTGTTATCGATACACCGGGACTGAACGTATATCAGGGGCCTTATAATGATACCATTATCAATCGAAATGCGGGCGGAATAGATGTTCATTTTAGAAATAGCTCTCGTCCCTCTCCTCATCCCCAGTATTATCTGAACCCGGGTTCGATTCCCGTTAGCATGGGTTTGTCGCGCTTTGCTCGTAACTGGAATAGTAGCCTCAATAATAGCTTCTTTCAGAATTCGCAGCCGATAACGCCCACGCAATTTGCCGTTACAGGTAACGTAGCCAATTATGTTTATCCCGGCGATAGTCTGAACGTAACGTTTGCTACGTTGGGAACATTCAATGGGGATAATCAATGGCAGGTTCAGCTTCTGGATTCGGAAGGGCATTACTGGTCTACGCTGGGTAGCGGTACGTCGAGTCCCATTAAGCTGAAAATTCCTGATACGTTACGTATGGACAGCCGTTTTCGGATTCGGGTGGTGGCTACGTCGCCATTTTTGCCCGGCGTTCCGTCTAACGTTTTTCAGACCAGTGCGTTGGCCAACACCGCCGATGTGAGTCTGGCAATGGGCATATCGCAGCGAACGCCCGATATAAACACGCCGGTTACAGTTACGTTGTACGTTAAAAATGATGGTCCAGGTCGGGCCAAAAATGTTGTTGTTCGGAATCGGCTACCCGACAATCTGGCCTTTGTTTCAGCCAGTGGCCTTACGGCCAGCGGAACCGTCTTAACCAGCGGTGCGCTATTTCTCGATCCGGGAGCGAGTCAGCAGCTTAGCTTTGTGGTACAGCCTACGGTTGCTGGTACGTATCAGAACGCGGCCGAAATTGCACAAGCTACGTCGACTGATCCCGATAGTCAACCCAACTCCGGAACTGCTGATGGGCAGGACGATACGGCTGGTTTAGATTTTCGAACGAAAACATCGGGAACCGCTACGTTTGCTTCACCCAATCCGAATCAGGTTCCGTTGCCTGCCGTTATCAGTAACCAGCCTGCCCCTGATCCTGGCAAAGCCGATGTGAGTTTGGCGTTGAGTGTCGACAATCGGACCCCAAGCCTAAACGATATTATTACGTATACCCTAACATTGTCGAATGCTGGCGGCTTAGATGCTGCCGTATTGAACGTAGCGGCTTATTTACCCGCTGGTCAACAGTTTGTACCTGGCGACGACTTCACGGTAAACAGCGGTAATCTGACCAGTGGCATTAATGGCCTGGCACCAAATGCCCAAAAAACACTTCGATTTAAAGCGAAAGCGGTAGCGTTGGGGCCCGGCACCTGCTCCGCGCAAGTTACGGCTGCCAGCCGTCCCGACCCCGATTCTGTGCCTGGTAATGGGGTTGGTAATGGCGAGGATGACACGGCGCAGGTTGATATTCGAGTGAAATAAAATAATACGATTGCTTCGTTATACTACGTATACGTTCATAGTCTCATCGCTGTTGGTGGTGAGACTTTTGACTTTATTGTCTTTATGAAAAAATAGGCGTGTTGGTACAAGTCCAGCCTGTGGTTCGTTGAATTCACTTGATTACGTATATCGCTGATTGGTAGTAGCTAATTCGTTGACATGAAATATCAGTGGTTGATTCTGGGGGCAATAAGTATCGCGGTGGTGACGATGCTATCAGCTTTTTTCGGCATTTTCGAGAAGCGAGTGGATTATAATACCCAGATTAAGCCGCTATTGAACAAAAACTGCATTGCCTGTCATGGAGGGGTGAAGAAAGCCGCTGGTTTCTCGCTGTTGTTCAGGCATGAAGCAGTAGCGCCAACCAAATCGGGTAAGCCAGCCATTATTCCAGGTGATGCCGATGGTAGCGAGATGATCAGACGGCTAACGCTGACGGATCCTGAGGAGCGGATGCCGCTGGAGCATCCTCCCCTAAAGCCGGACGAAATAGAAACGCTACGTAATTGGATCGATCAGGGGGCTGACTGGGGTGATCACTGGGCCTACCAGACTGTCGAAAAACCTGATGTGCCCAAGGTTGGTACGTTCTGGAGCCGTCTGGGAATCGTAGAGAACGATGAAATCAATTGGGCCAAAAACGAAATCGACCATTTTATTCTTGATAAACTAAAAGCGGAAGGGCTAAAACCATCGTCAGAAACCGACCGCGCTACGTTGATTCGCCGGGTATCGCTTGATCTGATTGGTTTACCACCCACAGAGAAAGAAGTTTCCGATTTCGTTCAGGACAAATCGCCCGACGCTTACGAGAAAGTGGTTGATCGACTCCTGCAATCACCGGCTTATGGTGAACGATGGGCCGGAATGTGGCTGGATCTGGCCCGCTATGCTGATACCAAGGGATATGAGCGGGATGGAGGACGGAAAATCTGGCGATATCGCGACTGGTTGATCAAGGCATTTAACGAGGATAAACCCTTTGACCAGTTCACGATTGAGCAACTAGCGGGCGATTTAATGCCTAATCCTACCGATGCTCAGCTCATTGCAACGGGCTTTCACCGGAACACGATGACGAACGATGAGGGTGGAACGCAGGATGAAGAGTTTCGGGTGGCCGCTGTACTGGATCGGGTCAATACGACCTGGGATGTCTGGCAGGGCACTACGTTCTCGTGTGTGCAGTGTCACAGCCATCCATACGATCCCTTCGTTAATGAGGAATATTACCAATACCTCGCTTTTTTCAATAATTCGCGTGATGAAGACGTAACGAGCGATACGCCTACGCTGCGTTTCTACAAATCGGCTGATTCGCTTAAGACTCTTAATCTGCGGTCGTTTATTTTGTCGCACGCTTCTAATCCCAAAGAGGCTCGTTTACAGGCTGACTATTTTACTCGGCTGGCCCGCACTGTTGAGCCCAAAATCAACTCACACGATTTCGATCAGTTGGTCAATGCTTCTCTGCTGGATGCAAAATACTTTGGCTTTCAGGACAAAGGATCGGCACGTATCAAAAATGTTACGTTAACGAATCGGCCTCGCTTGTTGATTGCCTGGGGCACGAAAGCGGATGATGCCGTGGTAACTATTCGTCAGGATCGTTTATCGGGACCGGTGCTGGCTACCATTCCCGTTCCAAAAACGGGGAGCGCCTGGAGCGATAGCATTCAGATGATTCCCTTGCCAGCAATTCAAGGTAAACATGATCTTCACATATCGCTCAGCAGCCCCAAAATGCCCAAAGAATGGGTCATGATTAAATGGGTTTCGTGCGTACCAAAAATGGCGGGTCAGCCTGAGAATGCCATCGGCGAGCAGGAAAAAATACTGGTCGACGTACTGAACGCGGATGCCGAACAGACACCGATTATGATGGATGGTTCCGGCGATCTGGTTCGCGAAACCCGCGTTTTTGATCGGGGTAACTGGTTGGTAAAAGGTAAACGCGTTACGCCCGATGTGCCGAAGTCGTTTCCGGCTATGAACGCCCAATTGCCCAAAAACCGGCTGGGGTTAGCTCAGTGGATGGTAAGTCGGGAGCATCCGTTAACGGCGCGGGTGGCGGTCAATCGTTTCTGGGAGCAACTCTTCGGAGCTGGCATTGTGGAGACGGTGGAAGATATGGGAACACAAGGCATACCGCCCACTCATCGCGAACTGCTCGATTATCTAGCCGTCGAATTCATGGAAACCGATCAGTGGCGTATCAAAAAGCTTCTGAAAAAAATGGTCATGTCGGCTACGTATCGTCAGCGGTCACAGGTATCGCCGGAGGTGCTGGCGAAAGATCCATTTAACAAGCTGCTGGCTCGTGGGCCTCGGGTTCGTTTGTCGGCAGAAGCCGTACGCGATCAGGCATTGGCCGTTAGTGGTCTGTTGAGTCATAAAATGTACGGCCCGAGCGTAATGCCGGTTCAGCCCGAAGGTATCTGGCAATCGCCTTATGATGGTGATTCCTGGAAACAGAGCACGGGCGAAGACCTACACCGACGAGCGTTGTATACGTACTGGAAGCGAACGGCTCCGTATCCGTCGATGGTGACGTTCGATAGCCCGAGCCGAGAGTTTTGTCAGCTTCGGCGGCTACGTACCAACACGCCATTGCAGGCATTGGTAACGCTGAATGATCCGGTTTATATGGAAGCGGCTCAGCAACTGGCCGTGTACATGCAGCAGGAGATGACGCCGGAGAAGCAAATTCGGGCCGCATTCCGACGTGTTACGTTGCAGGAGATTACGCCCAGAAAACTGGCGGTTTTGGCGCAATTGTATCGAAATACGGAACAGCATTATCGGCAAAAACCAGAGGAAATGAAGCAATTGATGGCCTGTATGGATCCGACTCCACAATTAGCAGCATTAACGGTTACGGCCAATACGATTCTGAATCTGGACGAGGTGATTACGAAAGAATAATCAGGCAAAAGCGATGAACAAGCTCCTTGATGAACTAAAACGGGCGGCTGCTGAGCGCGAAACCCGACGCCATTTTCTCTATACCTGCTCCACAGGATTGGGGGCAATGGCGCTTGGCTCCATGCTTGGCGGCTGTGGTTTTTTCGAAAAAGATAAGCCTCAGGCGATTAATACAGGCGGGCAGCAGTCCGATGAACCAACGGCACCCCGCTCGTCGCAATATCTGCCCAAAGCGCAACGGGTGATTTACATTCATATGGCTGGTTCGCCGAGCCAGCTTGAGCTGTTCGATTATAAGCCTGAACTAGCGAAATACAACGGGAAAGATTGTCCACAGGAACTACTGGAAGGGAAAAAGTTTGCCTTTATTCGGGGTGTTCCGAAAATGCTTGGCCCACAAGGGAAATTTGCCCAGCATGGCCAGTCGGGTGCCTGGGTATCGGATTATCTGCCGCATTTGCAGGGCGTAGTGGACGATATTACGTTCCTGAAAGCGATGCATACCGATCAGTTCAACCATGCACCGGCTCAGCTCCTGATGCACACGGGAAGTGCACGGTTGGGTAGGCCAAGTATGGGATCGTGGGTTACGTATGGGCTGGGGACCGAGAACGATAATTTACCCGGCTATATCGTTCTTGCATCGGGCGGGAAACAGCCTGATGCGGGTAAATCGATCTGGGGGAGCGGTTTTCTGCCAACGGTTTATCAGGGCGTTCAGTGTCGGACAGATGGCGATCCGGTGCTCTATGCGTCTAACCCCGCCGGAATGGACCGCGATATTCGTAAACAAACGATTGAGGCAATCAGCCAGATCAATCAACAGCAGTACGAAGACGTAAAAGACCCTGAAATTCTGACCCGAATCGCGCAGTACGAACTGGCCTTCCGAATGCAGATGTCGGTTCCGGAAGCAATGGATATTAAACGGGAACCCCAATATATTCTCGATAGCTACGGGGTCGATCCGAACAAAGGGTCGTTTGCCCGAAACTGCCTGCTGGCCCGACGATTGGTGGAGCGTGGTGTGCGCTTTGTTCAGTTGTTCGACTGGGGGTGGGATACGCACGGAACCAGTGCCGACGGTGCCATAGAAATCGGTCTGCGAACCAAATGTAAAGAGTCGGACCAGGCGGTGGCGGCTTTGCTGAAAGACCTGAAACAACGCGGCTTGCTGGACGATACGCTCGTGGTATGGGGTGGTGAGTTTGGACGGACGCCGATGCAGGAGAATCGGGATGGGCAGGTGCTACCTTTCATGGGACGCGACCATCATCTGGATGCCTTTACGGTCTGGATGGCGGGCGGTGGTGTTAAACGTGGTTTTTCCTACGGCGAAACGGACGATATTGGCTACTACGGTGTGAAAGACCAGGTACATGTACACGATCTGCAGGCAACCATTCTGCATTTGCTGGGCTTTGATCATACGAAGCTGACGTATCAGTTTCAGGGGCGGCCTTTCCGCCTGACCGACGTAGCCGGAAAAATTGTGAAGCCGGTTCTGGCGTGAACCAATTTGCTGCAATCCGGGCTTTAGGTACATAATTGTGCCTCTTGGGTTCGCAGTACAGAATGACTACTCGTGTTTTTTTGCTCCACGGCTACGTGGAAGATTCGTCTATATTCAATGCTTTAGTGCCGCTATTGCCCGATGCCGATTTTATTCGGATCGACTTTGTCGATGAGTTTGCACAGTGGAAGCCAACCGGTAAAATCAACGTAGAGCGCCTGGCGAACTACCTGGTTGAGCGTTATACGATCACCTCGAACGACGTGTTGATTGGACATTCGATGGGCGGGTGGGTTGCGATTTATGTGAAACAGCAGACCGGCTCGAAAACCATTCAGATTTCGTCCTGGACTGATCAGCGGAAAATACGTCTTCCGATTCACAACCTGAATGTGCTACGTTTTTTACTGTTCTCCGGTGTTACGCAAAGCCGACGTCTGACGGAATATTTTCATGCTAAATACCCCTTTCCGGAATCGGCAGCATTGCATCGGAGCCTGATGCAAGGGATGAGACGAATGAATCGACGCTACGTGTATCAGCAATTACAGGTTTTGTTTGCGAAAGCGTCTCCACTAACCGTTGCTCCCGATCTGCGGATTCATACACGTCGCGATAGTATCATCGCCCGACCCGACGAGGCTTTTATCGAAGTACCCGGCGATCATTTCAGTCTGGTCTTTCACCCCGAAAAAGTGGCTGCAGCGATTGATTTCTGAACCGGGATTGAGCGGATTTAGGGATTAAGCTGATTTTGTTTTTCGCTTTAGAGAAGCGCTTGATTTGACCAACAAAATCCGTTTAATCCCCTAATCCGTTCAATCCCGGTTCAGACTATTCCAGCACTTTTGGTACTTCAAAAAACTGCTCGTCGTGTTGTGGGGCGTTGGCAAGTGCCTGTTCGCGGGGGAGGTGATTGCCAACGACATCGTCACGCAGCACATTCGTTTCGGCGGAAATGTGGGTAAGCGGCTCAACGCCGGTGGTGTCCAGTTCGTTGAGTTGCTCCATCCAGGTAAGTACGCCGTTGAGGCTGTTCAATAAGTCGGCCTCTTCTTCCGGGCGAACCTCTAGCCGGGCCAGATGGGCAATTTTATGTAAGGTTTCCTGATCTACTTTCATCGTACGAACTAGGTAAAGTTAGGCTACTGTTTGTTCTGCCTTCATTAATTCGGCATCAATAATTCGGTACGTTTCTTCTTTCAGCCACTCAATGTTGTCCTGAGTTAAGCCTTTTGTTTCGATGGGTGGGTGGATAACAGCTCGGAGTGGATGCCAGTGCATACGCACTTTGGGGACGTCGGGCAGAATCTTATAATTATTCAGCAACGTAACGGGAACGATCGGAACCTGCTGCTGGATGGCCATAACAAACGCTCCATCTTTGAAGGGATAATGCATTTTAGGCGGTTGCTTGGCTCGGATACCACCTTCAGGAAAAATCATGATGCTACGTCCCGATGCCAGCGTACGAATCGATTTCGCCAGCGAGTAGGCCCGGCTGTTGGGCTGATCGCGATCAACCTGAACATGAAGCTTAGCGAACATATAGCCGAGTAACGGAATATGTTTTACATCACTCTTGCCGACGAAAGCGTAATAATTCTTCACAATGACGCCCATAGCCGCAATGTCCAGATACGAAAAATGATTCGCGCAAAACACATAAACCTGTTTCGGATCGGGTTTGAAACGGTGTTCTACGTGAACAGGCATGCCGATACCGAGAAAGAACAACCGCCCCCAGATATAATTGATTTTATGCGCCACTGGCTTCCATTCGTCACGCTGTAAAAACACAAACTGTATCGGGAATAAAACCAGATACAGCAGTATAAAATAGATGGCGCACCAAATGGAATAGAGTAGTCGCATAATTCAGAACCAGGATTTGTGGGATTTAATTGACTGACTTTGATTTTGTTTGATTCAGGCACTTCTTTGAAGCTAAAATAAAATCAAAGTCAGTCAATTAAATCCCACAAATCCTGGTCAATGTTTAAAATGGCGTACGCCGGTCGTTACCATAGCCAGGCCGTGTGCGTTACAGTAGTCAATTGAATCCTGGTCGCGAACGGAGCCTCCGGGCTGAACAACGGCCGTAATGCCCGCCTGATCGGCGATTTCTACGCAGTCGGGGAAAGGGAAGAACGCGTCGGAAGCCATTACGGCTCCTGTCAGGTCGAACCCGAAAGAACCTGCTTTCTCGATAGCCTGACGTAGTGCATCGACGCGTGAGGTTTGCCCGACCCCACTGGCCAGAAGCTGATCCTTTTTCGCCAGTACAATGGTGTTTGATTTGGTATGCTTACACACTTTCAGCGCAAACTCCAGTGCCTGCTGTTCGGCATCGGTGGGCGCTTTCTGCGTAACCACCTTAAACTGATCGGCCGTTTCGGTCTGGTTGTCCTTATCCTGTTCCAGAACGCCGTTCAAAATGGTTTTGAACATAATGGTTGGCAGATGGACGGACTTACGCTTCAGCAGAATCCGATTCTTTTTCGATTTCAGTAGCTCCAGCGCTTCAGGGGCGAAATCGGGTGCAATCAGAATCTCCATGAACAGTTTGTTCAACTCTTCCGCTGTAGCCAGGTCAACCGCTACGTTCGAAATGATAACACCACCAAACGCGGAGACTGGATCGCAGGAGAGCGCGTTCAGATACGCTTCTTTAGCCGTTGGCGCGGTAGCAATACCACAAGCGTTGGTGTGCTTTATGATGGCGAACGTACTGCCGTCAGCAACAGGGAATTCGTCGATCAGGCCCACGCAGGCATCCACATCGACCAGGTTGTTATACGACAGTTCTTTGCCATGCAGTTTGTCGAACATAGCCTCCAGATCGCCGTAGAATGTAGCCTGCTGGTGTGGGTTTTCGCCGTAACGCAGGTGATTAGCGGGTAATTTTTTGAAATTGGTGATAGCAACTGCCTCGCCAGAGTCCGCCACTGAACCCGCAAAATAAGACTGGATGGCCGTGTCGTAGTACGACGTAACAGCAAAAGCATCTTTCGCATACTGCCGACGATCGCTTAGCTCAGTAGTTCCGTTCTTTCCGGCGAGCAGTTTCACTACGTTGCCGTATTGGCTTCGAGACGATACAATCAGAACATCTTTATGATTTTTGGCGGCTGCCCGAATCAGTGAAATGCCACCAATGTCGATTTTCTCGATAATATCTTCGTCGGATGCACCTGACGCTACGGTTTCCTCAAACGGATACAAATCAACCACCACCATATCGATAGGCGGGATCCGGTGACGCTCTGCCTGAGCAAGGTCTTCGGGCATTTCGCGACGGTACAGAATACCACCCATTACGGCAGGATGAAGCGTTTTTACCCGGCCACCAAATATAGACGGGTAGCCAGTCAGGTCTTCAACGGCCGTTACGGGAATGCCAAGTTGTTCAATAAATGTCTGGGTTCCACCCGTTGAGTACAGCTTTACGTTTTGTTCGTGTAGTAGCCGTACTAGTGGCTCAAGACCGTCTTTGTAATAAACGGAGATTAGCGCAGAAGAAATTTTCAGGGACATGCTGTCGGTTGAAACAGCAGTGTAGCTGTTTCGAAAATTAGTGATCAAGTTAAACGAAAGCGTAAAGAGACTATCTCGTTCTGAGCCACAAAGATAACCAAACGTCTTAGAAGTTGTGTGAGTTAGCGATTTGAGCTGAAAAGCAGTGGATTTTGGTCGCAGTCCAGGCGCTTTTTGAGATGATGCGGCATTCCGACGTAGCCGTAGCTACGGACGAAAAAAGTAACGCCCACTGAGGCCGAAAGCCACGCTTGGCAGCCAAAGCGATTAATTCAAACGGCTTCTTAACTTTGTCTGCGCGAGCGCAAAAGCTCCTCTTTTAGTTAGGTCTCCCTATAATGAGTACATTTAAAAAACTGGCCAGCGATACGGCTCTATACGGCATTAGCACCATTTTGGGGCGAATGTTAAATTTTGCGCTGGTGCCGCTGCAAACGTATGTTTTTACCCGGCCCGAAGAAATGGCCTCTAACGTAGAGCTGTATAGTTGGGTTGGTATTCTGCTGGTTATTTACACGCTCGGGCTGGAAACTGCTTTTTTTCGGTTTGCTGCTCGCCGTCCCGACGATAAACAGAAGGTATTCAATGAAAGCCTGAGTATGGTGATCGTAGTCAGCCTGTTTCTATCGCTGCTGATTATCCTGCTAACACCGCAAATTGTTGTCTGGCTCGATTATCCGGGTCAGGAATTATCTGTGATCTGGGTTGCTTTGATCGTGGCTATTGACGCGATCATGAATATTCCGTTTGCCCGGTTACGTGTCGAAAATCGGGCTCGTCGGTTTGTGCAGGCCAGAGTCATTAATATTCTCATTACGGTATTTCTGAATGTATTTTTCCTGATCATCTGCCGGGATATCTACAATGGAAAATACCTGACCGTATTGAAGCCGGTCATTGATTTGATCTATTACCCGAGTTTAGGCCCTGGCTATATTATTCTGGCCAACCTGTTGAGTAATGCTACGTATTTTATTCTTCTGCGCGATGCATTCACTGGATTTCAGTTCCGACTCGATAAAACAGAATCGAAAGCCCTGCTACTCTATGCGGCTCCGCTGATGCTTACGAGCCTAGCGGGTTTAGTCAATACGATGACTGACCGTTTGTTCCTACAGCACTGGCTACCCGAGAATTTTTATCCGGGTCTGACGAGTAAAGACGCGCTGGGGATTTATGGTAACTGCCTGAAATTGTCGGTATTTATGGCGCTGGTGATTCAATCATTTAAGTTTGCCGCCGATCCGTTTTTCTTTTCCCGCGCCGAAGATAAAAACTCCCCTAAACTGCTGGCCGACGTAACAAAATGGTTCATTATTGCCTGCGTCCTGATTTGGGTGGGCGTAAGTCTAAACCTGGACGTAGTGGGTTTGCTGGTATCGAAACGTTATCGGCCGGGCTTGCCTATCGTACCGCTGCTACTGTTAGCCAATTTATTTCTGGGCGTTTATTACAATATCTCGTTCTGGTTTAAACTCAGTGACAAAACCCAGTTTGGAACGCTGATTACCGTGATCGGAGCGGCTACTACCATTGTCGGCAACATTATACTTATTCCGCTGATTGGCTATATGGGTTGTGCAGTAGCATTTCTGGCTTCCAGTTTTGTGATGATGGTCATCTGCTACGTATTAGGCGAGAAATATTACCCAGTTCCTTATCACATCAAATCGGCGATTGGCTATATAACTGGTGGAGGATTGCTGATTTACGCGGCACAATACATTAAAATTCCGAATCTCTGGTTGGCCGTACCCTACCATATGGCCTTATTCGGCTTATTTCTGGCGGTTATTCTGGTGATTGAACGCAATACGTTTCTGCCAGTTCTGGAACGATATCGGAATAAAAAAGCAGCTGTCAGCGACAAAGCGTAGGATTAGTTAGTTGTCTCCGCCAGCATCTTGCTGACGGAGACAACCGATTTTATAAATCTGGTCTCAGGTTGGTGGGTATAACCTGTGCTGTTCGGCTCCGAACGGCCGACGTCATAAAAAAGCCAACGCCATTACGTCCCCCCGACTTCGTGTTTATGATATTGGTTGGTACGTTGGTAGGAGGGGTAGCAAACAAACCGCCATTGGTAACCTGCGTTTGCAGCTCCTGCCAAAACGTGAAGGCTTCAAGCGTTAAGGAGTGGACTTCAACTTTCACTACGTCGTTGAGCGCGTATAAACTATCCGGGTTGATTGACCGGCGGATAGGCCGAATAAACATCAGACCGTCGGTGTCGGCGCTACCCTGAAAAGCGCCATCCTGGGCTACCGTAATATCGCGGGCTCTGTTTTGTAATTCGTTATTCCTGAAATACCGAATCCGGTAGTAATCGACGGCTCCCGGCAGATCGCGGGCATAAAACTCCGCCCGATACCCTTCAGTAGTCGAAAAGGGGTTGAGTTTTGTTTTGACGAACGTAATGGAATCAACGGATGGTACCCGATTCATTTTCGACGTAGCGCGGTACGTTTCATTCTGATACGTAATGTTCAGCTGATACGTTCGTCCGATGTGGCCAAGCGTATCGTTTCCCGTTGGCTTCCAGGTATAATAACCGTCGTTATCTGAATCGGTAAAGGCGTAGGTTTTTCCCGCATCGTCCGAAACGGTTACCGTAGCGCTTAGGGCAGCCGGTGGCGTATTGCTATTGAAATAGGCCGCTGTCTGCGTTAAACGGATGGTTTGCTGACCAGCCTGGTCAGTCAGAATTGCATCGACCGATAATTGTGATGGACCCGTATCAAGTTTGGCATCAATGACTGTTTCGCAGCCCGACAAGGTATAGATGGCAAGCAGAAAAACGGGTAAATGATATATGAGTTTATACTTCTTCATGGATTTTAAAACGCTGTTGAGCGATTAACTCGGATGACTTTTCCTAAAATTTGAAATTGTACGTAACAGACGGAATTACCGTCGCAAACACGGAGTATTTGATGGCTTCCGTTACCCGAGGATTGTCTTTATTTGGCTGGAAATAGACCGAGAAAGGGTTCTTTCTGCCATATACATTATAGACTGAAAACACCCAGTTGTCATCCTTCTTTTTACCCGTACGCTTGCGTCCCTGCAAGGTCGCTGCCAGATCGAGCCGGTGATAGGCTGGAATTCGATAGTTGTTACGTCCGCTGAAAATGGGGGCGGTAATGTCCTGAAATTCGAAACGATTGGTTGGGAACGTACCAGGCGTACCGCTGGCTAGTGTGAACGTAGCCGCAAAATTCCAGCGTTTGGCACTCGGCGGATCGAACATGAGCACCGACGTAAGCGTATGGCGTTTGTCGAACCGAGTAGCGTACCAGTCGCCGTTGTTGATTCCATCGACCTGACGTTCGGTTTTCGCCAGCGTATAACTGACCCAGCCGTTCACGACGCCCGTTGTGCGTTTCAGGAAAAACTCAGCACCATAAGCACGGCCCCGTCCGCTGAGTAGATCGCCTTCCAGGTACTTATTCAGAATCAGATTGGCCCCGTCGATATAGTCGATCTGGTTCTGAAGCCATTTGTAATAAACCTCCACCGAGGCTTCAAACTCGTTGCCCGATTTTCCAAAGTTTTTGAAGTAGCCACCAGCAATCTGATCGGCAATCTGCGGCCGGATGTTATTGGTCGATGGTGTCCATACGTCCAATGGAGTCGACGCTGTGGTGTTGGAAATGAGGTGAATATATTGGGCTAACCGGTTATAGCTCAGTTTTAACGAACTGTTACGTGGTAATTCATATTTGGCTGAGAATCGGGGTTCCCAGTTACCGTATGTTTTTATGGTTTCCCGACCCCGATAGTCAACCGTTGTGAGCACGGTTCTGCGCTGGCCCGTTGGTACGTCGGTCTGAAAAAAGTAAGCTTCGCCCGGCCCTATGTAGCTGAACAACGAATAACGAAGGCCGTATTGTAGCTGGAGTTTTGGTGTTACCTGCTGTTCATTACCCACGTACAGCGCGTTTTCAAGTGCGTATTTGCTCGACAAGCCAAAACTTCTCACGGCGCCAGCACTGGCTGCGGTAGCGGTGCCGGGCTGAAAATCATGAACGATCGATTGACCGCCAAACGTAATGGTGTTTTTGCCCAGAAACAGCGAAAAATCAGGTTTTAAGCTGTAGTCGACAATGCGGGAGTCGGTTCGGAAAAAATCGTTGGGATTCTTGCCCTTCAAGTCCGAATTAAGCGAGTAGTCGTAGTTGCTGTAATAGGCGGTTGTGTTCAAAAACAACCGATCGCTGAAAACGTGGTTCCAGCGCGCTGAAACGGTAGCATTTCCCCAGTTAAAACCGAAATCGGCCCCAAAGACGTCGCGGCCCAAATAACCCGACAGAAACACCGTATTTTTATCGTTGATGCGGTAGTTTCCCTTCGCGGTCAGGTCATAGAAGTAGAATTTTGATCCGCGAAGATCGCTGTTCAGAAAAGGTTGCGCCAGAATGTCGGCATACGAACGTCGGGCGGCAACAATAAAGGAGCCTTTTCCTTTGAAAACGGGTCTCTCGTAAGACAATCGGCTAAAAATCAGTCCTATGCCGCCGTTGAGTTCTGGCTTTTTTGCATTCCCTTCTTTCAAACGAACATCCAGAATCGACGAAACCCGGCCACCGTAATTGGATGGAATTCCACCTTTTATAAGCTTTACGTCTTTGACCGCATCGGGGTTGAAGACCGAGAAAAAGCCAAACAGGTGAGAGGAATTATAGACCGGAGCTTCATCCAGCAGAACCAGGTTCTGATCAATACTACCCCCCCGAACGTTAAATCCCGTTGCTCCTTCGCCGACTGTAGAGACGCCGGGAAGCAACTGGATGCTACGTACTACGTCGACCTCACCGAGCAGAGCTGGAATTCGTTTGAGCGTTTTAACATCGATCTGATTAACGCTCATCTCAATGTTTTTTACGTTGTCGTCTTCGGCTTTGGTCGATACAACAACCTCCTGGAGTTGTTTACCTTCTTCCTGTAGTTCAACATCCAGGCGAAGGTTCCGGTCGGTTAGTGAAACAGACCGGGTTTCTTTCTGGAAGCCAACGTAGGAGATAATGAGCGTATAATTGCCGGCAGGAGCTGTTACGGCGTAAAAACCGTAATTATTGGTGACGGTTCCCGTCCCTGTTTCTTTAACATAAACCGAAACGCCAATAAGCCCTTCACCGTTGGAAGCATCTTTTATATAACCGCTGACCGTAAATTGAGCTGCATTACGTCGCTCCGGCCCGTTTGGCTGACCAATCGTATTCTGAGTAGTCTGACCATTTGCCGATATCCCGATGGCTACAGTAACTAATAAGTAGAGAAGCCTAATCCGTAAATTGGTTTTCATTAGGTTGTTGGTATATTACTTGGGTAGTGATGTGATGGCAGTAGCCACGTACTGCAAAAGTAGAAGAGTGACCTATGAGATTGTCTAAAAATTAGACGAAGCTGCTAAATCAAAGTGTGAACGGCGTCGTTTATTGTATTGAAGTTATAGAGTGGCTCTGGTTGCTTTAGGTAATACAAAGTACTATCAGCTTTGTTTGAATCCATATCCTGGGAATTTTATGCGCTTACTACTCATTTTTTTAGTGCTTTTTTCGAAGATGGCGATTGCTCAATCGCTGCTGTGGGAGGTTTCGGGAAATGGATTGAAACAGCCTTCTTACCTGTTTGGAACGTACCATATTCTGAAAGACAGCTATCTCGATAAAACCCCTAAGGTTCGGTCGGCATTTAGTTCGGCGAAGGGTGTTGTTGTTGAAACGACAGTCGATTCGTCGGCTATGCTTAGTATGGCTATGCGAGCCATGATGCCGGGGAAAAGTCTGAAGCAGTTAATCTCGGAAGCGGATTATAAACTGGTGTCCGACGAGTTTAAAAAGATGACTGGTTTCGATTTAACGATGTTCAATCAGATGAAACCAATCATGACTGCAACGACGCTTAGTCTGAGTTACGCCGAAAAAGAAGTGGATACGCTTCGTCAGTTTACGGGGCAGCCGTTGGATTTATACTTTACCGTCGAAGCCAAAAAGCAGAAAAAAGTCTTGACCCCGTTAGAGACAATGGAGCAGCAGATGGCCTTCTTGTTCGATCATGATCCGGTCGAAAAGCAAGCCGCCGATCTGGTAAGAATGGTGAAGGAAAAAGATGAAATGCGGGGAGAAAGTAAGCACCTAACGGACCTGTATCTGGCTGGTGATCTGGATGGAATGTGGAAATTAAGCCAGGATTACGAGAAACGATATGGTGATCTATCGTATCTGGTCAATGAACGGAATCAGGCCTGGATGAAAAAATTACCAGCCTTAATGGCGTTACGTCCAACTTTCGTAGCCGTAGGAGCACTCCATTTGCCTGGCCCTTCCGGACTTATTACGTTACTACGTGAAGCTGGTTATAAAGTGAAAGCATTATAATTTTTCGAGTTGTCAATAAAGCCATCTCGGCTTTTTGTGACGATTTTTTTGTCATTGCGACGCAGGGGCAATCTTCAGGTGAGAAAACATTTACTATCTTCCGAAGATTGCTCCTGCGTCGCAATGACAAAAAATAAAAATCCTGTCTAAAAATTAAATCTTATCGCGCAGAAAATCAGCGGTATAGTTCCCTTGAGGAAGCTTAGCCATTTCTTCGGGTGTGCCTGTGAACGTAACGTAGCCACCTGTTTCGCCACCTTCAGGACCAAGGTCAATAATATAGTCAGCACTTTTGATGACTTCCATATTATGCTCAATAATAATCACCGAGTCGCCCTGATCAACCAGTGCGTTGATAGCCGTTAGCAGTTTACGAATATCGTGGAAGTGCAGGCCCGTAGTCGGTTCATCGAAGATAAATAACGTACCGCCTTTATTCGAATTCCCTTTTCCAAGGAACGACGCTAGTTTTACCCGCTGCGCTTCACCACCAGACAACGTATTGGCCGATTGGCCAAGCCCGATATAGCCTAAACCAACTTCCTGTAGGGGACGAAGTTTATCCGCCATTTTTGGGTCGGCTTTCTGGAAGAACGTAATGGCTTCATCGACAGTCATGTCCAGAATATCCGAAACGTTCTTATCCTGCAACGTTACTTCAAGAATTTCCTGCTTGAAACGTTTGCCACCACAGCCTTCGCATTTCAGATAAATGTCGGCCATGAACTGCATCTCGATCTTCACTTCGCCTTCACCCTGACAAACTTCACAACGGCCGCCATCTACGTTGAACGAGAAATGGCTCGGTTTGTAGCCGCGCGATTTTGATACCGGCTGATCGGCCATGACCTGCCGCAGGTAGTCGTACGCTTTGATATACGTAACGGGATTGGAGCGGCTCGATTTCCCGATCGGATTCTGGTCAATCATTTCAATGGACGAAACCCGATCAAGGGAGCCACTGAGGCTATCGTATTTTCCGGCTTCTTCGTTGCCATCGCCTTTTAAGCGCATTAGAGCTGGGTAAAGCACCTTCCGAATCAGCGTACTCTTGCCCGATCCCGATACGCCCGTAACAACCGTTAACGTATTGAGCGGGAAGCGGACATCCACGTCTTTCAGGTTATTTTCCCGCGCTCCTTTCAACTCAATAAAATTCGTTGCTTTACGTCTGAATGTCGGAACGGCAACCGTTTCGCGGCCAGTCAGGAAGTCGAGCGTATGCGATTGCGTGGCGGGAGTGTCATTATGGCCTGACTTCTGAGCAATCTCATCCCAGGTTCCCTGGAAAACGAGGTGCCCTCCCAGCGAGCCCGCATCGGGACCGATATCAATCAACTGATCAGCGGCCCGCATCACTTCTTCTTCGTGTTCAACAACAATAACCGTATTGCCCATATCCCGTAACGATTCCAGTACGCTGACAAGCCGTTTCGTGTCGCGAGGGTGCAGACCAATACTGGGTTCATCCAGAATATACATCGATCCCACAAGCGCAGAGCCTAGTGACGTAGCGAGTTTGATACGCTGGTATTCACCACCCGATAGTGTATTTGTCAGGCGGTTAAGCGTTAGATACCCCAAACCAACCCGTTCCATGTAGTCCAGACGATTCTGAATCTCAATCAGAATTCGATTGGCGATCTGTTGCTGATGATCGGGAAGTTCAAGATTCCGGAAGAAGGCGGTTACGTGCGTAATAGGCATCAATACTAAATCGGTAATGGATTTACCGCCGATTTTTACATAGCCTGCATCTTTACGTAAGCGAGAGCCCCGACACTCCGGACAAACCGTTTTACCACGGTAGCGAGAGAGCATAACACGATACTGAACTTTGAAGGTCTGGCTTTCGACAAAGTCGAAAAAGGCGTTCAGGCCGTCAAAATATTTATTGCCCGTCCAGAGCAGTTCCTGTTCCGCTGGTGTCAGGTCTTTATAAGGCCGGTGAATCGGGAAGTCGAAACGAATGCCGTTTTTGAGCAACGGTTTCAGAAATTCCTCGCTCATTTTTTCGCTACGCCAGGGGGCAATAGCGCCTTCAAAAATCGACAGGTTTTTATCGGGTATAACCAGATCCGGGTCAATGCCAAGCACTTTCCCAAAGCCATCGCATCGGCGGCAGGCACCGTACGGATTGTTGAAGGTAAAGAGATTGACACTCGGTTCTTCAAAAGCAATCCCGTCCAGTTCAAACTTATCCGAAAAAATGCGTGATTCAACGCCGACTATATCGACACGGCATGTTCCATCGCCTTCATTAAAGGCCGTCTGTACCGAATCGGAAAAACGATACAGATTATCTTCATCAGGCTCGTTTTTATCGTCGAAAATGACCGTTCCCCGGTCAACCAGAATTTCAAGCGACGTAGCACCTTCCAGCGATTTAGCCTCCTCGGCCAGAAGATCTTCGATCTGTAGAACCTGCTGACCCGTCGGACCGCCATCGGCCACAATACGCGTATAGCCTTTCTGAAGCAGAATGTTCAATTCATAGGCAAGCGTGCGGCCTTCGCGGATACGTAGCGGAGCCAGAATCATCAGGCGCTGCCCGTCCGGAAAGCTATGGATAAAGCTCACTACGTCGGTAACCGTATCTTTACGTACTTCATGACCCGATACTGGCGAGTAAGTTATTCCCGCTCTGGCAAACAGCAGTTTCAGGTAGTCATAAATTTCGGTCGATGTACCGACGGTAGAACGGGGATTACGCGTCGACACTTTCTGTTCGATCGCAATAGCAGGCGAAACGCCCTTTATATATTCGACCTCTGGTTTTTCCATACGGCCAAGAAACTGGCGCGCATAGCTGCTCAGGCTCTCTACGTACATCCGCTGCCCTTCGGCAAACAACGTATCGAAGGCCAGTGACGATTTCCCTGATCCCGAAAGGCCAGTCAAGACGACCAGCTTATTCCGTGGAATGGCAACATCAATTCCTTTCAAATTATGTACTTTCGCCCCTTTAATGATAATAAATTGCTTCGGGTCGAGGTAATCAACTGGCCGCGATGGCTCAGTTTTCGCGCTTTGAGTCATTCTCAGTTCGTAGGGTAAACTCTATCTAAATTTTAACGGTTTATTTAGCGATATGGTTTCTCTACGCTCAATTTACTGATACAGGAATTGGTGAATAAATAAAAGAAGGAACATTGCAACGGCAGCCCAAGTTGTTCCGTACTGATTAGCAGACAAAAATGAATTTCGGCGGTGAAGACATGACGGATATTGTTGGTCTGATTACAGCTTTTGTTATAGGCGGAGTAATTGGGGCTGAGCGGGAATATCATGGCAAATCGGCCGGCTTTCGAACAATGATTATGATCTGCGTAGGATCGGCCATATTCACCATTGTGTCCAGACGTATCAGTCATGGGGCGGATGATCGCATTGCGGCTAACATTGTTAATGGTATTGGTTTTTTGGGAGCAGGGATTATATTCAAGGAAGAAAGCAGAGTAAAGGGATTAACAACAGCGGCTACAGTTTGGGCGGTAGCTGCGCTTGGCATGTGTGTGGGTAGTCATCAGTTTGATATCGCTGGGGTTGGTTTTGCACTGATGATTTGTTCGTTGTTATTTCTGACGGGTTTAGCCAAACGTATACAATCGTTGAACCAAATACGGGATTACAAGATTGTAACCGATTTTGACACAACCACGCTCGATCGGTATGAGGCATTTTTTGATGAATTTGGTCTTTCGGCGTCGCGCAGTCAGCAGCAACGTAGCGGTTCAGAACTAGTTGAGCACTGGCGGGTAAGCGGATCGGCAAAAAACCACGAAAAATGCATCGAAAGACTATTAAACGATGCTAGAATAAAAGAATTTACAGTCTGATTTCGTTACAATCGGGACGCTGGTCGTTATCGTAAATCGAACCGATAGATACGAATTGGACTCCTACGTATTAGAAGCGTCTAACTTATACAAACCTACCATGAGTCATATTCAGAAGTTATTGTTTTTGGTTGTTTTATTCAGTAGTAGTGTTGCCTATGGGCAGCTTACAGAAGACCCGGAAGATCGCCGTGATCAGGGTAAAGATCCGCTTAAGACACAAACTGTCGATGGGCAACCACTACCTTTTGGTCAGCGGCTTCGGTTTGGGGGAGGCATAAATGGGTTTCGTTTTGGAAATCCCTTTAGTCTGGGTGTGTCGCCGGTAATTGGTTATCAGGCAACCGAACGACTCATTGTTGGTGTTGGTGGTACTTACAACTACACTCGTTATAAAGCACCTTACTACAATCCAACAACCTATAATCAGTTTGGCGGGCGGGGGTTTTTGATGTACGAATTTATTCCTTCGATTCTACCTAATCTCTATTTACACGGTGAGATCGAAAATACGACGATCCAGATAAAACAGGATGGATACGGTAGCATTCCCAATCAGTCACTAACGTCGCCCTTGGTTGGGCTGACTTATTCTCAGCCTATATCGCGTCGATTTGGGGTGAATTTAACAGCACTTTATAATCTGAATTACAACGACAATGCGGGGCTGGCTCAATCAATTTATGGAAGTCCGTTGGTAATCCGTCTGTCGTTTTTCTAGCGGGAAATCTGCTCCTAAACAAAATAGGCATCACATAACGGTGATGCCTATTTTGTTTAGAGCAATCAGGGAACTTGTTGCCAGATCATGTCGGCAATACGTTGCATACCTACATCGTTGGGATGCGATGCTACGCCGGGATCGCTATAGTCGTTGTAGGCGAAAAACCGGCTCTGGGGAACCATATCACTTAAATCGACCAGTGTGTGCCCCTTTTCCAGGGTGACTTTTCGGATAATTTTATCTGTTTGCGGCCGATTCCAGACGCTGGTCGTACAGATAATTTTTGCCGGTTGCCCACTGTAGGTGGCCAGTCGATCTAATAAATTTCGGAACTGAAGTTCCAGATTCCGGCTAAATACATCGCCTTCGTCAACATTCTCGCCGAGTCGGACAACAATCAAATCTGGTTTAAAAGTCTGTAACGTAGCGTTGAACTCATCAATTGAATAGTCGGGTGCGCCAAACTTTCTCTCGAAATTTCCACCTGCCTGTAACTGAACGGTAGCCTGTGGATACAGCGTTTGCAAATAGCCGGTTAGCAGATGAACAAAATCCTTCTCGGGTGCTGAGGCTGCCATACCATTGTTATTGTACCATCCGATACCAGGACTTGGAATATGGCTCATGATACTGTTACCAATGATCAGTATGCGCTGGAAGAAAAAAGAGTAGTTGGCACTAGCGGGTTCGGAGACCAGGTCGTTGATACGAGTACGCGCCAGAATTGCGTTCTTTGTGATAATTGGCACCTGACTACCCGCTGTCCATGATTTGCCGTTGTCGTAGGAGTACTCAAAGAACGCACCAGGTGCCATATTTTTGACGGAAAGGACTACTTTGCCGCCAAAATTGATACGTCCGCCAGGTTGGGCAAATTCGGGAACAGGCAGGCCGATTGGAACAGGAGCAGGAATTGACGGGTAGGGTCGTGTATAAGTTAAGGGAAGGCAGCCGGGAGTAATGCAGTCTCTAACGGGTGTTTTGGGTGATGTGAGCTGACTGATAGGTTCAATAGGACCACAGCTTAACTGCCAGCAACTAAATAAAGTTACACCTATAATGGAAGACCATAATCTGGACTTATGAAAAAAAGGGCTTGTTGATATACTGCCAGATAATCGTCTTGTTCTAAACGACAATCGATTAATAGTATATACCAGTAGAGATTTAATATATATTTTACTATCCGGAAAGTATGTAGTAAATACGTTAAAATAGTAAAGAAAATGAATGGCGTTTTTATGAAATATTTTTTTTGTTAACTTTTTCATTATCAGTATTTTGTTGCTTGGGTTCGGTCAGAACATATTTAGAAAAGTGTTCTCTGCCCCTTGATTTTAAAGGATATAAGAAATTTTTATAAATTTTGAGCAGTGAATTTTTGGGTATTAGTAACCAAATTTTGGTCGTTTTGAGTAAGCACTAGGCGTAGTAATGAAAGCTCTATACACATCCTAATTAATCAAAACTGCCTCCAAAATTAAAATTATGCTTTTTAGTTCGGCAATTTTCCTGTTTTTGTACCTGCCATGCTTTTTATTAATTTATTACCTAATACCACAACACTGGCGTAATGCGTTTCTTTTTGCTGCCAGCCTCTTTTTTTATGCCTGGGGCGAAACACTCGTCGTATTCGTACTACTCTTGTCAACCCTTATTAACTTCCTGGCGGGAATAATTATTGAGCGTGGTCAGCGTCGGTTCGGTTTGCTGTTGTCGTTGATTGGAAGCTTGTCTCTGCTGATCTATTACAAATATGCTAACTTTATCTTTTATTCAATTAAAGGCTTTGCTGAAGCCTTTATGTTACCAATTGATAATGATATAAATCTGGCACAGGTTGCCTTACCTATTGGTATTAGTTTTTATACATTTCAGGGTATTTCTTATACAGTTGATATCTACTGGGGGCGAATAAAGGCTAATCGTCGTTTTCTGGACTATGGAACCTATATCGCCATGTTTCCTCATCAGATTGCGGGTCCAATAGTACGTTACGCCGATATTGCTCCTGAATTGCAGGAGCGGTCTATTTCTGTTGAAAAATTTGGGGTAGGAGCAGAGCGCTTTATAATTGGTTTAGCTAAAAAGGTATTACTAGCCAATACGTTCGCTAACGTTGCCGATACGGTGTTTAATTCGCCTAGTACCAGCTATTCTACTGGTACGGCCTGGATAGGGATTATCGCTTACACACTTCAAATTTATTTTGATTTTTCCGGCTATTCCGACATGGCAATAGGCTTAGGGAAAATGGTTGGCTTTGATTTTAAAGAAAACTTTAACTATCCCTATTCAGCTCGATCCGTGCAGGATTTTTGGCGACGCTGGCATATCTCCCTGTCAAGCTGGTTCAGAGATTATTTATACATACCTCTTGGCGGAAATCGTGGTACCAAATGGCAGACGTATCGAAATTTGCTCATTGTCTTTTTTATGACTGGCCTTTGGCATGGCGCGAGCTGGAATTTCGTCATTTGGGGACTCTATCATGGTTTGTTTCTCCTGGCCGAACGAGCTGGTTTAGGGAAAAAAATTGAGCGAGCGCCAGGGATGTTAGCTCATCTTTACACGTTATTGATTGTAATGATAGGATGGGTATTTTTTAGGGCAGACAATCTGAGTGAAGCAGTTCTGTATTTAAAAAAAATGGTTGGCATTAGTACAATCAGTTCATCTGTTACGTTGTCTGTCGACTATTTTGTTGATACAGAGCTGATTATTACACTTCTATTTGGCTTGTTATTTGTAGTGCCAACCTATAAAAAATTCCACGAACAAATAAGTAAATTACAGGATCGGTCAAAATTATACAGTTTTCAAATCCTGTTCGATACAGGCTATGTGTTTGGCTTGTTTGTTCTTTTTGTAGGTACTGTCATGTATTTGGCGGCTGATACCTACAATCCGTTTATTTATTTTCGGTTTTAATAGTTAACAGGATTGGTTTATTTCGGTGAACCATATTGATATTCGTCTGGTCGATTTATGATTACAGCCGTACCACCTAATAAACCTAAACCGGTTGCGTTAAAACGTTACCGGTATAGTATACTGTGTATAGGGTTTGTTTTGCTATTGTTGCTGCCTTCTTTCGACCAAATTTGGGGTTTTTCGAAAGAATTTAGAAGTACAGAAAAGCGCATTCTTGCCCCGTTTCCGACCTTCCGTTTCCCACATATAAAAACCTATATACACGAGTTCGATCAATACTATAAGGAGAATTTTGGATGGAGAAATGCCTTGTTTTATGTATACAGTAAATGGAAGTTAAATGTACTAAAAAAGTCGCCTTTACCGGAAAAAGTTGTAGTTGGCAAAAATGGCTGGTTTTATCCTGGTAATAGCTTAAATCGGATTGTGGACCAATACCAGGGAAACCGCCCGTTGTCACTATCATCTCTACGGCTTATTGCCACTCGTCTGGCAAATTTTCAGAAGCACCTGGCCAAACAAAACAGCCGATTATATTTAGTTGTCGCACCTGATTCCTATTCTATATATCCTGAAAATTTACCGGCTTACCTTCATAAAAAGAAGGCGTCAAATCTGGATCTTTTCAAAAAATACATAACAGAAAATACGTACGTTCCCCTAATTGATATTCGTAATAAATTGCTGGCTGCTAAGAAAAAACACTTAGTTTATTATCAGACAGATACCCATTGGAACGAATACGGAGCCCTAACGGCATCATTAGCTATTGTGGATAGAATCAGGCAAGATTACCCACAGATTCCTGAAGGCCGCTTGACCGATTATCAGATTGAATCTGTGAAAGGAGTGGGTGGGGACTTATCGGCCATGCTGGCATTAGACGAAGAATATATCGATTCAGTAGTCTACAGAATCAGGCCTTTGCCAGCCATAGCAGCCTGGCAAGTTCAGAGCGTTCCTGACCAGAACGGTAAATTGCCGTCTTCCCGATTTATTGGCAAGCAATCTAATCTGCCAAAATTATTACTCATAGGAGATTCATTTAGCTTTAATATGAACTCCTTCATTCCTAATTATTTTGGCAATACATATATCGTTCGAAGCAATGAATTTAATCAGGTGCTAGCTAGAACTGAACAGCCAGATATTGTGATTGTAGAAATCGTTGAACGAAATATAGATTTACTGGCTAGCTACTAAATATCAGCGCGACGTCTGACAGCATTCTCAATTCATAAACTCATGTAGAGCCTGTCGAAATGTTGCCTACCGCATACGAAAAAGGTAAGCCAAATGATTGGCTTACCTTTTTCGATACATGGTTTAATACTGTAATAGGCGATTCGCTACTTATTTTAATTGCGCTACTACTGTAACTCCACCTTTAGTACGATCGCCGATTTTTACATTAACTTCAGCATCCAGCGGAATAAACAAATCTACCCGCGAACCAAATTTGATAAAGCCCATTTCATCGCCCTGTTGAACCGGTTGGCCCTCTTTGACGTACCATATGATACGTCGAGCCACCGCTCCAGCAATCTGGCGAAATAGAACCTCTACCCCGTTAGCTGCCTGGATGACAACAGTTGTTCGCTCGTTTTCCGTACTCGATTTAGGATGCCAGGCCACCAGATACTTGCCTGGATAATATTTAAAATAACGTACAATGCCAGTGATTGGATTACGGTTAACATGCACGTTAAGCGGAGACATGAAAATGGAGATCTGACGTCGGCGAGTTTTGAAGTATTCGTCTTCGTCGGTTTCTTCAATCACAACGACTGTGCCGTCAGCCGGGGCAATAATCTGCGATTCGTGAATTGTTAATTGGCGCGTCGGAACACGAAAGAACTGTACAACCAGGCCGAATAAAACCAGGCTGGCAATGGCCAGTAAGGTTGTTGCCGTTGCGTTATCTGAAAAAAGATAATAGTAGGCCAGGAGATTCAGTGCTAGCAAAACCAGCCCTGTAGTAAGCATTATGGTATAGCCCTCGCGGTGTAAGCGCATATAAGTGTATGAGTAAATGTATGACGTATTACAGATGCGTCAGATATGAGCAAAATTATACATCATACATTTCACATCATACACTTTGCATAAAATCAATAGCCTCCACGGAACTTATACGTGCTGGAAACTTTGTCAATGGCAACGATATAAGCGGCTAAACGTAGCGGAACCTGGTAGCGTTGCGAGGTCTCAAATACACGGTCAAACGCATCCTTTATAGCCCGGTCTGCCCGGCGATTGATTCGATCGAGCGTCCATTTATAACCAATCCGGTTTTGAACCCATTCAAAATAAGAGACCGTAACACCGCCCGCATTGGCCAGAATATCAGGTACTACCAGAATCCCTTTGTTATTTATAATTTCATCGGCTGACGCTGACGTTGGACCATTGGCTCCCTCAACAATCATTTTAGCCTGGATAGAAGCTGCGTTGTCATCTGTGATAACATCTTCTTTGGCAGCGGGTACCAGTACGTCTACGGCCAGGGAAAGAAGTTCTTCATTGGAGATTTTTTCTGCTCCTGTAAATCCTTCCAGTGTTCCTTTATTGGCATTACGATACGTAACGGCTGCTGTAATGTCAATACCTGACGAATTATAATAGCCGCCTGAGATATCACTGATCGCAACAACGGTTACGCCCCGCTCATGGAGTAGTTCTGCCGCAAACGAGCCAACATTCCCAAAACCCTGAACGGCGGCTGTAGTGCGGTATGGATTCATACGTAGCTTATCCATAGCAGCCAGAGCCGATACCGTCACACCGCGTCCTGTTGCTTCCGTACGGCCCAGCGACCCGCCCAAAACCAATGGTTTACCAGTAACAACACTGTTTACGGTCATGCCTTTAGCTTTAGAGTATTCATCGACTATCCAGGCCATTTCACGCGGTCCGGTTCCCATATCGGGCGCAGGAATATCACGATCTGGACCGATTACGTCAAGCATCGCTACGGTATATTGTCGGATAAGGCGTTCGATCTCGCCAGCCGACATTTCACGAGGATTACAGGCGATACCACCTTTGGCTCCTCCGTATGGAATATCAACCACTGCGCATTTCCAGGTCATCCATGCTGCCAGTGCTCTAACTTCATCCAGATTAACACCCGGATCAAGGCGAATTCCGCCTTTGGCTGGGCCAAGAATGTTCGAATGGATAACGCGATAACCCTCAAATACTTTAATAGCGCCGTTATCCATGGTAACAGGAAGGCCGACTATTACTTGCCGGGATGGCACTTTTAGAATATCATACATTTCGTCTGAAATACCCAGAAGACGGGCTGCCGCATCAAATCGCGACATCATAGACTCAAGCGGATTTTCTTTGTCTTTTATTGGGGCAGGTTCTATATACGCCATAACCAGATTATTGCTATGCTCTAATAAACATTTTTTTGTTAATGAAGAGTACCACAAAATTAGTAAAACCTAATATATATTATGAAAAGTATATTTTTTCTGGGATTAATATAAAACGTATCTCGTAATAATAATTTATTCAAGTCAGCTTTATCAGAATTGTAATATATCAATACAGACTCCCACAATAGAAAAATCGGTAAACTAGGTAAATTACAATTTAATAAAAATTTACACAAAATGACCGAATCCGCCGACATAGATTGAAAGTCAAGTCAAAAAGCGTTAAATTTGTGGATAATTACACACCCAGTCAATTATAGCTATTAACTATGGTTCAGGAAGAAAAGAAACGCTACTCGGAAGAAGACTTAAAAGAGTTCGAAGAGCTTATTGGTCAGAAACTTGAAGCGACCCGTAGTGAGTTGAATTATATTAAGGAGACTCTCAGCAAACGCAATGACAGTGGTACCGATAATACGTCTGGTAATTCTAAATTGCTCGAAGATGGTGCAGATACCAGCGAACGAGAAAATCTTAGTCAATTAGCAGCTCGTTTACAGAAATTTACCCAGCAGTTAGATGCTGCTATGGTACGGATTAAAAACGGTACATACGGCGTTTGTAAAGATACGGGGAAGCTAATTCCGAAAGAGCGTTTACGCGCTGTGCCCCATACGCAACAAACAATTGAGGCTAAATTGCGTCAGTCAAACTAAGGCGTTTGGGTAGGTATTGCTAGTAGAATTCTGTCATCAGTAACGGTGCACGGCACAGTTCACTGACGCCTAATAAAACAACTAAAAAGGGTCTGGTAGCAGCTGCTACCGGACCCTTTTTAGTTAACAGTTTATCAGAAAAATGCGTTATATAATATAATCTAAATAAGTGTATACTTGGTAAAGGTGAGGGACTAAATCCATGTCTATGCTCTGATTGTATGGTTCCTTTAAAGATTCAGGAGCCTAACATTCTAGATTTTCAAAACAAAATGGCCGCTATTTGGTAAATAACGCAGAGTATATACTAAACATCTCAAAATCATGTTAGAACGCCTGGAAGAAATTCGAGAAAATATCTTCCGCTATCTAGAAGCTCGTATAGAGTTATTTACTCTTGAAACGAGAGGTAAAGTGGAAGAAGGAATAGTGGTTGGTATTCATGGACTAGTCTTGGCACTACTAAGTACTATGACAATCATATTTTTGTTTAGTTTACTGGCAGCCTATTTAAATGAAGTCACTGATAGCCGGTATATGGGGTTCGTGATTGTAGCTGGATTTTTTCTTTTATTGACGCTGATTTGGGCTGCTGGTGGTGGTTTCTTTAAATCAAAAATTAGAACGACTGCATACAGCATCATAAAAAAAGGCCAGGAGAAAAAAGCGGAAGAAAAAGCAGAAGTTATTCAGGATCTGATGGAAAAAACCAGAACCAGCCTAAACGAAACAGGACGCTTGGCCCAATAAATTTTTATTATCTTTTATCATTAATTAATTACCACTGAGCTATATATACTAAGCGAGAGCTAATTATGGAAGATCCAAAAGTTCCTTTTGCGGATACAACCGCTCGTCGAGCACAATTGATGGCTGCTACTGAACGTTTTAAATCATCAATTAACACCAGCGTTGATTCAATAAAAGACGATGCGGTTGAAGTTGGTAAAACCGCAGCATTTGTAGCGGGTGTCGGTTTAGCTGTATATTTGGTTGTTAATGCTATTCTGCCCAAGTCTGAAGAGTATCGGCTAGCCGAAAAATACGGTGAGCCAGACGACGAGGATTTTGATTATGATGAAGATGATTACGATGCTGATGAAACAGCGCATCCTCACAAAGTAATAAAAAGGCAGGCAAAGAAAACGCAACGATCAGCGGCCGCAAGCGGCTTAATCGGGGGTTTGATAACAACCGTTTTAACAAATATTGCTCGCGAGCAGCTAGCCGGCTTTATAGACCGTATCCGTAATAATAATGCGATCAACCCAACCGCAGATCCAACACAATATCACGAAGAGGCACCAACAACGCCTGCAAACTATTCTACGCACTAATAAGGAATCAGGCCGGAAAGCATTAGCCATCTTGCTTGACCCTGATAAAGTCAGGCAGGATGAGCTTGCTGAACTATTAGTGAAAACCCAACAATATTCAGTCGACTTCTTTTTGGTTGGGGGAAGCTTGGTTACTGATTACACTCACAAAGAAATTGTCGCTTCTATTCGTAAGCACACCAACGTACCGGTAATTCTATTTCCTGGTAACTCATTGCACATTGAAGCATCTGCTGATGCTATTCTTCTCCTATCGCTTATTTCGGGTCGTAATGCTGATTTTTTAATAGGTCAGCACGTTATTGCTGCTCCACTACTCAAACGTAGTGGTCTCGAAATACTCCCCACCGGTTATATGCTGGTCGATAGCGGTACGCAAACAACCGTATCTTATATCAGCGGTACTACGCCTTTGCCGCGCGATAAACCTGATGTAGCTGCCTGTACAGCCATGGCAGGCGAAATGCTGGGATTAAGTCTGTTATATCTGGATGCAGGCAGTGGTGCTCGCTGGCCTGTATCGGCTGCTATGATTGAAGCAGTACGAGCAGCTGTTGACGTACCGATCATAGTGGGTGGCGGTATTAATTCTGGAGAGAAAGCGTATAGCGCCTTAAAGGCAGGGGCCGATTTAATTGTTGTTGGAAACGGTATCGAACAGAACCCAGATTTATTACCAGAATTGTCGACTATAGTACGCGATTTCAATCAATCGGCCGTACAAGCATAAGTTATGAAAACGATTATTATCTCATTCCTTAGCCTACTAGCTATAGTAGCTTTTGTTAGTACTAGCACGTTAGCGCAAGGACGTAATGAACTGGTTTATACCACTGTTGAAAAACAGCCTGAATTTCCGGGTGGGAAAGCAGCCTTAAGCCGTTATCTAGCTGAGAACATTCAGTTCCCAAGTTCGCTTATGCGGAAAAACCATGATACGGGTCCTGTTTCCGCTAAATTTATCGTCGATAAAGAAGGTAACGTACGTGATGTCCGCATATCGACCAAACAACTCGATAAGAAAGCTCAGAAGGGAATGGCCGACTTTATGACGAGCATTATTGCTGCTATTGAGCAAATGCCTCGTTGGCGGCCTGGTGAAGTAAAAGGCGTGCCCGTGGCAGTATTCTATACACTGCCAATTGAGGTTAATATGAAATAGTATATCAGATAACAAAAATGGCCCGATGATTAATCGGGCCATTTTTGTTACACGTTCATTAACGATTCTCGACGGCGCATTTTGCCTGCTGGAATACCGAACATCATTTTAAACCGGCGGCAGAAGTAAGCTGTATCTTTATAGCCTACTTCAGAGCCAATAGCCCGTATGCTCTTTTTGCTGGTACGTAGTAACCCTACGGCAGCTTCCATGCGCTGATATTCAATGTAATCCTGCGGATTGATACCGGTCAGCATCTTAAAATACTGACCAACATAATCTTCGGAAACGTTTGCTACGTTGGCTAGTACCTTATTGGATAGGTCGCCACCGAGATTTTCTTTGATATAAGCGAAAATATCGATTAAGCGAGGATCTTTAAAGTAGGTACTGTTCGTGACAAGCTGCTCAACGAACAAACGGTTTTTCAGAATGTACCGAATAACTTCGATAACAATCTCTTCGGTTTTTATTTTAACGATACGCCCTTTTCCAGCCAGATCAGTCATGTCTTCTGCCAGAATCTGATCGATCGTCGTAGCCAGATGCTCTTCGCGCTTGATAATAAAGGGCGGAACATCCAGTGAGTTGAAGAAGTTAACAGAATCAAAGACTTTTGCTTCAAACGATACGTAGCCGAATGAATTGGGTAAGTGACCAATGAGTTTTGGATCATGGTTTCCTTCCCAATACGCTTCGCGATGCGTCATGAAGTCTTCATTGGAAACTGTTTTAGAGCTAGAAGGATCTCCGTAGGTGACGGTTACGTGCTTTCCACCCGGAATGAAAAGCATATCACCTACGTCCACTTTAACTCGTTCTTCGCCAATAGACACCTCGCCATTATATAGGATCAACAACGTATTTTCAACATCGTAGAAATTTTTGATGGTGATTGGTTGTAAAATCCGGATGTTACGGGCCTTAATAAATTTAACGCCCAGCGATTCTATAATTTTATTGTAGTCTTCCATAGCTGAAAGGGGAGTGCGTGTGAATGCTACCTGCTCTCAAAGTTGCACAAAACTAATAATTTGTACAAATCTAATACAAGTATAAAAGTTTTCAAAAAATAAAAAAAATAGTGCGTATCTCTATCGAACACGCACTATACTTTAAGAAAAATTCTATTTTACTAAGAAAATACTTAGCGAATAAGTTCGCGGGCTATAACTAGTTTTTGGATTTCGGACGTACCTTCATATATCTGAGTAATTTTCGCGTCGCGCATGAAACGCTCCACGTGAAATTCTTTCACGTAGCCATAACCACCATGAATCTGTACGGCTTCAGTGGTGGCCCACATGGCCACTTCCGAAGCAAATAATTTAGCCATAGCCGCTGCCTGAACGTAATCTTTATGCTCATCTTTTAATCGAGCGGCTTTGTAGACGAGCAATCGAGCAGCTTCAATTTTTGTAGCCATTTCGGCTAATTTGAATTGAATAGCTTGATGATCAAATAGTTGCTTTCCGAAAGATCTTCGCTCCTGCGAATAGTTCAGAGCTAATTCATAGGCACCTGCCGCAATACCCAATGCTTGAGCTGCAATACCAATCCTACCTCCGTTGAGCGTTGTCATGGCGAATTTAAAGCCAAAGCCATCGTCACCTATCCGGTTCGCTTTAGGTATTTTAACATCGGTAAACAGAAGAGAATGGGTATCTGAAGCCCGAATTCCCATCTTGTCTTCTTTCTTTCCGACCACAAAACCAGGCAATCCTTTTTCCACAATCAGGCAATTAATGCCCCGGTGTTTTTTCTCCCGATCGGTTTGGGCAATCACTAAACAAACGCTCGATGAGTTTCCGTTTGTGATCCAATTCTTTGTACCGTTTAATAAGTAATGATCACTTTTGTCTTCGGCAGTGGTCGATTGGGACGTAGCGTCTGACCCTGCTTCGGGTTCGGACAGACAAAAAGCACCAATAATTTCGCCGGTTGCGAGACGTGTTAGATAGGTTTGCTTTTGCTCTTCGGAGCCATACGCTTCTAAGCCATAACAAACAAGAGAGTTATTTACCGACATAATAACTGAACACGACGCATCTACTTTGGAGATTTCTTCCATCGCCAGCACATACGAAACCGTGTCCATACCTCCGCCACCATATTCGGGTGATACCATCATGCCCAGAAAACCTAGTTCTCCCATTCGTTTCACCTGTTCGGTTGGAAACTTGGCTTCATTATCGCGATCAATAACACCGGGGAGTAGTTCGTCCTGTGCAAAAGAACGAGCGGCTTCTTTGACGGCCAGATGTTCTTCTGATAAATTAAAATTCAATCCTTGTAACTCCAGCGCTGCCGTTGCCATCTGAATTGTTTGTTTAAAATCGCTTGTTGTGAATAAAGTAAAGTTAAGAAAAAGTTGAATTAATGGTATGCTTGCATACTATTATAAGATAACCTATCCATATTTGCGTAGATTACTGAGTGAATGGTTGTGGGTGAGAAATAAATAGTTCAGACGATTACAAAAACAATGACTAGCGCCGTCAGTGGTAAACTGTTCGAATTTGAGAATAACCAATTAAGGTTTCGGCGATTGGGGTACGGAAAATCAACACTGCTAGCTTTTCATGGTTTTGGGCAGACTGGACAAGTATTTACAGACCTGGAAAAAACGCTCGGTGAGCGATACACTATTTTAGCAGTGGATTTGTTTTTCCACGGTGAGAGTCGATACAATGCCAGCCAGTTGTTGACCAAGTCATATTGGCAAAAAATGCTCAATGCTTTTTTAACTAGTGAACATGTAGACAGGTTTTCTCTACTGGGTTTCAGTATGGGAGGTCGTTTTGCGCTGGCTACTGCAGAATGTTTTTCTAACCGAGTCGACGAGTTGTTTTTAATTGCTCCTGATGGTATTACACGGAGTATCTGGTATGAGTTAGCGACTACAACCAGCGCTGGTCGCGGACTATTTCGGTATGTGTTGGCCCATTTGTCGGTACTTAATGTAATTGGGCATCTACTGACCCGCTTAGGACTGTTGAATCGGACCGTAATGCGTTTTGCTGAGCTATCGCTCAGTACGTCTGAACAGCGCGATCTGGTGTATAATAGCTGGGTTGAATTTCGTTTTATCCGACCTGATCTGAAGAGAATTAGCCAACTGCTGAATCAGCACCCGGTAGCTGTTCATTTTTTTATCGGAGCTTTCGATCGAATTATTCCAGGTCGATATATTCTTCCACTGACCAGAGGGCTCAGTCAGTACCAGTTAACCGTTTTACGTACAGGACACAATCGTTTGATAGAACTGACCGGAGCAAAGCTAAGTACACCTTAATCTTTCTGTAATGCTCGCTGGATAACCTGCCATAGGCCAACGAGAGAAACCAGAATGAGCGCAATAATAACAATTTGCGTAATAGTACTTTGGTTTGGATCTTCCAGTAGCGTACGTATTTCCCGTGCCTCGTGCCCCGACCAGATTGCCAGTAAAGTTCGAGGCATCATACCAAGAAGCCCACCCAGTAGGATATTCTTTAGCTGAGCCCCTGACAGCGCAAAGAGGAGGTTCGTTAAACCAAATGGGAGAATGGGAGAGAGCTTCGCAAAAAATATCACCTCTAGCTCTTTATTCAGAATGCGGTCCAGCACGGATTGGGCCTTGGGATTACGGCGTAGAAAGTTCAAAAAACGCTCATGATTGATCCAGCGTACCAGCAAATTAATAAAAAGAATCCCCCCCATATTAATCAGAAAAAGAGGTACTATAGCCTTCCAGCCCAGAAAATAGCCAAAAAGCAGGGCCAGCATGGTTGGCGGGGTCAGAGCTGCTGACGTTATCGCGCAAATCAACGTAATAAGTGCCCATTCCCAGCCCGAAAAACGTCCAATTATCGTTTCATAAACAATGGCGTAATAGGAGAGGACGGACGTGAACAAGATGGGCGTTACCGACAAAAGTATGCCTGCAATGGCCGGACCGGTAATGTATTTGAGAATAGATGATTTCACGTAGTATCAAACTGTAAGAGCGTGCCTCTGGTTTACTTTATAGAAGCAGAGGGGAACGTACTGACTACTTTTATTATTTTCGAGTATGAAATTTGGAACGAAAGCCATACATGCCGGCATTGAACCAGACCCGACAACAGGGGCTATTATGACACCTATTTATCAGACATCGACTTACGTACAGGAGTCGCCTGGTAAACATAAAGGCTATGAATATGCCCGCACACAGAATCCGACCCGAACGGTGCTGCAAAATAACCTGGCTGCTCTTGAAAATGGACAATATGGGATCTGCTATTCGTCGGGATTAGGCGCGACTGATGCTATCCTGAAATTATTTAAGCCGGGTGATGAGATCATTGCCAGCAATGATTTATATGGTGGTACGTATCGCATTATGGTGCGGGTTTTTCAGGAGTTTGGGCTGACATTCAAGTTTGTCGGATTAGATAACCCGGCCAATCTGGAAGCGGCCATTACGCCAGCGACTAAAATGGTCTGGATCGAAACCCCTACTAATCCCCTGTTACGTCTGGTCGATATCACGGCTATCGCAGCCATTACCAAAGCCCATCAAATTCGACTGGTGGTTGACAATACGTTTGCATCACCTTATCTGCAAAACCCGCTTGATCTGGGGGCCGATATGGTTATGCACTCCGTTACTAAATATTTGGGTGGGCATTCTGATACTGTTATGGGTGCCATTGTGTTGAATGATGAAGAAACCGCCCAGCGTTTAGCGTTCATTCAGAATGCCTGCGGTGCGGTACCAGGTCCTCAAGACTGTTTTCTGGTGCTACGTGGTATTAAAACATTGCATGTTCGTATGCAGCGCCATTGCGAAAATGCCCTTCAGGTTGCCCGCTATTTACAAGAACATCCTAAGGTAGGCCAGGTGTATTATCCGGGGCTGGAATCGAATCCAGGTTATGAACTGGCGAAAAAGCAGATGAGAGGATTTGGAGGGATGCTGTCTTTTGAATTAAAAGGCGACTCGATGCCTGAAGCGGTTCGGGTTATGGAAAGCTTCAAGGTATTTTCATTGGGAGAATCGCTGGGTGGAGTCGAATCGCTGTGTACGCATCCGGCCAGTATGACTCACGCCAGTATTCCAAAAGCTGAGCGGGAACGTAACGGATTAAAGGATACGCTTATTCGCCTAAGCGTAGGCATAGAAGATATAGACGATTTAATTCAGGATCTGGATCAGGCTATCTAAACCGGGATTTTTATGATTTTACTGACTGACTTTGATTTAGTTGATTCAAGCACTTCTTTGAAGCGAAAAAGAAATCAGAGTCAGTCAGTAAAATCATAAAAATTCTGGTCAGAAACGTACTCGTACGCCTGCCAGGAAGTTGCGTCCTGCCTGTGGGTAATAACCGTTGTCGGCAGTTACCCGGCCTTCGGAAATATAAGCATAGGTGTAGCCGTTCGATTCGTACAATTCGTTCAATACGTTGTTGAAAAGAATAGTAAACGCGATTTCTTGAGCAAATTTGGGCTTAATAGTATAAATGAGCCGAATATCATTCGTAAAATAGTCGTTCAGTTTTCGGCTTTCGTTAGAGGTATTATCCAGATACTGCTTCCCAACATATTTTGATAGCAGTCCCAACTCTAGCCCTTTGGCGGGCGTAAACAGCAGTTGTGATCCAGCAATTACGTTTGGTGAAAACGAAATGTCAGTCTGGCTATATTGGCGGCTTTCCTGCAAACCCGTGTCAAAGTTATCGAGGTATTCGGTGAAATTCCGAACCTTGTTTCGACTGAACGTAGCGTTAATATTCCAGCGAAGCTGTTTAGCTAGTCTTGCCCCTGCTTCCAGTTCTACCCCGGCACGATAACTGGTTGGGATATTAACCCGATTATAGGCCCCAACGTCGTTTAGCTGGCCTGACAATACCAACTGATTCCGATAATTCATGTAGTACGCATTAACAGTAAACGCCAACTGTGCTGTCTGAATCTTATACCCGGCTTCATAGTCAATGAGCCGCTCGGCTTTAGGTCTGCTTTGGGGAGTCGATTGGGTATAATCATCGCGGTTCGGTTCGCGATGTCCTACACTGACTGATCCATAAATGGTACTGACATCATTGAGCGTGTAGGTCAGGCCTGCTTTTGGATTGAAAAAGGTCAGTTTAGCGTCCTGCTGAACGTTTTGTAACTGGCTATTGAAACCCAGAAAGGAGTAATCGATTGTTCGTACCTGCACATCCACGAAAGCATTAAGTTCTTTAGTGAACTGATAGAACGCTTTTGCATACAGGTTGACATCACGTTTGGTCGCATCATCATTGTAGTAGCGATCCCGAATCGTTGTATTTCCGGCAATACGAGCCCAGATAATCTCGCCGTAGTGTCCACCCTGATATGTATTCCAGCCACCACCGACGTTGGCCGTCAGTTTACCAAATCCATTATAATCGAGCGAGAAAACAGTACCATAAAAATCGTTACTCAACCAGCGACGTCTGATAATATCAGTGCGACTTATGGTTGAGTCGCCGATCACTACGTTAGGCAAGCCATAATTACTGAATTTGTCGTTAGGCCGGTACTGTTCGTAATAACCTTTTCCTTTCGTATAGAAGGCTGATACGTTTAAACGCCAGTTTTTACTGAGTTCGTGCGACGTAATGAGCTGGTAATTATCCTGCTGATAGTTATCAGTTTCGTTGTCGTACGTATATGGATTGTAGGTACGGTTAGTTTTTAGCAACTCCTGCGGCACTCCTCCCCACGATTGATACGTCTGTTCCTGACCAGAAAACACATTGAGCCGAAAGAAGCTCTTCTTCGTGTAGTAACCGCCAGAAATATAAAATGACCGCAGATCGGAGAAGGCCCGGTCAACGTAGCCGTCCGAGTAAATTTTAGACAATCGGGCATCCAGAACGAAGTGATTATTCAGCAAGCCTGTTCCGGCCAGGACATTTACTTTACGTGTTCCGAAAGAACCACCCGATATATTAGTTTCGGCATACGGTTTTTTTTCGAGTTTGTTCGTCTGAATATTGATCGATGCGCCAAAAGCACCGGCACCGTTGGTCGATGTACCAACGCCCCGCTGTATCTGAATGCTACTTACAGAAGACGCAAAATCGCCCATATTCACGAAAAACGTTCCCTGCGATTCGGCATCGTTATAAGGAATACCATTTAACGTAACGTTCACCCGCGTAGCATCGGACCCGCGGATACGGATGCCTGTGTAGCCGACCCCAGCACCCGCATCAGAAGTTGTTACAATTGAAGGCGTGAAATTGAGCAGTTGCGGAATATCCTGCCCCAGATTGAGCTTGTCTAAATCCTTACGTGTTACGTCACTATAGGCAATAGCCGATTTTTGATTAGCCCGTGTAGCACTTACCACTACTTCATCAACAGCCACCGCTGTTTTTTGTAGACGAAATGATAACGTAGCGTTTTGAGTAAGATCAAGGGTTTGACTCTGGGCTTCGTAGCCAAGCAGCGACACCCGGATGGATAAAGGGCCTGATTTTACATTACTTAGCTGAAATGCGCCCTGTGCATCAGTAAAAGTTCCTTTATACGTTCCTTCTATCGTAATAGCAGCGCCAGGAAGTGTTCCGCCATCAGCATCGTTAACAGAACCTGAGATGGAAAACTGCGCCCAGGCAGATGAAGATACGAACAACAATAACGTTGTAAAAAGCAGTAAATAGACGGCATGCCCGCAAAAACGGACCAGCCCAGTCGTAGCTTTTTTCATTGGTCGAAAAATAGTTACGATAGGCAAGGGGTCAGACCTACCTTTGGTCAAATATGGTTGGTGTTAAAGCTATCACAGAACGTTCTGTGAATACATTTCCCTTCGCGGCATTACCCGCGCAGGTTCAATGGGTATAATCTCAGCCCGTTGTTATGAGGCACCCCTAGAAGATTAGCTGGGCAAAGTTAACTTTATTTTAACAAAACAAGATTCTATCCTATACGTTTCTATTTCTGAATTAGTGCTTTTTGTGTATGAATGAGTTTGATTTAGTTGTTTTACAGGAAGATATGACTGACGGCCGTTTGAAAGCAGGCGACGTTGGTACGATTTTAACCGTTTATAGTGAGGGAAAAGCCTTTGAAGTGGAGTTCGTTACATTGACCGGGGAGGCTATCGCCATAGAGACCTTATTGGCCCATCAGATACGTCCCGTTCGTTCCTCAGAAGTGATGGCTGTTCGAGATATTGCGATATAATACAGCAACTTCTGTAAACTTTTGAGGCTTACGCTTTTCCGCAATAACAAATATTCCTAATTTTGCAGTCCAAATTGCAAACAAATGAGCAAAAAGAATAGCGGACTGGATTTTTTGGAAGATTCAGACGCACTTGAGGGGAGATTAGAGGACGTTGGTGATTTCGTCCAACAAAACCGAAATATCGTCCTGGGCGTACTGGGTGGCATCGTATTACTAGTTGTTGGCTATTTCGGCTATCGCTACTACGTTGGTAGCCAGGACGAAACGGCACAGATCGAACTGTTCCCATCTGTATACCAGGCTGAAGCTGATTCGCTGAAAAAAGCGATTGACGGCGACGGTAAAAATCCAGGCTTCAAAGCAGTTGCTGATAATTTTGGCCCAACGGATGCAGGTAATCAGGCCGAGTTTTATGCTGGCGCTATTCTGGTTAAGCAGGGAAAATATGACGAAGCTATTGAGCGTCTGAAGGCTTTCAGTGCTTCTGATCTGTTGGTGCAGGCTCGGGCCTATGCGCTCATCGGCGATGCTTATTCTGAAAAGAAAAGTTATGATGAAGCAGCCGATTATTACCAGAAAGCAGCTGATTATAAGCCCAATAAATCGTATACGCCAGTTTATCTTCTGAAGCTGGCCATTACATTTGAAGCGGCTAAGCAGAACGATAAAGCTTTGGAAGCTTACAATACAATTATCGAGAAGTATCCACAATCGCCTGAAGCTCTTACTGCTAAGAAGTATAAATCCGTGCTCGAAGCAACGGTCGGCGAGTCGTAGGCGTACTTGAACACATCAATACCGCAAAGGACAAAGCCGACAGGTTTTGTCCTTTTTTCGTATCCGATTTACGGGAATCGAAGGATAGCTCTACGATAAGCATTGCACAATCGTGTAAATACCGACCGCATCAGCGGAACAATCAGATAATAATTTCCAACCAATGGCCACTGAACTCAAAAATCTTAGTGTTTTTTCAACGGATGAACTCCCGGATGTGAGTCATCGACGGTTTGCAATTCTGGTTTCAGAATGGAATACCGAGGTAACCGAAGCCTTATTCGATGGCGCTTATAAAACCCTGCTTCAGCACGGTGCCAAGGCTGAAAATATCATTCGAGGCAACGTACCAGGCAGTTATGAACTCACATTAGGAGCGCAGTGGTTTGCCCAACGAGCGGATATAGATGCTATTATTGCCATTGGATGCGTAATTCAGGGCGAAACTAAACACAATGACTACATCAATCATGCCGTGGCTCAGGGGCTGACGAATGTTAGTCTAAAAACGGGTAAGCCGGTTATTTTTGGTGTTCTAACGCCTAATAACCAGGAACAGGCTCTCGATCGGGCGGGTGGCAAACATGGCAATAAAGGCGACGAAGCGGCTATTACGGCCATCAAAATGCTTGGTCTACAACAACAAGTTTATTCGTTTCAGTTTAAATAGTTTTTAGTTTTTGGTTTTCAGTGGCTGGCCTTAAAATTTGGTTTACCTACTGAAAACTGAAAACTGAAAACTTAAAACCCTTCTACAATGCAAGTCTGGAAATTTGGCGGTACGTCGGTTGGGAAACCAGAGCGTATGCAGTCTATTCGTAGTTTAATCACTGAAGACACAACCCGTAAAGTTGTCGTTTTGTCTGCTTTATCGGGCTCGACGAATGCGTTATTAGCGATTGGCGAATCGCTCAAAGCCAATAACGACGATGAGGCCAATGCTAAAATTGATACGCTAAAAGTGCATTACGATAGCTTTATCGAAGAATTATATAAAACCGCTGATGGAAAAGCAGCTGGTCAGCAAATCATCGATAGTGAATTTTCATTCATCCGTTCACTGACACGTATCAAACCCTTTACACTGAAGCAGGAAAAGGAGCTTGTTGCTGAAGGTGAGTTGCTCAGTACACAACTGTTTCAGTCGTATCTGGAAGAGGAGGGCGTACCTTCAGTCTTACTTCCGGCACTGGAGTTTATGCGAATTGATGCCGATAATGAGCCGGAGATTCAGTTTACGGAAGAGAAGCTAGCCGAAATGCTGCCCCAGCATGATGATAGGCAAATAATTGTTACACAGGGCTTTATTTGCCGGAATCCACGCGGAGAAGTCGATAACCTGAAGCGCGGGGGGTCTGATTATACAGCTTCGCTTATCGGAGGAGCTATCCGCGCCGAAGAGATCCAGATCTGGACGGATATCGACGGTATGCATAACAACGATCCACGTATTGTCAAGAATACGTTCCCGGTACGTGAACTTACGTTCGATGAAGCGGCCGAATTGGCGTATTTTGGGGCTAAAATTCTGCATCCGTCTACGATCACACCTGCCCGCATGTTCGGCGTTCCGGTACGATTGAAAAACACGATGGACCCCGCTGCGCCGGGAACGCTCATTGCTGACCGGACAAGCGATCAGGTATTCAAGGCAATTGCGGCAAAAGATGGCATTACGGCGTTATATATTCACTCGACCCGTATGCTAAATGCCTATGGGTTCCTACGGCGTATTTTCGAGATTTTTGAGAAGTACAAAACACCGGTCGATATGATTACAACGTCGGAGGTGTCAGTTTCGGTGACCATTGATAATACCGAACGGATTAAAGAAATTTCGGATGAACTGAGTGCGTTCTGCACACTCGAAGAGCCGGATTACGATCAAACGATTATCTGCATTGTCGGTAATTTTAGTGCCGACAACGAAGGGGTTGCTCTTCGGGTGTTCAATGCAATGAAAACCATTCCAATTCGTATGGTTTCGTATGGTGGCACAGAAAGCAACCTGTCGTTGCTGGTACACGGACGATATAAATCCGAAGCCCTGAACGCCTTAAACGAAGGTCTTTTTACGCTGTAATATACTGAATTATAAGTCGGGCTCATGCTCGTATCTAACTAATGCTTCAACTCAATTTTATCCGCGAAAACAAAGAGGCTACGCTGGCAGGGTTACGTAAACGATATTTTGCCAATGCAGAAGCTGTTGTTGATGAGGTCCTGACTCTTGATCAGCAACGGCGCGATACACAACGTGAACTGGATGATGTGTTGTCGCAGTCGAACGCAAAAGCCAGTCAGATAGGCGCGTTGATGAAGGCGGGCGATAAAGCCGCTGCCGAAACCGCTAAAGCTGAAACCGCTGACTTAAAAGCTCGCTCTAAAGTGCTCGCTGATTCGTTACGTCAGGTGGAAGCTGATTTGCAATCAGTATTGGTGACTATCCCCAATATTCCTCACAGCAGCGTTCCGGAAGGACGTAGCGCCGATGATAATGAGGTCGTACTGGAGCATGGCGATAAACCCCAACTGCACGAAGGAGCGCTGCCGCACTGGGAACTAATCAAGAAATACGACCGCGACGGCGGACCGATCATTGATTTTGAATTAGGTGTCAAAATTTCGGGTGCTGGTTTTCCAGTCTATAAAGGGAAAGGGGCACGTATCCAGCGGGCCATGATCAATTTTTTCCTTGATGAAGCGATAAAAGCTGGCTATAGCGAAGTACAGCCGCCAATCGTTATCAACGAAGATTCTGGTTTTGGAACAGGTCAGCTGCCGGACAAAGAAGGGCAGATGTATTACGTTACGGAAGACAAACTCTATCTGATCCCGACAGCCGAAGTGCCCATCACAAATTTGTATCGTGATGTGATTCTTCCCGAGAATCAGTTACCGGTTAAAAATGTTGGTTATACGCCTTGCTTCCGTCGGGAGGCTGGTTCATGGGGTGCGCACGTCCGTGGCCTGAACCGATTACACCAGTTCGATAAGGTCGAGATTGTACGAGTGGAGAAGCCAGAAAACTCCTATGCAGCGCTGGAAGAAATGAGCCTGTATGTACAGTCATTGTTACAAAAACTAGGCTTGCCGTATCGTGTGCTACGTCTGTGTGGTGGCGATATGGGCTTCACATCGGCATTGACCTATGATATGGAAGTATGGTCAGCTGCTCAGCAGCGTTGGCTGGAAGTAAGTTCCGTATCGAACTTTGAAACGTATCAGGCGAACCGGCTGAAACTTCGCTCAAAGTTGGAGGGAAAGACACAGTTACTGCATACGCTAAATGGCTCTGCACTGGCGTTGCCCCGTATCCTGGCGTCGATTCTGGAAAATAATCAGACGCCAGAAGGGATTAAAATTCCGGACGTGCTGGTGCCATACTGCGGATTCGATACGATTAGCTAACAATCGCAGGAATAGTTGGCGTAACCAGGGTAACGAGGAGATAATTTGCCCGAAATACTCACAACACGATTGAGCGGTACTACGTCGCCGGTTGCCAGTTCGAGCCACTCCGTTCCGTTTTCCTGAACGTACTGTTTGAGTGTTACGTCGGCTTTGATGAACTCATTCAGATCGGTGAGGTACTCGATACGCACGAATTTGCCGGGAATAATAGCATCTCTGAATTCAGTATCCAGCGATGAATAGGGTTGACTAGTTTCGCTTTTCATACCTCAATAACAATTGTCATAAATGAAACGTGCCCCAGCTTTTGGCCGGGGCACGTTTCATTTATGGGCTTTATTCGGTTAATAGCCAGCTGTTTCCAGTTGCTTCTGGAACTCACGCAAAATGACTTCTTTCATCGCTATTTTGCGTTTCTGCGTATTGATTTTGTTCAGCACCTGCTTGTCTTCAGCGTTATTAGGATCGAGCCCATCAGCATCCTGAAGCGCGAATTGCAAATCGCTTTTTTCCCGCTTAACGAGATACTCCATTTCGCGAATTTTAGTGCGAATCTGTTCTGACTGACTTTTGAGTTCAAAAGCCGGATATTTGCGCGACAGCACACGTCCTAAATAACTAAGCTCAAAAATCTTGTCGCAGGCAGCCCGGAAGCGATCGTTCAGCGACTTGTCCTGTAGCTTGAACGGAACTTTAATTTCTTTCCAGCTATTGAGTAACACTTTGGCCCGCTCAGCAGCCGCAAAAATGTCAGATTGCCGGGAAAGCCGTTCCGCTTCGTCGACCATTTTCATCTGGGCTTCGATACGTGGATCGATTTTCTTCTCAATGACGATGCCTTTTGCGTCGTTGTATTTGGTGTAGAAAATTGTGGTAGCCTTCTTGAAGTTCTTATAAAGCTTGCCGCTTTTCTTAATCGGAACTTCGCCAACCTGTTTCCAGGCGTTGTTGAGTCGCCGAACTTCCTGGAAAGCAGCGTCCAGATCACCAAGACGAGTAGCGCGGAACGCTAATCGGATCAACTCGTCGTATTTGTCGAGTCGTTCCTGAATAATCTTGTTCTGTTCATTAAAGAACTCACGCCGGCGTTGGAAGAAACCATCCAGCAATTCCTGAAACCGACCTTCAACCTCAGCTTCGGCACTTTTATCAACAGGGCCGGTCTTGATCCATTTGGTCTTGATTTCCTGAAGCGCATCGGCAGTTGGCCGCCAGTCATTGCTGTCGGCAATGGCTTCGGCTTCTGCAATCAGCGCTCGTTTGATTTCAAGGTTCTTTAACTGATTAACCGTAATAAGCTCGGATAATAGTTGTTCCTGAGCGTCTAAACGGTCGAGCAGGGGCGGAAAATCGCCAAGGGCATCAAATCCGAGAAGCTTTTTGCGTAATTGAACCAGTTTGGTCAGATAAGAGCCTTTGTTCTGGGCCTCTTCAATGTCTTTCTCTAACTGGCCAACTTTGTTCTCTGCAATGATGAAGCGATTCTTAAAATAGTCGAGCGCTTCCTGCTCAGTGCGTTTTACTTCGCCAATCTGGCGATCTTCGTAATTCAGGTAGCCTTTCAAAAATACCTTTCCGTCTTTGACGTAACCGTATTCATCTACCAGTGAAGCGTTTTCCATTACTATGCTTGGTTAAGGCTGCGCTGTGGGTTAATTTTGAGGATAATTGCCAACCACAAATCTATTAGAAATTAATGAGTCAGGAAACCATAATTTTCTCCATGGCGGGCGTGAGTAAAAATATTCCGCCTAACCGACAAATCCTAAAGAACATCTACCTTTCCTTTTTTTATGGTGCTAAAATTGGCGTTTTAGGATTGAACGGTTCCGGGAAATCAACGCTGCTACGTATCATTGCCGGTATTGATAAAAGCTATACGGGCGAAGTTGTGTTCTCTCCTGGCTACTCGGTTGGCATGCTGGAGCAGGAGCCTAAGTTCGAGCCCGGAAAGACTGTTCGGGAAGTCGTTGAAGAGGGCGTACAGGAAGTGGTTAACCTCTTAAAAGAGTTCGACGAAATCAACGAAGCCTTTGGAGACCCAGATGCTGACTTCGATAAACTGATTGAACGTCAGGGCGAGGTGCAGGAAAAATTGGACCATTATAATGCCTGGGAACTGGATCAGAAGCTGGAGCGTGCGATGGATGCGCTACGTTGTCCGCCTGCCGATGCCATCATTGATAATTTGTCGGGTGGTGAAAAACGCCGGGTAGCTCTTTGCCGCCTGTTGCTTCAACAGCCCGACGTATTGCTGCTCGATGAGCCTACCAACCACCTCGATGCGGAGTCGGTTTTGTGGTTAGAAGAACATTTACGTCAGTATTCAGGAACCGTAATTGCCGTTACCCACGATCGCTATTTTCTGGATAACGTAGCAGGCTGGATTCTGGAACTGGATCGGGGCGAAGGAATTCCCTGGAAAGGCAATTATTCGTCCTGGCTCGATCAGAAACAGCAGCGATTAGCCAAAGAAGAAAAAGCCGAATCGAAACGCCAGAAGACACTTCAACGCGAATTGGAGTGGGTAAAAATGGCGCCTAAAGCCCGTCAGGCCAAATCGAAGGCTCGTCTGGGTGCTTATGAACGATTGTTGGATGAGGACAACCGTCAGAAAGAAGAACGACTGGAAATTTTCATTCCATCGGGCCCACGTCTGGGGGCAAAAGTGATTGAAGCGGATGATGTTGCCAAAGCATATGGCGACCGGTTACTGTTTGAACATCTGGAGTTCCGATTACCACAAGGCGGTATCGTCGGTATTATTGGGCCAAACGGTGCGGGTAAAACCACCCTGTTTAAGCTAATAACTGGTCGCGAAAAGCCGGATGCCGGAACGTTTGCCGTTGGCGATACTGTAAAAATCGCTTACGTCGATCAGGAGCACGATGGATTGGACCCGAACAAAACGGTTTACGAAACCATTTCTGGTGGTAGCGATTGGATTGTGCTGGGCGGTAAACAATCCAATGCCCGTGCGTATGTCAGCCGTTTTAATTTTGCTGGTGCCGATCAGGAAAAGAAAATTGGTACGTTGTCGGGTGGAGAGCGTAACCGTGTTCACCTGGCTATGATTTTGAAAGAAGGCGCGAATCTGTTGCTACTCGATGAGCCAACGAACGACCTGGACGTTAATACGTTACGCGCACTGGAAGAGGGTTTGGAGAATTTTGCGGGCTGCGCCGTTGTGATTAGTCACGATCGGTGGTTCCTCGACCGGATTGCTACGCATATTCTGGCTTTCGAAGGCGACTCGCAGGTGTACTGGTTCGAAGGTAATTTCTCGGAATACGAAGAAAACCGCCGAAAACGACTTGGCACGGAGGCCACGCCCACACGAATCAAGTATAAGAAACTAGTATAGAAAAAAGCCCGGTCGTAGATCGGGCTTTTTTCATTTAAGTAAACTATGAAGATCTTTTAAGAAAGGATCGTCGGATGGTAAATATGAATTAGTTTCGATTTGTATCGCCGAGCCTTACAAAATTACCCCCTTAGATTTTAGTAAGGGTAGTAAATCAACAGTACATCCGGGAAGTATCTCAATGATGTCATCCCAGTTAGTAAGTATCCAGTGTTGGTCTGGTTGTGCTATTAGCGTTTTTCGGGTTTTCGTTAGTATCCAGATTACCTTCTGTACACCAAAATCCAGCATCTTTTGTGTTTTATCATATACGTATTCTGTCTCACTAACATTGGCTGGAAGCTCAATTTTGACGTCAATTTCTATAACCACTCTTGGCGGTACAGAGAAGAATTTGTCGTCTAGAGGAGTTGGTAAAGCATGTTGATCAAAAACCGCAATGTCATTAGAAAGATTGTTTCCCACGGCTAAATGAAGACCTGGCTCATTGGTTGCAATGAGGTAATCATTGAATGGGAGAAATTTGTATAGAACGTGAATCAGTAACGAAACTATTGCTGATTGCAGCGCGCTGGCTCCTATAATTTCTTCTTGAGTTTTTTGCCGTGACAATACTGACCGGTATCCTTTATAATAATAAGGCGTACCGTTAATTTCTTCATAGATCAGCGAAGAGGGTACTTTACGGGAGGCTGGCGAATTACGGGATTGCTCTCGGGGCGTTACACTCATTTCCTGTACCTTTGTTTTCAGTAAAGATAACGTATTTTATGTACTACGGATATTTCAACGGCACTATTGCGCCGACCGATAAACTGGCCGTCGGTATTACCGATTTGGGTTTGTTACGTGGTTATGGCCTCTTCGATTATTTCCTGACTTATAACGGTAGACCGTTTCAGTGGGATTGGTATTGGGAGCGTTTTCAGAACTCAGCTTCGCGGATGCATCTGCCACTGCCCCTCGATAAAGACGCTACGTATAGCATTCTGATGAACCTGATCGAACGTAGCGTTGAAGCGGGCGCGCCGGAGGACGTAGCGTTTCGTTTCGTGATGACAGGCGGTTATGCTCCTGATAGCATCAGCATCGTAAAGCCGAATCTGCTTATACTAACGGAAGAAATTCATCCGACCCCGCTAATCCAGTACGAGCAGGGCATAAAAGTAATCCTCGACGAATACGTGCGGGAAATGGCCGAGGTGAAATCTGTCGATTACAAGCGGGTTATTCTGATGGCTCAAGCTATCAAATCGGCGGGAGCGTCGGATTTACTCTTTCAAAAAGGGGGCGAAATCAGCGAGTTGAGCCGTAGTAATTTCTTTATCATTAAAGGCGATAAACTGATTACGCCCAATCGAAACATCTTACACGGTATCACCCGCCGAACCGTAATGCAGTTGGCGCAAACCGACTTTGAGATAGAAGAACGTCCGGTATTGCTATCGGAACTATATGATGCAGAAGAGGCATTCACAACGAGTTCAACCAAAAAAGTGCTGCCTATTACACAGATAGGGGATTTAACCGTTGGCGATGGTCATGCTGGACCGAAGTCGGCATTCCTGCTGGAACGCTTTAATGAACTGGTAAAAAACTGGTAAAAAAGCATAGCAATACAATGGCCGCAGGTATTTGGATAACTAAATACCTGCGGCCATTATCTGTGGAAAGCTACCATTTCCCTTGGGCTTTCATAATCTGTTCGATAACATCCCGAACAGCACCGCGCCCGCCTGGCTTTGGCGATATATAATCACAAACGGCCTGCACCTCATCAATTGCATCCGACGGACACGTACTGAGTACGGATTCTCGTTGTAAAATAGTCAAATCGGGCGTATCGTCGCCCATATATAGAATCTCGGATTCGGTGAGGCCGTCGCGCGCTATGTAGCCAAGATAGGCGTTTACTTTCTGGTCGCTGGGGCCACCCATGAAAACATCTTTGACCCCTGTAGCTGCCAACCAGCTTCTAACTCCCTCTGCATTCGACGAAGACACAATAGCAACGCGAAAGCCTGCTTTTAGGGCCTGCTCAATGGCATACGTATCGCGGATGAAAACGGTTCGAAACCGTTCGCCCGAAGCCAGTAAGTTTACACTTCCGTCTGTCAGGACGCCGTCTACGTCAAAAATAAAGGTCTTGATTTGTTTAAATCGTTCTTGTAAAGCTGTCATGGCACAAGTTTAATGAAAACCGGTAGACAGTTGCTTATTTTTGTTCAATGAATAGCCATAACCTGACTTCGGCCGTATTACCTCCTGCTTTTCAGGCGCAGATGCAAGCTCAGCTGGGAGCGGAATACGCTGCTTTTGAGAATGCACTGGTTCAGGAAACGCCCGTAAGTATTCGAATCAACTCCCGTAAGAACGCTTATCCTGTCATCGATCTGGAGCCGGTGCCCTGGTGCGAAGAAGGATTTTATCTGCCTGAACGGCCTAGCTTTACGCTTGATCCGCTGTTTCAGGGGGGAGCCTACTACGTGCAGGAAGCCTCGTCTATGCTTTTGAGTGAAGCCGTCAAACAGACGGTTAATCTGAACCGACCCTTGCGGGTATTGGATTTATGTGCAGCACCGGGCGGAAAAAGTACTTTGTTGGCCTCCATGCTTCATGCTGATAGCCTTCTGATTTGCAATGAAGTAATTCGGAGCCGGGTTTCTGTTTTGCGCGAAAACGTAGATAAATGGGGCTTGCCCAACGTAGTGGTCAGCAATCATGACCCGGAAGATATGCCGAATTTAGCCGGTTTTTTCGACGTAGTGGTTGTTGATGCGCCCTGTTCCGGTGAAGGACTGTTTCGGAAAGATACCGATGCTATCGACGAATGGTCAGAGGCCAATGTACAGCTTTGCTCGGCTCGTCAGAAACGAATTTTGGCGGCAGCGGCTCCGTTGCTCGATGAGCGAGGTATTCTGATTTATAGCACCTGTACGTATAATGATGCCGAAAATCTGGATAGTATGCGCTATCTGGCCGAAAATGGCTTTCGTAACCGGGCGCTTGAGCTTCCTGCTGAATGGAACGTAGTGGAGAAAATCAGCGGGAATGCGGTTGGCTACCAATGTTACCCACATCGGGTCAAAGGAGAGGGTTTTTTTATCAGCGTTTTTCAGAAAAAAAGCTTCATCGCAGCCGTAAAACTCGATGCGCGTACGTTCAGAAGTATTCGGGCACTACGTCCGCGCGAAACGGCGTCGGCCTCGAAATGGCTCGAAAATCCAGCTGAGTTTTCGTTCTGGGAAAAACCTAATGGCGATGTAATGGCCTTACCGAAGGCGTTGGAAAAAGAATTTCTGTTTCTGGACAGCGCCATCAGAAACAAAGGATTTGGTCTGGAAATGGGCCAGTTTAAAGGAACCGATTTTATTCCGTCGCATACCCTGGCTTTGAGCACGGCTATTAATCAGAATTTGTCAGCTATATCGCTAAATAAAGAGGACGCGCTACGTTTTTTTAAGAAAGAAAATCTAATCTTTGATGAGCCGGTAAAAGGGTGGTTATTAGCTCAATATCAAGGCTTGAACCTTGGCTGGCTGAAAGGAGTTGGCAATCGTGTCAATAATTATCTGCCTAAAGACTGGCGTATTCGAATGGATATCAAAGAATATGTATGAAACGGTTTTTCACGGTTAGTGGCGTACTGATAGCCCTGATAGCGGTTGGTTACCTGACGGGACCATCAGCTCATTACGACCCGATCAATGATGATGTGGTTACGCTGGATCGTGATTTGGTGAAACTCGAAAAAAGCATCGCTGAATCGGAGAAGAAAGCTAATCTACGGCCTGATAATGAAGCGCGAATTATTTGGGCCGATAGTCTTCATAAAGTGAAAACGCCTTACAGTCTGGTGTATATTCATGGCTTTTCTGCCAGTTGGGCAGAAGGTGATCCAATTCATAAGCAGCTGGCCAAACATTTTGGCTGTAATCTATATTTGGCTCGCACATACGGGCATGGAGTTGATTCGCCTGATGCGCTCAAAGACCTAACGCCTGGCAAGTATGCAGCTTCTGCCGAACGCGCGTTAGCGATTGGAAAGGAGTTAGGCGAAAAGGTGATCGTTATTGGTACGTCGGCGGGCGGTATGTTGGCGCTATATCTGGCGGCCCGACATCCTGAAATAGAAGGCTTGGTCTTGTATTCCCCTTGCATCGCAGTAGCTACGCCTGCACTACGTCTGGTAACCGGCCCCTGGGGTCAGCAGATTATTGACCAGATTTTCCCGGATAAGCATTTTGTGAATTCACACTATACCGGCGACCGCATAAAATACTGGTTTCCGCAGTACCATACGAACGGTCTAATGACGCTGCAAACTATGCTGGATCAATACATGACGCCCGAGCAGTTTAAGAAAGTCAAACAGCCGGTGTTTATGGGCTATTATTACAAAGACGAAGACAATCAGGATAAGGTCGTATCGGTATCGACTATGCTAGCGATGTTTGATGAGTTGGGAACTCCAGCGGATAAAAAACAGAAAGTGGCTTTCCCAAATGCGGGTCAGCATGTGATTGCTTCTCATTTTACGTCCGGCGATCTGAAAGGCGTGTATCAGACAACAGAAAAATTTATGGAAGACATACTACATGTACCAGTTCCTGCTATGTCTCAGTCAGCCATAGCCTTTAGCCCAAAAGCCGGTTCGACAAAAAAATAACCTAACTTTGGCGATTCGTTGTTATCTCAATCATACACAGTATGACACAGTCCAGTTTTCGGGCAATATGTTGAAGGACGCTGTCGAAGATTGGGCACTGAAAACTGTAAACTTACTATAATGGCTTACGGATTACTGAAAGGAAAACGCGGCATCATTTCGGGTGCCTTAAATGAAAGTTCAATTGCCTGGAAAATTGCGCAGCGAGCGCACGAAGAAGGAGCTACATTCACGCTGACTAATGCACCGATTGCGATGCGCATGGGCGAAATTCGCCAGTTAGCTGAGCAAACCGGCGCTGAAATCATTCCAGCTGATGCTACGTCGGTTGACGATATTACGAACCTGTTTACCAAGTCGCAGGAAGTGCTGGGGGGCAAAGTCGATTTCGTATTGCATAGCATTGGTATGAGCCCAAACATCCGCAAAGGCAAAGCCTACACGGATTTGAACTACGAGTGGCTGAAGCAGACACTCGATATTTCGGCGGTGTCGTTCCATAAAATGTTGCAGACCGCCTACAAACTGGACGCCATCAATGAGTGGGGCTCGGTAGTGGCACTGACCTATATGGCTGCTCAGCGGACTTTCCCTTTCTATACCGATATGGCCGATGCGAAAGCCATGCTGGAATCAATTGCCCGGAGCTTCGGCTATCGGTATGGCAAATCGCACAAAGTACGTATCAATACCGTATCGCAGTCGCCTACGCAAACTACGGCGGGTGGCGGAATCGGCGGGTTCGACAAATTCTTCGACTTTGCTGATAAAACCGCTCCGCTGGGTAACGCAACCGCCGATCAGTGTGCGGACTACGTTATTACGTTGTTTTCGGATCTGACACGTATGGTAACCATGCAAAACCTTTTCCACGATGGCGGTTTCTCAATGACCGGTATTTCGGAAGAGGTAATGGAAGCGCTGACTAAGAAATAAAATACTACGTAGTTAATAAATCGGGCTGCGCGCGGAGAAATTCTCCCTGCACAGCCCGATTTATTGTATGGGTTTTATAGCCTAATTACTAACTTGGGTAGTGGATATTTCGAGTTTGTTAAGCTGCGCACTGTTGTCCGTACGGAATAACCTTTCTGAAGAAGTTGTACCACGATCTCAGCCCTATAAAACCTGTCCCTCATAGGAGAATAGAAAAAACGTTGCTGAGGTTAGCCGTTCCCTTTTCTACAATTACATACCGGGCTTCTTTGCTGAGCCCACTATTGTAACGTCAACAAGTTCCAGCGATTTCACCATGTCTTTTACCGTCTCCTTGTATTTCTTAAAATGCGGTGTTCCTGTATGTAAATTATAGGCGGTTGTGTCGGCATAAATTTCAAGTATTGTAATGCTTGTTGGGTCTTTTTTGTCGGCAACAGCATAATAAGTTAATACCCCTGGCTCAACACGAATCGCTGTTGTCATCTGCTCTTTTAAAGCAGCATTATAGTTTTCCAATGTCAAGGGGTCAACTTTAATCTTTGCCAATCGCACCATTTGCTTTTTATCTTGTGCCATCACCTTCGTGTTAAGTACAAGAGTTAAAATAAACAGCGAAGCAAGTCTTAACAATGACTTAGCCGGGCTTAGCTTACAAAATATCTTAACCGTTTTCATGAGAAGTACCATACGTTTGGTCTGTATGAAAGAAGCAATTAGTTACTGTGTTACTAAGCCTGCTCATGACTCATAAGTAGGCTACTTATTAAAAATATGTTGGCTTTATTACGTTATTTTTTTGCTATATCTGCGCCTTCCAAAACCAACTGAACGTTTCGCGTTTTGCACTACGTAGTGGCAGTGCAAAACGCGAAAGCTTTTTTTCTTCAGAACTTGAGTTCCTGCGTCAGATACGTAGCGCCTTCGTCGCCGTTGATGCGGACGGTGGCGGTGAGCGGTTTAGCATCCCAGTTTATGGTAACAAGACCATAGTTCAGCTTAAAAATGACCTCGCCCACGCGATGCTGATTTTTCTCCTCACGAGGTTTCCCGACGTGGGTCAGACCGCTGCTCGTAATGTCGAATAAGTCGTAGGGTAGCCCCGGTACGTTCAGTTTCGATACTTCGGCAATGTGGCGGTCGCCACTGATGAAGAACGCTCCTTTCGGTTTGGTTTTGCCGATAAGGTTGAACAGCCGTTGCCGAGACGTTGGGAAGTTGCCCCATTTCTCATAAATGTGATCGTTCGGAATCACCTGAACACCGCTCCCAATAATATGTATGTCGGCATCGGAGTTGGTTAATTCGTTTTCCAACCATTTCCACTGTGTTTCGCCCAGCATATCGCCCGATGGATCGGCTACGTTCGTTTTGCCGTCGGCACCACCTTTCTTTAACGGGTCGCGGAAATACCTCGCATCCAGCAAAATCACTTTCACCCGTTTGCCTTTGGGGCCATACACGTGAGCCGAATAAGCACCTTCCTGTTTACGTAGCGGACTGTCGGTTGGTACGTCGAAAAAATCAAGCATAACCTGCTGACTTTCCTTCCGTTTGGGATACTCTTTACCGCCGTCGTTCACGCCATAATCATGATCATCCCAAACGCCGATAATGGAAGCCGATTGACGTAGTTGCTGATAAACCGGATTCGATTTCTGCATGGCGTATTTGGTACGTAGCGTATCCATATTTTCCGAATCGCCGTAAATATTGTCGCCCAACCATATCCAGACGTCGGGTTTTTGCGCCACTACGTCGTCCCACAACGGTTGCGGCAAACTTTGCCGGCTACAGGAACCAAACGCAATGGTGGTGACTGGTTTTTGCTGGGAAAACGACGTATCGGTTTTTGTCGATCGACATCCAGCTGTCAGAATACAGCCGAAGAGGGCAACTGCTAGAATTGGTTTCATTCGTACGTTATTAATTAATCCAGCGCAAAAGTAGAAGGCCATCTATTTTTCGCGGCAACGTCAAGATTTGTTAATATGCGTTTATTAGTGGATTTATCCGATTTCCCAACTTCTGATAATCCGGCTGCCGTTCTCGGTTGCTTCCGCCTTAATATACGTATCGACTTCCTGCTGCAATTCGTCAACGTGGGAGATGATACCCACCAGTCGGTTTTCGGCACGTAACGCTTTCAGTGTTTTAAAGACCGTCTGTAACGAATCTTTATCCAGCGTTCCAAAGCCTTCGTCGAGGAAAAACAGATTTTGTTTAGCCTTTGTCAGATGCTGAATATTATCGGAAAGTGCTAATGCCAGCGATAAAGCCGCCTGAAACGTTTGGCCGCCCGATAGTGTCTTTACGCTACGTATCTCGCCACCATTCAGGAAATCGCGAACCTGGAAATTGTTTTTTTCGTCGAGTTCGAGCTTCAGTTGATTATTAGTAAGCTTGAAAAATCGTTCGTTCGCTGATTCGCAGAGGTTTTTCAAGTAAACCGACGATACGTAGTTGACAAAGCCCTGAGCCCGGAACAAGTCGTCCATTTTCTTTAAATCCTGCTGTCGGAGTATCAATTCATCGTACCGTTTCTGATAATCCTGTTTCTGTTGCCACTGGGTTTCAAGCGTTGTAACGATTGTGCTTGCCCGTCCATGATCCTGATTCAGGCCATCTTTTTCTTTTTGCAGCGTAGCGAGCTGACTCTGAATGGTTTCCAGTAGGGCCGGGTCGAATGGATTGGCCGCCAGTTCAGCTTCCAGGGTTTCGACCTGCTGGGCTAATACGCTACGTTTCTCGTTATACGCTTTAATATGTTGTTTTTCCAGTTCTACATCAAGGCCCGAACGTAGCACAGCTGTTACCTGCTCGCGCGAGAGGTTGTTGGCTTCCAGATTCTGGCTGATGGTTACTTCCTGCGTGTCCAGCTCCTGGTTAACCTCAATCAGTTGCTGAGCCAGCTGCTGCAGTTGCTCTTCGAACGTTGTTACGGTTTTCTCGGCAAAACCCTTCTGCTTGTCGGCATCGTCGAAGTTCGCTTTGGTTTGATTGTACGTTTGGGTCAGCGACTCTCGTAGATCAGCAATCTGGTCGAGGCCCCATCGGGATACTTCGTGCAAACGAAAATGCTGAAGCGATTCGACGGCTCTTTTCAACTCGCCTTCCTGACCAGAAATCGCTTTGTCAACATCCGCTACCTGGGTAGATAGTTTTTTGTAAGCAACTTCGTTCTCGTCAATTTGTCGAATCAACGTAGCAACTGCTTCCTGCGCGGATTGAAGCCGTTTTTGAGCATCACTTTCCTGCCGGATGGCTGTTGCTACCTGATTTTCCTGCTCTTTCGAAAAATCAGTCCAAACAAACGTGTCTTCGTGGTCTGTCAGTTGTTTAACAACCTCGCCCCGTTCCTGCGTAAGACGTTTGCCATTTTCCAGCTCGCTACGTAGCTGCGTTGCCAGTTCTTTAATGGTCAATTGCAGCGCAGTGGTTTCCTCAATCCGTTGAACCACTTTGTGCAAAGCTGTTTCACTACGTTTTACCTCGTCGGTGTCCAACGTTGCTACGTGCCGGTTTGGGTGATGTTCAGACCCACAAAGTGGGCAAGGCTGTCCATCGTGTAGCGAGTCGGCATATTTACGCAGTTCTTCCTGGACCAGTGTTTTACGGTGTTTGGCTTCCCGGTCTTCGCGAATAGATTTTAGCTTACTCAGTGCCTGTTCGATCTGGTCGGGCAAAGTTTTCAGCGTTAGCGTGTTCCAGTCGTCGGGAAAACCGTGTAGTGCTATATTCTTACGTTGTTTGAGCTGTTCAACAGCCAGGTCATACTTCTCAATAGCCTGCTGTAAATCGTCAGCCTGTTTCTTTAAAGGCTTATAGGCTGTAAACCAGTTTTGGACCTTATAGAGATTTTCCAGCTTCGAGGCATTGCCCAAGCCGTTGTCAATAATGGTCTGATGTTGCTTTTGAGCGGTCTTATTACGTTCCAGAAGTTCGGCCTGTTTGTCGAGTTGCGTCGACAGTGCAGAACGATTGCGGTTTTGCTGATCAATGGATTGCTGTAAGGTTCGGATCAGCTGAACCGTATCTAATTCGTCAATTTTTTGCTGTAACTCGTCGCGACTTTCGTAGGCTTTCTTCGCTGCGTCATAGATACTGTGTAAACCAGCCAGCCGCTTTTGAGCTGCTCCCAGCTGCTGTTGCGTAGTACGTTCCTGCTCAAGTAGTTTATGCTGCTTGTCCTGTAGCTTGCTCAACTGAGCTAGATCGGACTGGAAAAGCAATCGGCAGGTTTCATATAAGGCGATATCCTGTTCGAGCCGACGATACGTAGCGTCCTGGGTTAACAGATGTGTAAGCTCCTGGGCTGCCAGTATTAGTTTTTTACTACGTTCCTGACTATCGAGCAGTTGTTTTTCGGTAGGCTCCAGCGCTTTGATTTCAGTTTCTTTTCCGACTATCGATGTCTGAATAGCCGTTACGTCCTGTTTAGCCTGCTCGATGGCTTCAGGAGTAGCTTCTTCTAACGGCGCTAAAAGGCCACGTAACTCGGATAGATTTTCATCATTTGCCTTGCTTAGTTTCGCTACCCGGCCCGACAGCTCATACTGATCCAGCTTGAAGAGCTGGTTCATCATTCTAGTACGTTCAGTAGGACTAAGTTCCAGAAACTCCCGGAACTGGTTTTGCGGAATAATGATCGTACGCTTGAAGTTATCGTAATCCAGACCCAGTATCTGCTTCGATAAAACTGCTACGTCTTCTTTCTCGTTGCCAATTGGTTGCCAGTCGTCGCCCTGTTTTATAAACATACGACGTTCGCCAGGGGCTATTTCGTAGTACTTTTTAGGGTGCCGTCGGGCTTCATAAATAAACTTATAAATGTGGAGGTCTGGCCCAGCCTGAAACTCGAAGTCGATAAGCAGATGCTTCGATTTCAGATTCATCATATTATAGGCTCGCTTATCCTGATCATTGAGTCGTTCCGTTTTACCGTATAAAGCGAAACTGATAGCCTCCAATAGCGAGGTTTTGCCGCTGCCTACTTTTCCAAAAATGCCAAAAACGCTTGAGCCAATTAATTGCTGAAAGTCAATTTCCTGTTTGTCCTGGTAGGAATAAAGCCCTTGAATCGACAGCTTTATAGGTATCATTCCAAATCGGTTGCTAAAATCTCTTTGAATAATTGCTGAAGCCGGTCATTTGGCTCCTGCCCTTTATTCTTATATTTAAAATAGTCGGTAAATAACGCATCCATAGTCTGCGTTAAGTCGATGGTTGGTGTATTGGGGCTTTCTTCCACATCGATTTCCCGAATATCCGGGATGATAGTCACCAACGATTCGTGGGATTGCTGAAGTTGCCGTCGTTCCTCACTAGTCAGATAGGTAGTTGTTTGTAAGGTAATCTCTGCGTAACAATCCGGGTTTTGTTTTAACCAGTCGACGGCTTCATCTACTCGTTTAAAGCGTGGACGCAACAACCGTTTCCCCGTACTAAGCGGAATAGGGGTGACCGTAGCAGCCTGTCCGGGCTCCACATCAATCAGAACGATATATTTCTGCTGATCGGCTTCGGCAAAACTATACGCTAATGGGCTACTACTATAAACAACTGGGCATTGCGCTCCTGAGATTTCCTGATAACGATGGAGGTGTCCTAACGCCGTATACTGGACCTGTGGAGGTATCATGTCCGTATAAACAACCGAAGCGCCACCAACCTGCAAGATGCTACGTTCATCATCGGATTCTTCAGGTTGCTCGCCCCCGCGTTTCATAACGAATAAGTGCGCTGTCAATAGATTGACGCCCTGCTTATCCATATATGTATCAGCCAGCGTTGCCCAGTGTTGCTGAAGTTCCTGCCGCAATTCATCGCCAAAACTTGTCTGACCAAAGTAGGAGCGCATGCGCGATTCATTGGCATAAGGCGTAAGAATAATTCTGACAGGGGCAGTATGCCTGGGCAGTTTCAACTCAATAAAACCAGGTGCTGACTTTAATAGCTTCGCTTCGCAACTTACCTCGTAAGAAGAAACTTCTGTTTTAGGAAAGCCAGCAAAGATAATCCCACACTCACGGCCAAAATGGTCCTGGGCTTCAATTCGGTCTGGGTTATCATGATTACCAGCAATGGCAACAACGGGACGGCTTCCCCCGGCAGTTAGTTTTTTTAGTGTACTATATAATAGGTCTTCCGCCTTAGGATCTGGATTAAATGTATCAAACAAATCACCGGCAACAATCACCAGATCCGCATTCTCCCGATTGGCAACCTGAACAATTTCATCCAGTACGTTCTGTTGCTCCTCGATTCGCTGAAAATCCTGGAGCCGTTTTCCTAGGTGCCAGTCGGCTGTGTGTAGTATTTTCATAACTCGTAACGGAGAAAACAGCTAGTAAAAGAGATATGCAATATACTCGTTTACACCCGCATAACGGCTTTATTACGCCGATTAGTCATGGAAGGAACGGTCAGATAGTAAACACTTGAATTTTTTTAAAGAATTTTTTCTTGTCTAAATGCCTGATATTGGGTGGGTTGCCAAATAATCTTTGGAGGTCT
>NZ_JAAFZH010000016.1 GCF_010435915.1 Spirosoma terrae | reverse complement strand
TTTGGGACTGCCCGCGCCAGTATAGCTCAGCTGATAGGTCCCGTCGGGGAGATTGGTCGAGGAGAAACTGATGCTACCATTGGCGCCCGCACAGGTAGTTGGTCCGGCGGTAGTGCTGATAGCCAGAGTTGGGGCGGCCGGGTCTGACAGGGTTACGGGTGTGGCTAGGTTGGCCGTGCAACCGTTGTTGGTAATCGAGAAGGCTGAATAGCTTCCTGCACTCAAGCCCGTCAGCGTGAAGGCGTTGCTGACCACCACTACATTTTTAGGACTGCCCGTCCCCGTATAGTTCAGTTGGTACGTCCCGTCGGGCAGATTGGTTGAGCTAAAGCTGATGCTGCCATTGGTTCCTGCGCAGGTGGTTGGTCCAGCGGTAGTGCTGATGGCCAGAGTTGGAGCCGCTGGATCAGCCAGGGTTACGGGAGTGGCCAGGGTAGCCGTACAACCGGTGTTGGTGATGGCGAAGGCGGAATAACTGCCCGCGCTCAAGCCCGTCAGGCTGAAAGCGTTGCTGACCACTGTTATATTTTTAGGGCTGCCTGAGCCGGAATAGCTCAGTTGATAGGTCCCGTTGGGCAGATTGGTTGAGCTAAAGCTGATGCTGCCATTGGTTCCTGCGCAGGTGGTTGGTCCGGCGGTGGTGCTGATGACCAGAGTTGGAGCGGCCGGGTCTGACAGGGTTACGGGAGTGGCCAGGGTAGATGTACAACCGTTGTTGGTGATGGCGAAGGCTGAATAACTGCCTGCGCTCAAGCCCGTCAGGCTGAAGGCGTTACTGACCACTGTAACGGTCTTGGGACTGCCTGAGCCGGAATAGCTCAGTTGGTACGTCCCGTCGGGGAGGTTGGTCGAGGAGAAGCTGATGCTACCGTTGGTGCCTGCACAGGTGGTTGGTCCGGCGGTAGTGCTGATGGCCAGAGTTGGAGCGGCCGGGTCTGACAGGGTTACCGATGTTGGTAAAGAAGTCGTACAATTTAAGCGCGTTATAGAAAAATTGGAGTAAGTGCCCGCACTTAAACCTGTCAGACTAAACGCGTTGTTGACGATTGCGACCGTTTTAGGGCTGCCTGCCCCAGAATAATTCAACTGATAGGTACCGCTAACTATGTTTGTGGTGAAGCTGATGCTACCATTTGATCCGTTGCAGGTGCCTGGGTTAGCTGGTGTGCCAAGAACCAGAGTCGGTGGTGTAGGATCAGTTAGAGGTACACTAGATGCGCTGGAAGCCGAGCAAACAGCATTACTGATGGTGAAAGCTGAATAGTTTCCAGAGCCTAAACCCGTTAAGTTGAACGTATTATTGTTGACGGTGACCGTTTTAGGGCTGCCTGGCCCGGTATAGCTCAACTGATAGGTGCCATTAGCAAGATTGGTCGTGGTAAAGCTGAGAGTACCATTTGTTCCACCACACGTAGTGGGGCTACCAGAACCACTAACAGTTAGCGTCGGTGTAGGGTTGGTCAGATTTACAGCGGTGCCTGATGAAGCCGTACAACCGTTGTTGGTGATAGCGAAGGCGGAATAGCTGCCCGCAGATAAACCGGTCAGACTAAAGGCATTGCTGGTGACAGTAACCGTTTGAGGACTACCTGTACCCGTAAAAGTTAGCTGATACGTTCCGTCAGAAATATTGGTAGTTGTGAAATTTATTCTGCCGTCTGAGCCACTACAAATGGAAGGGTTGACGGAACCAGTTGACGCCAGAGTTGGGGTTGGTTTTACCGCCAACGTAACGCTGGATGTAGCACTGATAAACCCATTATTGGCCGTCACTGAAATTGTATACGTAGTGTTTGAGCTAACGGAAGGGGCATTTTGCGATAGGGTGGAACTTGAGCCAGAAAAACCTGCCGGACTGCTGGTCCAGCTATAGGTTACGGGAGTAGGAATATTGCTGGCCGAAGCGGCTAAACTTACTGGGGAACCAGCGCAGACGGCTATCGGATTAGCTGGAGAAATAGTTACCGAAGGTGGAGACGTTAGAACCGTCAAAGGCGCTGATCCTGTGCAGTTTCCAATACTTCCACTAGTCACCAGTGCCCAGCCAGACATCGGAGGTAATGCTGTGTTCGATGATTGAGACAAATAGGGCTGCCCGCCACCCATCGATAATACCCAGGCCGGTCCGGCAACTTCATAATAGATAGCTATGTTGTCCGTATAGACCTGAGAATTAATTGTCACGCTCCCTTCGCCTAAATAAGCTGGCTTGCCGGTACCTTCAAAATTATCGGTAACTTTATTGAGTACATAGGTAGCGTTCAGGCAAGCACCCGTAACTGTAATAGAGGCAGGGTTCGTTTGGGCTTTTGCTTCTATCCTGAACAGCACTAACAGCACAATTACGCTGCTGAAAATGCATAAACGCAACTGCCTGCTACCTTCTTTGAACGGTAGGAGCGTAGGCAATATACTTTGTCTGTAGAAAAGGTGTTTCATAAGAGGACAGGTGAACGTAGTTGTTAGGGTCGATAGAGAAGTGTTCCATTACCCATGTTCAAAAAGTAAAGTAGGAGCATGGGTAATGGCAATGAAGCAAGGTCAGTGATTGAACTTAGTTGCGCGAGGGGTATACTCCCTCCAAAGCAATAATATAGTTCATGCCTAAATACGGTTGCATGATGCTAAAGGGCTGGCTACCACCAGCGATCCCTATTGTTACGCTACCTGACACCGAACCCGTTACGGAACCAGCGGCCATATCCACAACCGTACCCGTGGTTCGGTATTCTGGATCAAGCGTTCCTGTAGAGGCCGGATAAGCACCTGCTGGTGAGGATACGTTACCTACCTCAGATACTCCTTTTTGCTGTATTTGTGTTTGTAAGTTGGGAGTTGCCGTATGGTTATGGGCGGGCATTTCTGTAATGATAAGTGTATGTGTGGGCGAGCCAGACATTTCTCCCAAATTAACAGCGGGAAGCCCTGGACCTTGCCCCGTACCGATCGGTGTACGTCCGCGTAAATCGGGAAGAGCAAATGTAGTTTGTCCGTTACCGCCGAACGTAGTGCCTAAGAGAGAAAACAAAGCTGTATTTTGCGCTATGGACAGTATCTGGCCCTGACAGAAGGCCCAGCCACGTGGTGCGAAGTTTCCGGCAAATAGAATAATACTAGCTATAAAGGGGGGATTCATGAGATCGAGGTTTTAAAAGGATTGATTGAAAAATAAAATTCTTATAACGATTGGCATCGGATACCCAGATTACGTTCGACTCGAATAATCTCTCGATCGGGGAGCTTATCATTGGGAAGACAGAAAAATGCCTTTAACGCCTTGCTGTGTTTACGCGTTATACCAGCTAACGTCTTCAGGGCATTCAAGTTGACATAAATCTCCCGTAGACGAATCAGGTCCTGAAGCGGTTCGATAGACTCAATTTGGTTGGCATGGGCATATAACTGCTCCAGTCGCGTAAGTCGTTTAATTCCCTCCAGGTTTCGAATAGAATTCTCGTTGATAAACAAACTTTTAAGGTTCTTTAAATCAGCTAGTTCATCCACGTCCTTGAGCTGATGATTGGTCAGTACCAGAATTTCCAGATTGACCATACCCCTTAATCCAGAACCATTGGTTAACTCAAACGTCATGTTCGGATAGGGCGCTTTAGGCCCAGCAAAGCGCAGAACGGTAGTTTGCCAGAGATTGGCCAATTCGTCCACCGTTGGCTGATTGCCGTGCATAAAAAACGCGTATTGAAACGCAGCCCGCCATTGTGGTTCCAGCTCACTCCACCAGCGTAGGCGTTTGGCTGGCGTATCAACCTCCGCCGGTAAAGCTTTAACAGCAGAATCGGTATTCATAACGTAATGCTGATTGACGAATAAAAAAGAGAACGATTCACTACGTATCCGGAACTACACTGTATTAATAAAACGGTGCCGAACGGAGGCTGTCTTGGCGGTCAAATTCGATTTTCCTTTCGATACGATTGCTTTCCCCTGAAAATCAGTAATTATAAAGCTGGAACCGTCCAAACAGGCGTGCAGGATGCCTTTACTCCCTATAATTTGAAGCTTGCCGCTAGCTGATCCAGTTTGAGGAGTAAGACAGGCAAGACCTTCCCAGGTGACGATCATATCCTGGATAGTCTGTTGGATGGAGCCAGATCCAAAGGAGGCCTGAGGAATTTTGGGGAGACGAATGTCCAGTGGTGAGTTAATCAACTGGGTCACCAATGTAATGTCCTGCTGAGCAATTGTCAGTAACGTATCCCAGTTGATTTCAGTGGGATCATACAAATGCGTAATTCTTAACCGTTGGATTGCCCCTAACATCCCCCGACTTATCGACGTACTGACTTGATCTATCAATACGTTGATGGGCTGACTGGCGGCACTCGATTCGGCAAGAAGAGGGGCCGGCAGAAAGGGAAGAACAAGACCAATAGCCGCTTTCCCGACAAACAGACGGCGGTTCATAGATAGAAGTTAGTCATAAAATGGTACGAGGAAGTAGTTATAAGCCACTATGTCTAGATAGCTTTAAATAGTTATGCAAATAAGTAATATTTTTATGTTGTTTACTATTAAGTCTACTATTTTTGTCTACAAACTTTCTAAATCTATTTTAGTGGTCGAAGTGGAGTATGGGTTTACTTAAGTCGGGTAATAGTCAATTAATGAGTGGATTGAGTAGCGGAGATTGTCGTGTTGGAAGGATTTAGGAAATCGAGAATAAGTTGAACCAGGCGGTCAGTACAGTCTATTGGAGAAAAGTCGTCAGTATTGATAGTTAAATCAGGGTAAATTGGGGGCTCGTAAGGCGCATTGATACCCGTTAGGTTTGTTAGTTTATCGGGGTGATCAGGCTGAAGCAATGCTCTGGCGTATAGTCCTTTTGTATCACGTGCTATAAGGGTTGCCATCGAACACGTAACAAACACAGTTTTGGTGGGGTGATTATGCTGCCTTAACTCCGCCCGGATGTGTTCAAACGGGTTTATAGCAGCCATCAGTACAATAGCGCCCTGCTGGCAAAACATACGTCCTAAACGCCCTAACCGTCGGATATTTTCCTCCCGATCTCTTTCCGAATACGTTAGTTCTGGCCAAAACTGTTTCCGGCACTCATCGCCATCGATTACCACAACACGATACCCAGCCGCCTGTAGCTGCTGTTGGGCCTGATAGGCCAAGGTTGTTTTGCCAGAACCCGACAAGCCAGTAAATTGGACGAACAGCATACTTAACTTACTTAGTGCCTCGAAATATACGTAATGAATACGCGCTCCATTCTTCCTCAAAACCGCTTTTTTAAACTGCCGTTTGTTTTTGATACGTCCCGGCTACTGACCGATCTGGCAACGTGTAGCGCGATCGACTGGCCAGTCCATTATAATCAGCGTGATTTTTCGGGAAGATGGTCGAGTATTGCGCTACGGTCGCTTTCTGGGAAAGAAACCGATGTTCGGGCCTTGCCCGGTTTGTTTGCTGATACCGATTTGTTGGGCCAATGCCCATATTTTCAAAATATCCTGGAGCAGTTCCGCTGTGAAAAAGAAGCGGTACGTCTGTTGGCGCTGGCACCTGGTGCCCGAATTCATGAGCATCGGGATGTTGAAACAAGTTATGAGTACGGCTTTTTTCGGATTCATGTGCCTATTCAAACCGGCGATCAGGTGACGTTTCGGGTGGATGGCGAAACGCTGCCCATGCTGGCGGGCGAATGCTGGTATGCCAACTTTGATCTGCTCCACAGCGTTCAGAATGACGGTCCAACAGATCGGGTTCATTTAGTGATCGACTGCCGACGTAATACGTGGTCGGATGATTTGTTTGCTCAGGCAGGCTATGATTTCTCGGCGGAGAAACAAAAGCAGGTGATTCCCCCCGATGTTCGGCGTCGGATGATTGCTGAATTGACCTTGCAGGATACCGACGTTGCTCGTAAACTCATTGCCGAACTGGAAAAAGAAGCGTAACCCATGTATTCATCGTTTGATAATAAGTTCATGACGAACTGGGTGCCGTATCAATTAGAGCGCTTCAGCAAATCGGTCTTATGTGAATGGTTTTATGCCGGAACAAACCGATTTGCAGAGCCTTTTTTTGATGAAACGATAGTGCGCTGTATGAGCCATCCATACAACTCAAGCCCGTATAAAGCGACTACTACGTTAGAGAGCCTGATCGATGTCTCGTTACGTAGTACGCCCATTGAACCAACTGCTTTTATTTTTCACATTTCCCGTTGTGGTTCTACGCTGCTGTCGCAGCTACTGGCCATACCCGAACGGCATATTATGGTGTCGGAGATGCCGCTAATCGACAGTACACTGCGGCATTCGTATCTGACACCCGCCCAGAAAGAGTCGGTTTTAGCAGCTGTTATTCGGTTGCTTGGCCGACAACGTAGCGGTAAGGAGTCGCATTTGTTTATTAAACTGGATAGCTGGCATTTTGGATTTTACGATACCTTTCGCCGACTTTACCCTGAAGTACCGTTTATCCTGTTATATCGGGAGCCAGAGGCCGTAATGGTTTCTCACCAGCATCGCCGGGGCATGCATTCGGTGCCGGGGCTTATTGAGCCAGAACTGTTTGGGCTTACGTTGCAGGAGGTACGTAGCATGACGCTTGATGAGTATCTGGCGAACGTACTGGAATCCTATTTTCGGACTATGCTGACTATGGTTGAGACTGATCATAACGCTCATCTGCTGCGGTATCAGCAAGACGGGAGCGCCCTGCTAAATGATCTGCTGGCGCTGATTTCGGTAGATATACAATCGTCCGAAATGGATCGGATGATTCAACGCAGTCAGTTTCACAGCAAATTTCCGGAGCAGCGTTTTCGGGAAGAAAGAGCCAACGAAATCGAGTCGGCTAATAGGGGCTCTTTACGGGCTCTGTATGAAGAATTAAACGAAATAAATCGTACCTCGAAATCATGAATACCAGCTCTGAAGAACTTGCTAAAATTTATGGATTTTTGGCAGAAATCGGTATTTCCGTTACAGAAATGCCGTTAACCGGCTCTAGTTTCCTGCCGGGTATTCTAATCGATAAGGGTGGGCTGTTGATCGATTCGGGAAAGCTACTGTATCCGGGAGATGTATTACACGAAGCGGGGCATATCGCCGTTACGTTACCATCGGAACGTAGCGAACTTATGAATGACGTAACGGCTGGCAAACCCGAAAAGCAGGGCGACGAAATCGCGGTTATTTTATGGACTTACGCGGCCTGTGTGCATATCGGATTGCCAGTCGATGTGGTTTTCCATGCGGGAGGCTACAAAGGTGATAACAACTGGATAATTCAACAGTTCGACAGTAAAAACTACATTGGCTTGCCGCTGTTGGTTTGGATGGGTATGTGTGATGCCGACTCGTTTCCGGCTATGAGAACATGGTTACGGAACGAACCTCAACCAGTTGCTACGTAGCATGACGGCTATTCAGACAAAAAGATGGCGATTGCCAAACACCTGTACGTGGCCGACTTCGACAAAGCCTGCTCGTTTATAAATACCTAACCCTTCGGCCGAAGCCTGTAGCACTACCTCCTGAATTGAATGGTCTTTTGCTTCCAGAAGCAGGTGATGAAATAGCTGCGAGCCAAACCCCCTCCCTCGCCAGGCTGGTCGGGTAGCAATATCGTATATACCCGCCGATGAGCCATACAGAAACAGCGTTCCTGTTGCTACGATATGGCCATCATACTCGCCCACATACAGTTTCATCGGTTGATCGGACTGACGAATAGCCCCCACTCGCTGATAATAGATGCGGATTTGTTCTGCTTCCGGTGACGTGCCAAAGAGCTCAGCAATAACATCAGCAAACTGCTCATACTCCGCAGGCGTCTGAACAGCACGAATTGTCAGTGCAGAAACAGAGAGTGGCTTTAGAGAGGCCATCTGGAGGTTGAGCCACATCGCCACGTTCTGCTCATCGCTTACAAGGCCGTACTGATCGAGTAAGGTCGAGAGAGCAGATGAATATGTATCTTCCCAGCACCAGAATGCAAAAGGACGCTGCTGCTGATTCCAGGGCTGAATCGTATGGTCGAACAGAGCCGTCAACGCAGTCGAGTCGCTGCTTTTGGGAATAATAACATTGAAGGTATCGCTGGGTAATCCACTGTTGACGGCAGCGTAGGTCGCTGTTTCTTCAAACGCTGCACCCGGAAGAAAATAAGTGAACGGAAAGCGCGCAAAGTAGGAGGATTTGGCAATAAAGTTCTGGCGAACCAGATTGATAAGCGAAGAATCCATGGGATGGCTGATGATAGAGGCAAGGTACTAAAAGAGATTTAGGTATAGGTAGGTTCGCTTTGTCAATATACCAAAAACGTCAAGGTGAGCCAGGCTAAACGATCGGTGGTTTAGTAGTTAGTGAAATTTGATAACACTGTCTTTAAATTGGTATTTTATGGATTTATTCGAGAGTTTATTCGTTAGTAACAGCAATCAGCAAAATCTTGGATAAATTGCTTGCCTAAAATGAAGCATGATTTTATCGACCTAACATCTCTTTCTTAACGCATAACTACCCCTCTATGAAACACTGTTTTACGGCGTTACTCTGTTTGACTGTAAGTGCCGGTGCCTTTGCGCAAAAGTCTTATTATGGCACAGAAGAAAAATGGCCGGAACAAGACACCGCGAGTAAGTTTTATACCGTGAAAGGCGAACGTCATGGTATCAGTTTCTTTAAAAAGCACAAGTTTAAAGATGTACAGTATACGCCCGGTACCACGCTTGCTTTTGATACGTATCATACGCCCGACGTAATGTATCACTGGTGCCGGAAATGGGCTGAGCAATATCCGAATCTGGTCGATCTGTATGAAGTAGCGAAAAGCTATGAAGGGCGCCCGATTTATCAGATGACTTTCACCAACAAAAAAACAGGTAAACACACCGACAAGCCAGCTGCTTATTTTGAGGGGGGGCGGCATAGTGGTGAGGTTACGAGTAGCGAAGCGGTTTTGTGGCTGGCTAAACATCTGCTCGATAACTACGGAAAAGATCCATCTATTACCAAATTACTGGATACAAAAACGGTTTATCTGCGCCCTGAAAACAATCCGGATGGTGCCAATATGTATCTGTTTACGGCTCAGCGAAACCGGAGTTCCATGCGGCCAACCGACAACGATCGCGATGGTTTATTTGATGAAGATTCGGAAGATGACCTAGATGGCGATGGCGTAATCTATCAGATACGTAAGAAGGCGACCACTAAGGAAGAACTGGAAAAAGCGGACTACGTTGTTGATCCGAAAGATAAATCGGGCCGACTGATGAAACGGGTTCAGGCCGGGAAAGGTACGCACGTTGTGTATACCGAAGGAATTGATAACGATGGCGACGGTAAATTCAATGAAGATGGTATTGGCGGTCTGGACAATCACCGGAACTATCCCGAAAACTGGCGTCCAGATCAGGGCGGAGACTTCACAGGACGGGGTTATATACAGCAGGGAGCCAGCCAGTTTCCACTGAGCGAACCCGAAACCCGCGCTACGTATGTCTGGCTGATGGGGCACCCAAACATTACGGTCGTTAACTCGATGGATACGAGCGTACCGATGCACCTGCGCCCGCCATCCACTTCCAGCAGTGCCGAAAGTATGTTCCCCGCCGATGAAAAGATTTACAAACATATGGATAGTCTGGGGATTTCGTTTACGGGTTATCCGTGGGCAGGCGATGTGTATGAGGTCTATAACACCCGTCACAAGGTCAATCGCTTTACGGGTGAGCCATCGAAACCGCAGCCGTTGTTTGGTCATGGTCCTGATTTTGGTTATTTCCAGTATGGTGCCGTCTGGTATGGCGACGAACTTTGGAACAATGGCGCTATGAAAGATTATGATGGCGACGGCGAGCGCGACGATTACGACGCGCTGATGTGGGACGACGAAGCCAATGGCAAGCGTGGCTTCAAGCCCTGGACCAAAATGATGCACCCACAATTGGGCGAAGTGGAAATCGGCGGCTTCAATCCCAAATTCTTCTCGCAAAACGGTCCGGCCTGGATACTGGAAAACTGGATTTCGAAACAGTCGCAGTTTAACCTGGCCATGGCGAAAGAACTTCCTCAGATTGAGCTAACCGATGTAGCGGTGAAGGCGCTGGCGAATAACGAATACGAGATTAAGGTGAGCTGGACGAATTCGGGTAAACTGCCCGTTGCGCTGGAGCAGGCTAAACGGGTCAAGATGGTACAGGAAGATCGTCTGACGCTCGACATTGATAAAGCATTGTTAAAAGGCGATAAGGATGCCAAAGTAGTGATTACGGAACCGTCGTTGATCGACAAGACGATTTATACGGGCTACACGAATGTTGGTGAGAAAAAAGAAGCCACATTCCGTGTTAAGCTTAACCAGGCCGGTTCTGTAAAAGCAAAAGTGAAATTACTCTCGACCCGGGGAGGGTATAAAGAGAAGGAAATTATGCTAGGAAAGTAATTTCTGACTGCGATAGGTAACCCCGCCCATTATTCAGGTAATCGTGGGCGGGGTTTTGTTTTTGATATGTGACGATATCCCTTAATTTGGTGCCCATATTTCCACCGTCGACAGTGCTTCTCTGTACGGTCGATAGGATTGCCAATTCGCTATGTCTACGCAAGTTTTCTGGGTCCTTGTCCTGACTTTCCTGATCAATCTGATTAGTACGTTATCTTATTCTGTACGTATTGTGGGCATACGAACAAAAAAGATAGCCGTTTCTTTTGCTCTGTTCAATGTATTGGTTCTGATTTCCAGAACGGCCAATGGGTTTCAAAGCCCTGTTCTGGCCAATATAGTCGAGAAGACAATTTCTGCTCATGGCCTTAACCCTATCGAGCAGTTTTGTTGGATTTTGTGGATGACATCGTTTGCGACGCTGGTTGGCGCTTTATTGATACCGTCTTTTCAACGCCTGTTTTCCTATGCAGTTATTCACTTTAGCCGTCACAAATCAATCCCTGATTTACTGCTGCTGGGTTTCTCGCCTGCTGGTTTTCAGAAGGTTCAAGCCAGTATGGTGTTACCACGTTATTCGACTATTTCTGGATTACGGAGTAGGGGGCAAATACCCTGGCGCATCATTACGTTCAATGTGATTGCCGTAGCTGTATTGACGGTGGGTGTTTTAGCATCGCTGTACGCTGGTTACCTGAACCCCGCTTTTCGAACGACATCCAGTAATCTATCGTCCGTAATTAATGGGCTGGCGACTATATTGATGTTTCTCTTCATTGACCCCTATCTATCCATTTTAACGGACGAAGTGGCCGAAGGAAAGTACGAAGAATCATCATTTAGGCAGCAGGTCGTTTGGATGGTAGTAGCGCGGTTAGTAGGAACCCTTGTCGCACAGGCAATTTTTCTGCCTGCCGCCCAGTTGATTGTCGCTATTGCCGAGCAGATGTGATGCTACGTTTCCTCAAAGAGCTAAAATTTCAACGCGTCTGTTTTTCGCTCGTTCATTTTCCTGGTTATTATTGGCAATTGGGCGTTGGCCGCCATACCCTTTCGTGTCAATTTGGTCAACAGGAATCCCTCGCTTGGTAAGGTAGTTGGCTACTTGTTTAGCTCGGTATTCAGATAAGGTTATGTTTAAACGGGCATCACCAACATTATCGGTATGGCCGCTGATTTCAATACGTTGAGAAGGTTTCTCTTTGAGCGTTGTTACTAAACGGTCGAGTGTTGGGAAGGATTCTGGCAGCAAAACGTAGCTACTTTGAGCAAACTGAACCTGCTGAAGAATAATTGTTTTCCCTTTTTCTAACCTGACAGTTTCTATGGGGGTAGACGTACCGGGAGCAGGATTTACTGTCGGGTTAGTTGATGGTTTAGCTGATGCCTTCCCTGACAAAGCAGGCTTTCGCTGGATACTTGATTGCCGACTACTGGCTGAAATGATGGGAGGAGTTTTAGACTGGGGAGAAAGGTATTTTGCCGGTATAATTTTTCGAAATAATCCCTGCGAACCCAAATCACTTTTTATGTCGTAAGGTGTTTCCCAGTAAAGCACCATATCGGCTTTTGCCCAGGCATTCTTGTATTCTACTTTGATATCGACCCATTGCTTTCCTGGAAGATAAGTACGATTTCTCGGTCCTGTTACGTACTCGGTAGTTCTGGTTTTGGGATGACCAGATTGTTCCCAGGCATCTACGGTTAATACTCCATTGACCCAGATTTTGGCGCCATCATCAGCCGTAACACTGAAGTAGTACATGCCTGCTTCGGGTATATATAACTGACCCGTCCAGCGGACAGAAAAATAGTTTTCCCCAAGCCCGTTGATAGGTTTATTGTGTTGATCCCAATGGAAGTTGATTTGTTTATCAATCCGTGTTGCTACTTTTTTATCGAACTTGTCGCCATAGAAATACTCGCCAAGTAGCCCCTGATTCGGTTGGGCCTGTAGATAGGAGCCAACCAGAAGAAAGATAAAAGAAGCTATCCGTTTCATGCCTTTAAAACTGCTTTTCAACTAATTGGAATTTTAGCAATAAAAAAGCAGTAACAGGCTACATAAGGCTCGAAATTTTACAAATCCCGCATCCAATACACCATCGTTTTGGAGCTGGAAACGGTTTCACCGATGTCGGGCCAGTCGAGCGTGCTACGTAGTGAATCCTGTTTAGTATAGCCTCGCTTCAGCCAGAATTGATCGTTGGGTCGGTAATCAGATGGTCTGGCCGGATGGGTAGTTGCTCGTTCGACCGCGCAAAAAAAGGTGGTTGTGAACGTACCGAAGCTACGGGCGTGGGCTTCCCGCTCATCAAAAAAACGATGGCCCAGCCCTAATCCACGAAATTCGGGCAATAGAATACTTTCCCCAAAATAGAAAATAGAATCAATCGGAAAGTTGGCTTCTTCGAAAGGCCGTCGAATGTCGTCGGTTTCGTCACGTAGTGGAATGGCGGTGGTGGCACCGACCATGTCGGAGCCATTATAAACCGCAAAAAGAAACGACCGGTCCGATTGCGAATAGGTTTTGAGGTAGCCTTTCTCGTAGGCTATCGACCCTTCGTACAAGTACGGAAAATCGCGGAAGACAGCGATACGTAATCGAGCCAGATCGTCAAAGACCGACTCGATCTCGCTGCCTTGTTTAGTGATAAATGACAGTTCACGCATTCGGTTATTCCGAAACCAGTTTAATCCAGAGAGGAAGATTATAATACGTAGTGACCCGGCTGATCTTATCGCCTTCAACCTCTAAAAAAGCAGCTGCAGGCAACTGATACGTCTGGTTGTGGGCTTCTGGTAACCCGGCTTCTCCCTGCTTATAGATACCATTCACTACGAATTCTACAGCGACACGTTTGTTGGATGGTTCGCTCATGAATACCATATCGGTGAGGGTTTCGTCGTAGGAAGTGTCCATGATTTTCAGAAATTCCGTGAATTGCTCCAGACCGATGCGGGGTTCTCCCTGGTTGGGTTCGTGCCGTATGTTGGGCGACAGTAACGCCAGCATTCCATTCCAGTCTTTTTGATTGAAGCAATCGTAATACGCTTTAACAATGTCCAGAGCAGCCATTTGTATGCTAATAAGATGAAAATTGAGTGGGCAAAGATAAAGTATCCATACGATCTACAGCCGTATCAGGGTTGTTTTACCGGCTAATCCTATTAATCTTGTAAATCCTGTCAAACAAAAAATTCTTGCGTAAAAAGAACGACATACCGGTTTATGACTTAACGAAAGCAGCCAGAGCAGGGCTGCACGTACGGGTTGTTGACCATCAAACAATTGATGAAGAGCGCGAACATGATGTAGTCAGTGCCCACCGCGATAATTCCTATCTTTTGTTTCTAATGAAGACAGGGTATGGCCGTTTTCTGGTTGATTTCGAGGAGTATGTATTTTCCGGGCCTGCTTTATGCCTGATTCGTCCTGAGCAGGTGCATAGTGTGATCAACTACCAGCAGACAGAAGGTTGGCTTGTTACGTTCGATCCGGGTTTGCTAGCTCCCGAACTTGTTGAGTCGGCACAATTACTGACAGGGCCTTTTGGTTTTGAAGCAGATCAGCTACGGTCTATCTATGAGCTTACCCACTTACTTCACGGTTTCTTTCAATCGGAAAATACGCAGCCACTTACCTTAAAAACGTTGTTGAATGGCTTAATCAGTGCAATTTGTGATCTATGTCAACGTACCAAAATAATACCTGGTCAGCCTGAGAATCGGGCTGATGAAATAGCGGTTGCGTTCAGGAAACTAGTTGAAGCAAATTTTACCAGCTGGAAGCGGCCATCCCAATATGCTGAAGCCCTTCATCTGTCGGTTAACCATTTAACGGATACGATCAAACAGAAAACGGGCTTTCCGGTTTCGTATTGGATTCAGCACCAGACGATGCTCGAAGCCCGCAGGCTTTTGTTTCATACGCAAAGCCCCGTTAAGGACGTAGCCTATCAGCTTGGCTTTTCGGATCAGCATTATTTTTCCCGATTATTTCGAAAGTTTACCGGTTATACACCAGTTGCGTTTAGGAAGTCATTCCATGATTTGTCCACCAAAGCCCTGCTTTGAGCCATTCTTTTGCGGGGAAATGCCACGTTTCTTTGCATCGTAATTAATCATAACCAATTGGTATTGTGCCATTAACGGTGGCCATTACGTAGCAAATGACAATACGATGAGCTTAGTGGATAACCTTGCCAAACGTCTTTCGAAGACAGCAACGCTGATACAAAAAGAACAGATCGCTGATCATACGTATCACCTGAAAATTCAGGGCGAAGATCTGAAAAATCTCGACTATAAACCCGGCGAACACGTACGCATTCTGGTCGGAGTCGATAAAGCGACTTCTATGCAGCACAAAGTACGAACGTACTCTGTCTGGCAGTATGACCACACAAACGGCGTCATGGATCTGGCGGTTTGTACGCACTCAACTGGTATCGGAAGCCTTTGGGCCAGAGCGTCGGCCATTGGTGATACGATCTATCTGGTTGGTCCCCGAGGACGATTTACCGTGGACGATTCGGGCGATTATTATGTATTTGTGGGCGATCCGTCGGCTCTGGCGCATTTATATGAAATCAACCGGAATCTTACAGGCCATAAACAAGTGCTTAGCCTGATTTACGCTGACCGGGAAGAAGACCTGTTTCCAGATCTGGATGGCAGCAGACCGTTTCAATTCAATGTGTTGCCGAGAAATTCGGGGGAAACAATAATCGAGCACGTACACCATCTGCTTAAAAAGGCTACTGGGAAAGGTATGTTGTATGTAGGGGGCGACAGCCGTATCTGCGTGACGCTAAATCGCCATTTTCGCCATTCACTGGATTGGTCGAGTCGGCAGATAAAAACGAAGCCCTTCTGGGCTCCCGGAAAAATAGGTTTAGAGTAGTCGGAAAAGAATAGAAGACATGTACGCAAAATTGATTATTTGTGAGGATGAATCAGCGATTAGTTCAGACGTAATAAATAAAACCCAGTCATTGCTGAACCTGAACTCTGTCGACCAGCTTACTAGTCAGGTTCAATGGCAAATGATGGCCAGTAATCTCTCTGCTGGAAAACTAATCGACTTATTGCTATTTATCGATGAACTAGGGTTTATAGACACGAACAGCTAGTGCTTCATCTGCGATATGAGTTTAAACAAGCAGATATAATAGGGAGCCGAGAGTTGTTACGTCTGCCTCAGCCAATGCATACTACGTTCAGGTAAAACCCATTGGTCTGATGCCTACGTAATGTTATTATACGAGTGATATATAGAATTTTATCTTTGTCATGCGGCATAAAAGGAAATAAAATGGCTTCTTTATATATCCTAACACATCTTTCCATCGATAGATGTATTTCCTCCTAGTAAACCTCATGAGAAAAATTGTCCTTGCTTATTTGTTAACGGCAGTGCTTTTAGTGCAGGGTACCCCATTGCTGGCTCAGACATTCACCCTTGAAGCCGTCAAAGGATACCCTTTTCCAACCAATTTAACCAGCTCGGCACAGGGATCACGAATTGCCTGGACATTCGATGAGCAGGGTAAACGTAACGTTTATGTGGCCGAAGGCCCCACATTTACGCCTAGAAAACTAACTAGCTACAATCAGGACGATGGGCAGGAGCTAACCAGCCTGTCGATTTCCGATGATGGTAAATGGGTTGTTTATGTTCGTGGAGGTGATCATGGCTCCAACTGGGACGACGACGTACCGGTGAACACAACCTCATCGCCCGTAGCGCCGAAAGTGCAAATCTGGAGTGTTCCGTTTGCCGGAGGAGAGCCCAAGGCCATAGCGGAAGGTGACGAACCGGTTGTCTCGCCCAAAAGCGACCGCATTGCTTTCGTTAAAGGTGGGCAAATCTGGGTTTCTCCAACCGATGGGTCATCAGCGGCAAAAGCCCTTTTCAATGCCCGAGGTACCAACGGATCGATCGAATGGTCGCCCGATGGATCGAAGCTGGCCTTTGTCTGTGATCGGAAAGATCATGCGTTTGTGGGCGTTTTTACGAACGAAACCACACCCATTACGTGGATTGCTCCGTCGTTTTCGCGGGATCGGTCTCCCCGCTGGTCGCTTGATGGTAAAAAAATTGTCTTTGTACGGACACCCGGATCGGGAGGGGCACCTGATTCGGTGCTGACTCGTAAACATCAACCCTGGTCAATCTGGACGGCCGACGTAGCATCGGCTACAGCGTCGTTACTCTGGTCAGCGCCAAAAACACTGGCGGGGTCAGTGCCCACTACGCATGGGGGGACAAACCTGCACTGGGCCGCAAACGACCGGATTGTATATCTGTCGTATCAGGATGGCTGGCCGCATTTATATTCCATCCCATCGACAGGTGGTACGCCCTTGACGCTGACCAAAGCGCCATTCATGGCCGAGCACATTACGTTGACCCATGACAAGAAATGGCTGGTGTTTAGTGGAAATACGGGCCCCGATAAACTGGATATTGATCGTCGCCATGTGGTGCGAGTGCCAGTCGACAAGGCAGAAATGGACGTGCTGACCCCCGGAAATGGTCTGGAATGGACCCCTGTGGTAACGGGTGATGGTGCCACCGTAGCGATGATCAGTGCCACTGCACAACGACCACCACTGCCAACTGTGATGGCCTTTTCAAAAGGAACGCCGAAAGTGCTGGGCCAGGAACTGATGCCGGCCAATTTTCCGCAAAATCAACTGGTAACGCCAAAACAGGTTGTTTATAAGGCGCCGGACGGCATGACTGTTCATGCGCAGCTATTTGAACCAACGGGTGGAACCGGGAAAAAGCCCGCTTTGATTTATGTGCATGGTGGGCCTCCTCGCCAGATGCTGCTGGGCTGGAATTATTCGGATTATTACGCCAATTCGTATGCGATGAACCAATATCTGGCCAGTCAGGGGTTTGTCGTATTGTCGATAAATTACCGATTGGGGATTGGATACGGCTACGATTTCCACCAGCCTGCCAATGGCGGAGCGAACGGAGCTTCTGAATATCAGGATGTAAAAGCGGCCGCTCTCTGGTTGAAAGAACAACCCCAGGTCGATGCCTCTAAAATCGGAATTTATGGCGGCTCTTACGGCGGCTATCTGACAGCGCTGGCACTGGCCCGCGACTCAAAACTGTTTGCCGCCGGAGTCGATATTCATGGAGTACACGACTGGAGCCAACAACGGTCAGGACTGAGCCAGTCGGATCGGTACGAGAAAATTCCGGATGCTGAAAAAGCCATTAAAGTAGTCTACGAATCATCGCCGATTTCGTCGGTGAGCACCTGGACATCGCCGGTTCTGATTATCCACGGCGACGATGACCGTAACGTTCGCTTTAACCAAAGCACTGATCTGGTACGTCGACTGGAAGCGAAAGGGGTATCGATGGAAACGCTCGTCATCCCCGACGATACGCACCACTGGATGAAGCATTCCAACGCGCTGAAGATGGGCAATGCCACCGCCGATTATTTCAAACGGAAGCTGATGCAACCCCGTCAGTAGGGAGGAATTTATAGTTTATAGTCTTCAGTTTATGGTTTATAGTGGTGACGCGAAATATTTGCTGACGCATCACCACTATAAACCATAAACCGAAAACTATAAACTCTATTTCACACAGCGAAAGCCCAGATTGTTGCTACCGCTGCTCACTTCGCCTTTCCCGCGACTACCGGCTTTGTAGCGAATACAATATTGGTCACTGCAAAGGAATGAGCCGCCCCGCTGTACTCGCTTGACCGCGCCCGGTTCATCGGGATCGTAGCTATCATCAGGCCCCTGCGGATTGCTTTTGGACGAATGGCTGTAATAATCGGGTCGGTAGAAGTCCTGGCACCATTCCCAGACGTTGCCTTCCATATCGTAAAGACCAAATGGATTGGCTGGATATGATTTCACCGGCGCTGTGCCCGCATAGCCATCTTCCTGTGTGTTTTTATCGGGAAAATGTCCCTGGTGAATATTTGCCACCCATTTACCGTTTGGTTTTAGGTCATTGCCCCAGTAATACGTTTGGTTCGTAGCGCCACCCCGAGCGGCAAATTCCCACTCTGCTTCGGTTGGCAGACGTTTACCAGCCCATTTGGCATAGGCTACCGCATCGTCATAACTGACATGAACGACGGGCTCATTTTCACGGCCCTTAATAGAACTGGTTGGGCCATTCGGATGCTGCCAGCTGGCACCCGGAATGTATTTCCACCAAACCAGCGGATTTGTGAGCGATACCTCAGCAGGAGGTGGGGTAAATACGGCCGAGCCAGGTACTAGCTGGTCGGCCGGAACGTCGGGGTAGTTGGCTGGGTCGAGTGGTTGTTCGGCAACCGTCTTGTAGCCAGTAGCTTTCACAAAAGCGGCAAACTGAGCATTCGTTACCTCATGTTCGTCCATCCAGAACCCGTTGATAGACACCGGATGAACTGGCCTCGTGTCGGAGAATTCATCACTACCCATCTCGAACGTACCACCCGGAACCCAAACCATACCATCGCGTTTTTCGCCCGGCTTAAATTGTGTTGTTGGCTGGGTCGAAGGTGCGTCTTCATTGGCTTGTGACTGGTCTGTCTTGTCGGCGGTATGGCAGGCGAACAGAGAACAGATCAACCAGATACTGAGGGTCGGTTTACGTATATAAGCAGAATACATAGAATCAGGTCGCTACGTATAGGAGAGAAGTGACGTATCAATAACGGAGATGCTTCGTCAAGATCAGTACAAAACTACCAAAACTAGTAAGGAAACAGAACGGGTGAGGTCTGCCGGGAAGCCGTGATGATATATACGGGTGCGGTTTGTTTTACTGTATAAGCCTGTTTTGCTTCTTTAATTTGGTGAAAATTTATTCCGTTAACATTTAATTCTGTATTACGTCGATCTAGTAGCTATCTTTAAGGGAAATTCATCAATAAAAACTTACCCCCTCTAGTATGGCCCTCTCTACTCAAAGCCATTTATTCAGGAAAGTACAGTTAGTCGCTATCGCCACCCTGTTAGGTGTTTCGGCCTATGGGCAGCAGATCGATGAAACGTACAACCAGAAAATTAAGGAGTACACCACCGACAAACGATTCTTGCCAAACTCGGTTCTGAACCTGACCGATGATCCAAAGATTCCGTCTCCTCTAAAGCATTTTGGTCAGATAATCGGTACACCCGGCATCTTGCACCGCACCCCCGAAATCTACGCCTATTACCAGAAGCTGGCCCAGACCTCGCCCAACATCACCATGCAACAGGTGTCTACCAGCGAAGAAGGACGCCCGATTCAACTGGTGGCCATTGGGAGTGAGGATGCCATGAAACGACTGGATCATTACAAAAAGCAGTTAGCCTTGCTGGCCGATCCGCGAAAAGTAGGGAATCAGGATATTGAAAAGATTCTGGGCGACACAAAACTCGTCTATTACCTGAATGGGGGTCTGCATTCACCGGAAATGGGCTCGCCTGAAATGCTGATGGAACTGGCTTATCGGCTGGTAACCAGTCAGTCGCCGGAGATCAAAACGATTCGCGATAACATCATCGTCATAATCAACCCCGTATCGGAGCCGGATGGTTGGGACAAACAGGTCGACTGGTATTTTCGGTATACCAAAAATCGGAAAGACTATGATGACGGTTTCCCTAAATCGCCACCGTATTGGGGGAAATATACGTATCACGACAACAACCGCGATGGATTGCAGGTATCGCAGGCCTTGACCAAAGCGCTGTTTAAAATCTTCTACGACTGGCACCCCACCGTAAGCCTTGATCTTCATGAGTCGGTTCCGCTGCTCTATATCTCGACAGGAACCGGACCTTACAACGAAACCATCGACCCCGTAACGATCGGCGAGTGGCAGACCATGGCGAACCATGATATTACTACGTTGGCGGCACAAGGAATTCCGGGCGTGTTTACGTGGGCTTTCTACGATGGCTGGTATCCGGGGTATGCGCTCTGGATTTCCAATAACCACAATGCAATCGGTCGTTTCTATGAAACATTCGGTAACGCCGGAGCCAATACGTATCTGCGCGATCTGGCCGATCAGAAATACGCGGGCGATGCCGTTACGTCGAAAGAGTGGTATCGTCCTGACCCGGCAACCGAAAAGGTATACTGGTCGTATCGGAACAATATCAACTACATGCAGGCGGGTGTGCTGGCATCGTTGTCGTATGGCGCGACCAACAGCCGTATGTTGCTGAAAAACTTTTACCAGAAAGGACTGAACAACATCAAAAAAGGAACGGAAGAAACGCCACGCGCTTTTGTGATACCGAAAAATCAGCGTGATCCGGTCATGGCGGCTTATCTGGTCAACCAGCTTCGGGCGCAGGCGATTGAAGTGCATAAAGCCGAATCAGGGAAAAATCAGGGCGATTACGTCGTGTTGCTGAATCAGCCGTATCGGAATCTGGCGGTGTCGTTGCTGACGAAGCAGAACTATCCGAAGGAAGCAAAATTCCCGCCTTATGATGATATTGCCTGGACGCTGGGTTATCTGTATGGCGTTGATGTGAAGGCAGAAGACAGTGTGAAATACGCAACCAACGATCTGAAACTGATCAGTGACGACGTAAAATATGGTGGTAAAATTGATGGCGATGGCACGAGCTACGTTCTGAACTACAAAGGACAGAACAACGTACTGCCCGCCATGCTGTGGGCTAAAACGCAGAATAAACAAGCTAAAGCCATTGTGCTGGATGCCAAAACAATACTGGCTAAAGATACCCTGGCGGCTGGGGCGGTTGTTTTTAAAGGACTGACAGCCGATCAATCGAAGAAAATGGCTGATCAATTCGGCCTTGATTTGGTGGCTACGAAAGAAAATCTGGCTGGAAAGCAACATGAAATCAGTTTACCACGCGTGGCTATTTATCATAGCTGGTTTAATACGCAGGATGAAGGCTGGTCTCGTTTTACGTTTGAGCAGCGTGGTATTCCGTATACGTCCATCAATAAAGATCATTTGAAGGCAGGCGAATTACGGAAGAAGTTCGACGTTATTCTGATTCCACGTATGCGGGGCGGGGTTACCAACTTTATTCACGAAATCGATACCAAATTTGGTCCGTTGCCCTACACAAAAACAGCCGAGTTCCCGTCGCATGGTTTCCCGGATGCCACCAGCGACATTACGGGTGGACCTGGTTTTGAAGGCGTTGAACAATTGAAAAAATTCGTGGAAGCGGGTGGGGTTCTGGTTACGCTCGACAACTCATCGCTGATGGTCGCCGAAGCCGGTATTGCCCGTGAACTGGATCAGGCCAGCGCACCAACGCTTTTCCACCCTGGTTCAATCGTAACGGCAAAAAACCGCAAGCCCGATAGTCCGATTATGTACGGTTTTCCCGAAACGTTCCCAATCTTCAAGGGGATTGCACCGATTCTGCAGACGAAGAAATATAACCGCGATATGATGGTTATGCAGTACGGTACTAAACCTTTGAAGGATGAGGAGGAGTACAAAGGAGCCATTATGGGAATGCCCGACAAAAAGCCAATGAAAGAAGCGGCTAAAGCGGCTCCGAAGAAAGAAGATCCTTATGTACTCTCAGGAATGGTACGTAACGAGCAGGCAATTATCGGTCATGGCGCCATTTTTAACGTACCGGTTGGCGCGGGGCGTGTTGTTGCCTTTACGTTCGATCCACTGCACCGTTATCTGAACCACCACGATGCGCCACTGCTCTGGAACGTACTGATCAACTGGAATCATCTGGAAATACCCGCCAGCACTGCTTCAACAGCTGAAAGTAAGTCGACAAATGCCGGTAAGGTGAGCGGAGAAGAGTAGAAGAATGATTAAATAATCTTGGAATAGCCTGGACGTCCAGGCTATTCCTGAAAATAACTACCGTTTAAACTGAGCCAGCAGGTATTCGTAAAAATACGATACGTTGACATCAGTGGCGATTCTCACTACGTAGCCTGTCTCGTCCAGGTATGTTTGTCCGGCGTTGGGTGGCCGCGTACTGACCTTTACCTTAACCGTTTCAATCGTAAATTGCTCCGGTATAGCTAAATAGCTGGTTGCCAGAATATCCCACATGAAGTACGTATAATGGTAGCTTGGAATCGTATCCAATGTCAACGCCCAGAGCTGGCCGGTCAGATTTGAGAGCTTATAGTCGATTTGGGTGGCTAGAGCAGACAGGAATTTTTTGGTTACCGGCACGTGATTCGTTACGTCCAGGGGAATCATGAGCAGGGGGAGTTCATAACTAACCAACTTCTGAGCACTGATCGGGTCCCAAAATACGTTCCATTCGGCAGATCCGTCGTGCTGGAAGGTCTGCACGTTTCCACCAACGCGTAAGGCTCCAGCCATCCAGACAATTTCTTCTATTTTTTCCTTCAGTTCTGGTTCTTTTTCCAATGCCAGAACCAGGTTTGAACAGGGTCCCGTCAACAGAATTGTCACTTTATCTGTCGCCGATGAGAGTTGATTGATGATCAGATCGGGCGCGCTGGTGTAGGAATAGGGGTCGGGCGATTGGGGTAAGTTGATCAGTAGCGGCAGCGCATTGATAATTTCGGGTCGAGCGCGCCATTCGCTCGGGAAAGCATTAATGCCGTTGTAGTCTCCACGGCCAAGCGGAACGGATTCCTGGTCCATCAACTGCAGCAGTTTATACGATGATTCGAGGGCGGGTTCCAGATAGCAATCGGCGGGCGTAACGCTAACTCCTGTCAACTGGATGTCGGGCATAGTCAGGACCAGCAGGAGCGACAGCAGATCGTCAATACCGCCGTCATGGTCCATTAAAAGCTGTTTGGGCATTATGAAAAACGTTAATGTGCTTTGTATTGCTTCACAGTAGAAACTGCGGATGAGTACAGAACTGGCGAAAATGGTTAGTTGCCTGGAATGGTATTCTTATAACCATCCCATCCGGTAACCAGCTTATCCACGACAATAATACCCGTTCGATAGGCGGCTTCCAGGGCCGGAATATAGGCGGTATACCGCTCACCAACTTCTTTACCGCCATGAGTGAGATTCTGAGCTGCGGTTACGCCCGATGGTTGCATGGTATAGTTGCTGGCCGTTCGTAGCACCATATACCGATTAACATCGGCCTTACCCGCAGCGCTCAGCCATTGTAGCGACTGCCCGGTACCGGTGTCCTCCATGGCCGACGTAACAAAATTACCCTTCCCTTTGGTCCAGTATTTCACCCAGTCATTGGCCCAGTCGTTCAGATACTTACCGTGCCAGAACGTCATGGCGGCAATATGATCGCCCATCATCACGCGAGGTGGTTTTTGGGCTTCGGGATAATCGCGGTAAGCAGACCGCATTTTTTGGAGTGTTTCGGAGTCGTCCAGCTTCAAGTCTTTCGTCAGCGAATAAGCCCATTTGGCCAGACCGGGATTAAGGTGTAAGGCTACCATGAAATCATTATCCTGGGCGGGTTCTTCGTAGGGCTTGGTCCGACGTAGTGGCAGATAACCTGTCGACCACTCTTTTGGCATTTCACGCGGGTCAATTTCGTGGGCCAGATCACCATCTACCAGCCATTCGGCCCAGGCGGCCGATCCGGCGCTGCCATCCTGTGGATCGATACCCGCAATACCAGCTACCAGCCAATAGGCGTGCGATAGATCGAAGCGAGGGTCCATGCCAAGGGCCATGATCGACGCGGCTGATCGAGCGGTTCCCATGCCGGTACAGATTCCTAAAATCTGTTTCTCGGGATTATACCGCAGGTTGCGGTAGCCTTGCGGAAAGGGAATGGTTTGTGAAAGGGGTAGGCGCTCCACCCAATACTGAAACTCGCCGGGCCGGTCGCCGGTATCAGCCCCAATCTCGAACATGGTGACTATGACCACTTTCACCGGAATGGGCGTAGCGGACTGGCTATACGCACGGAGGCTGAGTAAACTAACAAGAAGAAATAAGAACTGTCGCATTATGTATTGGATTCGGAGTCAGGTTCCCGGAGAAGAAATAAGTTGGTAGTGAGGCTATTGATATAGAGGCCAGAGAATGTAAAGAGTTTTCTTATTTAGTTCGTCAGAACACCCACTTTCAGGAAGCTGGCACCGGCTTTTCCGTGATAAACGCGATGGGTAGCTTTCTGATAATCGGACTCTTTTGCCTGAAAAACAGGAACAAACGTTTGTGGATTTCGGTCGGCTAGCGGGAAGCAGGTGCTCTGAATCTGCACCATTAGTTTGTGCCCCTTTTTGAAGGTATGTAGAACGTCCTGCAACTCAATAGTCACTGACGTTGGTTGATTAGGTTTGAAAGCTTCAGGTTTACTTACATTGTTGCGGTACCGACCACGAATGATTTCACTACGTACCAACTGCTGATAATTGCCGTATACTACGTCGGGCTTCCTTGGGTTAGCGGGTTCGTTGGTTGGATATACATCAATAACTTTCACCATCCAGTCAGCGTCTGTACCGGTGGTGGAAACCATAAGCTGAGCCAGAATAGGCCCAGCCAGGGTCAGGTCGTCGGTCAGCGTATCGGTCTGGAAAGTCAGTACGTCGGGTCGGGCAGCCGCGAATCGCTGGTCATCTACCATGTATTCGGCCGAAAAGCCATCGTTAATTTTGCTGGCAAACGGAACCGGGTGAGCCGGATCGGAAGGAAACTCGGAGAAGGTAGCGCCCGTCGAGGCTGGCGAAAAACTAAGTTTACCGTTACCCTGTAAATACAACTGCTTCTCAACGGTTCCTTTCGGCGGATACGTATCGAACGAGCGCCAGCGATTGGTCCCCGTTTCAAACAACGTAGCTTCCGGCAAGCCTAAAGGAGTTGTCGCATTGAAGAGATAATGTTTGAAAAATTTAGCTTCAATCGTTTCCTGGTAATAGGGAGATGTTTTTGAACCAAAATCTAGGTCGGCCAGCGTTTGACCGGATGGGCCTGCCCAGCCACCATGCACCCAGGGACCCACCACAAAAATGTTCTGAATACCTGGATTCTGCTTTTCAATTGCCTTATACGTATTGAACGTACCGTATAAATCCTGCTCATCGTACCAGCCGCCCACAACCATAACGGCATGTTTGATCCCTTTCAGATGGGGAAGAATATTCCGTTTCTTCCAATGCTCGTCGTAATCGGGATGATCGAAATTTTCGTGGTAATACACATTTCGCCCTTTGTAGTACTTGCTTTCTGAGTTGGCGGTTGGTCCCATGTTCAGGTAAAAATGGTAGCCATCCGGATCGTCAATATCGAACAGAGCAGGGGGATTTTGTTTGGTTGGTTGTTTGTGCTCCTGAAAATAGGTGTAGAAACTAAAGTTGGCCGCAATCTGAAACGCTCCGTTGTGGAATGCATCATCGCGCCAGAGATCGGCCATCGGTGCCTGTGGTGATGACGCTTTCAGAGCCGGGTGGCCCGAAACGGAACCCGCTGACGTAAAAAAGCCTGGATAACTGATGCCCCATTGGCCTACGTTTCCGTTGTTGGCCGGAATGTTTTTGAGCAACCAGTCAATGGTATCGTAGGTATCTGAGGCTTCATCGTGATCGGCGTTTGACTTTTTGACATCAACATGCGGTGTCATCTCCACGAATTTACCTTCCGACGCCCACCGTCCACGCACATCCTGATAGACAATGATATAATTGTCACGTAGCATGAACGGATTCGGCCCCAAACGCCGACGGAACTGATCAACGCCATACGGAGCGCAGCTATAAGGGGTTCGTTGAATCAATACGGGGTGCTTTGTCGACTGATCTTTAGGCGAATATACCTGCGTGAATAGCTTCGTGCCATCACGCATAGGTACCATAAATTCAGATTTCTGGTAGTTTTCGCGCACATAGACTGAATCTTGGGAGGGCGTATACGGATAAGGATTGGCCGAAGGAGTTACCTGAGCCATGGCTAATCCGGGAATGGCTAGTAACAGGGAGAAAAACGTTTTCAAGAGCTGCACCGGGTGAATTGGTTTCACCGCAAAATAACACCTAATTGGATGAGCTCTTCTGTCTGCTCCAAATTTTCGTGTACGCAATTAATAGGAGAAAGTAGTCGAGAATCAACGCTATACCAGCATGTGGGTATCAATTTAGTTGTCGTATATGTATTACCGTTAGTAACGTAACAATGTCTCGATGCAGCAATAGTGAGTACAAAAAAAGCCCTTACTGCGTGAGCGGTAAGGGCTGAAAAAACTTGTATGACTTAAAAACGGCTCATCTGGCCTTTTATTGTGCACTATGAAACATAGCGCGAATTATTTTTCACTTTTTTTAACGAAAAATAAGCATTGCCGTTACTGGCGGCTAATACTTAGCGCATCATGGCCAAAGGTTTTATAAAGGCCACCGCCAATCAGGGTATCCTCCAGATCGACACCACCGCGATACAGACTATTGCTTTTCACGAGACCATTGCCAATGTAGCCGTCTGCCAGACCGTTTGCAATAGGAGCTTTTCCGTTGGCGTGTTTTGCTTTGCTACGTTTGTTGGCGAAGTATTTATAAATGCCGTAACCCGCCAGTAAAGAGGCACCAACAGCCAGACCAACTACCGTGGTCAGTTTCTTATTTACATTGATATTCATTCAGATTGTCCTGATTAAGTTATGATGAGATTGTTTCCTAAAAAAACGTGCTAAACGCGAAATAGTTTTCTGAATAGGCGTCTATCTCAACGTATTAGCAACGTCGCCTAGCTGGATAGGTAGCACGTGCTGACGAATACGTCAATAATGTAGTCGCGGAAAAGCCCGAATAAATCAAGGTTTTAGGAATAGCCTGGCTATTTTATGTAAAGTGTAATGAGGAGAAGTAGATAGGGAAGCTAACTTTTTCTATTTTAGCTATTTATACAACCTGCTTTAAGAATGTACCCTTTATGAAATCAATTGTTTTACTTCTTCTCCTGGGAGGCTATAGCGCCCTGGGCCAATCACTCTCAAAACCCGAATCAGCGATTGTCGCTACGGTCAAAAAACAGTATCCTGATACAGAAGCTTTTCTGGAAAAGGTTGTCAATATCAATAGTGGCACGCTTAATATAGAAGGCGTTCAGACGGTTGGCAAACTCATGTCGGATGAACTGGACAAACTTGGATTTAAAACAGAGTGGGTAAAACTGCCTGATTCACTGAACAGGGCGGGCCATTTGGTGGCCACCCGTCAGGGAAAGAAAGGGAAAAAGCTCTTCCTGATCGGTCATCTCGATACGGTATTCGAGAAATCGTTGCCCATGGAGCCTTTTACACGTATTAACGACACAACGGCGTCGGGGCAGGGGGTAAACGATATGAAAGGGGGCGACGTACTGATTCTTGCTGCTCTCAAGGCCCTGCATACGCAGAAATTACTGGACGATACGTCGATAACGGTCTATTTAACGGGTGATGAAGAAAGCGCCGGTGGCCTGGAGAGCCGACGGGATTTCATCGAACGGGCCAAACAGCACGATCTGGCGCTGTCTTTCGAATCGGCTCAGGGACTCAATACCGTTACCACAGGACGGCGCGGAGCCAGTGGATGGACACTAAACGTGAAAGCGCGTAGCGGCCACTCGTCCCGCATTTTCAACGATCTGGGTTATGGGGCCATTTATGAAGCGACGCGTATCCTGAACGAATTTCGGCGTACGCTGGGTCAGGAGCAGTACCTGACCTTCAATCCGGGACTGATTGTGGGCGGAGCGGAAGTGCGTTACGACGAAAAAACGGCGAAGGCCGTGGTTGATGGCAAGACGAATATTATAGCGGGTACGGCCCTGGTGAAAGGCGATTTACGGTTTCTGACCGAAGCGCAGAAGGAAAATGCCCGGACCAAAATGCGCGAAATCGTCGACAAGAGCTTACCATTGACAAAGGCGACCATTTCCTTCGTGGATGGCATTCCTGGTATGGAGCCGACTGCCGCTAATGATGAGCTGCGCAAACAAGTGGATAAAGTTAGTCGGGATATGGGACTCGGACCCGTACAGGCTAATGATCCGGGTTCACGGGGGGCTGGCGACGTATCATTTATTGCCAACTACCTGCCCTGTCTGGATGGGTTGGGAGCGTCGGGGAGTGGGGCCCATAGCATTGAGGAGGTTATTAATCTGAAGGAATATCCTTTGTTAATTCAGCGGACGGCCTTACTGCTGTATCGCCTGACCCGCTAACGATTTTCCTAAACCCTACCTTGATGAACCGAATTACTACAATTGACGTAATGCGTGGCCTGGTGATGGTGATCATGGCACTGGATCACGTTCGTGATTTGTTGCATAGTACGGCATTGACCCAAAGTCCGACCGATCTGGCTACAACAACGACTCCTCTCTTTCTGACCCGCTGGATTACGCACCTCTGCGCGCCCACGTTTGTGTTTCTCTCGGGTACATCCGCTTATCTGGTCCTGTCAAAAAAGCAGCATGCCGACAGTGCCCGACGGTTTCTCCGCAAAAGGGGGGTGGTTTTGATTTTGCTGGAATTAACCGTGATCAATTTTGCTTTCTGGTTCGATATTCAGTTCAGGAGTATGCTTTTGCAGGTCATTTACGCCATTGGCGGAGGGTTCATAATTCTGTCGCTGCTGTCGAAATTGTCTGTAAAACAGGTGGGTATCATTGGTCTGATTATCATTGCCGGGCATAACCTATTGCAGTTGGTCCCGCCCATCGAAAATCCTACGGGCAAGTTTATCAGCTCGTTGTTTTTTCAGGTCAATTTTTTCCAGCTGACACCGGGTTTTGCTGTGTTGGTTGCCTATCCGTTGATTCCCTGGCTGGGTATTATGTTGGTAGGCTATGCGTTTGGGGCAACTATGGAGCAGCCGATGAATGTTCGTAAGCCACTGCTGTTACGTTACGCGCTGGTATCTCTTACGCTCTTTGTGGTCATACGGTTCATCAATCTATATGGCGATCCTGCTCCCTGGGCGGTTCAAAAAAGCCCGCTGTTTACGTTTCTGTCATTTATCAACGTAACAAAGTATCCGCCGTCGCTACAGTATGATTTATTGATGCTGGGTATAGCGCTGCTGATCCTATGGCTGGCCGACGGTGCCGACAACGTATTGACCAGGGCACTGACTGTCTACGGCAAAGTCCCGATGTTTTACTACATCCTTCACTGGTACGCTGTGCATCTGCTCATGATTGCCATGACATTGATTCAGGGATATGGCTTTGCCGATATTCAGGCGGGTACATTGAATTTTGGGCGACCTGCCGGGGCTGGTGTTGACCTTGAGGTGGTGTGTCTGGTATGGCTGGGACTGGTAGTCGTATTATATCCCTTATGCCGCTGGTATGGCCGCTATAAACCGGCCCATCCAGAAATCGGAATTCTCCGATATATCTAGTTCGTTCCCTAATAAAGTCCCAGCCAATGCACAATTAACAGGTATTGGCTGGGACTTTGCTTTGTTAAACAACCTGTACGTTTACCTGGTAATAATCAATGGTTGGCTTTTCGGCAAAATAGCTACCCATGTCTTTGAGCACACCCTGAAGAAAACCATTGGTTTCGGCTTCAAGACGCGCCGTTTCTGATTCCCAGAGCGTAACCATCAAACACTGGTTTGTGTCTGGATTGGTTAACAAACGGCTATTTTTAAAACCGTGCATTTCCTTGAGCGCAGGACCTACAGAATTGTTAAAGTACTCAATAGCCTGTGGAATTGTACCCGGCTTTAGGGGGACCTGAATGATGCGTGCGTACATCTCGTTTTGGTGAAAAAAGGTAAGGAGTTAACGAAAAGAAAGTGCCAAAAACTCAATACATACATAAGCATTGGCTATCAAAACAACGTAACGCGTAGCCTTAAAACAACTTTATAGTCCTCTTTTTATTTAGTGGTGTAAGCGGCTTAATTTATTGGTTATTAGGGTATTGTTAGTCGGGTATAGGGACATGTTTTATTCCTTCTGTTTATCCCTCATTACGATTTGTCATACCGTTGTTTCGCTATACAATACGGTGCTTGCCCTACCTTTACACCCATAAGTTTGTTCAGTAGCATGGAGTTTTGATGACTTCCTGTTGCAGACGACAAAGGGATTCTGACTACACAGGAATCGCCATTGTTTTTATGATTTACCCCTATGATTACTACAGATATTTGCATTATTGGCGCGGGACCGGTGGGTTTATTCGCGGTCTTCGAGGCCGGTCTGTTAAAAATGCGCTGTCACCTGATTGATGCATTGCCACAGGTAGGTGGGCAGCTTTCAGAGATTTATCCGCAAAAGCCAATTTATGATATTCCCGGTTATCCGGAGGTCAAAGCCCAGGAACTGGTCGACAATCTGATGGAGCAGATTGCGGCTTTCCATCCAACATTTACGCTGGGCGAACGGGTCGAAAGTCTGAATAAGCAGGATGATGGATCGTATATCGTAACAACCAACGACGGTACGTCGGTACATTGTCAGGTTGTTGTTATTGCGGGAGGCCTAGGTTGTTTTGAACCACGTAAACCCGAAATCCAGAATCTGGAGCAGTTTGAAGGGAAAGGGGTTGCCTACATGGTCAAGAATCCAGAACTGTTGCGCGATCGTCGGGTTGTGTTGGCGGGAGGGGGCGATTCGGCCCTCGACTGGACTATCTTCCTGGCTAACGTAGCGGCTCAGGTAACATTGGTACACCGAAGCGACAGTTTTCGGGGGGCGCCGGATTCGGCCGAAAAGGTCTTCGAACTGGCCAAAGAAGGGAAAATCAATTTAGTTCTGCAATCGACAATTTCGAGTGTTCGGGGTACTGGACATGTGCAGGAAGTTAATATTGTCGGAAAAGATAAAACTGTCACGACGCTGGAGACCGATCATCTAATTCCTCTGTTTGGTCTAACGCCAAAGCTGGGACCCATTGCTGACTGGGGACTCACTATTGATAAAGCGGCCATTAGCGTTGATACCGTCGACTACTCGACCAACGTTGAACGTATCTATGCCATTGGCGATATAAACACCTATCCGGGTAAGCTGAAACTGATTCTTTGCGGATTCCACGAAGCGGCCCTTATGTGTCAGAGTGCCTTTAAATACGTGTATCCGAATCAGAAACTGAGTTTCAAATACACAACCGTTAACGGAGTTCCTACTTTTTAACAATTGGGCGAAACGAAAGCCCGTAGTACATATGATTCGATTCACGATTGAAGATCGCAATGGGGAGCGGCAGCAACTGGAAATCCCGGAAGGGATCAATCTAAGTCTGATGGAAGTATTAAAAGCATCAGAGTACAATATCTTGGCTACCTGTGGCGGCATGGCCCTGTGTGCGACCTGTCACGTACAGGTACTGGAAGGAGCCGACGCCCTTCCTGCTGCCCGCGATGCTGAGCTGGACATGCTCGATACGTTGCCCGATGCCTCCTTCGATAGCCGGTTAGCCTGCCAGCTCCGGGTAGACGAAACGCTGGAAGGCGGAGTTTTCAGAATCAGAGGAGATGAGGGAGTGTAGGTTTATAGTTTATAGTTTATGGTTTTCAGTTTATAGTTTATAGTTTATAGTTTTCAGTTTATAGTTTTCACGGGGCCGCCCGAGCGGTAGCTAACGCAGACTACTAGCTGACGCGTCAGCCACTGAAAACTATAAACTATAAACTATAAACTATAAACTGCCTACATCCCCTCCAGTTCCACGATCATTTCAATCTCAACGGCGTAGTTTGAGGGGAGGGCTGCCATTCCCACGGCTGAGCGGGCGTGTTTCCCCCGATCTCCCCAGATGGCAACCAATAAATCCGAACAGCCGTTGATGACCTTGGGTTGATCGGTGAAGTCGGGAGTCGAGTTGACAAACCCTGTTACTTTCACGATACGTTTAACCCGACTAAGTTCGCCCACCTCATTTTTGATCGTCGATAACAAGGAAATAGCCGTTATTCTTGCTGCTTCGTAGCCTTGCTCGAGGGTCAGCTCTTTGCCTAGTTTGCCCGTAAACGAAGAGCCATCGGCGCGGGTCGATACGTGTCCGGCCAGGAATAACAAATTACCGGACTGAAATGCTTTGACATAGTTACCCGACGATTTGCTGGGCGCGTATAGCTCAATTCCCATCTTACTGATTGTTTCTTCAAGTGTCTGGGCCTTGGTATGCGTGTTGATGATGATAGACAAGAGAGCAAGAACTACGTAGCGCATAATCGAGGAAGTTTATAAAGGGCGATTAATAGAAATAAGGATGAAGTCGTTGAATCAGGCTGTTGCGGGAACCGACAGATTTTTGGTCATGACCAGAAATTCAAGGGGCTGATTGGGTAAGCCAAAGGCAACGTCAGTAGGGAACGGCTTCGTTTCGCCAGTGGATTGATAGCCCCGACGTTGATACCAGGCGATGAGTTCGTGCCGAACAGATATGACCGTCATCGTAATTGCCGTGCATTGTTGGTCAAGGGCGACCTGTTCGGCAGCAGACAGCAATTGTTTTCCAATACCGTTTGTCTGAGCCTCCGGCGATACGGTAAGCATCCCCAGATACAACGAATTCTGTTGTTTTTCCAGATAGACACAGCCAGTCAACTGGCCATCTACTTCAAATTTCAGGATTGTGGATGCTGGATTTTGCAGCATGGTGCGAAGCCCTTCCTCGTTGATACGTATACCACCCAGAAGATCGGCTTCGGTTGTCCAGCCTTTGCGGGAGCTATCACCGCGATAAGCGCTGTTAACTAACGTATTGAGCAACGTAACATCGTCTAACGTAGCGACTGAAATGTGCGTATGATTCATCATACACAAATATATTCGGCTTCTGATAAAAAGCGTGGCTACCTGTAAAAACAGCGGCTCTGATGACGTAATGTTAAAAGAACTACGTAGCCTGCACGTTCTCTGGACTTTTTCGATACTGCGATTGGCTGACTCTTTATGGGCTTACAACCAACGATTTGGCTATAAATCGACTGAATTTTTTTGATACGTCGGTTAGCGCCAGCGTATGCTCGTTACGCAAAGACTCAAATAAGTTTGTTTGTAAGGAAACCGTCTCTTTTTTGATCGTACGTTTCCAGGTACCAACAACTCGTCCGTTTATCAGAACGATAGGAAAGAAAATACCATTTCCGGCACTGCTTACCTGGTTAAAAGCAAGTGAACCGAGCGCTGCACTACGATCTTTATAACCCACCAGATACTCATCGAAAGACGGTAGCAAATGAACGGTCCTTGATAGATCAGTTGTAACAGGGCTTTGGTTTGCCATCCAGTACGTTTGTCCATTGATTGATTCCTGCGTAAGCTGTGATTGAACGGCATCAATTCCTGATTTAGCCTCACCGACGGTCAACCCTGACCACCAGACAAAATCCTGCAAAGTGGCCGGTCCGTGGCTCATAAAATATCGTTTGGTGAGTTCCGCCAGCGCTTCGTCTTTTGCCAGGGTGGGGCTGGGTGGTACCCATTCGTCGAGCAGCGTATACGTATTCTCGCTCCCTTGTCTGACCCCGCAACAGATGAGCCCATCAAAAGCGGCCCGGCATAACAATAGATTTATCGGGATATGCTTGATCCTGGCTTGCTGAAGGGCGTCCGTTAATTCCGGGCGGGTTAATTCCCTATGTCCTTGCAGCGTCTGACTCATAACGTTATAACTTGTTGTCAGATCAGCGATGCTAATGCCAAGTTTTCGCAGATAACTCTCCGACAACCGATGAAGCCGTGGTCTGAGTAAGTCGAGTACCCAGCGAACGTCAGAAGCCGCCAGTAGATGCAACGTACCACGTAACGCCCACGTTCGAATAATGGAACGATTAGCTATTGCTGCGTCGATTGTTAAATCGGTGGCGCTGGGAAGTCGTAGGCCGACGGCCCATTTGGCGGCCAGAAAATCCTGTCCCTGCATAGCTCCAAACCAGGCAACCACATCGGTGGGATTACTAAACGTCGGTTGATGAATTGCCTGGCTGGTTAATCGATGTTGCCTAATAAAAGAATCTGTCATAGTAGGTAGTGTAAACAGGATTGAGGTCTGACCCTTGGGTCAGACCTCAATCCTGATCAGCCAATCAGTCGATAAAAGCTATAATCGGACATGGGTGCGTCGGTTAAGCCAATCGTATGACCCATGGTAATAATCTGCCCGCGATGATACGTACTATGGTTCATACAGTGCATAATAAAGTGCATTCGTGGCTGGATACCGTCAATCCAGGGCGTTGTAAACAGGACTTCTTCCTGCAACTCGGCGTCAGTAAGCGATGCTACGTAACGCGTAAACTCTTCGGACTGCTCAATAATACCCGTAAGAACATCGTCCAGCGTACCGTCAAATCCCTGCCGAAACGATGCCGGAATTGTAGTGTGACGTAGAACGGCTAACCAAAATCGCTGGCAGTCCCAGATGTGTACCAGAGTACCTTTCATACCCGGAAAACTTGATGGCAGTTCGAGTGTCATCAGCGCTGCGGGTTTGCTCGCTAACCAGTCGACTAACCGTTTGTTGGCCCATTCATTATAAGCAACATACTCACTGATCAACGTAGCCAGGGTCTGGGTTTCTTTTTCTTCGATTGCTGGTATCATGCTTGTGCCGGTTATTGGTTTACCTTACAAAATAAACCCCAACCAGTGACACCCCTATGTCAGTAGTGATGCCGAAATTTTTAAAAATCTTTTGTAGCCTGGACATCCACGTACGGGGGAATATCAAGTGTCAACTACCCGGACGTGGACGTCCAGGCTACGGGCGAACTCGTTCAGAGAAATCCCCGTTCTTTACGTGTTTAGCCACAAAATGATCGATATTTTTTAATAAAGCCATGGATCTACAACTCAAAAACAAAACCGCATTAGTGACCGGATCGACAGCTGGTATTGGGCTGGCAACGGCCAGAAAGCTGCTGGAAGAAGGAGCCAATGTAATCATTACCGGACGTAGCAACGAACGTATCCAGACGGCGATTCAGCAGTTGAAAGCCACATTGCCCGATGCGTTGGTGAGCGGGGTAGCGGTTGATTTTTCCCGTAAAAGCGACGTGGATAACGTACTGGACAAAGTGCCCGAAGTTGATATCCTTATCAACAATGCCGGTATTTTTGAGCCGAAAGCTTTTGTCGATATTCCTGACGAAGACTGGTTCCGGTTTTTTGAGGTCAACGTTATGAGCGGTGTCCGGTTGGCGCGTCATTATTTCCCACAGATGCTGGCCAAAAACTGGGGTCGTATTTTATTTGTATCAAGTGAGTCGGCTCTGCAGATTCCAGAAGAAATGATTCACTACGGCACAACCAAAACAGCCCAACTGGCCGTAGCGCGCGGTCTGGCTGAACTGACCAAAGGAACGGCGGTTACGGTTAATAGTGTATTGCCCGGCCCAACGGCGTCGGAAGGTGTGGAGGATTTTGTAAATAGCATGGCCCAGCAGCAAAACAAAACCCGCGAACAGGTTCAGCAGGAGTTTTTTCAATCGGCTCGTCCAACCTCACTTCTTCAGCGTTTTTCAAGCACCGACGAAGTCGCTACTATGATTGTGTACCTGAGCAGTCCGTTAGCTTCAGCAACCAATGGGGCCGCCATTCGGGTCGATGGTGGTGTTGTTAAAGCGATTGTGTAATATAGCTTCACGGATCTGACTAGCCCATAATTTACTTTTCGATGGGCTGGTCAGATTATTGGTGAAGAAAGTCAGTACGTCGGTGGAACGAACCGTTTCTAATCAGGCTGGGAGGGTAGCTTCTCAACTGAAGCGCTTTTACGGTTAATTCGATACGTTAATCCCAGCACCAGATTGTTTTTGCCCGAAGCCGCCTGAGGGGTGAAAACACCTTTCTCAAAAGTTGCCGGGCTGTAGTTTGTCTGGTTTACCCAGCCAACCTGAATAATCCAGTTCTTATCGACCTGATAACCAAGGCCCGCATAAAAACGATTGCGTTCAAACGTGGGACCGACCGGATTAAGAAAAACTTCGTCATAAACTGACAGGAATGCCGTCTTTTCGGTAATAGTACGTTTGTTTAACGGCATAAAGCCATTTAAGCGATAGCGAATCCGGTTGCGGAACGGATGGCTACCGTCGCGGAATGTAAACCAGCGCTGCTCGATGCGGAATCGATGCTCAAATTTCAGTCTGGACAGATATTGGTTAATAATCAGCTGTTGCCAGAGCCTGCGTTCGGTGTTTAGAGGACCGTCAGATAAGGCCTTGAAATCGTAGGTAGCGTAGTGGCCGCCTGCCAGCGTCAGGGTAAAATTGCGGTCGAGATCGTAGCTGATTCCGCCTTTCAGTTCGTTATAAAAGAACTGCTGCATAACTCCATTACTACGTGCCTGTATTTCGGCAAAACCACCCCACTTTTGAGGGCCACCGGGCATTTGAATGGTACCAATTAACCAGCTTCCCCAGGGAGTTGAGGGTGTTAACGACGTTTGTGCAAAAATACGGGTTGATTGGTAACAGAAAAGGCTGATAGCCAGAAATGAAACGAAACGAAGGCGATCCACGAATGCAGAATGATGACAATGCTGCAAAAGTAGAATGAGTTAAGAAACTATGATTCGCCGGGAATAGATCTTAACGATTTAGTAATTTATCATTAAGGTTGTTAACAATTACGTAATATTGATCTGTGTCATCTGGTTGACGAGTGTACTGGCCACGAACGGTAAACGAGTATGTCGCTCACAGACCGATGTGTTTACCGGCTACGTAGCCGGTTGTCCAGGCACTTTGGAAGTTGAACCCGCCCGTGATTCCATCTACATCGATTACTTCGCCCGCAAAGAACAACCCTGACTGCGACTTACTTTCCATCGTTTGTAGATTCAGACTACCCGACGCTATACCACCACACGTAACAAACTCGTCTTTGAATGTACTTTTGCCCGCTACCTTAAACTGACTATTTGTTAATCGTTCGATCAATCGGTTGAGTGATTTGGCGGGCAGGTCGGCCCAGCGTTGTGGTTCCTCAATACCAGATTCAGTGGCAAAAGCTGTCCATAACCGGGATGGAATCTTACACGGGTTTTGCGAAACCACCTGCTTGCGTCCGTTCTGTTGCCGAAAATCTTGCAGGAGTAGTCGTAAATCGTTTTCAGAAAGATCGGGCACCCAGTTGATACGTAGTGTAAACTGATAATGGCGGGTTGCCAGATCGCGGGCCGCCCAGGCCGATAAGCGCAGAATAGCCGGTCCACTAAAGCCCCAATGAGTCAGGAGCAGAGGGCCGCGCTGTTCCTGTTTCGTACCCACTACGTAGACTTTTGCATCCTGGACCGACACCCCGGCCAGCGATAGGAATGGACTATCTGGTACGTTGAATGTGAATAGAGAGGGAACCGGATCAATCAGGTCCTCAGCCTGATCCGGTAGCCAGCCATAGGCCGACCGTTGTGGATGGCCACCCGTAGCCACCAGAACACGATCTGCCGATAGAGTTTCGCCAGATAACAGCAGAAGTTGCCAGCGTCCGTCTTTGTGTTCTAACGTACTGACTCCGCAACTGGTCCGAACCTGAACGCCTAGTCGCTGAGCCGTTCGGAGCAGGCAGTCAACAATCGTTTCGGACGTGTTTGTACTGGGAAACATACGACCATCAGCCTCTGTTTTCAGGGGTACACCTTTGTCTTCAAACCATTCGACCGTGTTTGTGGCATCAAATTGATTGAACAACGGTCGGAGAATTTTTTCGCCACGGGGATACTGCTTCAGGAGTTGCCGATTGTCAAAACAAGCGTGGGTAACATTGCAGCGTCCACCGCCCGAAATGCGGACTTTGTTGAGAACTGTGCGATTTTTCTCCAGAATGGTGATGGTGGCCGTCGGGAATGTTTCTGCGGCAGTGATTGCGCCAAAAAATCCCGCTGCGCCACCGCCAATAATAATAATAGATAACGAAGACATGATTCTCCAACAGTGCTTTGCCGTTTGTGGTTCGTGTAAGAAAGGTCTGTATCGATAGATCGTTCAGTAAAATAAAAACAGTGTAGATTTACGCTTATGTTTTTTAAACCTCGTTTTTCGACCAAAAAATATGCGCGTCGCGGATTCCGGCTGCGGGGCAACACACTGGTGTTGCTGTTTATTTTCTTTCTGATTGGCCTGTTCCTGCATTATGGCGGCAAAACAAAACCGGTTGTTGCGTTCTGGAATGATATTCGGGAAATAATTGGAATCGGCCGGTCGCAGCCCGATCGGGAAGAGACTAATCCCTACAAAGCACCGGAGCCGCGCGAAGACGTAGCAACGGATGAAGGAACTGCCTCATCGGACGAAAGCGAAGCCAGCGATACAAAACGTGACCGTACTGCGCCGAAAAGCTCGCCAAAGAATGAGCGGTTTGATTTTGAAAAACAGGTCGATTTTTTATTGCCGGTGTCGAGAAATGCCGGGGAGCTTATTCGGCATGAAGGCTACACGCTTAGTTATCGGGACGAGTACAAAGATGCCGAATGGGTAGCTTATCCGTTGCTTGATTACGAAACTACCGGCGATGCGGATCGGAAGTATGAGCAGTTTCAACCCGATCCGGCCGTTTCGACCGGAACGGCATTACCATCCGACTATACGCGTTCGGGCTATGACCGAGGGCACCTGGCCCCGGCTGGTGATTTCAAATATTCTCAACGAATGATGAAAGAAACATTCCTGATGAGCAATATTACGCCACAGGCTCCCCAGTTTAACCGGGGAATCTGGAAAGAGCTCGAAGAACTGGTACGTACCTGGGCGGTTCGGGATAATGGCTTATACGTAATAACGGGACCTGTGCTCAAGCCGGGCCTATCGACGATTGGACGTAGCAATGAGGTGAGCGTGCCTGAAAAATTCTACAAGGTTATTTTGTATTGTAATAAGCCCGATATTCGAATGATTGGCTTTTTGCTGGAAAACGAACCCTCTACGAATTCGTTAAAGCAATTCGTGGTGCCTGTTGACCAGATTGAACAACTGACGGGCCTGGATTTCTTTCCCAAAATCCCCGACGATCTGGAGCGGAAACTGGAAAGTAAGGGCCGTGGAGAGATGGTTGACGAATGGTTTAGCTACTGATTGCGAGGTGCTGATCGAGCCAGGTCTGAAGCTCATCAGGTTGCTGCGTACCAATAATGATAACGTTTTTATGACTACGTTCGATACGTAGTCCTCTGTTTCCGGCAATATTATAGACCCACCCTTCCCAGCCAATACGAATACCGTACCCAACAAACGAATACCTGGTTAACGTAGCGGATTTGACTAAACGCCACGGAATCGTCCGCCAGGAAAATATAGGGAAAACACGATAATGGATACCCTGGACGTCAATCCGGGTATCTAACCGCCAGATGTAAATCAGTATAATGATTGACGTTAACAGAGACAGACCAAACCAGTCTCCGGGCTTCATAGGTGTTGATCTCTGCCATATACTACCTAGGCAAAACGCTACGCTAAGGCCTAGAATACCCCAAAGCCACCATTGCCGAAAGTGTTGTCGTTCCGAAAACGAGGTCATGATAGCGTCGCTTTGATGTGATAGATTGCCTAGGTTTTTTGCTTTTTCTTTTTGGCTGCCGGGAATAGAATATTGTTGAGAATCAGCCGATACCCAGCCGAGTTGGGGTGTAAATTGAGGTCTGTTGGCTCTTCGCCAATTTCGTGGCGGTAGTCTTCTGGGTCGTGGCCACCGTAGAATGTAAAGAAACCCCGTCCATAGGGACTATGAATATAACGGGCTTCCCCTACCGAACGATTCTCTGCCATGATCACTACTTCCGGCTTAATGAGGTTTTTCTTGAAAGCGGTTGTCTGGCCCATAAATCCTTTGATGACATTCTGGTGGTTCTGGGTCAGCATAGTGGGAATTGGGTCGTATTTAGCGGAGAACTGGAACAACGTAAAATAGTCGTTATGCTCGCTAAGGCCCCGCTCTTCGGGCTGGTTGTCGATATTCGAAAACTCGATCAGGTAGGGATTCGTATATACCTGAAAGTTGCGGAAAGCAAACGTCTGGCTATAATCCAGTTTATTGTTGGCTCCCTGGTCGGCCGGGTCGCCATCGTAAAAGGCATCAACAATATCAGTGTTTTGAGCTGCCAGGGCGATGTCATACGTATCGGTGGCATTACACATAGCGAACAGATAACCACCACCAAGAACAAATTCCCGAATTTTTTGCGTTACGGCCAACTTTAATTTAGGTACCTTGTTAAAACCATACTTACGGGCAATACTTTCGGCTTCCTGCTTTTGAGCAATGTACCAGGGCTGATCCTTAAAGTGAAAAAACTTGCCGTACTGGCCCGTAAAGTCTTCATGGTGCAAATGAAGCCAGTCATATTCAGGAAGTTTGCCGCTCATCACCTCATCGTCGAACACTACGTCGTAGGGTATTTCAGCGTACGACATTACCATCGTTACGGCATCGTCCCAGGGCTGCTTAGTCTTAGGAGAATAGACTGCCACTTTGGGAGGCTTCTGGAGTTTTACCGCATCCATATTGGCGTCGGCGGCTGCTATCTCTGATAAGATCTGAGCTGATTGTGCATCTGAAATAACTTCATAACTAACCCCTCTGATGACCATTTCATTGATGAATGCCTGGCTCTGAGGCATCATAAAGGAACCGCCCCGGTAGTTTAAAAGCCAGTCGATTTCCGTATCATGCGTCTTGAGAACCCAATAAGCGATGCCGTACGCTTTTAAATGATTCTTCTGGGCATCATCCATTGGAATCAGAATTTTAGAGGCCCAGACCTGGCCTGTTAGAGTCAGAAAAAGTATAAGCGGTAACAGCAGCCGTTTCATTGGTTTCTCCGTTATGAATGCTATTGGTAGTTTTGTAATAACGAAAGATAAGCAAATTTTGTGCAGGAATTTATTGGGAGTGATTGCGTGCGTAAGCATACAGAGTCCTACGGCTCTAGGAATCATTCGTTTGGCCTGGCATTCTTTCTCTTTGTAAACGATGAACTTAATTGAAAACATCCGGGAGGGGTTACAGTCAATTGCCGGGAATCGCCTGCGCACCATACTGACTTCGCTCATTATTGCTATCGGTATTACGTCGCTGGTTGGTATCCTGACGGCCATTGACGGTATTCAAAGTTCGGTTGCCAGCAGTTTTGCCGGATTAGGCGCTAATACGTTCAGCATTGTGGCCCGTGAAGATGCGTTTCGCCGGGGAGGACGCGTTGAAAAGAAAGACGAGCCCATTAAATACCAGGATGCTGTTCAGTTTAAAGAGCGTTTTCCCTATGGGGCAACCATTACGGTATCGACCGTTGCCGTTGGGGCAGCTCAGGCAAAATTCGGTTCAAAAAAAACCAACCCCAACGTAGAGTTGATAGGAGGAGATGCTGCTTATATTCCCGTAAAAGGATTTACTATTCAACAAGGGCGAAACTTTACGGATAACGACCTGCAATACGCGCTCAACGTAGCGATTATTGGTAGCGAAATCGCCAATGTGCTATTTGAAAAAAAGCTGAATCCGGTAAATCAGGTTATACGGGTGGCCGGTAAGCAGTTTAAAATAATTGGTGTTCTGGCCAAGAAAGGCGGGCTGACGGGTGGGGGAGAGGATCGGGTTGTGCTGATTCCACTAGACAACGCCCGAACATTTGCGGGATCGCAGCGACAGACGTTCAATATAACAGCCTCGGTGCCGACCGTCACGGATCAGGACGAAGTAATCGGCGAGGCTAGAGGAGTTATGCGGCAAATCCGACAGGATCGATTAGGGCAGCGTGATTCCTTTGATGTCGAACGGGCTGATGATCTGGCCAGGCAGACCGACGAAATAACGGGTTATTTACGGATGGGGGGCTTTGGAATTGGCTTTATTACCTTGTTGGGAGCCTCGATTGCGTTGCTCAATATCATGCTGGTGTCAGTTACCGAACGTACGCGGGAAATAGGCATTCGTAAATCGCTTGGTGCTACGCCCAAACGTATCCGTGAACAGTTTTTAATCGAAGCCATTGTGATCTGTATTCTGGGCGGAGTAGGAGGTATCATACTAGGGCTTGGAGTAGGAAATATTATTGCCAGCGTAGTTAGCGGAGGGACTGGTACATTCATTGTTCCCTGGCTCTGGATGTTGGTTGGTATCGTTGTTTGTGTTACTGTTGGCTTATTTGCCGGTATTTACCCGGCCGTGCGAGCGTCAAAACTTGATCCCATCGAAGCGTTACGGTATGAATAAGCGATAGATCAGCGGGTTACAAAAAAACAGTAAAAAAAGTTGCCTGCTTGTTTTGCTATTTGGGCTTTCTGACTACTTTTGCACCCACGTTTGACAAACGCAGCTCTGGAAACAGAGACGGTTCAGTCGCCGGGATGGCGGAATCGGTAGACGCGATGGTCTCAAACACCATTGTCTGCAAGGACATGCCGGTTCGAGTCCGGCTCCCGGTACCAAGTTAAGGTCGCAATTTGTTCGTATTGAGCTGATTGCGACCTTTTTTTATAGACCTCTTTCATAACGGGAAGTGATTCGTCTAGCCATTGAAGGTAGTACGTAAGATCCGTGGTATCCATTTGCATGCTTTTCCCAGGGAGAAGAAACAAATGTCTTTCCAGTTGCTTATACACAGTAAGTTACTACTCAACCCTATTTAAAACTATGAGCAAGACAAGGAAAGACCGATCAGATATTCAGATTGGTAATCTCGAAAAGAAGCACCAGTTACAGCCTGGTGTTATTCGCAACCCAGATCAGAGTGATGCCCGATCGGACAAAGAATTGGGTAGACTACAGCGCGAATTTGGTGCACAGATTACAGATGAAATGCTGGAATCGAAGACTAAGCAGACAAAGACGGGCAACAAAACGTAGCCTATTCCTAATCGAATAACTGGCAGGCTAATCAAAAGCCGTAAAAAAAGTGAAAAATAGGACGGTATGCGTTTCAGTATACACAATAAATGCGCCGAACCCACGTTTATAAATCAATAAACGTAAAAAGCCCTAATAACTATCATTGGGGCTTTTTTGTATGTATTCGGTCGGGCTCGCTACACGTTAGTACGCTACGTATTGAGCTAGTGAATTTTTTCAATCCTTACCGGTAAAACGATTTATTCGTTCGTTGTAGCTATCAAGCAAAGAATCATCCAGCGTAGCGGCCTGGCTAAGCTCAAATTTCAGGAAGTCTACCCGATCGGCTCCATGAACCATGCCTTCAAATTTTATTTCCTGGTCAACCCAGTCTGATGTTTTCTGAAGATGTATTGCCTGATCAAGAACCGCACTAACAATGACAGCTGTATGATCTGGATTTTGCGTGGTCAGCAACAGGATTCGGATCGTTGTTATAAAGTCGGTATTGGTCAAGCCCTGGGCCGGTAGGTCGGTATCTAGCCACTGGCAGACAAGCGATTCAACTAATTCTTTGTAGGGCGACGTATCAAGATCGTTAGGGGTAAGGCGTCGATTCATCAACTAAACATACTACAATTTAGTCAGACATTCCAACGTATAAAAAGAGCATTTCGTAATTGTTTTTTGCTCAACTTGCCCCTTTCATACATAGTTGTGAACGCTAATCTTTTACATCAATCAAAGGAGGTATTCAATAAGCTACGCATTCTAATTTTGGCCAAGTGGATCATAAACTAAAAGCTGAAAAGAGAATTCCGATTAGTAGAAATGCGCGTTGAGGGCATTTGCTATCAGTATGTCTGGTAGTCAGTGTGGCATGTTTACGATTGCTACGTAGTAGGCTGGCTACCACTATGGATATTGTCTACAACATATAATCAATGCAGTATCGCCAACTTGGAAATACCAACTTAACCGTATCGAGCCTGAGCTTTGGCGCATCGCCCCTAGGGAATGTGTTCAATAACGTTACGGAAACCGAGAGTACACGAGCCGTTCATACCGCCATCGACCACGGCATTAACTTCTTTGATGTAGCCCCTTTTTACGGCGATACACTGGCCGAGACTAGGTTGGGTAAAGCGCTGAAAAACAAACGTAATTCCATTCTTCTGGCCACAAAGTGCTGCCGGTATGGCAACGGTGTATTTGATTTTTCCTACGAGCGGGTTCTGCGAAGCATCGATGAATCGCTGGAGCGCTTGCAGGTCGATTATGTTGACCTATTGACCGTACACGACATTGAGTTTGGCGACCGGCAACAGGTGCTAACCGAAGCTATTCCTGCGGCACTGAAAGTCAAAGAGATGGGCAAAGCGCGCTACGTCGGTTTCTCTGGGTTGCCAGTACGGTATCTGGCGCAGATTGCCCGGCAAGTAGATGTCGATACGGTTTTATCCTGGGGGCATTATAATCTGCTGGAAGATGAAATCAATGACGAATTGGTGCCTCTTTCTATGGAGAAGGGGTTTGGACTGATGAATGCCGCTCCACTGATGCAGCGAATTTTGTCAGATGCGCCTGTTCCTTCCTGGCAGAGTTCTCCGCAGGCAGTGAAAGCTATCCAGCCAAAACTGGTAGCTCTCTGTCGTGAATATGGACTGGCGTTGAGCGACGTAGCACTGAACTTTGCGGTACAGCATCCGGTAATTGCCACCACCATCGTTGGGATGTCGGAGCAACGCCAGGTCGAACAAAATCTGCGGGCGCTTCAGATCCCTATTCCCGATGAATTGCTGCAACGTATTGAGACCTTGGTTTCTCCGGTGAAAAATCAGATGTGGTTTGAAGGAAAGCCAGAAAACAATATTCCTAAATCGAACGGTCAACATGAATAAACAACCTGCTCTGGTATTGGTAGAACCCGGGAAAACCGAAATACGTGAGATTGATATACCCGTGCCCGGCCCGCAGGATGTCTTGTTGCGGGTCAACAGGGTCGGATTTTGTGGGGGCGATCTCAACGGCTTTCGGGGGTTGTTCGAACTCCAGGAATACCCGAACGTATTGGGCCATGAGGTGGGGGCTACCGTTCTGGAAACTGGCAGCGAGGTGCCCGATCAATTTCAGCCCGGAATGCACGTTACGTTAAACCCGTATCTGAATTGTGGAACCTGCCTTTCCTGTCGCAAAGGTCGTCCGAATGCCTGTCAGGATAATAAAACGATGGGCGTGCGCCGACCGGGTGCCATGACCCAGTTCATTAGCGTTCCCTGGCAAAAGCTGCATGCTTCCTCTCAGTTATCCGTTCGTGAGTTAGCTCTGGTGGAACCATTAACGGTAGGTTTTCACGCCATAGACCGAGGACGTGTGGTAGCGGGCGAAAAAGTGGCCGTTATTGGTTGTGGCATTGTTGGCATGGGAGCCGTAGCCGCTGCGGTTCATCGGGGCGCGGAGGTGATTGCCATTGATATTGACGATACTAAAATGCGAACAGCCAGACTCGCTGGGGCTTCTCATACCATCAATACCACCACCGTCGATCTACACGAGGCCTTGCAGGCAATCACGAATGGCGACGGGCCGGATGTGATTATCGAAGCAGTTGGCAATCCGGCAACGTATCGTGCCGCCGTTGAAGAAGTTGCTTACACTGGTCGCGTTGTGTATATCGGGTACGCTAAAAAGCCGGTGGATTATAATACGGGTACGTTTGTTCGCAAGGAGATCGAAATCCTGGGCTCACGAAACTGCCTTGGTGATTTTCCTGATGTTATCAACTACCTGGAAGCCGGAAAATTCCCCGTCGATGCCGTCATCAGCCGGGAAGTGTCGCTAGCCGAAGCCGGGACTGCCCTGGCCGACTGGTCGGCGAATCCGGGGCCTATTACAAAAATCATGGTTAATCTTGATAACGAGTTTCCACAATGAAATCCTGTGTAACAATTGCCCTGGTCCCTCAGATCAAAACCGGCCCCTGGATTTACTGGGATGACTTGGAAGCCAGTCTGACGAAAGCCGCTGTGCTAGGATTCGATGCTGTAGAGTTGTTCACGGCTTCGGCGGATGCCATCGATCCAAGTCGATTGGCTAGTCTGCTCGAACAAACGGGGCTGCAACTCGCAGCAGTGGGCACCGGAGCCGGAAAGGTCATTCAGGGGCTAACACTAACCGATCCTGATCCGAAAATTCGGGCGAAAGCCATTGCCTTTATTGCCGATATGATTCAGTTCGGGGCCAACTTTGGTGCACCGGCTATTATCGGTTCCATGCAGGGAAACGTAGCACCGGGAGTAGAAAAAGAGCAGGCGCTACGTTGGCTGGCCGATGGGCTTGATATATTGGGTGAGCAAGCAGAAGCACAGGGCGTAAACCTGATTTATGAACCCCTGAACCGCTATGAAACCAATCTGATCAATGACTTGAGAACTGCAGCAGCCTTTATCGATGGATTGGCTACTCGGCATGTCGTGTTGCTGGCTGATTTGTTTCACATGAATATTGAAGAGTCTTCGCTGCCCGACAGTATCCGCTCCACCGGTTCATCTATAGGCCACGTTCACTTTGCTGATAGCAACCGACGCCCCATTGGCCTGGGTCACATTGCTATGGCTGAGGTCGCGACGGCGTTGAAAGAAATCGGTTATGCTGGCTACGTTTCGGCCGAAGCTTTCCCATTTCCTACGTCCGATCTGGCCGCTCAACAAACTATCTCATCCTTCAATACCTACTTTCGGTAAGTCGCTTGTTTACCGATCACAGGCCTCTCATTCACTAACTAACTTTACTATGCAACGATTTTGCCTGGCGCTCGACCTGAAAGATGATGCTGAATTAATCGCCGAATATGAACAGTGGCATGCCAAAGGGAAAGGCTGGCCAGAAGTGCGGCAGAATGATCTGAATGCTGGCATTCTGGATCTTCAGATTTATCGAACTGGCAACCGAATGTTTATGATTCTGGAAACGGATGATCAATTTACGTTCGAAAAGAAAAGCGAAATGGATGCCCAAAATCCTCATGTACAGGAATGGGAACGTCTGATGTGGCGATTTCAACAACCATTGCCCTGGGCTAAATCAGGTGAAAAGTGGGTGCTTATGGACCAGATTTTTCAGTTTGAAAAATGAAGGTTTATTGAGTTGTAGAAACAAGTTTAGATTAGCGCCGAAGCTGAAATTGGAATTTTGTCCCGCCATTCATGCCGCTCTGAGCGAATGAATTTGAACCTCCAGCTGCTAGAAACGTAATGCTCAATAGCAAGAAAGGGATAAGTTTGACAGGATAGTCATCGTTGTCTATGTCTTCTTGGAGAAGATGCGCCAATCAATCAGTTGTTGCTTACGTATGGCGAAACCTGCTCTTGCCACACTAAGATGACTTGCAAATGATCGCCTAATACTCCGGTGCTGGTTTATAGGCCTCAGCAGTTAAGGCCAGATAGCAGAATAATAACTGATCTATCCCCATCGATTTTTAAAGAAGCTTTTTGACCGCTACGTAGGGAAAAAGCTAGTCTGTAGTGTCGATTTGCTTTTCTGGTTTGATGCTTTCAAAGGCAACTTTTCTACGTTATCCAGTCATGTTACGTTCATATAATGACGTAGAGTTATCTAACAATACGGCTTTTATGCAAGTTGATATATCGCCAGGTTTTAAACTTTTCGGTTTACAAACTATAGCACAATAAAGAGAATAGGGATAGAAAACGGCTACCTGATCAAACGAAAGTGGGACCGTTTTTGTCGAACTTAATCTGTAAACGCTATGAAAACGAAAGTGAAAATATGGGCATTAGCAGGCATATTGTTGTCTGCATTGTGCACAGTTGATTCTGGCCGTGCCACAGCGCAGGTGCCTGCGCCCAGAAGAGTAATTGTTGTTCCTAGGGCGCCGGTAGCCCGTCAGGTATGGGTTCCCGGTCATTACGTTCGTCGGGGACGGGATTATCTCTGGGTAAATGGCTACTACCGAGCAGCACCTGTGCGGTACACTGCTTACTCGAAACCGGCCCGCTACAAAACCTGGAATCCAGGTTATTGGCGAAAAACTCATCGCGGACCAGTTTGGGTTAAAGGGTACTGGAGTTATTAGCTCCTGGATACAAAAACCGTCCCGAGTGATTCTCGGGACGGTTTTTGTATTCCAGAGGATAAGTAAGTTGGCAATACAGATACACCATTCAGATTGTTCTACCAAAAATCGTGGATAGGAGTAGTATGTTCCTGTTCGTTTACAAGCGAATACGCACTGTTCAAAAATCGATTACTTAATTTGATAGCTAACAGAATTAGGAAAATCAAGACTTGCTCAAAACCTGTTCCCACTGTTGCCGTAACTGTTCCAAGGGTATTTTCATTGAGTGGCCGTCAAAGGCGTCTGTTGGTAGATACGTTGATTTACGCCCTTCGATGAGCTCTACGTGTACTAACTGCAAACCATAATACACCTGTTTCGACACTGCATCCAGACATTCGTCTATCGATGAGTCCGCAAAGCTAAAAACTGTGTAATCTCCTCGTATATCAACTGTTGTGCAATAAATCAGCATGGGTTCCTGGTCATAAATCAGGGGCAATCAGAAAATAACTTGCCTAAGACTTTTCTATCAAGTTGGACTCTCTTATCAGTAAGCGTCACACTCTTTTTGCTACACTTTGTTTAATTCTGAGTGATTGGTCCTGACTGGATAAAGTGTTAATCTGATAAATCAGGTTAATTGTTTGCCAAATTTTACAAAAAGAATATATTTATTCGTTTTAAATAGTAATAGATTTATTTGTATATTATTTTATGGTTTATTAGTATATATATAGACGTATTATTGTTGAAAATTGTATATATTCTGTTTTGTGTTGTATTATAAAGGATAATTAATGAATTAAGTGTTGTTGATTAAATCTAATCAGTTGCTAATCACGTATTACTATTTACCAATAAATAGGAGTACTACCAGCTATCCATAGATTGGAGAGCGTCGCGCAGAAGGAAGTGACTTGGCTCCGATTTTTTAGTCCATACTACACGAAGGTTCTTATTTCTATGTTCATTATTAAACCGATTAGCGTTCAGGCTTTTTCTGGCCATTACCGACAGGCTTATAAACTGATAGAGCTTACGACTGCTTTGTGCTTTGGCGTATTCTCTACCGAACAGCGAGCCCAGCACGCAATGGAAAAACACATTATTCGCCAGCGTAAGCTTGCACTTGCCATGAGCTAATTATAGAAACAATTGAAGCCTACGGTAGCTGTGTTACGTTTATTTTGAAATCAAACCCCTGAAGACGCCATATTAAGGCATCAGTGATGGTTCCTCCCAATCAGCTTCCGTCAATTCATTGATTCGGTAATCCGTGATTTTGAACTCGTTTTTACGTGATCCCAGAATCTGTACTTCGGTGAAGGGAATCAACACGCCTTTAACTGACCGAAAATTCTCGTATTGAACAATAAGGGTTTTGCCTTCTGAGGGGGTTTCTTCCCCAATAACCCGATAGTTTTTGTCCAGAATGAGCTTAATAGGGGAGCCATCTTTGCTGTAAGACAAAACGTACCCGCCATGTTTATAGGCTTCTACTTTTCCCTGTTGGAGAACCGACATCCGTTGGCTATGCAGACCAGAAAGTCCGGCATATCGGTTTGCTTCTTTCTCCCGTAGACGGGCCTGGGTAAAAGGCGTTTTTTTGCCCTGAAGCCACGCCCATCCTTGCTGGCCTTTCCAATATTCGGCATAAGCGACCTTGCCGGAAACACGGGCTTCGCCCAGCGCACGAGGTTGTTGATAATCTGACTGATTAATCATTTGTACGCCCGCTAGTTGGGAAGTTATTTTTAGATTTCGAATAGCATCTAATGCCTTTCCACCATGCACTTTCCGTGCTTTGTCGACTAGTTCTGAGGCCGTTGGTAGATTAACAGAACGCTTTTCTGAGCTTGGACTGGCTCCCGTTTTGCCATCATATTTAGTGTAAATCCGCCCATCCAAAACGGCGATTTCTTCCCCATCTTTCGTGAAAAAGAAGCTATGAGTCTGAGTTTTTCCCGTATTATAAGTGAGTTGGAGAAGCCCCTCCTGATACGAATACGTACCGGCATCATCGGATTTACTGGTATTGCCACCGCCTATATTGTCGCCCGCAATCATGACGGTTCCCTGACGCGAGTGACTAAAATTACCTTTGCCATCGAAATGAATAACATTCTGGCTGAATGTACCAACGTAAGGTGTATTACTGCCAATGCCACCAGCGCTTGAGCCACCCTTGTATTGAAAGCTTGACGTGGGGATGGAGCCTTTCATGGAGAGGGGCAGCAGGATAAAATTGCCTCCGGAGAGATTTCCTTTTGAGGTAATCTTATAGGTCCGCTTTTTTCCATCGGTGAAGTTAAGAACGACATCACTACCGCTTACCGTGAATTTCCCTTTAACGGTTGTTTTCCAGTTTGGATCTTTCAGGTCGTTGGTAAACGTACCGTTCGGCCGAAAATAAATTGCTACGTCGTTACGTCCCATAGCCCCACCTGGCCAGGCGCTGATTTGTAATTGAACGCCAGCGTAAACTCCGTTAATAGAGTCTGCTTTGCAGGAGATAAGTAACGTGGAAAAAAGAATGAGCTGATACAGAATGCCCCAATACTTCATAGATATGGCAGTTACTGAAAACATAGTTTAGCTATATAGAGTAACTGATTTTCTGTCAAAAGCTCACCGACATTCTACCATCGTTAGCTCATTGCGATTAAAAATGCTACGTATTTAAACTTGAAAAAAGACTATTTTTAGTATGTTAACTAGTTGTCGGTGAGTGGTTTAATTTTGGTTTGGTGCGCCTTTGCCAAGGTATGCCATGAACTTCTACAAAATTTCTTTCATCGGAATGCTTGACGTAACCGACTATAAAAAAAGCGAATCCGATACGTATCAGATTCGCTTGAAAAAACATCAACAAAGTTTATCTGGCTTGGAATCTATTTGAATTTACTGGCATCCAGGCGGAAGAAGCGAACGGCATTGTTGAATAAAATGTCGCGTTTCTGGTCGAAAGAAAGGTAATCGGCATTTTCGATAACACTGATTGAGGCTTCGAATAGTTTAGGCCAGATCATGAAATCGGTACCGTAAAGGATTCGTTTGCCGAAACCCGCCTGAACCAGCCGCTTCAGATAAGCGTGAATTTCGGCCTGTGGATAGCTCCAGATAAAACCAGCCAGATCAACATAAACATAGGCATTAGCGCCCATTAGAGCGATCATTTCATCAAGCATGGGGTAGCCAGCGTGCATCACCCAGATTTTTAGCTTTGGATGGCGAGCCAGTACGTCTTCGAGTAAAAACGGCCGCCCCAGCGATGCCCGATATTTAGGCTGGGTTAAATTAGCCATGCCATTGCCACCGGTTCCCATATGAATACCGACAGGAACATTCAGTTTTTCGGCAACGGCGAAATACTGATCAAGGCTCATATCGCTGGGTGATAACCCTCGATACTGGGGGGCTACTTCGCCCATTACTTTGTAAAATCCAGAAGAAAGTGAATCGGTAAAGGCTTTCACGGTCATTTCGTCGGGCGAGCTGACGCCAATGCCGGGAATAACACGGTCGGGAGCGGCCTTTTTCCATTTGTGCAGGATTTGCGGGTCGCCATACGCGATGATGGTCATATTGAGCCGTTCCATAGTGGCCAGAACAGCTTCCTGCATTTCCTGATCACTCTTGGCCGGTTGTAACGGATCAACACACTCGCCATTAAGAAAGGCATTTACCGGCTGTCCAGGGTCGCTGCCAGGCATATCTTTCAGAAACCACGGACACATCTCAATCGAAAAGCTTGGGCTTACTCGCATGGCATGTACATGTACATCGATAATGGGTAGCGGTCTTTTGGGAGGTGTAGTTTGCGCGTATGATAGACCTGACAGAAGGAGACAGGCCAGCAGGAACGTAAAAAGTCTCATAGGTAGTTCGGGGTTAGTAGCTGATTGGGTTACGTTGATGTTGCGGTTGCAGCAGCTATTTTTTCTTTATGTCAAAAGTACATAAAGGTTGGTGAAATTAACAGGATTGCTGATTTTTTTGATACGTGTACAGAGCCGTTACGTTACGTATGCGTTTACTATTGATCTGATGCAAAAAGAAAAAAAGTATCATAGATCGATTTACCTTTTGCTAAACAATTCTATTAACATACAAAGGTCGGTTAGCAGAGGTAGTTTGTTACGAGATTACAGCCTAACTTCGGGCATTCACCTAGTTTATGTCTATTCGACCTCTACCCATATTTGGATCAGATCAGGAATTATATGATGCGTTGAAGAGTCGTAATGAGAAAGCGTATGAACGTTTATATGCCGACTCGTTTGCCTCTTTTAAACATTGGGTTCTTTTGAATAATGGATCAGAAATGGATGCTGAAGATGCGTTCCAGAAAGGATTGATGGGTTTTCTGCTGAATCTGGAAACTGGAAAGTATCAGCTTCAGGAAAATACCCGGGTCTCAACGGTTGTTTTTGAGTACTGCAAACGTGCGTGGTTTACTGAACTGAAATCGGCGCGACTGCAGAAACGTAGTGTTATGCCCGAAATGATCAACGAAGTCGACTCGGCCGACGTCGCGAGCGATCTGGAGCGGTTAGAGATCGTTGAAGCAGTACGACAGTCGCTTGATCAGCTGAAAGGCGAATGTAAGAAAATTCTGGAATGGTTTTATGTCGATGAACTGTCGTTACGTGATATTGCTGACCTGCTTAGTATGAAAGAATCGTCGGTTAAATCAAGGCGGTATCAGTGCGCCGAAAAATTAAAAACGTTTTATCTGCAAACGGCGAATCGATTAGGACTATGAATCTTTCAGAAGAGCAATACGAATTAATAGAAGCGTATCTTGCTGGCGATTTGTCAGAAACAGATAGAGCTTTGCTTGAAAGCGAAATGCAGGCCGATGCTGCCTTGCAGGCCGAAGTGAATCGCCAGCGCGACATCCGGTTGGGATTACGTGCGTTAGCTATTGAAAAAGTGCTGAAGAAGGCTCAGGGAAACTATAAAACGTCGTTAGTAACTGCCACGCCCGAACCAGTATCGACTCCAGTGGTACGTCCGTTAGTAAACTGGCGATACTGGGTAGCGGCTGCGTCGGTTGTGGCCGTATTGGGAATCGGTTATTATGCCTACCAGCAAACGGCGATCAAGGCGGCAGAGGTGGCCTACGCCGAAAGCTTTACGCCCGATTCGGACGATGACCTGCTGAAAGATTTCCCGACCGACGCTAGTGTCGATGTCCGTCAGCAGTTTCTGGATGCGTTTACCAAGTACAAGGCCGGGAAGTATGATCAGGTAATCGATAAGGTTAAAACATTGCCTGACGATAAGAAAACCGTTCACTACAAAAATTACTTTTTAGGTTTAAGTTACCTGGCCAATCAGCAACCCACCGATGCCATTCCGCTGCTGCAACGGGCCCAGGCTTCTTCCTCCATACAGCTTCAGCAAAAGTCGGAATGGTTTCTGGCACTGGCTTACGTCAAAAATCAGGAAAAAGAAAAAGCCCTGCCGATCCTGAAACGTATCAGTACCGACAAGGCTAATCCATTTGCTTCGCTGGCAGAACGGGTACTACAGAAAATCAAGTAGTATTATTGATTGTATAACGTTTGCACTTCGCTGGCAGAAAGCGATCGGCGGTAGATACGTATTTCGTCCATAGCTCCATTGAAGTATTGAGGGTAGTTCAAAAGCTGAGCGCCAAATCGTAAATCTCCGCCTGGGCATTGGTCAATAGTGCTGGCCGGCAACTCATTGGTAGAGTAACGAAGAGCCCCATCGATATACATCCGGGCCGATCGCCCGGCGTACGTGAAAACAATGTGATGCCACGTAAGGTCCATAGGTATACTGGTCGAAAACGTTTGCCAGCCAACAACGGGTTGACAGTTACTGTTTTGCTTAATATCTGTTGAAATAGTCATTTCAGGATCTCTGTTGCCGCTAACTGTCGTTGGGCTCATGGTTGAGCTATACATTTCGTTTTGGCTGTCGGCAAAATTCGATTTATTGTAAATCTGCATTTTCTCTTCTACAATACCTGGTTTTACCCAAAGGCTAATGGAAAGGGCATCGGGCCTGAGGCTTGCATTATCTGACAGATAGATGTAATTGCTCTTCCCATTAAAGAGTATAGCTGAATTTAATACACCTCGTCGGTCTGCTGTAAATCCTGGGCCACCAGCTCCATTAGCGTGGTTGCTGTTGCCACTAACATCTAAAAGAGAGCCATTCGTAAATGGTAAATAAGCGACCAAACCCTCAGCCAGGGGGTCTGCCTGCGTTTTAAAGGATACTGTGTCGCCGTAAACGATCTCTCCGGATGCGAGTTTGGCATAGGGTCGGCAGTAGTACGTAGTGTTTGGAAGCAAGTTCGTTAGATTAACCGCCGTGTTGCCACCAGCACTCGCATTGCCGACCGTAACGCCAGGGCCAGAGTTATCTATCGTAGGCGGGTTTGAGGTCGATGAGTAAAGCACGCCATACGAAGCGGCTGCGGGATTGCCAGCGTTATTTACGACAAAATTGATTGTTGCCGTCGATACCCCAGCCGTCGGATTACCCGTAACCGAGACTGAGGGGAAAATTCCCGTACGAAACGACTGAACATTGCTGGTTCCTGTTTTCGTAGCAGCGTTGGTCGCAAAACTTAGAACGTAGTAAACCGTATTGGCCTCAAGACCAGTTAACGAAAAGGGCACTGATGTGTTTATTGCCAAAGAGCCCGAAATGGGAATCGTTGGGTCGACACCGGGCGTTGGCGGGTTGGTTTTTGAATAGCAGATGCCATATTGTGTAATGGTGGCGTTTCCATTTGACGTAATGGCCATCTGTATTTTGGCCGTTCCTGTTGTTAAGTCAGTTGCAGGCTGTAGCGTAACTGTTGGCGCTACAGCATTACTGACGTTAACCTCTCTGATAAGGGTAATAGGCTGATTGCAGGTATTAGTCAGCGTTACTTTAACCGTATACGTACCAGGAGCTGGATAAGTGTAGCTAACTGTCATACCTGTGGTTGCAGTGCTGCTGCCATTACCGAAATCCCAGGAAATCTGATCGATTGTACCAGTAGTATTTGTAATTGAAAAATCGACTTTTTGTTGCTGAATCTGTACGGCAAGATTGCCAGAAGGAGTTATACACTCACGTTTTGTTTTTTTGTTGGGTAGTTCCCACGGGTCGCAGGCCCATAAGCTAATGCCAGCCAGAGCGATTAGAATAAAACTGATTAAATATGATACGTTACTTGTATTCATGATAAAAGCTGGCCTTGTGCAATCCTATTTTTCGTTTGGCGTCTTTAGTGGCCTTTATTCTCGCACTGTTGATAAAGACCACGATCGGCAATGACGCCGGTTGCTGGAGGACCAACCAATTGGCTAATGTGACGGCTCATTACATAGAAGCAGTACAAACGGCTGTTCTAACGACTACGATACCTGCCCCTATATTTAGCCCTGCCGATACTGACACGTATCAGCGTCGACAGGGCGAATTTATTTACTAAACAGATGCAACGTGTGTTGCAGAAATTCAGTTAGTGTTATTGATTATATAACGTTTGTATTTCGCTGTCTGATAATGCTCGACGGTAGATCCGTATTTCGTCCATAGCTCCCTTGAAATAATTAGGGAAATCTTTGATCTGAGCACCAAACTTTAACTCACCACCAGGGCATTTATCGATATTATTGGCTGGTAGGTTGTTGTTCTGATCCATTAAAGCATTATCGAAATACATTTTGCTTGTCCGGCCAGAATAGACAAGTACAAGGTGGTGCCATTGATCAAGTGTGGGGTTGTTGCTAAACTGAAAGCTTTGCCAGCCTTTGGCTACCTCGCAATTACTGTTTTGCTTAACGTTGGTCATAAACGTAAGACCGGGCCCTGTTTCATTGATTTTGACCAGCGAGCTATACATCTCAAAGTTACTATCGCTCCAACGTGATTTGTTATAAATCTGCATGCGATTATTCACGTTGTTGATAGCACTGGGTCTTATCCAGATGCTAATGGTAAAAGCGTCGGGCCGAAGTGTGCTGTTTTCGGCCATGTAGAAGTAGTCATTAATGCCATCCAGTAAAATAGCTGCGTTGGGATTACCCCTACGATCTGTGGTAAAGCCAGGATTATCAACTAGTATGGCGTCATTTCCATTGCCAGTTGCATCGACTAAAGACCGGTTAGTGAAATGTAAATAAGCGACCAAACCATCGGCTACCGTATCGATCTGCGTTTTGAATGATACGATGTCGCCATAAACGATCTCTCCAGAAGCGAGTTTGGCATAGGGTCGGCAGTAATACGTAGTGTTTGGCTGTAAGTTAGTTAGGTTAACTGCTGTGTTAGCACCTACGTTTGGATTGCTGACCGTAACACCTGGCCCAGCATTATCCATGTCGGGTGTGCTTGACGTGGACGAGTAGAGCACACCATACGTAACGGCCGCCGGATTGCCAGCGTTGTTTAGAACAAAATTGACTGCAGCTGTCGATACCCCGGCGGTTGGATTGCCAGTGATAGATATAGCTGGTTTCGTGCCTGTACGGAAGTTTTGCACAACAGAACTGTATCCTATGCCTGCTGAATTTCTGGCGTAGCTGCGGACGTAGTACACGGTATTTGCGTCTAGCCCTGTCAACGAAAACGGAATGGATGTATTAAGGGCCACTGATGCCGAAATCGGTATTGTGGCGTCAACTCTTGCGACAGGAGGATTACTTGTTTTTGAATACGTAATGCCATATTCGGTAATGGTTGCATTACCGTTGGCGGTAACAGTCATCTGTATATTTGCTGTGTTGGGATTAATATCAGTGGCGGGTTGCAACGTAACAGTCGGAGGTACCGCATCGCTGACAACAATTTCCCGAGTGAGGGTAATAGATTGCTTGCAGGTATTGCTCAGATTAGCCGTTACGGTATACGTACCAGAGGTCGGGTAGGTGTAACTGGCTGTCGTTCCTGTTGTTTCGGTGCTGCTGCCATTGCCAAAATTCCAGGAAATCTGATCGATTGTACCCGCGCTGTTGGCAATCGAAAAATCAACTTTCCGTTGCTGAATCTGGGCGGCCAGATTGCCGGAGGGGGGTGTACATTCACGCTTCGATTTTTTGCCGGGCAGCTCCCACGGGTCGCAGGCCCACAGGAAAAGACCACCGATTACGCAAAAAATAAGACTGAATAGGGTAGAGATGTTACGCGATTTCATAAAAGGGAAATGTCGTCTGAAGTGGTGTTGGATTTAAAACGTATAGCGGATGGCCAGACCCAGCGATTGTGAAGCCGGTTGCCAGTTAAACCCAGTGGGGCGAGGAGCTTTCCGATTTTTATGGAGTAGCAAGTACAGCTCGGCTACGGTTGCCACGGCGGCTAGACCAAGGCTGGCTTTATACAATCCGTTTTTTTTCTGGGCCTCTTCGACCGCTTTATACGCCGTATTATATTGATCATATAAAACAGGGTCGGCGATGATACCGGAACCGGTGGGATCTGTGGTCTGACTAACCTGGCTTAACGTGCTTAGTTTGTTCTGAAAATCGTTACGTAGTAATACGGCAAAAACGCCTGCTCCAACGGCCACTACACCTGTTGCCACCTTGAGGCCTATTTTATTGGATGGGCCATGATCAATGTTTGCGATTTGAATTTCAATTGATGCTCTGCGAGTAGGAATGGTCGTATATCGTAGGGCTTTTTTATAGCTTACCAATGCGTCCTGTAGCTTTTTTTGCCTAACTAATTTATTGCCTTCCTGCTCGTAAAAGTCCCCAATCTGGTTTGTTGTAATCTGGTCATTTGGGTTTAGCTTCAGTAACTGATCAAGCAGTTGAACGGCTTCCTGGGGTTTATTCTGCGCTAACGCATCAGACGCCTGCTGGCGAAAGTTTAAAGCATTTGTGCAGTCTTCGATTTTCTCTTTAGCGTATTTGTCTTCTTCAAATCCCGGCACTTCCAGGCAGTTCTGATACTGCCGACGGGCTTCCAGATACTTACCTTCGTTGAAAAAGTCGTCGCCTTTCTTTTTATAGCGATCATATTCGTCGTCGGCGATAGAGCTTGATGCTTTGAGCCGACTTTCGGCTAAGGTTGATGTTACGGTTGTTGTTAAACACACCAAAAGGATTATGAGGTAAAACGATTTGGTCATTCGAGTGGATTATTGGTTGTTACAGAGTTTAATTTTTGATTGAACTTCGCGTGTGTCTTTCAATGCCTGAGCGACTTTATACCATTCTTTGGCTCCCTCAAATTCATCATTGCTGAAAATTCGATTGCCTTTAGACATATACTCATTGTAGGCAGCGTCGGCTTTGGAGGTACTGAGGCTATGTTCTTTGGTTAAAGCGCGGGCGCTGTTGAAACTGGCAACAGCCTTGGCCTTATCGTTGCCCTTCGCAATCGCTTTTACACCTTCCTCAATTAATTGATCGTATTGCTGCTGAGCAACTTTTTGCGGATCGGCGGGAGCTTCTTTCGGCGTTTCAGGTTTGACTTCTGTAGCGTCCTGCTTTGGATTCGATTCCGTAACAGGTGGATTTTTGCTTTCAGACTTATCTTCCGGCTGTTTTTCTGCTAGTTTTTTTTCTACTACGTTCTGTAGTGACGATACGTCCTTCCGGCTTGGGTCCAACAAGAGTGCACTTCTAGTAAACGTAAGTGCCAATTCATAGTCTTCTCTCAAATAGGCTTGTCGGGCCTTGGCTAACGCTACGTCGATACGTTGTTTCAGGTCGTTTTTGGATTCGTTAGGGATTGCGGGAATTGGATTGGGCACAGTGTACTCTGACTTTCTCTCAGAAGTCGGTGGTGCAATTGCTACAGTATCGACTGTCGACTTTTGTATTTCTGACGTACTGGTCGACTCTGGTCCCAATACGTAGTATCCTAATCCGGCCAGACTAATCAAGACAACCCCCGCCAGTATGGGCTTATAAGGAATCCCCGTTGGTGGTTTCGGTGGTCCGACTGGCCGAACCATTGGTTCTGGTTGGCTGCTTTTTGTTGGGTTTACATCGGTTACGTCAGTCTCTGCTTTTGGTTGAACAGGTTGGTCAATAATCGCTTTTAGGGGAGGAACTATGTATGCGTCGGTACGTTCTTCCTGATACGTATCGATCTGATAGGCATCAGTTGATTCGGTTTCAAGTACCACCTTCGGTTTAGGACGTAGCCGGTCAATACAGACCACTAGCCCATGAGCCGCTTCCTGATGCCTGGGCGATAGTTGTAAAATCTGCTCGAAGAGTGCTTTGGCCGCTTCAAACTGCTCTTGATAAACCAGTTGATTCGCTTTCTGAAGTAGATCGGTTACCTGTTTAGCACTGAGCTGTTGTCGACACTGCTCCAATTGTTGCAGGGCTTCGGCATGATTTTCCCGTTTGGCCAGAATCTGTTCGTAGAGCATAATCGCGGCCTGATAGTCCATAGCCGAAGCGAGCTTTTGAGCCTCATTCAAGAGCTGAGGAATCGAGTCGAGCAGGTCGAGCAGTTCGGTTTCTTTCCGTACCCGCTCGTGAATATCACGAACCAGACAGCGCCGGATCATGGTTTGGTAAGGCTCGGCTACGTTGTTTAGTCGGACGGGCAGATCGACCGTAACAATCTTTTTTTCGATCTCCCGCCGGACTGATTGTTCACTGCTATTTCGCTGATCGGCTTTGAACGGTTTCTCGCCGGTCAGAATTTCGTAGAGGATAACGCCAAATGCCCATAAGTCGAGGTTAAAACTGACCCGGCTACCCTCAATCTGTTCCGGCGCTTTATAGGAGGGAGTACCGCGCCCGTCGCTCAGGTCGAAGTCAGAGCTGTCGAGTTCATCGTCGCTGACGAGTTTACTTAACCCGAAATCGGCTATTTTAGGAATAAATCGGCCGGCATTGTCGCGCGAGATAAGAATGTTGGCGGGTTTAAAATCGCGGTGAACAATCCGATGACGATGGAGGTGCTGAAGTCCCAGTAAAATACCTTTCGTGATGTCGTACACCTGCTCGGTTGTTAGCGTCAGGCGACGTAACAAATCGGCCAGATTACCATCCGAATAATATTTCATGATGGCAAAATCGCTGACGCTTGTATCGGTTTCGAGCCGATAGCAGGCATCGTATCGGGCAATATTGGCTTGTCGGGGAATGCGCTGAGCCAGCTCAACTTCCGCTCTCAAGGATTTGGCATCCGTCCCTTTAAACTCGCTGATCTTGATGGCTACCCACTCCGTTTCAAGCTGATCTTCCACTTTGATGACCCGTCCATACGTACCGCTGCCCAACAACGAGCCTTCGTCGTTGGGACGTATCGGATATCGTCGCCTGAAGTCCTGAAATGACGTAAACGTTTGACTCATATACTAAAATGACAAAGGCTCATAAGTGGATTCACAGATAAGCTAGTCCCAGATTATCGGAAAAACGGCCATAAAAAATCGGCGTTTGCCGGCCCCTGGTTGCCTGCTTAACGCGCACGCCAACGTATTGATGTAATTCTCGAATGGTTACGATCCGATCCCGGTTGAGATCGGCTTGTCCGTTCAATCCACGTAACAGATAATGGGTAAACGCTCCGCCTGAAAGCCGACTCGCTTCTACCGCACTTTGCGTTGACCGGCTGGCCAATAAAAGCGCTACGTTCGTCTCTTTACTGCCAGCCTGCGACATAGTCTGGGATAAATTTCGCTGGGTCGATTTCTGAGCCGCCATCCCACCCGACAAACAGGCATCGGCTATACACAGTTTTGTGGCAGCTTTCGATTGCCGAAAGGCTGTTTTTATATCTTGGTACGTCACCAGTAATTGCTGATTCTCGGGACGAATATCATACGGTACAAAACTGGACGGAAGGCCATGACCTGAAAAATAGAATATCACGCGGTCGCCTGGTTTTGCCTTCTCGAAAAGCGATAAGGATTGCTTTATAGTTGCACTGGTTGCCTGTCGATTGATGAGCAGACGAATGTGGGCAGACGGTACAGAACCACCCGCTTTCGATTGCAGGAACGTAACAATTTGTCGGGCGTCTCTATCGGCAAATCGTAAATCGCCAGTCCGGCTAGTCAGCGATTGGTAATCGGAAATGCCAACCACAACGGCATACGTATCGTTCGGACTATCCGTGGCTTTCCAGCTAGTTAACAGGTTCAGACAAAGTAGTAGCAGGGTTACCATCGTTCAGGGAGTACAGAGGTCCGTAAAGCGTTGGTTTCTCTGACCTGGTTGATACCAATCAGATAACCCGAGTAGTTATCTTTCGTCTGTCCGGCGCATAGCGACAGAATAGCCTGGACTTTAGCCTGGTCTGGTATGGCCTGCGCCAGAATTGTTTCGAGCACGTAATTGTCGACCTGCTCAAGCACCCCGTCTGTACACAAAAAGAAATAGTCGCCCGCCTGAATATCCGTCAGACACGTAACATCTGGTTTAGCAGAGGCTGCATCGTCAGTTCCGGCGCTGGCAACCACCGCCCGGCTAAGTCTGTTTCGCCAGGGATGGGTTATGGCCTGCGTAGCAGTAATAATCCCGGCTTCTACCATATCGTTAACCTGCTTATGGTCCTGGGTCTGAAAAATAATCGCACCGTTACGTAGCTGGTACACTCGACTATCGCCAATATGCGCTATTGTTGCGCCCTGTTCGTGGAATTGTAATAAGGCGAGCGTAGACCCCATTCTACTGACAAATGGATGCTGTTTCAGGTAGTTGTCGTAGGCCTGATAAGCCAGAGCCAGAGCCGCCGACAGCTGCGTCGAGTCAGCGAACTGTTGATTCGCTGACGTAGCATATGTAACAAATGCTTCGCATAAGAGCTGACTGGCAATTTCCCCTTTGTCAGCACCACCCATTCCATCACAAACAATAAACAACTGACTCTGGTCGGTAGCCTGACCGACAGCCGGATAGATCGAATCCTGATTAACTGCCCGTTGACCGATATGGGAAAAGGCAACCGGTATTGTTGGCTCAATAAACATACCTATTGGGTGTGGTCGGGATTAAAGGCCAGCTCAACTTTATAGGTGTTGAGCATGACGGGCTCAATTAGGTAGTGGGTTAACTGAAAACGATCGGCTCCACCCAGCGTAATGATGCCGCCATCAGCCACATCGATAATTTCGGTTTTTTGAAGGGCAATATGGTTCAGTGACGTACCGTTCAGGCTAAACTGCTTTTCCCCACTGTCGGGGTCTGCGAACCCATCTTCCAGTTGATACCGTAACGTACCGGCCCATTTGTCGAACGTAATGGTTAGTGTACAATGTCGGCGGCTGATGAAGCACTTGCCGTTGTGCATAAATCGATCGACCCGAATAGTTGCCAGTTCGGACGTACCGATAACGTTACGTCCAAATTGAAGCGGATACGTAGTGCTTGGCTCATTGAGATACGTTAACTGACCAAAGCCTGGCAGTCCACGTACAATAGTTTCGTCGAAATAAGAACCGGTTGCTAACGTATTGATCGCACCGCAGCCAATATGCGAGCATTTGATTGAGCCGCGTTCAGCGTCGGAGGGGCGGACCATAATTCGGCGGCCGCACTGCTGGCAATTAATTAGTGTTGTTCTGAATCCACTCATACCGCTTACTCATCCATATCCTGAACATCACCATGATTATTATACGTATCGTCGTCGTCATACGAATTGCCGAGCGTATCGTTGTCATCATCAACGGTATGATGTTCATCGACAGCCAAAGCCTCAGTTGGCTCGGAAACTAGTTCTGGCTCCAGAATTGAATCGACGATTTCACGAGACATACTTTCTTCCAAGTCCTGGCTGAACTGATCGTTGCCCAAAATGAATGGATCATCTAACTTTTCAATTTCGACTAACTCGCCGTTTAGCGAATCATAGCGTAATAGCGTATCCAATCTGTCATCGCCCGATGCGTCAACGACTCTGTAGGTATAGCCATCTTTTCCATCCATCACCAGTGTATCGATAACACCATCCCGATTAAAATCAAGGCCCATAACGCGTTGACCGTTCATGTGACCTTCAATAACCGTAGCCGGTGGTGATGCTACGTCTGTTGAGTGGTTGATAGCTACGGCCTGGTGGTAAGGTTTGAAAGGTAATTCTTCCTGTGTCACCATTTCCAGAAATTCATGACGCTGATCCAGCGATAGCCCATTCCATTCTTCTTTCTCAAACGTATTGTACCAGCGACCATGCCAGCTAAATACGCCCCCAACGCCTACTTCCTCGCGGGCAGTTTTGAAAGCCTCATCAAATGGCATGGTATCGAGTACTTTACCCGCTACGTCTAGTTCATCGGGAAGACTAGCCGTAGGATTTGGGTTTTGAACTGGATCTAAAGGTGCTGGATCTTCTGGACCTTTTTCCTGGATTTTTTTAGCAACAGCCCAGGCTGAGCCGCCTAAAAGCAGGGCAGCGGCCGAAATGCCGAGCATTTTCTTTTTGTCGGCAGTTAAGCCTGGTGAAACAGAAGTAGATGGTCGTGGCATAGCGTAGGTGTCGGTTTGTAATTCTGATTGATTGGAGATAGTAGTCATAGTAGCAGGTTTTTTGCATTGCACCTCTATATAGGATGAGGTCAAAGAAGGTAAATGAGTGAATAGGAATTAATTTACCCAAACTGCCTGGCAGCGTCGGCAGGTTTTCTGACGGGCCAGAAATTCCCACTCCCGGGTACCAAATGGATCGCGGCATTCGGGGTTAGGGCAACGGTAACGCTCCCGGTATTCCTTATCAATCAGTTCTATTTTTTCGTCGGTCGATAAAAGGGTTGAGCATAGGGTAGGCACTAACACGCTCAAGCCCGCGCCAGACATGATATGCAGTAAGGGTAGGGCGGTTCCGCCAGTTGATAAGATGGCACTGACGCTAATAACCGAGGAAAGAATAACGCTGCCCGTACGAATCATTTTTTCGCGATTACGGCAATCCCGACGGAGTTTGGGGTATTGGTCATACACCTGCTCAAGTGCTGCGAACTGCTGGGTGTAGTCTAACGTGGATTTTGTGGCGGGTAATTGTAGGTCGGAAACAACGGGCGATGGCTGGGCCGATACCGGTTGGGGTTGGCTGCTTGCCAGCTCAAGTAGTTCTCCGATCGTGTATGAACAATCGGCCAGCTGAACCGTGTCGGTTAGGCCAACAATTTTTCTGGTAATCCGATTGCCGTTGACAAACGTACCGTTTTTACTGTCGAGGTCTTCAAGTATTAAACTATCGGCACTGCACTGGATCAGTCGGGCATGCTGGCCGCTGATTTTGCCATTAGCGATAACGACTTGGTTGTCAGGTTTTCTGCCAATATGGTAAATCGGCAGGTGACTCCATTCTTCGATCAGATGCTCGAGCTGACTATCGGGAATAGAAGACATAGTAGAGAATTGTCGAGAAAATGACGATGGATGGATCGTGCAATTTAACAACGTAGACCCAATCTTATCGCTAATATTTTGTATCCGGTATGGCTGCGAGGAATATATTAATAAATGTAGTTGTTTTGTTGCGATGTTTGGCTCTATCTTAAGTCCTGATAAAGAGTAAATCACGAAAAAACCCGGCCCTGAATCAGGGTCGGGCTTCGTTCTTGAACGACTAACGTTTCAGAAGTTTTAGTTGCTGTCTGTCCGTTGCAGTCGATACGTCTAGTAGCAGTAGTCCACTGGCTCCCCTGATTGGAATACGGAGCCGCTCCGACTCTCCGGCTTCCGGGATGGAGTGATGGAATAAGGGTTTTCCCTGCAAGTCCAGTAGATTTATCTGTACGTTCTGGCCCAACGCGTTGACAATATCGATCTCTGCTATCTCACCCTCAACGGGATTACCAAGGACATGAACCTGCAATTTTGCTCGGACCTCTTCGGCTCCAATTCTTGCGCGTCCACAAGCTGCTTTTAAATCCCAGGTGTAACTGACAACCTGGCCGTTTTGGCGTGCCATGAGTGTGAAAGGTTTTACATCATTCGCTGTACGACTTTCCTTATCGACGTATTGATTTGGGTTGGTTGTCCAGCCGGTTATACCGATTGCCATGAACTCAACAGGGCTGCCGTCGCCCCCGGACGTATTGAACGTAATGGCCCCGCTAGTGCAATTAAAAGTAGGAGCTAGTAGGATCAATTGCTTACCATCTGTTGGTTGCTGATCGGTGCCACACGAGGTTTCCAGGTATTTTCTTAAATCAAAAACGTAGCTGACCGTCTGGCCTCTTTGGGTGGCCTGAATCAATATGGGTTTGGGGTCGTTACGTAGCCCCTGCTCAACAATACCCGTATTGCTGGTGACCGAAGTCCGTGAAATACCTGGAGCAAAGTAGGTGATGGGCGAGCCGTCGCCCCCGGATGTATTGAACGTAATGACGCCTGTTGCGCAATTGTAAGTGGGTTGAGTCAATAGCAAACTGGACGCTTGTTTACGAACCCAGATCGTGGCAAGCTTACTACCCTCAACACGGCCAAATAACCCCTCTGAATTCGTACTGCCAGCAATAAAATAAGTACCATCATCATTCACGTTCACGATACGAGCCTCATCGTCACCAAGGCCGCCCCCTTTTTCCTGCCAATCAATTTCCAGGTTCTGATTATACTTTGTAATACGATAGTCGCGGGAGCCATTATTGCTATTGATATAATTGTCGACCACAATACAGCCACCATCGGGCGTAGCGCGTACGGCAATTCGTTCCTGATTGTCGGTCAGGTTAGAGTCAGATAGTCGCGCGAGCCGAGTCATGTTCATTTTCTGGTCGAACTTCATCACCGATAACCCGCTTAACGTAGACATTCCTATGGCGTAATAGCCCGTAGCAGTTGGTACGAAATCTCTGAAAAGAGACTGCTCGTTGCCCATGCGCTGCCACATTACGTTACCTTCTTCATCGACTTTAAAGTTGTAGATCAGATTATAATTCGGATTCAAGTTACCCGTTATGTCAGGAGAGTTGGTGGTACTATTGATTACGTAGCCACCATCCGCAGCCCGATTCGCCTTAAACAAAAACGTACTTTCGCTACCCGCATACCGTTTTGCCCATTTTAGCGTTAGGTCTTTATCCAGTTTCACGAGCAGAACATCCAGGCGGACTCTGGGCGTATTTAACGTCGACTCGTATCCGGCAATCAGGAAACCGCCATCGGGCGAAGGAATCAGATCTCGTACTGTTCGCTGTAGGTTGTTGTCAACAGGTAACGGTAGGTATTGATTAAGAAGAAGTGCTCCGTCAGCGCCAATTTTGGTCAGTATAATATTGGCAGGATTAGAATCCGAATTACTGACAATCAGAAAGTCGCCCGTTGTAGTTGTTTGTACGCTATAGGGCGTACCAAACGTTGCCAGCGATGTGGTCCATAGTACGTTGCCGCCTGGCCCTAACTTCGTGATAAAAGGCTTACCGGTAAAAGCCGATTGCGACACAACAACACAGCCTCCATCCGTAGTACGAGCCATCGATAGTGAAAGGACGAGTTCTGATCGGAACTCTATCGGCAGAATAGTCCGGTCAAGCGTACGCTGCCAATAAACAGGAGGGACTGACTGTGCCAGTACCGTGGATGTTACGCCTAGCAGCCAGACAAGAATCAGCCACCCGGCGATGATTCGTTTGTGGTAGTTATTTTTCATAGATCGATAAATAGAAATGTGAGTTTTTTCATTTATCGAGCTATTGGCCGAAAGGTGAATGGCCATTCAGGATTTTTATTTTTTTAGAAATCGCGTTTCGGTTCTAAGGAAAAGGCCGTAAAAAAAGCCCAGCTTTTAGCTGGGCTGAATAGGCGAAAATCAAAAGTAACTACCGATTTTATCGTCTCTTTTTACCAGAAAACTTTCCTGACTGTTTGGGTTTACCCGTGTTTTCTTTCTTGGGGCTACCCAAAAGACGGTCAACCAAATCGGGGCGATTGAGTTTGTTAAGCCGATTCCGTATCCAGTCTTTGTGTTCGGCCTTGTACCAGAAGAAGTAGCGGTTCTGCGCTTGTTTCTCCTCGCGGGTTTTGGCCGTCCTAACCGGCTTCAACGTGTAAGGGTGAACTCCCGAATAGTAAATGACCTCGGCCACCGTCATTGGTGTCGGCGTAAAGTCCTGAACCTGTTCGAGCTGGAAGCCCATGTCTTTAGTCTCAGCGGCCAGATTCGCCATGTCCTGTTCTTCACAACCCGGATGCGACGAGATAAAGTACGGAATCAGTGGCTGTTTGAGGTTGTGTTTTTCCTGAATCTTGTCGTATTTCTTTTTAAACGTTTTGAAATACTTGAACGATGGTTTCCGCATGATCCGTAACGTATCGTCGGAGGTATGTTCAGGAGCTACTTTCAGTCGGCCCGATACGTGGCGCGTTGTCAGTTGCTCCATATATTCGTCGTGGTTGCCGTCTTCATTGTTTTTATTGAAATCATCGACCAGTAGATCATACCGAACGCCCGATCCAACAAATGCTTTTTTGATGGCTGGATTCGCATCTACCTTCCGATACAGTTCCGTTAACGGTTTATGCGACGTATCGAGGTTCGAACAGATAACGGGGTGAATACAGCTTGGACTCTGACAGCGGGCGCAGATCGCTTCGTCTTTGCCCTTCATTTTATACATATTGGCCGATGGACCGCCCAAATCCGAAATGTAGCCTTTAAATTCAGGATGCTTCGTGATTTCATCCACTTCTTTTAGCACCGATTTTTCGCTACGTGATGCAATAAATTTGCCCTGGTGCGCTGAAATCGTACAGAAACTACAACCGCCAAAACAGCCCCGGTGCATATTGACCGAGAACTTGATCATGTCATAGGCCGGAATTGGCCCACGCTTTTTGTATTTCGGATGAGGGAGACGGGTGTAAGGCAAATCGAACGATTTATCGATTTCGGCTTCGTCCATCGTTTTAAATGGCGGATTGATCACCAGCACCTGATCGCCCACTTTTTGGGTAATCCGGTTCGCCTGCCACTTATTCGATTCTACTTCAACAATCTTAAAGTTGGCTGCGTATTTTATTTTGTCTTCCAGACACTCTTCATGGCTGGCCAGAGCAACCGTGTTCCAGTTATTATAATCCCGGAGTTCGGTTTGATTGTTGTGCATAAATGCCACCTGATTGATGTTCCGCATCGACGAAAACGGTACACCTTTCTGGGCGAGTTTCAGAATTTCGCGGAGGGGCTGTTCGCCCATTCCGTACACCAGCATATCGGCCCCCGAATCGACCAGAATCGATGGCATAAGCTGATCCTGCCAATAGTCGTAGTGCGTTACCCGACGCAGCGACGCTTCAATACCACCGAGCAAAACCGGTACGTCGGGGTAAATTGTTTTAAGAATCTGGCTATAAACAATGGTAGCGTAGTCGGGACGGAAACCAGCTTCACCACCCGGCGTATAAGAATCGTTGGAACGTAACCGTTTGTTGGCCGTATAGTGATTGACCATCGAGTCCATACAACCCGCCGTTACGCCAAAGAAATATTTAGGACGCCCAAACTTTTTGAAATCACGCAGATCGTCTTTCCAGTTCGGTTGGGCGATAATAGCAACCCGAAAACCTTCGCTCTCCATGATGCGGCCAATCACAGCGGTTCCAAAGGCTGGATGGTCAACATAGGCATCCCCCGACACCAACACAATATCCACCTCATCCCAGCCTCTTTTTTCGACTTCTTTCATTGTCAGAGGCAACCAGTCTGTAAGGGGTCTTTCAATCATGAGTACATAAATTTGCTACCAAAAGAACATCGAATTTACAAAATAATTCAATGATTGATAACGAATTGTACCGATAAGTTCATTAGTTTTTATCCGTCTCGGTTTAGCTATAGTCGCTGATGCGACTAATTTTTCCCTGCTTCACTTCGAAAATACTTACTCCCCGAAGTTGTAGCTGCTGACCGGCTTTTAACCCGTTGGGAAGGTCCTGGGCTAACGTAGCAACGTAGTCAATTTCGACGGCAGCAGCCTCCGCGCCCTGCACGAGAAAGCGGACAATTTGCTTGCGCTCAGAGAAATAGTTGACAGATTGTAGTGCCAATTGCTCAAATTCCTGTCTGGAATTGAGCTGCATTACCCCAGACGTATTAGAAACGTTTTCAAAGATGATCTGCTCATCTAGCAGCGCTACCATGGCGGGTACATCTTTATTGTTGTAGGCGTCAATGTAGCCTAGAATGATCTCTTCCATAGTGGGTGTGAGATTTATTTAATTCGGGTCCACGTACTGGTTTTGCCCAGTAGCGGAATCCCCATGACGTAGCCATGCAGGTTGATGGCATTGGCATCTTTCATGGTTATATCGCAGTCGTATGTTTTCCCATCTTCCGGATTATAAATCTGACCACCTACCCATGAATTGTTGCCTTTATAGACCAGATTGGTCATAATATCCATGTGCATCAACGGCCGGTTCCGTAGTTTTTCGTCTGGATTCTGACGGTCAAGTTTCGGTCTTTTCGTAGATGGGTCGTCGGGTTCAGCCATCCAGACCAGCTTGCCATAATACTTATTGCCCTGCCTGTAAATTTCAACCTGATTCTTTTTGCGTGCGCTAAGCCATCGACCAACCAGGGCATCGGCATTATCAGGTTGAGGAACATAACCCGTAAGCGTAATGAGTAGGATTACCAGAAACGTTGAGAAGCGGAACGCAGTCATATGTTGGTAAAAGGGTTCATTGATCGTGTGATATAAACGCAAATCAGTGGGTGTTTGCTTTCGCAGACTGAAAAGTGATTGTGTGAAATTATCAAAAGACAATAGAACACAGATTGTTATGATTACTATGGTTTACGCTGATCTTACTGGAGAAAAAATGGGATAGAATAATGGTGGACAGGGTCGAATAAATCATAATTAATCATAACGATCTTAACAATCAGCGTTCTATTCCAGGTATTCAGCAACTTATTCATTTTGTTTAGAGTGTAACAGTTGGAGAAGGTTTAGCCTAAAAACAAAACACCCCGCAAGTACTTGACTGACGGGGTGTTGATTGAAAAAATACAGAGAGATAGTTAATGAGCTTTAACCGTCTGACCATCCCGGATTTCTTCGGTTGCCACTTTCACGATGGGTTCCCCCTGTTTCAACTCACCAAACACTTCAACCAGGCTATCGACAACATTACCTTTTTGGACCGACACCCACTGTGCATGGCTATTGTTAACCCGAATAACAAACATCTTCTCGCTTGAACTAACGACAGACGTAGTAGGCACAAACAGGGTACGGCCAGAGCGCTCTACGGGCAGGGTTACTTCGGCATACATGCCTGATTTTAGTTCGTGCGCGGCATTATTAACGTCGAATTCGGCCATCATTGCCCGATTGGCTTCTACCAGACTTTCAGCGCTACGGGCCAGTCGGGCATTAAACAGACGCTCAGGCATTGCGTTGACGGTAAACGATACGTTGCTTTTGCTACGTAGCTGATTGGCAAAGTTTTCCGGTATGGCCACCGTTAAACGGAGCGTACGGCTATCTTCCAGTACGAAGAGTGGTTTGCCACTATCGCCCGCACCAACCAGGGCTCCTGGGCTGATGTTACGTTCGGTAATCATCCCATCGAATGGAGCCGTAATGGTCAGGTATTGACGAAGCTCACTTTTAGCCTGATAGTTTGACCGGGCCGCCTGAACTGTTCCTTTCGATACGGCAACCATAGCACTGTCGGCCTGCATTTTTATTTGCGCCTGGTCCAGCTCGTTGGCTGAAACGGCCCCTTCCATCTTGGCCGTTTGCAAAATCCGGTTGTAGATTAGTCGGCTGGCACGTGCCCGAGTGGTTTGTTCAACCAGCGCGGCTTCCTGAGCCTGTAACTGGGCCTGTGCCTGACTGAGTTCAGATAATACTTCTGGGGCCTCCAATCGGGCCAGCAACTGGCCTTTACGAACAAACGTACCTCTGTCGACTGGAATCTCGCGCACGAATCCTTTGACTTTGGCATATATATTTACCCGATTCCAGGGTTTTAATTCGCCCGGCAACGTAACGCGTTTGCTAGGCTGCATTGCCTGAACCGTTGCCAGCGCAACTGTAGAGGCTTCCGGTTCTTTAGCCGTTTCATGGGCCTTGTCGTTGCCTGATGATGAGCAGGCAGCGATACCAGCCATAAGCGATACCGGCCAAACAAGTCTTAAGAGAGGTTTCATATGGATCGGGCCGCTGGTGCGGGAGTCAGTTGTTTGTCAAAAAATTTGCTTTCCGGATCTTCCGGGTCAAGTGATACCGATTGAATGCTGGCTTTAGCCTGAAGCTGATTAAATACGCAGGGAAGAATCAATAGAGCCGCAAACGTGGAAGCGACCAGACCGCCAATAACGGCCTGCCCGAGTGGTGCAATCTGATCGCCACCTTCGCCCAGACCCGATGCCATTGGCACCATCCCGGCAATCATGGCAATACTGGTCATCAGAATAGGACGAATCCGGCTGTTGGCAGCCAGCACTACGGCTTTTCGGGTATCGCCAACTTCCAGCCGCAGATTCTCGGCGTTGGTCACCATCAGAATGGCATTGGCAACCGATACACCGACCGACATAATCAAACCCATGTAGGATTGGAGATTCAACGTAGCACCGCAGGCCAACAGCATCAGCAACGCACCGGCTACCACCGCAGGAATGGCCGAAAGAATAACCAGTGATAATTTAAACGACTGATAGTTAGCCGCCAGCAACAGGAATATAATCACGATGGCAACCAGCAGACCCGTTTGCAGGCTACTCAGGGTGTCGGTCAGCAGATTGGTCTGACCACCCATTTCGACAATGACACCGCGTGGCGGTTCTCCCGCATTTTTAATGGCTAGTTCTACGGCTTTTTGAGCCGATCCCAGGTCCTTTTTCTGGAGGTTGGCCGTTATCGTTACCAGGCGGTTTGGCCCGGCCCGGTCATATTCGCCGGGGGCCGTTCCTTCCGAAAAGGTTGCTACGTCGGATAAGAGCGGATGCATTTCACCACTACGTAGCGGAATGTTGCCGATATCGTTTGTACTGCTCATTTGAAATTCAGGTATCTGCACCTGAACCTGATAAGCGAGGCCTTTCGATTCGTCGAGCCACAGGTTTTTGTCGGTAAAGCGGCTCGACGACGTAGCGGCTACCATCGAGCGGGCTACCTGCGTCGACGTAACGCCTAGTTGTCCGGCCCGTTCGCGGTTCATTGTTACGTTCAGAACCGGGTAGGACAAAGGCTGGGCAATCTGGACATCCCGCAGGAAGTCGATTTTAGCCATCTGCTCGCGAATCTTGTTGGCAAAGCGTCCGGCTTCTTTCAGGTCTTTGGCCGCAACCGTTACTTCGATTGGCGTTGAAGCACCCTGACTCATAATTTTTTCGGTCAGCTCAATCGGCTCAAACGAAATGGCGGCATTCGGAAGATCCTTAGCAATCCGTTTGCGAAGCGACTCTTTCAGATCATCCATGTTAACCGAATGTTCTTCGTTCAGCGAAACCTGCAAAACGGCTTCGTGTGGGCCACTATTGAACACGAAAATGTTAGACGTACCGTAGCTGGAAGGCACTGTTCCGACGTAGGCCGATGAAATTTCTACGTTTTCGGCGCCTACTTCGCTTTTGATAATATCGAGTACTTTCAGGGTTGCCAGCTCCGTACGTTCTACGCGCGTACCGTCGGGGATGCGCAGACGCATCTGGAATTGGTGACTATTGCCGTGTGGTAGAATATCAGTTCCGATAACCATAAAGCAAACCACAATAATAGTAATCGTGCCTGCCAGATAGCCGCCAACCACCAATCCCCGGCGATTAAGAATATTCTCCAGGAAATTCGAGTAGCGTTGTTTGAACTTGTCAAAACCCGTTGGATTTTTGGCGGGGTGCGCGGCTTCGTCAAGAATAGCGTGGCGTTCCTGCGCATCGAGAGCCAGCGTTGGCGCTTCGTGGGCGGGATGACTTTTCAGGAGCCAGTTGGCCAGAACCGGAACAAAGGTCTGAGAGAGCAAAAAGGAGGCAATCATGGCGAAACCGACGGATAACGACAGCGGCAGGAACATGGAACGTGGTACACCGCTCATTACGAATGCAGGCGCAAACACCGCCAGAATAGCCAGCAGAATCAGGAATTCGGGAAAAACAATTTCCTTACAGGCATCCCAGATTGCAACCGCCTTGGGTTTCCCCGTTTCCAGATGCTGGTGAATATTTTCAATCGTCACCGTGGCTTGGTCGACCAGAATCCCGATAGCTAGCGCCAGCCCCGAGAGCGTCATTATGTTAATCGTTTGCCCAAACAGGTTGAGCATAATGACCGCCGACAGAATCGAAATCGGGATAGTCGTTACCACGATAATAACACTACGCCAGTCGCGCAGGAACAACAATACCATCAAACCAGTCAGCACGGCACCTAAAATCCCCTCGGTAACCAGACTTTTCAGAGCATTCGTTACGTAGACAGACTGGTCAAATTCGTACGAAATCTTCACGTCTTCTGGTACGGCGGCCTGAAGTTCGGGCATGGCTTTCCGGATGTTATTGACGACATCCAGGGTAGAGGCATCTGATTTTTTGACCACCGGAATGTAGACCGCCCGCCGTCCGTTGACCAGCGCGTAGCTAACCGTTACGTCGGCTCCATCTTCAACCGTACCGATGTCGCGGACAAAAACTGTTGGCCCTGAACCAACCCGAATAGGAATGTTCAGGAAGTCTTCAGGCTTTTTAACGAGCGAGTTAACGGGCGTCATCAGCGCCTTATCGCCAATGCGGATATTACCCGCTGGCGACGGCTGGTTATTGGTAACGATCGATTTAATCACTTCTTCGGGTGTCAGCTGATAACTACGTATCGACTGTGGATTGACCCGGATAACAATGGTACGTTGGTTACCGCCGAATGGGGGAGGGCTCGATACACCAGGAATACGGGAGAACATGGGTCGTACCCGCGATGAGGCATAATCCTGAATTTCGTTCAGAGATCGGCTCGGACTTTCAAATACGAGCTGGCCCACCGGAACCGAACTGGCATCGAATCGGACCACCTGGGGCGGCACTGTTCCCTCGGGCATATAGGCTTTCGCCCTCGATACGTTGTTGGCTACCTCGGCGGCTGCCTGTGCCATATCGGTGCCGGGATAAAACTGCAGTTTGATCAACGATAGACCCTGAATGGTTTTTACGTCGATGTCGCGGATACCGGATACGTACAGAAAGTGATCCTGGTAGCGGGTGGCGATAAAGCCGTCCATTTGGTCGGGGGCCATTCCACCGTAGGGTTGTACGACGTAGATAGTCGGCAGATCAAGGTTCGGAAAAATATCGACGGGTATGGTGAACAGAGACATCACCGAAAAAAACAGGAGTCCCAGCACCGCCACAACCACCGAAATAGGTTTCCGTAAAGCGGATCGAATGATGTTATACATGGTTTATAGAGTGATTCTTGTAGAGACGCAATACGTTGCGTCTCTCATTGGCGTCAGCAATAATCAGTAATAGGCAATCCATCCGGTCAGGAGATGCAAGGTATTGCGTCTCTACAGGGCGTTCATAAACAGTGATAAATCCCCGTCGGCGGCAGCTTTTAGTAGCAGAAACCGCCAGACATTGCTGATGGCTACGTAACCATCGACTTCGGCGCGGTTCAGCGTAACCACACTTTGCAGCAGGGTTGGCAGGTCGGTTAAACCGCTCTGATAGCGCGATTTTGCCTGATTGTATGCCTGTCGGGCGGCCAGCAGCTGAATAGGGGCTTGCCGGGCCTGCTCAAGAGCCACCTGGTATTGGGTTTCGGCTTCCTGATACTGCCTGGAGATCTGCAGACGTTGGGTATTGAATAACTGCCGCGACCGTTCGACTAAAAACTGATCGGCCTGGTAGTCGTGGCGGGCGCGTAGAAGGCTCGTAATATTCCAGCGAGCCGTAATACCGACCAGATAATTGCCAACCTGATAGCCGAGTCCATTCAACTGATTGGTCAGGAACATATCGCCCGAGTTGGAAAAACCGGAACCACGGGCATTGCCAGCGCCAACAAAAGCAATCAGCGGCATACCCGACCGTTGCGTGGCCAGGCTCCGGGCCGCCGACAGGTTTATCTGCGACTGAAATAAACGTAGCGTCGGATTGCTGGGCGATAGTGAGTCCGATTTGAATGCCCCATTAGGTAGCGAGGTGTAGAATCGCATACTATCGATCTGCATACCCGGCTGGAGTTGGCCGATTAGCTCCGACAGTCGTAGTCGCTGTACTTGCTCCTGCTGCTGACTCTGTAGTAATAAAATCCGGGCGCGGGCTGCTTCGGCAGTTGCCAGTGCGCTATCGACTCCGGCCCGCATTCCGGACCGAACGCCAGCGTCAACTACTCGTTTGAACGTATCGGCCCGCTCCTGATTGCTGCGTTGAATCTGAACGAGTTTCTGATTGATGAGCAAGAGCAGATAGGCATCGATGGTACGCACCTGATGCTGGAAAAGCTCGTTTTCATAATCGGCCTGACTACGTTGCAGATCGGCTTTGGCTACGCCAATGTTAGCTTTGTTTCGTCCGAACGTAATGGCTCGCCATTCGATCGAAGCGCTCGTATAACTGCCAAAACTAGCCTGAGCAATCGGGTTAGCCCTAACCCCGCCTGAGGTTGATACGTTCGTAGCCTCGTTGGGGAAAAATGAATTGTTCAGGCTATTGCTGGTGGCATAATTATACTGATCCTGAACCATCATAATGGGTAATAGATCGGTTCGGCTGGCCTGCAACCGGCGGGTCGCACTACTGATTTCCGCTTGTTTGGCTTTCAGCAGCGGATACTGTTGGGTACTCTGCTCAACAACCTGATTCAGCGTTACCGACTGAGCCTGTGCCTGAACAGAGAAGAGACCAGTTCCCAGCCAAAGCAGCCAGCTCTTTGTTCGTCGGTATCTGACAACAGTTGGCAACGGTTGTTGAGTCCTCAGAAAATTGACATTAATCATTGGTGTCGACTTATCCGGATATGGTCTGGGTCACGGATAAGTGCCTGCAAAACACGGTGTCAATTCTGGAAACATTTGGGAAAAAGAGCCACAGCCGGTCGATTTAGTAGGTAATTTGTCGGAGATAGGCTAAAATCTTCTATCAAAAAGCCCGTTACGTTGTTAATAGACTAAACAAAACGTTTTTGTTCGGATGACCATCGAATTATACGCTGTTCCAGGCAATGTTACGTCGGAGTCAGTAGAATCACCTATTTCCAATGCGTCGGGAGAATTGCCGGAACAGGAACCAACGCTCGATCTCGGCGATTTGATCGGAAGTTATGATTCGGAAGAAGAAATTTTAGCGTTCTTAAACGAACAGCTTTCGGCCAGGAATCAGACCCTAACCGACAGTCAGATTGTGGCGTTTGATCCATACACGCATGTCAAACGCCTTCAGCTTACTATTCAGCACGAAGATCAATCCACCAATCAGCAGCATTACTACCTGGTAACTGACGAAGGGTACTAATTGGCCACCTTATTTATGGCGGGCCACCTGCGAACGGATTCGACTGAGCGAAGGGCCCTTAATCCCCAGATACGACGAAATATGACCCAGCGATACGCGGTTGAGGATGTCGGGATTGTTTTCGATTAAGTCAACGTAACGTTCTTCGGCTGTTTGGGTAAGCAAGCTTTCTGAACGGGCCTGATTAAACATGAAATATTGTTCGGCCAGCAGGCGACCAAACCGTTCCCAGCCGTGCGACTGCTGATACAGTTGTTGCAGATGATCATAGTCGATGACCAGTAATTCGGCATCTTCCAGCGCTTCTATCAGATAAGGGCAGGTAGTTTTGGTGAGTAGGCTTTTCAGCGAGGTCAGGAAGGCATGTTCAGTGATAAAGTAGAGATTATGCTCCAACTCTGTTTTAGGATCGACGTAGTACACCCGGAAGATACCTTTCAGGATGAAACCAACCTGACGGCAAACTGAATTCTGAAAATTAAAAAGATCGTGTCGGGCAATAGATCGAACTTGCCATAACGAATCGGCCAGTTGAAGGTCCTCGTCAGAAAGCTGCGCAAACTGACGTAGGTGGTGATGTAAAATAGGTTGTTTAGACTGAATCATTCGTACTATATAACTGAAAGAATAGGCTTAGTTGCTGCTCAAAAAAACTACGTGACAACTTTTTTCGGTGATACGGTCACTTTTTAACATAGGTGAAAAATAGGCCGGAAAACACCACATACCTTTGGGTCATCAAAAATGAATTGCAAACAAATCTAAATCATACTTCCATGAAAATTACACGTAATGCATCAGCACATTGGGCCGGAACTGGTAAAGATGGTAAAGGAACGCTAACCACAGCCAGTACAGTTCTGAACCAGACCCAATATTCGTTCAACACTCGTTTTGCTGATGGCGTCGGAACCAATCCTGAAGAGTTAGTAGCGGCTGCTCACGCAGGTTGTTTTGCCATGCAGTTAGCCTTTAATATTCAGCAGGCTGGTTTTGCGGCCGATTCGCTGGACGTATCGGCGGCTGTTACGTTAGAAGATGGTGGTATTACCAGTTCTAAACTGACCCTGAAAGCCAGCGTGCCCGGTTTAGATAAAGCCAAGTTCGACGAGCTGGTTGATCATGCCGAACACAATTGTCCTATCTCAAAGCTGTTCAATACGACAATAAGCGTTGATGCTACGTTAGCATAAACGAATGGTTACTAATAAAACCGGCATAGAGGTGAATCTCACCCATATGCCGGTTTTATTCCTTAAGGAGCTGGGCTAGTTTGGCTTCCAGTTCGTGCATGGTTAGGCCTCTGGCTATTACTCGCCTATTCGTGTCCAACAGAATAGTGTCGGGGACTCGATCAACAGCTAAATCGTGGGTTAGTGTTTTGGATAGTTCATTATTCAGGATCTGAATCCAGGGTAGATTGTTTTGACTGTCTTTTTCCTGAGCAGACCAGATGGTAATGATCTCCAATCCGGAAGATTTATAGTTTGTATAAAGGTTTCTAAGCATGGTATGTTGGCGCTTACAGGCCAGCATGTATGTCATTGAAAAATCGAGCAAAATAAAGCGACTCTTTAGAATGATACGTTGACAGGTGAATTTTCGTGGGCTGAGGTAGCAAAATCCTGAACGGTAACGCCCAGCTTTTTAAGAGTCAGTTTATCGGATAGTCGCTTGTAAGACGGATAGGAGGAAAAAGCACCTAGCTTGTCGAATAAGGAATAGGTTTGATCGTAGGCGAAATCGTTGGTTGCAAACGTGTACCAGCTTAGCGACAGATCTGGATTGTTCAAAATCTGTTTAATAAGCGCGTTTGTTTGGGCGATACGTAGCGAATCGATCTGATTTTCAAGTTGAAAAGCAGCTAACGTATCGCCTTTTACCATTGCCATCGCTATTTCCTGACTTAACTCCCGGTCGGTATTCTGAAAATCGTTTGACCTATAAAGTTGCTCTACCCATAAGTCGCTACCGGGAGAGCCTACCACTAACGAATGAGTGGAAGAAGTTGGATCAATGCTGATATCGATACGTGGTGAATCGATAAAAAACGGAATGTCGTCTTTATTACCTTCAACCCATATATAGGCCGGGCATGGCTCTGCTACGTCAATGGTAAAGACTGCCATTCGATTCAAAACGACAGCCGTGTCAAGTTTTGTTTTCTGAGCCAATGGCTGTGCCACAAGCAAAGCCTGTCGGCCTTCCCATGATTTTGGGAGCAGACACGTAACAGTACTAGAGAGTTGCGCATACAGATGAATAGGACTGACTAGCATCAGACTCAGGCATAAGAGCGCCGAAATGATAATCAGATACCTATTCCTGGTCATTATAAAGAAGAGTTGTGGTACCAGAAAAGTCTCCGGTACCACGATGGTTACCGGTTAAGACTTATAAAAATCAGGAAGCGGATTCAGGACTGGCGATTTCCGTTGGTGCCAGTAGGGGTAAATTGGATGACGGTCGCTGGCCTCGTCCAACCTTTTAAGCTGATCAGCCGACAGCTTCCAGCCAACAGCGCCCAGATTTTGCATCAGTTGCTCTTCATTCCGGGCACCAATCACTACGTTACACACCGTTGGACGTTGCAAAACCCAGTTCAGAGCTACCTGCGCTACCGTTTTGTCTGTTTCTGCGCCAATCTCATCCAGTACATCAACAATGCCGAATAGGAATTCGTCGGAAATGGGTGGGCCTTCGCCACCACCCTGAGCAATCCGGCTATCTTCCGGGAAAGGTTGGCCACGGCGATATTTCCCGCCCAAACGACCCGCTGAGAGTGGACTCCACACAATCGTGCCGATATGTTGATCGAGGGCAAGCGGCATTAGCTCCCATTCAAATTCGCGGCTAAGTAATGAGTAATGAGCCTGATGGGCTACGTACTTAGACCAGCCGTAACGTTCCGAAACGGACAGTGACTTCATCAGATGCCATCCCGAAAAATTGGAGCAGGCAATGTAGCGCACTTTGCCGCTTTGGATAAGCGTGTTCAGCGTATTCAGGGTTTCCTCAACAGGGGTTTTGCTATCGAACCCGTGCATGTGGTAAATGTCGATATAATCAGTTTTCAACCGACGCAGACTGTCTTCGCAGCATTTGATCAGTCGATGGCGCGACGATCCTAAATCATTGGGTCCACTGCCCATTTTAAACGTTGCCTTCGTAGAAATCAGCACTTTGTCGCGCAGCCCACTGAGCGCCTGCCCAAGAATTTCTTCCGATAGGCCCAGCGAATAGACATCGGCCGTGTCGAAAAGGTTAAGACCTGCGTCGAGACATAGATTGACCATCCGCGAGGCTTCATCCACCTGGGTAGCGCCCCAGGCTTTGAAAAAAGTAGTTCCACCACCAAACGTTGCCGTTCCAAAACTCAGCACCGGAACTTTTAGGCCCGAAGCCCCTAGTTGTCTGTATTCCATTGCAATGACTTGTTAGTTTGTATGTGCCGGCAAGAGAAAACCTTTGCCGTTTTGATTTATTGCTGGTCAGTAGCGTGAAGAAAGCTGTAAGTTACTAACTATGCATTAGTCTGCCATTTTTCTTATCGGAGGGTGGTATTGCTACGTTATAGAGTTGTTACGTAGCGTTAGTCGCGTGGCATAGTACGTAATGCGCATCCTAAATCTTTCCAGAATTGGTCAATAGATTAGCCTGATAATTATATCAGCAACGATATGAAAGTTTTAGTAGTTGAAGATGAGTTGGGATTAGCGGAAAGCATATCCGACTATATGGTAAAAGAAGGGTACGTATGCGAAACGGCTGCTACGTTTCGGGAAGCCGACGAGAAAATTTATCTCTATACGTATGATTGTATTATTGTTGATTTAACCCTGCCCGATGGCGATGGTTTTCAGCTGATTAATAGTTTAAAGAAGTTAGTAGCCACCACAGGAGTTATTATAATTTCGGCTCGTAATGCGCTGGAAGATAAGGTAAAAGGGCTTGAGATTGGTTCGGATGATTACCTGACAAAACCATTTCATTTATCGGAGCTGAATGCACGGGTAAAATCACTGATGCGTAGGCGGCAATTTGGTGGACACACAGAAATTCGGTTTCAGGAAATTGTTGTTGTGCCGCATACCCGGAAAGTTTTTGTGAAGGGCCTGCCAACAACATTGTCACGAAAAGAATATGATTTGTTGCTCTATTTTCTGTCCAATGTCGATGTAGCGTTAACAAAAGCGTCGATCGCCGAACATCTTTGGGGCGACAATATCGACTCCGCCGATTCATTTGATGTTGTGTATTCTCATATCAAAAATCTGCGCCGGAAATTAATTGAAAAAGGAGCTGCCGATTATGTACAATCTATTTACGGAATCGGTTATAAATTCAGTCAGTTTTGAAACTACTTGCTAAAACGAATCGAATTTATCTGGGCTTTTCGCTGATCATTTATTTGTTGACAGCGCTGGCTTTTTACGAGATCATTCGCTTTTTAATTTATGATGAAGTCGAAAGTCGCTTACAGGTTGAGCGGCTCGATTTCGAAGCGTATGTTAAAGCGCATGATACGTGGACGAGTAGCCCCTATTTTGTTGAGAACAAAATTGAAGTCAGCCCAGTCCAGAATTATCCTGAAAAACCAGGAGAGGTCTTCACGGATACATTGATACGTAATCGATACGACGGAGAAGTGATGCCTTTTCGTCAGCTTACGTTTTATAAGCCTATTCATGGGGTAATGCATCGGGTTGAAATTAGAAAATCATTGATTCAGACGTATCGGCTTATTGAGGTTATAACAATAACTATGGCTATTTTTCTGGGCTTACTACTATTGGGAACATTCTGGTTTCAGGGTAAGCTATCAGGTCGTCTTTGGCATCCTTTCTATGAGACACTCCAACGGATTAAAGGCTTTAACCTGAATAGTGGAGTTGCCTTGCAACTGACTCATTCTGAGATTACTGAATTTACGGAACTCAATGAGGTGCTGAAGAAGATGGCCGATAAGATGCAACAGGATTATAGAAGCTTAAAGGAGTTTACGGAAAATGCCTCTCATGAAATGCAGACACCGTTAGCGCTCATTAATGCCAAAGTTGAACAACTGATTCAAAGTGAAACGATAACCGAAACGCAAACGTATTGGATTGAAACAATATACCAGGCTTCGAGACGGATGGCTCGACTGAATCAGGGTTTATTATTATTAGCAAAGATTGAAAATCATCAGTTTCAGGACAGTCAGTTGGTCAACTTATCGCAACTTTTTAGCGAAAAACTGAAGGATATGGACGATGTCTTGGCGTTTAAAGAAATTGCAGTTCAGGTGCGTATACACGACAGCTTCGGTGCGCAATTGCCAGGCCCTCTGGCCGAAATTCTAGTAACAAATTTAGTTAATAATGCTATCAAGCATAATCAGTTAAATGGTTGTATTGAATTGGAGTCAACGATAAACTATTTATGTTTGAGCAACACCGGTGGCACATTGGTATCGGAGCCAGAGAGGCTCTTTGAGCGCTTTAAAAAAGAAGCTACTGGACCAGATTCTGTAGGTCTGGGATTAGCTATTGTAAAACAAATCTGCGACAGTAATGAATTAGCGATAACGTATAAACAAACCAATGGTAAACATGAATTTCGGTTATCAAAACTGTATGCAGAGTCAACGAATACTAATAGTATGTAAATACTATCGCTTATTTGTTACGTACTCCATTTTACTCGTTTTTATATGTTTAGTAGGTAACGTTTGAATTAATTGGACAATAAACGGGTGAATTTTAGTAATAATAAATTTATGTACGATAATATATAATCATAGTTCTTATATTCGCGTTTGAATCTATTATAAGATATTGAATAGACTGTACTATGAAAACAACCCAAATTCGCTTCTTCTCTCCTTTAGAAAATAGTAAACCAAAAGAAAAAAAGGCGGCTAAATCAACACCAGTTACAGGCTATATCTCTCAGGCTGGTAAACTTGTATTTCCGGTAAAATCAATTTCACAGCTAGACTTTGATCCCGCGAATGCTAAATTCAAAATTGGTGTACAGGAAGGAAAACGGAAAATAAAAGCCCTTTATCTGGTATTATCCGGTGATGAAGAAGGAACGTTTGTTTTAGAAAAAGCGGCTAAAAGCTATAGCGTTTCATTGCCTGTAATTCTGCAGAACAATGGCGTAGATTTTGCAAAAACAAAGTATACGTTTACGGTAAAACCGTTTGATTACGACGATGACGTAACGGGCTACGAGCTTCAATTAAATGATCAGGCTCCTAAAGCTCCTTATACAGGTAAGCCTCGCGGTCGCAAGCCGCTTAACAAAACGGCAGAATAAGACATTAGGGTAAGCTTATCTATAAAAAAACCTCCTGAGCCAATCATCAGGAGGTTTTTTTTTATATAAATAGTCATTTCAGGGGGGAGTATAGCAAAATAATTTTGATATTTCTATAGATAGTTGTGTTATATGTTTGTTGATTTACCAATTAGTAAATTTGTTATTTTGTTGATGGTCAGATCGTAAATCAATAGAGGTTGGGTTTTACTTTTAGGATAGTTAATACCTTCCTTATTGTACTCCCTACTATGAAAACGCTGTTAATTTTTGGTACGATAGCCTTTGCTGTATTTATTGGTTGTATACTCTATTACCGAATAACGTTTATTAATCGCTGCCCCAACTGCAAACAGGCAAATTCGCAGGAACGAATAGCCCGGCCACTTCTCTTTAAATCATTATTATTTTTTATTCCAAGTCGAGCCTACATATGCTATGCCTGTATGAAACGCTTCGTCGTGATTGGTCATGCAGAAAAAGCGAAGACAGTAGCCACCGAAAAGAAGCTGGAAGTCTGACCATTGACGTAATGGTTTTCTGAAGACGAATTACAGGCTAATAACTTGGGCTAAATACTAATTAATACTTGTTTTTCTCCCTAAAAACAGTTAATTGCATATAGAAAACAACCTTAAATTTTCTATATGATAACAGGAACGAAACAAAGAAGTCAGGGCAACTCAATAGCAAGGCTATGTAATACAAGTACTTGTCGGCAAATCTCTGACTTTTTAGTTTTCTGTATATGACGAGAAACGAGCTTAATGATGCAATTGCTCAGGGAGAAAGTGCCCATCTTGAGTTTAAACGTTCCATCTCCTCGCCTTATCGAATTGCCCGGACTCTGGCCGCTTTCGCTAATACATCAGGCGGGAAATTACTGATCGGTGTGGCAGATAATGGTAAAATCGTTGGCGTGTCCTCTGAGTTTGTTGAAATACGAAAAATTGAAGAAGCCACCGATCAACTAATTGAACCAGCGTTGACAGTTAGCTATGAGGTTCTGTCGCCAGATGGTCGAACGGTGTTGATTGTTAAAGTTTCCGAGAGTGAAGATAAGCCTCATTACGCCATCGACGAGTCTGGGAAGCGGACTATATACGTACGTACCCGCGACAAATCTGTGCCGACAAGCAAGTTAATTATTGGCCAGGAAACGGCGCAAAGCCCCTTTGTGAAATCGCAGATGGGCCGCACATTAATTCAGTTTCTGCGCCGGAACGATCACATCACTGCCGACCGATTCGCTAAGTTGATCAACGTGTCAGACTATCGGGCGGGCAAGCTGTTACGTCAGCTTACGGAGCAGGGTTTGTTGTTAATGATCGATAAACCACGGCCTGTTCGCTATGCACTGAAGCTTACAGAATGATCATGTCGTATCTTTGTCGATACTATGACATCAGATCAACTAATTACCCGAGACGTAGTTACTGCCTATTTTACAGACCTTCAGGACCGTATCTGTCTGGCATTGGAAAATGCCGACGGATATGGAACGTTTCGGGAGGATAGCTGGGAGCGGCCGGGCGGGGGCGGTGGACGCTCACGAACAATGGCCAACGGAGCTGTTATCGAAAAAGGGGGCGTTGGTTTTTCGGCTGTTCATGGCGAAGCTACGGAAGCCACGCTGAGAACGCTTAATCTGACAACACCGGCAGAGTTTTTTGCTACGGGTGTCTCCATCGTTTTGCATCCCAATAGTCCAATGGTACCGATCATTCACATGAATGTTCGGTACTTTGAAATGAGCACCGGGCAGTGCTGGTTTGGTGGCGGCATTGATCTCACTCCGCATTACGTTGTCGATCAGGATTCAGTATGGTTTCATCAGTACTTGAAAACGATTTGCGATCAGAACGATCAGACCTATTACCCAACCTTCAAGAACTGGGCCGATGACTACTTTTTTATTCCTCACCGCCAGGAAACCAGAGGAGTTGGTGGCATTTTCTTCGATTATCTGAAGCCGACCGATGAGGCTCATAAAGCCAGTTTGTTTGGCTTTGTGCAGGCTGTTGGGAATGCTTTTGCGCCAATTTATACGCATTTCATGAATCAGAATCGTGCTCTGCCTTTTGGTGAGCGCGAAAAACAATGGCAGTTGTTACGTCGGGGACGCTACGTAGAATTCAATCTGGTATGGGACCGGGGAACAAAGTTTGGGCTTGAAACCAATGGCCGAACAGAATCTATATTGATGAGTATGCCGCCACAGGCTAACTGGATCTATGATTTTCGGACGGAGGCTGGCAGTCAGGAAGAACGAACGTTGAGCCTGCTACGTAAGGGAGTCGACTGGGTGCGTTGACGACACGTTCAGGGAAGAGCATAACATACTACGTAACGTAATGGGAGCGGGCGGTTATTTAGACTGAACGCTTCCGTTCAGCAGCGACGAGAAGTCCCAGAAATGCTCAGGGTTATAATGCAAATGCCCTTTCTCAATAGAAAGTGGACTGTCGAAATTGTTATGATACAATTGCCCCGTTCCCAGACCCTGGGGAATCAGATGTTTAAATTGAGCCGTATACTGGGCAATAGCATTTAGGCCTATATTTGATTCAAGTGCTGAGGTTATCCACCAGCCAATATTGAGTCGTCCCGCCAGTTCAATCCATTCGTCGCAGTGGCGTAAGCCGCCCAATAGCGTCGGCTTTAGAATAATAAACTGAGGTTGAATTTTCTTTAGCAGACGAAATTTATGGACATACTCCATCTGGCCAATTAGTTCTTCGTCCAGCGCTATAGGAAGCGGAGAGTGCTGGCAAAGGTCGGCCATGATTTCTGGCTGACCAGCCCGAATTGGCTGTTCGATAGAATGGATACCAAAAGATGCTAACCGCTCCAGTTTTTTCATGGCATCCTCGGGCCGGAAAGCACCGTTGGCATCGACACGTAGCGTAATCTGGTCGGGAGAGAACCGGCTACGGATCATGGCCAGTAAATCACATTCTTCCTCGAAATCGATTGATCCTATTTTAAGTTTTAACGTAGTATATCCTTCGCGAAGCTTGGCCTCAATTTGCTCTCGCATGAAGTCAGGGGTTCCCATCCAGATCAGCCCATTAATTGGCAAAGCACGCTGCCCAAGGGTAAAGTCTGTATCCTTAACGATCCGTTTGCCCCCGCCCAAAAAATCAAGCATGGCAGTTTCGAAGCCGAACAAAATACTGGGAAACTGTGGGCTGATTAGCTGATTGAGTATAATGGGAACATTCCAGCTGAACAGCTGTAAATCCAGATCACTGAATTCTTTACAGTTTTGGGCCAACTGATCCTCAAAATCGGATCGGTCGTCGAAGCTTAACCCTGTCAGTGGACCGCATTCTCCATAGCCAATTACCGATGTATCGTCATCGTCGTAGACTCTAATTATATACGACGTTTTTTCCGTAAGTATGCCGCGCGACGTACCCGCTTCAAAGCGAAAGTGTAGGGTGTATTTAAGGTAGTCGGCTTTAAGACTCATTGTACCAATACGGTATGGCGGGCGTTATCAATCCTAAAAGTACTACTTTTGGTAGCTCAATAAAGTCAATGTTACGAAATTATTAGCGAAGCCATTGTCGCCGTTTTTATTACTCTTGCCATTTAGTAGAATTTATGGATCGATAACCGATTTTCGTAATTGGTTGTATGATAGGAATTTATATTCCGTGTTTTATCCTGAGGTCAGCCTCATTGCCGTTGGGAACTTAACTGTGGGCGGAACCGGAAAAACACCCATGATCGAATATTTGATCAAACGGTACATAACAACTAGGCCTGTGGGGCCTGTTGATATAGCCACGTTGAGTCGTGGGTACGGTCGAAAGACAAAGGGTTTTCGATTAGCAACCGAGCAGGATAATGCAGAAACAATAGGGGATGAGCCCTTCCAACTTTACCGTAAGTTTAACCCGTGGGTGACTGTTTGCGTGGGCGAACGTAGAGCCGAAGCCATTCGGCAGCTTCAGCAACGTCAACCGCAAACAAACTGTGTTTTACTGGATGATGCCTTTCAGCATCGGGCCGTACAGCCACATCTGAATATTTTATTGACCGATTACAGCCGACTTTTCTACAAGGATCACCCGTTTCCAGCCGGGCGTTTGCGCGAACGACGGCATGGGGCCGAACGGGCAGATGCCATTGTCGTCACTAAATGTCCGGATCATCTGCCGGAAACTGAACAGGCGATCATAAAGGAAGCTATCGGTACGTATGCACGTCCGGGTGTTCCTATTTATTTTGCTGGCTTACGATATGGGACTCCGATGTCATTTGCCACGCAGCAGCCCATATCGAACGTAACGTCTGTGGTGCTGGCGTCTGGGCTTGCTAATGCCGACCCACTGGAAGACTACGTAAGAACGGCTTTTCGCCTGATAAAGCATCACCGATTTTCGGATCATCATACGTACACTCGGGCAGAATTTGACAAGTTGATTGATTCCCTTAAGTCGGGTGAGTGTTTAGTAGTCACGGAGAAAGATTGGGTGAAACTGGATGCGTTGCTGACTGATCAGGAGCGTGCTACGTTACCGGTATATTATCTGCCGGTAGAAATTGAATTCCTTGATAGCTACAAACAGGATTTCGACCGATTGGTAGATAATATCCTACTTAAAAATCCTTAATCAATACCGTTCTAATCCGTGCATCTGGTGGTTTTGGTGTACTTTTGACCTAATGAATCGAAGCGTACTTTTTCTTTTCTTGTTCATAGGGCTGACTCTGACGGCTCAGGCACAAATACCCAATGGACTTCAGGTTCCCAATGGATTTGGCCAAACAACATTTCCCGGAAGTACCACTGGAGGAAGCACCAGTTTTGGCGGTATTGATGACTCCACAAAAGTTATCTACGGCCCAAAGTCGACCCGGTATATTCTCGAAGATGATGTGTTCAATAATCGGGAGAAACTCTATACCATGGATACAACCATGGATGATACGCACCGGTTTCTATACGTTCAGCGCTTGCAGAATCTTTATCAGGACCTAGGTAATCTGGGTACGCCCATGAAACCCGTTTTTGTGGACGTACCGCAGCAACTAGGTGCTCAAACCGGTTATTCTGTTTTTTCTCCCTACGCTTACCAACCCGCGCAGGTTAAGTATTTCAATACCAAATCGCCGTTTACCGATATGTATCTGGCGCTGGGAGGCCGAAACCAGAATATATTACGTTTCGATTTTGCGCAGAATATAACACCTCGCTGGAATGTTGGTTTTAATTCGCAGCGCTTTACCTCCCAAAAGCAGTTTGGTACGAGTGGTTCCAACGATCCTACCAAGCTGCTGGCTCAGAACTGGGGTTTTCTGGGGCATACTAATTATCGTTCCAAGAATGATAAGTATACGCTACTGGCTCACTTCATTAATATGAACCATAGTATTGATGAGCAGGGGGGCGTAATACCCGGAACGAATCTGGATGGAACACCAAATGATTATGCCTATACAGGTGATGCCTTACTGGTGAGTGCCTCAACCAATACGCAGGGACCGCATGGAAATGAGATACGTAACGATTGGCACGTATATCATCAATACGTTCTTGATCAGGGTATTCAGGTCTTTCACCGGCTCGATTACAACCGCCACAAAAACTCCTATCACGACGAGAATCTGGCTACGAATTTATCCTTTTATCCTACTCTTCTGGGCGATACGTCGAGTATACACCAGGATGCCCGCTTTCGGTTACTGGAAAACCAGTTTGGACTCAAAGGGATTTATAAACGTAACGAGTCCGCATTTAACTACCGGGCTTATCTGCGCAGTCGGATTTATGGGCAATATACTCGTTATAATACGTCGGGGAGTAATTTTAATGAATACGAAACCCGCCGGACGGAAACATTTTTGGGCGGTTGGTTAGGCTATTATTTTCCTGATAGTCTGTCGCAACTGACGGCTGAATTAGAGTACCAGATTGGGGGTGGGTACCGTTTAGAAGGACAGCTTAACAGTAAATTTTTAACCGCCGGCTATTCATCGATTTTGGCTAATCCAACCCTCTTACAGGAACGATTCCAAAGTCATGTGTTTTTCTGGCGTAATAACTTCAGTTTACGGGGCTATAACCATGCTTTTGGTAAATTAAACCTGCGCTATAAAAAACTACTGCTGCAACCAGGTTTAGACTACTATTTGCTAAGTAACTATGTATATTTTGACACAAATGCAGTGGTTCGTCAGGATCAGGGCTCGTTCAGCGTATTAAGGGCCGGGTTGGGTTATCATTTTGAATTAGGAAAGTTTCTAGCTTCTGGACAGGCGTATTACACCGTTCAATCTCGACAGGATGCACTCCGAACGCCACCGTTCTTCATGAATGCTCGTTTGCAGTATGAGTTGCTGTATGCCAAAGTACTTTACATTCAGGTTGGGGTGGATCTGCATTATAAATCACCTTATTATGCCGACGCTTATATGCCGCTCACTCAGCAGTTTCATCTCCAGAATCAGCAGCGAGTAGAAGGTTATGTCTTGGCTGATGTATTTGCAAACTTGAGAGTGAACCGAACCCGGTTGTTCGTAAAGCTAACCCATGCCAATCAGGGTGTGTTTCAGCCCGGTTATTTCGTTGCTCCCAATTTCCTGGCTATGCGGAGGGGTTTTGCGTTTGGCGTCGATTGGTATCTATTTGACTAAGGATAGGTAACAGCGGACGTTTTCGTTCTTTACGTAGTATATTTAAGCAGTAATTTTAGCGTACTTAATTAACATCAACTTTTTCCATGGACTCCTTTCAGATTAAAAAAGCTCCGGCACAGTATGACGTAGCAATTGTAGGCTCCGGCGCAGGGGGCGGCATGGCCGCTTATATCCTCGCCAAGGCTGGTGCTAAAGTCGTATTGCTCGAAGCTGGCGGCTACTTTGACCCGGCTGATCCTAAGTATATTACCCAACTGAAATGGCCCTGGGAGTCGCCCCGACGTGGAGCTGGCACTACCCGCGCCTTCGGTGATTTCGATGCAGCCTGGGGTGGCTGGCAAATCGATGGGGAGCCCTATACAACGGCAAAAGGTACCGAATTCCACTGGTTCCGTTCTCGGATGCTGGGCGGCCGTACCAACCACTGGGGACGGATTTCGCTCCGCTTTGCTCCCGACGATTTTCGCCGGAAAAGCATGACGGGTGTTGGCGAAGACTGGCCAATTGGTTATGATGATCTTAAACCTTTTTACGATCGGGTTGACAAGCTGATTGGGGTTTTTGGTTCCGTAGAAAATATGCCATCCGAACCAGATGGAATTTTCCTGCCACCGCCCAAGCCTCGTCTGCACGAATTAATGATTCGAAAAGGAGCACGTAGCATCGGTATTCCGGTTATTCCGTCGCGTTTGTCGATCCTGACCAAGCCGATCAATGATGAGCGGGGTTCCTGTTTCTATTGTAGCCAGTGCGGCCGTGCCTGTCAGGCTTACGCCGATTTCTCGTCGTCGTCGGTGTTGGTAAAACCAGCCATGAAAACCGGCAACGTAACGCTGATCAATGGCGCTATGGTACGTGAAGTACTGACCGATCCGGCTACCGGTTTAGCGACGGGCGTTAGCTACGTTGATACGTTGTCGTTGCAGGAGAAAACAGTGATGGCTAAGTCAGTAGTATTGGCTGCCAGCGCCGGTGAAACTGCACGATTGCTCCTGAATTCGAAATCAAGTCGTTTTTCGACCGGTCTGGCCAATAGCAGCGGTGTTGTTGGTAAGTATATTAATGACTCAACCGGAGCCAGCCGTTCGGCGTTTATTCCGGCCCTGATGGACCGTAAGCGCTACAATGAAGATGGCGTTGGTGGTATGCACGTCTTTACCCCCTGGTGGCTGGACAACAAAAAACTTGACTTCCCTCGTGGCTATCACATCGAGTACTGGGGTGGCATGGGGATGCCCGCGTATGGATTCGGTTGGGGCGTAGAAGCCCTGAACGGTATGATTCCGGGACGTGATGGCAAAATGAAACCTGCGGGTGGTTATGGTGCCGGGCTGAAAGACGATTTCCGTCGTTTCTACGGCGCTTACGTTGGTATGGCTGGTCGGGGTGAACCCGTACCGCTTGAAAGCAACTACTGCGAAATTGACCCGAACGTAGTGGATAAATACGGTATTCCTGTGCTACGCTTTAACTACAAATGGTCTGATTATGAAGTGAAGCAGGCCAAGCACATGCAGGACACCTTTGAGGAAATTATTCATTCGATGGGTGGAATTGCCCTGGGTAATAAGCCCGGTCCAGAGAACAGTTATGGCCTTGAAGCACCTGGTAAAATTATTCACGAAGTGGGAACCGCCCGTATGGGTAATGATCCCAAAACATCGGCTCTGAATAAATTCCAGCAGGCTCACGATGTCAAAAACCTGTTCGTTGTTGATGCCGCTCCGTTCCCATCGCAAGGCGATAAGAACGTAACGTGGACGATTTTAGCGTCGTCTATGCGTACCTCTGAATACATTATTGACCAAGTGAAAAAGAAGAATATTTAAAGTTTTGGGTACGTAGTTTATTATAATTTGACCTTCACGGTCTTTTTAATACTCTACCTAAGCCTAACCAAGACAAACTATGAAACGCAGAGATTCTTTAAAAGCATTTTCACTTGCCGGGTTTGGTCTGGCGGTATCTCCAGTTGAAGCAGCTGTACCAGCTCCACCGACGACACCAATCAAAGTGCCGGGTGGACGGCAGAAGTTTGAAGCCGAGCGCGACGCCAAGCTGCAGGCAGAAAAGTTCTTTACCCCTCATGAGCTACAGACCGTAACCGTATTGTCGGATATTATCATTCCGGCTGATGAGCGTTCGGGGAGTGCTTCGCAGGCGGGTGTTCCGGCTTTCATTGAGTTCATGATGAAAGATCAGCCCGGTAATCAGACACCAATGCGCGGAGGCATTCGCTGGCTCGATAATACCTGCGTAAAACGGTATGGCAAGCCATTTGTACAGTGCACAAAAGCGCAGCAAATCGACATGGTCGAACAGATTGCCTACCCTAAACAAGCCAAGCCTGATATGAGTCAGGGTGCGTCTTTCTTTTCGATGATGCGCAATATGACGGCTACGGGTTTTTATACCAGTCAAATGGGTATTAAAGATCTTGGGTACGTTGGTAATGTCCCTAACCAGTGGGACGGCGTTCCGGCTGACGTATTGAAACAATACGATCTAGCATATGAGGAGCGGGAAATGACGCAAGGCAAGTAATCCATACGAGTGACAACAAAAGGGGGCATTTTGAATAAGATGCCCCCTTTTGTTGATTTAAACAATGCTCTTTCTGAACAAAGCAATAGCTGTTAGGACTGATTGTATAGTTTCAATACGGGCTCGCTGATTGATTGGCCCGTGTCCGACAAAAGGAAAGCAATTGTTTTGCTGATGTCCTGGGGAGAAACCCATTTCGACGGATCGGCATCAGGCATAGCTTCCCGATTGGGAGGTGTATCGATGATGCTTGGAACGATAACGGTGGCTGAAACCCGCTTCTTTTTCCCTTCTGCATTAACAAGGTTCGCCAGTTCAAAAATTAACGATTTGCTAAGTGAATAGGCCGTGAGACTTTTGCCCGCTTCAGGCTCCAGGGCCGGGCGTGCGCCAATAAATACGAACTGTCCACCACCCTGTGTTTCAAATTGGGCAAGCAGTGGTTTAACAAAATTAAAGGCCGACAGAAAATTAAGCCGGTACATATCTTCCAGATCGGCTACGTTGGTGTCATGAATCGTTCCGGCGGCAAAACCACCCACCAGTAGGACCGCAGCCTCAATAGTGTGCCCATCCAGCTTTTTTAGGAATGCTGTTACCTGGTCGGCATCCAATACGTCAACGACATAACTGTCAACGTTGGACAGATGGCTGAAAAGTCCCAGTTTTTTATCCGAGCTAAACGTAGCAACAATGTGATAGCCCTGTTGATGTAATTCCTCGACAACAGTAATGCCAAGATTGCCGGACGCGCCGGTAACAAGTACAGATTTCATGTGTTATATCGTAGGCGAATGAAAAGTGATCGTTCGTTTTAACAGTATTAGCCTTATGTCAGCAAGCTACGACTTTTTATATTTTGCCTGACAGGAGACTGTAGGCAATCATGGCTGTAGCCAGGAAGCAGGGCATCAGACGTAACGCTTGTGACTCAAGAAAGATAGGGAAACAGATAGCAGATAGATAGTATTCGTCGTTATTCATAACAGATTACCTATTAACCATTACTTTTGCTCTATGGCAAATTATAAAAACGAAGGGTTTAACCCCACGGAAATAAACGCTCTGAAAGAAGAATGTCAGCAGGAAGGAAAGTCGTTTGTGTATGTAGAAGACGATGACCTTGACGTACTGGAGTCGGGCGAATGCGTTCACATTCAGTTTCCAGGGAGTTATCAGGGACAAGAAGTGATTTTTGATGCATTAGTCTATACGTTACGCTTGCATCACAGCAGTCTGGTCTATGAAATGGCCGTTGAGCAGGTGCAGAAGGCGTATCCCGACTATATTCCGCCCGAAGAACGTAAAGAGAATTATAAAATCAGCCCTGAGCTGGAAGAAGAAGCCGAAACGGCTTTGACCGAAATTATTGAAGAGATTGAGGAAACCGAAACGGTTAAAGTTCAGGAGCACGTTGAGATTGATACTGAATTTGACTACGGAATCAGTTTGGACGTATGTCTGAACGTAGAGGAAGTTACCGATGAAGTCATCGAGGATTTTATTCAAAACTTTAAAGCCAATACACTTCGCCTGGATAATACGTTGTATTCGTTCACAAGCGAGGGAGACGAATAATCGTTATTACTTACGGACGTCCAACAACGTAGTGTCAGTACTTTCTAAAAGTACTGACACTACGTATTTTTGCGGCTATGCATTTATTTTATCAGCCCGATCAGGTTTCCTTCCTGACCGAAGATGATTCCCGACATGCCGTTAAAACACTTCGACTCGGAGTTGGCGATGGTATTGCGGTAACCGATGGACACGGAAATCGGCATTCTGCCGTTATTACACAGGCCGACAGTCGACGGTGTGGGTTCCGCATCATCGAAACGCAGACAACCCCTTCCCGCCCTTTTTCAATCCGAATTTGTGTGGCTCCAACCAAGAATATAGACCGGATTGAATGGTTTGTTGAAAAAGCAGTTGAAATCGGTATTGAACGGATTAGCTTTTTCTTCGGGCAACATTCCGAACGGCGGGTGCTGAAGCTGGAACGTATTGAAAAGATTGCCATAGCGGCTATGAAGCAATCATTACAATCGTATCTACCGCAGTTGGATGAAGCCGTTTCATTCAGCGATTTGCTTGAAACGGTTAATGATGAACAACGATTCATTGCCCACTTGCCTGATAACAGTGCGCCTACTAACTTAGCTAAAATAGCAACGGCCCAACGTCGATACGTTGTTTTAATAGGACCGGAAGGCGATTTTTCGGAAAAAGAAATACAACAGGCTGTTGCCGCTGGTTTCCAGATGGTAACGCTTGGCCCCAATCGATTACGTACTGAAACGGCAGCCCTAACCGCCTGTCAGCTTTTAAATTTCCTGAACGTATGAAAAAACTGCTTATTCTAGTCATCATTCTTCATTCTTCATTTTTGATTGCAAAAGGCCAGTACGCTTATAAAATCGCCAAGCTGAAATACAACGGGGGGGGCGATTGGTACGCCAATAAAACATCGCTTCCTAACCTGATCAAGTTTGCGAATGCTAATCTGCGCATGAATATCTTTCCGGAAGAAGATATAGTTGAGCCAGGTAGCCCCGATTTGTTCGGTTATCCGTTTGTTCACATGACTGGTCACGGCAACGTTACGTTCAGCGAAGCCGACGTTCAGAATATCCGCCGTTACCTGATTTCGGGCGGCTTTCTTCATATCGATGATAACTATGGGCTGGATAAGTTTATCCGTCGCGAGATGAAAAAGGTTTTTCCCGAACTCAATTTTGTGGAACTACCCTTCAATCATCCTGTTTACCAGCAGAAATTCAAATTCGCTACTGGATTGCCCAAAGTACACGAACACGATGGAAAAGCACCACAAGGATTCGGGCTGATTTATCAGGGAAGGCTAGTCTGTTTTTATAGCTATGAGTGTGATCTTGGGAATGGCTGGGAAGATCAGAGTGTTTATAATGACCCTGAACCTATGCGGCAACAAGCCCTGAGAATGGGGGCTAATCTGCTACAATATGCGACCACCACGAATTAGCTGTCTGATTTATGTAGACTAAAAATGGCCTTCCTGATTAATATAAGGCTATAAGCTATCTTGTGGGAAGTTGTTAGAAGAACTTTAGCGAATTAAATAAAGTATTATTTGGAGAAGACAAGCCAAATCCGTTTAAATTTCGTTAGTTTTGTAGGAGTTTTCTTATGTCAACTCAGTTGTTCACCCTTTAAACAGTCAATATGGTGATTGTACTGGCCGCATTCATCGGACATTGGTATCTGTCCCTGTTCTGCCAAACGTTTTTCTTACACCGCTATTCGGCCCATAAAATGTTCTCCATGAGCAAATTTTGGGAGCGGTTTTTCTATTTCTTAACCTACTTGTCACAGGGGTCATCATACCTAAGCCCTCGGGCCTATGCGGTATTACACCGGATGCACCACGCCTTTAGTGACACGCCTAAAGATCCTCATTCGCCCCATCACACAAAGAACGTATTCACGATGATGTGGCAGACAAAAAATATTTATAACGCCGTATTGCACCGTAAACAACCAATTGAACGCCAATTCGATCGGAATTACCCTGAGTGGAGTTTCGTTGAGAAGATAGGGGATTCGTGGATTTCGCGAGCTGGCTGGGGTATATTCTATAGCCTGTTCTACATTTTCGCATTCATTTATCTGGATATGCACTGGGCTTTTTTCTTTCTGCTGCCCGTTCATTTCGTGATGGGACCCGTGCATGGTGCCATTATCAACTGGAGTGGTCATAAATATGGTTATTCGAACTTTGATAACCACGACCAGTCGAAAAACTCGTTAATTCTGGACGTAGTGATGATGGGTGAGCTATTCCAGAATAATCACCATAAGCGTCCGAATGCTGCTAACTTCGGGGCTAAATGGTTTGAGTTCGATCCTACGTATCCAGTCATTACCATACTTCACAAACTGCACATAGTTCGCTTGAGACCTTCTGCTGAAGCCAAGAAAGCGCAGCATGAAGTTGGACACGACAGGCTGGTTGAAGATGAGACAGAAGCTTAATTTTTTGAATGCACCCTGTTATTGAAAAAGCCCCAATTTCGGGGCTTTTTTAGTTAGGGCTTTATCGAGTTATACGTTGTTATAACAGTATTTTGGCAATATCCTGCCAGGATTTAACCCTGCGAAATTCCTGATCGTCGCGATTATGTAGTGCGTCGAACAGTAAGCCTTCGCCCTGAAAGGTACGGAGATTTCGCGGTAGATCGTCGATAAGAAAGTCGGTGTTTAAAACACTCTTGTCGCCCATGAAAATGTAGTTGCGCCAACTGATGGCCGGAAAATGTTCCTGGAGCCAATCCCATTTTTCACGTAGTGAGTTAGGAAATTCCTGGGCTGCTGATGCGATATAAACATCATATTTTTGTTGTAGCTCAGTAATCACATCCTGAGCCCCTTCCATCACTGGAATATCGCGGAAAAAACCAACCTCGTAGACACGCTCCGAAATAGCTTTATACTCATGCTCATCAAATAACTCGTGAAATGATTTCTCCTTTAGTTCATCAAGTGTGTAGCGAGGCATTTCACCTTCCAGATAAAGTTTGATGAACTTGGCGTGTGTGTCGGCCATGACATCGTCCATGTCAATAGCAATACGTTGTTTCATGTTGTCGGAACCAGGATTACGCCGATTTTAAGATAAAAGGGATTTTGTTAACTGTAAGCGCTTCAGGGAAGCGAAAACAAAATCCCCTTCATCCTAAAATCGGCGTGATCCCGGTCAGATTTTGCGGTTTATATCAAATTTTTCAAGATAATCAGCGACACGGCGGACAAACTGACCGCCTAAAGAGCCATCGACCACGCGATGATCGTAGGAATGAGACAGGAACATCAGCTGGCGAATACCAATAAAGTCGCCTTGCGGTGTTTCGATGACAGCCGGTTTTTTGACAATAGCACCAAATGCCATGATAGCTACCTGTGGCTGAACAATGATGGGCGTTCCCATCAGATTGCCAAATGTACCGATGTTTGAAATGGTATACGTACCACCAGCCAGATCGTCGGCTGTCAGCTTGTTTTCGCGGGCACGTTTGGTAAGATCGTTGACTTTTTTGGTCAGCCCAACCAGGTTGTATTGATCAGCGTTATGAATGACCGGTACAATTAAATTGCCGTTGGGCAAGGCTACCGCCATACCAATATTGATGGGTTTCTTCACCAAAATGGTGTCGCCCTCTACCGATACGTTGATCAATGGAAAATCATTGATGGCTTTCACGACCGCTTCAACCAGGATAGGCGTATAGGTTAAATTTTCGCCGGTTTGCTGTTTAAACTGATCTTTGACACGTGTTCGCCACTCAACAACAGGCGTCATGTCGGCTTCGACAAATGAGCTGACGTGAGGAGAGATCTGTTTAGACTCGACCATCCGTTGAGCGATCATCTTGCGCATCCGATCCATCTGAATGATGTCCGTCTGGCCGTTGACTGAGCGAGATGGCTCTGACGTAGCAACGGGTGATTGCGCAAACGAGCTGGCAGGTTTGGCCGCAACAGGACTTACGTGGTCACGATCTTGTAGTCGGCCTTCGGCGCGGTCGATTACATACGCCAGTATGTCTTTCTTGGTGATTCGATTTTCGGCGCCAGAGCCGGTAATCTGATCCAATTCTTCCCGCGACACACCTTCTTCTTTGGCAATGTTCAGAACCAGAGGTGAGTAGAATCGGGCTGACGTCTTAGACTGACGACCAGCCACGGCGACATGTTCTGTCGTAGATGCGGGTGCACGGCTGCTCATCGCCACAATGCTTGTTTCCAGCTCGCGAGCCGACTCGGAAACCTCATTGCTTTCTGATTCATCCGGAACATTAGCGACATCGCCAATTCCTTTAGGTGTTTGGTCTGGCGATCCAGCAGTAGCGTGAGCTGATGGCTGATCGGTGTCTATTTCGATACGGGCAATAGGAGCTCCAATGGCCACTACGTCACCATCGTGGACCAGAACTTCTTTTAAAATTCCATTTTGAGGAGCCGGTACTTCGGTATCCACTTTGTCGGTGGCAACCTCCAGAACCGATTCATCGGCTTCGATACGATCACCTGGTTTTTTGAGCCAGGTGATGATCGTGCATTCCATTATACTTTCGCCCATTTTGGGCATCACCATATCAATAAGAGCCATTTCTTTAGTACTGAAAAGTGAATGCTGATGTTTGGCATAAACAGGATGTTTTTAAACCTCGGCATTCATGGATAAAAGTTCTTCACGTAGCATATTCAATACGTAAGTTGACGTAAGCTGTATGTTTTGATCACGATACTGGCCAAGTCGAAGTAGTCGGGCAACCGTACGTTGTTCGGTCGAACAGGCAATCCAGATAGTGCCCACTGGCTTATCGGGAGTTCCGCCATCCGGTCCGGCAATCCCACTTGTGGCAATGCCGACGTTAGTGCCTAATGCTTTACGAACTCCTTCGGCCATCTGACGTACTGTTTCTTCACTGACGGCCCCAAATTGGTCGAGCGTACTGGGGTCAACACCTAATTGATTAACCTTGACCACATTACTATAACTAACAACACTCCCCCAGAAATAGGCCGATGAGCCAGGAATTTTCGTGATTTGCGATGAAACGAAACCTCCGGTACAGCTTTCGGCAATGCCAAGAGTGAGGTTTCTTTCCTGTAACAAGCGTCCGACAACAACTTCTAGTTCATCCTCATCGAAACCAAATACGTTTTTTTCGATCAAAGGCAATACTTTTTCCACCTGGTCGGCCAGTTGCTGGTCGAGTGTGGCTTCGTCGTTGCCAGTGGTTGTCAATCGTAACTTCACACCGCCGAAGCTAGGTAAGTACGCTAACTTGATGGATTCGGGTAAGGCATCTTCCCAGGCTTCAATGCGTTCGGCCAGGAATGATTCGCCAATGCCCACCGTTCGAATCATTTTGTGTTTAATAACGGGCGTTTTGAAATGCTCACGTAACTTAGGCAAGATCCGATTACTCATCAGATGCTTCATCTCAAACGGAACACCTGGTAGGGAAACGTAAATACGCTTATCGTGTTCGAACCACATACCCGGCGCAGTGCCCCAGTCATTCTGGATATACAGAGCGTTGGCAGGCAGATCGGCCTGGGCGCGATTAAGATCAGTCATGGCTCGTCCGCGCTTCTCAAAAAAGCTCGTTACCAAGGCAAGTGCCTCGGCGTTACGTACCATGCCGACGCCAAAGTAGGTGCAAAGTGTTTTCTTGGTAATGTCGTCTTTGGTAGGCCCTAATCCACCGGTGATGATAATTACGTCGGCTCGTTGGTGAGCTTCGTGGAAGATCTGCAAAATGGCATCAGCCTGGTCACCTACTGACGATTTACGCGTTACGCGAATCCCAATATTGGTTAACTCGGTTCCAATCCACTGCGTATTCGTATCGGTAATTTGCCCGAATAAAATTTCGTCGCCGATCGTGATTACTTCGGCACGGATCATGTTAGTCATAAAAGATGCGGCCCGAGAGTCGCTGTAAGTGGAGAAGCGATATTGAATTAAACCTTCGCTTCTGGCAGCGGTCAAAAGTACAAAAAAACGATTTAGGGCCGTTGACCGTTATGGAACTGCAACCTAATTTATCAGGAATGAAAAAACGTATTCTCACCACTACGGTGCTGGCTGTACTAATAAGCACAGCCGGTTTCAGTCAGGATTCCACTCGTCAGAAACCGGCAAGCGGAATTTTCGGTAAAATCCTTGATGCCGTTACGCAGCCATCGGCTGGAACGGCAGGCGGTTTAACCAATAGCGATATTGCGTCTGGACTGAAAGAAGCGCTACGTATTGGTGTCACAAATGGCGCTTCGCAGGCGTCTAAATTAGACGGGTATTTCAAGAATCCTCTATTGAAGATCGCGTTCCCACCCGAAGCGCAGAATGTAGCTAACAAACTCCGGCAGATTGGCTTTAGCAAACAGGTTGATCAGTTTGAACTATCACTCAACCGGGCGGCTGAAGATGCAGCTAAAAAGGCAGCTCCGGTTTTTGTTAAGGCCATTACGTCGATGAGTATTCAGGATGCTGTCGGAATTTTGGGTGGCACAAACGATGCGGCTACGCAATATCTGCGTCGGACGTCCGGCCAGCAGTTAGTTACAGAGTTCACGCCAATTATCGATAGTACGTTGAAAAAAAATAACGCTACCAAGTACTACAGCGACCTGGTTAATACGTATAATAAAATCCCATTCGTTCAGAAAGCCAATCCAAATCTGACCGAATATGCGACTAATAAGGCCGTTGATGGCTTATTTATTTTGGTCGCGCAGGAAGAGAAAAAAATTCGCGAAAATCCGGCGGCTCGGGTTACTGATCTGCTAAAACGGGTTTTTTCTAAGCAGTAAGAGAGCTGATTTCTAACAAAAATACCCCTGAACAGCTAAGCCTTTCAGGGGTATTTTGTTAAGAACCCATATACGAATCGTTGTTGATATACTCTAGTTTATTGGCCCACACCAGAGCAATCTGAGTGGCTCTTTGCCTCACTTGTTCAGCGGTTTCGCCCTGAAATTCTTCGGAGAGAGTGGCTGTAAATAAGCGTAGCCACCGTTCAAAATGCTCAACGGTAATCGTATGCTTTTGGTTGACAATTAAATGAGGGCGGAACGGATGACCATCATAGGCATTGTTGCCTAAAATAATACTTTCCCAAAATGCGTACATCTTGGGGAGGTGCTTTGACCAATCGACCTGAGCAACATCCGTGAAAATGGGCCCGATAAACGAGTCTGCCTGTACTTTTTCGTAAAAAGAATCCACCAATAACCGTACCGATTCAGGGGAGTCTAAGGTTGGCTTTGTCATGGTAAAATAGGGAGTACCGAACGTAACAACTCACTACTTCTGAAAGGTGTCTGTGTATTGTTCCGCTTTAAATCCCAACGCTACAATCTGACCATTTTGTTCAATCAGCGGCCGACGAATAACTGACGGTTTTTCTATCATCAACGTAATGGCCCCTTCTGCATCGGTTGGCTTTTCTGCATCAGGCAGCTTTTTCCAGGTCGTGCCAGCCCGGTTTACCAGTTCGTCCCAAGGTTTTTGGGCTAACCAACGATCAAGAGTTGGCCGATCAACTCCTTGTTTTTTATAGTCATGAAATTGATACGTAACATCGTGTTCTGCCAGCCAGGTGCGGGCTTTTTTGACCGTATCGCAGTTGGGGATGGCGTATAGGGTGTACATGCGTATGAATTGAATTAGTTACGAAATTAATAAGGCCAACGGAAACCCCCACCGCATATACTGATGTTTATTGCGCGGGTTTCCACCCGCACTATGTAAATTTGTACCCATGAAAAAATCAGACATTCATTTTACAGTCGAGTTAGATAATCAGAATATTCCCGAAAAAATTTACTGGGACGCAACCGACAACCCCAACGAGGGCCTGAGTGATACCCGTGCGATTGCTATTGCGCTTTGGGATCAGTACCATAATAGCACCCTCAAAATTGATCTTTGGACGAAGGAGATGGAAGTAATCGATATGAAGCGCTTCCTGATTGAAATCATGAGCGGAATTGCCGATACGGCGATAAACGCAACTGGCGATAAGCGCATGGCTAATGATATTGAAAATACCTGCCGGGTCTTGAGCAAACGGCTCGATGAGGAAATTAAAGAGCAACAAAAGCAACAGTAACAACACCGAAGCTCTACAGTTGGTCGTTTATTTGCTAAGAGCTGTCTAAGCCACGATTGTTTTTATATGAGAAAGATTCTTCTGCTACTGTTTGTTGCCCATATTGCTGTTGCCCAAAAAGCAGGTGTTCAGTTTAAAGAAATCTCGGTAGAAAAAGTATTTCAGGAGGCACGACGGACGGGAAAACCGGTTTTCGTTGAGATATTTTCGCCTACGTGTCACGTTTGTCAAAGCTTTATTCCGACGTTGGCTGATGCTCGCGTAGGTAAGTTTTATAATAGCAAATTTCTCAGTACAAAGCTTGATGTCGGTCAACCATCGACACGGGCTTTCCTGGACAAAAATCGTTTGTTTGTGCCCTCACTGCCGTTGTTTCTTTATTTTGACCCTCAGCAGAATCTGACTCATTTTGCCATGAGCAATAATACGACTGACGAAGTGATTCGGCACGGAACCAATGCCTTGAGTCCCCAGGCCCGTAGTCAGAATATGAAATCGCGCTATCAGCAGGGCGAACGTTCGGCCGCTTTTTTGATTGATTATGCGATGTTAGGACGGGTTACCAGAGACACCGTAGCCAATATGGCGGCCATGAACGAGTATGCCAAACAACAATCGCCGGCCACCTTTGCGAATCAGACCAACTGGCTGGCTTTGCAAAAGCTCGTGCTGGATTTTGAGAATCCAATGTTCCAGTATATGCTGGGCCATCTTGATACGTATCGGAAAGCGTACGGTGCTCAGGAAACGCAGCAGGTCGCCGAGAATATTCTTATGTCGTCGTTATACAGTGGCCGGGGAGCGCAGTTTCCGGTAGCCAAGATTTTGCAGATTCGTCAGGATCTGGTCAAGATTGGCATTGATCCCAAGATAGCGGCTAATCGCACCTTGTTGCCGGAAGTGAATGCGTATTTTCGGGCAAAGCAAACAAACAAAGCGGTTGAGCGGATGGATAGTCAGGTAAACTCGAATCAGCTGTCGGTGCCTGAGTATATCTACATATCGCGTTTGTTTAATCGGGCAAGTCCTGATGCCAGCGATGTGCCAACCATTGTGAAATGGGTTAATAAAGGCTTAGCGGCTAAAGCTGCTCCTAAAGAGCAGGCGGACCTGTATTATGAGATGGCAGAAGCGTATCGCCGGAGTGGAAAGAACGCCGATGCCCAAAAGGCAGCTCAAAAATCAATGGAGCTTGCTCAGGCCAGCCATCTGGATACACGCCGGAACGTTGAGCAGATGGGTAAGTTGAAATAAAAACAAACTTCCTGTATAGCGTGCTCATATTGATCCATGAGCACGCTTTTTTTATGGCGCGATCGCTTTCCGTGAAATTCGTCAAGAATGCTTTAAATAGTATTCTATCCTGCTTATCATAAACTCACTTCATGAACAAAGCACTACGACTGTTGTATGGCTGTTTACTAGCAATCAGCCTGTCATCATCTTTGCTTTTTGCCCAGTCTGGTACGATTTTAATTAATGTCCGGGAAGCCAATCAGCAGCCAGTTATCGGCGCTACGTTGCGGCTCACAGATCGGGCTGACACCACCCGTAAGTTATACGCTATTAGCGATACTGCCGGAAAGGCATCTTTTCGCGTAACGGCGGGGCGGTCTTACCGATTGCTGGTTACGTCGATAGGGTACAAGCCACTTCTGCACGAATTGCTGAATGCTGCTGATCAGCTAACGCTGATTATGCAATCGGATAATGTTCAGCTTCAGGGGGTATCCGTAACGGCTGCGAAACCTCTTGTCAGGCAGGAAGATGATAAAACCATTGTTGACCCGGAACCGATTGCGGCTACCAGTACCAGTGCCTACGAATTGCTGGAAAAAACACCTGGTCTTTTCCTGGACCCGGATGGCAATGTGTATCTGAGTAGCACGACACCGGCTACCATTTATATCAACGGACGGGAGCAAAAGATGAGCGCAGCCGATATTGCTTCATTGCTAAAAAGTCTGCCTCCGAATAGCATTGCCCGCATGGAAGTGTTACGTACGCCTTCGGCGCGTTACGATGCCAGTAGCAGTGGCGGTATTGTGAATGTAATCCTGAAAAAAGGTGTCAACATTGGCATGACAGGGTCGGCGAATGCCGGATTCAATCAGGGGCGATTTGGCAATCAGTTTGTAGGGCTTAACCTAAACTACAACCAGGGCCGTCGGTCATCCTATCTGAACCTGAATTACACGCGTCGAAATACATACGAGCAAATCCAGACGAACCGGGCTTTTTCGACTGATTCGATTCTGCGACAAAATGCCTACACTACGTATCCAGCCCAGATTTTTTATACAGGTTACGGAGTTGGTTTCGAAGTGTCTAAAAAGTGGGATTTGAACGTTGATGGACGTTTTTCATGGAATGAATCGAATTCATCGGCCAGCAACATGAATCAGATTAGCCAGATCAGTACGGATCGTTTGCTTTCCGACAACCTAAATCAGATTGATGGAAGTAACCGGCTGCTATCGGTTACGCAGGGCGTAACGGCTAAATATAAGATTGATACGTTGGGCTCGGAGTTGATAACCGACGTATCATATAATTTTATGGGTAACCGGGGGAGCCAGGATTTTTCGACACAATATCTGCGGCCTGAATCACCCCGAACCTCCGGCGACGGCGATTTTGATTCACAACGAAACTTGCTGGCTGTTCAGGTTGATCTAAAATATAAGCTGACAAAAAGTATTACGCTCGAAACAGGGACGAAAGTCACCTGGCAGCAATTCAATAGTCGACAGGATTACTTTACCTGGCGGTCGAATCAGCGCGTGCCGGATGCCGGACGAACCAACGCGTTTGATTATCGGGAAAACATTAATGCGGCTTATGCCCAGATCTCCAAGTCGTTTGGTGCATTTCTGCTGAAAGGAGGGGTTCGATTTGAAAACACGAATATGGACGGCCATCAGCGTGTGCCTGTCGATACTACGTTCAAAATCAATCGTACAGACCTTTTTCCGTATGTGTACCTGAGTCGTCGGGTGGCCAAGGTTGCCGGATACGAATTGCGGAGTTATCTGGTCTATCGTCGGTCCATAACGCGCCCGGCTTACGATTACCTGAATCCGGCGGCTCGTTACGTCGATCAATACTTATTTGACCGGGGTAATCCGGCCTTACGTCCTCAGTTTACGGAAAATTATGAAGTCAATATTAGCGTAGAAGACCGGCCTTTGTTTGCGATTGGTCAGAATAATACCCGCGATATTTTTACGAACGTAGTCTATCAGGACCCGGCCCGGCCAAGTATTGCCTACCGTACGTATGACAATCTAGGCGTCAATAAAGAAACGTATTTCCGGGCGCTGGCGGGTATTCCGCCAATTAAACGCTATTTCTTCGTAGTGGGAGCGCAGTATAACTACAATGAATACTCGGGAATATACGAGAATAAGCCCCTAAACTTTAAGCGGGGAAGCTGGTCTTTCTTCACCTACCACTCGCTGAAAATCGATACCCGTTCGACGTTTACGCTCAACGGATTCATCCGGACGCGTGGCCAGCTTCAGTTCTATGAGCTAAGCAATTTTGGCGGGCTCAACATGAGCCTGAACCGGAAGTTTATGAAGGATAAACTGATGGTGACGCTTACGGCAAACGACATCTTTTTCACCAACTACTATCAGTTTACGCTACAGCAGGGTAGTGTTTCGGCCGACGGGCTCCGTCGCAATGACACGCGCCGATTTGGGTTGACGCTACGGTATAACTTCGGTTTGCGTAAGAAAGAAGAACGGACAAATATGTTCAACATGGAAGCCCCGGCTCAGAATTAAGAGGGCTTTATAGTGATAAGTAACAGGAAGCTGCCACTATTTATCAGCTTGAATTGATTCAATTTGATGCCAGCGAGTTGAGCTATTTCCGCTGATAAATGGGCTGGGTGAATGGAGGCTGGAGCAGCAAATGAAACGAGTTTTCGTCGCCCAGCGCAACAGCCCGACGTAAATCATTTTCTGCCTGAGCTATTTGCCTAACTTTAATACGAGCTAGTGCCCGCCAGCGGTAGGCATCGGGCTTTTCGTCGCGGAAATGCCATACGGCTTTATCAAATTCGCGAAAAGCATCATTAAATTGGTCGGTGCTGTAGTAGGCAATACCTCTATCCAGATAACAGTCTGCCAGTGTGTTATCGCGATTGATGGCTTGAGTAAGATCGTAAATAGCCGAATAATAGTTTTGCTGAAAAAGCTGGCATTTACCCCGGTAGGCGTAGCCAATGGCTGACCGGGGATACTGACGCACTACGTCGTCGAAGTAACGATGCGCATCCTGAATATTTTTAGTTCTAACTAATTCGATACCCTTCCGAAAACGTTTTCGGTCTTTGTCGGCCGGTGTATCATGGTCTATCACGTAATATCGAATAGTAATATAAGCGATAAAAAGTAGACCTAACAGCGCAACTTCCATAATCCTGCCTGGTTTTCAAACGCAGCGAATTTACAAATTTTACTCCTCTTTTGATCGATCAGCGGTTTGTGTTAACTGATCCCGAACTGCTTTCGGTAAACTTTTTCGCACCAGATCATACGAATGGTCGATCCATTCCTGCAAATCGCTGCTACGTATACTGCTATTTACGGTTATGGTATTCCAGTGCTTTTTGTTCATATGGTAGCCTGGCTTTACTACCGAAAATTCTTCACGCAGAAGAACCGCCCGTTCCGGATCACATTTCAGATTGATCGTGGTTGGACGGCTTTCAATATCGAGCAAGGCGAAAATTTTACCACCGACTTTAAACACTAACGTTTCCTCGCCAAATGGGAAAGACTCGGTAGCGCCATCCTTTGCTATACAGTACTCGCGGAGGATTTCGGTATTCATCGGGTACAATGGCGGATAGTATAAACAATCACGGCGAACAGAAACATGATGATCGAAATGCGATTGATACCATGCATCATCCGTAGGTTTACACTGGTCGGCCGATTAGGATCTGGCTTGCGGAATACGCGAATGAAATACGCGAAAACCGGCCCTATTTTAAAATAATCCAGAATACGATTCATAGCAAGAGATGGGCAGTGATACGTAACAGTCTACAAAACGATAGAAGGACTGCCCTTATTTAGCTAACAAAAATTATCGCCTATTAAGTCAGAATACATCAACTTTTTCGGGTTCTATCCACCGATCATCTTCCCGGATCAGCTCAATTAATTCATCGACAGCCCGTTCGGCCGGAACCGATTTTTTGATAACCTGCTGACCCCGATACAGCGCAATTTTATCCCGGCCAATACCTACGTAACCGTAATCGGCATCCGCCATTTCGCCGGGGCCATTTACGATGCAGCCCATAATCCCAATTTTTACACCTTTAAGATGGTCGGTACGTTGACGGATGAGCGCAGTTGTTTCCTGTAGATCGAACAGCGTACGGCCGCAGGAGGGGCAGGATATATATTCGGTTTTGGTGATACGGGTACGAGCCGCCTGCAGAATGCCAAACGACAGATTGTTAAGCCGTTTCAGATCATCGGCTGAACCATTGGTTGACGATAGCATGATACCATCGCCCAGGCCATCAATTAATAAACCACCTGCGTCGGTGGCCGCGAAAAGTGGTACGTCTTCTTCGGGAACAGCTTCATAGCCTCGCTTGATAACGACAGGCGTTGAAAGACCTTGATTGATAAGTTCGACCACTAACCGACGTAGTTCTGGCATAGCATGCGCATTGTCGGTGCTAATCAATAGAACGACTGTCTTGTCGGAACGTAGGCATGTAAGTAGCTCCTCCGATAAGTCGGGCAGTGTTACGTTAACAATATTTAATCGACCGTGAATTTTAATCGACGTTGAGACGGCAGTCAAGTATTCGGCTGCTGTCAATAGCGGGAATGTATTGATTTTATCCGCAGCGGTTTGCCAGACAGCAAAATCCTGAATTTCCTTTAGGCCGTTAGGCAGCATAAACTGCGCTGGATGGGAACCGGTATAGATGTAATCGGCCCCCAGGTCATTCATCCGCCATTTGTCGGGAACAGGCAGATAGAAATGACCGACTGGTTGCAGTACGTCGTGCTCGGTAACCGGTGTCTGACTATAATCGGCAATGACGCGTGGCACATTCTGTCCGCCAATATTGGCGACTTCGTGTGTACTCCGCCGAGTATACTGGAATGGATCGATCGGATACGTAGTGACAGGAGGAATTGGTCTGCTTATAGCGGCTCGATTCGTATAGCGGTCAATAAGAGCCTGCGCAACGGGAGCTTCTCGTTCCGGTTCTTCGGTGAGTGATACGCGTACCGTATCGCCAATACCATCTTCCAGCAACGTACCAATACCTAAAGCTGATTTAATACGTCCGTCTTCAGCTTCTCCGGCTTCTGTTACGCCTAAGTGTAGCGGATAAGGCTTTAGTCCTTCTTCGTCCAATCGCTGCACGAGCAAACGATACGCCTGTACCATTACCTGCGGGTTGCTCGACTTCATCGACAGAACGATATTATAATAGTCCTCGGCTTCGCAAATACGCAGAAACTCCAGCGCTGACTCGACCATGCCGGCGGGTGTATCGCCATAACGGCTCAGGATACGGTCAGAGAGGGAGCCGTGATTCGTACCGATGCGCATAGCGGTACCATATTCTTTGCAAATACGGACCAGTGGTAAAAACTTGGCGCGAATCCGATGAAGCTCAGCAGCATAAGCTGCGTCGGTGTAATCGATGAACTCAAAACGCTTGCGGTCGGCGTAGTTGCCCGGATTGATCCGAACTTTCTCAACGATCCGTGCTGCCAATTCGGCTGCGTTGGGTGTAAAATGAATATCGGCTACCAAAGGTGTTGTATAACCCTGCGCTCGCAGACCCTTCCGAATATTTTCCAGGTTCTGGGCTTCCTTGACACTGGGAGCGGTGATACGTATGTATTCGCAACCGGCTTCGATCATTCGAATACTTTGCTCAATCGAACCCTGCGTGTCCATTGTGTCGACGGTTGTCATCGACTGAACCCGAATCGGGTATTCAGAGCCTAATGGTACGTCGCCTATGTTGACCGTAATGGTTTTACGCCGAACATATTGCGTTAACGAAGGAGTATACAGCACCGGAAAGTTGGTAGCAGCCGAAATAGAAGGAGTGAGCAGCGAATCGAGCATACAAGTAGCGGGCGAAGCCGTTTGACTAGACAAAGGTACGGAAAAACAGCTTCCCCGGTTTTGTATAGAGTAACGGGAAAACATCGGCGCTGCTGCAAATGTTCGCTACGTTACGTTCACTGCTCCAGGCAATCTCATGACTATGCTGGCAAGTAGGCATTAATCAGATTAATTTTTAGTTAGAAAGGCGGACATAAAATATCATGTAAAAACAATTAGCCCGTCTGGCTGTTAAATAAGCATACGTAGCGTCTTGAGAACTTATCAGGGCCTACAAAGAAAAAAGGTGAATTGTAAATTCAATACGTTATGAAAACCAAGATGTTAGGTGCATTTGCACTCGCTTTTATGCTTACTGTTGGTGCTTATGCACAGGACGACATGACTAAGCAGGAGAAGAAAGAAATGCGGAAGCAGGAAAAAGCTGAACGCAAGGCTCGCCTGAAAGAAAATGTGAAAGATGCAGGCCAAAATATAGGTGATGCGGCTACCGAAGTAGGGCAGGGCGCTAAACGGAAAGCAAAAGTTGCTGGACAGGCTATTGGCAACGAAGCTGAGAAAGTCGGCAATGCCGTTGAAAGCGAAGCAGATAAAGTAAAATCAAAGCGTGAAGCGAAACGTGCCGAACGTGAAGCTCGTCGTGATACGCTGTAAGAACGAAATAGTTCTGAAATACAAAAGCGCTGGCAATCAATAGAGATTGCCAGCGCTTTTTGTTAAGTTAATTTCGCGCCCACTTTCGGGTATTTCGCACGCCAGTGCTTCCAGCGTTTATGCGACCAGAGCCAGTCGGAGGGGTTTTCCCGAATCGTCTTTTCCAGAAGATCTCTATATCGGTCTAGAATAGTGCCCAATGGCAATTGATCATAGGGTGCTTCGCCAATCAGGGTGAATTTTACTTCGTAATATCCCCGCTTTACTCGTTTCAACTCGGTGTAAAATACGGGTAGGTGTCGACTACGGGCTAGCCGTTCCGTACCGGGGTAAAAAGGTGTATCCTGATGAAGAAAGTCGGTCCAATAAGCCTGTTCAGGCACATCGGGTACCTGGTCCGCTACTAAAGCGATAATACGTGGTAGATTTTTGGCTTCGACCATACGCCGTGGGAGCGTATGCATGGGTATAGGCACAGCGCCGAAACTTGACCTCACTTCCCGCATTAATTCTTCGAAAAAGGGATTGTTCAGTGTTTTGTAGATACTATCGGTTGGCATGTCGTTCAAGACAGATGCCGATGGAATCCATTCCCAATTGCTTGAATGGGACGCCATCCCGATGATCGCCTGTCCGGCCTGAAGCCGTTCTTTAACGAGTTCAGGGTTAACGAAGTGGACTCTGCGATGTAGCTCATCGGCAGAAAGTGCTGGCATTTTGATTGTTTCAACGATCAGATCGGTAAGGTTTCTATAAAACCCTTTGGCAATCCGTTTTATGTCAGCTGGTGACTTCTCGGGGAAGGATAATTGTAAATTTTTCAACACAACCTCACGGCGATAACGGATGAGGTACAGCAATATAAAGTACAAGATGTCAGACAGGCCGTACAATATACCAAGCGGGAGTCGAGACAGCAGACGAAAGAATAGCATTCGTTACGTGAAGGGCAGCTTAACACAAAATAGAGGTTTTGTTGCAGCGATACCCAAAAAATTAAAAATTTATAAATTCATTTGGTGGTATTGATTTTTTGCCTTACTTGTGAACGGATACGTTTGTTGTTATTGGAAAAGTACCAACTACAGCCTGATCCGGTCGGAACAAATCCGGTCCAGTTACTCATTGAGCTGCATTACTTACCGAGTTTGGATTACATAACTGGTTTAATGCAATTTCAGCGTGTACAGATTGAGGCTCATGAACATTACCAGAAGCAAAGTTACAGAAATCGTTGCTACGTTCTGACGGCAAATAAAGTAGATGTGCTGACAGTACCGGTCGTGCAGGGGACGCACCATCATCCTATTCGAGAGCTTCAGATAGATAATGGGCAGTCCTGGCAACTGCGTCACTGGCGGGCAATTCGGGGAGCTTATGGCAAATCGCCATTCTTTGAATACTACGCACCTGATTTTGACCGTATATATCAAAAGCGGTGGACGTTTCTGTTTGATCTAAATTATGAGTTACTGACAATTTGTCTGAAATCGATTGGGGCTTCTATCTCATTGAACCTGACAGATTGTTATGAAAAAGCTCCGATAGAAGGCTTATTTGATGCTAGATCTCGAATAAATCCAAAAAGTAGGGATAGTTCGTATGTATTTTATAAGCCAGTACCCTATCAACAGAACTTTGGCTTTGATTTTGTACCAAACCTGAGTATACTAGATTTAGTGTTTTGCCAGGGACCAATGGCTAAGCATTTTTTAAGTTCAACGTAGTATAACATTTTCGGTTATCCAACGGGCACTTTTGCCACTGAATACCCAAAAGTCGATAACTATACATTGGTCGCTGGTGGTAGTGAACAAATCCTCAAAACTCTTCGTTAAGCCTGTATACGCTTACCTAAGGAAACCCTAAGCGAATGGAAGCAAAATTCTCAAACCGCGTCAAGGAAGTTATAACGCTAAGTCGTGAAGAAGCCTTGCGCCTAGGCCACGACTACATTGGCACCGAGCATCTGCTATTAGGCATGATTCGCGAAGGTGAAGGTGTGGCCGTTGGATTACTGAAAAAACTCGGTATTTCACTCGATGAACTCCGGGTTACTATTGAACAGGCTACGAAAGGAACGGCTACAAACAATGTGAAAAATCTGGCCAATATTCCGCTGACTCGTCAGTCGGAAAAGACGCTGAAAATCACATACCTTGAAGCCAAAATCTTCAAAAGTCCTCTCATTGGAACGGAGCATCTTTTACTGTCGATTCTGCGCGACGAAGATAATGTTGCCACGCAGATTCTGAACAAGTTTAATGTTAATTACGAAGTCATTAAAGAAATGCTCGAATATCAGTCTTCGGGAAGCCGTCCGGTGATGGGCCCCGAAACCGACGATGACGATAACGATCGTGGCATGTTCGGTGGTGGCGGTAGTTCCGGTTCGGGCAAAGATCCGAAAGGCTCCGAAAAGTCGAGAACACCCGTTCTTGATAACTTCGGCCGCGACCTGACCAAACTTGCAGAAGTCGGCAAGCTAGACCCAATTGTTGGTCGTGAGAAAGAAATCGAACGCGTTGCTCAGATTCTGAGCCGCCGGAAGAAAAATAACCCGATCCTGATCGGCGAACCGGGCGTTGGTAAAACGGCCATCGCTGAAGGACTTGCGCTGCGCATTGTGCAGAAGAAAGTATCGCGGGTGTTGTTCGGTAAGCGTGTTGTTACGCTTGATCTTGCATCGCTTGTTGCTGGCACCAAATACCGTGGTCAGTTCGAGGAACGCATGAAAGCTGTGATGAACGAACTTGAGAAATCACCGGAAGTTATTCTGTTCATCGATGAGTTGCACACTATTGTAGGCGCTGGCGGTGCTTCTGGCTCACTTGATGCTTCCAATATGTTCAAACCAGCTTTGGCTCGGGGCGACATCCAATGCATTGGTGCTACGACTTTAGATGAGTATCGTCAATACATCGAAAAAGATGGTGCGTTGGCCCGTCGTTTTCAGATGGTGATGGTTGATGCTACGTCGATCGACGAAACCATCGAAATCCTGAATAACATCAAGGATAAATACGAAGATCACCACCACGTTAACTATACGCCCGAAGCTATCGAAGCAGCGGTAAAACTGTCAGAGCGTTATATCTCTGATCGCTTCCTGCCCGATAAAGCAATCGACGTACTGGACGAAGTAGGTGCTCGTGTACACATCTCCAACATCACAGTTCCTGATGATATTCTGAAGCTTGAAGAGCAGATCGAGAATATCAAGAAGGAGAAAAACCAGGTTGTTAAGAGTCAGAAATACGAAGAAGCTGCCCAGCTTCGCGATAAGGAGAAACGCCTGATCGATCAACTTGAACGTGCTAAGCAAGCGTGGGAAGAGGATACGAAGAAACGTCGTTATACGGTTAACGAAGACAGCGTTGCTGAAGTCGTGGCTATGATGACGGGTATTCCGGTCACCAGCGTTTCGAACGATGAAGGCAAGAAGCTTGTCAACATGGGCGAAGAACTGAAAGGTAAAGTGATTGGTCAGAACGCTGCGATTGAGAAGCTCGTAAAAGCGATTCAGCGTACTCGCGTTGGTCTGAAAGATCCGAAAAAACCAATTGGTTCGTTTATCTTCCTGGGTCCAACCGGGGTTGGTAAAACAGAGCTGGCTAAAGTTCTTGCTACGTACCTCTTCGATAAAGAAGATTCGCTGGTTCGAATCGATATGTCGGAGTACATGGAGAAATTTAGCGTTAGCCGTCTGGTTGGTGCTCCTCCGGGCTACGTTGGTTACGAAGAAGGTGGTCAGTTAACGGAAAAAATCCGTCGCAAACCATACAGTGTTGTCCTGTTGGATGAGATCGAAAAAGCACACCCAGATGTATTTAACATTCTGTTACAAGTGCTTGACGACGGTATCCTGACAGATGGCCTTGGTCGCCGGGTGGACTTCCGGAACACGATCATCATCATGACCTCGAATATTGGGGTTCGTGATCTGAAAGATTTCGGTGCCGGTATCGGTTTTGCTACCAAACGTTCGGCTGAAAGCCAGGATGAGTTGATGAAGAGTACGATTCAGAGCGCTTTGCGTAAGGCATTCTCGCCTGAATTCCTCAACCGTCTGGACGATGTGATTGTTTTCAATTCGCTACTACGCGAAGATATTCACAAGATCATCGATCTGATGCTGGGCAAATTGCTTGGCCGTATCATGAATCTGGGTTACTCTGTTGAACTGACAGAAAAAGCGAAAGATTTCCTTGCCGAAAAAGGCTACGATCAGCAATACGGTGCTCGCCCACTAAGCCGGGCTATCCAACGCTATCTCGAAGACCCTGTTGCAGAAGAAATTCTGAAAGGCGAGCTGAAAGATGGTGATAAAATTCTGGCTGACTACAGTGGTGAAGGTGAAACCCTGACAATCACCGTGAAGAAGTCTGAAGAAGTAGTCGAGTAGACTCTCTTTCAAATAAATAAGAAAAGGCCCATGCTACGTAGCGTGGGCCTTTTCTATTCGATAATTCTATTTATATATTCTTCTGTTTCACCTGGTCAATGAGGTATTCAGAGGTACGCATAGAGGCCGCCAGAATTGTCCACGTTACGTTCTTATCGCCCTGCGAAACAAAGGGTGCTGCGTCCACTACAAAGAGGTTTTTAACTTCGTGGGCCTGCTGATATTTGTTTAGAGCTGATGTTTTAGGATCATTACCCATACGTACCGTACCAACTTCGTGAATGATACGTCCCGGAGCGGCCAAGCCATAGCCGTGTGCCGTATCTGGACCTGGTTTGGGACCTAAGGCAATTCCACCCATGGCGTGGATAATTTCTTCGAATGTATCCTGCATGTGCTTGGCCTGTTTCACTTCATAATCCGACCATTTGTAGTGGAAACGTAGTACGGGAATACCATACTTGTCTACCTTGTTGGGGTCGATTTCGCAGTAGTTGCTTTCAAGCGGTACGGGTTCGCCACGACCTGACATGCTGATATAAGCGCCGTAGAAACGACGGTAATCGTCTTTTAAGTCTTTCCCGTAACCTCCACCGGGTTTCATTTTGCCATCACGGCCCGGAATGGTGCCATTAAGCGACTCAATCCCTGAACCGTAACCGTAACCAGGCATCGTTAATCCTCCGCCGTATTCAATATGATAGCCACGAGGAAAGTCGAGTTTTTTGTTATCCAGCCACCAGGGCGTAAAGACGTGCATACCACCAACGCCATCTTCATTATAGCGCTTACGATCCATTAAAGCGGGTACAAAACCCGACCGGCTGGCCCCTGTTGAATCGTTGAGATATTTACCAACTACGCCACTGCTGTTGGCTAGTCCATTGGGGAAACGGGACGATTTGGAATTTAAGAGAATACGAGCCGATTCGCAGGTACTCGCTCCCAGCATAACGGCCTTGGCCCGAACAGTAATTTCCTGCAAGGTGCCTTTATCGACATAGCTGACGCCGGTAGCTAAACCAGTTTGCGGGTCAGTAGTAACCTCGCGCACCATGGCACCGTTGATCAGCGTTACGTTGCCAGTTTTGACGGCTGGAATGCATAAGACCGAAGACGCTGAAAAATCGGCGTAAGCCTGACACCCGCGATTACACTGCCGACAGTAGAAACAGGAACCGCGTTCGTTGTTAATCGGTTTGGTCAGGATCGACAAACGCGACGGAATGACTGGTATACCGATGCTACGTGCCCCTTTCCGAATCATTAATTCGTGCAGACGAGGCTTTGGTGGAGGCAGAAAAAAACCATCCGGTTCGTTAGGAAGATTTTCAATAGACCCAAAAACGCCGATCAGTTTGTCTACCCGATCGTAGAACGGTTTGAAGTCTTCGTAGGTTACCGGCCAGTCGTCTCCAACACCGGTTAATGAGCGACGTCGAAAATCATCCGGGCCGAAGCGCATCGAAATACGCCCCCAGTGGTTCGTCCGGCCGCCCAACATTCGGGAGCGGAACCAGTCGAATTCGGTACCGGGTTTGGACGAATAGGGTTCGCCTTCTATTTCCCAACCTCCCCAGGCTGCATCAAAATCGCCACCGGAACGATAAGGGGTAGCCGCGCCACGTCGAGGGGATTCCCAGGGCCATTTCAACTGAGTGATGTACTTAGGATCGGCTGGGTCATAATAGCCGCCTGCTTCGAGAAGTACAACTTTAGCACCAGCTTTGGCGAGCATATAGGCGGCCATACCGCCCCCGGCGCCAGAACCTACAATGGCTACATCGTAGACTTGGGGTGCCTTTTTTATTTGTGGGATATCCATCTTGAACGGAGAGAGGTTTTTAAGAACGTAACCAAACAGTGATACGTCTTAAAGGCAAATAGACGATCAGTTTACTGATATACGGTAAAAGCAGATTGGGAGTGTATCCAGGCAAATCGGGTAGCTAAAACACAGTTGCTAAGCGATGGACTGTTATCGCATCGCCTGGGTGGCCTCTGCTACTTTATCCGTGTTAATGATATCGACGCCAATTTTCTTAAGTTGCTTCCAGGCATTTGGAGAGTCGGGAATACCCCAGAAACGGATTAACTTATTGTCGTTGTGCGCCCGTTTAATAACGCGTTTTAGTTTTTCGCGGTCAATGTCGGAGAGTTCGCCAGTGCCATCCCAGCGGGAATACAACCTGAAATTATCACTAATCATCGCTACCCGACGTAGCGTTTCGTCGTCGTAAACTTCGCTGGGCCGACCATCGAACTGAATCAGGAGCGGATATTCCAGATAAGTTTCGAGTTTAGGCCGGTTACCGCTGATAATAACCTGTATGGCTTTAGCATTCCCCGTTCGGTTGAAGGAAGCCAGATTTTCCTGTAGGAGATTAATTATTTTGGGTAATGCGTCAGCTGGATTATCCTTTATGTCGATGACCAACCCAAATGTATAGTCGCGGTCGGGGCTGACTTTATTTTGGTATTGACTGAATAATTTGGCGATCGGCTTTATGTAGAGCGAATCGAGCGTAGGGGCGTTGGCCGTGGGTTTATCGTGCGACACAACCAGCTTGCCATCCTGAAGCCAGACGTCGGCTTCGATAAAATCGGCTCGTTGTTCGTAGGCGCTTACGAACGGTTTAGGCTGGCTATAGTCGTTGTGAGCGTGGATTTTCTGAGCGCTGGCGACTGATGCGGATAGGAGCAGGGGAAGTAGGATACGGAAAGACATAGCCACTACGTAATTTCTGACAAAGTAACACAGCTTATCAACGAAAGCAAAACTAAGCATCAACCTTGCCGTTTCGGCTCAATCTGCTATTTTTGGCTCTTCTTGTTTTTACTAATAGTTCGTTCTGTTTATTGATCGAACGTTGACTAACCAATGGATTTACTGAAAGGAAAAGTTGCGCTGATTACGGGTGCTTCGCGCGGCATCGGGCGGGCTATGGCGCTCAAATTTGCGCAGGAAGGTGCTAACGTAGCGTTTACGTTTTTGTCGAGTGTAGAAAAAGGGCAGGCTCTGGAAGAAGAACTTCGGGCATTTGGCGGGCAGGTAAAAGGATATCGATCAGATGCGTCTGATCATAAAGCCGCAGAAGATTTGATTAATCAGGTTGTGGCGGATTTCGGTAAAATTGATGTATTGATCAATAATGCCGGTATTACGAAAGATGGCTTGTTAATGCGGATGTCAGAAGAACAATGGGATTCCGTAATTAACGTTAATTTAAAGTCGGTCTTTAACCTAACCAAAGCGGCTACGAAACCAATGATGAAAGCCAAGTCTGGCTCTATTATCAATTTAACCTCAGTCGTTGGTATTCGTGGTAACGCCGGACAGGCTAACTACGCTGCTTCGAAAGCCGGAATTATTGGTTTTACGAAGTCGGTAGCTCTTGAGTTAGGGTCGCGCAATATCCGTTCCAACGCCATCGCTCCCGGTTTTATAGAAACCGAAATGACCGGCGAAATTAATGAAAAGGCTGTTGACGAATGGAAGCAGCAGATTCCAATGAAACGGGGCGGACAACCTGAAGAAGTGGCCGACTGTGCTGTTTTTCTAGCCTCCGACCTCTCTCGCTACATCACCGGTCAGGTGTTGCAGGTAGATGGAGGAATGTTAACCTAAAAAGTTTTCAGTCTATAGTTTTCAGTTTTTAGTGTAAAAACCTGAATGCTTCACAAAGGACACTTTAAACTGAAAACTTTAAACTGAAAACTAAAAACGCCAACGAATGCGCTCTGACGTTATCTTTCAATCTTCGCCCTGGTGGATTTTAGTGTGCCTGCTCGTTGGAGCAGCCTATGCCTATGCTATGTATCAGCCGCTTCCTCGTTTGGTCAGGAGTGGGGGCGCTGGTAGTGGCACTACGATTGGCGGCTTTGATAAGCGGACAACGTATGGATTAGCCGCTTTGCGGTTTTTAATCGTGAGTTTTCTATGCTTTCTACTGCTAAATCCACTGATTAGAAGCATTCGTACGTTAACGGAGAAGCCTAAAGTTGTGCTGGCTATCGATAACTCGGAGTCAATGGTGGCTGGTGGACGACCCGCTATCAATAAAACGCTGACGAGTTTACAGACGTTACGTGACCAATTAGTTGATAAAGGACTTGATGTATCTGTCCGTACGTTTGGCGATTCAACCACAGACGCTGATTTAACCCAGATCCCGTTCACGCAACGTACTTCAAACCTATCGGGCATGTTGTCGGGCATTCGTTCTGATTACGAAGGAAGAAATCTGACCGATGTTGTTCTGGTGTCGGACGGAATTTTCAATCAGGGCGTATCACCAACGTTCGGCCAGTACCCATTTGCTGTTCAGACGATTGGCGTGGGTGATACGGTTGCCAAGAAAGATATTCAGTTAAAAGGGATCGTTGCTAACCGGATTGCGTATCTGGGCAATCAGTTTCCGGTTCAGGCCGAAATCGTAAGCAATGGGTTTCAGGGACGTACCGCGACCGTTGTACTACGTCAGAATGGCAAAGAGTTAGGGCGTCAATCAATTGCATTTGGTAAGAATGATACGTTTGATCAGGTAACGTTTCAGACTACAGCTACCCAGAAAGGGGTTCAGCATTACGTAGTTGACGTAATTCCGCAGCCGGGCGAGTTCAGCACACGTAACAACCGGCAGGATGTCTATCTGGATGTAATTGATGGGAAGGAAAAAGTGCTGTTGCTAGCGTTGTCGCCCCATCCGGACATAAAGGCATTACGGAATATTCTGGAACGAAACCAGAACTACGAACTTGATGTCCGAATCCTGACCGGTACGCCCGCCGAAGCCACACCTCCTGCCGATAAGGTGTACGATCTAGTGATTCTTCATCAAATTCCCGACAACGGATCGATGAGCAACACCATAGCTCAAAAATACTTGTCGGGCAAAACGCCCATTTTGTTCGTATTAGGTAGCCAGTCGTCACTGGGGCCATTCAATACGTCGAATCCCGTTATGCACGTAGTGGCTGCTCAGTCGCATCAGAGCGATAAAGTGACGGGGGCGTTTAACAGCGAATTCCGGCAACTTAACTTCGATCCGGCCAAACTCGACTTGTTGAGTAAACTGCCTCCTATGTTGGTGCCCTATGGTGAATTCCGTTTACTGCCGGGCTCTGAGGTTGTCTTGTGGCAGCAAGTTGGTAGTGTTCGTACCAATAAACCGTTGCTGGCCATCAACGTAACGGCTCCCCGTAAAACGGCCGTACTGGCTGGTGAGGGGTTGTGGGGCTGGCGGTTGGAAGAATATGCGTTGACGGATAAGCAGGACGTTGTTGATGAACTGATTCAGAAAATCATTCAGTTGATTTCGGTGAAAGAAGACCGCCGTAAGCTGCGCGTTTATCCGATACGTAACGAATTTGTTGCTGGGGAGAAAGTCATTTTCGAGACAGAGCTATACAACGATATCTACGAGCGTCAATACGATAAACCCGTTCGGCTGGAAATTACAGACGAAAAGGGCCTAACCCGTTCGTATAATTACACGCCCACAGCTACTAATAGCCGTTTCGAGATCAGCCGTTTACCCGAAGGCGCGTATCGATTTAAAGCTACTGTAACGCTCAACAATAAAGCTGAGCAATCATCAGGTCAATTCGTTGTTCGTGAATTGCAACTGGAAGCGATGAATACCACGGCCGACCATGGTTTACTACGTCAGCTGGCTCAGCAAACAGGCGGGAAATACTATAGCGCTGACCGGATGGATGATTTGGTTAGTCGCCTGACGGCCACTTCGCGTCCTGCCCGCCTGAGTAGTACCGAAGAGATGAATGAAATCATCAACTGGCGCTGGTTATTTTTCGTCATCCTGACGCTGGCGGCTGTTGAATGGGGCTTGCGTAAATTTTATGGCGGCTATTGATTGAGCCTGCTGTTACAAACTATTTTACAGGCTTTTACTGTTTTCTCTTTAGCTGGTGAGACCTGCACGGCATATACTCGTCTTAACGCCAATAACCGACAATGGAAACGACACGGAAATCAATGACCGCCCGAGAAAAAATTCGCAGACTTGTAGACGTAAAAGAGCAAGCTCAGCGAGAAGCCCAGGAAAGGTATCGGACTGATCCTGAAATTCGAGCTGTTATCGAAGAGCTAAAGCGAAAGAATGGCGCAAGACATACCAAATAATCAATACGATTTCAGCTTTGCGGGTAGCGAGCAAAATCTGTATTACTTTACAACGCATCTTGAAATTATTTACGAAGTTAAATTCGTTCCCTCTTCCTATTTATTCTTCGATTACATAGATGATCATGTCAATGCTTTTGAAATGGTCATTAGTGTTGTTGATAATCCTATCGGCAAGCGAATTCCTGCAGACCCACTGACTGAACCTACTATTCGAGCTATTTTCTACGACTTTTTTCGCTCGTTAGACCACGTAATCATTTATATATGTGATAGCTCAGACGGAAGGCAGGAGGCTCGATTCCGGAAATTTACCAACTGGTATTACAAAAATATTGCCGTTGATCTGTTCAAAATGGACGCTCGGCTTCCTGATGGCGATCGCTTCACGCTTTTATCCGGAATATTGAGCAAGAAACATCCCCACTTCAGCCAGTTTGTCGAATTATTCAAAAATTTAGCTGAAGCCGATAAGTAAACATAGTTCCGGCTATTTCTTATCACTCCTTCTCCACCTGCATCGCATTTCGGATGAAACGAATTTCGCTGTAGGTAACTCCATTGCCAATCGCCTGTAAGGCATCGCTTAAGCTGACATTTTCATTCGCTTCGTAATAGGAACGAATCGCGTCGATACGTTCGGGAGAAAGTAATTCGCTGACCAATACGTCGCCCGTGGCGATGCATTTTGCCAGATGACTTTCGATGGTTGAGGGAGCCAGCTCACGTTCTGCGGCAATTTCAGCAATGGTTTTGCCTTCCCGAAAAAGTGAAAGCGTGATGTCGATAGAAGGAACTTTAGGAGGCTTGACTTCTTTTGCTTTGGGTTCGCTGGGTTGTTTACGAAGTTTGGGAGTGGATTCACTACGCTCCACAAACGAGTTGATAAGTGCTAATACCTCAGCACCAATTTGTTTGACCTTTGTTTTGCCAAAGCCTTTAATCGCTAATAATTCGTCGGCGGTAGTGGGCCGGACGCGGGCCAATTCGGCAATTGTTTTTTGTGGTAATACCATATAGCCGGACGTATTATGTTCTCCCGCCAGATCATTGCGCCACTTGACAAGTGCACCGTATAATCCACCACGACCCGGTTTTTCAGTCGATGATTCTTCCTGCTGTGGTTCCAGTTTTCGGCGTTCAGGTGTAAAATCAAGCTCTGCCCGATTGCGGGCCTGTAAATACGCCAGGGCTACAAAACCGTCGCGACAGTTCTCGAAGCTACGGAGTTTACAGAAAAGCTCTTTTTCCAGATCGTCCAACAGTTCGAGCAGACTTTCTCGCGCTTGTTTGTTATCGCAGTCGGTGGGCGATTGGTAAATGATCGGCAATAAGTCATCGGCGAGTAGCGCCTGAAAATAACTCGTTGCTTTTCGAATACGATCCTGTAGGGTTTCGTTGGCTTCGGGCAGATTGGTGTCTGAAAAATAGCCGGAAAGCTGCTGTTGAAACCGATTGCCAACGTCGCGGGCTTTTGTCTGAATCGTTTCTGCCAGAGCAATGAGGCCCGTATTCAGTTCTTCCGGAAAACTGTCGAGGTACTGGTTCACGATACGTCGGCAGCGATACACCAGCGAGTTCGCCCGTTCGAACGAAAATAATTCCCGTAACAGCTGTTCCTGATTGCTACGTTTCGACTCCTGTAAATGTTGTTCGGTAGGCGTCTGCTGTTGAACCTGCTCATGGAAATCTTCCAGCATCTGCTCCGTTTTGATGCTATACGATGGAATTGGCGTTCGCAGAACCAATCCGTCCAGGCTTTTGCAACGACTCAACGCTACGTAGACCTGGCCGTGCGCAAAGGCTCCGGCTGCATCGATAATGGCTTTTTCGAAGGTCAAGCCCTGGCTTTTGTGTATGGTGATAGCCCAGGCCAGTTTTAGAGGAAACTGAATGAACTTACCGATGGGTTCCGCTTTGATTTCCTTCGTTTCCGGATCGATGCTGTAGCGAATGTTTGTCCATTCGGCCGGATAAACGGCAATTTCCTGATCGTCACCCTGGCTTTTTACGAAGATAATATCATCGTCGATGGCCGTAATCTGCCCGATTTTGCCATTGTAATAAAGCTTATCGCGGGAGATGTCGTTTTTGATAAACATCACCTGTGAGCCAGCTTTTAGCTCAAGGCTGGCTTCGGTGGGGTAGGCGTGGGTTGGAAAATCGCCTTCAACGCTCGCTGTAAACGTATGAAGTTTGGTTTTTAGCGATGCAAGCTTCTGGCTGTTGATCTGTTGAGCCGACGAGTTGTGCGTCGATAACGTAATGAATCCTTCGTTGTCGTTGGGTTGAAAATCAGGAATGTAATGTTGGTTAAGCTCGTTGAGTTGTGTTTGCGTTACGTTCTTTTCCCGAATGCTGTTCAGGATGTTTATGAATCGTTCGTCGGCCTGGCGATAGATGTGTGTTAGTTCAATGGAAACATAGGGCGTGTTCTGCAAGGCCTTGCTGCCGAAGAAATAGCCTGTGTTATAATGCGGTCTGAGCAATGCCCAGTCTTCATCCCGAATAACGGGTGGTAACTGCTGCATGTCGCCGATGAGCAATAATTGAACGCCACCAAACGGTGCCGAATTATACCGATACCGCCGGAGCACTTCATCGATGCCATCCAGTACGTCGGCTCTGACCATACTGATCTCATCAATGACGAGCAGATCGAGCGTACGAAGAAGATTTATTTTTTCGCGATTAAACTTTCGGTTTTCCCGTTGAGTTGAACCTGGTATAAGGGGCCCAAACGGCAGTTGAAATAGCGAATGGATCGTAACACCGCCAGCGTTGATGGCGGCTACACCCGTAGGGGCCACAACAACAAGACGTTTGACGTTCGATTGTTTAATCTGGTGCAGAAACGTGGTTTTTCCCGTTCCGGCCTTACCCGTCAGAAAAATATTCCGATTGGTGTGCAGAACAAAGTTGGTAGCGAGTTCCAGTTTTTCGTTTACTGTCGTTGGCATAAAGCGGTGGGCATGAAGGCCACAAATCTAATCGTTGTACCTTTGAAAAACGATTAATTAGTAACAGATGGATAACAGGATTTATGAATGAATGTATCCTGTCGAGATGGTATTTTTTTAACTAGTGACGACTATGAATATTGGAGATAGAGTTCGGTTACTTCGGGCAAAAGAGCAGGGCGTGGTATCGCGGTTTTTGCCGGGTAATATGATTGAAATTGAAATTGAAGACGGATTCCGTATTCCGGTGCTACGTTCGGAGCTGGTGCCTGTTTCGCCCGTAGAAAGCGAACGGCTGCTGAAAAATAATCCGTACGAACCCCAGAAAACGGTTACGCCTTCGGCCCCGGCTATACTGGCGAGTCAGGGAATTTATCTGGCTTTTGTGCCGGTCAATGATCGGGAATATACCTTGCATCTGATCAATAATACCGATTGGGAGTTTCCGTATGCACTGGGCGAGGAGTCGGCTGGTGCGAGTGGTGGGGTTCAGTTTCATGGGTTGCATGCAGGCGTACTCAAAGCCCGGTCGCAGCAAAAAATGAACGACTTGTACGCCCATGCCAAATTTGAAAACTGGCCAACGTTTGTGGTGCAGGGATTATGGTTCAGAGCCGGAAAATCGTCGCTACGAGTACCGCTGGTGAAACGATTTAAGGCCAGAGCCGCTACGTTCTTCAAGAACAAAACAACAATTCCGGTACTGAACCAGCCTGGTTTTCAGACGCAGCTCGACGCCGATTCGGCACCTGATCAACAGGCACCACCATCGGCTGGCAAACCAGTTGCGGCAAAGCCTCATGTTGTCCGACCGGAAGATTTGAAAGCTGAAATGCTGAAGCCTAAAACGGAGCAGAGCGGTTTAAGCGTCGAGAAACCATCATCGGTTATTGATCTTCATATTGAAGAACTTTTGCCAAGCGGCCCCGGTAAGCGAACTCCCGCCGACTTGCTGAAACTTCAGCTCGATACGTTCGAAAAAACCCTGGAAAATGCCATTGCCAACGGCATGCACGACATTACGTTTATTCATGGGGTTGGCAGCGGAGCACTACGTACTGAATTACATAAGCGATTGAGTCGGCATCCGAACGTTCGGTTTTTCGAAGACGCTCAGAAACAGAAGTTTGGCTATGGTGCCACGAAGATCACTATTAAATAACGCGGATAATAGTTAATGTAATAGTCTTATTAATAATGCGTTATAGTTTATTCTGTCATCCCGGCGATAGGAGGGATCTTCAGTTGTAGAAAGAAATCATAGAAGATCCCTCCTATCGCCGGGATGACAGAAAATGGCTATCCATAATTCACTATTTAACAGTAAGTACCCAATTTCAACAATGCGTATGCTCATACAGGGGATTTTATTCCTTGTCCGTAGTTCCCGGCTGCCTGTTTTCTTTTTAAGTTGTATACTTGTGGCTTGCCAGCCCGGTAATCGTCTAAATCCGCAAGCCCCTAAAGAAGCCTACAACACTACAGAAATGGAAGTTCGTAACGAACGTTTTTTGTCGACAGTTCATGTGCCGGTGTCTATTGCGATAACCGATATCGAGCGTCAGATCAATGCGCAGGTGAACGGGTTGATCTACGAAGACAATAGCCTGGACGATAATCATGGCGACCAGTTTATGACCAAGGTCTGGAAGCGCGGAACCATTCTTATGACCGCCCAGGATAGTCTTTTTCAATTTACGGTTCCGCTGAAAATCTGGGCTAAGGCAGGTGTGTCAGTACTAGGATTTACGCAGTATAAGGAAACCGAATTTGAAATAGACCTGCGTTTCAAGACCAAATTTGATCTGGAACACGATTGGTCGGTGCACACACAAACGCAGTCTGATAGGTATGGCTGGGTTCGAAAACCAACGGTGAGTCTGGTGGGCTTCAATATTCCCATCACGAACATTGTGAGCCGATTAATCGACAAGAACTTAGGCACGATTACCAAGACGCTGGATCAGCAGATCCGACGTAACGTCGACCTCAAAACTCCCGTGCTGAAAGCCTGGAATACGCTTCGTGAGCCGTACCTGATTTCGGAGAAATACCGTACGTATCTGCAGGTCGTTCCCAAGCGTGTGCTGATTACGCCGTTACGTTTCGAGGGACGTATGATTCGTGCAACGATTGGTATTGAAGGCTATACACTGACAACGACTGGTAATCGGCCCGACGTACATCCGGCTGTATCGTTGCCTGATCTGACGGTGGTTCCAAAGGTGAAAGATGATTTTCAGATTGGCTTACTGAGTGAAGCCAGCTATCAGGAGGCCGCCAGAATAGCGTCTGAGGAGTTTGTCGGAAAAACGTTCTCATTCAGTGATAATCGGTACTCGATCACTGTAACGAGTATGGACATGTATGGTCAGAACGACAACCTGATTATTAAGGCGGGTTTGAAAGGGACGATTAATGGCGACATTTATCTGCGTGGTCGACCTTATTACGATGCAAAGGAGCAGACCGTATCGCTGAAAGATCTGGTCTATGATCTGGATACCAAAAATATTCTTCAGCGTTCGGCCAGCTGGCTTTTGAAAGGTACGTTTGCCAACACGCTGGAAAAGCAACTGACCATCCCGGTTGGCTCTCAGATTGCCGACATGCAGAAGTTGCTTCAGGAAAAGTTAAAGAACAATCGACTGGCAAAAGGCGTGGTTGTTAATGGCCAGATCGATGAAATACGTCCAGATCAGGTGTATCTGACGCCAACGGCATTACTGGCCGTTGTACACGCCCGTGGCCGAATCGACGTAAAAGTGGATGGATTGTAAGAGGGGGGCGTTTTGTTTTTAGGTTTATGGTTTATCGTTTTAGGTTTATTGTTTTTGGTTTAGGGTTGATACGCCCAATTAGATGGCACCATCCAACTATAAACCAAAAACGATAAACCCTAAACCAAAAAACTCCTACTTGCTGACGACCTGTACGACATAGGTGCGTTTTATCTGGCCGTTACCGGTTTCAGTTGCTTTCTTTTCGCTAAAGACCACATTGGCAGTGCCAACGGTAATTCCTTTGATCTGGAAAACAGAAGGGCCACCATTAGTCCGTTTTAACGTATCGACAGCTGGGGCTAGATCAGGACGTGATACGTCAACAACTTCCTGATTGTCTGACGTACCAACCAATTGTAGATCTTCGCCACTACGTCCGGGGATCGAAATTTCCTTGATTTCGCCCACCTGCAATCGAATTCGCTTTTTCGAGCCAGAGGGCTTATCGGCACTACAGCCGTTTATGCCGAAAAAACAAACTGTCAGAAAGAGAAAGGCCAGCAACTGATTCGTAATTCGGTTGCGGAAAGTCGGAGATGATATTGTATTTGTTGTTGCCATGAGGCTATAACTGTCTGAATCCAGGCAGGGTTTGAAATACATAGCGTATAGCCTCTTAATACCGAAAGCCCTCTCCTAGAGGGCTTTCGGTATTAATAATAGGAGTGTAAGCTTAATAGAGCCGCCGGGACAAGGTAAGACTATAACCAGTATAGTTGCCGGAAATACCATTGGTTGTACCGGCTTTCTGGCAGGTAACAATCGTGTTGTTGTGGGCAAATGTTGGGTGATTGGTCGTTGTCGGGTCAAGCTGCGTATAGCCCAACTGAATTAATTCCTGTTGTAGCTGGTCGCATTGCTCTTTTGAATGTAGCTGATACACGACCATATTGGAGCGACAGGTGCGAACGTATTGAATCAGACCTGAGGCTTTGTCGGGTATGGGCACAAGCATATTGTTCGCATAGGCAAACAAACACGTCCAGTTGGTTAGCCCGCCTTCACTTCTGTAACAAATAAAGCCATTCCGCATCATGTAGCTGTCCAGCTTTTCGGGCGGGCAGCTCAGGTAAGTCAACAATTCCTTCATGGAGACGCGTTGGGCAAAGGCCGTATTCGTCAGAATTAACAAGCAAATGAGGGATACTATTGCTTTGAGCGCTTTAGGAAGAGACAGAGCTGAGCGTACAGGAAATTTCATTGTCTAGCGAAATGGTCTAGGAATTTACCGTGCAAAATGCAGACCAGAATTAAAAACGACAGCAAAGTTTAACTATTCGGTGAAACTGCCTGGTCTACAGCTTGCTGATGGGTACAATCCGATAGCCTTTCTGCTTAATCTCCGTGAGTAGCTCGTCCAGATGATCGTATAATTTGTCAGTTCGGTCAGGCGATGTACCGATGTGCATCAACAGCATAAAGCCGTTTAGACCCGTAATTCCTTGTTTTTCATACTCGCGGATCGATTGCAGAATGGCATCGCTACTGCGGTAGTTTTTATCGTTAGGCGTGGTATAATCGGCATGGCTCAGCGTGCCCGGCGTATAATTAATCAGTTGAAGACCTTCTTCTTTTGTCCACGCTGCAATACTGTCGTTATACCACTCATAGGGCGGAAGAAACAATTTGGTTTTGCTACGTTGAATACCAAAGCGGGCAAGGGCTCGATAGTTGGCTTTCAAATCTGAACGAAACTCATCCTGCGTAACGAGCAAACTATCCCGCTTCGTCCAGTCGCAATACAGCAGATGCTGATCAGAATGCGGACCGACGTAGTGCCCTTCGCGGTGTAATTGCTGGACCAGAGATGTAAATCGTGGATTGCGAAGAAAACGCCCGGTCAGAAAAAAGGACGCTTTTACTTTATGCCGACGTAGTGTATTCGCAATGGATTTACCGCCGTCGGCAAATTCATCGCCCGTAAAGACGATCGCTAGTTGCCGAAGACTGGTGTCGCCCCGAACCTTGGCCCCTTTAGTAAACAGGGCTTTCGTTTCGGGTGCTGGTGGCGCGCCTGCCGACATACCGGCGTTAGGTGTTTTGGGACGTTTTTCGGATTGTTTAGCTGCCAGCAGATACACCAACGTAGCGGTGCCATCCATTGTCGGTTCGTTGGTGCTATAATCGCCAAAATCATCGTGGTAAACGGCCAGATCGCTTTGGAACGAAGCGTATTCGTCGGGTTCATGAAGCGTAATGCCAATCAGATTTTTGTAGATACTCCCTTTCACCGGGCCGTCTACCAATCCGCCGTCAATTGGGTATTGTTTCAGGTGCGTAAAGGCGGAGTGCGGATCGGTAGGTGTATCGGCATTGCCCGGTAAGCCATATACGAAGCTGGTGCCCCACGGGTTGCACCCGAAGAGCCAGTCGAAATTAGCCTGCTCCAGTGCTACGTATTGCTGATCATTCGTCAGCTGACGGTACCAGTAGCATTGGGTAGCGAAGGAGGTAGTGAGGTTGTTGCTGCACCAGATGAACGGAACGCCCCGATAAAAGGCGTTTTCTTTCGCCCGTTGCCAGACCGTTTCAATGCCTTTTTTGTAAAAATCCGTGACGACTTTCCGTTGCCCGACCGGGTATTGTTTGGCCAAAGCTGCATGACCAACATTCACGAACGGATACCATTGATAATGCCGGGCCGTATCATTGTCGATCCAGGGCGTTACGGGTTCTTCTTTAGCAAATTTGAGGGCTGCATTCCGCCATTGAATGGCTTGCTGGCTTCGGGTGCCCATCATATTGATCTGCTCCACCGACGCTAGTTCCATGTCGTCTGCGTAGTTGTCTTCCTCATAGAAATACGGTGCCCGACCGGGAGCTGTCTGGCAATTGCCGGGCTTCTGAATACCGAGTTTATAGGCCGATTGCGCCCGTTTTCTGAGCTGATCTACGTAGTGCCGGTCGACGTAATCGGCCGGTTTGTTACGTAGCAATTGATAGCCTAAAGCCAGCGCGCTACTTACTTTTCCAGCCGTCGATGCGACGCCCGTTGCGCGGTTTTTATACTTGAATAAACCCTGTGGTTCACCCGTGGCGAAGTAAACAGGGCGCTCAAACCCTTTCCCGTACAAGTTATCTTCTTTGGGAATCCGTAGTCCGGCATGGTCGCGATCATCACCGAGCTGATTAAAAAGCCACTCATCGGTTGGATGCATTTTCAGGAGCCAGTTCAGCCCCCAGTGTGCTTCGTCGAGAACATCGGGCTGCCCGTTGGCTCCGGCCAACCCATTAGTCTGATGCTGATCACCAAAAGCGTCCGGAAAATCGCGGAGGGCGGCCAGTAAATGATACGTAGCGTTGGCCGAGGTGGTTACGTATTGCAGATAGTCGGAGGCATCGTGCCACCCCCCCGATACGTCGATGTGCGTACTGTCTGGCATAGGGCCGTACATGGTATAACCATCGTGAGTGTGGCAGGAATCTTTCAGAAAGGGATTGAAGCCGCTACGTTGCTGGCGCATATAGCGCAGGCAAAAGTCGGCTGCTCCATCGTATACATTCTCATCAATCCGAAATACGGGAGAACGAGTGCCATCATCGGTCCGAAGGAAATAGCGACCGGGTTGGCGAAAGGCTGTAAAGTTCAACCGGTATGTATGCTGAAACGGGCCATAAGCGCCAAAGTCCTGCCCAATTTCACGCTGCCACACCACCTGCTCGTTGTCGGCATTGACGATCTGAAACCGCTTGGTTGTTTGATTGGTGAGACTGCCCCAAACGGCTGTTTTAGAGCTTGATGGACGATAACCGAGTAAATTGATCCGGATAACTGCCGACTCTTCGGCACGAAACACGAAGGCGGCCAACCCAACTGTCAGAAAGAGGAAAAAAAAGAACCGAATAAACATAATGACGCTGAAAAGCCCCAGCCGGGCTTATTTATTCGGAAAGTTAGGGAAACTTTAAGAATGGATGGGGTAGGCGAGGTTGGTTTCCCAACACCGGCAATCGGAAATCTATTGATAGGTGGATGTAGAGACAGATTCCTGAACCGGTGGCGTTGTGCCAAACCGTTTTGCCTGAATCCGGTCATAGTCAGCAACGTAGCGTGGATTTTCGGTTTTCAATAATCGATCCCAAATCCGAAAATACAATCCATAGTTTCCTTTGAACTGGCTGTGATGCAGATTGTGGTGGACCGACGTATTGATGATCTCGAACAAAAAAGAATGACGTAGCCAGCGCGGAGCTATCTCATAGCCCAGATGCCCGTACACATTGATAATAAAGCCAATCAGTACGAATAAAATCACCGTTAGCGGATGAACGGGTATCAGAAAAACAATGACGAATAGAACGGCTCCTTCTGCCACGGCTTCCAGAAAGCTAAACGAATAGGATGCCCAGGGAGATGGATTCGTGGATAGATGGTGCAGTCGATGGGTGTACTTAAACAGGCGTTTATGATGCAGTAAGCGATGCATCCAGTAAAAATACGTATCGTGAATCACCAGGCTCAGCACCAGACTGGCTAACAGCCACCAGACGGAATAATCGGCAAGGTTCGTGTAGAGACGGGTGTACTGTTTAAACGGAGTATACAAAATAACGAGCCCGATGACCGTAAAAATGCCCGTTGTTTGCAGCGAATGAAGAATCTCCCGCACAAAATCCTGCCTGGCTGCCTTTTTATGCTGGATTTTGGCATTGGCAAAATAAGCGGTGAAGAGCTTATAAAACAGCAGAAAAGGGATGCCTGCCACGAAGAAGTAACGTAGCGTTGAAACACCCGCTATTCGCCCTGCAATCTCCAGTGAATGATCCATAGCTCTACTCGATTTGTTCCTATAAAGATAGGACGTATTGGCCGACTGACGCAAGCCAGGTTGATTAGTAGCCTGCCGCCTGGCCGTCTTTTCGCATTTCGGATGCGCCCCAGTAGACTTTATTCGTAGAATCCCATAGAATAGCCTGATAACCGCCGAAGAAATCGGTTTCGGCCAGACGGTGCCCCCGGCGTTCTAACTCAGCCCGAACGTCTTGCGGTATTCCACTCTCAAGTGCTACCCGGCCTCCGTCGGTCATAACGGTGCCAATAGGTTCGCTGCTGCCCGAATGACTGAACCGGGCCGCGTCGCCAGCTTCCTGGACGTTCATACCAAAATCGATGATGTTGCACAGGATTTGCAGATGTCCCTGCGGTTGCATGGCACCGCCCATAACGCCAAAGCTTAGAAAGGGTTCACCATCTTTCGTGACAAAACCCGGAATGATGGTGTTAAATGGCCGTTTCCCCGGTGCGTACACATTGGCATGGTCGGGCTGTAGATTGAAACTAGTTCCCCGGTTATGGAAAACAAAACCCAGGCCGTCGGGTACCATGCCATTGCCAAACTCCAGCATGTTACTTTGAATTAAGGAGACAATATTCCCCTGATCATCGGCCACCGTCAGGTATACCGTATCGCCACTACGTAGCGCTGGGTCGTTCGCATCGATACGGTTAGCTGCTTGTTGAGCGTTAATGAGTTTCCGACGTCGTTCCGCATAGGCCCTGCTCAACAGCGTTTCGACTGGGATTTTGCCAAAGTCTGGGTCAGCATAATACCGCGCCCGATCTTCGAAGGCGAGTTTCTTGGCTTCCAGTAACAGGTGCAGGTAGTCGGCGCTGTTATGGCCCAGCCGTTTCAAATCGTAACCTTCCAGGATGGTAAGCATTTGCAAAACGGCTAAACCTTGTCCGTTAGGTGGGAGCTCATGAACCGTATAGCCGCGATAGTTCACCGAAACTGGATCTACCCAGGTGCTGTGGTGATTGGCTAAATCGTCTTTTCGTAGATAGATTCCCGTTCGTCGGGCATAGCGATCGATCGTTTCAGCTATTGCCCCTTTGTAAAAAGCATCCCGCCCACTCCTGGCAATTGTTTCGTAGGTCGAAGCCAGGTCGGGATTTCGAAAGACTTGCCCTTCAACGGGGGCTTTGCCATTGATCAGAAACGTTTTTCGGAAGTTGTCAAATTCGGTAATGTCTGCTTGGTTGTTTATCAGTCGTTGCGTGGCAACCTGCCAGGAATAGGCAATTACCTGTGGTACCGGAACGCCTTCGCGGGCGTACTGAATGCTGGGAGCCAGGAGTGCTTTCATCGGCACTCTACCAAATCGTTTGTGAAGTTCAAACCAGCCATCTACCGCGCCCGGTACCGATACAGATAGGGGGCCATAGAGCGGAATTTGGGTACGATTGCCCAGGATTGTTTTTAGCTTCTCGTAAGACAATCCGTTGGGCGACCGACCGCTGGCATTCAGCCCGTACAGTTTTCGGTCTTTGGCCGACCAAATGATGGCAAATAAATCGCCACCGATTCCTCCATTGTTTGGCTCAATAACGCCCAATGCTGCATTAGCGGCAATGGCGGCATCGACAGCGGTGCCGCCCTGTTTAAGAATATCCAGACCAGTCTGCGTCGCCAGCGGATGACTAGTTGCCACCATCCCGTGTTTACCCAGAACGGGGCTACGCGTGGCAAAGTTTGGCCCCGTAATCCGATCGCCCTTATCCGATATGGATTGAGCAACCACTGGAAAGGAACAATGGAGAAGCAGTGCTAAGGGGAAGAGCCAGTTTTTTGTCATAACGATTGTAAAAAAAACTTCCCGAAAGTACGGACCTGCTGACGGTCCATTTCGGGAAGTTTCTATACAGGAATGAGCCTCAGGGAAATCCTATTGTTTTAGATTTTTCAGGTACGTAATGCTTTCGGGGACCTGCACATCCTCATGATTGCTCTCGTCTTCAATAAAGTAATGCTTGACCCCCGCTTTTTTCGCTGCTTTCAGAACAGCGGGCATATCAATCTGGCCCTGGCCTAGCACTACGTCGTTTTCGGGGGGAGTGCCACCGCTCAGGTCGCCTTTAATACCTTTTTTCAGGTCTTTCAGGTGCATGAGTTTCCAGCGACTACCGTATTTATTCAGCAATTTAACCGGATCAGCGCCACCGTGCGTTGCCCAGAGAATATCCATTTCGAACGATACGTATTCGGGCTTTGTGTTCTGAACGATGTAATCGAAAAGAGTCCCGTTTTGGTACGGACCGAATTCGTAGCCGTGGTTATGGTAGCAAAACGTAATGCCGTTATCTTTCAGCACTTTCCCGGCGCGGTTGAAATCCTCAACGGCTTTTTTGGCGTTCTCAATGGTGAAGTTACTTTTTTCGTGAGGAATCCAGGCCACCATCACATAGGAAGCACCCAGAGTTTTGGCATTTTTGACGACGCTCTCGGGATCTTTTACGATCTGTTCGTAGCTGGCACCGGTGGCCGGACATTTGATACCCCGCGCATCGAGCATTTTTCGGAACTCTTCGGTCGTAACACCTTTTGGGGCACCACCTTCCAGTTCTGTAAAGCCCAGCTTTTGAATGGTATTAAGCGTTCCTTCTACATCTTTCGGGAAGTAGGCCCGGTACGTATAGGCCTGAACACCGAGCGGGAACGTATAGAGCGGTTTGCCTGATTGGGCTGAAACGAATGACACGGTACCACAAAGCGCAACGGCCAGCAGTAACGAATGAGCGAATTTATACATGGTTGAGACAGTAAAACACGACAATAAAGAAATATCGACTAATCAACTACTGTGTTTGCTCCTATAAAAACGACGTAGCGGAAAGTCGATTCTCTTTCCGCTACGTCGTTACGTAATCAGTGGCTTAACCAATTCTATTTATACTCCAGCAACGTAGTAGCTTCACAAGCTCTGTCGGTTTTGAAGCGAATCCAGCGAGCCTGAAAATCAGCAGGGAAGGCAAAGGTCGAAGCCTTTCCGGGAGCAACGGTTATGGTTTTATACGGCATCCAGACGCCCGTACCAACCGGGTCGGCTTCGATGGTGAACGTAACGGGTGTTGTGGCTTTGTGTGAAAGCTGAACGCTACGTTGGTCGTAAAAGCCAATCAGGTAGGGATCAGAGGTTTCGTTGGCCTTCACCGACGTAGCATTCCAGGGACCACCATGACCGGTTGGTTTGCCCAGCTTCCAGAGATCGTCAATAGCACCGGCCCAAACGGCCGCTTTTTTGTCGTCCGACACAATGATGTGTTCGTTTTTAGCCGCTGCGTTCAGGTCGATACCCGTCATGACCAGCAAACCACGGTACGAAGCATAATCATTAACGCGCAGGTTATGGGACGCAACAGGCCGAATTTTGGCGTAACCGTCGGCGTTTTCGGCGGGAAGTTCATAGAACGTACCGTGGCAGTTCAGCAAGTCGCGTTCCGTGGCCACTTCCCGGCAAATGCGTAGGGCTGCCTGATTGGTTAGATCCGTGAAGGCGTTGTTGCCCAATGGTAAGCGCCACCGACGGCCTTTGTCATCGACGATCAACACGCTTGCTTTGTCGATCGTAACAACCTGCTGCGGAATGGCAAATTTGCTCTTGATAAACGCCTGATCGTCCGGGTTGTCTTTGCGGACCAGTTTCATGTCGGCACTCAATTCGTAGTAGCCCACATCGGTAGGTTTTCCGCCCTGATATGTTTGGGCCGCCAGCGCCAGCGCGCGTCGGTTTTTTCCCAGACCATACATCAATCCACCCGCCGTAGTCGCCGATGTTACGGTAGAAAGTCCGTTGAACATAGCGTTGGCCGACGTAGCACGGGCGTCGTGGGTGGCGTACGAAAAATGGGCGGTCAGGGTAGTGGCTTTATCGGACTTTAGCCGAATCCATTCGCCCGCTGCGTTGGCCGGAAACGTAACGTGGCTAGCGTTGTTAGCACCGATTTTCGCCGTTTGTAGGGTAGTCCAGTTGCCGTTACCGGTTTTATCGACTTCGAACGTAACCGTTACGTCGGCGTCACCGTTGTTCTGTACCCAGGCCGAGCGATTGGCCCATCCGGCAAACAAAAATGGTTCGGATGCTACGTTCGCCTTTATCGATTCGTTCTGCCAGACGGCCCCTTCGGCGGTGTTCGGGCCAAGTTGATCGGGCAGGTTGAGTGGCGTAAACCACAGGTTCGAATTCGATTGGCCGGGACCCTCGATGTTGCCTTTGGTTTTGCGTTTGTTCAGGAATTCTTTTTGAGCCGAATCGTCACAGCCAAATACCAGCTGGTTGTTCCAGCGCGCGAAGTCACCGATCACTTTCAGATAGGCTGTACGAGGGCGAATTCCCGCCGTATTGGCCGTCGTAAACGTGCCGGGAAACGTCCAGAACATACCATGCATGGTCATCAGGTAATCGGGTTTCTGGGCTGAGCCAATATCCCGAATTCGGGGCCATTCGGTATTCCAGCCGTGAGCGCCGTCGTAGCTGTGGCTTGCCTTCGGAAGCCGGAAAAAACGCCAGCCCGTAGCTTTGTCGCGAACGCCCAGCAGGACTGATTTATGGTCCCAGCCGGTGGCCCAGATCGGGTCAGTGTCGGGATTTTTGTTGCCGTAGATGCCGCCAGGCCCCGTTACTTCCACAAACTGATTCCGACGGATCACGGTCCAGTCTTTGCCGTTCCACTCCGACAACGACCCTGCATCGACATCGAACTGTTCCAGTGCTTTCTGGCCGGGTTCGCCATTGTTCGAATAAACCATTACGCCCTGCCCCGAATAAACGCCTTTGCCGTGAACACCAGGCAGTAAATTGGTCTGGAGGTTATTCGATACGTCATCCTCTTTTTTACGCTGAACATTCCCGTCTTCGTAGAGCATCGTTGGGGTTAACGTATTGACATCCACCTCATAGAAGCCTTCTTCCATAGTCCCGTAGTAGATTTTTCCTTTCGGGTCGGTCAGATGGCGCGCGTTACCCGTATGCCGACCGGGCATTACTTTATAGGGAATGGTACGTACGTGGGCTTTGGCGTCGATGGCATACGGACCAATAAAAAGCTGCTGACTTTCCGAATGAATCATCCGGTTGGCGGGCGTACCTCCGATGCTTTCCGGACGGACAATCTGCTTCAGATCGGGCGTGATTTCGTACAGTTTGTCGGAGGAGCCGAACGGCAAATGCGGACCATACGTAACGACCCAGAGTCTACCCGCCCAGGGCACAACCGCGCCAGTGCCGCATTCGCCTTCGTTGTTGTACATGGCCAGTTGCGGATAGATGCCACTAAAGGACGGCTTGCTCTTCGACTGGGCGCTCACCGACTGACCCGCCAGCAGAAGCCATCCGACCAGACAGGCAGAAATAATGTGTTTTTTCATTGAGTATGAACGAACTGGATGATTTTACAGGTTTTTTCGAACAGGATTTACAGCAAATGGGGGAAATCCTGTAAATCCTGTCGAACAAGAGATAGGACTTACTCCCAGCCAGCGTTTTGCGTTAGCTTCGGATTCGCCTGTATTTCTTCGAGCGGAATAGGGTAGTAGCGGTGCTTTGCCTGCGGAGTGCGTGTCGGGTAAACATCGTTGACCGCTTTCGGGATAACCGTCAGGAACGTATTGGTCCGGGTAAGGTCGAACCAGCGATCCGCTTCGGCAAAAAGCTCCCAGGAACGTTCCTGAAGAACTGCTGCGATAAAGGCATCTTTACTAAGGCCGGGTATGAGATCGGCCAGGCCTGCGCGTTTGCGAATCGTATTGATGTAGCTGTAGGCCAGCGTAGTAGCGCCATTCTGACGAGCTTCGGCTTCGGCCGCGATCAGATAAACATCCGCCAGTCGGATAATGGGAAAGTTGCAGTTGTTCGCTTCGGCAATGGAGTTAGGATCGCGGTATTTGCGGATCAGAACCCCTTTTGGCGTAATAGGCGTTACGTCCCGCTGAGGAACGATCTTGCCCGATACATCCCGATACGTAGTGTCCAGCAACTGGCGACGTTTATCCTTTGGGTCGAACGAATCGAAAAAAGCCTGATACGCAAACCAGGAGCCATACGACACCTTGGCGTAATCGGGGCCGCTGCTGTTTCGGGGACCAGCAATGCCCATAACCGTTAACCAGCGGCTCGGCGTTACCCGGTCAGCTTCCACCGCCCACATATTTTCGACTCGGGCGGCATCTTCTTTGTCGACATCAAAGACATCCAGTACGTTGGGCATCAGCGCGTATTTGCCTGAACTGATCACCGCCTGAGCCATCTGCAACGATTTTGCCCAGTCTTCGTTATACAGCGCTACTTTCGCGTATAGACCCTGGATGGCTTCTTTCGACGGCCGCCCTTTTACGAGACTGGCCGAGTAAGATGGTAGGCCCGTAATGGCCTGATCCAGATCGCTATAAATTTGTTTGTAAATCTCCGGGCGGGGACTCTTGGCAACCAGCGATTCGGTTTCGTTACTGCTCGCTTTGGTTTTAACCGGAATCTCGTTGAAGGTTTTGGCCAGTGTCCAGTGATAAAAGCCGCGCAGGGCATAGGCTTCGGCCACAATTTCGGTCCGGCGCTGGGCATCCATCTGAATCTGTGGCACTTTCTCAATCACCCAGTTCGCGTTTTCGATGCCTTTATAACTGAACCGCCAGACGCCCTGCGGCCCTTCCGTTTCGTGACGACCCGAGTTTCGCTGGGCTGTATAATACGGGTCGTAGGTAAACAACGTAATGGTGTTACGTCCAACCACACCACGCGGGTAGGCCTGGTCGGCGGCAAAGTCAGAAGCCGCTACCAACGGGAAGCCATACAGGTTGATCAGTGAACCCGCAGCCGACGTAATGCCAGCCTCGGCATCAGAAGCGGTCTTGTAAAAGTTAGTCGTGAATATGGACGAGAATACCGACTCTTCCAGTTTGCTGCACGATAAGGTCAGGCCCGACAAAGCCATCAGCAGCAGCGTATGTTTTTTCATGGTACAAGTGGTTGAACCGGGATTGAGCTGATTTGAGGATAAAAGAGATTTTGATTGACAAGGTGCTTCGAAGAAGCGAATACAAAATCCCCTTAATCCCCGAATCTGCTCAATCCCGGTTTGGTTTAGAATGTGATTTGCAGGCCGCCCAAATAGGAGCGGGGAATTGGATACGTACCGTTATCGACGAATTGCGTGGTGGCGTTCCCGAAGTTGTTAACCTCCGGGTCATAGCCCGTGTATTTCGTGAGCGTGAGTGGATTATTGGCACTCACGTATAGGCGGATCTGGTTGATTCCCTTGATCTTGGGAAGCGTGTAACCCAGTGAAATATTCTTCAGTCGAACGAACGATGCATCCTCAATGTACCGATCCGACAGGGGCAATCGGCCGCCCTGCAAGCCGCTGGCATACTCATTATTCGGATTCGTGGGCGACCACCGGTCGGCGAGTCCGGCCAGAACGTTCTGTTGACCCAGTGCTGTTTCGAACGTATAGCGGATTAGGTTCATGAGTTTATTGCCCTGAACGCCCTGGATAAATACATTCAGGTCGAAGTTGCGGTACCGGAACGAAGACGAGAAACCAAAAATATAGTTGGGTTGAGCGTTACCGGCAATCTGCTGATCGGCGGCCGTGATCGTGCCGTCGCCGTTGAGATCCTTTACTTTATGACCACCAACGCGCCCGTCGTAACCGGGCAGAATCGTTTCGCCGGTCTGGCTGATGCCATCGAAGACATAAGTCCGATAAAGTCCCATAGGATACCCGACTTTAAGCAGCGCAAACGCCGACCGGGGGAGTTCGTCCAGAATGCCATCCAGCGCCAGCACTTCGTTCTGGTTGAACGTAATATTCGCCGAAGCATCCCACTGGAGTCGATTGCCACCGCCCGGTAAAATCCGGCCATTGACCGCCAGTTCAACACCTTTGTTACGTATCGAACCGAAGTTGCCGGTCAGGGCGGTATAGCCCGACGACATAGGCAGTACTTTCTGGAAGAGCAGGTTGTCCGTACGCTTGTTGTAATAATCTGCCACCACCGACAACCGGTTGTTAAACAGACTCACATCCAGGCCGATGTCGACCTGCGTGGAGCGTTCCCACTTTAGATCGGGGTTAGGGATAGCGCTGGGGTTGATGCCCGTAACGGGATTGTGATTGTAGTTGTAATTAAGTCCCGATGCACTTACCGTTGCCAGGGACTGATACGGATCGATAGCCCCGGCGTTTCCGGTGATACCCCAGCTTCCGCGTAGTTTCAGATCAGAGATGACCGGAACCGTTTTCATGAAAGGCTCTTCGACAATCCGCCAGGCACCCGCCACCGCCGGGAAAAATCCGTATTTGTTGTTTTCGCCGAACTTGCTGGACCCGTCGGCACGGGCCGTTAAATCCAGAAAATATTTGTCCTTGTAGCCGTAGTTGATACGTCCCAGGTACGAATCAAGGCGGGATTTATTTTTGTCGCTGCTGATACGTTGATTGACGGCCAGCCCAATAGCGTTGTTCTGCGTTACGTCGTTGGGGAAGTTTGAGGCCGTTTGCGTATAGCTCTGATTTACATTGGCCTGAGTGGCCAGTACGGCCGTAGCCGTGAGGGTATGATGCTCCGCTAGTCGGGTACGATACGTGAAAATGCTTTCGTGCAACAGCGTTCGACCATACGAACTGGTATTGCTGGCGCTTCCCCCGCCCGACGCTAACTGAGACTGACTCAGCAGCGACAAAGGCGAGTAAAACTCCGACAACGTAGTGCCCAGATCGGCATTGAAACTAGGGCGGTACGTAAATCCTTTGAACAGCTCAAAATCGACGTAAACATTAGCCAGAATCCGCTGGGTTGTCTGCCGGTTGAGGGGGATAATGAAGTTGAGCGGGTTGGTAACTTCCTGGTATTGACCATTCATCTGATCCTGAAAAGGAAACACACTACCATCTGGCCGATACGGAACCAGCGTGGGAGGTGCTGCCAGAGCCGCTCCCAGAACGCCCGCCCGGCTACTCGTTACGTCCGAACCCGTGCCGCCTACGTTGACCCCGTTGTTGATGGAATAACCGTAGTACAGACTGGTCCCGATTTTAATTCGGTCGTTTAATCGATGGTCGATATTTGATCGGAAGGAGTATCGGTTAAAATTGGAATTTTTGATAATGCCATCCTGATTGAAGTAGTTCAGCGACAGCGCCAGCTGGGTTTTCTGATTCCCGCCCGATACCGATAGCTGATGACTCTGGATAGGGGCTTTCCGGAAAATCTGGTTCTGCCAGTTGGTACCTTCGCCCAGACTGGACGGATCAGCGTAGATCGACCGTTTGTAGACCTCATTTTCGAGCTGCCCAAACTGTTGGGCATTCAGTACGTTCAGGGTTTTGTTGATCTGCTGCACACCGCCGTAGCCATCGTAACTGATGCGGGTGCCGCCTTCCTTACCCCGTTTGGTCGTGATCAGAACTACACCATTAGCGGCACGGGCGCCGTAAACAGCGGTTGAGGACGCATCTTTCAGTACCTCAATCGATTCAATATCGTTCGGATTGATCTGGGACAGTGGGCTCACATCGGTAATGCCGCCACTGTTGGCAATCTGGATCCCGTCAATTACGTAAAGCGGCTCAGAACTACCGTTAATCGAGTTGGTGCCCCGGATTCGAACACTGACATTACCACCGGGTGCCCCTGAGTTCTGGGTAATTTGAACCCCCGCCACCCGAGCCTGAAGCCCCTGTGCTACGTTGGCAACGGGAGTCTGGAGTAGATCAGCGGCTTTCACGGAGGCAATGGCGCCCGTGGTTTCGATCTTACGCTGCGTACCGTAGCCTACCACCACCACTTCTTCGAGCGCTTTGGTATCGGGCGCTAACTGGATGTTGATGGTAGTCCTGCTACCGACTGGCACTTCCTGGCTTAAGTAGCCAACGAAACTAATAACCAGCGCGGCCGCTGTTTCCGGTACGGCCAGCTGAAACCTGCCATTGGCGTCGGTAACAGCACCCCGCTGCGTACCCTTGAGCAGGACGCTGACACCCGGCAAAGTCACGCCTTTTTCGTCGGTAATGGTTCCCGAAATGACCCGATCATCGGTACGGCCCGGATCGATCGTTGTAGGTCTTAACGTAACCGGTTTAGCGTAGGTGAGAGACTTACTGCTCATGTGCCGGGCTCTGGTCAGCATGGGGCTGAGTAAACCCCAGAAAAGAGCGCAGCACAGTAAAAGTTTTTGTCGCATAATATTCAGATATTTATAGTTTTTACGGCGATTGTCCCCCGTATTGGGTTTTAGGAATGCGAGTTTGCAAAGGTAAATTTGTACTATACGGCGAGTGTGCTGAAAACATGACCATTTTATTGATCGAAATTTTGGACAACGTAACCGATTAAATGTCAGATTGTTGGCTGCTATGATTACAGAAAATGGACAAGCTGGAAAAGCCGAAGTCTTTCATTATTTGGATGTCTGTTGTCGGCAGGTGAGTAACGCATACGGGAGTCCGGACTGGGACAAATGGACTAATGGTGATTACATTAGCTTAAGCAATATTCTTTTTAAGCAAACGCGCGTGCGGATTAGTCCGAACACGCTCAAACGGATCTTTGGCAAGATCAAAACCGATTCCCGGTATTATCCGCAAAAAGCCACCCGCGACGCGCTGGCCCTCTACACAGGCTATCACGATTGGGATCATTTCGTACAAGTGCAGGAATGGACCGAACGTAATGCCACCCGACCGGCCGAATTACCAGCTTATACACCGCCACCGGCTTTGGTAGCTGAGTTACCAACATCGTCGCAGCGACCAGTGCTAAAGCGATTCTGGCTACCAGGAGCAGTTATGTTTTTACTGGTTGTTCTTGCGTTTGTTTGGTGGCAACAACGTAGGGAAATACCTGAACCCATCCAGTTTGTGTGTCGGAATCCGCTGGGCGAGAACCCTCATTCGGCCGTTTTTCAGGTGTCACCCATTCGCGATCCGTCAGCTCAATACACGATTCAGTTTGGGGATGGTAAGCGGGAAAACCTGAATCAGGACGATAGTGTGTACACCCACTATTACGAGCGCCCCGGACGTTATTTTGCGATCCTGCAACGGAATGACGAAAACATAGATACGGCTACCGTTTATCTACAGACCAAAGGTTGGACCGTAACGGCCAATATGATGCACGACACCAGTCGGGTGTATCCGATTGAGGCTCCCGACCTGTTTGCCGATAAGCGCCGAAGCATCAGCGCGATGGAAGCCGCTCGAGCTGGTGTCGATACGAATCGTACCTTTTTTATGGAGTTCATCAATAGCCATCCTACGGGTATCGATGGGGATAATTTTGAGCTAAAAACCCAGGTGAAAACCTCGCCCGATCGGGCGGGCGTACGCTGCTCACAGATCGGTCTTACCGTTTGGGGTGAATCGTCGCAGCACACCTTCGACGTAATGAAGCCGGGCTGCGTGCACTGGATTAATTTACAGACCTCAGAAGTGGCCAAAAAAAGCCATCGGGACGATCTGAGTTTTCTGGGGGCTGATCTACGCCAGGGCGGAGTCTTAACGTTACGAGTGGTTAATAAGCAGGCATCTATTTTTATCAACGGTCGGAAAGTGTACGAAACCCACTATACGCAGCCACTAGCGCGTATCTACGGTGTCAAAATTCGGTTTGCCGGTATCGGAACCATCAATACCTTTTCGTTGAAAGACCTGAAGTCAGGACAGGTTTTCGATGGTAGTTTTTAGCGGTTCAGGAGTAGAGAAATACGTTAACAAGCCTGTGTCTAGCCTAAATGCAGCTACATATTGACCTGCTAACTACCGTTAAGTCAATCGCCCAACGGCCTTTAATAAGATTCGTTGTTTTTAGCTAATATTCCTCGTGAAAACTGCGGAACTAAACGTGTTTGGTTATGAGCTAAATATAGTTCCGTAAGTTTGCGTACTTTATTATGTTGGGTGGTGTCCAAAAAATGTGTTTGTTCGGCGGGTTCCGGGCGACAAGGCGCACGGCTCGAAAGGCAGGTTTTAGCTCGTTGGGTGGGTTGCGTGTGACAAAATGAACGCCCCGTTTGGACAGTCTGAAAAGTGGGTTTGCCCGCTTTCCGCCGACAGGCCGCATGGCTCGACAGGTCAGGCTTGAAAAATAATTACCGAGAAATGGACAAAAGAGGATTCAAAACCTTAAATGAATACCTTGAAAAAGTGCCAGCTATTGAGAAACCGATTGCATTTGGCGCGGATGACAATGGCTTTTGGTGGGTAAAATTCAGGATTGACATAACTCACCAATTGGCTTGGCAAGTGGTTCAGGAAGTGGGGTTTGTCTGCAATTATTTATCACTTGACGAACGTTTGCCAACCGTCTTTTATCCAGTTTCGCCACCACCTTATTTAAATGGAGGCCCGCAGGATTTTTTATCTTGGGTAATTGAGACGAAAGACAAAGATTTCAAGCCGGGCACTTTAAAACAGTGGTTAGAAGGTCGCCTTCCTAGACCAGTAGATGATTTGATGCAATGGCAGCTTGATGAAGAAGATGAGTAAAAGGGTAGCTATCGGGTGACAGGATGCTCGCCGGTTGGGAAGGCTTGGCAGCCCAACCAAACAGGGGTGTAAAGGTCGACAGTACGTGCGCTTTTTCGAGTAACTTGCTCGCCATCAACCCCTGTGGTTGTTGGGTGAAGAGCAAAAAACTGAAAAACAACGTAGTGGCTGTGTCTCGTTCGACAGGGCAATCGTCCCCCAACAGAACGGTTTGGTTTGTTGGGTAGGTTTCGGTCGACACGAGAGTCGTCCCGGTTGGGCAGGCTGACAAAAGCGCGTTGGCCACGTAGCGGTCGACAAGGCAATCGCCCCGTGACAACGTAGTGAAACAGCTTCGCGCAGGTCAGAAACGTAGTGAAAACGGCTTGGCGCTGTTCTTTCATCGGTTGCGTGCGTAGTGGTTCGCTTGGCGTGTGTTTCCTGTCTGGCGACAGGAAGCACACGCCGGAGGCAAGTTGGGACAGCCCAACTTAATGAGGGTGAAAAGGTCGGAGCTTGGTCGTGTTCAGTAACGTAGCGTGCTCATCCATCAACCCTCATGGGTGTTGGGTGAGGCAACAAGCTGAGATAACGTCGTGGTCGGGTTTCGGTCGACAGGCCGCACGTCCCCGACAGGGTGCTTTGGGCTCGCTAGCCAGTTTCTAGTCGACAGGGATAACACTCCAAATTTACTTATGAATTTTAGAGTCAACTATTTACTTCTGATCTGTAGCTTTTTAGGGGGGGCAGAGGTTCACGCACAATTTATGAATGGTGTACCTAACTTACTTAAAACGCCAATGGGTCATTTTGTCTACGATGAAGGTGTGTGGCCCGAACCCCGATCATTTAGGCTACCGGTGAAAGATTCAGAATTTTATTTCTATAGAGGTCATATTGTTGGCACGAATGGCACTCAACATTATATTATAGATGAGTCCCAACCTGAAGATAGCGCTTATTTTACGACGTCTAAAACAGAGTGGTTGCAACGCATAAAGATTCATCAACTCAAACCTACATTATGGACGAAATGGCATGATACGAGTGAAGGATATTGGGGAAAGACTGAGGTATCAGAATTCTATAAACATGGATTTTTTTATACTCTAAGCATCATCTTGCTCATTTTATTTCTCTGGAATGACATCGGAGCAGGTACCAGTAAATTAACTCTAACACTCTTTTGGATTTTAGTTGGAATCAGACTTATAATTTTGGTTTGGTCAGATTGGATTTCAAGTATATAACCGCTTCGCGTGGGGGTGCTTCCGGTCGACAGTGAGCACGTCCCGAGGGCGGGTTTGCAGCCCAACCAAGCAGGGGTGTAAAGGTTGGAAGTGATTCGTGTTCAGTGTGGTAGCGTCATTATCCATCAACCCCTGTTGGCGTTGGGTGGCCAGTCCAAGTAGTACTTCCATTTCCAGCTTTCGGGCGACAGTTTGACCGCCCCGCGTAGGAAAGTCCGGGCTTCCATTTCTGGGTTTCGGCTGACACAGGAAACGCTCCGATTAGGCAAGCCTATTTCATTGAGTAACTTTCTGGCGACAGGCCATTTTTACAACCAATATTCTATGAGTTTAACAATTAGCGTTTACACTCAATTTTTATCGGATGATCTCATTCCGAAAATAGTGAAACGCTTGAACGATTTTGATATGAGTGTTGAGGGTTACCCCAATTTCTCATTTCAAGAGGAACAAGGGTTTTTACCCTTTAAATTTAGCCTCACTGATACGCATCTCAATAGTTTGAAAGGCAAGGTGCTTAAAAGTGGGTTTGAGTTATACGTTGACAATTTTGATCTCCAATCAGAGAAACAGAAACTTGTTCCTAAACCTACTTTTTTTCAGAAATTGCTTGGTAGAAAGGGGTCCGAAATGGCATTCGCAGAGCCAGAGATTGAAGACCTTTTAACGGATTGTAAAAAAGTGGTGTCTTGTGTTTTTAACGCAGAAGATAGTTTTGAGTTTCGCTTTGCTTGTTTGACAGGTGCAGTCTTAGCTAAGTTGACAGGGGGAGTTTACCGTTCCTCTGATGACATTTGGTATACGGGAAAGGATATTACTGAAGAAGTTTATAAAGAGGTCAAAGAATATGAGCAGTCGTTAACCGAGGTGACTGTTCAATTTCACGAATTTGCTCAGTGGTAGTGTATTTGTGTTCGCTCCGCGTAGGGTAACTCCCCGTCGACAGGAAGCGCGTCCCGCAGGAGGGTTTGCAGCCCAACCAAACGAGGGTGTAAATGTTGGAAGCTGTTGCAGTTTATGACGTAGCATTATCAGCCATCACCCCTCATGGGTGTTGGGTGCAAAAGCAAAAAGTAAAAGCGTGAGTGTCAGCTTCTCGGCGACAGACCGTACGGATCGACAGGCAGGGTGGTTTACAAATTCGTTTGCCAGCTTCCCTGCGACAAGACAAACGCCCCGCTGAGGGTAGCCAAAAAAGTGAGTTTGTGACGTCGTGTGCGACAGGCCGTACGTCCCGATAAGCAGGCTTTTAGCTAGTCAGGCAAGTTTCGATTGATAAAAGAAAATCTGTTGTAGGTAATGAAATATGACTTATCGATTAACACTTTACTAACCATAATTTTTGCTTTTAGTAGTGCTGTATTAGTCGTCATTTTACAGCGTAGAACAGAGCGTCTGAAAATTGTTGAGAATCAGCTCTCTGACAAGAAATATAAAATGTACTCTGAATTATTGTACATATTTTTCGACGTATCAATGTCGGAAAAAACAGGCGAAAACATATCTCAACAGGATTTAATGAAAAGGTTGATTGCCATCAAACGAGATATGTATTTGTACGCACCCGATGAAATATTCAGAGGATTTACAAAATGGCTTTTGGATTTAAATAGTCATGATAACCCAACAAAACAGTTTAAAGACTATTACGAATTAATAAAGTTGATTCGCAAGGATATGGGCAACCGAGCGACTAAATTGAGTTTAGATGATTTTATGTTGTTTTATATGCAAAGCCGGGAAGAGTACGAAAAATTCAAATCTCAAAACGGTTGGTAATCAACAAAGCACTAATCAGTTGTGTCAATATTAGGCAACTTGGCGGGCGACAGTACGTACGTCTCGAGGGAGAGTTTTCAGCCCAACCAAACAGGGTGTAAAGGTTGCAAGTCGTTCGCGTTCAGCGTAGTTTTTTCATCATCCATCAACCCCTGTGGTCCTTGGGTGGCCCGTTCATGCAAGTGAGTATTTCACGTATCCGGCGACAGGATAACGAATTGATGGTGAACGCTCTTTGCCGGTTTGCCACGTGCCTGTTGACAAAATGTAGATGAAAGCGTAGCAACGTAACTGAGCAAATGCATTCAGCTTCAGTAATGAATCCTATACTTGTTTGGTGGTCATAGAATGGCTAACTAACTTATTCCCTTACTCATTGTTGAGCCGCACAGTATGACCCAAAAGCAATTTTGGCTATGGTTTGTAGCCTTAAGTTTACCGATTGCCATTTGTTATTCTGGCTTCGGCAATGACTTCATCCCTTTTCCGTTTTTTCAACTTAGCAACCTGTTTGCCCTTACGCTATCCAGCCCCCTGTTGGTTTTGCTGGGCATCAAAATGTGGCGACAAAACAGGGCCGCTCTTCCAGCAATCGTTTCTCTTTGTGTGGGCCTAAGCTGGGTGGGTGCCTTAGTTTACGCTTTATTTTTTAGTGAGTTTGATTAGCTCTGCGGGGTCCACTCACTTCGGATAGGAAACTGCCCGGCTAGCCTGAGCGGCACCCAACGTGAGCAAAGGTGTAAAGGTGGGTGCTTGGCCGTGTTCAGGGACGTAGCGAGTTGTCCATCAACTCTCATTGGTGTTGGGTGGATAGTTTATTCGCGAATTCACCAGTCAGACGATTATTCTCTTTATCAGTGAGGATTTATTCATGCAAAGAGCCTACGTGACCTAAATCGACGTTGCCCGCTAGTGATATAAATGTATTATCGAGGTGGTATGCCTCGTTTCTGCACAACTCCCCAGCATAATACTGCCCCCGGACGCCAGAAAAACATTGGCTTTACTGCGTTTCTTTATTCCGAATCCTGTCCAGTAGCTGCTGCATCTGCCGAACGCGGTCGGGGTGTTGGTCGGCTACGTTTTGTTTTTCTTCGACATCGCTGGTCAGGTTGTAGAGTTGTGGTTTGGGATTATTGCCAAGTTCAGTGTTTGTTTCGTTGGAACGGGCAGCTCCCTGGCTGGGTTCGATGTATTTCCAGCGGCCTTCGCCAGCGTTTCCCTGCACAATCGATAACGTACCGGCATGTTCGACAATCACCGACCGGCCAACCGGATCGCGGCCAAGCAAGGCATTGAGTTGATTCTCACTGTCGGGAGCGTCGGCATGGTTGTAGGACTGACCCAGCAACGTAGCAAAATCGGCCAGGAAATCGACCTGACTGACGGGAGTTTCGGAAATGCCCGGTTTTACGTGTTTGGGCCAGCGCACCAGTAGCGGCACCCGTGTTCCGGCTTCAAACGCACTGTACTTACCACCCCGTAGCGGACCAGCGGGTTTATGAGTACCCAACTTCTCAACCGCCTGATCCTGATAACCGTCGTCAACCACCGGTCCGTTGTCGCTCGACAATAGAACGATGGTGTTGTCGGTCAATCCTAACCGATCCAGCGTTTTCAGAATTTCGCCCACTTCCCAGTCAAACTCAAGCAGGGCATCGCCACGAGGGCCCAACCCACTTTTACCAACAAATCGGGGGTGGGGTATGCGTGGTACGTGAACGTCGTGGGTAGCGAAATACAGGAAAAACGGGCTGGTGGATGGTCGGTTTTTCTGATTGGCTTCAATGAATTTTACCGCCTGGCGGGTGAATACATCGGCCATGTCTTCGTCTTTCCAGAGGGCTGCTTTTCCGCCGGTCATCCAGCCGATACGTCCCACGCCATTCACGATGGTCATATCATGCCCATGCGAATGCTTCATCTTTAGCTTGTCCGGGTTCTCTCGCCCGGTTGGCCAGTCGCCAATTTTTTGTTTGTAGTCAACCTGAATCGGATCGTTTGGATCGAGATTAACCACGCGATGGTCTTCGACGTACACACACGGAACCCGGTCGCCGGTAGCCGCCATAATGTAGTTGTGGGTAAACCCAACTTCCATCGGGCCGGGTTTCAGCTCACCATTCCAATCGGGTCCTTCGGGGCCACCCAGCCCCAGATGCCATTTGCCAATAGCGGCCGTCTGATAGCCTGCCGCCTTAAAAACCCCCGGCAACGTGCTACGTCCAGGTTTGATGATGAGCGACGCATTACCGGGGGCAATACCCGTTCCTTTCTGGCGCCAGGCATACTCGCCCGTCATCAGCGAATAGCGGGAGGGCGTGCAGGTCGCCGACGTAGCGTAGGCATGTTTAAACCGCAATCCCTGACTGGCCAACCGGTCGACATTGGGCGTTTTAACGGCTGAGGTGCCATAACAGCTCAGATCACCGTAACCGATGTCGTCGGCATAAATGAGTACTACGTTTGGGCGCTGGGCGGTTTGGGCCAGGGTAGTGGCACTTGCGAGCAGTAGACCCAGTATGAGCAGTTTGTTCATCAGGCAGACCCAGATTCCCGACTGGGCAATTAGACGTAAATAGGCTAACTAGCTATTGGGTTAAACGAAGGATGAGCTTCTGACGTAGTGCCCACATCGACAGAAACAATGTAGGCCCGACCGCCCTCGCGTTCGATGGCTTCGGCTACCTTCTCAGCGTTGTCGGGAGCATAGGCAAACATACAGCCACCGCCCCCCGACCCATTGATTTTACCGCCCAATGCACCCGCGTTCAGCGACGCTTCTATCATTCGATTTATCTTGGGGGTCGAAATCTGCTGAGCATCCCGCAGATTAGCCTGATGATCAGTCAGAAGTCGGCCAAATTGACCGTGATCGAACGATCCAGTAGCGGAGGTCTGGATGAGTGTTAAAGCCTCCCGCAGAATGTCGCGGTTGGATAGCGTACCTTTCAGCAGAATGTAATCGTCCTTGGTCAGTACGTCTTTGTATTCCGTGATGGCGGTTATGTCCGTCTTATGCAGCGAAAAATCGGGGTTCAGCTCCGTAAGCTGTCTGGCGATCCGTAGCATACCATGTTTTACCCGGCCCAGAATCCCGATGGTGTCTTTAGGTTCCTGTGAGTTGCCGAGCACAAACGTACCCAGTGGCGGATGATACGTTTCGAGATGGATAGCAGGCTGCGATTCGAGGTAAATGACACCGCCAACGGCCGTCGAATAATGATCCATCATACCACCCGGTTCGCCAAATTCGAGTACCTCGGCCTGGTAAGCCAGTTCGGCTAATTGTTTCGGGTCCAGCGTTTTTGCGTTGTCGGCCAGTTGAGTCAGCACATTGAGCCACGTAATGAGCAACGCCGACGAACTCGACGTACCGGCATTAATAGGAATTCGTCCCTGCACCTCACCATCAATGCCCCCGCTAAACTGAAAACCATTCCGGATCAATACGTTGATCGCACTACGGAAATAATCACGATCGTGCTGATACGCTAGCGGCAACTGACTGAGACTAAATTGCTCCTGGCTACCAATGTCCGGTAGATTCAGATGGATATAGTTGTCGGCGATACGTTCGGCTGCGATCTGGATTCGGCAGGATATAGCCGAAGCAATAACGGGTAGGCCCAGATAATCCTGATGCTCGCCAAACAGGCAAATACGGCCGGGTGTAGAAACGGTGACAGCGTTGTTCATGTAATAAGGAAAGCGTAACGTATCACGAACCTAATCGTATTCGTTAAAAGAAGCTGTTCGCGCTAGGCTACCTTTTATGTTTGTACTAAATTATGTCAAAGTCATATGACTAGTGACCCTGGGTTACTGATTTAACAAGATTTTAGTCTGTAAAGAATTGTAATAATACCAACTGTAAAGACTGTTGCATAACGGCAGTAAGCATACGTTAACAATGATGACGCGGCTATAAAAGGTTCAGCCGCGCCATACATGACCTAACCTATGTATTTATCGTAATTATATTGGACTCGTTATTGCTGAACGCCGTTCCTCTCGACCTCTGCGGAATAAGCGCCAGTTAAGGCAGCGATTCCAGCCCGATACGGGGTATTTTCCGTAAGGCAGGCCGGGTGAAATCGGATTTTAAGGGCGTATACGTATCGAAAAAGCCGCAGTTACGTAGAAAAAAACGCTGACCGTTCAGACCGCCCGCATAATCCATCCGATACGATTTACGAGCCGTGTTATCGCCCGTAAACTGGGCGTTTGTTAGCTCATACCACTTCCCTTCCCGGCTACGTATCCATTGATTCGAGAATTCGACTTCGCGCTGGACGTTGCCCGTTTCGGAGATGAAATTTTCCAGAAACGAATACAGTGATTTCAGATACGTAGTGGTTTTGGGGCGCCGGAAACTAGCGATAAGCTGCCAGTTGGTTTCGTTGATTGCTTTAAAATAAGCCGTATACATAGTGTACCCATTCTCGACCGGCCGACCACGTAGCAAAAACTGATACGTTTGCCCGGCTTTCCAGTTATAGCGCAGGTAACTCTGACCGCCAGATCCTTCGTTGCCAAAATCGTTGGTCACTACGTTGTTACCTTTTCGATCGAGCAGAATTTTCTGATCGGCCGGAATTTTGCTGGGGTCATCGGTCTGGAACGGACTCCATACCGAAAACAAGATCCGCCGTTCTGTAGCCGAGTTGACCTGCATACCGAAATAGCCCTCGCCAAAACCGTTGGCCATATAATACGAACCGATTACATCGTTGCCGGGTGGGACCGTTACTTCGTTATAAAACCACTCTGTTTCGACACCATCGGGAATGGGATAGCGCAGATGAACCGATGGCCCCCGGCGACCCCAGTAAAAGAAATTGCCGTCGTTGTTTCGCACAAAAGCCATGTTGTCATCAACCGCTTCGCCACTGAGGCCAAAATCCGTTACCTCGGCAAACGTAGCACCAGTTTTAGATAGCCCTTCCAGAACCAGTTGAGCATACCCCGCTTTCTGAATTGGCCACTGGCCCAGCTCATACTCCGTCAACGTAGCACCTTGCACGTCAAGCTCTTTCGATTTTCCCTGTAGCGTAAGGCGAAGGCGACTTTTGCCGTCCGGTACGCGCAGTTGAATAGACAGGTTTATCGTGCCTGCTTTACCGAATCGAACATACGTAGTGATCTTACTGTCTGTAGCCGACCAGTTTGTTAAGCCTTCTTTCGTAATAGCGGCTGTTCGTTCCGACGACTTCGTAATCCAGCTGTTGCCGCCAATCGGCACGCGCACTACGTCTGCTGCGTGCGTGATGGGCGTTTCGGAAGGCACAGGCTCTTTCTGGCAGGCAAGAATGAGTAAAATCAGGGCTTGTATCCAGCTTAAGACGGTCATGGGCATAGGCGAAAAAATAACGTAACGGATTAGTGCTGCCGGTCAACAATAACCGACAGCACATCCGGGCAAGATACAAGTTACAATGGGTTCTGTTTCAGGTTTTTGTTAAGCACAATCTCCGATTCAGGAATCAGATGGACAACCTGTTTGTCGTCGGGCGGAACGGTTTGCTTGCCGTCGGTCGTGTTATGATAACCCGGATAATTCCGAACCAGACTCCGGTTGTTGCGGAACAAATCGTAAGGGCGGTGGCCTTCAAAAGCCAGTTCGAGTCTACGCTCCTGAAGCACTACGTCCAGCACGGTTGGCAGTCCTTTCAGGTCGGTAGTGGTGTAGAGTTCGGTACCGGTCAGACCAGCCCGTTGCCGAATCAGGTTTACGTCGGCAATCGCTTTTTCAGTTTCGCCGGTTTTGGCGTACGCTTCGGCCCGGTTCAGGTACATCTCCGATAAACGTAGCACGATAGGCGAACTTAACGTAGCAATACCTCCCTGGTTCGAGAATTTGGTAATGTACACTTTATCGATGCCATTTCGTTTTTCCTGCGCGCCGGTTGAGGTCAGCTTTCTGACCAGAAACGACCGGCGTTTGTCGTTCGGGAATTTGTTGATCAGATCCTGGTATTCCTGCGAGGCATAAATTTCGCCCCAGCCCACACCACCCGGCGAGGTGTAATACATAGAGCCAATCGCACTCCAGGTGCGGTCGTCTTTCAACGTATGTTTGATCGCGTAGATCACTTCCCGGTTCTGTTCATTTTCGACAGTATAAAAATCGGGTACCTGCGTCGACGTAGCGAGCGCATAACGGCTGTCGGCAATGACCAGATTTGCGTAGGTGATAGCGTTGGCATTGTCGTTCATGTAGAGATATACCCGCGAGAGCAGGGCGTTGGCGGCTGTTGCACTGGCGTAGCTGTTGGTACGTACCGTAGTCATGAGTTTGGCGGCCCGCTGGAGTTCACTGACCACAAAGGCATACACTTCTTTCACGCTAGCGCGGCTGGCATTATCGTCGGCTTTGGTATCTGTTTTGATGATGATCCCCGAGTTTGTTTCCGGGCTCTGCGTGTAAGGCCGCCCGAAAATGCGTACCAGATCGAAATGCACCATGGCCCGTAAAAATAGGTTTTCGCCCAGAATCTGGTCCATTTCTTTCGACGTACCTTCTTTAACGGCGCCAATTACTTTGTTACAGCCGATAATGACCTGATAGCCTTTTCGGTAAAACGCCAGCGCATTGCCCTGATCGGAAGTATGTCGATACGTATACGTCAGAAAGAGCGGGTCGGTCGTTGTTCCGCTCAGCGTTACGTTGTCGCCGGGGAACTCGTTGATCTGAAACAGATTGCGGGTGTAGTCGGCATCCTTAATGAATGTATAATTGCCATCCGTGGCGGCTCGTAGGCCCTGCGCGTTTTGCAGGATAGCGTCTTCGGGCAGACCATTGTACGGTTTTTTGTCGATGCTACAGGCCGATGTCAGAAAAACCAGCCCCAGCAGTGTATAACGGGAAAATAAAGCTTTCATGGATTGGTGTTGCTTAGAAATTGAGTTGAACGCCAAAGACAAATTTCTTGCTGAACGGATATTTCGTGCCGACTTCGCCAGTCTCCGTTACGTCGGGATCGATACCCGAAAATTTGGTGATCGTAAACAGGTTATCGGCTGAGGCCGACAGCCGGACACCGTTGAGTTTGGCGCGGTTCAGCAGCGATTTAGGCAGATCGTAGTTCAGCGTAATATTCCGCAAACGGAGATAATTGCCATTTTCGAGGAAGCGCGATGAGGGGCGTTGCGAATTTTTGTTACCACCAATTACGTATTTCGGATGAGTGGCCACGTCGCCCGCTTTTTCCCAGCGGCTCCAGCCCGATTGCAGCGCCAGTAGGTTATACCGGTCGTAGGCACCGTCGTTGTCGAACAGGTTGCGGTCGCCGTTATAGATGGTGGCTCCGGCTGCGTAGGTGAAAAAGACGTTCAGTTCCAGTCCTTTCCAGCTCAACACCTGACGAATACCACCGAACAGTTTAGGGTTGGCATTGCTGCCGATAAACTGCAGGGTAGCTTCGTTGTAGTTATTGGTGGTTGTGGTGGTACCGTCGGCGTTAACTTTCTGCCAGAGCGGGTCGCCAGTGGCCGGGTCAACCCCTTCCCAACGACGCATATACCAGCTATTGAGTGGCATATCCAGCGCGAAGGGGCGCATGTTGTTAGCCACAAACGTCCGGTCGCCGTACAGAGCCGTAACTTTATTGCGATTCAGGCCAGCGTTTAGTTCGGCCCGCCATTTTAAGGGCGTGTTTTGCAGGATATCAGCTGATAAGACAATCTCAAGTCCCTGGTTTCGAACGGCCCCCACGTTTTCAGTAATGGATGCATAGCCGCTGGTGCCCTGCAACGGTCGGTTGAACAGCAGGTCGTTCGTCAGCCGGTTGTAGGCATCGACCGATACGTTGAGCCGATTCCACAACGTAGCGTCGACCCCGATGTTGGCATTGTTGGACACCTCCCACGATAAATCTGGATTTTCGATACGGACGGGCGTAGCCGACGGTATTCCGGCATACTGCCCCGTCAGGCTATATAGCCCCTGCGATGCGTAGTCGCTAACACCACCATCAAACGTACCGTCGACCCGATACCCATTCATACCACTGGCGCTACCCGTAGTACCGTAGCTGAGCCGGAATTTGAGGTTGTTCAGCGTTGTATTGTTGTTCAGGAAGGCTTCGTTAGAGGCAATCCAGGTCAGCCCCACGGCGTAAAAATTGCCATAACGCCGGTTACGTCCGAACTTCGATGAGCCATCACGCCGGAACGACGTAGTGAACAGGTATTTCTCCTTGTACCCATAATTAGCCTGCATCAGATACGACTGAAACGCATTATCCATCTTGTTGCCGCCGATGCTCTCGGGCTGTGACGTAGCATCCAGAATATTCAGGCCGGAGAAAATTCCTTTACCCGTGGCACTCAGCGATTGGAAATAATTTGTCTGGTACTCATACCCGGCTAGCCCGTCGAGGCTATGACCCTCACCAAAGCTGTGCCGAAACTTGAACAGATTGGATGTCAGCAACGTATAAATACGACTGTTATAATTGGACAGTCGACCCAGTACGTCAGCGGCTGCGTTGCCGCGCAGATCCTGACTGCTCTCGCTGCCATATACGGTTGTTTGCCCCCGGTTGGTGGTTGAGAACGAGAGCCAGGGCAGCAGGTCGTATTCGGCTTTCAGCAGCACATCGCCCGCCAGCGTGTTTTCCTTGAACGTATTGAATTGCTGGTTGTAGACGAAGTTGGCATTGTCGCGTCCATACCATTTTTTAGCGCCTGTTATGGGGTTGTAAGGCACACCATTGTAGTATGGATCATCGTAGGGAAGGTACGTATAAGCTCCGTACAGTGAGCCGTTGCTGTTGTCAATGCCGCGTGTGAGTGTACCCGCCGTATTCATGCTGACCCGGAACTTATCGCTCACGTTATGGCTGAAATTGAGCCGCAGGCCAAACCGGTTCAGGCCCGTACCTTTCAGAATACCGTCTTCCTGATAATAGTTACCACTCAGAAAAAAACGGGTTTTATCGCTGCCACCCGACGCGCTTACCTCTGCCAGCGTATTGGTAGCTGGCCGGAATGCGATGTCGAACCAGTTTGTGTTGGCATTGGCTTCTGGGGTTGGCAGGTAATCGTTCAGCACACCCGTTGGACGGTCGCGCTGGAAGACCGCTTTTTGCAGATCATATAATTCCTGACCATTCGTCAGCCGAAAGTTCCCCAGACTCAGATAGCCGACGCCTTTGTTGAAACGGGCACTCAGTTGGGTTTTGCCAGCCGTTCCCCGGCGGGTTGTCACCACAATAACCCCGTTAGAAGCACGGGCACCGTATAAGGCTGTGGCTGAGGCATCTTTCAGAACTGTAATCGACTCAATATCGCTTGGGTTGGGAATCCCGCCAATTACGCCATCCACTACGTAGAGCGGGTCCGAGCTGGCCGTCAACGTACCAATACCCCGGATCAACACTTTGGGTGGGGTTCGGGGATCGCCGGAACTGTTTCCGACAAATACACCCGCTGCCTTACCCTGAAGCATTTGGCCAACGTTGTTGGCCGTTACGTCCTTCAGTTCCTTCGCTGATACAGCCTGCGCTGAACCCGTCAGGTTTTTCTGGGTTGTGGTCGTATAGCCCAGAACAACCACTTCGTTCAGGCTTTTGTTGTCGCTGGCCAATTGGACGTTGATTGCCGTTTGGGCGCCAACCGTTACGTCCTGCGATACGTACCCCACGGAGCTGAATACCAGCACCGCATTGGTTCCGGAAACCGATAGCTGATAGCGCCCGTCGCCATCAGTAACGGTTCCGCGGGTCAGACCTTTCACTACGACGTTTACACCAGGCAGACCTTTACCGGTTTCTTTATCCGAGACTGTTCCATTCACGGTTATTGAGCCCTGGGCCTGAGCGGATACCGATCCCTGAGCCTGGGCGGATACCGCCAGTAAGACCAGACCAAGACCCCAGAGCCAGCGTACCGACTGGCGGATAATTTGCTTTGCTGATAGAAGTGTGTGTTGCATATTGGTGATCGGTTTATAAGCTGGAAAGGATAGTTTTGTTATTGATTATCAGTTTGTTGTATTTTTTTGCTGGTTTCGTTTGGGCACAAAACGCCTTACCAGGGCCAGTTTACGACTGTCTCTGTCCGTGTTGTCAGCAGTTTGGAGAATTGGCTTAGTTAGAGTCCGCGATTATAGTAGTTGAGGGAGTATATAATCGCGGATGAGAATCAGATTGGTCTTTTCGTGCGTTTGACTGCTTTTGTGGGGAGTTTCCTAGCAATTAATAGATGTCGTTCAGGCCGAAAATGGGCTTATTGGTTTTCCATTTTCCACGGGTGAAATCGGGAATGTCGATGGGTTTGCTGCCTTTGGCAATGCTCTCTTCCGATAGTGGGCTGATGGCACTCCAGGCGGCTGCATCATAAACATCCATCGGCGGAGCAACCTGGTTTTTGATCGATTCGATAAAGCCACGTAACACAAAGAAATCGATACCGCCGTGACCCGCATTCTGGGCCGTTTGGGAGTGCTGTTTCCAGAGTGGGTGATCGTATTTTTCCTGATACGGCGCAAAGGGCTCCCAGGTGTGTGGTTTCGGACTGAGCGGTTTGCCGTTAGCGTCTTCCAGGTAAATCATATCGTTATCATCCATCCAGATACCCTGCGTTCCCTGTGCCCGGAAACCGAGCGAGTAGGGGCGGGGTGAGTTGGTGTCGTGAATGATCATGATATTTTCGCCGTTGGCGCATTCAACCATCGTCGTTACTACGTCGCCCAGTTTAAAATTGACCTTGGCATTGGGATGGTTGGCACCACCTTTATCCACTACGTATTTATGCAAACCCCGGCTTTTGGTAGCCATGGAGGTTAGACGAACGAACTGATTGCCCCGGTTAATGTTGAGCCAGTGAGCTACGGGGCCGAGTCCGTGGGTTGGATACAGATCGCCGTTGCGATCAACGGAGTGCTGTGTGCGCCAGCTTGCTTCCGAATAAGCCCCTTTGCCAAATTCAGCCCCGACACCGTGGCCTTTGCCATCGTTGAATTTGATGTTGCGCAGATCATGTTCATAACCACAGTGCGCATAGGTCATTTCGCCAAACATACCCTGACGTACCATGTTCAGAATTGCCATCACATCGCGACGGTAGCAGACATTTTCCAGGATCATGCAGTGCGAACCGGTTTTCTCGAACGTATCGACCAGGTCCCACGATTCTTTTAACGTAACGGTGGCCGATACTTCAACGCCTGCGTATTTCCCGGCTTTCATGGTAGCAACCGCCATTGGTACGTGCCATTCCCAGGGCGTGGCAATCACCACTCCGTCGATATCGTCGCGCTTCAGCATATCTTTAAAGGCTTCATCGCCTTTCGAATACGCTACGGGTGCTTTGCGTCCGGCTTTTTCGATCATCGCATTTGTCTTGGCAATCGAATCCGCCGAAATATCGCAGATGGCCGTAATGTCAACATCGGGCCGGTAGAGCGCCTGTTGAACGTGACTGCGTCCGCGTAGACCGACGCCAATAAAGCCCAGACGAACTTTGTTGAGTGGAGCGCGTAGATTGCCTGCCGTACTGGTCGTATAGAAAGAAGGCATAAACGGGGCAGCGGCCGTACTCAAAGCGGCTGTACGTAGAAAAGAGCGACGGGTTGTCATTGGTAAGAGCGGTAGAAGGATACGGAAAATGTATCACTTGTTGGAAAAAACTGAATGAAAATTAGCGGTTTGGCTCAGCCGGGTCAAGCAACAAACGTAATATGTCTGCAAAAAAAGCGATTTTTGGCGTGCGCAAACGTTTGTCTCCTGTTGTGCAAACGTTTGTCTAAGATAACCGTTCTCGTTATCTTTTGGCTACACATGGCCAATTACATTTGGCTAAATTGCCCGTCGATGAAAGAATCCATTACGATAAAGGAAATTGCCCGTCGATTACATATATCGCCATCGACCGTATCGAGAGCCTTACAGAACAGCCCTCGCATTAGCGTACAGACCCGACAGGCGGTTCATGAGCTGGCCGAGCAGTTGCAGTACTTTCCTAGTATTACGGCCCGTAATCTTCGGCAGGGGCGTACGGGTATCGTGGCAGTTGTGTTGCCCGAGATTCGGGAAAACTTCTTTTCGGAGGTTGTAAACGGTATTGAAGAAGTCGTCTTTGCGGCCCATTCTACGGTGGCATTGTATCAATCGCACGACCGCTACGACCGCGAAAAACAGATTCTTGAAACGCTGGCATCCAATCAGGTCGATGGGGTTTTATTATCGGTGGCTAAAGAATCGCAGCAGTTTGGCCATATTCAGCGGCTACTCGATCGGCGTATTCCCATTGTGTTGCTCGACCGTATTCCGCCCAAAATCAATACGCATCAGGTCGAATGCAATATGGAAAAAGGGGCATTCGAAGCCACCAAATGGCTGGCCAGGCGGGGTTGCCAGCGGATTGCGCTGCTCAATGGTCCACAGCCGCTGGTGGCCAGTGAAGAACGGTATCGGGGGTATATAAAAGCATTGATCGAAGCGAAGCTCAGTGTTGAAAACTCACTCATCAAGCGGGTTGATTTAACGACGGCTGATATAACCGAAAAAATGAATCAGTTGCTGGATACGGCCCGCCCGGATGCCGTGCTGGCTTTTAATGACTACGTAGCACTCGATGCCATGCAGGTTTGCCGAAGCCGGGGTAAACGCATCAATCAGGATATTTCGTTCGTCAGTTTCGCGAATTTGCCGCTCACTACGTATCTGGAATACCCACCGCTGGCTTCGGTGGAGCAACACCCCTACAAAATCGGCTTTACGGCGGCCGAGATTTTGATGAAAATCAACGACGGTACGTTGAATGGCGCTGAACTACAGAAAATAGTGCTGGAACCGGAACTGGTTATTCGAGAGGAGAAAACGGTGAATCTATAAATTAGTGACTGAGGGGCCTGAGAATTGGTATTGCTGGCCGTAATTTTGAGTTGCCAATTAAGGCCGGTCAATCGGTAATACACTCAATGAAACAAACTCTCCTCTTTAGTTTCCTCTTTTTACTGTCAACAATTTCTTATGCCCATCTGGGAACGCTCACGGGGCGGGTAATCGACGAAAGCACCCATCTGCCACTACGTAACGTAACGGTCCAGCTAGTTGGGCTGGGTAAAGCTACGCTAACGGATGATTTGGGTCGCTATCGGTTCGATCATCTGGTGGCATCGCCCTACAAAGTTGAATTTTCGTCGGTTGGCTATGCGTCATTTGTGCAGGACGTAGTGATTGCCGACGATCAGACTGTTTATATCCAGACTAGCCTGACCGTTGCTCCCGTAACGCTGAACACCGTGACCGTATCGGCGCAGAAGGCGCACGACCAGCAGTTGATCAGCAGCCTGGACATCAGACTGCGGCCCATCACCAACTCGCAGGAAATTTTGCGGCTCGTGCCGGGTTTGTTCATCGGGCAACACGCGGGTGGCGGTAAAGCCGAACAGATTTTTTTGCGAGGTTTCGACCTGGATCATGGTACCGACATCCGACTTTCGGTTGATGGGATGCCGGTCAATATGGTTTCGCATGCACACGGACAGGGTTATGCTGATTTGCATTTTGTGATTCCTGAACTGGTCGAAGCGGTAGACTTTAAAAAGGGTACCTATACTACGGACAAAGGTAATCTGGCTACGGCTGGCTGGGTTGATTTTCGAACACGTACCGCACTGGATCGCTCATTCGTAAAACTCGAAGCGGGGCAGTTTGATACGTATCGGGCGGTGGCCGGTATTGATTTGCTGGGCGAAAAAGGGAAAGCGAAAAACCAGTCGGCTTATATGGCTTCTGAATACTCTTACTCCAATTCCTATTTCGATAACCCGCAGCATTTCAAGCGGGTAAACGTAATGGGTAAATACCATCGCCATATTGGCAATAACACTAATCTGACGCTGACCGGCTCTACGTTCTGGAGCAAATGGAATCACTCCGGCCAGATTCCCGACCGAGCCGTTGATTCAGGTCTGATTGGCTGGTTTGGTTCTATCGATCCCACCGAAGGGGGAGAAACCAGCCGGACAAACCTGAATGCGCAATTCGTGACCGTAACGGCTCGTAACCATATCATTAAGAATCAGTTGTATTACGCCAATTACAACTTTGAACTGTACTCAAACTTTACGTTCTTCCTCAACGACAGTCTGAACGGCGATCAGATTCGTCAGAAAGAAGGCCGTAATCTGTTTGGCTACAACGGCAGTTACAGCACGCAAACGAGCCTGGGTAAAACAAGCTGGATCACTACGGTAGGGGCTCAGTATCGGCAGGACGTAACGCCGGGCCTTGGCGGCAGACCGACCGAACTGTCGCACACCAAAAATAGGGTAGAAACGCTGGAGCGGATTCAGTACGGAAACATTAATGAACTCAATGCTGCCCTCTATGCCGATGAGGTCGTACAGCTTTCCAGCCGGTTTAGTGTCAATGCGGGGTTACGCGTCGATTTTTTTCGTTCGCAGTATGAAGATTTGCTGGCTAACCCGGCCACCAAAAAGTACGTAACCCAGGCTATTGTTTCTCCCAAACTGAACCTGTATTACACGTTTAATCCGCGTGTTCAGCTTTATCTGAATACGGGTAAAGGATTTCACTCGAACGATGCCCGTGTGGTTACTGCGCAAAACGGGCGAGAGATTTTGCCGGGTGCTTACGGGTCTGATCTGGGAATTATTGTTAAACCTTTTCCTAAACTGCTGATCAATGCAGCTGCCTGGTATTTGTGGATGCAGCAGGAGTTTGTCTATGTGGGCGACGAAGGCGTTGTTGAACCCAGCGGTCGCTCCCGTCGGCAGGGCATCGACGTATCGGTACGCTATCAGCTGACCCGCAATCTATTTGCCGACGTTGATCTGAACACGGCCAAGCCGCGTGCGCTGGACGCTGAACGGGGCCAAAACTACCTGCCACTGGCGCCGGTCTTTACGTCGACGGGTGGCTTGTCACTTCAGACCCAATACGGGCTAAGTGGTTCGCTGCGGTATCGCTATATTGCCAATCGCCCGGCAAATGACGATAATTCAATCGTTGCGAATGGGTATTTTGTGACAGACATGCAGGCGAATTATGCTCGTAAGCAGTACACCGTGGGGCTATCGGTCCAGAATCTGCTCAATACGCGCTGGAAAGAAACGCAGTTTGCTACCGAAAGCCGTTTACAGAACGAATCGACACCCGTCGATGAAATCCATTTTACGCCCGGTACGCCGTTCTTTGCCCGCCTGAGCCTAACCTATTTCTGGTAGTAGCAGTCCGTATTTCGTCCGCGACATAGTTACGGACGAAATACGGAATTGGTAATTTCAAACTCTGCTAGTTTGGGATTAGGTTGACTTACCTGCAAGTTTTAGGCTCGCAGTGAGCCAATGTACTGATACGTATTGATGAGAACGCCCGTAGGGGTAACCTTCGTGCTGACCAGAGCGAGTTCGCTGGGGTTGGCGCTGTCCGAAAAAAAACGTTTGCCCCGGCCTAACAAAACGGGGTAAACCAGTAGCACAACTTCATCGGCCAATCCTTGCTCAAGCAGTACCGACGTCAGTGTGGAACTTCCCCAGACAATCAGGTCGGGGCCGTCCGATGTCTTCAGAGCGCGAATGCCTTCTATACTATCCGTACCCAAGTCGCTGACCGGGCCCCATTCAAGGTTGTTCGGCCGATGGGTTACTACGTATTTGGTGGCAGCATTCAGACTATTGGCTATGGGCATATTTCCCGCTTTCGGCCAGTAGTCGGACCAGGCATCGTAGGTACGTCGGCCAAGTAACAGATCGAAAGAGCTGCCCTGGGCTTCTATGACAGCCGATAGTCCCTCATGGCTCCGGTAGGGAATACTCCAGTCGCCATACACAAAGTCCTCGCTGTTTTCGTGCTGAATGACACCGTCCAGAGTGACATGTGCCAAAATTCTGATCGTTCTCATTGTATTGCTCGTTGCTTACTGTTTGTACAAAGTTACACCGGACGGGGTAGGTAAATGAGGGGCAATCGCGACAATATGCGGGTGTTTTGGACTATTGGCAATATACCAAAACAAAGCCGCTCACTGCTCATCTGCCATACAGGTGTGGACGAGCGATGAGCGGCTTTGCTCTATTAGAACCTATTAGGCCAGTGCTTTCCGGGCTTCGCGGTCGGGATCATTGGTAAGGGCTGGCGCATCGTCCAGAATCATGGTTTCTCCGTTCTGGGTCGTGTAGGGCTTCCAGTTGGGCAGACCGCCACCGTTTGGATTGCCGGTTTTGCAGAAATTGATAAACGAGTTCGCCATCTTTTCCGACAGCGCACGGGGCCGTTTACCACCACCCGTATGCGTAAGCATCAGGTCTGTATTGTAGAACCAGAAACAAATGTCGTCGCAGTGGAACGCCCGCATCCGTCCATCAAAAAGCGGGGGCTGCCAGCCAAACCACGCTACGTAGACGGGTGCTTTTTGCTGGGCCGCCTTGGCATCGGCGGCAGCAACGGCGTTCTTACGGTTCGACACAATCAGGGCCCAAAGCTCAATTGGGCGGGCTTTGGGGAAGTTTTTGGCATAGGCATCGACTATATCGCCCGATTTGTCGCCAAAGCGCGGTTTGATTTTCTCCTTCACATCGGCCAGCGAAACGGTTTCCAACGTAGCATCCGTTCGGTTGGGATTCATTTCGTGAAACGTCGTGCAGAGCATGAGCGGAATACCGGCCGAAAAATGGTTCGGATCGCGGAAGAAAGCGCCTTCGGTCATATATGTTCCATCGCCTACAGGACTAAAACCGCCACGCTGTAGATTGAGCCGTTTGGCTTCGTCGGTCATTTTTTCGGTCGCCCGATTGGCAATGTCGATGTATTCGCGCCAGGGAATCTGCTGAAGTTTCTCGATTGCGCCGGCTTTCAGGCCCGCTTCTTCCAGGACTTTCATCCCCAGTTTTTCTGAATATTCTTTATTGACGCCCGCCAGCGAACTTCCACTCAACGCTACGGCCTTGTGGAACAGTCCTTTGGCCGATGGCATGTTCATCAACGTAGTGACTTTGGCACCACCGCCCGACTGACCGATAATGGTTACGTTGTTTGGGTCGCCACCAAAATTGGCAATGTTGGTTTTAACCCATTCGAGCGCTGCCACCATATCCAGATTCCCGACATTACCCGAGGCCGCATGGCCGCCAGCGGCTTTCAGGTTGGTATAGCCTAGTGCACCCAGCCGGTGATTCAGCGAACAGAAAACCAGATTACCCAGTCGAGACAGGTTTTCACCATGATAACCATCTTGCTCAATACCGTTTCCGTTCACAAAGCCACCACCGTGTAGCCACACAACTACCGGTCGTTTCTGCGAGTCGAGAGCTGGTGTCCAGACGTTTATCTTCAGGCAGTCTTCCGATACGTCATCGTAATTCCAGTGATCGACAAACGACGCATACGGATTGGCGTACCGTTTCTCCATAATCTGAGGAGCCGAATTGCCCCACCAGAGCGCCGGACGAATATCGGTCCAGGACGCTGGTTTCTGAGGAGGCATAAACCGGTTTTTACCCGACGTGTCGGCCCCATACGGAACACCGAGAAACTGATGAATACCGCGCAGAATAAATCCACGGACTTTGCCATATTCCGTATTGGCAACGGCGATAGTATCGCCCACAAACAGCACCTGGTCGTCGCCCGAAGGCTTGGTTTGTTTAGGCGGAGTTGCGGCAGAAGCGATAGAGGGAGCCGAAACGCCCAGACCAGCAACGCCAACGCCCAGCGATTGCAAAAAATTACGTCTTGAAGCCTTCATCGTTGGTTCTTTAGGAGTTTAAGAGGTACGTGTTCCATTCTGAGGCAAAATGAGATAACGTAGTGAAAAAGAAACGACTAGACACTTTATACTTGACAGAGGAGGGAGCCGGGAAAATTCCTGAAAAAGAAATGCGCCGACAACCGAGGTCATCGACGCATTACATATAGTTGGAAGGTAATTATTTCGCTAATTCTGCCGCCGGAACAACGCCCAGTTCCTGGCCAACTTTTGTGAAAGCCGCGACGGCTTTTTCCAGGTGCTCTGGTTCATGACCTGCCGAAATCTGTACCCGAATCCGGGCTTTTCCGTTTGGAACAACTGGGTAAAAGAAGCCAATCACGTAGATACCTTCTTCCAGCAGTCGGGCGGCAAATTTTTGCGCCAGCGGGGCATCGTACAGCATGATGGGCACAATCGGATGTTCGCCCGGTAGAATATCAAAACCGGCAGCGGTCATGGCTTCGCGGAAGTATTTCGTGTTCGATTCCAGCTTATCGCGCAACGCCGTTGAACTCTCTAAAATATCAAGCACTTTCAACGAAGCACCCACAATAGCCGGAGCTAACGTATTGGAAAACAAATACGGACGAGACCGCTGACGTAGCATGTCGACAATTTCCTTACGAGCCGCCGTAAAACCACCCGATGCGCCACCGAGTGCTTTCCCGTACGTACCCGTAATGATGTCGATACGTCCCAGTACGTTCCGGTATTCGGGCGTACCACGGCCAGTTTTACCGATAAAGCCACTGGCATGACATTCGTCAACCATTGTCATGGCTCCGTATTGATCGGCCAGATCGCAGATTTTGTCGAGTTGAGCAATTGTGCCATCCATCGAGAAAGCACCATCCGTCACAATCAGAATCCGGCGCGAACCGGAAGCGGCTTTTAGTTGGGCTTCCAGATCGGCCATATCGTTGTGCTTATAGCGAAACCGCTTGGCTTTGCACAAACGAATGCCATCAATGATCGATGCGTGGTTCAGTTCATCGGAAATGATCGCATCCTGCTCGCCCAGAATTGGCTCGAAAACACCACCATTGGCATCGAAAGCAGCTGCGTACAGAATACAGTCTTCGGCACCAACGAACTCGGCGGTTCGGCGTTCCAATTCTTTATGAATATCCTGCGTACCGCAGATAAACCGCACCGACGACATGCCGAAACCGTGCGTATCTAACGTATCATGCGCAGCCGCCACTACGTCGGGGTGCGACGATAGGCCGAGGTAGTTATTGGCGCAGAAATTCAGCACTTCGCGCCCGCCATGAATGGCAATTACCGACGACTGGGGCGATACAATAATCCGTTCGGATTTATACAGACCGGCTTCTTTGATACCGTCCAGCTCCTGCTGAAGTTGTTCTTTGATCGTTCCGTACATAATATTAAAGGGTTGAGACAAGCGGTTGGTAAACCGGAGTCAGATTGGTAATCATTTCCTGGGTCATGCGGGGCAGATCGAAAGCGGGTTTCCAGCCCCAGTCTTGTTGAGCCACCGAATCGTCGATGGTTTTAGGCCACGAATCGGCGATTGCCTGCCGAAAATCTGGTTTATACTCCGTCACAAAATCCGGAAAGTGAACCTGGATCGCTTTCGTCAGTTCGGCGGGCGTAAAGCTCATGCCTGCCAGATTGTAGGAGGTACGTACCGAAATGTTGGCTTCGGGCGCATCCATCAGTTCCAGCGTAGCCCGTAACGCATCGTCCATGTAAATCATGGGCAGCAACGTATCGGCCGACAGAAAACACTCAAAATTGTGCCCCTGAACGGCTTCGTGGTAAATGGACACCGCATAGTCGGTGGTACCGCCACCGGGCATCGACTGATAGCTAATTACGCCTGGATACCGTAGCGAGCGAACATCGAGCCCGTAGCGTTTATGATAGTACATCGACCAGTTTTCGGTCGCCACTTTGCTGATCCCATAAACCGTGGCCGGGTCCAGAAACGCCATTTGTGGCGTGTCGTATTTAGGAGCATGTTCGCCGAAAGCCGCAATCGAACTTGGAATGAATACTTTTTTAACCTTGTGGAGCCGGGCTACTTCCAGTACGTTGAGCACCGTCTGCATGTTCAGGTTCCAGGCCCAGATTGGATCACTTTCGCCTTTAGCCGACAACACGGCTGCCAGATGATATATCTGGGTGATGCGATAACGGCGAACAACGTCAGTTAAGGCGTCGGGTTTGGTCGCGTCGAGTAGTTCGAAAAGGCCCTGGTCAGACTGTGGTTGGCGGAGGTCGGTTGCAATGACATGGCTTTGGCCAAACTGCGTCCGAAGAAGAGGGAGGAGGGCAGTACCAATCTGCCCATTTGCCCCGATTACTAAAATGCTTTCTCGTTTCATAGCCAATAAATTGAAACTGCGGAAACGGGTATTACAAGCGAACTTTTATGTTGATGAAGTGTAATTGAATTACGGTACAAAGGTATATTTGCCGTTAATAAATAGATAGAATACGATTAAAATCAGTGAAAATTCCTTTCAATTTTTTAATTAACCGTTATAATTGCTGAATAGGATTATAGTAAAATGATTTTGTAGGAAAATTTTCGGTATGGAAGCACTGGACGACATTGACAAGAAATTATTAAGACTAGTACAGCGGGATGCGAAGCTAACGACAAAGGAATTGGCAGCTCATTTGGGGCTTACGCTATCGCCGGTTTACGAGCGTATCAAACGGCTGGAAGGGCTGGGTTTTATCAAGCAATACGTAGCGGTTCTGGATAAAAGCTTGTTAGGACAGCCGATCACTACGTTCTGCCAGGTGTCGATGCGCTACCACGACAAAGCCTTTATTGACAAGTTTGAAGAAGAAGTGCAGAAACTGGAAGAAGTGCAGGAGTGCTATCATATGGCCGGTCAGGTCGATTTTCTGCTCAAAATTCACGTCGGTAGTCTGCCCGAATACCACGATTTTGTAAAAAACAAACTCTCTCAAATCGAGAACATCGGCGTGTTAAACAGTACGTTTGTACTCAAAGAAATCAAGCATAATCTGGGCTATTTTATTCCCTGAGTGGAAAAATAGAGTAGACGGTTCCTACTTAATGCTGGGAAGTGCCCAGTTGTTACGAATGGCAGCCAGCCGAAACAACGTAATGACACCGGCGGCAAGAACAAAATTGAGGGTAGGGTCAATAGGAAGAGAACGGCCTAGTAAATAGAGTGTAGCGCCTGTCAGGCAGGGTGTTACGTAGAGCTGGCGGTCGAAAATGATGGGGAGATCATTGACCAGCGTATCGCGAATAACACCACCGAACAGAGCAGAAACGACGCCCAGCAGCATGGCTGCCCACGTATTGACACCCGCACTGAGCGCTTTCTGCATACCCAGAATGGTGTAAATGCCAACGCCGAGCGTGTCGAAAAGAAGCAGCGGGCGACGTAATTTACCAAACCACCACTTACGGCACACAATGGCAAGGATTGTTCCAAGGCTAATGACAATCAGGTAATTAGGGTCACGTATCCAGACGATCGGATGGGCATTCATGATTATGTCACGTAGCGTACCTCCGCCAATGGCTGTCAGGAAACTAATGAAAAATATACCTAACAGATCGTGGTACATTTTTTTGCTCAGGGCGGAGAGAGCGCCCGAAATGGCAAAAACGGATATGCCGATTAAATCGGTCAGATACCAGATGGTCATTGACAAGATCGGAGAAAGGCAATCACTAAATCGTTCACAAAAGTACCTGACAAGTGCGAACTAACGAACAGCCGAACGTAGTGACGATGCCCGAATAATCAGTTGAGTGTCCATTATTCTGGTTTCCCGGCTGGCTGGACTGTCTTCGGTAGCATCGAGTTGTTTAAGAAGTAGCCGAACGGTTTCGGTACCCATTTCCTGAATAGGCTGGCTAATGCTGCTTAGGGCTGGCGAAAAAAAGGCCGAGACCGGTTCATTGTTAAAGCTGACAACGGCTACGTCGTCGGGAATACGCAGTCCTTTCTGACTCATGGCATACATAGCCGGATAGGCGACCCGGTCGCTGATCATCACCACACCATCGGGTGGTTGTGGATGGCTCATTAGGGTCAGCGTTTGCATAATCGTGTTTTCCTGAGTGTAGTCGCAGTGAACCACGTACTGATCATTGATCGGTAAACCGTGTTTAGCCAGCGCTTCGCGGTAGCCCATTACCCGCTGATTGCTGAGCAGTAGTTGAGGAGGGCCCGCCAGAAAGCCAATTCGCTGGCATCCGTTCTCAATCAAATGCTCGGTTGCCTTACACGCTGCCGCCTGATTATCAACAATTACTTTGGAGGCATCAATGCCGTCCGCGTAGCGGTCAAACAGAACCAGAGGGATATTTTTGCGGGCCAGACGTTCTACGTGTTCGTACTTGTCGGTGTCGCGGGAGAGGGAAATAATAAAACCTTCTACCTGGCTACGCATCAGGTTCTGAATATTGGTGATCTCCCGCAGATAGGATTCATTCGTCTGGCAAACCAATACGCTGTAGCCTGCCTGTAAGGCCGACTCCTCAATGCTGTTGAGCATCGCTGAGAAATAGTAGTAACTCAGATTCGGGAGGATAACGCCAATAGTACGTGTCCGGCTCTTGGCCAGGTTTTTGGCTAGCTGATTAGGTTGATAATCTAGTTCTTCGGCCAGACGCATAACGGCGTTACGGGTGTCGATATGAATTTCGGGCATACCCCGTAAAGCCCGCGACACGGTCGAAATGGAAATGTTGAGTGATCGCGCAATGTCTTTTATGGTGACCGGTGAGTTTTTCATAACCGCCGAAGAAGCTAAATGTAATTATTGTAAGAAAGGGCTTTACCCGGATAAATCGCTGAAGAACATCCGATAAATCATAAGGCAAATATTGACGAAAAGAATTTAATCTTTTTAAGATTCTTTGTTTTTCTGCAAGCGTTACCGCAAACGTTTGCGGTAACGCTTGCAGAAAAAAAGTCATTAGCCACGCTATATTCTCTCTTCTTTTTGTATTACGCCACTAGATTAGTGTAAAATAGTAAGTCTATGCTAAATAGGCATGGCTTATCTGGCAATTAGCTAGCTAAATAGCATACTATAGGAAATTGTACTTTATGTAGAACCTGTTAGTTGGTATTGTGTCGGTTCTGCATCATAGAGATTAATCATAATTAGAAGAATGAGAAAGGTAATGCCAATCCCTAAAGATGAAGTGTTGATGGCGCAACTCTGGAGCCGTTTCAAAACTGGAGACAGAGAGGCTTTTAACCAACTGACCAAAGCGCGGTATTGGCTACTATTTAACTATGGGAGCCATTTTACCAGAGATAGGCATCTGATTAAGGATTGCGTTCAGGATTTGTTCCTGGAGTTATGGCATCGCCGGAAAACAATTGCCGAAACTCCCTACGTAACGATCTATCTGGTGAAAGCGCTACGGTATAATTTGTTACGAAAATTACGTCGGGAGCAGACTTGGCGGTTGGCTGAGGAAGAAACATTTGAACTGGAAATCGGCTTTACGGATGGTATAACAGCCGAAGTGGAATGGATTGCTGGCGAAACAATCAGGGAAGCGAACTATACGATCAGGCAGGCTGTTGGGCTGCTGCCTAAACGGCAGCAGGAAGTCGTTGTGCTTAAGTTTTACGAAGGCTTGTCGAACGACGATATTGCGCGGGCTATGGCTATTGAAAAGCAGACAGTTGCTAATTTCCTGTATCGGGCTATAACCCAATTGCGGAGTCAACTGCCTGCTCATGTGTTTTCGGGGAGCCAATCCAGGCTGTAGTTTCGGTCGCTATACTTTACTCTCGGGGTATACCTTTTTGTGCTGCGTAACCAGCGTATTGTATTGGTCGGGCGTAAGAATTGATTTATAGGCACGTACTTTATCATCTTCAATACCAACAGCCAGAGTGCGTAGTTTCTTCTGATTCATGCCCGTCGATTTCAGCTTTTTTACGCCATCGTTGTACTTGACAACAGCATCCAGAATAACCTGGCGGGCTTTAGGTAGCTGCTGATCGGTTAGTTTAAGCCGTTGTTTATCGGCTTTCAATACTGATTTTGTGATCATGCCAATGGTTGCACCATTATTGAGGAACACAAATTTTTCGTCCTCCACGGATTTTTGCTGGGCAAACGTGAACGTAGTGAGACCAACGAGCAGGGTCAGGAACAGGCTAAAACGTTTCATAAGAATACTCTGGATTAAAATCTGGTTGTGCTAAGATACAGCTTGAACGATTTATAGGATTCAGGTCGCTAACCAGGACTGCTTGTTTTCTATTACCTGGTAAGCCACTTCGTTCGCTTACTACGAATAAACTGTAAAGGCCGATGACCACAAATTTCTAAAAAGTTATTACTGAACGTAGCCAGGCTTTCGTAGCCAACAGCAGCGGCCAACTGCGATACGTTGTCACAACCTATCTCGATCAACTCCAGTGCGCGCATAATGCGGGCTATTTTGCAATAACTAGAAAATGATGTACCTAATTGCTGGGTAAAAAGTCTACTCAGCGTACGTGCCGAAAAGCCGAACTCGCTGGCTAACCACATAAAGCTAATCGGCTGGGCTAAATGGGCGTGAATATACGTAATAACTGGCAGCAGCTTTTGATGGTTGGTAGAAGGAAGTTGGGTTACTATTGACTTTTCAATCGCTTCGGGTAGCAAGTCCTGAAAGGCCCGCAAAAATGTGAGTGCCTGGCCATCATTATTCGGTCCGTGGCTCCACTTTTCGGTGTAATGAATCATTTCTCGTAGTAGGCTGGATATTGGAAATACGACAATCGATTGGTGCAGCGACGCAACATTGTCGGTTACCGGAAAGCAAACGGATCGGATACTCAGCTGAGAATGATTGGACCAGATTTGATGTTCAGTATTGGCAGGAACCCACACGCCATACCAGCCCGGAATCAAGATGTGTTTTTCGCGGCTATTGATGTGAATACACCCTTTTTCAGCATAAATAAATTGCCCCCACTTGTGCTGGTGCCAATCCGAATGAAAACAGCCAAGTTGTTGATGAAAACTGACAAACGGACGCGTCGTTTGCGCAATAATTGAGGAGCAACTTACGGGTTGGCTATACATGGCCGATACTAACAAAAACTAGTCTTTTTTGCATAATTTCTCAAAGTTAAAAGCAACTAGCTTTGCCAGACAACTAATCAGAGACTTTAGTATCCATGGAATCACATCCTAATATAGAATTGATTAATCGCTTTTTTCAGGCCTATGCCGCCAATGATCTTTCTGCTGTCGAATCAATTTTTTCACCGACTATCCAGTGGCACATTCCAGGTAATCATCCATTAAGTGGTATAAAAACGGGTGTTAAAGAGGTGTTGGCTTACTTTAAGCAATTAGGCAAGGCTGCTTTTCAGGCAAGCCCGATAATTATGGGCGTTAATGATCAGTATGTAATTGACTGCCATCAAAACTGGAGTTCGCTCGAAGGTATCGATCCCCTGAATTCGATGTCCTGTCTGCTGTGGAAAATAAGCGAAGGACAAATTGTCGAGGTTTATAATTTCCCTGAAGACCAGCATAAAGTTGACACCTTTTTTAACAAGGTTTATGGGGCTGAAAGCAAGCTATAATTAGCTATATAGGCCAATAAAAAACCTTTTTGGTTCGTATTCGTCTGCCGTACAATAAAGCGTGAGTCAAAAAGTTCAGTCAGGTAGGCTATGGTCAATAAAACCCTGAAAGCATAATGCAGTTATCTAATAGACTATCGAAATACCCGTCGCTGACAAATGGAGATGTGGGCAGCCGATAAACTGATCATGAACGAGAAAACTGCAAAAAAGATAGCCAGAATGACGTTGGGAGGAACCCTGTTTCTGGCCGGATTAAGCCATCTAACTTTCGCCCGGAAAGATTTTAGAGCACAGGTGCCTGATTGGGTACCGCTGGAAAAAGACGATACGGTTGTCTATTCCGGTATTGCTGAAATGGCGCTGGGAGGGAGTTTGTTGCTGGCCAACGACAAGAATCAGGAGCTGGTAGGAAAAGTGGCGGCCACTTTTTTTACGGCTATTTTTCCTGGTAATATTTCGCAGTACGTCAACAAACGGAGCGCGTTTGGGCTGGATACCGATACCAAGCGACTCGTGCGTCTATTTTTTCAGCCAGCACTCGTGTACTGGGCTTTGAAAAGTACTGATAATGTGTAAAGAGACAATCAGTTACACAACTTGCTATAAAAGCCAGAGCCAGCAGTGTTCTGGCTTTTATGTTTTACCGATGAAGTGTAGAATGATCATTATGAATACGTGGTTTTTATCTTTCTGCAAAAAGATTGATCCCATACGCTACGTGCATCTGCGCGCCGATTGATGAAAAAAGCCGCCATTCTATACTACCTCTTGTTCTGCGTATTCGTTGCTACGCTAACAAGCGCCAGTCCATTTCCAAAAGGCGCAAAACGAATCCTATTTCTGGGCAACAGCATTACGTATGCAGGAATGTATGTCGCCGATGTAGAATCCTACCTGACAGCACGTTATCCGAAGCAACACTATGAGTTTATCAACGTAGGACTTCCCAGTGAAACGGTGTCTGGCCTAAGCGAGCCCAATCATGCAGATGGCAAATTTCCTCGGCCTGATCTGCATGAGCGTTTGGATCGAGTGCTGGCGAAAACCAGACCGGATGTAGTTTTTGCCTGCTATGGCATGAATGATGGCATCTATATGCCTCTTTCGGAAGAGCGTTTTAAGCCCTATCGGGAGGGAATGAAATGGCTGCACAACAAACTGCAAAAAGCGGGTGTCAAACGAATCATTTTTCTGACGCCACCGGTTCACGATGACAAAGAGTTGGGGGTTAACGGGTATAACCTCACGCTCGACAAGTATTCCGAATGGCTCCTTGCTCAGCGCGATTCATTACACTGGGAGGTAGCGGATAGTCACTTCCCGATGACCCGATTTCTGGAAGAGAAGCGGCAAACGGATCGTTCGTTCAAATTGGCCAACGATGGCGTTCATCCTGGTTCGTCTGGGCATTGGTTGATGGCGAAAGCAATTTTACAGTATCTGGGGGAGGATGTAGCCAGTGCGTCAAACGTACTGGGCGCTTTAGCGGGCAATAATAAAGCCGAAGAAATAGCAGGCTTGGTGAGTCAGCGACAGGCCATTATGAAAGATGCCTGGCTGCGCGATACCGGTCACAAGCGTCCGGGTATGGCCAAAGGCTTGCCGTTGGCAGAAGCACAACGTATTGATGAACAGATTGAAAAGCGAATTCGGGCAACGTTGTCGGGAACAGCGCCCAGACGCATTCGCATCTCGTGCATTGGCAATAGTATCACGCAGGGTGCGCGTTTAGAGAATCCCGCTGTCGAAGCCTATCCGGCTCAGCTTCAACGCTTGCTGGGTTACGATTATGAAGTCAGCAATTTTGGGGTGAGTGGTAAGACATTGATGAAGGGAACGGCCAATGCCTACGTATCGACGCCTACCTATAAAGAAGCCCTGAACAGTCGGCCCGATATTGTGACGATAAAACTCGGTACCAACGATAGCCGGTTGCCGTATCGAACCGATATTGCCGACCATTTTGTGGCGGATTACAAAGCACTGATTCGATCGTTCAGAGAATTGCCGTCGCATCCCCGCATCATCCTCTTGCTGCCCGTTGCCTCTTATCTGACTGATACGACCCGGCAAACGGATGCGGCCATTGTACAGCAGATTCTGCCACGCATCCGGCAGGTAGCCTACGACGAAAAACTAGAACTCATTGATCTTCATTCTATAACGTTACAGCGGGACTCGCTGTATCCCGATCAGCTTCATCCCAATCAGCAAGGTGCTTCCCTGATCGCTCAACGGGTTTATGAGACCATCGCCCATAAAACGATCGCTGATTTCAACCTGTTTAAGCATATTCGTCAACCGTTTACGGTATCGTCGTTTTACGGATACGACTGTGCGGATTTTACGTTTGAGGGACGTAACGCTAAACTAGTAAAGCCTCGTGTCGTGGCCGAAGGAAAACCCTGGATTTGGCGGGCAAGGTTCTGGGGCCATGAACCGCAAACCGACATTGCTTTGCTGGACAGAGGCTTTCATGTGGTGTATTGCGATGCTTCCGAACTGTTTGGGAACGACGAAGCAGTGACGCTCTGGAACAAGTTTTACGAGTATCTACACACAGCAGGGCTAGGAAAAAAAGTCGTGCTGGAAGGAATGAGCCGGGGGGGCGTGTATGCCTATAACTGGGCTGCCCGAAACCCCGACAAGGTTGCTTGCGTGTATGCCGATGCGCCGGTACTGGATTTGCGAAGCTGGCCCGGAGGCAACGGTAAAAGCAAAGGCAGTACCGCCGATTGGGAAATCGTTAAAAAGGACTATGGATACACTACTGACGAACAGACGAGGGACTTTCGGAACAATCCGTTAGACAAAATTCCTGAGATCGTCAAAGGCCGATACCCGATGTTGCACGTAGTAGGGGATGCCGATGAGGTTGTTCCGGTAGATGAAAATACCGCTCCGTTTGAACAGAAAGTAAAAGCGGCCGGCGGCTACATTCAGGTTATTCACAAACCGGGAGTCGGCCACCATCCGCATAGTTTACCTAACCCACAACCCATTGTCGATTTTATCCTTACGGCGGTATACGGTAAACAGTAGTCAGACTCGTGCTACGTTAAATAGCCGTAATCTCTCAATTCCTGTTCGGGGTGCCGCAGGAGAATACTACGTCCGTTGTTGGTCAACAGATACGTAGTGTCGCTGATCGCCAATACGTCGTGGTAATAATGGTCGGTCAACAAAATACCTTTGCTGGCTCTGGACACGATAAGCAGAGAAGATAGCGATTCAACATGAAGCGGCATTACGTTGGAAAAAGGTTCGTCTAATAGGACAAAGGGAGCGGGGCTGGTTACGACCATAATCGTTTCCAATAAACGTTGCTGCCCGCCCGATAACTGGTTGAAACGATAAACTAAAAGATCGCTCAATTCAGGAAAGAGCACATGGGCGTACGCCAACGAGGACTTGTATAAGTCGAATGCTTCTGCAACCCGCAACTGCGTCGGCACAAACTGGTGCTGAGGTAAATAAGCGAGTTTATGTCTATGGCGGTACACTCGTTCTACGTAGTGACCATCCAGCCGAACAGAACTGTTCTGTGCGGATCGAGTGCCATAAATCACTTGTAGAAGAGAAGATTTACCACAACCATTTCGCCCGAATAGGCCAGTAATTTGGCCTACTTCCACCTTGATGTAAATGTTCTGCAATACGTTTCGCCCGCCATATTCCAGCCAGATACTATCCGCTTCCAGGCGCTTTACAGGGGTAGGAGGCTTACCAGACAAAGCCATGTCGTGAACAGGATAAGGTCAATAACATACGATCCGACGGCCAGCTCGATTTCGGAAAGGCCAAAATGATGGTAAAAAGCAAAACCCTGGCGATTGCTCAGCCGGAAGACCAGCCAGATCAACAGTTGCGCAACGCTTCTTAGCCAGAAGAAATATGTACTAAACGACAGAAAATCGGGCGAACTGAAGGTAGGATACCCAGCCATCAGCCACATGCACAGCGTAGTAGCAACGGTAAAGGGATACAGTTGCCTGTATAAAATCAGTAAAGCCCGCAGCTGCATAACATCTTGTCCATTCTTTCCGGAAAGATAGACATCTTATGCGCTGACGCGGAGAATTTAAGAAGCTTTAACGCGCTGATCCGCAGTCGCGACGTGAAGCTCGACTACTTACACGAGCACAGGGCTCGGCTCACGTTTCTTCAGCGCAATTAACGTAATGATGGCAGATAGCAAAAGAGAGCCAGCCATGAAGATATACGAAGCGCCAAATCCGCCGGTTGTTCCGTTTAAATAGCCTACAATGTAGGAGCCAATGAACGAACCGAGTGCGCCAAAACTGTTGATAAGGGCCATAGCACCGCCCACTACGTTTCTGGGTAAAATATCGGGAATGATGGCGAAAAATGGGCCGTAGGGGGCATACATAGCTCCTCCGGCAATAATCAGCAAAACAAACGACAGCCAGAAATTATCGGCGCCAATCAGGTAAGAGCCGTAAAACGCAATGGCGCCAATAAACAGAAATGGCCACACAAAGGCTTTGCGATTCAGTGTTTTATCTGAAAAATAGGAAGCCGTCAGCATACCGATTATGGCCAGCACGTAAGGCACTGACGACAGCCAGCCTGTTTTGACAATGTTCATGTTTGGCGCTGCGTTGATAATGGAGGGCAGCCACATTACAAAGCCATAAACCCCAATGCTCCAGAGGGCATACTGGAGACTTAGCAGAATAACAATTTTCGATTTGAAGGCTTCTGCGTAGTTTTTTACGGGTTTGATACCTTGTTGTTCTTGCTGAAGCTGCGCTTCCAGCGCGTTTTTTTCTGAGGTGCTCAACCACGTAGCATCGTCGGGCTTGTCGTCTACGAGCCGCCACCAGAAGAACGCCCAAAGTACCGCCGGGAATCCTTCCAGAATAAACATCCAGCGCCAGCCCACCGACTGAATCAAATAGCCCGACAGAATCGACATCCATAAAATAGTGGCCGGATTGCCCAGAATCAGGAACGTATTAGCCTGTGAACGCTCGGCCTTGGTGAACCAGCGGCTCAAAAAAAGTAGCATGGCGGGCATCACAGCACTTTCGACAACCCCCAGCGTAAACCGGATCACAATCAATAAACTCACGTTACTGATAATCCCCGTTGCCATAGCCAAACCGCCCCAAAGAATAAGCGACCAGAAAATAAGCTTCTTGGCACTCCGCTTTTCCGCGTAGACCGCACCCGGTACCTGAAAGAAAAAATAGCCCAGGAAGAACAACGAACCCAGCAGTGACGACATGGCCGGGGTGATTTTTAAATCAGTAGCCATGCCACTGGCCGCGCCAAAGCCAAAATTGGCTCTATCCAGATAGGCCAGGCTATACGTAATAAACGCTATGGGCAGGAGCCGATACCAACGGGCTTTCGCTAGAGTGTTATCCATCAACGTAAATTCTTCTGATTGATCAGGTTGTTTTGTGGCCAAGGCGGCCATATCACTAAAGGAAAGCCTATGGGATGGTCTACTGAATGTAGTGTTTGTAAAGAAGAACGAGGGCGGATTGTACTAAAACGGACATAACCTGTCCACAATCGTACATGCGTGGTGTACTCCTTAGTGTCTATCTGTTGATTATCAGTAATATATGGTATTGGTATAATTGTTGGTCGGCATAGCGTTGGAAGCCACATTCACTCATTGGAGCTGGAAGAATTTTGTTGATACGATCTTCTGTCAGCTTTGTGTTTCGAGCGGACTAATATACTAGGTTAAGAAAACGCGAAAGCATACCCGGAATCCGAGTATGCTTTTTTGATGAGCAAAAATCACTGCTGACAAACCGAAATCGTACTGGGAAGTTGAATTTTTATAGCCTGGTTCCCTGACGTCTGCCCGGAATTAATCACAACGGCGTTAAAGCCATTGTAGTCGACCCCCGCTTCATAATCCGTGTTGGGCTCTAAACCCAGTAATTTGCCTTGCCCGGCTGTCAGAAACGACTGCTGCCAGTTTTCTGTTCCTACTTTTCGATAGCGTACCCAGGCGCTCGGAGAAACCTGAATGTCGTTTCGATTTTCACAATAGGCCGTAACCGTAACATCCAGGTCAATCAGATTTTGCGGATACGTAACGGTAACCGTATGACTACCGCAAGCATTGCTGACCGTTGAACTGCCGATAACTTTTCCATCGGGTGCGAACAAATCTAATCGGGCTGCACCTGCCGATAGTCTTGAGATAGAGAGGATGTTATTGGATGACGTACCATCGGCTACGTACTGCTGATTTCCATTGTACAAGACCCACCGGATGGGTTTTCCTTCTGGTTTGCCCGTAATCGTCCATTGACCGCCGGTAGCGCAACTGCCATCGGGTGTCCAGAAGGCCAGCGTATAACCCGACGCTTTCGATATGGGGATAGAAGCCTGCAGACCGCTACCCGATTGGGTTAAGCTGATAGTCTGGTCGAAAGTCCATTCGCCGGTCGTTTCCTGATAGCTGAATACGGGAATCTGATCGCCCTGTTTCAGTGGCTGACCCGTTTGTGGATTTTTTAGTAAGCTGGGAATTTGTACCGAAGCAGTGAGTGGCTGGCTTAGGCTGGTTGCTTTTTGGCCATTGGCGGTAGCCAGCTCAAGGGAAATATAGCCAATAGGGGAGAACGTCCCTTTCACACTGGCATTGCCTTGATTATCGCGTAAGACTCTGGTTGTAAAGCCACCCGGAAAGGCACGTAATGACGCTTCGGTCTGGCTTGAATACGTAGCAAATTGGGCGCTTAGTTGTCCGGCAACGGGCTGCCCTTTATCGTCCTTCAGAATAGTATTGGCTGAAATTGTTACCGTAGCGCTAGCTGTCATCGACGCATTGGTGGGAGTCGTGATGGTTTTTGTCTGTCTGATCGTTCCGGTTGAAGCCGTTTCAACCGTTTCCTGCTTCAGAACGACACCGGCTGGCGGATCGGCCTTTCGGACCATATGTAGTGAAAACGGTTCGGGTTTCGTTTTATCGATGAACAGATATATACTCGAACTAATATAGCCCGGTGCGGTGGCAACGATCCGAAGTTCGGCTGGTTTACTGGTAGACGGAACCTCGCCTTTTAGACCCAGAAACAAATCCGCTTTTGCACTTTCGAAGGAGGTTACGGCTGCTCCTTCATACGTAACGACTCGATTGGCATCAGGCCCAAACAGCGTAATCTTTACCGGAACGGCTAAAGGCGTATTGGTTTTAGCGTCAACTATCAGTCCCTGTAACGTAGTGGGAGATGGCTCATAATTGATTTTGAATACCACATTTTTCAGCGGGTCGAGCTGTTGTATATCGCGTATATCCTGACATCCTCCTATCAACATAAATAGAACAATAGTCAGTGTGCTACGTAGCATATTGAATCGGTTCATGACTGTCGGCTAAAAAGAAGTAGAGAGAAAGTTATAAGCAAGCCCAAGGCTGATTACCGGATAGTATTTCAGGGGTTTAAGGTTATTTTCAATAACAGGCGCCTGATCGCTGGATGGTTCCAGCATGCCCGTCGTCGTGAGTGTGATACTGGGGGATTGCTGATAAAAGAAACCCACATCGGCCATGACTTTAAATCGATTGCGTAGAAACGGATGCCCCCAGCCAATTCCGGCATACGGTGCCACTTTCGCAAAACTAGCCTTACCACTCACCGTACCAACCTGATCGATGGTGAACACCACATCGTTAAATCGAACATCTTTAGTCGGTTTGCCAAAAAACGTAACTTCGTTTTGGTTAACATACGCACCTGCTGTGAGGTGGAACCCCGCTCGTTTGAACGGATAATAGTCAATCAGACCATTGAAAGACAGCAGCCTGATTGTATAATCAAACCCAATCTGAAGTTCATCCGTGGCCTTTCCTGATGTGAGAGTTCCTTTGTAGGTGAATTGATTAATGCCGACACGTAGCGCTAGTTGACGGCTAAGCGATTTACTGATGCCAATGCCATAACCGGCTGTGCCGGCATGAGCAACCAGTGCAACCCCTGGTTTGTAAGGAACGTTCTGCGATTGGCTTTTACCAGCCAGCAGTGACAACAGGAGAGGAAGCAGAAAAAAAGTTGATTTCATAAGCATTATCTCCAAATATTATATTTACTATTAATTTATAACGTATATATAATGTTTTTAAAAATAATAAAAAGGTAATAAATGGCAATTTGTTTGGCCACGGTACTAAGGTGGTTATGCTTCTGGAGTAAGAAAGTTGGCCTGGATGAACCTAACAGCAGAATGAATTGGAAGCTCTGAAAAGTTATTGCGCAAAAGTGACCTTATGGAAGTTCGATTGTCCAAATAAAGACGCAATTTGTATTACCTGAAGTAGCCCGGTCATATGGCCGGGCTACTTCGTTTTAGCGTAGTGATTATAGGAAGGGCCTGGCTTACGTAGCATTTTGGAATCTGTGACTTCCTAGTGAATTATATATCCTGAAAAGAAATTTATGGAAGCCACTTAAATCTAACAACGTGCTCCTATCGTATATATATCAACTTTTCTTTTCAAGAATATAAATAAGGCGGCCTAATTGTGGGCAGCCTTATTTTGTTAATGTAGTGCTTTTTAAGTTTAATATTTATCTTTATAGTGAACAAAAATTACACTATTTGATATAATATATACATGAAGTACAGTAAAATGCCTGGTAACACGGCTCGTATCACCTACTTAATGGGTTGGGGCAACTACACCCGCGTGTATCTGATCGACGCCAGCCCTGAGCTAAATTCAACAACATTAAAGAAATGCGTGGACACATTGACTGGCTTTATTCGTCTGAGCAAGAGTTTAGCCGTTAATCCCACCTATATTACTCAGATCAGGCGTAATGATGATCGGTCTGCCGATGTGCTGGTAGCGGGCCACTGGTTGCCAGTCAGTCGTCGACGGATAACGCCTGTTGTTCGGCAATTAAGGGGATTGTCGGGTGTCAAAATAAAAGGATTAATCCAGTTTCGGTCCTGTTCGTATACCGACATTATGGCTACCGATCTGGACTAGCCAGGTAACCGATTTCTAAAGTTTAGCTAGCCAGTCTACTGTTACACGTACCGTTATGTAGATACAACGCATGGCTGCCAGGAAGTTGAGAACGGGTAAAAGAGCTATTCCAACAGCTATTGGCATTATTTCGTCCTGTGTTTGAGCTAACATACCATACGCTAATACGATAAGGAGTGGAGCTATATAGAAAATGGTGATCGATAAAGACATCATAAACGACAGTATATCGGCGAATGGTCAGTGCCGCTATACTTAAGACTCCACAAATGGCTTTCCGTCATTTAGAACTAAACCAATTATAACAAATCAAATAATGTTCAGGGATGTCAAATTTTTTGATTTCCCGGAATCAGCCGTTCTGGTAGGGAATGAAAGGTGAATCGTTGATAATCTGGGCCGCCGGGTAGTTTTTAAATTTTGTTAAAGATGAGAACTGACTATATGTACTAATTGTACAAAATTGTTCTCACATCAATAGTAGCCCAGCTATGAGTTACCAGGAAAGGCAGAAACCAGTTATTTAGTTATAATAAGCACGCTTTTGGAGCAATAGGTGTGCCTTTAGTTATATAGAGCTTTGATGAGGCCATTGAGATTATAATTAAACTACCTGAAAACATTGCTCATAAACCAGAAACGATACGCGTAGTCTGGCTGAAATTTCCACGTATGTCGTATATATTAAACCGTTCATGTGTTGACGATATGAATCGTCTACTGGCTGATTCTCTAAGCCAAGCTATTTACCTCGCCATATTTCTGTTAAGTATAATCAAGAGGACAACAGGGCCGGTTTATCTATGAAGTGGTTCGACGCTACGTAGATATTAAGTGATTTGCGTAGGCGATATGAGTAAAAGAGAGTGCGGTTTCGACTTGGATTAATGGCTTTTATAGAATTAAGATCTAAAGCTTTCCAGCGTAAACGCATAGTGCTAGTCCCCCAAAGGAGTGCCCATCATTTAAGTTTCCATAGGCTGTTATAGCTAGCCCAACCCACTTGAAAGGTATCATGAAGCGTGCTTCAACTGGAATACCGATCGTTGAATAGTGTATTTTTTCGTAACGATCCCCCTTCAATAAAGCGCCTGGCTCAGCTGGCCCAAGATATTGCCTATGGTGCGCCCCATATTTAA
>NZ_JAAFZH010000015.1 GCF_010435915.1 Spirosoma terrae | reverse complement strand
GTAGTAGAACTCCACCTGATAGCGATAGGCATTGGCGGTGGTATTGAGCGCACTCACCGAGCTACCCCGATCGACGTAGAGCGTATCGGCCACGCCGGGCTGGATGTTGGTATTGATGGTGGCAATGGTGGTAAAATTAGTGCCGGTCAATCCAGTTGCTCGCTGCAACCGATACTGGTAGGGTGCTCCCAGATCGCCGGGTTGCAGGCCCAAGGGTCTGCTCCACCGAACCGTAATTTGTCCTCGTTGGGTATCGGTCGAATCGACGGTCACCTGGGTGATAACGGGAGCCAGCAGAGGCAGTTCGAGGCAGGCTTCATTAGAAGCTACGCTAAAGCCTCCATTACTGGCGAGTCCGGGGTTACGGGCCACGATCCGATAGGAGTAGCTAACGCCCCGCCGGAGGGCCGAGGTATCGATGTAGGACGTAGCGGTATAGGGCACACTACCGATTCTCTGGTAGCCTAGCGAAGCCGGTAAGCCCGTTTCGCAGATTTGTGGGTTGTATTGTGTACAGCCTTCTTTCCGGTAGATGATCAACTCCGTTGTATCGCTGAGTCCTCCCGAATTAGCGATACGTCCGCAAGTATAAGGATTCCAGTTTAGCTGAATGGCTCGCCCGCTGGCGGTGGCCGTGGGTCGTGCAGTTACGTTCTTTACCGAAGGCGCATACACTCGAATCCGGAGGGTAGCAAAAGAAACCAGCGAGGGAACTGCGCGGCTTCCTGTTACGTCGCTAACCTTAAGTGTAATGTCGTAGGGGGCGGCTCGCACATGATTACAATTGGTTTGCCAGGAGAACGTAGCCGTGGCTGGTTGAGGTAAGGCTACACCCCCGTTGATGAGCCGGGCAAATTCGGGCGCAATTTGTAGATCAGCGGGGAGGGGGTTTCCGTCGCTGTTTATATTAAATGGTCCACCGTAGGCTGTAATAATCACTCGCTGTCCATCGGGATCGGTTGCCTGGATGGCCTGATTAATTAACGTACCGGCTTCTACGCACAATTCAGCCCCGGCAATGAGTGGTCGTTTATTAGGCTGGTCAACCACAATAATCTGCATATCGCGGGTTATTTCCCCAATCAATACGCCATTCCGCCACTCTTCAACAATAAAGGCGAAGTTAAACTGGCCAACCTGACCGGGCGCGTCCCAGCACAGATCGCCCGTAACCGGGTCAATCGTAAAGGTAGCCGGAGAGCTGCCATCTTCCCGGCTTACACTATACCGCGTCGGGTCCTGATAAACAGGAATAACCTGGCTTCGGCAGTTTCCTGAACTTCCCTGCCTGGGTGTACTGAGTCGATAAGCCAGACTATCGCCATCGGCATCAAAGGCAGCGGGGTTATGACAAAATTTCTGTCCAACGCGGGCTGAATCAAGCGGTGGATTCAGCATAACGGGCGTTGAATTTACCTGCAACGCTGAGTTGATCAGAATCGTTGTCGCTACGTAAAAGGAAATATTGGAGGAACTACCTGGTGGCGGTAGGTTAATTGTCCCTTCATTTCGGTTGACGATCGTTGCGCCAATGGTATACGTTCCAGGACCTGGATACGTATGAATGACGGTGTAGGAGTTAACGGAAGATGTGTTTCCATTAATGTAAACACGACGTGCCCGTGGTACGGACTGACTGGTACCATCGCCAAAACAAAAAGGGACTTCTGTAGCCGCGTTGGCCGCATCCCGTCCCCGTTGTTCGTCATAGTATGCCGTCAGCGTAATCAAGTACGTTGATGCAGTGCCGGGAAGCCGCCGAGTAGTGATTTCACCAGCGCGTACGTGCGTAGCCTGACTAGTAGTTGGTTTTAAAAAGGCCGTTAAGCAAAGCGTAAATAGCCCGATTATGTAAATGAGACGCATAGAAAATCGCATTTCATGTACAACGGATGCAAGCGAGAAAAGTATATCTTTAAAATCCGGCTTTTTTTAGGAAAGTACACTTATGACTAGACTGTCATATTGATTGGTTTAGGGTCGTTATTCATTGGTTTTCGGTGTATCTGTCTGATAGCTAGGTTTTTGGTTTTGTTCTGTGTGGTCGGTACATAGCAAAACCGTTTTCTATTACGCAGATTGGCTACCGATTACACAATAAAAATGATCGTCAGCCGTCGACAGATTTCTTGTGAAAATCCATCAAGCGGCTGACGATCGTCATACGTGAATCAGTAAAAATTAATCCTTTTTGCGGAGATAGATATCGTTGCTGATCGATTCCAGGCGGACGTTAGGTCCTCCACCGTTCAACGTTCCTTCCAGGAGGTAGCCAACAATAGGATCTTTTTGCTTCTTGTTCTTAAAAGCAATATCCATATCCGAGTAGACCTCGCCGGTAATGGTTTTCATAGCCACGTTGGCTCCTTGCGATTTAGGCCAGCTCATGTCTACATAACCGCTGATGGTTTTGGCAAAGACAGCACCCGTAGCGCCCTGAATAGTGATGTTGCCGTTGATGGTCTCAAGCTTCAGCCTGGCTTGGCGGGGCAGGAATACCTGATAGTTGATTTTGCTGCAGACGTAATAACTCTGCCCGTTCCGTTCCGTGCGCCAGGTCGATTTACTGCCCGGACAATCCTCGGCTTTTCCTTCTTTCAGTAGCTCTTTGTCGAAATCGATACCAACCTGAACTTCCTCGGTGGTAGATCCTGTCGTTACCAGCAGTGCATCATTCAGCTTGTTGTCATTGATCGAAACGGTGATCCGTACCGACAGATCGGGCTTATCCCAATAGCGTACCTGAATACTGTCAGCGAATTTTAGATTCAGATTCACCAGTTGGGACGCACTGACGGGCAATGATTTCTCAATAATTTTCTGACCAAACGTAGTAAGGCTGATGAAAGCCAGGGTACACAGACATAAGAGCTTTTTCATGGTAGTGAGGAGGAAAGGGTTATTTCTGCTTACGGATGTAGATGTTGCTGTTGATGGTTTTGAGCTGCATCTCAACGCCACCACCATTGGTTGATCCTTCAATTTTATGGCCACCACCCACGCGCGACATCCCATCTTTACTGTTTTTCATGCCCAGATCGAAGTCGGTGTACATCTCGCCTGAGATCGACTGGAGTTGCAGGTTGGCTTTCGTCGATGCTGGTAACGTAATATCAATCGGGCCGCTGATTGTCGAAATGGCCGTTGGTTTTTCCTGGCTCAGGCTCGAATAAACGATCTTGATTTCGCCGTTAGTCGTGTTGGCCACCACGGGGCCTGTTACATTATTGAGATCGATATCGGCATTATTGGTTTTGATTTCCAGATCGCCGTCCATATTACTGATGGTAATAGTGGAACCCTGCCAGTTGATTTGTTGAAACAGCACGCCCACTTTTTTCGGGAGTTTGAGTATGTACTTAACCTCTTTTCGGGTGGCTTTCTCGATTTTCAAACCGTTGTTTTCGGTCGTTACAGATAGCCCGATGCCCGAATTGTCGACAGCGTTGTAGTAAATTGGTTTTAAGCCTTTTGCCCGTTCCGGTGGAGCCTCAAAACCTGATGTGGCCTGAATAATAACTTCGTCGCTATTGTGGCCTTCAATCTTGAGCGAAGCAGCCGCCATTTCTATCGTGACTTTACGATCTTTAGCGTTTGTCAGTTTGGTTTTGTACTCCTGAGCCTGGGCATTAGTGATGCACCACAGGGCGCTGATGCCCAGTAGAATAAGCGTTTTCATGGATGATAAATGAATTAAAAAATGACTATAGTTAGGAGGGTGATTTTTGATTGCCGATTAGTTGCGTAAGTCCTTCTTCGGCCTTCAGACGTACTACGTCCAGTGCTTCCTGATTTTGAGCCAGTCGCCGGATTTCGTTTGCGGCTCGTTTTTCTTTGATTGCTACCAGAATATCGATGAGCGCCAGCTGAACATTCGGGTCCGATTGAATGGTTAGCGACTGGATCAGTGCTTCCCGAACACCGGTTTCGTTTTCGAATCGGGCCAGTGCCTGACAGGCCGCCAATCGTACGTTGACATTAGCATCAAAATTCAGGGTGTTGATCAACAATTGCGTAATGTCCTGATCGACCTGAGTAAGCTCATAGCTTTGCTGAACGGCTTGTATTCGTTCGCTGGCTGAAGTCTGCTGTGTCGGTTCAAAGGCCAGCACTTTTTTGATAGTCTGGGCCGATGCTACGTTCTCATTGTCTGCCACCGCTTCGGACGTATGGCGGCTGGCTCGCCATTGATCGTACAAACGACCGCCACCAAAGCCAACTAGTAGTAATGCTACACCTGCGGCAATACGTATCGCCCACGATGTTAAACGCCGGATCGGGGTTGGTTCCAGGGCATTCAGCTTGGCAACTAATCGGTTATTAAATACCGCCGAAGGATGCTGATCCCGGGCTTCAGCAAAATACCGAAACGGACCGGCATGGCTCTGTAAATGGACTGGTACGTCCTCCTGCTGGAAGAACTGACGTAACAGCTTTTCTTCGGCCAGTGTTGTTTCGCCTTCGTAGTATTTTTCCAGCAACTTCTCAATGTCCTGCTTCATAGTTGTTCGTCTTTACGTAACTCTCCCGAAGGCGCTGACGTGCCCGCGACAAAATCACTCGTATGTTGTTAATGCTGAGACCGGTTATTGCTTCGATTTCTTCGAACGAATACTCCTCAACATCACGAAGATGGAGAATGAACTTTTGCTGTTCCGGTAGTTCGTTAATCAGGCGCCTGATTAAACCAATACTGTCGGTTAGCTCGGTTTGCCGATAGGGCGAAACCCCTTCGTCCTGAGCGGTAACCAGACCGGAATCGTCGGCCATTTTCTGGCGGGCCGGAGACTTTAGCCTGTCGAGACACAGGTTTTTGGTCATCTGAACGGCCAGAGCCTCTACACTATGGTAAGTGTCTAACTGCTGCCGATTGGTCCAGAGCCTCAATAACACATCCTGCATAGCGTCTTCTGCTTCTTCGCGGTTGCGCAGAAAGAACTGAGCCAGCCGAAAAAGGCGTCCCTGAACAGGCAGGATATGTTGTTTGAAAGCTTGTAAGTCCATTTCAATGACAAAGACGACTTTGACACAGAAACATTACAGATGAGAAGAAAAAAAGAGAAAAAAAGTGAAAGAGAGCCGTAGTGCTTATTACGCCGGAGCGCAACCTTCCTTAGGTTAGTTTCTTAAAACCAACACAAGGAAGGTTGCGCTCCGGCGTACATTCTCTGTGGAAATAGTGGTAAGGTTACCGGGAAGACGTAGTTGTCAGCGCGGGCTGATACAGAAAATAATCATAGATAGCGCGGGCTGCGTGGGCAATTGTTTGTTCACGTTCGGCTAATGGTTGCGGAGAGTCGCCCACAAATACGGCGATAGCAATATGGCCAGCATCACCCGGTAACGTAATAATACCCACATCGTCGGTGGCGCTGCCATACAACGAACCCGTTTTATGAGCCACTACTGTTGATGGGGGCAGAAAACCTTTCAAACGAGCCTGTCCTCCCCGGCAACGCTCCATAACGCCCAGTAACAACGCCCGACTGTCGGGACTGATCGCTTTTGCCTGATAAATCTGGGTCAGCAGATCGACCATCGCTTCGGGGGTCGACGTATCGCGGGGATCGTTTTTTATTTTGATAGCAGCTGCCCGTTTCATTTCCGGCGTGGTGGCACTGTCGAGTTTAGCGAAGAATCCGAGTGTCCACTGGTTGGGCGGGGGTAACGTAACGCCCTCCAGATCGGCGATCAATTGAATGATCGTCCGGTCGACCGACATTCCGTTAATACCGAGTGCTTTTACTCGCTTCTGAACGGCATCCGTACCGCCAACCAGACGTAGTAGAATATCGGTTGCCGAATTATCACTGATCACCATCATCAACTCAAGCAGATTCTGAACCGACAGCTGAACGCCCGGTTTGGCAAATAGAGTCTCCAGGGTGCCACTACCAGGATGCAGGTCGGAGGGTTGCAGCTCAGTCATGGTTGTCAGCGAAAGCTGCCCTTTCTCAATCAGTGTAAACAGTTGAACCGCAATAGCTACTTTAACGGTACTCGCCATCGGAAATCGCTCCTGAAGATTGAGACCAATTTGTTTGCCGGACTCCAGGTGTAGGGCACAAATCCCAACTTTCCCTTTGGCCAGTGATGAAATACGCTCCAACTCGTCGTAGAGCCGTTGCGTTGCTACGTCTGTGGGTTTTTTGGGCGCGGTATTGGGTTGCGCCATAGTTGGCGCGTTGGCCAGCAGAAAAAGAAAGGTTAGTGTTGATAGAAATTTTGTCAACGGTACAGTCATTGTTAGAAGATAAGAGATAGACGAACTAGAGAGCGTTTACCAAAGATAGAGAGTTGCTGGTTGGTAAGAGCTATGCTACGACGATTAGTCCTGAATTCTCTCTTTTTTATGAGTTTCCCGAATAAATAAAGCCGTTCAGTTTATAAACTGAACGGCTTTATTTATTCGGGACCGGTGTTTAAAAGCTAAAAAGTGTGCTTAGCAGTACCTTCTACAGTATGCCAGAGAGTACACGATTGCTTTTGTAAGGTCGGAAAAGCTAAAACAACTTTATTTCAAAAAAGAAAACTAGCCATCATATACACCATCTGTGGTTGGCTGTACGATATCTGATCCTGACCCACTCTTACCTTGTAAGGTCAGTTTTTTGACGCTGCCTAACATTACTGCCTTTTACGAGGGGGGATAGAGGTTTTGAGCGTTTTGTGTTGCATTGGCTTTTATTTTAAACGATGGTAAAGGCAATAATGTAGATAGCGATTGACACTATGTTTTTCGTTTCAGTGGTACAGACTCAAAGGAAAATGATCCATTTAGGAAGTAAATGTGCCAAAACCATCTCCACCTGATCCAACTTTTAACGTTAGTTTTTTGACACTGCCTAATAATTTAAATGAAGGCGTTTTGTATTGCTTTTTGAGAAGAAAAGGCGAGGTACTGCGAGCTTTGTTTTTCATGTAAATAGACTTTTAACGAATGTAATAACGTAGTGGAGGTGACTGCTGCTTACTGCACCAGTACTTTCAGGGCGTTTTGCTCGCTCCCTTTTGCGTCAAATATTTTCAGGATATAGATACCAGTTGGGATATGCGCTTTGGCGGCCACCGACACCAGATTAACATCGCCGGTTTTGTTGACTATGATGGGGATTTCAATGCCTGCCTGATTGTAGAGCTTCAACACCGCCGACTCGGCATTCGGTGCTGACAGTGAGAAACTACCGCCAACGTTGCTGTTTGGAAATATTTTGGGAAGAGCTTCCTGGCCTGGCTGGTGCCGAACCGAGATGATACGTGAATAGTCTTCGTGACCGTTTACATCGTTCTGCTTAAGTCGGTAGTAATACACCTGATCAGGAACAACGTCGGTATCGATAAATTCGTAGCTGGATACCTGATTGGTGGTTTGTTTCCCTTTTACGTTGCCAATGCTTTCAAATGATTTGGCATTGAGGCTCTTCTGTACCGAAAAACTTTCATTGTCTTTTTCCCACTCCGTGGCCCAGTTCAATACAACACCGGCTGGGTTGGAGCTACCGTAGAAAGACAAGAGGCTAACCGGGAGAGGGCCATTATAAACCTGTTGAAGTCTGCATGTTGCTGCACCATTCGCGGCATTAGACCCTCGCAGGGAAATGGTTACGTTAGAGCAGGGTATATCCACGGTTGCCGCTGGTAATGTTACCGCTAATGTCGTATTGACTGGAAGAGAAGTAAAGGGTCCACTACAGTTTACAAGAGCTATTGGATTTCCGGAATAACAGACCGAAACGGATGTGGCCCCACTCGTAAATGTATAGGCGATCAGTCTAGATGGCTGGCGTACTGTTATAGTGGGGGTGAATGAAAAAGTACAGTTTCCTGCCCCATCATTGGATTGGTAAACAAGGGTATACGATTCATGGTTGATGCAATTCGCCATTTGAGCATAGGTATGCAGCGGAAAATACAACAGAAAGAGAAATAGAAGTTTTTTCATTTGAGTAAGTTGAACAGAAAGTTTTAGTAAACACTACCATACTATATTCTAACAGCTAGTCAATAGATGATAAATGATTATTTTCTTCAAATATATGATTTTTGTCAAATTCTAACATATAAGAAAGTGGAGTTATAGGTAAGTGGTATTTTTTTTGAAAAAATATTCTATTAGTAGTCATCTGTGACTCGGAAAAATTAGATTTATCATAGATTGCTCTTTGGTTAGGTAGAGTAATTGATAGGCGATACGGAACAATCAGCATCCTTCCTGTTGGATTGCTGTTTGAAATAATTAATTGGATGCTAGAGGGCTATCAAACCTGATGCAGACTAGTTTTCGTCCAGTTATGAATCAGCAATTTGATATGGCGATTGCCAGCTGACTATATATCCGGGTTTGGGTAGCCAGAATATTTCTTTGCCTACAAGGTTACCTTTGCCCGTCGCTGGTGAGCGGGTACTTAAGAGAGAAGGAGTAAATTGTACTGGGTCTTACGTGGGAAACCGTAATGACTCAGCGGTTTTTTTGATAGATGCGCCTTATCGTCAATCAATTAACGATTGTATGGAGAGGCTGGCTGTTTTGAGGGGCATTTATCTCAATACCATCGCATAGCCTCTTGTTTCTGTAACAGGGCTAGCGATGGTAGAAAATATAAGGGCAACGCCGGTTAATGGATTACCAATCGTTGCCTTGGGGAATGGACTTATGGAGTAGGGGATGTATCTGGATAATAAAAATTACAGTAAAGCCAGGGCTTCGTCCAGATCACGGATCAGATCATCTACGTTTTCGATACCAACCGAATACCGGATCAGACTTTCGGGAATTCCTAATTGTTTCCGTTGGGCTTCGGTTAGTTCGACATGGCTGGTCGTTCGGGGTGGACCTGCCAGCGTACTGACCGAACCCAGACTAGCTGCCAGATGGACGAATTTGAGTTTGGGTAAAAACTTCGTTACGTTCTCGTAACCGCCAACCAGCGAGAAACTTAAAATACCGCCAAACCCCGACATCTGCGCTTTCGCAATGTCGTGGCCGGGATGCGTTTCCAGGCCGGGGTAGAACACATCACTGACTTTAGGGTGTGCTTTCAGGTGACGGGCAATGGTGAGCGCCGACGCATTTTGCCGTTCAATACGTAGTTCCAGCGTTTTCATGCCGCGAGCAATCAGGTAAGCCGGGTCGGCCTGCAAACTGGCACCGTTTATTTCCCGAAACTGAAACACTTTTTCCACCAGATCTTTCCGGCCACACAGTAGCCCGCCCATCGCATCGGAGTGCCCGCCCAGGAATTTGGTGGCGCTATGTAAAACTAAATCAGCACCTAATGCCAGTGGATTCTGATTGATTGGGGTAGCAAACGTATTATCGACGACCGTAACAGCGCCTACTTTCTGAGCAGCAGCAACCAGCCGGGGAATATCGACAACTTTTAGGGTTGGATTGGTAGGCGTTTCCAGGTATAGTACGTCGCATCCTTTGGCAATTTCCGCTTCCAGTTCCGCAAAATCGGTGGTATCGCAAAGGGTAACCTGTACCTGATAACGCGGGAGAAAATCAAGGAATATCCGGCTGGATCCGCCGTATGTGTCTTTCAGCGAAACAACTCGTTTACCAGGTGCCAGTAAAGCAAACAACGTATTGCTGATAGCCCCCATACCCGTAGCAAACGACGTAGCAGCTTCGGCACCTTCCAGAATGCGAATTTTTTCTTCGAGGACATGCACTGTCGGATTGGAATTCCGGCTATAGATATAACCATCTTCTTTGCCGGTTGCTACGTTGTGCCATTCGTCCAGATCATGGTAGGAAAAGGCAACGCTTCTCACGATTGGTGTGGTTACGGCCCCATTGGCTGTCGGCTCCGTTTCTCCGGCCCATACGGACGTAGTGCTTTTCTGGTACTGCGAAAAATCCATTATCGAGTGTATATATATTGAATGCTTCAGTTGTCCCAGATAGCATCAATTGACTAAAAATAGTGGTAAAATGCATGCCGTAGCAATTGCAAAATAAGAACCAGTTACAGCTTCAGCCTTTGCTATTACGTAGTAGTTTAGAACAAAACCTCTTTTTTATTGCGAAAAAATAAGGATTAGCAGACTAGTTTGACTACAAGTTGAGACAAGGGTAATAATACGCAAAAAGCAGGATAACGATATAGCTCTTCGGGGAAATCGGGATATAAAATAGTGCTTACTTATTCGGCAATTCCTGCATATCAATCAGATGTTTGGCCAGTAGTGGATCGTCGGCCATCAAGGATTTGATGTGATTGAGTGTTTTTTGCGGAATTTGCCGATCACGACTAATAATGTCGACACCTTCGGGCGTAAACAGTGTTTTCGAAAACCAGATTACCGCCCATTGCCCATCTGGATCTTTCAGGGCGACTTTCCATTTGCTTTTGGCTAGTCGAAGAAGTCCTTTGCCGCGCCAGACGAAAGCGGATGAATCGTTGGGGTTGGGATAATCGTAACCGGTTATGGTTTTAGTTTCTCCTTTTTTAACGTATTTGACTTCATCGAGTAGCACCGAATCGGCAGAGTTTTTGGTCGTAGTGGTGTAGGTGAACGTCGGACTGGTCTTGTTTCCTTTCAGCCACATGGGAAAGTTAGTACTGCAGATAAACCACGTGCCTAGTAGGATTTGGGCTAGTTTTGACATAGTATCTAAAACAATTTACGGATTGGTGGAAGGAACATGACCCTTTTTATCTACACAAGTTCATTGGACTTTGTTTTGCTACCTGATAGAGAAATCAATGACGATTCTGACTCGCCATGCTCCTCTTTATTCAATAGGCAATCTAATTTTATCTACAATTTGAGCTTAATTCGGAGCTTGCCAAGCGCGGCTGTGATAGCAATAACCAGAAAAGCAAACAGTAGTGATTTGACCAGCCCAATGCCCCCAATTTTTAGCGAGTCTGGCAGCGAAACGCCCGACAGATCGGTGAGGCTATAGTACAGATACGGTATCAGGTAGCAGGTCAACGTACTAGTTCCGGCTGGTTTGATCAGATCGAACCAATTGACTTTGCCGTTTAAATCGACCAGCCAGTAGATGGCGGCATACGTAATAAAGGCAATGCCGCAACAAAGGAAAACCCAGGTTGAGGTTGCCTGAATTTTAGAGATGATAAAGAAGTTTCGGGAGATAAATCCGGCTACTAGAAAGAGTATGCCAATACCGGTAAATACTAGCGGAATCTGCTGAACATTACCTTTTTGCTGCCAGCTCGTGAGTAGAAGCGTAGCGAGAATACCCGCAAACGTAAATGAGCTAAAAGCCCCATTGCCCAGTATCCAGTCTTGAGGACCACCCGGCCATAGCTGATGTAGCCAGCCTGCATGTCCGGCAATGGTTAGTAGGTTAAAAAGTAGCCATGAAGCAACGAGCAGGACAGGTTTGTTACGTAGCAACAGATAAAGAATGGCACAGGTTAGATACGTCCACCCAATCAGTCCCAGAATCCCCCACCACTGCGGAGCCATACTCGTTAACCGGCCGTCGGCACCTCCTTTAAAACGAACTGCCAGAAAGACAAGCAAAGCTACACCTATCAGCTGTAGACCCAGAAAAAGGCTTTTTAGAGAACCTTCCCGTTTCGGGTATTGATTCCAGATTAGAAAGAACCCAATGACCATCAGAATCTGAAACCATTGACTGCTGATACCCGATGCTTTCTCGTTTAAATCCGGTACGTTAACCGTAAAAATGCCCATAATAAGCAGGGCTACGGACCGAATTAAAATATGCCTGATGATTTCGACGTAGGAATCGCCTTTAGCGAGTCGTTGCTGAATGGCGAACGGGATCGACATGCCGACAATAAACAGGAAACAGGGAAAGACCGTGTCAGAGAATCCTAAAAAATCCTGATCCGCACGTGCGTGCTCCAGCCAGACAGGAACGCCCGTTAATGACCACAGATCATTGACAAAAATCATGGTGAGCATGGTGATAGCTCGGAAAACGTCGATGGAAAAGACCCGTTTTGCCAATTGAGTCGACGGGGTGCGTAAAGAGGGAGAGGATACCATGTTGACTGGCAGGTTGAGCTAGTGATTCGTCTAGTATGCTTGTTTAGGTCAATTCTCGTCGGTTAACCGTTTTATTTCGCCGTATAAGGCTCTGAAGCAATTAGCCTGCGTGTTTTCGCCCGCTTCGGGATTGACTTTTACGCCGTAAAACTCGTCCAGGAAGGCACCCGCCCCAGACCACACCGTTTGCATCATACCCTGAAATCGTTCTTTCATGACCGGAGTAGCCGATTGTCGGAATTTGACCATATCCTGGGTTTGCGTAACGGCAAAGCCGGGCTTGCGCCAGGGACAGGTAATGACGTTCAGACCTTTCATGGCAAAATAAACGGCTGTTTGGTCGGGGCGTTCGTAATGCCAGTCACAGATCGTTACGTCTTTTGGGATCAGGTCAATGGCGCGATGGGTATTGTTGAAACTGCCTTCCCACATGCCAATGCCCGTCGTTTTACCATCAATAAGTCGGTCGCCCCAAATCCAGAGTTTACGGTTTTTCTGGGCCAGATGATGGCGGATTTCAGCAACTTCGCCCGCGAATAGTTCGGATTTGTCCCGACCGGAACAACGCGGACATTTGTCGTCGCCGATGTAAAATACCTCATCCATGCCAGCATGAAAAGCCTCGGCTTCAAAAACATCGCAAATTTCATCGACAAGCGCAAAAACGACCTGATGCACGTCAGGATGTAATGGGCAATAGCTTTTGCAATAGAGACCGTCGGGGTTCGGCCAGCTGTATTTTTCTGGCATTTTTACGTGCGGAGTTTCATCGAATTGTGGGTAGATACGTAGCAGGTTGTGCGTGGTACTGGCCCAGGATTGGTGCCCCAGCAGATTGATCTGGGGAATTAGCAGGATACGATTCTTCTGACAAACCTTGACCAGCTTTTTGACGTCCCGCTTCGAGAGCGACGCGCTATCGCGAAGTTCAGGATGGCTATCAAACTGGTAGTTGAAATCGATCCGGAGGATCAACGTATTGACCTGCCGGGGGGCCAGCTCTTCGTTAATGAATTTGAGGAACGTATCGAGTTGATGTGGTTTGGGGGCCGCAATACAAAAGCCTCGGGTGGGTAACAGACTGTCAATTCTGGCCTGAGCCAATACAACAGGCGAGGAAGCGAGTAGAAAAAACGTGAAAAAGAGCCTGGCCATTCGTGCGGTTTAGAACGTTGGGTGATGAGTTTCATGCTAATAAGACCAGCGATGATCTATTCTATTCGTTTGGGAGAACTGGATGCGTGTTCAGTACGTTGTTTGATGAATTAAAAAGATGGGGTTCGCCAATTCCATCTACCTTCGCAATCTGGTAAGCACGTTACGACTATGACTTTTGATGAGCTGAATCTAAATAAGCCCCTTCTCAACGCCCTGAACGATCTGGGCTACACCACACCCACTACCATTCAGCAGAAAGTTTTTTCGGTTGTCATGTCGGGCCAGGACGTGTGTGGTATTGCGCAAACAGGGACGGGAAAAACCTTTGCTTATCTGTTGCCCTGTCTGCGCCAGTATCAGTTTTCGAAGGAGCACCATCCGCAAATTATTATTCTGGTTCCTACACGTGAATTGGTTGCACAGGTCGTTGAGTCGGTGAAACAACTGACTACCTACATGAACCTGATGGTGGTGGGGGTATATGGGGGTGTTAATTTGAAAACGCAGCTCGCTGAAATACAGCAGGGGGCCGACGTACTGGTGGCGACACCCGGCCGGCTTGTCGATTTTTTGTCGAGTGGTGCCCTGAAAACTAAAGCGTTGAAGAAACTGGTTATTGATGAAGTCGATGAAATGCTGAACCTGGGTTTTCGAGCGCAGCTAAGCGTAATTCTTGACCTGCTGCCCCCCCGACGGCAGAATCTGTTGTTTTCTGCTACGTTGACTGACGATGTAGAACAGTTGATCGATACGTATTTTGCCAACCCCGTTCGTGTCGAAGCCGCTCCGGCCGGAACTCCGCTGGAGAATATTGAGCAGGGCGTATATCACGTTCCTAATTTCAATACGAAGATTAATTTATTGAATTTCCTCCTGGGGCATGATATGGCTATGACCCGGGTGCTGGTTTTTGCTGCTACGAAGCAACTGGCCGACGAGTTGTTCGAACTGCTCGAATCAGATTGCCCCGGTAAAATTGGCGTGATCCATTCCAACAAATCGCAGAATTACCGCTTCAACTCCGTTCAACAGTTTCAGGACGGTACGTATCGTGTTTTGATTGCCACGGATATTATTGCACGGGGTATCGACGTAGCAGACGTATCGCATGTTATCAATTTCGATTTGCCCGAAGAACCGGAAAGTTACATTCATCGGATTGGCCGAACTGGCCGGGCCGACAAAAAAGGAATTGCTATTTCGTTCATTAGGGAAGCCGAACAGGAGCAGCTTGCGCTTATTGAAGCGTTAATGAATTATACGATTCCCGTTTTACCGCTCCCCGAAAAGCTGGTTATTTCAGACGAATTGACCGACGATGAAATGCCGCAGATTCGGATGAAGTCAATTGATTTAACACCAGCCCGGCCGGAGGCCGGGGGTGGTGCTTTTCACGATAAAACCGATAAGAATAAAAAAGTCAATGTGCGTCGGGATCACGCAGCGGAAAAACGACTCAAATACGGGCGACCCATTAAACGTAGCGGGAAAAAATAACCGCCAGTCAGGGTTGGGGTTTTAGCTCCGTTAAATCATACAGGCTACCTTTTGCTTTGACAGCCAGCGCAAACGAAACAATCTGTTTTTGATGCTTAATCTGGAGCCTGTATGACCCGACTGGCAACTGATTAACGTCGAAATACCGTGTATAATCGATGGCTTTTACGCGCTCTTTATAATAATCAATCTTCTGATCCTGATCCGTTAACGATACGTATATAGGCGTATTGTCAGGGTTTGTGCAGTAAACGACCATTTTGCCCTGGTCTGTCACAATGGAGTTGGCCGAAAAGGATGACCCATTCAGCGAATTAGACGTGGGCTCATTGGGTTTGTCGTGCCCGGTTCGGTTTATGGTGTGCCTATGCTGCGGCTGATTACTCGCCACGAGATCGTATGAATCTACATGAGTATCCAGCAAATTTCGGTTGGTAAGGCCAGTCAATAGCTCATTAAGAAGCCGGGTAGTCCGTTTCGTCAGTTTAATGTAGCGACCTGGTAATTTCTCTTCATACAGTAGCTGGTGCTGCGCATTGAAAAAGCGGATACTGGTAGAGCGCGTCTGGTAATCGGTTCGCAGTTTCCAGTAAGCACCGGTAGAGTCGTTTCGAACAGAATCGACAGTAAAATAATCTGAGTTAGTCTGGGCCTGGCACGGCAAAGCTGCAGACAGCATGATCGTCGTAATAACTAGCCAGAGGAGAGAAAGCATCTTCAGGGATTTCATAGATAATGTTGGGTTTACTGATTGAGCGGAGACGGCACTTGCTCGCACAGCTTATCTTCCCTGGTAGCTAATCGAAAGCGATCAGTGGGTAAGCGAAGGGCTAAGCGGTAGTACCAATTGGTTAATACGATACATACTAGTTAGTCAGGTTAAGAAAAATTTAATTGAACCGGTTTACTGCCTTAGAGCAAATGGTTTGCCAATTAGAAAAAAGGCTTTAAAATGAGCAGAAATCCACTTTTTGACTATATGAACGTCTATTTTCTGTCCGATTGTGGACATACTCTGTACAGATCAGGACAGTTTTTATGACGCAACAATCTGATGGGATAAGCCGTTGATTAAACCAATTAAGTCTATAATCATCTTAGAGTAGAAAGGTAATTGACGAGATAAACAGACATTTTTAACACAATCTCGTTAACGACTTACTTAAAATCCACGGCTATGAAAACGATTCATAAGAAGATTACACTGATTGCCCTGACTATTGCTTTAGTAAATACCGGTCAAACAAAGGCGCAGATGAGCTGGGGACCACAAACAACGGGTGCTGTTGTTGGGGCTGGAGCAGGTGCTGTAGCGGGTGCAGCTATAAATAAACGTAACCCAGCGGTTGGCGCTGTTGTGGGTGGTGTCTTAGGGGGTGGTGCAGGCTATGCCATTGGACAGCAGCAGAAGACTAAAAAACGCTGGAGCCCACAGGCAAAAGGAACGGCCATTGGGGCTGGCGTTGGTGGCGCTGCGGGGGCTATCATCAACAAACGGAATCGGGTTGTTGGTGGTGTTATCGGCGGTGTTGCTGGTGGCGCTGCAGGCTATGCCATTGGCAAGCATGTTGATAACAAACGCAAAAAAGAAGCTGCTGCCCGTGCTGCTGCCGAACGCGCAGCAATGGCCCGCGCCGAAGCCGAACGTCAGGCTGCTACCCGAGTAGCATCGAATAACGATCTGGAGCCATACGTAGCACCAGCACGAACAACCACCAGTGCCGCCGTAGCAAAAGTATCCCCAGCCGCTCAAACGGCAGCGTTATACAATCCCAGAACTGCTCCGGGTTCCTATATTCTACGGGAAGGTTTTCTGCCAAACGATTCTTTTGGCGATCAATCAACTGCCTACAGTGATTCCGAATATCGTCGGAAAAGCTGGTAATCTAAACACGTAACAATTCAGACTTCACTCAGATTATGTTTCGTCTGTTTACACACTGACAGGCGACATAACCTGGGTAAAGTATGTCATAAAACGTAAACGTCATGAAAACGCTTATTGGAGTTTTAATCACCGCCAGCCTTCTAACGGCTTGCTCGTCTAAAAATAATGAGTCGGTGGTTCAGGATTTGAATCGCCAGTTTATCGATGCCTGGAACACCAAAAATTCGGACAAAATAATCAGCTTCCTGGCCGATGACGTACATTTTCTGCAAGGAAGTACGCATTTCTCCGGCAAATCGGAAGTGTCGAAAAAATGGGTTCAGGAAACGCTGCCCGGTTTGGCTGATCTCAAAACCAACGTAGTGAGTTCAAGTACCGACAGTAAAACGGCCTACGAAGCTGGAACTTTCTCTGTCGACGTATTGCCGGCTGGCCCCGACCTGCCACGCGGTTACGGAGAAGGTAATTTTATCCTGCTCTGGAAAAAAGGCGACGATGGTAACTGGAAACTGAGCTATGCGCAGTTAGAGGATTTGCCCGTGCGAGTCAAAAATTAATCTATTGACAGGCGGGAATGAAAAAGCCAGCGACTTTATAATCGCTGGCTTTTTTTGTGTTCATCGTTTATTTCTTCACCGATGATTTTTTAGCGGATGGTGCCGGGTTTTTGTAGGAAATACGAAACAACGTACCGTTTAGGTCATCGGTTACATACAACGAACCATCGGGTCCCTGAGCGAGCCCACAAGGCCGGTGTTGAACGGGGCCGGTTGGCTTCACAAGATCCGTTCCGGCGAAGTTATCGGCGAAAATTTCCCAATTTCCGGATGGCTTCCCATTCTTGAACGGAACAAAAGCGACCATATAGCCTTTGTGTAGCTCCGCAGACTGTCCGTGAAAGGCAATGAAAGCGCCGTTCCGGTATTTTTCGGGAAACAGAGTTCCTGTATAAAAAAGCAGACCATTTGGGCCAAGATGGGCCGGAAAGGCGGCTACTGGATTAATAGTTTTTTCGCCACCCGTTTTTTTGCCGTCGCCACCATACTCCGGTGCGAGAATTTTCTTCTTTTGAATGTGGTCGTAGTAAATGTACGGCCAGCCTGCATCGTCGCCCTGATGAACTTCGAACATGGTTTCGGCGGGCAGTTCGGCACTTTGTTTTGGGGTATAATACTGTGGGTAGAAGTCGTGGAATTGGCCACGTCCGTGCTGCATAACAAACAGGGAATTCGTTTTTGAATTCCAGTCCAGGCCGACCACATTTTTCAGACCGGTAGCGTAGCGGGTACCAGTGGCATAGGTCTGATTCTGCTGATCGGCTTTAAATTTCCAGATACCAGCTGCTGAATCGAGGAGGGGGCAGGGCATCATACCTTTGCCAGTACCCGCTTCCCGGCAGGCGTCATTGTCGGATGCTACGTTGACATAAATGTTATTCTGATTGTCGACGGCAATGGATTTCGACTGATCTCTTGGCTTCACCCGCAATCCTGAAACGAGTTTTTCGGGCTGTTTTGGATTGATAACTTCTTCCTGATCATTCAGTTTGTACCGATAGATTTCCGAATTGGAAGAGGTATACAGATAGCCGTTCTTTATCAAGATTCCTGTTCCAGGATAATCGCCAAAACCAATGCGTTCGTCAATAACGCCATCCTTGTTGGTATCACGTAACCGATAAATACCGCTACCATCTTTGACTTTAGCGAGTTTTACATAAATATCGCCCGTTTTACTGATGGCGATATGACGGGCCGATCCCAGTTCTTCGGCCGCAATGGTCGCTGAAAAACCGGCAGGCAGTTTCAGGTCGGTGGCTACAATCGCCTTAGTCGCTGGGCGAGAAGGCGGATTGTCGGAAGGAGTGGTGCTGTTTGTAAGCGTCAGTAAACCAGCAATGGCAATTGAGAGATGATGCATGAGACAGAAAAAAACGACACATAGGTTTAATCGTATGAGTAAGCAGCCAACTGTCAAAAAATACTACTCCTAACCTGAGTTTGTGTGTTGACAAGGATAGAGGTTTTGTGTGAGATGGAGGGAGATTCGCAAAGTTTTGTATTTTTAGCTTCCTCCGTACTTCACCAATGCGACACCCATCTTTACGTTTATTGCTTGGCTTCCTCTGTTTGCCTCTATTGTCAACAAATGCCCAGACCGTTACACGGCAACCCTATCTCCAAACGGTTACTCCATCTGGGATTACGATCCGCTGGCGGACCGACCAACCGACTAATAGCCGCGTACGTTTCGGTACTAATCTGTATAACCTCAACCAGCAGGTGACTGATGCTACGTCGACTACTGATCATGTTGTTACGTTGACGGGACTTCAGCCAGCCACTAAGTATTACTATTCCGTTGGCTCATCGGCTGGCGATCTGATGGTATCTAATGAGCAATATTTTCAGACTTCGCCCGTAACAGGTTCTGTTGGTCCGGTTCGAATATGGGCGCTGGGCGATTTTGGAGCAGGTACGCCCAATCAGCAGATGGTCCTGCAGCAATACCAGCAGGTTGAATACAGTCGTCCGGCCGATGTCTGGCTTTGGTTGGGTGACAATGCTTATAATCAGGGTTTCGACGATCAGTATCAGCAGTACGTTTTCAATACGTATACCAGCATACTGAAACATCTGCCATCCTGGCCAACACCGGGGAATCATGAATACATTGGCGTTCATACAAACTTCAATATTGACTATTACAAAATCATTACCGTGCCTCAGCAGGGCGAAGCAGGCGGATTGCCGTCGGGTTCGAAACAGAACTATTCGTTTAATTATGCCAATATTCATTTCGTTTCGCTGGATTCAGAAGGCGATGATGGAACACGGGTATACGATCCGGCGGGGCGCCAGGCGCAGTGGTTACAGAAAGATTTAGCCGCTAATAAATTGCCCTGGGTCATTGTCTTTTTTCATCATCCGCCCTACACGAAAGGCTCGCATGATTCCGACACGGCGGGCGACTTAACCCTAATCCGGCAACAGCTTTTGCCTATTTTAGAGCAGTATCAGGTCGATCTGGTCTTATCAGGCCATAGTCACGTGTATGAACGTAGTTTTTTGATGAAAGGTCACTACGGACAATCGTATACGTTTGACAGCAAACAACATGCCGTATCGACCAGCAATGCGCGCTACGACGGATCGCCCAATTCCTGTCCCATCGCTAATAAACAGTCGGGCATCATTTACGTAGTGAATGGGAGCGGAGGGCAACTCGGCGGGCAATCAACAGGCTATCCGCATCCGGCAATGGTTTATTCAAACAACCAGATAGGAGGTTCGATGATCATCGATGTAAATGACAATCGGCTCGATGCGAAATGGTTAACTACCGACGGGTCAGTAAAAGATCAGTTTACGCTGTTTAAAAAGGTGAACCAGAAGCGCTACTATCTGACGGCTCCCAATCAGACCTTCACCCTGGCTGCATCGTGGCCGGGAAATTATACCTGGAGTTCGGGCCAGTCTACCCGGTCTATTACCGTAGCCCCAACCACAACTACTACGTATACTGTTACCGATCAATACGGTTGCCTGACCGATGCGTTTACGGTAGATGTCGACAATTCAACCGACACGAATCTGAAATTCGAAGGCGTTTTGGCTTTGTATCCTAATCCAAGTACTGGCGAAACGACTCTTAAAGTGTCTATACCCAGTCCTCAATCGATCAATGTATACGTTACGGACAGCCAGGGACTGGTCGTGTTCGATAAGCAGTATGCCAATACGTCGGAGGTTATGGAACAGTTCAGGCTGGCGACCCCCGGTGATTATCTGTTTATGGCTCGTATTGGCTCACAGGTAGTTTCTCGCATGAATTTTAAATTATAACCCAGAAAAGATTGAAACGGGCTTTTGAACAGTTCATAACATCGGATAGACGATTCAGACAAGCTACACGTCGGGTAGCCAGTCTGCAATCATAGTTTTGTGAGTGACATATTGATTTCACTCATGAAACTAGTAGCGGTACTCTTCTTGTTGATGGCGAACACGATCTGTTTAGCGCAATACAATCCGCTCGGAGCCATTACGATGTGGACCGATGGTTACGTTGTAACGACAAAAAATGATACCATTCGTGGTGAGCTACGTATCGGTTCGTTAGTAAATAGCTCACCTGCAAACGTGATTTTCCGTAATGCCGATAAGAGCAAAACCAAGGTCAAGGCAGAGGAATTACGCTTGATTGCTCAGCGGATACCCAATTTTGCGTACAAGACCGGCAGTATACCTACCGAGCAGGAGCTGGTTGTTTTTGAGCGGGTTCCGAATCCAAGGCAAAAAGGGAAACTGATGTTGCTGGAGCGGCTTACACCCTTTGGTGGCAGCGTAGCCCTGTATTTTGATGCGTCGGGCTGGAAGAAAACAACGGAATTTACGTTCGGCAACTTTATTCTCGAAACAGACCGTCTGGAGCTGAGCTACATTGTTCTGAAGAACGGCAGAGAGTCATTCCTGGCTAAACGCGCTAACTTTGAAGCGGTGCACGACCGATTGTTTGGCGATTGCCCGGCTTTTGTCCGAAATTTTCCCACAGCCAATCGGCGCGACTGGCGAATCCTGGGCGAGATGGTAACGGCCTATAACCAACTCTGCCAGAAAGAACCACTGGCTAATGAATCGTATTAAACAACGTAACGTACAGACTGGCAAAAAGCTATTCAGTAGGTACGTTACGTCGGAAATCAGATCGTTACTGAGTCGTTTGCGAAGTGTTTCAACTCGATAATTTCGGTCGGAATAGGTTGGCTATTCCAGTGATTATGAATGGCTAAGGCCGCACCTAAAGCCGATGCCTGAGCTACCGAAGCGGCATAAACCTCCGTTTGGGGAAAGGCCGTAGCCAGCAGATTCATATAAATCGGGTTTTTACTGAAGCCGCCATCCACAAACAAACGACTGACGGGCGAGCCCTCCAGCACCAGATCTGTAGAGATTAATTGTTGGGCAACCAGATCCAGCATCAGTTGATGATAGGCTTCTTCATACGTCTGAAAATGAGATAGGTTGCGGTACCCAAACAGCGACTCCTGCATAGGCGGATTTTTCACACTGTCGAAATTAGTGCTGGAGTCCGGGCGATTGGTACGTAACGACTGAATGATTGCCGGTTCGTATTGAACCGTCTTGTAGTAGTCAGCGGACGTATTGAAATGATCGGCCAGGCGCTTGGTCTGCTGTTCGTGTTCATAACCGGCAAACAGGCGAGACGCTTTCACCGGTTTCCCTTTGAACTGCAAAAAGCACAGACAGTCGTACTGCAATTCTTCCGGCGTTATCGGGCTGACATTGAAGGGGTTCATACTGATCGACCACGTACCGGTCGAAATCAGAATAAACGGTTCCTGAAAGGAAGCCAGATACGGAATCAGCGCTGCCGAACTATCGTGTAAACCAACTCCGACTTTATAGGTCTGGCCAGCATCTTTAGGGACGACCACACCATCCGACGGGAAAATAGGAGCCAGAATCTGGTCGATCCGTTCGTCTGTGACCCATCGGTGATATTGGTTATTAGGGAAATCCCACAGCATCGTATGACAACCGATACTGGTCATGTCGGAAAAACATTGCCCCGTAATCAGGTAGCTTAAATATTGCGGTAAGTGGAGCGAGCAGTCGATCTGTTTAAAAAGCTCCGGCTTGTCATATTTAAGCCGATACAGCATTAGTCCTGAATTCAGACTATCTAAGGCTGGAGAGGCAGTCTGCATAGACAGGTCGCTAACCGTTCCATACGTATCGTAAAACTGACGGCGAACGTTGTCGGGAAAAGGTTTGAGGTAATTGTACAGATGCCCAACAGCTTGACCTGCTGCCCCCAGATGAACAAAGCTGGCGCCATAGCCGGAAAAATTAACCGCTTTGATGGAGAACCCGGCTACGTGCTGAACATCGTTCAACGACGATTGAACCCAGGCAGAGAGTCGATTAACATCTTCGCACGCATCTCCATCGTCGTCAGTTATTTCCGGGAATTGAGTCGTTTTCTCCCAAACGATTTCGTAGCGCTCATTGAAGAGAAACAGTTTCTTATTTGTCTTGCCAACATCAAAAACAGCAATAACAGGCGTAGCGGGCATAGGAAGAGTAGTGCAGTTTTCAGTTTTCAGTTTATAGTTTTCAGTAGGCTGGCGCCAGACACTTGCTGACGCGCCAGCCTACTGAAAACTATAAACTGAAAACTTTTTTTAAAGTCCAGTGGCAACGGTTTTGCTTCCGCGCTCACCGATCAGTTTCTGACGAATAGTTAATTGACGGAACAGCGCCAGCGGGTTTAGAGCTCCACCAGCCCGTAGACGAGCTTCGGCAACTAGCGGACGAACATCGGTTCGGAACGCTTCCTGTAAAATTTCCTGAGCACGTACTACGTCGTTTGCTTCGCGGGCTTCTTCGAGGGCAACCCGATCAACCAGCAAAGCCTGGGCGTAAGCCAATTGAATGGCTTCTACGGACTGCAATAAGTCTTCCAGTGGGTCTTTTACGTTGTGCGATGCGTCAATCATCCACCCTAAACCGGTAGCATGATTTAAGCCACGCGCGTCCAGACCATCCACCAATTCATTGAAAATCAGAAAAAGCTGATACGGCTTGATGCTGCCCACGGTTAAATCATCGTCCCCGTATTTAGAGTCGTTGAAGTGGAAACCACCTAATTTTTGCTCATTCAGCAGGATGGCAACGATTTGCTCAATATTGGCATTTGGCAGATGGTGGCCAAGGTCGACCAAAGTAAAGGCTTTCGGTCCTAATTTTGTTGCATACAGGAACGAGGAACCCCAATCACCGATGGTGGTCGAATAGAAATTGGGTTCGTACGCTTTGTACTCAACCAGCATTTTCCAATCGTCGGGCAGGGCTTTATAAATTTCCTGAAGACTGCTCAGCGTCCGATCAAATGCCTTGCGGAAATTCAACTGCCCTGGAAAGCAGGAGCCGTCTGATAGCCAGACCGTCAGCGAGTCAGAACCCAGCGCCATGCCCTGTTTGATGACGTCGATATTATGCTCGATAGCCTGTTGCCGGACCGCCGGATCGACATGTTGCAGGGAGCCGAATTTGTAACTCATTGGCTGATTGGGCTGGTCCTGGAACGTATTGGAGTTCATGGCATCGAACCGAATGCCATATTGAGCTGCCAGTTGCTTGATAGCTTCCGGGTCGGTTGGAATATCCCAGGGAATATGCAGCGAGATAGCTCCGCTCGACTGGTTCAAGGCGTGAAGCAAGCCAATATCTTCCAGTTTTTCTTCAAGAGAGCGAGGTTCACCACCGCCCGCAAACCGACCGAATCGCGTTCCGCCCGTTCCTAAAGCCCAGCTCGGAATGGCAATTTGAAAGTCGATGAGTTTCGAGATGATCGATTCTGCATTCGCTACTTCATCGGTCCAGTAAGCCAGTTTGCGCTGATGGCTTTCTTTAAGACCGTTATTATGATCAGCAATCTGATACGATTCGAGTTGCATAGGAAAGGGGTTTTCAGTTTATGGTTTATAGTGTACGGTTTATGGTTGGCTGATACCGGATAATCTTTGATGCGTCAGCCAACCATAAACCTTATACGATAAACCATAAACCCGATATTATCGAACAAAGGCCATGGCAACACCGCCGTCGACGTTCAATACGTTGCCGGTCGATTTGCTGAGTAGTCCACCGACAAACGCAAAGCAGGCGTTGGCAATGTCTTCTGGCAAAATAATCTCGTTCAATAGAGTCCGTTTCGCGTAGTAGGCTGGTAGCTCTTCCACCGAAACGCCGTATGCCTTAGCACGGCCTTCCGCCCAGGCACCTGCCCAGATTTTGCTATCGGAAATAACGGCATCTGGATTCACTACGTTTACCCGGATATGATCTTTACCCAGTTCGGCCGCGTTTAGTCGGCTTAAGTGTAGCTGAGCGGCTTTTGCCGAACCATACCCTGCGTTGTTTGGTCCGGAAACCAGACCATTTTTGCTGGCAATGTTGATGACATCGCCACCGATATCCTGTTTACGCATTACTTCAACGCCTTGCTGCGTTACCAGGAACTGACCTTTTACGAGTACGTCATAGAGCAGATCCCAGTCTTTTTCGGTATGCTCTTCAATAGGTTTCGAGATCGACAGACCCGCGCAGTTAACAACAATGTCGACGCCACCAAAGGCAAGCGCTGCTACGTCGAATGCTTTCCGAATCGTTTCGGCATTCGTTACGTCCAGAAGCGCCGATGCATGAGCGTCGCGACCGTATTGCTGCTTAAATTCCTCATCGGCTCCTTGCAGACGATCCGCGTCGTTATCGTTAATGACAACAACGGCACCTTCGGCCTGGAATCGTTTGGCAATGGCTTTGCCAATACCGCCTGCGCTGCCTGTAATCAGCGCAATACGTCCCGACAAGGGCTTTGGCTTTGGCATACGCTGTAACTTGGCTTCTTCGAGCAGCCAGTATTCAATATTGAACGCTTCCTGACGTGGCAATGAGGTGTATTCCGAAATAGCTTCGGCACCGCGCATTACGTTGATGGCATTGATGTAGAACTCAGCAGCGACCCGTGCCGTTTGCTTGTCTTTCGCAAAACTAAACATGCCCACACCCGGATAGAGAATAACGACCGGGTTTTTATCCCGAATGGCTGGGCTGTTCGGGTGCTTGCAGGTGTTGTAGTACGCTTCGTACATGGCCCGATACGCTTCAAATGCCGACGTTAGCTTCTCCTTGGTAGCCTTCACGTCAGACAGGTCTTCGTCAGGAGCTAACTCTAAAACGAGCGGGCTGATTTTAGTACGCAGGAAATGATCAGGGCAGGAGGTTCCCATAGGAGCAAGCCGAGCCAGATCATTCGAGTTGATAAATTGAAGGACCCGGTCATCGTCGGTGAAGTGACCAATCATGGGTTGCTGGTTCGAGCAAAGACCTCTCAGAACGGGAGCCAGTGCGGCAGCTTGTTTCAACCGAGCTTCTTTTTCCAGCGATTCCAGCTTCGGGCCACCGAAGATCGGGCCTTTTTTGCCGTAATTTTCTTCCAGGTATTCGGCGCAGCGTTCAATCACTTCGAGCGTGTTGACATAGCTCTCATAGGCCGTATTCCCCCACGTAAACAAACCGTGCGAGCCCAGGAAAATGCCGCGGATGCCTGGGTTTTCATTCAGGCATTGTTCCATCTGCAAGCCCAGGTCGAAGCCTGGTCGCTGCCAGCCTACCCAGCCAATGGTTCCGCCGAACAAGTCCTGAACAATCTGTTTGCCGTCTTTGGCGGCTGCAATGGCAATGGCTGCATCGGGATGCAGGTGGTCAATATGTTTAAAGGGAAGGAATCCGTGGAGAGGAGTATCAATAGACGGAGCTTTCGAGGCTAGATCGAAAATGCAGTGGTTAAATAACTCCACCATTTCATCTTCGAATTCGAGACCCCGATAAATATTTTTTAAGCTACGAAGCCGGTCGACGTATAAGGCTGCAAGGCCACTACGTTTGAGCGTTCCTAAATCGCCACCCGATCCTTTGACCCACATGACTTCGGTGTCCTGGCCCGTGAGGGGATCTTTAGCAATGGCTTTGCAGGACGTATTACCGCCACCGTAGTTGGTCAGGCGTAAATCGGCACCCAGCAAATTTGATCGATAAATCAATAGCCCTACTTCATCACCGGCCAGTTCTGCCGCTTTGGCTTCGTCCCACAAATAGCTGACGTGTTGAAACGTTTTTGTCGTAGTTGACATAATCAGAAAGTTATACTGCTGTTGGGCAAGTGTGTGTGTTGCGCTCGTTAGTTGAGTCAAAAATATTGGACGTGGAAATAAGTGCTTTCCTGTACTGTCCTACTTATTCTGAGAATTCTAAAAAAATCTACCATTCGTTCTCTGATAGATGGATCATAATTTGATTTATTAAAAGGCACGTTTTGGGTTGATAAAATTTTGACTGGCAATTTATAGCAACCGGTTTTATAAATTCTGTTATTTGCTCGTAGTATGTAATTGAAAAAGTTGCCTTTTACCCATAAATCCACCTTCTATTTGGCCCGTTGATGGCCAATCAGACTGTTATTTTACCAATCATGATTTTAGTTGATTCGCTGGAAGACGAGCCCGCTAGTACGCAGTCGGTCGTTGATTATAAAAAGAGACAAAAACAGCGTAAAGTCCTGGCCCATCTCTACGCAGAAGGTACCTGCACCCTGGCCCATCTGGCAAAATTGCTCCATAATAGTGTTCCGTCAGTAACTAACATGGTCGACGAACTGGTGAGACAGGGATGGGTAATGGGAACAGGCATGGCAACTGGAAATAACGGACGGCGACCGGCCCTGTTCAGCCTAAACGTAGCGCAGCAGATAGTAGCCATTCTCGATATCAGCACGCACGATACCAAAATTATATTTATGGATTCGCTACGTACCGTTGTGCATCGCTGCGATTATGATTTAAGACTGGAAGATAATCCAATGTTTCTTACTACGCTCGTTCGTTACTACACAAGCGCGCTGGCCAGTTCGGGCATTGATAGTACTAAAATATTGGGGATAGGTATATCGATGCCTGGTCTGGTCAATGCTCGAAAGGGGCTCAACCTAACGTATAAGAACCTAAGTCAGTCAAATGAATCATTGCCGAACTGGTTTTCGGACCAACTGAAGAAGCCTGTCTATCTGATCAATGACACGAAAGCAACTGTGCTGGGAGAGAGTCGGTTTGGGGGCGCACGCGGCAAAAAGCAGGTGCTGGCTATCAATATCGACTGGGGCGTTGGTCTGGGAATCGTGGTGAACGGTGAAGTTTTTCAGGGAACCAGCGGATTCGCCGGTGAACTAGGCCATATTCAGGTCGACCCCGAAGGCGAATTATGCTATTGTGGTAAAATTGGTTGCCTCAATACAATTACGTCGGCCTTGGCCCTGGTTCGTCGGGTGCAGCGCGATATTGCGGAAGGTCAGGTGTCGAAACTGGCTGTCTTTCGGGATCGGGTCGACCAGATCGATATCGACGAAATAATAAATGCAGCGCATCAGGGCGATTCCTATGCGATCGACGTGCTGCACCAAACCGGTTTCCAGCTCGGAAAAGGACTGGCCGTAGCTATCAGTCTGTTTAATCCCGAAATGATTATTGTAGATGGGGTATTGACGAAAGCCGCTACGTTCATCATCAATACCATTGAGCAGGCGATCAGCAAATATTGCCTGAGCGATTTCCGGGATGACCTTACCATTGAGCTGACCAAACTCGACGGTACCGCTAAGTGGTTAGGTACCCATGCTTACATGATGGAGGATATTTTAGCATCTTACTGAACTTCGTCTGAACCAGGATTTTCAGGATTAAATTGATTTCTAGGATTAGCAATTGAACCATTGTAACACAAAATCCTGGAAATCATTTTAATCCTGAAAATCCTGGTTCAGACGTAATCCTGCTAGGCACCCATGCGGTTTTACTTCACAAACAACAATTCCCGGTATTTCACGAGTGGCCAGTCTTCGTCGTCTACCACTTCTTCGAGTTTATCGACTTCGTAGCGAATAGGGCCGAAGTGGTCTTTCACTTCCGTAGCGTAGAGTCGTGCCCGTTCGGTAGTGTCTGCTACGTTGTTGGCTTTTTTGCGCGATTCAATCATCGCTTCAACTCCTTTTTTAATGACCATTACCCGGGTTGAAATCTCTCGCAGAATATCTTTAATCGGTTCAGCCTCGGCGGTCATGCCTAATTCAACCAGATTACGAGCGGTTTCTGCCAGTTTATTCTGGTATTTCAGGGCGGTTGAAACAACGTGGTTCATAGCCAGATCGCCCATCACCCGCGATTCGATCTGAACCGTTTTGATGTATTTCTCCAGTTCTATTTCGTAGCGGGATTCTACTTCGGCATGGTTCATGACGCCCGTGCGCTCAAAGAGCGCCAACGATTCGGGCAGTACCAGCACACGTAGCGCATCGGGCGATGATTTAATATTAGACAGACCCCGCTGCTCTGCTTCTTCGATCCATTCGTCGGAATAGCCGTTACCTTCGAATAAAATTCGTTTTGAATTCGCGTAGTATTCCTTCAGTATGTCGACAATGGCCAGCTCTTTCTTTTCACCTTTTACCAGACGCTCATCCAGGTCTGTTTTGAATTTATTGAGCTGATCGGCTACAATTGTGTTCAATACCGTCATGGTTGAGGCTGAGTTGGCAGCACTACCAACGGCCCTGAATTCGAATTTGTTGCCGGTGAAGGCAAAGGGAGACGTGCGGTTCCGATCTGTATTATCGCGCATCAGACTCGGAATGCGATTAATGCCGAGCTTGTAATACACGTTATCGCCCTTGTTCACCGTTACTTCCGACTTTGTTTCCAGATCGGTTAGCGCCTGCGTCAGGGTTTCGCCCAGAAAGACCGACATTATAGCTGGAGGGGCTTCGTTAGCGCCCAGACGGTGTTCGTTCCCGGCCGAAGCAATACTGGCTCGCAGCATATCGGCGTTATCATGAACAGCTTTGACTACGTTGACCAAAAACGTCAGGAAACGTAGCGTCTCTTTCGGTTTTGTGCTAGGAGCCAATAGGTTGGCTCCCGTGTTGGTGCCCATCGACCAGTTGTTATGCTTGCCGCTGCCATTGATGCCCGCGAATGGCTTCTCGTGAAAGAGAACCTTCAGGTTATGCTTTTCGGCAATTTTTTCCATCAGGTCCATCAGCAGCGCGTTATGATCGATGGCCAGATTGACCTCCTCAAACGTTGGCGCTACTTCAAACTGACCCGGTGCTACTTCGTTGTGACGCGTCCGAACCGGCATGCCGAGTTTCATGGCTTCGAACTCAAAATCGACCATAAAGGCATTGATACGTGGAGGAATCGAGCCGAAATAATGGTCGTCCAACTGCTGACCACGGGCAGGCTGATGACCAAAAACGGTACGTCCTGCCAGCACCAGATCCGGGCGGGCGTAGAACAAAGCCCGGTCGACCACAAAATATTCCTGTTCGGGGCCAAGGGTTGGGGTAACCTTAGCAATATTCCGATCAAAATACTGCCCGACCGCCGTGGCCGCTTTGTCTAACGCATTAATTGATTTGAGTAGAGGTGTTTTATAATCAAGGGCTTCACCAGTATAGGAAATGAAAACAGAAGGAATACAGAGCGTTTTTCCCCCGGCACCATTGTCCATCAGGAAAGCAGGCGACGACGGGTCCCAGCCAGTATAACCCCGTGCTTCGAACGTATTACGCAGGCCACCGTTCGGAAAGGAAGAGGCATCTGGTTCCTGCTGAACAAGGGCACTTCCCTTGAATTTTTCGATGGCTTTTCCATCGATCGTAATATCGAAAAAAGCATCGTGTTTTTCGGCTGTTTCGCCCGTTAGTGGCTGAAACCAGTGCGTATAGTGCGTAGCACCTTTAGAGGTTGCCCATGACTTCATAGCACTGGCTACTTCGTCGGCAATGGTACGATCAATTTGTCCGTTGGTTTGAATCGCTTCCGTTACTTTAAGATAAGCCTCCGGCGATAGGAGGGCTCGCATTACTTCGCTATTGAACGTGTTGCTTCCAAAAAAATCACCAACTCGTTCGGTGGGCGCAATTACAGGTACAGCCTGTCGGCTTTGGGCAATCTCAAGTGCTTTAAAACGAAAATTGCTCATTGGCTGGTCTACGTGGTTTTGGGTTGAAAAATTTGCCAAACATACACGGCTTCGTGAATATTCCAACGTAACGGCTAATATGCTACGTTACCGACTCGATTTTCCTGCCGAAATCATTGTCTCAAAATCCGTTTTGCGTAGCTTTTGATACGTATCACGTAGGCCAGTTTCATAAGGTCACATCTACTTTTGCGGTGAACAATAAACGCAATTAATACGATGAACCTGAAACATTATCTAATGCTGGGCCTGGCAATTATTGCCTCATTCACCGCCTGTAAGCACGACCCTGCCGATATAGGCGAACCCATTATCGATCCTCCATACAATGACAACGAAACGTTCCCCGTTGGCAATCCTACCGGCCCACTAACATCGTTTACCGTTACGTCGGCCGGTGGCGAACTCTCCTCGCTCGACCGGACACTAACGCTACGTATCCCAGCTGGCGCCGTTGATAAGCCAACAAAAATCTCGATACAAACCGTGGAGTCTACCTGTCCGGGAGGTATTGGCAAAAGCGTTCGTTTGCTTCCTCACGATATCCAATTTGCCAAACCCGTAACCATCCAATTCTCGTATGCAGCCCAAAAAGATTCTATCAATCTGGCCAGCGCGTTGAGTCTGGCGTATCAGAACGAAAAAGGTGTCTGGAATCTGGCCTTAAAACGAGTGGTCGATGAAGCTACGCAAACGGTAAAGGTTGCTACTACGCACTTTAGCGACTGGACGATTGCCTCGGCGGTCAGAATGGTTCCACACATAGCTTCATTGTCTGAAAAGCAGGAGCGTACATTCCGATTGATACATTACACAAAAATTAATTCGTACGAAGAGTTTGCTGACCTCATTTCGCTCGATGACGATCTTACTCCGCTTGTTCAGCCTAACGTACGGGTCATTTATGAAGGCAGACCACTGGATAGTAACTATAGTAAGTTGGCCAAATGGGAAATTAACAGTCTGGAAACTAATGCTGAAATCGGCGATATTTATCCGGATGCGAACTCAGCAAGTGCGCGCTATACATCACCAGCCTTTATTCCGCACCCTATTGATCTGGGCGTATCGGCCGCTTTCAACACGCAGCGAGGCAAAGTTATCTTCGTAGCGAACGTAACATTAACCCCAAAAAATGCACTCGTTTATCGAATTGGCGGTGGAAGCTGGAAAACAATTCAGGACGTGTTTGTTCGGAAAGTCAAAGGCGAATTTCTAATCGGCGGTTATGATCCAGCAACACAGGTTGGTATTCATTTCGTTTGGACAGGTAATGCCGGTACGTATCAATGGGTTGAACGAGACAAAAATCCGGTCGGCTTTGCCCTGAGCGATATAGGTAATAATGATCACTATCAATCTGGTTATACAACGGCAGAGGGGCGTTTCGACAGTGGAGGATCGCTGGTGATCACTAAAGTGGGGAATATAAACGACGTGATCAGCGGGAAGTTTAGCGTACAGCCAACGGGGCTCGCAAAGATTGGAGAACCCAAAGCGCTCATCGGCCCTGTCGTGGACGGTTATTTTACGCTAACCCGATTGCCGGATTCAAATTGATTTTACTTGTCATGCAAAAGCCGCTCCGATTTTCGGAGCGGCTTTTGCATGATCTATTTTATTTAACAGCCTACGCTTCTACAGCTTCTGCGTCTTTCACCGTTTTGATGATGATGGCCGCTACTTTGTAAGGATCAGCCGCCGAGTTTGGACGACGATCTTCCAGCCAGCCTTTCCAGCCGCGTTCTACCGTAGCGATAGGGATACGGATCGAAGCACCACGGTCAGAAACACCATACGAGAATTGATCGATCGATTGTGTTTCGTGTTTGCCGGTCAGACGCATCTGGTTGTCAGCTCCGTATACATCGATACAAGCTTTGATGATTTCAGGCGTTTTGCCGAAACCTTCGCAGATTTTATCGTATACTTCTTTGCTGCCAGCCGTACGTAGCGTCGTGTTCGAGAAGTTAGCGTGCATACCTGAACCATTCCAGTCGGTATCGCCCAGTGGCTTACAGTGCCAGTTGATTGAGATACCGTATTTTTCACCGATACGCTCCAGAATGTAACGAGCAACCCAGATCTGGTCGCCAGCTTCTTTAGCACCTTTCGCGAAGATCTGGAATTCCCACTGACCCGTTGCTACTTCAGCATTGATACCTTCTACGTTCAGACCTGCATCCAGGCAAGCATCCAAATGTTCTTCAACGATATAACGGCCATATGCGTTTTTAGCACCTACTGAACAGTAGTATGGGCCTTGTCCGCGTTTGGGGAAACCTTCCGCCGGGAACCCTAGTGGTTTGTCGATTGATTCGTCCCACAGGAAATACTCCTGCTCGAAGCCAAACCAGAAGTCGTTATCGTCATCTTGAATGGTTGCGCGACCGTTTGTTTCATGGGGAGTACCATCGGCATTCAGTACTTCGCACATAACGAGGTAGCCGTTTTTGCGCTGTGGGTCTGAACAAACGAAAACGGGTTTCAGCAGACAGTCTGACGAACCACCCGGAGCCTGTTCGGTCGAAGAGCCATCAAATGACCACATGGGGCAATCTTCCAGTTTGCCCGAGAAATCATTTTCGATTTTTGTCTTAGAACGTAAGCTTTGGGTGGGCTTGTAGCCATCGAGCCAAATGTACTCTAACTTCGACTTTGCCATGATATACAGGTGGATTGTATTGAGATACGGGTTTTGTTACGAACTTTTGGCAAATATAGAATGACGTAACAATAAATTCTTAATGTCCTCTGCCACCCAAACCGTATTTCTTATGGATTTTGTGGAAATGTTATATTTTAAATTTGTTTGGTACCGTATTTGGCGATATTTTTCTAGAAAAACTTAAAGAATTATTATTGGTATAATAAGTCCCTAGAAAGGCTGTTTTTTTCAGTTATAGCTTTAAAAAACAAAGCTATATAGTCATAAGAATACGATTTTGCGATTTTCTTCTATTAATAGGAACCCTTTTTCAATTGATTATCTCGGTCAAAAAGCCCATACTTTCCAGTACAGCTCCATCTGCTGATTTAAAGGTTTGTGAAATTTCTGTATACAATATTAAATTCTGAATAATCATTATTTTTAGGTATATAATACTGGAAAATATATTTTATTTTGCGCAAACGTTTGCATTGGCTCTGTGGGCATCTTTTTGCCCTAAACTAGTGGCCTAAAGCATTCCAATCGTCGGTTTACTATTGAGCACAGCTTAATACTGCGTTAATTTTAGCCGCTAATTTCACCGTATATAGCGCTACCTTGCCTATGATAAAATCAGATTTCTACTCTCCACGCTGGCTTTCTGACCTCCGACCCGATGCTACAGACTACTTAGTATTACTTACTTGAATAGTAGAATAGTCTGATTCTGTTGCATTGCCGTATTACTCTCATATTTACTTTCTCAAATTTACCATTCTGCTTTATGACGCATCATCTACGTATGTGTGTGACAGGCTGGGGAATAACCCGTTTCGGGGGTGTTTCTCTGAGCCTGTTCATGGCCTGCCTGTTTTCCACTGTTATCTGTGCGTATAGCGCACCAGTCCGCATACCCACAGCAGACGTAACAACTGCCGACATCACAGTAACTGGAGTTGTCAATGACGCCAAAACAAATACGCCTTTGCCGGGTGTAAACGTAACGATTAAAGGAACCACTCGCGGAGCAACTACCGATGCGCAGGGGAAATACCGGGTTGTCGTAAAAGGAGCCTCTGACGTACTGGTTTTCTCCTTCATCGGCTACATAAACAAAGAAGAAACGGTTGGCAATCGTACGGAGATCAACGTAAAGATGGCCGATGACCAGAAGCAACTCGATGAAGTAGTCGTGACGGCCCTCGGCGTAAAGCGCGAAGAACGGGCATTGGGTTACGCGGTTCAGAAAGTATCGGGTAATACGTTGCAAACCGTTAAAGGAGTCAATGCCGCTACGTCGCTGACGGGGCGTGTGGCCGGGCTTTGGGTCAGAAACAGTACCGAGTTCAACGAAGCACCAAAACTTGAGTTGAGGGGCGAAACACCATTACTGGTGATTGATGGGGTCCCTTATGGCAACATGAGTATCGGGAATATTCCGCAGGACGATATCGAAAGTATCGACGTACTGAAAGGGCCAACGGCAGCGGCTTTGTATGGCTCGCGCGGGGGCAGCGGAGCCATTATCGTGACAACCAAGCGGGGCGCTAATGGTAAAGGACTGACTGTTACGGTGAATAGCAACAACATGGTCAACGCTGGTTTTCTGATGTTGCCCGAAGTGCAGCATTCCTACAGTGCTGGTCTGGGTGGTGTCTATGACCCAACTGATTACGTATGGGGCCAGAAACTCGACATTGGAAAACGGGCTATGCAGTGGAATCCGATCTCGAAACAAATGGAAGATATGGAGCTGACCTCGCGGGGCAAAAATAACTTCCGGGATTTTCTGGTGCCGGGTATGGTATCGAACAACAACATTAGCCTGGCGCAAAGTGGCGAAAATGGTAGTTTTCGCGTATCGCTGAACCATATCTACAATAAAGGTCAGTATCCTAATCTTCAGGCCAATGCGTTGAATTTCTCCATATCGGGCGAGATGAAAGTAGGGGATAAGTTTACCTTGTCGAGCCAGGCAGGGTATAACCGGAAAACGGCTCCGCAGATTTTTGGTAGTGGTTATACGGCGCAGGGCTATATCTACAATATCCTGGTCTGGATGGGACCCGAATATGATTTGAGTCTGTACAAGGACAATTATTGGCTGATTCCGAACGAGCAGCAGAACTGGCATTACAAAGCCTGGTACGATAACCCCTATCTGATGGCGTATGAAAAACTGAACGGGATTGAGCAAAACAAGGTAAACACCAACCTGACCGCTACGTATACGCCATTCCCTGGCGCTAAAGTTATTGTTCGTCCGGGTCTGGATATGTTCTTTAACAACGAAACAAGACGGAATCCGCCCAATATCCTGTCAACGCGCGGCTGGGTAGCCAATGGTCTTTATTCCATCGATCAACGGAATGGCTATAGCTTCAACGGCGACGCTTTACTGACCTACAACAAAACGGTTGGTAAGCTGGATATCGATGCCTTGGTAGGAGGAACTATTTTCTCGTATAACAACAAAGAATTATACAGTGCCACTCGTGGTGGGATTGTCGTTCCAGGTTATTACTCGCTTAACAACTCCATCGAGCGGCCAGACGTGATCGTAAATCCAAACCCATCGTCGCAGGAATCGCTCTTTACAATTACTGATGGCACACCGTACGGGAAAAAGCAAGTGAATAGCTTATATGGTAAACTGACGTTGGGTTATCTTAACAGCCTGTTTCTCGACGTAACGGGACGTAACGACTGGAGTTCGACCATGCCCGTAAGTTCACGATCATACTTCTATCCGTCGGTGGGAGGTAGTGTCGTCATGAGCGAATTTATCAAGATGCCCAATTGGCTCGATTTCCTGAAATTACGCGGTTCCTGGACGCTCTCAAAAAAGGATCTGGGTGTGTATGCAACCAACCAGACGTACTCAACCACCACTGCTGACTGGGACAATCTGAACTCGGCTGCATATCCGCTTACCATTCGGAACAGCACCGTAAATCCAGAAACAAACCGGACCTGGGAAATTGGTACGTCGGCTTATTTCTGGGGCAAGCGTCTGAAACTCGATGTAGCCTATTTCAACAAGTATAACTACAATATTCAGCGTTCGGCCACGGTGTCGTCGGCTTCCGGCTTCACCTCAACGCTGATCAATACGAAAGAAAGCTACGTTCGCCGTGGTCTGGAAGTAACCTTGGATGCTACGGTGATCAAGCGGGGAAATTTCCAGTGGGATGCTACCGCCAACTATTCCTTTCAGCACCGCTATTTCAAGGAGCTGGACCCGGTTTATTCGGCTAATAACCTATGGACCCAGGTTGGTGGACGGGTCGATACGTATACGGGCCGTACCTGGGTGACCGACCGTTCTGGCAATGTGGTGCATCAGGCCAATGGATTGCCGCTGGCCAGCAACTATAACTACCTGTATGGTTATACCGATCCCGACGCAATTTTGGGCCTTGCCAATTCATTGCGGTATAAGGATTTCCAGATCGGTCTCCGCTTCGATGGTCGTGTGGGCGGTTACCTGAACAATTACAGCGCCTACAAAATGTGGGATACCGGCTCGCATCCCGATAGCGACAATCAATGGCGCTACGATGAGGTCGTGAACGGTCTGAAAAATTACGTTGGTCAGGGGGTAAAAGTGACCGGCGGGGCTGTTACGTATGACAACTATGGTCAGATTACCAGCGATACGCGCGAGTTTGCGCCCAACGATACCAAGGTGTCGTATCAGACCTACGCCCGTACCTACGGCGATGGCACACGTGGCGTAACGAATGCTACGTTCATAAAACTGCGCGAAGTATCGATTGGCTACACCTTGCCAAGCGCTATTGCCAGCCGGATCGGGGCTCGGTCGGCCAGCGTTTCCATCACTGGTCAGAACGTCTGGATGTGGGCTAAAGCATTCCGGTACGCCGATCCTGACAAAGCCGACGATACGCAGCTTACGTCGCCTTCGGTTCGCTACGTAGGGGCCAATCTCCAACTGACTTTTTAATTGACCGCAAGACAGATATTTCGGATGAAAACAACGGTTAAACAATACATTCTTGCTGGTCTGGTCGTACTATCATCAGCCAGTTGCTCTCACTTCGACGAGATTAATTCAAACCCCGACGCGGCCGTCAATGCTACGGCCCCCATGTTGGCTACCAAGCTGATTCTCAACGTAACGGATGAGACCATCAGCTCGCAGAAAACGTTCATGCAGCCGTTTATGCTGGGCAAAACGATTCTGTATACTGAATTTGCGGAACCTCAGCAATATAACGATCTGGGCCGCACCAGCTATGACGTAGTGCCGGTGCTGACCAATGTCGAAAAAATGCTGAAATACGCCGAAACTAGTTCTGCGAAGGATTCATACACGGCGTTGGGGGCTTTTATTCGGGCCTGGAAATTTTTCAATCTGACCATGCGCGTTGGCGATATTCCGTATACCAATGCGTTGAAAGGGGAATCGGGTACGATTGCACCGACTTATGATACGCAGAAACAGGTGTTTCAGGGTATTCTGAACGAATTGGATCAGGCCAATACACTCTTTGCGAAGGGAATCAAATTCGATGGCGACCCCATTTACGGGGGCGATGCCGCCAAATGGCGGAAACTGGTCAATACGTTCGAATTGCACGTACTGCTCAATCTGTACAAAAAAACCGGTGATGCCGATCTGAAAGTCGTTGATCGGTTCAAGGAAATTGTGGCCAGCCGACCGATTTTTACGAGCAACGCCGATAATTTTCAACTGATCTATTCCGATAAAGCGGGTCAGCGGTATCCATTCCACAAGCTGGGCAATCCATCCATTATCTACACTATGGTGTCCAGTACGTTGATCGATAAACTGAAAACGATGGACGACCGTCGGTTGTATTATTACGCGAATCCGTCGCCCGTTCAGATCACAAAAGGAAAAGCGGTGAACGATCCAACTGCCTACATCGGAACCGATCCATCGATGGCCTATGCGGATGTCAGTAAAATCTACGCGACCAAAGACTATTCGAACGTCAACAGCCGCTACATGGAGTTGCCCGGTGGTGAGCCGGTTTATCTGATGAGTTATGCGCAACTAAAATTTATGCTGGCCGAAGCTACGGTTCGCAACTGGATTTCGGGAACGCCCGCTGCTACGTATTACTCGGATGGCATAACGGCCGCCATGACCTTTACGATGACCAATACGCCAAACGATCCGCTGTATCATCATAACATGCCGATTACCGCCGATTATATTGCCAGCTACGTAGCATCCGATAAAGTTAAACTGGCTGGTACGTCGGAGAAGCAGATTGAGCAGATTCAGACGCAGCGGTTTATTAGTACGTTCCTGCAATCGCCCTACGATGCGTTTTTCGAAAATCGCCGGACGGGTTATCCTGCGTTTCCGGTCAATCCGGCTTCGAACGTGAACGTGCCGGGCGATAAGCTGCCGGTTCGGTGGCTGTATCCACAGAGCGAACTGGATTACAACGGTACCAACGTTAAACAGGCCCTAACGTCGCAGTTCAACGGTAACGACAATACCAACGAATTGATGTGGATTTTGAAGTAATGTTTTCATAATAGAGGAGGAGTTCTGGATGCAGGGCCTTTCCTCTATTTTTGACTAGTCGTTAGGAAAAAGATCGCATAACGACGTAACTTCAACCAATTAGATGTAACGACGTAACTTATCGGTATGTCAGCGTATAGTATGGATTCCAGACGTGATTTTCTCAAAAAAGCCGCTCTTCTATCAGCCAGTTTTCCGGGTATCCTGCCCGAATCGATCCAGAAAGCATTTGCCATTGATCCACAACCTGGCACTACGTATCTGGATGCAGAACACGTAGTGATTCTGATGCAGGAAAACCGGTCGTTCGATCATACCTATGGTATGCTTCAGGGCGTTCGTGGTTTTAACGATCCCCGAGCTATTGATCTGCCATCCCGGAATAAAGTGTGGTTGCAGACCAACAAAGCCAATGAAACCTACGCGCCGTTTCGCCTGAATCTGAAGGATTCTAAATCGACATGGATGAGTTCGTTGCCGCACTCCTGGGAAAACCAGGTCGATGCGCGCAATAATGGGCGAATGGACGGCTGGCTCGACGCCAAAAAATCGGGCAACAAAGCGTATTCGAAAATGCCGCTGACCCTTGGGTATTACAACCGCGAGGACCTGCCGTTCTATTATGCGCTGGCCGACGCGTTTACGGTATGCGACCAGAATTTCTGCTCATCGCTGACCGGAACAACGCCCAACCGATTGTATTTCTGGACGGGATCGCTGCGTGACCCCCGCGATCCTAAAGCGATGGCCAACGTACGTAACGAAAACGTTGACTATGAGCGCGAAGTGAGCTGGACTACGTTCCCCGAGCGCCTGGAGGATTTGGGTATTTCGTGGCAGATTTATCAGAATGAAATCAGCCTGCCAACGGGTTTCGAAGGCGAAGAAGATAGCTGGCTCGGCAATTTTACCGACAACCCGATTGAGTGGTTTTCACAGCATCGGGTTCGTTTCCACCCGGCCTATTATCCGTTCATTCAAAAGATGGAGAAAGAGCTTCCCGGCAAGATTCAATTGCTGGACGAGAAGCTAAAAGCTATGCCGGAAAACGACAAGGAATATGCGCGTACCAAACGGGAACTGGGCTATTGGCAGCACTGGCTGGAGTTGGTAAAGAAAGATCTGGTTGACTATACGCCGGAGAAGTTCAAACAACTATCGCAGCGGGATAAAAATCTGTGTGAGAAGGCGTTTACGTCTAATGTCAACGACCCCGATTATCGGACGCTGGCGACATTAACCTATCAGGATGGTGATGTGAAACGGGAGATGCAAGTGCCGAAAGGCGACGTACTGCATCAGTTCCGGAGTGACGTAAAGAACGGCAAACTGCCGACTGTTTCGTGGCTGATAGCGCCCGAAAACTTCTCTGATCATCCGGGTGCACCCTGGTATGGAGCGTGGTATATTTCGGAAGTGATGGATATTCTGACGCAAAACCCGGATGTCTGGAAGAAAACGATCTTTATTCTGGCCTACGATGAGAACGATGGTTATTTCGATCACGTATCGCCATTCGTACCAGCTCATCCCGATCAGCCAGAAACGGGTAAGACCAGCAAAGGTATCGATACGCGGCTGGAGTTTGTTTCGGCCGAACAGGAAAACAAGCGCCCAAACAAAGGACGTACCGGACCCATCGGTTTAGGCTTCCGCGTTCCCCTGGTGATTGCATCGCCCTGGAGCCGTGGCGGTTACGTTTGTTCGGAGGTGTTCGATCATACGTCGACGCTACAGTTTCTGGAGAAGTTTCTGAGCCACAAAAAAGGGAAGAACGTAGAAGAAACGAATATCAGCACCTGGCGTCGGGCCGTTTGCGGTGATCTGACATCAGCGTTCCGACCGTATCAGGGCGAAAAAATTAAACTGCCGACTTTTGTTGCCAGGGATGCGTTTTACGAAAGCATTCACAAGGCTCAGTTTAAGCCGGTTCCGTCGGGGTATAAAGCCTTCAGTTCGGACGAAATTCGTCAGATCAACCAGGACCCGGTGGCCTCAGCGAATATTCCGAATCAGGAAAAAGGAATGCGTCCGGCCAATGCGCTGCCGTATGAACTATACGCTGATGGACGCCTGGTTGGGAATCAGTTTACGCTCACGATGGCGGCCCGGAATGAGGTGTTTGGTAAACAGGCGCTGAGTGCTCCTTTTCAGGTTTATGAGATGCTGAACGACGACGTAACGCTACGTTCCTATACGGTGGTAGCGGGCGATCAGCTCAGCGATGGCTGGGCATCAGATAAACCCTACCAGCTGCGCGTATACGGGCCGAATGGATTTTATCGGGAGTTTAAAGGAGGAGCCGAAAACCCGCCCGTTGAGATCTCCTGCGAGTACGAACGTGATGCGAAAAAGCAGTTTACCGGGAACATACTAGTCCGGCTCAAAAATACCGATGCGCAGCGGACATACCCAATTCAGCTAACCGACAACGCCTATCGTGGCAAAGGCGAGCAAAAAGTACTGGATAAGGCCGGTACAAAAGGGGCGCAGCAAACCATTACGTTAAATCTGAAGAACAGCCATAACTGGTATGATTTCAGTGTAAAAGTAGCTGGCTTCGATACGTTTGCACAGCAATATGCCGGTCGTGTAGAAACCGGTAAAGCTGGCTACACTGACCCGTTGATGGGTGGAATGATTGTGTAAATTTTTCGACAGGATTCACCGGATGGGCAGGATTTTTATAATCAAAAAAGAAGAGATAGAATCCTGTACATCCGGTGAGTCCTGTCAACTAAAACCAAAATGACGGATAAACAGCCTGAGTTAAAGAAAGCATTGAAGCCTATTCATTTATGGGCTATTGGCGTTGGTTTAGTGATCTCAGGCGAATACTTTGGTTGGAACTACGGCTGGGGTGTAGCCGGAACGGTTGGGCTATTGATTGCCGCCCTGCTGATTACGGTTCTCTATTTTACCTTTATTTTCAGCTTTACCGAACTGACAACCGCCATCCCGAATGCGGGTGGTCCGTTTGCCTATGCCTTCAAAGCATTCGGGCCGGTAGGGGCGTTGATTGCAGGTTACGCAACGGTGATTGAGTTTTTGTTTGCGACACCTGCCATTGCTCTGGCGTTGGGCAGCTACGTTCATTTTCTCTATCCGTCCATACCGGTTGTGCTATGTTCGGTGCTCTCATTCGCCGTTTTTACCCTTATCAATCTGTTGGGCATACAGGAAGCCGCCTGGTTTTCGCTCATCATGACCTTGATTGCCATTGCCGAACTGCTGCTGTTTATGGGCGTCGTGTTTCCGCATACAAACATCGATACGTTCCTGCATAATCCTATGCCATTTGGCTGGAGTGGTGTTTTTGCGGCTTTACCGTTTGCGATCTGGCTATTTGTGTGTCTGGAAGGCGTAGCGATGGTAGCTGAAGAGGTCGAAGACCAGAAAAATGCCATTGCCAAAGGCTATATTTCGGCGGTATCGACCATTGCCTTTCTGGCAATTACGGTTATGGTCAGTGTTGGCGGCATTACCAATTGGGAAAATCTGGATCATCTCGACTACCCCATGCCCGAAGCGGTCGCCATTGTTCTCGGTCGGCAGAATCCCCTGACCCGGTTCTTCGCCAGCGTTGGGTTATTTGGCCTGATTGCGTCGTTTCATGGGATCATTATCAGCTATTCCCGGCAGATTTTTGCACTGGCACGTAGCGGTTATTTGCCACACGTATTGTCGCGTGTTAGCCGAACCCGTCAGGTACCTTATCTGGCTCTGCTGGCTGGGGCTATCTTCGGTATTCTGGCGTTGGTATTGCTCGATACCAGTAAGCTGGTTGTGTTGTCGACGATTGGCGCTGTAGTGGTTTATATCATTAGTATGCTGGCCTTATTCCGGCTTCGGCAAACCCACCCTACAATGCCCCGGTCGTTTAAAGCGCCTTTCTATCCGGTTTTCCCGGCGATTGCTTTGCTGTTGGCCATTGTTGCCCTGGTCGCTATGGTGTATTTTTATAGTTGGCTGAGTCTATTGTTTTTCAGTGGTTTTGTGATCGTGTCCGGGTTGTTCTATATCACGGGTCAGTATAAAAAGAGTATGCAGGACTGGGAGACGGAAACCGCTGCCAGTTGATGTTGCGATTGATCTTTGACAAACCGGGCCGTCGGGTGGTTCAAAACTTTGTCAAAGATGATCGGTAAACTATCAGTATCTCTCCAACTCCTCCCCCGTAAAGTGACGGTCGGGTGGGTTATTTTAGTCAAAGAAATATGGCATATCAGTGTACGGTCAGTGCGTTTACGTATCGGTTTAATGACCTGAAAGAGCTTTTGGCGAAGGCGAGTCCGCTTCGTTCGGGTGATACGTTAGCGGGGCTGACAGCTGAGAGTTACGAAGAACGGGTGGCCGCCCAGATGTGTCTGGCCGATTTACCGCTCGCTACGTTCCTGAACGAAGCCCTGATTCCGTATGAACTGGACGACGTAACGCGCCTGATTATTGACACCCATGATAAAATTGCGTTTGCCCCGATCAGTCATTTTACGGTTGGTGACCTGCGTGACTGGCTGTTGAGCGACGAAGCCGATACCGTTACGTTGCAGCAATTAGCGCCCGGTCTGACACCCGAAATGGTGGCCGCCGTATCGAAGCTGATGCGGAATCAGGATTTAATTCTGGTGGCCAGAAAATGTGAAGTTGTCACTCGTTTCCGGAACACGGTGGGCTTGCAGGGGCATTTGTCGGTACGTCTGCAACCCAATCATCCGGTCGATGATCTGAAAGGTATTGCGGCCAGCATGATCGATGGCTTGTTGTACGGGAGTGGCGATGCCACTATTGGCATCAATCCCGCCACTGATAGTCCGGCAGCTACGGCCCGGCTGTTGCACATGATCAACGAAATTCGGGAGCGCTTTGAGATTCCGACGCAGAGTTGTGTCTTGAGCCACGTAACGACGACGTTGCAACTGATTGAACAGCAGGTGCCGGTCGATCTGGTCTTTCAGTCCATTGCCGGAACTGAGAAGGCTAATGCCAGCTTTGGCGTTACGTTGCCGCTATTGCAGGAAGCCTACGAAGCTGGACTATCGTTACGGCGCGGAACGCTGGGCGAAAACCTCATGTATTTCGAAACGGGGCAGGGGAGTGCGTTGTCGTCGGGAGCCAATCATAACGTCGATCAGCAGACCTGCGAAGTGCGGGCGTATGCCGTAGCCCGGCACTATAAACCGTTTCTGGTTAATTCGGTAGTGGGCTTTATCGGGCCTGAGTACCTGTTCGACGGCAAACAGATTATCCGGGCTGGTCTGGAAGATCATTTTTGTGGGAAACTGTTGGGACTACCAATGGGCATGGATATCTGTTATACCAACCATGCGCAGGCCGATCAGGACGATATGGATACGCTGCTGACGTTGCTGGGTGTAGCTGGTATCAGTTTCATCATGGGCGTTCCCGGTGCTGATGATATTATGCTGAATTACCAGTCGACATCGTTCCACGATGCACTTTATCTGCGTCGGGTGCTTGGGCTTCGACCCGCTCCAGAGTTTGAAGCGTGGTTGCTACGGCAGGGAATCATGGACAACCAGGGGAACCGCCTGTCGACAACGGCACAGCAACAATTCTACGCTGCGCTACTGCCAGTGTAAAGAGCTAGTAGGAGCATGGATGCAATAGCGTACAGTATGAACGAACTTAAAAAATCAGGGCTGGAGTCGGACGATTGGGAGTCGTTGAAAGCGTACACCAATGCACGGATTGCCCTCGGTAAAACGGGTGTGTCTATTCCGATTGGCGAATCGCTTCGGTTTAAAATGGCGCACGCTCATGCCAAAGATGCGGTGTATTCCCACCTGAACGTAGCGGATTTACAAACGAATCTGGCTGGAACGGGCTTGCCTGTTCACTACGTTCGGAGTCAGGCAGATAATCGTGATACGTATCTGCAACGGCCGGATCTGGGGCGACTACTGGATGAGTCGTCGGCCGAAAAGCTTACGCAACTCAATAGCCAGCCTGCTGATGTTGGCCTCATCATTGCGGATGGTTTGTCGGCCAGTGCTGTTAATACGTATGCACCGATCGTTGTTCCTTTACTGGTTCAGGCCATGGGCGAGGCCGGGTTTTCGCTGGCACCCATCGTGCTGGTTGAACAGGGACGAGTAGCCATCACCGATGCCATAGGTGGGATTCTGCGGCCCAAACTGGCGATTATGCTCATTGGCGAACGGCCGGGCCTCAGCTCGTTTGATAGCATGGGGGCTTATCTGACCTATGCGCCGGAGCCGGGCCTGACCGACGAACGCCGAAATTGTTTATCCAATATTCGTGAACAGGGACTGCCGCCCGTTATGGCGGTTAATAAGCTTATGTGGCTGATTCAGTCGGCTTTTCGATTACAATTAACCGGTGTTGCCCTGAAAGATAACGACGATACGTCGTCCGACTCGCTGGCAATTGGGTGATATTCAGAGTGCAATACGGAACCCACCCCGATGTTTTTTTGTAATTTTGCAGGATACATTGTTTGCCGTGAAAAAAGTCGCTTTCTATACACTTGGCTGCAAGCTGAATTTTTCCGAAACCTCTACGCTGTCTCGTCTGATGGAACAGCATGGATACGAGCGGGTAGAATTCAATCAGCAGCCGGATATTTTCATTATCAATACGTGCTCGGTGACCGACAATGCCGATAAAAAATGTCGGAAAATTGTCCGTGAAGCACAAAAGATCAATCCAGACGGGTACGTAGCCATTCTGGGTTGTTATGCGCAGCTGAAGCCGAAGGAGATTTCTGAAATTCCGGGGGTCGATGCGGTGCTGGGGGCTGCCGACAAGTTTAGGTTGCACGAAATCATGCCGACTTTCGTGAAGGTTCCGGCTGGCCATCCTGCTCAAGTGTTCAATTCGCCTATTGAGGAGGTGATTGACTATCACGCTTCGTATTCGCTAAACGACAGAACGCGTACGTTCCTGAAAGTGCAGGACGGCTGCGATTATCCCTGTGCGTATTGCACCATTCCGCTGGCTCGTGGAAAAAGCCGCTCCGATACGGTGGCTAACGTAGTAAAAGCCGCCCGTGAAATTGCTGAACGGGGACGGTCGGCCGCTGCCGTTAAAGAGATTGTGTTAACGGGGGTCAATATTGGCGATTTTGGTCTTGTAAACGGTCACCGTCAGGAGACGTTTTTTGACCTGGTGCGGGCACTTGACGATGTGGAGGGTATTGAGCGATTCCGGATTTCGAGTATCGAGCCCAACCTGCTGACCGACGAGATTATCGCCTTTGTGGCTCAGTCGAAGCGGTTTGTTCCGCATTTTCATATACCACTTCAATCGGGTAGTAACCGGGTTCTGGGCCTGATGCGTCGTCGTTACAAGCGTGAATTGTATGTCGACCGTGTTCAGAAAATTAAAGAGCTGATGCCCAATGCCTGCATTGGCGTCGACGTTATTGTAGGTCACCCCGGCGAAACGGAGGAAGCCTTTAAAGAGACGTATCATTTTCTGAATGAACTTCCGGTGTCCTATCTGCACGTATTTACTTACTCAGAGCGGCCAAACACGACGGCCCTTGCGATTAAGCCGGTCGTTCCGGGTCATGTTCGAGCCGAGCGGTCGAAAATGCTGCATATTCTGTCGGACAAAAAGCGCCGGGCTTTTTATGAGTCGCAGGTAGGTAATGAGTCGACAGTTTTGTTCGAAGAGGACGTAGCGGACGGCATGATGCAGGGCTTCACCGAAAACTACGTGCGGGTCGTTGCCAAATACGATCCTCTCCTGATCAACGAAACGATGACTGTTCAGCTTACTGGCGTCAATGCGGATGGACTAATGGAAGTAGCGGAAGCCGTCCATGTACTGGAAAGTCATCATTGAGTACTGAACAATAGATACTATTCAGACCGGTTAATAGCCGGTCTTTTTTTATGGTATTGGCTGGGTCGTTCGTAAGTCTTGTGTATTAGCGAGCCGTATGAAGAATAGAGCGATGCGTATGTTATCTTAATCGCATCGATGTAATGACAATCATATTGCGCATAATTCGTCCGCACTCATTATCATCGTCGCGGTAGCGAATCCAGACAGGTAAACTGTCTACCATCACAGGCACCGTGTCCGTAGCAAAAGGGGGTGGCCCCTCCTTTGTTCGATATTTATCAGAACCAATTCTAACTTCTAATCCACCACAGCAAGTGCACGCAAGCATATACCGATATTTAAAAACGGTAGCTGCTACTTCTTTGGGCTGAATCCATTGACACCCTCCTAGTAGGAAAAAAACAGTTATCGCAGGCAGATAGCGCATAGACGTAATCAGTATAGAGAGAAGATTCCCATCTAGTCATAAAGGTTGGAAAACGATCAGACTTTTGTCCTAATTGATGGATTTGATGCAGTAGCGCTTTTTAGATTGGTTTAGTATGAAGAAGCGGACCAGTTTGATCAGAAACTGCTGGCCTGGATAGACGAAAAAATTAGTGCCTGATGAATCGATAAAGCATCGTAAAAAACGCGCTCCCGACGTTTCTGCCCGTGAAAAGGAGTAAATATTGACCCTATGGCTTAAACTTTTGCAGGGGTAAACTAGTCTTTGTTACAGACAGATGCTCATCACACCACCTGTCTGTTAGACTCGACAAATGAAACGTGCACTCATAATAATTGCTCTCTTTCTTGGCGTTTCGCGACTATCCGTTGCGCAGGGCGAACAAAATCTGGTGCAGGCAGCGATGGAAGCTTTAACGGCCGCTACGTTATCGGATGCGCAGGTGGCTCAGTTGTCCCGACAGGCTGTCGTGGAGATGGATGCGAAAAATCCAGTTGCAGGTCCCAATGATCCCTACACGTTGCGATTGAACAAAATTGTTAGTCGTCACCGTACCGTTAGCGGTCTGCCAATCAACTATAAAGTGTATATGGTGCCTGACGTAAACGCATTTGCTACTGCCGATGGTAGTGTGCGGGTATTTAAAGGACTGATGGACATCATGTCGGACAGCGAATTGCTGGCGATTATGGGTCACGAAATTGGCCACGTTGTCAATAAGGATTCGCGCGATGCGATGAAAAGTGCGCTCAGACGGTCGGCGGTACGTAACGTAGCGGCTGCCAATTCGGGTGTAATTGGTAAGCTATCCCGCTCACAAGTGGGTGGGCTGGTCGATGGCTATTTTGGGGCATCATTCAGTCGTCAGCAGGAAACAGAGGCCGATGATTATAGCTATGATTTTCTGAAGCGGAACGGCTATAGCGTGATGGCTCTGGCAACGTCATTCGAAAAGCTGGCCAAGCTGAATGGTGGTAATCAGAGCAATAAAGTAACGGCTATTCTGTCGTCGCACCCCGATAGCAAGAGTCGGGCCGAGCGCGTCCGTACACGGGCTCGGCGTGACGGACTGGCTAAATAAAAACGACGCTACGTAGTTCGCTGTACCCTGATAACTAGTTGATGCTGCACCAGTTGGTGCAGCATTTTTTTTGCACTGTGGAAAAGGAAGCAGCGAGAAATGATAACGATCAATGTGAAAAATAAATCAGTGTATTTACCTTCTAGTGAATTCTCCTATAAACAGTGGAAAACGGTTTTGCCCGGTTCGCTGACCCTGGTAATAAGGGTATAGATGATTGGAATATAGGCGATTGGAACGATTTATTAGTGCTATTCACCATTAGGATGAAACGATTTGACTTTATTTTTTATCTGACCATTTTGTCATTGGCAGGATGGCTCACCGGCTGTTCGGAGCAACGCGTTATAGACCCGAATCCGGGTACGCCGACACGCTATCGAGTGAACACAATAACGCAGGAATTGCCCGACAACGTAGCGAAGGTAAGCGTCCTACGGTATGATGCGCAGGGACGATTGAGCACTATCAAAACCTACCAGACACCCGACAGCACGGTAGCCGAAGTCATGAATAGTGTTTATCTATACGATGCTCAGAATCGCCTGACGCAGCTACGTCGAGAACGTATTCCCTATCCTCGTTCGCAGAGTGGCCCGAACAACGCTGTAGAGCAGTATATCTACTTATATAATGAATCGGGCCTGGTTTCGCAAATTCAGTACATTAACGGACTGAGCTGGTCCTATACGTATGATGCGAATAAACAGCTCGTTAGTAGTAGTGGCGGCTATTCGCATCCTCGATTTAGTATTCAGGGAGCCATACAGTACACGTTTACGGGAAAAAATCTAACGAAAACGACCGGCGGCACTGGTATCCGGTATCAGGGCATGCCCTCCGGAATGAGCAGCGATTTTCCGGGGATCACCAGTGCTACGTATACGCACGACGATAAAATCAACCCGTTCTATGGTACGTCAGTTATTCCGTCGGCGCTGAGTGGTTTCGTCAACATTCTGTACGGGCCAACCACGCCAAATGCGCTCTTTGGCGGAACCGATAACGTATTGACACTGAGTCAGAACAACGTACTCAGCGAAACGCCAGAAGCCAGTACGCGAGAAACCATTACGTATCAGTATCAATATAATACGGCCAATTTGCCGACGCTACGTATCAAAACGATTACGGCTCCTGCTCCCAACGGCACCGTAACGAAAGAAACGGTACGTTTCGAATACGAGTCGTATTAATTCGTTCGTTGAGTTATCCTGTAATTCACGCGAGGCCATAACTCTAAAAATAATAAGATATGGCCTCGCTTTGACTTAATCACTTGCCTGTGCCGTGCGCTGGCTTCTTTCTGTGCTATACAGTTGATTGAATAACAACTTAAACGTGCCCTGTGTCTGACAACGGAACGTGATTTCGGGGCCGAAAGCATAAAACCGGCCAGAGCCAACTGGTGCCATAAAGGCGGCTACGCCATCCTGTAGATACGATTGTCCCCATGCCCAGCCGCTCCGTAGTGGTTTATTGCTGTCAAACCAGGCCAGTGGCCTAATCGCCCCCTTAGCAATCGCTTCTGGCGCTACGGTAAACACGGGACTGGAATCAAAATAGACATCGGTCAGTGTGGGCATGCCCCAGGTTGCCTGCTGCGTAGAATCCAGGGTAACCCGCAATACGCTGCCGGGAATGTAGAATTTCTCATTGGGCAACGGTCGGCTCTGGCCGGTAGCCGCCATGTCGACCAGCGCGTTTTTCACGGGTAGATTCAAATGATACGCCAGATTCGTACTGGTACCGATGGTTACAATACTGCCACCCGCATTTAAAAATGCTTTCAGTTGGGGAATCGACTTGTCGGCGGTGATTCTGCCTAGCCACGGGCGGAACTCGGCCGGAATGTCGTCGGGTTGAGGCTCCCGGCGAGCGTAAGAACTTGCCGATTCTTTAGGGCGTCCAACGGGCGGAATGGCCTGGCTTACGAAGACAATGACATCAAATTTCTTCTTTAAATCGCCTGCGTCGATGTCCTGGGCAAAAACAACCTTCATCGGAAAATGGTATTGTTCCATGAGCCAGCGAACCCAGCCGGATGGCATGGAGCCGCCATACGTATCCCACAACGCAATTCGCAAGGGAGCGACCTTTATCATTGATCCCTCTGGGCGTTTACTCAGGCCGGAAACCTCCAGCCCCAGGTTCTTGATTGATTTATCGAGAAGGCTTTTGGCGTTGGTCGAAGCAGGTATAAAAAAGGATCCTGCTGCTACGTTACTCCCGCTGCCAGTAGGCAGACGGTACACATCGATGCCCGAAGCCAGTAAATCATTGACGGCAATGAAGGAGTTATTGATCTGGGCGTTGAGGAGGTAGCCGGCGGTTGCGTTGCCATTCAGATGGCCCTCCGGCGATTGTAGTTCACCGTAAGGAAGCTTTTGGAAAGGGCCATCGAAGCCATCCAGAATACGATCAAAGCGGACATTCATCAGATAGGCAGGTGTCCAGCCAGCGGCATCATAGGGGCGAATCGGTGGGCCTCCCGGATACTGAAAATCGTTCGGATAGTCCTGCGGTTCAAACATATCCAGTACGTGCGGGCGAAAAGCCTGATCGGTTTTAACGACATACGAACCTGCTGGATAGGTTTTGCCTGCAACCGTAAAATTGGTGGTTGCTTTCTGAATCTGCACGCCCGTTCGGATAAGCGCGTTCAGGAAACGAACAGCCGTTGGAAAATCAGGCTGATTGACCGGAATGATAAATCCTCTTGGATCACGTAACGATGGCTTTTTCATGACCGAATCATAGTAGGCAACCGGCAAGGCACCGCTACGTTGGTTTTCTGGCTGCGTCGGATTTGTTCTTTTCTGGTTAGCCTGATACGTCTGCGTGATGGCTTCCACTCGCTTCGGGTATAACGACCAATAGTCGCGACTTCCGTATTCGATCGCGTTTTTACCCATTCGGTAAATCGTAAACAGCAGCTGATCGCGTTGACGGGCTGCGTAATCCAGTACGGAATAGTTAAGCGAAACCGAATAATCGATTGACTGTTTAAAATGCCATGGTTGCGGTCTTACGGGAAACGGCGTATTGCCGTTCGGTATTAATCGTTCGGGAACGAGCGGAATGGTTTCGGGGGTAGGATTGCCAATAATTTCGGTCAACAAGCCGATCATGTTGTGGAATAGATTGATCGACCGTAAACCCCCATTGAACCAGTTCGAATAAGGGGCACCCGTCAGACGCGTATAGCCCGGTTTGCCTTCAACATTCAGGCGGTTAATCATGGCTGCTCCGAGGGCATCAATACCCGTTACGATCAGCGGGTCGAGTACGTAGTTAAACGGATCGCGGAGGGGAGGACCCGCCAGAACAGAGCCAGCCGGGCCACGTTGGTGGTGATTATAAATAACCTGCGGAAACCATTCGATGAACAACTGCCGGGCCATATTTTGTGTCTCGGGCATATTGAGCATAAAAAAATCGCGGTTGTTATCGTGGCCGATATACTTCTGATAAAGGCGCGGTACGTGTTCCTGCGACCGTTTTTCGGGTACGGATTCGCGCATATACCAGTTGCCAACCAGCTCGTGCCCATCAGGATTGGCGTGGGTCAGCAAGATCACAACGTTGTCGAGAATACGTAGTGTTTCGGGATCATTTCGACTCACGAGTTGCCAGGCTGTTTCAATGAGCTGCATAGTGCCTACCGTCTCCGTTGAATGTAGCCCTCCGTCAATCCAGACAACCGCTTTTCCTTCGTTAGCGAGTGTTCTAGCCTGGGTATCGGTCAGGTTTTCGGCATGAGCTAATGTTTGAGCAATTTCTTTGTAACGATCTAGCTTTTTCTGGTTATCGGCCGACGTAACAATCAGCATAAATTGATGGCGACCTTCGGCCGTGAGCCCGATATCGACCAGGCGAGTTCGATCAGAAGCCGCTAATTTTTTAAAATAAGCTTCCGTTTGGGTGTAATTGGAAAGTTGATAATCGTCACCAATGTTGAAGCCAAAATGCTCTTTTGGGGAGGGTATTTTTTGAGCGTGGACAACAAGCTGGAGTAGGAGTAGAAAGATGGTTAGCGATTGATGAAATGTGGCCATTCTGGCAGCGGTTTAATCTAAGAGGAAATTACTGATAAGTTAACTATTATTTCGATATTAATGGATTTGTTGGAATTAAATATTGCTTTTTGTTTTGTTTGTGTATCTGTTTTCTGTGTGTACACGCTTGTTTTTGCCGACCATTTTATAGTAGGCGTATGAAGGCTGATAAAGAGCAGAAAATTTAGTAGAATTGGGAAGTAATCGATTAAATAATGCCTGGGTTCAGGATTTTATAATCCGGATGTATCGCAGGTTCACCATAATCTACAGTTATCATGGAAACGAGTATTGGTATTTCAGCCGCAAACCGGGAGGTTGTTGCGCATCAGTTAGCTAAGCTGCTGGCTGATGAGTTTGTACTTTATACGAAAACGCTCAATGCGCACTGGAATCTGGAAGGCATGGATTTTCATTCTGTTCACCTGTATTTCGAAGAATTGTATCAGCAATCGGCGGAGATTGTTGATGACGTAGCAGAGCGTATTCGTCAGTTAGGCCATTATGCACCGGCTACGTTGAAAAACTTTCTGCAGCTAACCCATCTGACGGAACAGGACGCTGGCGGAAACGACAGTCGGAGCCTGATTAAAAAACTACTAGGCGATCACGAAAGTATTATCGAATTCATCCGGGGTAACATCAATGAATTTCAGGATGCTCACAAGGACGCCGGAACTAGCGATTTTATTACGGGACTTATGGAAAAGCATGAGAAAATAGCCTGGATGCTACGCGCTCACCTCAAATAAGTCGGCTGATTTCAACAGGTCAAAGCGGTTCGATAGTGCTCACTATCGAACCGCTTTTTTATGTTTTTACGGCCAGACTAACAGCATTAATAAGGCTCAAATTCGCCCAATGATCGGGGTTGTCAACGTTTAAAAAAAAGACAGTCAATCGGGCAAATAGGATAATTTGTATGCTGATTTTACTTCATTTTGTGGATAGTCCTATATTTTAGGATTATTAGAAAAGTACAATGTATGCGTAATTAATGGGGACTTGTTGTACTATTTTTATAAAAGACCTATTTTGTCTATAAAATATTGTCTTTTTATAAGATATTTTGATCTGTAAAGCGTTGTGAGGTGCGCATATATTGCAATGAATGGACTTTTGTTATCACCTTTGTCACGGAAAAATTAAAATTACTATCCAATGAAAAAGGTCCGTTTATCAATTGCTGTACTGCTTTCAGTATGGAGTCTGGCGGTTAATGCCGACAATGGTTCAGTCGTAAGCGGGGTTAATGTTGAGAAGTCCGAACAAAAGAAAGTACGCTTATATACACAAACGGCTGAGCCGGTTGAAGTGGCAATTATCGATGCCGACGGAAATCTGCTTTACCAGGGCAATGTTGCTAAAGGTCAGAAAGGAACAACATCGTTCAATCTGAACGGTTTGCCAGATGGTCAGTATTACCTGACAGCTACCAACAATACGTACTGGATGTCGCAGGTGCTGGCGATCCGGGGAAATGTAGTAACTGTAGATGAGCGCAGCCAGAAGCAGATTTTGCAACCAACTGTATCGTCTTACGAGAAAAATAAATTTGAAGTAGTACTGCCTGCTAAAAATGTAGATGCTGCTAATATCGCCATCTACGATTCGCAGAACGTACTGGTTCAGGCTGGAGCGTTGAAAGGCACGGCTGGCCGTTATGATTTGTCGTCTCTTCCAGAAGGAACCTACACCTTTGTGGTTGGCCCAGACCAGAAGCAATTCTTCTCTAAAGTAGAAATTAAGCACTAAGAAACATCTTAGCTTATAGCATTCAAATTCTCAACTAAGCGATCTGGCTTTTCGGACAAGTCTGGTTGCGCCCAATGCTCAGCCCGTTACGTTCACTACGTAGCGGGCTTTTTGTTTGAGGTTGATTGTTGCCGATGCTAATATTCATATCAGTAGGTAGAGTTCTGTTAAGAAAATTAGTGTCGAAGCTGTGTTAGAAATAGGAGACGTATTGGTAGTCAGCCGATTTTTTAATTTTTCTTTTGGGGAGCAATCTGTACTTTTGCGTTGTCAAAATGGGTAAAACCTCGCAGGTTCGCCCTAGCGGTTTAACTCCAGCCCGGTTGGTCCGAACAACCGGGCTTTTTATTGTCTATTCCGCAACGTTGTTTTAGGGGTTGGTATGAAGAAGAAAACCCCTTGTGTTTATAAGGCTCTACTTGGTAAATCAATTTTATTTATAGAGCCCAATTAATAAATATAGTAACTTTGGGTGCCTGTAGTTGTCGAGTATTACGGGATTTAAGTACTTTTACGGTGAAATTACTTAACCGTATCTTCTTTATTAAGTATGCCTGCTCATCTAGCCCAAAAGTATGCTGAACTTAGAGCCGCTGCTGCGAACGCAACTGCTGATATTGATACAGTTAATGAGATAATGGTCGATATTCTGCAACTGCTCCATGATCGATTTGCAGAAACGACCGGTTCGCAGAAAATAGCCTACGAACAAGCATACAGTTATTTAGATTATACCGTATCGGCCCATCGGGCAACTAAACAGGATACCTCCAATCAATTTTACCTGAATGAGGTTGGTCTTCAGGTTGGCCGCGACATTAGTAGTGTATTGTCAAAAGCCTCGCATCAGCAACGGGATTGAGCAATTGGCCATAAACAAATAGAAAGCCCCTGGAAAGAAATTTCCAGGGGCTTATTTTATCTAGTATGTATTTGCTTCTAGGGAAACTTAGGGAATTTGCTGAAATCGGGTTTCCGCTTTTCCAGGAACGCGTCTTTTCCTTCTTTAGCTTCTTCAGAAAGATAGTATAGCAGTGTGGCATCACCAGCCAACTGCTGAATACCCGCCTGCCCGTCTAGTTCCGCATTAAACGAGGCCTTAAGCATACGTAGCGCAATGGGGCTCTTGTCGAGGATTTTACGACACCAGGCAATGGTTGTTTCTTCCAGCTGATCGAGAGGAACCACTTTATTGACGAGTCCCATGTCGAGGGCTTCCTGCGCATCGTACTGATCGCACAGGTACCAGATCTCGCGTGCTTTTTTCTGGCCAACAATACGGGCCAGATACGATGCACCAAAACCCCCGTCAAAACTACCCACTTTAGGGCCTGTCTGACCAAAACGGGCATTGTCGGCAGCGATACTAAGATCACAGACAACGTGCAGTACATGGCCACCACCAATAGCATAACCGGCCACCATGGCAATGACAGGTTTAGGAATCCGGCGAATCTGCATTTGTAGATCCAGTACGTTCAGGCGGGGAACGCTATCTTCGCCAACGTATCCACCATGACCGCGAACCGACTGATCGCCACCACTACAGAAGGCTTCACCGCCTTCACCCGTCAGAATAATAACGCCAACCCGTTCGTCCTGCCGGGCAATTTCCATCGCTTCCGACATTTCTTTGACCGTCAGCGGAGTAAACGCATTCCGTTTATGAGGGCGGTTGATGCTGATTTTGGCAATGCCTTCGTAATAGCTGAAGATAATTTCCTGGTACTCTTTAATGGTTTCCCAGGGGTAGTTGCTTTGCATAGTTAATGAATGAATTAGCGACTGAGTGAAAGAGTGAAAAACGTCCTCTGTAGCAAGATCGGTTATTCTGTCGTCCACTCAATCGCCCATTGAAAATTCAGATTCGTGATAAAATACATCCCAGGTATGATCGGCCATCATACGGACGGTAGCCAGACAGCGCTCAAATGGAAATTTACGCCCCCATTCGGAGGGTGCAATCATCGACAAGAGATCGGTTCCGTTTTTTCGCTGATAGAAATAATACGTATGTCCAACAACGGGCTCGAAACTCATCTGAGCGGCATAAATCCGTTCTGAGATTTCAACCCGATTGCGAATGGCCGTAGCCTGCTCAGCCAGCAGCTGCATTTGCTTATACAACTGGCTGAGTTGCATATCGGTTTGTTCACGCATGGCGGCTACCGCCCGACCGGTGATCTTGCCTTTGTCTTCAGGGCGGATAACTGCTCCGCCAGCTGTATGCGCATACTCCAAAAGTCCCGGTGCTTCTGCAACCTTGTCTGGAGAAATTGGATTGACAAATACTTTAGCTTCTTCCATACTAGTTGGGTAACCACCCGGCGAACAACAAGGTTTGCTGTCGTTGAATGACAAAAAAAAGTGATCTTTACATCAGAAAACTGACATCGTCGCAAAAATACAAGAACCGGCATGGAAAACACCCTACCTACCATGGATCGACATGAGTTTTTTCGCTTAATCGGTGCGAGCGCGGGCGCTCTTCTTCTGATGCCCTGGAGTGCAGGTTGTGCGAAAGCTGATGACGAAAATCCAACTACCGACCCAGATCAATCGCTCGATTTTGTGATTAATCTGGCCGAAAAAGGCAACGAAAATCTCAACGAAAAAGGCGGCTATGTGATCGTGAATAATGTGATTGTGGCCCAGACGAAAGCCGGTGATTTTGTGGCTGCATCGTCCAGATGTACGTGTGTGTCGCCAGGGGGGACACTTCTCGTCTATAAGCCTGCTGAAAACCAGTATTATTGCCCGCTTCACTTATCGCGCTACGATACGACGGGTAAAGTTATAGTAGGCCCTGCTAAACAAGCGCTAAAACAATATTTGGTTGCCGATCTGGCTAATGGTACGCTCCGAGTGCACACGTAGCAGGAAGCTGTTCTGCTTGATGGTTGAGCTGTACTAGGCGTTGAAATGATTTTTGAATGACTATTGATCCCCGATTTCCGGAATTCTGGCCGATTCCAGCAACGGATTATGAAACGGAAGCGCTTGCTTTCTGCCAGAACTGGCTGCGTGGTCAGTCTACTTTCATACTCCATACTTCCGGTTCGACTGGTACGCCCAAACCTATTTCGCTGACGCGTGATCAAATGAAGGCAAGTGCGTTACTGACGGCCAGAACGCTCGGCCTTATGCCAGGCGATAGGGCGCTGGTTTGCCTGAATATACGCTACGTAGCAGGGGTCATGATGCTTGTTCGGGGAATGGAAGTAGGCATGGTCATGACGATCGTTGAACCGTCAGGCAATCCGTTAGCGGCTTTTTCGTCCACCAGTACTAGTTTTGACTTTACGGCCCTTGTGCCGCTACAACTCCAGACCATTCTGGAAACTACACCCGATAGATTGCTAATTCTGAACAGGATGAAGGCCATCCTGGTAGGTGGGGCCGCTACGAGTCCAGGACTAGAACAGCTATGCCAACAGATTGAAGCACCCGTTTATGCTACGTATGGCATGACAGAAACGGTGTCGCATATTGCCCTACGTCGGTTAAATGGTGCTGGTAAGAGTGCCTTTTTTACGGCGTTGGATGGGGTTGAGCTGGGTATTGATGAGCGAGGCTGTCTGCATATCACCTCGGCCGCGACCAATTTCGAGTGCGTACAGACTAACGACGTAGTGGAGTTGTTGACGGATAGACAACCGATCCAGTTCCGATTAGTGGGACGGGCAGATACCGTTATTAACAGCGGAGGGGTAAAAATACAGCCAGAACAGATTGAACAGATAAGTCTGGAAACACTGGTAGCCCTCAATCCTGAAACGACGTTGCCACGCTTGTTTGTGAGTGGTTTGCCTGATCAGCGCCTTGGTCAGAAAATTGTTCTTGTCGTTGAACGAGAGCTGATTAGTGAGGAGCAGTTTATGTTCATTCAGCATAACGTTCGAGAGCAGTTCGGCAATTATGCCGTTCCCAAAGAGATGATAGCCGTTCCGACGTTTATAGAAACTCCTACGGGTAAAATTGATCGGAATGCCACAATAGCTCAAATACGCTAACTTTGAGCCACGTTGCCCGCTGACAAACAATGTCTTTCAAAACAATTCAAATTCGATACCAAACAGCCCGGTCGCTACCTGCGCCCTACGCTTATTTTTATGTCCTTACTGCTCAGGCTATTGCCAGTCAATCGCTTCAGATTGATTTAGCCATTACGTATCCCGATCGGGATGATATTGACGACGATGAGCTGATTGCCGAGGGCTATACCCGAGACGACGATTTTAAGTGGTCGGGACGATTACCGAAAACCTGGTTGTCTGCTTTTGACACGTTCATTGGAAAAACACAGCTTCAGGAGTTTGATGAGGAAAAGCTGGGCGAAGACGATGATTATTGGGAGGTCGAGCTGGACGTATCAACGGGGTCTATAAAGAAAGGACGGCCTAATAATGCTGAGGACTGGCAGTACTTAATGCAGGAACTGATTCAGGCGAGCTATGAACTAGTTGGCCGCGAACGTCCTTTCGAGCTTACCTACCTCGATTTTTCGGGGAAACAAAACGATATGGAGCTCCGTCTGACTGCGTCATTTGCTGAGCGAACCGTTCAAATCGTTACGTTCATCAATAAACGGGAACAACGCAAAACCGTGCCCTGGTCAGTGCTTCAGCATACTATGGCTGAAGTTTATAACCACGAGTTTGAGGAGGAAGAAGCGCAGCTAAAGCGACCTCGTCAGGAAGGGCAGTGGCTAAATATAGGAAGTGACGAGTGGTATGATGTTAGTGAAATGCCATCGCTCCAGAAGCGTCTACGAAACTTATAAAAAAACTTCCAACTCATAGAGAAAATGCTTTAATGAGCTATTCTCCATGAGTTGGAAGTTGTCTAAAGAAAGTGCTGGAGACCTGATAAAGCCGCTACACGCTTCGTCCCTGAATTAGGCGAAGAATTACCGCAATGACGGCAATAACAAGTAGTACGTGGATCAGGCCACCCAGCCCAAAGCTGTTAAATCCTAAAAAACCTAACAGCCAGATAATGATTAGGACCACCGCAATGGTGTACAATAAATTTCCCATGACGAAGAAGCTTAAGTAAGTTGAGTAATGATTTCATTTACCTAACTTCATTATAAGCTAAGTGATTGAAAACCTGAGCCAACGGGACGGTTTTAGTTTCGGGAAAGTATATTAAATGGTGTAAGTGTTTAGAAAATAATTAATTATTTCTGTGGGCCGAAGACCCTCTACAACCTGTCTCCAAATACCAATTGAGGGTCGCTAACACCAGCTTTACGGTATTGATACGTAGTGCTCTTAATCCAGTAAGTCTACTAGTGAATTTTCCCGGATAGCTTACAAGGCTGCTATCGTATTGGCGGAGTTCCTGTTTATTTCCTGTATCAATTATCTTCTTTATGGCCGTTTTGGCTTAAGTTTGGGCACGTCTAGTCAACAGTAGATAGTCAATCTCTTGCTGATTCATGAGTTTGACCTGTTTCCGTTTTCTGAACAGCCTGGCTGTCAGTTAACGTACCGTTGACTATTCCCTTTTCAATTGCTCCATTGTTCTAAAATCAACGTAGTATGCAAGTTGACATTTTGTCGCCCGAAGCGGCCTTTGCTAAAACAGGCCTTTCGTTGCCACCTGCCCCTCAGCCCCTGGGCGTATATAAGCCTTATTTGATTGACGGTAAATACCTGTACGTATCGGGACACGGCCCGGTTCGTGACGATAAGAGCCTGATTATAGGACGTATCGGTGCTGACATGGATATGGAAGAAGGGAAGCTGGCTGCCCGTCAGGTAGGTCTGACCATTCTATCGACCATCAAGACGCATCTGGGAAGCCTGGACCGCGTTAAACGTGTCATCAAGGTGCTGGGCATGGTCAATTGTGTATCCGAATTTGAACGCCATCCCTACGTAATTAACGGCTGCAGCGAATTGTTTGCCGACGTCTGGGGAACTGAAAACGGAATTGGAGTTCGGTCAGCGGTGGGTATGGGCTCGCTTCCCGATAATATACCGGTAGAAGTTGAAGCGTTATTTGAACTCGTTTAACCGATGCAGCAAACGCCCTGGTATCAACTAACTGACAGTAATCAGCTCGATACGCCTGCGCTGGTAATTTATCCGGAACGAGTTCGGGAGAATATCAACTTGCTGATCGATTCAATTGACGACGTAACGCGTCTACGTCCGCATGTAAAGACGAATAAATCGCGGGAGGCAACTCGGATGATGCTGGATGCGGGCATTCAGAAGTTCAAGTGTGCAACCATTGCGGAGGCCGAAATGCTGGCCATATGCGGTGCTATGGATATCCTGCTGGCTTACCAGCCTAACGTAGCGAAAATGCATCGCCTATTGGCTTTAATGAATGTCTATCCGGCGGTCAGGTTCGCCTGCTTGATTGACAATCTGACGACGGCTCAACAGCTATCCGATATGGCTGTTGCCAGTGGGCTGGTTGTACCGGTTTATATCGACCTAAATGTAGGTATGAACCGTACGGGCATTACGCCCGACGGCGAGGTATTGACGCTCTATTCGGAAGTCGCCAAACTAGAAGGCGTTAAGCCTGTAGGCCTACATGCCTATGACGGTCATCTTCGGAACCCCGACATTACGATTCGTACCCTAGACTGCGATGCGGCCTTTCTTCCGGTTCAGCAACTTCGTGATCGTCTGGTCGAACAAGGGTTTGAAACGCCAGTGATTGTAGTAGGCGGCAGTCCTACATTCCCCATTCATGCAAAACGGCAAAACGTTGAATGCAGTCCCGGTACGTTTATTTATTGGGATAAAGGCTACAAAAGCGGATTGCCGGAACAGCCGTTTTCGCCCGCAGCATTGGTGGTAACTCGAGTTATTTCATTGCCTGGTGACACAAAAGTTTGTGTTGATCTGGGGCATAAGTCAGTGGCATCGGAAGGCGAACTGGCACAGCGGGTAAGCTTCCTGAATGCCCCCGATCTGAAAGCTGTGGGTCAGAGTGAAGAACATCTGGTGCTGGAAGCGCAGGCGGGGCACGACTTTCGGGTTGGCGATGTGTTGTACGGAATTCCTAACCATATCTGTCCAACCGTTGCTCTGTATGAGCGGGCATACGTAGCAGAAGGGGGAGAGATCACTGGAGAGTGGCTGACTATTGCCCGCGATCGTAAAATATCAGTTTAAGCGTGTTTTCGTTTCTGGTTCATGGTCAGTGATGGAATACGACACCATGAACCAGAAACAATAAACCAGAAATCCAATTTCACAAAATAGCCCATGTTTACTATTGATGCCCACCTCGATCTGAGTATGAACGCGATGGAGTGGAATCGCGATCTGCGTCAATCGGTTGAGCGACTTCGTGAGCGTGAAAAAGGAATGACCGATAAGCCCGATCGGGGCAAAGCAACGGTTTCCTTACCCGCCCTACGTAGCGGAAATATTGGTCTGGTTGTTGCAACACAGATTGCTCGCTTTGTAGCTCCCGACAATCCCCTTCCCGGCTGGCAATCGCCCGAACAAGCCTGGGCGCAAACCCAGGGGCAGCGGATCTGGTATGAACTGATGGAAGCCGAGGGCGAAATGGTTCAGATTCGAGATTTGGCTGGCCTTGAAAAGCATCTGGCACTCTGGAATGATGGAACACCAAACGACCAGAAGCCCATCGGCTATATTTTAAGCCTGGAAGGAGCCGATTCGTTGATAACTCCGTCTTTTGCCGAACGGGCCTACAACTATGGTCTGAGGGCTATTGGCCCTGCTCACTACGGGCCGGGACGTTATGCACAGGGGACTGATGCTACTGGCTTTATGGGCGCTGCCGGGCAAGACTTGCTTCGCGAAATGGAGCGGTTGAACATCATTCTGGATGCTACGCATCTGTGCGACGATAGTTTCTGGGAAGCCCTCGATCATTTTAATGGTCCGGTTTGGGCCAGTCATAACAATTGTCGGGCGCTGGTGAACCATAACCGACAATTCAGCGACGACCAAATTCGGGAGCTTATTGCTCGTGATGCCGTTATTGGTGGAGCCTTAGATGCTTGGATGATGGTGCCTGGTTGGGTACGGGGTCAGTCGACTCCAGAGGGTACGAATTGTAAACTGTCCGTAATGATCGATCACCTGGACCATATTTGTCAACTGGCTGGTAATGCCCGGCATATTGGAATCGGTTCTGATCTGGATGGCGCTTTCGGTAAAGAACAGTGTCCCTATGATCTGGAAACAATTGCCGATTTACAGAAAATACCTGATTTACTACGTCAGCGGGGGTATTCAGACGATGATATAGCCAATGTTATGCACGGAAACTGGCTACGTTTTTTGCGGAAAGCCTGGGCAAACTAAAGACGAATTGGCTATACTTAAGTAAGTGAGCAATCTATGGTTACGGTGGTGAATTTTAGTAGCCACTGGGGCTATTGGTGCCCACCTACTTAAGTAAACGCCTGCTTGTTACGGTAGGTATTTTGTCTTTAGTTGTTAATTGGTAAACTAGTTACGGTAGGTACTGTTTAGTATAGTTACGGTGGGTATTTACTTCTTATTTGTTACGGTGAGTAACGATCGTCTGGGTTAAATGGCGTAAGCGGCTTGCCCACAGAGCTGTTTAACCTTATCGCGTGAGCGTTTAAGTCTCATCTTTACGGCACTATCGTTCAGGTGAAGTCTAGTAGCGATCTGCTGTATGTCTAATCCTTCCTGATATTTTAACCGTAGTATCATCGCTTCGTCCTGACTTATTCGCTTCATAGCCCAGGAAAGCCTCTGACTAGCCTCATCAAGCTCTTCTGTATCATTTGGGATGGCATAACGATCATCGGCAGGTTCATCGTGTTCGACTAAGGCTGTTGTCTGTAAACGGCCGCCAAGACGCATCTGATCCACGCAGTAGTTATAGGAGATCGAATACAGCCAGGTCGAAAAAGAAGACCGTTCCTCAAAGCGATCCAGCCGAGAGAACATCCGAATAAAGATGTCGTGTGTAAAATCCTGTGCCTTTTCTGAATCCTTAGTCAAGGATAGGCAACGGCTATATACCTTTTTAACGTAACGATTATATAATGTTTCAAAGCAATCGTTTGGACTTGTGGTCAGGTATTGCCGTATAACTTCTTCATCATTTAGTTTTCGTTTCATTGAGTATACAACTTATTTATGGATAGAGAGAAAAGAATGGTTGCTCACGTCTGATAGATCAAAGTTGCTCTCAATTATTTTCTTCTTCGTAAAATTTCGATGAACTGCAGATTTTGCCGGTTTTTTGGTGCAAAATCTTCGATAATCACGTTGCTCGGCTACAAACCGTTCTGAAATAAACTCTTATATTTGTTACTATACATATTGATATAATTACAATATGTAAACGTCATATTTCATATGAAAGGAATAGTGTTTACGGAGTTTCTCGAAATGGTAGAGAGTAAGTTTGGCTATACACTGGTAGATCAATTACTTCTGGAAAGTAACCTGCCCTCCGGTGGTGTATATACAGCCATCGGTACGTATGATCACCACGAAATGATCACATTAGTAGATAAGCTTAGCCAGCAGACCCAAATTCCTGTGCCTGCTCTGCTACGTGCCTATGGTCAGTACTTATTCGTTACGTTCACCAAAGCCTATGGCTCTCTTCTGAAACAATCCGACTCGGCTTTTAGCTTGCTAAGTTCTATTCAGCATTATATCCACGTAGAAGTACGAAAAATATATCCAGATGCCGAGCTGCCTCATTTTGTCGTTGAACAACCGGAGGAAAATCACCTTCGGATGTATTATCAGTCTGAGCGGAAGCTAGCCGATTTTGCGCATGGCCTTATTGATGGGTGTCTGGCACATTTTGGCGAAAAAGCTACTGTTACCCAGACTAATCTTGTCGATGATGGTAGCCAGGTACTCTTTGATATTGTGAAAGAATGACCCACACCGATGATATTGATATCCTTAGGCGACGTCTGGAACGCGAGAAGTCGGCAAGGGCTCAGGCTGAGGTAATTTTAGAAAAAAAAGCGCTGGAGCTTTACCACGCCAATGAACAACTCCAGCACCTGAATGAACATCTCGAACAGCAAGTGCGTGACAAACTGGCTGAGTTGCGGGAGAGTGAACAACGCTATCGGCAACTGATCGAATCGGTTCAGGATATTATCTATAAAATCTCGCCGGATGGTTTCTTCACATTCGTCAGCTTATCGGTCGAAAAGCTATTAGGCTATTCTGAAAAAGAGTTTGTAGGAAAGCATTTTACCGATATTGTTGCGCCGGGCTATCGAAAGATGCTGATCGAATTCTACCAGACAATGATTGATGGTAGGAAAGATAGTACCTACAATGAGTTTCCGGTTTTGGCAGAAAACGGCCGGATTGTCTGGATAGGGCAAACGGTTCGGCTGATTGAAGTGGATGGGCATGTCGCTGAACTGGTAGCTGTAGCCCGCGACGTATCGGACCGCAGGAAAGCTGAAGTTGAGCTTCAGACCACTCAGATTCGGTTATCATCGCTAATTACCAGCCTACAATCAGGTATTCTGGTTCAGGATGAGAACCAGCGTATTATTCTGGTCAATCAGCTGTTCTGCGATATGTTCGGGCTTAGTCGTAGTACGCAGCAACTGATCAAGCAGGATTATTCGGAGGCTTTTGCCGAGTTCAAAAGTCGTATAGAGCATTCGGAAGAGTTTGTTCAGAAAGCCCTTCAGATGATCAATGATCAGGTGGCTGTTGTTGGTGAAGTGGTCAGGATGACGAACGGACACATTCTGGAGCTCGACTATATCCCGATCTGTCTGGATGGCCGACACATGGGCCAACTCTGGAAATATACGGACGTAACAGAAAAGTACATCGCTCGCGAACAAATCCGGATCAGCGAAGAGAAATATAGAGGTATCATGAATAACATGGAGCTTGGATTGCTGGAGGTCGATAATGATCAGACCATCCTACGGGCCTATGATCGATTCTGTCGCATGGTTGGCTATTCGGAAGAGGAGTTAACAGGGGCTAATGCTAAAGAGCTACTGCTTCCTGCTGATTTCAAGCCTGTGCTCGATCAGCAGCAGGTAGAGCGTCAGCAGGGGAACGCTGGTTCGTACGAGTTACAACTAATCAAAAAAGATGGTAGTCGAATCTGGGTTCTCGTTAGTGGCGTTCCGATTGCCGATCAATCGGGCACTATTATTGGTTCGATAGGTATTCATTACGACCTGACCGAGCGAAAGCAACTGGAAGGCGAGCTGGCAAGAGCCAAGCAGATTGCTGATGATGCCCGGCATGCGGAAAAGCAATTTCTGGCGAATATGAGCCATGAAATTCGAACACCGCTCAACGCTATTATTGGTATGTCGCACCTCTTGTTCGACACACAACCCAGCCGTCAGCAGCGCGAGTACATCGAAATACTGAAAACATCGGCCGACTTTCTGCATAGTTTAATTTCAGATTTGCTGGACATGACCAAAATTGAAGCAGGACGTATTGAAATACAGGCGAGGCCCTTTGATTTAGCTGGCTTGTTACGGTCGACGCAGAAGGTTTTTGAGATGAAACTTCAAAATCGACCGATCACGATTGATGTTATGCTCGATGCCCGTATAACGGGTACGTTTGTCGGTGACGAAGTGATGCTGAATCAGATTTTGATGAATCTGGTCAGTAATGCCGAAAAATTTACCGAAGAAGGGTACATCGAAATCAAAGCCCGGATCAGGAAAGAAGAAGACTCGGTGCACTGGATCGAATTTACTGTAGCCGATACCGGAATTGGTATTCCCGAAGAAAAGCTCGATCTCGTATTTCAGAAATTTAAGCAGGTTAATTCATTTGGACACAAACATAAAGGAACGGGCCTGGGTTTAGCTATTACCAAAGAACTGGTCGAAATTCAGGGAGGAACCATTTCAGTGAAAAGCCGGGCGGGGGAGGGGAGCACATTTACCTTTATGCTGCCGTTTGCTAAAGCCGACTCTACTAGTGAGCTGGTTACTAAAACGGATAATTCGTTGCCCGTCGGAAACGAGTTAAAGGTTTGCCATGTGCTGATTGTTGAGGACAACCTGATGAACCAGAAATACATAACCAGTCTGTTGACGAAGTGGAAAATTCCGTTTACGTTAGCGCTGGATGGGAAAAAAGCGGTTGAGGTTGCGAAGAATGAACGGTTTGATATCATTCTGATGGATATACAAATGCCGATCATGAATGGCTACGAAGCAACGGTTGCTATCCGTAGTACCCAAAATCCGAATCAGCATATTCCCATTATTGCCCTGACGGCCTCGGCCATGTTAGATCATAAAAACATTGCGCTGGAAGCCGGAATGAACGACTTTTTAACTAAACCATTCGAACCTAGCCAGCTCATGGCTATGCTTCAACGCTATGCCCCTACACCAATGGCAGACAATGAAAATGTGGTCGACGAAAAACACCTGATCGAATTATACGGTAATAACCCCGCCTACATAGCGGACATGATCGATACATTCGTGACGGAGATTGTACCGGAAGTGTTATCGTTACCGGCTGTATGCCAACGCAAAGACTGGACTGAGCTGGCTCGTTTAGCTCATAAATTAAAACCAACGTTTTCGATGGTTGGGCTGCCTTTGCTCGAAGAAAAGATGCAGCAACTCGATAAAATGGTAAAAGAAGGAACCGAAAGCAGCTTATTGGAGATTTATTGTAATGATATTGCTACCGAAACGAGTAATATGTTGCCTATACTGAAGGAGGAGATTCAGAAATTTTCTCAGATGTAAATTATGAACTTGAGCTGTATAATTGTTGAGGATGAACCAATGGCTCGCAAATCGCTACAGCGACTTTGCGAAAATCATGGTTCGCTAGACTTACTGGGGGAGTTCGAAAATGCGGTGGATGCACTGAGTTTTTTGTCTGAACAGTCCGTCGATCTCATCTGGCTTGATGTAGAATTACCCGAGATGTCGGGGTTTGGGTTGCTGGAAAAGCTGCCGATCATTCCGTTTGTGGTGTTGACGACCAGCAAAACGGAATACGCGTTTGACGCCTTTCAATACCAGGTAACTGATTATATCAAGAAGCCTATCGCCCTGCCCCGCTTCAATCTGGCTGTGGAGAAAGTTCTTGAACTCAGTAATCGTAACAAACCGGTGGCTTCCAGCGGGCGTAAAGAAATTTATGTCAAAGCTGATGGCCGCTATATCCGATTGCCTTTTGAAGCCATTGCCTACGTGGAAAATATTGGCGATTACGTAAAAATCCATACCTCAACGCATACGTACGTTGTTTATACAACGATGAAAGATCTGGCCGAAAAGCTCGACTCTCAGTTCATGCGTGTCCATCGTTCCTACATTGTTCATTTGGACAAGATCGTCGATATTGAAGAGAATACGTTGGTCATTAACAACAAGGTAATTCCAATTAGTCGCGCCAATAAGCCAGAGTTGATGAATCGGATCAATCTGTTGTAGTACGTACTAATTCTTCTTATTTGCCCGTTATGCTGCCCCTTGCTCAAAAAGAGCACGGATCAGGTAGTTGAACGGGTAATTTTGTTTTTGGATGGGTTGGATTTCGTTCCGCGAATAGCGACGTTTACCGCTGTTTCCGTATCAACCTGTGTTAACCATGATCAACCAACAACTTGCCGGTCTTTTTCCGCCCGACGAATCAGGCATTCCGGCCGACTATCGTATTGAGCCGATCCATCAGCGCGAATATTTGCTCAACGGCGAAATGCGGACCTGGAACGGCCCTGTGTCTGAGGTTTATTCTCCTATTTGTTTGCCCGATGCTGAAGGTAATCTGCAACGGAAACTGGTTGGTAGTTTTCCGGTTACTGGTCCGAAACAAGCTCTTGAAGCCTTAGAAGCCGCCGTGGCCGCTTATGATAACGGTCGGGGCGAATGGCCAACCATGTCGGTGGCCGGACGTATCAGCTGTATGGAAACATTTGTGGGTAAGATGCTGGAGCAGAAAAAGCTCGTCGTGAACCTGATTATGTGGGAAATCGGAAAAAACCTGGCCGATGCGACCAAAGAGTTTGATCGCACCATCAAATACATTTACGATACAATCGATACGTTGAAAACCATGGACCGGAACTCGTCCCGGTTTCGAATTGAAGAAGGAATCATCGGACAGATTCGGCGATCACCACTCGGTGTCGTACTGGCAATGGGACCATTTAACTACCCATTAAATGAAACCTACACGACGCTGATTCCGAGTATTCTGATGGGAAACACAATCCTGTTCAAAACGCCCAAACATGGCTCCTTGCTTCATTATCCGCTGCTGGAAGCGTTCCGGAGTAGTTTCCCCAAAGGTGTGGTCAATTCGATGTATGGGCGAGGAGCGGATGTGATTCCGCCCGTGATGCAGTCAGGTAAAGTGAACGTATTAACCCTGATTGGCTCTAGTCGGGTGGCTGACCAGCTTCAGCGTCAACATCCCAAATTAAATCGACTACGGTCGATTATGAGTCTCGATGCAAAAAATGCCGCTGTCATATTGCCCGATGCTGATCTGGACGTAGCGGTTAGCGAGTGCCTGTTGGGAACACTGTCTTTTAATGGACAACGGTGCACGGCCATTAAGATAATCTGGGTACACCGTTCGGTTGCAGATGAGTTTTTACGTCGGTTTGGCCCGGCAGTGAGCAAACTGAAACCCGGAATGCCCTGGGAGCCGGGCACTCAGATTACCCCATTGCCAGAACCAACAAAGCCCGATTATCTGGCCGAATGTATTCAGGACGCGCAGGCAAATGGGGCCGCTATCATAAACGAGGGCGGTGGAGAGGTGGCTGAGTCCTTGTTTAAACCAGCGGTCGTATATCCGGTAAAAGAAGGCATGAAGCTCTACCGCGAAGAACAGTTTGGGCCAATCATTCCGGTGGTTGCTTTTGACGATGAGGAAGAATTTATTCATTACCTCATTACCGATGATCATGGCATGCAGGCCAGTATCTTCGGCACCGATACCAATGCCATTGCCAAACTGATTGATCCGTTGGTAAATCTGGTTAGCCGAGTGAATATTAACGCCCAGTGTCAGCGTGGCCCCGATACGTTCCCATTTACCGGTCGGAAAGATTCGGCAGAAGGGACGCTGTCAGTTGAGGATGCGTTACGTTCCTTTTCCATTCGGTCGGCGGTGGCTACCAAGGATACTGATGCCAACAAAGACATTCTTAATGAAATTGTGGGCGAGCATAAATCCACTTTCTTAAGTACGAATTTTATTTTCTAGCCTTTTATTAAGAATTTGGCTGGTACGTCGTAAACCAGTTACTGACGTATCAGCCAATCTTTATCAAGTTCTATAACCTGTTAACACCAGAACGATGGGCCTTTTTGACTTCATACGTAACGAATTCATCGAAGTAATCGATTGGGTTGATAACTCGACCGATACCGTGATCTATAAATTCCCCGATAACGGGAATAATATTAAATATGGTGCTCAACTGACCGTCCGCGAGTCGCAGGTGGCCGTGTTCATGAACGAAGGGAAAATAGCGGATGTGTATCCTCCGGGTCGCTATGAGCTGACGACCCAGAACATGCCTATTATGACTACGTTACGTTCGTGGAAGTACGGGTTTGAGTCGCCCTTCAAAGTCGATATTTATTTTGTCTCGACGAAGCAGTTTACGAACCTCAAATGGGGTACCCAAAACCCGATTATCATTCGTGACCCCGAATTTAAACAGGTACGGGTGCGGGCGTTTGGTGTTTTCTCGTTACGCGTAACCGACGGCGGAAAGTTTATCCATGAATTTGGTGGAACAACGCCCGTAGTACGTATTGGCGAACTGGAGGGACAGCTACGTACGGCTATTGTCAGCAAGTTTTCGGATACAGTAGCCGAGGCAAACGTATCGGTTCTTGATATGGCCCGCAATTACCAGGAGCTGGGCGAAAAAATGCGACCCATTCTTCAGGACGATTTTACGGCCTATGGTCTGGAACTGACGCGGTTTTATATCGAGAATACCAGCATGCCACCCGAGGTGGAAGCCTTTCTGGACAAGACAACCCAGATGAATATGGTGAGCGATATGGCTCGTTTTCAGCAGTTTCAGGCTGGAATATCGCTGGAGAAAGCCGCCGAAGAAGGTGGTGCTGGCGGTACGGCTGTTTTGATGGGAGGACTAGGCAATTTTATGGGTGGTGCTAGTGCACAGAATACGGCCCAGCCATCTGCCGACGATAAAGCAAAGACGATGGAATTGTTGAAACAACTGGCTGATCTTAAAGCTGCAGGTATTCTGACAGAAGAAGAATTTGCCGCTAAAAAGGCTGAACTGCTTGCCAAAATCTAGTCAGCGCTGCTGAAGAAGCTTTCACTTTACACGTTTTTACAGTTAATGCCACCAAGCGATTTATTTCGGGTTCCTTGCCCAACCTGTGGTTCGCAAATGCGATTCTCGGCTGAAAAACAGCAGTTAAGTTGCTCGCATTGTGGGAATACACAGGCGATTCCGTTGACCCGACAAAACCTTGAGGAACGTTCGTTAACCAGTTATCAGGTTGATAATCATCAGTTGCCCAATGCACCAACTGAAGAAAAGCTCGTATTTAGTTGCCCAAACTGTGGGGCGCAAACGACCATAAACACCGACGAGCCAACCATTACGTGTGCTTTCTGTGGAACGAAGAGTGTAAACCCTGATGCGCGAAAAACACGACTCATTGAACCTGCGGGCGTATTGCCTTTTAAAGTGTCCAAAGAGCAGGCGATTGAACGGTTCAAGGGCTGGGTTGGTGACGATTGGCTGGCTCCGTCCGATCTGAAAGCAGGCGCTCGACCCGATAATTTTCACGGTGTATATGTGCCCTTCTGGACATTTGATGCCCAGGCGTATTCGGAGTGGTACGGCGAAGCTGGGTTTTATTATACCGTAGCGGTCCAGGTTCCTGACGGTAAGGGCGGTATGATGCGTCAGCAGGAGCAGCGCGTTCGTTGGGAGCCACGTAACGGATCGCACTCGCAGTTTTACGACGACATACTGATTATGGCCTCGAAGCAACTGGCTAATCAGGCTGATTCCGTTGCCGAAGCCAGTAGTTACAATCTGATGGATGTGGTGGATTATGACCCGCGATTTCTGTTGGGTTGGGATGCGGAGGTGTATAGTATTGATCTGCCGGAAAGCGCCCGTCAGGCCGATACGGATATTCGTCGTCGGGAAGAATACGCCTGCTCGTCGCAGTTGGGGGGAAATGTGCAGCGAAATCTGAACGTAAACACACAATTATCGAATCAGACATTCAAGCATATTCTGCTGCCACTCTGGATATGCGCTTACGTGTATAATGGCAAGGCGTATCGGTTTCTGGTAAATGGTCAGACCGGACGAATTGCAGGCGAACGGCCTAAATCGGCCTGGAAAATTGCGCTGCTTATTATTGGATTCATTTTGTTAGTACTCTTCTTCTATTCGATCGCGAAGAAATAATTATCGATTCTTTTTGCTACAGGCTACCCATCTTACAAAAACATACGGCGGCATTGCGGCTGTTCGTTCGGTGTCTATTGAACTCAAACCGGGCGAGATTGTTGCGCTTGTTGGCGCTAGTGGTTCCGGAAAAAGTACGTTGCTCAGTATGCTGGCCGGGCTGACCGATGCGGATTCGGGCGATGTTCGGATACAGGGAGAACGCATTCCTGGCCCATCCGAAGTGCTGGTTCCTGGTCATGATGCTATCCGGCTAGTTCATCAGGAATATCAGCTGATGCCGAACGTATCGGTTCGGGAAAACATTACGTATGCGCTACGTTTCTTTGAAAAAAACTACCGCGATTTTCGGGTCAATGAACTATTGACCTTATGTCGGCTGACCGACGTTCAGGATCGGTTGCCTCGTCAGGTGTCGGGGGGAGAAAAGCAGCGCACGGCTATTGCACGCGCCATTGCCGACAAACCCGCCATTTTGCTGCTGGATGAGCCTTTTAGTCATCTTGATCTGCCCAACCGCTTGATCGTAAGAGATTTACTTTTTGATTTGGTACGTAGTGAAAGCACCGCCTGCCTATTTGTTACGCACGATTCGTCGGACGCACTTTCGATCGCCAATCAGCTGGGTATCCTCCGTGACGGACGTTTGATTCAGTTTGGTACGCCTACCGATATTTACCGGCAGCCGGCTACGTCCTATGCGGCTCGAATGACGGGTCTGGTTACGATTGTCAAGGCAAAACATTTGCCTGTGCTGGGGCTGCCGGCTTCTGACCATCCAGAAACATTGATTTGTTTGCGTCCCGAACACGTTCATCTTGACGACAGTGGGGTTGAGGGACAACTACGCGCTCTTTTTTTCAAAGGGAGCCATTATGAACTTGAAGTTGAACTGTCTCGCTACGTTTGCCTGCGGGCGTTGTCGACGCGTAATGACTTACAGATTGGGCAGCGAGTTCGGATTCGGGTCGATGAAAAGGCCGTATGGAAACTCAACCGTTGAGACCATTAACCAAGGGCGTTTTTTTGAGTTATTATAACAAATAAAAACGCTACGTTATGGAAAATAAGGACGAGTTCGAATCAAAGCAAGATACCGATAGAGTAGAAGATCCCAGTGAAGCTTTTCTGATTGGTGAAGAAACGGATGGTGTCGATGCCTCAGGAGTAGACGATAAGTCGACCGGCCATGTTGACGATTATCTCGGCAAGACAAACACGGAAAACCACGATGATGAATAAGTAATCTATATGACGAAGGCCCAGCTTTAAAAGCTGGGCCTTCGTCTGTCTATGTCTGGTAAACAGAATGGTTAAAGCATTCGCTTAATTAACTGTTCGACCGATATACCTTCGGCTTCAGCCTTGAAGTTACGAACAACGCGGTGCCGGAGAATCGGTAACGCTACCGCCCGAACATCTTCAATATCCGGGGAGTATTTGCCGTTTAACAAGGCATTACATTTCGAAGCCAGAATAAGCGCCTGTGATGCCCGGGGACCTGCGCCCCACTCCAGATACTGATTGGCATCAGCGGAAGCCAGTTCGGTATTTGGACGAGTTTTATGAACAAGTTTAACCGCGTATTCGACTACGTTGTCGACAACAGGTACCCGGCGAACCAGGTGCTGGAACTCACGAATTTCGTCACCGCTAATGACCCGCTGTACCTGATACCGAATGTCGGAAGTCGTATTCTTTACAATATCCAGCTCTGACTGATACGACGGGTAATCCAGATAGATGTTGAACATAAACCGGTCCAGCTGCGCTTCAGGCAAAGGGTATGTACCTTCCTGTTCAATTGGGTTTTGGGTAGCCAGTACAAAGAATGGACGGCCCAGGTCGTACTTTTGTCCGGCAATGGTAACCGCATACTCCTGCATGGCTTCGAGCAGAGCCGACTGCGTTTTAGGCGGAGTCCGGTTGATCTCATCAGCCAGGATGATGTTGGCGAAAACAGGCCCTTTGATGAATTTGAAATTACGTTCCTGATCCAGAGTTTCGGAGCCTAAAATATCAGAAGGCATCAGGTCAGGTGTAAACTGAATTCGATTGAAATCGAGGTGAAGGGCTCCTGCAATTGTCTGAATCAACAACGTTTTGGCTAGACCAGGCACCCCTACCAGGAGGCAGTGCCCCTGACAGAAGATAGCGGTCAATAAAAGCCGGACGGTTTCATCCTGACCAATAACAACCTTCGAGATTTCGCTTTTTAGTTTCTGGTAAGAGGCACTGAGGGCTTCTGCAGCCGCAACATCCGATGAGTAAGGCACAGGCAAAAAGGGTTATGATTAAAGGACAAGCTGATTGAGGGATCGGCTAGCGGGCGCGAACGATTCGTGGGCAATTAGTCGATCTCTCAATCAGTCAATATTAATTACTGCCCAGTGAGGCCGCACTATTTTGGGTAGTACCAAAAATGCGGCAACTGTGAAATTCAGGATCGACTGTAATGTAAACATCAGATACTGACTTTCGGAACCAATCGTCGATGGCGCGGTTCTTTTTGTTCGACAGTACAATGGTCTGAAGCTTCTCAAAGTCTAGCTTGAAATCAGCCGTATGGGGAGGAACTTTACTTTTGAAGTACAAAATTCGTACCGCACTTTTGCCATCTTCAGTACGATAGGGAAGAGGTTTTGAAATTGAGCCTACCTTCATCGTGTCGAGCATGGTAAACATCGCATATTCCATCGTACCGTCCATAGCCATTTTGCTGCTTCCCGATTGAGGGTCACGTAGTAAACCTCCAGCATCGGCGGTAGATTTGTCTTCCGAAAAATCGTGAGCTGCTTTCTCAAATTTAATTGAATCCGCTACGATCAACGTCCGGATACTGTCCAGCGAATGGGTAGGGCCGCTCAGATCAAGACGGTTGTAGTCGGGACGTAGCAGAATGTGACGAGCATGATATTCGGCTCCCCGCGTTTCGATCAATTGAATCAGGTGAAGCCCAAATTCAGACTCTACTACGTCTGACATTTCATTCGGCTTCAATTTTAAAGCCGCTCCTTCAAATGGTGCCACCATCATGCCGCGTTTAGCATAACCCAGGTCGCCCCCGTTTTGAGCCGAACCTACGTCTTCTGAAAACTCCTTCGCCAGTTTGGCAAAGTCTTCGCCGTCCTGTACCCGCTTTTTGATGTCTAACAGTCGCTGACGCAGCGCATCTTTTTGTTCTTTAGTGGGCTTGGCAAACCGAACGATCTGTCCGATCTCAACATCGGCGGGCATATAAGGCAAACTGTCTTTCGGAATACCATCGTAAAATTTACGAACCTCGCGAGGGGTTATCTTCACATCGGTCGTAATTTTCTGCTGCATCTTCTGGACAATCTTCTGGTCTTTTACCTGCGTCCGTAGTTCGCTCTTCAGCATTTCCAGACTCTTGCCATAGGCTTCAACAATATTCTTTTCCGAGCCGAATTGCTGGGCCATGTATTGCATGCGCTGGTCCAGTTCACTATCAACAAGTTTTTCTTCGACAACAACGGAGTCGATTTCTGCTTTGGCCAACATCATTTTATTGATGACTAAGCTTTCCAGCAGCTGACATTTTTGGGGTGGTGTCTGATTCTGACTAACGTACGATTGATACGCTTCTTCCAGATCCGACCGGAGAACGTAGTAATTATCAACTTTCGCAATGATCTTATTCACACTGACTCCCTGGCCCTGCCCAAAAACAGGCGAGGTTAAAAACCAGCTAATCAGGACAACGAAAGCATAATTGATTGCTTTTTTCATGGTGTTAAAGATACACAGAGAATGCCAAACGATCTGTGTTTTAAGGAAAATTAAGACACTGTATGCTACGTTTCAGAGGTATCAAAAAGTAAACGCCTGAAACGTAGCATACAGTAGGCTGTGCCCAACTTATTTTGATAATTTCCGAATTTCGTCTTCGTTGACTTTAACGGGATATTTCTGCCGAAGTTGTGCCAACCATTGCTTCTCCAGCATTGTCTGATATTCATTAATCACCGCTCCTCTAGCCTCCGTAAATGTTTTTGCCCGGGGAGCTTCAATGCGGGTTATCGTAACGGATACCGACTTGCCTGACCGGTTGAAGTTGGTTGTGCCTTCTTTCCAGCTGTTGATCCCATCCAGGTACGGATTTTCTCCTTCGGCGAAAATACCCTCGGTAATGGTAACCAGAGGTTCGCTGGCCGGTTGCTGAACTTTGCTGTTCAGCACTTTAGCTACGTCGGCTTTGGCAGTCGAGAAGTACTGAAACGAGACTCGCCGTTGGACCGAAGGATCTTTGGGGGCGTCTGTCGTTCGGCGGGGCGGTACGCCCTGGAAGTCTTTTTCGGCAATGCGATTCAGCGGAATGCCATTCTTGAGTAGATAATTAACCACCGTACGTATCCGGCCAGCAGAAACCGAATCCTGTTCGGTTGCATCGTGAGAACCCGACACTTCTACTACGTAGGATGGATTCCTTACCATCGTGGCTACTATATCGAATAGGCCTTCCCGGAGTTTAGGAGTCAACGCTGTTTGATTGGATTCGTACAGCAGATCGGCCGCCGACCGGCGAAGCTGATAAGGTGGCCGACCCGAAACCATATCACGGGCTTGCTTAAGTAAGTCGTCGTTTTGGGCAACAATGATGGTTGCCACCGCTCGTTCCGGGAACCGATATTTGTCCCGATTCTGCTCATAAAATTGCCGTTGGCCGGTTGAGTCAGTCATAGACCGATCCCAGACATTCTCGTCCATGACCTGCGATAAAAGAATTCCGTCCCGGATTTCTGCTAACAGCGAGCGGAATTCCGGTGATTTCTTTTCCAGGTTAGCCTCCTCAGTTGCGATTAATTGATCGCCTTCGAAACGATCCAGTAACCGGCGCATTGCCACGGCGGGCGAACCTTTACTGGCGGGTGCTGTTTCGGGCGCCGGTAAAGCGGGATTCCGCAGGGGTTGTTGCTTTTGTCGGACGTAAGTAAAAAACTGGTTTACGCTGACCGGTTTTCCGGCTAATGTGAAGATTGTTTTGTTTTGAAGGGCCGGATCGAGTGGCTCAACAAATCGCCATTTCCCCTGTAGTAAATTGCTGTCAGCTTTAGCAAGGGCACCGTTTACTACCGTTTTGTCTTCCTGAATGGCATACTCCTTTTTCAGTCGCTGGATGGTCGATTGACGTAATACGTCGGCCCGAGTGTCGGTCGTGACGCGCTGACGTAGCGAAGCGGACAGATCCGCATAGGGTTCAATGCCTTTGCGGTCAATGAGTTTAATAATATGCCAGCCGTAATTTGTTTGAACGGGCTTCGATATATCGCCGGGTTTAGCTAAAGCATAAGCAGCCTGCTCAAAAGCGGGGACCTGACGATCTACTCCAAAAACAGGTAAGAGTCCGCCGTTACTGCGAGACGTAACATCGTCTGACACTTCCCGACATACTGTTTCAAACGATTCGCCTTTTTGCAGTCGGTCATAGGCTGCGTCAATTTTATCCTGAGCGGCCTTTTGCCCCGTTTTATCGGCGCTTGGGCTGACACGTACCAGGATGTGCGCAACCTGAATTTTGCCCCGGCCCGGCCGCCGGTCGTTAATTTTAAGCAGATGATACCCAAAACGGGTCCGGATCGGCTGAGAAATCTGACCGACAGACGTAGTATAGGCTGCCGTTTCTAATGGATAGATCAGCGAAAAGGCAGTAAAGTATCCCAAACTGCCACCATTGTTGGCGGTTTGGTTATCATCCGAATTGTCGCGGGCAAGCGTTGCAAAGTCCGTACCGGCTAGTGCCTGTTTTCGAATGGCAGCAACTTTCTGATAGGCCGCCAGTGTATCGGCGGGAGCGGCATCTTCGCCAACAGCTACCAGAATATGCGATGCGTTTATTTCTTCCTGCATCCGCTGATACGCTTCGGCGGCCATCGATTCAACCAGCACTTTGTCTGTCAGGTAGCTTTGAGCCAATTGCTTTCGGTAGGTACTCATCTCCTCCCGGAAGGCTTCCGTAGTATCCCGGCCTTGTGATTCCGCAGCCAGAACTTTAAGCTTTAAATTGGTATACAGGTCAAAATACTCCTTCACATCCGTACGTTGGGCCGAATCGGAGGAGAGCTGATTTTTCGTGAACGATTGAAAAAAGTCATCGGTGGTATAAGCTTTGTTTCCCAGCGTCAGAAGAACGGGTTGTGCCGGAGTTTGCTGAACCACGGGTGCGGTTGTTTTGCAGGCCGTTACGGCAAGTGCCAGCAAGATACCGCCTGTTAGTTGGCGCATAGCGTCGGAATAAAAAATTGGTTTATGGGAGAAAAAAATCAAGAGTCTGTAGAGGGGCTCAATGGTATCAATAGTATAAAAACCAATATGATGGAAAAAACATTCGGCTCATGTAAGCAACGTAGCGTTACGTCGCTTATTGGCGAACAGGCTGAATTTTCATGGTTTTAAGTGTTACGTCGTAGTCAAGTTTGTATTCGAAGTTATCGCGAAGATTACGGCCCGAAAAAACGGCTGGTACGTGAACGAATCGTTGTTTTTTTTTGCGCAGATAGGCTTCGTTTACCTCGATGCTACTTTGGCCCAGCAAATCATCCGTGTCGAAATGATCCAGCAACTGCAGGCCAATTCCCGAAGCGACTAATCCGGCTGTTACGTATTTAAGTGGCGTTAAGACTTCAGTAGCTGTCAATAAAAGGGAAGCCGGACCAGAAACAATGTTGTGAATTCGGCGGATGCGTTCCAACGCCTGTTTTGCCCGATTATAGTCGTCGACCTCGATCAGAACGATGGATGCCACCAGCCGTCCATTGCGTGGCAGCTCTAAATGAATAGGTAAAGCCTTCGTTGAACCGGCTTTTTGCAGGGCGATCAATTGATCTTTTTGCATCGACGCAACACCCCAGCCCCCGTTTACTACCGAAACGGGTTTGTTTTTGGCATCGTAGCTTATCATCGAGTAGGCCATCATTACTTCATCACGTCGGCTGATGGTTTCTTCCAGATTAACCGCTTTCAGAGCGCGTGGAGTCATCTCGGCAACCAGGGTAGTATGCTTCGCACAACTGGCTAACGTCAGGAGCGGCAACGCGATAGTGAGTAGACTATGACAGAAACGAATCGACATAATTGAGACTGAATCAGGCAGGAATTTCTTCGACAATAGATTCTCCGGACGAAAGGTCGCCACTGGTCCACTGCCACTGTTCATGCAAACGAAGCCGGCCATCGCTCAGATGCTCGGGTACGGAGTGGCAGCGCCCAGTCATCAAATCGCCTTGCTGATTGATATGCTCGTAACGCATATCCAGGCTGTTGTCTTCCAGGAGAGCAGCTAGTAAAAAGCCTTTTACAATGGCTCCTCCGCTATACTCCGCCCAGACGACTTTCCCTTCCTGATGATACTGAAATAACGTATCGCCACTCACTTCGCCATTGGGCGTATTATTGACGGATCGGAATAATTTGTTATTGTACATGGTACCGGTCACTTTAACTCGTCCAGCAGACGAAAATAGTGTAGCTTACGTTCGTCCGGAAATGGCAATCCATAAGCGTCAAAAACAACGAATGATATTGATCGGTGCCGAGGTTTTGCGATAAACTACGTGCGCAGAGTGCCAGATCCTGATACCGATCACCCACCCCTAACGATCCTACATCAATAAATCCGCTGAGTCGCCAGTTTGTCAGTAGTAGATTGGGCAGACAAAAATCGCCGTGCGTTACCACCAGATCGTCCTGTTCGGGCTGTTCTGCGTAGAGTCGTTCCAGCATATGCTCGGGTGTTTGCCCGCTATGTTCCGGCTCAAAGTCATCGGTATCAACCAGGCCCAGCTGCACGTATTGAGCTACTTCCTGAAGTTTGGTAGATGTTCGCTGATCGAACGGGCAGGTCGCTATGTCCAGACTGTGCAAAGCCAGCATACTTTCGGCCAGCGTTTCCACCAATTGACGGGGATTCGAGGCCCAGTAGTCGGCAGAGGCTGGTAAACCCGGTATTTCCCGGATGAGCATATAATCTATTCCGTCGATACGTTCGTAAAAGACAACTTCGGGGGCGGGCAGATACGTACGAAGCCAGGTTAAAGCCTGCGCTTCTTTTTGTAAACCACCTACGTTAGTCACCGAATCGATTTTTACATAAAAATTTTCCTGGCCACTCACCCGGTACGTTTGCGCCGACGACATTCCTAACGTATCGGCCTGCCAGCTCGTGTTCTGCAGGAACCGTTGTAAAGCGATTGGAAGTGTATCGACGCGCATAACCTAAGCTCCTAAACTGTGGGTTCCTGCTGACTCAAACAGTGAAAACTTCCCAAGCCCCAAACAATATCGGTTGAATCGATGCCTACCACCTTGCGGTCGGGGAAACAGTCGCCAATCAGGTCCAGCGCGGTTTGGTCCTTATCACAACGGAAGGTTGGCACAATAACAGATTGGTTGGTGATCAGGAAATTGGCGTAGGAAGCAGGCAACCGTAGACCATCGCTGACCACAGGATCTGGCATGGGCAACTCGACAATCGTTAATTGCTTGCCATTGAGCAGCCGCATCTGCTTCAGCTCGTGATGGATTTCCTGCAGGGATGGATAGTTGTCATCGTTCTTGTTTGGCTCGTAGGCGGCAATTACCGTATCTGCATTGACGAAACGTACCGTATCGTCGATATGGCCATCCGTGTCGTCGCCCACAATTCCTTCTTCAACCCACAAAACCTGCTGAACTCCGTAGTAATCGCACAAATACTGCTCGATCTTTTCCTGCGTCAACTGGCTATTCCGATTTTGATTAAGCAGGCAGGCGCGGCTGGTCAGCACTGTTCCGGCCCCGTTGAATTCTACGGAACCGCCTTCCATAATAATACCCGGCGTTACGTAGTCCAGGCCACGATAATGCGCAATTTCAACCGGGATTAAATCGTCCCGATCATAGGGAGGGTATTTGCCGCCCCACGCATTATAACCCCAGTTGACGATCATCCGTTGTTTGGTCTGCGGATTGATCAGAAAGGCTGGTCCGTGATCCCGACACCAGGAATCATTGGTTGGGTGCGGCAGCAACGTAACGCGACTCATATCAACGTCAGCCGCCAGTAAACGTAGTTTAGCGGCCTGAATAACAATCTCATTATGAGCATTGATACAGACCTGTTCACTCTCGGTAATGGCTTTTATGAAATCGATATAGGCCGGAAACATTAACTCCTGACGCTCTTTTGTCCACGACGCTTCGGTATGGGGCCAGCTTAACCAGGTTGCTACGTGGGGATGCCATTCGGCAGGAAAGAAAAAGCCCTCGCGGGCGGGTATGATTGGACTATCTGATGAGGTGTTCAAAGGCGTGAACGTTGGTAAAACAAAACGTTATGATCGGGCAAAGTTACGAAAACGGATGCGTCAGTGGTTGGTTTTATACACCAAATTCCGAAGGGTCTCCACCGTTAGACCGGTAAAATCATCCACAATAAGTGCGGCACCTGAGTCCGCCAGCTCTTCATGCGTGAGTGTAGTAGCTACGGCCACAACAGTCATTCCGGCCCGTAATCCAGCCTGGATACCGGCCATTGCGTCTTCAAAGACGATGCAGTGATCGGGCGAAACGCCTACACGCTCAGCCGCTTTTAGATAAATTTCAGGATCGGGCTTGCCGTGTTTTACCATACTGGCATCGACAATCGTGTCGAAATAAGCGCGAAGATTCAGGCCATCGATCGTGAAATGAACGTTGCTCATCGGCGCCGACGTGCCAACTGCCAAACGAATATGCTGACTTTTAAGCGCTTCCAGCAACGTAATCAGGCCAGGAGCAGGTTGTAAATGCGGGCGGTAGAGCTCACGATACATCGCTTCCTTCTCTTCCGTAAGCACAATCAATTCGCCCGGATCAATAGTTCGCTGAAGAACATACGCCATCGCATCGGCTGAAACGCGCCCGTTTATGTGCTCAATGTATTGATCGCGGGTTAATGGAAATCCTTTTTCCTGGGCAAAATGCAACCAGGCGTTAATATGAAAAGCAGTGTTGTCGACCAACACGCCGTCCATGTCGAAAAGAACGGCAAATGGAGCTTCGGGCATGAGAAATGGAGAGATGTATACACAAAGAAAGCAGATCGCCGATTAATCTGTACGATCAGTAGGCGAGCTGGCTGGTATTTCTGGTAAAACATCACCCGCCAGAATGGCCGCTTCATGAAGCAGTTCAGTCGATACCAGTTCATCGGTTATTGCTTCAATACGTTCATCGAACAGTTCTTCATCAGCTTCGCTGGATTTCATACCAACTAGAAGCCGACCAACGTAAAGCAGGCTTAACGAAAAACGCAGTTCGGGAAGAACCCGACTATGACGGGTATTCGGTTCAGTTTGCATGGTATAAGGCTAACGCAAGTATCCTGAAAAAAGTAACCGTGCCTACCGTATAATAACGATTCTTTTCATAAACACCGTTTACTAAATCTATGACTGGCCCACGCAACCGGAATGGCATTCGATACGTATGTGCGAATGAAAAGAAGTACTCTCTGTGCTGGAGGGATACGGTGGGTTTACAAAAAAGCCAGCTTATGTTTATAGGCTGGCTTTTTATTGACTAGAATGGAAGTAGCTATAGTGGGCTTCCAAGGTGGTTCAGGTAACAGGCTAATGCCTTTTCAACCGGTAAATTGTGTTTTTGTGCGATGGTCAATACACTATACGTAATTGTATAGGATTCAGGTAAATTGTAAAAACGCTTCCAGACGTAATAAGCATCGTTATACTGCTGCCCCGTGATGGTTGCGATGTGGCCCAAGCGCTGTAAATTCCAGGTTAACAGGGAACTGGTTCGTGCTCTAAACTTCTGGAAATATAGTTTCCATACCTTCATGTGTAGGTCGAAATGCCAATGAGTTAATTGAGCAATATTACTTGAGTAAATGAAATGGTAAATTAAGAAAGGATTAAATCGGGGAAGTTCACTAAAAGTAATAAAACACGGTAAAATCAGAGGGTTGCTACGTAACAGTAAGTAGCTATTTTGGGATAGTTTTATATTACTTTTTTGCCTGTTTATACTTATACAATAAAGTAAGCACACGGCCCTGTAGATTACTAGTTAACGTAAAACAGCTTAACTTGAGTAAATAAACCATAACTCAAGTAGACGGCCCTGTCCGTAATTTGCAGTCAGTTCAGTTTTTATATCCTCCATCATTCGATCTCTATGCATCAGGCATTACTACTTTGTCTGTCTTTACTACTAGCTGTTTCCCTATTTGTTATGCTAGGGCAACGGCTACGCATTTCTGCACCAATTTTTTTGGTTATCAGCGGATTAGGTCTAAGCCTAATACCGGGCATTCCGCGAATCAGTGTCGATCCCGATTTGATCTTCCTGATTTTCCTGCCTCCTTTATTATATGAAGCCGCCTGGTATACGTCGTGGAAAGAATTCTGGCGGTGGCGACGTATCATTATCGTATTGGCATTTGGTTTGGTTTTTTTTACGTCAATGGCTGTGGCCTACGTATCACAGGCTGTCATTCCTGGTTTTACACTGGCGTTAGGTTTTTTATTAGGCGGTGTTATTTCTCCGCCCGACGCGGTTGCTGCGGCCTCGATCTTGAAGAGTGTCAAAGTTCCCAAACGGATAAGTAGTATTCTTGAAGGGGAAAGTCTGGTTAACGATGCATCCAGCCTGGTGGTGTTTCGATTTGCGTTGGCTGCTCTATTGTCAAGTACCCAAACATTTGTATGGCAGACCGCTATAACTGATTTTCTAAAGGTGACTGGCTTTGGCATAGGCATCGGTTTAGCCGTTGCGGGGATTTTTTATGTGATTCATCGATGGTTGCCAACCACCACCCGGATTAGTATTCTGTTGACATTTATGGCACCCTACATCATGTACCTCACGGCCGAAGAGTTTGAAGCGTCGGGGGTTATGGCCGTAGTAAGCGGGGGCTTATTTCTGTCTAATCATAGCCATCAGATTCTTAATCATAGTGCTCGTATTCAGGGCTCAGGAATGTGGGCTACGGTTGTTTTTGCTTTGAATGGACTGGTCTTTATTCTAATCGGCCTTGAATTGCCAGTCATCATGAATGGGCTGGAAAGTTACTCGAAAGTAGAAGCTATTGGTTATGCCTTATTGATTACGGCATTGGTTATTGGTATCCGACTGGGTGTTACCTTGTTTTCGGTCGGTTTCACCATGTTTATAGGAGGGTTTATCTCCGTTGCTGATCGCTATCCGGGTTGGCGCGGGCCAATCATTATCGGCTGGGCTGGCATGCGGGGTGTTGTGTCGTTGGCGTCGGCGCTTTCGATTCCCTTGGTATTGACTAACGGCCAACCATTTCCTCACCGAAACCTGATCCTGTTTATTACGTTTGTTGTTATCTTAAGTACGCTTGTATTGCAGGGGTTAAGCTTACCGTTTATTATTCGAAAAGTAAACTATGCCGACCCGGATCATCGAGCGCCAGAAGAAGAGCAGGAGGCTAAAATTCGGTTGACTCTACTAAACATAGCGTTGACTGAGTTGGACGACAAGTATGCAGACGTAGTACGGTCGAATGAACTGGTTGGCAATTTCAGATCGCACCTGGAAAATGACATCGATTCAACTGCATACCATTTAAAATCGCTGGAATGTGATGGCGTAAAAATCAAGGAATACAACCGAGTGATTAGCCGTATTATTGGTGCTAAACGGAAAGAGTTACAAAAGCTACGTAACAGAGAGGAGTTTGACGACGAGGTAATCCGAAAAGAAGAAGCCCGTATGGATCTCGAAGAGGAAAAAATTGACCATCCTCTTCACTAAAGGCTCTAAAATGAAAAGCCCAAATCCAGCGATCCGGGCTTTTCGTTTTGATATGTGTTATTGATCAACCGAACGAATTGATATGCTTCTGGAATATCGCTTCGTATTTGTTGGCCGCAGCTGTCTGACCAGCATCTTTACAGGCTTCAGTTATAGTCTGAAGGATGTACAGGTCAGCATCTGGACTGCCGAATCGATTCCCCGTTTTATCGAACGTTAAATTCTGATCGGCACGATTCGCCATTGTGTCGGCAATCTCAAGTGCTTTCTTATTGTCGCCAACTGTGAACAGGAAGCGCACGTAGTTAGACGAGATCTGGTCGTACGGAATACTCTTGTCTGGAATTACTTTCAGTGAAAAGTTAAGTACTTCCTTCGCTTTGTCTTTCTTGCCCTCCCGAATGAGCTGATCGGCCAGCCGGAAGAAGGCAATACGGGCTGATATGACTGGCGGACCTTTGTAGGTTTCGTCGTAATAGACATTTGGGTTGTCGAACTCACGCCAGAATGTCTTTTTCAGCATGTTGTTATACATGATGTCTGAGTTCACATAACCATCGGTAGCGCCAGGAACTGCTACGGGCATCAGGCGGTAGGCGTAGCCTTCCAACTGCATGTAGTTCTTCAGACTCAGATAGTTATCGCTGGCTAACGTACTGGAGAAGTAGATAGGCCGTTTCCAGTTGTTGGTAGCAATAATGTCGAGCATAATCAGATCGGGTTTATACAGATCTTTTTTGCCGATCGTCCACTGAAGCGTGTCTTTAACCAATGGTTTCAGCATGTCGGGCACGAAGTTAGCCTGATTAACGGCTGCTTTGTCGACGGGCAGGAACAGGATCGACGAAGGCAGTACGTTCGTCATGTCGCCACTGGTCAACGGCACCTGAATAGCTGGATTGTTGGTTTTGATCAGGTTAATGTACTGCTTCAGATCGATACCGTTTTTAACCCCCGGCACCTCATAGAACGGTACAATATCGTTTTTGCCTTTGTTGAAATTGTTGAATTCCAGCGAAATAGGCAGCGCGTCTGACTCGTAGGTCTTACGTTTCATCTGCTCAATGTACCACTCCGTACCGAGCAGACTCAGGTTACAAACGCGCACATCGCGACGGAATCCTTCCACTTCCTGAACGTACCAGAGTGGGAACGTATCGTTATCGCCACCTGTAAACAAGACGGCGTTAGGTGCGCAGGAATTCAGCAGGTTTTTGGCAAAATCGACGGATTGATAGCGATTGTCGCGGTTGTGGTTATCCCAGCTTTTAGCACCCATCATAACGGGAACCAGTAAGCACAAACCGGCCACCAGCCCATTGCGGGCGATGTCGGATTTTACCATGTTACGTAGTCCTTCGGCAATAGACATGACACCCAAACCAAGCCAGATCGCAAAGAAATAGAACGATCCAACGTAGATATAATCCCGTTCGCGGGGTTCCGATGGCGGAGAGTTCAGGAATACCTGCAGGGCAATACCCGTGAAAACGAAAAGAAGCCCAACAATCAGCAAATCGCGACGACGGCGGAAGTACTGAAACATAATACCAAACAGGCCCAGCATGAATGGTAGCATGTAGAAGTTATCGCGCGCTTTGTTTTCTTTTAGCAGGTCAGGCGCATTTTGATCCGTCGACCAGGGAAGCAAATAACCGGCGCCTTCTTCGTCACTCTCACGACCGGCAAAGTTCCACATCAAATAGCGCCACCACATGTGTCCTAGCTGATATTGGAACATAAATTTGAGGTTGTCGCCCATGGTTGGCTTTTGGCCTTCGGCCAGGCCCAGCATCTGACGGTACAGCTGAGGGTGGTTCTGCTGGCTGCTGTAAACGCGGGGGAACAGCATTTCGTCGCCCGGAGAATACACGTATTCGGGCTGGTGATCGAAAATGACGTATTTGTTACCTTCTTTTTTCCAGACAGGAGCCCCCTGTTTCTGATCGATAGGACGAGAGGTAAAGACAGGACCATACAGCAGCGAGCGGCTACCGTACTGTTCACGCTTCAGGTAAGACAGGAAATTCAGCGCATCGCTTGGATTGTTCTCATTGATGGGTGGGTTGAAATCAGCCCGAACCAGTACCTGCATATACGATGCATACCCGATCAGTACAAACGCTAAAGCCAGTAACGACGTATTGAGGACAGTACGTTTCTGCTGTCCCGACCAGATAATACCATAGGTTACTGCGCCCAGGAATACGATTACGAAGAAGATCATGCCCGAGTTGAAGGGCAATCCGAACGTATTAACGAAAAGTCGTTCAACGGCAAACGCCATACTGGGCAAACCCGGAATAATACCTGAGTTGATGACACCCAGGATGACCATACCAATTGCAAATGCCGTAGCACCGCCCCAGAACGTTGGTTTCGGGTATTTCTTGAAATAATAAATTAAAGCCAGCGCTGGTAGCGTTACCAGGTTCAATAAGTGGACGCCAATGGATAAGCCTGTCAGGTAAGCAATTAGGATAAGCCAGCGGTTGGCGGCTGCTTCGTCCTCAATAAGCTCCCATTTGAAAGCCGCCCACACAACGATAGCCGTAAAAAACGACGACATTCCATATACTTCGGCTTCAACGGCTGAGAACCAGAACGTATCTGAGAAGGTATAGGCCAGTGCGCCAACGGCACTCGTGCCAAGAATCAATATTGTATCAGCAGTCGTGTACTCGCTCTCCGGTTTTGCCAGAAGCTTTTGGGCCAGCATCGTAATTGTCCAAAACAGGAACAGGATGGTGAAGGCACTGGCCAGTACGGAGGCCATGTTAATCCAGTAAGCGACGTTGGTCAGATTGCCAAGCGATAACATGGAAAAGATTCGTCCCAGCAACAAAAAGAAAGGAGCACCAGGAGGGTGTGGAACCTGGAGCTTGAATGAACAAGCAATGAATTCGCCACAGTCCCAGAAACTGGCTGTTCGCTCAACGGTACTCGCGTAGGTAAACAGCGCAACCGCGAAAGCAAGCCAGCCCGTGAGGGTGTTCAGGCGTTTGAATGACTGCATATAAATAGAGATTAACGAACTGCTTTTTTATAAGAAGCTGACAAAAATACGGAAAAAAGCGTGCCAGCCCGGTTTGTACCAGATGTTAAAGTTTGTTAAGGAGCAGTCAGGAAGGCATTGCACAGGCAGCAGTAAAAAGTAAGAACGTATCCAGACAATGCCTTACCCTGAGCGGCTAATATATTTCTCGCCGTGCTGCCTTTAATGTATTTTGCATGAGTGAGCAGATCGTCATCAAGCCAACACCACCCGGAACGGGAGTAATATAGCTCGTTTTTGGGGCTACTTCGTCGAATTTAACGTCTCCTTTCAGCGAGAAGCCGCTTTTCTTGCTGGCGTCGGGTACCCGTTCCAGACCCACGTCGATAACAACGGCACCTTCTTTAACCATATCTGCTTTAACAAACTCAGGCTTGCCAAGAGCAGCTACCAGAATATCGGCCGAGCGGCAGATTTCTGCCAGATTTTGAGTACGGCTGTGGGTCAGCGTAACCGTACAGTTGCCAGGGTATGTGTTCCGCTGCATCAGAATTGACATCGGCAAGCCTACAATCTGACTGCGTCCAACAACCACACAGTGTTTTCCCGACGTTTCAATATTATACCGCTTTAGCATTTCCAGTACGCCCTGTGGGGTGGCAGAGATGTAGGCAGGTAAGCCTTTGGCCATACGGCCAATATTGATCGGATGGAAACCGTCTACGTCTTTAGCCGGGTTAATGGTTTCCATAACGCGGTCTGGGTTGATATGGGCGGGGACAGGCAACTGGACAATCAGACCATCCATATCAGGATTTTCATTCACTTCCCGCACTTTGTCGAGTAGTTCTTCTTCGGAAACTGAGGGATCGAAGCGAATTAACGTCGAGTGCATCCCGACTTCTTCGCAGTTTTTCATTTTGGAGGCTACATAGGTTTCTGACGCTCCATTATCACCGACGAGAATAGCGACAAGGTGTGGGATTTTGCCGCCCTGCTCGCGAATCTGTGCGACTTCTGCCGCGATTTCCTGTTTGATCTGAGATGAGAGATACTTACCGTCGAGGAGTTGCATAGTACGTTTCTTTGCATTCGTGGCGTATTTCTGGCACTTTCTTCAGCTGAAAAAAACGCTGAGGAGTGCTACGCTGGCGCAAAGGTCGTAAAGATTAGGTAATCAGCCGTATTTCTGCTGCCATTCCTTTTTGAGTTGCTTGTATTTTTCGTCTTCGCGGGCTTCCAGATACTTGGCGTAGAATATGCGGGCTGATTCAGCTTTTACGGGATCTTCATCGCGCGGAAGCTGTTGGCGTCCGTGTGCACCAGATTGTCCTTTTTTGTCGTCTGGTACGGGGCCGTCGTATTTCTGTCCGGTACGATGATTGGCGTATCGCCGGGATCGGGTGTAGCCCATTTGCAGAAACTTACGCGCCATATCCATCCCGATAAAATCATCCTTCTGTTTATAATCCAGAAATAGCTGAAAGATTTTCTCCGATGATTGCCGGGCAATGTCGGGAGTTTTGAATTTCCAGTAGGGTAGTATTTCTGATTTGTAGGGCTGAACGAGCAGAACGCCCATTTCGCCCTTCCCAACACGGTAGAGTTCAGGGTGTTCGCGTAGGTTCAGATTTCTGTAATCAAGATCGTAGGTGAATGACCGGTTCGTCGTTGCCATGATATCATACCGTTGCCTGTGAGTCAAACTAGTTGGGTCTAGGAAATGATTACAACAGGTCGCTAATTTTATGATTCACGCAGATCATGTGAAGAAGAGAATAAGAGGACTATCAGTGGTACACCATAGGCAATCATAGAAATCAGCGTTCTATGATGATCTGTATGACGTAAAAATGGCCGATATTTTTGCCGACTTACCCGATATTCAATGATACCTGTAGGGTAATCTTCTCTGTTGATTCACTTATACCGAAGTAGTTTTCGGGACAATCAAGGCGCTAGCCATACCAGTTTAAGAGTCGGTTCGTATTGAAATCGTGCCCGTGTCTGACCTTCACGGCTGAGATGCAAATAATCCATCTCCAGAACACGACATTCAATTACCGAAAAATTCGAGCGACCCGCTTCGCTTTCTTCCTTGTCGGGAAGTCTATTCTGTAGTTCTTCGGGATATCCCGGATAAGGAATCTCCTGTTCTGTACCAGGACGTAGTTCCGAGAGGTACATTTTTCTACTACTTACAGGTAATTCTTTCCATTGATCGTCTGCTACGTAGTCATCCGTATGTAAGCGAGTTTCTACAATTAGCCGTAGCTGTATTTTCTGCTTCTGATCCCAGAATAGTAACGTAGCGTTAGGGAAAGCTTCCAGTTGCAGCACTTTTGCCGATCGTGCATCGGTATGAAACCATACGTATTTTCGGGTTTCGTCGACGTAGCGTAGCACAACCATTCTGGCATCTGCCCCCTGATTCGTACACGTAGCAACGGTCATAAATCGAAATGGAGCGTCTTCATCTTTGGTGGCAGCGGTTAGCTGTTTCCAGCTTGTACGTTCTAACGTAGCGATGGTAGTAGACTCAGTGGTTGACGGGTCGGTTGCGGAAGTCGTTGGCTTGGAGCTTGACATAAGGCAGATTTATAACGATGAATTAACGGGCGGTAGACTTTTTTTGTTTGGGCCTGTAATTTTTTGCCAAAAGCTGCGACTAACTGGCTAAATACACACAAGAATGGAACTTGAGTTTTTAGAGACTGTCAGTGCCCATGTCGGAATTATTCATAAAGTGTGTAGGCTCTATGGGAAAAACGACGATGACCGAAAAGATTTATATCAGGAGATCGTACTTCAGCTCTGGCGATCATTTCCTACGTATCGGGGAACAGCTCAGGCCTCGACCTGGATGTATCGAGTGGCGCTAAACACAGCTATATCGCTGTATCGAAAACAAGCCAGGCAACCACATGCTGTTTCATACGAAGAGCAATGGCTGAAAATCGACCAGATCGCTCTTTCATCCGAAAACGACGACCAGATGCAGCAGTTGTATGCGGCCGTTGACCAGTTATCGCCAGTCGAGAAAGCCATCGTACTGCTGTATCTGGATGACAATTCCTACGAAGAAATCGCCGGAATTACCGGCATATCCGTAGTCAATGTGGGTGTAAAGTTAAATCGAATCAAAGCCAGGCTGAAACGAATTGTAGACGTAACAAACCAATAAGCATATGGAACTCGATGAATTTAAAATGATCTGGAAAGCGTACGACCAGAAATTAGACGCAACTCAGCAATTGGGCCAAAAGCTCCTGCAGCTTACGCTTCAGAACCGATCCCAAAGTACAATTGACAAAATGCTACGTGAGCTTAGACCCGTATTGGCCATTCTGAGTGGCGTTGTTGTCTTTTTTAGTGCCGTCATTGCAGGGAATGCCTTCGACTATACACGTCCCATTCACTACGTTCCTGCTTGTCTGTATATGATCGTAGCTATCGTTGGCTTATATATGTCTATACAGCACCGGAATAATCTACGTAATAAACAATTATTAACGCATGACCTCTACCAGACATTGACTGACATCATTACGTTACGTTTGCGCCACACCAGATTGATGAAATGGGTATGGATGTCTATTATGCTGGCTGGTTCGATGGTTATGTTACCAACTATAGCCCGCAAGTTGCCGGAAGGCTGGCTGAATACGCTCTTTCTCTTGTTGATTCCGGTTGGTATAACGACGTTATCAATTGGCTTAGCGTCAATGGCCGGTATGTTTAAGGATCTGTATGTAGATGAACTACGAGAGCAGATGAACGAACTGGAAACACTACGTTAAATTGCCCGACAAAATCCGGGGAAAGTATAACCAGAGCAGCCTCTTGTTGGTTAACTATCTATAGCTGTTGGCTGTTAACGATTGTACTAATCAGTCTCATGTGTTTTCATAAATCACTGGCCGTTAAGGCGGCCGAACTTGAAGCCCGTTACGAGGCTGACATGCCAAAAACGGCTGATTTCCAGCCGGTATATCACGCTAATGCCTATCAGTTTCCAGCCTGGCCAATAATAACGCATCAGAAACCGTCTTCTTTTCAGCTAATTACCTGGGGATTGGTACCACACTGGACAAGGAGCCTGGACGATGCTCGTGAGATTCGGACAAAAACCATCAATGCCCGTTCGGAAACAATTTATGAAAAGCCGTCCTTCAGAGCCGCTGCTCAGTCTGGCAAGCGTTGTCTGATTCCGGTAACGGGTTTTTACGAATGGCATACAATTGGTAGTAAAAAGTTCCCTTTTTATATCAGTTCAACGGACCAGAAAATCGTTTCGATTGCGGGGTTGTGGGATGAATGGGCTGATCCGGAAACGGGCGAACTAGTAACAACCTATACGCTACTAACAACGGATGCGAATCCATTGCTGGCGAAAATTCATAATTCGAAGAAACGAATGCCCTGTTTGTTGTCGGCTGACGACGAACGGATATGGCTGCACGACGACTTGAACGAAGCCGATGCATTGGCTCTGCTGAGTAAACAATATCCCTACAGCCGGATGCATAGTTACAGCATCAGCAAACGTATTACGTCGCGATCGGAACCTAGCGACGTTCCGGAAGTAATGGCCCCAGCTGAGTATGCTGAACTGAAGAAAGAACCTACCTTATTTGCTTAATTAGCTTCCACCGTTTCTTTAATGCTTATCCTGTAGGTAGTATTTAGTATACCATCGTAAATTCGCGCGTTTTTATGCAGTAATTTGTCTTTTTCCGGGAATCCCCGGCATATTATCCTATTTATTTGAATAACCTGACTATGAAAAAAGCACTACGCGTGCTCGCAATAGGGGCTACCTTATTAGCTTCTGTTGACTCGGCTCGTGCGCAGTTTCCTGCAATGCCTGGTGGTCGAGAACAACGCCCGGTAACCATTCCTGGTACGTCCAGTGATAACTCGCCAAGAGGTAATGCGAAGCTGACTGGAACCATTGTTGATTCAACGACCAACAAACCCGTCGAATTTGCCAGTATCGCCCTAATCGATGTTACAACGAAAAAGCCGATTGATGGAACCGTCGCCGATGAAAAGGGAAAGTTTACGCTCAATAAACTGCCTCAGGGCGATTTTCAGTTACTGATTTCCTTTGTTGGATACCGTAATAAAACCGTTTCCAGTGTACGGCTGGATCGAAAAGGCGATGTCGACTTAGGCATGGTAAAGTTAGCCCCCGATGTTCGTACGCTGAAGGAAGTAGAAGTGGTTGGCCAGGCTTCTCTGGTCGAAGAAAAAGTTGACCGATTGGTCTATAACGCTGATAAAGACATTACGGCCAAAGGCGGTGATGCTACCGACGTTATGCGTAAGGTGCCGCTACTATCCGTGGATTTGGACGGTAACGTTAGCTTACGGGGGAGCAGCAACGTTCGGGTGCTGATCAACAATAAACCGTCTACTATTGTGGCTAGTAGCGTAGCTGATGCGCTGAAGCAGATCCCGGCCGACATGATTAAAACGGTTGAAGTCATTACGTCGCCATCGGCCAAGTACGACGCAGAAGGCTCGGCGGGTATTATCAATATTGTTACCAAGAAAAATACGTTGCAGGGTTTTACGCTTAATCTGGATACAGGAGTTGGTAATCGGGGCAGCAACCTCGGCCTGAACGGTAACCTGAGAACCGGAAAAATGGGTTTTAGTCTGAGCGGTTTTGGCCGGGCGAACTACAACGTAATCGGTAAATTTGACAATACGCAGCAGACATTTGGCAGCAATGGCACGACCACAACCCAGCAATCGGCCGATACGAGAAACCGGGGCATTTTCGGGCAATATACGCTAGGCTGGGATTATGATATCAGCAAAAACAGTTCTATCACGGCCAGCCTGCGCTATGGTGCCCGGAATAACTTTGCCAATCAGGATAATTTTATAACCCGAACCGTTTCGCCAACGGATTTCTTCCCACGTATTAACGCACGTAACGTCGAAACCAAAGATTTGTCGGGAACGGTAGATGCCAACATCGACTACACGCGGACGTACGCGAAACCACAGCAGGAATTAAGTGTTTCGGCACAGTATAGCCGCAACAATCGGAACAATGATTTCACCGCCGATATTTTAAATAATAAGGATTTCAATACTATCGTTTCACGGCAGCAGAACCTTAACAATAGCTATAACCAGGAAACGACCATTCAGGGTGATTATCAGACGCCCATCGGAAAAAATCAACTGATTGAGTTCGGGGGTAAAGGTATTTTTCGCCAGGTCGAAAGTGCTTTTCAATACAGGCTGGGCGCTGGAACGGGTGCTTTTGGCGACGATCCAACCCGTTCTGACAATACGTTGAATTATGATCAGACCATTGGAGCTGGTTATGTTTCCTACACGTTGACGACCAAGAACAAATACACCATCAAAGCGGGAACGCGCTTTGAGCATACCGCAATCAATGCAAACTATAGCCAGAATCAACCTGGAGAACAGGGGGGAGCAGCGGGGCAGGATTTAGGTATTCCGAATTATAGCAATCTGGTTCCCAGTATTAATATTTCGAAGGCACTTAAGGGAGGAAAAACCGTTAAACTGGCCTATAACCGGCGGTTACAGCGGCCTGGTATTCAGTTTTTGAACCCGAACGTGAATACGTCTAACCCAACCAATATTACGCAGGGTAACCCGTTGCTGGCTCCCGAACTGACGGATAATTTTGAGTTGAGCAGTAGTGCCTACGTAAAAAGCGTATATCTGAATTTCTCGTTGTTTGCGCGTCAGACAAACAACTCGATTACCAGCGTTCGCGATACGGTTACGAACAGTTTAGGACAGGTAAATAATCCGGCTCTGACGCAGGTTATTCGGACAACGTATCAGAACATCGGGAAAGAGTCGTCGTATGGAGCAAACGTATTTGGTAACGCTACGTTGTTTTCGAAATGGCAGATTGGGGGCGGAGTCGATGTTTTCTACGCTTATCTAACTAATAATAGCTCGACGCTTATCTACAATGCTACGAATTCTGGTTGGGTTGTTACGGGTCGTTTCTTCACTAATCTGACGTTGAAAAATGGCTGGGGCGTTCAGGGATTCGGGTTTATTCGTGGCCGACAGATTCAGTTGCAGGGTTCACAGGGCGGTTTTGCCTTCTATAGCCTTGGACTGAAAAAAGACATTAAAGATAAGCGGGGTAGTTTTGGTATTGCGGCCGAAAACTTCTTTAATCACCCATTCACGGTTAGATCGGAATCCAGCTCGCCGATTTTTGCCCAGAACAGCTTGACAAGCTTGTACAACGCTGGTGTGCGGGTGAATTTCAGCTATAAGTTTGGTAAGCTCAGCTTCGATCAGCCGCAACGCCGTCGGGGGCGCTCCGTTGATAACGACGATGTCAAGGCGGGCGATAATGACAATGGTGGTCAGCAACAACAGCAACAACCAGCACAGGGCGGAACTCGGGGCAGACCAAGGTAAGTTTATAGTTTATAGTTTTTGAGTTTATAGTTTATAGTTGGCTGACGCAAGATTTTGCTGACGCGTCAGCCAACTATAAACTATAAAAGCGCTGCGCCAAATACGCCTGCGCTATCGCCGAGTTTGGGTTTTAAGAAACGCGTGCTCAATTCGCCGGAATTGAACACGTATTTTTTTGCCCGTTCTACTCCTTCCGTATACAGCAAATCAACATTGCCAACGCCACCGCCAAGCACAATCGCATCGGGATCGAGTATGTTGATAATGCCGGAAATGGCCCGGCCAAAATATTCCAGCATTCGGTTAACGGTCTGGCTGGCAAACAGATCCTGCCCGTCTGCGTAACGATCCATAATGTCTTTCATGGTTCGCTCTTCGCCACTGATCTGGTGATAATAGCGTTGCAGCGCAGGACCCGAAATAACCTGTTCTGTACAGCCCCGTTTTCCGCAGTAGCAGGGATATCCGTTTTCCTCGAGAATATTATGGCCCCATTCGCCCCCAATTCCCTGCAAACCATTCAAAACAAAAGGGGCACCGTCACGTCCTTTAAGCACAACGCCACCACCAACGCCTGTTCCCATAATTACGCCAAACACCGTTTGGTAATTAGGAACAACATCGGGAACGATACCCATTGTTGCTTCGGCCAGCGCAAAACAGTTGGCATCGTTGGCAACTTCAACCGGAACGCCAAGCAGCCGGGCCAGATCCTGCTTCATTGGGCGGCCATTTAAAACGGTAGTATTACAGTTTTTCATGGTCTGGCGACTGGGATCGAATGTTCCCGGCGTACCAAAACCAATACGTTCGGGGATTAAGCCCGTTTCGGATTTAAGCATGTCGATCAGTCGTAACATCTGACCAATAATGTGATCATAGCCTTTGTGGGCTTCAGTATCAATACGTTTACGAATAACAACGGCGTCGGGAGAGGGAGCGGTCAGGATAACGCCTTCAATCTTGGTGCCACCCAGGTCAATGCCCCAGTAGTTCTGCATCTAGGAAATCAGTTCTATTTTTCTGTTGAAGTACTTGAACGTATTAGTAGAGTCTATAACCAATGATCTATACTCTTTGGTTAATTAAATCAGTCTTAGAATTAGAGCTTGAGCTATATGTTGCCAATTCACGATTGTTTTTATAGCAAAAACAACTTGTTTTGCCTTCGCTTTTTCGGAATTTCGCTCTTCGGACGGATTTAAGGCCAAAGCAACAATTCAAAATTCAGAATCAAAAATCTATTATGCTTACAGTCGGTCAAAAAGCACCTGATTTTACCTTGTTCAATACCGAGAAGAAAGAAGTCTCGCTGAGCAATTTTAAAGGAAAAAACCTGATTGTTCTTTTCTTTCCAATGGCTTTTACCAGCGTATGTACCGCTGAATTGTGTGAAATGCGCGACAATATTGCTACGTATTCTCGGCTAAACGCGGAGGTTGTGGCTATTTCTGTTGATTCCCCATTTACCCTGGCTAAATTTAAAGAAGAGCAAAATCTGCCCTTCGACCTATTGTCAGATTTCAATAAGGAGGTTTCTCAGACCTATGATACGTATTACGAAACATTCGTGCTGAATCTGAAGGGAGTGAGCAAACGCTCGGCCTTTGTTATCGATAAAGACGGTATTGTGCAGTACGTTGAAGTACTCGAAAGCGCTGGTGATGTGCCTAGCTTTGAGGCTATTCAACAAACATTGGCGACACTTTAATAATGAGTGAATTCTGGATGACAGAATCAGTGAATAAGAGATCCAATATGACTTTTCGATTCAACTATTCTATCATTCAGAAGTCATCAGTGAAAACATGGCCTGGTATCACAACTTTTTTCATGGCCTACCGCAGGCTGCCTGGAAAGCCGCCCAAACCGAAGAGCAAACGCAACTGGATATTGAACTACTCGTCGATACGTTGGAGTTTGGTCCGGATGATCGTTTGCTCGATGTTTTTTGTGGATATGGCCGTCACGCCATTCCGTTAGCACGAATGGGGACGCACGTAACGGGAGTCGATATTTCAGAAGAATACATTCAGGAACTTTCTGCTACCGCTACGGAGGAAAAACTGTCGCTGGACCCAATTCAGGGTGATTTTCTGACGGTGTCAGATTCGTTACTGTCATCCGGTACGCCATTTGATGCCGCCTACTGTCTGGGCAACAGTTTTAGTTTCTTTGACCGGGATACGATGTTAACGTTTCTGAATCGGATCGCTGAAGTATTGAAGCCGGGTGGGCGATTTCTGGCGCATACGGAAATGGTAGCGGAATCGATTTTACCCGATTATCAGGAACGTAACTGGCTCCCGGTTGGCGACGAAACGGAATCGACTATTTTGTTTTTGGCTCAGAACGAATACGACCCGCTGGAGAGCCGAATCGATTCTCATCTGACTTATGTGCGAGCGGGTGAAGTCCAAACGCGCATGGCTCAACACTACGTGTATACACTGGCTGACTTGCGCCAGCTATTTTTTCAGTCTGGATTGACCGTGATTGACTGTTACGGAACAGTTATGGGCGATCCGTATGCGCTGGGGGATGAAGGCGTGTGGCTACTTGCCGAAAAAGCATAAGACTGATTATCAATTAATAGTACTATTGTGATCAATAGGTAAGTACGTTAAGTTCTAAGCTAGTGGACCAGTGCGCTTCAATTATGCTAACTGTGTTAGAGAAAATTTGATTTTTTTAAGAAAATTTACATTAAACCTAGATTATATAACCATAAATACGTAGTTTTCAGGCGATTTAACACCGTTAACTAAAAGACTGATTACCTATTTGTTTATGGAAACTATCGAGCGTAAGCCGCGTTCACGCGAAAATGCCCGCTCGGGAATCATAGGAACAGCAAAAGCGATTGCCCGTCGTGAAGGATGGCAGGCCGTTTCGATCCGCAAGATTGCCGACGCCATAGAATATAGTGCCCCCATTGTTTACGAATATTTCGATAGCAAAGACGTGTTGCTGGACGAAATTCGAAGCGAAGGATTCCGGCACCTTCATCAGGAATACGAACGTATTGTAAAATTATATCGGGATCCTGAGAAGCGGCTCTATGAAATTTCGCTGGTTCAATGGGATTTCGCCCGTCAGCAGCCGGAAATTTACCAGGTCATGTACAATCTGAATGGTGCCTACTGCACTATTCCTGTCTGTGAATCAGATGCGATGCAGGCTGTGGGCGATACTGTCCGGCAAACTATTTTCTCCTTTATTCCAAAGTCGAAAGAAAGCATTCAGAAGTTATATTTTGAGTGGTGGGCTACCTCGCACGGCATGATCTCGTTAGCCATGTTACTGAAGGACGAACAGCACGTTGAACAGTCTGAGCAGGTATATCGGGATACGATGCGTCGCTTTGTTCGGGGCTTACGGTAATTTCTGACGCGTTTTCTGTATGCGAATTGGCGTTTTTGGGGCAACGGGTATGTTGGGAAAACCAGTTGCCGAGGAATTGATTCATGCCTTTGGTTCTTCGGTTCGGCTGATCGCTCGTGATCGACTTAAGACGCAGCAACTGTTTCCGAATACTGACGTAGTTGCTGGCGATTTGCAACGCATAGATAGCCTGGTAAACGCGTTACAGGGCGTCGATACGGTCTATTTAAATCTGTCGATAAGGCAAACAGAAGCCGAGATCGATTTTCATACCGAAGGGCAGGGCTTACAACATCTGATTCAAGCCGCAAAACTTACCGGAGTACGTCGAATTGCTTATTTGTCGTCAATCATCATCCGCTATCAAGGCATGAATGGTTTTCGCTGGTGGGTATTTGCTATAAAGCAGCAGGCCATTCGTTTGCTGAAAGAATCGGGGATTCCGTACAGTATTTTCTACCCTTCCTGTTTTATGGATTCGCTGAATACAACACAGCGAATTGGCCCGTTTGTCTTGCTAGTCGGGCAATCGGCGGTCAGGCCCTGGTACGTATCGGCCCGCGATTATGGCAAACAGGTTGTCCGGGCACTCCAGATTGCTGGTGATAACCAGAATCAGGAATATATGATTCAGGGGCCCGAAGCCGTCACCCAACAGGAAGCAGCGGAACGCTTTGTCCGAGCCTATAGGAAAGAAAAGCTTTTTCTTCTAACAACTTCGCCCTTGCTACTGAAAATAGCACGTCGGTTTTCTGCTCAGGCTAACTATGGCTGGCATATCACCGAAGCACTTAACCACTATCCGGAAGTATTTGAGGCTGATCAAACCTGGTCTGATCTTGGAAAACCAGAAACGACAGTGGAGCAGTTTGCCCGTCAATAAGCGGCTACGTCCACTGTCGGTTTCGTGATCTAAGCTCCGCCGGCCCGGCGCTTTTCTTCCTCTGCACCACCGGTACGTCGACGGGTTGGCGCCAATGTATCATTACCAAAGCGGTACGTAAATGACGCTGTAGCAACTCGGGTATCCTGGCGTTGATTGAAGCTTTCCTTATAATTATCGTATTCCGACGTAGCGTGCAGCGGGCTGGTGTAAAAAATATCGGTCACATTTACTTTTAAGGTTCCCTTCTTGTTGAGCATTGTTTTCTGTAAGCCAATGTTCAACTGGCCTAATGGCCGAATGTCCAGAAAACCGTATAACTGTCGCGAGCGATAATTTCCCGTTACGTCGGCGGTCCAGCCATTGCCAAGCGTAAACGTATTCGCCGTATTGATTGAGTAGGCCGGAATTCCTGTGTTGAGCGACGTTCCGGCCAGATTGCCTACGAACTGTTGGTAATAAGCGACCAGGTTGTTGTCCATTGTCCACCAGTTGGCTGGCTGTGCCGGAACGGTGAGCGTTAGCCCATAATAGTCTGAACGAGTCAGGTTTTGAAACGTAGAAACTGCCTGCCGATTGCCGTCGGGAGCGGGTTGTACTACGTCGATAATGGGCTGGTCGGTTCGACTATAGCTGACGGATGTTATAAATTTCTGTTTAAACGTATGCGTAAGCTCAACGTTGTAGCTTAACTGAGGAAACAGAGCGGGATTGCCCGTGAAATACGTAGTAGCATCGATGTAGGCCCGGAATGGATTCAATTGGTTATACGTTGGCCGATCAATCCGTCGGCTCAGCGACAGACTCATGTCGTGGTTTTTCGATAAGGGTTGTTTCAGGAAAATGCTGGGGAATAGCTGAAAATAATTACGGGAGAAGCCAGCATTGCCAATAACCTGTTGCCCCTTTGCAGTCGTCTGCTCGCCCCGAAAGCCCAGTTGGACGGTGAGTTTATTGAACGTTTGATTGAGGTTAATGTAAGCCGCGTTAATGTTCTCATCGTAGCGGAAGTGATTGCTTTTTCCGGTGTCGACAACGCTCTGACTGTCAATGATGTTGGTAAACAATACGTTATTGTCCGAATGAACCTGGCTAAACTTTATTCCTCCTTCTAAACGGCCTTTATTGGGGAGCGCGTGAACATAATCGGCTTTGAACGACGTAATATCCAGGGCGCCACTCAGATCCCCGGCCAGGATAGTTGGCGAAATAGCTGGTACGATGAACGTAGTAGCCAGATTCTGGAGCCGGTGGGTTTCGTAATGGGCAAGATCGAAATCGGCCGATAATTCCCGTTTACCGGTAGAATCAAAGCTGTGTTTGATATTAACGTTGCCGGCAAGGTTAGGTATACGAAGCCCACGGTTATTGGCCGATGTGTAGCTCGACTGGAGCTGGTTTTCGGCGTCGTATGTTTTCGTTACGTTTGGAATACTGGCTTTCGCATCCAGCGCCATGCCGTTCACAACGATACCAGCCATCGTTCGTTTCGAAACCGAATAGTCAATACCCGCCCGATAGGTATGCGTCTTATAGTGCGTTTTTCCCTGATTTTCCTGGTCACTGCTGCCCGCAAATTGCCCATTCTGATAGAAATCGCGGTGCAGTATTAACTGCGTGAAAACGTTGCGGTCGTTGTAGTTGTAACTACCAAACAGGTTCGTTTTTTTGTGGCGGTGGTTCAGGTTAATGCCGCTCGTAAATTTACCATATCGACCGTATCCATAACTGGTGGTTAAGCTGCCGTTTGTTCCCTGGCGTCCGTCTTTTTTGAGCTTGATGGCAATAATACCGGCGCTTCCGGCGGCATCATATTTGGCAGGAGGATTGGTTATTAATTCGATTTTTTCGACGGAATTAGCCGGGAGTGAACGTAGCATATCGGCTAGTTCGGAGCCCGTCATTGGTACGCGTTTTCCATCGATCAACACCAGCACACCCTGTTTACCCCGTAGCGCCAGATTGTCATTCTGATCGACCGTGATACCCGGTGATCGACTTAGTATTTCCAGCGACGTAGCACCGGCACTTAGCGGACTACCATCTACGTTAACGACAATCCGATCCGCTTCGCGCTCAAACATGGGTTTACGCGCCTGAACGGTTACTTCCTTCAGTTGCGTAGCGCTGCTCGATTTAAGTTGGATAACAGGTAGTGATTCGTTCGAGGTTGAAACCGTAAATGCGTTGGTTTGCGAGCGCGCGAAACCAACTTGTGAAGCCGATACGAAATACTGACCGGCTGGCACGGAGGGGAAACGATACGTACCGGCTGCGTCGCTAAATTCAGTTTTCAAAACCGTTGAGTCGGAGGCTCGATGTAGTGCCACTGTGGCAAACTCGACCACCGAACCGGTAGGGTCATGTACGAGACCTGTTACGTTCGGACCTTTTTGGGCCCAGGCTGATCCCGTTAAAAAAAAGAACAGGATGATAACGTGTTTTGGTAGAGAGAACGTCATGTATTGGTCGTTTAGGGAAATCAAAAACCGGATTCCAGACTAAAGAGTCTGAAATCCGGTTTCGGCGCGGGATTTCTCCACAAACGGACAAAAACAAGTATTAGTGGGAGAGAGGAATGTATGGCGTATGAAATAAGATGTATTAAACCAGATGATACATCTTATTTCATACGCCATACATCTATTAGTGCATCGGCAAACTTTTAACCTTGCCACCCGCTACGTCATCGACACTATGCTGAATGATAAACGCATTGGGGTCTAATTCAAGTACGATAGAGCGTAGTCGGGTAATTTCCAGACGCGTAATAACCGTATACAGAACCGTTTCTATTTCCTGGTGGCTACCGTGTTTGCCATAACCGCCCTGTCCGCGCAGGATGGTAATTCCCCAGCCGCGTTCGATGATTTTTTCGCGAATGGGTTCCGGGTTTTTCGAGACAACTAAAATGGCCGTGTATTCCTCAATGCCGTGAATTACGAAATCAACCGTTTTAGAGGCTGCGAAGTAGGTAATCATTGAGTACAAGGCCGGATTGATACCTAGGAAAAACGCAGCTGCCCCAAAAATGGATACGTTTAATATTAGAATAACATCACTAACCTTAAGGGTATGATAACTTCGACTAATCAGCAGGGCCGCAATCTCAGTGCCGTCCAGAACAGCACCTCCACGAATGGTTAAGCCAATGCCAGCGCCGATAAAAAAGCCGCCAAAAACAGCAGTTAGCAGAAAATCGGGGGTTACGTCTGGGAAGGGTACAACCGCCAGACTGATAGAAAGACCAGCGATAGCCAATGTGCTTTTCAGCGCAAACTGACGCCCAAACTGACGGTATCCCAAACCAATAAAGGGTAAGTTAATGATCAGTAGCCAAAGAGGGAGGGGTATTTTGAAGAGGTTTGCCAGAAGCATGGAAACTCCTGTTACGCCACCATCAATAAAATGACTCGACATCAGAAAGCCTTTAATACCCAGCCCTGCACTGAATACCCCAGCCACAATAAAAATAGTGTCTTTTATAAATCGGTAAATGTCTAATTGTCGGTACATAAATAACGTTGCGTTAAAGTCGATACAATACGTGTCGACCAATACGTAATGGTTTACGAATTGGAGAGGAAATAGCGATAAGCAGAGGAGAGATGTGTATCGCTACATTAATACAATCCGTCGATTGACAAATATCGTTCCCCGGTATCGTAACAAAATGTAAGGATTTTGCTGCCGGGGGTGATATCGGGAAGCTTTTGGGCAACGGCCGCCAGGGAGGCCCCCGAAGAAATACCGACAAAAATACCTTCTTCTTTAGCCGCCCGCTGCGCCCAGGCAAAGGCACTTTCTTTGCTTACCTGAATGGTGCCGTCTAACACATCAACGTGTAGGTTAGTGGGAATAAAACCGGCACCAATACCCTGAATGGGATGAGGACCAGGGGCGCCACCGCTGATCACGGGCGACAATTCTGGCTCAACGGCGTAGGCCTTCAGCGAAGGAAACGCTTCTTTTAATACTTCGGCCACCGCCGTAATATGTCCGCCCGTACCAACGCCTGTAATCAGCACATCAAGCCCTTCAGGAAAATCGGCTAAAATTTCCTGTGCCGTAGTCCGTTTGTGGATGTCGATATTGGCTGGATTTTCAAATTGTTGCGGCATCCATGCACCGGGAGTAGCGTTTACGAGTTCGTGGGCTCTGGCAATCGCTCCTTTCATCCCGAGCTCACGCGGGGTCAGATCGAATTTTGCTCCGTAGGCCGCCATAATCTTACGGCGTTCTACACTCATTGATTCGGGCATTACCAGAATCAGTTTGTAGCCTTTAACGGCAGCAACCATAGCCAGGCCAATGCCCGTATTACCCGAGGTTGGCTCAATAATGGTGCTTCCTGTAGTTAGAAGTCCTTTTGCTTCGGCATCGTCAATCATGGCCAGCGCAATACGATCTTTGATGCTGGCTCCGGGATTAGCTCGTTCCAGCTTCATCCAGACGTCGTAGCCGGGAAATAGTCGATTAATGCGGACATGGGGTGTTTGTCCGATAGTGTCTAGGATGCTATTGGCTTTCATGGGTAGGGAAAGGAAATGAGTTATATAACGAAATTGATTGGTTCGGCGTCCTCCAGCGATTTCAACCGAACTTCGGTCTGGTGCTGATTATATACCATCGAATACGGTTCAACACTGTGCGTTAGCCATACGTTACCACCAATTACGGAGTCGTGGCCAACTACGGTACGGCCACCCAGAATGGTTGCGTTGGCGTAAATCACTACGTTGTTTTCAATGGTAGGGTGACGTTTTTTCTGAGCCATTGATTTGGCCACGTGTGTCGCTCCTAACGTAACGCCCTGGTATAGTTTGACATTATCGCCGATGATAGTGGTTTCGCCTATAACAACACCTGTTCCGTGGTCAATGAAAAAAGAACGCCCGATCTGAGCACCAGGGTGAATGTCGATACCCGTTAGCCCATGCGCATATTCCGTCAGCATTCGGGGCAATAAGGGTACGTTCAGTTTAAGCAGTTCGTGGGCAATTCGATAAACCGCAATTGTATAAAACCCAGGATAGACGGCCACAACTTCTTCAATACCGATGGCGGCTGGATCGTTGTCGACAATGGCTCGGGCATCGAGTAATAAATTATCGTAGATCGTTGGCAGCTGGTCGAAAAAATGCTGCGTCACAACTTCGGGTGTATTCGGTAACGTATCGGTAAGCGGTTGGAGCAAATGAACGAACTGCTGAGTCAGGCGCTGATATGTTTCGTCGATATGTTGCGATGCCGACTGGCAATCCTGCGTAACAGGAAACAAGAGTCGCATCAGTTGGTCGATAAATCGTCCGGCTTCCGGCCGAGAAGGGAGCTTATAGCGAAACTGGGCGCGTTGGGCTGCCAGATGATCGAGAAACGTAGAATTAGCAACTGTCATGATCAATGAGGTAAGGCGAGTAGTCTATAGAAAGTTACTAAAAAGAGTCTTTAAAAGTGGAAAAGTTGCCCCGTGGTGAGGAAAGGATACAACACTCATAAAAGTGCATGTTTCCTGTATAACGTTCATTTATGCAGGTATTTTATTGATTTTTATCGATATGACAACAAAATGCATACCGTAAAGTTCGATTAACTGGTTTGGCGCTGATTTTGAGTTATGATTTGTTGACTCAACAAATTAGAAGAACTGCCATGTTTGGTAAGGCCATAAATGCATTACTTATTTCGCTGGTTGCCACCGCCGGATTTTCCTGGTTTTTGTGGTCGCTTTGCCAGCCCGATAAGACAGCCGTTTCAGATAGTCCGGTTGCAATTACCGCCGATGTAAAGGAAGCGGGCATTCTGCCGACCTCGTTTATTTCCCATGAACCCAAAGTCGCCACAATTCAAGTGGTTGATGCCTACCCAAAACTCAAGTTCGACTCACCTGTCGACTATACACACGCCAGTGATGGAACGAATCGCGTGTTTGTCGTTGAGCAGTCGGGCCGGATTAAGGTGTTCGATAATAACGCGGCTACGTCCTCCGCTCAAACCTACCTGGATATACGAAACCACGTAGCGTATGGTGGCGAAATGGGATTATTAGGAGTGGCCTTTCACCCCAAGTTTAAAGAAAACGGTTATTTCTTCGTCAATTATACTAAGAATAATCCACGCGAAACGGTAGTCAGTCGTTTTAAAGCTTCATCGGTTGATGCGTCACAGGTAGATCCAAAATCGGAGGTTGTTCTCTTTACGTTCAAACAGCCTTACGCTAATCATAACGGGGGAAAAGTTGTTTTCGGACCCGATGGTTATCTCTACGTATCGACAGGCGATGGTGGCAGTGGGGGAGACCCACAAAACAACGGACAGGATCGTAAGAGCTGGCTGGGAAAAATACTACGTATCGATGTGAACGGTACGGCAAAAGGAAATTATAGTATTCCGGCCGATAACCCGTTCGCAACTAACAAAGAAGGATTTCTGGAAGAGATCTATGCGTATGGACTTCGGAATCCCTGGCGAATTAGTTTTGATGAACAAGGCCGTTTGTGGGCCGGAGATGTTGGCCAGAATGAGATTGAAGAAATTGATCTTATCACAAAAGGTGGTAACTATGGATGGCGACTAAAAGAAGGGCGTGATAATTACAAGCCTGCCGAAAACCAGACGCCAAAAAACCTGATTGGCCCGATATGGGAGTATAGCCATCGTAATGGCGACGTATCGATTACGGGCGGCATGGTGTATCGGGGTACCCAAACTCCTTCCATTAAAGGCAAATATGTGTACGCCGATTATGCCAGTGGGCGAGTGTGGGCGTTAACTGCCGATGGTAGCAAAGCAACGTCGAATTTCGAGTTAGTGCCACGCTCTGGCGCGATTTCAGCCTTTGGAGAAGATCAAAAGCATGAAATGTATCTCTGCGATTTAGGCGGGAAAATATTGAAGCTGGTCGAGAAATAACTGTTTAAAGCTATCGCTTCTTCACTAGATACAGAGCCCTAGTTAGAAATTGAAAAGTAAAACAAAATAATAAATTTGGTTACTTATATTGCAGCGCGCTATAAGTAACTTGTATGATTAACCGATTTATACAGTTGATACGTGACTACTTTGGTATGTCACACAAGGAAACCCGAGGGTTTCTCGTCCTGGTTTTCCTGACGCTTCTTTGTTTGCTGTTCCCTTTTCTCTATAGATTGAATACAGACAGGAAGTTGCCTGCTACGTCGGCGGCTGACCAGCGGAAGCTGGACAGTCTAGTGGCCCTCATGCAGCAGCAAGAGCAGCAGCAGACTTCGCTGAGAGATAATCCGGAAAAAAACAGAACTACAGCTGAACATTTTAGTGAACCCAAATTATTCACGTTTGACCCGAATACAGTCAGTGTGCGAGAGTGGCAGCAATTAGGACTACCGAGGTGGTTGGCCGAACGTATTGACAAATATCGAACTAAGGGGGGGCGCTTTCGTAAGAAAGATGATTTACTGAGAATATACGACTTCCCGCCGGATTTGTACGACCAGTTGGAACCTTACATCAAGCTGCCGGATCAGAACGTAGCTAGCCAATCCACTACGTATAAGCCGATTACCAGTGGGAACGGTTATGAAAAAGGTAATGATTTAAGCAAACTGAATAGCGGGAGCGCTACGTATACCCGGCCCGCCAAGCCCGTACTGCAGCCGTTCGATATCAACACGGCCGATACGGTTCAGCTAAAGGCGTTGAAAGGAATTGGCTCTACGCTGGCCAAACGGATCATAAAATTTAGGGATGCGTTGGGCGGCTTCGTATCCACTGAACAGTTTCGGGATATCTATGGCCTTGACTCGTTGGCGCTGGATGAGTTGCAGCGATTCGGTCAGATTCGTTCGGCTCCGCGTCGTATAGCTGTCAATTCAGCTTCGGCGGAAGAGTTAGATAAGCATCCGTTTCTGTCACGGAGACAGGCCGAACTAATCGTTCGGTATCGGGAGCAACATGGGGCCTATACGTCAGCCGAAGCGCTACGTCCTATTCGGATTCTGGATGCGAAAACAATCGAAAAAATTGCTCCTTATCTGGAATTTTAAAAAGCCTGAATTTTGATTACAAGAACACTACGTTCAGCAATCAAAATTCAGGCTTTTTATCAGAAATTGGGTTTCAGTAGATATTTGCTGTAAAAATCGTCGATGGCTTTAACGGCCTCAGCGGGCGTATCGACCAAACTCACGAGTTTCATATCTTCTGGATTGATATTATGCTCCTGACCCAGCATGACTTCCTGAATCCAATCCAGTAAGCCACTCCAGAATGAGCGTCCAACCAGCACAATCGGGAAACGAGCGATTTTGCGCGTTTGAATCAGGGTTATAGCCTCAAACAGCTCATCGAGCGTACCCATACCGCCTGGCATAACCACAAACCCCTGAGCGTATTTAACGAACATTACTTTCCGAACAAAAAAGAAATCGAAGTTGATGCTCTTGTCGGGATCGATGTAAATATTGCTATGTTGCTCGAAAGGAAGTTTAATATTCAGGCCAACCGATTTGCCACCCTGTTCAAAGGCACCTTTATTACCCGCTTCCATGATACCGGGACCGCCACCCGTAATAACGCCATACCCATGGCGAACCAGCTTGGCGGCTATTTCCTCGGTCATTTTGTAATAGGGGTTATCGGGCTTGGTACGTGCCGACCCAAAAATGGATACGCACGGGCCAATCTTGGCCAGTTTATCGAAGCCTTCAACAAATTCGGCCATTACTTTAAAAATGACCCAGGAGTCGGCAGTTTTTATCTCGTTCCAGTTGCGATCCTGAAAAGCTTCTTTGATACGTTGTTCGTCGGGAGTAAGGAGTAACTCGTCGCGCTTGGGTAGGTCCTGTGTAATGCGTTCGGTGCTCTGCGTTTCAGAGCGGTGAACATTTTCTTTTGTTTCTTCCATTATGTACTAAAAAAAGGCAGTGGGCGCGAAACGTACTCACTTGGTTATCAAACTAATTAGCCCCCATCACTGTGTTAAAATGCAGTGAGTTATATAAACCAATTACATTTTTTTGTTCGGGGGGAGTCAAATAACGAATAATTTTGTTAAAACGTTTCGATTTTGCTCAGATAAATACGTAGTTACGGTTAACAAGTTATTAAAAAAACGGAAGGATGGCTGATTAGCCTTACTTTTCTATTTGCCTGATTATCTTACTTTATTATGTCTTATCAAATTGCGATTGGGGCCGACCACGCCGGATTTACGTACAAGGAAGCTATTAAGAACTGGCTTGAAGAACACAATTATACAGTCACGGATTTTGGTACGTATTCGGCCGACTCTGCCGATTATGCTGATTTTGCGCATCCGGTAGCCTCCGCTGTGGAAACCGGCAAGGCTGATCGGGGCGTACTGGTCTGTGGTAGTGGACAAGGAGTATGCATGACTGCCAATAAGCATCAGGGCGTTCGGGCAGCCCTGGTTTGGCAACCGGAAATTGCCGAGCTTACCCGACAGCATAACGATGCGAACGTACTCTGTTTGCCCGAACGGTTTACTACGTTAGCCGATGCGCTGGCCTGCGTCCAGCTTTTTTTAGAAACCGAGTTCGAAGGGGGGCGGCATCAGCGGAGAGTAGGTAAGATTGCCTGCTAGTCAGATTGATTGAAAAAGCCTGAAAAGCTACCAGTCCTTTCGCAACTGGTAGCTTTTTTAATATCGTTTCAGGTAGAAAAATTCGAGTGAGTAGGAAATAGTTTCTTCCTTGTTCGTGGTCGGATTGATAGCAATTCCTGAGGTTTGAAATTTCCCCGTCGATAATTCGCCCCGATCCGAAATATACTTGAATTTGTACGGAGCTAGTGTTTTTCCCGATGAGGTAGCGGTGGGGGTTAGAACCAGAATGGAGTCGGTACGTACCCAGTTGCCATCTTCTGATCCTTTGCTTGAGCCATCATAGGATGAATACGTTTCTGAATATGTAGCGTCTCCTCTAAACGTATACGTATCAATGCCCAGATTGGTATTTACAGTTCCGTTTAGCGTAGAGTAAGAAGTCGGTAAATCGGAAATGGTATACCGATTGATATCCCACTGCCCTACGATTGGGCCGGAGGACGCAACGTTTGTTTCTTCTTTAGAGCAAGCCGTTAGCAGACCAATGATGGATAGGGTAAACAGAAGTATAGCAGTATATCGTTTCACTCAGATCGTAAGGGTTAACTCGACAAAAATTAGATTGGGCTTCGATTCCTAAAAACAAACGTACACTATTTAAAGATCATTGCCTTACCTTCTTCCGGTGCAATAAATCTATTTTCTGGCAGATTCTGTTGCTTTAGTGCTTTTCTAAGATCGTCGGCGGGTTCGGTCAGACCATCGTCTCCTTGCTGAAATGTTCCGAAATGAATACCGACAGCTTGCGTAGGATTTAAATCCAGAAAGGCTTGCACAGCGCCAGCGGGCGAAACGTGTACAGGCGCCATAAACCATTCGGGACGATACGAGCCAATGGGTAACAACGCTAGCTTTATGGCACCTGTAGAACTCGTATCGGCCTGTTGAGCGATACGTTTAAAATGGGGGCCGTAGCCACTGTCACCACAGAAATAAATTGTCCCGTATGGCGTATGCAGCAAATAGCCACACCACAGAGTTTTATTCCGGTCAAATAAGCCACGATTACTAGTATGCTGCGCTTGTGTACAGGTGACCTGCAATCGTTCGTTGACACGTAGCGTATCGTTCCAGTCCAACTCGCGGTCTATACGGCCGCCAACTGATTTGGGTAGAGGAGAAACACCAAGTGGGGTTATGAAAAGAGGATTATGTGATTTAACCAGCTTTTTTAGGGTTGGTAGGTCCAGGTGATCGTAATGGTTATGGCTAAGCAGCACCACATCGATAGGAGGCAGTTCCTCGAAGCGTATGCCAGGTGGGCGTTTCCGCTTAACATTAAGTACTGGCATGCCCACATAGCCAGACCAGACTGGATCGGTCAAAATATTTAGGCCGTTCGTCTGAATCAAAAACGTAGAATGGTTGACGAAAGTTAAGACCACGCTATCACCTTCGACGCGAGTGGCTGGCCTGGGGCCAATAAACGGGTTGGTTTGGGCTGGCCAGGGGCCTTTGTCCCGATGAAGCAACCATTTTAGTACTCCGCCCGACGTTCGTTCGGGCATACCAGGGTTGAAAAATTTTTTGCCGTCAAAATGATCAGTTTTGGGGCCTTTATAGCGTGGCGCGCATGAAGAGAGAATCAGCAAATAGCAGCTGGCAATAAGAAAAGATAGTTTGGTCATGGATACTAAAACAAAGATAACTGCCCGGACTCTCCGCGTTCATGGTCAAGAAGCCATTTTTTGCGCCAGAGACCACCAGCATAGCCTGTTAACGAACCATCCGAACCAATTATTCGATGACAGGGTACTACTATCCATAGCGGATTTTTACCGTTGGCAGCCGCTACCGCCCGAATTGCCTTCTCGTCGCCGATACGTCGCGTCAGAGTCAGGTAAGACTGACTGGTACCATAGGGCACTTCCAGCAGAGCCTGCCAGACGCGTTGCTGAAAAGGCGTTCCCTGCGGATTGATCGGAAAATCAAAGGTTTGACGAGTTCGGGCAAAGTATTCCTTTAGCTGGATTACAGCCTGATCAACGGGGGCAGCTACAGAATCGGATACTGGCTCATTGGTAGAAACATCAATACAGGAAATGGAAGAAACGCCCGCTTCATCGCCCCTGATGCGAACGTAACCAAGTGGCGATTCAAAAACTGTTGTTGTCATCTTGATAGCGAAAGTTAGCCAATTTCGGGGATTTTCGGTCTAACTCCTATCTTTGCGGTCTTAGTAACTGATTATGACAGAGCAGAAAGTGTCCCCGGCAACCTCTTTACAAGACATAATTGCCCATGCCAAAGAATATGGCTTCGTTTTTCCGTCTTCTGAAATTTACGATGGGCTACAGGCTGTGTATGATTACGGCCAGAATGGCGTAGAGCTTAAAAATAACCTCAAAACGCTGTGGTGGAAAGCAATGACCCAACTCCACGACAACGTAGTAGGCATCGACGCATCGATCTTTATGCATCCCCTAACCTGGAAAGCATCAGGGCACGTCGATTCGTTTAATGATCCCATGATCGATAACCGTGATTCGAAAAAACGGTATCGGGCCGACCAACTTATCGAGCTGAAAGCCGAGGAGTATGAAAAAGCGGGTGATGCTGACCGTGGGAAGGCTCTTCGCAATGAATTAGGCCGATTGCAAAGTGCCGACGATATGGAGGGACTGCGTAATCTGATCATCGCGGAGGGTATTAAAGATCCAATTTCGGGTACTGACAACTGGACCGAAGTCCGTCAGTTTAACCTGATGTTTTCAACGCAGGTCGGGTCGGTAGCCGAAGATGCCAGTCTGATCTATCTACGTCCGGAAACGGCGCAGGGTATTTTTGTCAACTTCCTGAACGTACAGAAAACCGGTCGGATGAAAATTCCGTTTGGAATCGCTCAGATTGGTAAGGCATTCCGAAACGAGATCGTGGCCCGGCAGTTTACGTTTCGGATGCGGGAGTTCGAGCAGATGGAAATGCAGTTTTTTGTACGCCCTGGCACCGAAATGGAGTGGTATGAGCGTTGGCGCGATACCCGCATGACGTTCCATCAGGCGTTGGGTCTTCCTGCCGAAAAACTCAAATTCCATATTCACGAAAAGCTGGCTCACTACGCGAATGCTGCGGTAGATATCGAGTATGAGTTTCCGTTTGGTTTCCGCGAAATGGAAGGTATTCACTCCCGTACCGATTTCGATCTGAAATCGCATCAGGAGTTGAGCCGGAAAAAGCAGCAGTATTTCGATAATGAAGTCGATGCGGCTACGGGTAAGCCTTATGGCAACTATATTCCATACGTAGTGGAAACGTCGGTTGGTGCTGACCGTTTGTTCCTCGCTACGTTCTGTAATGCCTTCACCAAAGAGATTGTGGGTGAAGGCGATGACCAGAAAGAGCGGACCTATCTGAAACTTCATCCAGCACTGGCTCCTGTAAAAGCAGCTGTATTCCCGCTGGTACGCAAAGATGGTTTGCCAGAAAAAGCGGAAGCCATTGTCAAAAGCCTACGCTCTGAGTTCCGGGTTGTTTACGAAGAACGGGATGCGATTGGGAAGCGGTATACACGGCAGGATTTGATTGGTACACCGTTCTGTATTGCCGTAGACTATCAAACCCTTGAAGACGATACGGTTACGATACGGTACCGCGATACGACCGAACAGATTCGAGTTCCAATCAGTGAGTTAAAAGCCCGGATTGGCCAGGAGGTCTCGATGGAACGGGTTCTGGAGAAAATGTAAGGTGAGCACATAAACAGAAATGCCCTCCAGCAAGCTTGTTGGAGGGCATTTCTGTTTGGTAGTGGTTTTAAGTAAATAGGTGTAATCAGAAGCAGAAAACCGCTGAAACTATATGGATTAATTGAGGTGTGGGATACTATTCATTAGTTGTCTGCGGACACTGGTCCAGCGCCGTCGTGATACGGGCAGGACATCGCCGGTTGACAGATGGACCAGGCCCCCTGTTTCGGTACGTTCCAGCCGTTCAACGTAGCGTCGGTTAACAACGCAGTTCCGATGAAGTCGGATGAACCATTCCATAGGCAGCTTAGGCATGTAATATTTCAACGTACGTGGCATTAACATCCGGCGGCCATCCATCCAGTTTAGCCAGCTGTAGTTAGCTACGGCTTGCATATAGACCAAATCTGAAACTGGGAATGATTGACGGCCAGTTTCCCGCAGATATAATTTCAGAGGAGGCCATTCAATGGGTGCCGTTCGGGACGATGCTACGACTGAAGATACGTAAGTCATGAGCGTTCTGGTTTAAGTAGTTGGGCCAGTATTGGCCTAGGGTGAAAAGAAGTTCGTTTGCAATGATACTAAGGATGTTTTCGATCGGCTTATTCATTCGTAACAAGTCCTATAAAATTTGTAACATCAATGATAAACGATTGACTTTTAGGATATACCGCTCAATAAAGAAAGGCCCGGATACGTATCCGGGCCTTTCTTTATTGAGCGGTAGGTAAACGATTTCGCTAGTTGTGATTAGCTTTCTGACGTTGCTGTTCAACATATTCAGAAGGCGTTACACCATGCTGTTCTTTGAATACTTTTGAGAAATAGGCGGGCGTATCAAAACCAACAGCATAGGCTACATCAGAGATTGGAATGTTGGTCAGCAGCATTTCACTGGCTTTGTTGAGCCGAACGGCTCGGATCAGTTCGTTGGGAGACAGCCCGGTCAGTGCTTTTATCTTCCGGTTGAGATGCATTCGACTCATGTTAACGGCCGCTGCCAGCGGTTCTACCCCAAAGGACGTATCGCCCAGTCGGGCATTTAATACGGCATAGACTTTGTTCATAAACTCGTCGCCCGGCATTAAACTGACGGTTGGAACATGGCCTTCGCTGAGTAACTGGGTTCGAAAATGCTGACTGAACCGACGTTGTTGTTCGAGCCGGTTTTTGACTCGCCACCGAAGTTCGTCAATCTGAAAAGGTTTTGCCAGATAATCGTCAGCTCCAGCTGATAGCCCTTCCACCCGGCTCTCAATTGACGATTTAGCGGTTAATAATAGAATAGGGATGTGATTGGTAACCGGGTTACTTTTTAATTGCCTACATAATTCATAGCCGTCCAGCTCGGGCATCAGTACGTCGCTGATGACCATATCGGGGCCATCGGCTAGAGCGGCTTCCAAACCTTCTTTGCCATTACTGGCTCGCTGAATCTGCCAGTCGCTCCGCAAAATATCGGTTACGAATTCGGCTATGTCGTCATTGTCTTCTACGAGTAGCAGGTGAGGCAATTCTGTTACGTCAGCAGTATCGGCCGATTGGGGAGAACGTAACGTTGATACCAATGGCTCCCGTTTCTCTGGAGAAAACTGGGCGGGTTGGCAGGGGATTTCAACGGTGAATGTAGACCCTTTGCCTGGGATACTTTCGACCTGAACCGTTCCCTGCATTACGTCGACGAGTTCTTTTACTAACGCGAGGCCAATGCCTGATCCTGCCGTTTGTTTATTTAACTGATTAACCTGATAAAAGCGATTGAAAATCAAAGGGAGTTTATGATTGGGTATCCCAACGCCAGTATCTTTTACGATTAAACGTAACAAGGACGTAGTGCTTGATGATTGATTGTTGGTTGAGAACGTAAAAAAATCAACGTCGATCACTCCATGCTCGTCGGTGAATTTCAGCGCATTGGCCAGCAGGTTATTCAGGATTTTTTCCAGCTTATCGGCGTCAAACCAGTAATAGCGTTCAGCAAATTGATTATGTACTCTTAGTTTAATCTTCTTTCGCTGAGCCTCTATGTCGAACGTACTGGTAATACGTTCCAGAAACTCAATCAGATCGCCCTGAGTGGGAGTAAATGTTAAACTTCCCGTTTCAAGTTTCGCCAGATCAAGCAGTTCATTGATCAGTCGGAGCAATTGGCTGGCATTACGATACACCAGCGCCAGACGGTGATGCTGTTGCGGGTTTTTAATATCGCCCAATAGTTGCTCCAAAGGAGTAAGGATCAGCGTTAACGGTGTTCTGAACTCATGGGTTATATTGGCAAAAAAGCGCGATTTGATTTCGTCCAGGTTTTTAAGTTGAGCCGATTCTTTTTCCTGGAGTTCCATTCGGCTTTGCAGACGAATTCGGTTAATTCTAACCCGTACAAACAGGTATATGGCTCCTGCTAACAGTAATGCATAGCCTGTATAAGCCCACCAGGTAGCCCAGGGAGCGGGTTTAATAACTACCCGGATCTGATGGGTGTGTGGACTCCAGATGCCTGATGTATTTGATGCGTTTACAACGAACGTATAGGTTCCGGGAGGGAGATTGGTATACGTAGCAGTTGCCTGATTACCATTGTAAATCCAGTCGTGGTCGAGCCCCGTTAGTTTGTATCGGAACAGATTTTTACTGCTATGATTAAACTGAAGAGCAGCAAAATCGAACGATAGAAAGTTCTGCTGGTAACTGAGAACGATTTCTTTGGTTTCGTTGATACCCTTCAATAGGGGAGAATCCTGGTCTGTTACGTTAACGGGTTGATTATTGATACGGAGGCCAGTTATGGCAACCGAAGGCTTGAACGTATCGTCGAATACTTGTTTAGGGTTGAAAGCTGTGTAACCACTATAGCCACCGAAAATAACCCGGCCGTCAGGTAGTGAAATGTCGTGGAAGCGGTTGAACTCATTACTGGGCAAGCCGTCGTCGGCCGTATAACTTCGTACTTCAAACGTTCGGGTATCGAACCGGCAAAGCCCTCGGTTGGTGCTTAACCACAAATGCCCATTGGCATCAGGACGAATGCCGTAAATGACGTTGTTTGGTAAGCCGTTGCGAACGGTGAAACTACGAATTTTACCCGTGAGCTTATCGAGTCGGCACAGGCCATTACCATAAGTGCCGATCCACAGGAAATTATAGTGGGCCGGGTCCTGGGCCAGGCTTAGCAACGAATTGACGGGCAACGCGTCAGGACTGTCGGGGTTCGCTTTCCAGCGGATAAGGCGTTTGTCGGCAAGGTCGGCACGTAACAGGCCGTGGCTTTGCGTTGCCATATAGATACGACCGCCATCGACACTCATCGCCATGATTTCGTAAGGATGTTTGGCGGGTAGTGGTAAGGGGAAAGCCGTAAATGACTGATGGGCTTCATCAAAACGGACTACAGCACGAACGTCGGCTCCCACTAATCCCCATAATTCTCCTTCAGGGCCGGTCGTTAGGGTTGACAATCTGAAGGCACCGCCGGACAACCATTTGGGTTCAATGCCTATAGGTCTGATCGCTTCAAATTGCTTCAGATCCGTATTGTATCGATACAAAGGGGTTCGCAGGCCGCCGATCCAAAGTCTCTTTTGGCGGTCAAATTGGTAGCGGAGGTTCGATGGGTCCTGTTGGCGAACGTCTGGCGGGATTGATAAGATTGGTATGCCAAACTGCTGACTCATCCAGTCAATCTGGAAATTGATCGCGTACGGCCAATGATGGAACGGTCGTTTATTAAGGTTATATTTTACAATGCCATTACCGTTTGTACCGACCCAGAGTACATTCGACTGATCAATCAATATGGATATGAGTGATGGACGAATAAACTGAGGATTTATTGGCAGATAGGTTAGACCTGTCTGGTCGGTGTAGCGGTACAAGCCCACGTATTCGTTACCGTGTGCATCGCCGGTCAATAAAGGCGTATCCGGCGGTAGATTGGGAAGAGGAACTACCTGGCGGACGTTGCCACCGTTCGGGTTAAATAAGGCAATCTGTCCGGGAAATCCCAGCATTAACTCCCCGTTGGCTCGTTCACGAAGCGATCGAACATCGTTACGGGGTAACCCATTGGCTATGCGAAATGCGGTAAACTGCTGGGCTTTGGGATCGTATCGGTAGAGTCCATCGGAGGTGGCCAGCCAAAGGTTATCGTGTCTGTCAACCAATAATGCATCAATTCGATGCTGGACCGTATCATTTTTGATAGCCCAGTTTCGATGTCTAATTGTCCCTTTGGCCGTCAACTGAAAAAAACCATTCGTTGACGTAGCAACCCATACATTACCCTGATGGTCGGGGAAGATGGAGGTAAGCGTGTTCCGGTTGACAACCTGCCGAAAAGCGGGCGAATCCGAAACGCGCTGCGTTTGCTCGGTTACGGGATCAAAATAATCGACGTTATTATTTTCAGTACGTGTCCACAGAGAACCCTGGCTGTTTTCCCGTATTTCGTAAATACTGCTAAAGGAAAGAGAACGTGGATTATGCGGGTCGTGATGGAAGTTTTTAAAGCGGATACCATCATAGCGACAAAGCCCATCGCGCGTAGCTATCCAGATGAACCCACGACGGTCCTGAAGCATCGATTTAATAAATCCCTGCGGCAAACCATTCTCAACGGTTAGGAAGTCAGGGCCGGGTGTTTGAGCCCATACGAGTTGACTAAACAAAAACAGAGCGAGCGTAAGCCAGCAACGTTTACCTGAATTTTTGGTTGTTGAGTACAATAGGATGAGAGAATGCGCTAACTTGGCAAAGGTAGTCTGCTTTCCCATGCGTATACGCACCATAATCAAACGATAATCGTTATCTCTCACTTTCTGACCTGCTTCGTCTATGCACTTACTCCTTAAAACCCAGGTTAACCAATCAATCACTCAGGTCTGGAATGGGTTTGATAGGAATTTGTTTATTCGGCTTTCTCCGCCGTTTCCCCCCGTTAACCTGATTCGGTTTGATGGTTGTCTGGAAGGAGATGTTGTACATATTAAACTCAATTTCTTCGTAATGCAGCAGGATTGGATTAGCTTGATTGTCGATCAACAAACAACTGATAGTGAGATCTATTTTGTCGACCAGGGAACAACGCTGCCCTTCTTTCTGACGTCCTGGCATCATCGCCATCGACTGCTAATGAACCCCACAGGAGGAACGCTCATTGTTGATGACATTGTATTTCGAACGCCTTATAAACTGACAGATGTATTGCTCTATCCGTTTATGTGGTTGCTGTTCGTTTACCGCAAACCTATATATAGGCAACGATTTAGGTGAGTAGTCATTAACCAACTGATTCATTGGAATATGTGCATATTACAGCATACTATTCTTTTTTCCAAAAAAAAGTAGATTAATCGGTGGTTTTTAGGTGACAGGTGCTTCTGTTACTCATAGGAGTGGCTTTCTGGGCCGGTTCCTATTTTTACTAGTGCCGCAATTCTGTTACATTTGTCAATACGGCTACTTGACCTATTTGCATGAAACTACCCAATCTGACAACTCGTATTTTTCTGGGCATGGTGCTCGGTATCCTTATTGGTTATTTATTTCCGGATACCAGTACTGGCTTTTCAGGGTCCGATTTAAATATCCTTTCCAAGATTTTCTTACGCCTGATTAAAATGATTATCGGGCCGCTGGTATTTGCCACGCTCGTTGTCGGTATTGCTAAATTGGGTGATTTTGGTACCGTAGGACGTATTGGTCTTAAGACGTTAGCCTACTTTTACTTTGCTACCATTTTGTCGCTGGTAGTCGGATTGCTGGTTGTTAACATCATGAAACCCGGTGAGGTAATGAATTTGCCATTACCGGCTAAAGGAACCGACACAGGCGTTGAAGTACAGAAACTGACGTTCGAGAATTTTATTACCCACATTGTACCAACCAGCTTTATCGATGCGATGGCAACGAATGAAATACTTCAGATCGTTGTGTTCAGTATTTTCTTCGGAATAGCCGTTGGGTCGGTTGGCGAGCAGGGGAAAATTATCATCAAAGCACTCGATTCGCTGTCGCATATTATGTTCAAGGTAACCAGCTACGTTATGTCATTCGCTCCTTACGGCGTATTGGGGGCCATTGCGGCTGTGGTGGCTAAACAGGGCCTTGGCATTTTAACGGGTTATGTTTACCTGATTTTCTGCTTCTTCGGTGGATTATTGTTCTTTATTTTTGTCGTACTTGCCCTGATATGTCTGGTGGTCCGCATTCCCTATTTCGCTCTGTTGAAAGAAGTTCGGTCTGCCATAATTCTTTCGTTCAGTACCGCTAGTTCAGAGGCATCTTTCCCCCAGACAATCGAAGCACTACGTCGGTTTGGCTGTTCGGAACGTATTATTTCCTTCGTATTGCCATTGGGTTATTCCTTCAACCTCGACGGCTCTATGCTGTATATGACCTTCGCTACCGCTTTTATCGCTCAGGCATATCACGTTCCGCTTAGCATAGAACAGCAAATCACTATGATGCTGACGCTCATGATCACCTCTAAAGGTATTGCGGGGGTTCCGCGTGCGTCGTTGGTGGTAATTGCCGGAACAATGTCGCTGTTTGATTTGCCCATCGAAGGACTGGCGCTGTTGCTGGGAATCGATCAGATTCTGGATATGGGACGTAGCGCTACGTCGGTAGCCGGTAATGCCGTGGCAACTTGCGTAATTTCAAAGTGGGAGGGAGAGTTCAGGACTCAGCCCGTTGAATCCGAAGAAGTTACCGCTTAGTAAAGAGTTTACCATTCACACAGTTGTCGGGCCATAACGTTAAGGTCAGGTGTACTTTTAGTGAGCTTTTTCTACTCACTCATTTATACACTCTAATCTACGTTTTTATGGCTCAGCCTGCTGTGTTGGAAACCGAACTGGCTCCTTATTTTACCACCAAAGCTCCATTCCAGTTCCCGCTTAATTTTCGGGAAGGGTTTGTTAAATATTGGCCAATTGTATCGCTGGTATTACTGATCCTGGCCTTACCTGCAATTCTGGCTTTTTTAGGGCTCGGTGTTTTTTTTCTTCCGGTTTCATTTATCGGTGGCGTAGGTACTGGTATTGGTTATACGGTCGGTATGATCCTGTCGGTTATTGGCCTGGTGCTGGGGGCACTGGCCCTACCGGGGTTGTTTAACCGGAAACGGTCGGGGTGGGTATTTAGCTATTATGCAGAACTAATTAGTGTGCTGACCAGCATTCTGTCATTTAGTATTCTGGGAACGTTACTGGCTTTACTATTCCTGATGTTACTGTTTCAGGTTCGGGAATACTATCGGTGACTAATCGATTAAGAATACAAAAAGAGCCATAGCCAGAAACTATGGCTCTTTTTTTTGCCGTCTGTCTGTATAATCGACTATTCATCCGTAAATTCTTTGGCTATCTGTAACAAATAGCTGTAGTTTGTGTCCATTGATAAATACCTCCGGTTTTTACCTAGACTGCATGAATATTCTTGAAACCCATCACATTGTTAAACAGTACGCAGAACACCGCGCTTTAGATGATGTCAGTTTAACTGTTCCCAAAGGATGCATTTTTGGGTTGCTCGGACCCAATGGAGCCGGAAAAACATCGCTGATACGTATTGTCAATCAAATTACTGCCCCCGATTCGGGGGACGTACTGCTAGGTGGAGAACGACTGAAGCCCGATCATATTAAACGTATTGGCTACCTGCCCGAAGAGCGTGGTCTGTACAAAAAAATGAAAGTTGGCGAGCAGTTGCTGTACCTGGCTCAATTAAAAGGCCTCACGGAAAGAGAGGCCATGGAAAAGCTGAAAATCTGGTTCCTGAAATTCGATATCAAAACCTGGTGGAATAAGCACATCGAAGATTTGTCGAAGGGAATGCAGCAAAAAGTTCAGTTTGTGGCCACAGTGATGCATGAGCCGGATCTTATTATTCTGGATGAACCTTTCTCTGGTTTTGATCCGATTAATGCCAATCTGATTAAAGACGAGATTCTGGAACTTCGCGAAAAGGGGAAAACGATTATTTTCTCGACCCACCGCATGGAGTCCGTCGAAGAGCTTTGCGATTACATCGCCCTGATTAATCGATCCCATAAAATTCTTGATGGCCCTAAGCGCGCTATCAAAGAACAGTTTAAAACCAATACGTACCATGTCGAATACCAGGGCGATCTGGGCGAACTGCCTCCGGCTTTTATCGTTCAGAAAACGCTGGCTACCGACGACGGTTTTTTACGGACCGATATTCAGATTCCATCCGACGCATCGGTCAATGATCTGATCCGCCGATTGCTCGATCGGGTAACTATCCGGTCGTTTGGGGAGAATATTCCTAGTATGAACGAGATTTTCATTAAAGCCGTCGGCAGTATTAATGATTGAGAAAGGTCGAATGCTGACCTTGACACGCATCCATTCAATTATTGGTTCACTAATCATTCTGCCCCTCAATCATTACGTTTATGCATACAATTTTCCTGATCATCAAACGCGAATATCTGACGCGCGTTCGTAAGAAGTCCTTTCTGGTGATGACCATTCTTGGACCTCTCCTGATTTTTGGTTTTTATGCCATTATTGGCTGGGCCGCCGTCAGTTCCATCAATCAAAAGAAAGTGGAAGTGGTGGACGAGAGCGCACGCTTTGTCGATAAATTCAAGGACGATTCTGAAACGAAGTTTACGTTCTCGAAAAAGCCGCTTTCTACTGCCAAAAAAGATTTTGTCAAGGAAGGGTACGATGCGCTGGTTTTTATCCCCAAAAACGTGATTGAAGAGCCTAAGACGGTTCAGATTTTCGCGGAGAAGAGCGTGAGCTTGACCCTGCAGCATAACATTGAACAGGCCATCTCAAAAGAAATTGAAACCATCAAGCTCAGTCAGGCTGGTATCACACAGAAGATCATTCAGGATGCCAAGGTGAACGTCGACGCGCAGACGATTAACCTGAGCGATGGTAGTGAAAAAAGCAGCAATGCCATCGCCATGACTGTAATAGGTTATTTCTGCGCGTTCATGATTTACATTTCAGTGTTTATTTATGGCACGCAGGTAATGCGTGGCGTTATGGAAGAAAAGACGAGCCGCATTGTTGAAGTAATCATCTCGTCGGTAAAGCCGTTTCAGTTGATGTTAGGGAAGATTATGGGAGTTGCCCTGGTTGGCTTAACCCAGTTTATGCTCTGGATTTTGCTCACTTTGGGCCTCTTTACGGTAGGGGGAGCGATAATTGGTGATAAGGCAGAGCGTGGGCGTGAGGCTATGCAGACAAACAGTGCCATGGCGCAGAATGCCCCCGAATTGCAGGATGAAAAAGTGAAAAATAATGCCATTGCGAGTGTTATGCAGGCCGTAGAAACGCTCAATATTCCGCTGATTGTTGGTTGCTTCCTATTCTATTTTCTAGGCGGCTATTTGCTCTATAGTGCGCTTTTCGGAGCTGTTGGTGCGGCCGTCGATAATGAGACAGAAACGCAGCAATTCATGTTCCCGATTACGCTTCCGATTATTGGTGCCATAGCGGTAGCTCAGTTTGTTATTAAAGATCCCGATGGGGCACTGGCCTTCTGGACATCAATTATTCCCTTTACGTCGCCGGTTGTCATGATGGTCCGGATTCCGTTTGGTGTGCCCGTCTGGGAATTGATTCTGTCGATGGTGTTGCTAGTGCTGGGTTTTATGGGTACTACGTGGCTCGCAGCCCGGATCTATCGCGTCGGTATTCTGATGTACGGCAAGAAAGTTACGTACAAAGAACTTTCTAAATGGATATTCTATAAAGCGTAGTGTTTCCGACAGGTTTACCAGGATGTACAGGATTGAGCAAACTAAAGAAATCCTGTACAGCCTGGTAAACCTGCCAAAAAATAAAAAAGGCTTACCTTGCTCACCGTCACCAATCTTGTTAAAGCCTATGCCGGACGTACCGTGCTGGCCGTTCCTTCGCTGGTATTAAGCACAGGTTTTCACTATTTCCGGGGCGGCAATGGTTCGGGCAAAACGACTTTTTTTCGTACTGTAGCCGGGCTTTTACCATTTTCGGGAGCGATTCTGCTCGATGATCAATTCGATATCAACCGCGATCCGGTCCCGTATCGATTACGGGTCAACTATGCCGAAGCCGAACCCCTCTATCCGAACTTTCTGACGGCCCGCGATCTGGCAGAATTTGTCGGACAGGCGAAACAGGCTTCGTCCGATCAAATTCATCAATTAGCAGACCTGTTGGGCGTTCAAAAATTCTGGACGCAGACCACTGGTACCTATTCGAGCGGAATGCTCAAAAAACTGTCGCTTTTACTGGCTCTGCTGGGAAGACCCCGGCTTGTGTTACTGGATGAACCATTAACAACGCTCGACGTAGCAACGGCGGCCAGTTTGTTCGCGTATTTACGACAGTTGAACGCGACTGAAGGTGTTTCCTTTCTGTTGACCTCGCATCAGGATATTGCCCTTACTGGATTACCCATGACGAGCACCTGGCAAGTTGGCGATGGCGTAATCGTACCTGCTGACTGAACGGCCATGCTGACGTTTCTCTATAAACTCATCGTTGGGCCGTTTTATGCCAGAAATGCCGGAACGTTTCTAGTTATTATTTTGCTGGCGTTCGGTTTTCTGAGCGCTCGTGAACATAAAGCATTAATTACCGCTGCCCTGGGGTCACCGTTTCTGTTAATGCTCGTATTTGTTTTGTGGGGATTGTATACCCTTAAAACCATTGCCTATGTCAGGCAGGAGTTAGCGGCCCCGGAGCATTTGTTTCTACAAACGTTCTGGCTGGTGCCGACTACGAAACGCTGGGTATTGTGGGTGGCTGCCCAACTGGCTTTGCTTGCTCCTATAATCGCTTATGGCGGATGGATGATTCAGATTGCCGCCACGTATCGAAAATGGGATTCGCTGGGAGCTATTGCTAGTTGGTTGTTCGTGCTCGTAGGAGTCGGTGTAACGGCGGTCGATTATCGTCTACGACATCCAAATCCCGAAGGTTTACGACTGCCTGGTGTTACGCTCCGGCTTCCCTACGTAGTATTCTTTCCAATACACTGGCTTCGCTATGAACCACTCTCGCTGGTACTGACGAAAGTGTTTTCAGGTTTGTTACTGGCAGGTGTCTGTCGCTTATACCCAACCGATGATTATGATGCGCGGCTGCTGTTGATTGGCCTTCTGCTGGCTATTCTGGGGCATTCGCAGGTAGGTCGACAGCTTAGCGAATTTGAGCATCGATATTTGCTTCTATTGCCGAATTTACCGCTGTCGTGGAGGCAGCGTTTTGGTCGATACGTTGTCATCTATGGCTTGATCTGGCTACCCGAATTGTTGATTTTGCTACGTAACTGCCCAACTAACGTATCAATTTACTATGTTGTCTGGCTCTGGTTAACGGGCTGGGGATGGTTGTTGCTGATGCACAGCCTGGCCTATGGACGTAGCATTATCGCTGATCGTTGGCTATCGGGGATCTTTGTCGCTTTTATTGGCGGCTTACTGCTGATTATGTTTGGATTGCCGATTGGCGCGTGGTTTAGTATTGGGTGGTTGACGGCAGCCGCTTACTGGTTTGTTGGGCAGCGCAGTTTGCGAGTCACCGAAAAATAATGATTGGCTTAACAGGCACAGGGCGTCTAACTAGCCGTGATCTGATCCAGAATCCGGCTGGTTCGTGCCCCCGTTTCACCCGTACTTGGGCTTTTGTCACCACCGCATAGTTCATCGACAATACGTTGGATCAGCGGTTGTTGCACATGCTCCGGAAACGGAATCGTGAAGTCTTCCACGACGGTTTCGGTTTCCAGTTTTATGTGGAATTTTTCAAAGAAGGCGAAGGTGATTTTGCCTTTGGAACCAATTAGCTGCGTTTCATCAAGGCGCTGTTCTTTGTTGACCGTAAAGCACCAGTTTCCGGTTCCCAGCACTCCCGACTCAAACTCGAAGTTGGCGACGACAATATCATCAGCCTGGTAGAGTCCGGCCTGATTACGGGCAATTCCGCTGGCCGCTTTGATAGGGCCGAGGATAAATTCCAGAAAATCGAACTGGTGCGAAGCCAGGTCGTGAAAATGGCCACCTCCTGAAACGTCCGGCGAAACGCGCCAGCCTGGTTGAGCCTGATCGCCAAGCTCATTTGCCTGTGGATCCTTGTTCAACTGAATATGGACGTAGCGAATATCGCCAATAACCTGTTGGTCTACCAATTCCTTTATTTTCAGGAAGTAAGGTAGTGCACGTCGATAGAAGGCTACAAACAGAGGAACGCCGGTTTCCTGGCTAACCCGATTCATGGCTTCACATTCCGCATAAGTCAGGGCCATTGGCTTTTCGACGTACACAGGCTTGCCTGCACGCATGGCTCGTATCGCATAGTCAGCATGGCTATCGGGTGGAGTGGCTACGTAGATCGCGTTTATGTCAGGATCATTGATAAGAGCCTCTGCATCAACGTACCATTTTTGGACATGATGCCGCTGGGCATAATCGGCCGCCTTTTCGGCATCTCTCCGCATAACGGCAACCAGCTGTGATTTCTCGATTTTAGCAAACGCTGGCCCGCTTTTCACTTCCGTTACGTCTCCGCAACCAATAATACCCCAGTTTACTTGTTCCATAGAAAGCACACGTTGGCTTTTCAGATAAAAGGGAACTGCTTCCCCAACTTTACTCGTAGGGAATGGCATTGACAGCTACTAAATGTCGGCACAAAACACGATTATTCGGAGAGGAATAGTTAGTTTCTTGCCGATCAGTCTTTTATGGTAAACGTATCCTTCTGTTACGGGTACCCCGGTTTTTACAATGGCAACAAATAGGTTCTTTTTTCGTCAAAATCCACAACGTATCATTTTGCAGAAACAGCTACACATTCCGCTGGCAATTCTATTAGGCCTGTTTTTAACTGGGAGTCGAGAGTTGGCACTCGCACAGGCTCCGAAAAAAGATTACTTGACTGATGCAGCGGCTCTGGCCAAAGGAAAGCAATTGTTCCTGCAAAACTGTTCGGCTTGCCATAATTTCTCGCAACGAGGAATTGGCCCAAATCTCGGAACCGTTACGGCCAACGTGTCGAGTCAATGGTTGAAGACGTTTGTGCGAAATGCACCGGACGTAATTGCCCGTGGCGATAAACGGGCCAAGCAGCTTTTTGACGAATATAAACAAGCCATGCCATCGTTTCAGCATCTGGCAAACGCTGATCTGGACGCCATATTGGCCTATGTTCATTCGCAACATAAAGAGCCAAAGGCGGATGTTGGCAACGAAAAGCTAGGACCACCGCTGTCCAATCCTGTGCCTTCCGGTGTTGCGGCTTCAGGGCTGGCGATTAATCTGGAAGAAGTCATGACGGCGCCAGCCACGGCGCAGAAAATCCCATTAGCACGTATCAATAAAATGCAGGTAATGCCGGGCCAGAGTAATCGGGTGTTTTTGCAGGATATGCGCGGTACGTTGTATGAAATGATCGGTAAGACGCTACGTGTTTATATGTCGATACCAGCAGAGCGACCCAATTTTATTAACGAACCCGGCCATGCTACCGGTTTGGGTAGCTATGCCTTTCATCCCGATTTTCTGCAAAACGGATTGCTTTATACGACTCACACCGAGAAGACAAACTCTGCTCCCGCCGATTTCGCGTATGCCGATTCAATCCGGGTTGGACTACAGTGGGTGTTAACGGAGTGGAAGCAGACCGATCCAGCAGCGCCAACGTTTTCGGGCAAAGGCCGCGAATTGCTACGTGTCAATATGGTCACGAACATACACGGCGTTCAGGAAATAACGTTCAATCCGCTTGCCAGGCCAGGGACGCCCGATTATGGTATGTTATATATTGGCGTTGGCGACGGAGGCTCTACTGAAAACAAGGCATATTTCCTTTGCAAAGATCCTAATCGGGTATGGGGTAAAGTGCTACGTATCGATCCTAAAGGGTCGAATAGCAAAAATGGGCATTACGGTATTCCAGCCGACAATCCGTATGCACAGTCAACGGACCCCGCTACATTGAAGGAGGTTTTTTGCCGTGGCTTCCGGAATCCGAATCGTATTGCCTGGACTCCCGATGGAACCATGCTGATCTCTGATATTGGGCAAACGCAGTCGGAAGAGTTGAATGTAGGTATGGCGGGCGCTGATTATGGATGGCCTGAACGGGAAGGAACGTTTGTGATCAACCACCGGGGCCTTATGGATCGGGTATATGCGTTGCCTGCCAATGATTCGGAGTCGCATTATACGTATCCGGCCGTGCAATACGATCATGACGAAGGCAATGCTATTTCAGCGGGTTTTGTCTATATCGGCAGTGAGGCACCGGCGCTACGTGGAAAATATATCTTTGGCGATATCGTGAATGGCCGAGTCTATTGCGTGGAAAGCAATCAGTTGAAGGCAGGAAAGCAGGCGACTATGCAGGAGCTTAGTATTCGGGTGGGAGGGCAGCCTACTACGTTTCAGAAACTGACTAACCATGCCAAAACTGATCTCCGGTTTGGGGTAGGTTTAAACGGAGAGTTCTATCTGTATACCAAAACAGATGGGAAAATATATAAGCTGGCCGGATGTTCGCCGGAATAGCTGTTTTCTGACAGGATTGACAGGATTCTCTTTACGCTATAAAATCCTGTCAATCCTGTCAGAAAACTAACTTTTTTTCTGTTTGCTGGCGACGGCTTGTTTCTCTGAGATTGCCGTAATAGCGGTTACAAGCCGGTCCAGATCTTTAGGCGTGTGATACACGTGCGGTGTGACGCGAACACCGTGGAAATGTTCCCATTCAACCGCCGTGGTGTGAATTTTATACTTATTGAGCAACTGTCCGTCTACCTCGCTCGATTTCAGGCCATCGATAGAAAATAGGGCAACAGCGCCCGCAAATTCAGGTTTGAGCGATGTGTGAATCTTTACGCCGGGTAAATCTTTGACCCGCTCCATCCAGTAATTTTTGAGGTAGTGCGCACGGGCAAACTTACGGGCTGTTCCAATGCTATTATGGAAATCAATGGCCGTTCCAATCGCCATTTCCGAGGCAAATGAGCGGGTTCCCAGGCTCTCGAATTTACGAATATCGGGTCCGTCGGGTTCATTGTTCGAGAGGAGCGCCCACACGTTTTTAATTTTCGGCTGACGGATATACAACATTCCACTACCAAACGGAGCACTTAGCCATTTGTGCAGGCTGGTTGCGTAATAATCGGCACCCAGATCAGGAATTTTGAAATCGAATAAGGCAAACGAGTGCGCTCCATCGGCAATCACTTCAATGCCGCGTTTGTGGGCTTCGTCGGCGATTTTACGAACGGGCAATACCTGACCTACCCAGTTGACCAGATGCGTAACATGCACCACTTTGGTTTTGGGCGTAAATGCTTTGATGTATTGCTGCGCAATGGCATCGTCGTTCTCGCTGGGTAAGTCTAAGTCTAAGAAAACCAGTTTGATACCATCCCGCTTTTCGCGCTGTTTCCAGGCGTTGAGCATGTTGGGATAATCCTGTTTGGTCAGGACAACTTCATCGCCTGCTTTCAGATTCAAGCCGAAAATGACTGTATTTAACCCTTCGGTTGCATTGCGGTTAATGGCAATTTCTTCGGCGGAGCATCCCGCCAGATCAGCCAACTTTTCCCGTAATGATTCGCGGCCCTGATCCAGAATTCGCCACATGTAGTAGGACGGCGCTTCGTTACAATATTGATAGAACCGAATATGCGCATCCTGAACCACCTTCGGTTGCGGACAAACGCCACCATTGTTCAGATTCAGTAAATTGGGCGATACGGTATATTCTGATTTTACCCACGACCAGAAATCTTCATCCTGCGCCCATTCGGCAGCTGATTTTAAGCCCATATCCGTCGATGGAATGGATTTGGCAAAGGTTTCGGGTAAAAACGAGGGCAATGTCAGCGCACCCGTTGCAGCAGCCGCCGTTTGGCGAAAGAAGTTTCTGCGAGTAGACATGATAGAGCTTATAGGCGTGAGGATGAACGATATATGGTAAATCTACGGGATTTCTGTTATAAACCAATTTGATACGAGATAGAGCGCTGTACTGTCTGTTGTAAAATTCGGCAAAAGGGTGTTCAAGCCTAATTTAAATTGGTTTTTGTTAGCAGGCATGATCTGGTAAACAGCCGAATGCAATGGCTTTGGGTGCCAGAAATTCTTACTATTACAGTGCCAACACGTATCGTTCTATGATAACCAATCAGGCTGCCACTACGTATCGTCCAACCTTGCTAGCCATTGCCTATCGAATGACTGGTGAGTTAATGGCGAGTGAAGATATCGTACAGGACGTATTACTCCGGTTTATGAACAATACGCCCGAAAATATCCAGGATCGTAAGGCGTATCTGGCCAAGAGTGTCATGAATGCGTCGCTTACGTATCTGGACCGCGTAAAACGGGAACGGGAGGTGTATAAGGGCATTTGGTTGCCCGAACCCGTAATGGCTGAAAGTCACCGGGCAATGGATGCCAGGCTGGATATTTCCTACGGGTTTATGCTGTTGCTCGAAAAACTATCGCCGATGGAGCGCGCCATTTTTGTCTTAAAAGAAAGCTTTGAGTTCTCCTATCCCGAATTAGCCAAACTGTTTGAGACAACCGAAGCCAACGGACGGCAACTGTATCACCGGGCCAAAGAGAAAATGGCCGGAACAAATCGGCGCTACGTATCGGACAGCCAGCGTAAGCAAGAATTGCTACGTGCTTTTGTGGATGCCAGCGAAACAGGCGATGTTGAGAGTCTGATTCAGCAATTGAAAACCGACGTAGCGCTTTATACTGACGGTGGCGGTAAAGTGGCTGCGGCCATTAAACCGTTGTTCGGGTTGGCCACCGTCGAGCAGTTCCTGCGAGGGCTTGCTAGTAAATTTGGCCATCTGTTTATCAGCAAATGGAGCGTGGTCAACGGCGAACCCGCTTTGTTGCTTATTCAGAAAGAGGATAATAGGCTCGATACAATCATGATACTAGAGAGCGATGAAACAGGAATTGAGCGGATTTTCGCCATTCGCAATCCCGATAAATTAAAGCACCTGTAGAAAAAGTTGGCAGAGCCTGTCACAAAACGGGGAGGAGGTTTGTCTTGCATGAAATTTTAACCAATTCTCATGTCAATGCAACCCATACAACCCCGCTGGATACAGGCTATTCTGCTCTATTTAATCATCTCAAATGCCATTCCTGGCTGCTGGGCGTTGTTTATGCCCGAAAGTTTTTACACTTCATTTCCCGGATTTGGTAGAACCTGGGTATCGGTTGATGGTCCTTACAACGAACATCTGATCAGGGATGTTGGCGCGTTTTTTCTGGCCGTCACTACGTTATGTTGCCTGACTCTGATCGTTCCCCGGCTGGTTACTGCTCAGGCAACAGCTAGTTGTCTGCTCGTTTTCAATATTCCCCATTTACTATACCACCTACGCCATCTGCATATGTTGCCCTGGATCGATCAGGTAGGTAACGTAGTGGCGTTGTCGCTGGCAGTGCTGCTACCGATTCTGCTGATGATTTATTCGGCTAGTGTTCAGAAGTCCCGACAATCTGTACTTTTTTAACGCAACATCAGTCATGAATAAGATTTTAGTCGTTGGCGGTTCGGGTGTATTAGGATCGTCGGTAGTTGCTACGTTGCAACAAGAACAGGCTGATTTCCTATCGGGAAGTCGCAAGCCAATAAAAAACGATTCGTATAGCGTCGTTAGTCAATCGACCAATACGCCCTGGCAACGGATTGATCTGGCAACAGGCGAAGGGTTACGTCAGGCGCTGGAGGGTGTTGACACAGTTTTCCATTTAGCCAGTGCGCCAACTAAAATTGGTAATGAACCCTTTGACGTAGTTGCTACCCGGAATTTGTTGAATGCGCTCAACCAATCGGATGTCAAACACTTGATTTATAGTTCGATTGTTGGCGTCGATACCATTCAATACAGCTATTACCGGGCAAAGCGGTCGGCAGAACGCTTGATTCAGGCGAGTCAGATTCCGTACACCATTCTTCGGGCTACGCAGTTTCATAATCTGCTGGATTTTGCCATTGGGAAATTACTGAGTCTTCCTATTGGGTTCATACCCAGACAACTGAAAGTTCAGCCTATCCATGTGGATACCGTCACCGCCGAACTCTATCGATTGGTGCAGGCAGGCCCGCAACAAACAATCATCAATCTGGGAGGGCCGAAGGTGTACGACGTTGGAACGATGACGCAGCTCTGGATGAAAGCCCGGAACGTATCGAAACCTGTCATTCCAATTCCAACGGTTGGTAGCCTGATGAAAAGTCTGGCTAAAGGAGAGAACACTTGCCCCAACAAAAAAGCCATCGACTCAGCGGACTGGGAAGAATACCTGCGGGAAACCTATGGATAAAGGCTATGCTGGCCTCAGCAGTTATCCTCCCTAAACGCTGCCTGCCAAAGCTGATTCGTTACAAACGAAAGAATGGCCGGTTTCAAACCGGCCATTCAGATAAACGCTACGTGTTAACGATGCTTACTTCGAAATTGTGAATTGATCCTGAATCGACCCGTCGGCTGCAATCATGACAGCGGTTAATTTATTGCCCTCTATTTCAATATACATCGATCCGCCACCCCCATCGTAGGAGACTTGCATGGCGTTGTGGGGCCATTGGGCGGTACCGGTCTTTACGTGTCCGCCACCGGCACCACCGTCGCCGTTCACTACGTAAACAGTACCTTCATTTACAGCCGCTTTTCGATCTTTTACAAATGCTGTGGATTTATTCTCCGAGTTTTGTTTTTCGTTTTTGAGCGCTACGTGTGTACTGGCATCAAACGTTACAGCATCGCCATAATGGCCTTTCAGCAAACCCGACCGCTCATACACATGGCTATGGCCACCCATAACCAAGTCTACTCTGTACTGTTCCAGAACCGGAAGCAGGTTCATGCGAACATCGCGGAGTTGCTTTTCTGTATCAGAATCGTGCGTGCCCTTCGTATATGGGGGATGGTGCCAGTAGGCAATAATCCAGGTGAATTTTGGGTTCTTCTGGGCCGCTTCTAAATCTTTTTTCAGCCAGGCCAGCTGTGGACTCAATTCGCCAAATCGGGTGTTACTGGCTTTGAACGTACTGTCGTCATATCGATCAGAATCCAGGCTTACGAAATGGATATTGCCATAATTGAAAGAGTAATACGATTCGCTACCCGAGGCAACACCGCCTGCTTCGGCATTGGTGGGGTGCGAAACGACCTGATAATAAGGGATGTTTAAACTGACCCGGAGGTTATTATTGCCAGCATAATCATGATTGCCCGGCGTAGAAAAAATGGGGGTTTGCTTCATGAAGCGATCGCCCGCATAACCTGTATCGGTGCTAAATACGTTACGTTGGTATTCGGCATCTAATCCCCGATTATAGGCGTTATCGCCCAGCCAGAGCCAAAGATCAATGTAGGGGTCACCCAGATTTTTAACGTATTGCTTGAATGACTCTTTGACGTGGTATTGCCGGGCCGAGTGATTGCCAAAGTCACCGAGCGACCAGATTCTGGTTTTCTTGGCGGTGCCTTCCGTTGGAAAGGTGTAAAAGTAGTTGTCGGCCGTGCCTTGTAACGTAGCGCTTTCCGTCCCAACAGAATAATAATATTTTGCGTTAGGCTTCAGGCCCGTTACGGTTATTTCATGATCCGTAACCGCCTGATTTTCTTTACTGGATTTCGCTAATTTACCTGCTGCCTGGCCGAAGCGGACAACACCAATCGAGGGCGATTGCGTACGCCAGCGGAAAGTCATGCTGGTTGGAGTGGCCTTTTGTAAGTAGGGCCCTCGGGTCAGGCTATCGGGCGATTGAGCCTGTATCTGGCTGATTAATCCGAATACCAGGAAAAAGTAAGGAATCAGATAGGCATGTCGTGAGCGGTATTTCATGAGCTACTGCGAGGAATTTAGAGGCTGTAAATCTACCAAAAGTGGTGTTACCACTATGTAAACAAATAATTCAGATTCGTTTTGACCTTATTACCTTGCCCAGTAATCCCAAACGGCCCGGCTGATGTTGGCAATGACGGCTTCGCGGGTATCAGTGTCGGCCTTCGCATCGGAAACAAACACGGCAATCGCAATGTGTTGCCCATTGGGTAACGTAACGAGACCAATATCATTCGTGGCGGCTGTTACGCCATCGATAGTCCAGGAGGTGCCGGTTTTATGCGCAACAACGGTTCCGACTGGTAGTTGCCCTTTCAGCCGATGAAGCCCCGTTTCGGTTTCCGTCATCAGACGTAGCAGAAAGGCGCGACTGCTTTTCGATAAACCGCGACCTTCCTGAAGTCGACGGAGCAGGGCAACCGCTTCGGCTGGTTTCGCCCAGTTTTTATACTGAACAGCATTGTCGCTGCCAATTTCACGCTCTGTATTTAGTACTATTAGATCCTTGATGCCCAGACTTTTCAGGTAGCTCATGATCACGTTTGGCCCACCTACTACCCGCATCAGAACATCACTGGCTGAGCCATCACTTTCCGAAACGGCGTAGCGCAGCAATTCCGCCAGACTGAGTTCGGTGCCGTTGGGGTATTTTTCGCGGATAGGGCTGTGTTGCCGTTTTGAAATATAGTCGGCGGTCGATACCCGAATTTTCTGCTCCAGCGACAGCTTACCCTGATCGACCAGATGTAAGGTTGCCATACCGATAGGCATTTTATAAACGCTCTGCATCGGAAAGGGCTGGTCGCCATGTAGCGAAACTGATTCACCCGTTTCGACCAGCGTAGCGGCTACACCAACTGTACCCTGAGCCGCTGTGGCGAGTTGTTCAATCTGTTGCTGAAGCTGACGTAATGATGATTTCGTATGGTTAGGCTGGGCTAGTAAGGAGAAGAATACGAAGCTAAAAACCAGCGATAAAAGATATCGGATCATGAGGAATAGTTGATTTTGCGTGAAATTAGCGGGTCAATGGCTGTTTCACATGATCCGATACGCCGAAATCGCGCGGGCTTGTTGAGCGGATAATTAAAACAGTTTTACTTTATATCGATAACGACCCCGAAAATATTCTCTCATCTTAATCACTTCGCGCGACTGGTCCGAAATCCAGAACGTAGCGTGAGCGTCTGGCCGACCATAATCGATGTTGAGGAGCCAGCAGTTGATGTTGGTGTTTCCGCCAATTGGCAAATCTTCTTTGCCTGTAACTGTGAGTCGGTAATAGTTGGCAGCGGGTGTGCCGGGTTCATAAAAGGCAACCGCGAATTGCTGACCCACTTTTTTGATGGGCAGGAGTGGTAAAATTTCCAGATCCATCGGAAATTCGAAAGCTGGCTGTTTCAGCGTTACGGTAAACGTAGTGTCCTGGCCCGTTTTTCGATTGGGCATCGATACGGCTACGTTATTTCCTGTAAACGTGGTAGAGATCTTACCGCGTTTTGCGTAATCGGCCTTGTGGGTCAAGGGAGCCAGCGAAGGAAGCTGGCCGGTAGCTGTTACGTGTCCTAGCAGCGAATCTTTTTGAAACCATTTCCAGTCGAATTCGTAGATTTTCTGGCCCGATGGCGTTTGGGAAAGTCGAATCGTACGGTCCCAGATATCGGCGGAGGAGAGTCGTTTGCCCGTACTGTCTTCAAAAAAAACGGCGTACGAACGTTTTGAGTTTTTAAAGGCAGATAGGTTCAGTTTCAACGTAGCGGTGTTGATGGTATCGACTTGAGCCTGCGCCAAGGAACTGATCAGCACCAATAAAACGTATAGGTATTTCATGGATAATCGGTAGATAAATGGTTAGAAGAACAGGCACCAAGTAAGCACATTCATTTATGACGCGATACTAGTTCGTGATGAACGGTTTAGGGCTTGGGAATGACGATCTGCCGAATAAGAAAAAAAGACGTATTCTGCTGATTCTATAGTTTTTATGGTTTTATTCGCCAAACGACAACTGAAATGAAAAAAATAATCTCCGCTACGTTGGTAGGACTTCTTCCGTCTGTGTTATGGGCGCAGAGTGGTTCGTACACCCTTCAGGGCCAGTTGGGTGCCATGAAAGCCCCGGCCAAAGCGTATCTGCGATATGGCTCAGGTACCTCGGTAAAGCTCGATTCCACAACGATTCAACATGGTAAATTTGAGTTCAAAGGCTCAGTTGATAGCCCGATCAAAGGGACCTTACTGGTCGACAAGCGCGGAACAGGTCTGAGTAAAACCAGGCCAACTCCCTCTATCAGCCTCTATCTCGAACCCGGCACTGTAAACGTGAGCAGTCCTGACTCACTTAAAAATGCGGTAGTTAGTGGTACTCCGCTAAATGTCGATAATCAGAAACTAGAGGTAGCGCTAAAGCCGTCGACCGATAAAATGGACGCGCTGATGCAGGAGTACCGAGCCGCTACGCCCGAGCAACGTAGCAAAAAGGAGTTTAGCGATGCGCTCGACAAACGATACGAAGCCATTGAAGCGGAACAGAAAGTTGTATACGCTCAGTTTATCAAGTCGATGCCCACAAGCCTCGTTGCGCTGGATGCCTTGAAATCTTTTGGTGGGTATGCTCCAGAATATGGTGAAGTAAAGCCCGTTTTCGATGGGTTGAGCGACGCTGTGAAAAATAGCAAGGCTGGTCAGGAGTATGCAGCTACGCTGAACCGTATTAAGGCAACGTCGGTAGGAGAGCTGGCCCCCGATTTTACGCAGACCGATACGTTGGGCAAAGCGGTTTCATTACACGATTTCAAAGGCAAATACGTACTAGTCGATTTCTGGGCCAGCTGGTGCGGACCTTGCCGGGCCGAAAATCCGAACGTAGTGAAGAATTACAACGAATACAAAGAAAAAAACTTTACCGTGCTGGGTGTTTCGCTCGATCGGCCTAACGCGAAAGAAGCGTGGCTACGAGCAATCCATAAAGACAACCTCACCTGGGCACACGTATCCGATCTGAAATTCTGGGACAATGAAGTCGCCAAACAATATGGTATCCGGGCCATCCCCCAGAATTTCCTGATTGGTCCCGATGGGAAAATTGTGGCCAAGAATGTTCGGGGTGAAGAACTAGGTAAAAAACTGGCTGAAGTGCTGGCGGGGCAGCCGTAGTGGCTGGCGTTTAGCTACGTAGTAAAACGGTCGAAAGTTTGTAAGTGGCTTATTCGTAAGTATTGGCGGTTTGTGGGCAGGAACTTGATTATCTTGCTGCCCACAAACCGTTTTTTATTGTAGTCCTTCACGCCATGAACGACATCGACTTATTAGGACATGCTCTACGCACATTTGCCGACATTGATGAGGAAGCCTTTGCGCTGTCTGTTCCCTACTGGCAAAAAAAGCACTACAAGAAAGGCGAGTTTTACAATGAGTACAAGAACGTCTGTAAACATCTGGGTTTTATTCTCGATGGTATTTTCAGAACGTACTACGTAAACGACCAGACCGGCGAAGAAAAGAACATTTTCTTTTTTTCGAAGCACCAGGTTGTTGTGTCCTACAAAAGTTTTATCAATCAGTCGCCCTGTAACTATTATACTGAGTCGATGGTCGATTCGACCATTTTGTATATCAATATTACGCATCTGCAGGAGCTTTATCAGCAATCGCATCAATGGGAGCGGTTTGGCCGACTGGTTGGTGAACGGGCATTTAATCTGGCCATGAACCGAATGGAGGATTTTCTGTTCCAGACGCCAGAACAGCGTTATCTGGATTTGATCGAGCAGCATCCTGATCTTTACAATGCCATTCCGCTCTATCATATTTCCTCGTATCTCGGTATTCAGGGGCCTTCATTAAGCCGAATTCGGAAACGATTATCGGGCCGATGAGAATAACAGGCTGTGAATGTGCTTTTGTAGTGCAAACACCTATCTGAGGTAAACTATCAACTCATTAGCTATGAAAACGATTCATTTTTCGCTTGATCTGCGATCCTTTTTCCTGGGCTGCCTAACCATCGTGGGTATTTTGTTACTAACCAATTTCACCTCGTCGAATGGTGGGCAACCTGAGCCGGGTATCCTGGATACGCGCCGGTTCCAGGCCGTCGCAAGCGAGCGGGAGTCTATTATTTTGGATACGAAGACAGGCCGGTTTGTTGTAATTCCTGGCTACCTCGGCCAGCCCCGCTACGTCAAGGGCGATTTTGAGGAAATACAAACTCGGGAAAAAAAATAGGCATATAGAAAACGATTCGATAGAAGCACGCCAGGCTAAAGGATAATTGGACGAAATAGGGTAGGGAAAGGAGAAAGTAAGATTGTTTTACACGTTGGTCTTTTTTGTTAAAAGCTGTTAATGAATCCATTAATTGATAGCTTTTAGCTTTCTTTGGTTAGTACTTCCTATTCATCCCTATACCTATAACCAACCGGCATGAAGGCTACTTTACTGTTTATTTGTTGTTGTTGTTGTTGTTCATTGGGCGTGCTCGCTCAAGTATCTAAGGCGGATAGCCCCTTTAAAGCGCGAAATACGATCTACGTGGAAGGATTAGGGTCGGGCGGCTTTTACTCCGTGAACTATGAGCGACTGGTACTCCTGAAAACAACACACGCCTTTGGGTACCGGGCAGGAGCCTCCTATTATGGAATGTCTCCAAACAGGGCAAATTTGATTGGAGAAGTGTTTACCCTGCTGGGTACGGGCAAGCACCATGCTGATTTTGGGCTTGGATTAACTGCTTCTAAAGCAAGCTGGGGAGAGTTAATGCCTGGTGTACAGCCCTGGGATCTCTACGCGGTGCCACGAGCCAGTTATCGTTACCAAAAGCCAACGGGAGGGCTTATGCTGCGGGCAGGCTTTACGCCAACTTTTAAACTAACCAGGGCAAATGCCACCAATCATGGCCCCTGGGGAGGAGTGGCAGTCGGATATAGCTTTTAACGATCGATCATATTTATACGCTCAAGGAGTCGATAGGGCGTTCTTCCATTTGCTCAATTCAGAAGTATCAGTCGGTGTCCAATGCCGACAAAGCAGATCCCAGATGCTTGTAAAAAGCAGAAACGGGCTCTATGGCTTCCAACTAGTGTCCAATAATGTCAAGGTATCGATAAATCACCATAAACCTGTTAGACAGAAATAAAGTAAGTCAAATCGGATTAAAGTAAATGGACTTGTTGCTATGGTACTGTTTTTAAATGAAAAACAGTACCATAGATGACAAACCGTTGGAGAGCTTAAAAGTTGGTGCCATCATTCATACCTCAACCGACAAGATCGTTATTAAAGGCTCTATCAAAGCGATGCATGATATTTTTCCGGATAATCACTTCATTCGTGTGCACAAATCGTTCATAATGGCTATGCCCCAAATCAGCCGTATCGAACAAAATCGAATCGTACTAAGCAATACTCATATACCGATAGGGCGAAACTATAAAGAAGAACTTGAAAAAAACTGAACTGATCGGCTAAAGGCAATAGTCTCTATCCTCTCTAAATCAGTAATGTTTGCACATACGTTACTTTGCTGATAGTTGAATCTAGTTTACCGGCTTGTCTGATTTGAACGAAGAGAAGCCATAACGCTGTAAATTCCGGCCTCATTCTACTAATTTCTTATGAAGATTAACTTTCTTTCTTTACTACTTATTCTCTTTTTTAGCAGTCAACACCTGTACGCACAACCCGAAAATCCAGCCGTGTTAAAGCAGGAATGGATTTACGAAAAGGCACCCTTCCCCGAGTGTCATGCCTCCACAATTGCAGAAACACCGGAAGGCTTAGTCGCTTCCTGGTTTGGTGGAACCCACGAACGTCATCCTGATGTGGGGATCTGGGTGAGCAGCCTGACAAAAAAAGGCTGGACAACGCCCGTGGAAGTAGCAACGGGTGTGCAGCCCGACGGAAAGCGATTACCCTGCTGGAATCCGGTATTATTTCAGCGCCCCGGCGGAGAGCTGATTTTGTTTTACAAGGTAGGGCCAAGTCCATCAACCTGGTGGGGCTTGCTAAAACGGTCTAGCGATAATGGGAAAACGTGGGGAGAAGCGGAGCGTCTGCCGGAAGGTATTTTAGGACCCATCAAAAATAAACCAGTTCTATTATCGTCGGGTGTTTTATTATGCCCAACCAGTTCGGAAGATCACAACTGGCGGGTACATTTTGAGCAAACCAGCGATTGGGGCAAAACCTGGCAGAAAACGGCTCCCATTAACGAAGGTGTAACGGATGGAGCCATTCAGCCCAGCGTTTTATTTCATGCGAATGGTCAGCTACAGGCGCTTTGCCGTAGCCAGAAAGTGGGCTACATTCTGGAAACCTGGTCGAACGACAACGGAAAAACCTGGTCTGCTTTAGCCAAAACATCATTGCCTAACCCTAATTCGGGTACAGACGCCGTTACGTTAAAAGATGGTCGGCAGGTTTTAGTCTATAATCCTACAACAACTAGTAATGGTAAAAATGGACCCCGTACTCCGCTGGACGTAGCCATTTCCAACGACGGCAAAACCTGGAAAACGCTGGCAGTACTGGAAACGGAACCAGGTGAGTATTCATATCCGGCCGTTATTCAATCGGCCGATGGCCTTATCCACGTTACGTATACCTGGAAGCGCCAGCGCGTTCGTCACGTAGTACTCGACCCCAAAAAGGCAAACTAGTTTAGGTCAACCAGTACCGTAAGTACAAAAAAGGACATCGCTTTGATGTCCTTTTTTGATATCTATCAGACACCATAAACGTCAGATTGTTGCCGATTAACCATATTTGTCACTAGAACTCTTTTATTTTTTAATAATAGTATTTATTTTGCATTGTAAAATTGATGTAAATGATACAAGTAATTAATCGAGCTCTGGATTTGCTGGAATTGATAGCTGCTGATCCTGAACGTCCGAAATCGTTGGGCGATCTGGCCGATAACCTGCAACTAAATCATGGTACGTGTGCAAACATTCTTAAATCGTTAGTGGCACGCGGCTATGTCGAACAGATAGGAACGAAAAAAGGCTACATATTAGGTTCAAAATCGTACTCGCTAACGGGCAATGAAGCGTATCAGAAAGATTTGCTGGAAGCTGCGAAGGAGGAGATGGATTTACTTACTCAGTCAGTCAATGAGAATTGTTTGTTAGCTATACTTAAAGATAATCAGCGAGTTGCGATTTATAGAACCTTTGCCGAGCAGGACTTGCAAGTGCGAACCGCTGATATAAAGCCTGTCTATGATTCTGCCTCCGGGCGATTGTTACTGGCTATGCTAACGAAGGACAAGCTGGAGCGATTTTTAACGAAATACGGACTTCCTTCTGAAGAGTCATGGCCCGAAGTTCAGACTGAAAGCAAGTTGTATGAAGCACTTTCGCTAATGCGTCGAGAGGAGCTAGCAGTACAAACTATAACCAATCGACATGTAATGGGCCTGGCTGTACCTATTTATAAGAAAGAGTTGGTGGTGGCTAGCCTGAGTATCTACCTACCTGAATATCGGTATATGGCTTTGGATAAACATAAGCTGATAGATTCTTTACGTAAATGCGCTGCTAAAATTAATAAACGATTGATTTAGAGACTATTGATGCTAATCGTGTATAGGGCTTAGGCCCTTTTTTTATGTCTTTGCGAGTAAAAGACTTTTCTTATATAAAACTTATTTATAAAAAAAATGGAAATAATTTGGAGAGAAACAATGTTTAGACGTACAATTGTAATGAAATAAAATTTAATTTTATATTATAAAAATTATCTCCTAAGCCTTTATGAACTATCTTACGTTTAAATGGCTATTAGCTTGCCTGATAGCCGTAATCAGCTCGGTTGGATGGGCTCAATCCATAGTTGTATCGGGTAAAGTAGTAGGAGCAACTGATAAATCGGCTCTTCCCGGTACGACGGTTTCTCTAAAAGGAACTCAGGTTGGCACAACAACCGATGCAGAAGGAAACTACCGTATCTCTATTCCTAATCCAGCTAATGCTACACTCGTATATTCTTCGGTTGGATTTCTAAGTCAGGAAATTGCAGTTGGAAAACAATCTACAATTAATGTGGAACTGGTGGCCGATGATCGCCAGCTCGATGAGGTAGTTGTGGTTGGGTATGGTACGGTGCGTAAATCAGATTTAACGGGTTCGCTGGCGCAGGTAAAAGGCAAAGAAATCGATGCGTTTCCGGCTACGAACGTATTGCAGGCCTTGTCGGGTCGGGCGCCGGGGGTTCAGGTGACACAAAACACCGGTGCGCCGGGTGCTGGCATCAGCGTTCGGATTCGCGGAACAAACTCCATTCAGGGCAGTAACGAGCCGCTCTACGTAGTGGATGGTTTTCCTACCTCGGGAAGCAACCCAACCATTGTGAACAACTCCGATATTGAAACCATCGAAATTCTGAAAGATGCGTCGGCAACGGCTATTTATGGGTCTCGTGGTGCCAACGGCGTAGTTATTATTACGACCAAGCAGGGTAAAGCGGGCAAAATGACGGTCGATTATGAAGGTAGCTATAGCATTCAGTCGCTCCGTAAAAAACTCGATCTGATGAATGCCAAAGAATACGCTACGTTCTACAACGAACAGGCTGCCAACGATAAAGTGACGCCGTATTTTACGCAGGATCAAATCAATAGCTTCGGCGAAGGGTACGACTGGCAAAATCTGGTTTTCCAAAAAGCACCCATGCAAACCCATAATCTGACGGTGAGCGGGGGCAACGACAAAACGCGGTTTTCGGTCGGCGGCAGCATTTTTAAACAGGACGGTATTATCCGGGGCAGCGATTACAACCGATATTCACTACGTGCCAATATTTCGACGGATGTTAGCAAGAAATTCAACCTGAGCTACGGCGCTACGTTAACGAAAATCACCACGGGCCGTCAGAATTCGGGTGGTGGCAACCGGGGCGGTACGTTGATTTCGGCGGCTATTTCGGCTCCGCCAACGCTCACTCCCTACAACGATAACGGTTCCTATCGCGTGTTGGCAACGGCTTATCCGTTCATTTCCAACGTATTGATCAATCCGCTCAATTATCTGGAGCAGTTCTCCGATAACGTTGATGCGAACCGCGTGCTGGCCAATGCTGCCCTGACATTCAAGCCATTCGACGGCTTAGCGATTAAAATTTCGGGTGGCATCGAAAACAACGACGACCAAACCGATACGTATACCACGACCAAATTTATCAACTCACAGGGTAGCGCCAGCGTGGGAACGGTTCGGCAAATGAGCCTGCTGAGCGAAAACACGATTAGCTATATTAAAACGATTGCACAGAAACACAGCATCTCAGCGGTAGCTGGCTTTACGTATCAGGATTTTCTGGACAAACGACTCAATGCGTCGGGCGTAGGCTTTCTGAGCGATATTACCGAAACGGCCAATCTGGGCTCGGCGGCTGTGCCGGGCATTCCCGGATCGAGTTACTCGTTCAGCACCCTGCTGTCGTATCTGGCCCGCGTGAATTATAGTTTCAACAATAAGTACCTGTTCACGGCCAGCATTCGGGCCGATGGTTCGAGTAAATACAGCGAAGGCAATAAATGGGGCTATTTCCCATCGGGAGCCTTTGCATGGCGGGTTTCGGAAGAGCCGTTCATGAAGAACGTAACGTTTATGACTGATTTGAAAGCCCGCGCCAGCTGGGGCTTAACAGGAAGTCAGGCCATTGGTGCCTACGCTACGTTGAATAATCTGTCGGCCGGAAAAACCGTATTCGACGATGCGTTGTACAATACGTTCGCGCCCGGAACCCAACTGCCTGGCAACCTGAAATGGGAAACTACCGAACAGTTTAACGTTGGTGTCGACGCCGGATTCCTGAATAACCGCGTTCAACTGACACTCGACTACTACGTTAAAAATACCCGCGATCTGCTCAATACGGTGCAGTTACCAATTGGTTTTGGCTTCACGAGCACGATACGTAACGTAGGACAGATTCAGAACAAAGGGCTGGAAGTTGCGCTATCGGCCCGCGTGATCGACAAAGCGTTTAAATGGGACCTGAACGGAAATATCGCTTTCAACCGCTCGAAGGTGGTGAAGCTGGAAGGTGGCCGCGATATTCTGGGTGGAAGTGTGGGCGTTACGTTGATCAGCGATGCAGCCAACCTGCTCCGGGAAGGGCAGCCACTTAGCGTTTTCTACGGCTATGTTGAAGATGGTTATACCGATCAGGGACGGGTGAAGTACAAAGACCTGAACGGTGATAACGTGATCAATCAGCTCGACAAAACCATTATTGGTGATCCGAACCCCAACTTTATTTACGGTTTGAATTCAACCATGTCGTTCAAAGGGTTTACGTTGACGGCGTTCTTTCAGGGAACACAGGGCAACAACCTCGTCAATGTCAGTTCGATCAACAACACACTCGACTACGGTTTCGGTCTGAACATGCCCCGTGAAGTGTATCTGAATCACTGGACACCAACGAATACAAACGCCAAATATCCGGTTATTTCCCGCGCCAATAGTTACAACTACTCGAATCGATTTGTGGAAGATGGCTCGTACCTGAGGCTGAGAACCATTCAGTTAGCCTACGATCTGCCGCTGCAGGCCTTGAACATAAACTGGATGCGGACGGCCCAGATCTACGCTAGCGGTCAGAACCTGCTGACGTTAACGAAATACTCCTGGTGGGACCCCGAAGTAAACTCGCAGGGGGGCGCTAACTCCATCGGTCAGGGCATCGACCACTACAGCTATCCTACGTCGAAAGCAGTCACATTTGGTATTCGGGTTGGATTTTAATTGTGAATGATTGAATGCTAGAATGTGAGAATAGCTGACGCGAAAAACCATTCTATCATTCACTCATCGCACCAGCGACTCATTCAAAATTGAAACAACACATGAAAAAGATATTATTCTTCCTCCCGCTTCTTGGTCTGTTTTCCTGTCAGGAAGTACTGGTCGAAAAGCCTAAAGCGGTGGCTGTAGAGACCTTCTACAATACGGCCAGTGAAGTTGAAGCCGCCGTTAATGCGGCCTACGCCCAGCTTCGGGCACTCAATGGCATTTCTGGTCAGTTGGGTGCTCAGCTCGAAGCGTATACAGATTACAGTTATGGCCGGGGGAGTTATCAGGTGCTGAGCGATTTTCAGGGCCTGAATAGCACCAACATTCCGCGTACCGACGAAGGCTGGCGGTTGTTTTACCTGACCATACGTAACGCCAATCTGGTGATTCAGAACGCGCCGAAAGGCACAAGTATTAGTCAGGCCGACGTAGCGAAATACGTAGCAGAAGCCAAATACCTGCGGGCGTTTGCGTATTTCTGGCTCGTTCGTAACTGGGGTGGCGTACCGATACGTACCGAAGCACAACTGAGCGAACCGAATGTAAAGCGTAACACGGCTGAAGAGGTCTACACACTGATTGTGAACGATTTGAAAGAAGCGGAAACTACCCTGCCCGAAAAAGGAGCACAGGTTGGCCGGGCTACGAAATGGGCGGCTAAAGCGGCTCTGGCCGAGGTCTATTTCACCCGAAACCAATACGCCGAAGCCCGCGACAAAGCCGACGAAATCATCAAATCCAACGCGTTTTCGCTGGTGCCCGTGACAACGGCGGCCGAGTTTGATACAAAGATTTTTGGCCCTACCGTTGTTACGTCGACCGAAGAAATCTGGTATCTGAAACAAACCCGGCAAAACGATCAAGGGATGTATCTGGCGATGTTTGCGCATCATCCCGGCTCAAAACTACACGGGGCAGGAGGCTTCTACGCGCACTACAGCGATACCGAAACCAACCCGAACATGAAAAACTGGGATGCTAAAGACCTTCGCAAAAGTGCGTTCTGGTATAGCTGGGACATTGGTCTGGGTAAAAACAGCATTCTGTGCAAGAAATTTTCGGACCCGCTGGCTCCCAACCAAACAGCGGCCGGAAACGATTTTCCGGTCTATCGCTACGCTGATATTCTGTTGCTGTATGCCGAAGCCGCTAGTCGGGCGGGCAACGGACCTACACAGGCCGCCGTCGATGCACTCAATCAGGTACACCGTCGGGCGTATGGACAAAATCCAACAACGGCCTCCAGTGTCGATTTTAAACTGGCTGATTTCACCGCCACTACGTTCAATGATCTGGTGCTGAAAGAGCGTGGTTACGAAACCCAGTACGAGGCCAAACGCTGGCTCGACCTGAAGCGCCTGGGTACGCCCAAACTGAAAGAAATCATTAAAGCTGCTACGGGCAAAGACGTGGCCGACAAACATCTGTTCTGGCCTATTCCGGTCGCTGAACTGAACTACAACACGGCTCTGGCGCCCATCGATCAGAATCCGGGGTATTAGGTCGTAGACTTGCCCGCGATCTAATCGTGGACCAGCGTGAAACGTTTACATAGGTTGGTTGGTCAGGTAGCTGACCCTTGTTAGCTACCTGATTTTATAGTCAATTGGAATGGTAATTCTGAGATTATCAGTCGATTCTCTGTTTAATTTAAGCTCTTGTCCTAATGGTCGTCAGGTTTGTCTATGTGCTGATTAGTTTGCTGTTGGTCCTCGATGCCAGTGGGCAAGCCTTTACTCATTTTATTACGAGAGAGGGTGATAAGCTTAAAGATGGTAACAAGGTTTTCCGGTTTATATCGGTGAATACGCCCAACATAACCGGCCAGTATGACGGCTATAAAAACACGAATCCAGCCAGTGGCTACATTTATGATCCGATGGAGCTTTCCTACGAAATGGAAGCCTATTTCAAGGACATGGCGCAGATGGGCGTTACCACGATTCGAACCTGGGGCATCACCGTTGAAGATGGAACGGGTGAATTTGAAGCGTTGGTTACCGGGCCGCGTGCGTACAATGAAACGGCCTTTCGACGGATCGACAAAATGCTGGAATTGGCTAATAAGTACAAAATTAGGGTCATCCTTTGTCTGGTAAAAGAGAACAAATTCTGGGGGTCTACCGAATCGTTCAGCAAGCTCTACGGCGGTGGCGATTACTACACGACGCCCGCCGTTAAGGACGGTTTCAAGGATTTGCTACGTGTGGTTGCAAACCGGAAAAATCAGTTCACGGGGCAACTTTACAAAAATGATAAGGCAATCATGGCGTGGGAATTCGGCAACGAAGTGCCCAACAACAAAAGCGCCTGGATTGCCGAAATGGCCGATTACCTGAAAACAATTGCCCCCAATCAGCTGATTGCCGACCCGCGCCGGGCAAACGGTGTGCAGCAGATGAAGGATAATGTGAACGACGTAGTAACGAACAACCCGAAAATCGACATCGTAAAAACCCGCCAGTATCCTAATTACCGCAACACCGTAACCGAACTCTGGAACGAATGCAAAGGAAAACGCCCGATGATTATCGACGAGTTTCAGAAGCTGGACGGATTCAAAGACGTACTTGATCAGGTTTACAATACGGGTACAACTGGAGCATTGCTCTGGAGCCTGATGAAACCGCAGTATATCGGTGGCATTGGTGGCCATGCGCTGTTTCATGCCTATTCCTGGGGTGGCAGTCGCTGGCCCGGATTCGACAGTGGGGAGTATTTCAAGGAGCGGGAAAACCTCATGTTGATCCGATCATACGGCTATAAAATCAGAGGAGAGCGGGAACCCGCGTTACCAGCGCCAACGGATGCGCCTTATCTGTATCCAGGTATACGTAGTGATGCGGTCGCGTTGAAATGGCGGTGTTCGCCGGGGGCAAGATACTACGTCGTAGAGCGGGCAACGTCGCCAAAAGGGCCGTGGCAGAACATCAGTGGTGATCTGGATATTAGTTATCACCTCTACTATTACCCCTTATTTACCGACAACAGCGCAGAGCCGGGCAAGGTCTATTATTACCGGGTAAAGGGTAAAAATGAATCAGGGATTTCGCCCACTTCGAACGTACTAGGTCCTCTATCGGCCAACAGTCGGATGGTGATGGATAATCTGAAAGACTTTTCGCTGGCTCAATCGCACTCCGAAAATCTGGAGATCAGCACCGAATCCTGGCCGCGACTCCGGCAAACGGAAGAAGATTTTTTTCAGGCCGAACGAGCCGCCGGAAGTGGTTCGGGCGAGCTAATATACAGCGCCGATGCCCTGAAATGGATTGATGTTTTCGCCTTTAGCGACAAGGTAGATAGTATCGATTTGCTATACTCGACCGATGGATCGGCCTGGAAACCGCTACCCGAAGGAGCTGTCGTGAAAAGCCATAGAGAAGCGTATCCAAGCCAGATTTCTAAGGACAAAGACAATCCCGTTGATAAGTATACGTACTCCGTTCCAGCGCTCCCGCATGGAACCGTAGCGGTAAAAATCGTGACCGGAAATGCGCAGGCTAACAATACGTATCCCTGGATCGGGCGGGTGCATATTGGCTTCAATGGGGCGTTGAAAACAACGAAATAAGCTTAGAGAGCCATATGTGAATCGGATGTTCGACCACCCCCAACCGAACGTCGGCCCGGCCCCTCCTAAAACAGGAGGGGCTTTTGCCCGGAGGTTTTTAGGCCCCTCCTGTTTTAGGAGGGGCCGGGCCAGCGTTCTGGTTGGGGGTGGTAAACTATTAACCTTTATGATCCGCGATGCAATCCCGGACGAGCAAAATTTGCTAAACAACATAAGAATTACGCATACTATATGAAGCAATTTATCACTGCTACGTTACTGACATTATCGACATTACAGGTGTCGGCCCAGCTTTCCGAGGAGTACAAAAATCAATGGAGCGATCCGGCGGTGCAGCAACGTATCGCCGACGGCATCCGCGAGAATCGGATGGGGGCTTTTACGGTCCAGTTTGCCGATAAAGACGGCAATCCGATATCGCCGGGAGAGGTGTCGTTGACCCAAACCCGCCACGATTTTTATTTCGGCGCGAATGGCTTCATGGTGAAAGGCTTCAAGAATCCGAAAGAAGATGCGCTCTTCGAGGAGTATTTTACGAAGCTGTTCAATTTCGTGACCATTCCGTTCTACTGGCCCGAACTGGAGCCTGAACCGGGGAAACTGCGTTTCGGGAAAGATAGCCCGTATATCTACCGTCGTCCGGCTCCCGACGTGGTGCTGGAGTTTGCCAAAAAGAACAACATCACGCCCAAAGGTCATACGCTCGTGTGGGACAACCAGCGCTGGTCAATTCCGACCTGGCTGCCGAAAGACGAGAAAATTATGGAGCAGAAAATCAGCAAGCGGATCGGGGAAATCGGGCAGCGTTACGGTCACGATATTCAAATCTGGGACATAGTGAATGAAGTAACCGACCGCCATCCCGACGTCTTGATGCCCAAAGATTTCGCCTTCAAAGCCTTCAAGGAAAGCGAGCGTCAATTTCCGAACAGCAACGTATTTACGCTCAACTTTACCACCGGAATCTGGGGACGTAGCAACCGGCGCGAATACAACGCCGACTATCTGCTCCTCGAAAATCTGCTGCTACGTAACGCCAAGATCAACGCTATCGGCCTGCAATTTCACAACTTCAGCGAGCCCGAATACGAGCAGATTATGAAAGGTAAAGCCATGACGCCCACTACGTTGTTCAATACGCTCGACTTGTATTCAGACTTCAACCTACCCTTGCACATTACCGAAATTACGGTGTCGGCGTTGACCGATAAAGGCCCCGAAATGCAGGCGGTGATGACCGAGAATTATTACAAACTGTGGTTTAGCCATCCGAAAGTAGAAGGCATTATCTGGTGGAATCTGGTCGATGGAACAGCGGCTCCGGCACGTATCCGGTCAGACGGATCGGTAGTGCCCGGTGAAGACAAATGGAAAGGTGGGCTGCTGAACCGCGACTTCTCTAAAAAGCCTGCTTTCGACGTACTCGATCGCTTGATTAACAAGGAATGGCGCACCAACGTAACGACTTCGCCCAAAAATAATGCGGTGAGTTACAAGGGCTTCTACGGTACATATAAAGTGGTTACTCAACGGAACGGCAAGAAATACGAGAAAGAAGTACAGTTCCCGAAGAGTGGCACCCGCACGCAGGTGGTGGTGCTGGATTGAAGCTGTTACGTACTACGATCTCAATTCTATAAGTCATTACGTTATGCGTTGCCTGATTTTATATTTCCTGCTCATCACAATACCAGGTCTGGCCCAATCGACTCGTTATGATTCGCTGTGGAGCGATCCGGCTATCGAATCGCGTATTCAGCAGGGTATCGAAACGTATCGGAAAGGTGATTTCACACTGACATTGACCGATAAACAGGGAAAACCGATTCAGAAAGCCACCGTCGACATTCGACAGAATAGCCATGATTTTTTATTCGGAGCTAATATTTTCATGCTCGACGGCTACCCGAGCGCTGAGCTAAATCGGAAGTTCGAAAACGCGTTTACGAAGGTGTTCAATTTTGCGTCAGTCCCGTTCTATTGGAAAGATGTGGAGCCAACGCCCGGCCAGTATCGGTTTGCCGCCGATAGTCCGCCCATTTTTCGGCGTCCTCCGCCCGATAAAGTGGTCGCGTTTTGTAAGCAGCATAACATTCGTATGAAAGGGCATACGCTGGTTTGGGATTCGCCAACGGCTTCGATGCCGGATTGGGCACCGAAAAACCCGGACTCGCTGACATCACTCGTTAAAAAGCGAATCGAGGTAATTGGCCAACGCTATAAAGACGACGTTCTGTATTGGGACGTAGCGAATGAATCGTTTCTGCGACACATGCAGGTTACCATGCCCGACGATTACGTATTTCTGGGTTTTAAAGAAGCAGAGAAAAATTTTAATTCAATCAATAGGCTGATTTACAACGAAGTGCCGGAAACGTTTCTGAACAAAAACTTCCACGGCGAATACAGCTATCTATACGTGTTCATCCAAAACCTGCTGTTACGTGGAGCTAAAGTGAATGGCATTGGCCTACAGTTTCATTTATTTCCGCATCTGGTCGATCCTAAAGCGGTTTATGAAGGAACCACCAGCGATTTTAGCCCCAAATCAGTGTTGAAGGTGCTGGATCAGTTAGCCAAGTTCAAGATTCCGCTGAATATCTCCGAAATCACGTTTCCTGTATTGTCTGATTCAGAAGAAGGCCGAAAGAAACAGGCGCTGGTTACCCGTAATTTTTATCGGCTGTTTTTTAGTCACCCGGCTATGGAGGCCATTACGTGGTGGAATATGCCGGATGGAAAAGCCTGGGGAAATGAAGGGAAACTCAACTCGGGGCTCATCGACGAAAATCTGAACCCGAAACCATCATACACCGCACTTGATGATCTGATCAATAAAGAATGGAAAACAGCATTCACTACGTCGGTCAATAACGGTAAACCCATTACGTTTCGGGGCTTTTATGGCGACTACGCAATGAAAGTTACCGTCGGAAAGAAAACGATTGAGAAAACATTTACGCTGGCAAAAAATCAGCCCAATACGCTCACTATTGAACTATAAGCGAAAGCATGTTCTCCTTACGAAGACGTTCGGCCGCTGCTGTGGGTGTTATAAAAAGCCAATATATTATGCGTTATCTGAGTTTGTTTTTCCTGCTCATCACAATACCAGGTCTAGCCCAATCGACTCGTTATGATTCGCTTTGGAGTGATCCGGCTGTTGAAGCGCGTATTCAGCAGGGTATCGAAACCCACCGCAAAGGCGATTTTACAATAACCCTGGTCGATAAACAGGGTAAACCAATTCGGAAAGCAACCGTCGACATTCGGCAGGAACGACACGCTTTTCAGTTTGGGGCTAATATCTTTATGTTGAACGGGTTTCCGACGGCGCAGGAAAATGAAAAGTACGCGTCGTTTTTCAAGTCGATGTTCAATCTGGCAACGATTCCTTTCTATTGGAAAACGCTGGAGCCTGAGCAGGGTAAACCGCGCTACACGGCCGATAGCAAGCCCATTTACCGCCGACCGCCCACCGATGTAGCCCTCGACTTTTGCCTCCGAAATGGCATTACGCCACGTGGACATACGCTGGTTTGGGATGAAGCCATGTTTGCCATTCCAGACTGGATGCCCAAGGATACGTCGAAAATGCAACCGATTATCGACCGGCATATTCAGGAGCTGGCCCAACGCTACGGGGAAACCATCAAAACCTGGGACGTAACGAACGAACTGCTGATTTCGCGCTATAAAGTGCCTATGCCTCCAGACTACGCCAGCAAAGCGTTTCGGACGGCACAAGCTTATTTTCCTAAAAGCACTCGGCTGTTTATCAATGAAAACACACCCAGTTCGTGGCAAGGCTACCGCCGAGAATTTACGCCCTATTACCTGCTGATCGAGAACCTGAAACTGAAAGGGGCTCGCATTGATGGTATCGGAATGCAATTCCACTTATTCGAGCAACCCATGTTCGACAATACCGTGAAGGGGGTAGCTCATACACCTGCCGACCTGTTTCGGGCTATGGATTTGCTTGGTTCATTCGGTGTGCCCCTGCACGTATCAGAAATTACGTTTCCTACGCTGCCCAACAACGAAACGGGTTTACAGCTCCAGGCGAAAATGGCCCGAAACTTCTACCGAATCTGGTTTAGCCACCCGGCCGTTGAAGCGATCATTTACTGGAACACCATTGATGGAACGGCTGTGGCGGGGGAGGATAAATGGAATGGCGGGCTGCTCAATCGCGACTTTTCTACCAAACCGTCGTATACGGCTCTTAATGACCTGATCAATAAAGAATGGAAAACCACGCTCACGACATCCGTGACCGATGGTAAACCCATTACGTTCCGGGGCTTTTATGGCGACTATACCGTGAAAGTTACCGTTGGGAAGAAAACAATGGAAAAGACACTTAAACTGGTAAAAGGTCAGGATAATACCGTACAACTTGACTTATAACGATTCATTGAACGTAGTAAATCCACGTTCGCTCATTACGACTTATGAAAATTATTGACATCCGTACCCGCTGCGTCGCCATTCCGTTAAACGCCCAATTGCGCCATAATACGGGCGTGCATCCGGGCTATTTTCTGCGTACCATTCTCGAAGTCATTACCGACGAAGGTATCGTTGGGTTGGGCGAAGTAGGCGGGGGCGATCAGCGGGGAGCGTTGCAGAAGCTCAAACCACGTATCGTCGGCGAAGATCCGTTTCATCTCGAAAAAATCAAGCTGAAAGTACTACGTAGCATTTACTACATGTCGAACGCGCGATTGTATGCAGCCATCGAAATGGCCTGTCTCGACATTCAGGGTAAAGTTTTGAACCGCCCATTGAGCGATCTGTTGGGCGGGCGTGTACGCGACGAAGTGCCGTTTATCGCTTACCTGTTCTGGCGGTATGATCGTCCCGGTGATGGTAAACATGACGAAACCGCTGAAGATATGGCCGACTTCTGCGTAGAACTGCACGAAACGCTGGGTGTCAATTCGATGAAGCTGAAAGCGGGGGTAAAATCGCCTAAAGAAGAAGCGCGGGTGCTGGAACTTTGCCGCGAGAAACTCGGCGATGATTTCGGACTACGTATTGACCCGAACGGCCTTTGGTCGGTGCAGACCGCTGTGCAAATCGGGCGTCGGCTGGAAGACCTGAATATTGAATATTTCGAGGACCCGTCGTGGGGATTGGAAGGTAACGCGGCTGTTCGCAAACAGATACGTATTCCGATAGCCACCAATATGTATCCGGCCAAATTTGACGATTTGGCTCCGGCCATTCGGATGGGTTCGGTCGATATTGTCCTGACCGACATTCATTATTGGGAAGGTCCGCGCGGGGTGAAAGATCTGGCGGCCGTTTGCAATACGTTCAATCTGGGCGTGGCCATGCACTCCGGCGCTGAATTCGGTATCGAGCTGGCCGCTATGATTCATACGGCATCGACCATTCCACAAATGAATTTCGCGGGCGATGCGCACTACCATTACCTCACCGACGACATCATTGAAGGCGGCCTGATGAAGTACGAAAACGGTTGCATTAAAGTGCCAACTGGCCCCGGTCTGGGCGTATCGCTCGACGAGGACAAGATGAAGCATTACGAAAAATATTACGAAGAAAAAGGCGATTACTACGCCCGTTTCCACCAGGACCCATACCGTCCCGACTGGTATCCGACGGTGGGTGGGATGTGATTTTTCTTTCGACATGATTGACATGATTTATTACTCAAAACAAACCATGTCAATCCTGTCAAAAAAATAACAAGTATGCTGTATTCTCTGATTCGAAACGTATTGGTATTCACGCTACTCGCTCTGATTGAGTGTGTAGCGCAGCCCAATGCGTTCGTACGTATCAGTAAGACTAATCCAAGGTATCTGGAGGTTTCGGGGAAAATCTTTATTCCGGTTGGCCCCAATATCTGCTTTGCCCGGTCGATAACGAATGGAGATAGCGTACTGAACTATTACGATCATTATTTCGGTCAGCTTGCTAAAAATGGCGGCAATTTTACCCGTATCTGGTTGAGCGCACCCATGCTCGAAGTAGAGAAACAGCAACCCGGCCAATTCGATCCAAAAGCCGAAGCGCTGATTGATGGACTGGTGAAGTTGGGCGGCAAACACGGCATACGGATCAAATTCTGTCTGGAACATTTTCGAAAAATCACCGGCTCGCCCGCTCCGTTTCCGTCGTCGGTTCCGTTCGACAAACCGGTGTATGCCAATCAGATTTCGTCGATGGAGGATTTTTATCGTACCGAAACCAGCAAACAGCTTTACCTGAATCGCGTGGCGTTTTTCGCCAGAAAATACCGCGATAATCCTACCGTTTTCGGCTGGGAATTGTGGAATGAACAGAATTCGGTGAGCGTCAAGGACCCTGATTTACTGCTGTCCTGGACAACGGAAATGCTCGACAAGGTGAAAGCGCAATTCCCGAATCAATTCGTGATGCAGACGCTGGGTAGTTACGATTCGCCCAAACAGCACGAACTGTACAAAACCTATTCCGCGCTACGTAGCAACGAAATCGCGCAGGCCCACCGCTACCTCGATAAAGGTGCTACGTTGCCCATCTGCCAGTCGCCGATGGATGAACTAGCCAGCGATGCCGTAACGAATCTGTTGACGTTTGCACCCGGAAAACCCGTTCTATTATCCGAAGTTGGTGCGGTTGAACCCCATCACGCGGGACCGTTCAAGCTATATCCGAAAGACACGCAAGGTGCGTTACTGCACGACCTGCTGTTTGCGCCCTTTTTTGTCGGTGCGGCTGGCCCCGGCCAAAGCTGGCACTGGGATTACTACATCGAAAAAAATAACCTCTGGTGGCACTTCGCCCGATTTAATGAGGCCATCAACGGCTTTGATCCCGTTTCTGAGAACGCCGTTCCGATTCGTGTAGCAGCACAAAACGATCTGAAAATCTATGGCTTGCGAGGTGAAAAAACGACACTAATCTGGGTGAGAGATAATGCCTCGAACTGGAAAACGGAACTGGAAGAAAACCGCCCGGCGGAAGCCATTTCGGGACGTAGCATTAAACCGGGGTTACCCATTTCTAAGAAACTTTCTTTTTATGATCCGTGGACAGGTAAATGGACGAAAGGGCGTCCGGGTGAGACGATTTTGCTCCCGACCTTTTCCCGATCAATCGTTATAAAACTGGAGTATTGATGACACAACCATCAAAAAAAGCATTAGTCACTGGCGCGTCGCGCGGCATCGGCAAAGCCATCGCGCTACGTCTGGCCGAAGCGGGTTTCGACGTAGTGGTTCATTTCCATGAAAAGCGAGAAGAAGCCGAGGTCGTTGCCGAAACCATTCGCCAGACCGGACGTAACGCGTATCTGTTACAGGCCGATTTGTCAGAAACAGCACAGGCCATTCAGCTTGGCGAGCAGGCCTGGGATGTAGCAGACGGTCTCGACGTACTGGTGAACAACGCAGGCGTTTCATACAAAAAACACTTTCTGGACGTAACAGAAGCCGATTTTGACCAATTCAATAACGTTAATTTTCGAAGCACTACGTTCCTGACGCAATCCGTTGCCCGAAATATGGTGAAACACAGCGTAGCGGGTAGCATCTGGACCGTTACGTCGGTCAACGGCGTCCGGCCGGGGTTGGGATTAACTCTTTACGGCGCCACCAAAGGCGCGCTGGAAACGCTGATGAAAGGCGTAGCGATGGAACTGGGACCGCACAACATTCGGGTCAATACGTTGGCCGTCGGAGCCATCCAGACCGACATCAATCGGGATGTTTGGGAAAACCCGGCCCTGCTGCAAACGGTAAACGACGGCATCCCGGCGGGGCGTCTGGGCTTACCCGACGAAATCGCCAGCGTACTGGTCGATCTAATTGCGTCGGGCAGTTACATGACCGGCTCGACCATCACCATCGACGGCGGTTTGCTGTTGATGCGAGGTTACGGAAAACTGAAACCTTATGGAGACGCTTAACCGAACGTACAGAATGAAGAAATTGAATCTCCTCTTTTTGGGTGTTTTTCTGTTGGGGAACGTAACATCCGCCCAAAGCGTCACTACTGCTACGTCGCCCGATAATCCGTTTGCCGACGAGAAAAATAAGCTCTGGCAGCCGTACCGTATTACGCCAAGAATGGGCGCGCAACACGTATCGCTCTCGGGCGATGGCTGGGAATTGTCGCATACCGATCAGCCGATCACCGATCTGAATGCTCCGCGTAAGGATGCGTTTCAGACCAGTATTCCGAATTCGGTGCACTGGTCGTATTTCAAGGCCGGAAAGTTGCCGCATCCGTATTACCACAAAAATTCCGACCAGTATAAGTTTATGGACGAGAAGGCGTGGTATTACCGTAAATCGTTTCCGACGCCCGCCAGTGCGAAATCCGGTAACTACGTATTTCTCTGCTTCGATGGCGTTGATTACTTCTCGAAAGTCTGGCTGAACGGTACGTTAGTGGGCGTTCATGAAGGGATGTTTGGCGGCCCAACGGTTGAAATCAGTAAGTTGCTGAAACCGGGTGGACAGAATGAACTACTGGTTGAAGTGCGGGCCGGAAACTGGGGTAACAAAGCCACCGATTACGAGAGTTTGCCGCGCAACAGCAACGGCGAATACATGATTGAAAAGCGCAAAGGTTACAATCCGCGCGCCAGTGACCGAATCATTAAACCGTGGGTGATTTCGGGTAGTTCAGGCTGCGAAATGTTTTTCAGCGTGGGCATGTGGCAGGACGTTCGGCTCGAAATTGTGCAGCCCTACCATCTCGAACGGCCTTACCTGACCACTACGTCGATTCAGAATGGCAAAGCCACGCTCCACCTGTCGAGCGAAGTGCTGGCCGATACCAATTCGCTTGGCTACCAGTTGCATCCGTGGAAAAATGCGCAGATGCATCATTACGACGGGCGTGTGCCGGGTACTACGCTATCCAATGCGAATTTGTCGGTTTTGGTTGAGCTGGTCGACAAGGCGGGTAACGTAGCGTTTACGCAGGAAAAACCGTTCAAAGCTTTCAAAGGCCGGACGTGGTTTGAGGACGATTTGACGGTAACTAATCCAAAACTCTGGCACCCGAACGGGTTGGGCGAAGCTAATCTGTACACGGTACGCGTGGCTCTCAAAAAAGACAAACAGATCGTTGATGAAATCAAATTTCCCTTCGGCATACGTATCATCGACCGGATCAAATCGGCCGGGCCGCGCTACGCCGACCGTTGGGAGAACTGGCAGTTTGTGGTGAATGGCCGGAAGTTTTTTGTGAAAGGCATGAACTTCACCCCGCAGGATGTCTTGCTCGAAACCTCGAAAGAACGCTACCGCTGGACGCTCGAAGCCGCCAAAAAAATGGGCGTTCAACTGATACGTATCTGGGGCGGTGGCCTGCTCGAATCCGAACATTTCTACGACATCTGCAACGAGCTGGGGCTGATGGTCTGGCAGGATTTCCCGATTGGCAATCAGGACACGCCACTTTACCCGCAGGACATCTGGGAAGCGCAGGTTGTGCAGACCATCGTTCGGTTACGGAATCATCCCTCATTGGCGGTCTGGTGTGGCGGCAACGAATTCAATCCCTATTCCTACGGCAACGCGGCCACGATGGGCATTCTGGAACGCAATCTGGACATCTTCGACAAATCCCGATTGTACGTCCGTACTACGCCCGACGATGGCAGTCTACACACCTATCCCGACATGGACCCGACCTGGTATGGCGTGGGCTATAAATACGAACCGTGGATTTCGGAAACGGGAATGCACTCGATGCCCGAAGCGAATTTATTCTACGAAACGGTTGATAATAAAGAATTTACGGGGTTGGGTAAAATGTGGGATAAAGACTTTTATCAGGGACATGACGAGTTTATCCATCATTTTACCGAATACGGTCCCAGCCGCGTACCGCGTATGCTGAGTCGGGCGTCGCACATCACCGACATGGCCGACCCGACTATCGAAGCCGTCACCGAAGCGTCGCAAATTGGGGCTGGGGAATTTTATCAGGTTTTTTCCGAAAAAATGCAGGGCAACTATCCCGTTACGTCGGGGTTGATGCCGTGGGTTTTCAAACGCCACTGGCCGGTTATTGCCATTCAGATGATGGATTGGTTTGGTAACGCTGGGGCACCGTATTATTTCCTGAAACGGACCTATGAACCGACACACGTAGCGGTTGACATTCCTCGTCTGCTCTGGAAACCGGGCGAACGGATTAGCCTGCCCGTCAAAATCAGCCATTCGCTTACGCAGCCGATACCGGGCGCTAAAGTGTCGGTACGCGTGCTGGACGATACGTTTAAAACACTTTGGCAACAGGAAGGTAGCGTGAACGTAGCGGCTGGCCCGTCGGTCAGCGAAGCGAAACCCGGCGAGTTCACGATTCCGTCCGATTACCGCGACCGTTACGTATTGGTGCTGGCCGAGTTGCGTGATGGTTCGGGCAAGCTGGTATCCCGGTCGTTCTATTATCCGCGCAGTCTGTCCATGCTCGAAGACAATGCGTTTTACCAGAAATATGTCAGCAACCCGATTCCGTGGCCAACCCTCGAAAAAGGGCCGTTCCTGAAACCGACCGTTGCTAAAACCACTACGTCGCTCACAGCTTCGGTGGTGAGTCAAAAACCCACCGGCACCGACCAAAGCCAGCTTCGGGTAAAAGTGACCAACACCGGTAAAGCGCCTGCTTTTATGGCGAAACTGGATATTACAGGGACCAAACGAGCTATTGTCGCTTCCGATAATTTTACCTGGATTGCGCCCGGCGAAACGCAGGAAATCGACATGGACGTACTCTGGCGCGAACCGGCAACCCGTTCGAAAGCTGTCCTGAGTGTCAGTGCCTGGAATGCCACTCCGACAACCGCTAAACTCCCTTAATCATGGTTGAATCACTGCCTTCCCTTACCAAAAAACCGACTGGCTTCCGCTGGGAGTTACTGGCCTTGCTCTGGCTGGCGTTTTTCCTGAATCAGGCCGACCGGCAGATTTTCAGCGTCGTACTGCCGCTCATTCGGAAAGACCTCGGCCTGACCGATGCCGAACTGGGCCTGATTGCGTCGGCGCTTGTCTGGACATACGGGCTACTGGTTCCGATTGCAGGCTTCATCGGCGACCGATTTTCGCGTCGGAATATCCTCGGTTTCTGCCTGCTGTTCTGGTCATGCGCTACGTTGATGACGGGTTTTTGCTCCAGTGTGTTGCAGTTTATTCTGCTACGGGGTGTGGCAACGGGCGGTGGCGAAGCGTTCTATGCGCCGTCGGCCAATGCGTTGCTGGGCGAGAACTATAAAGAAAATCGCTCGTTTGCGCTCTCGCTTCATCAGACAGCAGTGTACTTCGGTATTATTCTGAGTGGCATCATTGCGGGCTACATTGGCGAGCATTACGGCTGGCAGAAAGCCTTCTACCTGTTTGGTAGTCTGGGTATTGTGCTAGCGTTTGTTTTCTTCAGCCGTATTCCGAAAGATGTAGTAACGTCAACCATCGAAGCGCAAACACCCATGCTGGCGGAGATAGGCGAAACGGCACGTATCGTTATCCGAAAACCAACCGTAATCATGCTAACGCTAGGCTTCGGCTGCATGGTGTTCGTTAACGTCGGGTACCTGACCTGGATGCCGTCGTTTCTGGTCGATAAGTTCAACATGACGCTGACCGATGCCGGATTTTCGGCATTGTTCTACCACCATCTCGGCGCGTTTCTGGGCGTACTGTCCGGGGCGAAAATTTCCGACTATTACGCTAAAACGAATCCCCGCAGTCGGCTCATCGTTCAGGCAACAGGGCTGTTATTAGGTGCCCCATTCATTTACGGCATCAGTATGAGCGAAACCCAAGTGCTCACCTACGTAGCGCTGTTTCTGTTCGGCATTTTCCGGGGCTGGTACGACTCCAACATTGTGGCCTCTCTCTACGAAGTGGTATCGCCTAAAATTCGGTCGTCGGCTTACGGACTCATGCTGGCCTGTGCGTTTCTGATCGGTTCAATAGCGCCCTACCTGCTTGGCGTACTGAAACCAACGCTTGGGCTAACCGTCGGGCTGGCGAGTCTGTCGGGTGTGTATGTGCTCGGAAGTCTGTTTCTCTGGGCAGGGGCCTTTCTCTTTTTCGACCTTGACAAAGAATCAAGTTTATGAACCGACGCCATTTTATCACCCAATCAACCTTACTCAGCGGCCTGATGATGACCAACGTAACACACGCACTATCCACAAAATCAGAGTTGTTATCGGTGCCTAATCTGCTCTGTATCTGGGACTTTGCCGGAAAACAGCCGCTACTTTCCAAAGGAAAATTTCAGTACGTATTGCAGGAGCCAACCGGTCCGATTCCCGTTGTGAAAGAGGGCGTTCTGTCGGCTAATTCGCTCGCTATTAAGGAACACGAATACTTAACCATTCCGCGTGCTGACTGCCCCGGTCTGAACATTCGCGGGAAAAATGCGCAGGTAACCGTGCTGGCCTGGGTGAAACGACAGGTCAAAAGTCGCGATAATTCGGAGTGCGAAGCCATTGCCGGGATGTGGAACGAAACGCAGAAGAAACGGCAATACTGCCTGTTTCTGAACATTCGACTGCGCGACAGCAAAAGTCAGGTGTGCGGACATATTTCGGGAGTAGGTGGCCCAACGCCCGGCGAAAAATGGTGCGTCGACGTATCGATTGGGCAAACCCCCGTTCGCTACGATGAATGGACGTTTGTAGCCATGACGTATGACGGCCATCAAATTAAATCGTACCGTAACGGTCTGTTCGACGCTCGCGCCGACCGTAATCCGTATCCGTACGAAGAAGGCATTTTTGATGGGGGCGACGATGGGGCCGACTTCACCGTTGGGGCCGTTCATCGACTGGGAAATATCGGTAACGATTTTGTTGGGCAGCTAGGTGGGTTGGCCGTTTTCGACCGGGCGCTGTCGGATAGCGAAATCGCGCAGATTCACGCACAATATCCATTACCTAACTCGTCGTCAATTGCTACGTTAACCACTGGGCTTAGCTTTCCAGAAGGCCCTGCGTTTGCGGCTGATGGGAGTCTTTGGGCCGTTGAATTGAAGGGCGAAAGTCTGGTTCAGGTCAAAAATGGCAAACTAAAACGGTTTCCCGTTGGTGGTGGCCCGAACGGCATTGCTATCGATAAACAGGGAAAAATCTGGTTTTGCGATTCAGGGCAACGTAGCATCCGGCGGTTCGACCCAGCCACCGAGAAAACCGAAACCATTCTGGATAAAATTGACGGTGAATCGCTCAACAAACCCAACGATCTGGCTTTCGATTCGTCGGGAAATCTACTGTTTACCTGCCCCGGTGAATCGCGTCAGGAACCAACGGGTTATGCCGTAATACGTATGCGCGACGGAACCGTGAAGAAATTTACGACCGGAAAATATTTCCCGAATGGGCTGGCATTCAGCGCCGACGGTAAAACGCTGGTGCTGGCCGAAACTTACAAACATCGGCTCTGGAAAGGCAATTGGAACCCCGAAACCGGCGAATGGACCGACGCTACAGTCTGGGCTGCGGTTGAAGGGCCAAATGGTCCCGGTGGTCCCGACGGCATGGCATTTGGCGACGATGGCAACCTCTACGTAGCGGTCTACGGCACCGGCTATATCCACGTCGTATCGCCCGACGGCAAGGTCATTCAAAAAATCAACGTAACGGGCCAGAATCCAACCAACTGCGCTTTTGATCCATCGGGCAAGCTGGGGCTAGTGGTCACCGAAGCGGAAAAAGGACAACTGATAATCTATAAAACCCCTTTGAAAGGAATCCTTAAAATCCAATAAACCAACTAGAACACACTAAACTGGAATACACATGGAAGTGATCACAAATTCGTATCCTATTCGGAAAATTGAAGTTAACTATGACTGGCAGGAAATTCAGAGCCGGTATCTGAAACTGTACGCGGGGCTGGTTTCCGATGCCCTCGAGCATATGGGCTACCACAGTCAATGTATGTCCAGCGGAATCTATCCGCTAACTCATTCCATGAAAGTGGCCGGACCGGCCTTTACGGCACATGGCATTGCTACGCCCAGTCGCGACGAAAAAGTGCACGATATCCGACTTGGTATGTTTAAAAGCATGACTCCCGGCGTAGTCCAAATCCGGGATACGCAGGGTGATACGTCGTGTGGGCAATTTGGGGAGATTTCGGCTACGGCCGCTGCGGCTCATGGTTGCGTAGGAGCGGTAATCGACGGATCAACGCGCGATTCTAATTACCTCATCGACATGGGCTTCCCAACATTCTGCCGTTTCAGGAACCCCGTGGAGGCTTTTGGGCGATTTATGGTGGTTGATTATCAGATCCCGATTTATGTAAAAGGTATGGACGGATTATTGAAAGTAACACCCGGCGATTACATTTTCGGTGATAATGATGGTGTTGTGGTGGTTCCTCAGGAGCTAACCATTCAGGTTCTTGAGCTGGCAGAAGAGTGGTTTGCCAGCGAAGCCAAAAGTCGGCAGGCAATGGCCGAAGGGCGAAATCCGTTCGACGTTTATGAAGAGTTCGGTCGGTTTTAATCTGTCTGAAAATACCCCCAACCCCTTGAAGGGGGCTTTATTCGTAGAGCAAGCTTCCTTCTGGGAACGGGCTGTTAAGTTTTCTTCGATTGACTCTCCCCCCCGCCCCCTAAAGGGGGAGAAATTCACGGATAAACTCTTCCCCTTTAGGGGGCGGGGGTAGAGTCAATTGTTAGATAAGAATCATGTTCAACGTCATGGTCTGGTAGTTTTGTTTTCAAAAAAGTCCCCGCTATCAAACTAATAGCGGGGAGCTTTAACCTACTAACCCAAAACTACAAGAAATAGTACTATGCGTCGGCCAGCGTTTTCTCACCCGAAAACTGCTGATGCTGATTCTTGAACAACAGGTTGAACGAGGTCAGGCTGCCGTATATTTTCGTGATATATTGCTGAATATTCACTTTTTCTTCGTCGTCCAGATTGCTAGCGTTAACTCGCTGCTCCAGAACCCGAAGTCGATCGCGTACCATAACGATTTTATGAAAGAACGTATCGATCGGAATTTCTTTCTGGGCTAAGTCGGTACGTCCTGGTTTCAGGATCAGTTTGCCTCCTTTCCACTTATCGCCTAAGGGCACTACTTCGGTCTGATCGACCCAGCGCTGGAGAATTCGGGTCAGGGCTTGTTCAACGTCGAACAGGCTAACCAGGTCGCCATCGGGTTCAATCGCTTCAATGACCGTAAGAGGTGTATCGAAGTTGATTACTTTTACGCCATGCTGCAAAAAAAGTTATGGTGTAACCACTGGCTTTCAGGTTAATAATAACCCCATCGCCATAATCTGTATGGGAAACGCGGGAACCTATGCCTAATAAAATTTGCATAAACGTTACATTGTAGTAGCGTTCTTTGATTGATGGAACAAACCTCGTGCCAGACGTACTGACACGGTTTGGTCTATTCACAAACGAATGTTTATGCAAGTCGCTGATACAACCTCTCTTACTACCCAGAAACATCTATTTTCTCTTCCTGACGAGGTACACTACCTCAACTGTGCTACCCGCGCTCCGCTAAGCCGTTTGGTAGAACAGGCTGGCCATGATGCTATTAGTCGGGAACAAAACCCCTTTGGGTTACGACCCGACGATTTTTTTTCGGGAGCGGTACGGGTCCGTGGTTTATTTTCTACCCTGATCAATAATCCTGACCCTGATCGGATTGCGGTGATTCCGTCCGTATCGTATGGAATGGCAGTGGTGGCCCGGAATCTGTTTCGTAAGGCTGGTATTCGAGCGGGGCAGTCCATCGTGTTGGTCGACAGTGAATTTCCGAGCGATGTGTACGCCTGGGATCGGGTTTGCCATGAGCTGAATCTGACGATCAAAACGGTACCCATGCCCGAGGAGTTTCCGAAGGGAGCGCTCTGGAATGAACGCTTACTGGATGCAATTGATGCGGATACGGCGCTGGTGGTTGTGCCCGCTGTTCACTGGATGTATGGCATTCGGTTTGACCTGGAAGCGGTTGGGCAGCGAGCCCGTGAGGTAGGGGCGTGGTTTGCCATTGACGGCACTCAATCGGTTGGTGCATTGCCGTTCGATTGGTTGGCTATCCAGCCGGATGCGCTCATCTGCGCCGGGTATAAATGGCTGATGGGCCCTTATTCGCTGGGATTGGCATATTACGGCCCTGCTTTCGATGAGGGTATTCCTCTCGAAGAAAGCTGGATGAATCGACTGGAAAGTAATTTGTTTCATCGCCTGACGGACTACCAGCCTGCATACCGCCCGAAAGCGTATCGCTATAATGTTGGCGAGCATACGCATTTTGTGCTGATGCCCATGCTGGAAGCATCACTTTCGCAGCTTATCGACTGGCAACCCGATCGCATCCAGACCTACACCAATACGCTGATGGAAAAAGCCTGGCCTGTTCTGGAAGAGCTGGGCTGTCGGGTCGAGCCGATTAATGATAGCCGGGGACGTAGCAAACACCTGGTTGGACTCTGGCTGCCCGAGCGCGCCGAACCGACAGCTGTTCAGCAATCCCTGCTGGCACGGAACGTATCAGTTTCAGCCCGTGCCCGTGTGCTCCGAATCGCTCCCCATCTGTACAATACAGCTGCTGATGTTGATGCTTTCGTGGATGCGTTGACGAATGCTCTTTAACGTTACGCTTATTAGCTGACACTACACTTCATACAACTCCAGCGGTAAATCATCAGGGTCGGCGAAGAAAGTAAAACGCCGGCCCGTATGTTCATCGACACGAATGGGTTCTGTATCAACGCCATGCTGATTTAGATGTGCGATCGCTGCATCCAGATCGGCGACAGAAAACGCCAGGTGCCGGAGGCCAGCGGCTTCGGGGCGGGAGGGACGTTTCGGCGGATTCGGGAAGGAAAACAACTCAATAACGTAGTGATCGTTCAGGGCCAAATCAAGCTTGTAGGATTGGCGTTCGGCCCTATACACTTCGTTCAGAATCGTGAGGCCCAGTATTTGTGCGTAGAATTGTTTAGACCGCTCGTAGTCTGAACTAATGATAGCAATATGATGAACGCCTGATAAAGAAAGCATACTTATTTGGGAGCAAGCAACGTATCGTCGTCGGTTACGGTCGTGTCAATCGCCGTGCCATCTTTGGGTACCGGAAGCGCCCGTTCCAGCTCTCGTTTTTTATTCCAGGGAGCGGTGGTGCGGCTGGCCATATCAATGGCAAATAGAATAACAATCGCCGTGAAGACGATGAAAACAATAATGAAAATGCGACGATTACGGTTCACGGATGAATGAGATACGATACGTAGATAAACGCGCTGATAACTGCCAAAGATTGTTAGTCTACGTCTATTTTACAAATCCTTTGGTAGCTCTCTAGGGGCTATTTCAAAGGCTATACTACCCGTTCGGCCTGATACTTCGGCCCACGTTACGTCGGCAAAGGTAATGGCTACAACGGCTCCTTTGCTCATTGAACCCACGCTCTGATGGGTCAGAAATTCGGCGAAATACGTTACGTCGGGGTTGTGTCCAACAATCATGGCCGACGTAGCATCGGCAGGGAATGCGTTGACCGCAGCCAGATACGCCTTTGGTCCTCCTTCGTACAACGCATCGATCAGACGAATGTGAGCTATATCGAAGTCGAGTTGTTCGGCAATAACCTTGGCGGTGTCTTTGGCTCTGGGAGCCGTACTGCTTACGATGGCAGCAGGCTGGGCTCCTTTGCTACGTAAATAACGCCCGATGCGGGCAGCCGCCATAATTCCATCTGAAGTTAGTTCACGGCTGTGGTCTGTCATAAAAACGGATCGATCTTCGGCTTTAGCGTGTCGAACGATGTAGAGCGTTAAAGGCATCTGAAACGTAAAGGGAAATATGAAGTGACTGACTGATCGGTAAGTTCGCTTTTGACTAAGCCATCAGCTTTCAGGCAAACGGGGAGACAATCCGTTGGGCATACTCACCGATATATGACTCGAAAGTTATATGATTTAAATGCTAAATCACTAGTCAGGAAATAACCTTTTACTAAAAAAATAGCCTCCTCAGAAAAAGAAAGTGCCAGAACTACGTGGTCTAGCGGACTGGAAACTGAGTCAATTGATTGGATAAAAAGCCAATAGCTTCGAGCACAGCCTGCCGGTCGCATTCAATAAAAAGTGGATAGGGTTCATCGAGCGATGTATCAGACCAGGGGGGAATGGCTTCGTAGGAAAGCAAAAAGCAGAACGTAAATTTTTGACCGTTCGGTGATACGTCTTTGAGGTGGATGGCGATACAGGGTTCTGAAATCGTCAGGATGGTAGCTGACTGCCGGTTGAGCAGTATATCGCTTAGCCAGCCTTTGAACCGATGAAGTTCCCAGGTGTGAAGAATAGGTGCAATGGTTTCCCACCGATTTCCCTTATCGACGAGTTGCAGGTAGGTAAGCAGCAGATTTTTATCTTCCTGCGACCGTCCACCCTGTGGGGTCTCGTAATTAATGACCTCGAAAGCAAAAGTAGATTGATCAGTTTGAAACATGGTTAGTTACGTTGAGGAAGTAGTTTGTTGGTTTGTCCAGAGAATTCGCTAAAATTTCTGATTGCCAGAAACCTGTGAGAATCGTTTCTTAACGAGAGTCACCAGTAGGTGCGACGAACTGTGTGGTAAAGCGGCCCGGAATGTTTCGGCTGCTATGTAAATGTCGATAAATATGTTGACAATCAATAAGTTTTGACCTAAATAGGTTAACTTTTTTTGCTTTGTAGAACTTTTGGATGGATAGGGTTTCACAAAAGAGTAGTTTGTAGAGAATGATTTCGGTAAACCCTATACGTATTGGATAGTGAACGCTGATAACCGAGCTTCCCGATTAATTACAGTGGGCGATTCCGGGGACAATACGTATTTTTGCGCACCGAATAATCCGGTCGCCGTTTACGTATGAGTTATTTACCGATTCAGCAAGTTTTAAAACAAGCACCTGTTGGCACCGATGTGACCATCAAAGGGTGGGTCCGCACCAAGCGCGAAAGTAAGAACGCCGTATTCGTCGCTATCAACGACGGTTCGACCATTCATAATATTCAGGCCGTTGCCGAAACAGGACAGCTCGCTGAAGATACGCTGAAGCTGATCACTACGGGAGCCTGCGTGGCCATTACCGGACAGCTCGTTGAATCGCAGGGGGCCGGGCAGGCCGTTGAGGTCAAAATTGCCAATGTGCAGATTTATGGCTCCGCCGATCCTGAGAAATACCCGTTGCAGCCCAAACGCCACTCGCTGGAGTTTCTGCGGGAGATTGCCCACCTGCGCCCGCGTACCAATACGTTCAGTGCCATTCTGCGCGTTCGGCACGCGCTGGCTTTTGCAGTTCATCAGTATTTTAACGATAACGGATTTTATTACCTCAACACCCCGATCATAACGGCTTCGGATGCCGAAGGAGCGGGCGAAATGTTTCGGGTCACTACGTTGGACGCAATCAAGCCGCCGTTGACGGAAGAGGGGAAGGTCGATTACAGCCAGGATTTCTTTGGTCGTGAGACAAACCTAACCGTATCGGGTCAGCTGGAAGGTGAGCTGGGCGCTATGGCGTTGGGCAAGATCTATACGTTTGGACCAACCTTCCGGGCCGAAAACTCAAACACCACCCGTCACCTGGCAGAATTCTGGATGATTGAGCCCGAAATGGCTTTCCATGAACTGGAAGATAACATGAACCTGGCCGAAGACTTTGTGAAAACGGTTATTCGGTATGCCGTGCAGCATTGCGCTGATGATCTTGCCTTCCTGGACAATCGACTGAAAGAAGAAGAGAAGACCAGGAAGAAGGAAGAGCAGAGTGAAATGGGTTTGCTGGAAAAACTGCAGTTTGTGATCAGCAACGAGTTTGTCCGGTTGACCTATACCGAAGCCATCGATATTCTGGTGAATTCCAAACCAGCCAAAAAAGGGCAGTTCCAGTATGAAGTAAAGTGGGGTGTCGATCTTCAGTCGGAGCATGAGCGGTATCTGGTTGAGAAACACTTCAAAAAACCAGTTATTCTGACCAACTATCCACGTGAGATCAAAGCATTCTATATGAAGCAGGATGCTGATGGAAAAACCGTTCGGGCCATGGACGTACTATTTCCTGGGATTGGCGAAATTATCGGTGGCTCTCAGCGCGAAGACGATCTGGACAAGCTGGTGGCTCGTATGCAGGAAGTTGGCATTGAGCCGGAAGCCCTGTGGTGGTATCTGGATACTCGTCGCTTCGGGTCGGCTCCGCACGCTGGCTTTGGGCTGGGTTTCGAGCGACTGGTGTTGTTCGTTACGGGCATGGGTAACATTCGCGACGTAATACCATTCCCACGGGCTCCAAAATCGGCCGAATTTTAGTTGTTTAGAGACGCAATACCTTGCGTCTCTACATTTTCCTCAATCCATGCTTGCTCTCCCCCTCTTTCTTGCGATTGCCTCCGGCTTTGTTGTTGTCGGTGTTTATACGGAACGTAAGGTATCTGCTTTTATGCAGGATCGCCTTGGGCCGATGGAAACGGGAAAGTGGGGGTTGCTACAGCTCTTTGCCGATCTGCTGAAACTGCTTCAGAAAGAAGACATTGTTCCGGCAGCCGCCGACAGGAAGTTATTTCTGATGGCACCTGCCGTTATTTTTGCTTCGGTATTTGCCGGTTTTGCCGTGCTGCCGCTGACACCTGATTTACAGGGATCGGAGGCTGCCGTAGGGGTGTTTTATCTGATGGCTATCGTTTCCTTCGATGTGGTTGGCATCTTGATGGCAGGGTGGGGGTCGAATAACAAATATTCGCTGTTTGGCGCCATGCGTTCAGTTGCTCAGATCATCTCCTACGAAATTCCGCTGGGCCTGACCATCCTGTGTGCCGTCATGATTTGCCAGACGCTCAACCTACAGGAAATTAGCTTTCAGCAGGGGATTTTTAGTGGCGATACCAATTATTTATTTGGGCTTAAGGCACTGGGAATCGACGTAACAAACTGGGGAGGAATCTTTACCTGGAACATTGTCAGGAATCCGTTTCTGCTGATTGCCTACGTTATCTTCTTCATCTGTACGCTGGCTGAGTCTAACCGGGCTCCATTCGATTTACCCGAAGGTGAGTCAGAGATTGTCGCTGGATTTCATACCGAGTATTCGGGAATGCGGTTTGCCTTGCTTTACTTATCGGAGTACGCTATGATGCTTCTCGTATCGTTTCTGGGAGCCATTCTGTTTTTGGGAAGCTGGAATACACCGCTGCCGAATATAGGTCCCGTTCGTTTAGCCGACTGGACCAGCGGAGAGCCTGGCACTATCTGGGGGAACGTAACGGCTGGTTTCTGGCTGCTGTCAAAGGTGTTTTTAGCGGTGCTTTTACAGATGTGGGTTCGTTGGACATTTCCGCGAATTCGCGTCGATCAGATGATGTTTCTGTGTTGGAAAGTATTGACCCCGGTTGGGTTGCTGTTGCTGCTGATTTCGGGCGTTTGGCGCCTTTTGATGGTATAGATTGGCTGTCGTCAACGTAGCGTACTGGTTGACCGACGACTCGTATTTCGTTCTCAATTAAACATTCTTTTGCGCATTACGTATTACATCATTGGATAAACGCAAACCCAATGGAATCGGGTAAACTGACTATATCAGTTGATAAGTGAACATAGATTCAGGTGGTGCTTTTCGAACTAATACCGCCATTTGTGAGTTTTCCGATCAATTTTTAGTAAAGTTTTTATGCGCCCTTTCTGGCTCTAATGTCTATTCTCTCTCCCAATCCGACCGGCGGTTTAATCTGGCAAACCGCCTGGCAATCCCGAATTTTCCGACGAAAGTTTTTTATCGGCTTAGTAGGTATTATTACGCTGCTACTAGGATTCCCGTACTTTTTTCAGACTATTGAACAACATACGGGTCCCGTTTTGAATGACTGGGTTTTGAACCAGTTGCCCCCGCACGATGTGTCGCTGTGGATATTCTTGATTATCTGGGCATCGGCTCTGCTGCTCGTGATTCGTGCACGATTCAGTCCAGCCATATTTATGCTATTTGTGTATGGCTACATCATTGTTAGCTTGTCGCGGATGCTAAGTATTAATCTGGTTCCACTCAATCCGCCAGTTGGTTTGATTCCGTTGATCGATCCGATCAGTAATGCGTTTTATGGCAAAACGTATATTACCAAAGACCTGTTTTATTCGGGCCATACGTCCACTATTTTGCTCATATTTCTGTGTCTGCGCCGTAAATGGGATCGCTTACTGGTGCTGATCGGTTCGGTTATAGTGGGCGGACTCCTTCTTGTTCAGCACGTCCATTATACAGTTGACGTACTAGGTGCTTTTGTTTTTACGTATCCGCTTTATTGGGTAGGGAAAAGACTGGCATTGAGCGGATGGAATAACGTAGAACATCCTGTTGATCGAAAAGCGCCGGTAAAATAGAGTTCTGTGTAAACGTAACGTATTCAGAAAAAGAACTTTTCTGAACAGTTTATACCCCAAAATACACCGTTCACCCGAAAACTATTTCCTGTCAACCAATAGTGCAATAAATTGCCTACGTAGTGAGTATAAAACCAGAATATGTGTTTTAGACACGTAATATGTAGTGGTTGGCTTTTGATCCGATAACTAACTATAGTTCCTGTGCTAAAGGAGATTAAAGGGCACTTGTTGTTTTTGATGGTGGATGATAGGTTAATAAAATGCCTAGAAGAAAGCCAGTTGGGCGATTTTTAGCCTAAGATCATCAGGATATAAGACTATTTAATATACTGATTAACAGGAGAAGTAGTAGCTCGCTTTACACAGGAAGGGTAAACCGAAACGACACATTTAATTAAACTCAGATTAATTAAATGCTTTTTATGCAATCTGAAAATTGTAAATTTAGTAGATTTGGGGATTAAAATAAACCATCTTGTTTATCCTTGCCTGAATGGGCGCAGCTGTTGGTTGACACCCTAAGCGGAGACCCCGAACTGTAAACCACCGATATGAGCAAAATTGATTTACCGCCCTTTACGCTGGGCGAAACGATTACCCCAGAACAACGTCAGTTTTTCAACAAACACGGCGTTATAGTTTTTCGTAATTTTATTCACCCCGAAACGGTCAAGTTATTTATCAGTGAAGTTGAGCGTATCGAGAAAGAGTGGCTGGCCGAAGGTCGTGACAAAGTCAATGGGGTGCCGTTGAAGTTTGGACAGGACGATTTTGGCAATCCAATGATTCAGCGGATGTGTTTCCTCTCGCAGCATAGCACCGCGTTGCACGAATTCCTGCAGGATCCTCGTTTGCAGGCCGTTGTTGATCTGCTGCAACCCTACGAAGGACGTATTGCCGAAATTGAGAAGGATGGCCTGATCCTGAATCACTACGTTCGGACGCCAAACAGCAAGTTTTCGCAAATGGGCTGGCATACAGATAGCCCGCGCGATATCTTCCTTGGCCAACGTATCATGCCGATGCTGAACGTAGGTATCCACCTCAATCCAACTCCTTACGAAAACGGCGGTTTGCGGGTTATTCCTGGTACGCACAAGCAGGGCTTATTCAAGATGCTGTTCCGGAAACGGTATTTTGTTGATAACGACCCCGATAAACACGAAATCGGATTCGATATCAATGCCGGAGACCTTAGCGTTCACGATGGTCGGCTTTGGCACCGGGCTCAGCAATCGCCACACTTTGGCGAAGCAAGCCGTCGCCGGGTGATGTACGTACCGGTTGTAACGGGTAAATACATGCCTAAGAACGAAAATAGCAAAACGCCTTTCTACCACCGGTTCATTTCGAAAGTCAACATATAAGTTTAGAGTTTATAGTTTTCGGCTTATAGTGGCTGACGCGTTAGAAAGTAACTGGCGTCAGCCACTATAAGCCGAAAATCATAAACTGTAAACTGAAAAACTCACTTATGGCTTACGCCCTTATTACGGGAGCCAGTAAAGGTATTGGTCTGGCTATCGCCGAAGAACTGGCTCGCCGGAAATTTGACCTGATTCTGGTGGCTCGTTCGGAATCCTTATTGCAGGATATATCAAGCCGACTTGCTAGTACGTATAGTATCAAAACGGATTTTCTGGCACTTGATCTGGCACAGGCCGGGGCTGCGCTACGTGTAGTTGAGTGGTTGCAGGGGAAAAAATACGCGATTCAGATGCTGGTTAATAATGCAGGATATGGCCTGAGTGGTCCATTCGTCAAGAATTCGTTGGCTGAACATCTGGATATGATGCAGCTCAATATGACGGCACTCGTCGAATTGACTTATTTGTTTTTGCCGCAGCTTCAGCAACAGTCTAAGGCGTATATCCTGAATATTGGTAGCTCGGCGGCTTATCAGGCGGTGCCGGGATTAAGCTTGTATTCTGCGTCAAAAGTGTTTGTGTTACAATTTAGTCGCGGATTACGGCAGGAATTGAAACGGTCTGCTGTTTCTGTTACGTGTGTGTGTCCAGGATCGACCGATACGGCATTTGTTGATCGGGCACAAATAGGGGAGAAAGGAAGAAAAGCGGCTAAGCAGGTCAATATGACTCCCCAGGAAGTAGCCCGACAGGCGGTAGAAGCCACCTTATCGGGGAAGGCTGAAGTCGTAACCGGTATGCTTAATAAACTGGGTAAACTGATGGCCTGGCTGATGCCAAAAGGTATCGTTGAAAAAACCGCAGGTAGTATTTATGACTAAATAGATCGGTATATGGAGAGGGCTTTTGTGCATACTTTTTGTAAACACAAAAGCCCTTTTTTGTTTATGGCACTTTATTTGATCTGGTGGGGTTATAAGGCTATAACTTCTTTGTAGGCGTTGTCGGTTGGAAGAAAACGTGTTATACACCTCCCTGGATTCCATTCAGAAAGATCGATACTCAACGCCAAATCAATACATGCAATTTTCTGACTTATCATTAATTGATCCCATCCTGAAGGCGCTGGCCGAAGAAGGATATTCTACGCCGACACCCATTCAGCAACAAGCTATACCCATTCTGTTGAACCAACGTGACTTGCTGGGCTGTGCTCAGACAGGTACTGGCAAAACAGCTGCTTTTGCGATTCCGATTCTGCAATTACTTAGCGAAGATAAATATAAGAACCCTAGAGCTCCCCGGCGTATCAAAGCGCTGATTCTCACGCCAACCCGTGAGCTGGCTATTCAGATCGATGATAGTTTCAAGGCATACGGCCGCCATCTTGATTTGCGCCATACGGTTATTTTTGGCGGTGTGTCGCAGCACGGTCAGGTGAATACACTCAAAAGCGGGATCGATATTCTGACGGCTACGCCCGGACGTTTGCTTGACCTGATGAGTCAGGGCCTTGTGTCGCTGCGGGATATACAGTTTTTTGTGCTGGATGAAGCCGACCGAATGCTCGACATGGGCTTTATCCACGATGTCAAAAAAGTAATCGCTCGCTTGCCTGAGCGTCGGCAATCGCTGTTTTTTTCGGCAACTATGCCGCCCGACGTAGCGAAGCTTGCCGATACCATTCTCAACACACCGGCCAAGGTTGAAGTGACTCCCGTTTCATCGACGGCCGACACTATTCAGCAGGCTGTCTATTTTGTCGATAAAGACAACAAACGCAAGCTGCTGGTTCATATATTGAACGACGAGCAAATTGAGTCGGCGCTGGTATTTGCCCGGACAAAACACGGGGCCGATAAAGTAGCGAAAGACCTGATGAAAGCAGGCATTCAGGCCGAAGCTATTCACGGAAACAAATCGCAGAACGCCCGCCAACGTGCACTGTCGAACTTTAAATCGCGTCAAACGCGCGTGTTGGTGGCCACAGATATTGCTGCTCGTGGTATCGATGTCGATGAGCTGTCGCACGTAATTAATTATGAGCTACCCAATGTGCCGGAAACTTATGTTCACCGGATTGGCCGGACGGGTAGAGCAGGTAATAATGGTATCGCCTTGTCTTTTTGTGATGCCGAAGAAACCGCGTTCCTGAAAGATATTCATAAGCTGATTGGCAAGCAGGTTCCCGTTATCAATGATCACCCTTACGTGCTGAACGTATCAGCGAATGCTGTTACATTCCCCACGTCACAGCAGGGGCAGGGCCGAAAGAATGGCAACCGCAATAGCCAAAATGGGCAAAGAAGATCAACTAGTTCATCAGGCAATCAGTCATTCCGGCGCGATAATAGAAGTGCAGGTGCTGGGAATCGGGCTGGAAACAAACGGGCCGACAACCCGCATTCTGGACGCCGTTAACTCGTCTTTTTAATCTCTATCGGTACATGCCGCATACCCGTTTAGGATGTGCGGCATTTTTCTTTTGGGATAGAAATTAGACTATCCAAGTATTTTCTACGAAGTATTGAAGTTTATTTAAAATTATTCTAAATAAACTTAATTTTGCAGCGACCAATCATTCTAACACAAGGAGCTGCTATAGATGAAACTCTTTTTTACATGTTTACTTTCCATCAATGCCCTACTGGTTTTGGCCCAGACAGGAAGTATAAAAGGGCGCGTTTCGAACGAGAATAATGAGCCGCTGGAGCTGATCCATATTGCCGTAAAAGGTACAGATAAAGGCATAACCACCGCTGAGTCGGGGGAGTTTACACTGGCTGGGCTAGCCGATGGAACCTATCAGCTAGTGGCATCAGGAGTGGGTTTACAAACCCTTGAACGTAAAGTAACGGTTCGAGGCAATGAAACATCTACGCTGAATCTGACCATGCGCGAAGATGCTAAACAGCTGCAGACCGTCGAGATCCTGGGTCGTCGGGAAACTACATATAAGAATGACGTATCGTTCATTGCCAGCAAAACCGCTACGCCTATCCGCGACGTACCACAGGCTATTAGCTACGTAACGAAAGAAGTGCTGCGTGATCAGGGCGCTTTTACGATGGGCGACGCGGTGAAGAATATGAGTGGTGTAAATCAGTTTACGTTTTACGATGACCTGACTATTCGTGGATTCCGGATGAACGGGGGAAGTACTACGCAGTTGTTCAACGGTCTGCGGACATTTTCAGGATTCTGGAAACAACCACCCGTCAATTACCTGGAACGGGTTGAGGTGATCAAAGGAGCAGCGTCGGCGTTGTACGGTAATACGTCGCCGGGTGGCACGCTTAACCGTGTCACGAAAAAACCATTGACGACTCCCCAGAAATCGTTGATGTTCACCACCGGTAGTTTCAATACGATGCGCGTGCTGGCCGATTTCACTGGTCCCATGAACGATAGCAAGACGCTGTTATACCGGCTGAATCTTGGTTATGTGAATGCTCAGAATTTCCGGAATCTTCAGTTTGATAAGAATCTGATCATTGCTCCATCTGTTTCGTTCCTGCCGACTGACAAAACCCGCATCAACTTCGATCTGGTGTATAACAATTCAGACAGCCGGTTAGATCGGGGACAGTCCGTAAAAGGCAACGACCTCTATTCCAGCTCCATTGCTACGTCGCTGAACGCCGTTAATGATTACCTGAAAGAAGAAACCTATCTGATTACTACGTCGCTGAACCATCAGTTCAGCCAGCATACATCGTTCAATATTGCCTATTTGCGGACGGGTTATTCGGAAGATCTGCTGGAACACCGGAGCAGTAATGTCAACGCGGTAGATTCGGCCGGAGCCGCCATCGATAATCTCGTGGCCCGGCAGGTATTTATCCGGAAAACCAAATCGTTCATGGACAACGTTTCGCTGTTTCTGAACCATAATGTCAATACGGGCCGGGCCGAACACAAGTTTGTATTTGGGTATGATTATATCCAGTCCAGCACACCCAAAGGATCTGGTCAGCAAACCGCCAATGGGTATCTGCTGAAGGCGGGAGGGGCTGCGGCCTATAACGCAAGACGCCCGGATTTGTATCAGTTTTATACTTACACCAACAACGGCGTTACGCGGAGCATTCCTAAGCCAAACGTTCCTTCCTACGACCTGACACTCCAGAATAACCAGCTCGAAGATCCGTCGAAATACATCTACAACGTAACGGCCAATGCAGCTACTACGCCCGTTTTTTATTCGTTACATGGTATTTACCTGCAGGAACAGTTGAAATTGAACCGTTTGCAGCTTCTGCTTGGCCTACGGTATGATACGTATGTCGACAAAAAAGGGTTTACGACCAGCAACGAAACGAACGTCACGCAGCATGCTTTGTTGCCACGTATTGGGGTTGTGTATGCCGTAAACAAACATATCAACCTGTATGGTACGTATACGAAAGGCTACAATCCACAAGATGCAACCGTCCAAAGCGATCCAACGTCGGGTGGACCATTTGATCCGATACGTAGCAGCCTGACCGAAGTGGGACTTAAAAGCGATTGGTTAGACGGGCGACTGACGGCCAACGTATCGTTGTATGACATTACGCAAACCAATACGTTGTATTCGGCCAATGCGGCTGATAACCCAAACCTGATGATTCAGATTGGCGAGGAGCGGGCAAAAGGCGTGGAATTCGACGTAACGGGCAATATTCTGCCAAACTGGAACCTGATTGTTACGTATAGCTACAACGATGCCAGGATTACGGATGCGGGTAGCCGTCCAGCCGACCAGGCTCTGGTGAATCTGCAAAAGCCCAATGCACCGACAAATCAGGGAAGTTTCTGGACAAAATATACGCTGATCAGCTCCAGTCTGAATGGTTTGGGTTTCGGTTTGGGGGGGAATTACGTGGGTGAACGGAATCTGTCGCTCAATAATGCCCAGACAATTCCGAGCTATTTGCTCCTAAACGCGGCCGTCTACTACAAGATTGAAAAGTTCCAATTTCAAATTAATCTAAATAACTTAGCGAATAAAACGTACTGGGTGGGTGGTTATGATTATCTCCGGTTATTTCCGGGAGCTCCCCGCAATTTCATGGCAACCGTATCCTATACGTTCTAATGCTGCATACAACCTGATTGACTGATACTGTGATCAAGATCGCTAAAACCATTATGGCGAAACTACATTTATGGCTGGGGCTCGGCTCCGGCCTTGTAGTTTTTATAGTGGCCCTGACAGGCTCGTTGCTGGTTTTTGAGGATGAGCTGGAGCCTGTTCTCTATCCTCGTTTTCACAAGGTCGACGTAGTGGAAGGCGCGCATCGGCTGCCACTCGATGCTATCGTATCCAGTGCGCAAAAAGCGTTTCCTGATAAAAAGGTGGGCCGAATTCTTGTCGAGCCCTACCCCGATCGGACGGTGATTGTAGCCTTAAAGCAGAGTAAAAAAGAAAAAGATCTACTCTCAGTGGCGGTTGATCCCTACACCGGGCAGGTGGTTGACAGTCGTGTAGAACAGGATTCGTTCTTTGCCGTGGTGATACGTCTGCATCGGTATCTGTGCATGGGCGATACAGGAAAGGTAATTACCGGTATTTCGTGTTGTTCCTTTCTGATTATTATGCTATCGGGGCTGGTGCTCTGGTGGCCGAATCGGAAAAACCGGAAGCAACGGTTCAGGGTAAAATGGGATGCGTCGTTTAAGCGTCTTAACTGGGATTTACACGCCGTGTTGGGCTTTTACGTAGTACCTTTCACGTTCCTGATTGCCTCGACCGGGCTTATCTGGAGCTATAAGTGGGTTAATAACCTGCTCTTTTATGCCTTTGACGGGAAGCCCCAAACCAAGCGGGAAGCTCCGGCTAATCCAACAGCCGCAGTTGTGAAGCAAGCTGTTTTTTTTGAGAAGATTTATACGGAAACAAACCGATTGCTACCCAATACGGGACTCGTTACGTTGACAATGCCGGACAAAGATAGTCTGGCCGTTACCGTATCGAAAAGTAACGACGAAGCAGCTATCAGCAATATTGTCGATTTCCTTTATTTCGACAATAAAACCGGCGATTTGGTGAAAAAGCGACTGTATGATGACGAAACCAAGGGTTTCAAGGCTCGTCGGGTCATTTTCCCGATTCATACCGGAAGTTTGCTTGGGTGGCCCACTAAAATTATTGCGCTGTTGGCGGCTCTGACAACCGCTAGTTTACCCGTAACAGGGTTTATGATCTGGTGGGGCAGAACCCGGAAGAAAAAAGCACCGGAGAAAACGAGAAAGCCCATTGCAGCCAGGGCCGTCCCCCGAAAATTGCCACGCGTTACGCAGGTATAAAAACCTTGTCAATCAGGTAACAAAAAGCGCAAAGTAGACAATACTTTGCGCTTTTTGTTACCCGTTATTCTGCTCGCAAACTTCGGACTGGATTCATTAGCGCGGCTTTTATACTTTGGAAGCTGACTGTCAGCAGGGCAATACCAATAGCCAGCAAACCGGCTAGCAGGAAGATCCACCACTGGATATCAATCTTGTAGGCGAATGCCTGCAACCAGGTACTCATGGCATACCAGGCTACCGGACTGGCGAGTAGTATGGCAATGACAACCAGCTTAAGGAAATCCTGGGAAAGAAGGCCGACAATGCTGGGTACAGACGCACCCAATACCTTTCTGACGCCAATTTCTTTGGTCCGTTGCTCGGCCATAAACGTAGCTAAGCCAAACAAACCCAGGCAGGCAACAAAGATGGTTAGGCCAGCGAACAGGCCCAGAATCTGGCCGGTTTTTTCTTCTGCCAGATACGTCTTATTGAAGCTCTCATCCAGAAACGAATACGTAAAGGGTTCGTCGGGAACGAGCGGAGCCCATTGTTTTTTCAGGTCGTCGATCAACCCGGCTACTGATTGCGGTCTCGTTTTAATAATGAGGTAGCCTCCGCCATTGCCAAGCGTCATGAGTAATGGCGTAATACGTTCGTGCATCGATTTGAAGTGAAAATCTTTGACGATGCCCAGCACTCGATACGTGGATTTAGTGCCGTCATTATTCGGGCGCGTCAGCGTATGGCCCAGTGCGTTCTGGCCCCAGCCCAGCGCTTTAGCCGCTGTTTCATTGATTAGAATACCCGACGAATCGGTACCAAATTCAGGGGAGAAATTCCGACCTGCTACGAGTTGCATACCCATCGTGGACAGATATCGATAATCGACATTGTAACATAGGGTTTTGGTGAGCTGCTCTTCTTTATTGTCGGCGTAAACAATGAAATTATTTGAATCGCTGGGGCCGGCTGGTAGGTAGGGTGAAATACTGGCATTGACCACCCGCGAATCCTGTACTAACTGATTTCGAAGCACATCTTCGTGCTGGCCCAATCGCCATGCCTGATGAACAACCAGCACCTGGTCGCGATCGTAACCGAGTTTTTTGTGTTGAATATAGTTTAACTGCTGGTATACGACGGTGGTACCAATTGTGAGCAGGATGGAGATGAAAAACTGGAAAACGACCAGGCCGCTACGTAGTCCGATACCGGCCCGGCGGACCGATGCCATTCCGCCTTTCAGTACCGTAACGGGTTTAAACGATGACAGGAAAAAAGCCGGATAACTACCCGCCAGAACACCAACCAATACGCCGAACGCAACAAGTGCCAGAATCAGGCCGGGAATTTGTGAGCCAGAGAAGGATAACTCTTTGCCCGATAAGGTATTAAAAGCGGGTAGTGCCAGGTAAATGAAACCGAAAGCCAGCACCATCGAGAGCCCGGTCAACAGAATCGATTCAATCAGAAACTGACTAACGAGGGTTTGTTTGAGTGAGCCCATAACCTTTCTAATCCCAACTTCTTTAGCCCGTTTCGAAGCTCCAGCGGTAGAAAGATTCATGAAGTTGATACACGCAATTAATAGCATGAAAATGGCTACCGCGCCAAAAATATAAACGTACTGAATGTCGCCGTTTGCTTCAATTTCACCCGTCAGATTGGACCGTAAATGAATATCGGTTAGGGGTTGTAACAGAAAGCCCACATCGTTACCCTTCTGGCGGAACTGGGTCATGCTCATCCCAAAAGCCTGCTGAATTTGTGGCCCCATGTGTTTGAGGACAACCTGCGGGAGTTTGGCTTCCAGTTGTTTATAATCATAGTTTTCGGGTAAAAGCAGATACGTATAATAACCAGAGCTCATCCATGAGGTTGATTTTGAGTCTGCTACGCCAGCCATCGACAATAAAAAGTCGAAATGGAAATGAGAATTCGTTGGTATCTTATCGATCAGGCCGGTAATGGTGAATGTTGTTGGTTCGCCTTTAACCGTTAGTACCTTTCCAATTGGATTATCGTTGCCGAAGTATTTGTGGGCAATCGCCTGTGTAATCACGGCGGTGTTGGGACGTAGAAGTGCTGTTTTAGGGTCTCCCTGGAGCAGAGGGAGCGTAAAAACATTGAAAAAATTGGAGTCGACAAAGGCAACGGTTTGTTCCTTGAACGTTTTTTCCTTGTAGGTAAATGTAGGAGCCCAGCTCCAGCGGATTCGCGTAGCGTCCATCACTTCGGGGAAGCTGGCTTTTAGCGCCTGAGCCGTTGGCGGCATGACAGATGCTTCGTTGATCTGCCCACCGTTCATCGTTCCCCGAAAAACGACGCGTACAATTTGATCGGCTTTCTTGTTGAAGCGATCATAGCTTAGTTCGTCAAGAACGAACAGACTGATCAGCAGACACGTAGCAAGACCAAGGGCCAAACCCACAATATTGATGGCCGAGAAAGCTTTGTTACGCAGCAGATTTCGCCAGGCGATTTTTATGTAATTACGGAGCATACTATTGGTTCGCTAAAGTTCCTGAAAAAAAGTTGGTCAAGTGTTATGCCAGATTTATAATGGGTTGATTGTTAATTCGGTAATACATGCCTGTTGGTAGTATTGTCCGATTGCGTACAGCATTTGGTCCGATACTGAACACCAGGGGACATGTTATCTAGTACGTTCCTCGTTTGTTTAAAGGCAATGCAATGTACTATGCAAAGCATAATACCGGTTTGTTTTTATGTGAATGGTTATTTCGCCAGTTAGATGGCAGACAACATGAAGAAATGAATCCTGATTCTTACCGGAATTAGACATTTGATGTAGATTTGCTGTACTACTCCTTTACCTAAATGAAACGAATCTTCCTGCCAATCGGCGCCCTGGCTATTGTGTTGTTGGGGTGGGCTCAGTTTACCCAGAACGCAACCGACGATAAGCCCAACGATTATACAAACTGGAGCGAATATTTGGGAGGGCCGGACCGAAGCCATTATTCCGCTTTAAGGCAGATTACGCCCGAGAACGTAACAAAACTCCAGGTCGCCTGGACGTACGCGTCGCCCGATAGCGGGCAAATCCAGACCAATCCTATTATTGTTGATGGTGTATTGTATGGCGTAACTCCTACTGTACAGGCGTTTGCTCTCGATGCCAAAACGGGTAAAGAATTGTGGAAGTTTGGTGATCCACTCAAAGTATGGCATAGTACGAGTCGGGGAGTGGCCTATTGGCAATCGGGCGATGATAAGCGGATTTTATACACTGTCGGGCCGAAGCTATACGCGCTGGACGCCAGAACGGGGAAACCTATTCCGAGCTTTGGTGACAATGGGACGGCAGACTTGCACGACGGTTTAGGAGCGGCCGCCAAAGATAAATTCATCATTTCCAATACGCCCGGTACCATCTTCGAGGATCTGATTGTGATGCCCGTCAGAGTGGCCGAAGAAGTAGGGGGCGCTCCGGGTTACATTCGGGCGTTCAACGTTCGGACGGGGAAACTCGCCTGGACGTTTTACACTATTCCAAGACCGGGCGAAGTGGGCTATACAACGTGGCCCAAAGATGCGTATCGAAACCCGGACATCGGGGCCGCCAACAACTGGTCGGGCATGGCTGTCGATCGCCGTCGGGGTATTTTATACGTACCGACCGGATCGCCGTCCTATGATTTTTACGGCGGCAATCGCCTGGGCGATAATCTGTTTGCGAATTGCCTGCTGGCGCTGGATGCTCGTACGGGTAAGCGATTATGGCATTTTCAGGCCGTTCACCATGATTTGTGGGATCGTGATTTCCCGGCTCCGCCTAACCTGGTAACCGTACGCCAGAATGGCCCCGACGGTAAACCTCGAACCATTGACGCCGTAGCGCAGGTAACGAAGTCGGGCTTTGTGTTTGTCTTTGATCGGGTGACCGGCAGAGCGTTGTTCCCGATTAAAGAAGTTCCGGTTCCCCAATCAGATATTCCCGGCGAAGTAACGGCGCCAACGCAGCCGGTTCCGCAACGACCCGCTCCGTTTGCCCGGCAAACAATGACCGAATCCGATATTAATCCACATTCCAGCGACCGGGATTCGCTGCTAAACGTCTTTCGGTCGGTTGGCACGCGCTTTTATGAGCCAATCAGCAAACGCGGGAGTCTGATGTTTCCGGGCACCGATGGGGGCGCCGAATGGGGTGGGGCCGCTGCTGATCCGGAGGGTATTTTGTACGTAAACGCTAACGATGTGCCCTGGATATTCAAGATGATCGATGCGCCCAAAAACGATGAACTAGCGCACCTTAGCCCAGGACAGCGCGTTTATACGCAAAACTGCATTAGTTGTCACGGGCCAGAGCGTAAGGGCAATGCCCGGAGTGGTTATCCATCGTTAGTAGATATAGGTCAGCGACGAGATCGGGCTTACGTAACACAAATCGTTAGTAACGGTAAAGGGATGATGCCCGGATTTACTGCCTTGTCGGGTGAGGAGAAGCAGGCTCTGGTTGCTTTCCTGTTCGGCGACGAAAAGCAGGAAGTGGGGAGCGGAGCCGTTGCTACGAAGAGCAAACAGCCTTATCTGCCTTACAAAGTAACGGGCTACAATAAATTTCAGGATAGCAAAGGGTATCCAGCCATTGCACCACCCTGGGGAACGCTGAATGCTATTAATCTGAACACAGGCGAATACCTCTGGAAAGTGCCGCTTGGCGAAGATAAAGCTCTGAAAGAAAAAGGGATTAAAAACACCGGTACCGAAAACTATGGGGGGCCGGTGGTAACGGCAAGTGGACTACTTTTTATTGCGGCCACCAAGGATGAGAAGTTTCGTGCTTTCGACAAAAAGACGGGAAAACTGCTTTGGGAAACCGATTTACCAGCCGCTGGGTTTGCTACGCCTGCAACGTATCAGGTAGATGGAAAGCAATTTGTGGTAATTGCCTGTGGCGGAGCAAAACTTGGGGCCAGAAAAGGCAATCAATACGTTGCTTTTGCCTTACCATAGGGTATCTGTTCTTCTAAACGTATACGCTACGAGTTCTATTAATTCGATTGATTACGATGAAAATCCTTTTCTATATTGGTGTTGTTGGCATGATACTGTTCGAAATAGCGAACGTTTATTTTATCATGCCCATGCCTGGTAGCCAGCGAATGATCAGTATCGATCTGGCCTATTTTCTGTATTCGTCGCGCTGGATTTATCGGATGTTATTTGCCGTTCTGATTATGTTGGGCATTGCGAATGCCTTTAAGCAAACAAGATGGCTGGCTCTCCTGGCACTGGTTCTGGTGGCTGGGGTGGGATATGCTTTCAACTTCCGGATGGCGGCCGATCATATGTTTTACCAGCCCGGCCGTTTGGTTTTTTCAACGGCGCGTGATAATAAGGTTGTAAAATTGGACCGGGAAATAGTGGGTGTGTCGCTTAATGGGCAGGCTAAAGCGTACCCTATCCAGTACGTCGGTTATCATCACCAGATTCGAGATACGGTTGGCGGACAGGTTGTTATTGTTACGTATTGTACAGTTTGCCGAACAGCGCGTGTCTTTCGGCCGGTGGTTAATAACCAGCCTGAGTTATTTCGACTGGTTGGGATGGATCATTTTAATGCCATGTTCGAAGATGCCACAACGGGGAGTTGGTGGCGCCAGGCCAACGGAGAAGCCGTTGCAGGACCGCTCCGTGGCGATACGTTGCCCGAAGTATTCAGTCAGCAAATGACGATGAAACAGTGGCTTGCGCTTCACCCGAATAGCCTGATTATGCAGCCAGATACAGCCTACAATGCATCGTATGCAAAACTGGATAAATATGAACGCGGCAAAGGAGGTAGTGACTTAACAAAGACCGATAGCCTGTCGTGGCGTGAAAAATCCTGGGTTATTGGCCTTGAGCTGAATAAACAAACAAAAGCGTACGACTGGAATCGCCTGAAGCGCGAGCGGGTTATCAGCGATACATTAGGAGGGAAGCCCGTTATGCTTGTGCTAGCGTCAGACGATCGAAGCTTTTTTGCGTATGAACGGCCTTTGGTATCGGATCGCTTTATACTCAGGCATGATACGTTAACGGCTGGTAAACAGCTCTTTTCTTTGTCTGGCCATCCCATTAGCAATTCGGCTATGGCTACACTTACTCGAATACCCGCTTATCAGGAGTTCTGGCACAGTTGGCAGACATTTCACCCCAAAACGGCTCGATACTGATAGTCTTTCACGACTAGTTGATCTAGTATAACGGTTAGTCTGGAGTTGATGCAAGTGCCATTGATCAGCCGTATGGACCGTTTAGTAAAATTTAGATATTTGTCTAAATAATTAATTAAATATTTGTCTAACTATTTAATCGAGCAGATGAATAACCTCTTTAAAGCACTGAATGATCCAACACGTCGGGAGATACTGGATCTGTTACGGGAGGGCGACCTGAATGCTGGCGAAATCGCTGACCGTTTCAATATGACAAAACCCAGTATATCCCATCATCTGGATTTGCTACGTCAGGCGGGTTTGGTTGAGTCGGTAAAGCAGGGACAGTTTATTACGTATTCGTTGAATACAACCGTACTGGATGAGTTGCTGGCCTGGCTGATGAGCTTCCAGACAACAGAAAAGCCAGCTTCTGAAAAAACACCTAAATAAACCTTATACTCCTGTAAGAATCATGAAAGCGAATCGTGTACTCCGTGAAAGCCTTCTCGTTACGTTGTTAGCTAGTCCATTTGTCTTTCTTTTTATTGTCTGGAATGAGCTGCCGTCTACGTTTCCTACTCACTTTTCTATATCCGGCGAGCCTGACCGGTTTGGTAATAAAACGGAAGTACTGACCGTAATGGGCGTAATAACGGCATTCCTGTATACAATATTGACCGTTATCCCCTATATCGATCCCAAAAAACGCCTGACTGCGGCTAATTATGATCGCGTACGCAGGTCGTTTAGCCTGCTTTGGTCGGGGTTTCTGGTCATCATGTTCTGGGCGATCTGGCGCGGCATTTCGACCGAAATCGTCCCGACGCTCACTACGTCCTTTGTCTGTCTGCTTTTTGCGGCATTAGGGAATGTAATGGTTAGCTTACCATCGAATTATTTTGTGGGAATACGTACGCCCTGGACGCTCGACAATCAGGATAACTGGCGGAAGACGCACCGTTTGGCGGGACGTATATGGGTCATTGGCGGGGTCGTAGGATTCATAGGCGGTCTGTTTCTTCCCGAGCCATATAAGGTTATCTGGGTACTGGTCATTACGGCCATTATCTCATTAGTGCCTATGGGCTATTCATACTGGCTTTATCGGAAACAACTAGTTCTGCTGGTTGGGTTACTGCTTCTGGCGGGTATGGCCCAGGCGCAAACCGACGAGCCCATTCATTACGCCATTACGGCTCCGGCTGGCGTTAGCCTGACGCTGGATGGCACGCTTACATTACCTGCCCAAGCCAAAACGCCCATGCCTGCTGTGTTGATCATTGCAGGGTCGGGGGCAACCGACCGGGATGGGAATAGCCCGGCACCCATTGGTGGTTTTGGTACGCTCAAAGCGGGTACATATCGCCAGTTAGCAGATAGTTTGGTTAAGGCTGGAATTGCCGTAGCGCGGTATGATAAACGCGGGTCGGGCACAAACATTCCTGCGGCCATCAAAGTAATAAAGCCACAGGAGCACCGATTTGACTACTACGTTAGTGATGCCGTTGGCTTCATCAAACAACTTCAGGCGGATAAGCGCTTCTCTAAAGTGATCGTGGCCGGGCATAGCGAAGGCTCACTGGTGGGTATGCTAGCCGCCATAGATACAAAAGCAGACGGCTATATTTCCATTGCCGGAGCCGGACGAAATATTGCCGATGTATTGAAAGTACAGCTACAGGGATTGCCCGACGAACAGCGCCAACTTGCCTATCGGGATCTGGATTCGCTACGTAACGGACAAACCGTTCAGAAACCCGCACAGGCAGCCATTATGGTACTACACCCCATCGTGCAGCCGGGCATGATATCCTGGATGAAATACGATCCGGCGGTAGAGATCAAAAAATTTAAAGGACCGGTACTGATCATTAATGGAAAACGCGATACGCAGGTGGCGGCTAGTGAAGCCGAGTTGTTAAAAGCCGCCAGACCCGATGCTCAATTGGTATTATTCGACGAAATGAATCACGTACTGAAAAACGCCCAGGAGAGTCAGTTGGAAAACATAAAGACGTATGCAGACCCATCGTTACCATTAACACCAGGTGTTGCGCCTGCTATTATCAGTTTTGTGAAGAGGTTATAATTGTTAGTTGGCCGAATAGTGATGCAGGTAGCTAATTAACCGTTCGAAGTGAAGTTGCTCATGTGGATTCTGAGTCTGCCGAACCAGTAGGTGGCGATAGCTATCGATTAATCCATCAAAATAAGGATTATAGTCGAGTCGGGCGGCAATCAACCCTTTATAACACCGATGTGTTTGATTATAGACGTATTGACAGGGTTGAGCCGGGTATTCGTTTAATAATCGATCCAGTGCCGACAGCGAGCCCGATTTTTCCAGGAATTCGAATCCTTTCGTTACGAAAAACTCTTCAATCTGGCTGCAGATATCGGAAATGTCGTCTTCCGAGTGAATTTTATATCGGAAATATTGAAAGCCGTTGAACTTGCCAATGGAAAGAATCAACGTATTGGCTTCGGTACGGAAGTCGGGAATATTGTTTAAAAACTGTTGTGCTATCTGTTCAATCTGATTATTTCTACAGCCGAAGTTCACTTCCAGAATAGTCTCATTGCCATAGAAGGAAGGGGATAGTATAATATTCTGAAAACCGATAGGCGTAGTACGTCGATACTGCTTTTTATCGGGCAGTAAAACAAAGGAATGCTCCTGAAAGAAGGGAGTCAGAGCCTCGAATAAGTTCGTTTCAAACGGTGTCGTAGTCATTGTCGTTAGGTTATAAAGTAGAGGAAGTTCGTTAACGGCTTAACCCGCTAGTAGCGAATAAGTTTATTAAAGTTAGAATAAAATGAGCGTATATTTCAGGCTAGTAGTCGAACTAAATCGGGTAGGTTCTGGTTGGTAATAAGCACGCCCGATGAGGGAGTCATTTTGGGGACGACCGGAATTGACAGCTTGCTGAGGTCGCGTGTAAGCATGCCGGGAGTTGGCGGAATTTCCCGACCCGAACAAATCGTCAAAACAATAACTGGCGAGTATAACTACGCCATGGCTGCTTAATCCGGAGGATTAACCAATAGCCATTGTCTCCCCAGCCTACGTGCTGCTGGTTGGATCAGGAGGCATCGACTCGCAGCGCTGGCTCGGTTTATGGTGTTAACAGCTGAGTGAGAAACAAGCACCTACGGATGAGGTTTGGTTTGGTACACACCGGGCCGATTCCCGACAATCTTAAGGGTACCTAAGCATGTAGAAAGCACGACGGGTTCCTTGACTGGACGAGAGTTCGAATCTCTCCGTCTCCACAAAACCGCAAAAACCCCCGAAATCAGCCTGATTTCGGGGGTTTTTTATTATCACCCCAAAAAACGATGGTTTTGATACTACAATAAAAACGATTTTAACCTGGGTTAAACTTAGTGTGTGTTGTGTTGCCGACCTTTGTTATGTCCAGAGCACAATTATCTGGATATAAATAAGTTAAAACGGAAAAATTTCACCAAAACGCAACACAATCATGAAAACTAATGCCCCCAAAACCGTCGTTTTTATCACCGGTGCTTTCGTTACACATCATGGCTGGAAACCCTGGCAGGACTATTTTGAAGCGAAAGGATATAAGACGCTGGCGCCTGCCTGGCCTTATAAAGATGGTACTGCCGCTGAACTCCGTGCTCGCCAGCCACACGATACTGATCTGGCGAAATTAACCCTGAGCGAACTGGTTGAGCATTACGCCAATTTTGTGAAAGCACTACCTGAAAAACCAATCATTATCGGCCATTCGCTGGGCGGTCTTATTACGCAGATTTTGCTAAACCGGGATCTGGCCGAAGCCGCCGTAGCGATTCACTCCGTGCCTCCTCAGGGGGTTATTCCGTATGAATTTTCGTTCCTGAAAGCGGGCTGGAAAGCGCTGGGCCTGTTTACTGATCTGGACAAAACGTATCTGATGTCTTTCGAAGACTGGCAGTATGCGTTTGTGAATGAAATGTCGCTGGACGATCAGAAAAAAGCCTACGATGAGAATACGATCCCTGAATCAAAAGTGGTGGCGAGGGGTGGCCTTACCAGTGCTGCCCACGTCGATTTCGATAAGCCCCATGCTCCGCTGTTGATGACGTCGGGAAGTCTCGATAACATTATTCCCGCTCACCTGAACAATCGCAACCTGAAAGCCTATAAAGAAAATGGCTCGGTGCTGGATTACAAGGAGTTTGAAGGCCGCAATCACTACGTACTGGGTCAACCCACCTGGCAGGAAGATGCGGATTATATATTGGAATGGTTAGCGAAAAATACAAAATGATTGATTGGATACGTGTAAAAATAGAGATGCCATGTCTTTAAGACATGGCATCTCTATAGTAGCGAAGCGGAACGTTTTATCGCTTTACCTGAATATCCGTTGGGAGCAGAAAGTCCTGCTTCAACCGAATATCATCCGAAGAGGCTCCGATCAGTACGGTAAAGTCGCCCTTTTCAGCAACCCAGTTCATGGCTGAATTGAGTAGCATCAGATCACTAGCCCGTAGCTGGAACGTAACGGTTTTTTGTTCACCGGCTTTAAGGGGAATCCGGGCGAATTTTTTGAGTTGCTTAACCGGACTAACCACCGAACTCACTTTGTCGCTGATGTATAACTGAGCTACTTCGTCGCCATCGCGGCTGCTGCGGTTCGTGATTGTAAACGTTACGTTCACCTGTACATCGCTGGCAGAAGGTATTACATCGACCTTTAGTCCTCCATATTCGAAGGTCGAATAGCTTAGGCCAAACCCAAACGGAAAGAGTGGCTTAGCGTCTGATTCTACGTAATCGTGGTGAGTTGGGTTTTTGTAGTTGTAATAAATGGGGAGCTGCCCAACCGATTTTGGGATCGAAATCGGGAGCCGTCCTGCCGGATTGTAATCGCCAAATAGCACATCCGCAATAGCATTGCCGCCTTCCTGTCCGGGATACCAGGCATCCACAATGGCCGGTACGTTTTCGGCGGACCAGTTTACATTGAGCGGACGTCCTTTGATCAGCACCAGTACGACCGGTTTCCCGGTTTTTACAATGGCCTGCAATAGTTCCAGCTGTTTACCCATCAGATCGAGGTTAACCCGATCGAAACCCTCACCGCTTTCCATGTCGCTGATAGATGTGGCGTTTACCTTGGCCGCGCCCGTACTCTGGTATTCCGTTTTGAAATCGCGGGCGCTGGAACCGCCCAGCACCACAACGGCTACGTCGGATTTTTGCGCGGCTAATACGGCTTCGGCGATGGTGTTGGTCGACGTATCGCGGATGCTACAGCCTTTAACGTACTGAATTTGGGTATTGGAACCAAGTTTGTTACGTATGCCCTGCAATACGGTCACTACGTTGCCGTCGGCCTGGGGAGCCGTATAATCGCCCAGTTGATTATACACGTTGTCGGCGTTAGGGCCAATCACCGCAATGGTTTTTAGCGATTTGGACAGCGGTAATATGTTGTTGCTATTTTTCAGCAGCGTGATCGATTCGCGGGCTACCTGCCGGGCTAATGCTACGTTACTAGCCGTTTTTACCTGCGAACGGGCTTTTTCCGGATCGACATAGGGTGATTCGAATAAACCCATGGCAAATTTCATCCGTAGTACACGACTAACAGCCGTATCCAGTACGGCCATGGAAACAGCCCCTTTATTGATGGCTTCCTGAAGCGCTTTACCAAAACCGTACCCACTCAGGTCCGAATCAAGACCGGCGTTGATGGCCAGTGCAGCGGCATCGGCAGGGCTAGCCGCTACGTGGTGATTACTAAACAGTCCCGAAATACTACCCAAATCCGACACAACGTAGCCGTTGAATTTCCACTGATCACGCAGCACGGTTTTCAGCAAAAACGGGTTCGCCGAACAGGGAATTCCATCGATGGAATTATAGGCGGTCATAATGGAAAGCGCCCCCGCACCGACGGCATCCCGAAACGGCGGGAGATAAACCTGCATGAGTTCGCGAATACCGGGGCTTACGCTACCGCCATTGTGGCCACCTTCCGGTACGCCATAGGCCGTAAAGTGTTTCAGGGTTGATATAATGTTAGCCCCGCTTTTTATGCTCGCTCCCTGAAAACCGGTTACCATCGCTATCCCCATTTGTCCATTCAGCACAGGGTCTTCGTCGTACGTTTCTTCTACCCGCGACCAGCGAGGTTCACGAGCCAGGTCGAGCACGGGGCCGTAGCCTACGTGAGCACCTTGTACTCGTGCTTCCAGGGCAATAGCCGCAGCCATTTTTTGAATAAGCGCCGGATTCCACGTACTGCCCTGACCCAGTGCGGTCGGAAATACTGTTGTACCGATTGCCATATGGCCGTGCGGACATTCCTCGGCCAGCAGAAGAGGGATGCCTAGTCGGGTGTTTTCGATGACGTATTTCTGAAGGGCATTAGTCGCCTGGGCCGCCTGGGCCGGATTTAAGCCTGTTTTTAGCGTCTTTTGCGTCCAAGGGTCGGCCCGTAACGTGGCCCAAAGCATGCCCATTCGCTGTTCGGCAACTGCTTTCTTGAACTTATCGCTTACAGATATCGAATTATCTCGTTTGTCATACATTTCCCAGCCTAGTAACGTAGCAAGCTGCCCAACTTTTTCCTCGTTAGTCATGCGGGCGAGCAAGTCACGAACACGACTCTCGATCGGTGATGCCGGGTTTTTATAGATGGGCTGTTGGGCCGTGGACGAAATAGACGTAGCAAAAGAGAGAAAGGCTACTATAGCCAACGAAAGTAATAGACGATTCATGCCGGATGAACGGATAAAGTACAAGGTTCCATCGCTAATAGCGACGTTTTCCGAAGATCACCAAAAATAGACATGGATTATTAAATTATTTTAAAAACGTCCTATCAGCTCTTTATGATTTTACGTCCCCCACTCGTTCAGAATCCTTGAAACCTTCGATTTGGCTACCGAGTTATTGCTACGTCAAATAATAGTTATTCATTCATGGCAGATATAGCAAAGGTTGCTCTGATTACGGGAGCTTCGAAAGGTATTGGATACGGCATAGCCGAAGCGTTAGTCAAACAGGGCGTGAACGTAGCGATTACAGGTCGTTCTGAAGAGAGTGTACAGGCAGCCGCCGACGCACTCAATCAAATCAGTGCTGACAGTGCACTGGGTATAGTGGCCGATGTTCGGGATTTATCGTCGCAGCAACAGGTGGTAAGCACTATTCTGGAAAAATGGCAGCGGCTGGATTATGTGATAGCCAACGCCGGAGTAGGCCATTTTGCGCCCATCCAGGAATTAACGCCTGAGCTTTGGCAGGAAACCATCGATATTAACCTGACGGGCGTGTTCTATACGGCCAAAGCGACCATCGACGCTTTGAAGAAAACGGAGGGGTATTTTATCACCATATCCAGTCTGGCGGGTACGAACTTCTTTGAAAAGGGAGCTGCCTATAACGCCAGTAAGTTCGGCCTGGTTGGTTTTTCGCAGGCCATTATGCTCGACCTACGTAGTGAAGGCATCAAAGTAACGACCATTATGCCGGGATCGGTGGCTACGCATTTCAATAACCACCAACCGAATGAAAAAGACGCCTGGAAAATCCAGCCGGAAGATATTGGCCAGCTGGTTGTCGATTTAATACGTATGCCGGCCCGGACGCTGCCAAGCAAGATCGAAGTGCGTCCGTCGCGGCCGGGTGGTAACTAATGGCTACATGATACGTAACAGAAGCCTTGTACTTATTTTTGAAGGAGTTGCAGGGCTTCTGTATTTTCTTTCTGGATGGCATAATCAGCGGCAGTTAAGCCACGCGCATCACGAATAGATTTATCCGCGCCGTTTTCCAGTAATAAGCTGACGATCTGATTTTGTCCGAACATCGTGGCAAACATCAGAGCCGTATTACCATTTCCGTTCTGACTATTCAGATCGGCACCACTATCAATCAGGAGTTGTACCAGATCGGTATAGCCCTTAAAACTAATTCCCATTAGGGGCGTGTTGCCACTGGCGTCTTTAAGATTTATATCAGCACCTGCTTTCAGCAAAGCCTTCACTACGTCAGCATGATTGTTGTAAGTGGCTAACGTTAAGGCCGTAAATCCCTTTTCATCCTGAAGATTTACGTTGATATTGGCACTGATGCGCTGATTAATGAAGGCTAAATCGCCAGTGCGGGCGGCATCAAAAAACTGGGATTCGGATAGAGCCGTGTAGAAAGACATGCGTGTGCAGAATATGAAACTCACTAATCAGAGTGAACCTGTTCAGTGCTATGAAATTTGAGTGTTGAAAATACAAAACCCCACTAACATAATCGCTAATGGGGTTTTGTATTTTATCGAACTACAATTAATCTCTAATGATTTTGATAACCTGTTGTTGGTTGCCGCTTTGGACGTTCAGGAAGTAGATACCACTATCGCGCCCTACTTTCAGTGTAAGTCGCTCTAATGCAGCCGGTTGAGGGATCTGCCGCTCACTGGTTAATCGACCAATTTCATTGAGCATAGATACATTTAATGGCGAACCAACTGCACCGCGAACTTCGAGGTCAACATCTTCGCCATGAATGGGATTTCCCAGTACGCTCACCTGCAAAGTCGATTCCTGACTAACGCGTTGCCGCGCTCCCGAATTGCAAACCGCCAGCCAGTTGTACGTATAGCTGACCTGGGTGCCATTCTGAACGGCTACTAACGTAATGGCTGGTTTATCAGTGTACAATCGTAGCGTGTACGGACCCGGAGCCGTTGTTGGCGGCATTTCATTCGTAACCGAAAAACTAATCGGTGAACCTGTTATGCCAGTATATACCGGATTAAAGGTTAACTGACGCTCATAAGTGGTTACGGCCACACAACTCACCGTTGTTACGTTGGCAATGGCGAAACTGCCCTCCGGTGTATTGCCCTGATTTACTGTCAGCAGGAAGTTGGTACTGGCCGATAAACCACCCGGATCGGTAGCCGTTACGGTTATGGTGAAAGGCGAACCAACGGTTGTGGTTGGGGTTCCTGAGATGGTTGCTGGCGCAACAAAGTTCAAGCCGTTTGGCAGTCCGCTAACCGACAAAACTAGGTTAGTTGGCGTCTCCGCATCGGTGAACGTAGCGCCCGGAATCTGGAAATTAAACCCAGAACCTGCCGTTGAGTATTGGGGAGCAATTGTATTGGCTACTATTGGTGGCGTGTTACCTGATGGGGTTCCTGCGCAAACCGCCAGCCAGTTATACGTATAGCTACCCGCCTGACCATTCTGCACGGCCTGTAACGTAATGACTGGTTGGTCGATATACAACCGTAGCGTGTATGGTCCTGGAGCCGTTGTTGGACCCAGTTCATTCACGACGGAGAAGCTAATTGGTGACGCCGTTGCCCCTGAATAGATTGGGTTAAATGTCAGCTGACGCTCATAAGCGGTTACGGTAGCACAACTCACTGTCGTTACGTTCGCAATCGCAAAATTGCCACCTGGAATCGTTATCGTAGGAATAACCGATAGGGCAAAGCTCGTACTGGCCGATAATCCTCCTGGATCAAGCGCGGTGATCGTTACGGTCGATACGCCCGTGGTGGATGGTGTTCCACTGATCACACTTCCCGACAGGTTTAATCCGGCTGGCAAACCTTGAGCCGAAAAGGTCAGTACTTGCTGATCGGGATCGGAGAAATATGCATTCAGATTGAGTTGATAGGCTTGTCCCTGCGTAATGATCTGATTGAGTATGCCAGACGTGGTAGGCGGATTATTGGGGCTAACACCTGTCTGACAAGCATTAACCCAATGATAACTAAACCGGGCTTCGCTGTTTCCGGCCTGGTTAGCCACCAGTGTAACAATCGGATTGTCCTGATAAAGCTGTAGCGAATACGGTCCCGGCGCGGTGGTTGGTGGCATTTCATTCACTACTGAGAACGAAATCGGATTGCTGTTTTGACCACTGTATTGGGGAGAAAATAGAATGCTGTAGCGACCTCTGGCGGCATCTATAACCTGACAGGACACCGTTGTGACACTCGTGATGGCAAATACACCCGGCAGGATACTAACGGCGACGGGTTGTGAGATAGGGCTTGTACAGCTTCCCACTGTGCAGGATGCGGAAAGGGTGTAATTTCCGGGCTGTGTCAATGTATAGACCGATCCGCTCGAGGTGCCGCTACCACCGGCTACATTCCAGTTTATGGTGCCTGTGCAGCCCATAGCACTAACCGATATTGGCTGATTCGTTGTGGTTGGGCTACTGGCAACCAGCGAAGGAGCATCCAGCGTGCTATTGCTCGTGACTGTTGTGGAGGCAAGCGCCGTACAACTGTTGGCGTCAGTAGCAATCACAAAATAAGTTCCTGGCGTATTTACGATTGCTGTGTTTCCTGTATTGCCGCCGATCTGCGTTGCTCCATTACTAAACGTGTAACTGACACCTCCAGTAGCTATCAGTGTTGCTTCAGGGGCGTTGCAGGTTAATGGGCCATTATTACTCAGTGTAGCTACTGGCGCCGTAGGATCGGCCAAATTAACCGATCCTCCCAACAACGCCGTACAGCCATTGCTGGTAATCGAGAAGGCCGAATAGCTTCCTGCACTCAAGCCCGTCAGCGTGAAGGCGTTGCTGGCCACCGTTACGGTCTTAGGACTGCCCGCGCCGGTATAGCTCAACTGATATGTACCGTCGGGGAGATTGGTGGAGGAAAAGCTGATGCTGCCATTGGTGCCCGCACAGGTGGTTGGTCCGGCGGTGGTGCTGATAGCCAGGGTTGGAGCCGCTGGATCAGCCAGGGTTACGCTCGATCCCAATAATGCCGTGCAACCGTTGTTTGTAATCGAGAAGGCCGAATAGCTGCCCGCGCTCAAGCCTGTCAAACTGAAGGCA
>NZ_JAAFZH010000014.1 GCF_010435915.1 Spirosoma terrae | reverse complement strand
CTGCTTGTCGGCTATCGTATACATCCTCATTGTGTCTGCTCCATACCGAAGAACAACATCCACGACTTTGCTGGTCTCGACGGTACCTTGCCAGGCGGTATTAGCTAACTGGTTTTTCACCTGAGCAGTAGCTGTTAAGCTAGCGCCTATTAGGAGAGTAATGACAAAGAATCGTTTCATAAGGTAAAGTAATAATGAGTCATTTAAGGAAGGCCAAATTTATTCAGACAGCCTAATTGGCTTTAGCGTAGAATTACCCTGAGATGGTCCAATAAATCGGCACAGTGAACTTGCTTAACTTGCAGGACCATGCAGCCTAAAAACAAACCTCTTAAACGGCGTAAATACGACGCGACTTTCAAAGCAGACGTGCTAAAAATGATCGCCAATGGGCAAAGCGTGCCTTACGTGGCTCAGGCGTTGGGTATCAGTGAAGCGCTTATTTATAAATGGGAATAGCGAACCAACGGGCAAGAGAAACACTATTTTTCAAGCCAGCCTCCGGAGGTATTAATTGAGAATCAGCGGCTACTACAACGGATTAGTCAACTAGAGGTGGAGCGCGAGATCTTAAAAAAAGCTTTAAGCATTGTCAGCCAACAGACCTAGAGCAACGCTATGAGTTGGTTAAAAGCCTAGCTGAGCAATTTAAGATAGAAACTCTGTGCATAGTGTTGGAAGTTAGTCGTACGGCTTATTACCGGTACTTACGGGGCGATAGCTACCAACAAACTCCCCAACAAGCTGAGCACCAACAACTAGTAGAGCAAGTTTTTCGTAAGCACAAACGACGCTATGGCAGTCGACGTATTACCGCTGAGTTACAAGAAAAGGGGTATCTGCTGGGCCGTCATCAAGTAAGAACGCTGATGAAAGCAGTTGGTTTACAGGCCATTCAGCCCAAATCATTTGTACCTCGAACAACGGATAGTACCCATGGAAAAGGCTATTGGCCGAACCTGCTATTAGGTCAGCCGTTGCCCAAGGCCCCTAATTTGGTCTGGGTCAGTGACATAACTTATTTGCCTTTGGAGAATGGAGAGTGGGGCTACCTAGCGGCTTGGATGGACTTGTTTTCGCGTAGAATAGTGGGCTGGCAAGTAGGTGAAACGATGGAGGACGAACTGGTTGTATTGCCCCTACGTCGTGCCTTACAATTGCATCAACCTGCCGTGGGGCTCATTATCCATTCAGATCGGGGTGGCCAATACATCTCAACGGAGTTAAAGGAGGTAATCCGGTTGTGGCATCTCAGGCCGAGTATGAGCCGGGCCGACGATCCCTACGACAATGCCTTTGCCGAGTCGTTGTGGAGCCGCCTGAAGGCGGAATTATTGGAAGGCGGAGTATTTCTGAACATTGAGGATGCATATACAGAGATCTTCGACTACATTGAGGTCTATTATAATAGGGAGAGAAAGCACTCGTCGCTGGGTTATCGAAGCCCTGAACAATTTGAACAGGAGTATTATACAAATCTGACAAATTCAGTGTGCCGATAAACCGGACCACCTCACCCGATTTCAACCTATGTGACTGATTGAGGTAGACAAATATTAATAAATCAGGGTTTTCGTGAGAATTGAGGGAGAGTTAAGGGAAACGGCACTGCTCGACTTAGGGCAATGGTGGTAGAAGCTAAATCGGTGTTGTTGGGATCTGCTACCGATTATCCGCTCTATGTTCCTTTCCTCCTTTTACCCAACTTCATATTGATAAGCTGGGTAGTTTAGTCATAAATTAACAAAATAAAATATGACTGCGCTTTCCTCTCCTTGCTCATTTGAGCAACTTGCCTTAGATCAGCTATCCGATAATGAAGTGTTGACCAAGAAAGCTAAAATCCAACAAATGGGCTTCTTTATGCTGCTTCTATTAGTCATGTTTGTCAGTATGGCTTTCGTCCTCAGTTCGTATCTGGTAGCAGCTAGTAGCTGGGCCCTGATACCCGCCCTAGCTACCTATAACAGGAAACGAAAGGCCATTGCAGTGCAGCTTCAAAAACGTAGTCTTCTCTAATGGATGGCTTAACGATGTAGCATAAATTATTAGTCGGTAGTGGTAGAAAGAATTACAAGAACAGCCTGCTTTGTCATCTAAAAGCAGGCTGTCGCTCATTTATTATTTATCAGTTCCCTAAGAGTCCTGAGCTGTTATCAGCTGTATGCACTCACACCGGTCTCTTAAGGAGCAGACTCCTAAGCGCACTGGCGTCTCGCCCTTTGAGCCTTTATTGAGAATGTACCTTTTTTTAATATCTGTCAAACTCCACCAGTAGCATACGCTCTACCGACAGTCCCCAACCGTTTACACAATTTCTTCGAGTGAGCGCCAGGGCCATTAAAAATGTGAGTAGATTGGCAAGACCGGTTTTCTAATCTGACCATGAAAACAAGCCTCTTTTTGGTAAGCCTACTGGCTACCCTTGTTCTTGCCCGTTGTCATTCGTCCCAATCTGAAATCAACTCATCGGCCCATCAGACCCGTTTGTTGTCCGTAGCCGACAGCGTTAAACTCGAAGTACTCGACTGGGGCGGAGAAGGTCAACCGTTGGTGTTCCTGACCGGCTTTGGCAACACGGCCCACGTCTTTGACGAATTTGCGCCTAAATTTACTGATCAGTATCATGTGTATGCCATCACACGTCGAGGATTCGGCCAGTCGTCCAAACCCAAAATGGGCTATGATATGGCTACACTAGCCCATGATATTCTCGTTGTTCTGGACTCCCTTCATATCCAGAAAGGCTTGCTGGTTGGGCATTCCATCGCCGGGGACGAAATGAGTAAATTCGCTTCGTTGTATCCAGATCGGGTGGCTAAACTGATTTACCTGGATGCCGCCTATGACCGCTCCAATCTGATGCAGCTTTTGGCCCAAGGCCCTGGTCAACCCAATCCAACGGCCAGGGATTCCGCTTCTTTGGAAAACTTAAGCCAGGGTATAGAGGAAGTAGTGGGTGTGGGGATTCCTGTCGAAGAGATCAGGGCAACATCTGTTTTCTCGAAAGAAGGCAAATATATTGGGGATACAACACCGACCTTTGTCTTCCCGGCCACGCTATCGAGGTTAGAGCGTCCTGCTTATTCCCAGATCCAATGTCCAGCGCTGGCGATTTATGCCCAGCACAGCTCTGTCCGTGCTGCCTTCCCATTCTACAACCGCCTAGATTCCGCCAATCGCCAGAAGGCCATGGCCTCGTTTCCTATCATGACCAAGTGGGCTAGTGAACAGGAAGCTCTGTTTCGAAAAGAAGTAAGGAAAGGAAAGACCTTGGGGATCAAGGATGCCAATCACTACGTGTTCATTTCGCATCCAGCCGAGACCGAGAAGCTGATACGTGATTTTTCGCAATAGGTGTGCCTATGCTTTGCATTTGCTATCGGTTGACCAGCAAGCATGATTTCAAAAAACGCCCGAATTACAGATACTCAAAACGCTTCCCGTCTCAGGTGGGAGCCTTTTGTGAGGTAATACTCAACTGAGATGTTAACTGTTCTCTCGCCTGTACGCCCTCCATTTTTGTGTCATTTTAGGAATATATACTACCCGGAAAGGATGAAACACAATAGGGCTGTTCAGAACGGCCATTCTGCCCAACAACCTCTATTCTTTAGTCTTAAAATCAATCAGGTAAGGCTTCAGGCGATCGCCATTCTCATTGCGAAAACTTGAACCGATCAGTAACTGACAACGCTGATTCGGCTTCACCTCAAGTTCAAAGGAGAACGATTTACCATCCTCCGAAAAGCCTCGTAACCGTTTTACCCGCGCCATGCTTTCCAGGCCCAAAGGGCCTTTGCCAAAACTATAATATCGGGTATCCATCTTTTGGGAGAAGTGAAGGATAATCACCGATGTGCTCGTGCTAACAGATTGAGCCCCGTTTTCAAATGGAGCCATGCCAATCACTCTTGGTCGGTAGTCCTCAAAATTCCAGACAGATGGCTGGGCATTTTCGGTAATAGCCCCTTCGAGCAAATCCACCTCAATAAAACTGTCGTTGAAAACCGTTTGTGTGGCCTTCACATAATCGGAGAACTTTGCTTTGTACGGGTTGCGCACGAATGTCTGGGGGTTACGCGCAAATAAGGGGAAGGCCGTACTTTGGACCTGGATCATGATCCGGTGCCCTTTTTTAAAGGTATGGAGCACATCCTGCAACTGAAAATGAACGGCCGTTTTCTGACCAGCGCGGAGTGGCTGAGGCTTTTCAAAGCTGTTGCGAAACCGGGCGGGCATCATTTCCGAACGAACCATCTGCCAGTAATTACTCAAGGTAACGTTTTTATTAGGCATGTAGGCATGATTGGGTTCGTCCATGGGATAGACATCAATCAGTTTGACAAAGAAATCAGCATCTGTACCTGTACTAGCTACGTTCAGATACGCTTTAATTTCCCCTCCTAAGGTCACATCCTGAGACAAAACACCGGTTTGAAATATCAGTACGTCCGGCCGACGGCCTGCAAAGCGCTGGTCTTCGCTCATGTAATTGTAAGGCGTAAAGTTCATCGTCGATGTCAAATCCTCGGTGTAGGGAACTGGCTTCATAGGATTGCTGGGGTAAGATACTGACTCAATCTTTTTAGGGGGTTGCCGATCTAACGTGCCCGCTGCATTTAAATAAAGCTTTTGCTTATGAATACGAGCAGCGGGCCATTGATCAAACTGATTCCATTTTTTCAGGCCCGTATCAAACATATACGCTTCCGGTAAGCCCGTACTGTTGCCTACGCCCTTCAAAAAATGACGAAAGAATTTGGCTTCAATCTCATTCATATAGAAACTCGCCAGGCTATCGCCGAAATAGAGGTTACTGTGCAGGGTATGGCCGGTCTCATAGGCCCATCCACCGTGACCAAACGGCCCCATGACTAGCGTATTGTAGGTGCCGGGGCTCTTCTTCTCGATGGTCTTATAAAGATTCAGTGGCCCCGACAGATCTTCGGCATCAAACCAGCCTCCAACGGTCATAACGGCTGTTTTTAGATTAGGCTGAACGTGCCGGAGTAAAGCTCGTTTTCGCCAGTAGTCGTCATAGTTGGGATGATTCACCGTTTCCTGCCAAAAGACGTTCCCTTTATAGTAGGTGTCAGCAAACGTCAGTGGGCCTTGATCCAGATAAATTTGGTAGCCATCCCGGAGAACTTTAGCCGTATTAACCGGCGAGCTATCGTACCAGGCGAAGGTGGTCGTGTCTTTCTTTGGCACGCCAAACCAGGGAAATAATAAAAAATAACTCTCCAAAAAGGCCCCATTATGATGAAAGTCATCAAAAAAGAAGTCTGAAACGGGTGCTTGCGGGCTGGATGCTTTCAGGGCGGGATGGTTACTCAGCAGACCAGCTGCTGCATAAAACCCTGGGTAGGACGTCCCCCACATCCCCACATTGCCAGTATTGTTCGGTACGTGCTTGACCAACCAGTCAATGGTGTCAAAGGTATCGGTGCTTTCGTCCACGTCTGTATTGTTTTTATGAACCATTACGGGTGTCATGTTGGTAAACTGACCTTCACTTTTGTAGCGGCCTCGCACGTCCTGATAAACCATGATATAGCCCTCTTGCATCATCGTCATCGATGGGCCTAAGCTGTTGGGATAACTATCATTACCGTAGGGGGCAATGCCATAGCAGGTCCGTTGCAAGAGGATGGGATAGGGGCGGGTCGCAGTAGCTTGTTTAGGGGTATAGATAGCCGTAAACAATTTGACACCATCGCGCATGGTAATGTAGGTCTCAGTTTTCGTAAAGTGATCCTGGACTTTATACGCCATTTGCGCGTATAGATAATGTGGTCCTAAGAGGAGGATCACAAGAATCTTGACAAAAAATTGGCTCATTGATAGTTGGTTTGGCTGTTCCTGCTTATCGACTAGTTTGCACATCGATGCATCTCCTTACGCTCGCCAGCAACAGTCAGTTGCTGGCCTAAAGGGTGTAGAGATTTCGAGTGGTAACTCCCACTTGGACGAGAGGTTACAGCCTAAACTTATAAATATATTCCCCCAAGATTCGGGTGGATTAACTGGACAGCACTGTTGTACCAATCGCGCGCCTTGCGCAATGGGGCCTAGTCGCAGGTCGCTTAAGTAAGCGAGAATCTAAAATCGGTTAGACGCTTGTAGAACGTCCTATAAAACGCCCTATTCTTGAGATCGAGACAGTAGTTGTCACGGCAAAGTCAATGTGTTTGAGCTTCAGTCTCAAATTGTCATCCGCTCGGGCGGCCCCGTCACTAATCAAACCGCAGCCGCGGACGGTCGCGACGGCGGACCGTTCAAAATCTCACATTTTAGCTGAGTTTGTGACCGGGCTGCCGGAGCAGACTGGTTTTCTCCCAAATGACCGCAACGGCGGACCGTGAATTATCTCCCTTTCCGCAGAACTACCCCACTTAATAAAATGCTTGGACCGAATTGATCACGTTTGCATTCAAACTCTCTGACAATTGTGATTTCTGGGCCGCCTGACCATAATCCTTCAGGACGGGGTTCAACACGAAACAGGGGGTACGTTTGCCGTTTCGTACAAAATATACTATTTGACTGATTTGATCGACAAAACGGCTTTAAAAAGTTAAAGTTGGGTTATCTCTGTGACTGAATGGGTTTCTGATTCAATCACAGAGATAACCCAACTTGCCCAGAATCGCGTATTTGCGGGCTCGGGTGAAAATTTTGCTACAGCTGGCTAGTGACGATTTGTGTACGATTCTTTAATTATACCCATCATTTCCAAAAATCCGGTTTTTTGGTAATTCCCCCCTTCAACCGACAGTCGATGCAGGCTAAGGGAGCCGTCAGGTAAGCGTATGGAGGAGGGAGGGGCGGTGAGGGTATATATTCAGAAACGATTCCGGTGGGCGAATCCCGGATTTGTTCCGCAGTCAGCGTATCCGTATCACAGTACCCATCACCAGTAATGGTAACCCAGCCAGGGAGTTGAGATTTACGAATAAAAATCCGCTGGCTGGTCACAGACCCTGCCCAAAAGAAACCCAATGCCAAATTAGTCGGATCGTTTGTGGAATGAATATTTCCCGTAATCTGCGAAGGTTGTGGATCAAAGATGGAGCCGATGTTCTGCGTTATTTTGGCCAATTGATCGTAGTATTCATACCCAGCCTGACTTAAAGCATACTGCCGGACAAGAATGCTGTATTTACTCTGAAACTTAATCGACGAGCCAGGAATAGCGATCAGCGGAAACTGACTGACAATATCCTGACTTAGCCGGACGGTGGAGTGTACCCTGATATTTCTGGAATTTGAACTGCCCCAGCAGTTGAATACGTCTTCATTTCGCCTGTCGATAGTTCTGTTTGTATCATTATACACAAACAATGAATAGTAAGCGGCTGTGTATTCCCAGGTCTCATCGTATTCCCAGCGGTAATAATGCGTAGTGTTCTGCGGATCATGCGTATTAACGTTAATCTGTACCCCATCATTTTCTACCTGCCAGCTTATGCTGTCAATAGCGGGGCTCATAGTGACGGGTACATAGTCGGAATAATACGTTAACCCGCTGGCCGTCTGAATGTGGAGCCGGTACGTTTCGCCGGGTTGGGCCGTTACGCCCGATAAGGAATAAACGCCCGCGCTTTTTTCGGTTAGACTGTAAGTGGCATTATGCGCACTCTCAATCGTCAGTCTGGCATTCGTTTCGGCTGTTGGCGGCTTGGAATCCGTCAGATTCTGCGACCACGAGAGTTGAATGGTCGTCGTAGCGCCCGGCGCACTATCAAAAAAACCGTTAACTACCAGATAGGTGTTTGGATCGGAAATTTCCGGCGGGCGGTATGGATCAACGCAGCCCCCAGCCAGCAGAACCAGTACCCAACTACCTATCTTAACGAGACTATTTTTCATAGTTAAAAGCCGATAACAAGCGATACACCGAGCGAAACGAAGATTCAGGGAGAAAAGCTATTTTTAAAGAGACCTCTGTGCAGCTCTACTTTCCTGTGTCATTCTCCGTGTCATCTCTACAGGTTCTCAAAATCTGAGATTAGGTCTAAACTGATGCGTTGGTGCGAGCTAGGCTGAGAAAAACGCTTCATCATTGAGCAAGTAGAGCCAAAGTGGTGGCTATCCACCGCCCAATTTGGAAGACGATCCACCAGTTCATAGCCGTTCTACTTAAGCTGGATTTATGGGTACTAAAAGGCGTTGATCAACGTTGCTTTACTTGCCCTTGCTTAAGGTCAGTTCTTGGAAAAGTTTCTTAACATAAGATCCCTTATGCAACTTATTGTATTACAGCGAAATAGCTTGACACTAACCTTGTAAAGTTATGAAAGTGAGCAGTTTTATTGATTTCAAGAAAAAGGACAAAGCCAGTGCCTTTCGCTGGCACGTGGTCGAGCTTTACCGATTAGGGCTGGTGAGTGAAGCCCAGATTTTGGCAGAATTAAAAATCTCCGCGACGGCGGCCCGGCCGAAATTGATATGGTCCTAAAAATCCGGACACGAAACTTTTTTAACTTCGTGTACCGATACGTCGGCCCGGCATAAACCAATCCCAACGCCCCAAACGAAAGTATACCGCCGAACGGTCCGCCGTAGCGGTTTAAAGCTGATGTGCTGCGGCTAGTTGCCAATGGTGAACCCATCATGACCGTAGCCCGCAAAATGGTCATTAGCGATAGTCTGATTCACGCCTGGCGGAAAGCGGATGACAAAGCCGGGCCGCCGGGCGGGGAAAAGAAAACCGATCAGGATCTTCAACAAGAAGTCGACAGCTTGCGTCGGCAACTGCGACAAGCTGAGATGGATCGGACGGCCGAAGCCGCGCGAGATCCTACAAAAAAAGCTGTGGCCATTTTCAGTCCCGGCGGGGAACCGTTCGACAGAATAGGCTGTCATGGTCAGCAGGAGCCTTTGTGAAGACTAAAAAAAGTGAAAAATAAGCGTTACTCTGTTTCTAAGCACACAATAAAGCGCCTGATTTCTCGTTTATAAATCAACAGCTTCGGAGCCCTGATGAATTCCATCGGGGCTTTTTTGTTGGTTTTAGAGTGAGTCCGGAGCGTTTGACTTGTGAAATGCGTAATCCTCTGCGCTGAGATTCAGTTTGAGGAACTCATCCATGCCGATCCGGGCCGCCGACGCGGTCGTGTCGCTCCAGTACGTAGCGACGAAAGGGGAAGCTGCTTTTGGCTTTATCAAGCCCGGCAGCTTTTTCGGCTCTACGTAGTCCGTCATGGAGTAGCCCAAGCCACCAGCTTCACCATACAGCCCGTGACGCCTACCCTTCCCGGTCTGATCGGCAAGCAGTCATTCCGCTTGTTACCCGAGGGGGTGACGTTTGCTAAGCCCGTAACGCTTCAGTTTCACTACCAGCAGGACGAGCTGGAGGGTACGTCCGATCAGTTACTATTCATGGCCTACCAAGGGAACGATGGCATCTGGAAAGCGCTGCCCAACACCGAGCTGGACGAAGCCACCCGCACGCTGACGGTCAACACCACGCACTTTAGTGACTGGGGGGCGTTTGCTGAATTTAACCTGGAAGTCGAAAAAACCTTGATCAAGCCCGGCGAATCGACCAACCTCAAACTGGTAGGCTATTACGATGATCTTCACAAAGCGCCTGATGCGGAACGGAGTGAAGTGGCCCTGACTCAGCAACAAGTGCTACAGGACCCGGGTAAAGTCAGAAACTGGCGGGTAGCGGGCGTGGAGGTTCATGACTTCATACCCCCTAAATTCCAGCCTCGTAAGGGAGCAACGGGTAAAGCGATCATTCTGGCGAATATCGCTATCGAGGGTAACTCATTTGAGGCCACCTGGGCCGGGAAAACGTATGCCTGCAATGCCATCGGGTTTATCAGTCAGCAGGGCGTTACCATAGTGACCAACGTTGGCAATCCCAATAGCCAGAATCGGGTGATGACCATGAGTATTCGTGCAAATCAGCTCAAGGCATCAACCACCTATTCGTACGACAACCTAAAAGCACCTCTGGACGGACGCGCGGATATTATGCTGTCGGATGGCCTGACGGCCTATTGGGCAACGTACGTCTACCCTTGCAATGGCGGGCAGATCAACTCACCTAACAGTATTCGTATCGACTCGGTGGATGGAAAGACCATAACGGGCTCCCTAACCGCTACCCTATATCTCTCGGAAGATTGCAAAATTTCGTCCCAACCGTTTACCGCCCGCTTTAGGCTTACCCTGATTGCGCAGTAAGTGAATCGGCTCCCGGTTTTGCAACCGGTTCGGTGTCCCGGTTGTCCTGTCGCTACGGGGCACCCGGGACATTTCTTTCCCCCTTTCTGGTGGTGGGTTTGCTGAAGTGGTCTACGCCACCCGTTACTCAGACTAGTCTTGGCCGTACGGGCAGCGCGCTGAAAGCATCAGTGTTTTTCGAAACAGCTTAAATAGACCTAATAATTGCGCCGATAAATCAGCCGCGTTTTTGCTTGCCGTCGCCGGTATAATTATCAGTCCACTCAAGTAGTAAAGCTGAACAACGAGGCCAGCCTGTGAGGTGCGCCAATTCAGGGCCTTATTGTGGTAGTTTAACCACCGTTTTTGGCGATGAAGATGGTGATTGTCTTTGAAAGGACAATCTAAATAAGATGAAGTCTCAAATTGTTATCCGCTCGGGCGGCCCCGTCACGAATCAACCGCAGCCGCGGACGGTCGCGACGGCGGGCCGTCCAAAATTCTCACATTTTAGCTGAGTTTGTGAGACGAAATGCCGCTATACAACATTCAAGTTATTGACGGCCATAGTGTCAGAACGCAGTAAATTAAGTTTACAACACTCACATATTAGGCACAAATGGTCCGCCGTGGCGGTCGGAAATTTGCCCTGTTTGTTTGGTTATGCCCAGTCTTGCGTCAGCCACTATAAACTACATGAACTGAGTGATTAGGTTGTCCCCGACAGCATCCTGCTGTCGAAGCCATAGGCTAAGTTGTAATGCCCCAATTAGCCACTAAGTGGCTTCGACAGCAGGATGCTGTCGGAGACAGCCTAATCACTTAATACAACTATAAACACCTAATTTAACTCCACTCGCGGTCGGCAGAGTCGCGCGTGTTCCACATGTCAGTTGGCGCGAACCACGTACCGCCTTTTTTGAGGAATTTTTTAGCAACCTCTTCGTTTAACTCGACGCCCAAACCTGGTTTTTCCGGGACCCGTACGAATCCTTTCTCAACAATCGGCTTCATGCCAGTTACCAGATCTTCCCAGCCTGGTACGTCTACACCGTGGTGCTCAAGGGCTACGAAATTTTCGGTTGCTGCCGCGCAGTGAATGTTGGCCATCATCGAAATAGGTGAACCAGCAAAGTGCATCGCCATTGGAATTCCCTTCTCTTCGGCATAATCACCAATCTTCTTGGTTTCCAGCAAACCGCCCGATGAAGCCAGGTCGGGGTGGATCATATCAACTGCTTTCGCATCGATCAGCTTAATAAAGCCTTCTTTCAGATAAATATCTTCGCCGGTTAAGGTTGGCGTATCAATCGCATCAGAAATCTGTTTCCATTGATCGGTATACATCCAGGGCACCAGATCTTCCAGCCACGCCAGCCGGAATGGCTCCATCGCCTTGCCAATCTGAATAGCCGTATTAACGTCGAAATGGCCAAAATGGTCGGCAGCCAGCGGCAGGTCATACCCAACAATCTCGCGAACTTTTCCTACGTGGTCGGCCAGTCGATCCAGTCCTTTCTTCGTCACCTGAATCCGGGTAAAGGGGTGCTTGGTGTTTGCGTAGTTGCCCAGTTTGCCCGGTTCACGATCGCTCCACTGTTGCTTTACACTCCAGTTTGACGCATTAACGAGCATTCCTGGTTCATCCGCCAGCATACCAATACCGAAATCCATTTTCAGGAATGTATAGCCCTGCTCCCGGCGTTTCTGCATATTCTTGGCAAAATCCTCATAATTGTTGGCCTCTGGCGTATCGGCGTAAAGACGAATGAAATCGCGGTATTTTCCACCCAGTAGCTGATAGACTGGTACATCATACGCCTTACCGGCCAGATCCCACAGCGCCATTTCAACGCCACAAACGCCACCAGCAGCCCGGCTTTGTCCACCAAACTGTTTAATCTGTTTGAAGATCTGCTCGACGTTACACGGATTCTTACCTAATAAGCGGCTTTTCAGCATCAGCGCGTAGTTGGCACTGGCGCCATCCCGAACTTCTCCCCAACCTACAATTCCCTGATTCGTATCAATCCGAATGATTGGACTGCTGAACGGAACGCCCTGCAAAATAGCAACGCGCATGTCCGTAATTTTCAAATCCGATGGCTTAGACGAACGCCCTACTTTCTGGGTAATGAACTCCATTTCCTGCTCGGGACGGTTGTCGAACGCTAAGCCAAGCGAAAGGCCACCCAATCCGGCATTGCGCAGGAAATCACGGCGGTCTGATGATTTATCGGATAAGGATAAACGAGATAAAATGTTTTTCATGGTTAAGGAATTCTGCGGGATTTTACAATCGACTCTTTATAAAATGATCTAATGCCAGTATTTTACTTATCAAAACGGCTTTTATCAACATAATTGTCTTTTAGACATTTTTCAGCAACTATGAAAGTTCATCGCTACGTATCGTTTATGTCCATTGGCTGCCATGATGCATACGTAGCCAGTTCGTCCATCTCTCCCAGCGTATGAGAGCGGATACCAATTACCTCTTCAATAGTATATCAACGCCCTTACATTCCATGTTAAAACGAACTTTACTATTAGCTACTCTTGGCATCTTAGGCAGCCTTTCCGGACGAGCTCAACGCATAGGCTCATCTCCCGAATATGTTAAAGCCCTAACGGCCGAATGGAAAGGAGAACGCCTGCCCGATGGCCGTCCACACGTATCTGATCTGGTCCTGGAACGTTTGCAAAACTGTACGTTGGAGCAGGTATGGGGCTACCTCGGCAAGAAGGGGTATCGAAATCAGGTCGAGAAAAACTGGGTTATCCTTAAACCTGGCGAAACCATGACCGGCCGGGTTGTTACAGCCCAATTTATGCCCAGCCGACCCGACCTGGATAGCCTGGTAAGAAGGCAGGGGCGGGCCGAAGGTCGTTCCCAAAAAGGCGGGATTAACATCTGGCCTATCGATATCCTGACGAAAGGCGATATATACGTAGCAGATGGCTACGGAAAAGTGAAAGATGGTACGTTGATAGGCTCCAGCCTGGGCAATGCTATTTACGGCAAAACTGGCCGGGGCGTCATCTTTTACGGATCAATCCGGGATATGCAGGAATTGAAAGATACGAAAGGGTTCAATGCCTGGGTCAAAGGGCATGATCCGTCTTATATTAAAGACATGACACCCACGTCAATCAATGCGCCCATCCGTATTGGCGAGGTAACCGTAATGCCCGGCGACGTAGTGTTTGCGAATGAATATGGTGTCGTTTTCATTCCGGCCCATCTGGTTGATGAGCTGGTTTCTGAATCAGAAATGACGGCTTTGCGCGACGAATTTGAACGCTTTCTGCTTCAGCAAAGCAAGTACCCGTCCGGCGAAATCCACGGCGACTGGTCCGATAAAATCAAGAATGAATTCAGAGCCTGGGTTGCTAAGTATCCTAAAAAACTAGCCATTACGTCGAAAGATATAGAAGCGTATTTGGCTAAAGGGCATTAATTTACCCGCTCTGACTAGTTACCAGACATCAAAATAATAGGCCTTCGAAGCCTATTATTTTTTGTCCGCATGCCATAAATCCTGAGTTTTGTATTGTTGTATCTTAAGCCTGACAATGAAATCCAGTATTACTCTTTTACTTTCTTTTGCTGCCTTTCTCCTGGTAAACGGCTACTCAGTTGCCCAAACCATGTCTAAAGACGAATTAACATTCTTAACCTCAGAATGGAAAGGAGAGCGTTTTCCAGATGGTCGCCCTAAAGTACCAGATGCCTTACTGGAAAGAGCTAAAGCTATTGGGCTCGACGACGCCTGGACAGTCCTGAAAAACGAAGGCTATCTGAATCAGTTTGAAGGTGGCTGGAAATTAATTAAAGACGACGTACCCGTAATTGGCCGCGCGGTTACGGCGATGTTCATGCCGAGTCGCCCGGATATTGAAAAAAACATTAAGGACCGGGGCATCACGAAACAAGGTCGAAAAGGGAATACCAATACGTGGCCCATTGAAACCCTCACCAAAGGCGATGTATACGTAGCCGATGGCTTTGGTAAGATTGGTGGCGGAACGCTCGTTGGCGCTACGTTAGGGAATGCCATCTTCAGCAAAACCGGCAACGGCGTTATTTTTAACGGAGCGGCACGCGATCTACAGGAATTGCAGAACATCAAAGGCTTCAACGCGTTCGTTCGCGACTTTCACCCTTCGTTTCTGGAAGAAATGGTGCTGATGGGCCTAAACACGCCCATACGTATCGGTGGCACGATGGTGTTGCCGGGCGATCTGGTTATTGCTCAGCGGGAGGGCGTCCTTTTTGTTCCGGCTCACATGGCCGAACAGGTTATTACGACCTGCGAATTCGTGACTCGCAAGGATCAGTTCGGGTTTGAGATGGTAAAGTCGGGGCGTTATACAACTGGCCAGATCGACAGCCAGTGGACTGACGAAATCAAAACAAATTTTCTAAAATGGCTGGGCCAACACCCTGAGCTCGGCACCATGACACGGGCCGAACTCGACAAAGTTATGAGTAAACGAACGTGGTAGAAATGGATGTATGATATAGGGCGTATGATGTAGAATGTATGACATATAAAAGTCTATTCCATACATCATACATCCTATCTTCCCCATCTGAACCTCGGCAGTTTGCTACGTGTTTTTTCTTTATGACTGATTATCTGAAAGACGCACTTCGCAAAGCAGCCATGTTTTGCGCTTATCAGGAACGAACCCAACAGGAAGTCCGCGACAAGTTAAAAGACTGGGGTGTTCTGGGCGATGATGCCGAAGAAGTGATTGCCGAACTAATCCAGCAGAACTACCTGAATGAAGAGCGTTTTGCCAAATCGTTTGCGGGTGGCAAATTTCGGGTTAAAGGCTGGGGCAAGCGTAAAATCAAGCAACATCTGCAGCAACGAGGAATCACCGGCTACAATCTGGATCAGGCTATGAACGAAATTGCTCCCGACGATTACCGGGAAACGCTCACTGAGTTGCTGGAGAAAAAACGCAGAAGCATTCGAGACGATAATCCACTCATTGTCAAGCAGAAATTAGTTCGCTATGCACTAAGCAAGGGATACGAATCTGATCTGGTCTGGCAGGTGTTGGGCAGCAACGAGTAAGCCTATTCACCAACTTATTCTTACTTCATTTCAACGATTACCATTATGCCGAGTCTTTTTCTGGAAACAGAACGCATGACGAATATTAATAGTGGACTCGGTCAGGTTTGTCTTCACCTAGGCCAGGAGCTGGTTCGTCAACGACCATCAGACTGGGAATTAACGTTTCTTGTACCGCCGGAGCAGGTGGGTGTTTTTGGTAATTCTGTTCAGTATAAAGTCGCAAAGAAATGGCATCGCTATTGGAACACCTGGAAATTTGATGTCTGGCATTGCCTTCATCAGGGCTCCAAGTTTTTGCCTGTCCGCCCCAGCAAGCTGATATACACCATATTAGACCTTAATTATTTATCGCTTCCTGAGTATTCAGAAAAGCGGAAACGTCAGCAAAAAAAGCACTACCAGCGCTGTATTGATAAAGCGTACGCTATTACAACCATTTCGCACTACGTAGCAACCGATGTTCGTAAACAATTAGTCGTTCCAAAAACCAAACTCCTTAAAGCCATTCATCTGGGCGTAACCATTCCAACCAATATTCCTACTATTTCTGCGCCTATTGAGCTGGATGGACCATTTTTGTTTTTTATTGGTATGCTCCAGCCTTACAAAAACGTCCATACCTTACTACCGCTGTTAGCCGCCAATCCGGCGTATCGTTTAGTACTGGCTGGCCCCGACAAACCCGCTTATAGCCAACAAATTCGGCAACAGGCTCAGCAAATGGGCGTATTAGACAGACTGATCATTCCTGGCCCCATCGATGACCCCACAAAATGGTGGCTCTATGCGCACTGCGATGCATTTCTCTTCCCGTCGTTACTGGAAGGCTTTGGACTACCCGTTGTAGAAGCAATGGCCTTTGGAAAACCCGTATTTACCTCTCCGCTCACAAGCTTGCCAGAAGTAGGCGGATCTGAAGCTTTCTATTTCCCATCGTTTGATGCGCAGACAATGGTAGACACATTTCAGCACGGTATGACCACGTATCGTAACGACCCATCAATGCCCGAACGTCTTAAACAACAAAGCGCAAAATTTAGATGGGATTTAGTGGCCGCCGATTATTGGACATTATATAAACAGGTTTTAGGTACATCATCCTAACGAATGGCTTCCAGGGCGTAGCAGGATGAATTTATTCGTGAATAGGATGTGGTATAACCCATCTCCTGAAGATATTGATCAAAAACCGTTACGTTATTTCTGTCGGAATCAACATCGTGTACTTCAATGGTCATTTGCCTGATACGTCGAATCAGTTCGGGGTCAGTGTGATAAATAATATCATATTCCGCTCCTTCGCAGTCCATCTTCAGCAAATCAACGATCTGTAAAGAGTTTCCCAACATAATTTCGGTGAGTGTAATGCAGGGTACTGTTAGTTCACAGGTATTATTTTGGTGAAATTCAGCAAATACCGATGCCACCACTTGGCTATTTTCTTCAGGTTCGGCAAATAAACTAAGCTGCGCAAATGCCCGTCCGGTAACAGCCATCGCAAAGAGACGGATACAACGCTGAAGCCTGCTGTTGTTCGCTATCGTTTCCTGTAGGCTTTTCACATTGGCAGGCATTGGCTCGTAGGCATAAATAGTTGCCTGACCAATTTTCGATAGCAGTTGTATGTCGAAAAAACCCGCATTAGCCCCAATATCAATTATGGTAGGGTTGTTGGGTAATTGACTCGCCAATCGATCAATTTCATACACATCGGTCATGAAAATTTCCTTGAAGACCAGATATAAGCTGTTAGGTACTCGAAACCGGATTGGAAAGGGCTTCGTCACAAAGAAGCAGCCATGTTTATGCCGCTCATTCTTATAGATTAAGTAGTCAAAAGGATTGGCAATGTGTTTCCAAAGCCTCATGTATCGGCTAATTCCCGTAACAGCCATGTATTTTCTTTTTAGAAGAAGGTAGAAAGAGTAGAAAGCAAAAACCCTGCTTAAACAAATTGTTTAAGCAGGGTTTTTGCTTTCTACTAATGTATTAAAAAATATCAGTATTGGTAAATTATACTCAACAATTCTGACTAAGTAGCCTCACTATGTTTAGAAATCGGCGTCGAACGTAATACCTTTAGCTTCTTCTACTGCGACAACAGGCGCCGGATTCTCTGCACCTTCTGGTTGGTTAGCGGCTGCTTTAGACGCTCTGAACTTGGCCATAACTTCGCCCCGCTGGTATTCACCAACGCGCTTTTCGAAGAAGTTGGTTTTGCCCTGCAACGAAATCATATCCATGAAATCAAACGGATTTGCTACGTTATATAGTTTACGTAACCCTAACGTCACGAGCAGGTGGTCGGCTACAAACGCGATGTATTGTTTCATCAGATCGGCGTTCATCCCGATCAGCGATACGGGCAAAGCGTCAGATACAAACTCCTGCTCAATTTCAACCGCGTTACGGATAATATCGTAGATCTGCGTTTCTGGCAGTTTGTTCTTAATGTGATCAGTATAGAGCAAACAGGCAAAATCGCGGTGCAGACCTTCATCGCGCGAGATTAACTCGTTGGAGAATGTCAGACCCGGCATCAGACCCCGCTTTTTCAACCAGAAAATAGAACAGAACGAACCCGAGAAGAAGATACCTTCTACGGCCGCAAAAGCGATCAATCGCTCAGCAAACGAACCGTTTTCTATCCAGCGGAGCGCCCATTCTGCTTTTTTCTGAACACAGGGAATTGTATCGATGGCATTGAGCAGTCGATCTTTTTCGGCCGCATCTTTGATATACGTATCAATCAGTAATGAATAGGTTTCAGAATGGATATTTTCCATCATCACCTGAAAGCCATAGAAACATTTTGCTTCGGCATACTGCACTTCCGACAGGAAATTGACAGCCAGATTTTCATTAACAATTCCATCGGATGCCGCAAAAAAGGCCAGAACGTGCGAAATGAAATGGCGTTCATTATCGTTCAGACCATTCCAGTCTTTCATATCCTGACCAAGGTCAATTTCTTCGGCAGTCCAGAACGAAGCTTCGTGGGTTTTGTAATACTCCCAAATGTCCCAGTGCTTGATCGGAAACAGCACGAATCGGCCTTTGTCTTCCTCTAAAATTGGTTCGGTTGCATCGTTTTGTGCCATAACCAGAGTTGCTTTTTATGTATTTTTACCAGTCCTTCAAAACTGGCGAATGAAGAAATCAGTGAAATAGATGACTCCAACAAAGTTAGGTTTTTGAGCCACTTCTGCAAGCTAAATTAGGCAACGAGCCACTAACCAAAAGGATAAATCAAACGCAATCAATACGTTGGCAAAACGCTAAAAAGTAAGTTCTTGAAATAGTTCTAATTACGTATCGAGACTTGATTTTCAGCTTGTTGCAGAACTCTACGTAGTACACCCCTGATTCAAGGACATAAAAAAAGGTCGCTTCCGTAGAAACGACCCGTACTCGATCTATAGGCTACAGGACCCTTTATGATCCCGGACGAAAGAAGGTATTAGAATAAATCTTTTATGTCGATCCGGCGGTGCATTTGTTCTTCATCTTTGAAAGGTAGCATCACCCTAACCTGACCGTGTTCATGAACGGCTTCGATGTGGTCGGCATCAATAAAAGATGGGATGTCAAGAACCCTCAAAAACATAGGCACGGCCATCCGTTGACTATTTTCATCATCATCTCTCCGGGTTGGTGTATTCACCAGGAGCGTATATAGAACCAGTTTGCTACCTTCAATCAATACGTTGAAAGCATTGGCACTAACACCTGGTGCGGATAATTTAATAACAAGTCGTTCGTCCTCGCGATCAACTTTCATTGTCGTCTGGCTCGAACCACCATACAGGGTATTGAGCAAATCGACCTGACCACCCGTTCCCTGAAATACATTTTCTATCGCTTTCATAGGAGTTGCTGTTTACTGTCCAAGTACTGTTGTATAGACAAACCTCGTGCCTAATGGTTTAATCCTACTTTTGTCCGCCAAGCTGTCAGTCAATTCGTGCGTTTCCAGCGCATACAGTGTCTTTTTGGCTGATATTGAAGAATGTCGTATTCGTTTATGCCAAATCGGCCAGTTCCGCCGAGTGGGGAATAATAGCGGTACCGGTTGTGGTTTTGTGTGGTTTCTCTTCCACAGAACAGTAAATTGCATTTAACGCCTTAAAGCTCTGTTTTGGTGGCTCCTAAGCCGTACCTTTGTAGAAATATAGTTTGTCGTTCCTGGTTTATAGTTTTGGTTAGCCAATACAACAGCAGTCAACGCTAGACACGAATTATACGGCAGAAACGACGAAAAGCTTCTCATGCATATTCGAATTGGAACGCGCAGCAGCCGCCTGGCGGTGTGGCAAGCTGAACATATAAAAACACTATTGGAGGCAGGCGGTTTAACGGCCGAGCTAGTACTCATTGAAACGAAAGGCGATCTGATACTGGATCGTTCGTTATCGAAAATTGGTAGCAAAGGTGTTTTCACTCAGGAACTCGAAGATCAACTTCGGACTGGCAGCATCGATATAGCGGTCCACAGCGCTAAGGATTTACCATCGAGCTTACCAAATGGCTTATCGATTATCGCGTTTACGGAGCGAGAAATTACAAACGACGTATTAGTTAGCCGCAACAAAAGTTTATCGCTTACCAATGGTCGTGAATTTACGATCGGTACGTCATCGACCCGGCGGGTAGCCATGCTTAAACACTTCTGCCCACACGTAACAACGGTCGACATGCGTGGCAACCTACAAACCCGTCTTCGCAAACTCGATGAGGGGCAATGTGATGCCTTGCTCCTAGCCTTCGCAGGCGTTCATCGTATGGGCTACGACGACCTGATTGTTGAGCATTTGCCCGTATCTGATTTCACGCCAGCCGTCGGGCAGGGCAGCATTGCTATCGAAGCGGCCGATTCGCTGGCAATCGACAAAATCAATGCCATTCGGCAATTAACCAATCATTCTTTAACCGAATCCTGTCTGCTGGCCGAGCGCGCTTTTCTGGCCAGACTGGAAGGGGGCTGCAGCATTCCTTCTTTTGCGCTGGCCCAATGGACCGACGAAAAAACAATTGAGCTGACAGGCGGATTGGTTAGTCTGGACGGTAGCCAGCTTCTGCGGGAGAACTTTACGGGTGCGCCCGAAGAAGCCTCATCACTGGGGCACCAGTTGGCGGAACGTATTTTAGCGCAGGGAGGAGACGTATTACTGGCTGATATTCGCGCAAAACTATGACCGTAACAATTGCCCAATCTGACGAGGCTATTCGTCGTTGCATTCCCGCCATGCTGGCATTACGTACTCATTTGACGCCTGAACAGGCGTTTGAGCAGATCCGCTTCCAGCAGGAAAACGACCGGTTTGAACTAGCTTTTATTGAAGAAGGTGACAACACCAGGCCATCGCCCGCGGTTGTTGGCTACCGGACCATGAATCTGCTATACAGTGGCAAAACGCTCTATATCGATGATTTATCGACGCTGGCGGAAGCGCGGGGCAAAGGGTATGCCAACGCTTTACTCGATTTTGTTATCGACAAAGCCCGTCATGAAGGCTACCAGTGCGTATCGCTCGATTCGGGTCAGAACCCAGCTCGTTACGATGCCCACCGACTGTATCTGAACAAACGATTCAACATCGCCAGCCACCATTTTAAGCTGGATTTATACTAGTTTTCATTCGTAGAGTACGCTTGCCTTTTTCTGATCAAATAGCATTCATCAGCCACCATGAATTTATTCCGAATTAGTTGGAGCAACCTGAAAGACAAACCCCTGAGCAGTTTCCTGAGCGGCCTATTGATGACCTTTGGCATCACCATTATCTCGCTGCTTTTGCTGCTCAACAAACAGTTAGACGACCAGTTTCGGAAGAATATTAAAGGCATCGACATGGTGCTGGGCGCGAAAGGTAGCCCGCTCCAGCTCATTCTGTCGAGTATTTATCAGATCGATTCACCAACGGGTAACATTCCGCTCGAAGAGGCCGAGAAGCTGACTCGTAACCCTATGATCAAGAACGCCATTCCGCTGTCGATGGGCGACAATTATCGCTCATTCCGGATTGTTGGTACGAATAAAAAATACCTCGATCATTTTGGCGCAACAGTTGGTCAGGGACGACTATTTCAGGGAGATCTGGAAACGGTTATTGGTCCCCGTGTTGCCGAAGTTGCCGGTCTGAAAATTGGCGATACCTTTTCAGGCTCTCACGGCTTAGATGCCGAAGGCGAAGTACACGCTGATACGAAATATAAAGTAGTCGGTATTCTGAATCCCAGCAATACGGTTGCCGATCAGCTTATTCTCACGCCCCTATCCAGTGTATGGGCCATCCATGAACACCATGAGGAGCACGGCGAAGAACACCATGAAGAAGGAGAAGTCCACGAAGGCGAAGACCATGAGGAAGCCCCCCGCGAAATCACCAGTATGCTGATTCAGTTTCGGAATCCGCTGGGTATGATGATCGCTCGGGGCATCAATACCAACTCCAAACTTCAGGCTGCGTTACCCAACATTGAAATCAACCGGCTGTTTTCGCTGCTGGGCGTTGGCGTTGAAACACTACGTGGTCTGGCGGTTGTGATTATGCTCATTTCGGGTATCAGCGTATTTGTGTCGCTCTACAATTCGTTAAAAGAACGTAAATACGAAATGGCCTTAATGTTGTCGATGGGTGCCACGCGAGTCCAATTATTCAGTATGCTGCTGCTAGAGGGTCTAGTATTGGCACTGATTGGTTTTGGATTAGGTATTCTGCTCAGTCGGGTTGGCCTGTGGTTGTTCTCCAATAGTGTCTCCTCCGAATACCATTATAACCTGGCCGCGTTCAGTATTTTACCCGAAGAGTGGATATTGCTGGGCATAGCTGTACTCATTGGACTCCTGGCAGCAGCCCTACCGGCATTAGGCGTTTACCGCATGAATATTTCCCGGACGCTGGCCGAGGAATAAGCTTATCTATACCCGGTGGACTAGATCGCTCAACGCTACGTTCTACATAAATACCAATATGATTCAAGTGCGTTTCATTTTCTGTTTTCTTTTCCTGCTACTGACCCAAGGTGCGTTTGCTCAACTGCCCAGTTATGCAGCTCGCTATATGCAACCTGGCGTCGACGTACAGAACTACGCTTTTTCCATTACGTTAAGTGACTCAACCAACGAGATAAAAGGAGAAACCATTATTCGGTTCACCCGCGCCGACGACCGCCAAAGCGTCTGGTTCGACCTGATAGGTGGTAAGAGCGATTCAACGCAAACGGGTATGAAAGTTCGGGAAGTACGTCTGGCCGATGGCAAAGCCGCTCCGTTCAGCCAACGTAACGACCGTGTTTTTATTAATCTGCCAGCCGCTCAGCCCGGACAGGCAACGGAGGTAACGATTCGGTATGATGGTACGCCGGCCAGAGGCCTTATTATCAGTCGAAACAAATTTGGCGAGCGTACCTTTTTTGGGGATAACTGGCCCAACAATGCCCGTAACTACTTGCCCGTTATCGATCATCCTTCCGACAAAGCCACTTGTTCATTCGCTGTCAATGCCCCTTCTACGTATCGCGTCATAGCAAACGGGAAGTTTATGGGTGAAACTAACGTGCCAAATGGCCGTAAACTGACGCGCTGGCAGGAAAATACACCTATTCCAACGAAGGTGATGGTTATTGGAGCTGCCCGGTTTGCAGTCGATGAGGTGGGTTCCGTGAGTGGCATTCCCGTCCAAAGCTGGCTTTATCCGAAAGACAGCCAGAAAGGCTTTATCGATTACCGGCCTGCCAAAGAAATCTTGCAGTATTTTATTGATAAAGTAGGGCCGTATTCCTACGAGAAACTGGCAAACGTAGAGTCGACTACCATTTTCGGTGGAATGGAAAATGCCAGCTGTGTTTTTTACAACGAAAAGATTATTGTCGGTCATAAAGATTCGGATGTAGAAGCCTTGTTGGCGCACGAAATTGCGCACCAGTGGTTCGGCAACTCAGCAACCGAAGCCGACTGGTCGCAACTCTGGCTCAGTGAAGGTTTTGCTACGTACTTCTCAGCACTTTATCTCGAACATGCTTACGGCAAAGACACGTTAAATGCGGTCTTGAACCAGAACAAAGGGCAGATTTTCCGCTACACAGCGCTCAAACCAAAAGGAACGATCATCGATTCCACAGCATCGAATCTGATGGATTTGCTGAATCCGAACTCCTATCAGAAAGCGGGCTGGGTTCTGCATATGCTACGTCATGAACTAGGCGACGACGTATTCTGGAAAGGTATCCGGGCTTACTACGCTAAATTTCGGAATGCCAATGCCCAAACCAACGATTTGCAAGCCATCATGGAGAACGTATCGGGCAAGAAATTGGGAACGTTTTTTAACCAATGGCTCCACCAACCCGGCTACCCTGAAATCGTCTGGGGTTCGAGTTATGATGCCACTAAAAAAGCACTGATCATTGACGTCAGACAGGCACAACGTAGCGGTACCATTTTCACGATACCACTCACTTTCAGCATTCGTGACCGTAGCAACGGACCGACCCGTGGCCGCGAGTTGTCCCGTACGAACCGCCTTATTCTGAACGAACAAAATCAAACGTTCACTATTCCGCTAGCAACCAAACCCGCCCAGGTCGTCATCGACCCCGATAATACCGTATTGATGCGAGCCGTAGAAATGGGTAAATGAGTAGTCTATTCTACAGACAGCTTAGAAGTCGAACAGCCACGGTAACGTACCGTGGCTGTTCCAGTTCTAAGCTGTCTGCGAATTAATTCAGTGTTATCGTACGTGTTGTCTCTTGGGCAGACTGAGTTTTCAACGTAACGGGATATAACGCTACGTCATTCCCGCTGATTACTTCAACACTGTAGTTTCCGTCCTGCAGCGCCGACAGGTCAAACTGAAACCGGAACGTGCCCTGCTTTTTATCGACTAGCTGCTGCCCCAGACGGTGGCCATTACTGTCTTTCATTGATACAACCATCATTTGCCCAGGCTGACGTTCTACGATTACGTTCAGTTTGTTAGGCGTAATGGCGGGATAAACGACGACTTTATAAGAGTTTGTCGTAACGGTTGGATTGGTCGATGCTGGAATAACATCGGAGGCCAGCGTAGCTGTACTAAAGAGCAGAGCGGCTACTAATGATTGAACAATTGTTTTCATGTTTTCTTCGTATTTGTTGTTTTTGGCTAAAAGCTTGGGTCAAAAGTAGACCACGCTTCAACCAGACAGAAAACGTAATTGCATGAACTGTTCAAAATGCATACTGAATAGGGAAAAGCCGCTTACCAAATGCGCACGCCACTCCAGGACACCCTATAAAAGACTGACTTACAATAACATACAAACAAAAAGACAAATCACTCATATAATATTTGGCTAAATAGGCCTGCAATCAGGTGAATTAGGCAGGTAAAAGGCAAACGAAGTCCTTACTCGTTGGTTTACTAAATAGACAACAACCACATATAGCCTAACACGCACATGAACTACCATAACTCCATCATCGACACGATTGGCAATACGCCATTGGTCAAGCTCAATAAAGTGACTAAAGGCATTCGAGGAACCGTATTAGCTAAAGTCGAGTACTTCAATCCTGGCAATTCAGTTAAGGATCGGATTGCGATCCGTATGATTGAAGACGCCGAAGCGCGCGGTATTCTGAAACCCGGCGGAACCATCATTGAAGGAACCAGCGGCAACACGGGTATGGGTCTAGCTCTGGCCGCTATTGGCAAGGGATATAAGTGCATTTTCACGATGGCCGACAAGCAATCGAAAGAAAAGATTGATATTCTCCGGGCAGTCGGTGCGGAGGTGGTTGTATGCCCTACCAACGTAGCGCCCGATGATCCACGCTCCTATTATTCCGTAGCAAAGAAACTCAACCGCGATATTCCCAATTCACTCTATCCAAACCAGTACGATAACCTGGCCAATACGGCCGCCCACTACGAAACGACAGGTCCCGAAATCTGGCGCGATACCGATGGAAATATTACCCACTTCGCGGCTGGGGTCGGAACGGGTGGGACGATTTGTGGTACGTCGAAATTTTTGAAAGAGCAGAACCCCGCTATTGTTTCCATCGGTCTGGATACCTATGGATCTGTTTTCAAAAAGTATAAAGAAACGGGACAGTTCGACGAAGGTGAAATTTATCCGTATCTGACCGAAGGCATCGGTGAAGACATCCTCCCTCAGAACGTCGATTTCAGCCTGATCGATTATTTTGTGAAAGTAACGGATAAGGATGCCGCCATCATGGCGCGTCGGCTAGCGCGCGAAGAAGGGCTGTTTGTTGGCTGGTCTTGCGGTACAGCGGTTCATGGCGCATTGGAATGGGCCAAAGATCATCTCAATGACGACGACGTACTGGTTATCCTGCTTCCCGATCATGGTACTCGTTACCTGGCTAAGATATATAGCGATACGTGGATGAAAGATCACGGTTTTCTGGAAGATCGCGCCTTTAAAACGGCACGGGATATTATTCACAACAAAAATGGAAACGCTACGTATCGCCAGTCGCAGTTAACAACTATTGGTTCAGGGGTTTCGGTAGGGCAAGCCATTCAAGTGCTCAATCGCCATAGCATTTCGCAGATTCCGGTCGTAGATGACAACAGCCACATTATTGGTAGTCTTACCGACTCTACCATTCTGACCAGGCTAATTGAAGATCCATCGATAAAAGATAAACCAGTAAGCGATGTTATGGACAAACCGTTCAAGTTCGTTGGCCTCGACAACACCATCGACTCGCTATCGTCGTTAATCGACCGGGACAATAAAGCCTTACTCGTTCGCGACGAAAAAGAGCAGATTCATATCATTACCCAGGCCGATTTACTGGCCGCTATGACTAGTTGATCTGTCCGCCCCGTAGAGACGCCCCCCTGCGTCTCTACAATCAATTCTCTGGAAATTTTTGTATCATTGTAGTAAACCGCAAGGCTATGGCAACAGAAGCAGCAACTCCGGCGCTTGAAGCCGTTCAGCAAATACCTTCCTATCTGATTTACGAAACGCTCAACGGCCGTCCGCTGTACCGGAAAGGCTACAAGGATGTATTGGCGAAACGGAAAACTCCCGGCGAAGTTATGGGTTGCAGCGACCTACAGGCGATCATTGTATCTGCACTACATGCATATTTATATAGCCATGCTAATCGCAAGGCTTATTGGGTTGTTACGAACGAACCCGGATTGCATATTCAGTTAGGTGACAATCTCTCTAACGATATTGCTCTGTACGAGAAAGAAAAGGTTACGCTCAAAGGCAAGTTTTTCGACGTAGCGCCTAAAATTGTTGTAGAAGTAGACAGTAAGATAGACCTGGATGCTTTTCCAGCTATGCAGCAGGACTACGTGCATCAGAAAACGCAGACTATGCTCGATTTTGGCACGGAGCGCGTCATCTGGATTACGACACAATCCCGTAAAGTAGTGGTTGCGACAAAAAACGAAAACTGGATTACTGTCGATTGGGACGTAAGGATTCCTGTACTGGATAACGTAACACTAAACGTAGCTGGTCTCCTGACCGAAGAAGGCATTCTGTAGAGACGCAATACCTTTCGTCTCTTTTCCTTACCGACGATTATCCTCGCCTTCCATCATGCTCAGATAACTCATATACCGCGACTCTGCAATGTCTCCTTCCGCAACGGCATCTTTTATGGCGCAACCCGGTTCGTTGATATGCAGACAGTTATGAAAACGACACTGATTCAGTCGCTCGCGCATCTCAGGAAAATAATGACCAATTTCTTCCTTCTCAGTATCGATTAACCCAAGTTCTTTAATACCGGGCGTGTCGATAATGAACGTATCGGGTGCTAATTCGAACATTTCAGCGAACGTAGTCGTATGCACGCCTTTGTTCGCAAACGTCGACACTTCATTGGTACGTAGATTCAACTCCGGCGATATGGCATTGACAAGCGACGATTTCCCTACGCCCGAATGCCCCGACAACAATGTAACCTTGTGGTCCAGCAGTTGCCGAAACGCATCGATCCCATCTCCTTCCGTAGCCGATGTTGATAAACACTGGTAGCCTATCGATTCGTACATATCCATAATTTCCTGCTGATAGGCCAGCCCTTCATCGTTCAAAATATCGGTCTTATTGAAAACAATAGTGGTAGGAATCCGAAATGACTCCGCCGATACCAGAAAACGATCAATAAAACCCAGCGATGTTCGGGGTAAGGTCAACGTAGCCAGCAGCACCGCCTGATCGAGGTTGGCGGCCAGAATATGTCCGTGTGCCGTTTTATGAACCGACTGACGGATAATATAATTCTCGCGGGGATCAATATCGGTAATGACAGCCGTATTCTCAGCTTCATCCTCAATCTCGAACGTAACGTGGTCGCCCACGGCAATCGGATTGGTAACCTTCAGCCCTTTAATTTTAAACTTGCCCTTCAGTCTACCCTGAAAAATATGACCATCCTCATTCCGGATGTCATACCATGAGCCTGTAGATCGTATGATTAAACCTTTTTTCAATGCTGAAGGATCAAATTTATCAATACAAACGTATCGTTTATTTGTCTATTAATTGCTTTACAACTTCCATAACCTGCGCCGTTGCACCAACGTTCCGCTGAACGTAACGGCGACTAACACTGGACGACACGGATCGGTCCTGATATTCCTTATCGAACGCTGCATTTAACTCCGACGTATTCCCAATAGGAAAGGCAGCGCCTTCTTTGACCAAATCAACGGCTTCCTGAAATTTCTGGTATTCGGGGCCGAAAAACAAGGGCATTCCGAACGTAGCAGCTTCCAGAATGTTATGTAAGCCTTGTTTAAAAGCTCCCCCGATGTAAGCAAACTCGCCATATTGGTAAAGCGACGAAAGCATGCCAACGTTATCGATGAAAAGTACATCGAACTCCGCCAGGGTGAATAAATCAAATGCACTATCCTGCGTTTGCGAAAAGCGAATAGAGCTTTTTATCAACTCACGGCGCCATTTTTCGATATCGTGATCCTGAATCTCGTGCGGAGCAATTATGACCTTTAACGGTTGGCTGAACTGATTGATAAATGGAATCAGTACGTCCATGTCGTCTGGCCAGGCGCTACCCACCACAAGAACAGGTTTTTGCTCTTTAAAAAGACGAGCAACCGGAATATCTTTTTTAGCTGACGCCACCTGAGCCACTCGATCGAAGCGAGTATCGCCAGCCAACGTAACGGAGTTGACACCGATACTTTTCAGTAAGTCAACCGACTCCTGGTTCTGCACCAGAATGTGACTAAAATAAGTCAGTAGTTTCCTATAAAAGCCGCCATACGGCTTAAAAAACAACTGATCGGGACGAAAGATCGCCGAGAATGAAATAACTGGTATATTCGTTACAGTCAACTCTCGAAGATAATTAAACCAAAACTCATATTTAATGAAAAAGACAAGTACTGGCTTCACCGTAGCTACAAATGTTCTGGCATTATGAGGTGTGTCGGCGGGTAAATACATGACCCAATCCGCGCCATCATAATTCTTGCGAACTTCGTAGCCGGAAGGAGAAAAAAACGTGAGAAGGATTTTATGGTCAGGATAGTTCAGCCGAAAAGCCTCTATAACCGGACGCCCCTGCTCAAACTCTCCCAGCGATGCAGCATGAAACCAGACAATAGGGTTCTTATTATTAGCCAGTTTCTGCGACAGATTATCAGACCAGTTGCGCCGACCATCTATCCACTGTCGGGCCTTTTTGTTAAATGGAGCCGCTGCCCGCACCAAAACCTGGTAAATAGCTATGCCAGCGTTGTAAAATCCCGGAAACAAGCGAATAAATGATTTGTTAATACTACAAAGCTAAACACTTACTCTCAAACCATTCAAAACTATGCAATCGTACGACACACTCACTGAAGCCTTAAACGGACTACGCGACCAAGGATTCACTCGCGATTATAACCTGAAGAACGATCGATTAACCTGCCAGCAGGATGACCTGGAACTACATCCGGGCGATTTCGACATTGTGAATGTATTTCGCTTTGAAGGCGAAACCGACCCCGGCGATGAAGCAGTTCTATACGCTGTGGAATCTAAAGATGGCCAAAAAGGCACCCTTGTTGATGCGTATGGCCCCTACTCGGAAGCTATTACGCCCGAAATGGCCGAGAAACTGGCTATTCGTCAACAGGATTAACGAACTTTTTGTCTAAAAGATTGATTTTACGCCAACAGAATGCGTGTTGATACAATGAACTGGAATAAACTAACTAGCGACGCCCAACTCGACGTCATTAAAGAAGAGTCAGCGAAGCAGCCGGTGCTAATTTTCAAGCACAGCACGACCTGTTCCATCAGCGCTATGGCTCTTAGCCGTATGGAACGCAATTGGAACGACCAACTGGGCGTAAAGCCTTATTACCTCGACCTTCTGGCAAACCGGCCAATTTCCAATAAAATCGAAAATGAATTTGGTATAGAACACGAATCACCCCAGGTACTTTTGATTCGTAATGGAGAATGTGTTTATGACGCATCTCACATGTCCATTTCATTTGCCGGTTTACAGCAAGCGGTGTAAATAAAAAAGGAGAGACGATGTTCTCTCCTTTTTTATTCTTTTAACGTAATCCTGGCCCGGTGGCAAACGCCACCAATTGGCGGATTGAATTTCGATACGCTGACTTCAACGGATAGTAAGTCAACGTACTTCAACCGTATTTCCTGAATAATACAATGAGCAATATGCTCCAGTAAACGAGCGGGTTGCTGCATCACCCGCGCCGTGATCTGATATAAGTCTTCGTAATTAACGGTGGCACTTAAACGATCGCGCCGGGCGGCTTCCGAAAAATCGGCCGTTACAATTATATCAACGGAATATTTATTACCTATTTTCTGCTCCTCATCATAAAACCCATGATAGGAGAAAAACTCCAGTCCTTCTAACGCAATTGTTCCCATAGTACGTAGCAGCGCCTGCTACCTGCCGGCAAGCGGATAGATATAGTGCTACTTAAATCTGATCAAAAAATGATCCGCCTTTTTTCGGTTGCTCTTCCGACTCTGTAGCCACATCTGTTGACTCTGGCGTATTCACTTCGGCCAATACCGACTCCGAGGTCGACTCGTCAATAGCTACGTCTGATTCTGCTGCAGGCGAAGCTACTTCCGGTGAGCTATCAGCCGACTGCGTTTCATGATGAATTGCTTCGTTTAGCTTCTCAATAACAGGCTCATCGACTGGAATAGCTTCTGGTATCGATGTTTCCCGCTCACTTAGTAGAGGCAATTCAGCCGCTGGATTAGCCGAATTGCCGTTCGCGGCATTCGTATGTTCCTCGGCTTCATTAATATCTTCCTGAATTTGGTTAGATACTTCGTCCAGTTTTCCTTTCAGATTCTGCCGGGCAAACTTCTTCTCAAAACGGTCGACGCTATCAACGGCATTACTAGCCAACGTACGAATCTGATTAGCCAGATTTTCTTTGTAGTCTTCAAGGGCCTTAAAGTCGTGCTCCAGCGTTTTCAGATCGTTAATAATATTATCTTTCAGGAAACGAGCCTGATTTTCAGCGTCCTGAACCATTAACGTCGACTTTTTACGAGCCTCGGCCAGCATGTCTTCAGCTTTCTGACGAGCTTCGGCTAAGTACTGCTCAGCCGCTTTGTTAGCCTGATCGGTAATCTGCGTACTGGTGTCTTCCGCTGTTTTCAGGGTACGAAACAACGTCATTTCAACTTCCTTCAGCTTACCCAGTTCCTTCTCGGCCAGTTCTAGCTGCATTTTCAGCATTTTCTGGTCACCGGTTACGCGTTCCCATTCCTGAGAGAGCGATACCAGAAATGCGTCAACATCTTCGGGTTTATAGCCACGTAGCACACGGTCAAATGTATGCTGCCGGATCTCGATGGGAGTAATTTTCATCGGTGCGCTTCGGTTAAGGTAGTTTTATACATACCTAATAAAGGTGAAGTAACATTCATTATACGTATTTACCAATAAATACAAGGAGAAATCCGCTTTTTCGGTCAAAAAACTACGTATCAGGCTACTTTCCAGACAGAAATTGTTCGGTCGTCGCTGGCCGAGATCAACTGGCTTTCGTAATCAGTCCACAATAATTTATTAATAGAAGTACCGTGTCCTGCGTGCCGGGCCCGATCAACTACTTTTAACAACTTGTATGTTTCGGCATCCCAGATTTTAATAGCTTTATCCATACTAGCCGTGGCAAACAACGTACCATCTGGACTAAACACTACGCTGTTTATAGCAAACATATGAGCTACTATGCTCTGATAAGCCTCGTATTGCCTTTCCACCTCCCAAACTTTTAGGTGGGCATCCCGACCAGCCGTCAATAAAAACCGAAAATCGGGCGAATAGGCCACGGTGAAAACCGAGTTCGTATGGCCCGTTACGATCCGTTTCAACTCATAAGTCGTTAGATCAAAAATACGTACTACGTTATCGCTATACCCGACAGCAAACTCCCGCTCCACGGGATTTATAGCAATACTTCGCGCGGATTGCTCAGATGCTTTCAGGTGCTTTTTGACAGCCAGTTGTTCTATATCAACCACAGCAACGATCCCATCGGACAGTGCTACAAAAGCATCGTTCTTATAAAATTTAATATCAAAAATAGCGGCCGATGTTAGCTTTAAGGAGCTGACTTCCTGCTTCTTGTCAGGATCGATCAGATGTAATCCCTCGTAGTTCTGACCTACCCATAATAAACCACTTGACCAATGGAATGCCAAAGCATAAACAGAAGCCGGAACTTTGGCAATCAGATCACCTAGGTCAGGACGGCCCAGATTCCAGCGTACAACTAATCCATCGGCACCAGTTGAAAAAAACTGGTTGCTTTGTGGTCCTTTTTCCAGGGAGTATACACAATCCCGATGCCCACCAAACGTATCTATTTTTTCAACAATCACGTGCTATCAATCAAAAGTCGAGATCAAAGGTCGTCAATCCTTTCTTTTTCTCGAACGACTTCCGAATTTTGACTTGTGACTTTATCGATACCTATAACTAGTGAGTGCGTAGCCGTACTCCACCCAATTACCGAAGATGAATCCACGCTTCGTGCCAACCTCCCTTTAACGATACCTGAGCAGGCCGATTTAGCGGGCATTAGTCATCCAGCCCAACGGGTCGAATGGTTGGCCTGCAGGGCGGCTATTCGGCAACTGGTGGAAGAACAGGGCGTAGTCTATACCGGACTTTATAAAGATGAGTTTGGCAAACCCCATTTACTTAATTCGTCCTGGCATATTTCCCTTTCGCATACAGGCGGTTGGGCGGCTGCGGTTTTGCACAGAACGCGCCCCGTCGGGATTGATATTGAACCGATCAGAGATCAATTCCGACGGGTGGTTCCCCGTGTTTTATCGGAAAGTGAAATTGCTCATGCCGAAGGCAAACCAAGTCGTCTGGCGGTTTACTGGTGCGCCAAAGAAGCGTTATATAAACTTTATGGTAAACGGCAACTTACTTTTCGGGAGCACCTACATGTTGAGCCATTTGCTGACGGCGCAGAAAACTTAACGGGCTACGTCCGTTTGCCCGATCAGGAAGCCAAATTGACAATTCGTTGTTTTCAGGCAGGCCCCGGCTTACTGGCGATTGCCTTTTAGTTTACCGTTGCGTATAGTCTGACAATGGCAATCCATCGCCATCATCTTTAACCATATCAAGAATACGATCAACCTCACGAACTCGGTCAGTATCGCCGTTTTTCTCAAACGCCAATGTTAAATTACGTAACACCCGCCGTACAATATCAACATTCGTACAAGGCTGGTAGAACGTATCAAGGCGTTTCAAATTCAACTGGTCGATATACTGATCAATGTCTTTTTTAGTAAAAACCAATCCTCGGTTAAATACATTAATGTAGAACTGCACGCCATTATCGTTCTTGTAGGTCAGCACAAAAAGGTTTGGCAGATTAACCCCATAAACTGGCAGATTCAAGCGCCGGGCGATGAGCATATAAAGCACACAAAGCGTAATCGGATTTCCCCGGCGGCTCTCCAACACCTGATTAATCATTGAATTGGAGGGCGAATGAAAATGCTTCGTGTTGGGAGCAAATTTCAGTTTCGTAAAAAAAGCATTGTTCATGGCCCGGATTTGCTCGTCGGGATGCATATCCGCCTTGATATCTATCCAGACTTCATAATAGAGCTGTTCAACATCCTGCCTGAGTTTGTCCAGTGCCAGATCCGGGTATTGGTAGGTAGCCACGATCCATAGCCCTTCGAGCAAATCCATAGCACCTCCATTTTTCCAATCTCTCATTCGTTCCAATACAGATTCGTACTGTAAGTCATGAATGATTTCCTCTATCTTTTTTTGAAGCGCTGGGTTAAAAGCTCCCTCCCATTCTGTTTCCAAAAGTGGGATCATTTGTCCGCCAATTTGCCGGATTTGCTGTTCAACATGCTCAACCACTTCCATGTCCTCGTCGTCCAGCAAGGAGATCAAAGCCTTTAATTCGTTGTCGCTCATGCTATTTTCTTTCTTTTTTGTGAACCCTTAGAATAAAAACTCCTTTTGGAAACCTCCTGAATATACTACTTTTGTCTGGGTTTAAGGGCTTATTTCTAAAAATAACAACAAAAATTTTATAAAAAACGGTTTGAATCCTACAGGCAATTCCCCAAAGATTCTTGTAACTGGTGGAGCAGGCTTCATTGGCTCCCATACAGTTGTTTCCCTGGTTGAAGCTGGTTTCGAGCCGGTTATTGTGGATGATTTTTCCAACTCCGAGCGCTCTGTTCTCGATGGGCTCCGAAAAATTTTAGGTCGCGACGTAACATACTACCCAGCCAACTGCAACGATGCATCGGCTATGGAAGCGATTTTCCAAAATGAATCATTCACGGGAATCATTCATTTTGCCGCCTACAAAGCCGTAGGCGAATCGGTTCAGCAACCGCTGAAGTATTATCGTAACAACCTCGATTCGTTAATGCTGCTGCTCGAGCTGATGCCTAAATATGGCGTTCAGAACCTCGTATTTTCGTCATCGTGTACGGTTTATGGCCAACCTGAACACTTGCCCGTTACGGAATCAACACCTCGGTTACCAGCTCAGTCGCCATATGGTAATACCAAGGCCATTAGCGAAGATATTATACGCGATACGGTTACGGCCAACCAGCCCATTAAGGCGCTGGCACTACGCTATTTTAATCCCGTAGGTGCCCATCCATCAGCCGAAATTGGCGAACTGCCTCTAGGAGTTCCGGCAAATTTAGTCCCCTTCATTACACAGACAGCAGCTGGCATTCGTCCAAGCCTTACTGTTTACGGTAACGATTACAACACACCAGACGGTACGTGTATTCGTGATTATATACACGTAGTAGATCTCGCCGAAGCCCATGTTCAGGCGCTACGTAAGCTAAGCGAATCGTCAGCCAATGCCAGTTATGATGTCATCAATATTGGTACGGGCCGAGGAGAAACGGTTCTGAATATTATTAAGACATTTGAGCAGGAAACCGGCGTTACGTTAAATTATACAATTGGCCCTCGTCGCCCCGGCGATGTCGAACAAGTCTATGCCGATGTAAGCAAAGCGAACCAAATGCTCGACTGGACAGCCAGCCGTTCTCTGGCCGAATCGTTACGTGATGCATGGCGCTGGCAACAAAAAATCAGTTAAACATAAAATTCGGTTTTCAGTCCTTGCATCCTCTGCTTTAAGCACTAATGCCTGAAAACTGACATTTGACAACTTTCAGACAATGAAACTTCTTATTACAGGCGGTGCTGGCTTTATAGGATCACACGTAGTTCGCCTATTCGTTACGAAATACCCCGAATATCAGATTTATAATCTCGATAAACTAACCTACGCTGGTAATCTGGCCAATCTGTCCGACATTGAAAACGCTCCCAATTATACGTTTATCAAAGGCGATATTACGGATGCGAAATTTCTAGAAGATATGTTCGCAGAAATTCCGTTCGATGGCGTAATACACCTGGCAGCAGAGTCGCACGTTGACCGGTCTATTTCCGATCCAATGGCTTTTGTTTTGACGAATGTTGTTGGAACTGTTAACCTTCTCAATGCAGCAAAAAACAGTTGGAGCGGGAATTTTGAGGGTAAGCGTTTCTATCATGTGTCGACAGATGAGGTCTACGGTTCGCTCCATAATCCGGAGGATTTCTTCACCGAAGAAACTTCCTATGATCCTCAATCGCCCTATTCTGCGTCAAAAGCGGCTTCCGATCATTTTGTTCGGGCTTACGGTAATACCTATAAATTACCAGTTGTCTTGTCAAACTGCTCGAACAACTATGGCCCAAATCATTTCCCAGAAAAGCTGATCCCATTAATGATCCATAATATTCAGACCAACAAGCCTTTACCTGTGTATGGCAAAGGTGAAAATGTTCGCGACTGGTTATTTGTGGTTGATCATGCACGAGCTATCGACACTGTTTTCCATAAGGGTGTACTGGGAGAGACCTATAATATCGGTGGCTTCAATGAATGGAAGAATATCGACCTTGTGAACCTACTTTGTTCTGTAATGGACAAAAAACTAGGTCGCCCAGAGGGTACTTCAGCCAAACTCATTACGTATGTTACTGATCGGGCTGGCCACGATTTGCGATATGCCATCGATGCTAACAAGATTATGAATGAGCTAGGCTGGCAACCCTCCCTTCAGTTCGAAGAAGGACTTGAAAAAACGGTTGACTGGTTCCTGGCCAATCAGGAGTGGCTCGACAATGTTACGTCTGGAGCTTACCAATCTTACTACCAGGAAATGTATTCAAATAGATAAAATTCCGAATAAGCGAATGCCTGGCTAGCTTAGTCAGGCATTCGCTTATTCGCATAATTAAGAACATGAAAGGAATTATTCTTGCCGGTGGGTCTGGTACCCGGCTTCATCCGCTCACATTGGCCGTTAGTAAGCAGCTTATGCCTGTTTACGACAAACCAATGATTTACTACCCACTTTCTATTCTGATGCTAGCGGGAATTCGTGAGATCCTCATTATTTCTACCCCTCACGATTTACCTCATTTCGAAAAGTTACTGGGTGATGGCAGTCGAATTGGCTGTAGTTTCAGCTATGCCGTACAGCCTAGTCCAGATGGCTTAGCTCAGGCATTTATCATTGGCGAAGAGTTTATTGGCAACGACAAGGTAGCTCTAGTGCTGGGTGATAACATTTTTTATGGATCCGGTCTTTCGAAACTATTGCAAGCCAATAATGATCCCGATGGTGGGGTTGTTTACGCCTATCAGGTAAATGATCCAGAACGTTACGGCGTTGTCGAGTTCGATGACAGTTTTAATGTGCTTTCAATTGAAGAAAAACCAGAAAAACCGAAGTCAAATTACGCTGTTCCCGGTCTATACTTCTACGACAATGACGTAGTGGAAATAGCCAAGAACATTAAGCCATCGCCTAGAGGAGAGCTTGAGATCACTGACGTAAACCGTGTTTACCTAGAACAAGGTAAACTGAAAGTGGGTGTACTTGACCGGGGAACAGCTTGGCTTGATACCGGTACATTTGCATCCCTAATGCAGGCCGGGCAGTTTGTACAGGTAATCGAAGAAAGACAGGGCCTGAAGATTGGCTGTATTGAAGAGATTGCCTATCGTATGAAATTTATTACTGCCAGCCAACTGGCTGATATTTCGAAACCTCTGGTTAAAAGCGGCTACGGCCAATATCTGTTAAATTTATTGAAATAAGCGTCATTTTCTTTTAATCTAAAAAAGCGCCAAGGTAATCCTGGCGCTTTTTTAGTGAATTTAAGGTACTGAAACTACCGTTTAATAAATGATAAAATATACATAAATTACTAGTAAAAGCTATTAAGTCATTCAAAAAAATAGCTAAGAAAATCATAACTAATTCATTGTCAGAAAATAACACAAAAACAAAAAATAAACATATTACTAATATATGTATACCAACTATACTATGTGTATAAATAATTGAATAATATATACATCGATACTAATCATTATGTAAGTCGTCATAAGCATCAAGCTTAGTCAAGCTACCAATAGGTAACAATTATCAATTCCACAATCAACCCAATACTATCACCGTAATGAGATCTATTCCATCATTGCAAGACGCAACTACGCTTACCAACGAACTTCAGGCATTTCAGGAGAAAGCAAAAACTGTTATCATCCAACTATACCAGAAAAACGTTAGAGATCATAAAGGCAACGTACTACCAGAAGTTTTCCTAACAGAAGAATGGGAATGGGAAGGAGCCACTTTTAATGCATTGACCGAACAAGGTTTAGCATATATTAGTAATGGCGAAACGCTTGAGTTATTTACCTGGGATGAACTGGACGCAGAATCTCTCGTCGAAGTAGTACATATTCTGGAAGACAAAGATTTTGATTAAATCAAAAAAACACCTGTCAATCAATACGTTGACAGGTGTTCCTTAACCTAACCTATGAGATGAGAAAATAACGTTGCTGTCGATGCTCAACAGCTACACAACAAAGGTAGGCAGTAACGTAGCGTTTCTGTAAGCGCAAAAACCCGGATTTTAGCGGCAAAACTCAAATTAAGCAGAAGCCCGTACTTTACTACGTAAAACTACCTGATTGTATCCCTTTTGTAACCATATAGGCTACAACTCCCATCCTACACGTTGAAAAACCCAAAGTTTGGTTATAGTTTTCGCAGACAAAACTTCACAATGTAGTATGGCTTCTATATTCACAGAAAACGCAGGACGCTTTTTATCTGCAGACGAAACAAAGTCAATGACCAGTGCTTACCGCGATCGTAAGCTAGCTGCCGGATTAACAGCAGATGACTACGTTCGGTCTGAATATTTCGGGATCAATCAGCTCAACGAACTTATTAACCAGCCTGGTTGCGTAGGGCTACGCGTTCATCATGCCAAACGTTGGGAAGATAAAGATGGCAATCCAACCAAAGCAGGCGAAGGAGAGCTTCGGCCACGTGTTCTGTTAACAGCTGTCGATGCCCGCGGACGAGACATAAGTTCACACAATGGCGGTCTGAAAGATATGCCGAGTGGTAATGATGGTGGAACCTTAGGTGAGGGTTGGCAGTGTCCAAGACACTGTGCAGAAGATCAATAACTGATCTAGCCTGTCGTCCATATGACCGACCTACTCGGCTTTATAAGAAAGTACCCTCTTGATGCATTTAGTCATCTTATTATTCTTTTGCCAATTGTAACGGGTTTTATTCACTATACTCTTTTACAAAAAGGCCCCAAAATCTTTATTTTTTATTTTCTGACCGTATTCATAAAAGAATCTGTCGGCCTATATACTGCCTTGCATGGAACGGCTAATCTTTACTTACAAAATAGCCAGTCTGTAATTGATATTGGCCTTATTGGATTAGCCTTCTATAGCTCGCTATATAACAGCAAATTAAAAAGTAACCTACTGTATACGTTAGTAGCGTGTTTATTGGTCAGTCTTGCCTCATTTAAAATAGATGTCATTTCGCCAATAAATCAGATAGCTGGGAAGCTATTTTGTATTATCACTGCACTATTCTTTTTTACCGATACACTACGAGGCTTGAGGATCGTTAATTTAACGATTTATCCAGCATTCTGGCTAGGCTCAGGTACATTACTCTACGGGGCCGGCACCTTTCTGATCACGTTATTCGGCCAGGTGCTTGTTTCATCATCTACTTCCGAAGATACATTTGAATTTTTCTGGAATACACAACAGATTATTTATTGTATGTTCTGCGTGTTTGCCACCGTCGGCTTCTGGGTTAGCTGCTATGAAAAACAGCAGGCGGCCGAATAAAAGTAACCGCTTACTATCTCAATAGACAAGAATTAGGGGATTTAAGACCATCTTTACTTTCTATTGTCAAAGGAATATTAGACGAGCTAATTGGTCTTGTGGAAACGAATGGAATGAGCTTGTATATTGCTGTCGGTACTGCGGCATTGTTGATGATGGCTGTGTTCATCATCATCTTCGTAGCCTATTATCAGCAAAAACAGGCGAAACAACTATTGGCTCTAAAAGAACTGCAGGAAAGTCACCGAAGAGAGCTTATGACAGCTACGTTCCGCGGACAGGAAGAAGAACGCAGGCGACTGGCCGAAGACTTACATGATGGTATTGGTACTATGCTGTCCGTAACCAAAATGAGTTTGAATCAGCTAGAACGCCAATTAGATGACGATAACATCCGGGTAAGTTTTCAAATCCAGAAAACCCGCTCTATGATTGACGAAACGATGACCAATGTTCGTCGGATTAGTCGCGATCTGGTTCCAACTACCCTTGAACGTTTTGGTTTCCTGCCTGCCCTCGAAGAATTAGCCGACCGAGCTAATGATGGCGATATTCAGGTTCAGCTCGACTGCCCTGAAACAACAACCCAGTTGTCCTCTCCAATTGATTTAACGCTTTATCGGATCACGCAGGAATTGCTTAACAATGCCATCCGCCATTCCCGAGCCAAACTCATCATTATTCAAATGCAATGCATCGACAATGCCATTCGCCTGTCTGTGCTCGACGATGGCATAGGTTTCGACTTCGATGCTGTCACTGAAGACAAAAAAGGAGGGCTTGGATTACGTAACATCGAAAGTCGGTTGAGCGTTATAGACGGCTTTGTTACGTTCGATGTGGCCCCAGGCCGAGGGTCGCAAATTCATGTTCAAATACGCTTACCTACAGTTCAAGCAGTGTCTTTGCCAGCTTAACCATTTTTCGTTTCGGTTGTTCGGATGTTTACGTACTTTTACTACGTATACTGTTTGCCTTATTGGTAAACCTTCCGACTAATCTACCAGCGAAATACACTAAACTTTACCTTCCCACTCTCATGCGAAAAATTAAGCTAGCACTCTGCGACGATCATACCTTGTTTCGAGTTGGAATGTCTACTATTCTAGGTCAAATTCATGACTTTGAGTTAATTCTGGAAGCAGGTCACGGTCAGGAACTTATAGACAAACTACCTCGCAAAACGCCTGATGTTGTTCTTCTTGATCTCCAGATGCCCGTCATGGATGGTACAGCAACGGCCGATTTTTTGAGAGAGCACTATCCACTAATCAAGATTGTTGTACTCACTATGCACGATGAAGATCGAATGGTCCTGCATCTTCTCGAAAAAGGCGTTAGTGGTTATTTACTAAAAGATGCTGAAGCAGGAGAAGTTGAAAAGGCAATCCGGAAAGTAATGGACGAAGGCGTATATCTGAACGAGTTTGTGTCCAAGGCTATGCTCCGAAAGATGACCAATAAAACAACTGTCACTAAGCCAGTAAATGCTTTTTATAATAGCAAAGTACTACTCTCCGAACGCGAAAAAGAAGTGCTGATGCTCATCTGCGAAGGGCTTTCGACTAATGAAATCAGCGAAAAAATCTTCCTTAGCCCCCGCACAGTCGAAGGCCATCGCTTACGTATTCTGGAAAAGACTGGTACGAAAAACACTGCCGGGATGGTCGCTTATGCGTTTAAAAATAGCCTCGTTTAATAGACGAAGAATCAGTCTTTTATAAGCTTCCCGTTTTCCCTCCATCTACAGGCACATTAATTCCATTGATGGAGGCTGCAGCTGGTGTACATAAGAACGCCACAGCCGCTGCAACTTCTTCGGCCGTAGCAAATCGCCCTGTCGGTATCTCACTTTGCATCTGAACAATAATTTCTTCTTCACTTTTACCAGATGCTTTTGCGCGCATATCCAGCATGGTATCTAATCGGGCAGTACGTGTATAACCGGGTAATACGTTATTCACCGTAATACCGTATCGGGCAATCTCCAGAGACAATGTTTTTGCCCATTGGGCAACGGCTCCTCGAATCGTATTCGATACTCCCAAACCAACAATAGGCTGTTTAACCGAAGTCGAAATAATATTGACGATACGTCCGTAGCCAGCCCTTTTCATAGCCGGAACTACTGCCTGTACCAAGGTTTGATTGTTGAGCAAATGATTGTGAAAGGTCTGTACAAACTCATCCAGCTTCGCATCAATTAGTGGACCGCCCGCCGGCCCTCCCGTATTATTGACCAGTATATGAACGTCTGGTGCATCACTCAAATACTCCTCAATAGCAGCCAACACTACGCCTGGTTTACTAAAATCAGCAACGATGAATTGATGAGTCTGTCCCCGCTCGGTATCCAGGCTAGCGACAGTAGTTTTCAATGCCTCTTCATTACGGGCCATCAGGACTACATTGGCACCTAATAGCGCTAATTCCACAGCACAAGCACGGCCAATCCCCTGCGTACTTCCTCCGACAATTGCCGTTTTCCCAGTTAAATCAAGATTCATTTAGTTCGTGTAATTAGACCGACGAAAGAGCAAAGCCATTAAGCTTGATCAAATGTCTGTAAACAAATAAATTTTCATGACAAGCCCTACCATAAGCAGTGTAATTTATCGGCAGACGCTCATTATTGATGCGTGAACAAGTTTGTAAAAGTAGTACATATAGTTACCTATCATCTTTGACAAAGTTCTAAACCGCCCAACGGCCCGGTTTGTCAAAGATTCGTCTTTACAGATTCATTCACGGCCATTAACTATGTTTTTGCCTAGTGTTACTCCCTTCAAAATACGAATTATTACGAATCTTTAGACCGTCAATAGATCAACAGTCAGGAACTGTATTGCACCACGATTGTTTTGTCCAAAATCACCCAATGATAGTATGCCTAAACGTATTCTCTACTGGTTCCGTAATGACCTTCGCCTACACGACAATGAAGGATTTCTCCGGGCTGTTGAAGCCGCCGATGAAGTTTTACCCGTATTTGTATTCGAGCCGCGTTGGTTTGATGAGCTTCCAGAGCTAGGCTTTCATAAAACGGGTATACATCGTGCTACGTTTCTGCTGGAATCTGTAGCTGATTTACGACGATCTCTGCAACAAAAAGGTGGAGATCTCATTATTCGCGTAGGGCATTCGGAAAAAATTCTGGCTCAGCTAGCCGAAGATATTGAGGCCGAAGCCGTTTATTCCAGTAAAGAAGTCACTCAGGAAGAAACAGATACAGAATCTGACTTAAGCAAGCGCCTGAAACCGCTTAATATTGATCTCGAACTTTTTTGGGTATCGACTCTGTACCATGCCCGCGATTTACCATTCTGGGTATCTCGTCTGCCGACGAGTTTCGCTCAGTATCGTACGCAGGTAGAATCTCAGTCTGATGTCAGAAAGCCTTTACCAGCTCCAGACCAAGTTCGTCTTGTTCATGGAATCGACTCGGGCAATCTGCCTCAGCTTACTGCATTTGGCTTTTCAGATGACGAAATCGCCCAAGCAGAGCAACCCGATAGCCGAGCCAGCATTTCGGTGAAGGGAGGAGAAAGCGAAGGGCTCTCCCGCCTTAATCGCTACATCTGGCAAGAAGAGCTTGTTAAGAGCTATCAGGAAACACGTAATGGTTTTTCGGCAGACGGCAATACGTCCAAATTTTCAACCTGGTTAGCCACAGGCTGCTTATCACCCCGGCTTATTTACCAGGAACTCAAACGCTTCGAGCACGAACGGCTACAAAACGAATCGATCAGCGAAATCATTATTGACCTTATCTGGCGCGATTTCTTTCGTTTCACAGCGCTACGTTATGGGACACGAATTTTCAAACCAAGTGGTATTCGGCATGATCTAAATCGCGCATGGCTTCGTGATACAGCTCTTTTTCACCGATGGGCGCAAGGCCAAACAGGTATTCCACTGGTCGATGCCAACATGCGTAAACTGAACGTAACGGGGTTTATGTCAGATCGGGGCCGACAAGTTGTTAGCAGCTTCCTTCTGAATGACTTAGGTGTTAATTGGACATGGGGGGCCGCTTATTTTGAAAGTCAGCTTATCGACTACGACCCTTGCAGTAATTGGGGTAACTGGAACTACATGGCCGATCTGAGTAATGATCCAGACAAGAAGCAACACGTAAGTATCAATGATCACGCCATAAAGCATGATGCCGATGGAAACTTCGTTAGAACATGGCTTCCTGAACTATCAGCTTTACCTGCTCAGGCCATTCATTCGGTATATAACCTCTCCCCTGACCAACAAAGGCAATCAGGTGTGGTTTTAGGGGAAACGTACCCTTTACCAATCATCAATCTTAATGCTTAGCCAAGGATAAAAAAAACCGTTGGCCTAGTTTTACGTTTACAAATTGATGAGTTTTAGGCAACTTTGTTTTAAGTAACACTTTTCACAATTTAACAGACCATGTCAAGAACATTAATTATTGTAGTTGTTATCGCCCTGATTCTGGGCATGTACGGCTGTAGCTCATATAATGGATTAGTACAGGAAGACACCAACGTACAGGAGAAATGGTCGCAGGTGCAGACCCAGTACCAACGTCGTGCCGATCTTATCCCCAATCTTGTCCGTACGGTACAAGGGGCTGCCAATTTCGAAAAAAGTACCTTAACTGCCGTTATTCAGGCGCGGGCCAACGCTACGGGTATGAAGCTTGATGCGAATCAGCTAACTCCTGAAAATATTCAGAAATTTCAGGCAGCTCAGGATCAGTTGAGCGGTTCCTTATCGCGTCTTTTAGCCGTAGCAGAAAGCTATCCAAACTTGAAGGCGAATCAGAACTTTTCAGAATTGCAGTCCCAACTGGAAGGTACCGAAAACCGGATTGCAGTTTCCCGGAACGATTTTAACGGAGCAGTTAAAGTCTATAATCAGTCGGTACGTTCCTTTCCCAACAATATTTTCGCCGGAATTTTCGGGTTTCCTGTAAAAGGGTTCTTCGAAGCCTCTCAGGCTGCCCAAAGCGCTCCAACGGTACAGTTCTAATTCCAATTAGCTACGTAGCGTAGTGAGCATCTTGTGGTACGCTACGTAGCTAATGTATTCTGTCCTATGTCAACAAATCCATTTACGCCCGAAGAGCAGCAACGTATCGTCAACTCGATCCGCAAGGCCGAAAAAGCTACGTCTGGCGAAATCAGAGTGCATGTTGAACCTCATTGCCCGGCTCCCGATCCAGTCCAGCGAGCCATAGAGGTATTTGCTCAGCTTGGTATGGACCAAACAAAACAGCAAAATGGCGTACTGTTTTATTTAGCTCATGCCGACCGGAAATTTGCGATCATAGGCGATAAGGGTATCAATACAAAAGTTGCTCCCAATTTCTGGGAAAGCACTAAAACCCTACTACGTAGCTATTTTTCGGCTGGTCATTATGCTGAAGGCCTGGTACAGGGCATACTTCAGGCAGGTCAACAGCTACAGCAGTATTTCCCCTACGACGGGGCAACCGACACCAACGAACTTCCCAACGACATTTCGTTTCAATAAGACTTCTGTGAACGTATCGGCTTTTCCATATCGTATTATCCGAAGCATCGGTTTAGCCGTATTGCTTTTCTTAATGACGCTTCCAGGGGTATTACAAGCCCAGGACTCGTCAACCAGCGACCCTAGTGCCATAATCCCCGACAAACCGAATCCTCCTCGCCTGGTCAATGACTTTGTGGGTATTTTAAGTAGCAGTGAACGTAGTCAGCTCGAACAAAAATTAAGAGCTTACAATGATTCCACGTCAACGCAAATTACCGTCGTTATTGTCAAAACAACTGAACCCTACCCTATTGGTGATTTTGCCTTTCAGGTTGGGAGAAAATGGGGAATCGGACAAAAGGGCAAAAACAACGGATTAGTGCTTGCGTGGGCTACTCAAACCCGTAAAGTATTTATAGCGACGGGTTATGGTTTAGAAGGCGCCATTCCAGACGCTATAGCGAAACGAATTATCAGCAATACGATTGTTCCAGCTTTCAAGCAAGAGCAATGGTATCAGGGCTTAAATGACGCTACTACCGAAATAATCAAACGAGCTAGTGGTGAATATAAAGCGGAACCACGTCAGCAATCGGATGGAGACGGATTTGGTGAGATTTTGATCTGGGTTTTTATAGCGTTTATTGTCCTATATTTTCTTTCAAGACGTAGCGGAGGTGGAGGCAACAACCGTAATCGGGGTGGTGGTTTCTTTCCACCCGTCTTTTTCCCGCCATCCACTTATTCGGGTTGGGGTAGTCGTGGCGGTGGTGGCTGGAGCGGTGGCGGTGGTAGCGACTTCGGCGGTTTTGGTGGCGGTAGCTTTGGTGGCGGTGGAGCCGGTGGCGATTATTGATACGTTCCTTATTTCTGTAAACTTCCCTTCTTTCCTAGAGGGCTAGCCAGATACGTAGCGCCTACCAGTGCGGCCAACAACAGGATTCCTACTATCTCGAATGGCAGGACATATTCTGTCATGAGTTGCTTCCCAATAGTATTGACGGTTGACTGCCAGCCAGCTGGTCTGGAAAAAAGCGTAAACCTTGCTTTAGAGAGTAGCTTATATAGAGCAAAAAATAAACCTCCAGATACAGCAATAGCAATTAAACCAGAATAGGCCCCCGCCCTATTCAAGGCAGGAATTTTGTTGGGAGAGAGATTACTGGCCTCAGCCGGTGTTGTTGTTTTGCTCGTCAACATTACGCCAAAGACTACTAATACCAAAACCCCTCCTACATAAATCATAATTTGGGCAATTGCCAGGAAATCGGCGCTGGCTAATACAAAAAGGCCAGCTACACACAGTAACGTCAACAGCAGAAAAAAAGCAGCATAAAGTACGTTACGTGTCAATAACACAGCCAGAGCACTACCAACCGTCAGCAAAGCAAAGCTGTAAAAGGCTATCTGAATCACGAAATTTTAGCGTTAAGAATTAAGCCAATTTAGCTACTCGTCCGTTTCTGATTTTGGAGGAGCTGGTTTTGGCTTCATTGTTGGACGAAATACGGGTTTAGGAGCACCTCCTACTTGTGTTTCCTGGCTCTGTGCCGATGAGTTGGGGATTTCCTTTTGTTCATCAGGTATTACAGTCTCATTTTTCGGCTTCATGGTTGGCCGAAAAGCGGGCTTTGGTTTTACAGGCTCCACAACCGGATCTGTAGCCTTTTCGACTGGCGTAACGGATTCTTTTGATTCCTGTTCTGGCTCAGGCTTATTGGCAGCCGAGTCCACCTTCGGTTTCATAGTTGGCCGGAATGCCCCTTTGGGCTTAGAAGCTTCTGCTACGTCTCCCTTCTTGGTTTCGGCTACTACGTCTGCTGTGGGCTTATTGGATTCCGTATCTGACGGCTGAGCCGCTTTTGGCTTCATCGTCGGACGAAACCCTGGCTTAGGGTTTGGAGCCGCCAATTTTCCAGGTGCTTCATCGGTTTTTATTACCTCATCCCTTATACCCTGCTTTTGAATCTCTTCAAGAGCAGTAGCACTCTCGGGTTCAGCAGTTTTCGGCTTCATGGTTGGCCGGAATGCAGCTGGTATTTTTGGAGCAGACGTACTAGTTTCTGTTTCTAAAGATGCTACGTCGCTATCAGGGGTCGGTTCTTTTTCAGGCGAGTTCTCCTGATGGCTAACTGGAGCATCAGGAACAATCGTTGACGGCTTCTTCGTGGGTCTAAATACAGGGTGCTTTTTCGCTTCCAAACCACCCTGAGCAATTTGCTGCATTTCATCGGGCGTAGCATCCGTCAGGGGGTGCTCCACCGAAGATTCACTGCTAGCAGGTTTATTGACCGGTAACGATGGTTTAGCTCCTGGCCTAAATACAGGCTTTGGCTTCCCCGCTGGTGTAGTAGGCTGTGCCGTTGATTGAGCATCAGCCTTGGCCGCAATTTGAGCCGCTTTCTGCTCTTCTTTCTCGCGAAGAAATTGCTCGTATGCCGATCTTTTTTCGTCTGCTTGTTCCGGCGTAAGATTAGAAAACTGATACGTTAGTTCACCCAGCTCGAATTCGCTATAATCGAACTTCTTGTCCATAGTCAGACATTCCGTTGGGCAAACGACAGTGCAGAGTCCACAATAGCAGCACTTTGCCATATCAATGTCGAACGTAGCAGCATATAGGCGAATAGGCGATCCATCTGATGCACGGCCAACTTCTTCCGTCGCTTTGATAGCATCAATTGTAATACAATCGACGGGGCAAACTTTAGCACATTTATCGCAAACGATGCAATCATCGATTTCATTACGTAATCGATATCGGCCGTTATCAGGAATAGGTAACTGCTCGTGCGGGTATTGAAGTGTTACCAGGCCATTTTGCTGGTCGAAATAAGTTGCATCGGCGATTCCCTGGGGCGTTCGGCGGTGAGTTGCGTTTTTCAGATGACGCAACGTTATACTTAGCCCTTTTAGAGTTGTCCGTATGCCGGCTCGAATATCTTTAAAATAAGACATTGTTTAGATGAAAGGCCCAAAGAGTCAAGGATTTAACTCTTCATAGTTTCGCTATAAAGGCGGAAAGCGATCTGGCTCGCACTCACTCATGATTGCATAAGCCACATCTACTACGTCGTCAACACTTGGCTTTGAAAAATAATCCCCGTCAGAACCATAAGGAGGCCGGTGTGCTTTAGCAGATATTGTTTTAGGCGGTGAATCTAAATAACGATACGCCTGCTGCTCTTCCACAACTTGCTGCATCATGTAGGCTGAAGCTCCTCCTGGCACATCCTCATCGGCAAAAATGACCCGGTTCGTTTTCTTGATCGACTCTACAATCAAGTGATGAACGTCAAATGGGAGTAACGATTGTACATCTATTACGTCAAGATGAATGCCTAGTTCCGCCAGTTGATAAGCCGCTTCCATAACAATGCGACACATCGACCCATAGGTTACTACGGTAATATCTGAACCAACCCGAATTAGTTCAGGTACCCCAAGCGGCACACAGAATTCATCAAGGTTATCGGGAAGCCTCTCTTTTAATCGATACCCATTCAGACATTCGATCACCAATCCTGGATCATCGCCCTTTATAAGCGTATTATAAAAGCCAGCGGCCTGAGTCATGTTACGTGGTACAAGGATATGCAAGCCACGTAAACTGCCTAACATGGCACTCAATGGAGAGCCAGAATGCCAGATTCCTTCAAGACGATGTCCACGCGTACGAATAATAACGGGTGCTTTTTGTCCGCCTTTCGTTCGATAGAGGAGCGTGGCTAAATCGTCTGTGAGCGTTGCTAATGCGTAGTAGATATAATCGAAGTACTGAATCTCTACAATAGGTTTCAGGCCACGCATGGCCAGACCAATTCCCTGGCCAATAATGGTCGTCTCACGAATACCGGTATCGGTAATTCGAATTTCACCGTATTTGTCCTGAAGTCCGGCAAAACCCTGATTAACATCACCAATTTTACCAACATCTTCACCTAAGGCAACAACACGGGCATCGCGAGCAAACAAATTATCGAAATATCGCTGCATGATTAGATATCCATCCATAACAGCAGATTCTTCCGTGTAATGGGCAGGAGTACCTTTTATCAACATCGGCGATTCTGGCGAATGGCTATACAGATACGAATTATACCGATCCTCATTTTCGTAGTTAGTTCGCTCGAGCCATTCTTTCAGCAGTTGCCGTCCGTTGCCCGTATCATGTCGAAGCACCCGTATGGCTCCTCGAATGGCCGTTGTTGCATCTCGACGTAATGGATAATACGTTTTGCGCAACTCCTCTCGAATAGCCATTAACTCTGAGGCTTTCGAATTATGCCGAGCAACCTGCTGAAGTAAAGCTACAGCCTCTTCGAAATCATCTTTCATCGATTGCTCAAAAGCGCTCCATGCTTCTGTGCGCGCTTTTTTTGCCGTTTGTTTCGCTCCTGCCTCTATACTATCCAGTTCGTCATCAGTAGCGTACCCGTTTTCTAATATCCACTTTCGGAAAGTAAGATTGCAATCATGAGCCGCTTCCCACGCCAAACGTTCTTTTGACTTATATCGCTCATGGGAGCCCGATGAAGAATGGCCTTGCGGCTGGGTCAGTTCCTGAACGTGAACGAGGACCGGGACATGCTCTTCACGGCAAATGCGAGCGGCCTGCTGATACGTTTCTAGTAACGCAACGTAGTCCCACCCTTTTACAGTAAAAATTTCAATTCCTTTATCGTCCTGGTTTTCCCGCTGTAATCCGGCCAGCGCTTTTGAGATGCTTCCTTTGGCTGTCTGGTATTCAACAGGAACAGAAATACCATACCCATCGTCCCAAACAGACATCAGTAATGGAACCTGTAGTACAGCAGCCGCATTCATCGTTTCCCAGAACATCCCCTGAGACGTCGATGCATCGCCAATAGTAGCAAATATTATTTCATTACCATGATCAGAGAAGCTGGTCATACCCTGCAATTGCTCATTCTGCCGGAAAAGCTTTGAGGCATAAGCTAGTCCTAGTGAGCGAGGTATTTGCCCGGCGGTTGGCGAAATGTCACAGACAGAGTTAAACATTTCTGTTTGGTTACGCCATAATCCATTTTCGTCGAGCCACCTTGTCGCATAGTGTCCATTCATTGACCGGCCAGCCGTATTGGGATCGGCAGCCAAATCCGTATGGGCATACAACTGCGCGAAAAATTCTCGCCAACGTAGTTCGCCAAGGGCGGCAACAAAGGTTTGATCGCGATAATATCCAGACCGAAAATCCCCCCGACGGAAAGCAGTCGCAGCCGCAATCTGGACAAGTTCTTTACCATCACCGAATATGCCGAACTTAGCCCGCCCACCCATAACATCGCGCCTTCCTAACAAGCTAACCTGTCGGCTTTCGGAAGCCATTTGGTAATCTGATAGGATTTTTTCGCGAGTCAGAATATCGGTTAAGCGGAGTTGATCGTTTGCTATCACAGCAGAGCTTCGGGTTGAAAGATTCTACATTTAGTTTCGTTGATGAGTTTGTTTAACGTCATTCATACAGACGTTAAGCAAAAGTAAATTTAAAGCAAAACAACCCAGCTTTCAAAAAAACGATTTTTTCTGTTTCTTTGTTAAGCCAACAACCGACGAGTACTATTTGGCAAACTCTTTGCATGGGTACGTAATTGTAAGGTGTCTCAATAAAACAACCAAACCATAATTCCGTTTAGTCCAATGAAAAAGTTTTTTTCACTTTTCGTAGCTTTATTTGTGTTCGTCGCAGTTGGCTACGCCCAGAAAGGAGTCATGAAGTTCTCGACCGAAACGCATGACTTCGGTAAAGTTGAGCAAGGTAAGCCAGTTACTCACGTATTTGAATTCAAAAATACGGGCGCTGACCCAGTTGTTATCAACGATGCTGTTGCTTCCTGTGGTTGCACCAAACCAAACTGGACCCGCGAACCGATAATGCCGGGCAAAACGGGTACTGTATCAGCTACGTATAACGCAGCTGCCGCTGGCCCATTCAACAAATCGGTAACGGTTACTTCCAATGCTGAAGCCGGTCAGGTTGTTTTATATCTAAAAGGCGAAGTTGTTACGCAAAAAGAAGCGGCTGCTGTGGCTTCTCCAGCTTCTACTGATAAAAACAAAGACAAGAAAAAATCACGTTAACACGCTGAAGGGTTAATAGTGTGGTCAAGAAAGGCATCAGGTAGTTTACCGGATGCTTTTTTTTGTTTAGGCCAAATGCTCAATTAGAAAGTACCAATAGCTATAAAAAGCCTGATTCAAGGAGGGCTTTTTTATAGCTATTAATGCTCCCAGTATATTTCCTAGTTTGTCGCTGTAATTGATTTTAGCCAGGCTCTGCACGCTTCCGGCCATGTATTCAGTGAACCAAATTTTGCCGTACGTAGCCCGTACCCATGCCCCCCCTGCGGATACAAATGCATTTCGGCCGAAACATTATTTTTCAGACAGGCTAAATAAAAGCTTATACTATTTTCTACGGGAACAGCCTTGTCATCTTCAGAGTGTACTAAAAAAGTCGGTGGCGTCTGATTACTAACCTGCAATTCGTTAGAATAATAAGCAACCATGTCGGGAGACGTATTGAGTTTGCCCAGTAATTTATCTCGAGAACCTGTATGCGCTTTCTCTCCAAACGTTATAACAGGATATAGTAAAATCGCGAAATTCGGCTTGGCCAGATCACTGGCTTTGGCGCCACGATGATAATGTGTAGCCAGAGTTGAAGCTAAATGACCACCCGCCGAAAATCCCATCACCCCTATTTTTTCAGGATTAATACGATACTTGGCCGCATTCTGCCTAATAATGGTCATTCCCTGCATGGCATCCAATAATGGTACCTCCTGCTGATTAGTCATTATTTTATCGTTCGGAAGCCTGTATTTTAGAACAAAGGCTGTTACGCCAATCTCATTAAACCATTTTGCAACATCTTCTCCTTCGTGTCCTGAGGCTAAAATAGAATAACCGCCACCGGGACAAATCATTACACAAACGCCATTAGCTTTGTCTTTAGGTGGTAAATAGGCCGTGAGAGTAGGCACCGATACGTTACTAATTCGCATAATCCCGTCGCTGCCAGGATCAGCCTTTTCATCAAGTTTGACACCAGCAATGGCATTAGGAATAGCATTGTCAGGCCATAATTTTACAACTTCCTGCGACTGAGCAGTTTCTGTTAGTAACATAATTGTAGAAATCGCGATAAGGACAGACTTCATATATATAAATCAATTGAACAGATTTAAACGTAAAAAAGAAAAGCCGACCCTAGGGCCGGCTCTACTCATATTTCTACGTCGGTATCTTCTGCCGAGTTATCTCTGTTCTGTCCTCCATGTAAAATATCGACAAGTTCTTTTACTCTGTAGACCGTTTTATTATACTTATTGCCTAACATGATAATTACGTATTCGTCTTTGGGACTAAACCAGAACATCGTATTATAGCCTTTCCACCAGCCAGAGTGGTAAATAAATTCCGGCTGATTGTTTTCGTCCAACATCATACGAAAGCCATAACCGTAATTTTTGGCTCCTTTCTTCTCAAAGCTACGTGGTATGAACGCTTCCTGCAATGTTTTCTGCTGAAGGACACAATTACCATTTAGTGCACGATACCATCGGAACAAGTCACCGATGGTTGAATAAATGCCTTTATCGCCTACTACATCATCATAGTAATCTTTAGGAATACGTCTGTTCCATTGGTAGCCAGCTGTTTTATTACGATTGAATAAATCATTCTTAGTAGTCGCAACAAACGTATTATTCATTCCCAGCGGCTTGAAAATAGCCGATTGAATATATGACTCGTAGCTTTTACCCGTTACCTTTTCAATAACGGAGGCCAGCACCATATAATTGGTATTGCTGTAACTGAAGCCTTTTCCGGGAATATTATAGGCGTGGGGAGTTGGCTTTACTGTGGCAAACCAGTGCATAATTGTTGCATTGGTTGGATAAGGTTTTTCTTTCTTATAAAAATTCACCTTCATACTATCATCGAAGGCATATTGATAATTCGGTAATCCACTCCGATGGCTTAAAAGCTGGCGAATTGTAATTCCGTGATAAGGAAAATCAGGGTAGAATTTCTGTATCGTATCCTCAAAAGAAAGTTTACCGATTTCGATTAGCTTCAGCGTGCCAACCGCAGTGAATGTCTTAGATAACGATGCCAGCTGAAATTTTGAATCCTCTACCAACGTATCGCGTTCGCTACGTTCAAAATGGCCTAAGCCAAAACAATGCTTGTAAAGGATCATTCCTTTCTGAGCAACAAGCACATTCCCATTAAATCCTTCCCGGACTTTTTGCTGGAAAATACGTTCAATTTGTTCGCTTTTACGCTCAGCATTGATCTGCTGTCGAATGGCGGTTTGTTCGTCTGGAGTAAGAACTTGTTCATCGGCACAGTTACGTAACGCTTTGGCCGATTTATTTAATTGTCTATCCGTGTTTTGCCCACACGAAATAATGAAGTACAAAAGCGTAAATACACTAACCAGACTGCCCACTCGCTTCATCCGCACCATCCTAACTCAAAACTTATTTACTCAGTTATCTTAACTTCTGTCAAAATTAAAAATTAGCCGCTTACACAACATATGGATTACCAGAAAACTGAGGGCACGGTTATAAATTGTAGAAATAAAAGCCCTACCAACGATGATTAGCTTTCTTTGGTACAGTAGGCTTCTTTTGAGTTGACCCTTGCTGACCACCTAAAACACCTGCTTTTCGTAAGCTTATATAACCTCCAACGCTATTAGGCAGCAATTCGCCTGAGTCAACAGCCAAAGATCCTGTCAACGTAGTACCACCAAGCATATTGACAGGTACAGCAAGCGTTAATAAGCCCGAAAACTGACGCGGTAATGTTATCAAGGGAGTATCATACGTACCGGCATTGATACTGTACGAAAGCCGAGTCGTTAAATCCACTTTGTCAAACAGTAAAGCAGCCATGCCAATATGGAAAGCACTAACGCGATTATTAGCAATAGCGGGATTATAGTTTAATAACTTAGGATTTAATTCTGTAACTGGCGTTAGAAAAGGAGTTCCAATTGTTCGGCCAAAATAGGTCCATCCATCAATAAATTGGCTGTGATTAAAATAATTATCGCGACCTCGTCTGGCAGGGTCATCAATCACAAAATCTGGCCCACCCTGGCTTCCTGTAAACAGGTACTCAAATGTAAATTGGCGCAGAAAGAAAGCTGCTCCTGAAGGAGAGTTTGTGTTTTTTATCCGTACCCCGTTTAGGCCGTCTTCGATATTGGTCCCATAGAATAACGAACCATCATCATATAGAAACTGCCGATAAAGGTACAAGTTCCAAGTATCAAAGCTAACATCAGCCGCAATATCAAGAGAGCCCAAGTGATTGCCAATGCGGTTATCTTCGAAAGAGGTTAGGTTGCTATCGGTTAAGTAATCATTACCACGCGTTCCTAAAACCACGTTTGGATAATAACGAAGACTCGAAGGCAGCTTTCCATCAGCCGCTACAGCTGGTCCAATCACACCAGGTTCTGCATATCCCCCCCAAATTACTTGGTGATTAAACCCACCATAAAAACGTATTCTCCAATTTGGCTTACCTAAGCGTAGATAAAAGTATTTTTGGTGCAGGTACGATCCTTTTATCAAACGATCTGAATTTTCGAACCAACCGTGTGCCCAGGCCCCTACCACCGATACAACTCCTTTTGTAAACGGGATTGGCGTAAAAGTTGGCAGACCAATTTGTATTTTGGGGATTGGAAGCGCATTGCCTGACCAGGCATAGGCTCCGGTAGTGAGTAACGTATCAACAAGTCCTACGATCTCTTTACGTCGTCCACCATATAGTTCGAAAGCTCCGAGCCTTCCTTTAACGTAAGCCTCTGACAATAATAATTGATTGGTTTGGCATGCGTTCGCTACTACGTTTACGCCATAGCCCCAATCTGCCTTTGGCCGATAGCCAGTACTATCAGATCGATAATCGGAGTTGAGATTTAGATTAAAACGTGCTCCCGAAGAATGTAACGGAACGGTTCCGTACTGATTAGCTCGTAACCAAAAAGGAGTTCGATCAGAAGAAGAGATCCCTCCTGCTTCTACTGCATATTGGTTTGTCCGCTGGCCGTAAGAAGGAGAAATAGCAATCCATAAGAAGAACAGGCAACTACAAACGAAAGTAATTCTCATAGATTGATAACAAATCGATGGGCACTAATGTACTGTCATTTACCACGGCCTTGCATCATCACACGCACGGTTTGAGCAATAATCCACATATCAAACATGAATGATCGACGTTCTGGATACATCAAATCATAACGTAAACGCTGTACCATTTCTTCAATACTAGAAGCATAGCCAAACTTAATTTGTCCGATTGATGTAATGCCTGGTTTGACCTTTAGAAGATTTTTATACTCCGGGGCTACTTCAACGATTTGGTCAATAAAAAACTGACGCTCAGGACGTGGTCCAACCACAGACATATCACCCCGAAGAACATTGTAGAACTGAGGTAACTCATCTAGACGCGTCTGACGCATAAAACGCCCCCAGGGCGTAATGCGGCTGTCACGATCTCCTGCCGATAAAGCTGGGCCACTTTGTTCCGAATTAATATACATACTCCGGAACTTGTAGATTAGGAACGGCTTGCCATCTCTTCCAATACGTTCTTGGGCATATAGAATTGGGCCTTTCGAGCTTAAACGAGTGAACAGCGCCACAAGAAGAAAGAATGGGGCGCCAAGGCTTAACACACTAAACGAAAAAAGAATATCGAATCCACGTTTTAGCGTATTAACACGAAAGTCTGCCAGCACCTGTGGTGACAAATTCAATACTGGCAGAAAATCATGGTATTCAACCGAAGCTCCTTTAGCTAAAAAGCCCCTAAAATCAACAAGTAGCTTCACCTGATAGTCGACATTTTCGGCTCCGTCAACAATGTGGCGCAATCTATTGTTGTCAATATAAGGCATACAACAATAAACGCAATCAATATGATTAACTTTGACATATTCTAGCAGATCGCTATAGCTCCCTCTTAATAAATCGGATGTTTCATCATTCGGCTCATCAAAATAGCCATAAAAATGAAATCCCATTTCAGGATGGGCGTCGTAAAAACCTCGAATCGTTGTTGCCAGTTTTCCGTATCCTACAACAATATAACGTCGATTATTATAGCCACGGGCCCGATATTCTTTCAGAAATATCAGCCCTCCTACTCGAAAAGCAATGCCTAAAACCGCAAACAATCCATAGGCAATAACCAGATGCTCACGCGAATAATAATACCCTTTAACGGCAACCCAATAAACGGCAATGATGGCTATATGAAGGGCCATTAAAAGCAACATTTTCTTGATTAAATGATCTGCTTTAAATAGTTGCCGAGGGAATATATAAGGCTTGAATAGTATAATTTCTGCCAACCAAACCAAATTAAAAACCCACCACAGCGTTGCATAAGGTGTCTCAAAAACAGGGTCGATGGTTCCAAATTTTATTCCATAAGCGCCCACGAAGCCAATATTCAGGCTCAAAAAATCAACAAAAATATGAAGAGGGAATAGTAATATGGAATAACGATGCCTCATATTTCAATTGGCTTCACAGTGTGGCTTTCTAGCAATACGAACCGAATTGATACGACTAAGATAGTGCCAAATACAAGCCCCACATCTTAAAATTATCCTACGGTTGGCTTATTTGCCTTGCAATGTAATAATTTTTATCCTATTTGTTGACATACCATTCTAAAAGAAGCTTTATTTAATCTTGCCAGCTTTTCTTTAAGCTAATATAGGCTCCTACACCGTTTTGGTAAAGTGTTCCAATATCGGTAGCGATGTTACCACTTAATTGAATACCGCCTAAAATATCTAAAGGCGCCACCAAGCTAGCATACCCAGAAAATTGGTTCCGGACTGGTGAATATGGGTTATCATACGTACCTAAATTACGGCTAAACGATAATTTGACCTGGTACGAAATTGGAGCATCTAATAAGCTTCCCTGAATGGGCAAACTCCCAGCCAGCCCTACATGAAAAACATAAACTCGATTATTGGCAGTAAACGTACCATACGGATATTGATTTTGCGGTCCCAAGGCAGGGGGGATAAAAGGAGTTCCTATTCCATGCTGACGGTATGCCCAACCATCGCGATATTGTTGATGATTAAAATAATCATCTTTCCCGCGTTTATCGGGATCATCAAAAACGAACACAGGCCCGCCCTGACTGGTTGTATTTAAAAATTCAAATAGAATATCACGTACTATTGCCCTCTGGTCGTTACGTCTTATCCGAATCCCGTTTAAGCCATCAGCGATATTAATCAGATAAAATAAGGACCCATCTTCGTACAGATTCTGTCTGTATAGATAGAGTGTATGGCGAACAAGATCAATCTCAGCGGCTACGTCAACCGACCCTAAATGATTACCAACCCGATTTGTCAAATCAAAAAAAGTATATTGCTGAGGGTCAGTACGGCCTTTATTAATAGTTGTTACAACGTAAAAGTAATTCAATAACCCATTTGGTAACTTACCGCCCACGGGGAGCACCCCTGGAATCCCTGTTCGGTCTGTTGCCTGGCCTCCCCAAACAGCCTGATGATTTAATCCACCGTACAAACGTAGAAAATCACGCTCACGACCAAAACGAAGGTACAAGGACTTCTGATGAAGCATGGTATTTTGTATATACCCTTTAGCATCTAAATAACCATGAGCAAACGTTCCCTGTACAGCTACCCATCCTTTCGTAAAACCAATAGGCGTGAATACTGGTATCGAAATTTGTATTTTAGGGATAGGCATTGCATTGCCTGACCAAGCATAAGAACCTGTTGATAAGGTTGAGTCGGCCAAACCAAACTTCTCCCGTTGGCGGCCAATATACGCTTCAAAAATACCTCTACGTATCTTTATGTATGCTTCTGGCAACAATACGCTCTTTTCATATGGCAAGCGGTTTGATGTGGCATTAGCGACCACATTCATCCCGTAACTCACATCATACTCTGAATTCCTCCATTTACCTGTACTTTTTCGGGTAGTATCATAACCACTATAAATTCCTACCCTGAAGGTTAAAACTGGCGATTGGTTTGGAACAATACCATACTGATTGGCCCGTAACCAAAAAGGTGTTTCTGTCGATGAAGATAGATAGGTACCTATTTCTGCATTGTATTCGCTGGGGTGCCTTATAACCTGAGCCTGTACAGATCTAGTTAAACCAACACAAATACTTATAATGAAGTATAAAAAATTGTGAGAAAAACGCATCGCGTATTGATAATAGAGCAAAAGACATTTACAATAATAATGCCCCCTACTCTATTTTATTGCTACCATTTTAGTTTTCCGATGTTGTGCATACTTTTCTAGCACAAATGCCCGAATCTGAGCAATAAATTTTGTTTCATCAAATTTTCGAGCATGAGCCTGTATAAATTCGGGATCGAATTGTTCCTCTATGCTCTCGAACTCTTTTACTGCTTCTATAAGATCATTGACTGTCTGCCCCCTGAAAAATACTGCCGTTGCCTTCTCAGGTTTATTTTTCAGAGGAATTTGCGTTGCCAAGACTCCTCCTGCTCCATAAGCAATCACCGGCCGACCGGCTGCATTGGCTTCTAATGGTGTAATCCCGTAATCTTCGTGTTGCGGAAAAATAAAGGCTTTACAATTGGCATATACTCCTGCAAGTTCCTGTGTTGACAAACCGCTCAAAAATTTCACATTACTTTTAGCTCGTACTTTTATTTCATCTGCCTGTAGACCTTTACCAACAACGACTAGCGGATACCCCAACTCGTTAAAAGCATCTATGACTAAATCGACTTTTTTATAGTACTCTAATCGAGAAACTACCAGATAGTAGGATTTAGGCTCGTTGCTCACAAAGAAATTAGCAGTATTAACGGGAGGGTTTATAATATTTATCTCATTTTTTACCTGATAGGCTACCCGTAATCTTTCCCTTGTTTCTTCGGTCATAGCGACAAAATAATCAGGGCGCTGTGCCGCCCTAAAATCAATTGCACGCATTTTTTCTACTACGTAATCAAAGACTTGCCGGCGAATACCTTGGGAGTTCTGATACTGGGCATAAGACATGGGGTCCCAGGCCAGCCGAAATGGCGTAAAACTGTAACTAATGACTAAAGTATCAGGTCTTAATTTAACGTATTTTGCACAATGCGTACCAGACATCAACACAACATCAAACTCCGTCAAGTCATGTGACTGCATAGCCCAAATGCCCAGTGGAAAAAACAGTTTTTTCATCGTATCATCTGTTTTTGCAATCTGTTGCAGCCAGGTTGTACGAATATCGCACGACTTAAATTCTGGAAAGGTTAATTCTGGTCTATAGCACTGAGTATATATAGGTGCATCTGGAAAAGCCTTATGAAAACAAAGGGCCACTTGCTCACCGCCTGCCCTACACATTAGCCCATCCTGTACTAAAGCAATCTTCATAATTATAATAATCCCAAAAATTTGATAGGCAAAATTAGATAAGCATTCCTTTAACATCAAAAGGCCTGCATGAAGCAGGCCTTTTGATGTTTATTTTTTGATAATCCGATTACTAATTTGCTGGCGGTCGGTACTCAAGACTGGGATATAAGTTCCTGGCGAATGATGATCAGCTTTCCACTCTATAGCATGTTTACCAGCTTCTTGCTGACTATTTTCCAGCAATCGTTCAACAATTTGCCCTTTTACATCCACTACATATAAATTGACCCTTCCAGCTTCAGGCAGTATGAAATCAATTGTGGTCGATTGTTCAAAGGGATTCGGAAAGGCAGTCAGTTGCAAATCGCTTTCAGCTACATTTCGAATATGTGCAGTAAATACGGAACCTTGTTTTGCCTGAAAACCTGGCAACAGCTCCACAGACTGCCCAGCCCGGTATTCGACTGTAGTTTTTGCCAATACAGTACTAACAGCTTCAATCCGCTCAATAGCCTTTTCAACATAAGCCTGATTAGGCTCGTATACTATTTTGATGTAACGCTGTCGATTCGCATCCTGCCCGAAAACAGTAATAGTTACAAAGAAACCAAGTATGGTAAATATATATCGCATGTTATTTTCGGTTTGAGTGCTTTAAAGCATTGATTTGTTTTTCCATGCGTACAGCCTTACGCTTAAGCAACTCATTCTCTTTTTTTAACTGGATCATGTAAAGGGTAAGCTCCTCAACCTTTTCCAACAACTTGGCATCCATTTTACCTACATCTACACCTTCTTTAACGACTTCCTCAGCCGATGGAACTCCTGGTAAATGTTGATTAGATTTTATATACGACTCAACCTCAGACAAGCTTCGGAGTTTATAGTTGGCGTCGAATACTTTATCTGACCAATCATTGGTCGACTTAATCGCAACCTTGACTTTCTCGGTTAAAATACCATCTGCTACGTAAAGACGGTATCCAGCAGGAGTTTGCGTTATTCCAGATCCGATAACAACACCGCCATCATTTGCATTTTGTAAGTTTTCTCCTTCCTGTACCCATAAATCATTTGCTCCCTCACGCGCACCACTAGGACCAGTAGCACCAAGTACTACGTCACCCTGATCATTTACTGTCAGGAATTTAGTCTGATTAAGAAGTGTGGCGGTATTTGTACGCTTTAGATTAGTAAAACGAAGACCACTATTTCCATCCGTCCCGTGTGTGATTTCCAGCTTGGCATTAGGGGCAGTGTTACCGATTCCTACATTGACAGAATTTCCGAGGATAAGTGCATTACTAGATGTTACTTTCGCATTTGCTCCTAATGCAGTGGCATTATTTAAATTAGACGCTGAAGATGGTACTCCAGCTCCATTTCCAATAAAAGTATTAAGACTGCCTGTTTGATTTTCAAAGCCTGCACTTGGCCCTAAAAAAACATTATTACTTCCTTGTGTATTATAATACCCAGTCTGTTCACCAATAAAAAGATTAGTACTGCCTGAGCTATTGGACATACCGGCACGATTACCTAAAAATGTATTATTATTACCATTCACATTATAATACCCGGTTTGCGTACCTAAAAATAAATTATTACCTCCAGATTGGTTTTGATTTCCTGCTTGTGTACCAATAAACACATTTAAAGCTCCTGTAGTATTACTAACCCCAGAATTAGATCCAATAAATGTATTATTACTCCCTTGCGTATTTGCTAAACCAGTACCGACGCCTAAAAAGGTATTTCCAACACCAGAACTGTTAGCAGATCCTGCCAAAAAGCCAATAAATAGATTAGATTGACCAGAAGTATTACTATAGCCCGCCCGTGTTCCAATAAAGGTATTCTGATAACCTGTTACGTTCTGATAACCAGTCAGATACCCAACAAATGTATTGCTCGATGCTGAAATATTGGCCTGACCAGAATAGGTACCTAAAAATGTATTTTCAACTCCACTAGTGTTTACTTGTCCAGCTTTCGCTCCTATAAACGTATTTCCACTACCTGCTGTATTAGCAGCACCAGAAAGAGAACCGATGAATACATTTAAATTTCCAGAAATATTTCCACCACCAGCATCTGCACCTAAAAAGGTATTGTCAGTCCCTTCTTTATTAGCATAACCAGCCCCAGAGCCATAAAAAGAATTATTATTACCTATTGTATTGAAATAACCCGATCGGTAACCAATAAATGAATTGTTGTAGCCAACAGTATTAGTATATCCAGAGCCAGAACCGATAAATGTATTATTATTGCCTGAGGTATTTCCATATCCAGCACTGTAACCCATAAATGCATTATTTTGACCAGAATTATTCTGATTGCCAGCAGAAGCGCCCAAAAAAGCATTTTGAGTACCAGACATATTTCCTATCCCGGTTCCTCTACCAACAAAAAGGTTACTTGCTCCACTCATATTAAGATTACCTGCACCTACTCCTATAAGTGTGTTGTCAGATCCGGGAGTTATGGAAGAGGGTGAAGTAGCTACATAGTTGGTCTGAGCTTTAACCTGAGATTCAAATGCTAGTGGAACTAATAAAGCAAAATATAGTAGATTTCTTTTCATGTTACAAAAGTCTAACTTATAAGCTAAATACAAAATAATCTACAAACTCAAAAAAGTTTATGACTATATGGCCTTGCCAATGTATAAATTATTTTTATACATTACAAAGCTTTGATATTATCTATCTATTGATGTTACATTACGGTCAGAAAAAGCACCAGGAGATAGTATTTGTACACACAAAAGATAATAAAGTACACTAATTATTAAATGCAATAGCATAAAAAACACCTAGACAACATACTCATGTATACCAAAAGGATATTTCACAAACAAAACTAACTTATAGTTAACAGAATTATAATTTACGGAAAACATCTTATGTCAGCTGGAGTTTCTTTGTAAATTAAGAAAATAACAGCTATTTAATAAGACCAGACTTACCATGCCAATAGTCTTAATTCACGATAGTACGATAAACAAGAATAAATCATTATCTACTGAAAATAGATACGAAGAAAATTTTGATATTAGAAATTTATTTACCTTCAAAGAAATTTCTAATGAGAAAAAAAAATCTCCTGATCAATCACAAGGAATCAATGTAAAAAATTATGGGGCAAAGGGAAATGGAATAGCCGATGATAGTTATGCCATCCAAAAGGCTATAGATCATGCATATATTTCTGGGAAAAAGATTGTTATAGTACCAAAAGGTAATTACAGAATTACCAAGACTATTACTGTAAAAAAGGGAGTAACCCTACAAGGAAGCCCTAAAATTCCATTTAAAGCTGCATTCGGATTAGACTTTGCTTTACTATCAATCGATTTCAATAAAAATAATTTAAACGCCCCTGCAATAAAAATAGAAATGAGCGCCGGTATAAAAGGTTTTTCATTTTATTGGCCTCAACAATCAAAAAGTTCTTTAACTCCTATTAAATATGGATGGGCAATAACAACCTCAAATGAATCATCTGGGGCAGATAACATCCAAATTGAAGATATAATGCTAACAAACTGTTATAACGGTATTAATATTGATAATGGTGGTCAATTAAATATAAGAAATATTTTTGGCCAAGCATTCAATATTGGTATCCGTGCTGATAAATTATACGATGTCAGTCGGTTAGAAAATATACATTTTTGGGATTTTTGGGCAACTGAAGGCACGAACGCTAAAAAGTATATACAAAAAAATGGTGAAGCGTTATTGATTGGACGTGTCGATGGGCTACAAGCAACAAATATATTCGCTTATGGCCATAAAAGCGTTTTACATTTTACTGACTTTGGTAATGGCTCTGCATGGGCACAACTAAATAATATTACAGCAGATGTCTGTGATATACCAATACAAATAGACAAAGTGAATATATTACAGTTGAATAACGTTAATGGAACAGTATATGACAAAAAAACAGGAAATAGTTTTATAGAAACAAGTGAGAATATAATTGGTGAAGTTAGTATTACTAATTTAAATGCGTACTTACCTCAAACTGTTATAAACATAAAATCAAAAACAGGAATATTTAAATTAACAAATATAACAGCAAGAAAAAGAGGAATTGATCATTTTGATGTATTTCAGTATAAAATAATTAACCAATCAAGTGCAAAAGTTTTTATAGATGAAGCTGACTATAATGAGATTTCAGGTAATATTCAAATTGGAACAAATATAAAATTTTCTAAAGATAAAGATATTACTAAATCTATAGAAAATTTTCAGTTTCCTCATAAATGGGCTAATAATTCAGGAAGGGTTATTCCAATAGTTAATGGTAGTAAATTTAATCTTAAAGGAGGAATCGAAGTAGTAAGACTACCAATCCCCCAGTTTATAAGTGAACAAGCGGGAATATATATTATTGAGTGTGACATTAGGCTAAATAACCCAAACAACTTAAATGCTGACGGCCAATTTTATCTTCGTATAACTGACTATACTATTAATGACGTTATTTTACCTGGTAGCCCAATTAATGGTTTTTTTAATCAGAAAACTAAATTAAGTATAGCTTTTATTGTAAGAAAGCCTGGTCTATATTTCGATTTTGTTTACGGGAATAATAGTAATCCAAATCCTTGTAGTATTGAAATTACTAACTTGAAAATGTACCTTATGGAAAAGCACAACACAACTAGAACGATAATTGACTGGTTGCAAATTAAGCAGCCTAATGAGCTAAAATTAGCTCTTCCAGATAATTTAAAATAAACATTTAAACAGCGGCAACAACAGCATATTGTTGATATTCCATATCTTCCAAAAAATTAAACAACAATGTATTCAGAATTTTGAAATTCCTATATCCTTTAATATTTATTTCTTTAATTGAATTAATACCATCAAGTGCTTTAATTTGGTAACCAGATTCTATAAACATACGCTGTGTACTTTTTTTAGTAAAAAACCTCAAATGAGTCTTATCAAAAATACCTGCATTTGTATACTGGAAATCTTTTTGAAGAATTATATGATACATAGCATCAAAGAATCTTATATTTGGGATAGAGGCTACAATAACGCCATTTTTTTTCAAAAAACTCTTGCAAAGATTCAATGCTTCAAATGGATTAGGTAGATGCTCTAGGACGTCATTAAATATTATACAGTCGAATTTTTGACCAAAAAAGTTAACACCATCTTCAAAAAAACCGTTAAAAACTTTATCTAGTACTAAATCGGCTCTTTCGGAGGATTGTTTATCTGGCTCTATCCCCCAGACAATACAATTCAATTTCTTTTTTATAGCATTACCAAATTCACCACTACTACAACCGACATCAAGTATAATAGTTGCATCACTAGGAATATATTTTAACATTTCGAGCCGTGCATGCAAATAGTAGCTAGTCTCCTTCTCATTATATTCTTTCTCTAACATGGAAAAGTTTTATTTATTGGTTTGTAACTAAATCAATTATGTTAATAATTTCAAGAATTGGCATTTATATGGCTTATTAAATACAATATCACTAATAGAAATATTGTAATATAAAATCCCCAAAACCCTGCAGAGACAGTAAAATAAGAAATGAAACTAGAATATATTAGTACACTACCGGCTCTAATTACATTACCATTTGATGAAAATCGTTTTGTTAGAACGTCTAATCTTCTTTGAATATATCCCCACATTATACCAAAAGCTATTACGCCTATTAGTCCAAAATTTATATACATCTCTCCAAACATACCCATTCTAAGACCTGGATGAGTAGATGCATCTAAACCAGCAGTATTAACTGTTATTTTACCTATTCCATAAAGATCACGAATAGGGTATAGGGAAGAAGGGATAAAAGATACTATTGCAGCAAAATAACTAAGCCCCCAATACAAGTCCCCATTCCAATAACCTAAAACCCAACTAAAATCACGTATATCAGAAAAAGTATTTCCATAAAATATTTCAGGCAAAAAAGCTTGCGCAGCGATTTCAAAGTTTAGATCATACCCTTTATTACTATTTCTAATAAAAGAAAGGCCCATAACAATAATTAAAGTAAAAAATATGGTTAACAAAACCTTAGAAATAGGTAAATAACCATTCTTTTTATATATTACATACAATACACCAAAGCTTAAGCTATTTAATATTAATGGTGCGCGGACTCCCAAAAAAAATCCGAATAAAATTAATGTTGAAAATAAAAATAAATCATTTCTCTTTCCATATTGCAATACTCTGGTCGATAAGATATAAAATACTACATCAAACGTAGATAATATAAAAGTATATATTGGAGCATATTTTGTATTAAGCATAAAAAATTCTCTTGGGTTTGTTATCAATCCAGCTGTTGCTATAAAAACCACAAAAGAAAATAAGACAAATATATATATGCAGGCAAAATACCTAGATATTCTCTGGCTCTGAGCTATTTTCAAAAAAAAACGACCTAAAGTATTTGCAAAAAAAGCGATAATAATCTCAAATGCCTTTATTGGACGTTTAATATCATACGCAAATTTACCAATATAAACGCCTGAAAATCCTAATAGAGTTATAATATAAGCTTCATTAACTTTGCTCTCAATTGTATATAGGTTAGAAAGCCCCCATACAGTCCAAATATTTAGTATAGAACTGCTAAAAGGATACATCACTAATACAGGTATAAAGAAAACTAAGAATAGATTGAAATGCCAAAAATCAATATACCTACCAGTTCTTTTATATTCAATATACCATTGCCCTAAGAAAAAGAATATAAGTATAGCATCTAATATCAGTAACCATATATTAAATTTTAATATTCCATCAAACGCTTCTGTCATATTCTGAATATAATTTTGACATTTAAATAGCTCTTCTCGAATCTTCGGATAAAGAAGAGATAATGTTATTTAAGTGCATAGCTGATTGATACCAATTAAATTTTAGTATTTGTTTGTATCCCTCATTTATTAAATAAGCTCTTAATTCATCATTATTAAAAATACTTTCCAAACCTTCTTTTATACTATTAATATCATTAGGATCTACATATAGACTCGCGTCCCCACAGACTTCGGGCAAACTAGTTGTGTTAGAAACGAGTGTTGGACATCCGCATGCCATAGCTTCTAAGGGGGGAATGCCAAAGCCCTCAAAAAAAGAAGGATATGCAAATACTAAGGCATTTTGATAAAGATTAACTAACTCTTCATCATTTATATATCCTGTAAAAATAATATTTTTATCATTAGCAACTTCTGTCTTTATTTCACTATTAGCAAACACCTTATGCTCTGAACCAACAATCAATAATTTTGTATCAGTAAATTTACAAGCTTTATATGCTTTAATTAGACCAATAAAATTTTTCCTAGGATCTATAGAAGAAACCGCTAATATATATTTACCGTACGTATTAGCAACTTTAATTACAGGTGGATTTATAAATTGATTTGATACACTTGGATAAACGATATCTACTTTTTTTTCTTCAACTTTAAAGTATTTAATTATATCGTTTTTTGAACTTTTACTTATTGTAATAACGTGTTTTGCTTTCGAAACAGCCTTAGGAATAAAAAAATTGTATAAAAAAGAAAAAGTGTATGAAAACCATTCAGGATGTAAATGAAAAGACAAATCTAAAACTGATACAATATTATTTCTATATAAAATAGGTGCTAAATTACATAAATTAATAAGAAGTGGATTTTTATATTTACGTAAAAGTATAGGTAATTCAATTTGCTCCCAAATAATACCTTTTTTAATTCTTCCAATAATTTTAACGTCCAGCTCTTGCGCAATATCGTTATGCAAAATTTTATTGGGAGCAACTAAAACTATGTCTGGCCGAATTTTTTTTAATTCTCGGCATAACTCAATAGCAAAGCGTTGAGTACCTGTTATAGGTTGTGTAAGAAATCGGGCATTAACAAAAACTGTATTATCCATGATTTAAAATACAATTACTTTCACACAAAATTCTTCTTACGAATCCATTTAAGCCAAAGCCGAACATGATCCATTACGTATCTGTAAATATACTTGTTACGAGACATAAGACCTAATTTTAGCCATAAACTGTAGTTCTCTAATACCGCTTTAAAATTATGAGAAGCTCCCCCCTCTCGAAAATTCGCCAGAACTTTTTCTATAGCTATGAACTTTACATTATTCTTCTTTAAACGCAACATGAGTTCATAATCTCCAACATATTTAAGTGATTCGTCAAACTTTCCATAATTACAATAAAATGATTTTGGCAAGAAACAGGTAGGATGCTCTATCATCTTGTGGCTAAGTTGATTTGCCATATTACATTGTAAACCTATAATCTCATCTTGATGAAAAGTTCTTTGAATACCATGGAATACAGCATCCCCATGCGCCATGAAAGCCTCTATCGCAAATTCTACAGTTCTTTCTTCATACCAATCATCACTATTTATTATTCCTATTAACTCTCCTTTAGCTAAAAAAAGGCCTTTATTCATGGCATTGTAAATACCTTTATCTGGCTCAGATATATAGCTTATAGTATTAGGATATTGTGAGGCATATTCTTTTATTATTTTTAACGTATTGTCTGTAGAATTTCCATCTATAATTAAATATTCAATATTTGGATATGTCTGCCTTAGTACAGATTCTATTGTTTGGATAATAGTTTTTTCACTATTGTAACACACCGTAATTATAGAAACTAATTTCATAAATTGTTTTTTATCAATCAGTTGATTATATCCAGGGCAAATTACCTAAGCCAAAACTTTTATACTTAATATAGTATTTATACTTATAGCGTAACCAATGGAAATAATTACTTTTATATTTAGCTCCAGTAGATCCACTATAACCTTCGATTCTTGGCAAAGTAACAAAAGGCCTATAAATATGACCGTTCGCAATGTAATTTAATACAGCTTTTGAAAGGGCATGCTCAAAATATATGCCTTCACTATCATTAATCACATTTTTATAATTTATTAGGTAATCATAAATAAAGACTTTTGAAAATCCAAAAAAGCGAGAGTCTACGAAAGAGAGATTCCATTTAAAATCAGCCATGATATTTATTGTAGGCTCTGCTAGATAGGTTTCAAAGAAAATTTTAAAGTTTAAAACTTTATATCTACCCGTTACTTTAAATATAAAATCACACTGATTAATAAACTTTGAAAAAGAATAGGCATATTCTAGACATAGTAGCTCTCCGTAACCCTTTCCTAATTGCCTATCATAATTGTTTCCATCAAAAGTAATCATTTCTAATCTACCACCCATCACTTCATCAATGAAATGAGTACTAATATCAGTATTTGAGTTTTCTATAAATATTATAGGTATATCAGTATATTTTAACCAAAACCTTAATGCACTAATATATTCATTTTTACGAACTTCGATATCTTGAAGTTCTGTCATTATCATATTATTGGGATTAACCGTACCAGTAAGTAAAAGCACAATATTCTTATTCATTATTATCTAAATTTTGTGTTCTATTTTCGGCAAGACGATTGTATTATAAATAAATTGAATAGACTTCCGAAATAAAATACCAGTTAAACTAACAAATACAATGAAAGAGAGAATAGCTATTAATAATATATTTACAATATCTGTCATATTCTCATTTATAAGTTGGTATATAACGTTTGTCATATAATATGTAGCATATGTAATTAGTAATATAGGTAATAATATTTGTTTTATATACGATGAAAAAAGTACATTCAATCGCTTAAGCGTATAATACATTACATACCAGTTCAAAGTAATTAACCTTGAGATTAGAGTAGCAAGCGCTATTCCAAATAAGCCGTTATATTTACCTAAGAAGTATCCTAATCCAACCGTTAAAAGGCCTGCAATTAACGTCCATTTATTAAATGGCCATGAACCTGTATTCCAAACGAAGTTACCAGCTATTGAATGCTGAACTTCTAAGAATGTAATAATTCCAAATACAATACTAAAGGAGTTTCCTAGGAAGTGATCTGAACCAACCCATAAAGACATAATATTTGGCGCACAATTGATTTCAATAATTATGAGGATAGATACTATTGATAAACATAGTATCATAGTACTATTGAATAATAACTTTATTGCTTCCTTTTCATTTTTAGAATGGTACCTAGCGATGAATGGACCTAAGGACTGATTTATTACTAGTGAAATAGATGTTATATATAAAAATATTTGCTGATTAATAGCGTAGTCAGAAATTGCGTTAGCCCCAACAATAATTGATGCAACAAAAATATTCCCTTGAGAAATAAGCCACGCTCCTAACTGAGTTAGTGCTAATGGTAAAGATTGTTTATATATTTGATTTGCAATATCAATTTTAATATTATCTAATTTGAAAAGACTTTTTCCATCGACTTGATGCTTATACTTCTTACATAAAAACTTATGTATAGAATAAAATTGGAGAAAATTCTGCAGGGCAAAGCAGGAAGTAACAAATATTATTGATTGATAATGTGGTAATAAAAAAAATAGAAGAATAAAATATATGATTTGACTTATACTACGTATTCCACTATCTATACCGACGTCTCTATATCCAATTAATATAGCAGCGGGTATATTTGATATTAGGCTAAAAATTACTCCTATTATATAAATTAGGAAACTTATTTCTAAATTTATAGAATGTTTAGAAAGGTCATAAATGTGTACATATATTATAAGGCTTACAGTACCTATTAATACAAGTATTATACTGAATGAAATTAAAGAAGTCGCATAAATTTGCTTAACTGAATAATATGCTAATTTACTTATTAAATCGTTATCAAATCTATCATCCTTCGTAGTATCAATGTAAGCGATTAGTCTTGAAATAGTTTGAACTAATCCTAGATCTGCCATTTGCAAAAAAGCTCCTAAAGCATAAAATATATACCAAAAGCTAATCTCTTCCTTGTTTAAATACTTAAATAACAGAGGTGTTTGAAAAATACCGATGCCTATAGTAAGAACAAATCTTATCCATGAATATGATACGCCTTTTAACAGTCTATATATGTCGGATTTTCTTTTTAACATTATTTATTATTATACACTTATGACACTTATTCTTTTTAGAATAAGAAATTTTAGATATAGATAACACAAATTTTATTTCATACTTTTTAGAGTTGCCATTTTCTGGCTTACCATTAGTTCAGCAACTTGTTTCATTGTATGTTTGGCAGACCAATTTAATTTTAATTTTGCTTTCTGCGGGTTAGCGTAGCCTTCCTTTATATCAGTTGGCCGAAAAAATCTAGCATCGCTTATTATATAATTTTCCCAATTTAAATTAAGGCAGTCAAATGTTGCCTTGATGAAATCCTTTAATGCATAAGTGTAACCAGTAGCAATAACGTAGTCATCCGCTATTGATTGCTGTAACATCAACCACATTGCTTCAACATAATCTGGAGCCCAGCCCCAATCCCGCGCTATATCAATGTTTCCCAGAGTAAGCATTTCTTTACTACCACATGCTATACGGCATGCGGTTGTAACAATTTTTTGAGTCACAAACCTTTCAGGTCTTAGTGGTGATTCGTGATTAAATAGAATCCCAGTGCTTGCATGTAATTCATAAGCCTCCCTATAGTTTGCTACCTGCCAAAACGCGGCTGCTTTAGCAACACCATATGGGCTACGAGGCCGAAAAGGGGTTACTTCATCCGCTGCGTAATTCCCAGTGTCACCAAAACATTCACTTGATCCAGCATTGTAAAAACGAATTGGATTTCCCACAAATCGTATCGCTTCTAGTAAGTTAAGTGTTCCAACACTTATACTTTCTAGGGTTTCAACAGGTTGATCAAATGAAAGTCCTACAGAACTTTGACCTGCTAAATTGTATACTTCATCAGGCTTAGTTCGTTGTAGGGTTTGTAATACTGAACGAAAATCATTTATACTGATAGAAACCGCTTCTACTTCTTTCCGAATTCCTAAATGCACTAGACTAGTAAATGACGACATCTGGGCGTCGCGAGATCCACCAAAAACTTTATATCCTTTTTTCAGCAGTAGACTCGCTAAATACGCACCATCCTGACCCGAAACACCACATATAAGCGCAGTTTTCACAAAATTAATTATTTAAATTTGAAAGAAAATTCACGTATTCCATAGAAAATAAGGCCTATTATAGTAGCCGCTATAGTAAACCCTAATATTATTAAACTGCGTTTAGGGGCATATTTTTTCAATGGAACTTGAGCTGGTTCTAGTATTTTAAAGATTGGTGACTCTTCTTCTACTTTGATTTTAGCTTGTTCTAATTGTTTAGATAAATCATTATAGACTGTTTGAGAGAGTAAAAACTCGGCCTGTAACCTTTGCTCTTCTATTTTTGCAGTATTTAAGAATAAACTACGATTCTTATCACGATAGTTTGATAAGTTGTACTCTGCAACTTCGTACTTGCTTTTAGCCTCTGATACTTGTTTAGACAAAAAAGCCACTTGATTTCTGGCTTTTTCAGTTCGATAGCTAGTAATATACTCCGTTAAGTATTCCAAAGATAAGCGCGCTACTATAGCTGCCACTATTTGGTCAGGTAGAATAACAGAAATCTTAATCATACCTGTTTTCTTATCAAATGTGGCTACTACAGATGTCTGTATCTGTTTTACCAAATTTTCTTGTTCATCTGTAAGTTGAATCGTAGGGCCTATATTTTTAGTATTATACTTTTCTATTGACTTGTCATCATAACTTTTAAAAAACAATTTACTAATTATACCTTTTTGACTTTGCTGTTTGAAAAACTCTTTTAAGGATACTTCTTTTTTTAATACTGAATAATAAACTGGCTGCTCTAAAATATATAGGGCAAATGGCACACTGCTCAAAACATCCGGGTAAATATCTGGCCTTATTGCATCTACACTTCCTCCAGACATACTATTTATATCAATACCTGCAAGTCCAGCTAAAGAGCCTAACCCACTTAATCCTGCATTTTTTGTTTGAATCTCTGGTAATACTATAATTTGAGAGATATATTGATTAGGTTTACTAAAGGCAAATAGCGCACCTATTAATATACCTATAATAGAAAAAGCGATAATATTCCATCGTTTATTCCTCAAAAACAGCAAAATCTCACTTAATCGAATCTCGATTTCGTCCTCATCAACGCTTTCCTTCTTTTTTGTTTCAATAACTGACATAAGTATTTAGAAAGTCATTAACGAACTAATACATTAATTAAAGCAATAGACACAGTCGCAAGTAAAGAGAATATCCCTATTCGTTCTGCTGGAGTTAATTTGTTATTATCCAATGGCTTAAAAGGTACTACTACTGTTGAACCAGGTTCAACTTCTGGCCTTGATGTAAAGAATAGAAACTTGTGGGTCCGATCTTTGCGTCCATTTGGATAGATTACATAAGCCTTACTTTTCCGTGCATTATCAGTATAACCGCCAGCTTCACTGATGTAATCACCAAATTTATAATCAGACTTAAAACTGACAGCGGATGGATTAAGAACACCACCCTGTATGGAGACTATTTCGGACCGGCGAGCTATAACCAATGTATCGCCATCCTGAAGTAATAGATTTTCTTCCGCCCCTGGGTCAGTAAGTACATTTCGCAAATCGTTACCGATTACTTCTCCTTTTCTAAGAATACGGGCACCTGCTAAATAGGCTTCAGGTTTTAGTCCACCAGCTCGTTTAATAATATCACTAATGCGCTCTTCGCGGCTAAATATTGCATAGTTCCCGGGCTGCATCACTTCACCTGATACGTTTACCTGCCGTTGTGCTTCATAATTGGCTGATGTACGGACGTAGACAATGTCAAATGGCTGTAGCTGAAATCCAGCAGAATTCCGTGAGCTACTATCCAGCGGGCTAATCTGCAAATTACGATCTATGGCAAAGCGATATATATCTAATACCGTTGGGCGGATTCCCGATGAATCCTGCCGAATACGTCGTGATACCTCAATCAAGCTTGGCTTAGCTCCTTCCTGAAAACCACCTGCCTGCGCAATTAGATCAGCAACACTCAAATTATTAACAAAAGGAATTGTGTCTGGCTTATTGACTGCCCCTTCAACAATGACATAGTACTCTTCACGTAAATCCCGAATAGATAGAACCGTTAAACTGTCTTGCCGCTGAAGTGTAATATCCGAAATTTCTCCACGCAATAGCTTGCCCAAATCAAATGATAAATTCTCGCGGTCCATATCAGCTCGTTCCCGTAGGATCGTAGCCCGATTCGTAAATGCATCTTTACGCAATCCCTCTGCCCGTTCGACCAACTGCTTCACTGTTTCCAACCCAGGCTCTAGTGCGTAATCCCCTGGACGCATTACCGCACCAGCTATCTGAACTCGGTTTTCGTAACGTTCAAGAATTTTACCGACAAAATACTTGTCTCCACGTTGAGGCATAAAGTTAGCTAGCTGATCTTCAGTGATCGTAACGATTCTACGTTCCCTAGAGGTATTGCGTCGAAGGGTGATAGAGGCTCGGTAAGCATCATCGCCAAAGCCACCCGCGTAACTAAGCAAATTTTTCAGCGTTTCACCAGGTAACATTTCAAAAATAGCAGGGCGACGTACTTCTCCCGTTAATTCAACCCGAGTTTCGTAATCAGCTACCCGTATTACGTCTTGATCCTGCAAACGGATATTATCCCGCTGATCGGCTCGCAAGATAAAATCATACAAATCGATAGTACGTATGACCCGGTTGCCACGGATGATATTAATCTTACGAAAAGATCCGGTTTCTGGATTTGGCCCCCCCGCCAGATAAAGCGCATTGAAAGCAGTACCCAACGATGATATAGTATACGTGCCTGGATGAACAACTTCGCCAACCAATGTTACACGTATACTACGGATATTTGTCAATGTTACGTTCGCTGTAGTCCCGCTACCAGGCTGCCCAAGTCCCTGGTAGCCGCCTTGCCGTAAACGAGTAATTATTCGCTGTTCGGCCTGCTCTACAGTAAGCCCTGCTACAAAAATAGGAGGCAGATTAGGCACTTTTACTGTTCCATCTGGTGTCACTTTCAAATCAAAGTCACCTGTGGAAGCGCCTGCAATATCGACTCGAATCTCATCATCGGGACCAACTATATAGCTACGGGGTGTAGCAATACGTAAATTTGGTTCAAATGACAGATTGGCATTTTCAAAAAGCGATGCCCCAAAAACTTTTAGCTTTTTGGTTGTGTCTCTACGTCCTTCTGTTGTAGGTAAGGAGTCAATACGTCGGGATATGTCATCAGGCAGCGTTCGGCCTCGATAACCACTCGTTTGCGTTTGGCTTTGGGGAATTGTTTGACGAGTGCGAAGATCGTTAATGCGTTTCCGCATCTTGGCAATATCATCCAGTGTATATCCCTGCGACATAGCCGCCTGTTCAATTTGAGCTTCTGTTAGACCACTGGATTGCCCTCTTTTATAAAAATTCATTACGTCTTCATCACTTAGTTGGTCAACACGTTGACGAGGAGCTTGAGCGAATACCTGATGTGTGGATGTCAGTGCTAATAGTACTAAACCAATATAAAATGGCTTTATACAACGAGTAAAACGTGACAATTTGTCGGTGGTAAGCATAAACAGTGGCTATTGGGCCAATATTTGATCCGCAAAAGTAATAGATTCCTTGTAAAAGCAAGTTCCCACTTAGTAAGCTGTGTCTATCAAGGGCTATCTTACCTTGTAGTCCCATCTTAATGCACTAAATTTGTAGAAAAATAATAGCTGCTAAAAAAGTAAGTACAGGCATATTTACAAACAGCTACAAAAAAACATAATTCTTAGAGCTGCTAATTATTTCCCGAAAATATGATTAATCTGATAGCTAAGTTTTTCGGTACTAAATCGCAACGAGACATTAAGGAATTGCTTCCTTATGTTGAAAAGGTGAATGCCGAGTTTGCCCGGTTAAAAGACCTTTCCAACGATGAGCTTCGTCGCGTATCAGCCGAACTTAAAGCACAGATCGCTGAGGAGTTAGGCGATATCGACAATCAATTGGTCGAACTCAGTGAAGCTGCCAATCATCCCGATGTGGATGTCAATGAAAAAGAACGTCTCTTTAACCAGATCGATAAACTGGAGGCCGATCGGAATACAGAGCTGGAGCGGGTCCTGATGGTGATTTTACCAAAAGCGTTTGCTGTTGTTAAAGAAACCGCCCGTCGGTTTACCGAAAATGAGCAGATTACGGTTACAGCCAACGATTTTGATCGTGAGATCGCGATCCGTAAACGAAATGTAGTAATCGATGGCGAGCTGGCTCACTGGGCTAATCGCTGGGATGCTGCCGGTACATCTGTCAAGTGGGATATGGTCCATTATGATGTACAGATTATTGGTGGTGTTGTTCTTCACCAGGGTAAAATTGCGGAAATGGCCACCGGTGAAGGTAAAACCCTGGTTGCTACGTTCCCCGCTTTCCTGAATGGTCTGGCGGGTCGTGGTGTACATATCGTAACGGTGAACGATTACCTGGCGAAACGTGACTCCGAATGGATGGCTCCGTTGTTCGAGTTCCACGGTCTTCGCGTCGACTGCATCGATAAACATCAGCCCAATTCGGTTGCCCGTAAGCAGGCTTATCTTGCCGATATTACGTATGGTACCAATAACGAATTCGGTTTTGATTATCTGCGCGATAACATGGCCCGCGAAACGGGCGAGCTGGTTCAGCGGAAACACCATTACGCGATGGTTGATGAGGTTGACTCCGTTTTAATTGATGACGCCCGAACACCATTAATTATCAGCGGTCCAGTACCTCGCGGTGATGAGCAGGATTACATTGAGCTGAAACCGCGTGTATCTCGCGTTGTGGAAGCACAGCGTAAGCTAGTCTATGACTATCTGAACGACGCGAAGAAGAAAATTGCCGCTGGTGATGAAAAAGAAGGAGGTTTATCATTGTTCCGGGCTTTCCGTGGTTTGCCGAAACATAAACCGCTGATCAAGTTTTTGAGTGAAACGGGTAATAAAGCGCTTCTACAAAAAACAGAAGCCATCTACTTGGCAGAGAATCAGAAATTAATGCCGGAAGCCGATGCTCCACTTTATTTCACGATTGATGAGCGGCACAACAGCATTGATCTGACCGAAAAAGGGATCGATTTCATTACGGGTTCAGGTGAAGATCCTAATTTCTTCATTCTTCCCGATCTGTCCATTGATTTGAACGCCATTGATAAGGATAGCGATTTCTCTGAGCAGGAAAAAATTCTGCATAAAGAAGCTGTTGTCCGCGACTACGCTGTAAAAACGCAGCGGATCAACACCGTCAATCAGCTATTGAAAGCATACTGTCTGTTTGAACGTGATACGGAATACGTTATCATGGACGGTAAGGTAAAAATAGTTGATGAGCAAACGGGACGTATCATGGAAGGTCGTCGTTGGTCGGACGGTTTGCACCAGGCGGTTGAAGCTAAGGAGAACGTAAAGGTTGAGGATGCGACTCAGACCTATGCGACTGTGACGCTTCAAAACTACTTCCGGATGTATCACAAACGGGCCGGTATGACCGGTACAGCTGAAACAGAAGCGTCTGAATTCTGGCAAATCTATAAAATGGACGTAGTGGTTATTCCAACCAACCGCACCATCAGCCGAAAAGACCAGGAAGACAAAGTATATCGTTCGGTCCGGGAAAAATACAATGCTGTGGCAGACGAAATCACCAGCCTGGTTGAAAAAGGCCGCCCAGTACTGGTTGGTACAACTTCAGTAGAAAACTCTGAGTTGCTAAGCCGGATGCTGACAATGCGTAAGATTCAGCACCAGGTTCTAAATGCGAAATACCACCAACGAGAAGCTGAAATTGTAGCATCGGCAGGTATGCCAGGCACCGTAACGATTGCTACGAACATGGCGGGTCGTGGTACGGACATTAAACTGACGCCAGAATCTAAAGCTGCGGGTGGTCTGGCTATTATCGGTACGGAACGCCACGAATCGCGCCGAGTTGACCGGCAGTTACGTGGTCGGGCTGGTCGTCAGGGTGACCCTGGTACGTCGCAGTTCTTTGTTTCGCTGGAAGATAGTCTGATGCGCTTGTTCGGCTCAGAACGTATTGCCAAAGTAATGGACCGCATGGGGCTGGAAGAAGGCGAAGTTATCCAGCACTCTATGATTACCAAGTCGATTGAGCGGGCGCAGAAAAAAGTCGAGGAAAACAACTTCGGCATTCGGAAGCGTTTGCTGGAATATGACGACGTAATGAACTACCAGCGTGAGGCCATCTACAAACGTCGTCGGAATGCGTTGTTTGGCGATCGGTTACCGCTCGACATTGCCAATACGATGTACGACGTAGTAGAAGAAACCGTCAATAATTCGGAAGGCAACTACGACGAAGTAAAACTTCAGTTGTTGACTACGCTTGGTTTTCAGCCACAACTAACTGGCGATGAATTCAACCGTCTGAAAAAAGCTGATCAGGTTCGTCGACTCTATGAAGAAACGGAAGAACAATATCAGGCAAAGAACCTCGCTATAGCCGACAAAGCACTACCTGTTCTGAATCAGGTATTCAATGAACAGGGGCATCAGATTAAAAATATTGTTGTTCCTTTCTCCGATGGTTTACACGAACTTACAGTTGTTGCTGATCTTCGTAAAGCCGTAGAAACAAGTGGACGGGAACTCGTTACGGAGATGGAAAAAGCCGTTACGCTTTCTGTCATTGACCAGGAGTGGAAAGAACACCTCCGCGAAATGGACGACCTGAAACAGTCCGTGCAGAATGCCGTATTTGAGCAGAAAGATCCGTTGCTCGTTTACAAATTCGAATCGGTCGAGCTGTTTAAGCGCTTCCTGAACAAAGTTAATTTTGATACGATTAGCTTCCTGACCAAAGCGGATATTCCGGCTCAGGCAGAAGAAGTGGAGCAGGAGATTCGCCAGGCACCAGCCCAACGTCGTCCAGAGCCTCAACCTGAGTTGCATACGAATATGGAAGATTTCGATGACGATCATCTGGCAACAGGTCCGGAAGAATATGCTCGTCGGATGGCCGAGAACGATGCTATGGGCGCCGGAGCCCCGCCAATGCCGCCACGTCAGCCAGTACGCGTCGCTAAGCTCGACCGCAACGCTCGCGTTAACGTACAATATGCCGACGGATCGGTTAAACGAGACGTTAAATTCAAAACGGTTGAGAACGACGTAGCAAGCGGCAAAGCTATGCTGATCGAGTAAATCAATCCTCTAAATTACTATTGCCAGAAAGCCTCCCAAATTGTATATTCGGGAGGCTTTCTGGCAATTAATAAAGACCACGTCAAATTGGATGCATAAAATTCTATGCGGATTGTTTCTGCTGAGTCTGTTTTCATTTCAGTCTCCTACCACCACGATTCGCCTTGCCCCTCAACCAATTTCCTTCACGCCTAAGGAATTTCATATCGCTACCATCACAGATCAACGTAGTGAAAAAGGCGCCATTGCCCGATTAGCTCTGGTGCTGAACCAACCACCTCAACCTGTCGATTTGCAAGGAGGAGTAGTAAACAGTTTTCGTACGTTTATCAATCAGAATCTAAAACAGAATCGGTCACTACGTCCGATTGCGGTTCGCATTCGGGAATGTAAGGTTACTGAAACGGCAGTAGGGAATCGAGTTACCGGCAACATTGCCTTTTTTGTAGCGTTTAAGCTACTGGGCAACGATGATTCTGGCGCTGAAACTAGCACCCGCCTAACCGAATATCGTAGTACGGCTAAATATACTCGTCCACTTGGCCAAATCGACGTTATCGGCACTACGATACGTCAGGCATTAGTTGCTTCCCTTACTAATCTTAATAATTATATGAATCGGGAAGCTGGCCAGAACGAAAAACTGGCCAAGGATCTGACCGTTACGTTTACCGATGACTCCCGAATTACCGACAACGATACTGTTTATTATAATCCAGATCGCAAGCTTACCTGGTCCGATTTCCGTGCTGTTCCGCGAGCGGGGAGCCGATACGCAGCGGAGGTCTTCACCAGCTTCGCTTATGAAGGTAAAAGCTCGGTCAAGAATGGCATTATCAATGTTAATCTGTTACTCAAAGCTTATATGCTTAAAAACTCATCTTGGGGCCGTGCAGAAGCCAAAACGCCCTATTCGCTGAATCATGAGCAACGCCATTTTGACATAACAAAAATCATTACCGAACGCTTTAAGCGAAAAATCCAGCCCGACAGTCTGACCCTGGAAGATTACAACAGCATTATCCAATACCAGTTTATCGAGCAATACCGAGAGATGAGCAAAATGCAGGAGATATATGATAGTGAAACAAACCACGGCATTAATCAGGCAGCACAGGAGCGATGGAATCAGCAAATTGATGCCGAACTACGTAGCTTTGGCGTAAAAAAATGAGGACGTTCTGTATGGTTCGCGAAGGAACGCTGTAGTCTTTCATGGAAAAAGTCCGCATTCTGCATATTAGTACTGCTCACCCTTACCAGGACCCACGGGTAACTAACAGAGTTATCCCTAGTCTTGCTCCGCATTATGATGTCATTGCCGCCTTACCTCATGCCCCAACTGGACGTAATAAGGGCGTTCACTACGTATGGCTCCCAAAATTCAGGAAGTTATTGTTCAGAGTTCTTTTTAGCCAGCCGTTAGCCTTTGGGTATGCTTTATACTTCCGCCCGAAACTTCTGCATCTCTACGATCCCGAACTAATTCCTTTGGCCCGGCTTATTCAACTGATTCTACGCATCCCGGTTATTTACGAGGTACACGAGAATTTCTATAAAAAGCTGGACACGAAGGCTACGAACCAGGGTTCATGGGCAATCTGGCCATTTAGATGGGCCGATAGACTAGCTCACCGACAATTTTATCTCATTTTCACTGAACATGGCTATCTGGACACCTATACCGATTTGCAGAACCCGTATTGTATCATCTATAATTTTCCGCAATTATCGTTTCTGGATCAATTTCGAAAAGCTTATTCACCTAATTCGATAGCTCCTGAATTTTTCTACATTGGCCAGATCAGTCTTGAAAGAGCTTTTGATACGTTGGTTGCTGGACTAGCTCTGGTAAAAACAAAATACCCTGGGTTTATAATGTATTTGTTTGGTGAGAGGCAACTACCGAAAAGCGAGCTGGATCAACTCCCTGGCTATGACTCCATTCGAGATAATCTGCGTTTTTATGGGTATACCGACCAACAAAAGGCTTTTCAGTATATAGACAACGTAACGGCTGGTCTGGCCCTGCTCAAACCAGTTGGCGATTATACGGAATCGTACCCGACTAAGCTTTTTGAGTATATGGCTTTAGGCTTACCCGTTATTACGTCGGATTTTCGGCTGTACAAAGATGTAGTAGAACGCTATGACTGTGGCTTTTGTATTTCACCACATGATCCTGTTCAGGTAGCGCAAGCACTTATCGAGTTGATTGAGAACCCAGAAAAAGCTTTTACGATGGGGCTAAACGGTAGACAAGCTGTGGAGCGTAAGTACAATTGGAGCAGCGAGTCAGAAAAGCTACTAAACTACTATACGCTTATACTTGACAAACGTATATGATGCGGGTAATTTTTTCGTTAAAATAAAAAATTACCAATACTTTATAGTATTGTTCTAATGTTTGATACCATACTTTCCCGGAAGGGTTTAACTTTCGGCGTTAATTCAGGTTATGCCTGCGTTAGCCTTACTTTTTTGACCTGATGTACATCCATGCAGTAAGTCACTATCTCCCAACAGAGATAGTTGGTAACGAACATTTTACGAGGCTAAACGGCCTTTCCAGCGACTGGATTATTGAACGAACCGGAATTGAAGAACGGCGTAAAGCAGCTCCAGGTGAGAATACGAATACGATGACACTCGATGCGGTTCGGCGGCTTATGCCTAAAGCAGACCTGTCGACGGTGGATTTAATCGTTGGAGCTACCTACACGCCTTACGATACCATTGTATCGTTGGCACACGAAGCTCAGCATCTTCTCCAGATTCCAGATATTCCCGTTATTTCAATTTCGACGGCCTGCTCTTCTTTGCTCAACGCCATTGAAGTAGTTGAAGGATATTTCGCACTCAATAAAGCAAGCCGGGCTCTGGTTATCGTATCGGAACATAATACGGCCTACAATAACGAACAGGATACGGTTTCCGGCCACTTATGGGGCGATGGGGCGGCCGCTTTGCTCATCACTAAAGAACGGCAGAGCGAAGGCGACTTTACTATTAAAACATTGTTGACGGGCGGAGCTGCTCATACCCCCAAAGCTACTACAGGGGTAATGATGAAACCGATAGATGGCGGAGTTACGATGCCGTTTGGCCGGGACGTATTCATCAATGCTTGTCAATATATGCCGAAGGGTATTCAGCAAGCGCTCGAACGTAGCAACCTGGCTCTATCTGACGTTGATTACGTATTGCCACATCAGGCTAATCTGCGCATCTCGCGGAACGTAATGAAAACGCTGAATTTACCGGAGGAGAAGCTAATTTCTAATATCCAGCGCTATGGTAATACTGGCTGCGCCGGTTGTGCCATCGCCCTTTCTGAAAATTGGGATACGTTCCAGAAAGGTCAGCACATTGCCGTTACGGTTTTTGGCGGAGGGTATTCATACGGCGCTATGATTATAGAAGTTTAATTGCCCATAAATAGCATCGGGGGCAGCAGTAAGATCGCTTACTGCTGCCCCCGATGCTATTTACTACGTATCATCTACTGAGATTCGGCCCGCCAGACATTATTTTTTTCGTTAATATCGGGGAGCTTTTCATCTGGATCGAGCACTACCGTTTTCAGGGAAGACGTCGAATTGTATTTAAACGTCCAGGAGCCTCCCCGCTGCCATATTTCTATTGGCAGATTCACACGACCTTTCTTACCGTTACTTTCTGTTACTTCAATAGTAGCGGGCATAGCGAACTTATCGAGGTTTTCGATCGTGATCAACGAGCCTTTTTCCGCAGAACCGTCAACGTATTTTACGTCTTTAATGGCCTGATCGAGTTTCCAGGTTTCGTAGAAAAAGCCACGCCAGAACCAGCCCAAATCCTCGCCTGCACCATCTTCTATGCTACGGAAAAAATCATACGGTGTTGGATGCTTAAACGCCCAGCGATTGACATAATTCTTGAATGCAAAATCAAATCGATCGGCACCTAAGACAACATCCCGAAGCAACTTAAGACCCATACCGGGTTTATAATAGGCCAGGATTCCTAAAGCGCGAGCCTGCTGCACATCAGGAATAGTCATGATTGGTTCTGTTGGGTAAAATAAGGCAGGAGCAATATCATGCATGGTGCCCCGCTCACGGTCATACTCGCCTTTGTTGAAGTTAGCCGTAGAGAGCGTATTGATAAACGTATTGAATCCTTCGTCCATCCAGGGAAATTTCCGCTCGTTGTTACCGACAATCATTGGAAACCAGTTATGGCCAAATTCGTGATCGGTTACGCCCCAAAGCCCATCTTTACGGCTTTTGTGATCGCAAAAGATAATACCCGGATATTCCATACCACCTACGATTCCCGCTACGTTAGTGGCAACCGGATAGCTATATTCATAGAGGTATTTGGAATAGAACTCAACGCATCCTTTAACGTATTCCGTTGAACGCCCCCAGGCGTCATTGCCTGCACTTTCAACCGGATATACCGACTGTGCCAACGCAACCTTACCACTTGGTAATGTCATTTTAGCCGCATCCCAGATAAACCCTTTTGAGGATGCCCACGCTACGTCACGGGTGTTTACGCAACGAAATTTCCAGGTTAAGGTACCCGATTTTTTGGGCCGTGAGCTGACATTGTTCACCTCATCTTTGGTACGAATCATGACCGTTTGATCGCTCTGACGGGCCTGCGCCAGGCGTTTGATCTGGTCGGCCGTTAATACGTCGTTAGGATTTAGCAACTCGCCCGAACCAACCACAATATGATCCCAGGGAACAGTAACGTTGTATTCCATATCGCCGTAATCGAGGTAGAACTCACCCGCTCCCAGATAAGGCAGTACGTTCCACCCCTCGATGTCGTCGTAGACACACATTCGTGGGTACCACTGGGCGATTTCGTAGATGATGCCATCTTTACGGGTTACTTTACCCATACGGTCAGAGCCGTATTCAGGAATTTTAAAGGAATACGCAATTTTTACTTTTACTACGTCTCCATTGGCCTTAACCGGCTCAGACAACCGGATCTGCATCCGCGTATCCGTTATTTCGTAAGGTACCGTAGCAAATTTATTACCGCCCTGATCTACTGTTACGCTGGATATCGTTAATCCGCCCGCAAACCCCATATTCCCAAAACGGCCGCCTGTGACCGGCGTCGTCTTAGCCGCTCTCGACGTATCGCTAAACGCATTCTGGTCGAGCTGTAACCAGAGATAAGACAGTATTTCCGGAGAGTTGTTTTTATACGTAATTGTTACGTCGCCAGCAATGGTATTTTGCTGCTCATCCAGCGCTACGTTGATCTGATAATCAGATTTATTCTGCCAGTATCGGGGGCCGGGCGCACCACTACCTGTTCGGTAATCGTTGCCGGGCTGCATATTAAACAGAGGGTGAAACAAAGCCAGTGGATCATACTTAGATCCTGGTGCAGATGTTGACGACGGTGCATTTTGAGCGACTGAAACGAAACTTAACGCCCAAAGCCCCGCCCCAAGAGCAATTTTTCTCATGAAGCGATAAAAGACAATTTTATACAAATAACGAAATAAAGCAGCAAAACCGGATAGCTATACTGTTGAACGGTTAGAGCGGTAATTCCAGATCAAGGCCGTGGTGAACTAACAGAAAGACAAACAAACCGATCCAGAGAATATCAACAAAATGCCAGTATAACGTAATAAGCCTAATTTTCAGTTGATTTGGTGGGTTGACGCTATACACAAATGAATCAACGTATAATCGGCGACGTAATGCTTCGACTAAGGCAATTCCTAAAAAAATCAGGCCAATCAGGATATGTAATAAATGAATTCCGGAGATAATATAGACAAAACTGCCAGCCGGATTATTGTCTAATCCAATACCCGCCAGAATCATTTGGCGCCAACCCCAGGCCTGTAAACAAATGAACAATAAGCCTAATACAAGCGTAGAGGCCATATTGATCCGGTAGCTACTAAAACGCTCATGCCGAAACGCCTGATTAGCGTTATTAAGCGTAAAGCTGCTCAACAAAATAACGAGCGTGCTTACCAGGAATACGTTAGGAAGTTTTACATCAGTCCAGCCAGAGCCAGTTCGGCGAACAATGTAGGTTACCAGAAGCATCGTAAACAACAGTACGCTACTGGCAATACCTAGCCAAACCATAAAGCGGAACGGCTCCCGCCGTTTCGTGATGAAGTTGCTCATTTACCTTCATTTACCGGATCGCCGGTACCGACTTTCATCTTACATAGGTTTAGCTGACCTGTTGTGTCTCAGCCGAAGGGGAGTAACAAGTAGATCAAAGCTTTCCTAGCCAAACGTTGTAACTGGTAAATTGGTTTGGGATGGCAGGAGGTGCGTCAAAAATCCCATAGATTGTTGAGCCAGAACCACTCATACTCGCATAAACAGCGCCCATTCTATAGAACTGTTGCTTGATCTCTTGCAGAATAGGGTATTTCGGAAACAGGCTATCTTCGAAGTCATTATGAACGTTGGTTCGCCAGGTTTCAATTGGATTCTGCAAATAATCACGTAATGGTTTTTCAGGCTGGCGCGGACGTATGTTAGCGTAGGCCTCCGCCGTCGAAATAGCCAGATTGGGATAGATTAGTACTATATGGTATCCCGTTAAATCGACATTAATTGACTCAAATGCATCGCCTTTTTCAAGACAATAAACAGGCTTGTTTTCAACAAAGAATGCGCAATCACTACCAAGCTGACGAGCATACTCTTCTAATTGATACGTAGTTAAGGCTAATGAAAATTGCTCGTTAAGAAGTCGCAGGGCAAAAGCAGCATCGGCCGAACCACCACCTAAACCAGCCCCAATGGGCACTAGTTTATGCAAATGCATCTGAACGGGTGGCAACTTAAAATCTCGCTCCAACAACTGATAAGCACGAACACAAAGATTTGTATGCGCATCACCCGGAATAGGTAATCCGCTACTAGTAAAGGAAAAAGCTGGTGCTGGTATTATTTCTAATACGTCTGTCCAGCCAACCGGATAAAAGCAGGATTGCAGATTGTGAAAACCATCGGGCCGTTTTTCGGTAATGAACAACCCAAGATTAATTTTTGCGTTAGGGAAACCAAGCATGTACTCAACGTAGCAATCGTTTGCCGCCCATTGGGCCGATTCCTGGCTATGAATGTAAGGCAGGCGTACCATTATTCATAACTACGCCTTACGTTAATCCTTATTTTATGGCAATTACCCGAAATTCTGTCCGCCGGTTTCGCTGATGTTCGGCCTCGGTGCAGATGACCCCATCGGTACAATTATTAACCAGTTGCGACTCACCCATGCCTATAGCAACCAATCGTTTAAGGCTTACTCCTTTCGAATTCAGGTAGCTGGCTACCGCCTTTGCCCGTTCAGTCGATAGAGCTTTATTACGGGCAGCATCGCCACGGCTATCTGTATGCGACCGAATTTCTATCACCAGCGACGGATACTTACGCATAATCGCTACTAACCGCTCTAACTCACGAGCCGCGTCGGAGCGTAAGCTATACCGATCAAGATCATAGTAAATGTTATCAATGGTGATGACATCTCCTACACTCAGCATTCTCAAGTCAGCCGATAGTTCCTTGGGTTTTTCTTTCTTTGGCAACCGCTTGATCCGGTTTGTGTTGGTACCAAATTCAGGTTTTGAAGCCACCAGGGTATAGTCGCAGCCCGGATCAAGATCGAAGCTATAGCGACCATCAGCACCCGTTACGTATTCAAGCTGAGAACGGTTGCATTCATTTCGAAGCCGAACCGTTACGCCTTCAATAGGTCTGCGATCTCGTTCACTGACGACTACGCCCCGAATTCGGGAACGATTTAATACTGAGACCGAGCTGACTGGTGTTTCCGGAATAGTATCCATAATAACCGTAGGCTTCATCATCGACATTTCGAGCCGGGTCGGCTGATCGTCGGTTAAGGCTCGTGTCCTGAACCCTATCGTGCTATTGATGTAACCATCGCGGCTGGTCTGGAATGTGAAGTCATTACTTGCTTCCAGACAAATTCGTACAAAACCATTCCGGTCAGTTGTGATGGTCTGATCGGGGCGGCCTTCGCTTTTCGCTTTAACCAGTACGTTTACGCTATCTAAAGGCTGATCAGTATCGGCATCATACACTCTAATTGTTAAATCACGACAGCCGTATAGTGAGCTTTCTCGGACGAAACGATAGATATCGTCGTTGCCATCCCGACGGCTACTGCTGAAATACCCACCCCGCCGACTGGCATCAGTAATAAAGCCAAAATCGTCTTCCTGCGAATTTATGGGCATATCCAGCCGCTCCACTGACGACGTAGCGGCTCCGTTAACTATAGGCACAAAAAAGATATCCAGCCCGCCCAGACCACCTCTCCCATCGGACGAGAAATATAGATTCCCGGCTTCATCGACAAACGGGAATAACTCATTGCCTTTTGTATTAACAGCCGACCCGAGGTTAGTAGGACGGCCCCACCTTCCATTCTGATACCGACTTACGTAAATATCGGTTCCTCCGAAGCCGCCTGGCATGTCAGAAACGAAATACAACAATTGCTCGTCGCGACTTAAACTAGGATGCCCAACCGAATATTCATCGCTGTTGAATGGCAACTCCTCAACATCTACCCATATACCATTTTGCTGACGAGCCGTATATAATTTGAGTTTATTTACGCCTTCGGAGCTTTTCCCCGAACGTCCTTCGTTGTAGTTGTTACGTGTAAAAATAATTCGGGAGCCATCGCGTGAGAACGTAGCAGGGCCCTCATGGTATTTGGTATTCAGCGTTTTACTAAATCGCTGAGCTGAACCCGAGCCAGCCGATCGTGCGTCATAGCCCAGACCTTCCGATATGTTGATGCCTTCGGTAAAACCGGGTACCGTCCTGGAATCATTGGCCGTCGATCGGGTATAATCGTCGCTACCAACACTTCGTTCCGTCTTTATGCGTTCGGCAGGTGGCTTTGAGATCGATCCGTCCGCATTGATGAAATAAGATGCCTTGATATTGTTGCGGTTAGGTACGTAGAACAAATCAAGATAGCCCGATCCGCCACCTCCACCCTTTGTCTCAATAGCAGAGCCTCCTTTTTTACCCGATACGTATACTAACCCGTCCTGATAAAAAGCCGGGCTAAACTCTTCGCCTTGTGTATTTATGGACAGATATTCTAGCCGATATTTAATAACCTCCCTCCTATTCGCCTGAGTAGGAATACGTTCTTCAGGGACTGCTGACGAACGACTCGACGGCCCTTTTTCTTTTAGCTGGAGATATCGATCATATTGCTTCTGAGATTCCTGAAATTTACCATTGCCAGCCAGTATCTGAGCAAACTGTAGTACATGTTGGGGATCTTCATCCAGTCCACTGCTCAACGCTTCTTTATAATACCGCTCAGCTTTTACGCCATCGCCAACCTGTAAATAAGCAAAAGCCAGTTGCCGTTGGGCTGTAGCTTTCTGAACAGAAGTTAGTTGCTCACCCTGCTCATTTAAAATTTGCGAGTAAGCATCAATTGCCCGGCCATATGCTTTGTAGCCAAGCAATCGGTCAGCCTGCCGTAATAGCGAATCAATCTGTGCAGAAGCCATTGTCGAACAGCCTGCCCACAACAAAACGCCCATAAGTAGCTTTAACCAACTAGTCCTCATTCGTCTCTTCCTTACATCCGGCCAGGCCGGCAGCTGCTCTATAAATCGGCAAACGAATTTGCCCTTACTTCATTACAAAAACTTCATCGCGACAACATCAAAAAGCGCACAAACTCGCGGCCGTCACTCAGACGAATCTGGTAATAATAGGTACCATCTGGCAAACCCTGTTTAGCCTCGGCTGTTTTAAGACCCTGATTTGCGGTTCCATCCCAGTCATTTTTATAGTCGTTACTCCGATATACTGCATGGCCCCAACGATTAAAAATCTCTACCTGAGCCGTGACACCGGCCGGTATACGCTGAATTACAAACCGATCATTTATACCATCACCATTGGGTGAGAACCCTTCCGGAATAAAGACAGTTTCTGTTTCTTCAGGACGTAACGAATGTAACGTAACACTTGTTGGCTCCTTATTATCGGCAGGGTCGCCATTTTGATCAGGATCAGCCTCCGTACCATTGGTAGACTCGTCCGAACAAATCCCCCCATTAGCATCAACCGCTTTTACAAAAGCTTTATTGGCGAAGGTCAACGTACTTGCCTGACTGACATCGACCCGGACGGTTAACCACAGTTTAGCCTGTCCTCCGGCTGGCAACTGGTCCGCCCCTGTTAGCAACGTAGTATCTGCTCCGTAGCCTTTGTAGGCTGAACTGGCAGTCAATGATCCGTCTGTCCGCACAGCTACCGAGTGAATTCTGGCTCCTGCGGCCATAAATACAGGCTCCAGGTCATCAGCGATCTGAACTTGTGTCAGTGGGTGTTTCCCTAGATTGACCACGGTAAATTGATAAGCCAATTCGATCAGGCGCACGCCTGCTTCTGATACCCAAACAGGTTCACTAACCTTTTTACTAAGCCCCACAATTTCTCGAGTCGTCATGGGTAAGGCTACGTTTGCCTGCGCCGATGCCCCTACACATGGACCAGTACCATCAGGATCGGGTACAACAAGCGTGAACGTAGCATTCCCGGCCTGCCGATCAGCCTCAGATAGCAAGTAACGAGCCTGTAGACTTTCGTTCGTGAATAAACCGCCCCCAGTACTCTGCCAACTAGCTGACTCTGCAGAACCGCCAAGCTGACCCTGGAGCGTTATAACTCCCTTCGACCAATTGACCGAATCTAAGCGAACAGCTACCGTAGCCGGATTGCTTAAACAGGGAGGAATTGCGTTTTCACAGGAAACGATCTGAACTGCTATGGTATTGGGAGCTGTATAGCAACCATCTGCGCTACGGCCAAACACATAATACGTACCCGCTTTTACCGCTCCAGGCGATTGAACAGCAGCGGTTTCAATCGAGGGACCAGTGCGGAACAAATAATGCAGATTGGCATTCGAGCTATTGATGGCTTTTGACAAATCAGCAGTTAAATAGGGACATGCGTTTGTTAACGTCGGGTTTATCCGTACTTGTATATTCGCCGGTCGAATTGCTACAGGTACAGACAAGGAACTATCGCTACGGCAAGACCCTATCTGGCAGACGGCCCGATAACTCACAGAAGCAGCTGGAGACACCGATCGAATACGGCCTTCCCCGCCATCAGACCAAAGCACTTTTCCAATACAATTAGTGGCTGTCAACTGAACAGATTGCCCAACACAAATGGCTGCCTTATCGACTGAAACAACTGGCACAGTTGGCGATGCGACCTGTACCAGTACGTTTGTCGACGTATTGCTAACACAGTTATTCTGCTCGCAGGTGGCGTTAAATACAGTAGATTCTGTCAGCTTGCCAGTCCAGACCGAACCAGTTGACTGATCTTGCCAACGGACTGTTCCTGCACAATTTTTAGCCGTAATGGTCACTACGTCCCCAGCGCAAACCAATGACGAGGCTGCTGTCAGGACAGGCGCATCCGGCGTATTTACTGTAACTTTCCATACGTCCGCAAAACAGCTTATACACCCCTGCTTTGCCCGGCAAATAGCGGTATACTTAGTCGTTTGTTGCGGCCGAACGGTAATTTTATTACCTATTTCCCCATTTGACCATACTACTTCGCCTGTGCATCCGGTTGCGGTCAACGTAACAGATTCACTACGACAAATATCTTTTGTAGAGCCTACAATTACGGGAGGTTCTGGATGCCGGCACGTATCAGCTAATAGCTGTCCTGAAGCCATTGTTGGTGTCGATGCCAACAGTCCAGCTAACAGCCATAAACTAAGTTGTGTAAATTTTTTCAGTAGCCGTTTTATCATATGATGTGCATGATAGCCAGCTTATGACGAATATCATGCCAAGCGTTCATGTAATGCGGCCACAGAATGCATCGAGGTAGTATATATTTTAAAATTGGCTACTTATTGTTTCAGTGGTACGCAATAGATCAACTTTAGGATCATCAAAAAAGCAGACCCTTGATGTATCATAAACCATGCCAACATACCATCGCTAATTCAATCAAATAAATAAAACCACATTTTTACATAAGTACAATAATCGGTTGCTCTTGCTTTAGCAAAACCCGTACTATTTTTCCAGATCAAAAATTTGCTCAATACTATCAGGTAACTCCCGTTTGTCGTGTGTAACGAACAAAATAGTTTTTTGCGTAAATGAATCCAATAGATGGCGGGCAAGCGCAACACTACGCTTATCTAACGCCTGAAATGGCTCGTCGAGAATGAGCATAGGTGGATTTTTAAGCAGCGCCCTTACTAACAAAGCCAGGCGTTGTTCGCCAACAGAAAGGGTTCCGAAAGGGCGGTTCACTAAAGACTCGGCACCAAAATAAGCTAATAATTGCTGCAGGTCGGTTTGAGCTTCGGCAGGCACACGGGCTGGTACAGTAAGCGTATCCGTTAAGCCGGTAAAGGCAACCTGCGCAACTGTCAGATGCTGCGGGAAGTATAAATGTAGTTCGGGCGAAACAAATCCAATCCGGCGCTTTACGTCCCATATACTCTCTCCTCTTCCACGTTTGTGGCCAAACAAACGAATATCGTTAGCATAAGCCTGTGGGTGATCACCGTATAAAAGACTTAGAAGAATAGACTTACCAGCGCCGTTTCTGCCCATTAATGCCCATCGCTCGTTGGCACGAACTGTCCAGTTGATGGCCTCTAAAATGGATTGATCACCGTAACGAACGTGTACATCCTTAATGCTGAAGGCCTCCGCAAAATCGGCTGGTTTCGACGGGGTTGCCAGCCTGGGGGCAACAGGTTTTTCTGTTTGTACAGGATCTGGTTTAAACGATTCTTTGATGCCTGCCCAGGTTATTCTTCCCTTATCCAGTGCCAAAACATGTGTAATAAAGGGCGGTAAATTGTCAGGCTCAACGGCAATTATTAATGCTAATCCATGTATCATCAGGTCGCTAAGCCAATTGCTCAGATCAGCGCGGAACGTAGCATCCAGCCCAACAAATGGATTATCGAGTAATAAAAGCTGTGGGTGTTGTAATAATGCTTTCCCGATCCTTGCTTTACGTGTCTGTCCATTCGACAGCTTTATGAAAGCAGAGTCGAGTAATGGTTCGAGGCCTAAACGCCGAACCAGAGCAGTGTTTTCTGGAGACTCGGTATAGCGTAAATAATCGCGAACAGTGATCGCTGGCTTACCTTCGTGCGAATCGCTTAACGTAGCGTGATACCGTTGCTGGTAAAAGTGGCCGTTGTAGGAAAACTTGCTTGACTCTTCTTTAAATGATACAAACGAAGCCGTCAGAGCGCGGGTAATCATACCAGGCATTACGGCTAGTTGACCAGCAATCGCTTGTAGAAGCGAGGTTTTACCACTACCAATCGGCCCAACCACGGCCCAGCACTCACCAGCGTGAATTGTTAGGTTAAGGTCCGATAATACAATCTGACTGCTTCGACGTACTGATAGATTCTGTAACGTAACTAGATCGACTGGGCTATACATAAAAAACTGGGTGAAAAACTTCGCAAAGTTATCCACCCAGTTCACTTCTCACGAATTGCGCTCATTAATTCGTCATGGAAGAAGGTCTCGTTGTTGTCGAAGAAGGTCGACTGTTTGTACGGGTCGGAGGATTACCTACGGAACCTGCACCGGTCCGATCGGTAGATCCGGTTCCATAAGTAGAGCTAGCTGGTGTACCGCTGCTCATTGAACCCGTTCCCGTTGAATATGTCCCCGTGCCAGTATTGGTTGGACGATTATTCATTGTTGGCTGTGTGGTACCCGTACTGGAGCCCATGTTTCCAGAGTTGACGGGCGGCTGATTAATACCAGTATTGACACTAGAACCAGTATTCGTAGGTGTAGTACCGGTATTCATCGTACCCGTACTATTGTTCATTGTACCCGTATTGGTAGGTGGCTGCGTTTGATAGGTACCAGAGTTAGTACCCGTGTTCTGGCCATTTGAGTACGTGCCTGTGTTGGTTGTACCTGTGTTACCAGTTGATCCAGAATTGGTCGTTTGCGCTTGCGCATTTAGGGCCAGGCCGGCTGCCAGCATGAAACCCATTACAAATACTTTTTTCATCGTTGAGTTATAGTTAATATCTGGCACATCTATTTTACCTGATATTCTATAGTATAACTCGTCTAATAGCCAGTTGTTCAGATTTTTTTCATTTTCAATTCAGCTTTTTCATTGGCAATCAGTGACGTACCAGCAAAAAACAACATTAAATACTGATTAATAACCAGTTACACATTTACGTTTAGCTTTCATTTTCACAAAAAAAGGCCGACATTGTCGGCCTTTTTTTGTGATCCAGTACTGACTACAGATTTCCTTTCTTCATTTCTTTTACAGCAAAGTCGGCCGCGCGGGCTGTCAACGCCATATAAGTCAATGATGGATTCACACAGGAGGCCGATGTCATACAAGCGCCATCCGTATTGAATACGTTTTTAACCGTATGAACCTGATTGTGTGCGTTCAGCACTGAAGTTTTAGGATCACGACCCATCCGTGCCGTACCCATTTCGTGGATACCGATACCTGGGTTTTTGGTCATATCATTGTAGGGCGTAACGTTTTTGAAACCAGCTGCTTCGAGCATTTCGGCAGCATCATTCATCATGTCAATACGCATTTTCTTTTCGTTCTCGCCATAAGCAGCATCAAATACGATAAGCGGTAAGCCCCACTTATCTTTCTGATCGGGCGAGAGCGTCATCCGGTTGTTTGGATCGGCAATCATTTCACCGAATCCACCGAGGCTCATGGTCCATGGACCTGGCTTGGTCAGACTTTCTTTGAAATCAGCGCCAAAGCCTTCCATACCATTGCCGCGTCCCCAGCCACCACGACCCGCACCACCCTGATAGCCAAAGCCACGTACGTAATCGCGTTTATCACCGTTCCAGTTACGGTAGCGTGGAATATATACACCGTTTGCCCGACGTCCATAGTAGTACTGATCTTCCATGCCTTCAAATGAACCAGCGGCACCAACTGCCAGGTGATGGTCCATAATATTCCGACCAAGCTGGTCAGAATCATTACCCATACCATTCGGGAAGCGATGCGACTTCGAGTTCATTAGAATGGATGTACTGGCAAAGGCCGATGCATTCAGGAAAATAATCCGGGCGTAATATTCCCGCACTTCCTTGGTGTTCTGATCGATAACCCGAACCCCTGTTGCTTTGCCTTTCTTCTCATCATACAACACCTCCGATACAATCGAATCAGGACGTAGCGTCAGGCGGCCTGTTTTAACAGCAGCTGGCAACGTAGCCGACTGCGTACTGAAATAGGCTCCGTATGGACATCCACGCATACACTGGTTACGGAACTGGCAAGCTGCCCGACCCAGATCGTAGTGCAATTGTTTGGGTTCAGTGAGGTGAGCCGTCCGACCAATCGTAACGACGCGCTTCGGAAACGTCTTTTCGATTCGTTTTTTCGCTTCTTTCTCAAGACAGTTCAACTGCATAGGCGGCAGGAAATTCCCGTCGGGCAGTACGTCGATTCCGTCTTTATTGCCAGAAACGCCCACAAACGTCTCTACGTAGCTATACCAGGGGGCCAGATCCTCATAGCGAATTGGCCAGTCAACGCCAATACCTTCTTTACCATTCGCCAGAAAATCTTCTTTGTTCCACCGATAGCTCTGACGGCCCCACATCAGCGAGCGGCCCCCAACGTGGTAGCCACGTATCCAGTCGACTTTCCGTTTTTCGAGATATGGATTTTCTTTATCATTCTCGAAAAAATGGCGCCATTCTTCGTTGGCTGTATAGCCCGTACGCATATTTGCCCAGTATTCTTCAGCAGCGAGTGTTGTTACACGGCCACGATGCGGAAAATCCCAGGGATTATTGGTAGCCGTCGGGTAGCCTTCAATGTGTTTTACATCGCGGCCCCGCTCCAGCATTAATACTTTCAGACCTTTCTGGGTTAACTCCTTAGCAGCCCAGCCACCCGAAATTCCTGACCCTACGACGATAGCGTCGTAAGTCATATCTTTTTTTGCGTCTATATTGAGATTCATTATTTGAAGAAGTTTTCGGGTTTACAGTTCACAGTACAATAGTGTTTCACGACTGAATACTAAAAACGATGAACTATAGACCAGTTTAGATTGCCCACGCTTTTTGGCCCGGTTTGAGGGTAATGCAACCCTCGTAACGACCTGGCACCGGTACGTATTCCAGAGCCTGCGTACAGCCGATTTCAGACGTGAAATAGCCTGTCAGGGTCAGATCCTTTAGAATCGTGTAAAAAGGCGTATACACTTTCTTGGCATCGGTTGGCATTTGTAGGTCCGCCTGCGAGTTTTCTACTTTCGTAGCGGCTTTGGCGGCTGCCATCTTGGCCAATTGCGCTTTAGCATCGGCTTCTAGCTTCTTTACAATCTCAATACGTTGTGCTGGATCGAGCTGAACAAACGCCTTTCCGTAGGCATCCTGACTCAGCTTATTGGTTTGGGCCAAGCCCTCCACAAAACGTTGCTGATCGTCAGGCTTATAACAATCTTTCAGGAGAATATCAATGACCTCATTCACTTTAGCGGCTTTAGCACCGGGCGTAGTAGTCGTTGGTATTATCGTATCAGCCAATTCAGCAACGGTTGCGTCCTGATCGGCAGTAAAAAAGAGCGGCTTGCCTGTTAAGGCTCGTCGGGTTGCTGAGGCTTCGAGCGTATCAGCCAAAGCAGGTAACGACATGGTTACTCCAGCCAACGCAGCCACCCGCATAAGGGCGTCTCTTCTGTTCATGTGCTTAAAGCAAGTTAGACTTTCAAATAGAACGATATAAGGAATTACAAATGTATAACTTTCAAGGAATGGATTGACCTATTTAGCGATACACTTCCGCAAAATAACTAATCTAATTTGACAGACAGAAGATCCCATCTACTCGCCTAAAATTACTGCCTTGTATTTGGGTTTGATGCCCATTGAGCAACGAGACTATTGACTCGTCTTAACCAAAAACGTTTTCCCTGATTATTCCAGTGTCCATCGCCCAAATGATACCACTCCTTATGGTTACGTAACGTATCAATCGTAGAAATGACAGGGGCTTCTAAAGCGGGATTGGCTTCAATACGTTCTATCTGATGATTGTAAGGCCCATGATTAGGCTCTAGAATCGTTACTTTATTCGGTATCATGCAGATATATACTTCGTCAAATCCCATAAGCAGGTAATACTGGCGAATGTCGTTCAGATTTGCTACCAGCTCATCAATTTTTCGATCAGTGAGGTGGCGAAATGCACTCAGCACATAACTTGTATCGGCCTCTGCCTCATAAAATAAATGCTGCTGATTATGCGAAATCACTGCACCTGGCACTCGCCCAAAACCGCCGAGCATTAGTTGAGCCTTCAACTCTTTAAAACGCATGAAAAAAGGACTATTGAAAAGTAAGAACTCTAGCCGCTGATTTATTTCGGAGCCAAATCGTGCAAATAATTTACTTTCCTTTTCGTCGCTTTTAGCAGGATGCGAAGAAATAGGTATAGGTCGATTAGCCCGAGCAATACCATTTTTCATATAGATTCTTTTATAGTCTGGGTCATATAAACGTTCCTGAAGAACACGTTCCACGAATTCTATAACCAGAACATTCGTTTTTGTCGTATCCAGATCAACAACAAGCGGATGATCGCCACCAACCCATACATGCTTATTTCGCCCACCAGCGTAGTAGGACGTATCGATGTAGGTGAAACTATCGCCTATTGTATATAGGTGTACATTGTTGTAATGCATCTTGGGTTTGTCGACTTCTGTAAGATCTCGATTAGTGGAAAACAAAACTTCCTTAAAGGCACCCAGATTCGTTACATTATATAAGTCGCCATAGCTATACTGATCAGGAATAAATCCGTGATGGTCCAACCAACGCTGTAGCGCAGGCGTAAGCCCAACCATTAATATGCCCCCCGACACAAGCAAAAAGAACCATTTAATAAGCGTACTAAACATGCCGAAGAAGCTAAAATTGAAAATAAATGAATTGATTGGCAGTAAATACGCCAAAAAAATAAATGGCTAACAGGATTACTGGTAGCAGCAACCAGAAACGTTTGTTAGTCACTTGCTTGATAAGGCTTGCCCAACGCTCTTCTAGCAGTAGAGAAAAAATGAGTACAAACGAAAAAAGTAATTCTGCGGGCTGAATTGCCGTTTGGAGTACTCCCATATCATTCAATGCCATCACTTTTTGCAATACAAGCAAGGCATCGTTGGTCGTAAGTGCACGAAAAAACACCCATGTAAGCATTACCAGTAAAAAGGTCAGTAACTGATTAGCAGACGAACCAACCAGATTGGCCTGCTGCCTAATGTCAGGCTGTATAGCACTGGCTGACTGAGAGCGATGACGACTAATAAATTGTTCTATAATTAAGTAACATCCGTGCAACACGCCCCAGATTATAAATTTCCAATCAGCCCCATGCCATAAACCACTAATCCCGAAGACGATTAACGTATTAAAAGCGGCTCTGGAGGCTGACACCCGATTACCTCCTAGTGGAATGTATACATAATCGCGAAACCAGGTTGACAGCGAAATATGCCAGCGACGCCAGAACTCAGAAATAGATTGCGATAAATAAGGCGTCCGAAAATTCTCCATCATGTTAATACCCATTACTTTGCCGGCCCCAATAGCTGTATCAGAATAGCCCGAGAAGTCGCAGTAAATTTGAATGGCATAAAAGAAGACCGCTAACAGCAAGGTACTACCAGTCGCTTGATGAACATTGGCATAGGCAGGATCGACCACTAGAGCCAGCCGATCAGCAATAACCACTTTTTTAAAAAGTCCACTCGCCATCAGCAATAATCCGGACCTCGCCCTTGCCCAATCGAACGAATGGGTTAGATGTAACTGAGGTAAAACATTTTGTGGACGCTCAATTGGCCCTGCTACCAACTGCGGGTAGAATAATACGTACAGCGAATAAATGCCCAGATTCCGCTCAGCAGGATAGTTTCCGCGATACACCTCAATGGTGTAAGACATTGACTGAAATGTGTGAAAAGAAAGACCTATAGGCAGTACAATACCTGGTATTAAATCCTGAAGCGTAGGGATGGAATTTGACGAACCCGTTAGCGAAAAGAAAGCACTAAGGTTATCAGTAAAGAAATTGTAATATTTAAAGAAAGCCAGAATCCCAATATTTGATAGCAAACTGGCAATCAGCAAAACTTTCCGTGCTGTCCCGGTTGTCTGTTCGATCCAGATTCCAGCGATATAGTCGATTGCTATAACACTGAAAAGAATTAGTAAATAAGCTGGAATAAATGCCGCATAGAAATAACAGCTAGCCAGTAGCAATACTATCCATTGGGTACGTTTTGGAATGGTGAAATACAGTAGAGTAACAAAAAAGAAAAAAAACAGAAAATGTAAAGAATTAAATAGCATACAAGTACGGATTGGTAAACACGCTGATTTAATTAAAATCAGCAACTCGCAAAATTGCACATTTACCAACTTTAGTTACTTATAAATACATCAAAATCTATCTATCGTACAACAACCGAGTTCTACTATGGATAAAGCCTAAAAAGCCATTCCACGGGCAGGTAAGTACTTAGTTGATCTGAAGAACAGTGTACGTATACTGCTAAATGATTAGAGGGAGAGGGCCGTATTAGATTTCTGGCTCAATGAGGACAACTGGCAAACGAATAATAAACTCAGTGCTTACTCCTTCAATGCTCTCAACCATCAGTTCTCCGCCGTGCCCTTTCGTAACAATATCATAAGAAAGGGACAGGCCCAGCCCCGTGCCCTGGCCAGTTGGCTTTGTGGTGAAAAAAGGCTGAAAAATTTTCTGCCTGATTGCATCGGGAATGCCTGTACCATTATCCTTGACCCGGATTTCGATACGTTCCGATGGCAGTAGCTCGGTGCTTATCCACACCGTAGGCTGGTATTCCGGATTGGTTATAAACTTATTTTTTTGCTCCTGAACCGCGAAAAAAGCATTAGCAAACAGATTCAGTAAAACTCGGCCTATATCCTGCTGCACTACCAACGTAGCAGGCACTTTCTCGGATAGGTTGATAATGAGCTCACAATTAAAACTCTTATCTTTTGCCCGCGCTCCATGATACGCCAGCCTGACATATTCGTCAACCAAATCATTGATATTGGTTGGCTGCTTTTCCCCCGAACTGGCGTGGCTATGTTCGAGCATGCTACGTACAATAGACCCCGCCCGCTTGCCGTGTTGATTGATCTTCTGCAAGTTCTGCTCGATATCGGCCAGAATTTCGTGTTCCAGGTCTTCATCCCGATCCTTTTTTTGCTGCTCGTCGCGAAGTTCATCAATGAGCTCAATACTGACTTCGGAGAAATTATTGACGAAGTTGAGCGGATTCTGAATCTCGTGGGCGATTCCAGCCGTTAGCTCACCCAGACTAGCCAGCTTCTCCTTCTGAATAAGCTGGTTCTGTGTATCTCTGAGTGTCCGAAGTGATTGCTGTAGTTCTGCTGTTCGTTCCTGAACCTGTTGTTCTAACCGTTCGTTCTGGCTGGCCATTATCCGGTTACGTTCAATCTCGCGTTCTTTTTCGTATTGCTCTTTTTCGATAGCTTGCTGTAAGACCTGCCGGCGGGTCAGATTATAGCGATTAATCAGAGCACCTGAAAAGAAAATGATCATCCAACTCAGGCATATACTTTCTGTATATTGAAAGAAATCGGGTTGTAAGTTTCTTAAATTAATATCAAAATATACCCCAAGTATATTACTTAGTAACGTATAACACCACCATATAAATAACGGAACGATAGCAATAAAGACGAATCTTGCATCAGCCACTCCGCGCTTCATCATCCGATACGTCATGATCAACACCATTACATACACTACCCGAATACTGATTTCGAGCGCTATAATGACATTATTAATTGGTACAATCGGATACCGAAAAACCAGCAGTTGAAACAAATTAAGAACAAGCGTGCCCCCAAGCGCAATGCTCGTTACGTTGTTGAGTCTGTCCAGCGATTGATCGGGTTGAATAAACTGCCGAACCGATTGAATAAAATAGACAAAGAAAACGATGAAAAATGCGTTGGCAGCAAGCCTGAACCAATAGGGATATTCAGGAAAAAAAGTGATCTGAATATAATAGGTATTCCGATCAACCACGAAAAAAAGCAGACACACGCAAAAATATAGGTATACCCGTTCTCTCGTAGAAAAGAAAATCAGCAAATTATAGCCAACGGCCAGTATCAGAATACCAATACCAATCCCGCTAAACCAATCATCTTTCCACCCCTCGTTAACCTGAACTCTATCAAAAAAACTTTTAATATGCCCTTCTTCCGTTTGAAGTTGAGGAACCAGATAAGTCACTGGGTAGCGCCACAATACATTGGCTGCCCGCTCATATATAGTGATCTCCTGACCGGGTGCTAGCTGAAAGTAAAGACGGGTCTGCTCTCTATTTCCCTTATGCCCTGAAATCTGGCTTTCTGGTACTAAATAGCCAGCCCGCAGGTGTTGCTGGCGATTGCTGGAATCGCGCCAGTACATATCTATGTAATCGTTGTTGAAATTACAGAGATATAGATTCAGCTGGTGAGGCAAGTCATTTCTGACGCGCATCCGCATCCAGTAGACATGCCCCCGTCGATTGGGATTATGAGGAGAATCTGTATAGAAAGCCTTGCTACGTTCTACCTGCTCAAACGTATAGGCTCCCGTTGGGTCTTCGAGAATCTGGAAATAGGTCGAATCGAGTGTAAAAAAAGAGGAATCTGTATGGATCGAATAAACGGGTGGCAGCCCGGATTGAGCCACCACTACGTTTAGAAAACCAAGTGTGAGAAGTATCGACCAAATGTACTTTTTCACCGAATTGCGTTGGGTCACTTTAGTGAATGTTAAGCTCCTGCACAGCTAGCCAGCTCATTAGCCCCGCACCCGTTTCCAGAGCAGCCTCGTCAATATCGAACGTTGGCGTGTGAACTCCAGAAACGATACCTCTGGCTTCGTTACGTGTGCCGAGACGATAGAAGCAAGAATCGACCACCTGCGAGTAAAAGGCGAAATCCTCTCCAGCCATCCACAAATCAAGATCCACTACGTTCTCAGCGCCCATGTACTCAACAGCCTGAGCCCGTGTACGTCGTGTTAGTTCGGGGTGGTTTTTCAGATACGGATAACCATGAACAATCTCAAAATCGCAGGAGCCGCCCATTGCTTCTGCCATTCCCTGAGCCAGTTTCACCATACGCTTTTTCCCTTCAGCACGCCATTCTTCATTCATGCAGCGAAACGTACCCTGAATCGTTACTTCGTTTGGGATTACGTTCGTTACACCATCGGCAATGAATCGGCCAAACGACAGCACCGACGGGCTGGCTGGTGGCCGATTACGGCTAATGATCTGTTGCAGGGCTACAATAATGTGCGATGCAATCAGCACGGGATCGACCAGATTGTCGGGCATGGCTGCGTGGCCACCTTTTCCGCGAACAGTCATGTAAATCTCATCCGTACTGGCCATGTACATCCCTTCCCGGAAGCCTATTTTACCAACCGGAATATTGGGCGCTACGTGTTGTCCCAGCATACTGATCGGGGCCGGATTTTCCAGTACGCCTTCTTTGATCATTAAGGATGCACCGCCCGGCGCTTTTTCTTCGCCCGGCTGGAAAACGAGTTTAACGGTACCGTCGAACTCATCCCGTAGTACGTTCAGAATGCGGGCCACACCCAGTAAACTCGCTGTATGAGCGTCGTGTCCGCAGGCATGCATAACTCCATCGACCGTCGACTTGTAGGAAACATCGTTGGCTTCGTGAATCGGTAATGCATCCATGTCGGCTCGCAGGCCTACTACTTTCGAAGCGGTCGATAGGCCGGATTTTTTTCCTTCAATAATGGCAACCAATCCGGTATCGGCTATGCCTTCCTGCGGGGTAATACCAATGGCCTTAAGCTGATCGGCCACAAATTGAGCCGTATTGTGCTCATGAAAAGAAAGCTCAGGATGGGCGTGCAAATGACGACGTACCTGAACGATATCGGCTGCATACTGTCGCGCCAGTGATTTAATTGAATCAAGCATAGTTGTCTGGGTCAGCCTATCGCTGGCCCGTTAAATTTATCATAGGTCAGCTACAGGCTGACCCAGACCTTATTGTACTGTTATAAATTGATAATCACTAACTACCGTTTCCAGGAAAACCCGGTTCGTCAGCTGACTGTTAATCCCCGTTACGTCTTTTATCTTATCGGCAGTACGTATCAGTATGCCCTCATCACCTATTCGTAACGCTTCCCGAACGATACCGATATCGCGATCGCTCAACAACCGGACCTCTGGGAACTGCACTACGTAGCTCTCATCGAATGGACGTAACAGAACCTCATCGAGCGAAACAGCTGGCTTCAGCTTAACAACGGTTGTGCCGGCAGCCATATCGCCTAATCGCTGGCCCTTGCCATTGACTGCTATCGTAATGACAGGAACAATTCCGCCTATGAACGCGCCCGACTCAATAATTCGGAATAACCATCGAATCAAATAGGCGCCTAATCCCGGCTGCGATCCATCGAGCATAACGACCCGAATTCCCAGTGCTATTTTACCGATGCTACGTCCATTCAATAGCCATTCTGACAATAGGTCATACACAACAATCGGAAACATGACGCAGACAACATACACGTTTCCGGTCCGAATATGCAATTGAGCAGGCACAGCCATAACCAGAATAATCCATCCGAATATAACCAGATAATCGACAATGGCAGCCAGAATACGCTCGCCAAGGCTGGCAGGCTCATATTCCAGTAAAACATTTTGGGAAGTACGGACAGCTACGGACATTGATAGTGGCTGGCAATTAATCGATAATCGATTACATCATGTTATGTCTCAAAAATAGCAACCTTTCTTTGCTTCTTTGTTAACTAATACCCAATTTTCAGCATAGGACGGTTTGCTACAGTCTACAAGCCATGTATAATTTATGCGCGAAGCCCAATTTGTTAAACGTAATACGGATAAGTGGCGTGATATTGAGCAAAATCCAACGAAAGACCCCGATGAGCTGACCAATCGGTTTGTGGAGCTGACCGACGATCTTTCGTATGCCCGTACCTTCTACCCGAACTCGAACGTAACGCGCTACCTCAATGGGCTGGCTGCCCAAATGCACCGGGGGCTTATGCAAAACCGACGCGATGATCGGAGTCGGTTCATTACGTTCTGGAAATACGAGCTACCGCTGCTTTTTCGGCAATCACACCGGCTGCTGGCCGTTTCGGCTGGTATCTTTCTGATAGCCTGCATTTTGGGCTGGGTATCGGCGGCTCATGACAATACGTTCGTACGGCTGATTCTGGGTGACCAATACGTTAACATGACGCTCGAAAACATCAAGAAAGGCGATCCGTTGGGCGTTTATAACAGCCGCGATCAGGCTTCTATGTTTGTTCAGATCACGCTGAATAACATTTATGTATCATTCCGGACGTTCATATTTGGCTTGTTCGCGTCATTCGGGACAATGGCAATGCTCTTTTACAATGGCGTGATGCTGGGTTCGTTTCAGTACTTTTTCTATGAACGCGGTTTGTTGCTGGAATCGGTTCTGAAGATCTGGATTCATGGTACGTTGGAAATATCGGCCATCGTTATTGCCGGTTGTGCAGGTTTAACTGTGGGAAACAGCCTACTGTTTCCTGGCACGTATTCACGGCTGGAATCATTCAAACGGGGCGTTAAACAAGGGCTGAAAATTGCGATTGGACTGGTCCCGATTTTTATCACGGCCGGATTTCTGGAAAGCTTCATTACCCGATTAACATTGCCGCCTATTATCAGTGGCGGTATTATTCTGATTTCCGCTTTTTTTATAATCTGGTATTTTATTCTCTACCCTATTTTACTTAACCGTAAGCGCACACCATGATCCAACTTTTTCAACAACGCGATTTTGGGAACAAAATCAACGTAACGTTTCAGTATCTCATCCAAAACTTTCGAAGCCTGGGAACAGCGCTGCTCTATATTGTGGGGCCGGTTGCTCTGGCCGCCGGAATTATGTCGGGTATTATGCAGTCCAATATGCTCAAACTGGCAGGCTCTTCCCGATCATCTGACCCGATGATGTTTTTGCAGATGATCACTCAGTTTTTGTCTCCTGCCTTCTGGGTAACTATTCTGGCTGGCTTCCTGGCCAACATTGCGGTTATTCTGACTACGTACGGCCACATGAAAATTTACAATCGGCTTGGCCAATCGGCTATGTCAGATTCAATCGCAGTGGCCGATGTGTGGGAGGAAATACAGCCAGCTATTGGACGTATCGCCATTATTTCGATCCTTAACTCGATCATTACGGGCGTAGCCTGTGTGTTCTTACTTATTCCCGGCATTTATGTCGGTGTAGTGCTGTCGCTCTCGCTGGCCATTTCGGTCTTTGAAGAAACCGATTTCGGCGCTACGTGGGAGCGGTGTTTTAAACTCATCCGCGACAAATGGTGGTCTACGTTTGGACTGATCCTTGTCATGGGCATTATTACAGCTTTGGCAGGAATCATTTTTGCGATTCCGAATGGTATCATTGGCTTTCTGATTGCCGGGAAACTAATTCCCGATGTATCGACTCTCTGGCTTATTATCGGCAATGTTATCGCTATTGTAGGCCGCACCTTACTCAACACGATTATTTACACAGCCATTGGCTTTCAATACACTAATCTGGTGGAGCGGCAGGAAGGCCGGGGCATGCTTTCAGCCATCGACTCTATTGGAACAAATCCTGCTCAACCTCGCGCAACGGATGAAGGCGGCTTTTAATCGGTTCGGCCATCGCTTTTGGCTTTTTGTGCTGGTCATCGGCCTATCAGTCATACATCAGCCAACGGCGGCCCAGACAACGATTCCTAAAAGCGAGTCCATCTCAGCACCGGATGACCGTTCGTCGGTTCGGGTACGCTACCCGAGTCCCGAAAAACTACGTGACTACCAAAACGATCGCGATTATCAATACAACAACGAAGCTCCACCGCCAGAGAATCCGATTGGGCGTTTTTTCTATTGGCTCTACAGTAAGTTCATCAAGTTTTTAACCAGTAAATCGTATCGGTCTGTCTGGCAGTACGTAGTATTAGCCTGCATTGCAGCGCTGACCATTTATTTACTGATGAAAGCAGAGGTACTGGGCGTTCTTTTCCCCAGGAAGGCGGCCACCAACAGCCTGGATTATGAAAACCTGTCCGAAAATATCCATGAGATCAATTTTGAACAGGCTATCGAGGAAGCGGTTTACCAACGTAATTTCCGGTTAGGCGTACGATTACTGTATCTGCAAACACTCAAACAACTTGCCGACTCAGGTCAGATTGCCTATAGACCCGAAAAAACAAATCGGCAGTATGTTTATGAGCTGGTCAACCGCCCGTACCAGTCGGATTTTGAACGCCTGACCCGTCAGTTCGAATTTGTGTGGTATGGCGATTTCCCGATTGATGAAAACCAGTTTGCTCAGATAAAAAATGCCTTCAGTACGTTTACGCTGAACGCTCAGCCCAATCTTTCTACGTTTAACCAATAAGCCTGTTCCGTTGAAGCCCAACAAATACATAGTTATTCTTCTGGCGACCATTACGGCCTACATGCTCTTTGAGTATTACCGCCCAAAACCAATCGACTGGCAGGATACGTACGAGAACGACGATAAAATTCCTTTCGGAGCAAAGGTTGTTTATGATCTGTTGCCCGACATCATGCAACAGGCAACGATCCAGACAATCCGGCTGCCGCTCTATAATTTTTTCACCGAAAAAAAAACGACCGAACCAAGCAATTACGTAGCCATTTGCCGTGATTTTTCCATCGATGACAATGATCAGGAAAAGCTACTTCGCTACGTAAAGCGAGGCAACAACGCGTTTATTTCGGCCTATGGTATTCCCGATACGCTCGGGTCAGTATTAGGATTCAAGGCTTCCGTGAAAGAGCTAAAACTGCGCGACACGACACTTTTGCAGAACTTTTCAAATCAGAAGCTACGTAAGGCCAGCGGTTATAACTTCCTGCATGACGACGGGCGCAATTACCTGGAAATAATTAAAAATCAGCACATAACCGTTTTAGGACGTAACGCCCGGAAAGAGCCGGTTTTTATTCAGGTTCAGTATGGGAAAGGCAACTTTTTTATTCATAACCTACCCATCGCCTTTACCAATTATTACGTGTTAGCCCCTAAAACCTCCGACTACCCATTTAAAGCGTTGTCGTATCTGCCTGCTTTACCGACATACTGGGACGAATACCAGAAACAAGGGCGCTTTGATGAAGATCAGCAATCTATTTTTCGGTATATTCGTAGCCAACCTGCCTTGAACTGGGCGTATTACCTGGTCGCTTTGGGGCTTATTTTTTATGCCCTATTCGCAGGTAAGCGTACACAACGTATCATTCCAGTGCAGGAACCGTTACGTAATACGTCCCTGGATTTTGTGAAGTCGGTTGGTCGATTGTATTTTCAGCAGGGCGATCATGACAACCTCGCCCGGAAGAAGATTCAATTCTTTCTGGCCGAAATCCGGGAACGGTATGGCCTCAATACAACCGTTCTTGATAAAGAATTTACAGAAACGTTAGCCCAGAAAAGCGGGGCACCACCTAACGAAACTCGTGAGCTGGTTCAACTGCTGCGCAATGCTCAAAAAAGTATTTCGCTCTCAGAGTTTGACTTGCTGACACTAAATGAAGCGATTGAACGATTTAAACAAACCGTCTGAACCGGGATTTATCAGATTATGGGATTAAAACGAATTTTGTTTTCGCTTCTTCGAAGCGCTTTTCTGAAGCAAAATCTGGTTAATCCTACAATCCCTAAATCCCGGTCTGGAATGATTTTATGGAAAATTTAGAAACCCGCCTGGACCTGACACCCCTTAAAAATGCTATCGACGCCATACGTACCGAAATAGGGAAAGTTATTGTGGGCCAGGGACAAACTATCGATTTGTTACTGACCGCATTGCTGGCAGACGGCCACGTTCTTTTGGAAGGCGTGCCGGGCGTTGCCAAAACCCTGACGGCTAAACTACTGGCGAAAACTATTTCGGTAGGGTTCAACCGGATTCAGTTTACGCCCGATTTGATGCCATCCGATGTTCTCGGTACGTCTGTTTTCATTCCTAAAAACGGCGATTTCGTTTTCAAACAGGGCCCTATTTTTTCCAATCTGGTACTTATTGACGAAATAAACCGGGCTCCTGCCAAAACACAAGCGGCCTTGTTTGAAGTCATGGAAGAGCGCCAGGTCACAAACGACGGAACTACGTACCGGCTCGATGAACCTTTTATGGTGCTGGCGACTCAGAACCCAATCGAGCAGGAAGGTACGTATCGGTTACCCGAAGCCCAGCTAGACCGTTTCCTGTTCAAAATAGTAGTTGGCTATCCCGACACCGATGCAGAAATTGATATTCTTCGCGGTCATCATCAGCGCCGAAGTCTGACTGATGCGCTGGACGCGGTTACGGCTGTGCTCTCCGCCGAGCAACTCGCTACGTTACGTCAGCAAGTACATCAGGTGCATGTTGAAGACAACCTATTCGATTACATTACGAAGATCATTCAGGCAACACGTAGCAACAAATCGCTCTATTTAGGGGCTTCTCCTCGCGCATCCGTGGCGTTGCTGAATGGAGCCAAAGCGCTGGCCACCTTACGCGGCCGCGATTTCATTACGCCCGAAGATGTACAGGAACTGGCAGCACCCGTATTACGTCACCGCGTACTGCTGACTCCCGAGCGGGAAATGGAAGGCGGTACTGCCGACGACGTAGTAACTCAACTTGTTCAGAAAATAGAAGTTCCCCGCTAATCCCTTGTAAAATTGACGATGAAAGCCGACTGCATTCTGCTACTCAATCGGTTTTGCCCTGGAGTTTTTCACGTAATAAACTCCAGTTCGTTCATCCTATTTTTCGCAGCCTCCTCTCTGTTAACTTCGTTACTTTTTGCCCAACCCTCAAATCGCGACCAGCTAGTTGGTACCTGGATTGGGGTTCACGCAGAATGGGATATTGATTTCGTTTGCCCGCTTCCCACCTATATTCGGCTGAACGCAGACAGTACGTATCAGTTGGGCATGGTAGATGGCTCTGCCTCTCCACTCACATCGACCTGGTCGGTGCAGGGCGAGTCAGTACGTATCGATACCATTCATTACGCGCCAGAGATGGTTCGTATGCAGGGCGATTTGCTACGTATCGGCACTACGTATCCGTTAGTCTTTCGGCGGTTTACCGACATTCCCGCCGATTCGGCTCAGGTGCATCGACAGCTAACAGCTAAGAGCTGGCAAGCCGGGAACGTAGTGATTAATCTGTTCGCTAACGGCAAAGCCAGTCTGGAAGACGTAGTTACCAAACAACGCACGGCGCATTTTTGGCGACTGGCTCGTTTCGGCTCATCCGTTTTTCTGATCATCCGAGGCAATCAATATACTCGTGATGGCAACTACAAACCGATCTGGCAAATAGTGGCGAACTCAGCCAAATCGGTTAAGATGATTGGCTGGAATGGAAAATCGATCTCAACCGAAACGTTTCAGCTACTAAAACCACTATCACCGACAGATTCGTGTCGGGCCAGCGGCTTCCAAACCTGCGACAATTGTTACCGATCCATGTGGCACGAAGTTGCTCTCGGGCGTTCGCACAAACGATACGATGTGCTTCAGCTTCTGACCAAATACTATCAACCCGTTCATCGGGCAGGTCAGTCAGGATTGATTCAGATAAAATTTGTTGTGAATTGCAATGGTGAATCAGGCTTATTTTCTACGACTGGTTTTGACGAAGATTATTGTCCTAAAGTCTTCGACGAACGTATCACGACGCAATTATTAACGTTATGCCGCAACCAGATTGCCGTTGATGAGTCTTTTCGGGCCAACCGCAATCCAGACTCACGGCCTCAGGATGCAGCTATTACGTTGGCATTTCGGCTTAAAGACGGAAACATAACCGATATTCTGCCATGAAGCCTATAGTCTATTTACTGTTGCTGTTATCGGCTTCAGCATTTGCGCAAGACGGAGAGCGTTTTCTAAAGTCCTGCGCTTCTATGATGGCAACTAATCGAGCACCTCAAAGCCGGTTCTTTTTTGCGGAAAGGCGGGAGAAAAGCCGTTTGGACACCTTAACTCGTAACGCTCAAAACGACCGCTTTCGGGCCATTAACTACTTATGGCAAAGAGATTATGAACAAGCGGATCTCTGGCTGGAGAAAACCTCCGTTACGTATCCGAAAGAAAGCGGTGCTATTGGTGAGTTATACCTGTTGGAACTACGTGACTACCAGCGGGCTTTAAAACATTTTGACGCTTATGATGCATTAACCCCCGCCTTCGACGACATTGTCTACAACAGTCCCGTCAGTTATTTTAAAGGGCTTGCCTATCAGGGATTGGGCGATCATCAACGGGCCATCGAGCAGTTTTCGGCAGGCATTGATTCACTCGTACACAAACATGGGGCCGAGTGGGTCAACTATCGTCATTTTATTAGCCGAGCCGTAAGCTATATTGCCTTACAGCAACCCGAAAAAGCATTAACGGATCTGGGATTTGCGCTGAAGAATTTTAACCGGAGCGCTTTGGCGCAGTATCATCGAGGCCGTGCACTACGTCAGCTAAACCGAACTCAGGAAGCCCAAACGGCTTTTCAGGATGCATCGTTTTTCTTTAAAGCACTACGTGCCGAACGTACCATTGATTTTCAGGAAGACGATCACAATTTGTTATACGAACCTGACATTGACGAAGCTCTCCAAAACCTTAAAACGCTGAATCGTTGACGTTTCTCCGACCCTTATTTATAGCTACCCGCCTGTGGTTTTCTCTGATAGCATTTGTTTTGCTGTTCGTAGCGGCTTATGCTTTTCCAGTCTTGTTTCCGCTGGTGCAGCTGTTGTTTGCCGCCTTTATGTTGCTGATTGCTATAGACGGCTGGTTACTGTTCAGAAAGAACAAGGTAAAGAAACCTGTCTTCTTCGCCCGTCGTGACGTTCCCGACCGACTCTCGAACGGCGATGCCAATCCGCTGACGATTTACCTCGAAAACTACTATCCGTTTCGGGTAAACGTAGAAATCATCGACGAAATCCCCTTTCAATTCCAGCGCCGGGACGTACTGTTCCGGGCCGGGCTCAATCCGCGCGAAACCCGCGCTATTCGGTACGAACTTCGCCCCACTCGCCGGGGCGAATACAGTTTCGGAGCCGTTAATACGTTTGTTCTTTCGCCAATAGGATTACTGAAGCGACGGTTTCAATTCGAGGAGGGAAAGATGGTTGCTGTTTATCCGTCTTTTCTCCAGATGCGCCAGTATGAACTCCTGGCAGCAACCAATCGGCTCAATGAAATTGGTATCAAGCGGATTCGTCGGATTGGTCATAGTATGGAATTTGAACAGGTACGCCCCTACTCGACTGGTGACGATGTTCGTACCGTAAACTGGAAAGCGACCTCCCGACGTAGCGATTCGCAGGGTGCTACGTTGATGATTAACGCTTATCAGGACGAACGCTCACAGCCAGTCTACTGCCTGATCGACAAAGGCCGTGTTATGCAATCGCCTTTTGATGAGCTAACCCTGCTCGACTATGCCATTAATGCCAGTCTGGTGCTGAGCAATATTGCCATACAAAAGCAAGATCGTGCAGGCATTCTGACGTTTTCCGATCACGTAGGTCAATTGTTACCAGCCGACAATCGTACGGGGCATATGCTTAAGATTCTGGAGTTATTGTATCGCCAGAAGACGAAATTTCAGGAAAGCGATTACGAAAGTCTGTATGCCAGTGTGCGCCGACATATACGCCAGCGAAGTCTATTATTACTGTTTACTAATTTTGAGACGGTGAATGCCATGCACCGACAGCTACCCTTTCTGCGTCGGCTGGCGAAAGATCATCTATTACTGGTTATTTTCTTCGAAAACACCGAACTCCGCGATCTGCTGGACAAACCAGCCACCGACACGGAGCAGATTTACCTGAAAACCATCGGTGAAAAGTTTGCTTTCGAAAAAAAGCAAATCGTCAAAGAGCTAGCTCAGTATGGTATCCAATCTATTTTAACGGCACCCAAAAATCTGACAGCCAATACCGTCAACAAATACCTTGAGTTGAAGGCCAGAGGCATGATTTAAGTGTTGAAGAACATTAAAAACGAAAGTAGAACATACAATACCAGAAATGCCATGTCTTCAAGACATAGCATTTCTAAGTAGGTTGTGGAATACGTAGCGTCAATTATCGCTCGTGCTTCCTTTGATCGACTCATAATCTGATTTCAGGCGGCCCATTTCTCTGGCCAGAAAAGTTTGTAGTTGCCGATTGAATTCATTTTTTTCTTCCTCGGACAAGGATGCGTACAACTCTTTCAGCTCCTGGTTAATGGCAGCTCGTTCAGCATCATCAGCTGCGTTGATAGACCGATAGTGGTATTTTCGAAAATCGTACTGATTCATCTGTTTTGTAAATAAGTAGAGGATACGTATTGAGCTTGTTAGTTCGATACGTATCCTCTCTCAACTAAAATCATTAACGCCTATTTCATCAACGCTTTTTCGTCAGCCAATCGGGCTTTTTGCACCGACCCGGAGACTAAAATACTGACCTCATACAGCATTGCTAATGGCAAGGCAACCAGAACCTGGCTATAAATGTCGGGCGAGGGCGTAATGATTCCGGCTACTACCAGAATGACAATCCAGGCATGTTTCCGGTATTCGCGCATAAAAGCAGGCGTTAAGATACCTACTTTCGATAGCACAAAGGCTACTATTGGCATCTGGAACATTAAGGCACAACCTAATGACAACGTAACCAGAATACCAATGTAAGACGTAATGTCAAACTGGTTTTTAATCTCAGGCGTGATCTGATAATTGGCCAGGAAGTTGATCGCCAACGGAGATACAATAAAGTATCCAAAAAGTAATCCCATCAGAAACAACGACGACACATAGAATACAGCTCCACGAGCAGCCTGCTTTTCTGTCTGACGTAACCCAGGCTTAATGAATCGCCATAACTCCCAGAAGGCGTAGGGGAATGCAAAACAAAGGCCGATAATTAACGACGACGTAAGGGCCATCGTAAACTGATCCGATACGCCGAGCGCCTGCAACTCAAAATTTAGTTTCTTAACGCACAAATCGGCGTAGCCTGTCGCATCAGACAGTTTACACATCATCCGGTACGTCCAGAAATTAGGACTTTTAGGCCCCATAATCACCGTGTTCCAGATATCTTCAATGAAGACAAAGGCAATGATCGCAAACACGAAAATGGACCCAACGGCCCGGATAATGTGCCAGCGGAGTTCTTCCAGATGGTCGAGAAAGGACATCTCCTTACCCTCTTCTTCAATCTCCTCGTCGGTCAGTTGATCTAGCGGCATGTTTCAAATTGCGAATGATTGAATGATTGGATGATAGAGTAACTGCTACGTAAAGACTACTAGTCAATCATTCTATCATCCAATCATTCACAATTAACTTTTATAGAGCGGAAATGCTTTCATCCACTCATTAATTTCTTCTTTTACGGTCGCAAGCGTCGCTTCATCGTCATGATTCATCAACACTTTGTCGATATATACGACGATTTGCTCCATATCCGATTCTTTCAGGCCGCGTGTTGTCATGGCAGCCGTTCCAACCCGAATACCCGACGTTACCATCGGTGATTTATCATCGAACGGAACCATGTTTTTGTTGATCGTGATATCGGCTTTGATCAACGTATTTTCAGCCAGTTTACCCGTCAAGCCTTTCGACCGTAAATCAATAAGCATCAAATGGTTATCAGTACCACCGGAAATAATTTCATAGCCCCGGCTTAGGAATGCATTCGCCATTGCCTGTGCGTTTGCTTTCACCTGAACAGCATAATCATAGAAATCGTCAGATAGTGCTTCGCCGAAAGCCACCGCTTTAGCTGCAATAATATGTTCCAACGGCCCACCCTGCGTACCGGGGAAAACACCCGAATCCAGCAGCGATGACATTGTCCGCAGTTCACCTTTAAGGGTTTTGATGCCGAATGGGTTTTCGAAATCGTTCCGCATCATGATCATACCACCGCGCGTACCACGTAGCGTTTTGTGGGTTGTAGTTGTCACAATGTGCGAATGAGCCAGCGGATCATTTAATAATCCTTTCGCAATTAGTCCGGCAGGGTGCGATACGTCGGCTAGTAACAACGCGCCAACTTCGTCGGCAATAGCCCGAAGCCGGGCGTAATCCCAATCGCGGCTATAGGCCGATGCGCCACAGATAATCATCTTCGGCTTTTCGCGCTTGGCCGTTTCTTCAACCACATCGTAGTTGATCACGCCCGTTTCTTTTTCTACGCCATAAAACGTAGGGCGGAAATACTTACCCGAAATATTTACTGGCGAACCATGTGTCAGGTGACCACCGTGCGACAAATCGAATCCCAGAATAGTATCGCCGGGTTGCAGGCAAGCCAGGAAAACGGCCGTATTAGCCTGCGCTCCCGAATGAGGCTGAACATTAACCCACGTAGCGCCAAACAGTTCTTTGGCCCGGTCAATAGCAATTTGTTCGATCTGATCAACTACCTCGCAACCACCGTAATAGCGTTTACCAGGAAGGCCTTCAGCATATTTGTTGGTCAAAACACTCCCGGCCGCTTCCATAACAGCGGGCGATACAAAGTTTTCTGACGCGATTAGTTCAATACCCGACTCCTGCCGATGTTGTTCTTTGGCAATCAGGTCAAATACCTGTGTATCGCGGGTGGTGGTGACGGTTGTCATACTGCGAGCGGTTTGTGCATTCGTGTTTCAAAATCTGGTTGCCAATCACTAAGCTGCAACCAAACAAGCAATCACTTACAAAGGTACAGCGGAAAATGGTAGAATGTAGGAGATTTTTAGTCAGACTATAGATCAACCTCTTTAATGCCTATCAGAATGAAATTTACCGGGCAATAATGCCTATTTACCACACCCTCTACTTTTTCCTGATATTTCCTGTTACATCGGTAGCCTCTTCATTTTTGTCGTGCCATAGTCTGGTAATGCAACGGAGTTACACCCGTGTGGAGTTTAAACTGACGATGAAAATGAGAACTATTGTTGAATCCGCACTCCAGTCCAACCTGGCTGATGCTCAGATCAAAATCAGTTAACAGTTTCCGGGCATGACTGATACGTAGTTCATTTAAGTATTCCACAAACGATTTACGGGTTCTCTTCTTAAAATAACGGCAGAACGCAGCCTCTGCCATGCCCGCCACCGACGCAATCTGCTCTACTCTAATTTCCTCCCGAAAATGGTTCAGCATATGGTCGAATACCCGTTTCATTCGCTCCGTTTCAGCAGCGCTGGGCGCGAGCTGATATCCATCACTAGCCAGCAACGTAGCGTCTCGATCATTGCTAAGTTCGTTTAAAATCTCTAACAGGCCAAGAAGTGGTAGCAGACCTGTTTTCTGAGGAAGACGCTCCAGTTGATCAACTATAGCGCCGATACTCGACGAACTAAACCGTAGTCCGTAGCGAGATCGATCCAGTAATTGTCGTACAACCATGGCTTCAGGAACCGTCGCCAGCCCCTGCTGTATAAAATCATTCGGAAACTGCACAACAATCGACTCCGACTGCAACTCTGCTTTTCCCTGATAGAATTCGTCGTCGCTCCGCCAGAAATGAGGCAGATCAGGTCCTACTAATACTAAATCACCAGCCTGAAACGACTCAACATGATCCCCAACAAACCGCCGTCCGTAGCCCTGCACGATATACGTCAGTTCATACTCTGGATGATAATGCCAGGGCGCATCGAAATAGGGTAATTTAAATTGCCGTACGAGCACAGAACTTTGCTCTCCAAAAGTTAGCTTCTCAAATAAAGCCCTCATTTATCATCCTATTTTAACTCTCATTCATATCAATAAACCCGCAACAGGTCAAAATTAAATACAAATAAGATAAAACCGTCCTACCTAGACTCTTAACAAGTATATATTTTTGTATTGGTCCTTGTAACCCAACCTTATCTAGTTTTATGGAAGCCATTATCGACAAAACAGACTTACTCAACGAACTCGATACGCCTTACGAAGTCAGCCAGGAAGCCATTTCGTTTTACCGAAAAAACGGCTTCGTCAAATTAAAACACGTACTGAGCCCAAGGGTACTGGACTATTATGGCGATATTATCACGGAGCTGGTTTTTCGCCTGAATACGCTTATAAAACCAATGGAAGAACGTACTACGTATGAACGAGCATTCCTGCAGATTATGAATCTATGGCGCGAGGATGACCGAGCCAGGGAGTTCGTTTTTTCAAAACGGTTAGCTAAAATTGCTGCGGACCTGATGGGCGTCGAAGGTGTCCGTATTTATCACGATCAGGCTTTATACAAAGAACCGTCGGGAGGGATTACGCCCTGGCATGCCGATCAATTTTACTGGCCTTTAGCCTCCCCTCATACCGTAACGGTATGGATTCCTTTACAGGAAACCCCGATGGAGATGGGGCCACTGGCGTTCGCAGAAGGTAGCCAGCACGTAGCAATTGGCCGCGATATAGAGATTAGTGACGAGAGTGAGAAAACGTTATCGGACGAACTACAGCGGCAAAACTTTACCGTACACGATACGCCATTCGATCTTGGCGAAGTTAGTTATCATGCTGGCTGGACGTTTCACCGGGCAGGGCCGAACGTATCAGACCGCCCTCGCAAAGTTATGACCATGATTTACATGGATAACGATCAACGTATTATCGAGCCACGCAATCCCTATCAGGTAGCCGACCATGCCAAATGGCTTAACAATGCCCCGATTGGCGGTGGCCCGCAGGATGAATTAAATCCGATAGTATTCACCTACTGACCGTAGAATTTAAATTTATTAGTCGTCAAACGCTGGCAGTTATATCGATAAAACTGTCATTGTTTGGCGACTATTGGTTTTTATGGAAATATTTTTGCGGGATTTCTGTTGTTCAAACAAACCATCACTTACCCAAAGCGGTATGAAATCTATTCTCGCACTTGTTGTGGGGCTGTTGCTGCCTCTTGCTACGTTCTCGCAAATTATCAAGCCCGCAACATGGACATATAAGCCAGCCAAGCCATCCGCCAAAATCGGAGAAATAATCGAAGTACGATTTACGGCAACTATTAAGGCCGGATACCATATTTTCTCATCCGACGTTAATCCAAAGCTAGACGGAGGCCCCTTACCCACTGTTTTCAACTTTACACCGCATGCATCTTATGAGTTAGTAGGCAAGGTAAAGCCTGCTAGTAAGGTGGAAACTAAGTACGAAGAGGTTTTTGAGGGCGATGTATATCAAATGCACGGTCCAGCTCAATTCGTGCAAAAAATAAAGGTCTTAAAAGAAAACCCGACCATAAGCGGAACACTTGAATACCAGGTCTGTACAGACAGCGATGGTCAATGCATACCAGGAAATGAAGATTTTGCTATTACTGGTTTAACGGTTAGCGGACCGCCCACCACCACCGCTGCTGTGGCAGCTACTCCTCAGGCTACATCGGACGTAACTACTACCAATACAGAAACGGCCGTTGCGGCTACCACACCCGATGCCGACACTGCCGTTGCACAAAGTGGAACAGCCGAAGAACCAACGGTTGTTGAAGCCCTAAAAAGACCAGAACAGACGCTGAATGAATCGGCAACGGCTGACAACGGTTCCTTACTTGGCTTTATGCTGGCCGCTTTTCTATCCGGTTTAGTTGCTTTGCTGACACCCTGCGTTTTCCCGATCATTCCGGCCACCGTCAGCTATTTTACTAACCAGGAAGGCGGTCAATGGAAAGCACTTCTTTACGGAGCGTTTATTATCGGTATTTATGTCATTGTGGGCACAGTGGTATCCCGTATTAATGGGCCCGCTTTTGCCAATTTCGTTAGCACCCACTGGCTTCCTAACATTCTGTTTTTTGCAATCTTCTTTGTTTTTGGTCTGTCGTTTTTAGGGCTTTTTGAGATTGTCCTCCCAAACTCGCTGATCAACCAGGCCGACGCCCGCTCCGAAAAAGGGGGTATTCTCGGTATCTTCTTCATGGCTTTTACGTTGGTGCTGGTATCTTTTTCCTGTACGGGTCCAATTGTAGGAAGCCTGCTGGTAGCGTCGGCAGGTGGCGAAGTAGTCAAGCCTATTCTGGGTATGGCCGCGTTTTCATCGGCTTTTGCTGTACCCTTCACCTTATTTGCGGCTTTTCCACAATGGCTTAAAAACCTGCCTCGTTCGGGTGGCTGGTTAAATTCGGTGAAAGTAGTGCTTGGCTTTCTGGAATTAGCCCTGGCCCTGAAATTTCTGAGTGTGGCCGATCAGGTTTATCACTGGGGCTTACTCGACCGCGAAGTTTTCCTGGCGATGTGGATCGTTATATTCACCTTGCTCGGGTTTTATTTCCTAGGCAAAATTCGTTTACCGCACGATAGCGAAGTCAAATTCATCAGCGTTCAGAAATTATTGCTCGCGATTGTTACGTTGTCCTTCGTAGTATACATGATTCCTGGATTGTGGGGTGCTCCCCTGAAAGCCCTGTCTGGTTATTTACCACCCGAATCCACCCAGGATTTCAACCTGCATAATCGTCCCACAGCTAACGTATCAGCGTCCAATTCGTTAGGGGAAACGCCTAAATACGCCAACCTGTTTCATTTGCCCCACGGCCTCCAGGGGTTCTTCGATTATAAACAGGGGCTCGCTTATGCGAAAAAAGTAAACAAGCCAGTTTTCATTGATTTCACCGGTCACGGGTGCGTTAATTGTCGTGAAATGGAAGCACGGGTTTGGTCAGACCCAACCGTTTTGTCACGCCTTCAAAACGACTTTGTGCTTATTGCTCTGTATGTTGATGACAAAACAGAACTGCCCGAATCAGAATGGTATACATCGACCTACGATCAGAAGGTTAAGAAAACCATTGGCGCGCAGAATGCGGATCTGCAAATCACGAAATACAATAACAACGCCCAACCGCACTATTGCCTCGTTGACAGCAATGGTAAGCTATTGGTAGCTCCTAAAAACTACGACCGTAGTATCGAAAACTTCGTTACGTTCCTGGAATCAGGAAAAGCTAAGCTCTAAAGCTCTTTAGGTATTCTTATAAAAGCCATGTTGTCCTCAAGGGTAGGATGGCTTTTTTATAACTGCCTAAAATACCGCCTAACCATTCTTATACACAAACATGAGTCATCCCGAATTTTGAGCCCATAAGTGGGTGAAGGCAATTCGGATTCGGTAAAGCGGTGCTGAGGCTTCTCGGCACCGCTTTCCAGTTCGGTGGCAACCCATCCCCAAGAGTAGTTGTTGCCAGTGGCTAAGCTCAGCCCGTAGTAAGGAAAGTAAAAAGCCGTATAACAAAGCGACGATCATCATCAACTTAAGTCGGTTTTCCCAAAACCACAAGCGAGGAGATTCTAAAGCCAGTTCCGATTTAGTATAGCGGAAGGCCGTTTCAATCTGCCACCGGCGGGCGTAGGCAAACACCATTTGCCAGGCTGAGTCCACCGAATCAACGACCTCATTAGTAAGTAGATAACAAGGCGAACGGCCCTTGCCAGGCCGGGACACAATCAACTATAGGGGCACATCAGGGTAAGCCGGATGCCGTACAGGCTGGTAGACAATACCTGTTTTTCGATGACACTTGTGGACCGCATCGTAGACTAGCCGATGATCGACCGAGCGTTTGCCCCGGATTAGCTCCCAGGTTTTTATGGAGACACCTGCCTGATTGAGCAAGTGATAATGGGTTTGCCACCGGATGAGCCCCCTCAGCTTGGCTGTCAATAACTTCCCTAACCAAGCCTGAGAAGCATAGCCTCGATCAAAGACATGCAAGACACTCTGACCAAAACGCTCGGTCAGTTCGCTCAACGTCTCCTTGAGGACATCCGCCCGTTGACGGGCATGCTCACCTCGTCTGGTCCACCACTCAAACTCATAGAGGCAAGGAGCTCCGCTCGTACCCGCCAATAAGATGCCTAACCACTCTAGGCCAGGTACACAAATAGGTTTGCCATCTGGTGGGTTGAAGTAGCCGGGTCGAATGCGTTTAAGTCGGCGGGCTTTACTACTACGCACAGCGCCCATATCCTCACTGGCCAGTGTCTCTGGTTTTTCCATCACACTTTCATCCCAGAGCACCAACACGCGTTGCCCTTGTTGATGAAGTTGCTCATAAAACGTCTGGGCTTTGGCCCGAATACCTTTCTGAATTAAGGTATGACTCCAATGGGGGCATCTTAACAGATTGGCGATTCGTTTGGTGCCCGCTGGGGCTTGACGAGCGGAGAGCAGATGTTCACCTAATTCACTCAAAAGCAGGCCATTATTTCGGTGCCGAAAGCGTAGCAAGGTAATCAGCAGTTGGCTAAATGTGCGTACTAGCCGCACATCTATCAAGGCAGTCAACTCATCAAGAATGCTTTGGGTGAACTGGGTCAGGCGCTGTTGATAAAAAAGGGCCACTGATGGTGGCCATTCTTGCTCAGAATTGGTTTGTTTTGCAGTAGTATTCATGAGAAAACCTCCTGTTTTGTAGTTTGGCGACCACAAAGTTCAGGAGGTTTTCGCTTTGTTAGTCAGACCCAAAATTCGGGATGACTCATGTTTGTATCTATAGCCAATTTTTACGCAGTCACCTTAGCTGGATAATCCTGCGATTCAACAAATTCAATATCTGGTTTCGACTGATCCGCAACCGTTACGCGTCCACGTTCTTTACGAACAATTCGCGAATACAACGAAATTTCCTGATCGAACAGAAAGCGGAAAAATAAACGAACGTAAGACGTATGGTATTTCAAGGTATCGTAATACTCGGGAGCCGTTTTCTTAATTTCTGGCAGTTTATTCCAGGGAATAGACGGGAAATCGTGGTGCTCGTTGTGAAAGCCAACGTTCAGGTTTACGCCGTTTAACTGGCCGTAATAACTATAGGTTTCCTGCTCCGGGTCAAGTGTTAGATAGTGTTCCTGAATCCAGCGGGCTCCCAGTGGATGAAAACCTACCGAGAAAAACAGACATAATAGCAAAAAGACCAGCGCTTTCCAGCCAAACAACGTAACGATCAATACGTCAAAGGCCAGCTGTACAATGATGTTGGCAGCTACCCATTTATCGATAACAGCCAGCTCCCGGCAACGTATCGTTCGGATCGCCTGAAAAATGGGGAAGAACAATAACCAAAGTGCTTTGCCTATCGAGTAATTGTTGATCAGTTTTGCTTCGTACCAGTCTGGCAAATCAGCGTCCAACTCATGTACACCCTGAAAAGCATGGTGTTTGATATGGAAATTTTTGAACGACAATGCTGTTGGCAACACAGTCGGCAAATTAGCCAGGATAGCAGCCCACATGTTAGCCGCAGGTTTGCGGAAGATCAGATTATGCGCAGCTTCGTGAATACAGACGAACAGCGTATGAGCCGGAAACGCACCGATAAACCAGGCAGCCGCTACTACAATCCACCAGGACTGATCACGAACCAAATAAGCGATGCCAGTCATGAGAGATACACAGCCAAGAATGATCCAGAATGTGCTGGGGTTTTTCTGGCCAATCAGTTTTTTAATTTCAGGATGGGATTTCAGGATTTGCCGCGTACGGATACGATGTGGTTCAGTTGAATTTGAACGGACAAAATCTGTTAGTACTGCCATAAGTCAATTATGTGTCGCTGATACAAGACGGAGGATAACGGACGGTAAATTTAACACATTTTCCGGTTCAAATACGCTTGCTCAGACTAGCAACCGGACAATTATCTACTTTAATAGTATACTTTAATCAAAAGCTTACTGGTATTAGTATGTATATCTATATATAAATGACTCACAAAGCCAATAAAAAAGAGCCAACTGCCCTTATAAAGAACGTTGGCTCTTCTATGTTTATATAGCCCATAATTAGTTAATCCATTGTAGGTTGTGTTTCGCTTTGTGATAGTACATCGGCCTTAATTTGCTCCATTACTCGTTCGGCCATTTGAGCAGCACCACGTAGCGCACCGAAAGCAATGCACAGTGGCAAAATAACGGGTAGAAAGAATACCCACTGGAAAATCATGTACAAACGAAATTTTCTCATTGGTTCAAAGGTAATTTATTAGATTAAGTTAACGGTATTTATATTTAGTAACAAATATAAGTTCTATTCAAACACAAAAAACTTTTCATATTCAAAATAAAACTTAGATCAATCCAAAAACAAGACGTTTATCGAAAAAATTCACTCCCTTTGGATTCACTCCCCTCTAATTCTATGGAATTCTTATTGATTGACCCTCTTTTTCAAAATTAATCAATTTTGGTGCCAAGATCTACAACCGTAAAATTGATAAACCATTAATTAGTGATTAAATCATAATCATTGGATATTTTTACCTATTAGATTGATTCTCAATACAAAATAATTGTGTTTCGGTTACAAAATTTTCGGTTTGGAATAGCACGCTTTCTACTTGGGCTGTACATAGCAGTACTGACCAATGGAGTTGCGTTTCGCCATGCCCACCGATTGTCCGACGGCACAATTATCTGTCATGCGCACCCTTACAAGTCTTCCGGGTCCCAATTTCCCCAGCACGCACACAGTCGTGATGAATTAATCTGGCTCGACGGCATTGCCAATGCGATTTATGCCAATCCAGACTTCGTAATCTGGGTGCCGCTGCTGCTTACGGTCGTCCTATTCAATAGCAATGGACGCGCAGTAAAGCATTTCCATTTTGTCTCTTCTCATTTCGCATTTCGTCATCGCGGCCCACCCGCTCGTTTGGTCTGATTCCTTCTTGTCGCTTAACCCGAATACAATTCCGCTGGTGAATTCTGTAGAGTTCACTGGCGTGGTATTGCGTGCGTATACAGCCTGTTCATTTACCAAACGATAACCAACGTTACATGCCTCTATTATTCCTTATTTTTATGCTGCTGCCGGGTCTGGTGGCAGCTCAGACAGTTATTTCCGGTACAGCCATTGATAAAAGCTCTCAGGAACCACTTATCGGCGTGACTATATATTTCCCAGGCCTGAAAAAAGGGACGCTGACTGACAATACGGGACACTACAGAATCACTGATATTCCCGCCGGTGTGCACAAAATCGAAGCCCGTTTTCTAAGCTATAAAACTCAAACCCAAACAATACGTATCGCCACGGGGGAAACAACCATCAACTTTTCTCTCGACCCAGACGTATCACAACTTCAGGAAGTAGTCGTGACGGGATTAACTACGGGCTCTACCGTTAAAGACAGTCCGATTCCTATAATGACATACAATAAAATTCAGTGGCTCCAGACGAGTTCTACCAACCTGGTCGATGCCGTGGTGAAATTGCCGGGGATGTCGCAAATCACAACCGGGGTCGGTCTTTCGAAACCTGTTATTCGTGGATTAGGCTTTAACCGAGTCATTACGGTCCACGATGGTGTTCGGCAGGAAGATAATCAGTGGGGTGAAGAACATGCCTTACAGGTTGACGAATACAGCATTGATCGCTACGAAATCATCAAAGGAGCCGGAAGTTTGCTGTATGGTTCCGATGGCCTGGGCGGTGTGATGAGTCTCATTTCAGCTCGCCCACCGGAAGCGGGTGTTATCCGCGGGCAAATCCTGACGAACTACCAAAGTAATAATGGTATGATTGGCTTATCGGGCGTGGTAGAAGGAAGCAGCCGAAAAGGACTATTTGGCCGTGTGCGTGTCAGCACCAAAAGCGCTGGTAACTACCGCAATCAATACGATGGTCGTGTTTATGGCTCGGCTTACCGCGAATTCGATATAAACGGAACAATTGGTATTAATCGCAAATGGGGCTATTCGCAACTATACGTATCAAACTGGCATCAGGACATTAATATCGTTACCGGCGAACGCGATCCAACCGGTCGCTTTACGAAACTCGTTCGGGTAGCCGCCGATTCCGAAGCCCTGGTCCCTACTACCGATGCGGATTTACGCAGCCGAATGATTGATCCATCAAACTATCAGAATCTGAACAATTTCAAAACATCGTGGAATACGTTCGCCAAACTCGGCGGAGGTAATTTATCCGCTATTGTCAGCTATAGCCAGAACCGTCGGCAGGAATTTGCCAGTACGCTCACGCCGGGCCAGCCCGCTTTGTATTTCTATTTACAGAATGTCTTCTACGACCTGAAATACTATTTTGGGGGTAAAAATGGCTGGGATTTCACCATTGGGGCCAATGGGTTGTGGCAGAAAAATCAGAACCAAGGTCTACAGGTTCTCTATCCGGGTTATCGTTCGCTGGATAATGGTCTTTTCCTCTTTGCGCAGAAAAAAACGGATCGGATGACAATCAACGGAGGAGTCCGTATGGATATCCGAAAAATGGAAATCAATCAGCTCTATGCCGACAGTGAGGGAGTGTTCAGCGAAAAACCCATTGCTGGGGGACAGATACGCTTCCAGGGACTGAACAAGACGTATTCGAACCCAACGGCCAGTCTGGGTGCTACGTATAATTTATCGAGTCGCTGGATCATCAAAGCTAATATTGGCCGAGGCTTCCGGGCTCCATCAACACCAGAGCTATCGGCCAATGGCGAGCATGCTGGTACGTTCCGATACGAAATCGGTAGTCCGAACCTGAAATCCGAAACATCGTTTCAGACCGATTTAGGCATCAATTACGAGTCGCAGGACGTATCGATTACGGCTAGCTTGTTTCAAAACCGAATCAACAATTACACGTATTCCGAGAAAGTTCTGGATCGGTTTGGCCGAGACTCCATCGTTGATCCGGCGCGGCCCATTCTGACGTATCGATACACACAGGGCGACGCAGTTCTGTACGGTGGCGAAGCACAACTAACGGTCAATCCGCATACCGTTCGGTGGTTCCATTTTACGGGGTCATATTCGTTGGTACGTTCACGCAATTTGTCATCGACGACCGATTCAACTCGTTATTTACCTTTTTTACCTCCTCCACGCGTTATTGCGCAGGTTAAACTCACAAAAGCTGAAGCGGGAAACCATTGGCGGAATATGTACGCATCGGTTGAGCTGGAACACAACTGGCGGCAAAATCAGGCCTTGTTAGCCTATGGCACAGAAACTCAGACACCTGCTTACACCTTAATTAATCTGGGGGCTGGTAGCGACATAATCAATACCAATGGCCGTACGCTTTTTTCGCTATACGTAACCCTACAGAACCTGTTCGACGTAGCGTATCAGAGTCATCAGAACCGGCTGAAATACTTCGGCATTAATGAAGCTACGGGTCGGCACGGCGTGTTCAACATGGGTCGCAATGTTAGTGTAAAGCTAGTGGTTCCAATTGGTGGCTGATAAAAGCTAAAAGCAGCAATGCCGATTAAGATGAACGTTCACCTTAATCGGCATTGCTGCTTTTATATGTCCTCCGTTATTTCAACGTCGCAACTGCGTCTTTGATACGTTGCACCGCTTCGACAAGTGATTCGTCGGAAGCAGCTGTTGAAATACGCAGGCAGTTAGGTGCTCCAAAACCCGATCCGGCAACCGTTGCTACGTAAGCGGTGCTCAGCAGCCATCCTGCAAAATCGTCAGAATTCTGAATGGTTGTTGTACCATCAGATTTGCCGTAGTAATAGCTAATATCCGGGAAGGCATAGAAGGCTCCTTCCGGTACGTTGGTGCGGAAGCCAGGAACTTCTTTCAGCAATTTTACAACCAGATCGCGACGACGATGGTATGCTTTCGTCATCTCCAGCGACGGTTCAAGGGTTCCAGTCAAGGCTGCAACGGTAGCTTTCTGGGCAATCGAGTTTGTGCCTGACGTTACCTGACCCTGCAGTTTCTCCACGCCATCGGCAATCCATTTAGCAGCACCGATATAACCAATACGCCAACCCGTCATAGCAAAGCCTTTCGCTACGCCATTAACGGTAATAACACGCTCAGCAATTTCGGGAATGGAGCCAATACTGAAATGTCCTTCTGGTGTGAAATTGATATACTCATAAATTTCATCGGCCAGTACGTACACGTTTTCGTGGCGAGCCACTACGTCGGCAATAGCGCGAAGTTCAGCTTCTGAATAAATCGAGCCAGTCGGATTATTTGGAGAAGCATACATAACAATCTTCGTGCGATCGGTAATGGCTGCTTCAAACTGCTCGGGGGTTACTTTGAAATTGTTCTCAAACGAACCGTCGACAACTACGGCTTTTCCTTCAGCCAGTTTTACCATTTCAGAATAACTAACCCAGTAAGGCGAGAAAATAATTACTTCGTCGCCTGGATTAATCAGCACCTGAATGACGTTGGCCAGCGAATGTTTAGCGCCGGTAGAAACAACAATATTTTCAGGCTTCCAGTCAATATTATTATCGCGCTTGAACTTATCAGCAATGGCTTTGCGAAGATCAGGATAACCCGCAACGGGCGAATAGCCGTGGAAACCATCATCAATGGCTTTCTTAGCGGCCTCGCAAATGTGTTGAGGAGTTTTAAAATCCGGCTCTCCGACACTCAGGCTGATTACTTTGTGGCCCTGAGCGGCCAATTCACGTGCTTTTTTGGTCATCGCCAGCGTGGACGATTCCTCCAGCGCGTTGATGCGGTCGGCTAACAAACTCACGGTGTCAAGCGTGGCAGACATAATCGGTGGTGATTTTAAGAAAATGATAACAAACTGGCGGCAAAGGTACTATGTTTTCAGCGGAGAGGCTCTATTATTTACAAATTAAAAATTTCTACCTCGCCCGTATCCTCACAGCCAGCCAGCAGCTCCAACGTTGTTTTTTGTAAAACGGGATGAACAAAATCTGGCGCTACCTCGGCCAGCGGAACGAGCGTAAAACGGCGCTGATGCAGATAGGGATGCGGAATCGTTAAGGTTTCGGTAAGTATGATACGTTGGTCGTAGTACAAAATATCGATATCAATAGCCCTGGCGCCCCATTTTTCTCGCCGTATTCGACCAAGCTCCTGTTCGATACGTTGTGTTTGTTCAAGTACCGATTCAGGCGTCAAATCAGTATCAATACGAACAACCTGATTCAAAAAATCGGGTTGTTCCGTAACGCCCCAGGCGGCTGTTTTGTACAAGCTAGATTGCTGGTCAATGCTACCGATCCGCTCCTTAATTAAGGAGACAGCCTTACGTAACGTATCGACCCGATCGCCCAAATTAGCACCAAGAAGCAGAATAAGCATGAAAGGTGAGATTGATGTATGAAGTATGATATGGGATGTATATAGGTAGCTAGTTCGTTAGTTTATACATCCTATATCATACTTCATACATTCTAGATACATCAATTAGTAGTCTTTAATCGGTTGAACGTCGTAATAGGCTTTAATGTCGGCTTCGCTGGGTGTTTTAGCCGGGCGAACGATACGGAAGCCAACAAACGATGCCGAGGTTAGCCACCAATCAGACTTAGGGCTTTGCGGATCGAGTACCTTCCAGGCTGGTGCCGATGGTGTACGCGCTGCCGACCGAAGCACCTCCGGCTCATCATCCCACGATCCACCCCGAACCGAGTTCGGATAAAGCGTAGTGGTCGGCGCGTAAGGTTCCTTAGTTGTTCCCTTGACAACCGTTGCATAATAGTCTTCAATGTATTGGTCCTGCGTCCATTCCATTACGTTGCCATGCATGTCATATAAACCAAACGGATTGGGTTTCTTTGTGCCCACTTTTTTATAGCCTCCCCCACTATTGCCATTGTAAACGGCATATTCACCCAATTTCTTTACATCGGCTCCAAACGAATAGGGAGTGGTTGTTTTTGCCCGGCAGGCATATTCCCATTCTGCCTCGGTCGGTAAGCGGTAAAACACGCCCGTTTTGGCGTATAGCCACGCACAGAACTTAATAGCCGCATATTGCGTCATATTAATGGCCGGATGGCCAGCACGACCCATCCCGAACGACATGTCTACGTAAGGTGGGCTAGGGCGGGTCGTCGCATCGGTTTTAGCCAGATTGGCATCGGCTTTAGGGTATTTTGTTGCCATCTCCTTTTCCATATTGGTAAAGGCAAACAGGTCGTACAGATCCCAGGTGATTTCGTATTTTCCCATATAAAATGGGTCAATCTGAACCTTGTGCTGGGGCCCTTCATCAGCCTTACGGCCTTTTTCTGCGGCAGGACTACCCATTAGATACGTTCCACCGGGGATTGCCACCATTTCATAAACCTGATTACTGCCGGGAACGACCTGGGTATATGACTTCAAATCGGTAGTGGTCTGCGCCTGAGTGCTAACGGATGATAGACTAGCAACAACTAAAGCGGCACCGAGGTATTTTAAATGCATTGTTGGTCAGTAGGGAAAGGATACATACAAGATGTAAAAGTACAAACGATTGCTTTGTTGTACCTTTGTGGGAATACAGTTTTATTTTTTTCATGTAATGTGTTCTATCACAGCAATCACATTAAATAAAGCTAACTCTTAGCCTAAAAAGCTCCGTCAATTGACGCAATCTAAAGGACCAAAGATTCTTTTACCTCCTCGTGAATAATTAGAGGAAGGTTACTATAACTTATGAATTACCTTTCAGCCGAAAATCTAACCAAATCATACGGCGACCGCATCCTGTTCCGCAACCTGACGTTTGGCATCAATCGGGGCGATAAAGTAGCTATTGTCGGTGCTAATGGCTCCGGAAAAACGTCCTTACTATCTATTCTGGCGGGAGCAATGCCTCCCGATGAAGGTATTGTCAGTCATCGTAAAGACATTAGCATTGGCTATCTCGACCAGCAACCCGACCTGAACGATGCGCTGACCGTCATGGAGGTCGTGCTGGCGGGCGAAAGTGCCCAGCTCGATGCTGTACGTGCTTACGAACACGCCTTGGCACACAACGATCAGGCAGCTCTTGAGCGGGCCATGTCGGAGATGGAAAAGCAGGAAGCCTGGGATTATGAGTCACAAATCCGGCAAATTCTGGGCGAATTGGGCATTCAGGACGTAGAACAACAGGTGGGTTCTTTATCCGGTGGCCAACGTAAACGAGTTGCGCTGGCGCGCGTACTGATTCAGAACCCCGACTTACTCATTCTGGACGAGCCAACGAACCACCTGGATCTGGAAGCTATTGAATATCTGGAAAGCTTTCTCAATACCAATAACGGTACGTTATTAATGGTTTCTCACGACCGTTATTTTCTGGACCGTGTCTGTAACCAGATCGCGGAACTGGATGGTGGTCAACTCTACACCTACAAGGGTAACTATGCTTACTTTCTGGAAAAGAAAGACGAACGCGAAATGGCAGCCGCTTCTGAGTTGGCTAAAGACCGCAATACATTCAGGCGCGAGCTGGAGTGGATGCGTCGACAGCCAAAAGCGCGTGGCACCAAAGCACAATATCGGATCGACGCTTTTGAGGAATTGAAGGATAAAACCAGCGGCAAACGTAGCGATGGTGACCTTGATCTAAACTTACGCACCTCCCGTTTAGGCACTAAAATCCTTGAAGTCGAAAATCTAAGTAAGCAGTTTGGCGAGAAGGTTCTGCTCGATCATTTTACGTATACCTTCAAGCGATTCGACCGGGTTGGCCTGATCGGTAAGAATGGCATGGGCAAAACCACGCTCATGAACATGTTGACCGGGCAGCTACGTCCCGATTCGGGAAAAATCACAACGGGCGGTACCGTTAAGTTTGGGTACTATACACAGAATGAGCTGAGCATTCCCGAAAATCAGCGCGTTATCGACGTAGTACAGGACGTAGCGGAAGTGATGAAACTGGCCAATGGCGACACCGTTACGGCCAGTCAGTTGCTCAGCCGTTTTCTCTTCGACCGAGCGAAACAGTATGATTACGTCGCCAAGTTGAGCGGGGGCGAAAAACGACGGCTGCAATTACTTCTTGTATTGGTTCAGAATCCTAATTTTCTGATTCTGGATGAGCCTACCAACGATCTGGATATTTCGACGCTGAACGTACTGGAAGAATTTTTGCTTAATTTTTCGGGCTGTATTCTGATCGTTACGCACGACCGCTATTTTATGGATCGGCTGGTAGAACACGTTTTTGTGATGGAAGGTGAGGGTAAAGTCCGCGACTTTCCGGGCAATTACACCGACTATAGGGAATGGCGCGATGACCAGCCCAAGAATACATCACAAAATGATAAAGCCACCTCAGCGAAGTCTAAGAACCAATCGGTAACGCCAGCGGTTTCATCGCAAAGCGGCAGTACAAGTACTACCAAGAAAAAGCTTTCGTTCAAGGAAATTAAAGAATACGAAACCCTTGAAAAAGAAATCGAATCGTTGGAGCAACGTAAAGCCGAAGTAATTGATCTACTAAATACGGGCGGCCATCATGAGCAACTAACGGCCTGGTCGCGCGAGATTGAACAGATCAACCAAAGCATTTCCGAAAAATCGGATCGCTGGCTTGAGTTGGCCGAATACCTTTAATTTTGAGTGACTGATTGATAGGATAATCGATAAAACTGTGCTACGTTATTCTATCAGTCAATTAGTCTATAGTTCAGCATGCACCAGATAATTGATTTTTTTCAGTACCTGCTCAATTCAGAAGAGATCATTCGAACGGGTGGTCTAGTGCTGATTACGCTTATTATTTTCGTGGAGAATGGGATCATTTTCGGTTTCTTTCTTCCCGGCGATTATTTGCTTTTTTTATCGGGTGTATTTGCGGGTACGAAAATTCTGAATGTACCGCTCTGGCTGCTGCTCCTCTGCATTTTCAGCGCTGCCGTTCTGGGATCGCTAACGGGTTACCTGACAGGCTATTATTTTGGGGCACGCATTAAAAACCGGCCTGATTCGCTGTTTTTCAAGCAAAAATACATCGACGATACCCGCGACGCTTTCGTTCGTTATGGTAACGGGGCTTTAATTGTGGCCCGCTTCTTACCCGTTGTTCGGACGTTTGCACCTATCCTGGCCGGGCTTATCCACATGCCTACCCGCTTTTTTCTACTCTATAATGTAATTGGCGCGGCTATTTGGGTACTTACGCTGGTGGGTGGCGGATTCTATTTTGGCGAGAAATTTCCGTGGATTATCAACTACGTCCACTGGATCATCATTTTCTTCCTGGCCATTACTACGTTTACGGTCGTTCGTGGATATTTAAATGCTCGAAAAGAAAAACGAGCGGAGAACGTGTAGCAATAAGAAAGGTTAACCACTCGTGGTTAACCTTTCTTATTGCTACAATAAATGCGTCTTAATTCCGCAACGGCTTGCCACCCGTCAGCAGACTTTGAATACGCTCAAGTGTTTTCTTCTCGCCAGTCAGCGATAAGAATGCTTCGCGTTCCAGATCGAGTAAATATTGCTCCGATACGTTCTGGGGAGTACTCAAATCACCACCACAGATCACATAGGCCAGTTTATCGGCAATTTTCCGATCATGATCAGAAATATAACGGCCCATGTGCATAGCCGTGATGCCAGCCTTAAATAGGGCAATACCTGTTTTACCCTGCACCTTAATATCAGTACGTGGTTTAGGCTGCGTATACCCATTTTCTGCCAGTTCGATAGCCGCCTGTTTGGCCTCTACAATTAAACGGCTCCGGTTCAGCACAATCTGATCCGTCGCACGTAGATAATTCATTTCACGAGACTCCTGAGCAGAGGTCGATACTTTAGCCGTCGCAATATTCATGAACACATTCTGTAGAATGTTCAGTTCAGGATCTCCGGTTTGATAGAGGTCAGATGCACGCGCGGCCATTTCTTTCGTACCACCACCAGCCGGAATCAATCCAACGCCGACTTCTACCAGGCCGATGTAACTTTCGGCGTGGGCAACGGCGCGGTCTGCATGTAATACCGCTTCGCAACCGCCCCCAAGCGTGAGCGTATGCGGAGCAACAATGACCGGAATAGACGAATACCGTAGCCGCGTAATGAGTTTCTGGAACTGAGCAATCATCAGGTTAACTTCGTCGAACTCCTGCTCAACGGCAAACATGAAGAGCGTTCCAAGATTGGCTCCGGCGGAGAAGGCTTCGGCAGAATCGTTCCCCACAACCAGGCCCCGGAAATCTTTCTCGGCAAGCGTAATACCCTTCATGAGCGCTTCCGATACCTCCGGCCCAAACGTATTCATTTTGCTCCGGAATTCGACGTTCAGAATACCATCGCCCAGATCGATAACATTAGCTCCGGCGTTCTTCCAGACTATGTTGTTGCTCAGATTTTCCAGAATCGTGAATGTTTCCGTTCCCGAAATGGCCTTGTAACTCTTGCTCGGAATATCGTAATACTTCCGCTTGCCATTCTCTACGGTGTAGAACGAGTCAAAACCAGCGTCGACCATATCGTATACCCATTGAGCCGGTTTCTGGCCGAATGACTCAATCAGTTCAACACCTTTTTTCAGCCCGATAGCGTCCCAGGTTTCGAAGAGGCCAAGCTGCCAGCCAAAACCCGCCGTAATGGCCGCATCGATCCGATATAGTTCATCCGAAATTTCGGGAATTCGATACGTAGCGTAGCGGAACCCATCGGCAAACGTTCGACGATAGAATTCACCAGCCTTATCTTTCCCGGCGATCAATACCGGAAAACGTTTTTTCAGATTGTCGATCGATTTCGTACCCTCCAACGTAGCGAATTTGACTTTCTCTGATGGCTTATACTCGAACGTTTTTAGATCAAGGGCCAGAATCAGCGTTTGCCCCTTATCGTCTTTGGTTTTCTTATAGTAGCCCTGACCGGTCTTATCACCGAGCCATTTGTTTTCCATTAGCTTCTGTACGGAAGCTGGTAACTCAAAGGATGCTCGCGATTCGTCGTGTTCCATTTTGACGAGGTTGCTGGCTACGTTCACTGTCGTATCCAGACCTACTACGTCCGACAAGCGGAACGTGCCTGATTTAGGGCGACCCACAACTGGACCCGTCAGCTTGTCGACTTCTTCGACCGTAAGACCCAGTTCTTCGGCCACCCGAATCGTCTGAATCAACGACTGAATACCAAGGCGGTTCGCAATGAAGCCGGGCGTATCTTTACACAAAACGGTCGTTTTCCCCAGATACAGATCCCCGTAGTTCATCAGAAAATCGACAACAGCCGGGTCGGTATCAGGCCCCGGAATAATTTCCAGCAAACGCAGATAACGGGGCGGATTGAAGAAGTGCGTACCGCAGAAGTTACGACGAAAATCGTCACTACGTCCCTCCGTTAGCAAGTGCATTGGAATCCCCGACGTATTGGACGTAATAAGCGTTCCGGGTTTCCGGAATTGCTCCACACGCTCGTAGACCGACCGTTTGATATCCAACCGTTCAACAACTACCTCAATAACCCAATCGTACGTAGCGATATCGTTTAGGTTATCGTCGAAATTACCCAGCTTAATCCGGTCAGCAAATTTAGGGCTGTAGAGCGCGGCCGGACTGGCTTTCAACATCGTCTGAAAGGCATCGTTGACAATACGGTTACGTACCGCCGGACTATCTGTTGTAAGGCCTTTTGCCTGCTCAGGCCCAGTGGGCTCTTTCGGCACAATATCCAGCAACAACACATCTACGCCAATATTGGCAAAATGGGCCGCAATACGAGAGCCCATAATACCGGAGCCTAAAACGGCTACGCGCCGGATGGTACGATTCTTTGTCTGCGTTTTGGGTTTTTCCAGGGTTGCTTCCATGGTTTTCAATAATAGGAATATGTATTTGACAGATTTACTACGTTCCGGGTAATCGGTTACTCACACCCTACTCCGGATTCCTGCCTTTTATTTTAATTAACTCCTCTGCGTCACCAATGTCTTTCGCTCGTCCAGTTGCCAGTTTCTCCGTAATTAAATCATTCAACTGAATCACCCTGAAGGATATGCCATCGAACGTAACGTCGATAGCACGTTGGTAACAGGTATCAAAATCGACATCCCGAAACGCTTTCAGACTATAGCCCATATCCAGCGTGAAGCCGTACTTTCCCACTGAGACAGAGGTCAAGCCAAAAATTAACGGAACATCTTTCAAGTAAGCCGCTCCGACAACATCGTTTTCTTCCAGAGCGCGAATCAGATTTATTTTATTAGGCTCATCCGATTTGATCCATAAATCCATGTCCTGCGTTGTCCGAACATGGCCATGAATAACGCCTGCCATTCCCCCCACCAGCAAAAATTGAACGTTATGCCGACTAAGACTTTCTAACAAGTGTTGTACATCGTCGTCAGCAATATTCATATTCTTAGGAGGATTTTTGGGATTAGCATGGTATAGTACCGACGCCATTCTCATCAGCCGCGTAAACGCCTTTAGTCGATCTTCTGCGGAATTGATAGTTAAGGCCATAGTAATTCAGCGATTACTCCAACGGCAATTCTTCAATTTCCGAGGCTTTAATCTTCGCGTTTTCATCCTCTACCATGCGGTTGATTTCTTTAATTACGTCGAAGAAAACAACCAGTTTCTCGAGCGGAATCTTCTCGCGAATCATATTATTAAACAAAATCACGCCATCGCGGGCCATTTCGCGTTTAACCTTACCTTCCTCGGTTAAATAGATTCGAACAAAACGCTTGTCGTTCCCATCGATTTCACGCCGAATCAGCCCGCGCTCTTCCAGATTTTTTAGCATCCGGACCAATGAACGTGGCTCCATCCCCAGCAAAGGCCCAATTTTCGTAGCGGGCGTACCTTCATCGAGATCAATATTGAGCAACACGTAGCCGATTGCCATCGTGATGTCGAAACGGCCCGCGTAGGCATTGTACATACGTGAAATAGCATGCCAGGCCCATTTTATATGAAAGTCTACAGTCTTCTCTTTCTTCATAGCTGGTGTCACACTGTCCAATTTCAAAACGTAAATCTACTATTTTTTTTGAAATAGTATGCATGCATACCATCAGGACTAAAATTTAGCTGACTTTGGGAATAAACAGCTTTTGGTTCGCTTCAAAGAAGCGCTTAGGTTCCTATAAAATCCGTTTAATCCCAAAATCAGCTAAATCCCGGTTCTGATTACTCTGATACCAGCTTATCAATCAACCGATTAAATTCTTCTACGTATTGATCGTAGTATTTGCCCGTGCCGGGGCCTGAAAACCCGGTATGGATATGGCGAACCTGTCCTTTCTTATCAATGATGATGGTTGTAGGAAAAGCCACCACGGCGTTCAGATCTGGTAACGCTTTAGATGCCTGTGCTTTGTCGTTTGTACCAGCCAATACGATGGGATAATCAATTTTGAAGCGCTGCTTCATGCGCTCAATTCGTGGGCCCGATTCGGCTATTTCCGCTGAGCGCTCAAACGCTAGCCCCAGTATTTCAACGCCACGTTGTTTGTTCCGTTTGTACCAGGGGCTCAGGAAATTGGTTTCGTCCATACAGTTTGGGCACCATGAGCCCAGAATCTGAACGATCGTTACCTTATTCTTAAACCGAGGGTCGTTAAGTGAAACAACCTTACCGTTAGGCTCAGGAAACGATACGTTCAGTGTTTTTGAACCGGGTTTCAAATAGGTCAACGTAGCTGCATCGGGCAAGTCGGCTTTAGGGTCGAAGCGAGCTACCCACGATTCGTAGCCCGAAATACCAGCCCACAAGCCACCCGTTAGTGTTTTCGTAGCCGGATCATGTTTGGCTTTGAACAAATACACATGAGAACCGTCGAAACAAGATAGAAACAGGCTATCGCCTACTACGTTACCATCCAGGTAGCGATAATCGCCGGTTGGTGTCAAGAAGGTTCCGCTTAGCTTGCTACCCTTCTGATCGAATACGCCAACGGCATTAACCGTATCGACTTTACCGGTTTTACTGCCAAAATTAGTGGCCCATTTACCCGTCAGGTTTACGGATGTTGGCTTTTCCTCTTTTATAAAGCGATACGTTTCTCCGAATTTCGCTTCAAAGGGCAATGATTGGAACTGTTGTTGCGCTCGACGTCGACGCCAGACGCCACGGAGCGTATTATCCTCTATCTTTGCAATTAATTCCGAATCAAACAGTGCCATCGGGATTCGGATCGAATCGCCCTGAACAGTTGCCTGGTCCATTGGCAACCGTTCGCTACCATTTAAGGCGAAAACAGCGTATGTCTTGGTATCGCCTGCGGTTGGCTGGATATCCAGGCCAAAGGGCAAGTCGCCACCACGCGTTTTCAGAACGGCCCGATACGTACCGGGTTTAACAGTGGCCGGAGCGGATTGACCTGAACAGGCCGATGGCAGGGATAACAGCGCAAGCGCTGCTAAAGGAAGGAGTTTTTTCATGTTTTGCTATAATTCAGGATGCCAGTTGTAGTCATTGGCCCAGAACACCTTGTTGAAGGCTAGTTCTGCCGTCTAGTGACTGAGCGTCAACGTCCAACATAACGACCTCTTATAAAGGTTAGTTTCTGAATGACAAATTACCACGAACCGGTTTTATTACAAGCCTGCATTGACGGTTTACAGCTACAAACCGGCGGAACTTACGTCGACATTACGTTCGGCGGAGGGGGGCACAGTCGGGAAATCCTAAACCAACTCGAAGGCGGCAGGCTCTTTGGTTTCGATCAGGATGCCGACGCACGCGCCAATGCCCAGGCTATCGACGATTCTCGTCTGACCTTTGTTGCCTCAAATTTCCGCAATATCAAGCGGTATCTGCGGCTGTACAAAGTGGAGCAGGTCGATGGCATTTTAGCGGACTTAGGCATATCGTCACACCAGATCGACACGCCGGAACGCGGCTTCTCGACACGCTTCGATGCCGAACTCGACATGCGGATGAATCAGCATGCCGAACGTAGCGCCAGAGAAGTGGTGAATGAATATTCCGAGGCTAATTTGCACCGTATTCTGGGCATGTATGGTGAGATAACGAACGCCCGAACGGCAGCCAGCGCTATCGTTTCTGCTCGCTCGAACCGCCCGATCAAAACGATAAACGATTTAAAAGCGGCTCTACAACGCTATGCGCCCCGGGGCAAGGAAAACAAATATTTCGCGCAGGTTTTCCAGGCACTACGTATCGAAGTCAACGAAGAGCTACAGGTACTGGAAGAGTTTCTGGAGCAGGTTCCTGATCTACTAAAGCCAGGAGGTCGATTAGTAGTGATGTCTTACCATTCGCTTGAAGATCGGCTCGTGAAGAATTTCATCAATAAAGGCAAGTTTCAGGGCGAAGTGGAAAAGGATTTATTTGGTAATGAACTAAAGCCGCTACGTTCCATTACGCGCAAACCCATTGAAGCAACGCCTGATGAAGTGGCCCGTAACCCACGTGCGCGGAGTGCCAAATTACGTATTGCTGAGAAACTATAAATACCGTTACGTTTCAGAAATTGGCCCAGGTTGCAGTACGGCTTCCTGCGCTTTCTTTATTTGTTTCAAACCGCTCTGAACTACGACCGGATTGTCGCTAGTCTCGGTAGCCAGATCGGATCACATATGTATGCGTTCTGACAAGAGTGGTTAACTCATATCAGCCAGCCGAAATAGTAACAAAACAAATACTATCAGTTACAAAACTAACTTTGAGTTGTATATTTGGCTAACCAACGTCCATACAGGCCACCTCCAATTACAACCAATTACTATGTTTCGTTTGTAGCTTTGATCGTAAGTTTTTATCCAATTTCTGTTACGTCTTATGTTATCTAAAACCTTTGGTGCGGCTGTTTACGGCGTCAATGCCAGTCTGATTACCATTGAAGTAGTTGTCGCCCAAGGTTTACATTTCCACCTGGTTGGCTTACCCGACAGCGCAGTTAAAGAAAGTGAACAGCGCGTGGAAGCGTCGCTGAAGTTTTTTGGTTATCGGATGCCCCGCCAGAAAGTAGTTGTGAACTTGGCTCCCGCTGATATTCGCAAAGAGGGTTCCGCTTACGATTTGCCAATTGCGCTATGTGTGTTGCAGGCATCAGAACAGATCACAACGCAACGCAATCTGGACGATTACGTCATCATGGGTGAGCTGGCTCTTGACGGTACGTTACGTCCTATCAAAGGCGTACTCCCCATCGCTATCGAAGCCCGAAAGAAAGGCTACAAAGGGTTTGTTCTTCCCATAGAAAACGCACAGGAGGCCGCCATCGTCAATAATCTGGACGTGATTGGTGTGACGAACATGCAGGAAGCGGTTGAGTTTTTCGATGGTAAAAAGAACATTGACCCCACGATTAGTGATACGCGCGATCTGTTCATGAGCCAGCTTAACAACTACGAGGTCGACTTTTCGCACGTACAGGGGCAGGAAAATATTAAACGAGCTATGGAGATTGCGGCTGCCGGTGGCCATAACGTGATTATGATTGGCCCTCCCGGCGCGGGAAAAACCATGCTGGCGAAGCGTTTACCCAGTATTTTACCACCGTTGACATTGCAGGAAGCACTGGAGACAACTAAAATCCATTCGGTTGCCGGAAAGCTCGGCAGCCGCGCCAACCTGATTGCCAATCGTCCCTATCGAGCGCCCCATCATACAATCTCCGATGCAGCCTTAGTAGGTGGTGGTAGTTTTCCGCAACCCGGCGAAATATCCCTGGCCCACAATGGCGTATTGTTTCTGGACGAATTGCCCGAATTTAAACGGTCGGCACTTGAGGTGATGCGTCAGCCACTCGAAGAACGAAAAGTCAGTATTTCCAGAGCCAAATGGGCTGTCGAATTTCCAGCTAGTTTTATGCTCATAGCCAGCATGAATCCCTGCCCCTGCGGTTATTATAACCATCCCGAAAAAGAGTGTGTGTGCGGGCCCGGCGTTGTGCAGAAATATCTGGCAAAAGTGAGTGGCCCCTTGCTCGATCGTATCGACTTACATGTAGAAGTAACGCCGGTATCGTTTGATCAGATGACAGCCAATCGCCCGGCCGAATCAAGTGAAGTAATTCGGGAGCGGGTGATTCGGGCCCGGGATATGCAGACAACCCGTTTTGCCGATAACTCGGGCATTTACTCGAATGCGATGATGCCCTCGCAGATGGTGAAAGAAGTTTGTCAGATCAATGATGCCGGAAAAGCACTATTACGTACGGCCATGAATCGGCTGGGACTGTCGGCCCGCGCTTACGACCGTATTTTGAAGGTATCAAGAACCATTGCCGATCTGGCTGGGAGCGACGAAATCCGTATCGAGCACCTTGCCGAAGCCATTCAATACCGTAGTCTGGACCGCGAGAGCTGGGCGGGTTAGGTAGTTCTTTGTTGGTTTTTTGTTTATAGTTTTCAGTTGTAATTACGTAGTGCTTACATCCGGCTTAGCCCGATCAAAACGATAAACAAAACCATGAAATTTTCAGGAAGACGCGAGTTCTTGGCCACAGTCACCAAAGTGATAGGAACGTCTATGGTATTGACATCGCCAACTTTTAGTCTGTCTTTACCAACCAACTCGTTAAACGCGCCAGTTACGGTTGGCCAGGTGATGGACATGATCCTTAAAACAATACCTAATGCCCCCTTTCCAAAAACAGTCGATACGTTGAAGTCTGGGAAGGCCTCTCAACAGGTAACGGGCATTGTATCAACCATGTTTGCGACTACTGAGGTCATTGAGAAAGCCATCGCTGCCGGTGCCAACTTTATTATTGTTCACGAGCCTACTTTCTACAATCATCTTGACGAAACCGAGTGGCTCGCCAACGATCCAGTCTTTCAAAAAAAGTATGAGTTATTAGAGAAAAATAACATCGCTCTCTGGCGTTTCCACGACTACTGGCATTCGCACCGCCCCGACGGTATTCAGAAAGGAATGCTATCGGCCCTGGGCTGGGAAAAATACGCTGACGCCAACGACCAGCATATGTTAACCTTACCGTCTACTACGTTAGCTCAACTCGTTTCACACGCTAAAGCCAGGCTGGACATCAAGCAGGTACGTATTGTTGGCGATATGAAACAGTCCTGCCAGCGGGTCCTGCTGCTTCCGGGAGCACCGGGTGGCCGCAACCAGATCATGGCTATCCAGAAAGCCAGGCCCGATGTTGTCTTTTGTGGCGAAATCAGTGAGTGGGAAACGCCAGAATACGTTCGGGATGCCCGTCAGCAAGGCCAGAAAATATCGCTGGTGGTTCTAGGGCACATTGCCAGTGAAGCAGGCGGCATGGAATGGCTGGTTTCCTGGCTAAAACCTCAGCTTCCCGGAATCAAGATTTCGTATATCCCCTCAGGAAATCCCTTTATATACGAATAAACGTTGCTTGTTTGTTCGCGATGTAATCACGGACAAACAAGCACTAACAAGCCTGCTGGGACGTAGCAAAACTATCCTTTGATTAAGTCAGCCAGAATTGATTTCAACTGCGTAATCTGACGCTGGTAAACGAAGTCATCAGAGGAAAGCATCTTCGTTCGCTGAAGCCAGGGTTGTCGAATAATATCATTCGTATAGCGATACATCAATATATCGACCTGCGACAAGGCTTTGATCAAATTGAAATTGAGCGTCGAATTAATACTAACAGCTTTCTGCGTAGCAATCTGCCCTTCGCTGGCCGGGATCGACTCATAATCGACAGGCAACGTAGTATCGAACAGGTTTCTGTCGCCATATACGATTCGGCCATTCACAATCGTACAACGTACTGCCCGATCATCCTGCGTATGCAAAGCGGCCAGTGCAGGTTGTTGGGCCGTCTGCTTACGTAACACAAAGAAGTCTGCGTTGTAGCCCGTTTTGATGGAACCTACCCGCAAGCTCCCTAACGCCGTGGCCGGGTTTTGGGTCATCATGGCCAGCAACTGGGCATCGCTTACCGCTATATTCAGGGCATCGCAGAAATGCCGGGCAAACTTGAACTCGTCCCAAACGTGTTTGCTGCCACTAGGCGCCCAGTCAGAACCCAGACAAACATTAATTCCGTGGTCCAGCAGTTGCTTAACCGGAATAGTGTCCCGATACAGAAGCAGGTTCGACACTGGCGACCATACTACGCTGATACGATTATTGAGCAGAAAATCGAGCGTGCTTTTGTCTGAATAGTCCAGCCCGCACGCATGCGTTAAGGTCAAATTGGCATTTTTCAGTAGGCCAGCCTCTGCCAGTGGTGTAAGTACCCGCTGAAACTCCCGGAACTCCCGGCGACTGAATCCGTCGGGTTTGCCTTTCTGCAAATAACCCGCCCGTCCTTCTGCCAAGTGGGCGATACAGGCGTAGTAACGGCTATTCCCCTCCCGAACCGACGTAACGAAGTCATCAAAGCTGGGTAATTGCATCATTGGCCAGCCACTCGTATCGTCATTTGCCCGTTCGGGAGCACCGGGGGCGTCAAAATCAGGCCCCGGCTTCACGAAGTCGACAACCGAAAACACTTTCTTGAGATCAGGAATACCGAGTTCAGTCGGGTCGGTCGTATCGCGAATGATAAAATTCGGCACCTTGCCATTGGACTCCAGCCTGATCGTCTGCTGCACCAACGTAGTGCCACCAGCCACAGCCTGCAATTCCGTAACAATACCGTGGAGTTTTAAAACCTCCCTCATCGCGTCGGCCAGTGCGGCTGACGATAAAGGAGGGCGATTCACGGAATCGGGCGCATAAAGCACAGACTGAATAAAGTCATACGATTCATGTTTCCAGTTGGTATCGATGTATTCTTTGAAGCGCTTTATATCATCGAAGTATTGCTCGTTGTTGCGCCATTGAAACCGGCTGCTCCAGACGGCAGGACTCTTCCAGAGCGGAAAAATATTGTATTCCGAATGAACATGGAGGTTAATCAGTCCCGGAAAAACGACTTCGTCGTCAGCCAGTTTCAGCAAAATCAGGTTTGGCAAATCGAAGGGCACTTTGCCCGGCTGTATGGCAACAATCCGACCATGCTGAACAAGAATGCTTTTCATCGATTCACGTCCCTGGTCATCAACAACATTGCCTATGATACATAAGGGACGACCAGAAGAAGTGTACATGGTTCTAGCGGACGATGGAGCGTTGTAGAGAGGAATTTACCTCGCTCTGATGAGCGAATTCCCTAAAGATAAAAAAACGACCTATCCGCTAGTATAACAATGGGGCCATTTTATCAAGAAATGGCCCCATTGCATCATTCAGTACGCTCACTCATTAAACTGAATACTATCCAGCTGAATGAGATTATCGTTGGGTTTATCGCGCTTGACAACGACAATATACACATCGTGTTTTCCGGAAATAGGCTTATCGAAAGTCCCCGTTACGGTGTTCATCTTCTTCCAGTCGCCGGTTGTTTTGAAAGGCGTTCGGCTCACTACCGGGGCCGCATACGAATCAAGCCGGATTTCAATTTCGCCGTCTTTGTTTAAAGCCGAGTATTCGTAAGTAAGCGATTTGATATTGGTCAGATCAATATCTTTCAGCAATACATACGCTTTATGCCCACCCGCACTTAGTCGGCTTCCCCATCTCGGGAAACCGACATACGAATCGGCATTGATCGTTTTCACTTTTGCGCTACGTAACGTAACAACATCCGTACTGGTTAGTGGGCCAACTACCTTCTTGCCCGGCGTCGACTCGCCGTTGTCGGTATAGGAGGCAACCAGCATGTATTGCCCACGGGCATCGGTTGGCTTATGCTCGTTGAGTGCCAATGTTCCCTGCACAGGAACCGATTTTTGCTGACGAGCATCGGTCAGCGAGAAAATATATTTTACCATTTCCTGCGCATCCTGTAGCGGAATTTGTGGGTGAGCGCTCATCAGATGGTCTTTACTCCAGCTACCTCCGCCCCCTTCAATAATTTTGCGGGCGAGTTTCTCCACGGTTCCGGGCTGGCCTTTATATCGATTGGCAACCGCCAGAAATGTTGGCCCAACCGACGGCTTATCGATGGTATGACACGCTTTACAATCGCTGTTAGCGATCAGCGTTTTCCCTAACGAACCGTTGCCTATGGCGTCCAGATTCTGATGGCCTTGCTGCGCAATAACGGGCGTGTTTCCGGCCTGGGCATTGTATTCGTACAACACTTTTATCCGTTTGGGATCGATCTTCTTGTCTTCCTTGTCCGTAACCTTCACGGCATACGTAAAGGGCTTATCAGGCCAGTAGAACGACTTGTTACCCGTGCTAGTGATGGCTACTTCCGGTTTGGCATTACCTACTTTAACCAGAATCGTGTCCATACCAACCAGCCCGGTTTGGTCGGTTACTTTAAAAATAGCGTTATAGACACCAGGTTTTGTGTAGGTATACGTAGCGTTTGGCTGGGTAGCGCCAACGGTCTTTCCATCGAACAACCATTGATACGTCACTACGTCATCGTCGTCCAGATCGGTACCGCGTCCGCTGAATTTTACTCGTAACGGAGCCTGTCCGACTGCTTCGCGGAGTACAGGCGCGTTACGTCCGTCGGAGGTCAGATACGATCGGGCATTACGTTGAGCCGCTGCCACCGAATCGACGACACTGGCTCGGGCAATGGGAGCCCGGTTGCCGGTATTATATTCGATTTTTACCAGACGAGCATCATCGTTGTCGGCTCCGTATACTGACCCGTATTCCAGCATATACATCACACCATCTTTTCCGAAAGCGATGTCGATAGGCCGACGGAAATCGCCATTAGCCGCCATGAATGGCTCATTACGCAGGTAATTTTCATTTTTATCGAAACGAGTCGCTAAGACCCAGTTACGCATCCAGTCGAAAATGAATAGCGCTCCATCGTAATATTCCGGGAATTTGGTTTTCGACGGCGAGTTTTTGTCGTAGGTATAAAATTCGCCCGCCATCGCGCTACGTCCTCCCTGACCCAGTTCCATAAATTCTTTCGAAGCCGCATACGGATACCAGATCATGGCCGGATTGGTTGGCGGCAGATGCTGAAGGCCGGTGTTTTTCGGCGAATCATTCACCGGGTCTTTCGGATCGAAACGTGCCCCAATAACCTGGGTAGCGAAGTCGTTAGCGGCATACGGCTGGCTGTTACCGACGAACAAAGGCCAGCCAAAATTCCCGGCTTTCTTGGCCTGATTAAACTCATCGTACCCGCGTGGTCCCAACGTACTGTCTTTTCCCGCATCGGGGCCTATTTCCCCCCAATACAAAACCGACGATTTTGGGTTAAGAGCGATACGATACGGATTCCGCAAGCCCATCGTATAAATTTCGGGCCGCGTTTGTGCCATGCCTTTTGGGAAAAGATTGCCATCGGGAATGGTATAGGTTCCGTCGGTCTGCGGACGGATGCGTAGTATTTTCCCCCGTAAATCGTTCGTGTTGGCGGCTGTAGCGCGGGCATCGGCAGCAAGTTGATCGGGTCGGGCATCGATTGGCGCGTAACCGTTCGACGGAAAAGGATTCGTATGATCGCCAGTCGAAAGATACAAATTCCCTTCTTTATCGAACGCCAGCGAGCCGCCGTGGTGCGAACCGGGCGCGTCGATACTGGGCACTTTCAGCAATATTTTTTCAGACGCGACATCGAGCGTGTTATCGTCGTTGATAACGAAACGCGACAGGTTATAGACTGGGTCTTTTTCGAACTGGGGCGAGTAATAAATGTAGAGCCAATGGTTGGCCGTAAAGTTTGGATCGAGCGTAATCCCCTGAACGCCATGCCCAACTTTGGTCGGTACGTCAAATCGATGCACGAGGCTCCCTTTGTTGCTACGTATGTCATAGACCGACAGGTTACCGCTACGTTCGGTAAAAAAAACGCGACCGTCGGCCGCTACGGCCAACTCCATCGGTTCGTTCAGATCATTGACGAGTATGGTTTTCACAAAGCGGTTTTCTTCGGGCATCACAACGGCATATGATTTGGTATAATCCAGTGCTTTTCTGTCGCCCATCGCCCATTTGAGTCCACCCAGAACATGCTTTACAAACAAAGGTTCGCTGAAGCTGGCATCTTCGTGGCCCCCACCCGTATAAAACGCGCGCCCTCCATCAAACTCATGATACCAGGCAATGGGGTGATTGCTGCCATTGGTACCCCCGTCGTAGGTATTCTCGTCCAGGTTAGCCAGTACGTTGATGCCCGAGTAAAACGATCGGTAGTTATACCACTCGTCGGTACGTTCCCAACGATCGGGCAGATGTTCGGTAGAGATATGTTTCTTGTCCGTTACATCAACCGTAGCCTTGCGCACATTTGAATTGCTCGGATGGCTCGCGAAATAGCCACCTACCAGCTTGTTGTACCAGGGCCAGTCATACTCTGTATCGGCCGCAGCATGAATGCCCATATAGCCGCCACCAGCCTGAATATAGCGCTCAAAAGCAGCCTGTTGTTTCTGATTCAATACGTTCCCGGTAGTGCTCAGAAACACAACGGCCTGATACTGTTTCAGGCTATCATCATTGAAATAGTCGGCATTTTTGGTGGTATCGACCCGAAAATTATTCTCCCGGCCCAGTTTCTGAATGGCCGCAATGCCGAACGGAATGGAAGTATGTTTCCAGCCTTTCGTTTTAGAGAATACCAGTACACGAGAAGCAGTTGCCCGGACAGGCATTACGGCGTTTGCGGGTTCAGCAGTGGCCGGAACAGTGGTGGTCATGGTGGTTGCTGAGCCAGATTGATTCGTCACTTTTTGCGAACCCAGACAAGCCAGTAAACTCACAGAAGCACCAACGCTGCCGAGCAAAAGAAACCAACGTTTAGTCGATGGAACAGACCAAATCATACAATATGAAGATTGAGTAGGGCTTAGAAATAGAACGGATTAATGATTTACCAGAATGTTAGCCTCATTACGTGTAGATGTCTACTCAATAAGGTCAATTCAGGCATAAACTACCCGCTTTCTTTCAGAGGGCATTCTGGGCTGTGAAAACATCGCTTTTTTTACGTATTTCCAGATCTTCTTAACCAGTATTAGCTTTACGCCTTTACTACGTATCGCTACCATACTTATCCCGTCGCCTACGTATCATCATTCATTAAGAAGTGGTAAATATAGCCGCATGATGTACTACTAAGACCTCTATGAACCGTCGTCGTTTTATCCAACAATCCACTTTGGCCAGCGCTGGTCTGCTCCTATCCAACCCACCTTCGTGGGCTATTCCATCTGCAGATTTTCCCGCGGTTCGCACGCCAGTTGCTCAGCGAAACTTTGTTAGTTCAGCCGTTGATCAAACCATTGCGCGAATGCACAAAACCATTCGTGACCCAGAATTAGCCTGGATTTTCGAAAACTGTTTCCCCAATACACTTGACACCACCGTACAGTTTACCGACAAGGAGAAGCCTGATACGTTCGTCATCACGGGCGATATTGACGCTATGTGGCTGCGCGACAGCACGGCTCAGGTATGGCCGTATTTACCGCTTATCAAGCAAGACCCGAAGCTTCGCCAGTTAATCGAGGGCGTTATTCATCGGCAGGCACTTTGTATTCGCCTGGACCCGTACGCCAACGCATTCTACGCTGATGCTGCGAAAGAGGGCGAATGGAAAAAGGACGTAACAACGATGAAACCTGGCCTTCATGAGCGAAAATGGGAACTTGATTCACTTTGTTATCCAATCAGGCTGGCCTATCATTACTGGAAAATAACGGGCGACAAAGCCCCTTTCGATACCGAATGGCTGGAAGCGATGAAACTGGCGCAGAAAACCTGCCGGGAGCAGCAGCGCAAAACCAGCCGGGGACCGTATCGCTTTGGGCGTAGTACGTCGTGGTCGACCGATACTGTACCGGGCGATGGATACGGCAATCCAACCAAACCGATTGGTCTGATCAACAGCATTTTCCGCCCCTCCGACGATGCTACGGTATTTCCATTCTACGTACCATCAAACTGGTTTGCGGTTGTATCGTTCCGGCAACTCGCTACGATGGTTGACCAATTTTTTGCAGGTGAAGCTGCTTTTGCGAAAGATTGTCGAGCCCTGGCCAGCGAAGTCGAAAACGCACTTAAACAGTATGCTATATACAATCACCCCAAGTATGGCAAACTATATGCCATGGAAGTAGATGGCTACGGCAATCATTTGCTGCAGGACGATGCTAACGTACCAAATCTACTGGCCCTGCCTTATTTGGGGGCTTGTTCTCTGACCGACCCGATCTACCGAAATACCCGGAAATTTGTCTTGAGTGCCGACAATCCGTATTTCTTTAGCGGCAAAGCTGCCGAAGGAATTGGTAGTCCACACACACTCGTGAACAACATCTGGCCAATGAGTCTGATCATGCGGGCGCTTACCTCTACTGACGATACAGAGATTTTGGCTCAGCTTCGCCAACTCAAAAAAACGCACGCGGGTACGGGCTTCATGCACGAATCGTTCGATAAAGACGATCCGGCTAAATTCACCCGGAAATGGTTTGCCTGGGCTAATACACTGTTTGGAGAACTAGTCCTGAAAGTCGCCAACGAACGGCCTCATTTGCTCAGCAAGACCATCTAGACGTTTTTGTTTCTCTCCTTTTCAAGACAAAGACCGCCGAATAAACACCCGTTTATCGGCGGTCTTTGTGTGTAAATTCTGCGTATTTTTCCGCAAAAGATACTACGCCAAGTTTCTTATTATCAACCTATTCCTCTTTGTTTCACTTCTGCTACATGCAATATCAGAAAATAGCTCTCTCAACTTTGTTCTTTTTGATAGGCTCTTTCGGTCACTGGTACATTATGTACTGGCAATTCAAGGACAGTAAATGGATTAAATCACCAATTCCTTACCTGCTGGCGGTAGCCTGCGCCTGGATATGGATAAAAGCCTCCGAGTATGGGGTTCAGGGCTTTAACGGGTCGATGTGGTCCAATCGGTTCCTTTTTTTTGTGACGGGTGTTATGGCAGGTGCTATTTTGTACCCGATTCACTACGGTCAGCCCTTTACGCTCAAAGTATTTGTGCAATTGCTACTGGCCATATCAATTATCCTGGTATCAATTCTCTGGAAGTGATAAATTTGGGAAACCGTATTTTTGTTCCTTTAACCAAACCATAAAAATGAAGCGTTTTTTTTGTTGCTGTCTGGTTCTGGCGGCAATCCAGTATCCTCTTTTTGCCCAACAATCCTACGATATCGAACCAGGAAAACCTGCTCAGCTCAATGGCATCGATTACGGTTATGAGATCAACAATGAGCGCAAAATCGACATAAGCGGGGAATCGTTTATGCGCTACGAAGTGACGATCTACGTCACGAACAAAAGCAACTGCACGAAAATTTTCTTCCCTAAACCGACCCTGTTCGGGCAGGAAAACCAAAATGAGCTGGCTTCTTTTGATTGTCTGAATGCAAACGGAAAACGGCTGACGGCTAAAGGCGGAAAAGTGGTAGCGCGTCCGTTTACAGTGCCCTATCAGCAGAAGATTAAAAACTCGGAAGGCAAGGAAGTAACCACTACGACTAATATTCAGGCCGGTCACATGCTTCGAAACGGCGAAACGGCCAGTAATACGTTTATCGCCATCGTACCCGACAAGGAGCGCCCCGCCATGAAAGTACGTATCCGGGAAATAGCGGACTTGTAGCTATGAATTACCAGCTAATTGGCTTGCTTTGCGCTTGACTCTTCGAGACGGCAAAGCAAGCCAATTGCTTGATGGCAAGGACATCACTCCGATTAAGCTCCTACAATCCCCTGGCTTATTCTGCGGCTGCCACCACTTTTTCTGGCTTGACTTGTAAGTCCTGGGCAATTTTTTTCGCCACCTGCCGAAACGCCTGGGCATCGGGATGCATGCCATCGTAAGCCGTATTCCAGGTTAGTAATGCTGAGTAATCCAGCAACTTCAGATTAGCTTTTTCGAATAATTCCCGCAACTTGGGGTCTAGTCTATACATCGGAAAGACAACCACGTAAAAGTTATCATTACCAAACTGTTTCTGGTATAACTCCTTCGCCTTACCGACGATATTGACAAATTGCTGGTACTGCTCGATACTATACTTTTTAGGAAAGCTAACTTTAAACAGTTTTGCTACGTTGCTTGTGTGCAGCCAGCGAATCAGCTTGATACGAACGGGATGTTTTTGTGCGTACGTGCCCTCTACAACCAGCGTTTTTGGGTTTACGTACGGTAAATAGCCCGCCGACAGGTCGGCCCATTTGGTACTCGGCGTGGTACGAGCCAGATGATCGTCAATGAACGTATACAGTGCAATTCCGTCTTTTTCGGCGATCTGCCTACGAATGTTAACACGTTGCAAAATAGCCAGCATTTGCGAGGGCGAATGTCCGGATACGCCATAATTATAAGGTCGATAACCGGTCTGTTCCCCGAAATAGTAAGGTAACGTATTGGTATCCGCTACCGATTCTCCATAGGTAAAGGAGCATCCCATAAACAGGGCATATTTACCCGTAGCGTTCTTAGGATTGAACGGCGTAAGGCGACGCGATAAGCTATCGACATGATACGTTACGTCTGCCTTCTTTCCTCCTTTTAGTGCGTATTCAATTGTGTATTCCCCCGGTGCGGGGCGGCTCATTCCTAACTGATCGTAGTGGATCAGCGTGTATTTTTTAGCGTTACGTTGCGTCGCGTCGCTTTTGTTGGCAACTGTTTCTACTAAATCAGGCCCTGGGCCATCTTTAATACGGATCACAAGAGCGCATAGCCCTTCCAGCACTAACCACGTAAAGGCAAAACTTAGGATCGACAGAACAGTTCCTTTAGCCCAGGCTTTGCCATACACCAGTGCGTAACTGATAACGCAAAGAGCTATTAACCAACCCAATACAAACGTTATAGATGGAAACTCCTGAATGTCCCATATCATCCGCATGTAGAAGTAAAGAACGATACTTACTACAATCAGAGCGGCTGTACAATACCCAAATTTGATAAACCCATTCATTAACGCTACGTTGAATACAGCTACAAATGATCATTTTTACCAGACAATGCAAGGCAAAGAGCAACAATAGATATATATACTTACCGATTTTCTATACCTAATACCTTTACTTGCTGATCCGATTTGACAATCAATACATAGGAGATTCCCCTTTTAGGTGAATGGTTTGTGGCGGCAAAAAATGTTTTTTCTACTACGTTACCAAGCCTATTAACATAGCCCTTTACGACTCAATCAGGAAGGAAATCAGAACTTCAATACCCGCCCAACCTCTTTGTGAAATAGTCGGCCAATGGGAAGTTCCTGTCCTGCTACGTCCACGAAGCTGGGCGTATAGGCCGCTATTTTGTCAACGGCAACAATAAACGAACGGTGAATACGCAGAAAATGCGTTTCAGGCAGCATTTCCTCCAGGGAGCTGATGCTCTGTTTAACAACTAATGGCCGAGCGTTTTCTGTCACGATCTTGACATAATCTTTCAGGCTTTCTACGTATAGGATGTCTCGGGTAAAGACTTTGACCATTTTCCGATCAACCCGAAAATATAGAAATGAATTGGGCGTCGGCGCTTCGCTCGGCTTGTCGATTTCGGAAGAAGAAATAGATTCTATTTGCGGGCTATTGATTGATGCCGATGAACCATTGTTCATCGCTTTCGATACAGCCCTCAGAAAACGCTCAAATGGAATTGGCTTGAGCAAATAATCGACTACATCGAGCTCATACCCTTCTATGGCGTACTCCGAATAAGCCGTTGTAAAAATCACTTTGGGCGATTGCCGCAAGCTACGGACAAAGTCGGTTCCCAATAGCTTCGGCATCTTTATGTCAAGAAACATCAAATCAACGGGAGTTGACTGTAGTAGGCCAAAAGCCTGAATGGCGTTATGGCACTTCCCAACCACTTCCAACCCGTCGACCATATCGACGTACGACTCAATTATTTCCAGTGCGGGCGGTTCGTCATCAACCAGTAAGCAACGTAACGTCATAAAGATGAAAATTAAGCCACTTCTGCCAATACCTGATCTGACCAGACGGTAGTAGCCGGAGCGGTTAGCAACTCTACGCTGAGCATGACCATAAACGTTTCTTCACCTGCTACAATACGCAAATCATGCTTATTGGGATACAACAGTTGTAATCGTTTTTGCACATTCTGCAGGCCAATGCCGCCCGTATAGGTTTCCTCATGCGGCATGGTTTCACGACTATTAATTACTTTAAACTTAAGAGTAGTGCCCTGAACAGATAACTCAACATGCATCCAGGCCTGTTCCAGTTGTTCGCTCGTACCATGTTTGAACGCGTTTTCAAGAAATGGAATGAGTAGCAACGGCGCAATTAGTTTATGTTCATGATCGCCAGAAATACTAACCGACATATCGAGCCGGTCGCCATAACGGAGTTGCTCCAGAGCAATGTAGTTCCGCAGAAAATCCAGCTCTTTCTTCAGTGAAACGGCTGGCACATTGCATTCATAAAGCATATAGCGCAGCAAATCAGATAGCTTCAGTACAACCGCCGATGCATGATCTGACTTGTTCAGGGTAAGTGAATACAGATTGTTGAGCGTATTAAACAAAAAATGCGGATGCACCTGCGATTTTAGTAGCTCCAATTCAGCCTGTAGCTTTTCGCGATCGATCTGCTGATAAGCCTGCTGTTTCAGATACCAAACCTTGATGAGCTTGATAGCCACCGCAAAGCCGCCAATAGTAATAGCCCCCCGCAAACCAGCCATCATTGCAAAGAAGAATGTGTTGCCCGATGTTCGCAAACCCAGATAGGTCCGAACCGGGTCGACCAGATACGTAGTCAGCATCGCCGAAACAAACGAAGTTGCTGCGATCAATGCCACAGTCCCGAACAAAACCCAGACGTAATGACCTTTAAACAGAAATCGGGGCAATACCCAGTATATGAGCCCGTACGTCAAAAACATATGGGCCGGCATAAACAGCAGCGAATCTATCCCGGATAACCCTACCCCCTTGGCCAGTGCCATTGGCCAGCTATGCCCCTGTCTTATAAGGTAGCTAACCGGCAAAAAGCCATACGTAAAAGCAAAAAATAAGCACCATACCAGCCAGAATAAACCATGCCTCAACAGCCGTTGGCGAGGCTCGTCGGAGAAGACAAATTCTTTGGTCAAAAGTTGCATACGTCAGCCGATTACATCACCGAAATTAGACAAACAGATCGAGTTCACCTACTAGCAGTCCAAATTGTCGACAGACAGCGCCAATCCATCGCCGAACGACACCAAACCCTGGCAGAATACACTGATAGACAAAAGGTTGGTGTATGTACCAAAACCACTGCTACCGGGCGAAAATCCCGGCAACGGGATAATTCAGTTTCTACTTTTGATTCAGTTATCAATGAATCACACTATGTTATTACCAACCAAAAACACAACGATACGACAATGAACACGATCACACCCCTCCGCACAGCTATTGTGGCCATTTTATGTTTAACTGCTTCGTTATCGGCACAGGCTCAGACCAGCACCAACTCACTGGCTCCCCGCGAAGGTTTTTGGGTTGTAGAATCGCAGCCTAAAAGCCGGAACTGCCTGGTTCGTTTTTATACGAACGATCAGAAGTTGATCTATGAGGAAACCGTACACTGCAAACTGAACGTAGCGCGTACGCACACGAAACGTCAGTTGAACGTAGCGCTCGAACGTGCCATGTTTGTCTGGAACGCTACACATCAGGTACCAACCGATCGACAGTGGGTGGCCGTGCAGTTCGAGAAATAGCTTCTTGTTCATCAAGCTATTCTGTAGAAAATGGCTTAGGTCAACTATGGCCTTTTCTACAGAATAGATTCTATAAACTTAGTTGGCTAAATAAAGCGCTGATTGGCGGGATCGCGGGTAAATCTGGGAGTAGATTCGCTTTTCGAACTACACGTGTAAATCTCTCCTTTCATGCAATCCAACCGACGAACATTTATCAAGAGCCTGTCGGCGGCTTCAGCACTTGTAGCAACTCAGGGACTCGCCAAACCGTTTGGCGTCGCGCCTGCTTACATTCCCAATCTGAAGAAAATCAGCCCAAACGATAAAATTCGGTTCGCAACGATTGGTATGGGCATTCAGGGAAATTTCGATACCAATGCCGCCCTGCGAAACCCAGGCGTGGAGTTGGTAGCCGTTGCCGATTTATACGATGGTCGGCTTGAGCATGCCAAAACGGCTTTCGGCAAAGATCGGTCGTTGTTTACCACCCGCGATTACCGCGAAATTCTGGCTAAACCCGATATTGATGCCGTTCTGGTTGTTACGCCCGACCACTGGCACGATCATATTACGATTGCGGCACTGAAAGCAGGTAAGAACGTGTACTGCGAAAAACCAATGGTCCAGCACCTCAATGAAGGGAAAGCGGTTATAGATGCCTGGAAGAAATCAGGTAAAACCATGCAGGTAGGCAGCCAGCGTATCAGCAGTGCCTCGTTTCAGGAAGCGAAACGTCTGGTCGAAGCCGGAGAAATTGGGCCGATCAACTATATCGAATCCAACAGCGATCGGTTCAGTGCTATCGGCGCCTGGCAATATTCCATTCCGCCCGATGCATCTACCCAAACACTCGACTGGGATCGGTTTCTGGGCGATGCCCCCAAAAGGCCCTTCGATGCCAAACGATTCTTCCGCTGGCGGAACTACAAAGATTATGGTACGGGTGTAGCCGGTGATTTATTCATTCACCTTATTACGGGCGTTCACTACGTAACCAATACGATGGGGCCAACTCGTATTTACTCGTCCGGGAATCTGGCCTACTGGAAAGATGGTCGCGACGTACCAGATGTGATGTCGTGTATTATGGATTATCCGAAAACCGATCAGCACGACGCCTTTCAGATGGTTCTACGGGTCAATTTTGCCAATGCGGGCAAAATCAGCAACGTAACCCGTATTATCGGCAGCGAAGGACAAATCGAGTTCTCGGAAGATAACCTGATCATGACCAAAAAGAAATTACCTGCAGCTCCGGGCTACGACGGCTACGATAGTTTCTTTACGTTTACAGAACCTGTTAAGCAGGAATTTGTGAAACAATACGACGCTCAGTATCCACCTGAGACACGTACGGCCGAACCCGTCAAGGAAATCAAATTTGAGGCCCCGAAAAACGACGATGCTCACGCCAAGCACTTCGCCAACTTCTTCGATAATGTTCGTCAGGGTAGTCAGGGTACCATCGAGGATCCCGTATTTGGCTTCCGCGCTGCTGCCCCCGTACTTGCCTGCAACGAAAGTTATTTCGAGAAGAAAGTCGTGTACTGGGACCCTGTTACCATGACCCAGCAAAATCCATCGGCTAAGCCCAAATCGGCTTCAGGCGTTAAGAAACCGATTGCTACGTCGAAAGAAACTACCAAAAAATCGTAAGCGTATACGCTGCCAACGTAACGGCACAGAACCCGCTCTGCTCACACCTCGTTGTGAACAGGCGGGTTACTTATTGAGTCATAGCCTACGATAGAGACACAGAACTTTAAAGCTCCTACTCAGATTCATTACGTACCTTTGTGAATCTATTAATAAGAAGCAATGAAATACAAAAAGCACGTTTTTATCTGCAATAATCAAAAGCCTTCTCCCAAAAAGTCGTGTGGAGAAGCACATGGCAATGAGCTGGTCGATGCGTTCAAAGCCGCTCTGGCCGAACGGGGTTTGTTAAAGGAAATGCGCGCTCAGCGAACGGGTTGCCTCGATGCCTGTGCGTTTGGCCCAGCCCTGGTTGTTTATCCGGAAGGCACGTATTACGGGAATGTACAACTGTCGGATGTTGACGAAATTGTCGATAGCCATCTGGTCAATGACAAACCGGTTGAACGACTAACCTTAAACTATTAGGCCCCGGCCGACCAGCCAAACTGGCCAACCAACGGTATGTACAAACACCTTTTTTTCGATCTGGATCATACGTTATGGGATTTTGACAGAAACTCCGCTGAGTCGATTGCTGAACTGTACGAAACGTTCAACCTTGCCGATGTCGGGATTCCATCAGCCGAAGCGTTTAGCCATCATTTTATTACCATAAACCGAAAGCTGTGGGCTGATTACGACAAAAACCTGATCGAGCATAGTTATATCAGGCAGCACCGGTTTCCGCTCGTTTTCCAATCGTTGGGCGTCGACGAATCGGCCGTACATGCCGACCTGAATGTCGAGTATCTCCGTCTGCTTCCCAGAAAGCCGCATTTGCTCGATTCGGCCCGCGAAGTGCTCGATTATCTGAAAGGTCGTTATACGATGCATATCATTACTAACGGTTTTGCCGAAATTCAGGCAATTAAGCTCGATAGCTCCGAAATCGCGCATTACTTCACCCACGTCATTACCAGCGAGACGGCAAGCGCGAAAAAACCAAACCCACTGGTTTTTCAGTACGCCATGGAGATCAGTGGTACCAACGTATCAGAAAGCATCATGATCGGCGATAATTATGAAGCAGACATACTAGGCGCAAAAAGCGTTAATATGGATACCGTTTTTTATAATCCACAGGGCGTATTAGTTGAGGATCAGCCCACTTACGACATCCGGCATTGGAAAGAGCTGATGGCAATCTTATAAAGTTCTGTCCCTAAACAGTGATTGATGTATGCTACTAAATTCATCAACAGCCCTGGTTACTGGAGGAGCCTCCGGGCTGGGCGAAGCGACTACCCGACTACTGGCCGCCAACGGTGCTAATGTTGTTATCGTTGACCTTAACGACGAACGTGGCCAGGCACTCGCCGACGAACTTGGTCCATCAACACGATTTATCAGGGCGAATGTAACCGACGAAGGGGATGTTCAGGCAGCTGTCAATCTGGCAGTGGAAACGTTTGGTGGTTTACACATCAATGTCAATTGCGCGGGTGTAGCCGAAGCTCGCAAAACAGTTGGCAAAGTAGATGGTGTTTACGGCGCTCACTCGCTGGCCGTTTTTCAGAAAGTAGTTTCTATAAACCTGATCGGTACCTTCAATGTGATTCGTCTGGCGGCCCTGGCAATGGAACATAATGAGCCTAACGGTAGCGATGGACCATTCGAAGGAGAACGGGGAGTTATCATAAACACAGCATCGGTAGCAGCTTATGACGGTCAGATTGGACAGGCTGCTTATTCTGCTTCGAAAGGTGGTATTGTTGGGATGACACTGCCCATTGCCCGCGACCTCGCCCGTTCGGGAATCCGCGTTATGACCATTGCTCCCGGCTTATTCGAAACGCCACTACTGGCTGGCTTACCCGAAGAAGCACGCTTATCACTCGGTCAGCAGGTACCGTTTCCGTCGCGCCTGGGCCGACCATCGGAATACGCCCAACTAGTCAAAAGCATTATCGAAAATCCAATGCTGAACGGCGAAGTAATTCGTCTGGATGGTGCTATTCGCATGGCACCGAAATAACAAATGTAGCCTGGACGTCCACGTCCGGGTGGTAGTAATAGTTTAACGAATTTATTACTACCACCCGGACGTGGACGTCCAGGCTACTTTATTAGAACGTAAAGTTCAGGCGAGCAAACAGGAATCGGCCGTTCATACCAAACTGAGACGTATTCCGGGAATAGATAAACTGGTTCGCGTTCGATAGATCTACAGTCGAAGGAGTTGCCGAATAAACGACGTTGCCACTTGCATCTACGCCTGTCGGTCTTTTTGCCGACACTGGGCCAAAGTTTTTATCTGGATAGATATCGAACAGGTTGTTGGCGCCTACTACTACTTTCAGAGCTGGAATAACCTGATAACCAACCGATAGATCAGTGATTACCCGCGCCCCCCAGACCGGGTGCTCATTTTCAACCACCTGTCCGTTAACCACGATAGCGCCTATCATACCATCGCCATTCACGTCAACAGTGTTTGGATCGGTCACTTTACCGAAATAAACGTTACGTAGGAAGAAATCGAATTTGTTCAGCGTTAACGTATTGCTCAGGTTGAATTTTACGCGAGGAACAGCCTCCTGCAAATACACCCGCGACATTTCTGAATAGTACCGGTTAATCTGTCCATTGTCGGCCAGAATCTTCGATGCTTTAATATCTCCGACCTGCTTGGTTTGCGACACTGTACCGGCTAAATCGCTACGTAGTACAGCTCCTCCGCCAAACGTAGCCTTGTGCGACAATACAATGTCGATCCCTTTCGATTCGGTATCGATAGCATTGGCAAAGAACGTAGCAGCGGTTGCATTCGCCTGATCAAACAGTTGTTGTAATACCAGAGCAGAGCCAGTAACCGTACCACTTGGCCGCGAGAATTGGTCGGTCAACACAACCCGATCTTTAATCTTGATGAAATAGCCATCGGCCGTAATCGTTAAGTTAGCACCTGGTACTTTAGCGGTAAAACCAGCGCTAAGGCTTCTCGACTCTTCTTGCTTCAGCTTCGGAATGCCCAGTAACTCGGCAGCTCTCGACGCGTTGTTGAACGTACCAACTTCAAACGGTACGCCCCCTACAAACTGCGTTGATGTCGAGTTGAAGTAGATCTGAGCGAGCGACGGTGCCCGGAAACCCGTTGAAGCGGCCCCACGAATGTTGATATTATCAGTCAGTTTATAGCGTGTTGCCAGTTTAAAATTAGTCGTGCTACCGAAGTCCGAATAGTTTTCGAAGCGAATAGCTCCTTCTACTAACCATCTGTTCGTTACGTCTAACTCACCATCTGCATAGAGAGCCATGCTCTGACGGTTGGCATTCTGGGTTTCGCGCTGGTTTTCAGGACGGAAGCCAGGGAACACCTGCGATCCACCCGGCCGGGCACGCCCAAAGAAATCGGATGGAGCCGTTTGCGTCGACGTAGTAATCACAGCTCCATTTACATCGTAACGAGCCCACGAGTTTTCATCACCAGCTCTGATACGGTACGTTTCAAACCGCCCTTCCGCACCAAACGCCAGGTTAAATCCCGCCAGCGCATCGAACTTACGACTCAGATCAAGATTGATTGTGTTTTGTGTAAAATGCAGTCCACCCGCTTTGAACACGGTTGGCGACTTATCGAGCATCGTAGCATTGACTGTATTTTCTACGCCATAATCGAAAATGTTCGAGCCATACGTGTTGCTTAGGTCATAGTTAAACGAACCCAGCTTACCACGGAAACCAGCAGCAAATGATCCATCCTTAATTGTCGAATGAATTTCGGGCAGAAAGCCATTGATAAAAATACCCGTGTAAGTACGTTCCTGATTCGGATTCCGATAAAAACCGGCGGCATCGCCCTTCCGTTGGCCATAGCCCCCGAACGCATAAAACTCGTGGTTTTCGTTGATCGGAATGGCTGAGTTCACGAAAAACTGAAGACTTCTTAAATTTGACTGACCAACACGCATTGAAAAATCGCCACGGGTCAATCCACGTGCGGCCAGTTCGTTATCGGTTACGTCGGTCGCCAGAATTGTCCGTAAATCAGCAATACTATTGGCACCGGCAATGCTCGCCTGTGTCGCCTGATCGAAGTACGTTACACCCAATGCCCCCTGTTTAATGCCAGCAATGTTAGTCGGTAAGGTATTTACGTTGCCGCCTGCCTGTAATACTCTATACTCAATGGCATTATAGCGATTAAACAAGCTTGCCGTAGTCGGCATAGCACGGCTTGTATAATTTCGCATCTGAGCCGATCCAGTGAAGTTGATAAAACCCGCTTTCCCGATTCGGACGCCATAGTTAGCATCGACCTGAACATTGCCACCGTCGACGCCCCCTTTGAAATTGTTGGAGCCTTGTGAGAAGTTACCACCACCATATACTGATAAAGCTAGTTTACCAGTTGATTCTTTCATTTTTACGTTGATGATACCGGCAATAGCATCAGAACCATACTGAGCAGCTGCCCCATCACGTAACACTTCAATGCGATCAATAGCAAAAGCAGGAATAGCATTGAGGTCAGTGCCAACCGATCCACGCCCCGGTGTACCATTTACGTTGACCAGCGACGAGGTATGGCGACGTTTGCTATTGAGCAACACCAGCACCTGATCGGGACCAAGCCCTCTTAACTGGGCAGGGTCGATATGGTCCGTTCCATCGGCAACAGTCGTCGTATTCGAGGTAAACGAAGGAGCCACTACGTTCAGAATCTGGTTTAGGTTATTCTGGGGCGCCTGTGTCGTTAGTTGTTGCACACTGATTACGTCAACCGGTACAGGGCTTTCTGTCTTTACCCGACCAGCACTTCGTGTTCCCGTAACGATCACCTCCGACAAAGCAGCCGTTGACTCTGAAAGGGCGACATTAACTGTTTCTGTTTCTTTCACATTTACAGTAACAGTCTGCGTAGCATAGCCAACAAAGCTCACCCGTATTGTATAGCTACCCGGATTCAACTTTAATGTATATTCTCCATTGCCATCGGTCGTGGCACCATTATTCCCGTTAACAACGGCAACAGTAGCGCCTGGGATGGCAGCCTTCGTGATGGCATCAGTAATTTTCCCTCGTATACCTTGAGCTAAAACAGCAGTAAATGTAACCATCCAAATGGCAACACTAACTGCAAAACGATTCATGTAATTGCTGTTATACATAAGTTTTATTTGTTAATAATCGCGCAATATAGAATATTATTCTAATCGATCGACACATAACAGACAAACATATGGACAGTATTTATTACATACAGAATAAGTATATTTACCAATAATCGGCTGATTATTAGCGATTTTGAATAAAAAAAGGCTTACCCGTTAACGGGTAAGCCTAAGTAAACTTTCTATCAAAAGAAATGACAACTTACGTAGAAGGACTTTCAAAATTTAGCCCATTCTTACTACGTTATCTATTTTGCTGAGATTACCTGCAGGTCAAATCGCAGCGGAGCATATGGGGGGATTATGTACTGATTGCCACTGAGACGACCTTCTTTACCATACCCACTTGTCGAAGGAAATATAATCGTAGCCGACTCGCCAACCCGCATTTTCAACAACCCTTCTTCGAAGCCTTTTACGTATCGGCTTTGTCCGAGTACAGCGTCAAACGTACCGCTTCCGGTACTATCAAAAGGCATTGACGCCCGGAGTGTCCGCCCTATATATTTAATCGTGACTGTCTGTCCGGAAGTAACCTGAGCCCCTGCCGTATTGCTCACTGTTTTAGAAATACGAAGGCCAGTAGATGACGAATCGGTAACCGTTATTTTTTTAGCAGCTATATACTGTTGAATCTGCTGGTTTTCGTCACGTGATTTAACTAACTGTACATCAAAGCGTACTACCGAATAGGCGGGCAAGTTTGCATTCGGAGCGTTACTACCATAGGCTAGATAGGATGGAATCAGAAGCGTAGCTTTTTCGCCTTCCCGCATTAAACTTAACCCTTCTTCCAGTCCAGCCAGAATCGTATTGATGCCCAGTGGGTAGTAAACAGGTTTACCCGTTACCGTACTATCGATAAATACATCGTTCAGGTTATATGACTTGTAGGTAAATTCTACTTCCTCTCCTATCGTTGCTTTCTCTGCGGTCGGGTTAGCAGACGTAAGAGCGTAGTATAAGCCCGACGAAGTAGTAGTACCGCTCAACCCTTTCGTTTCAACATATTTTTTAATATCGGCATCGTTTTGCGCGAATTTTTCGTTTGATGGATCAACGTTTTGATTCATACAAGAGGTCAATCCGCCGAGTAGCAGGCAACTGAAAATGATAAAATGAAGCGTTCGCATGAAATTGGATTAACAAAAAAGATACTAACTAATACGCTTACTGACCCTAAACTGTGGCGTAGCGTTGGGATGAAAGAACATTTTTTTCAATTGAGTACTAAACTTCCCCCTACTGTCAACGCCTGAAAGCGTTCGGGCAATATATTTTTAGCGGCTAATGCTTTGCTTAGTTCCTCAACGGGTTCCGCAGCACCATCGTCGGCCAATGGGAACGTACCAAAGTGAATAGCAACACTTTGCATCGATTTTACGTCTTCATGGATCTGCACAGCCTCAGCTGGCGAACAATGAATTGGCGACATAAACCAGGGCGGCTTATAAGCGCCTATTGGAATCAACGCTAACCGCAAGGGACCAAACTGATTTCCCAGTTCTTTTAGGTAAGGGCCATAACCCGTATCGCCGGCAAAATAAAGCTTTCCGGCCACTTTGCTCTCAATTATGTAGCCAGCCCAAAGGGTAGCGTTCCGGTCAAAAATACCACGTCCGGAAAAATGTTGAGCTGGCACACAATGAATGGTAGTGCTATCATTAATGGAAACCGACTGACGCCAATCCATTTCATGGCTGTTATGACAGCCGTTTTCTTCCAGAAATGCTTTTACACCTAACGTACAGACAATTTTCGGATGATCGCGCTCATAGAGTTTCTGAACCGTTCCAATATCCAAATGATCCCAGTGATTATGACTCAATAGCAGCACATCAATTTTAGGCAAATCCTCAAAACGAACGCCGGGCGGGTTGTTGCGTTTCGGGCCAGCAAATTGAAACGGGCTGGTACGTTCGTAATAGATAGGATCGGTCAGTACGTTTAAACCGTCAAACTGCAACAATACTGTCGAATGATTAATAAACGTCACACGAACGGTTTTACCAGTCACTGTTGTAGGCGGAGGAGGCTCCGGTGGATTAGTATGGTAGGCTGGCCAGGGTCCCTGCTGGCGATTTAACGTCCAGCCGATCACCTCCCGAAACCCTTTAGCCTTTGCGCCGTTCAGGTTATAAAATTCCTTACCATCAAAATGGTCGCTGATGGGGCCGCTATAGCGGGGAGCAGAAATCCTATACCCAATAATAATTGCTACTAAAATGGCAACAACAATAAGAATTCCCAGCACTAATAGCAGTCTGGCCCACATAAAAAATTGGCTAATAAGGTAGCATTTACGGTTGTAATACCTGGTCAATGCTATGAATCACTCCGTTCGTAGCTGGCTGATCAGCTTTTCGGATCATAGCAGTGGTTGGGTTTTTATTGCCTTTGATAACAACAACCCCATTTGTGACAACTAAGGTAAGTCTATTATTGGTTAATAACGTATTGACAGACCCCGATTGAAACTGATAACTAAATGTAGCCCCCGCCAGCATGTGGTACGTGAGCAAGGAAGACAAGGTCTGTGACGAAATGGCTTCGATGGAAGCTATACTCGTATAGCCCGACGCAATAAAGGCATCATCGGTAGGGGCAAATATGGTAATTGGATTAGCCGAGGTCGTATTACTAAGCGTAGCAATCAGAGATGGGTTTACAGTACTTATGCGTTTTAAGGCAGCCGCCAGAAACGTGAATGTGGAATTACTCTGAATAGTCGCTAACAAAGAGCCCGATGACGGTGTCAGTACATGATCGATAATATGAATGACGCCATTAGCTGCCTTTACATCGGGCTGGGTCACTTTGGCATTGTTGATATACACGGTTCCTGCTCCAGCATTATTCAGATAAGCTACTCCCTGGCTCGCCGTCTGAACGGTGTTGACTTCAGTAGGGATTGTCGATAAAGAAACCGGGCTGTAGAGTACGTGATACAAAAGCATATTTTTTACCTGCTCTTTCGGTAAAGAGCGGATAGCCGCTTCGGTCAATCCCGAATTTTGAAACGCTGCATCATTAGGGGCAAAGAACGTAATATTGGCTGCTTTAAGCGCATCGCCTGCTTCGGCATAGGTCATAGCTGCGCGTAAGATACCGAATTGTTTGTCTTCCAGAATTTGATCTGTTATCGTTTTCGGATCGGCAACCGTATTATCACGATTCGTACAACTGAATGAGAGTACCAACAATAGACCCAGAACAGATAGTCTGCTCAATAGTGGCGCAAAATAGTTTGTCATTCTGGTAACAATAAAATAACTGATCTGTGTCCGTAGAACGTACCGATCTACGTTATGTTTCCCAGCAGCAAATATAATGATAGTATATACGTATCGTATGCAAGTCTAAATTCCGTTTAGCCGAATCGATTTTCCTTTGCCGCATGCTTGTTAAATCACAAAAAAGCCACCCCGAATATCAGGGCGGCTTTCCACTACTATCCACACCATTCAAGGGAGATAACCGAGCGGTTACCACCCCTTGACGTATATCCTCTTTGAAGGACATTTGGCGAACTACGCACTTATTTAGTTGCTGTGCAAAAAATAAGCGCTCAATCATAGAAAAACTAGCCAAATTCCAGTATATGAAACTTATTTAATATGCCTCGTATACTATAAACTTGCGAGCGCCATGCGTTGCCATCTCATCTACGAAGCTAGTTGAGTTATTCCGCTGCGGATATAGGGAAGCTCTTCAACTCAGTATTTTGAATTGATCAATAGCAGGTTTCATATGATAACAGGCGAGTTAAATCGATTTGTCGATTTTCCATCGTTTACCGTTGATATCGATGGTTTTCTGAGCCGAAGTGAGGGAATGTTTTACGCCGTATATCAACCCGGAGCTATCATCTATAATTTTATAAGCAGTTCTGGCCTTGGTTTCCAGACATATATTCTGCTCATTATCCCACTGATAAAGAGCGGTAGCTTCTGCCTTGATAACGAACCCCTTATAATATACCGGATTACTCACTCTTGATAGGCTTGATATGTTTAAAGCATTGGACAACAGGTGGAACTGTAGAGTTACCAGTTTCAGTAATTTACATAAAACTGAGCGAATATATATTCTATTTGTTAACAGCCAACATAAACTTTTTATCTTTTTTTAATCTATATTAAATTCTGATTAATAATACCTTACAGCCATCAGGCATGAAATTGCTGCATCAAAAAGTATCATTTATTCATTCAAACATTAAAATTTCTAACTATTTAGATTATTTTTACAGAGCAACACTAGCAATTTCCACACTTAGTATGGCTCTACTGACTACTCCTCAAAACATTCAGCAACAAAAATTGGCACTTGAATACAGGCTACGCCAGTCAGACGTAACGATTGCGGCTTTGCACCAATCGCTTGCTGAAATAAAAAAACAACCTTCCAACAAAACCCTGCGTGTAATGGCCATATCGGCCGCCGAAAGCCTGGAAGTAGAACAACATCTGCGCAAGCAACTTCTTTCGCAGTACATTACATTAACCAGTCAGCCAGGCCGGGCATAAGCTAGTATTCCCATGAGCAATAACCAGCAACAGGAGCTGCTTGGTAAGAAACGCCTTTACGAATCCATTATCACTAGCCGTCTGATTTCGGCCAAAGAATTGGATGATGTTTTCCATAAGCAACCAGTGCTAGCTCCCTCCCCTGCCAAGCAGGCTATATCCCGACAGATGCGCCAGCGTATCAACCTGATCCATTTACAATGCCAGGCTATGATCGCGGAATACGACCTGGTCGTAAAACAGTTACAACATAGCTAGCCTAGTTTGAGAATCGTTTGCTTCCTATAAGGCGTGTGGGCTATCTTAAAAATAAAGCCACATGCCTAGCCTAAGCTTATTCGCCTGGCCGTTGCAAAAAGCTACGCCAGGCGATTTTTTTTCCTTTCGTTTGACGAATAGATTCCTCTCTGAGAAAATCTAAATCCCTGTACTGGTGAATAGTTTAGGGGAATTAGGTATTTTTGTAGGATTGATTCTTAATTAATGTTAAAACTCCCCTATTGGGATGAAAGAACTCATTGACCCGAGCAATCTGCCTCAACACATAGCCGTTATCATGGACGGAAACGGACGTTGGGCGAAGCGGCAGGGAGCTGCCCGGGTATTTGGCCACCGGAATGCCATTAAGGCTGTGCGTGAGGTAACAGAGGGCTGTGCCGAGCTAGGCGTTAAGTTTCTTACGCTGTATGCATTTTCAACCGAAAACTGGAATCGACCTAAATATGAAGTGGATGCACTCATGACGTTGCTGGTTCATACCATTCGGGGTGAAATAAAAACCCTTATGAACAATAACGTGCGTCTAACAACCATTGGCAAAACAGAAAGCCTGCCAACCGACTGCCAGCATGAACTTGCGGAAGCAATTCGCGAAACAGCAGGCAATACAGGGTTAACGCTCGTTCTGGCATTGAGTTATAGCGGACGATGGGAAATTCTGGAAGCCGCCCGACAAATTGCTACGGAAGTGCGCGATGGCCGGTTGGCAACGAGCGATATTGATGAGACTCTGTTCAGCCATTATCTGTCAACAGATGGTATACCTGATCCAGAGTTGATGATACGTACCAGCGGAGAAATGCGAATCAGCAATTTTATGCTTTGGCAGTTAGCGTATTCAGAACTTTATATGCCGGACGTATTATGGCCTGATTTCCGTAGGAAACACTTATACGAGGCAATTTTAAATTATCAGCAACGCGAACGCCGTTTTGGCAAGATTAGCGAGCAACTAGTTAAATAAAGTTTTCGGTTCGTAGCCATACACCCTCGCTTAAACTGAAGGACTCAAACGTATACAATCCACTTGGAACACCGTATAAAACGCATACTGGGAGCTATTTTAATGCTCATTATCATTTACCCTGCTACGTTACAGGCACAGGTACGCGTAGGAGTTGGTCGGGGAACTGACACACCGGCCAACAATGATGATCTGCTCAATTATGCCAGCCCAAAAGAATACGAGATTGTCGGCCTTAGCGTAACAGGCACTCGGTATCTTGATCCAAATTCTCTTGTTTCGCTGGCAGGTCTCAAAATGGGAGACAAGATTCGAATTCCTGGCGAACCTGTAGGCTCCTCTGTCCGTAAGTTAATGGATTCGGGCCTGCTAGATAACGTAGAGTTATTTGCTACTCATGCCGGGGAGGGCAAGGTTTCGTTGATGTTTAAAGTTCAGGAAAGACCTCGCCTTTACAGAGTTAATTTCCTTGGAGTCAAAAAAGGCGAACAGGACCAGCTAAAAGATAAAGTGAAGCTAAACCTGGGTAAGATTGTAACCACTACAATTACAAAAAACACCCAGATGGCTGTTCGTAAATTCTTTGTCGACAAAGGCTATCTCAATACAAAAGTTAAAATCACGACGATACCCGACAGCGCCCGCAATAACGCTACCATGCGGGTTTTGGTCGATAAAGGCAGTAAAGTCAAAATTGCAAAAATTTCATTCGAAAATCTGAATGAACTGGACGAGTCGGCAGTGCGGCTTAAGCTAAAAAGCACCAAAGAAAAACGGTTCGGTCGCTTATTTACCCCGTCGAAATTTGTTCCTAAGAAATACGAAGAAGATAAGCAGAAACTTATCGCGTATTATAACAAACTAGGATATCGGGACGCTGCGATTGAAAGTGATACCATCATTCATAACAGCGATAATACGATAACGCTCAATATGGCGCTCAATGAGGGGCATAAGTATTACTATCGGAACGTCGATTTTTCAGGTAACTATCTGTACCCGGCTGCCCGATTACGCGAGGTTTTAGGTGTTACAAAAGGCGACGTATACAATCCTGAAGACCTTGAGAAAAAGCTGAACGGCAATCCAGGGCAGGATTTGAGTTCGCTGTATATGGACGATGGCTACTTGTATTACAATGCGCAACCTATTGAAAAAAGCATTGATGGCGACTCTATCGACTTAGAGATACGTATTTTTGAAGGAAAACAGGCTACTATAAACCGCGTCATTCTGAACGGGAATACGAAAACCAGTGATCACGTGGTGATGCGTTCAATACGGACATTACCCGGCCAGAAGTTCTCCAAAACAAACCTTATCCGTACGCAGCGTGAATTATCAACGCTGGGTTATTTCGATCCCGAAAAAATTGGCATCAACCCAGTTCCCCAAAACGATGGTACGGTAGATATCGAATATAGTGTTGAAGAAAAACCGTCTGACCAAATTGAACTGTCGGGTGGTTGGGGTGGCTACGTTGGCTTCGTTGGTACGCTGGGGTTAACCTTCAACAATTTCTCGGCACGTAACATTCCTAATTTCAGCGCATGGCGTCCTTTACCAGCCGGCGATGGACAACGCGTTCAGTTACGTTTCCAGGCCAATGGTAGCCAGTATCAGGTATACTCATTGTCATTTACCGAACCATGGCTAGGTGGCCGGAAACCGAATGCGCTCTCTGTCAGTGCCAGTCATACGGTCTATAAATCGTTCTTCGACGCCAGCAACCCCTATAGTATGTATCAGCCTTTGCGGGGTAGAACACCAACAGGTTCTTACACCAATACAGCGATTACCATCGGTTTAGGGCGTCAGTTGAAAGTTCCGGATGACTATTTCTCACTAACGCATTCGTTATCCTATCAGCGATATGATCTGAATAACCTCGATTTATTCTACATCGGTTATAGCAATGGGATCTCGAACAACTTTACGTTCAATACAACTCTTTCCAGAAACAGTATTGATAACCCACAGTTCCCACGTTCAGGTTCATCGTTCTCATTGAGTGGATCGTTTACTCCACCTTATTCAGCATTCCGGACAACAACCGTATCAGAGAAGCCTGAGAACAAATACAAATTTGTTGAATACCACAAATGGATGTTCGACGCCAGCTGGTTCCAGACTGTATTCGGTAAGTTAGTTTTAAATACCCGCGCTCACATGGGCTTTTTGGGTAGCTATAACAAGCGTACTGAAATTGGTCCTTTCGAACGATTTGTACTGGGTGGTTCAGGACTGGCAGGACAAGGCCAATTCGCGCTGGCTCAAGACATTATCGGTTTGCGTGGTTACGATGACCGTAGTGTTTACACCGCCGATTACGACCGTGTTCCAGTAGGCAACGCGCGGAGCCAGGGTGGAGTTGTATACAACAAATTCGTTGCAGAGCTACGTTATCCTGTATCGCTGAACCCATCGGCTACCATTTTCGTCCTCACCTTCCTGGAAGCGGGTAATAACTGGGCGAGCTACAAACAGTACAATCCTTTTGATCTGAAGCGATCGGCCGGTTTTGGTGCTCGTATCTTTATGCCAGCCTTTGGGTTAATCGGTATTGACTATGGTTATGGTTTCGATAAGATTCCAGGAATAAAAGACAAAGCGTCTGGCCAATTCCACTTTACAATTGGTCAACAGTTTAGATAAACCTAGTTCTGCCTTCGTCGGCTTTGTGATCCTGTCAATCTGGCGAAGGCAGAACTAGTAGATAAGATTCATAAAATCTGATCGTTATCTATAGACCACGGCTGCCGGTAAGCAACTGAGCTGTTAATGACATAGAAAGACTCATTAAACTTCTCTGTGTATTATTCATCTAACCACCAGCTCGGCATCAATAATTGACAATCAATTACTTCGCGTAAAAATTGATCGGCTTACAATGAAAAAGGGCCTTTTTTTCGTACTTTTGTGCGCTATTTGTATCAATATTCCAGCACGAGCGCAAAAGTTCGGTTACGTTGATTCTGAATTTATTCTGGGCAAGATGCCCGAATATCAAAAAGCCTTGAGCGAAATTGACAAATTCGCCGATAAGTGGTCGAAAGATATTCAGGATAAATATGTCGAAATAGAAAAGCTGCAGAAAGCATATCAGGCGGAAGAAATCCTGCTTACTGAAGATATGAAACGTGAACGGCAACGAGTTCTGATCGATAAGGAACGAGAAGCTCGGGAGTATAATAACAAAGTGTTCGGCTATCAGGGTTTGCTCTTCGAAAAAAAGAAAGAGCTGATGAAAGCGCCGATGGAATTAATTAACCGGGCAATTGAAAAAGTTGCTACGCAGAAAAAATTAGAATTTGTCTTTGACAAAGCTTCTGATTTTGTGATGCTATACACTAATCCACGCCATGACTATACGGACTACGTTATGGAAGAACTCGGTTTAGATTCAGCCAATAAACAAAATAAACCAACGGCAACATCCAATACGCCAGGATCACCTGCCAACAGTAGTCTAGATAATAAAACAACCACAAAACCGAAGTAGTACAAACTAGTAAACTAAAATGAACAAAAAACTCGTCATGGCGTTCGCGGCTGCCCTTTTAGTAGGAGGTCTGAATGCACAGGCACAAGCTCAAACAACAGCAGCTCCGACCACAACCGCAGCAGGCCCGCTGAAGTTAGGCTATACCAACATCGACTATATTCTCGGTCAAACGCCAGAGGCTAAAGATATCCAAAACCAGTTGACCATTCAGCGTACGCAGTCTGAAAACGAACTGAAGCGGATGCAGAAAGAGCTGGAAGACAAATATGGGGCCTACGAAAAAGGAGCTGCTCAAATGACAGACGTCATTCGGAAAGACCGGGAAACGGAGCTACAAACGCTACAGTCCCGGATTCAGGAATTTGGCCGTTCGGCAGAGCAATCCCTGCAAACCAAATATGGCCAGTTGGTGAACCCTGTTGTCCAGAAAATTCAAAAAGCAATTGACGCGGTGGCCAAAGATAATGGTTACACTTATGTGTTCAATCTGGATGCAGGAGCCAATACTACGCCTATTTTGCTGGTAGCTCCCGAAGAGAATAATATTACTGAGCTTGTCTTGAAAAAACTTGGCATCGACCCTGCTAAAGCGGCAACGCCAGCGGCTAATGCCAATGCACCAAAACCAGCCAATGCAGGTTCAGGTGCAGCAACGCCGAAGAAAAACTAAGCATAGTTTTTTATAAAAATTTATAGCCGCCCTTCATTACATGAGGGCGGCTTTTTTCTTGAAGAGATTATAGAATGGCAAGCATTTTGCCCGAGAAGAATATAATTATTAATAGCTAAAATCAGTATTTAGCAAAGAAAAATGGTAAAACTGATACGATTAAGCAGCCAGACGAAAATCTTAGCCTTACTTTTACGTTTTTCAAGACAGACCACCTCTTAGTTGTTGCATATGAACCGAAATGCCGGTGCCATAGCGTGGGTGCTCATACTAATTACAGTTGTTTGTAGTCACGCGCAAGATTTTAAATCATTACAAATTTTATTTCCAACTCAATCAGACTGGAATGTTGTATCCGAAGGCCATACTGTACGATTTGACTTAAAAACGAATGCCCCCCTGACGGATACGATCAGCTATTCGTTTGGAAATGATAAACAGGAGGGAATGCATCTTGATTCGCTGGGCCATTTCAGTTGGACTCCAGGTTTCGATCTGGCTGATCGTATCCAGACAGCTAAAACCTATTCTGTAACGTTTGAAGCCCAAAATCAACGAGGACAATCTGTTTCTCGCACGGTTGATTTTAAAGTGCTACACGTTAATCGCCCACCAACGGTGGGTGATCTTCAGCCTTTCTACGTAAGCTACCGAACGCAGAATACGTATAAAGTAGATCCTAACGTAGTTCATGACGATGATGGAGATCCCATAACATTTATTCCCATTGCCGATCAGATGCCGGAAGGCAGTAAGCTTACTTCACAAGGTGAGCTAACCTGGACACTGTCCTTAACTCAGTTTAATAAACTCAAGCAGAATCCACAATATATAGAGTTCTGGGTAGAGGATCAGCCAGCTAAAACCCGTACTAAAGCCCGGCTTAAGGTGCAGGTAACCGAAATGGATCTACCACCAATAATTTCGGTGATCCCTCAGGCTACGCATTACAAAATAAGAGAAAATGCCACTGTCGATCTCAAATTCTATTTATACGACCCTAACGGTGAAGATGACGTAGCGACTTTCGGCTTCTTGTCCGACAATCAGCAAATTCCTAAAACGGCATTAGTCAAAAACACCGATAATCAGTTCGAGTTTATCTGGCAGCCGGGATACGATTTTGTTAAGGATCCTTACGACTCGTTAAATGTCCAGATTACGTTTTACGCCCTCGACAGAGCAAAAAACAGAGAAGAAAAGCGAATTACATTCACCATCCTCAACACAGTTAATGAGTTTGAAAAAGACCGTTATCTGTATACACTGTATCGGCAAGCACTCGTACAAGCCTGGGGACTGGTTGAGCAACTAGGAGAAAAGGAGGAACAGCTCAAACATGATTATAAGCGCGCGAAAGGTGGTAAACGTAATCGCTCTGTAGCAAACGCTTCGTTAGGTGCCGTCACAGGCATTTCGCCCGCTGTAACCTCAGGCAAACCTGATCAGCAACGTATAATTTCTGCTGTGGGTGGAACAGCCGTGTTGACGATGGGTACGCTTGAAGCCACAGAAGTTATCGGTAAATCGATGAAAGACCTTATGGATCGGTACAACTACGTACTAGGCAAAAAGGCTGAACTTCAGAACAAAGGCGATGTATTTGCCCGAGAGTTCTCGTTAAAATTAGCCCGTAGAAGCAACGAGTTTATCAAAAAGCTAGATGACTTCCGGGTTGCTATGAGCCTGAGTGGTTTAGTTGCTCTTGAACTTGACGCGAACTGGCAAAGCAAAAAAGAAGCCTCCGATAAAGCCGTCAAGCGAACATTTAAAGATTTTACGCCTTTAGAAGAACCTCAATAACGTAGCAATAATGCTTAGAGGTCTATACAAAAGAAATGCGGTGAGAAACTCTCTCACCGCATTTCTTTTGTACGACAATAACAGATCAATCGCGTTCTTTCTGGCTGTCTGTAATGATCGATTCCTTCTCATCCGTTGAAGAATCCGTCAATTCATTTGCGGGCTCATCAGCAGATTGATTGTCGACAGTGTTTATGCCCGTTTCCGCTGGTTCATCGTCCTTGAGCTCAGCCATGGGTAAAACCTCAGCTTGTGTGGCATCAGGGCCATTCGTTGGCAGTAGGGCATCTTCAACAGCATAACCTCCAAAAAACCGACGCTGGAAAATGAGAATAATGCAAACACCAATAAAAATGCAGGAGTCGGCAATATTAAAAATAGGCGTTGAATAGTACTGCCCCCCCCAAATCGGTACCCAATCAGGAATAAAACCCTCCCAAATGTCCACAAATACCATGTCGATCACTTGCCCATGAAACCACGGAGTGGGTGAGCCATAGGGTGCATTCTCCAGAAAAACCCCATAAAACGTACTGTCGATAACATTTCCGACCGCCCCTGCCAGGATCATAGCCATTGCCCACAGAAGCCCATCAGGAGCTCCTCGGTGAGCCAGATGAACTAAGTAGTAACCAATCCCAACCATGGCAAACAATCGAAAAACACTCAACAGTAGTTTCCCGTATTCATACCCTAGCTGCATTCCAAATGCCATACCTGGATTCAGTACGTAGTGCAGCTTCAGCCAGTCTCCAATTAGCTTGATCTGGCCCGCAAAGCCGGGAGCCATGTAAAAATGAACGGCTAATTTTACGCCCTGGTCAATAGCAATTAAAAGCAGGGTTAACAGGAAAAACTTTAAAGGACTTTTCTTAATCATAAAAAATGTAGGCACAGATTGCTACTGTGCCGTTATAAAACCAGGAAAGCCTGGCAAACACCATGCAAATCACTATTTACAGCCTTTCCGACGCTTCAGCTCATCGCTCACCAGCACAAATTCCCGGCTGCTTTGTCCAGCAATCGATTTATTTTCTTCCGCCCGCCGAAATAGATAAGGCATTACCGCTTCTACGGGCCCATAAGGGACGTATTTGGCTACATTATAGCCCGAATTAGCCAGATTATAAGAGATGTTATCGCTCATTCCGAGTAATTGGGCAAAATAAATATGTGGATCAGCCGATTCGATTCCTAACATCTTCATCTTCTGAACACAGTATTGGCAGCTGTATTCATTGTGTGTGCCCAGACAGAACGATACTACGTCTCTGTTTTCCAGACAAAAATCAATAGCAGCATTGAAGTCACGATCTGTATCTTCTTTAGTTGCCTGAATTGGGTCCTGATATTCTTCTTCGTGAGAACGTAATCGTTCTTTCTCCAAATAAGCACCACGTACCAGCTTAACACCGATAAAATAGCCTTTTGCGTGGGCCTCATTAACATCCCGGTGCAGGCGATCCAGGCTTTCCCATCGATACATCTGATACGTATTATACACAACAGGCCGCTCGTGATTATAGCGATCCATCATTTCGTAAGCCAACGTATCAATCGTATCCTGAATCCAGCTTTCTTCAGCGTCAATAAAGATCCGAACATTACGTTCATAAGCTCGACGGCACAGCATATCGACGCGCTTCAAAACCCGATCAAACTGCGCTTTTTGCTCTTTATTAAGTGAATCTCCTATCTGAACTGCTTCTAAAAGCTCAGTCGACGCTAGGCCAGTGACCTTAAAAACAGAAAATGGAATATCGTCAGACTCACTGGCTCGCTCAATGGTTCGAAGGATTTCCTGCGCTGTTTCGTCGAAACTTTTCTCTGAACCTTCTCCTTCAACTGAATAGTCCAGGATTGTTCCAATGTGAACAGTATGAAGTTCTTGGATGGTTTTTTCAGAATCCCGTATACTCTCTCCCCCACAGAATTGTTCAAAAATTGTGTTTTTTATGAGGAATTTAATGGGAAGATGAAGTCGAAGGGCAATCTTTATGAAAAAAGTACCTAAATTTACCAGCCATCCTCTATTCATCAACGCAAATAACCAGTAAGTCTTTCTGAGTTTGGCATTCGACTGGGAAGAAAAAGCAATCGAAGTGTCCTCGAAAGAGACAGGCTTTTTATCGTTCTTGCGATCTTCGGCCTGGAATGAGCCTTTGAACCGTTCAACGGTCTCCGGCATTACATTACTTCGGTTTGACATATCAGTGCTCCGTTCTGACGGTGCTGCATGTATAGCATAGGTTCGTGTCGGCTAACACGACCGAAATATATAACGAAATTTCGGTCAATAGGTTAAAAATGCCGAGGCAACCTACGTAACAAACTATATTAGTTTTAGACAAATGAAGGAACTAGCTTGACATACAGCTGGTTCCTTCTGCAAATATACCATAAATTTGCATCGAAAGTTCCCCATAGAGTAAAGGTGTTACTCGCAGATTAAGCGTATAGTATGAAAGTAGAATTAGCCGTAGAGCCGCTTGGATCGTGGATTGAGACCAACGGCAAGCCTCTGATCATCGCTGGCCCATGCAGCGCCGAGACGGAAGATCAGTTAGTAGAGACTGCCCGCCAGTTAAAAGAACTGGACGCAGTACATGTTATTCGGGCTGGCGTTTGGAAGCCCCGTACCCGCCCAGGTAGCTTTGAAGGCATGGGAGAAGCCGCTTTGCCATGGCTTCAGCGGGCAAAAGCAGAAACGGGTTTGCCGTTTGCCGTTGAAGTTGCGACCCCAGAGCATATTGAGTTAGCCCTGAAATATGGCGTTGATATTCTATGGATTGGTGCACGTACGACTGTAAACCCATTTAACGTACAGGAAATTGCGGATGCTCTGCGGGGGGTTGATGTACCAGTTCTGGTCAAAAACCCAGTTAACCCAGATTTAGCGTTATGGGTGGGTGCTTTCGAGCGGCTTGCTGGTGCTGGCATTAACAAACTGGGTGCTATCCACCGTGGGTTTGCTACGGGCGAAGCAAGCAAGTACCGTAACGTACCAATGTGGCAGATGGCCATTGAGTTGAAATCAATTTTCCCTCAATTGCCAATCATCGGTGACCCGAGCCATATGGCCGGAAAACGGGCTTACCTGAATGAGCTGGCTCAAATGGCAATGGACCTCAACTACGACGGTCTGATTGTTGAATCGCACATTGATCCTGATAAAGCATGGAGTGATGCGGCTCAACAGCTGACGCCTGCGGCTTTCGGAGAAATGCTCGATCATCTGGAAATCCGCCAGGTGGAATCGCAAAATTTAGAATTTCAAGGCTTTACCGAACAATCGCGACGTAGCATTGATAACGTAGACCGTCAGATTGTCGAAATGCTGGCTGCTCGTATGGCACTGGTTGAACGGCTTGCTGAATACAAGCGCGACAACAACGTAACGTTATTCCAACCTGAGCGTTGGAAAGAAATCCTGCAAACACGTACGGAATTGGGTAAAAAATTAGGCTTGTATCCTGAACTAGTGGAAGAGATCTACAAGATTATCCACATGGAATCAATTCGGAAGCAAACCGAAATTATCCACAATACCGCACAGAGCGCATAGAGTCTATTGACACAAAAAATACGAGTCCGATTGGCAATGCCAATCGGACTCGCTTCATTTTATATACATAGTAAAGACGGTCCGATTATACCCGGCAAAGCATCCTAATCCATTCTGTATATTGCTGGGTATAATAACCGGCTCAGCAAATGGATTATCCCTGGTTCGGTTTTGTTTCTCGACCGCGTCGTGGTATAGATAGTAATTTTCGTCAACGTTAAGCAGATAAGCCTCCAGCTTTCCAGAGGGAGGAGTCGACTTCCAGGATCCCTCAAAATACGTATATTCATTTGGTGCCAGGCGTATACGAGACGATATCATCTCTTGTCCATCTCGATTTTCATCGGTTAATAACGAGCCGTTATTCGGAGACCAGCTACCCGCCATAAAAACAGTTGTATCTCGGATAGGAACATTGGGAGAAGGCTGGAAGACATAACGTCGGACGTATTCATTAGTGCCTGCTACCCGATAAAAATTAGGCTCGCCGGGTACATCGTTCCAACGTAGCCGAGCATAATAACTCTTTCTTGAAGCACCATATTCAGTAGCCACAGCCGTATCAATCAATACTTGCTGTACGTAAACAGAACCAGGAATTGTACAGGTACTGGAAACCCGGCGACCATCTGGTACACTCGCCGTTAAGGTGTATGTTCTGTTGACCACAATGGGCAACTCACTCGCGCTAGCCTTATAGATCGTAGAAAAACCGCTATACGAAGTCTCTCTTGTTGGGCGTAGAACAATTGATCGGGTACCATCCGACAACGTAACGGTGGCGTTAGTTATGTCGGGATTATTGGCATCATTGGTTCCGAGCACAGGGCTGGAGAAAGACACACGGGCAGCCAATACGGTATCCTGCGGAGAAATAAAACAGGCTATAACCAGTCGTTCAGGCTGCTGTGTAATTCCTTTCGGCTCCACTTCCTGACGTAAACTACCACAACCAGTCAGCAAACAAATACAGGCTATGTATAAAAGTGTGTTGAATTTCATCATCAGAATTTGAAATTGTAGCTAATAGAAGGAACAACGGGAAACACTGAATAACGGAATAGCGCCGTACGACTTGGCTGATTTTGCCCCTGACTGACCGACTGGAGTTGATAAAAGAAAGGATTCCGACGATTATAGGCATTGTAAAGACTGATTTCCCACGTCCGTTCGTGGTGTTTTTTCTGTTTGTGAAATTGAATAGCCACATCAAACCGATGGTAAGCCTCCGCCCGAAAGCTATTCTTCTGCTGGCTGTAATCGCTGGCAGTCTGCCCATAATCGAACAATGGAGCAATAAGAGACGGAACTCCATTTGAACCATATATCGTTTGCAGACCAGGCGCATGTTGATAGGCGCGATAATTTGCCACAGGTACCGTAAGTGCATTCCCCGTACCATAGACCCACGTTCCCGACAACGTAACACGTTTACTGAGTTCATAAATACCCACAACTGAAATATCATGCCGACGATCGTAGCGAGGGAAGAAGGGTTTGCCCTGATTAAGATCCGGAAACTGCCATTGAGTCCAGGAAAGCGTATACCCTAACCAGCCCGATAAACGCCCTGTCTTACGCTGGAAAAGAACTTCAGCGCCGTAGCTCCACCCTTTTCCAGCCGTTACGTTGTCTTCCCAACGAACTCGCTCGGCTGACGTTGGATCATCGATAAGCAGAAAACTAGCTCCTTCTTTGTAGTTGATAATGTTCTGCATGGTTTTATAATACCCTTCCACTGTGAGCGCATAGCCTTTCCCCAGTGCGAAGTTGTCCGAGAAATCTTTCGCAATCCCCACGGCTACCTGCCGCGATTGTTGTGGTGCAATCCGATCAGTAGTAGGAACCCATAAATCAGTAGGTAAACCAATACCCGTGTTTGACAGCAGATGAACGTACTGATTCATCGTTGCATAGGATGCTTTCGCCGACAAGCTGGGCCGCAGCTGATACGAAGCAGACAGACGAGGTTCGGGACGGACGTAGCGTGCTGAGCCTTGTGTAAACAGGCTTACCCGTAAGCCTCCATTCACCCGCCACCGTTCGTTGGGCCGCCACGTGTCTTCTGCGTAAACACCCGCTTCAACAGCATTAATGGCATCAACATCGCGCCGGAATTCATTGATAAAACTATTCTGCACGACTATGGCACTGGGAGTAAACCGATGAAAAACGGCCTGAGTCCCGAAACGTAGCGAATGTTGTGGCGTAAGGTAGTAATCGAAATCAAGTTTGGCCGACAGGTCGCGGATTCCTGATGAGTAACGTAACGACGTAGTGAGCGTATCGGAACTACGATCGTCCGATGAAATAGAAAAGTCGTAGTTACTGTAAATGAGCGATAAATTTGAGAACAGTTTTTGGTTGAACAGATGGTTCCAGCGTAACGTACCCGTAGCGTTTCCCCAGCCAATACCTACATCAGAGCCAGCTTCGTTTTCTTGTGCATAGAAACGATCCCGGCCAAAATAGCCGCTCAGATACACTTTGTTCTTTGGGCCAAAATCGTAGTTTGCTTTGGCGTTAAAATCATAGAAATAATAACCAGCTTTCGTTCTTCCATTGCTTTCAGAGGCAATGATTGGCGCTGCTATCACATCCAGATACGTCCGTCGACCCGACAATAAAAAGCTTCCCCTTTTATTTTTCGTAAAAGGGCCTTCGAGCGTCAGTCGACTTGCAATCAGGCCAATCCCACCTTCGCCATGAAGTTTCTCCCGATTTCCATCTTTCATGTTCAGCTCAATCACCGACGATAGCCGCCCACCGTAGCGAGCCGGAAACCCTCCTTTGGTTAGCTCAACACTTTTCAGGGCGTCGCCATTAAACACCGAAAAGAAACCAAACAGGTGATTGGCATTGTAAACAGTGGCTTCGTCCAGAATAATCAGGTTCTGATCCGGGCCACCACCGCGAACGTAAATTCCCGTCTGCCCTTCCGAACCTTTCTGAACGCCGGGCATGAGTTGCAATACTTTCAGTACGTCCTTTTCGCCGAGAAAAGCAGGAATTTTCTTGATCTGAGCGACAGGTACGTCAATACGACTCATTTGCGGACTCTCACTCACTTTTTCTTCCGTTCGACTGGCTTTTACTTCTACCTCCGACAGAGCCCTGCCGGGGGTAAGCAACATGTCTAGATTACTGTTTCTACGCAAGCTAACGGTACGTATTACACTTTCGTAGCCTACAAATGAATAAGCCAGTCGTATGCTGTCCTGTTCCGGTAAGGAGATCGAGTAAAAACCGTATGTGTTAGTCGTAGTTCCTGTAGACGTACCGGGCAGATACACGTTGACGCCAATCAAGGCTTCCTGGCTGCCCATTTCGCGAACATAGCCACTGATTGTAAATCGATTAGGCGAATTTTGTGCCAACGTATCATAGCTGATAAGCAGACTACACAGAAAAATAGGAAGAAGTAGATGCATAAAAGGGTCTATAAGTAACCATTATAGACCCTAACGTTAGGTTCATCGTTGTGATATGCTCCGGCTGTTAATTTACCTTAAAACCAAATTCTTGCTGGCAGTATTATAGCCAGCAAAGCATCCTAAACCGCCCTGTATATTGCTGGGTATGATGACCGGTTCAGCAAATGGATTGTTACGTACCCGTCGCTGACGTACCACTGCCGACCAAAACTGATAATAGGTCTGCTCTACGTTCAGCAGATTGACTGTTACGCTTGCCTTCTGGTAGCGGTACATAAATGGTAACCCAGGATTTAGATTCGATCCATTCAGATAGGCCCTACCAGAAATCATCTCGGTTCCATCCAGATCCGTATCCACAAACAGACCACGATTATCATCATCGAACGATAAATACGCAAAGTCACTGGTTGTTAAGCTGCTCGTGTCTTTTGGGCACGTAGCGCAATCCGCTGTAAACCAAAAAACGCCCGTTGTCTGGTAATAATTCGGTCGACCGGCCTCATCCCGCCAGCGAGCCCGTACGAAGTAACGCTGGCTGTTTCCCGATTGCAATGAATCGAACGTAACGCCGGTCAGGTTGACTGCTCCCGGAATTGTACAGGTACTGGTAGCACGCTCACCCTGCGGAGTCACTACAGTTAATGTGTAGGTTCGGCCAACAATAATCGGCATTGCTGATGCTCTGATATTATAATAAGGCCGAAGGCTTTGCGGACGCGTAGTATTATCATAAGTCAAAACCGCAGACCGGCTTCCATCCGACAACGTAACGGTTGCATCCACTACGTTACGACTGCTGACGGTCTGTAGTTCATCTTCCAAAACAGACTGGGAACGCGTCACCTTTACAGCCAGTACCGTATCCTGGGGCGACAAATAACAGGTCACCACCAACTGGTCACGTTCGCCAATTAACGTACCCGGACTGACTTCATTACGTAGGCTACCGCAACTCATTAGCAACAACGATAGCAAGGCACAAAGCACGAACTTCATAACAAAACAGCCTTTAGAAGGTAAAATTATAGCTTACGGAGGGCACGATCGGAAAAACAGAGTAACGGAAAAGGCCAATCCGTTCGGGTTGGTTGGTATCCCGCTCCAGCTTGTAGAAATAAGGATTCCGGCGGTTGTAGAGATTATAAACGCTCACCTCCCAGGTTCGTTCATGATGTTTTTTTTGCTTATGAAACTGAATACTTAGATCGAATCGATGATACGCTTCGGCTCGAAAGCTATTTTTCTCGGCACCATAGTTATCCACAGTACGATTATTCTGAAAATAGCTGGCAACCCCTCCAATACGATCATACAGTAAACTGCCGCCGGGCGGATAAACATCGTATCGGGATACAGGGACCGTCAGCGCATTGCCAGTGCCGTAGACCCACGTTGCCGACAACGTAATACGCTTGTTTAGCTCGTAAATACCAACCAGCGAAATGTCGTGCCGACGGTCGTAGCGAGGGTAGAAAGGACGACCGTTGTTCAATTCAGCAAACTGCCATTGGGTCCATGAGAGCGTGTAGCCTGCCCAACCCGAAAAGCGGCCAACTTTCTTTTGCAGTAAAAACTCCGCTCCATACGACCAGCCTTTGCCCGATGTAATATTATCTTCCCATCGAACGCTGTTGGCCGACGTAGGATCGTTGATAAGTAAAAAGCTTGCTCCTTCCTTATAGTTGATAATATTGTTCATGCGTTTGTAATAGCCTTCCACCGTCAGGGTCAACCCGTTCGTAAACAGGCTTTGTCCGTTGAAGTCTTTGGCAATGCCAACTGCTACCTGTTCTGACTGCTGCGGCTTCACCCGATCGGTGGTTGGTACCCATAAATCGGTCGGCAGGCCAATACCCGTGTTACTGAGCAGATGTATGTACTGATTCATAAGCGCATACGAGGCTTTTACAGACAGGTCGGGTTTTAGCGTATAAGCCACCGATAAACGAGGTTCTGGCCTTACGTAGCTGATTTCCTTTTGCTGAAAAAGACTTACCCGGACTCCCCCATTTAGTCGTAGCCGACTGGATGGCCGCCAGGTGTCTTCGGCATAAATACCTGATTCAAGCACATCTATATTGCTCACGGTACTCCGGTACTGGTTGATAGCTGCGTTTTGAAGCACAACAGCGCTGGGCGTAAACCGATGGTACGTACTCTGAACGCCAACGCGGACCGAATGATCGGGAGCCGGATAGTAATCGACATCATACTTTACCGACACATCGCGTATGCCCGAATTGTACTGAAGCGAATAGAGTTGATTATCGGTCGTTCCCCGTTCTGCCGAGCCAATCTGAAACTTATAGTTACTGAAAATCAGCGACAGATTTGAAAACAGTTTCTGACTGAACAAGTGATTCCAACGTAACGTAGCGGTTGCATTTCCCCAGCTTAGATCCGTATCCGTATCATTAGTCTTATCACGAGCATGAAATTTATCTCGCCCAAAATAGCCGCTTAGATATACCTTATCTTTTTCGCCAAGGTCATAGTTTGCCTTGGCATTCAGGTCGTAGAAATAGTACCCGATTTGGCTCTGCCCCCGCGTTTCGGCATTGACGAGCGGAGCCGCCAGAATATCCAGATACGTCCGTCGGCCCGAGATCAGAAAAGAACTCTTGCGATTTTTTGTTAGAGGCCCTTCCAAAGTGAGTCGCGATGCAATCAGACCAATTCCCCCTTCGCCATGCAATTTCTCCCGGTTACCATCTTTCAGGTTCATCTCAATAACGGACGAAAGCCGACCACCAAACCGGGCCGGAAATCCGCCTTTGATAAGCTCGACACTTTTAATGGCATCGCCATTGAAGACCGAGAAAAACCCGAATAAATGGCTGGCGTTATACACGACGGCATCGTCCAGGATAATTAGGTTCTGGTCAGGACCACCACCCCGCACATAAATCCCCGTCTGTCCTTCAGACCCTTTCTGAATACCCGGCATCAGTTGAAGAACTTTCAATACGTCTTTTTCCCCCAAAAAAGCTGGCACCTTCTTAATCTGACGAATGGGTATGTCGATGGTGCTCATCTGAACACTTTCGCTCACTTTTTCGCCTTTTGCACTTGCTTTAATAGCTACTTCTTCCAACAGATTGCCGGGCGTTAGTACTACGTTACGTGTCTGATCCTGACGTAGCTGACTACTGATCTCGACGGTCGCGTAGCCCACAAACGAATAGGCCAATCGTATGCTATCCTGCTCAGGTAAGGAAATCGAATAAAAGCCGTATGTATTGGTTGTAGTGCCGGTAGACGTCCCCGGAACATACACATTAACCCCAATTAAGGCTTCCTGACTGCCGGTTTCGCGCACGTAACCGCTGATCGTAACACGATTAGCCTGTCGCTGTGCCTGCAAACGGTATCCGATAAGCAACAAGAGAAGGGAAAAGTATAGCTTTAATCGCATGTAAAATAGAGAAGAAACAAACCGATTTAAACTGAAAGCAGAACGAATAACGTTGGTTTGAATCGTGATCAAAGAGGTTTTCTAATTAACCCTTCGTCAACAGGAAATCGTATATCGGGCCTGTAAATTAATAGTCTACATATTTTGTTATACAGGTAGAGCTGACTAAACAAAACACCTGATTACAAGGTAATACAACCACTGGTGTCTTTGCAGTTAAAAACTTCATAACAGACCATGCTTCAGTTCGATAAACTTTCGCTCAATATACCCGAAACTACCAAACCTCGCGTCGTTATCATCGGCGGTGGTTTTGGTGGTATGAATCTGGCCAAGCATCTCCGCGATGCTAACGTTCAGGTCGTTTTATTCGATAAACAAAACTACAACGGATTTTGGCCCCTACTCTATCAGGTAGCCACCGCAGGCTTAGAACCCGATGCCATTGCCGAGCCATTCCGCAAAATGTTTGACGGGCATACCGACTTTCATTATCGGATGGTCCGGGTCAACCACATTGACCCTGCCACCAAAACGGTGTCAACGATGATTGGCGACCTTCACTACGATTATCTGGTCATTGCTACAGGCTCAAAAACCAACTTTTTCGGTAATGAACAAATCCAGAAGTACGCCTTCCCGCTCAAAACCATTCCCGAAGCACTTAACGTTCGCAGTCAATTTCTGCAATGCTTTGAGCAGGCTAGCGTTACCACCGATCCGGCCGAACGCCAGAGTCTGTTAACGTTTGTCATTGCGGGAGCAGGCCCAACCGGTGTAGAAATGGCCGGGTCGCTAGCCGAAATGCGTAAGCACGTATTACCGAACGATTACCCAGGCCTGGATTTCACCCAGATGAAAATCTACATCGTAGAGGGTCTCGGAAAGGTACTACCACCTATGTCGGACGAAGCAGGCCAGAAAGCACAACGTTACCTGGAAGACCTTGGTGTTATTATCAAGCTCAATACGTTGGTCGAATCCTACGACGGAGAAACCGTTACGTTCAAAGGAGGTGAGCAAATCAGAACGCAAACCTTGGTTTGGGGCGCTGGCGTAACTGGCGCGCTGTTGGATGGTCTGCCTGCCGAATCGATAGAAAAAGGCCGGATTCTGGTAGACCCGATCAACCGTGTGCAAGGCTTAACCGATGTCTTTGCCATTGGCGATATTGCCTTTATGAAGCTGGAAAAGTATCCAAAGGGGCACCCTGGCGTTGCTCAACCGGCTATTCAACAAGGTGTTCATCTGGCCAGGAATCTCCGTAAACTCATGCGCAATGAACCGACAGAGCCATTCGACTATTTCGATAAAGGGTCGTTGGCCATTGTCGGTCGTAGCCGTGCCGTAGCCGATCTGCCCGGTAACGTTCATCTGGGAGGCTTTATAGCCTGGATGGCGTGGCTTTTCGTTCATATCTGGTATCTGGTCGGCTTTCGGAGCAAACTGATCGTGTTCAGTAACTGGATGTACCGACTGTTTACCTATCAACGAGGTACTCGAATCATCATCCGCCCATTCATTCGGAAAGACGATAAAGTGGGGCATGAAATGATGGTAAAGAATGAATAAAGCCCGTCGGTTCTTTTAAATGATACGTAGTACGCTTTCACCGTGCTACGTATCATCGCTATTTTTAATAGAAGTAAACAGGTTTTGCCCATTCAGGCAGCAGACCAATTCTAGCCAGAGTTTATCAGACGTAGCACCCTGTAAAACCCCATGTTCTGGTCTAAACAACTCTTCTACTAATTCTGATACGATCAAAAAATGCACTGTAGTTAACAGGAGAGGATAAAACGTTTGGCCTAAATTGACGTTTTATTGAGTAACAGCACTTTCAAACTCTCCGAATGTACCGTTTTAAGCTCCGTTCTACTCTACGTGTAGGGGTGTTATTTGTTACACTCGCTACACCTATATATGCCCAAATTAATGCATCAAATCAGTCGGATAGCGCCAAAGGCGGTCCGCTGGATTTGGGAAAGATGTGGACCTTTGATCAGCCACCAAAAGAGTTTTTCAGTCAAACCTATAATTTCAAGCCTGACGAAAAATGGTTCGATGAAGCCCGCTTGGCATCGCTACGTTTCGCGGATTATTGTTCCGCTTCGTTTGTGTCGTCCAATGGGTTGGTAATGACAAACCACCATTGCGCCCGTGAGTCGGGAACGGGTGTAACCCGCAAAGGCGAAGACCTCAACGCCACCGGCTTCTTTGCCAAAACCCAGGCAGAAGAGCGCAAGGTAGACGGCTTGTTCGTTGATCAGCTGGTAAAAATCGAAGACATTACGCAACGAGTTCAGGAAGCCATGAATGGCGTAGGCTCTGAGCAGGCGCAGTTGCAGGCTCGTGAACAGGCGTTTACGACCATAAAGCAGGAATATAGTACCAAACAAGGCTGGCAGGGCCTGGAATTACAGACCATTACGTTCTACGATGGTGGCCGCTATTCTATTTACGGTTTTAAGCGGTACACCGACGTACGACTCGTCTTTATGCCGGAGCTTCAGCTTGGCTTTTTCGGTGGTGACTACGACAACTTCACCTATCCTCGTTACGCACTCGATTGTTCTTTTTTCCGGGTTTACGATAACGGCAAACCGTTACAAACAGCTCATTTTTTCAAATTTAACCCGAATGGAATCCGCGATGGCGAACCAATTTTTGTGATTGGTAATCCAGGTCATACGGAACGGCTGAAAACGGTAGCGGAGCTGGAATTCGACCGTGATCAGCAAATTCCAGCCATGATTCAGATGCTACGTAATCGCGTCGCCGTGCTGCAATCGTACAATGCAACAGCTAAGAGTGACAGTGTGCTGAATGAGATTTTTAGCTACCAAAACAGTATCAAAGCCTATAGCGGTCAGCTCGCGGGATTACGCGATGCTAGTTTACTGGCTCGTAAAGCCAACTTCGAACAGCAGTTTCAGGCAGCAGCAAAAACCAAAAAACTTTCAGCCGATCAACTAAAAACCTGGGACGAGATCGCGACAAACACCGCTCAATTGCGAAGCCTTTTCAGAGACGCCAACTATCTGGGGCCAAGTGAGCGAACAATGGGCGAATTATTGACCTTTGCTAATATTGTTACGCAATTCGGCCAACTGATAAGCACTCGACCACAAGATGCCGAAAGCGCCCGCTCCCTTGTTGTGTCGCCCGCCATTAAAAGTATGCAACTGGAAGAAGGCTATCTGGCAGCTCATCTGGCAGAAGCCCAGATCGGTTTGGGAAACGACGATCCATACGTAAAAACAGCCTTGTTGGGTACCGATGGTAAGCTTCAAACTCCCAAACAAGCCGCTGCTTATCTGATCAGAAAAACCAGGCTGAACGATCCTGCATTCATCAAAGAGCTAACGACCCGCCCTGGAGCCATTACATCGTCCGACGACCCGCTCCTTGTTTTAGCCCGTATTGGATTTCCGCGCTACGTAACGGCAGCCCGACAAGCCCGACAACTCTCCCAACGTCAGGAGGTGTTACGTGGTCAGCTAGGCCGAATGCTGTACGATGTATATGGCCCGGCTGTTCCGCCCGACGCTACGTTCTCGCTACGTATCAACGACGGGGTTGTAAAAAGCTATGATTATAACGGCACCAAAGCGCCCATCATCACTACGTTTGCGGGACTTTATGACCGGAACTATTCATTTGCCGACAAGGCTCCCTGGAACTTGCCCGCTCGATGGAAAAACCCACCGGCCGACCTGTTAAAGCAACCCATGTGCTTTATTTCTACCAATGATATCATCGGAGGAAACTCGGGAAGTCCAATGATCAACAAAAACCGCGAAGCCGTTGGGCTGGCTTTTGATGGAAACATGGAGAGCCTGCCCGGCGAGTTTATTTTTGTTCCTGATGCCAACCGCACGATTTCGGTTCATACGGGTGGTATCATTGCCGCTATGCGCTATATTTATAAAGCGGACCGGCTCATAACTGAACTAACTGGCTCTCCATCAAACGCAACGAATAGCAACAAGGCAACAAAAAAATAAAAAGACGTACTAAGGCCAGGTTTTACATAAAACCTGGCCTTAGTACGTCTTTTTGACCATATTAGCCTTAGAAAACGGGCCTGTAATCGAAATTATTGTAGAATTCAGCGCATCTATTTACTGTAGATGCATATTTTTTTAGAAGCACGTGCAACATCCGTCGTTTTCGTCTGTCTTTCTATCGATTACAACCTAAACAACACAATACGCTGGAGCTGTTGGAACGAAAAACATACCCGGACCGCCATGCTGACCTGGTCAAACGCTGCCAACAGGGCGAGCGACGGGCGCAGTATGAGCTTTATCAGCAATACGTTAAAGCAATGTATAACGTGTGTCTTCGTATTCTGAACCACGAAGCCGAGGCTGAAGACGTATTGCAGGAAGCTTTTATGGACGCTTTTAGCCACATTGGTTCATTTCGGGGCCAAAGCACGTTTGGGGCGTGGCTAAAACAAATTGTCGTAAACCGGGCTATTAATCATTTGCGCAGTCGTCGTCTCGAATTAGTTGATCTGGAGTCGAATCGATTTGGTGAAGACGATGGCCCTGATTTGGCCGATACAGAGCCTTATGATGAAGATGGAACACAGCTTGAAGTAGAACGCGTAAAACGAGCCATGCAGCTTTTGCCTGAAGGATACCGGGTAGTCTTGTCGCTGTATTTATTTGAGGGGTATGATCATGAGGAGATAGGGAACATATTAAGTATTAGCGAGACAACATCCAGAACCCAGTATTTACGTGGTAAAAAACGGTTGTTAGAACTTTTGTAACAACAAAACCAATGATGAGAAAAGATAATTTAGAACGCTTTATCCGCGACAATCGCGAGGCCTTTGACGACAAGGAGCCCCCCGTTGATTTGTGGCAGAAATTAGAAGCAGGACTGGCTAAGCAGCACCCTGATTCGGCCGCAACCCAGTCAGGTTTCGGCGAATCAAGTCTAGCTGATGACTACAGGCCAGTAAATGGCTCACCGTTTAAAGAAGTACACAAACATTCGTCCAAAACTGGCGGCCGGCAAATCGGCTGGCCTAATCTGGACTGGCGAGTAGCGGCTTCCGTTGCGCTATTGATCCTGGCTGGTGGCTTTTTCTATATGAATCACCAGTATGGCGTTACGCAACAGCCCGAAATTGTGGCAGCAGCCCCCAGCTACGCTAAGGAAGTAGTGCAATACACCCGGCTGATCGACGAGAAACGTAGTGAATTAAAGCAAATGACTGAAGACAATCCGGCTCTGTATCAGGAATTTGCTACGGATTTAAACCGGCTCGAACATTCGTATCAGTCATTGAAATCCGACTTACCCCGGAATCCCAATCAGGAGATGTTGATTCAGGCGATGATTCAAAACTTGCAACTTCAAATCAACCTGCTTAACGAACAGTTGCGTGTTATTCAGCGCATTAAACAGCAAACTAATGAGAACCCTGTGTAGTATACTGCTTTGCCTCGTCCCGCTGTTAACGTGGGCCAAGGACCCAATCGAGTCGAGTGCGATTGAACGGAAGAAAACGATTATCAAATTGTTTGATGTTGACCCTAAAGACAACCTTGTTGTTGATAACCAATATGGTAAAGTAAGCGTTGGCCTCTGGGATAAAAGTGAAATCCGGGTTCAGATCACCATCGTAGCGAACTCCGACTCCGACGAACGCGTACAACGTTTTCTGGACGCTGTTTCGATTGAAGAAAAACGTTCAGGTAATCAGATTACGGTACGTACTAATTTTAGCATGAACAACCTTTCTAACTGGGGTATAAATAGTTGGAAAAGTAACAACGACCGTAACTACGTAAAAATCAATTACGACGTAATGATGCCAAAACAGAATGCACTAACGCTTCGAAATAAGTTTGGCAATACCGACATACCCGAATTTCATGCGCCGTTGAACGTTCATTCCCGTTATGGCAACTTCAGCGCGGGGCAGCTTTCTGGTCGTCAGAATGATATTGACGTAGCTTATGGTAAAGCCGACATCCGAACGATCGATCGTGGTAAACTGGATATCGCCTACGCCAGTCTTGAGCTGGAACGTGCCAATGTCCTTTTGCTCAGTAATAAATTTGGTAAGATGAACATTGGCGATGTTGGCAAACTAGAAGCTGACATCAATTACTCAGGTGCTAAAATTGGTACGTTGCATGAATCGGGAAAAATCAAGCTCGACTTTTCAGGCGGTTTCCGAATCGATCAGTTAACTAAAAACGTCGATAACGTCGATATTCAGGCCAACTACTCCTCCGTTGCCTTACCGCTTGAGGGAAGCAACAACTGCGATTTCGACGTAACGGTTAGCTATGGTAGTTTCAACTATTCATCGGCTCAATCGCTTCATTTTACGAGCCAGCCCGAAGAGAAAAGCAGTAGCGGTCCCCGCCTGACGAAACAATACGTTGGTAAAATTGGCAGCGGCTCAGGTACCAAAGTACGAGTGGTATCCAAGTTTGGTAACGTCAACTTTAAATAGCCTGAACCGCCGGGCGGCCCGGCGGTTCAGACAAAGTTTCGATAATAGTTTTATGCTGTGGGTATTGTCGGAGAAGCGTATCACGATCGGCCATTTCAAAATCAGCAAAATCAAAACCCGGAGCAACCGTACAGCCAACTAGCGAAAACGAACTGCCTTGGGCAGGCTTGGACCCAAACCAGCACCCCGCTGGCACAACAGCCTGAAATACTTCTCCCCTATCAGGGTTATTACCGAGTTTTATTATCGTCAGCTCACCCTCCTGCGTTATAACAAAAACGTCTAGCGGCCCGCCGGTATAGAAATGCCATAGTTCATCGGCCTGAATCCGGTGTAATGCTGAAATATGATGGCTCTCTAACAGAAAATAAATCGCCGTTCCAAACACCCGATCCCCGCTAAAGCGATTCGGCAGAGCCGAATGAGCGATATGTTCTGTGGAACGATATGTTTCGACAAAATACCCTCCTTCTGGGTGAGGCTGCATGTTTAGAGCCTGAACGTAATAAGCTGCGTCTTTCACAATCAATGGTATTCATAGAGAAGGTCGGCCGTTTGACAGCCGACCTTCTGTTATTTTATCATATCGACACACTACTGCCGGGCTTTGATAACGTTCGTAAACTCCCGGGACTTCAACGAAGCGCCACCGATTAGTCCACCGTCTACGTCTGGCTGGGCAAATAACTCAGCGGCATTTTTCTCATTCGCGCTACCACCATACAGAATCGTAGTGTCCTGCGCTACTACGTCGCCATATTGACTGGCAATGTGCTGGCGTAACTCAAAATGCATATCCTGAGCCTGTGCCGACGAAGCTGTCAGACCAGTTCCGATAGCCCAGATTGGTTCATACGCAATAACAACATTAGCGAACGATTCTGCCGATAAATGGAACAAACTCTCGGTGATCTGATCTTTTACGAAACCAATGTAATCACCATTCTCGCGCAAATCGCGCGATTCGCCACAGCAGAAGATTGGCTTCAGACCATTGTCAAGGGCAATGTTTACTTTCTCAGCAAGTTGTGCATTTGTTTCGCCAAAGTATTGCCGCCGTTCGCTATGACCAAGAATAACGTAATCAACGCCTATTGACTGGATCATTGGCGCCGAGATTTCACCCGTATAAGCACCCGACGCTTTTTCGTGACAGTTTTGTGCGCCAATAGAAATTTTGCCTCCTACGGGAACATACTGACGGAAAGCCGACAGATAGATAGAAGGAGGACAAAGAACGACCTCAACATCGCCCGTAATCTCATCGTTAACCATATTGACAACTTCTGAAAGCAAGGCTTGTGCTTCTTCAGAAGTCTTATTCATTTTCCAGTTGCCAGCAACAATCTTCTTACGCATAATTCGATAAATAATGTGCTAATAATCAAGCGTTATGAATTAATAGAACACAGACAATGTTCATAAATCACGGCGAAATTAGGGCTTTCCGCCGAACGCTTCATTCGATCAAAGCTTAAATTTTACCAATACTCCGGAATAAATAAATGACCGTTTGTTAACTCGATAAACTGTTGTCTTATTTTTTGTGTTATTCAAGCAAAAAATACGTAATTTCAATGTTATAAACACATCTACATGAAAGCGGTGGTTTTGGCAATCGGAATGCTTTGCGCCTGTTTGGTTGCCTGGGGTGATGATCACCACCAGCGCACGCCTGACCGGGACCGATACGGCTTTTTTATAGCTGCAAACCGAACCTGGACACGAATTCCGTTTCAGCTCCACTCCAATCTGATTATTGTGCCCGTACGGATCAACGATTCGGACACCCTACAGTTTATTCTGGATACTGGCGTCAGCAACACCATCATTACAGACCCCAGCGTTTTTAAGAAGCAACCGCTTACCCTAGCCCGCAAAGTAAAACTAAATGGAGCCGGAGAAGGTAACAATCTAACGGCTTCGATTGCTATTAATAACCACATGAGCATGGGTGGGTTGCGGGCATCTCATCATAATTTGGTTTTACTGGATGAAGACATCTTGAAATTGTCGGAGTTTGTAGGTACACCCGTTCACGGTATTTTCGGCTACGAAATATTCGCCAACTTCGTTGTCAACATTGATTTCCAGCGCCGGGAAATTCTGATTATGCAACCGAAAAAGTATCGCTACAAAAAGCGTAAAGGCGACCGATACCCCATAACAATTCAGGACACCAAAGCATATACCGATGCTATATCTGTGTTTGACGGTGAAAAATCGACACCACTACGTGTCGTTTTAGATACGGGCGCTGGCCATGCTCTCCTGCTTGATCGTTCACGCAGCACAACGGCCATGCCGCTTCCGGCTAAAGTTGTCCGGGCCCAACTGGGGCGTGGGCTGAATGGCGTCATCAACGGTAGCCTTGGCCGCATTCAGAAAATACGTTTTGGCCGCTACGAAATGGATAATATTCTGGCCTCGTTTCCTGATAGTGCCGCGTTTGGTATGAAGCTAATCGACATGCCAGAACGGCAAGGGAATGTTGGCTGTGAACTGCTACGTCGTTTTAACGTAACGTTTAATTATCCTGAGCAATACATTGTCATGAAACCAGTGAAGCGACTGATGCGCGAAACATTTGAGCATGACATGAGCGGCATGGAGCTTCGCGCCAAAGGCGAACACTTTAAAAATTACTACGTGGCTAAGGTAATCGATGGTTCTCCAGCAGCTCTGGCTGGCTTGCAGGAAGGCGATGAGCTGATGTTTATCAACAATAATGCCGTCAATAGCCTAACAATCAGCGACATTTACAAAACACTCCAGAAAGGAGAAGGGAAAGAGGTATCGTTGCTAGTGCGTCGAAACGGAGAAATTATCATTGCACATTTTGTTTTGAAGCGGCTAATTTAAGCTCCTCCATTCGTTCGAGTTTGAACCGGAACGTAGTGCCTTTATCGATTTTGCTCATAACCGTAATTTTGGCTTTATGAGCATTGAGGATGTGTTTAACAATAGCCAACCCCAGGCCCGTACCTCCTCGATCTTTCGAACGACTTTTCTCTACCCGATAAAATCGTTCAAAAATTCGGCTCAAATGTTCCGGCGGAATGCCAGGGCCATCGTCTTTCACCGCAACGAGAACATGTTTTTTATCCTCTTCAAGGCTCACTAAAACTTTGCCGTTCTCATTACCATATTTGATAGCGTTCTCAATCAGATTGGTCATAACCTGATTAATACGTTGTAAATCGGCCTTCACCCAAATAGGACCAGGCCTATCGACCCGAAGTTTGAGAAACGTACGTTTAGCTGAGGCTATTTTTTCCAGTTGCTCGAATATTTCATGAACAACCTGAGCCAGATCAACCCGTTCAAAACTCATCTTAACTTCACCTGTTTCCAGTTGCGACAAAGCGACCAGATCCTTTACCAGCGCATCGAGTCCATCAAGGCTTTTAGCTGCTTTAGATAAAAACTTATCTCTAACGTGCTCGTCATCAATAGCGCCGTCAATGAGCGTGTGAATAAAGCCCTGAGCGGCAAAAATCGGGGTTTTCAATTCGTGCGATACGTCGGCCAGAAACTCACGACGAAACTGTTCCAATCGTTTCAGCTCATCGATCTCTTTCTGTTTTTTGGCTACGTAGACAAATATCTCGTCATTCAGCTTTTTGAATGGATTGGTATTCTTGATGATCGTTTTGCGCGATATGGCAAAATCACGAATTTTCAGCTGATGAATTGTTTTATACATCTTATTGACTTCCCGAAAAACAAGCAGTTCAATAGCGTATAAGACCAGAAAAAACGAGATAACGAACGACGAAACCCCCACCACAAAAAGCATATTGCTGGTTACGCCCTCCACAAACGTCAGAAACGCCAATGTCAGCGCTGAAATCAGCGAAGCCAGCAATAGAGCAATAAAACGGGGACTAAGCGACATGAGACAAAGATAAAAAGAGCGAAAGAGTAAATATGATTAGCCATTCGCTCTTCCGCTCTTCATTCACTATTCTGGCTGGTCGGTGAACATATACCCAACGCCTTTGAGTGTTCGTATATGTGTATCGCCAATTTTTTCGCGGAGCTTACGGATATGAACGTCTACGGTACGTTCAAGTACATAGATATCAGCGCCCCATATTTTCTGGAGCAGTTCCTCACGGCTAAACACCTTGTTGGGGTGTTGGGCCAGAAAGAACAAAAGTTCGAATTCCTTTTTCGGCAAGATTACCGACTTATCGTCCTGAGTAACCGAATAGTTTTTCCGATTAATAGTCAGATCAACGATGTTTATCTGTTCACCCGGATCGGCTTTTTGAGCTTCCCGACGAAACAGCGCATTGATACGACTCATCAGAGCGCGTGGCTTTATCGGTTTGGTGATGTAATCATCAGCCCCAACATCAAAAGCCGCCACTTCAGAATATTCTTCTGAACGCGCCGTCAGATAAAGAATGTATGTTTGTCTTAATTCCGGAATATCGCGCAGTTGCCGACCAGCCTCAATGCCATCCATATGGGGCATCATAATATCGAGCATAACCAGCTCAGGCAGATAGGAACGGGCGATTTCAACGGCTTTACGGCCATCGGTAGCCGTACGAACATCATACCCTTCTTTTGTAAGATTGTACTCAAGCATCTCGACAATGTCGGCGTCGTCGTCGACGACTAAGATGCGATGTAGTGGTTGAGCAGCTTTAGCAGCACTCATGAGAAGCAAAGTTGGTGAAACAGCCTGATTTTCTGTTAGGCCGCTCGAAGTTACGCGGCTTATCCCTAACGTTACGCCTAAAGAATGCATACTTAACAAAAATTTAACAGTCAATCAAGCGATTCCAGCCTTAGCTATCATCTGGTATATAGGCTGTTACGTTAATCTAATTACTATCAAACCTGCGAAATTGAGTATTATTATTAAGTAAATTAAGAATGATCATAACGATTGAGCCGTAAATAGTGTTTATCCTGCATTATGGATACTCGTGCCCGGGAAGTCAAGCTTCCATCATACGCTAAAATAACCTGCGTACTGCTTTCAATAGTCATTATCGTCTACGGCCTTCACGCCCTGGAAGGAATACTGATCCCATTAGTTTTTGCCATACTTTTCTCGGTTTTACTTTTTCCATTAGCACGACGACTTGAGAACTGGCGGGTGCCACGTATACTAGCCGTTATACTTTGTTTGATCCTGACGTTAGCCGTTATAGTAGGTATTCTATATGCTGTTTCAATGCAGATCAGCAGTTTTGCCGAAGTTATTCCGCAATTGATTAAACGTGGTAATGAGTATCTAAACCAACTCCAAACGTATGCCGACGAACGTTTGAATATCGACCGTCAGCGTCAGGTGGCCGAAGTGCGCAAATACCTTAATGAAGCGTTATCGGCAGGAGGTAGCATATTAACCACCACATTATTGGCCACTACCAGTACGTTAACGGATGTGTTTCTGGTGCTTTTATTTATTTTCTTTTTTCTACTCTATCGCGATTTTTTCCGGTCGTTTTTCTATAAAGCTTTTCACGGTACGCGCCGATCAAAGATCGATGCAGTAATGGAAGGAATTTATAACGTAGTGAAAGACTATCTGGCGGGACTAGTGTTGGTGATCCTGATTATCGGTACCTTGATGACCGTCGGTCTGCTAATCTTAGGCATTGACTACGCCATTTTCTTTGGTTTTTTTGGCGCCTGCTTAGTACTGATACCCTATTTCGGAATTTCATTAGGCTCCTTACTTCCGGCTGCGTATGCGCTCGTTACGCAAGACAATCCGCTAAAGGCGCTGGGCGTTATTGGTGTCTTCTTATTCGTTCAAACGCTGGAGGGTAACTTTATCACACCCTACATTGTAGGTTCGAAGGTCAGTATCAATCCTTTAGCAGCTATTATCGTTTTGATTCTTTGGGAAAATGTCTGGGGATTTCCAGGATTGGTTTTAGCCTTACCAATGACAGCTATTATAAAAGTTGTATTTGATGCCGTCGAATCCCTACAACCATATGGTTTTCTGATCGGTGAAGCCGAAAAACCACGCCCACCCATCAAAAACTTTCAGCAGTTAGCTGACCATCTCCCTAAACGGGCAAAAAAAATCGGGGATATTGACGAGAAGGGCTAAGTATCTGTATTTCTCTTGCATCTTTTAACAACAATCTGCTATATTTGCACTCCCAAATTTGGGTTGATCGCTCCCGTAGTTCAATGGATAGAATTATGGTTTCCGGTACCATCGATAGGGGTTCGAATCCCTTCGGGAGCACAGATAGTACAATTTCAAAGCCTTGCAATTCTCTGATTTGTAAGGCTTTTTTACTTATAATCAATCTGTTAAGGATTATTTGATTAGTACGTTATAGTCCGCAATAATCCTATCTTATTCGTCCCGTGTGATACAATTTTGATACAGGACGTTGCCACAATAAGGGAATGTAGGTTTGTGTCGTATTTAACACTACAGCACAATGACAATTGTAAAAGTAAGCTATAAGGCTGTGTACAATCGACGCAAACAATTAGATCGTAATGGTAAAGCTTCTGTTCTTATCGAAGCTTATCAAAACGGGAAACGTCGATACCTTAAAACAGGCATTCATCTAAGCCCTAATGAATGGGATGAACGAACAAAGGAAGTCAAGAAACGGCCTGAGTTAAATCGCCTAATACGTAACAAGATCGATGAATTAGAACGTTTTGAGCTTACATTTTCGGGTACTCATAACCGCCCATTTCGATTAATCGATTTTGATTTAGTTAATCCAACGAAGGAAGATAACCCTAAAAAACCAGGTTCGTTTACTGCTTTCGCATTAGAGCACATACAACGAGATCATGCCAACAAAAGCATAGGGCGTGTAACATTTGGCCGATATAACAGAGTGATGAAATTGAGATGGTCCAGA
>NZ_JAAFZH010000013.1 GCF_010435915.1 Spirosoma terrae | reverse complement strand
ACTCTTACAACTTCGGCCAGTCATTAAGCGATTCTGATTTTGAAGCAGTTGCTGACCTGCTTGAATATGATTACTTGAACTCTACAGCAGAAACAGATAACGAAGAGATAGAGCAAGAAACGGAGGAGTTAGAAACAACGGGTGGAAATACTACAGAAGAGGACGAAGATAAATTTTACATAAAAGATATAAAAGTAGCTCAGGTTCAGTTCAATACTAAATGTTTTGAGGTCTTCTACATTGATGATACAAGTGAATATATCTCGTACATTATGTTGATTAACAACAAACGGTATGATCCTGAAAAGCTTTTTTACGTAGCTTGTCGCAACTCGGTTCACGCTGATGTTCATGCAGTAAAGCAAGCCTATTTTGATGCTCACTCGGTTAAGGGACAAGTAAAATGTCAAGAAACTGGCATTCTTTCAACCTGGACAGAATTAGTCGTAGATCACCGGCAACCTAACACATTTTCGATCATTGTTGAGCGTTTTAAAGAAGTGAATAACTTTGATTTGGAATCAATAGAATACGATTCCAATCAGCACAACCATATCATCTTCAAAGATGGAAATTTGACTCAAAGATTCCAGGATTATCACAAGACCAAAGCGAACTTACGACTCGTCAGGAAAGAGTGTAATTCAAGTCGAACAGGATTGGCCAGAGTTAAAAAGACAACCAAAGATTTGACAATAAAATAAAGATTGGTAGCTACCGTGCGACAGGACGCTCGGCGGTTAGGAGAGCGGGTCAGCCCAACTGAATGAGGGTGTAAAGGTTGGAGGTTGGTCGCGTTGACGTAGCATTCTGATCCATCAACCCTCATGGTTGTTAGGTGCAAACGAAATGGATCGAAAAGCGGTTTTCGATGTATATTGTATCAGCCGGACCGGCAGACGTATTTTAAGGATCGAAGTATTTTTTACTCGTCCTTTCCAATCCAGCATCAGGGAATGGCTGGTGACTGGAATTTTAAATTATCGGCCGTGTATCTGGTGGCAATCTTGAATTTTGTACTGCCAGAAAATGAAAACCAGAATGACGTAGTGTCGATTGTTCAGTTGAAAGATCAGTATGGGCGTGTGTTTTACGATAAACTAACCTTTATTTATCTGGAAATGCCAAAATTCACGAAATCGATTAGTCAATTAGAGACGCAGGCCGATAAATGGCAGTATCTCTTTAATAATCTGGATCGGCTCAGAAAACGCCCACCAGAAATAAAAGAGCGTGTTTTTCAGCAATTGTTTGACGCGGCTGAAGTGGCCAAGTTTAGCAAAATCGAGCGCGACAGATATGAGCAGAGCTTAAAGCATTACCGGGATCTCAATAATGTCCTTGATTATGCTGAACAACATGGGCAGCAGCAGGGCTACGAGCGTGGCATTCAAAAAGGGCGTGAGGTAGGGCTACAAGAGGGTAGACAGGAAGGAATAAAACAGCAGACGATTGCTATCGCTAAAAATGCATTGACTAAAGGGTTCGGGGTTGCTGAAGTGGCTGCTCTGACCGGACTGTCGGAAGACGACATTCGTAATCTACTTACTGACTAGTTAACTAACTATCTATGAAAGCGATCTGGAACGGGCAAACGATTGCCGAAAGTGATGATACGGTTGTGGTTGAAAACAACCATTATTTTCCGAAGGACTCGGTCAATGCTGATTATCTGCTGGATAGTCAGACGCACACAGTTTGCCCCTGGAAAGGCGTAGCATCCTATTACTCGCTATCGGTCGATGGAGTCACCAACCCGGATGCCGCCTGGTATTACCCTGATCCGAAACCGGCCGCCAGCCAGATCAACGATCGGATTGCCTTCTGGAAAGGAGTCAGAGTAATCGAATGATTGAAATAAGCAATCTGACAAAACGCTTCCAGACGCATACGGCTGTCGATCATGTGTCGCTCAACATCAATAAGGGCGAAACACTGGTGCTACTCGGTACCAGCGGTTGTGGGAAAACCACTACGTTGAAAATGATCAATCGCCTGATCGAACCAACATCCGGGGAGATACGTATCGATGGCATTGACGTACGGCAGCAACCTGGCCCGGAGCTTCGTCGGCGAATGGGTTATGTGATTCAGGATGGTGGTTTGTTTCCTCATTATTCGGTTGCCGAAGCGATTGCCACTGTACCCAGGCTAGTCGGCTGGACCAGCGAGCAGATCGTGCACCGAACGCAGGAACTGATGACTAAACTTCAGCTGCCAACCACACTGCTGAACCGCTATCCATCGGAACTAAGTGGTGGGCAACGTCAACGGGTCGGTCTGGCACGAGCATTGGCTACTCATCCGCCGGTTGTGCTGATGGATGAGCCGTTTGGGGCGCTCGACCCATTTACCCGGCGTCATGTACGGCGAGAACTGTTTGGCCTGAATGAGTTGAAAGAAACAACGGTCGTGTTGGTCACTCATGATGTGAACGAAGCGCTGGAACTGGCCGATCGAATTGCCCTGATGGACAAAGGGCGGATTGTGCAGATAGGACCGCCTGACGAGTTATTGACTCATCCCGCTACCGATTTTGTCCGTGAATTCCTGGACGATAAACCCCATCGCCCACATGAATGACTTTTTCGCTTTTGTCCGGGAGCATAGCAGCAAACTGATCGAGCAAACGCTGACGCATATCGGCCTGACCTTCGTGTCGCTGTTGGCAGCCCTATTGATCGGGGTTCCTTTGGGTATTGTGATTGCGCGCCGTCGCCGGTTAGCGAGCGGTATTCTGGCACTGGCTGGTGTCTTACAAACCATACCGAGCGTAGCATTACTTGGGTTTCTGATTCCGTTGCTGGGTATTGGGGCGGGACCGGCGTTGGTTGCTTTGTTTCTGTATGCCTTACTCCCCATAATCCGTAATACGTATGTAGGCATTACCGGCGTGAGTCCGCTGTTGAAGGAAGCGGCTCAGGGCGTTGGTATGACGGATCGGCAAATTCTGACAAAAGTGGAACTACCGCTGGCGTTACCGGTTATTTTCGCCGGAATCCGAACGGCAACGGTGATTAATGTTGGTGTTGCCACCCTGGCCGCTTATGTAGCAGCGGGTGGGCTGGGCGAGTTTATTTTCAGCGGTATTGCGCTTAGTAACGTCAATATGATGCTGGCGGGGGCTATTCCTGCGGCTTTGTTGGCTGTGCTATTCGATTTTCTGTTGGCGCAGTTACAGCAATTATCTGGCAAGCGATTGCGGGTTGGAGCGTTGGCTTTTCTGCTGCTTACGCCCTTCCTGTCGGCTTTTTATTTGTTGCCGGGTCGGGAAGATAAACTGATCGCTGGTTTTGCGCATGAATTTTATGGGCGGTCCGACGGCTATCCGGGCTTACAGAAAACCTACGGCTTACTATTACGTCCCCGATTGATTGACCAGAATCTAATGTATGAAGCCATTCACCGGAAACAGGTCGATATTATCAGCGGATACTCGACAGACGGACGTATCAAAGCCTATGATTTAGTTGTTCTCGATGATAATCGGCATGCGTTCCCGCCTTACGACGCTGCTTTGGTGGTTCGGCAGGCAACCCTGAATCGTTACGTTGATCTGGCTACAACACTGAATCTACTCGCCGGTAAACTGACCGATTCTGTGATGACGGCGTTGAATTACCAGGTTGATTATCAGAAGAAATCGACGGAAGACGTAGCGCAGAATTTCCTGAAACAAGTCGGTTTATACAAACGGCCTGCTCCCGGCGAACGGACCGAAACGATTGTGATGGGGACAAAGGTGTTTACGGAGCAATATATCCTGGCCGAGCTCTGTCGCCAGCTCGTTGAAGGGCAAACTGCATTACGTGTGGTGACTCGTACCGGGCTGGGCGGCACCCAAATCTGCTTCGACGCACTACGTACTGGTTCGACTGATTTTTCACCAGAGTACACCGGAACGGGTTTGTTGGTTGTTCTTCAGCCGTCGGCTGATACGTTACGTGCTTTACCTATGCAGCCGGATTCTGTTTACCAATTTGTTCGGCAGCAATACGTAACGAACTACAAGCTGGATTGGCTGAAGCCGCTAGGCTTCAATAATAGCTATTGCCTGATGATGCGCCGGGAGCAGGCTCAAAAGCTAGGCATTCGGTCGATTGATGATCTGACACGATTTTTAAGCAAGTGAGCATAGATTATAAATTATAAATGCGTTCATCTGATCTTTGTATGTAGAATACACAGCCATAGAATGAAAATTGCGTTTACAGTAGTCTATACCACTTTAGTAATAAGCCTAATAACGGGGTTGAATGGGTGTAAAACCGTTGAGCCAGTGTCGGTCGATCCCGTTGTTACTACTCCCGCTGCCCCGAGCTGGACACTCAATCCTGATCTGATTCTTGATAATAAGCTGCTACTGGCGGCCCATGCCAACGAAAAACGACTGGTGGTGGCTGGCACGGAAGGGTTTTTTCAGCTTGATGCAGGCGACACTACGTTTATAAAAAACGGAACGTTTGGGAAGACGGTACAGCGGTTTGGGGTTGGAGGGAGCGCTGCGGTCGGGTTCTCTGTGTTTACGCCATTGCTGAGCGATAATCTGTATGCATCGCTGAGCACAGATCGAAAAATTGTGGGCCTGTCGTTCGTGGGTGATTCAACGGGCCAGACACAGTATTACACAGGTTCCGGGGCCGGAATCTATCCGGATATAGTCTACCCTGCTCTCAATCTGACTATTACTGGCTCGGATTTTAGATCGGGAAATGGGACGTTCGGCTCGTTTAATGTGCAGAAGAACGTACTGCTTTTACATTCTTCGCAGGGCGTCATACTTTTAGCCCGGAATGACAACACGAAAGAGTTTGCGCTGCTCCGGCCGGTTGGAAAAGATTACTCGGAGTTTTTAGTCAACAACTATACTCTGAAGCCAATCGCTCTACCGCTTGAGACAGACTATAAATCGTCGGTACGGACATCGATTGCCGTCAACGATTATTTTGTAGCTACGCCTGGCGAGAGCCTGTTGGCCAGCAATACGTATCTCTATGCCATTTATACGGATGGAACAGTGAAAAAAATACCAAAGCCAGCCATCATCCCCGATAAATATTTTTATTACAAAGGTAAACTGTATGGTTATCAAGGGTATAATGGCATTATTGCGCAGTCGGTGGATGGCGGATTTACCTGGAAAAATCTCCTGAGCGTCAGTTTTTCGGGTAGTGTCGAATTTGTTGAGGTTGACGGAAAGCTGGTGGCGTATGGGCAGAGCCAAATTCTCCTGCTCGACGATGGTACAGAAACGTTTTCAACCTACGACCCGAATACGAAAAGCTTTTACCAACTCATCAATGCAGGCCTGGATGGTAACAAAATAACGGGGCTGACAAGGTTTGGGAAGAAGGTGTACGCTACTACGTTAAGTGGACTTTATCAGATCAATCTGACTGATTTTTTTACCAAAGCAACTCCATCCAAATAAACGTGCTACTTCGGGAATAACGTACTGTAATAGCTCACTTTTTACTGACGTATCGGTTGCCTTTAACGTAGTACCGATAGGGTAGGTCAACGCCCTGTGTGATGCCAATTCTCGTGGTCGTAACCATGTCGAAATCGTGCAGAACGGGTCCCCGAATGAAAAGTTTACTGGTTATGAGTGATGCGCCATTGTGCGTTTGTCGGTTGATGCCCATCGCTATGGTGAGCTTACCCGGACCGTTGCAAAGATTTCGTTGTCCGTCGGCCGTATCGATGGTAATCGTATTATTTCTATACCGTTCAAAGCCCGTTTTAAAGGCATCGTTACGTCGAATGGCCATCAGATCAAGCCCTTCCGTTGGTTCGAGGGCCCGAATCAGTACTGCTTCGCCGATGCCTTCCGGGCTAGTCACTACGTTGATGCAATTGTAGTGATTGTAAATCTGATACACATATAACGTACCGGCGGGGCCAAACATGGCTGCGTTACGTGTGGTCTGTCGTCGATAGGCATGGCAGGCAGGGTCGTCGGTTAGGTATCCCTCTGTTTCAACAATAATACCAGCCGTCGTTCCGTCCGGACTTTCGTGGACGAGCTCGCAGCCAAGCAGCAGTTGAGATAGCGTAAGTGTGTCGTGGGATTGGTAAAAATCGAGAGAGAGCGTTGCCAAAATGATTATATGGTTATGGTTTCTTGTTTCCAGGACTACCTTCAACCATACACGATGAACAATAAACCCTAAACAACGATGCCTGAGTCTATAACCGCTTTTTCGGCTTTCTGTTCATTGGCGCTTTTGATCTGACGAACCACTCTGACAATCAACGGAACACCGATTAGGGTTGGAAGTAACCATACAATTACTTGCGGTAAAAAATGAATATTCACGACCAGAAACGCGGTCAACGTAGCGACGTATCCCGCCGACATACCAATAATGTGTGAATAAAGCCAGTAGCTTTTGTCTTCCGGTGGATTCCGAAAACCATCGATCGTTTGTTTAACGCGGGCGAGTGCAATGACACCAAAAACAATGCCGACAGCGCCGAAAAAGCTTTGATTAACCACTTGCCAGAGTCCCCAGGCAATGAGCAGGGCGGCCGTAATTCCGGCTCCAATCTGAATACTCCAGTCCAGCGTAGCAACTTTCCCGTCAATCGCTAATCGTTTCCAACGTAGCGCCCGATAGCCCGACAGCACCAGATAGAAACTGAAAAATGCAATCATAAACAGAAACGTCAGGCTTTTTAAGTAGGCAACTACCACCGCCGTAACGAAAACAACGCCCATACTGTAGGTGTAATAGCGGCCAGCAAGACGATGTTTGGACGCTCCTTTTTTGGTGAGCATCGCTACAGGGCCAGCTAATAGAGCTACCGTGCCAGCGATAGCGTGTATGATGATAAACGTCTTGATAAACAGTTGAATAGACATAGCTGTAACGGCTAAAGATTTTAGGCTGAAATGAATAAACAAACCTAGGCTGACCGGCGATGGAGTACAATAATGACCGGTTTTAAAGTATTCCCAAAAGTTATAGGCCAGGCTGGCAGAGAACGTATTTTTGCCGCGTATCTAAACGACTTAACCGATGAAACCAGTTGTAGGGCTTCTGGTTGGAAGCTGCCTAATTGGGCATATCGCTACCGGGCAGACGATTGACACCGTTTATTCGTCAGCCTATCTAAAGAAAAGTACATCGTTTGCCTGGTTCCACTACGGTGGCGATCTGCTACGTATGCCCGGTGGACAAGCTCCTTATTCGGGCGGATCAATACCATTTTCAAGTAAAGTCATTCCGCGACTGACAATAGGCGGGGTTCATTTCTGGGGGCATGCCGATATGTACGTTACGTTTCCGTTGCCTTTGGCAATTGGTAAATCGCATGCTGCCTTCAACGATGGGTCGTATAAAGAAGGGGTGGAAACGGGCTTGCGTATTTATCCGAGAGCACTGGCTCCGAATCGGCTGACGCCCTATGTGGGAATTTGCTTTAAACGACAGGCCTATGGACATCAGGAGAAAGACACGCCCTTCGGGAAAGGCTACCCAGAATTTGATCGCTTTATGGCTCCGTTGCAGGCTGGCGTTACGTATTCAACCAATCGATTTCATCTGACCGCCGGCGTCTATTACCAGCGGAACCGCAACGTTACGTATTCCTATTCGCCCACGGCTTCGGGCCCATTATCCTTTAATCCCGTAACGGTGAATATAGGCCTGGTTCGCTATATCGACACCGACAAATCAATGGCGCGGCCAGAAGGCGTTCAGCAGGCTAACATAAAAGCGCACATCCTGCGAAAGCATAAAAAAGAAAGCAGTTGGTACGCCGGAATTGGCCCTTCGGTGGGGATGCAAATGAGCAAATCATCGTATTTTAAAGCCAAATACCCGTATTTCTACGACGATATGACGGGAGGAATCATGCCCGACGTAACGTTTGGCTATTATGCGTCCAAACCCGATTTGAACCTGGGTGTTTCCTACCGAACGATGGGAACGCACCTGGAGGCTTACGGAACCGATATTCGATTACGAAGGCATTCCTTTATGCTGGAAGGCTATAAATTCCTGTTTAATTACTTGGGCTTCGTGCCTTATATCGGGCCGACGCTGGCGGTGGAAAGCCTGAGTGCTACCGTGACGGAAGCAGGTCAGCAAAGGCGTTACTCACAGATAAAACCGGGCATTGGCATCATTGCCGGGTGGGACATTCGTGTTACGCGGACGGGAACGAGTCTGCTACGTACCAACCTGCGTTACACACCCGGACTGAAGCTCCAGATCGGCGACGAATCGATCAAATTCGACCATCTGGAGTTTAACTTCATTCAATACGTCCATTTCATTGGTCGAAATAAGCTCTACAAGAGTTATAGCCGTTGATCGCTAACTAATCATTAATGCTATAAAAGCCATATCGCGGGGATATGGCTTTTGTGTTTTCTGCCTGTTTGGGCCATAAAAACTGGCATAAGCTATAATAAACGGGAATAAGTTGGTCTGAACGGACAAGTTGCCAGAATTCATTCGACAGCCCTGCTTTTTCATTGGTCGATAGACGAACCGCATCGGTCGAAATAAGTTGAAAACACCCTCCCCAATGTGCCACATTTGTATTGTTCAAACAGCACAAGATCAAACAAATCATACTCATGAGCGCACTCGCTATCAAACTCCGCAAACTTCGTGAAATCTACGGCTACCCTCAGGAATATGTTGCCTTTCAAATGGGTATTAGCCAGGCCGCTTACAGCAAAAAAGAAAACGGTAAAACCGAACTCTCCTTAACGGTACTGGAACAGCTGGCTGGCCTGTATCAGATTTCAATGCTGGACCTCATCGCGCTCAGCCTTCCCGATCTGCTCATTATGGCGGTTCAGAAATCGACCGCCAATTCATAAGTAACTCCAATTTTTCCTAAACCCTTATCCGACTTTCACGCATAACCAAACGAATCTTATGAAAACGAAACAACACCTCAGTACGTTACTAGCCGCTACGTTGCTTTCTGGCTCAGTAGCCGTAGCGCAAACCGCTGATCAATACACCACCGCCATGACAGGTCTGGTTCAAAAAATGGATACGACGCAAAGCGTTGCCGGAAATCTGCAAACCGCTAATGCATTTTCCCGCGTGGCCAATGCCGAAAAAGACAAGTGGCTTCCCTACTATTACGGAGCACTTTGTACCGTAACGGCGGCTTTCAGCGAGCCTGGCATCGACAAGATCGACCCGCTTTGCGAACAGGCTACTCGATTGCTTGATGAAGCCGACCGGATTTCGCCGAATAACTCGGAAGTGTACTGTGTTAAATCTATGATTCTGTTGGCTGGTATCAAAGTAAACATGATGCAACGCGGTATGGAATATATCATGAAAGCACATTCGAATCTAGAAAAGGCGATTCAGCTGGACCCCAGTAATCCACGCGCTTATTTCCTGATGGGCCAGCAAGCTTATAACACACCTGAGAAATTTGGCGGCAGCAAAAAGGAAGCGCTGGCTTATTTCGAAAAAGCCATTGAATTGGCCGAAAAGCAGAAAGACAGAGCCAATACGATCGACGTAAACTGGGGCCGTAAACCCGCTGAACGCCAGGCTGCCAACTGCCGTAAACTGCTCCAGTTAGCTGCTAAATAAGAGCAGGGGCAGCTTGCTAATGAACAACCATTACGCTTATATCCAGCAAGTAGTTTGATAATCAATCATAAAGTTATTCTCCCAATCCTTTTCCTTTCTGTTTCATGAAAAAGACTATAGTTCTGGTTACCGGTGGCTCGCGTGGAATTGGCCGCTCCATCTGTATGGCTCTCGCAGAGCGTGGCTGCACCGTTCTCTTCACCTACCTCAGCAACGAAGCCAAAGCGCAGGAGTTGTTGGAAGAGATTAATCTGCTCGGAAAAGGTGGTGGATATGCCTACCGCTGCGATATGAGCCGGCTTCCTGATGTAATCGATCTGTCGAAACGTATACGTAAAGACGTTAGCTATCTGGATGCGATTGTCAATAATGCGGGCATCGTTGGCGATGGCAAACCATTTCTCTTCGCAACCGACGAGCATTGGTGGGACGTAATACATACCAACGTAGGTAGCGTAACGAATACCTGCCGGGTTATGCTACCCATGATGATTTCCCGGAAATCGGGCCGTATCATCAATATTACGTCGCTGTCGGGGCAGAAAGGCAATGCAGGGCAGTCGGCTTATTCGGCCTCAAAAGCAGCCGTTGTTACGTTCTCCAGGTCGCTGGCGAAAGAAGTTGGTCGATTCGGAATCACAGTAAACTGTATTTCTCCTGGCCTGATCGACACCGACATGACCCGCGACATCAGCAACGAATACGTAGCGAATCGCCTGGTCTGGTCGCCGTTGAAGCGTAAAGGTGGTGCCGACGAAGTGGCCAATCTGGTTACGTATATGCTCTGCGATGCACCAAGCTACATTATCGGTCAGGAGCTTACCATTGATGGTGGTCTGGGCGTATCCTAGTACTACATCCTTCCAATCTTCTCCATTTCCTAAACCCTTACTTTTATGGAACGAGTTGTCGTAACTGGCATTGGCGTATGCTGCTCCATTGGCCATACAAAAGATGAATTCAAGGAAAGTGTTTACAACGGGCGGCTGGGCCTTAAACCAATCGACGCCGACCGTTTCTCAACCGACAGCGCGTGTTATGCAAATAAGCAGGCTTGTGTGCTCGATCAGGAACTCTATGCCGACGTAGAAGCATCCGACGAAACCGTATTGACACAACTGGGTAATCGGGTTATTGCAGAGGCTCTTAACGATGCGGATTTGCTACCGCAGGAGCTGAATCCGCACAGAGCCGGACTGTTTGTCGCTACGACGATTGGCGGGTCATATGCCTTCATGGATTTCACCAAAAAACGGATTCAGGAAGGTATTGACGCCGATGACTACGAGCTGCTGTTTAAGGCATCGACGCCCAATATTACGGGTTCGCTGATGCGGACACTGGGCTGGCGAGGGCCATCGTCTACAATCTCAACTGCCTGTGCAGCAGGGACAAACTCCATCGGTCGCGGCTTCGATTTTGTAGCGGGTGGCCGGGTCGACGTAGCGGTAGCCGGTGGTATCGACATCTTCACCGAACTAAGCTTTGCAGGCTTCAACTCGCTTCAGTCGCTGTCGAAATCCATTTGTCAGCCGTTCGATAAGAACCGGGATGGTTTAACCCTGGGCGATGCCAGTGCGTTTGTGGTGCTCGAAAGTCTGACCCATGCGCAGGAGCGGGGAGCCCGTATTTACTGCGAACTCAAAGGATATTCGGCTAACAACGAAGCGCATCATCCAACGGCACCAACACCTGATGGCAGTACGGCTTTCCTAACGATGCAGCAGGCACTTCAACATGGCGGGATGACGGCCGACGAGATCGATTACATCAACGCACATGGCACGGCAACGGGCGTGAATGATAGCATGGAACTGCATGGTATTGGCCGACTGATGGCCGACCGACCCGTCTATATCAGCTCAACCAAGTCGATGATTGGGCATACATTGGGGGCGGCCGGAAGCATTGAGTTTATCACCACGGCCCTGGGCATCTACCACAGCTTTGTGCCGCCTTCCTGCAACGTGCAAACCACGATGGTTGCCGATGAGGGGTCTATTCACCTGGTGCGCGACCGGGCTATCGATCAACCGATTCGTGCTGCTTTGTCTAACTCGTTCGGATTCGGTGGGTGCATGGCCTCTATTGCGCTACGTCGATTCGATAATTAATTCCATCCGTCAAGACCTTTTCTTCCCATGCTTTCAGGAACAACAATTAATCAGCTACAGGTTGATCGGCTTCGTCCACAGGACCTGTTGCCGCACCGGCCACCCATGTTGCTCATCGATCAACTGGTCGACTATATCCCCGGCGAATCGATACTGGCCGAAACGTTTATCAAGCCCGATACCATGTTTTTTCAGGGGCATTTTCCCGGCGAACCCATTCTGCCTGGTGTCGTACTGGTTGAAATGATGTTCCAGGCTTGCGGCATTTTCGGTCGGCTCGAAGCGCTCAATGCCGTGGAGGTGAGCGATGTTTCGGAAAACTATCGACCTAAATCCGGTCGGGCCATCAAGATCGACAAGATGACGTTTAATAAGCCGGTTTTGCCAAACGATACGGTACGTATTCAGGCCGTTTTCGAACACAAAATGCTCAATTTCTCGGTCTTCAAAGCGCGCGTTGATATCGACGGTCGGGGGATCGCAGCCAAAGGAATCGTTACGGTACTCATCAACTCTTAATCCAACGCTGATCATGAAAACCAAACCATCCGTAGTATTGACCGGGGGCGGAGTCCTGTCGGGTCTGGGAGTCGGTATCGAACCATTCTGGAACGCATTACGTCGGAATGAGTCGGCCGTAACGGTAAAAGATACCTGGAATGTACCCGATCTGGCTACCAACGAAGCCATTTTCTACGCACCCTGTGCCGACTTTAATCTGACTGATCATGTTGGTAATTTACGGCCGCCGTTCCCACTGAAATATTCGCAGTTGGCGATGGTGGGAGCGAGGCTAGCCATTGATAATGCCGGTTTGGATCTGGCCGGATTAGTACCCGAACAGTTAGGATTAATTCTGGACACAACCCTGAGTGCCAACGCAGCCGCAGAAACGTTTTTGTACAAATTGTATATCGATGGTCCCTCGAAAGTGAGTCCGTTTGTGTTCACTAAAACAACGACCAACTGCGCTCTGGGCGACGTAGCGCGCGCCTTTAAACTAAAAGGGCCAAGCTCGATTCTGCTGGGCGAAAACAGTGTCTGCTATGGCTACGACCTGATTCGTGATGGTAAAGCCGACGTAGTAATCTGCGGTGGTTTCGATGAGATTCGGGAAACGACTTTGCTGGCCAGCCGCTACCGGGGTTACCTGCCATCTGTGACGGACGAGACTGGGCAGCGACGCAGTTTTGCCGAAAGTCTGCGCGATGAGCAGGGCGTTATCGTCTATGGCGAAGGGGCCGCCTTTGCCGTGCTGGAATCGGCCGAACACGCTTATCGCCGGAAGGCTACGGTCTTGGCTGAAGTGGTTAATTATCAGGTGTCGGGCGATACGGCCTACCGCGATTTTATCTATGAACGTAGCACCGACGATTTACTTGACCATCTGACCGAGTTTTGCCAGAATAGCCAGATTGATCCATCGGGCGTTGGTTTGTTCGTTGGTGGGGGCGGGTTGCCCTGGCATATTCGTGAGTACGAAACGCCAGCTCTTCAGGATTTGTGGGCCGACAGTGCGTTGCCTGCTTATGTGAACATCAAGGGGCAAACGGGCGAAACCTTCAGTGCTTCACCGATTATGTCGCTGCTGGCGGGAGCGTTGTGTCTGCGCGATAACGTAGTGGTTGGAACGGGTTATGAATCCGCTCAGACGGGCCTGCCTGACAATGCCCCGAAATATACGGTTAATCGAACGTTTGAATCGGGGGCTACCGCTTTCGTTCACTCGCTGCACGTGGGTGGGAATGCCGTTACGTTGGCCATTCGCAAACCTTAAGCCTTTCTCACTATGACTATGTCATCGTCTTACTGGGAGGATTATAAAGCTACGTTTCGGCAAACCTACGAGCGGGCTTATCAGGAAGTTGTCGAGCGGGAAACGCAGAAAAAACAAGCGCATCAGCAGAAAGATCTGCACTTTTTGCGGGCCAACCTGAGCCATTTCTGCCCGGAGATTCCAGCCGAACAGCACGAATCAATTTATCTGCGGCTACTGACGAATCACTGGCTGAGCGCCCGTAGTTTTCGCTACGTCGATTTTGGCTCACTGGCTCACATGGGTATGGGTGTGAGTGGAAACGCTGACTTTCTGAACCCTACGGATGCTCCCCGGCCTGCGCGAATTTTCTGTACGTATCATCTGGGCGGTTACCGCGCTATTTTGGCCATGTTGCTCAATGCAGGCTATCCGCTGACGCTGGTAATCGATAACCGAACGCTGACCAATCAGCAGGAATACATCGAAAAGGTGTCGGCCCAGCTGAATCAGTATAACCAAGCGTCCGCGTCCATTGAGATGCTGGACGCCGAGAATCCCGCGATTGGCCGACAAATGGCGGGAGCGCTCTACAAAGGCCGGTCGATCCTGATTTTTCTGGATGGGAATACGGGAGTAGGGGGGATCTATCAACGGAACAACAAACAGCTGCGCATTCAGTTTCTGAACAAAACGATCATCTCCAGAAGTGGCATTGCTACGTTGGCGTATGCGACCCGAACGCCCATCATTCCGATTATTTCGTATTACAAAACCCTGGATGGTGCCGAAATTCCGCACTACGATTGCCTGCCAGCGATAGAACCGCTGGCAACATCGGCCGATGTGTTTGTTCGCGAAACGACGCAGCAGTTGTACGACCTGTTGGCGACCTATCTTCAACGCTACGTTGATCAGTGGGAGAGCTGGTTTTACTTCCATAAGTTTCTCGATTTCGATGCATTGACAACCGAATCAACGTCGGAGCCGATGGAAACAGGACTCGCGGCAAGTGTGCGGTTCAATGAACAGCGATACAGTCTTTTCAAAATCGATCGGAACGGCTATCTGTTTGATCGACAAACGTATCAGGCCTTTCCGTTACCTGCCGATGCTTTTGAGTGGCTACACCAGCTTGAGCAGACTTCCGACCAAACGTCTTTTCTTCGTCAGTCAACGCTGAACAACGAATACATCGATTATTGGTGGAAACAGGGAATTCTTCAGGCTGCTGCCTAACCTAGCGAACGCATCAATTCATTGCTCACAACCGAACTATGCCTATTCCCCATAAGCCCAAGCTCCTGTCGCCGGTGCTGCTGCGCGTAGCCGGACTATCGATCGATGTTCTCGATGGATTACGAGCCCCCGTTATTACGTATCGTTTGCAACAACACGACCAGTTGCTCCAGCGGCTGCAATGTAACAAAGAACCATTGCTGACCAACTTGTTTTCGTTCATTGAGAACGATTGTCCAGCCGGAAAACCGCAGCAGCAGGTGCAGCAGATTCGCCGTGATCTGCACAATGATCGGTCGGTTCGCCCGAAAGATCTGGATCAGGCAGCGCGTTATTTACCGGCTACATTGCTACTACAATTGATGACGTATATAATGAACCGTCAGCGGTTGGAGAGGTACGTAACAACGACAGCAAAGCTATATCGCCAGCAGGCAATTTTGGGGCGACAGCATTTTCAGCGGCTGATTGGCGACGTATCATTTCAGCGAGGTTTGGCCTTTTCCAGCCTGTCGCTGCTCCGTCATATTGCGGCTTATCAGCAGACCAATCCCGCTAATTTTCGAAAAGATGACTTTCAGATTGAGAACGGTCTGTTACGTTATCTGTCGCGGGCCGCAACGAAAACCACACCGTATAGTACGTTAACGCAGCTGGCAACGGTGCCGATTCATATCGGCGAAAGTCAGCCCTGGAAGTCTGGCCCGGCGCGTTCGCACATACGCTTGTCGGTACGTTTGTTGGGTGTTTTTGACGCTATGCTACGTAGTAATCGACGCTTGTGCGAACAGTGGACCGTAACGGTAAATCCGAGTGCACTGATCACAGACGACAAACTTAGCTATATCCGACAGACAGATGGGCAAGTTTCCTGTGTTCGCATGGCGGCAAATCCGGTGTTACGTTGGGTCGTTCGGTCACGCTACATTACCTGGACCTATAAAGAATGGGTAAGTCAGATTCAGCAACGGTTTCGGTCCACGAATCAGGAAGCCAGTCAATACATTGCCAAATTGATTGAACTGGGGCTGTTGCATCATCTTTTACCCGTCTCGGCTACTGATCCTGACTGGGCCGTTCGACTGCATGATTGGTTGATCAGCCACCGGTGGTTGTCAGCGCGATTCGTTGATAGTCAGCTTACGTTGCTTAACGCGCTGCGGGCTACTGCCGATACGTTGCCCGTCGCTACGTCTACCCAGCGACTATCGCTTTTGCTGAAAGCGCAGGGTGTATTGGCCGAGCACGTCGCTCAGCTTTCGCAACCACCAACCACTGATTTCTGGCCGTTACGTCCCGAGCAACTCTTTTTTGAGGATGTTACCCGTTCACTACAAGGTCATTTACCTAAACCCGCTATGAAACGGCTAACGACCAGTCTCGATCGATTGGTTAGTCATATTGCGGAAGCGTATGTGCCGCCTTCAAATTCACTGGTCGAGCTGTTCAAAACGACCTTTCCCGCAACGGAATCGGTGCCCGTAACGACCTTCTTTAGTGCGTATTTGAGCCAGTCCAATACGTTGTCCAACAGCGAACGAATCCCTGCCGAATACGTAGCAACCTGGAAACAATGGGCGGCCAACGGGCTGAACGGAAAAGTAGTACACCTCAACAGTGACTGGATAGGCGCTACGTCGGGCAAGGTAGCGAGTCAGGCCGTTTTCTGGCAACATTGGCTGGACAAACAGGGGCAACTTTGGGCGGCTGTGAACGAGCTGGCCGGTGGCTTCGGTCGATTGTATGGACGGTTTTTGCCCTACTTCTCCCACACGCTGACCCATGAGCTAAACAGGAAAAACCGGGACGTAACAGCGACAGACTATGTACTGGTAGAAGCCACGGACGATCATTACCACAACGCTAACTTTCATCCTCGATTAGTGGATGGAGCGATCCTGACGCCAGCAGGACATTGGTCGGCTGATTCGGGGCAGAAGATTCCGCTCAACGAATTGACGGTCAGCTTATCGGAAGACGGTACAAGGCTTGAGCTTTGGCACAGATCATCCCGCAAGCGTGTTCATGTGGTCGATATGGGATTCCAGGCTTCCCGGTCCCGGTTGTATTCGTTCCTGTGTCTGTTCAGGCCAGTACCGGAGTTGAGTTTGACCTTGTTTACCTCGGTTATCAATCAATGGTATGAAAGCCAGCAGCCTGCCGAAAGCGTACGAATATGGCCTCGAATCGTGCTCGACTCCCGGCTGATTATTCAACGACAAACGTGGTGGCTGCCCGTTGGTACCGAAACGACATTACCCGTTGATGGCAATGCTTTTACGTTCTTTCGGACAACGTATCACTGGCAGCAGCGGCATCAACTTCCCGACGAAGTATTTGTGAGCTTGCCCGGCGCGCCGAATGCCGACGATCATAAGCCGCAGTATATCCGCTTTGATAATCCGTTGCTGGTTGATCTGTTCCGGCGATTAGTACGGAAAGCTGTAGCGGCTAATGCGCTGCTGAAAGTGGTTGAAATGCGCCCCACATCGGATGAGTTGTTACGTATTGATGGACAACGTTACGCGGTGGAATCCGTACCGCAATGGTATGGGATTACTCCTGATAGTTTTCCCTCACCCCCGGCCCCTCTCCCAAACTGGGAGAGGGGAGCTGTCCCGGTTTAGTCTCTCTCGCTCAGCATGAGAGAGGGGCGGGACGGACGCTGCTGTGAGGGCCATTCTTTTAAATCAGTTTTATCGTTTAATCCTTTAATCTCCATTTTTTATGAAAAATGTACTCCTAATTGCCTTATTGGTGGCTGGTTCATTCGTAGCCAAAGCGCAACATCAGGCTAGTGCGCACACGCTGACCGTCAACGTAACGGATCTGAAAACGGAGAGCGGAGCAGTTTATGCGTCGCTACAGGACACGAACCAGAAGGCGTTGCAGAGCCAGGCCGCGGTGGTGCAGAAAAGCAATGCGCAGCTTGTGTTTCAGAATGTACAGCCCGGTACCTACGCCGTGCGGTTGTTTCACGATGAGAACAACAACAAGAAGATGGATACGGGCCTGTTTGGTATTCCCAAAGAAGGCTGGGGCGTTTCAAACAACGTAAAGGCTTCGTTTGGTCCACCAAAATTTGACGCTATGCTCTTTACGGTCAATAGCGACAAATCGATTACCATCCATATCAACTAATCAACTCTTATGTCTGCTTATTCGCTGACAGACTCCCCATCAATTGTTCTCCGACAGCCTCATCCCCTTCCTGACTGGAACGGGGTGGGTCGGGAGACACTGGTTAACGTATTACGAAGGCGACACGAACAGCATCCCGAGAAAACCGCGCTGATCGAAGGGAAACGAAGCCTGACCTATGCCGAGTTATGGGAACAGATCCGTTACCAACAGCGAATGTTACGTCGGGCGGGCGTAGTGCCGGGGCAGGTGGTGGCCATCTGCTCACCCAATAGCCTCGATATGAGTACATTGTTTCTGGCGGTGATGGCCCTAAAGGCAGTGCCGTTTGTGGTGAATTACCGGATCGAGGTGCTGGGCGATCTGAGTCAGCTCAATGTTGTCTGGTTTGCCGTACCGCGCACCAGCATTGCCATTCGAAAGCAGTTGGCGAGTGAACCGTACATGGAGCAGCATCCGTTTGATGCCCGATTTGACCTATTCCGAAACACATGCCCGACCCGAACTACTGCCGACGATACGGCCCTGCTGGTGACCAGTTCGGGCAGTAGCGGCAATGCGAAGGTCGTTCAGCTGACCAATTCGGGAACGCTGTTCAACATCCGGGCTAATGTGCAGGCGTTGAACCTGAGCCCCGACGACGTAACGGCCATTGCCTTGCCGATGGGTTATTCGTATGGATTGGTTGGCCAGTTTCTGAGCCATCTCTACGTAGGAGCAACCATACTGCTGCTCGATCCGATGTTCTTTCTGCATCAGATGGTCTGGCTTTTTGGCAGGCATCGGGTTACTACGTTGTTTCTCGTTCCGCCTATGGTTCGCCAGCTGAATTATCTGCACGATCGAAAGCTATTGCCTGCCGATTTCTCGACGTTACGTTTTGTGGCCGTTGGCGGCAATCGGATCGAAACGACGGCGATTCGGAAAGCCATGCAGGTGTTTGGTTGTCCAGTAATCAAGACGTACGGCCTGGCGGAGGCTGGCCCCAGAGTAGCGACGCACCCTGTTTATCATTCCGCTGATCCGGATGTTGAGTCGGTTGGGCTGCCCAATCGGGGGGTACGGGTGCAGATTGTTAGCGATGAAGGCGAAGAGTTATTGCCGGGTAAAATCGGTACGGTACGTATCCACAGTCCGTCGGTTATGATGGGGTACTTTAACGCACCGGCCTGTCCGTCGCATCGGCCCCATGCCACGATCATGACCAAAGATGTGGGCTATCTCGACAGTCAGGGCCGCTTGTTTGTGCTGGGTCGAAAAGGTGACCAGTTTCAGGCTGGGGAGCGAACGTATTGGTTTCGCGAAGTCGAGAACGTACTGTATGCCCACTTTGCCTTTCTGAAGGTTGCGCTACGTCATCAGGAGAGTCAGATTCATATCGCAGCCATTGCTATGAAAGATTATCCTGTGCAGGAAACCGACGTCCACGAACGGCTCCGCGAAGCCTTCGGACCATCCTGTAATCGGTTGTTTGTGTTCACGCTGATGCGTACCAACACCCTGTTAAACGAAAAATAAACTATGTCCTTATCTACCCTCTCAGTCTATTGGGCTGATCTGAAGGCGGCCCATCGCTCGGAAGACGATCTGCTTCGGTTGCCAGTCCCAGCGCGACCCTACCGAACGGTTCATGCCCAGCATCTGTCGTTACTGAGCAAGTGGTTACTGCACTACGCCTTGCATCATCATCCGCCCCACCCGGACGAGCCGTTGGTTAGTTTACGATACCATGTCACGGGAAAACCGTACCTGTCCGACAGTCAGTATGCGTTCAGTTTGTCGCATTCGGGGCAGCTGGCAGCCTGCGTAATTGCCAGTCGGCGGGCGGTTGGCATCGATATTCAGAAACGCGTTCAGCTACGGCCTGGTGCCGAAGGACTGTTTTTGTCGGTGGATGAACGCGAGCGAATGATGGGCGAGGATACACTGGCGCTGTGGTCGCAGAAAGAAGCCGCTTTTAAAGCGCTCGGCCATGAACTGGACGCCCGCCTGACCGATTTTCGCTTCGAACAGCTCCAGCAACTACGCTGTCGGGACGTAACGATACGGCTTGTTCAGTTGCCTATTCAAGCGAATTACATCGGCTACGTAGCGTATGAAGCGCTGGATACCAATGAAGTTGTGACAATAGAACTCGAATGCCTCTGATTTTCTGACGCCGTTATCTATGGAATCCCTTCGTCTATTCTGTTTCCCCTTTGCGGCTGGCAGCTGCTACTCCTATCAACCGTTGATTCAGCAGGCCCCATCGGGTGTAAGCTGGTTGCCGCTAGATTATCCAGGGCGGGGTCGGCGGTTGTTTGAGCCAGCGCTGAATTCACTCGATGCGGTTGTTGACGATCTCTTTCAGCGACTCAAACCGCAGTTGACCGGTCCGTTTGCCTTTTTCGGGCATAGCATGGGAAGCCTGGTCGCTTACCAACTCAGCTGTCGGCTACGAAGCGAAGGAATGACCCTGCCCCTGCATCTCTTCCTGTCGGGGCGGGGGGGAGCCAGCATTCCCGAAAAACAGCGGAATGCGAAGCACATGACCCGTCAGGAAATTATCGATGAGGTGCGGGACATGGACGGCGATTTGTCGGCTCTATTGAAGAATCCGCGCTCATTCGATCTGTACGAAAAAGTGTTAAGGGCCGATATGATGGCACTCGAAAGTTATGAGTATGAACAAACGGGTCCGGCTAATCTGTCAATTCCAGCTACGGTTTTTATTGGCGATCACGACATCTATACACCGGCTGAAGCAGCTCGCTGGCAGGAAGAATTTCTGACCCCGATTGATTTGCACGTATTGCCGGGCGGTCATTTCTTTCTCTTCGACAATGCTCCGTTCATTCATGAATGTGTACGGAAGGCACTGGCCCCTTTTCTACTTTATCCAATGCAACAACATGAAATTTCTCCCTATTCTCTCTCTGATTCTGCTCTGCAGTGCGCTGCCCGGAGCGCAGGCGCAGACAATTCGTGGACGATTGCTTCAGGAGCGAACGCAACGGCCCATTGCCCAGGCTGAAATCTTGCTGGCCGACGGATCAGAGAAGCGCGTTTGGTCGGATAGCACTGGACACTACGTAATGACCGTATCGGAACCAGGCCGCTACCGATTGCTTATTAAAGCCGAAGGGTATCATCTGCAACTGGTCGATAACGTGCTGGTGACGACGGGGAAAGAAACCATTGCCGACGCTACGTTGGCTGAATCGACGCAACAGCTGGGCGAAGTGAGCGTAAAAGCAAGTCGCCCATCGACGGCCATTGCGGACGGATACGTATCGGTGAGCGGCCATACGTTTGATCTGGAACAGACGACGCGGTTTGCCGGAAGTCGGAATGATCCGTCGCGGATGGCAATGAATTTTGCGGGCGTAGTCGGTAACAACGATACCCGAAACGATATTATCATTCGCGGCAATGCGCCTAATGGTCTGCTGTGGCGGGTGGAAGGCGTCGACGTACCGAATCCCAATCACTTTGGGGCTATGGGCGCAACGGGCGGCCCCGTACCGATGCTGAACAGTCAGACGCTCAAAACATCGTCGTTTCTGACCGGAGCCTTTCCCGCTGCGTATGGCAATGCGTTGTCGGGCGTGTTTGACCTTCAGCTACGTAACGGAAACGAACGGAAGCGGGAACATACGTTTCAGATTGGATTTACGGGCTTTGAGGTGGGAACGGAAGGACCATTGTCCTCAAAAAATAAGTCGAGTTATCTGGTGCATTATCGGTATAGCGTACTGGGTTTACTCAGCAAACTTGGGCTTCGGTTTGGAACGGGAAGTGCCGCTCCCCAATATCAGGATCTGACGTTTAAACTGAATTTCCCAACCGCAAAAGGGAATACGCTGAGCATCTTCGGCATTGGCGGAACGAATCGAACGGTTTTCGATAATACGGTCAGCGCCTACAGCGACGCCGATAGTTACAACGATTACCGAACAGCAATGGGCGTGGTCGGAGCAACCTACAACACTCGACTAACGGGCAAAACCACACTACGACTAACATCGGCTTTTACGGGCACAAAGGTGTTCAATCGCTACGATACGTTAGGTCGGGACGAAAATCTGCATCCCAATTACCGTGATCGGTCGCATTATACTAAAGCGACTACTCATGCTCAGTTAACGCACCGATATTCGGCCCAGGGAAGCTTGCTGGCGGGTGTGATTGCGTCGAACTACTGGTTTTCGTTTCACGACAGCACGCAACTGGCATCGGGTATGAGGGCGCTACGTAACGCCAATGCGTTGGTACAAACGTATCAGGCTTACACGCAATGGCATTACACGCCCATCGACCGATTGACGGTAAATGTTGGACTACACGCTACGTTCCTGAGCCTGAATCGTGAGGGCGTGATTGAGCCACGGGCGGGACTGACGTATCAGGTAACACCAAAAGCAACCCTGAGTGCCGGGATAGGTAATTACAGCCGCTGGCAGGACTGGATGTTGTATTTCAATGAGCCAGTCGGTGATCGTCAGCCAGGGCGCTTGCCTAATCAGTCGCTTGGTTTCTCGAAGAGTAGGCAGGCCGTGCTGGGCTGGACGCAGCGGGTCGGAAACGATTGGCTCCTGAAAGCAGAAACGTACTATCAACATCTGTATGATATTCCGATTGACCAGAACCCCTCGCCCTATTCGGCGTTGAATGAAGGAGCCTCCTTTTTTACCACCAACCGAACAGGTTTAATCAATGCCGGAACGGGACGAAATTATGGTGTTGAGTTAACGGCTGAGAAACCATTGAGCAATCAATACTATTTGTTGTCGACCCTGTCGGTTTTTGATAGCCAATACCGAACGCTGCTCAACCAATGGACGCCCACTGCCTTTGCCAATCGATTTGTCTGGAATGCGCTGGGTGGCTATGAATGGACCGTTGGCGCGCATAATACGTTGGCGATCGATGTTCGAAATACATTGGCCGGTGGACGGCGATACACGCCTATTGACCTGGAAGAATCGAGGAAAATAGGGACAACGATTGTTGATGACCTGCGACCGTATGCCGCGCAATTACCGATCTACAGTAGGGCCGATATTAAGCTAACGTATCGACGTAACAGACCCCGCGCTACGTTCGAATGGTCGGTTGATGTGCAGAACGTATTGAATCATCAAAATGCTTACCAAATGCAGTACAGCAATCAGTTTAATTCGTTAGCGTATTCGTTGCAGATGGGTCGGTATTTTGTTGTAAATCAGCGAATTGTGTTTTGATATTGAGCGCCGTAATAGCTTATAACCTATGTGATTAAAGCAGTCAATTAGGTTTTTGATTTCGAGCTGTTTAGCCGCCAACTTTGTCTCAGTAATTCGTTCACAACCAAGCCAGAACCAATCATTTATTCACCCTTTAACTCTTTTCACTCATGTCAGCTCACACAAACATCCAGGACCGTATCCGCGACATCGTAATCGACGTATTACAGGCTGATGGTGCCCCCGTCGAATTAACCAACGAAACACCTTTCTTCGGAACCGAAGATCATCCAGGTGTTATCCAGGATTCGCTAGCTATCCTGGAAATTGCTTCTCGCCTAGCCGAAGAATTTGGTCTGATGCCATCCGATTTAGGCGAAGAAGCATTCCAAAACCTGAATACCCTGAGCGAACAGGTTGCTCAGAAGGTACAGGAAAATGCACTGGCTGTCGCTTAATAACGACGCTGGTACAATCCCGAACGGTTTACGTATACTACTGACCGTTCGATAAACGAAGAACTAAAAAACGCTGTGCACGGCGGAGAGGCAGTCGCGAACCTTTCGTTTAGTTGACCATATATTTTTTCACCTAATCATCTTTTTCTAACAATCATGAACACACAAGATTCTACTCCAGCTCTATCAATTGTTGAACTCGAAGAACGTTTTGAAACCACCGCAGCAGCTGCCGATTCAGCTCGTTGCAGCGGCAACACGGTAGAGGTGTCGGCTGTGTAAAAAAAGTTTTTACGGGGCCGCCCGAGCGGTCGCGAAGCGGTCTTGCGTCAGCTACCGCTCGGGCGGCCCCATGAAAACGGAAAACTATAAACCAAAAACGTTTAAAACTGAACCAATCATGAACACACAACTTCCTACTTCTGCTCTGTCTATTGTTGAACTTGAAGAGCGTTTTGAACTGACCGCAGCTGCTGATGATTCGGGCCGTTGCAGCAACAACACCGTGAAAGTACCGGCTACGGTAGCTGTTTAGTGCGCCGAAAACGGACTTTCTCAGGTAGCCTCATCAGCAGTTCATCCATCAGCTGGCATCGCACACTCCATCGCATGAGTTGTTGCCCTTCGGGACTCGTCTGTTAGAACTTGCCTGAGAATTAAGTCTCCATCAGTTTTGATTCCCAACTGCTAGGTTATCAATCCTTTGTAACGTATCAAAAACGATGAAAACGTCCTTGTTAGCATCAGCTCTGTCCATCGTTGAACTCGAAGAACGTTTCGAAACAACGGTAGCTGCTTCCGATACCGAACGTTGCAGCAACAACACGATCAAAGTGAATGCGCCAGCTCCTCCTCCGGGTATGGAAGTCCTTTACTAGCGTAAACGTCGTGTATGGAAAGTATGCCTGTTTACCACGACGAATCGCTAACGATTCTTGAACTCGAGGAACGCTTCGAAACGACGGTAGCCGCTTTAGACTCCGCTCGTTGTAACCATAACCGCATTCAGACGCTATAGGAATCTGTCAGTACAAGTCAATTACAAAATCAAACGTTCATCTTAAATCAAAAATCAGTCATGAGCAACGCAATTGCACAGCCAGAAGTATTAACGATTGTTGAACTCGAAGCGCGTTTCGAAACAACGGCAGCCGCTGCCGATTCGGGCCGTTGCAGTGGCAACGACGTCGAAGTAAAGGCTGTCTAGTCATTCTCCAATTGCCTGGGCCTATTCGGGAAATACCTCATCCAGGTAGCCACAATGGTTTGCAAACGCTGTAAGGGTGTATTCGCTGGGATGGATTCTCGAATAGGCCAATAATAAATCGTCAATCTTATCAATTCGTCAAATTTTCAAAACAAAAACAATCATGAATAACACAACAGACGTACTGACAATCGTAGAACTTGAAGAGCGCTTTGAAACAACCGCAGCTGCCGCTGATTCGGCCCGTTGCAGCGACAATGACGTAAAGGTCTCAGCTGTGTAAAATGAGTTTTCACGGGGCCGCCCGTGCGGTTTATAGTTTTCAGTTTATAGTTGGCTAACGCATCAGCACTTCTCCTACGCTTCGCACACTGAAAACTATAAACCGAAAACCATAAACTATAAACTGCACGGGCGGCCCCGTGAAAACTTTCCCTAAACCGACTTTACTATGATCGCCTTAGAAACCGACTCGTTCCGGATCGAAGAGATGGAGCGCTCGGACTCCAACCGACAGTTTTTGCTTACCGTTAGCGGACGGCCCTATAAAGTCGGGGAGTTTGTTTACCTTATCCTGGAGGGAATTAGCCAAAAACTGACGTATCAGCAAATCAGCGAGACGCTGAACGCCCGTCAGACAGACACTCAGTTTGCCGCCGATGATGTAGCCCGAGTGATTGAAGAAAAACTCCGGCCGATGGGTGTTTTCGATGCGCCCAAAGCCGATGCCAAATCGGCCGACAGCCCAGCACTCGGCAATATTTACGCCCGCTATACGCTGCTGCGGTTTCATCAATATGCCTGGCTGCTTCGGATTATTCAACACCTCTTTTCTCCCGCCTTCTTCTGGACTACGTTGGTGGCCGCACTAGGCGCTAACGTTTACCTGATGAACGAACTGTTGGCTCTGGATCACTACGTTCAGAATCATAATGCCACTACGTTGGCGTCGGGGGATTGTGACCGTGGGCTTTGGCACATGCTTGTTTTCTATCCCGTCGTCTTGTGCATTCTCCTGATTCACGAACTCGGCCACGCTGCGGCTGGGTATCGATTCGGAATCAAACCCAAAGAAATTGGCGCAGGCCTTTACCTGATATTTCCGGTGCTCTATACCGACGTAACGGAAGTGTGGCGACTCGGAAAACATAAACGTACCATCGTTAATCTGGGCGGTATTTATTTTCAACTGCTCATCAACCTGCTCTTAATCGGTTATCTGGTCAGTCACTTTGGCGATTTTGATCAGGTCAATACGTCTCGCTACCTCATTCAACTCAACGTAGCAACGCTCATTGTCAATACGATTCCTTTCCTGAAATTCGACGGCTACTGGATCTACAGCGATCTGTTTTCGTTGCCCAATCTGCGCCGTCAATCAGCTCTTTATATTCGGCAACTGGCGGCTAAAGTTGTCCCAGCATTCCGAAAGCCAGCCAATGCTAACGATCCTGTTATCGACCTGAAAAATCCGTTTCTGCTGGTGTATAGCCTGGGACGGTTATGGTTTCTGGTGTACTTCTTTGTGTTTGCCTTCAAAACATTCTTCGACGTTGTGCTGCATTACCCACAGTCGGCTTATCAGTTTATAACGGATTTTTCGGTTTGCTCGGCCGAGCCTTTTCTGAAATCATCGCTAACGGTCGGACTGTTTGCTTACTTCTCCGTCGGATATGCCCGCCAAAGCCGGGATGCTATCCGCTCCGCAATCCGCCGTCGATTCGCTCATTCATAAACTCCTGCTGCCATGATGACCGACGTTTCTGTTTCTCTGCTGTTGGTGAAGTCGCCTTATCTTGACATTACGTTGTCGAACCAGACGGGTAAAAGCACAGTCGCCAACATGATTAGTGGCAAGAGCTACGAAGTTAGTCCGGCTATTGTGACGATACTGAATTTCTTCAAACAACCCGCCACCATCGACGCGCTTTTTGACGAAATTGATATCGATAACGATCAGCTCGAACAGGCAGTCGCTTATCTGCAACGGAACGGTTTGCTGATTGATCCGAGCGCAGATGGATGGGAGCGGTTTGCGGCCGACGTAGTGGCGGTGAAGAATCGACTTTTCGGCGTCGATGCCTATCATGAGCGTGCCGAGGTAGTCATTGTTGGCATTCCGTTTGGCAAGGGAAATGGTAAATCGATGGGCGGGGCCCGATTCCCCGTGTCGATCCGGGAGTTCGGTCAGAACAATAATTTATTGCTGAAAGGTGCTGATTTTCTGCTCTTCGACGAACTGACGGCTACCCGACTGCAACCGCTGTTTCGCGATAGCCGACTGGTCGATTATGGCAACCTGTTCGTCAATTCGAACGAATCGACAGCGTTTGTCTACGCTAAAATTCATCAGATAGCCCGTCGGTTATTTCAATCAGGAAAAATACCGGCTTTTATCGGGGGCGATCATTCGATTAGCTTTCCGCTTATTCAGGCGGCTGCCGAGCAATATCCTGATCTACACGTCATTCATTTTGACGCCCATACCGATACGTATAGCTCACGCTACGACACCATCAATCACTGGGGCAAGGTCCATCACTACGGTAATTTCATGACGAAATGCCTGGAGCTGGAGCATGTGAAGCAAGTCTATCAATTCGGTATTCGCGGATTTGCCAATGCAGGCAGTAAACCACAGGCTAAGCAACACATTTACTGGTGTCATCAGGTTAGTGAGCAGCTGCGAAATGGTAAACTCTTCGACTTGCCCACCAACGTACCGTACTACGTCACCTTCGATGTAGACGTTTTAGATCCGACTGTATTGCCCGGAACCGCTACGCCCATACCGGGAGGTTTTTCGCTGAACGAGGTCAGAGAGCTATTGGCTAAACTCTTGCCGGATAAGCAAATTGTAGGATTCGATCTGGTGGAAGCCAATCCCGACTTCGACTCAACTGACCTGACTACGCAGGTGGCTATGGAAATCCTGCTTCGCTTGATGAGCTATCTAACTATTTCATAAAGACATGAAACGACAACTACACATAATCCTGCTAGGGTTGCTGCTGGCGGTACCGGCCTGGAGCCAGGTTGTTATTCGGGGAAAGGTGTTCAATACGCAGATGAAACCACTCGAAAACGCCAATATCGGTATTCTGAACTCGTATGCGGGGGCTACGACTGACGCCGATGGTAATTTCTCGTTCACCACCGATGGACGCGGCTCGGTAAAAGTGGTAGCCCAGATGCTCGGCTTTGCGCACCAGCCCATGACGATTATGATTAGTGATACCACGAAGCAGGTGACGCTGAAGTTTATTCTGAGCGAAGAGTCCATAAATCTGGATGGCGTCACAGTGAAAAGTAAGAAAACAGACTTCTTGGGTCGGGGTGGTTTGCCCAGTCTGCGGGCGCTGGAAGTACGGGCAATGGGCGGTAGCAATGCCGATATCGCCAACGGTATCCGGACCATGCCAGGCGTGCAGGCTACATCAGATGCGACGGGTCTGTTTGTGAGGGGTGGAACCAGCGACGAAACGAAGGTGTATGTCGATGGCTTGTTGGCGAACAACTTTTTCTACAACGGTAGCCCAGACGTATCGCAGCGGGGTCGCTTTGCGCCCGAATTATTCTCCGGGAATTTCTTCAGTAGCGGTGGCTATTCGGCGTTGTACGGACAGGCGCTTTCGTCGGCTTTGATTCTGGAAACGAACGACGTAGCGACAAAGTCATCGATTGGCGGTAACGTCAGTACAACGGGTGCTATGATCGAGATGAATCGGGTAATACGTCCCGAAAAACTATCGGCGGGCGGTTCTATTACGTATACCAACATGAGCCCGTACTACGGCGTGGTTCCGCAACGTCGGACCTTCACGGCTGGGCCGGAATATCTTGATGGGTTGTTTCATCTGAAATATCGGGCTGGCGATAAAGGCGCGCTGAAGGTTCTGGGAACGATAGGACGTAACAACGTCGAGTTTTTACAACCGACGTCCGGCCGAACCGCTCAATATGGTCTGCTGAGTAGCAACGGATTCATCAGTGTATCGTATGCAGGTAGTGCCGGTAAAAACTGGACTATGAACGCCGGGTTTGGGGCCAGCATTTCTGATAATACGGCTTCCATCGACTCGTTGCCCCGGCTGGAAGGAGAAACATCGCTGCTACGTTCCCGGCAGATTAAACAGCAGGTCTATAATACCCGACTTGTGTTTCGCCGGTCGATTGGCAGAGGCTCCGATTTATACCTGGGCATGGATCACGTACTGACCAATACGGGCCAGCAACTGACTCAGCAGAATCGCTATGCACCAACGCGCTATCTAACGGAGCAATACGGAGCACTTTTTGCCGAAAGTAACCTATCGATTAGCCGAACCGTCAGCGCTCGGGTTGGTCTGCGTGCCGAAGGCGTTTCGTCCATCAATCGTATGGCACTGGCTCCACGTGTCGCGTTATCATATGCCCCCGCGAAAGCCCATAAATTGACGCTTAGCTACGGCCAGTTTTTCCAGCAACCAACCTTTGATTATCTGATTACAAACCGCAATCGGGACAACCTACGTTTTCAGAAGGCTACACATTACATCGCCAGCTATCAGATGGTACGTACCAACCAGCTGTTGCGGGTCGAACTCTACCAGAAAACGTACAGCCATCTGCTACGTACTACTCCCGATACCAGCTCGACCGGAACTGGCTATGCACGTGGCTTTGAGGTGCTCTGGAAGGAAGATAATCGCCTGCCAAACGTCAACTACTGGGTGTCGTACTCATTCCTCGATACAAAACGGCAGTATCTGAACTATCCGGTGTTGGCTCAGCCCAATTTTGCGGCTACACATACAGCCGCTACGGTGGTGAACGTATTGATCCCATCCATCCCCCTCAACATTGGCATGACCTACACGTTTGCATCGGGTCGTCCCTATTACAACCCAAACCGGCTGGCTGATCAGTTCATGACAGATAAGACATCGGCTTATCATAACGTTGGCGCTACTATTGCGTATCTGACGCACCTGGGCAAAGCCAATACCACGCTTGCGTTCTCGGCCAATAATCTTCTGGGTAGTCAGCAGGTATTTGGCTATCAATACACATCGCTCAATTCACGGGAGGCTGTGATGCCACTGGCCAAGCGGTTCTATTATCTGGGACTGTTCATAAACTGGGGCATCGACAAACGTAGCAAAACGCTTAACGATTTACTCCCGAATTAATTTCTATAAATCCCTCACGGCAGCGGCCGACCGCCCCTGCCCCCTGCCCCCTCTCCCAGTTTGGGAGAGGGGGTAAAAGGACTTTAACTCTAGTACAATCTAGGTCTTTACACCCCTAAATCCCCTAAAGGGGACTGGTCCTAGACTTGCCAAGCAGTCCCCTTTAGGGGATTTAGGGGTGTAAAGACTTGCCAAATCCTTCAGATTTACCACTACATGAACCCCTACAATATTAGCATTTGGTAGAAGAGAAGTTGACATTAATCGTTAGTACTTATGCAAAACACGCAGGTTCGACTCATCAATCGGCCGCTTGGCCTTCCTAAAGCAACGGATTTCGTTGTAGACACACAGCCTTTTCAGTCGCTGGGAGTCAATGAAATTCGGGTGCAAAACCGCTTCGTATCCATCGATCCGGCTATGCGAAGCTGGATGGCTGGCGGGAAATCATACATCAATCCCGTACCCGTCGGCGCTGTTATGCGTGCGCTGGGAACGGGCGTAGTCATTGAATCACGCAATCCCAATTATAGCGTTGGTGAGCATCTGTATACGAATCTGGGTATACAGGAGTATGCCTTATTGACCGAAGAGCATCTGACCAAACCCGACTATGGAAACAAACCGTACCGGATTGACCCAAACCTGGCTCCGTTGCCAACTTATCTGAGTGCATTGGGCCTTCCCGGCATGACGGCTTATTTTGGTTTGCTACGGGTAGGGCAGATTCAGGCGGGTGAAACGGTATTGATTTCAGCGGCTGCGGGTGGCGTTGGTAGTCTGGCCGGACAAATCGCCAAACGGTTTGGCTGTCGGGTTATTGGCGTGACCAGCACCGAGGAAAAATGCCGTTTGGTTGAGCAGGAGTTTGGGTTTGATGCCTGTTTGTCCTACAAATCACCAACCTGGCGCGATGAGTTGGCGGCCTTATGTCTGGATGGTATCCATGTCTTTTTCGATAATGTCGGTGGCGACGTATTGAATGGGGCGTTGCCACTGATGGCCAGACGAGGGCGCGTTGTTATATCCGGTGCCGTTTCGCAGTATAACAATATGCAGTTTATGCGCGGACCAGCCAATTACCTAACGCTCATTTCGACCCGCGCCCGGATGGAAGGTTTTGTCGGTATCGACTATTACGACGAGTTCGCCGACGCCCGTACCGAAATCGCGGGCTGGATTCGGGAAGGCTCGATCCGTTCCGATGTTCATCTGGTAACGGGTCGCGTCGATACCTTTGTTACGTTGCTGGGACAATTATTCGGCGGACAAAATACCGGTAAACTGGTGCTGGAAATCGAGTAGCCTGGACGTCCACGTTCGGGTATAGACCGTATTGATTCACCATTCACCCGGACGTAGACGCTAGAACGCTAGCCCGGCCAGGCTACAAACAAAAAGCTCCTCAACTATGATCTGAGGAGCTTTTTGTTGAGTCAAGGTTTGTCATGCGGCCTGGTCGTAAAATGTGAGAAGATCCGCTTCGTTACTACCGGGAATGAATGAGCCAAACAGATCATTGGCAGAAACAATCCAGTTGTCGTCGAAAATGCCGTCGGTTTCATCGAGGTACAGATCGTTGGCAAACGACATTGAGCGATTTTGTTTGGTACGGTTAACGTTTTTCATGGCTATCAGGGGTTTTGGTATGATCAAATTTCGCCCTTCAAATCCCTGATTTCAATAAGTCTGCCGACTAACTCATTCGCTCTTCGAATAATTTAGGACCTTGCTATCGGTTGAGACGTCGGTTGCTGACGAGCACGCTGTGACGCATATAATTTGGCCAGACAGTGATACAGCACCAGTTCGTAGGCCCGTTGTTTGGACGGGAATAATCGGTTGAGAATCATGTGGATCAGGCTTCCGGCAAGGCTTTTGAATTGGGATGATGACTGGTCGGTCTGACTAAGTATTGTTAACAGAGGCTGCTGCTGTTCGGCCCAATTTTCCAACCCGTTCGCCAGCGGAAACGGACGACTTAGGGCCTGCTCAAGGAGTGGTTTATACGTTCTGAAGCGGTCGTTTAGTTGCTGACGTAGCGTAGCATCGCCATGAAATTCAGCAAAGAACCGTTCTTTCAGATGGCCAATGATGTCGTAGCAGTCATCAATGGATACATTAAGTCCTTTAAGCAGTCGATCGACCTTATGGGCTGCAAACGCAAAGCGTAGATTTTCGTCGAAACTTTCGCCCGTTTGGCTCATAAACTGGAGTGTTGTCAAGCTGTCGTGATGGAAAATATGCTCACAGGTTTCAATGGATTGCATACCGTATCGTTCGAGTTCGCGCTGATACGTATCGGTCTGCATCTTATGAACAACGCCACTTTGCACGTAAGGCTGAAGGGCTTTCTCAATACGCCGGATAACGTAGTGGTAAAACTCAATAAACGGATTTCCCTGGAAACGTAGCCGCAGATGTGGGTCCTGATCTTTGTATCGGATAAAGAAAAATTTCTGCACAATCTGTTGATTGATCAACTCCTGAATGGCCGGATACAAGGCATCGACCAATAAGCTGTCCGATGCTTTTTCGCCCGCGTAAATTTTCAGATAAAGCCACTCGCTGCCTACCGAAAACCGACGTTGTGGACAATCTGAGGTTGTTGAGTCAAACGGTAAGTACCGTGGCGCCGATGGATTTTGGAATGGGAGCACCAGTTCGTGGGTAAACGCATGACCGTTTGTGTCTTGCACAGGACAGCGGTCGATGGTGGTTAAACACTCGGCCAGTCGCAGCGTTAAGCCTCGACGCAGTTCCTGAATCAGTAACCGAACAGAGGCCTCTACGTCCACGTCAACCTGAAGCTCGTTATCGCCATTGACAATCATAAACTGTTGAGGCAACCCAAGTTCTCGGAGTTGTTCCCGGAAACGTAGCAGGTTGCCGAGCGCAAACTGCCTGCCCGTAATCTGCCACGTAGCACGACTCAAAACGATACGTTGGTAACGTACGCGGGGCAGATACGCCTGTTGCGCCAGTATGCCCCAATTCCAGCGAACATCCATATACGCATCCTGATACTGAAGATTGCAGAGGAACTGATAAACGGGTAGCCCGCCCTGAAAATTATGCGCATTCGACAACCGCGGAATAACCCGCTTGTTGAGTCGTTTGGAACGTAGCACCAGTCGGTCGTTACGCACCGACAGATATAAGTCTGATAAGGGAATCTGGTACTCTGGAGCTACCGATGCCTGCCCCAGATACGGAATTTCGTAGCGGTGCAGGGTAGGTCGGGTCAGAATATTACCTGCTCTCGACTCTGGGAAATGAATGATTTCGGCCAGGATAACGTCGGGGTGGCTTTCTTCTTCCTGACGAGCGCAGGCTTTGATCCGTTCGGCCAGATCGGGATTGGAATCGCCAAACCGGCTCATCAGATTAACCGCCGACGGGCCGCGAAATCCTTTTAGCAAAAACAGATAATCGTCGTTGTCGATGGCCTGCGCCGATGTAGCCAGCAGACTCCCAAAAGCGTAACAACTGGATGGTAACGTAGCAGGCGATTGATCGAGATGCTGAAGGTCTTTATCCGTTAATTCAATTTCTTCCTGATTATACCGTAGCGCTTCTGTATAGCGGTTGAGCAGAAATGTTTGCCAGGTGGTCAGCGATGTTGTCGACTGCGCCGAAGGAGCGCCGGGCAGCGATAAACTGTCGATCATGGGAGCGCTGCCAACGCCCAGCGTCGACTGGTTGCCATAGCCGATGCCCATTTCATGGTCCAGCGCAAGAGCCAGCGGCACTTCTTCTCCTTCGTAGCGGGTATAAAACCGATGCCTGAAGTCGTCGAGATCGTTGCTTTGAAAAGGTTGATTGAGCGCCAATAGTCCTTTCAATTGTCGCTGGAACGTAGCGAACCAGCGAGTGCTTAGCTGACAGTGATCATTGGAAAAAAAAGTATCAATCTGTATAGGGTCTGAGCCCGTTAATTTTATCTGATTTTCTTCCAGATGCTTCAGTAGAGGAGGAAGCCTGAAAGGGCGACTTGTTAGTAAGTGGCCAATTTCCTCAATGACCCACTGGGAATACGTAACAGTCGTTGATTCGACAAGGTCGTTCAGCCGGTTTTGCATCTTGCTGAGGTAGTCTTCGCCAGTCAGCGACGGTTCCAGATCAAATACCAATAACTGACTCTCGATCAGTTCATTGATATAGAGGGTCGCATCCTCTGCCGAGACCTGATATCGGGCGTGTAGAAAATTGGTGATTTCGCTGCTCGTAACGCCCTGTTGAGCATAGGTAAATAGATCGGCGAGCAAGGCATCGTTACCAACAGCACTGATGAAGTACGTTCGACCCGTAGTATCCAGCTGCTGTTCGATGAATCGGAAATAATTGCCAGCCTGGTAGAGCGTAGAGTTTGTATATAGGCGGAGTTGCTGACGAATGTCAGGTTGAGCTAATAACCAGTCTTTAATCGATTGAAGATAATCAATATCCAGACGAATGTGTGGAATCGTATCGTCGGATAAGCCTGCCTGAAGTTGGGAGGTTACACCAATTGACCCAATCGAACAACCGGCAAACAGACCGTAGGGTGTACTGCGGGTCGTCATTCTGATCAAGTACTTCCATAACGTAGCAACGATTTTGGCTTCGTCGGAGAGGGTTTCGCCAGCTAACCACCGCTGGACCCGACCAAATAGCTGAGGAGAGGCTGTTTCTAGTGCCTGTTGCTGAAGAGGATTGCTGTACCAGTTTCGAAGTATGTTGGACAGGGCGTCTGGATTGTTCCGAATGGTCTGATAAAATGCATCAAGCGAGTTAATCGGAAAAACAGGGCGCCGTAGTACAAAAAAGTCTAAAGATTGAATCATAAATCAGAAAGGCTGGTGTAACCCTCTAATTTATTTATTTCTACAGTATATGTTTAATGGAAATGTATATTGTTAATAAAAAAAATATATAGTTTTTATTGTTGAATTAACTGATAATATGCGGTTAAGCATTTGTTGAATTGAGCAAACGAAAAAGGCTCCGCCAAAAAAGCGAACGGTTGGATGAAAAGATCCAGAAACTGATGCCTGGGAAACGGCGATGTAATGACTACGCCTGAATGCTGCCTGAGCAACGATACCAATTCGGTCTGCACTACCTCTTCGGGAGAGGTTAGGTGCAGGAAAATTAAGTCTGAATGAAGAAGTGGGCTATTCTCGTCAGTGTATTTCATCGGGCTGGCTGGCCAGGAAAACTCCCGACAACCAGCCCGACGAATATATTGTTGAAGTAAGGCCTGGCTGCTCTCATCGTAGTTGATCAGTGAGCAGTTAATGGAATGGATCATTAGCGACCGGTGCCAATAGTGAATAAATCGCAGAGAACCCCAGACTTGGTCGATGCGGTGCTTGTGCCTACTGCATTCAGGTTAACGACACGTTGTACTTTAACAGACAGGCGGTTGTTTTGAGCTGGAGATTGCATGGCTATTGATGGTTAAATTGTGTATGATTAGGGATTCTTGAGTGGCAACCGGCTTGGTTGATGAATCAAAGGTAATAGCCTGCAGAGGGTGTAATCAACTAATTTAGACCGATGAACAGGCAGTCTTCGATGAATGATCGATTTTTATAGACGAATGAAATACAGCCCTGTGTAGCGGTCAGATTTAACCCTGGTCTGATGATAAGGGAATGAGCGTAATGTAGAGCGAAATGGAGTAGCTGTCCGCCGACTGTTCGGTTTCGATCCGGTGCGCACCGGGGTAAAGAATGGTAAGGCGCTGACGCACGTTGGGCAGGTCTATACCGCCCGCCTGCCGCTCTGCTGCAAGCCTGTTCGTGGTGGTGGTTATACTGTTCTGAACGGTAAAAACCAGCGTGTTGGTCTCTTCCAGATGAGCTTCAACCCACACGTAAGCCCCCTGCTGGGTACCTCCCAGGCCATACTTGAATGCATTCTCAACAAAGGCCAGTAAAATGAGAGGAGCAATTATCAATCGGCTAAAATCTCCTTCGCTACTAAACAGAATTTCGAGTCGCTGTCCATGGCGTGCTTGTTCGAGCTGGAGATAGTTTTCGATATAGTCCAGCTCCTGATCGAGAGTCACGGTCTGGGCGTCGGCTTCGTACAGATTGTAGCGCATCAATTCGGCCAGACGTAGCACCAGGTCGGCGGCAGGTTCGTCGACGTCAATAACGCGGACATAAATGCTGTTGAGCGAATTGAACAAAAAGTGGGGATTGAGCTGGGCTTTTAGCAGTTCGAGCTCCAGTAGTTTATTTTCGTTACTGATCCGTAGATTATCAAGTTCGGTTTGCTGACTCTGCTGGCGCTGGGAGAAGTAATGGCCAATCAGCTGGGCAAACAAAAAAAGTCCGGCAAATAGGTAAGGGCCGCCAAGAACAATGCCAAGTGCCTGCATACTGTACGACCAGCCAACGATTCCAGCCTTATGAACAAGAAACCAATAGTTCAGCTGACGGTACGTTTCCTTCGATAAAAGACGTTCGGGAATCTTCGCAAATCGCTGGATAACTGGGTAACCTGCATATTCTAACCCGTAAATCAGGACGAAAACGCCCGCCGACAGGAGAAAAAACCAGAACAGCCGTCCGGAATACAAATAGCTGGGAAAAAGCCAGTGAGCATATAGTTCATAAATGAGTAGGCTCAGGCTAACCGTCAGTAAAACAATGATCCAGAAATAAGACTGCTCCTCTGGTTTGAACAAGGGAGCCTCCACAAGAACAATAAATCCTGTGATGAGTAGCCAGATAAAAATACGGCGCGGTAGTCGGGCAATGACGGCGGGATAGTCTATGCTAGTCATAAAGGAGCCGGGTTGACATACGACGTGGCGGTGTTATTTCTGAGCAGATCAATACGTAGGGTGATGCGGTAATACTGGTCAGTAACGTCCTGTTCGATGCTGTGGTGATCCGGGTATAAAATGGCCAGTCGTTTACGGACATTGAGAAGACCTACGCCCCCCGATTTTTTGGCTACCACTACCGTTGGTCCCTGGCTAATCGAGTTTTCGACAACAAAGAACAGCGTGTCGGCTTCCAGAACAATCCTGATGAGAACGTAGGCACCGTCTGCCCCTGATTTGATCCCATGCTTGAAGGCATTTTCGACGTACGTAACCAGCAACAGGGGCGCTATCTGGTAGTCGGCAAGGTTTCCGCTTATATCCAGATCGACAAAAAGCCGTTGTCCGTGCCGTGCCTGTTCGAGAACAATATAACTCTTGAGGTAATCGATTTCCTGCTCCAGCAAAACCATTGGCGCACTGGCCGTGTCGAGATTATACCGCATAAGATCAGCCAGACGAAGTACCATGTCAGCTGCTGCATCGTCGACGTTTACTACACGGGAATAAATGCTGTTTAACGTATTGAACAGAAAGTGAGGGCTAACCTGCGCTTTTAAAAAATCCTGCTTTAGAATGGCATTGTTCCGATCGAGCAACAGTCGGTTTCGCTGCAACTGGAACTGCTGCTGACGAAGAACAATCGTGTCCTTGATGAGTTTGACAGCCAGGAAAATAAACGGTGGGAAAATACTGAAGACGAAATTCCAGAGAAATAAACGTAACGACAGAAAACAGCCGAATAGCCCCTGGCCGTCGAGTAAGGATCGGATCCGGTTAACGTAGCGAATCGATTGGGTTGTAACAGGATCAACGGCGTAAAAAACAGATGTATTGACGAGGTAGGCGCCCCAGAAGCCGAGTAGGATAAAAAAAGTAAGCCATCCCAATCTACGTTTGTAGAATAAACGCGGCAACAGCCAATAACCCACCAGGTAATAGATGAGCAGATGCTGCGTTACTAAATTGGTACTCAGCCAGGTAAAGGCCTGCCAGTCGTTGCCAACTGACAGCGAAGCCATTCCCAAACCTACACCAATAATCAGACTTACGGCCAGAATCCGTCCTGCAATACGAAAAAAACGTACATGCCGACTAACTAGCGCAAACGCCCGGTTGACCAGATCCGTTTGGGGAGAAGCTACATCAGGTTCTCTTTCATGGCCTTCCATACAGACTCCCGGTAAGTAACTCCAATCGGCACACGTTTTCCGTCAGTTGTTGTAATCAAATTGCCGTCTATTTCCCGAATCGCGCCTTTTCGGACAATGTACGATCGATTGACCCGCAGGAACTGAGAAGCAGGCAGCATCTCTTCGATCTTGGTCATTGTCATGTGGGTAACAATCGTTCGGTTCGGTAAATAGATGGTCAGGTAGTCTTTCATGGCCTCCACAAAAAGGATGTCTTCAGGCACTACCTTAATTAGTTTTTTGTCTTCTTTAACCAGAAAAAAGTTAGCAGTTGCTGGTTGAGCAGGTACAGGTTCGGGCGTGAAGCTAACAGAGGGGGCGGGAATGGATGGTAAACCAACCATTGGTTGGGCCGATGGCTGCAGCTTACTCACGGCTTTATTGATAGCCCGCAGAAACCGGTCGAAAGCAACAGGTTTGAGTAAATAATCCAGAACTTCCAGCTCAAAACCTTCAACAGCGTACTGCGGAGAGGCCGTCACCATAATTACCTGAGGACGAGGGTTGCCCAGGGCCCGTAAAAACTCGATACCTGTCATTTCAGGCATTTCTACATCCAGCAGAATCAGGTCGGGCTGAACCTGTTTAATCTCCCACAACGCATCAACTGCATTATAACTTTGACCGACCAACTCAAGAAAAGGCACGCGTTGAATGAACTTTTCCAGAACGGCGCGTGCTGGCTGCTCATCGTCAATAATAAAGCATTTGAGAGTTAAGGCCATAGAATTTGTATACAACTAGCAAGGTAATTCTTAATCAGATAAAAAAAAAGGATACAAAACGCCCCATTTTGTCAGAGAAAGGGCGATGTAATCCTATTTGTTTTCCTTGAAAAACTGGCCACGGTATAAACCTATAATCGATGCCAATGACCTTGTTTACTGTCTGCTGTGTCAATCAGCAGTACAATCAAATCACATTCATGGTCTGCTCCTTAATTTTCTCCAGCTCATCTTTCATCTGAACCACAAAGCGCTGAATGGCGGCATCGTTGGCTTTTGAACCGATCGTGTTGATTTCACGGCCAATCTCCTGAGAGATAAAGTTCAATTTCTTTCCGTTAGCTTCTTCTGTTGCCAACACTTCGAGGAAATAGGCGAGATGGTTTTTGAGTCGAACCTTTTCTTCCGAAATGTCGAATTTCTCAACGTAATAGACCAATTCCTGCTCAAACCGGTTCTGGTCGAAGCTTTCGTTGTCGAGTAGTTCTTTGACTGAGTTACGCATCCGCTCGCGTACGGCTGGAATACGACGAATATCCTGCTCTTCAATATCGGCCAGTCGGTCTGTAATAGTCTGAATATACTCCTGAAATTTCCCTTCCAGGATCGCTCCATCCTGTTTGCGGAACGCATCGCACCGGCGAATGGCTTCCTGTATGGCTGTCAGTATGGTTGTCCAGTCTGACGTATCTGCCGATGTATCGAGGGATTCAGTCAGGTAAGCGTTCGGTTGTTGAAGAGCTAATTGTAATACGTCGCTGTCAGATACGCTCATCAGCATACCATTGGCGGTTTCTTTCAGGTCGCTAACGTAGGCTGCCACCATTGGCCGGTTAATAACCACCCCCGGTTTGAGGCCACTGCTACGGGTTAAATTGATCGATAACTCTACTTTGCCCCGTTCCAGTTGTTGCGTCAACAGGGAGCGTAATTCAATTTCTTTATCCGAAAACTGCCGGGGTAAACGGCAGTAAATGTCCAAAAATTTAGAGTTTAGTGTTTTTACTTCGGCCGTTACGGACAGGTTGTTTTCCTCAACTGTCGCGTTACCGTAGCCGGTCATTGATTTAAGCATTGGTGAAGGTTTTTTTGGTTTATAGTCGGTGGGCAGTAAGATAGCCCTTCTGATGAATGGATTGCCGCTCAATGGCTCTCCTTTAAGCCATTGAGCGGCAATTACTATTTGATATCAATGGGCTGTTTCTTCAGCGAATTAGCTTCCAGCTCAAGAAATTCTTTCCGATGGCGAGCTACATCAACGGCAGTATAAATAGCCTGTAGCATGGAGGTTTCGTCGGCCAGATTCTTACCGGCAATATCGTAAGCGGTTCCGTGATCGGGCGATGTTCGAACGGCGGCCATGCCAGCCGTAAAATTGACACCTTCCTCAAAGGCAATTGCTTTAAACGGAATCAACCCCTGATCGTGATACATAGCCAGCACGGCATCGAATTTGGTATAAGCACGGGTTCCAAAAAAACCGTCGGCAGGATAGGGGCCAAAAACCAGTTGCCCCTTATTACGCCAGTCCGCAATCAATGGCTTGATGATTTCCTGCTCTTCGTTACCCAGCAGGCCCTCTTCGCCAGCATGAGGATTAAGGCCCAGAACCGCAATTTTGGGTTTGTCAATACCAAAATCCTGACGTAGCGATTGCATCATTAGGGTTAGTTTTTGGGCGATACGATCACGTGTTACGTTCTGTCGAACGCGGCCGAGTGGTACATGACCCGTAACAACACCAACCCGAAGCTGTTCGCTAACCATGAACATCAGATTATCCTGAACATCAAACTCTTGTGCCAGATATTCGGTATGCCCCGGAAATTTAAACTCTTCCGACTGTATGTTGTATTTGTTGATCGGAGCTGTTACCAATGCGTCAAGCTTACCGGCTTTCAGGTCATCAACAGCGCGCTGCAGACAGGCAAATGCCGCCTGTCCAGCTTCGGCCGTTACGTGTCCCGGCTGAATATCCTGATTTTGATCGGGCCAACACGTAATGACATTGGTCATTTTATGGCTGATCTGCGCAATGGTTGGGGCTCCATTGAGGTTCCAGTCTTTGAGGTTCAGCAAATTCCGATACCGGTTCAGGACCCGCATGGACCCGTAGATTACAGGCGTACATATTTTCTGTAATCGGTTGTATTGTAGTGCTTTAAGGATTACTTCAGGGCCAATGCCGTTATAATCCCCCAGGCTGATCCCGATAACCAGCCGTTCTGGTGATCCGGCTTCACGGACGATGGCGTTATCCCGGTCAACGCGCGCTGTACTTTCAGGCGATTGTTGCAGACGGTTAGCTGGCTCCGGTGAGTTTGTTTCTCGTTCCGTTGTCTGCTGGCGATCGCGTTGCCCCTGATTGCGGTCGCGCTCATTGCGGGGCGCGTTACGTTCGTTCCGTTGATTGGTTCCGTTGTCGGAACTTTGAGCATCTTTAGACTCCCGTTCAGGACGGGTATTTTGTTGATGTTCATCGCGCTGGTTCGTAGAACGATTATTGGGCTGGCGATTGTCGCGCTGTTGGGTATGGCGCTGACTGGCCTCACGTCGGCGCTGTTCGTTGCCTGGTTGACCGTTTGCGGGTTGCTCAGCCGATTGCTTGGCTGAAGCTGATTGATTATTGCCGGGGCGCTCAACCGATTTTGGATTGGCTGATGCGGGTGTGCGCGTTTCGTTCGGATCGTCGGATTGGCGTTGTTCCATCTACTTTTATTAGTTTCGCCAACTAGTTTAAAAGGCTATCAGGTACTGAATTTGGGCTGATGGAGTCAGAGATTCCAACGCCAATTGGCAGTATCTAATGTCTATAATGTTCGCAAGTTACGAAAACCGCACGGATGTCCCAGAATCAACGATCCATTCTCATCGCCGATGAGATGCACCCATCGCTTTTTGCCATGCTCGATGAGGCTGGCTTTGCTTATGACTATCAACCAAAAATCACTCGAACTGGTTTGATTGAGCAATTATCTCAGTTTACTGGCCTAATTATACGTAGTAAAACCACCGTCGACGAAGAGCTGCTGAATCACGCACCAAACCTACAATTTATTGGCCGGGCCGGAGCCGGGCTGGACCTGATCGATCTGGAAGCCGCCGAACGCCGACATATTAAGGTCTTTCATGCCGGTACGGGCAATCGCGACGCGGTGGCTGAGCATGTGGTCGGCATGCTACTTTGCCTGCTGGCCAACATTCTTAAAGCGGATCGGGAGGTTCGTCAGGGAGTTTGGGACCGTGAAGGTAATAGAGGATATGAACTGGGCAGTATGACGGTCGGGTTGATTGGGTATGGTAACAATGGGAGTGCTACGTCTCGTCGGCTTAGTGGATTTGGCTGTCGGGTGTTGGCCTATGATAAATACCTGCAGAATTACGGAAACGAGTTTGCTCAGGAAGCCTCTCTGGAGCAGATCATAGCAGAAGCAGATGTCCTGAGTCTACATATTCCGCTGACAGACGAAACGCGGATGATGATAAACGATGATTTTATTGATCGTTTCGGAAAGCCATTCTACCTGATTAATGCCGCTCGTGGTGAAATCGTTTCTTTGTCGGCTGTTGTGCGAGGGCTGGAAAGCGGTAAAATCCGCGGGGCCTGTCTGGATGTTCTCGAAAATGAAAAACTAGCCAAACTGACACCGGAGCAGCAGGCTGCTTTCGATTACCTGAAGCAATCGGATCGCGTCATTCTGACTCCCCACATTGCTGGCTGGACGCACGAAAGCTACGTCCGCATCAACGAAGTGCTTGTTGAGCAGTTGTAGGGTTTTCATTTTATGGTTTATAGTTTATAGTTGGCTGACGCGTCAGCAAAATCTTGCGTCAGCCAACCATAAACTATAGCCTACTTGTCTATCGTAAAATTCGCCGTCGTACAGGTTATGCCTGCATCGTTAGTGATGCAGACCTGACCGGTAGTTGCTCCCGTAGGAACGGTAACGAGTAAGGAATTACCCGACAGCCGGAACGTAGCAGTCAACGTACCGCCATTGAATTTTACGGCCGTTGTGCTAGTCAAATACTGTCCGGTAATCGTTATCTCATCGCCAACTTTGGCCGTTTTGGGCGTAAAGTCAGTGATAGTGGCCAGTCGCAGAACGGTAAACAGATCGGTATTGGTTGGCTGATTCGTTACGTTTACGACACGAATAGGCCCCGTCTGGGCATCGGCCGGAACAAGTATCCAGCGTTCCGTATCTTCGTTTTTGCCGCCATCGGCCGCCGGGCTTGTCGATCCAGTAAAATAAAACTGGGCGTTCAGCAGAAAATTGCCTTGTATAACAATACGTTCGCCGGAGCGGGCCTTTGCCGGAAGAATACTAGTGACAACCGGCTTCTGAATAACTACCAATGGAGCACTGGTGGCAGTGCCCGCTCGGTTGGTTACGGTAACGGGACCATTGACGGCTGCTGCCGGTACGCTGACAAGCAACTGAGAACCCTCAACTCGGCTTGTTACAGGAACTGTGATACCGCTGACACGTACTTCGGTGATTCGGTATAGATTTTGCCCCGTAATGGTGATAGGCTGGAGAGGGACCTGACGGGCCGGGCTTACAACAATGGCAGAAGGGGCAACGTAGTAAAAGAACTGATCGGATGCACTGGCATTTCCCCCAGCACTGGATACGGCAACGGTCAGCGCGCCCGATGAGGCTAAGCTCGGAACGGTAGCTTCCAGCTGGGTATCGCTCAACATCCGGAACGGAACTACCGTACTGCCAAACTGGACATTTGTTACGTCGCGCATATTCATCCCGGTCAGAATAATTTTATCGCCTGCTATACCTTCGCGAGCGCTCAAATTGGCAACGGCAGGTGGCAGAACTATTTTCAGACTATCAGTACTGGTCGCAATCAGCTTTTCAAAAACGGTTACGGTCACTTTGCCCGACGTAGCATTGGTGGGAATAATGGTTCGGATTTCAGTGTCTTTAATGGTCGTCTGGCTTCTGTCAGTCGTTAAGCCGTTGATCCGTACGATTCCATCCAGCAGGTTTACGCCTTGAATAACCAGCTCAGACCCGGGCCGAGCTACTTTGGGCGATATACTATTGATTTGTGGGGTGCCCGCTACAATAAAACTGGCGTTGGTTACTCCGCCTTTGGTGCCGATCACAATGTTGATCGGCCCGTGGGGCATGTCTTTCGGAATCTGTAGTGTTAGTTTGTCGGCTGTACTGTCGACCACGATGGCTTCCGATTGTTCAATGCGCAGTTCCTGAACCTGATTCAGATAGGTACCCGTAATCACTACGTTCGTACCGGGAAGTCCATTCGAAGGGGTAACGGCAGACACAACCGGGGGCGGTTGCTGTACGTTGAGGGGGAGTGGATCTGACGTTCCTTCGCTGGTTTGTACCTGCACCTGCGTTATACCCGGCGTGACGAGAGGTACCGTTACCCGGATGCTTTGATCGGCAGCGCTAACGATTTTTCCTACGATAGCTGACCCCGAACGCCCAAACGTAACAACGGGGTCATCGCCGAACTGGTAGCCTGAAAGCGTGATTTCCTGACCAACAAAGGCTTGTTTAGGAAGAACAGCCGTCAGTTCTGGCGGATTGTTCTTAACGCGGCAGGCAGATATACCGAGTAATAAAAAGAGGAAACTAAAGACAACAAAAACTGGCTTCATAGCTGGCATGGGGCGATCTTGCCCAGCGCAAACACGTGTTGCAACGTAGTAAAAGTAGCCAATTTTACGGTCAAAAAACCATTTCTGCCGAAAGCCTGTTAGCAATAGTGTACAGCAACTACGTCGGAAGGTTAGCGCGATTGCCTATAACTAACTAAGCAGATGGTACTTGTACACTCTCATTCATCCATAAAACGCGAATGAACTACCGCAGTCTGAAATCCTCCAACTTATTGAAAATTAAAACGCTTGGCGAGCTAAAAGCAGCAGGCTACCAACCCCGATCTATTAAACAGGAATTACGCGATAATCTGATTGACCGGATTCGGAATAAAGAGGTTGTTTTCCCCGGTATCTGGGGATATGAAGATACCGTTATTCCCGATGTGGAACGGGCTATTCTGTCTATGCACCACATTAATCTATTGGGGCTACGGGGTCAGGCAAAGACCCGGATCGCCCGACTGATGGTGAATCTGCTGGACGAATATATCCCCGTTGTGGAAGGGTCTGAACTGAACGATGATCCCATGCAACCCCTTTCCCGGCATTCGATCGATCTGATTGCTGAAAAAGGGGACCAAACACCAATTGCCTGGATGCATCGTAATGATCGGTATACCGAAAAACTGGCTACTCCCGACGTATCCGTTGCTGATTTGATCGGTGATGTTGACCCCATCAAGGCCGCTACGTTGAAGCTGCCTTATTCGGATGAACGTACCATTCACTTTGGACTGATTCCGCGTTCGCACCGCTGTATTTTTGTTATCAACGAATTGCCTGACCTGCAGGCGCGTATCCAGGTGTCGTTGTTTAACATTCTTCAGGAAGGCGATATCCAGATTCGCGGGTTTAAGCTTCGGCTACCGCTCGATATTCAGTTTGTGTTTACGGCCAACCCGGAGGATTATACCAACCGTGGCAGTATCGTAACGCCCTTAAAAGACCGGATCGACTCGCAGATTGTAACGCACTACCCGAAATCTATTGAGATTGGTAAGAAGATTACGATGCAGGAAGCAATCGTGAAAACCGAGCAAAAAGGGATGGTAAAAACCAACGATCTGATTACTGATCTGATCGAACAGGTGGCTATCGAAGCCCGGGAAAGCGAATACGTCGATTCGAAGAGTGGGGTGTCGGCCCGGATGACAATTTCGGCCTACGAAAACCTGTTGTCGTCGGCCGAACGCCGGGCATTGCTGAACAGCGAAAAAGAAACCTACGTACGTATCGCTGATCTTTACGGAGTGGTTCCGGCTATCTGCGGTAAAGTAGAGCTCGTCTATGAGGGCGAAGTAGAAGGCCCTGTCATTGTGGCGCAGAACCTCATCGGAAAAGCCGTCCGGAACCAGTTTTTACAGTATTTTCCCAACCCGGAAAAAGCGAAAAAAGACAAACGTGGTAATCCGTACAAGAAAATAACGGACTGGTTCGGTGATGGCAACGTCATGGAAATCTTGAGCGATCTGGCCAACCGTGATTATGAGGCCCGTCTTCGTACGATCGACGGGTTGGATGATCTGGTCGATGAATTTCACCCACGCTTGAGCAAAGCCGAAAAGCTATTTATGATGGAGTTTGCGCTCCACGGTCTGGCCGAGCACTCGCTCATTGGTAAAAAAGCGATGGATACGGGGCAGCAGTTTAAGGATCTACTGGGTTCGATGTTCAATCCCGGCAGCAATTTTGGCGAAGAAGATGAAGAAGACGAGGATGACGATAGCCGTTATTAAGTAGGCTTTATTGACCATGCTCTGATGCCTGCCGCTTGTTACGTATAACTCTGTTTGCGCATCGAAAACTCACAAATGATTGTTGAAAAACGGGCCGTATTGAAAAATGCGGCCCATTTTTAGTTTCGGAGTAGCATGATACTGCCCTCTGTTGGTGGCTGGCTGTTGGTAGTTTGCAATTGGTAGGAGTAAATGCCAGTCGGTAATTCGTTGCCGTTCAGCGTTCCGTCGAACGGTTTTGGGTATCCTTTCTCCGATTTAAACACAACCCCTCCCCACCGATTGAAGATCGTAATGACGGCCTCGGGAAAAGCTCGGACACCCGGTAGTTCCAGCACGTCGTTCAGGCCATCGCCATTAGGAGTGAAAGCATCCGGTACCCAGATTTGATCAATCACCCTGATGTGTACCGATCCGTCGGCGTAGCAGCCTGATTCAGAGAAAGCCCGCAGCGTGTACGTGATATCGTCCTGAATAGTAACTACAGTAACCGTAGCATTGGTCGGGTTATCAAGATAAGTAGAAGGTGACCAACTGAACCTCAGTGCATCATCACTAACTGTGGGAACTATGGGGAACGTACTACCTGAGTGGGTTACGATGCTATCAGGTAAGGCAATGGAAGGAGCACGGCCAACCACAGCGGTTTGGGTTGCTACAATGCCTGGGCATTCGGGTGTGGGCTTAACGGTGTAGCTTAACGAATGCAGACCTATTCCGGCACGTAGTGGATCGAACGTATTGCCAGTAACACCAACCCCTGCAAATGCACCGCCAGCTGGACTACCACGTAACGTAACGGGCAAAGCGGTAGAACTGCAACTGGGCGGTATAGAATCGAAAAGCACCGTAATTGGAGGAATCTGTTCAACTACGAATTCGTTGGAAAGCTGCGCACAGCCATCCGATCCCACAATTTTAACAACGTAGCGCCCGGCTACACTGGCCTGGTATTGGGGCTTATTGGCATTTGGAATGGGCTGACCGTCACGTTGCCAGCTATATTGACTGCCTCGGCTACTTTCCAGGAGCAGAGAATCGTTGGGGCAAAGTTTTGTCCGACCCGAAACGGAACGTATCGATGCGGGCGAAGCGGGTAGACGAGCCAGTGTGAACGTGTCAGTCTGAAACGAACAGCGACCGTCGGTATGGGTCAATTGTGCCCAATACGTACCTTCCTGATCAACTCGAATGGAGTCGGTAGTGGGCGTAAGCAGTCGACCATTCCGATACCATTCGTATCGAACCGAAGACTGAGTCGATGCGAGCAGCAACACAGAGCCGTCGATAGCGCACAGCGTACCGATGGCCTTAACTTGTCCGCTTGCTGTGTCGCGTCGGATGGTGATCGTCTGTGATTGTCCTGGTTTCAGACACTCTTTCTGCGACGTTACGATGACATCGTAAGCACCTGTGTCCCGAACAACTAGCGAAGGAGTGGTGGCATTAGGCAGGTTGATGCCATTCCGGCGCCATTGATAATGCAGGTTGGAGTCATTTGGTGTTTGAAGAAGGGCAGAGTCGCCCCGGCATAGCGTTTTTGCCTGATTCGTAGCCGGTTGATTGTTGACTCGTAGTTCGGGAAGGGGTACCGTTTCGGCCGGGCAGTCGATGACAAGAAGCTGAAATTCGCGCCGGACTTCACCAATTTTTCGGTTATTACGATACTCTTCTACTCGGACAGCAAATAAAAAAAGCCCTGCCCGATTGGCTGTTACGGCTAATTGGCCTGTTCTGGCATTGATAGACAAGGGCGGACTTCCGGGGATTGCATTTGTAGCCGAATAACCTGGCCGCCAGCGAAGCCCGGGATAGGGAGCCGCCGACACTATGTTGGGGCCCTCTGGAGCAGAACGCCCATTGAGTGGGGTTACCAGCGAATAGCGAAGTTCATCGCCATCGGGATCGGAGCCGCCGAAGGAAAAGGCAAAGGGCTCGTTCAGGCAGATGTATTCACCATTGATGGCAGGAAACTGGGGGGAAGAGTTCTTGACATTACGTCCATTTTGCCATAGCGCCGGAAATTCCAGATAAAATGTAAATCCGGCCCTGTCCGGATTCACTACGTTGCTAATGCCTGTATTTCGGGTTCCGGTTTGGTAAGAAAGATAGTAACCCTGCGTATCCGTGTACTCGGAGGGGTTAAGCTGAATTTCTGCTTGATAGGTCAGAACGAGGAACCGTAAATTGCGTTGGGAGGCACAGTATTCATTACTGAAAATAACGGGTTGGCGAGCAGCACTTTCGAAGACTACAAATGTCATCATCAATGCATTGTCACGCTTACGAAAAATACCCAGGAACACTCTCCTGGACTGACTGGTAACGCCGGGAGTTCCTGCTTCGAGATAGTTGGTGACTGTAATCCGGTAGTGCCCCGGTGTGTCGCCAATTGCCTGCATCTCTAATTGACCGCCAACCTGATGTGAGGCTATCGCACCTACAGGAACTCCTGCCAGGAGCAGCAATAGCAAAATAAATAAACGCATAAATCAGCCATTCTGGATTAACGTCTCAGTCACTCATGACCAGGTAGGTAGACTCCTATGTTGGTGTGGTGTTGGCCTGTTTCTGTGCTCGATTATGTATTTTATCAGGATAAAGAAAAATGTTAATTACTAAAAATCATAAGAATTAAGTTACTGTTTTTGTTTTATTGTTAATATTTAATTTGTTTTGTTTTTATTTGTTGGTATAATATGACTTTTAGCAGACGCGCAGGCTGGTTAGTCTGGTATCGATTCCAGAAAAGGCAATGAACAAGACTTGAGAAATTCAGTTTAGGCCAGAATTGACGACTATTAATGGTGATCGCGAATCAGGAATAAGCGACCTTCCAGGGATGGTTTGCCAGGGATCGGTTTTAAGGTATAGGGATATACACCTGTCGGTAATTCGCTACCATTGTACATGCCGTCGAAGGGCTTTGCATAAATACCTTTGGAAAGGTAGACAACTTCTCCCCACCGATTAAAAATAGTGACGACAGCTTCCGGAAAGGCTTCAATGCCTGGCAGTTTCAATACGTCGTTCATGCCGTCGCCATTCGGAGTAAAGGCATCAGGAATCCAGATACGTTCGTAGACAGTAATATGAATGGTATCTTTTGTTATACATCCACTATTGTTTTCGACTTCGACGGTATAGGTAATATCATCCGCAATATTGGTTACGGTGGGATTCGCTACGTTGTCGGCATCCAGATACGTAGCAGACGCCCAGTGAAACTGGTTGGGGTTACCCGTATAAACCGCGTTTAGAGAAAAGGTATTTCCTTTATACGTTGTTAGCGAGTCGGTCAGTTGTATGGTCGGAATCGGGGCTACTATTGCCAGTCGGGTGGCTACGGTGCCGGTACATTCAGGAGCTGCTTTAACTGTATACGTAACGACATGATTGCCAACTCCTGCTGCTTCGGCATTGAACGATGAGCCGGTTACGCCCTCGCCCGCATAGGCTCCGCCGGGTGGGCTACCGATCAAATTAACAATAGGAACATTAGAGCCGCACATATCGGCAATTGAATCGAGCGTAACGGTAACGGGTGGAATCTGCTCCACTGAAAAAGCGGGTGCAATGCCGATACATCCATATTGGTCGCTGGCCGTTAAACTGTACACACCAGCAATAGAAATCCGATACTCGGAGCCATTCTGCCCTGAAATAGGTTGTCCATCTTTTGCCCAACTGTACTGTATACCACCGTTGCCGGTTAGGACCAAAAAATCATTGGGGCAAATTCGATGCGAGCCTGTTGTTGATTGGATAAGAGCCTGAACGGCGGGAGAACGATCAAGATAGGCTGTATCCGTAGTCGTAATACAGCCGGTCGACAGTTCTGTCAAAGCAACCCAATAGCGACCGGCCTCAGAAACGTGGATGGAATCGGACGTTTGGGCTGACATAGGCTGGCTATTTCGATACCATTGGTAAGAAACTCCAGCGCTGCTTGTCAACGTAATGTCGACGGCGCCTGTAGTAGCGCATAAATGACCGCTTGTATAGAGTTTGCCGTCGGCGCCTGATACGTTTATGGTAATAGGGGCGGAGTTGCCGGTTTTGCTACAGGTTGTTTTTAGAGAAACGACAAGCGTATACACACCGGCATCACGAACAGATAGAGTAGGGTTGGTTGCGTTAGCAAGATTGATACCGTTTTTACGCCATTGATAATTCCAGTCCGCATTGACGGTTGCCTGGAGCTTAATGGAGTCTCCCCGACAGATGGTTGCGTCCCGGCTGGTAAGCAATCGGTTCTGAATCTGAACGGTAGGGTCTGGTGTTGTTAACGGCGGGCAATCAATGACCAGCAGTTGAAAATCGCGTCGCACTTCCCCGATTTTTACGCCATTCCGATACTCTTCTACTTTAACCGCAAAAACATATAAGCCTAATTTGGTGGCTGTTACGGATAATTTCCCCGTTTGAGCATCGACTGACAAAGGCGGGCTACCCGGAATAGCGTTATTGGCATCATAGCCTGAGAGCCAGGTAATGTCGGGGTAAGGGCCTGCTGAAACGGCAGATTGGCGGTTGTTGGCTATTTTTTGATCCAGAGGTGTTACCATCGAATACCGCAATTCGTCGCCGTCAGGATCAGTACCACCAAAGGGAAACGAAAACGCATCGCCCAGACAAATGTACTCACCATTAATCGGCGCGAATTTTGGCGACGAATTCTGAAATAATACGCCGTTTTGCTGGAGAGCGGGGAATTCCAGATAGAACGTAAAACCTACCTGCGATGGATTGTTGATGTTATTGATGCCAGCATTTCGATTTCGGGTTTGGTAGGACATATAATAGCCCTGCAGATCCGTATAATCAGCCGGAGCTAGCTGAATATCGGCTTCGTAGATAAGTACAATAAAATGCAGGTTTCGCTGTTCGGAACAATATTCGTTGCTGAAAATGACCGGTTGGCGAGCGGTGCTTTCCCGAACGGAGAAGGATTGCATCAGCACATTGTCGCGTTTGCGAAAAATGCCTATCAAACCAATGCTGGACTGATTCTGTGCGCCACGCGTACCATCTTCCAGATAATTGGTTACGATGATTCGGTAATGGCCAGGTATGTCGCCAACAGCTCGCATTTCTAATTGCCCTCCCACCTGATGTGTTGCCAGAAGTACAGAAGGAAATAGGAGACTAAGGGACAGTAAGATAAATCGGACTCGGAACGTAGAAATTCGCATAGGCGAAACGATTAACCGTAAGTATCCTATTCGCTATAATGTCGTTTTATCGTATCGATAACCCCCATACCAGGCCGCTTTTCTGTATAGGTCTCCGGGCAGTGAACGCGGTCAAAACTCCTGATTAGATTTTAGGCAACCGCCATTAGTTGCTGATCAGGGCTACTAAAAATACAAAATAATACGTAGTAAATCCATTCATAGTAAGGGCATTATCCCTTAATCTTATTATGGAGCAACGCTTTTCTAAAACGTGTGGTTGATATAGTACAGCTCAAAACAGCCGTCAAGCCATACGTAACGTTCTTCTGACCAGCAGCACTACGTATCGCCCGTATTATTTGACCATACGCAGGATTATCGCTTCCTGTTGCAGAACAAAGAAGATGATCTGATACGAATTGAGAAACGTAAAAGAAAACCCAAAAAGCCCATATGTACGGGCTTTTTGGGTTAGTGAAACCACCTTTTATTACGTACCGTTTTATGGTTGTTTAACTAGATTGTAGGAGCCACTGCCGGGCTTCTTTCTTAGAAAGACAGTATCGACTCATGACAAGCGGATTGATGCTCATCGAAGCCCGTACGATCAGGTCGCTGCCCTGTTTGCTGAATTGATTCAGATCATTGAGAACAATAGCAATCCGACTGGTATGGGACAAGGTTTGTTCGGCTTTAGGAAGCCAGTGATGAATAAACCACTGCAAATCTGTAGGGTTAAACAGCCGCAGATCCTGCAAGTCGATAAGCCACCGCTTAATCTGATGGCGTTGAGCTAATACAAAACTTACCCGTGACCCTTGCTGGAAATTGTCGCTGGAAGGTATCCCGATCCATGTCTGACTCAACAAATGAATGCTACAGTCTACTGTTAAGGCGACGTGTTCGTTCTGGTACGATTTCATTGGTATCAGGCAAAGGGAGTTTGGGACTAGCGATAGGAAGGAGATAGACAAATCGGCTCTTTTTCAGAATAGGCCCGATGGAGCTCGGCTTCGGCAAATCGGTAGGCATACACAAACTTTTCTTGTTCCGATTGGATCATACCCAGGTCTTCCAACTGAACAACACTATTCCATATTCGTTGTAAGCTGCCGTAGAAGTCATCGTCAGAATTTGACAGAAGCGAGCTTAAGGCCGACGATTGTGTATGAACCGGATAGGTTGATTCGGTTTTCACGAATGTACGTTGCATTGTCGGGCTATTCAGTTTGGCCGCTGTTTCACGGTTTAAGAAGTAACGTACAGGTAGGGCATACAGGCTTTTTTCGAATTCGTGACGTAGCGTTGCTAATCTTTAGTTGGTACTGGCTTCTATATAAATTACGTAGTGGCCTGCCAACTTGTTGCAATCGTATTTCCAGAAAAGAGCTCTTTTAGGCCATTTTAAGACTTTTTAAGCATCTCTCAGGATGGTGCAAAAAAAACGCTCAACAAGTTTTAACTTGTTGAGCGTTGTCAGGAATTTTACTACGTATCGTCCTAGCGAACAGTGGACGTAGCAAAAATCTGTAGCTGCATCTGGTCATTCTGCCGTTGTTGATTACCCAGCGTAGTCCGCTGAATCATCTCCAGTATGGAAGTTGGCTGTCCATTTGCTGCACTTGGCGGATAGACCGTCAGCAACAGAGCCCGGTTGGGGATGCGCTGTTTAATAAGCTGGCCTACGTAGCTTGTGATATCGAACGTGTAGGAGTCAGTAAAGATCGGTCCTGTTGGATCATAAACGTAACTGGCGAGGGCTGCTGTAGTGCCCGAAGCCGTACCCGGTACCGTTGAGAGAATTTCATTCCTATCGTTTACTTCATACAAGATCAACTGAGTAGGGGGGGGCGTATTGTCCAGTAAGCTTTGTCGAACGGGTTTTATAACCAGTAAAGCACTATTCAGCGCAACATATCGATCTGATCGTTCGAACTGGTTGATATACGGCAATTCCAGTCGCGTTTGTAAACCAGCTCCCCACGAAATAAACGACGTATTGTCGGTCAAGTTGCTACTGACGGCATCAGCACGTTGTTGCAGTGCTTTCAGCGGAGTGCCACTACGATCATTCGTCAGGTTCGTAAAATGGGCGGTTGATTGCAGCGGGAACAATACGTTGCCAGCCGTCTGGCTTACGTCTGTGTCGTGATAAAAAAGCCGCAGTCCACTCGCACTACTAACAAACCCTAAAAAGGTATTTCCATTGGCCGCCTGACTAACGAACGCAAATCCGGTAAAAAACTCGTTCAACGTAGTACCATCAGTAATTTCGCCATTGACCAGTTTCGTATAAAACTCCTGTGCAACAGCATCAGGCAGCCGCATCCGTATTGGGCGGGTTCTGGGTCTTGGAACGGTGGTTTGCTGAAGAAAAGGCGTTGTTTCGTAACTAACCGTACTGGTATTGTAATAAGCTCGCTCTACACTTAAAGGTCTGGTTAACCGATAGACACCCAGATTAAACGCGGTTGTTGTGTCGCCATATGCGTAGGCATAGTTCAGTTCCAGTACGAGGGAGTCCAAACGAAAATTTGTCTGGGATAATAATGAGTGATTGGTGTAAGCAATGGATGAAAAACCTTTTGCTGTTAGTTTACCCGTCTGTGCACTTGTCCATTGCCCAACAACAATATTAGCGTCAAGAGGACCATAGGTGGGAAGTGAGTCTATTTTCAGTACCGTTGATGTCCGAATGGTTACAGAATCAATTGGCTGAATATCCAACTCAGTAGGGTTGATAACCGATTGCCCGACATTAAGGTCGCCCGACTCGCAGGCGAAAAGTACAATACCGGTCAGCAATAACAAACCGGCGTACCAGATAGTACGCATCATAAAAACAAATCAGGGAATTGTTACGCCTAACTGGCGCAATTCGTCATGGGTCAGAGTCGGCATAGCCTTCTCATCTTGTAGTTTTTCAACAACCCGTTCGCCCACTCGCTGGGCCTGTTCCCGGTTAGGAAAACCTACCAGACCAGGAACGCCTGGTATGGTAGGTTGATGAATAAACGGTTTGTCGTTATTGAGTATATCATAACCCCAGCCAGATGGTGTATGAAAGACCTTTACTGAATAGTGAGGGTTCCAGCTATAAAACAAATATCCTGTTATGATAGCAAGACCCAGCATCATCAATAGCAGCCCAGTTCGGATCAGGTCTGTGCTGGAATATCGTTTTTTACGGTCGATACGCTTAGTTGTTGTCAAGATCCTGTGCTATGGTTGGATCAAATTCCCACAAATCATCATAACGAGTTGTACCGCCAACAGGTTGTCCCGTTGTTACGTAGCCTTTGCCGCCAATAGCAAAGCCAACCGAATATTGACGAGAAGCACCTTCAAAAGTGCCGAGGGTAGCCCAGGTGTCAGTTCCCGGCGTGTATTGCCAAACCGTCGTGCTGCTGGCATCTCCTGTTGTAATATAGCCCAGGTTGTTGATAACAAAACCAACTGCATAACTGCGAGCAATGGTAGACTGGTCTGAAGTGAATTGTGCCTTTTCAACCCATAAATCCTGAGCCGGATCGTAAGCATACCAGTCTCTTTGTGTGCTGCCATTGTTGTTACCCGTACCTACGTAGCCTAAGCCATTGATAACAAGAGAGACAGCGCCCATGCGTTTTGAGCCGCTATAGCTGCTTACTTTCGTCCAGGTCTTCTGCGTTGGGTCGTAAGCCCAGAAATCTTTTACGTAGTTGCCATCGTTACCGGTACCTACATAGCCTTTCGTACCAATAGAAAAGGCGGTAGCGCTATAGCGGGCAGTACCACCGAAGTCGGCAATCTGCGTCCATTTATTGGTAGCCTGATCGTATTCCCAGAAGTCTTTCAGCTTATCGCTGTTTGCATTAAGACCGGTTCCGATATAGCCTTTTGTACCAACCGAAAAACCTACGGCAGTAGTCCGGGCCACACCACCAAAATCGGCTAATTGTACCCAGGTGTTTTTTGTCTGATCGTAGGCCCAGAAGTCTTTCAGACGGTTGCTCGACCCATCAACACCAGTGCCGAGGTAGCCAAAATTACCAATAACGAATCCCGTGGCTGCCGACCGTGCGACCCCTTCAAAATCGGAACGACGTCGCCAGTCGCCCAGGGTAGACGCTGTATCAGAACTACTACAACCGATGAGCGCCCCAGTCCAGCCAATACAGACTAAGCCAAGTGCCCAGTTAATGAGCTGTGACCGACGATGTTTTTTTGTATCCTGGTCTTCTAGAGAAATTGCAGTCGCGGGGGTTGTTGACTTCGGCACTGAGCCAGTTGCCGAACGAAATCGGATTGGAAAATGAATCATGAAAGATAGCGTAAACGAAAGAACTAAACCGTAAAGTTACACGTATTTGCGTTAAGACTAACGCATTTGACGCTCAGACTAGACCGGATAGGACGAATATAGAACAGCTCTTGTGGATGAGAATCTACCTTCTATTCCTGATGCCAGCGGGTCGGAACCTCAAATGCGCTTTGCAAAATTACTTTAAACTGCTCTTACTTACTAACGAGCACACTTCATAAAAATTCTTAATTGTTGGGGAGTGAGGCAAATTTTACTGCAAAAATGGCTAGAGATGGTCTTTCAGTGTAACCGAAACTGGGTTATATGGATTACTTAGAGACCATTGCTGGAAGACACTGTATCTCACAGGTTGAGTTTTTTTATTGGTTTAAACATTTGGCTACCACCCGCCTTACGTTGAATGGATGACCCTACCATTTTAAACGAATTGGCTGATATGCCCTGTCGAGCGCTGGCTGCAGAGCCCGTAATTTGGCTTAAGGCTACATTCAGCAAGGCTTCGCGGGTGTCGCCGAGTGGATAGAGCGAAATCGGTTCCTCAACTTCAACAGTGGGGGTGAAACCAGATGAGTAATCGGATTGGCCAAGGCTATTGAACGATTTAAACACAATAGGCTGGATACCCCACTTGATTTTGCCACTGTCGTCCGTTATCGTAATTGATCCTACGTTCTTGCCGACCGTTTTGGTGCCAATTGTATTGACCGTCATGTAAGGACGTAGGCCATTAATAATCAGCTCGCTGGACGAGGCTGTCATGTCGGTGGTCAGGACGTAAAGCCTCGACAGGTTAGCGCCGATATTCTGAGCTTTAGTGCTGAATTTCTGGATGAAAAAATCGCTACCATACTGTTTGGTCAGATAAGGTGTTAACGTAGCATTCCAGGACTCCTTGAAATATGTTTTGCTGGCGTCGACGCCTTTCCCAAGCAAACTGGCCAGATTAGCGGACGACGATGTGTACCCACCCGGATTATACCGTAAATCCAGTACCATCTCGTTCACTCCTGCTGCTTTGAATTTGCTGAAGATAGCGTCTACCTGATTATCATATTCACTGCCTTCACTCCCGTTGGGTGCAGGAACGAATTGATTGTAAACCAGATAGCCAATTTTCTTGCTGCCAACCGTATAGATTGAATCGAGGAAAACGGGGTTTTCCTGGAACACTGCTGTTGTTACGGTTTTTGTTACGTCTGTATCCACTATCGTCTGATTGCTATATTGAGCGAGTCCGAACGTGTAGGTGGAAATATCGCCAAACAACAAAGATGCATAGTTCGAAACAGTAATCCCCTGCCCATTTACTTTGCTGATAATGTCACCTCGTTTCAAACCGGCCGTAGCGGCTGGTGAACCTGGCAATACGTACAGAACCTGCGCGATGACATCACTAGAGCCTGACGATCGCAGATAAAGCGTAAATTCCATGCCGGTTGTTTTGCTTTCTCCACTTAGTTCGGCGGCTAACTGGTCGGCGCTTTCTTCGATCCACGAAAACCGGTCGCCGTCGGGACGTAACGTAGCGTCATATGCATAGAGAATTGAATCGAAAAAATCACTCGGCGCAAGCGTCGTATCTGGATTTGCCGGAATCTTATCATTCCAGTAGTAATAGTCCCGCATGTTTTCCAGAATCCAGTTGTCTACGGTGCTGTTCGCATTAGAGACTGACGTAGTGGTAGTTTGAGGGGCGACTTCATCGGCTGGTTTGTTGCAGGACGATAAGAGACATGTGAAACTCGCCAGCATCCATAAAACTGGCTTTTGCCATGCAGATATATCGGCCGATACGTTGATTATAGGATATGATCTCATGTAGTTCTATATATTAAGTCGTGTTTTGTTACCGTGTCATATAGTAATACGTTTTACCCCTTATGAGTGTTGCATACACTCATAAGGTAGTACGGCGATCAATAACTAATTTTGTAATAAGTTGTTGTATGTCAGTTGATTTGTAGCGGATACTTAACTGTTTTTTAACGTAATGGTAGTTTCGTGCCAGGTAGTTTCTACAAAGCCCGTAAACTAAAACATCCCGAAAGAACTGATCTTTCGGGATGTTTTAGTTTACGGGAAATAAGCTTGCCTACAGGCTGCTGGCTGTTTTGCTTAGTACGTAGTAGTTTGCATCGGGCGTCAGGACAGTAACGCCTTTAGCCGACAGGGTCTTCCATTGAGCCGTTGGCGTCAAGAGCTTGTAAGGTCCGGCTTCATCAAGGCAAACCCGGACAGGCATGTTGAAACCAGCCACGCAGTTGGTCCAGCGGTATTGAAGGCCGCCGGCTACCGGGCGATATTCCAGTATCGGAATACGGGTATCGCGCAGATACTGATCAAAAACCGGTTTGAGGTTCAGCCCTGTTTGCTGGATCATATAGGTTTCGATCTGCTGTGTCGTAACGGTCTGGTGATAAAACGTTTTGTTCATACCCCGCAGCAACTGCCGCCATTTTTCATCATCGTTAACCAGTTGCCGGATCATATGCAACATATTACCACCTTTGTAGTACATATCGCCTGATCCTGAGTGGTTTACATTGTAAGTGCCGATAATCGGTTTGTCGTTACGTATATTATTGCGACAACCTATTACGTATTGGGCCCCGGCATCTTTCCCGTAATAATATTCCGTAAACAGGTTTTCGGAGTAGTTGGTGAAACTCTCATGAATCCACATGTCGGCTACGTCCTTATAGGTAATATTGTTCGCAAACCACTCGTGGCCTGATTCATGAACAATAATGAAGTCCCAGAGCAAGCCCCAGCCGGTTTGTGATAGATCTCGGCCCAGATAGCCGTTACGGAATTTATTGCCGTACGTAACGGAACTCTGGTGCTCCATACCCAAGTAAGGCGTCTGAACCAGCTTGTAGCCATCTTCATAAAAGGGATAAGGACCAAACCAGTATTCAAACGCTTTCAGCATTTTACTGACCTGCTTGAACTGCGTTCGGGCCGAATCGATATCGTCGCGAAGGGCATAGAAATCGACAGAAAGTGGGCCTTTTTCACCGGTATAGGTTTCGTTCCAGTGCTCGTATTTGCCGATATTCAGGTTGACGCCGTAGTTATTGATTGGATTCGATACGTACCAGTCATACGTTTGCGTATGATCGGCATTGGTCGTTACCTTCCGCAATCGACCATTTGATACGTCTATTAACCCCTCTGGTACCGTAACGCTGATAGCCATTGAATCGGGCTCATCGTACATGTGATCTTTGCAAGGCCACCAGGCACTGGCTCCGAGTCCCTGACAGGCGGTTGCAATAAACCAATTCCCCGACTTATCGCGCGACCACACCATACCCCCATCCCAGGGCGGACGTCGGGCAATACGTGGCTTCCCAGAATAGTAGACCGTAATGGCTTCGGTTTGTCCGGGTTGCTGAAGCTTCGTCAACGTAACAAAATAGGCATTGCCATCCTGCCGAAATTTGAGCGATTCGCCGTCCTGCTCCACTTTCAGTACCCGAAGCGGTCGCTGCAAGTCGACTTGTAGGGTTTGGCCTGGTTTCAGAACGCGATACCGAATCAGAGTAGAGCCGTTTAAGGTGCTATCAGTAGGCTGAACACGAACCTTTAGATGATAGAAAGCCAGATCCCACCAGGCTCGTTCAGGCGTAATGGAACCACGTAGCGTATCGTCGTGCGTAAATTCATACTGCTGTGCAGCAGCCAGTAATGGCAGCAATAACAGTACGAACAGGATTCTCAGTCGGGTCATAGTCGTGAAGTGGCTTAACGGGGGCCGGGAGGGCAATGCTGTAACAAATAGTTGGTATACAACGTGCGCAGGTGCTCCGACGTACCCTCTCCTTCCGAAATGCTGTGGGTACGATTAGGGTACGGCATAACCTGAAACTGCTTGTTGTATTTTACCAGTTCATTGATCAATACTTCTGCATTGTCGTAATGAACGTTATCGTCGCCGGTTCCGTGAATATACAACAGGTTGCCCCGCAGGTTTTTAGCATACGTAATGGGCGAGCCAGCTACGAAATCTTCGCGATTTTCCTGAGGCAGACCCATGTAACGCTCCTGATAAATATTGTCGTAGAACAACTGATTGCCTACTGCCGCAATCGAAATGCCCGTTTTGTAAATGTCGGGATGTTGAAACAGCAGATGGAGCGTTGTAGAGCCGCCACCGCTCCATCCCCAAACCGCCACCCGGCTTGTGTCGAGGTAGGCGTGTTGCGAAAACAGCTTCTTCGCACCCATCGCCTGATCGCGGATATTAATACGTCCTATTTGCCGGTAAATGGCTTTGCGCCAGGTGGCTCCTTTTAGGTTGGGCGTGCCCCGGTTATCAAGCGCTACGTAGACGTAACCCGCCTTAGCCATATCGCCCAGAAATAAACGGTTTATGCCGACCGAAAACACATCGTTGACGGTGCTGCTGGCCGGTTCGCCGTACACGTAGAAGACAACGGGGTATTTTTTCGTACTATCGAAATCAGTCGGTTTGGCCATCCAGCCATCTAGCGTAATGCCATCGTCGGTTGTCAGTTTGAAAAAGCTGATGTTCGATTTGGCTACTGGGTTTACTCGGGTGGCTATGCTTGCGCTTTCGTTTATGGGTTTATGATCCGGTAAGCTTATCCACTCAAGAACGGGGGGCGTCTGGTAGTTCGTAAACGTATGCATGGCAAACCGGCCATTCGGCGAAATAGTATACCCATGCGTACCCGATAAACCGGCAGGCGTCACGCGTTCGGCTTTGCCTTTGCCATCCAGACGGGTTCTGTATAAATAGCGCTGGTTGGTATTGTCGGGCGATGCGATGAAATAAATCTGGTTGGTTGCCTCGTCGATGCGATTAATCGATGCAATGTCGTAGGCGCCCGGCGTCAGCAACACTTCCTGTTTACCGTCAGTATTGACTCGGTAAATATGACGCCAGCCATCTTTTTCGGATACCCAGATGAAGGCCTTACCACCATTGAGCCATTCCCAGCCAGCGGGACCGTCGGGGTTCCAACGGTCTTTCCCATCGATCCAGGCTTTGTCGGTTTCGGTTGCGATCAAATTGGCCGACCCATTTGCTGGGTTGCAGACAAACAACTTGCTTTCGTTCTGCTTGCGATTCAACTGCTGGACAATGATCGTGTTAGCGGTAGGAAACCACTCCATCCGAACCAGGTAATGCTGCTGTGGATCGCCGGGAATAGCGAGCCAGTTTGTCTTGCCACCCGTTGCTGAAACGATTCCGATGCGGGCGGGCGAAGGGTTTTCGCCAACTTTAGGATACTCGACCGGCACAACGTGCGAATAAATGGAATCGGTCGTATTCAGCATCAGATAGTCCCGGATCTTGGTCGCATCGACCTGCCAGTACGCAATCGATTTACTATCAGGGCTCCAGCGGAAACCATCGCGACAGTCGAATTCTTCTTCGTACGCCCAGTCGAACGTACCGTTTATGCGTTTGCGCGTACCGTCGGTTGTGAGTTGCGTCCGCTGCCCGGTCGCTACGTCTTCGACAAACAGATTATGGTCGCTCACGTACGCTACTTTTTTGCCATCGGGCGAAAATTTGGCATACATAAACGATTGAGCCGGTAACGGGCTGGAACCAGATCCAAGCTGACGAAGCTGTCCTGTTGCCTTATTTAGAAGATAATAGTCGCCCCGCGTGTTGTAGCGCCATACGCGGGCCGTGTTCGTGAAAATAAGTACCTGACTACTATCGGGTGTAAACGCAAAATCGGTGATTGCCAGTGGCTGGTTTGACCCCGACTTCTGGAATTTCTCTTTGGCGATCAGGGCTATTTTTCGTCCAGAACGAATATCTGTTTTAACCAGATTGCCTTGTTCTACAGTTGCGAAGGCATTGCCATCGGTCGACCAGTGTATCTGGCGGCCAGGGATCTGAGCAAAGGAAGAAAACGCAGTAACACTAAGCCAGGCGGTGAAGAGAACCTGGCGAACTGAAAAGGTTGATGAAGTCACAAAAAATGTAGCTGGTTTCGGTTTGCCAGTAAAATTACATGAAATTTGGCAAGCTACCAGTCTCAGCCTTTTTCAACAACAACGGCGGTGCCATTGGCGCTAACCATGAGCATGGCCCCATTGCTACCGATAGTCTGGTAGTCGAGGTCGACGCCGATGATGGCCGTGGCGCCAAGCCGGGTCGCCTGATCGATCATTTCTTTGATAGCAATGCTTTTCGCTTCGCGAAGCGCCTGAACATAGGCACCGTTGTGACCTCCCACTACATCCCGGATGCTGGTAAAAAAGTCTTTGACAAGATTTGCCCCAATAATGGCTTCACCATTGACCAGACCAACGTATTTCGAAATGTGTTTACCTTCAATATTGGAAGTGGTAGTTATAAGCATGAAAAGATTCTAGTGTTATGAAATCGTAAGGTTAGTGGTTACCAATGGCTGCAAATTAGTTGTTCCCGACTATATGAATGTATAAAAATAGGTCATTTGGCAAAACAACCGTATTAACGGTACGTGTAGTAGAGAAATGGCAACTATTCGTTGGTAACTACGTTCGTTCCGACTACGTTCCATGCATTGTCGAAGAAGCCTGCTGCTTGCACTCCCTGGCTGCCCTTCTGCAGCATGTCTAGCCCAAAAATCATGAAATCGGGAAAACCGCTTGCTCCCGCAAAATATTGATTAGCCGAAGCGGCTTTCATCCCGGCCAACCCCGTTCCGCCAATAACGGCCACCGATGCAACAGGGGAGTCTCTAATAGGCCAGACAAAATATGTAGCCAGGTCCCCGCCTTTCCAGGACTGATTGCCCATCCGAATCAAATTGCGTTCGACCTGAATCGGACAGTCGGCCAGGAGTACCTTCCAGGCCGCGTTAGACGTAGCATTGCCGATCAAAATGACGCCACGGTTGGCATATTTTTGTAACGAAAAATCGGTGTCGGCAATAATATCTACCGCACCATTGCCCCGGTAATACCAGGTTTCGGCATCGAATCGTGCTTTCTGTAGGCTCCACTCGTTTTCTTCTTTGCTGCCCTGTGTGCTATACACAAAAACCATTCGGTGATTAAAGGCATCTTTGAACGTACCGTACCGATGCGGCCCTTTCTCCCGCACAGTAGGCTTTTGGGCTATCTGCCATTGATTATTTTCCCGGCGCAAAAACAAGCTGTCGTTGGCGCTTTGGGTAGTGTAACGGATCGGAGTCGTGTCGTCGAGCGTAATGTTGACTGCGGCATTTTCCCCAAAGTCGGCCAGCTTGAGTTTCAACAACTGCACATTCTCCGTTTTGCCCGAAAGCGTTTTGGTACTCCGATTCAGTCGGATTCGGCTATACTGCAACGGCTGGTTTTGCTGTTCGATAGAGGCCCAGTAGTACGAAGACGAAATGCCCGGATTGGCTGTCATGAAATCAATGGAATTGACCGTTGAATCGGCCGGGCGCTTGTGCCACTTGAAAAAATCGAACAACGGTTTCCAGTCAACACTATGATTGCCGAACCAATGTTCGCCATTGGGATATTCGTAGTAGCTCAGATCACTATGAAAATCGCCCAGTAATTTGCGCATTTGCCGGGCGTAGGTAACCGGTACGGTTTTGTCTGCGTCGCCGTGAAATACGTAAACGCCCAGTGGCTTGTAGTTGCTGACCAATTTCAATACGTCGCTCTGATTGCCGGAACGTAGCAAAAGTCGTTCAACGGGAACCGAACTGCTATCCGGAATAACGCCATCGGCCGACCCGTATTCCTTGAGTGTCGGATAGCCCGCGCAGGGAGCAATAGCCGCCCATTTGTCGGGATACGTAGCACCGAGGAACCAACTGCCGTGTCCACCCATCGAGTGACCTGTCAGGTAGATATGTTGCGGATTCGGTTTGAATTTGTCTTTAGCAATAGACAGGACTTCGAGTGCATCGATGCGTCCCCAATCTTCCCAGTTGAAACCACGTGGTCGCCGATTGGTGGCGGCTACCAGCGTTCCCCAGTCTTTAGGTTTATAGGCTCTGGCCTGACCAATGGCTTCTACGCCTGCTCCGTGAACCGACAGGAACAGTGCCGAATTAGACGTAGCGGGAGACGATTGCGGAGTTACGGCGTAGTACTGAAGGCTTCCGTCGATAGCGCTGACGAACGTATTACTGTAAGAGGCACCAGGCGCTACTACGTCTAGTGTTATGGTATTCTCGTCGATTGGTTTCCCGTTTTTGAGCAATGTTAAGGCGCAGTTCACTTTACCTGGTGTTGTTGCGGCACTGCCATCAACCGTAAACGGTACTTTACGTAACGATAAGGCTGGAATAGCGGGTAGAGAAGAAAGAACTTCTTTGCCTTGTACCACGCTCCTGATCGTCAAATCAGTTAAGGGTTTGGCGGAAGTGTTGATAACCACAACAGCTCCCTGCAAAGCCGAGTTAGGGCCACCCAAACTAATGCCTGGAATAGTTGGGTCGTCTACATGTAGCAAAACGGGTTTCGTCGGAAACGTCAGGCTGGCGGTGATGGACAGGCCGCGAACATAAAATTCATTCAGCCCTTTGTTCAACTGTATAGGGAGCGACAGAAAGCCCATGCTGTAGGCATCGCCCATGTGCAGTTCGCCGTTCACGTACACATGACTATTGCCCTTGATATTGAGAATCGCGGTTTGCGCTTTTGGAGATGAATACGTCAGGTAAATATAGCCGCCCCCATTCCCGATGCCGTTGCGAATGCTACCGGGCGAAATTCCAGGGCCCGCCGGACCACCGGCGCCCATTCGAAAGCCATTTCTTGGCCGTATTCTATTTAGACTGTCGGCGGTTACGGTCTGCCATGTAATGTCCTGACCTTGTGCGTTCTGCCCAAATACAGCGCCTTCGATGGGTTTTTTCAGCGTGTTTGTATATAACTGATAGGCCAACGGGTCCATATAAATGGCCTCCCGTCCGTATCGGCTGCCCGTTAGAGCCAGCAACCCTTTGGTAAACTGATAACTGGCGGGCTTTGATGACGCGGGTGAATTGACTTGAGCGCTGGATAGCTGGGAGAGAGAAAAGAGCAGGCTGATGATACCTAAAAAGCGGACCATGTTTGCTGAATGAGGTGAACGTAGCATTGAGGAATTAGTCGTAATACTACAATCGGCAGCGAGGTTTTACAAGTGCTGGCGTACTACGCTACCAGAACGCCCTGATAGCAAAGGGTTTATTTTTTGCGGTTGTGAGCGCTCCGTATGCTCTCTGATAAAAGCTACGGGTAGTCTGAAGGGCAAAACTGGCAATTCAGTCAGCGCTTATGACACTTCGTTAAATGCTTTTTACTGTTCATCCCGATTGCCCGTGTGAGCCTGTATGTGGCCCTATACTTTTGTGTCAGTCAAAGGAACTCAATCATTCTATAAACACAAATCTAATGAAACTAGGTCGTATACTCATTTGGGCATTTGTAGTGGCAATGCCATTCTGGATGAGCAGTTGTAAAAAAGAAAACGGTGGCGACGTACTGACACCGAACGGAGTAGAAGGAAGCTGGAAAGTATCGGGTATCCAGCTGAAAATGGGTAACCAGACTCAGGATTACCTGGCTCTCATTAAGCAATATCTTGGCGAAGAAGTAATAGCTTGTCTAACCGACTCTAAAATTACATTCAACAGTAACAGTAAAGTAACGGGTGTTGCCTCTCCAAAATGTCAGTCGGCTGGTGCTGACGATCTGAGTCCGGCGTCCGATAACTCTACCTGGAAAGTAAATGGCAATAAACTGACCATTACTGACAGCGACGGAGCTCAAACGTACGATCTGGTTGTTAGTGGAAACACAATGACCTGGAGCATTAACGAGCAGGACGATTTGGATGGCGACGGCGTAATCGACAATTACACTACAATCATCGAATTTAAGCGTGCATAAGTAGTATTCTCTCATCCGGTTGAGGCAGCCTATTGAAAAATGGGCTGCCTTTTTTGCTGGTAAACGTAGCGAAACAGGACCGTTTACGAACCGATTAGACCGTTTACTCAACGATTGGAATAGGGAAAGTAGGCTATTGATGACTTTTGATCTCGAATCCTATTTGTTCATATTTTTCACAATAGCGCTTTATGAAAAGAAGTTATTTCTCCCGATCGCTCGCCTGGGTTTTTATTGCGGTAATGCCTTTCTGGTTTGGAAGCTGTTCCAAAAAAGATGACGCTGTTGCACCGTCTACTTCCGCTATTGAAGGCAATTGGCGTATATCAGGTTATAAGGTTGATCCGGCCATAGATTTTTTGGGAAATGGTCAAAAAAGCAATGATTTACTGGCTGCGCTAAAATCACTGCCAGGTGGCCTTGGAAATGATGCCGTTGAGTGTTTGACGACTACGGTCGTTACATTTAACAGTAACGGTAAAATTACCGGCAAGGCGGGTAACAAATGTGATACGTCTGATGATATGAACCCGATTGAAGAAAATTCGAGCTGGCGGTTGGATGGCAACAAACTAACGATTACCAGCGGTTCCGACGTAACAACGTATGACGTCGTAGTAAGTGGTAATACGTTGAAATTGTCAGCTAAGGAAACCGATGATTTGGATGGCGATGGCAAAGATGAAACCTACACCATGACGCTGGAAATGACCAAAGCATAAATCAATAATGCTACGTCATTCACGACCGCCCACTACTGGTGGACGGTCTTTTTTTATGCCTTCCGGCAAATAGAAACGCTAAGCTTTTAGACATGGGAAAGGTTTGTACCAGAATGAATTGACCGGTTGCCAGCGTATGGGTAGATAGGTCTGCCGTTTACTAAATACAAGGAATCGTATGACTGGCTTTGGCCTTTATGCTTCATTTTTGGCTTTTAATACGACCTATTCTATAAAGCGAATGAAGAAAAGAGATCACTACCGTTTACTAAGCTGGGCTTTGCTGATAGCCCTGCCCTTGTGGCTTAGTAATTGTACGAAAGAAACCAACAGACCGGCGGTTGTTCCGGGCTCCATTGAGGGAAGCTGGAAAATAGCCAGCATGACTGTTAATCCAGCTGTTGAGACGAATTACTTTGGTAAGATCGATGATTTTTATCAATTGCTGGTCAATCTTGGCGCCGAATCATGCTTACAAGAGCTAACATTTACCTTTGATAGTAACGGTACGGCATCGGCGCTTAATCCCATCTCCTGCCAGGAAGGGGATGATAGCATTGATGGCAAAGAGCGTATCGATGAAATCAACGAGATTACACCAATCGCTGACGAAGCACAATGGTCAATGAAGGGTAATAAGCTGACGATAATAGAGTCTGACGGCTCGGTAGAAACCTACGACACCGTTGTTCATGGGAATACCGTTACCTTAAGCTCCCAGAAAGATATAGAGGGTGTAAACGGAGATATGGTTCAGACAACCATGACAATGGTTCTGACACGAACGTAGTACTGCCTCTACATCTGTCCTGAATTGTTGATTGTTCGATCGGCCTGAATACAGGCCGATTTTTTATTGGCTTTCCAGACAGTCATGTAACGTAGCAATATAGGTGTCCAGATACTGGTCAACATCTTTGGTTTTATACTGCAAAATATAGCGGGGGTGGTCGAGCGTAACGATACGGTCAAAAAAGCCCTGCTGCTTGTTGAGTCGCTGGAGATAGGTTTCGTTTTTTCGCCCCAGACAAACGGCTACACGTCTGTCACCGCCAAACGCAAGCTGGGTCCGAACGGTATTGGTAATAGCAGGCCAAAGAGCTTCGGTCGTTAGGCGATCGTCGTAGAAGTTGTAATTTTTCCCACCTTTTGTTAGCGCCAGCGGAAATAATGAGGTCAGAAAAAAACGGCTATAAAAGTCCCTGGCACCACCAAACGCTTCCACAATCTGGTAAATAAACCGGCTCGACAATTCAGGTGTATCGCGCAGGTCGTTGTCGATACCGCAATACCGGCGCAGATTCTGAGGTGTCGTAAAGGAAATGCCCGTTACGCCCGCACCGAACCGGCCTGGATTAATTCCCAGCACAAACACACGCGGTCGGTTATCATTAAAAAAGCGTGTGTAAAACTCCTCAACAATGGCTTTCACCGGTGGCTCCTGATAGGGATTCAGTACGTCGACGGTAGGAGGCAGGTTGGTCGGTGCGGCAAGGGAGTTGTAATAGGCAATGGCGTTGTCAGAAAATGTCATAGAGGGCAGGGGTTGTTAGCTTTTCAGGACACATGAACCCGTTTATTTATAAACAAGCGGTTGGCGGTGGCGGTTCTTTTTTCAGGACATGATACAATAACCCTTATTGCAAAAACTATGGCTCAATCTGAACAGGAGGTTTTTACTGCTTTCGATACAACCAATCTCATAGCGCCCGGCGCTACGTTAATCCGCGTATCCAATCAGTTTAGTTTTACCGAAGGCCCTGCCGTGGACGAAGCAGGTAATGTGTTTTTTACCGATCAGCCAAACGACAGGATTTGGCGGTATAGCACTGATGGTACGTTGTCGGTATTCAAGGAGAAGGCTGGACGCTCGAACGGAATGTATTTCGATCCGTCCGGTAACTTAGTAACCTGCGCCGACGAAAACAACGAAATCTGGTCGATCAGCCCGCAGGGAGACGTAACGGTGCTAATGACCGATCATAAGGGGAGTCGACTCAACGGGCCCAACGATCTCTGGGTCGATGCAACGGGTAATATCTATTTTACCGATCCGTATTACGAACGGGATTACTGGAAACATGATGGGCCCGACATCGATGGGGAACATCTGTATTTTCTGCCCTATGGATCGTCGCAGCCCGAAAAGATCGATACCGATTACGTAAAGCCCAATGGTATTATTGGCACTCCTGATGGACAGCGCCTTTACGTGGCCGATATTGACGATGACAAAACGTATCGGTACGACATAAATCCTGATGCGAGTCTGAGCAACCGCCAACTGTTTGTCGAACAGGGTTCCGACGGCATGATTCTCGACGAACGTGGTAACCTATATCTGACCGGGGGCGACGGCGTAACGGTCTATAGCGCGGCTGGCGAAAAAATAGCCCAGATACCGGTCGACGAAGACTGGACAGGTAATATCTGCTTTGGTGGAGCAGACCGACGGATGCTGTTTATTACGGCATCGGAATCGATTTATACCTTACAAATGCAGGTAGCAGGGGCTAAAAAACCATAACAATAGCATTAAAAAGAGGTTAAAGAAGCAGGATCATTGCGGATCATCTTGATTCGATTACCCTGCTTCTTTACGAAAAATGGACCAGCGAACGATTGCAATTGTAGGAGGGGGAGCCTGTGGGACGGCTACGTTCATTCACCTCGTGTTGAAACTAATAGTGGCTCCCGAGCCGGAGCCGGTGTCGTTTGCTCTTATCGAGAAACGGGAAGAAATAGGGCCGGGGCTGGCTTACGATACAGGCCAGAAAGGGCATCTGCTCAATACGTCGGCTGGGTTGATGGGTATATTCGCTCACGAACAAAACCACTTCGTTGACTGGATGGCTAAACACCGTGAGTTAATCGATGCTGAATACCCCGGCATCGCGACTGATGAGCATAGTTATCCGCCCCGCGAACTCTATGGAACATATCTCAAAGAGATAGTCAACGAATACGTTGAACTGGCCCGTCAACACGGCATGACCGTCAATCTGTATCATGAGCTGGCAGTTGATGCTACCATCACTGAAGAGGGCGCTACCGTCGTTCTCGAATCAGGGCGTACTATTGAGGCTGATGTACTGGTACTGGCAACGGGAACGCCCAAGTCCAATAACTTTAACGAGTTGGAAGACTCGCCCCATTATCTGGATTCGCCCTGGCCCGCTGGTCGCATTCTGAATACAATTACGGACAAAGATGCGTCGGTGTGCGTACTGGGAGCTAGTCTGACAGCTATCGATGCCATTATTACACTCATCAATAATGGTCACCAAGGCCCCATTAAATTGTATTCGAAAGATGGGCTGCTTCCCCGCGTACAATCGCCGGAAGAAGTTCCGTTCGATCGGCAAGTACTGACCATCGGGAATGTTCGGCGGATTATGAGGGAACAGAAGCGGGCGTTACGGGCCAGCGACTTATTTCGGTTGTTTCGGGAAGAAGTCGAGCGAATACGAGGTCCGCTGGACTGGAAGCAGTTTCGGCGAGTCGGTAAATCGCAGCTCGATCTGTTGACTGACGATATTGAGCAGGCACTTCAGGGTGATAGCATTTTTCAGAATATTCTTTACTCGACTCGTTACAGTTCGTTTGCTATCTGGCAATTACTACCGCAGGATGAGCGAATCCGGTTCTCAAAATGGCTTAAGCCTTATTCCGACATTAACCGACACGCTATTCCGCTCAAAAATGCCTACATACTCCGCGATTTGCTGGCGTCAGGCCAGGTAACCGTTACGGCCTATTCGGATCAAATAACCTGGGACGATACGAGCGAGTGTTTTACGATGACGACGGAAAAAGGATTTACCGATCAGGCCGATTATGTGATTAATGCAACCGGACCGGCGATCAAAGCCGAAAAAATGCTGGTGCCCGTTCTGGAGCAGCTACTGGCCAAAAAACAGCTGGTTCCCTGCGAAGCGGGCGGGGTACAAGCCGACGTCAATACCATGCAGCTCTACGTACCTAATCTGGGCGATGCGCCTGCTTATGGGATTGGACACCTGCTCGTTGGTGAGTTGTTCGATACCAACTCGGTTTGGTTTAATGTTGCCCGAATCGATCCACTAACGCAATCGATTATCAAACGAATCCAGCATGAACGTACTGAACGAGTTGCTTACTAGTGTTGTACCGCTGTACGGTTTTATCATACTTGGGTACGTTGCCAGTCGGTGGCTCGGTCTGAAAAGCAAACCTATTTCGAAGTTGCTGCTGTATGTTCTGATTCCGCTGGTTATTTTCGATAATATCCTGAAGGCCGAACCGGCTCAGCTGGCAACGGCTATGTCGATTATTTTTCTGTTGGCTGCACTCATGAATCTGCCAGCTCAGCTAGCCGGACGATTAGGTGGCGACATCAATCAGGATTTGCTACGTTGTTCTTTTTCGTACTTCAACATCGGCTGGTTTGGAATTCCGGTTGTAATGGCTCTATTCGGCGAAGAGAAGATGCCATTGATAATCAGTGCTTACATGGGGAACGTACTGTACGGCGATACCGTAGGCTACTACCTGATTTCGCGCAGTAAAGACATGGGCGTTGGTGATTCGATCAAGAATGTCCTGAAAATTCCGGCTATTTACGCCTTGTTGGCCGCCATCATTGCCAACGCCTATGGTTTCAAAATGCCCGAGTCGCTGGAACCAGTCACGAAAGGCGTAAGCTGGACGTTGTCGGCGCTGGGTATGACCATTATTGGTATCACACTAACGTCGGTTGATGTGAAGAAGGTCGATTATCGCTTGTTCAGCAAATTAATGGCCGTGCGCTACGTAGCAGCGGCTGTCATACTGGGAGCGCTGGTCTGGCTGGAATCTGTGCTGATTGGACAATTAGAAGGCGATGAACAAAAATTGATGCTACTTATGGCATCATTCCCGATTGCGGCTAACCTGGTTGTGTTTGCCACCTTTATCGACACCGAAACGGAAAACGCGTCGATCCTGGTCACCTTTTCATCGGTTATTTCGTTATTTCTCGTCCCGGCTGCCTGTCTGCTACTTTTTCAGTCGTGATCAGAACCAGATTGCCTGATAACTAAACGATATTTTTTGTCATCCCGACGGCAGGAGGGATCTTCGGTAGAAAAAAGAAACGTTGGACATCGAAGATCCCTCCTGCCGTCGGGATGACAAAAAACTAGTACTACTCGTACTATTTACCCCTTAATATTCTTCCGGCGGTTGCGCTGAAAATCTTCAAACATCATATTCCCCAGGCCTTGCAATCCGCTGTAGTACGCGCGGCCATTATTGACCTTCGTAAATTCCTGTACGAATTGCTTCAGATAAGGATCGGAGGCAATCATAAACGTAGTGATCGGAATTTCCAGACGACGGCATTGAGCGGCTAGCGTAAGCGTTTTGCTGACAACCTTCCGGTCAAGGCCAAACGAGTTCTTATAGTACTTGATGCCTTCTTTCAAACAGGTCGGTTTTCCGTCGGTGATCATGAAAATCTGTTTGTTCTTATTCTTCCGCCGACGTAGCAAATCCATAGCCAGTTCGAGTCCTGCCACCGTATTGGTATGATACGGACCGACTTCCAGATAGGGAAGTTCTTTGGCCTGTATCTGCCAGGCATCATTACCGAATACGACAATGTCGAGCGTATCTTTCGGATACTTCTGTTTCACCAGTTCGACCAGTGCCAGCGCCACTTTCTTGGCGGGCGTAATGCGGTCTTCGCCGTACAGAATCATAGAATGGCTGATGTCGATCATCAGCACCGTCGACGTCTGCGTTTTCTGCTCTTTCTCCGTTACTTCCAGATCCCGTTCCATAAGCCGAAAATCGTCGACACCGCTATTGATTTGGGCGTTTTTAATGGACTCGGTCATCGAGATTTGCTCCAGCGTATCGCCAAACTGATAGGTACGAAGGTCGCTGCTCAGTTCATCCCCGGACCCCGAATAGGGCGTGTTGTGATTGCCGCCCGATTTTGAGCGTTTCAACTTCCCGAATATTTCGTCCAGGGCCGACCGTCGGATGGTCTGCTCACTTTTCGGGGTCATCACAATACGTCCTTCCTGGTTATCTTCGGTCAGATACCCTTTCTCTTTGAGGTCATCGAAGAAATTACCGATCCCGTATTTGTCGTCGGTCAGGCCGTATTGACGATCGAGCTGGTTCATCCACGACATCGCCTGCTCCACATCGCCCGAGGTTAGCAGCAGAAGTTGCTGAAAAATATTAAGCAGCTTGTCGAAGTTGCTGCCTTCTTTCTGCTCGGGCGGAATATAATTTGAGAACTGAAAGCCTTTCATAGGTTAATGAGTGGTTGACTGAAATGTCGGTACGTTGAATCGTAAATAGCCATGAACACTGTATCGAGAGAACAGAACGTTTTCCGGATTTGTTCAGCACTGTCCATACTGACTGCTACGTAACAACTATCCCGAAGTCGAAACATGTATAAAGATACAAAAGTCGCGCTATTGACCGGTTGCCAATGAGCGCGACTTCTATAAAAAAGGAAGGTAATCCGACTAGAATCGATAGCTTACACCAATGCGCGAGTTTCGGCCTGGTTCAGCCTGCCAGTAGTAGAATGACAGATACGGTGAGCCTGAATACAAATAAGCGTCCGTTAGATTAAATACGTTGGCAGTAACCCGGAACCGATCCTGTTCCCAGAACAAACCGCCGTCGAGTTTGAAGTAATCGGGCAACGCTTGCTGACCCGTTGCGCCAGTCCAGGCCCAGGTGGTACGTTCGCCCTGATACGTGAAGCCCAGCGATGCGCCAAAACCACGTAGTGCGCCTTGTTGAACCCGATAGCTTAACCAGGCATTGGCATTGTGCTTGGCATAGCCCGGCACTTTGTTACCTACCAGCGATTCGGTTGCCGAACGAGAAATTTTGGAATCCGTAAGCGCATAGTTGGCAACCAGGTTCAGACCGCGAACAATTTCGCCCCGCAGGTCAAATTCAAGACCCTGGGTTTTAGTCTGCCCAAACTGAATAATATATTGCTCTCCGGCGGTGTTGGTGGGGTCGGCGGAACTCTGGTTGTTTTGCAGAATGCTATACAGCGTAAGCGTTGTACTCCAGCGGCCATCAAACCAGTCGCGTTTCAGACCAATTTCCCGGTTGTTACCCGTTACTGGTTTGACCTCGCCACCATCGCGCCGAATACCTGTTTGTGGTACGAAAGACTGATCGTATAGAGCGTATATGGACGTCTGTGGGTCGATTGAGAAACTCAATCCTACGCGTGGCGTAAAGCGTTTGCCATTCGTGACGGTGCCGTACGAATTATCTCTAACGTCGGTGTAACGGCCAGCCAGTGTCAGGCGGATGCGGTTATTAAGGAAACCCAGTTCATCCTGCAAATAGGCACCCGTGTAGGATTGCATGAGTACACCATAAGGCCCCGCCCGTTGAACAAGGGGGCGGCTCCGGTCAAAAGAGCGGAAACCATAATAGGGCGTTGCCGCCCGGTTGGCGCTATAAATATTAAATGAACCTACTGTGTCCAGATCAAATGCCTGATTCCAGTCGGCCATGTATTCTTTGTTGCCCAGGTCCAGACCAGCCAGTACGCGATGTTGGATACCGCCCGTCTGTGCTGTTCCATTGACATAGACCTGCCCGAATTTCATGATGTTCGATGCGTCCCAGATACTGACATTGCGGATAATATCGCCGTTAGGGTTTACCGAATTTACCCACATCGAACTGCCTACTTGCTGGTAGTTGAAATAAGAACCCTGTGCCGTGATTTTCCAGTCTGAGTTGATCTGATGCTGAATATTTACGGTCAGGTTGTGGTCGTTGATGGTGGTTGGATCAAGGCCGCGCTCGGCAAAGGTGTAGTCGCGGGGTAGCGTTGCATAGCCACGGGTATCGAACAGGTAGTAGCTGCCTACGTTCGACATCTTCGAATACTGGTAAATGTATTCGGCTGTGAGCGTAGTACGATCGTTCAAACGATAACTGATGACGGGAGCTATACTGTAGCGATTGTTGAATTCATTGGGACGGAAGGAGTTCTTCGTCTGCCCCATTGCATTGAAGCGATAGAGCAATCGGCCGTCAGCACTAAGTTTGCCATCCAGATCAAGCGTGGCCCGGTAGAAGTCATAGCTACCCAGAATCAGACTGGCTTCGCCTTTCGTGACTCCCGTTGGCCGTTTTGTCACTACGTTATAAATCCCCGTCGGGTCGCCGTTCGACATCATGAAGCCAGCTGGGCCTTTCACAAACTCAATATGATCGACAAAGCTCATGTCTTCGTTCAAGGGTCCCCAGCTAGAGGTAATGTTCATGCCATTACGGAACGCTGATAGTCGCCCACCCCGGGCATTGACCCGCGAATACATGTCGCCCCAGTGTTCGAGTTTGGTGGCTCCGCTGATATTGCGGATTACGCCGTCGCTCATGCTGGTTACCAACTGATCGGACAGTACTTTGCTGGTGATAACCTGAATGTTCTGCGGAATTTCGACAATAGGAGCGGCCAGACGTAGCGACGATGATATGTTAGGATCGGTGTATTTGCCTCGCCCGGCTGTTACCATCACCTCCTGGAGTTGATTCGTATTCTCATTTAGCGAAATAACGGCTACATCAGTAACCTGACCGGCCTGTACGCTGATAGCCTGCTCCCGCGTTTCCAGGCCAATCAGGGAAATTTGAAGCGTGTACTCTCCAGTTTTAATGTTTTTCAATTCATACGTGCCCTCGTCTGTTGACAGCGTACCATAACGAGTGCCTTTCAGATGTACCGTAACTGATTCTACTGGATTACCGTCAGCTGATGTAATCTTGCCACGAATGCCACCAGTTTGAGCAAGCGCGATACCGCTGCCAAGACAGAGACACCAAAGCAGCAGATGTATTTTTCTCTTCATAGTTGTATTTGGAATCGGCTGCAAAAGTAGGAAACATTTTTTTATTTAGACTCTTTACAAATAAAATTTTAAACTTTAGCCTGCTCTGGTACGTGTGTTTAGGCTTCAAGTCAAGTGGTGAGTTGTCTCCAACAGCATCTTGTTTCGTGTCTACGATTATGCTGTTTGGCACAAACTGATCAACATCTTAGGTATAAAAAAAGAAAAGCGGATCATTCCAAAATGCTTTCTGGAATGATCCGCTCGCTTGATCTTTGACAAAGTTTAGAACTTTGTCAAAGATGGTAATGGAAAAACTACTTTTTCACAACTGGCAATCGAATTTGTGACGGATACTGCGCTGTGTGAATAATCTGATTATGCGCAATAACTCCCTTTGATTCGGTATAATTATCGCCACCCGTATTCATATTTCGGTCAAATCGCGGAAAATTACTGCTCGATATTTCAATCCGGATGCGATGACCTGGCGCAAAGAAATTACTCGTCGACATGGGGCTCAGCGTAAGCTTATACACTTTCCCTTTTTCCATCCAGACCTCTTTATCGAAACCATCGCGGTAGCGGGCACGTAGTATGGTTTCGTCCAGATTATAGGCTTTGCCATCGGGATATACATCAATCAGCTTAACCGTAAAATCGGTGTCTTTAGCATCCGATGATACGTAGAGCGTCGGTTCGATTGAGCCGGTAAGTTCAACGCCCTCGGCGAAGGGCTCGGTTGTATAAACCAGAATATCCTGCCGTGTTTCCATCTGATGCTGATCAAAGGAGCCACCCTGAACGGCATTGCCGGTGCAGCATACATTGCCGCCATAGGAAGGTACCGGGTAGGCGGGGTCGTAAGCAAAGGAGTCCGGTTTTTCGTCTTTCCCCAATGGCTTGGTTGTCAGTTTACCGTTACCATATAGACTATTGGCTCGTCCACCGCTCGACAGATAATACGTCGTCATGTCGATATTAGCCGGGGGCCATGTATCGGAGGTCTGCCATTTGTTAGAACCCATTGTGTAGTATTTGACACGGGGCATATTTTTTACTACGTCGCTATTACCGCCTTTAAGCCAATGGTCGAACCAGCCATAAATCATGGTGTCGTAATCCAGCCGGGCGTCGCCCACGCTACGTTCGCCCACGACGGTATTAGCCGTGGCCCGTTTGTAAGCACAGTGTAGGGTAGGAGCAATGACCAGATACTGATTATCACGAACCTGCGGATCAGTGGCGTTTTTGCGAACGTGATTGAATAGAGCCAGATTAGGCCCGGTCGATACGTCATACCAGGACGCAAACCAGTAGCTCGGAACACCAAACGGCATATTGTCGTGATAGAGTCCGCCTTTGTACCAATCGGGATCATTCGGTTTACGGGCGATCATTTTTTCGTAGATCCCTTTCTGACCATTTACATTTTTGATAATGTCCTGAACCGGCAGGAATTTCAATCCTTGCGACCAGTCGACTTTAGGCATTTCAGGCGCCAGATCATAAAAGCGCGAAACACGGGTCAGGTCGTCGCTGGTGGCGGTTTTAGGGAAAAGTGGGCGTGCAAACTGATCGACCTGCGTACCGTATAGCCAGGCCGTAAACAGCATCTGCTGTGCGCCACCCCGGTACCAGTTACCTTGCTCATAAAAGGGTCCGACTCGCCCAACACCCGCACCAAACCCCATTGGAACCATGGCAGCATGAGCCGGATGATCCAGGGCTGCTACGGCCATCTGCCATTCGGCCGTTGAGGAGCAACCATACGTACCAATCTTGCCATTCGACCAGGGTTGTTTGGCCATCCAGGAAAATGCATCGTAACCGTCGGTAGTGGGTGGCCCCAGAATATCCCAGTCGCCTTCCGAGAAGAATTTACCGCGTTCGTTCTGAACAACATACGCATAGCCTCGTTTTACGGCGTCGAGCGCTGCCTGATACGTATTGGGCTTTTGTTCGCCGTCGCCCCAGCTGTTGAAGTTGTAGGGTGTTTTCGAGAAAACAATGGGGACTTTTTGATCCGTTTTAGGACGATAAATGTCGGTTGCCAGTCGAACGCCATCGCGCATGGGCATCATTATTTTTTGTTCGATGATGGCGATTTCCTGCAATTGCCGGAGTACATCGTCCTGCGCGTGCACGTAGTGCGTAAGGCACAAAAAACACAGAAAAAAAAGTGGGAAGAATGTAGAGGGGTGTTTCATTGATGAGGTTGTATGAGTAGGCTACGTAGTGAAATAACGCATTTAGGGTCATAAAACAAAAGCAGGGGCTACCACGTGGTAGCCCCTGCTTTTGTTTTATGACCCTGATTACTGCTTACCGTGTGCTTACGTTAGAGCCAGCAGCATACCATAGGCTAGCCAGGGCTTTCTGTTGTTTCGAACGAAGTTCTTCCAGTTTTACCTGAAGATCAATCAGCTTCGACTCCCGGCTGTTGACCAGAAACAGGGAACTTTCGCCCAACTGAAACTTCTCTACTTCGGCCCGCACCAGAATCTGCTGATTCGCTGTTGTTTGCTGCTGCGTAGTAATTTGTCGTTCAAGAGCAGCCAGTTCGTTCCAGGCACGTTGCACATCGTTGACAATATCGCGGCCTGCCTGCTGCCGTTCGAGACCTGTTTGCTGATTCTGTAGCTGAACCTGCCGAAGCCTGCCCCGTTCCGAACGTAGAAAAATCGGGAAGGCCAGATCAATGCCAATTTTATGATTATCCGTTTGAAAACCGTAGTAATTGACACCATCGGCGGCACCGGCGGGCAATGGTCCCCGGCTTAACAACATGGCTTCCAGATTTACTTTCGGTAACAGCAATGACCTACGATAACGCTCTTCAAGGGTTAACTGCTGTTGCCGATTGCTGAGCCGAATCAGTTCGGGATGTCGCTGTGACGCTCGTTCGACCAGCTCCTGAATCTGAATCTGATTGGCCTGGTTGAGCGGAGCCGCCTGCGGAACGACCGTAGCCGGTAAATCAATCGGCTGGGGTATGGCATCCGATTGACTACTCCACAGAAATGTACTAAGCAGCAGGCGTGTATTTTGCAACTGAACATCGGCCTGTTGCAATTGTACCAGACGATCCTGAGCCGTAATCAGTGCCTCGGTTGTATCAACTGCAGCGGCATCACCGATCAGATTACGTTCCCGAATAGCCAGAAATCGTGTCTGGGCTAGTTGGTACCCTTGCTCAAGCCAGCGAAATTGCTGATAGGCCTGATACCAGTCCCAATAGGCTTTGGCTGCGTTGAGCAGCGTTTTGTTAATCAGGTCGAGCTGTTTGGCTTCGGCCATATTGACCGACAATTGGGCCTGACGTAACGTGTTTCGCCGTGAATCGATCAGTAATCCCTGGGTAATCGGTACGTTTAGCCCCAGGTTCAGAAGACCAGTCGGCGGTACGTTATTTTCGGGATTCAGGTATTTACCGACATTACGGTCGTAATACATCTTTACATCAAGTCCCCCCGGCAACACAGGTACCGATAGGCCCGACCGCCATTTTTCGTAATACAATGTATTGCCGAAGTTCTTTTTGGCGTAATCAGTCAACAGTTTAGGGTCGAACGCCCCACGTGCCTGCAAAACCTGCGTTTGGGCTTCCTGGCTTAGCAACGTAGCCTGTTTTACGATAGGATGGTGTTGCAATACCGCCTGGTAGAACTCTTCTGCCGTAAAGGTTGGCAACGTGTCGGTTGCCAGCGTTAGGTTCTTTGGGGGAGTTACCGCGCCTGACGTAGTACCCGATGTAGCAATGACCGTACGTGATAGAACGTTCGTTTCCACTGGCGGTATCAATCCACCTGGTGCATTGATAGGAGCGGGTGTTTGCTGTCCGAAAAGAGAACTTGACCAAAGTAGGAAACCCCCAATCAAACTGTAAGAGAGGTGTGGTTTCATTATTTTTCAGCCTTATCAGGTTCTTGTTTTAAACTTGGTGGAAATCCGTTGAGCTGCCGCCATATTTCATACCAGATGGGAACATCGTCGAGCATCACCCAGCCTACTACGCCAGATCCTACCCGTAATTGTCTGGGCCAGGGCTGATCACCCGGCATTACCTCGGGACGTACTAACAACCGATATTTACCATCCGTGCTGCTGACGGCATCAATAACGGCCACTTTACCTCCAAACGTACCGACAGCAACGGCCGGCCATCCCGAAAACTGAATAGCTGGCCAGCCGTCGAACTGGAGTCGCACAATACGGCCCCGCTGGATCAACGGTACGTCCATGGCACGGACGTAGAGTTCAACGGCCATTGCCGGATTGTCGGGCTGCAACGTAGCAATCGATTCGCCCTCTTTGATTGTTTCGCCAATACCAGCCTTGAGAGCGCGGACAATGTAGCCGTTCTGTGGGGCACGAATCACGTAAAGACCGCGACGTACGTTTACGTTGCCAATTTTATTACGCATAACGGCAATTTCATTGTTAGCGCTGGCCTTACTCGATACTGCCGAACTCCGGTCCGACAACGTTTTGGCTATTTCCTGCTCATATTTTGCCTGAATCAATTGCAGATTAAGTCGCGCATTGGTTAATGCCTGACGTGATACGTCCAGTTTGTTTTCCTGAACGATAACTTTCGCATAATCCTGCTGAAGCGTGATTCGTCGGCTTTCCAGGTCGGTCAGCGAAAACAAACCATCTTTAAAGCCCTTCTCATACCGTTCGAGCCGGGCCACCGCAATCTGATAATTTCGGCGAATGGCTTCCAGGTCAGCGCTGTCGATTCGTACCTGTAACTGGCTTTGTTTGACTCGGTTACGAGCCGAAGCAAGATCTACTTTAACGCCTTCGCCCAGCGCCCGCATCTGACCGTCCAGCGCATTGATTTTAGCGTCGTTGGCTATACGTGAGCCTTCTTTCGCTTCCAACTGTTCGCGGAGTCGCTGTGGCAGGTTTGGATCGAAATACTCGTCTTTTATTTCGGAAATAATCAGCAACGTATCGCCTTTCTTCACGTACTGACCTTCCTGTATCGACCAGTGTTCGATTCGGCCAGCAATCGCATTCTGGAGCGATTGAGGGCGATCCTGTGGCGAAAGAGCCGTTATTGTACCTGTACCACTGATGTTCTGCCGCCAGGGCAGGAAGAGGATAATGATGGTTAAAATCAGAAAAAACAACATCCAGCGGCCTAGTTTCCGGCTGCTTCGCGGATGCGGAAGTTTCTGTAAGGATTTGAGCGGATGGGCAGCTATAACCTGCTCGGCGTCAATTTCCTGATTCGATATATTAAGCATGGGCTGGTGTATCTGTTTCGATGGGTAAATCGGTTACCATTCCAATTTTTTCAATGCTGGCCAGCATATCGAAAATTGTGTCGAAGCTGGAAATTAATTTGTCGACAGCAGCTGTCACTAATACGATAACTAGCTCTGAAGCAACAAATTGGCCCAACGACATTTCGCGACTCACGACCAGCGAGGTACCTAAAATCAATAAACCGCCCGTAACCAGCATGCGGAAAGCAATCGAGGTATAGTAAAATCGTTTGAGAATGCTAAAATGCTTGTTCCGGTTTTTTAGATAACTGGCCAGGTGCTGATCAATCTGATCGATGGGTTCGCGTGGGTCATCTAGCGCACGATTTTGGGATACGGCCAGCGAGTATGTTTCGAGCCAGCCAACAACCTGATATTTGTCGCTCGATTCTTTAATGCTCGTATAAGTCCCCTCTGGTCCAAACAGACGAACAACACCGTAAATAACCAGCAAGGTCACTACGCCAAATCCAATGAAAACAGGATGATAAAAAGACAGTAGAATGATCCCGAACAAAATCTGAATGATTGCCGAAGGCAGATCAATCAGGATTTTCGACATACCCTTTTGTAGGGTGACCATGTCGAAAAATCGGTTCATTAATTCCGGTGGGTAATAAGCATTTAATGCCTCGGGTTTGATACGTGGTAAACGGTAGGTGAATTCAAAAGCTGCTTTAACGAAAATTCGTTGCTGGATAATCTCAACCAGTGTGTATTGGACAACTGTTAAGAGCCCGCCCACGAGTACGCCAATAATGACCAGACCGATCATTACGTATACGGAGCTGAACAGCATACCACTGGAAACCAAATTGAAAACGGCCTGAATACCAAGTGGTAGTGTGAGGCCGATTATGCCTGTGATGATGGCAAATAAAAGTGTGTAGACGATATCTTTTCGTTCTGTACCCAGCAGCCGCATCAATCGTCGGAACGGCGATGGTGGGGGATGGTGCGTATTAACCGCCATATTTCAAAATAAATATTAACATTAAAAAGGCATTAAAATCCTTGTAATGACAACGACGTGATTAGGATTTTGGTTTACGCTGATTGAGGAAAGAGAGGAATTTGAGCAGAAAAATTCACATTTTTTAACAATTTACTAATTGTATTATTTAGGTAAATAATAAAAATCAGGCAAGATTTTTTGTTTGTTTAGTCTTATAATTGGCTGGATATTAATATTTTATGGGTAAGCGTGTCTTGTATTAAAAAGAGATTCGCTTAATTTTTGCTTAGTCTACACATTGAGACATCATTTGTATTTATACGCATTTTAATCTCGTATAGAACTACTAAAGGCAGTAATTGTTGATTACTTAAGTAAAATTGCTTGCTCATGTAGCAATAGAGCTACCCAAAAGAGGTAGCTCTGTGCTGATATTAATCTTATAGAATCTAGGTGCTTAAAGCTGGGCTAGTAAGTAGAGTACAGCCATACGTACGGCAACGCCATTTTCGACCTGATCCAGAATAATACTATGAGCTGAATCAGCCGCGTCAGATGTTAGCTCGACACCGCGGTTAATTGGGCCGGGGTGCATCAGGACAATAGGGCGATCCAGCTCGTCGAGCATTTGTTTCGAAATACCGTAGTAAAGCGAATATTCACGTAAAGACGGAAAATACTTAATCTGTTGGCGCTCCAGCTGAATACGTAGCACGTTTGCTACGTCGCACCAGGCCAATGCTGCCCGAACATCGTGGCCGACTTTAACGCCGAGCGATTCAATATGCTTTGGAATAAGTGTCTTCGGGCCACAGACCATTACGTCGGCTCCCTGCTTCTGCAAACAGAAAATATTCGACAGCGCAACGCGGGAATGGGTAATGTCGCCGATAATGGCAATCCGTTTGCCGGCTACGTCGCCGAGTTTTTCCCGGATCGAAAACGAGTCAAGCAGGGCTTGAGTGGGATGCTCGTGCGTACCGTCGCCTGCATTCACTACGTTGGCTTTAATGTGCTTGGTGAGGTAGTGCGGAGCGCCGGGGCTACTATGGCGCATCACCACCATATCGACCTTCATGGCCAGAATATTGTTGACCGTATCGAGCAGGGTTTCCCCCTTTTTTACCGAGCTGCCCGACGCTGAAAAATTCACTACGTCGGCTGATAAACGTTTTTCAGCCAGTTCAAACGATAGTCGTGTGCGCGTTGAGTTTTCAAAAAAAACATTGGCGATCGTTACGTCGCGCAAAGAAGGTACCTTTTTGATTGGGCGATTGATTACTTCCTTAAACTGACTAGCCGTCTCTAAAATGAGCTGAATATCAGATGGAGTGAGGTCTTTTATACCCACCAGATGGCGGACACTGAGCGATTGGGCCATGGGAGTGATGCTGCTAAAAATCTGGCAAAGATAGCACGCATCGGAAATATAGAACGCAGATTCTTATGATCTGTATGATTACTAGTTATAATAATCATACAGATCATAAGAATCTGCCGGGCGTCGATACGATTCTGTACTTACAAGGACGTTACCCGTTTCAAATTGTCGTCTGGTACCCGATCAACCAGAAAATTGATTGGATCAATTCCGGCTTCATACGGCTCCTCTTTTACTACAAACGTGTATTTTCCATCCTTTTGCCGCATCCGTTCCCGACGAATGGCGAGCAATTTTCCCTGCTTTTTCCCGTCGGCTGGTTTACCATACACACCAACGTCGATCAGGTCGTTGAGTTTCGTTGGTGTTTCCCGACCCAGCGAATCGGCATAAAATTTCTCAGCCTGAACGTTGATCGTTACGTCGTATTGACCATCCGGCCGTTTTTTCGATGAAACAGCCGTAGCCCGATTATTAAATATGGTAATTCGCTCGAACTGATCCGTGATAACCGCTTGCAGCGAATCGGGTGTGTTTTGACGGAACAGGTCTACCATGTTATACGAAACCGGGTAAGGTGGCTGTCGATAGGCATACTGATCGATGGTAGCCCGAAGAGCCTTGTTCACGGCTTCTTCGCCAATCAGCTCTTTTAGATAATACATAACCGCACTACCCTTGTTATAGTGAATGTAGCCCTGGTTCTCCACCTGCTCGAGCGGTACTTCTTTCAAGGACTCCGTTCCGCGCGATGACAGATACCGATCCATTTCGTATTTTAGGAAGCGCTTCATCCGGCCTTTGTCGTAGGCTTTTTCCATCACCATCAGCGCTGAATATTGCGCCTGCGTTTCTGACAGCATGGTAGCGCCCTGCATATAGGCGCCTATTACCTGATGCGCCCACCATTGGTGGCCCATTTCGTGCGCTACTACGTATTTGACCATGTCGATATCTTCTTCGGGGTCTATTTTGGAAATAAAGCCAATAGACTCTGAGTAAGGCATCGTGCCAGGAAATGCCTGCGCAAATCGGGAATAACGCGGAAATTCAATAATACGCGCCTGTTTGTGGTAATACGGGCCAAAATGTTTGGTGTAATAAGCCAGTGACCCTTTGATGGACTCCATCATATCGCGGACGTTGTACGGATGTTTTTTGTCGTAGTAAACTTCCACATCGATACCATTCCATTTTTCACGGGCGACCTCATAATCGGCCGAAATGAATGAATAGAAATTAAGCGATGGATGGTCGAGCTTGTACTGAAAATACCGGCGAGGCTTACCATCTTTTGTTTCCTTCCATTCTTTCAGCAATGATCCGGGCGCAACCGCAATCTGATCGGGCGACGTACTGATGGTGGTTTCGACCATGACCCAGTCCGAATTGTTGCTGATGTAATGATCCATGCAGTTGCCCGTACAGTTTCGTTCGAGCTTCGGCATACGGGCCTTTTCGGGTAAGCCGTATTTCTTACGGTCGTTTTTATCCGATAGCTCGCCCTGTTCCTGATAGCCGATTTGCGGGGCAATGTCGAAACTATCAAAAAAGGAGCCGTTCTGATTGATTTGCTTGGTATACTGTACCTCATTTTCAAAGCCATGCGTCATTTTTCTGGTTACAAAACGCAGATGTAGCGAATCGCCGGGGGCGAGTGCCGGGCTGAGTTTGTAAATGCGGTACGAAAGCAACGAATCGTCTAAGGCTAGTTTGGACCGATCCAGACTAATCGAGAAATCGAGCCGGTTGGGTAATACAATGTGTACGGAATCGATTGGTTTGTCGTGTCGATTGACCAGTACGTAGTCGCCATTGACGATCAGATTGCGCTCTGCCGGATAGACCTCAATGTTGTATTTAACAGTGCTGATACGGGGTTGTGGCCGCTTTTCGTAACGCTTGTATTTCTGTTCGTACGATACCTGCCGCTTTTCGGTCACTTTCGGCGTTACGTAGTTGTTTACTACGTTGGTATTATAGAAGATGAATCCGCCAACAAGCAGCAGAGTGACTGCTATACTGCTCAGAATAAGCCGATTCGAGCCGTTCAGCGACTGACTGGCCGCCCGGAACCGGTTCCGCCAGCTCGTATCTTTACCGCGAACCCAGAATAGAATAGCGACCATTCCCAACACGGCAATCCATAACGTCCAGTACACGCGGAACCATACCAGCGATTTAATGTAGGGTCCCCAGCCGTTCATGTCTGAGTATGTATAGCTGGGCGATGCGTTGTATTGCACTAAATTGCTTTGCACGTCAAGCGGTGTCCAGATATACGCGTTGGCAATCAATAAGGCGACCACGACAAAAAAAGCGACGTATTTGTTGTTGACGAGCGTATGCGTCAGCATCGATAGCATCACGATGGGAGCTAATCGGAGAATGTCGATGGCCAGGAATTCAATGAGATATTGCCCTAACTCAATGTTGGTATAGCCCATCAGTAGCTGAGTCATAACCCCCGCCACTATACAAAGAATCTGAATGATGACAACAATACCCATCATGGCCAGAAACTTCCCGACAAACACACTCCAGTTGCGGTGCGGCATGGCATCATAAATCTGATCGAGGTCGGCGTCCCGCTCTTTCCAGATAATTGCCCCGGAATAAAAAATGATGATGGCAAAGAGAAAGAGAGAAATAGTGCTGTGGATGAGCTGGATAACCTGATACGTAACGGGATAGGAGCTGAGACCGTAAAATTTGTTGGCGTACTGCAATGAAAAGCCCATGTTCATGAGGCCGAGCAGCAGGATAATAATAAAGGCTGTTCCTGTAATCGTTCCCCAGAAATCGGTTTTAAAGACACGTAGCGCCTGCACCCACTGAGCCGACTTCCCAAAATTCAGACTTACCTGAGGCAGGCTATGAAGCGGTGTGAAAACGTCTTTGCCGGTTGCGTCATCGGACAGGCTGTTCCGGCGTTTGCGTACCTTTTTAACCTTTTCTTCGAATGAAAAACGGAAATACGTAACAACAATAAAAAGCACGCCAACACCAAGCCAGATCAGGCGGTTGATCAGTTCCAGACTGTGCGTTAAACCCACCGACTGCGTATTCTTTTCACTGACTGTCCAATATTTCGTGATCAGCTGAAAAGGGCCAACGCCTAACGCATCGAAATACGTAGCGAGATGTTCATTTTCAACATCGCCCAGGAAATTTCCGGCTACTAATTGAGCAACGAGCAAGGCAATGGCTCCAATAAAAGCCGTGATAGACGAGCGCGTGAGCGCGGCCAGCATGAAGATAAAGGCTCCGGCCAGAAACGTATTCGGTATAGCAAAAATCAGAAAGCTGTTCAGGTGAGCCGACCAGACAATTGGACCGTAGCGCTCGGCATCGGTGGCGCCTGTCAGCAGGCCAATCCAGGTGCCCAAAATCATCCCAAGCGAAATACCCAGAAATGGAATCAGAGCCACAGTAAAGGAGCCCAGGAAACGACCAGCCAGATAATCGAACTTGCGAATCGGCGATGAAAAAACTATCTGATTCGTCTTGTACGTAAAGTCACGAATGGCCGCACTTTGTACAAATGCCGTCGTCATCAGAAGGGCGAAAATACACCATACCGCATACTGATTCTGAATAACATAGGGTGCGTTTTTATAGATGTTGCCGAAGGAGCCACCAATCGTCAGATCGTCGGAGGCCGTAGCCCAGGAAAACATCAATACGTTAACCAGCAGAAAGATATACACCATTGGCTGTCGTAGCCAGTAGCGTAGTTCGAACGTAAATATATGTCGGAACATAGGCTTAGGCGGCTACAGTGTTGCTGTGTTCAATGGTGGAAAAGAAGACGTCTTCCAGGTCGGGCTGGGCCGTTTGAAACCCTTCGCCCGGATCGGTTTCGCTGAAAACATGAACGAGTGGTTTACCCGCCACCAGCTTGTTTGAAATGACTGTATAGTTTTGCTGATACGTGGCTAATTCCGTTTTGGGAATTGATTTTTCCCAGATTTTTCCTTTCAGCTTATCGACCGATGCCTGTGGAGAACCACTGTATAGAACACGACCCTTGTGGATGATGGCCATGTTGTTACACAGTTCCATCACATCCTGAACAATGTGCGTCGACAGAATAACGATGACATTCTCACCGATTTCTGACAACAGGTTATAAAACCGGTTGCGTTCGCCCGGATCGAGGCCCGCCGTTGGTTCGTCCACGATAATCAGCTTCGGATTTCCAATAAGGGCCTGCGCAATACCAAAGCGTTGTTTCATCCCGCCCGAATAACTGCTGACCGCTTTCTTCCGGTGATCATACAGATTGACCCGATTGAGCAGGGCCTTCACCAGTTCACTACGTTCCCGGCCGTTGGTAATTCCTTTCAGAATGGCCAGATGGTCGAGAAGGTCCGTGGCCGACACTTTAGGGTAAACCCCGAATTCCTGGGGCAGATAACCCAGTACACGGCGTACGTCGTCTTTCTGGGTCAGTACGTTCAGATCATCGAGCATAACCGTACCGGAGTCGGCATCCTGTAACGTAGCGAGTGTTCGCATGAGAGTCGATTTTCCGGCGCCGTTCTGCCCCAGTAAGCCATACATACCATTCGGAATGGTTAGTGATACGTCGTTAAGGGCGTGAACGCCATTGGGGTACCGTTTCGAGAGGTGTTCGATAATCAGTTGCATACGGGAAGAGAAGGAGATTTATCAAAAATAAAAAGGCTCGACTAAATCGATGGTTTTTTTGGGTAAACGGTTGCGGATCATATATAAATGGCTGACCAACTATTCATTTTGCCTTTAAAACGCAAAAGCCACCTCGTATGCTGCGAGATGGCTTTTGTTGAAATAGGTAGCCTGGACGTCTACGTCCGGGTGTAGTTATTAATTTTTATACCCGGACGTGGACGTCCAGGCTACAACAACATGTCGGACGATCCGGAATAACTACTTAGCGCTAGCGATCAGATCATTCGCCATTTTTACGTAGTCACCATTTTTGGCGGCTGTTGCCAGTTCTACGGTTTTCTGAGCGCTGGCAACGGCGCTTTTCTTATCGTTAAGCTTCATCTCGATCCGGGCTTTCAGCAGCATGATCCAGAACGCCTTCGGATTCATCTCAACGGCTTTGTTAACCCAGGTTAACGCCTGTGGCAAATCCCGGTTTGTCTCATAATAGTAACTGGCAGCCTCAAAATAAGCTGGCTTTTCAGACGCCATCGATGCTTTGATATTCTGGCTGATGATTGGATCAATATCGACGGTGATCGGAACACCAACGCGGGTCTTATCCCACATGATTTCCAGCGTAGCCGAACTAGGCAGGATATCAGCCATGTTGACGGTAAACGTTTCGACTTTATAGGACAACGTTGTTGGTTTTACCTGAACCCGAGCTACTTCGTTCTCCTGTTTGTAATCGGCTACGTTAGCACCCAGATTCAAATCCTTGGACAACATTACCTCCCAGCTTGTTTTGCCTGGAATAGTGAACAGACCATAGGTCCCGGCCTTTACCTCTTTTCCGCCGAATTTAACGTCGCTTGAGAACGTAATTTTGGTAGTGGCATTAGCCCCTGTCCGCCATACTTTGCCGTAAGGAACCAGATCGCCGAAAATGGTCCGTCCTTTGGTAGCAGGTCTGGAGTAGTCAATCGTGACTTCGCCAAGACCAAAACTTTGTTTGGTGCTTTGAAATGGGCTGGCCGCTGGAATTTTTAACTGAGCCCAACTAAAAGTAGTTGTGAATGCCATCAGCAGGGCGACTGCTGACGTACTAAATAAACGATTGCTCTTCATGGAGAAAAAATGATGAGATTTCTCGCAAGGTACGAAGGCAATCGCTGATAGTGAAGAAAGAGGAACAGTAGTCTATAGAGTTTTGACTAAACGTATGCTGATTCTAAACTACGCGGGCCGCACTGGTGGCACTACAATTGAAGAAGTTTGGCCCGGATTGTTGCGAGCGATTCCTCGTAAGAGGCTCCAATGGGAATCTGCTTCCCGTCGATAATAAGGTCCTGACGGCTGATTTTGTCGATTTTGTTCCAGGCAATTAAGTAGGAGCGGTGAACGCGTAAGAACTGCGAAGCGGGTAAGCTTTGCTGAAGCTCCGACATAGTCTGACGGCTGAGGAGTTTACGGTTTTTGAGCACAAACGTTACGTAGTTTCCCTCCGCTTCGACGTAAAGAATATCGTCCAGCATTACTTTCTCTTCCTCGTATCCGGTCTTGACAAACAGAAAAGCAGGCTCATCATCGGAACGTAACGTTTTTTGTTCCAGTGCCTTATTGCAGGCCTTGATAAATCGGGCCAGCGAGAACGGTTTTAACAGATAATCAATAGCATCCAGCTCAAAACCGTTGACAGCGTAGTCGGAATAGGCCGTTGTGAAAACCACCATAGGCACTTTCGACAAACAGTTTACTACCTCAAGACCCGAAATATCGGGCATTTTTATGTCCAGAAACAGCAGATCGATTTTGTTGGTCTGGAGCCAGCTAATGGCTTCGAAGGCATCGGTAAACGTCGCTTTCAGATCCAGAAACGAAACTTTGGCCGCATGGAGTCTGACCACTTCCAGCGCTTGTGGTTCATCGTCGATAGCTATGGCGGTAAGATTCATAGACTTACTTAATTTTTACCCATGTTGTGGTTTCGTGGGTGACTCCCGTAACAGCACCACTGGCTGACGTCTCAAATGTAAATTGGTCGCCGTATTCTTTTACAAAGAAATTAAGAGTTGATTCCGGATAGAGCGTGTATTCAAAGCCATTCCAGACCTGTTTAACCCACAGACTTTTGTTTTTGGCGACAATCTGAAGCACCCGATCCTTTCGGGAAGGAAGAGCGTACTCGCCTGCCAGGACAGCCAGCTTTTCCTGCGATAAATTAATTATTTTTTTGACAATTGGTTTGAAATCAGACCAGCCGTAAGCCTTTGCAATGCTACGTAGCATCTCGAAGATCAATCCCATGCCGTCATCCCCGTTTGTCATAATCGCTACGCTCTGACCCGATTTAATGTGGCTGTAGAAATACGATCTAAAGCCTGAATTACCACCTCCGTGACTGAAAGCCAGCGAATCGCCAGTGTTACGTATTTCCGGGCCCAGGCCATGTTCGCCAACGTGTTTAGTAAGCATGGTGCGGGTCATTTTGGGGGAGAGTACGTGGTTCGCTTTTCCTGTTAATGACTGCTGCACTTCGGTCATGTAGTGAGCTAAGTCAGTAGGCGTTGTCCATAAGCCAGCAGGAGCCATTTCCGGATACGTATGCCAGTCGCCAGCGATTTTTTTGCCGTTGCCCAAATGTCCAACACTGGCATTGTTCTGTAATGAGTCCGGTAGCGGTTGTTGATACGAACTGTTCGTCATACCGATTGGCTGTAATACGTACTGATTCATGATTTCTGAAAATGGCATTCCCGTTACGTCTTCGAGTAACTGCTGTAAGACTACATACCCGCCACCGGAATACCGCCAGCGGCTACCGGCTAGCGTATCGGACAGAACAGGAGGAGAGTGGGCTGGTTTTTCGCCGTTTAGGATCTGCATTACCGAAGGAATCGGCTCACCGGCAGCGTATCCACGAAAACCATGAACCGTAAGTCCGGCGGTATGGGATAGTAACTCGCGAAGGGTTACTGGTTTCTGTTCCGTAAACCGATTTCGCTTTAGTTTCCAGCTTTTTAGATACGTATTGACATCCGTATCCAGATCAAGTTTCCCGGCTTCTACCAGTCTTAGTGCGGCTAAAGCGGCAATCGGTTTGCTGATAGAAGCCGCCTGGAATAATGTCTGTGTATCAGCCTTTTTCAGGCTGTCGCTGCTCAGATAGCCGTATGCCTTGGCCCATTCAAACTGTCCATTGTTAACAAAGGCAATACTAACCGCCGGGACATGATAATGACGCATTCTCTCTTCTAGCGTGAAGAGTACCGGAGGTTGGTCAGCTAACTGAAGAGGAGGCATTAAACTGGTTTCAACCAGGCGAATTTGCTGTTCTACAGATAGTGTTTGCGGCTGACCAACGGCCAGTTTGGCCACAACGAGCATGAGCAGAAAGAGTGTGAACGCTTTCATAAGTCGAAAAAGTGAAGGATTTGATCGGTAGATGAGTGAAATCGGGAATTGGTTGCAGCCACTACCAGAAACCCAGCGTAAGCGCTACGAAATAATCCTGATCTGACTGCTGAATGGTTAGTTCATGGCGACCGGGGTAAATCAATTCCAGCCGTTTTTGAACATTATTGAGGCCCACCCCCGATTTATCTTCTTCAGGGTCATTAGCGTGTCTGGCGTGTAACGAATTATGGACTTTAAAGTAAAGTCGGGTAGCATCCAGCGTTAACGTAACGTAAATCCAGGACGGATTTCGCAGACTGATTCCGTGTTTAAAGGCATTTTCCACGAAGGGGATCAGCATCATTGGAGCCAGATAAATGTCGCGGTCGGGTTCCTGAATTGTTACCCGGATTTCAATACCATGCGATTCGTCGAGCCGCATGCGCTGGAGCTGGATGTAGTTGTGCAGATACTCGATTTCCTTGCTAAGCGGAATACGTTCGCGGTTATTTTCCTGCAGCATAAACCGCATCATATCGCCCAGTTTCTGAATGCCATCGGCCGTCTTTTCGCTGTTCTCTTTCAAGGCCGTAGCGTACAAACTATTTAAGGCATTGAACAAAAAGTGCGGATTGATCTGCGCCCGCAGACTGGCCAGCTCAGCGGATTTGGTCGATACCTGCGTTTGAAGCACGGTTTGTTCTTGACTCAGCACCCGGCGGAGGTAGGCAACTGAAAACGATGTTGCATAAATTATGAACAGGAATGAGATAATTATTCTTGCGTTGAAACTATTACTGGCTATCAATAATGTGATCGTACTGGCTAACCCCAGAAGTATATACAGGACTAGGGAGATACTAGTAGCTGCTGATTGAAAATTACCAAACTTGGGAAGAATGTAAGTGTAGCAGTAAGCCTGCAGGTAATAAATGATTATGATCAGCGCCAGTGGGAAAAAGTTGGATCGAATTGGATGAAACCAGGAATAAATAGGGAAGCTGGACTCCAGCGCAAAAACCAACAAAAGTATGTAACTCCCTCCTAGTAAAACATAGCCAACCCACCTGATATACTTCTCTAAATCATACCTGATTTTCTGACTCAGATAGGCATACAATTGAAACAATAATTCAAATGCAAGAATGAAAAAGCCTAGTTCAACGGTGGTGGCGAAAACAGTTCTCTTGCGATACGTGGAATACGCCTTTAGACCAATGGCATTGCCAAGGTCATCGTATCGATAACGGACATAAAGTTTAAGATAATTGTAGCTGAAAGCACTGGCAACGAGTAGTGCTATGGTTATAAGGCCATATATCCAGACTTTCGAGTCGGTATTGTTTTGATTGAGTCGTGGATAAGCCAGATAGTGGAAATTATACCAGGCCGCCAGGAAAAAGAAAACGCCAGCGATCAGAGGAAGGTTTGTATTCAGGAGATAGTTATACGTAGCATGTTCGGGCCATATGGGTTCTGGTCTCGATACGACTCTGTCGAACATATTATCGAATCGAGCCATCTCTATTCTCAAGATATAGGCAACGTATAGTGTAGCCGCACTAACCAGAAAGAATGGTTCGATACGTCGGACAAGCGTACTGTTTTCCATAGTGTTAATTTTTAGTCAAAACTATGGGGACGGAACAGGGGCGTGGTGGAAATGGGATAAACGCCCTCGAAAATGGGGTGAATCCGTCAATTTACTCTTGCTGAAATGGAAATAAGGCTGATTCACGATGAGATTGACGCATCAATTGACCAAGTTGCCGGGCTTTATCGGGATGTTTAGACGCTACGTTGTTGGCTTCAGCGGGATCGTTGGCCAGATCGTATAACTCAACTGGTCCGTCGGGGTTTGTTGATGCCTGTAAACGTACCGCTTTCCAGTTTCCCTGGCGTATGGCTTGCCGACCGCCGTTTTCGTGGAATTCCCAGTATAAATAATCGTGCTTTTTCTGAGTGCCTTTGCCGGTGAGTGTTGGCACAAAAGAAATCCCATCGATGGATGACGTAACTCTGGTTCCAGCCAGCTCAGCAAAGGTGGGCAGTACGTCCCAAAAAGCACCGATGTACTCGCTTGTTTGCCCCGGTTTGATGCCGTTTGGCCATCGGGCAAAAAACGGCTCCCGAATACCACCTTCATACAGATCACGTTTGACGCCCCGAAAACCGCCACCGCTGTTAAAAAAGGTAGGATCGGCTCCCCCTTCGGTGTGTGGGCCGTTATCGCTCGTGAAAATAACCAGCGTATTCTGGTCTAATCCTTTTTCTTTTAGCTTGTTCATAACCTGACCAACGTACCAGTCTAGCCGGGTAACCATGGCCGCAAACGTAGCGCGGGGAATGGGCTGCGACGCATAACCGCCAGTTTTGGCATTGGGGCCATAGTCGGCACCCTTGAACGGCTTCTCGTCAAATTTACCTTTATAGTACGCCAGTAAGCTGTCGTCCGGTGCCATCAGTTCGGCATGAGGCAAAATGTACGGAAGGAAAAGGAAAAAAGGCTGCTGTCCCTTCTCGTTGTCCAGAAAAGCAAGTGCCTGTTTCTGAATTAGATCGGGAGCATATTCGCTGGCCTGACGAAGGTTTTCATTGCCGGTTAGTGCCACTTTCTGGTTATCGCTCCAAAGGTGATCAGGATAATAGCGGTGTGCCTGCGCCTGACAGTTGTAGCCATAAAACCGATCAAATCCCTGTTTAAGTGGGTCGCCTGTCGAACCGACCGGGCCAAGCCCCCACTTTCCAAAAGCAGCCGTTCGATAGCCTGATTTCTTCAGTAATTCGGCCACCGTAACCACTGAATCGGCAATGGGTTGCTGACCTTCTGGTTGCACCTCTTTGTTACCCCGTATGTAGGTATGCCCCGTATGCTGACCCGTCATCAGCGATGACCGAGACGGTGCGCAAACCGACGTACCGGCATAGAACTGCGTGAATTGCATTCCTTCTCTGGCCAGCCGGTCGATATTGGGCGTTTTGATGAGTTTCTGCCCATTGATGCCCACGTCGCCATAACCCAGATCATCGGCCAAAATAAAAACAATATTGGGCCTGGCTGCTTTCTGGGCCTGAACTGATGCTCCTAAAGACAAGGTATAGAAAAGGAGAAGGACAAGGAAGGGCTTTTGCATAGAATACGCTTTTCAGGGTCGAGCGATTGTGTGAACGCTGTTGAGTGAAACGATAGGATGATCAGCAGCAGGCCAAGGCAATTACTTGACCGCTGTAAAGTTCATTTTAGGGAGCTTCAGGGCATTTTCAATCAAGTTGATTTCCAGTTTTAGAATGGCTTCTTCCGCCTGTACATCAATTTTTTCGGGGTCGTCCGTTGGCTTGTGGTAATCCGGGTGTCCGCCCGTATGAAAGAAGAGTACTGGAATCTGCTTCGCATAGAATGCCGCGTTGTCGGAGCCGCCGTTGCCTGCCCGGTCGGTAAAGAATTTGATGGAACTCTCCACGCCGTTAAAAACAGTGGGCCAGGCATCGCTGGTGCCGTAGCCGCCAATGCCAACGCCCCGCTCTGGATTATAACGCCCAATCATATCCATACAAATCATGAAATTCATGTCCTTCAGCGGCAGGGTTGGATTGTTCAGAAAATAACGTGACCCCACTAGACCCAATTCTTCGGCACCAAAGGCCACGAACAGGAAGTTATAAGGTTCCGTTACGTTGTTTTTACTGAAATACTGCGCCAGTTCCAGCAAACCCGCCACCCCCGATGCATTGTCGTCGGCCCCGTTGTGAATTTTGCCCTGCGGCAGCGAATCCAGCGAACTTCCCTGTCGGCCCATACCAATGTGATCGTAGTGAGCGCCAATGACGATCGTATTAGGCGCGTTATTATCCAGAAAGCCGATCACATTTTTGGCTTCGCGCAAGCTGTCGGGGACAACAACCCGACGAACTTTAGCCGTAAATGACTGAAAATAACCATCGGTGCCCAACGGTTTCAGACCGTATTTTTTGAACTGTTTAGCCACGTAGCGTGCCGCTTTAGCGTTTTCGGCACTACCCGTTCCCCGGCCTTTCATGTTATCGGAGGCCAGATAGCGAATGTGGCTGGCAATACGTTTGGCTGACGGCTCCTGAGCGAAAAGAGGTAATGAAATAAGTACGAACAGACTGCAAAAGAGAATCTTCATGAACACTATTGATCGAATAAGTTAGCCAAAATAGAACAAGCAGAGCTGTATGTAGTTTCGTTTGTCTTTTATGATAAAACGGTTGGTAGGACGTACCGTTATTCTACGATTACACAGCTGTAGCCCGGAACGGTAATCTGGTCGTCAGCCAATAAACTGCCCGGTGCTGTTTCGAAAATAATGCATCGACACCAGGCTTCGGTAGGGGAAAACACGACGTTGATAGGCGATTTTGTCAGGTTATGAATGACCAATACCCGTTGGTCGCTGGTGGAGCTTTGACGGATGAACGCCACAATACCTTTTTGGCGGATACCTGCCTGTTCCAGTCGGCTCAGGTTATCATTCAGAACGGCATGGCCGTTACGGTAGTGAATAAGTCGCTTGTAGTGATTAAAAAGCGAATCGGAATTTGCCTGCTGCTCGGCCAAAGGCTGCACCGTCTGGCTGGTGCTGTATTTGCCTCGTTGCCAGCGAGTACGTTGCTTGTCGCGGGTGCGGATGTCCCATAAAAACGGTTCCCGAATATATTCGTCAGGTTTCATGCCCAGCATGCCAATCTCTTCGCCGTAATACAGATAGGGTAATCCGGGCAGTGTCAGCAGCAGATTGGCGGCAACCTTCAGATGATCCAGCTTCCCTTTCAGCATACTTCCGATTCGATTCTGATCGTGGTTCGATAGTAGCAGCGAATCGATAAACTGAGGATTGACAGTTCCGAACGTAGCGTGAACGTACGACAAATACTCGATCAACTCTTCGGTATCGTCTTCGTTACGGACAATATCAGTCAGCATCAACTGAAGATCAAAATTGAAATTTGCCTTTAGGCCACGGAAATATGGAGCAATATGTTCAGGCCGGGTCCAGACCTCGCCCACGGTATAGGCTCCGGGCTTGGCTTCTTCGACAACCTGCCCAAATTCCGCCCAGAATTCATGATTTTTAGGTTCCTCGAATTCTCGATACAGATGGCGGGCGGCATCGAGCCGGAAACCATCGACCCCAATGTCGTTGAGCCAGTAGCGGGCAATGGCAAACACCGCTTCGCGAACGGGCCGATAGTCGAAGTTAAGATCCGGCATACCGCTCCAGAACATACCGTAATACCGCTCAGGATACGACGATCCACGGACGGCGTGCCAGGGATTACGTTCGCCCGAATCGGCCGTAATGTCGCGGGTGGCCAGCTTTCGACGCTTTATTTCGTCGGGCCGTAACCATTTATAGTAGTTCCAGTAAGGGTTGTCGGGGCCTTTTGAGGCTTCCCTGAACCAGGGATGATGAATACTGGTATGATGCAGGACCAGATCGATAATGACAGCAATATCGCGTTGATGAGCTTCCGCTACCAATCGCCTGAAATCATCGATAGTTCCGTATTCCGGGTCAATGCCGTAATAGTCTGTTACGTCGTATTTATGATACGTTGGCGAAGGGCTGATGGGCATCAGCCATATGGCCGATACACCCAGATTTTTCAGATAATCGAGGTTAGCCGTAACGCCATTGAGATCACCTATGCCATCGCCATTGGAGTCGGCAAACGACCGCACAAAAATTTCATAATGAACGCCAGTATGGCCAATGGGAATTTTCATAACTCAATAAGCGACTGAATAAGCTAAAGGCGAGAAGGTAGGCGCGGGTACCTTTTTACGCTCGTTCAATCGTTGACAAACTGTTTTAATGCCTGATAAACGCGGTGAGTGGGTAAACCCATAACGGTGTAAAACGAGCCATCTAAGTGCTCAATACCAACCAGGCCGATAAAATCCTGAGCGCCGTAGGAACCTGCCTTGTCGAATGGTTTGCATTCCCGAATGTAATACGAAATTTCGTCTTCGGTTAACGTAGCGAATCTCACCGTTGTTTCGTCGGTAAATGAGTGAAGTCCGGCTGGCGTTAGAATAGCAACGCCTGTCCGAACGCGGTGGGTTCGGCCCGATAGCGAGCGAAGCATTCGGCGGGCGTCCTCTTCGTTCTGGGGCTTATTCAGGATCTGGTTCTCTAAAATGACCACCGTATCGGCACACAGAACAATCCGCTCCCCCAGGTCGCTTTGGAATTGTTCGGCTTTCTGGCAGGCCAGATACTCCGCTACGTCATCCACGGGCATGGTATCGGAGAACGTCTCGTTAGTGGGTCGGATTTCGATAGAAAACTGAAATCCGGCATCGGTCATGAGCTGTTTTCGACGGGGCGAGCCTGACGCCAGAATAAGTGGATAGCGAAGAGTAAGCATAGATTGAGGATACAATTTACGGGCAAATTTCGCTCTATATTCGTAAATCGCATATCCTATTCTATAAATATCGATACTCGTGTCTATTCGAATCGCCACTCTTTCGGACGCCGATGTGCTGACAGAATTGTCGGCAACCACTATGTATGAAGCGTTTGGCCCACCGCATAACCCAGCCGAACTGGTTGCCGAATACGTAGCGTCGGCCATTACGTTGCCCATTATACAACAGGAACTGGCTGATCCTAAATCGACATTCTTTTTGGTTGAAGCCGACAATGGTACGCCAGTTGGCTATGCCAAAATGCGTCGGCATACGCCACCACGTAGCATGCCAGAACCCCATCGGAGTGTACGTAACGCCGTTGAAATTCAGCGGATCTATTTGCGCCAGGATCAGGTTGGTCAGGGGCAGGGGCGTTTATTGATGGAACACTGCCTGAACTGGGCCAGCGAACAAGGTTACAAGGCCGTGTGGCTAGGGGTGTGGGAACGTAATGAACGGGCACTGGCTTTTTACAAAAAAATAGGATTTGAGCGCTTTGGGTATCATTATTTTCAATTTGGCTCGGAGCGTCAGCGCGATTTCTGGTTACAAAAACAATTATAATTTGTTACATCGTTAATAAAGGCGATTGGGTAGTCCAACTCGAGTAGAGACGTAGTGAAACTAGCTGATTGTCAATGTCAATGTTCGTCCGTACTGTAATCGATGATGATCCTTGGCGAAAGTATGGAGCAGTTCGTTTAAACCACTTCCTGTTTTTAACACTCTAAAAAATAAAACGAACAAACGGTGAATCGTCGGTGCCTGAATCTGTTGTTACCACTACTGTACTGCCTGTTGGTAGGACGTATGGTTTTAATGGGGGCAGAAACCTTTGCGCAGCAGCCACAAGCACAACCACAACTGCCAGACTCAGTGCGCTACGTATCGAAGAAAGCGAATGATTCGCTGGCCACCAAAGTCTTACCTACGCTTAACGATAGCGCGTTTATACAGCGGGATAGCGTTTTTTATAACCGTTTGAAAACCAAGATGTATAAGCACCGGATGACCCGGCAACTGTACGACCTTATTTTTCAGGATGTCTATAACAGCCGGGTAAGAACCGGGGAGGTTAATCAGTTAGAAGTAAATCCGTTTAAGCAATACGAGGGCCGAATTATCGGCGATATCTATATTCGTCGGTTGGGTGTATTTGGTCAATCGGTATACGATACACTTCGAAAACCCGGCAACTGGGTCGAACGGACCGGGAATCGACTGCATACCAATACGCGTGCGAATATTATACGTCGTTCCTATCTGCTTTTTCGGGAAGGCGATGCGCTGAATCCTACGGTTTTGCGCGATAACGAACGACTGTTACGTACTACGCCGATTTTTCACGATGCTCGTATCCTGGTACTGCCGCGAGCGGGTAGCCGCCAGTTTGTCGATGTATACGTAATTACGCAGGACGTATGGTCGTTGCTGCCCACCGGCGGGGTAGGCTCACTGAATCAGTTCAGTCTGGGTTTTGAACAAAGGAATTTTCGGGGTGTTGGGCATCAGCTTTTTGCGCAGGTTGCCTATTCGGGAGATGATCCGCGCCAGGTTATGGAGTACCAGGGACGATATACGGTGCCTTTTATCGGGAAAACGTTCCTGACCGCACAGGCCGAATTCTTGTATCTACGTGATCTGAAACAAGCTGCCTTACGCCTTTACAGACCGTTTTTGACACCCGATACAAAATATGCGGGAGCAATTGAAATCAACCGGACGCAGGTAAACCAGCGATTGGTTACCCGAAACGATAGTGTCTTGCTGGTTCCATTCACCTATAATTATTCCGATATATGGGTTGGGCGATCCTTTCGGATATTCTACAGTGCCAACGACGACGAAGCCAGGGGCCGGTCAAGGCTGGTTATTGCGCTACGTAATACCATTTACGATTTCTCGCAGCGCCCTACCGTAACGCCCGATACCAACCAGTTGTATCAGGACAGCCGCACTACGTTATTTAGTATTGGTTATTCCCGCCGGAAATACGTCCGTGATGTCTTAATATATGGGTTTGGTCGTACTGAGGACGTACCGGTAGGGGAGGCTATTGCAATCATTACCGGGTTTGATAATGCCGAATTAGGGCCCCGAAAATATGCTGGCATAAACTTTTCGCAGGGTAAGTACCTGGCTAAATCGGGATACCTCTATTCGCTGGCGAATATTGGGGGGTATATCCGTAATCAGCGCATTGAGCAAGGCATGTTATCACTCGAAGCCAATTATTTTAGTCCGCTTATGTCGTCGAAGTGGGGCAATATGCGGCATTTTTTCAATAGTCGTTTCACGATGGGTATTGATCGGTTCGATAACGAATATATTACGCTGAACAGTAGTACCAGCGGACTCAATACGGATGGCATAGGCATTAACAACGATGCGTTGCGGGGCACCAACCGATTCCTGTTCAATTATCAGAACATACTTTTTTCAAAACTAAATTTTATCGGCTTTCGGGTGGCTTTCATTACGTTTGCCAACCTGGGTCTGGTTAGCTTCCCGGATCGTTCCTTATTCAAAGGACCGCTGTATCAGGGTTATGGAATTGGTTTTCGCTTACGTAATGAGAACCTGACATTCAACAGTTTCCAGGTTCGAATTGCCTATTATCCGAACATTCCGAATAATACGATTCCTTTCCGATTTGCCTTTGAAGGAATACCAGTTCTACGCTTCAGAGACTTCGATTTATCGGCTCCGCAAATAATTCCTTACCGCTAGGGAACAAATATAATTGTATTTAATGTTGCAACATTAAATGTATGAGCATTATATTTGCACCATGTCAATAGAAACCGACATTAAGCAAACAACTCCGTTCAAGACACCATACCATCGGGTAATGGTTAATCTGATGTTTACGAGCAACTGGGTGGCCGATGCGCAGACCCGTATTCTGAAACCATTCGGATTAACCTTACAACAGTATAATGTCCTGCGGATTTTACGGGGCCAGTACCCTGATCCAGTGAAGGTAAGTGACATTACCGAACGGATGCTCGACAAGATGTCGAATGCATCAAGGCTGGTTGATAAGCTGGTTGCCAAGAAACTCGTTCTACGTACCGAATGCCCCAGCGATCGCCGTGCGGTTGACGTTGTCGTTACTGACAAAGGGTTGGCATTACTGAAGAAGCTTGATGTGCATCAGGCTGAACTGGAGGAGAGTCAACGGAGTAAACTCACGGAGGAGGAAGCTGTATTACTCAGCCAACTGCTCGATAAGCTCCGGTCATAAAGAGTATTTTTTTTCTTTTTTCTAATACAATCTGTAAAAACAAACAAATAGTATGAAAACACGTCAGTTTCTGGCAGGTTTGGTTGCTGTAGCAATCGTTGCTGGTTCTTCAGCTTTTATTGGCCCTAAAAAAGCTACCACTTATAAAGTAGATACCCAAAAAAGCATTCTGAATTGGAATGGTAAAAAAGTAACGGGCGAACACTCTGGAACCGTAAAATTGTCAGAAGGTACGCTGGCTGTTGACGGTGGCAAATTAACGGGTGGTACGTTTTCATTCGATATGAACAGTATCACCTGTACGGATTTGACCGACGCTGGCTACAATGCCAAATTCATTGGCCACATGAAATCGGAGGATTTCTTCAACACCGCGAAATTTCCGACTTCAACGTTCAAAATCACGAAAGTGACACCTAAAGGTGGTGATGCTTACGATATTACCGGTAATATGACCATTAAAGGTATTACGAACGCTGTTACGTTCCCTGCAACGGTAAAAGCAACGGCTGCTGGTGTTGAAGCATCGGGTAAAGCAACGCTTGATCGTACGAAATATGACATCCGTTACGGCTCAAAATCGTTCTTCGAAAATATCGGGGACAAAGCTATCTACGACGATTTCGTAGTAGAGATGAAAGTGGTAGCTGGTAAATAATCGTTACTACGTAGTTAATACAATCTGAATGGTGTCCCCTGGTACTACGGTATCAGGGGATTTTTTATTGAAAGGCCGGGAAGTCTTCCAGAAAGTGTAGGGCTTGCGTCGTGGGATCAATCCCGCAACAATAGTGCGTTAATCCATTGGTAATGACCAGGTACGGAGCGCGATGAACGTGGTTGTAGCGAGTCACCTGATCAAAGACAGACTGAGTGAGTGGGATATGAGGGGCTTTACATTCGACCACCAGAAAGGGCTGGCCTTCTCGGTCAAAGGCAACCAGATCAGTACGTTTCTGCGTCAGATTGAGGGTTAAACCGCCTTCTGGCCGAAGTAACGCTTTAGGATAGGCGTAATGAGTGAGTAACAGATTGACGATGTGTTGTCGTACCCACTCTTCGGGCGACAGTCGTATGTACTTGCGACGTAACAGATCGAATATATACGGTTTCCCGTCTACTTCCTTAGTTTTGCAGTCAAAAGTGGGTAAGTTTAACGTAATCATACCCGAAAATACTAAAGCGCAGAAGAGTTATCGAGCGAAAAAGAGAATCTTTTCGCTTTCTTCGGTTTATTCACTCACTTCGTAACGATGAAGACAAAAGAAGAAATAGTTGAAAACTGGTTGCCGCGCTATACTGGCACACCGATTGAACAATTTGGCGAGTATATTCTGCTAACGAATTTTATTAACTACGTTGAGCTGTTTGCCCAGAAATTTGATGTAGAGATTTATGGTATTGGGCGGGCTATGCAAACGGCCACAGCCAATAATATTACCATCATTAATTTTGGCATGGGCAGCGCCATGGCCGCTACGGTCATGGATTTACTATCGGCAGTCTCTCCCAAAGCCGTGCTGTTCTTAGGGAAATGTGGTGGTTTGAAAAAAACGCAGATCGGCGATCTGGTGCTGCCCATTGCCGCCATTCGGGGCGAGGGTACCAGCAACGACTATATGCGTCCGGAAATTCCGGCGTTGCCATCGTTCCGATTGCAGCGGGCCGTATCATCGACAATCAAAAAACACGAACTCGATTACTGGACCGGAACAGTCTATACGACCAACCGGCGTATCTGGGAGCACGATGAGCCTTTCAAGGATTACCTGCGGGAAATTCGTACGATGGCTATCGATATGGAGACGGCTACCATCTTTACGGTTGGTTTTGTGAATTCAATACCCCACGGGGCTTTATTGTTGGTGTCCGATAATCCGCTCGTGCCGGAAGGGGTAAAAACCGAAGAAAGCGACAAACGCGTAACCACTCAGTTCGTTAATAAGCACCTTGAAATCGGTATCGATGCGCTCATCGAGCTTGAAATGTCCGGCGATTCCGTAAAACACCTGAAATTTGAATAGAGCCGTTTAGGCTAGCCTGGTCCGACGTAGTGATTTTCCTGGTGAAAGTTGCTACGTTATTTTTCTTCATTAACTAGATAAGCTCTGTGCAGAATTCCCCATTTGCGCAGCGATTCAATAACCTCATTTAGTGACTGGCTGTGTGGCGTTAGAGCATACGTTACTCTGATTGGAAACGTGTCTTCTACCGTTCGCCTGACCAATCCGTTTGCGACCAGATCCTGAAGTTCCTTAGACAGCATCCGATCGGTAATCCCATCAATTTCTTTGGCAATCTCGCCAAATCGTTTTTCGCCGAAAGTAAGCGCAACAATGATTGGTAGCTTCCATTTACCGTTTAATACGTCCAGTGCGTCGCGAATGGGACGTACCGTGGCTTTGCAGACCGAGTGATCCAATGGTTCTGTTTCATTCATTCGATCTAAATACTATTCTTTTGTATAGTGCTATCAATGAGTATAGTGCTTACGAATGTATAGTAAAGGTACGTAAATTTGGTTCATACTAAAGCGGCAGACAAACTTGCTGACTGCCTGCAATAAAAAATGACTGAATCATGGAAACGATACTAGACCAACAAATCGTGACAACAAGAGAGATAGTTACGATGCATACACCACCCGCACAGCCGGGATTTTTGGGACAAGATCATACGGCCAGAGCCATTATTCAAACCGACTTCGATCATAGTGATCCTTTTATTATACTGATGGATGATCAGCTTGATAAAAAGAATGATGAACCAGTAGGTGGGCCGCATCCACATGCCGGATTCGAAACCGTTACGTTAATTCTGGAAGGTGAGCTGGGTGATACTGAACATACGATGAAAGCAGGCGACTTTCAGATAATGACCGCCGGAAGCGGTATAGTCCATACCGAAACCATTGACCGGAAAATGAAAATGAGGATTCTACAAATGTGGTTGAACTTACCTAAACAAGAGCGTTGGGCCCAACCACGCGTGCAGGATATAGTTCTGGAAAACGTACCAAAGCTGATTAATGATGAGCAGGAAATCCGGGTATATAGTGGCTCGTTTGCCGGTCTTACATCACCCATTCAGAACTACGTACCACTTATTGTGGCTGATTTGCAGTTAAAACCGGGCGCTCAAACGAGTCGGCAGTTGCCTGCTTCGTATACTGCTTTTTTGTACGTAATTGACGGGAGCGTGTCGATCGGGAACGATCAGTCGACATTGCGGGAAGGGCAGGTTGGCTGGTTGAACAGAATGTCTGGTGACGGTCTAAGTGAACTAAAACTACTGGCAGGTGAAGGTGGTGTGCGAGTTATTCTGTATGCTGCCCAGCCGCAACAGGACCCGATTGTTTCCTATGGTCCGTTCATTGCCGATACGCAGGACGAAATCAGAGAACTCTACAGGGATTTCCGTCAGGGAAAAATGAACCACGTGTCAACGTTGCCGCAAGACCGGCAGATTGTCTACTAGAGTAAAAACGAGGGTTTCACCGGCCAGTCAACGTAGTGATTGGTCGGTGAAACCCTTATTCTACTTATTAATTACAATACTCACTAATCACTTTATAAGCTGGTGTATAGCCTAATTCACCCGCTTTTGAAAGGTCCAGACAGCCGCCGTTTTCGTCACCAAGACTATGGCGAATAAGTCCACGTACATAAAAGGCTTCACTGTAACGTGGGTTTAATTTGATTGCATCATTGCAGTCTGTAATGGCCCCGCGTTGATCGCCCTGGGATGACCGGATAAGGCCACGACTAAAATACGCTTCGGCATAGGTGGGATTTAGCTCAATTGCCTTATTTAAGTCAGCCGTAGCTCCCTTCTGATCACCTTGCTTGTTTTTGGCGACTCCACGGCTGAAATAGGCTTCGGCCCGTTCCGGCGATAGATCACTGATACGGTTTTTTTCCTGTACCTGATTGCGGAGGTTATCCAGAATGGCTCGTGTCATACGACCGCTGTAAACAACCTTGGCTTCACTGGTGGAGTTGTTCATCTCAATGGCCTGGCTAAAATCCTGAAGTGCCCCTTTCTGGTCGCCTAATTTATTTCTACAGAATCCACGGCCGTAGTACGCTTTGTAGTTAGTTGGATGGAGTTTGATTGCCCGGTCATAGTCGGGCATGGCGGCTTTGTAATCGTCTAACTTACTTTTGGCAAAAGCGCGGTAATAATATGATTCGCCATCTTCAGGACTGAGTTCGATAGCCTTGTTGAGATCGGTTACAGCACCGGCAAAGTCACTGAGCTGGACTTTCGAAATACCACGACTTGCATAGGCTGCTGCCCGTTTAGGGGTCATTTCGATCACCTTGGTGAAATCGGTCAGGCTGCCTGCGTAATCGTCGAGTGATTGTTTGGTAATACCTCGGGCATAATAAGCATTTACATTGGCTGGGTCGAGTTCAATCGATTTGGAGAAGTCAGACAAAGCACCTCGGTACTGTTCGAGCTGGTTGCGACTGGCGCCCCGGCTAAAGTACGCCTGAGGATCATCTGGATTTAATTCAATTGCCCGGCTAAAGTCGAGCAAAGCGCCCCGGTAATCATCCTGTTTACTTTTACTAACCCCGCGACTTAGGTAGGCCATCGCGTCTTTGGCATTGATTTCAATAGCCCGATCGTAGTCGAGGATAGCCCCCCGGTGATCTTTTAAATTAGCCTTCGCCAAACCTCGGTTATAATAACTCGCTGAGTTTTCGGGGTTCATGGTAATGGCCATACTGAATGCCTGAAGAGCACCCGTAAAATCACCTGATTTGCTTTTGCCCACTCCACTCTCAAAAAAATCAACGGCTGTTTGTTGGGCAGATGCTGTTAACCATAAACTGAGGAAGGTAAAGGTTAATAAAGGTTTTTTCATTGTAGGATGTACAGATACGTTTTGGTAAGCTTAGGGGATCAAAATTAGGGTATCCGTATGGGCAGTCAAAGTTTGAGCGTTGTTAAATTTCTGTATGCCAGCCTTATGGGTAGAAATGGATACGTCGACCGAGCCACTGTGGGCTGACAATATTTACCCTCTGGAAATAGTATTTTTTACTGTATTGTGACAATTTGTCTTAATTATGCTGAATTTTTAAAGAAATGTGACACAATGTCTTGTTTGGCTTCCTGTTTTTGAAATGGTACGTAGTTTGACTATAGGTGAGTGTATTCGACAATGAACGATTTAAAAAAAAGATAAAAACATGGCAACTTTAGTTCGATATAACCGTATTCCTGCATTCGTTAACCCTTTCTATTCACGCCCAGTAGTTAATCGTTTTTACAACGCACAGCCTAACATTCCGGCTGTTAACGTAAAAGAAAGCGAAGGCGCTTTTCATATTGAATTAGCGGCCCCTGGTCTGAAGAAAGAAGAGTTGACAATCAACGTAGAGAACAATACGTTGACAATTGCCTATAAACCTGAAGCGAAAACCGACGAAGCTACTCCTAAATTTACCTGGCATGAGTTTGGGTTCAAAGCGTTTGAACGTAGTTTCCGTTTGCCAAAATCGGTAAATGCTGACCAAATTAAGGCAACGTACACAGATGGTATTCTTTCTGTTGAGTTGCCTAAAGTAGAAGTGAAAGAAGAGAAGTTGGTGAAAGAAATTGCTATTGCTTAATCCTAAGCAGGCAATGAATGTGAGAAACGGGGCTCAATGAGCCCCGTTTCTGTTTTAAACGGGTTGGTAACTAAGTCAGGCTTTGTTAGGCGTTAGCCACTTGGGTACCTGCGGAGCTACGTAATTGTCCATCTGACTGATTAAGCTCTCGATGCTATGGTCAACCAGCATCATATCCCGATTAACCGGCTTTAATAGTCCGTTGGTAACCATCGTATCGGCTAACGTAAGCAAGCTATCGTAAAAGTGATTGACATTGAGCAAACCTATTGGTTTCTGGTGTAGGCCAAGTTGCGACCAGGTCAGCATTTCAAAATATTCTTCCAGGGTGCCGTAGCCGCCGGGCAAAGCAATAACACCATCGGATAATTCATGCATCTTTAGCTTTCGCTGATGCATCGATTCAACCAGAATTAATTCGGTAAGATTCGTATGCGCTACCTCTTTGGTTTGCAAAAATTGAGGCAGTACGCCAATAACCTGACCGCCCTGAGATAGAGCACCATCGGCTACTGCTCCCATCAATCCTACTTTAGCCCCGCCATAAATAACCTTGATCGACCGGCTGGCCAGATACTGGCCCAGTTGGTGGGCAGTTTCCATGAAAATAGGATCAAATCCCGGACTCGAACCGCAAAATACTGTAATTGCTTTCACGTGCTTTTTCTTAATCGTTACTAATCTCAATAGGATTGCTGGCTCTACAGCTAACCGCATACTACGTTCATAAACGCTTCCAGCTTTGTAGCGTCCAACTGACCGTTGCTACGTACTCCGCTGCATATATCGAGGCCAAACGGTTGAACCTGATCGATGGCCCGACGAACGTTTTCGATGTTTAAACCACCGGCCAAAAAGACCGGAACGGGCGATTGCTCGACAATTTTCCGACTAATTTCCCAGTTGTGAACGCGACCTGTACCGCCCAGTTCTTTCACGCTCAGATTTGGATTACCCGAATCGAGGAGCAACGTATCAGCCCCGTTTTCAACGGCTTGTAACGCTTCTTCAAGGTTACGTTCATCGATGACGTGAATAACCTGCACCAGTTTGATGGCGGGGAGCGCGGCATGAAGCTGAGCATACGTTTCGGGAGCTACTGCGTCAACGATTTGAACGGTGTTGGCCCCAACACGTTGCTGATGAGCAATAATATCGGTTACGTTCGTTTCGCTCGTTAGCATGAACGTAGCAATGGGTGGGGGTGTCTGCTGAACAATCTGGGCCGCCAGATCGTCCAGTACTACGCCGGGGCCACTCGGCATTCGGCCTACCAGACCGAGTGCATCGGCACCCAGTCGTATGGCAAGCGCTGCTTCGTTAGGACTACTGATACAGCATACTTTAACCCGGGTTCGGAATCGCGATTCCATGAAGTTTTACGCTTTTATTGGATTGAAGATCGAAAGTAGGGACAAAAATCAACTTTAATCAGTTACCTAATCGATTAGTCTCTTGAAAAATGGTTACCGACAGTCCAAAAACAGATCCTTACGCTTCCTTACGTATTCCCGAGTTTCGCTATTTCATCATGAATAGTTTCCTGGTCACGGTTACGTTGCTGATTCAGGAAGTAATTTTAGGGTATGAGCTGTATAAAATGACACACGATCCACTGGCTTTAGGGCTGGTTGGGTTGGCCGAAGCCATTCCATTTATTGCCCTGTCGTTGTTTGGTGGGCATCTGGCCGACCGGCGTGATAAGAAAAGCATTTTACTCTGGAGTCTGTCGGTGATTTTGTTGGGGTCGGTTATATTGTACCTGGTCTTTCAGCCGTCTATTGTTGCTACGTTATCGCAGACCGCCCGGCTGGCGACGATTTATGGCGTTTTGATGCTGATCGGTACGGCAAAAGGATTTTACTCGCCTGCCAGTTCATCGCTAAAACCCTTTCTTGTACCACGGGAATTGTATGCCAACTCTGCTACGTGGAGCAGTTCGTTCTGGCAGGCCGGGGCTATTGTTGGCCCTGGTTTAGCGGGTTTTATTTACAGCTGGGTAGGGTTCGACAATACGTTGATTGTGGTGATTGCGCTGTTTGCTGTGTGTTTTTTTCTGATTATGCTAATTGACCGGAAGCCCGTTCCGGTTATGGATGGACCTTCGCAAAGTCTGAGCGAGAGTTTAAAAGAAGGATTCCGCTTTGTATTCAGCACCCGGATTGTATTGTACGCTATTTCGCTCGATCTGTTCTCCGTCCTGTTCGGCGGTGTTGTCGCTATTTTACCCGTTTACGCCGAAGATATTCTGAAAGTAGGTGCGGAAGGGTTAGGCTTTTTGCGGGCCGCTCCATCGGTAGGGGCATTGCTGACGATGGCGTTTATGACCAAATATCCACCCACTCACAACGCCTGGCGGAATATGTTACTGGCGGTGGCCGGATTCGGGGTTGCCACTATTGTTTTTGCTACGTCGACCAATTTCTACCTGTCGCTGTTTATGCTGTCGCTGACGGGCGCTTTTGATAGCGTCAGTGTGATTATTCGTCAGACCATTCTGCAGATTTTCCCGCCCGATCATATGCGTGGCCGCGTGGCTGCCGTAAATGGCATCTTTGTTAGTTCATCCAACGAAATCGGTGCTTTTGAATCGGGCTTGCTGGCGCGCCTGCTAGGTACCGTGCCCTCAGTAGCCCTTGGTGGGGTTGTTACGTTAGTGGTCGTTACGTATGTATATACACGATCGAAGGAGCTTTTTGCGGTTCGATTGAGTTGATTCACCCTAAAAAAACGATCGCCTGATTGCTGGCATAACGCGAGAAATCGTGCGATCGCAGGCAGTACTGAACGAGTTCTTACTGATTGTGAGACAGGTCGAGATCCCGAACGTATGCGTTCACATCAATCTGCTCATTGAGCAGAACACGAGTGTTGAAAATCTCCCAGAACAGTTCGTCTGAAAGTTGATAATCACGTTGTAATTGGACCATGTCGCGGAGGCTTTCTTTGAGTTGTCCGACTTGTGGTTGCTCTGGATAAGCGCGAGATTGGTAATTTCCCATGACCTTTGTTTTTTTAGCGTGCGAAAATTTAAACCCATCCCTCTTTAAGATTGTTTTGTATGTGGGATTAGTAGATTAATGACTAATTAGAATAATTATAGTACGCTCTTTTTATTAAGTCCAAGAGATAGTAACATCTTGGCATGGTACAACAAAATTTTTTTAGAAATTTTCTAAACCTATTGATTATCAAGCTTAGTTATGACGAGAAATCTTCTTTTTGTTGCTGCACTTTGTGCTGGAGCCAGCCTCATGGCCTTAACGCCGAAAACCTTCTATTCAAAACCCCCTAAACTCGTGAAGGCCTGGGAAACGGATACAACCCTCAGAACGCCTGAATCTGTTTTGTATGATGGAAACAATACGTTATACGTTGCCAACATTGATGGGAAACCCGACGGGCTCGATGGGAGTGGATTTATTTCAAAAGTGTCGCTCGATGGAAAGATCGAGAATTTACACTGGACCTCTGGTCTGAATGCGCCGAAAGGTATGGGGCTGTATAAGAATCGTCTGTACGTAACGGATGTGTATCGGTTAGTAGCCATCAACACGCAAACAGGTCAGGCCGAAAAAACGTGGGATGCCGTTGGGAAAGATGCGTTCCTGAACGACGTAACGGTCGACAAAGAAGGAACTGTCTATGTATCGGACAGTCGTGTTAATAAACTGTATCGGTTGAAAGACGATAAATGGGAGGTGTTCATGGAGGGTGAGCCGCTTAACAATCCGAATGGAGTGCTGGCGGTTGGTACGGATAAACTGATGATTGGTAATACCAAGACCGGTGCTCTGTGTTCACTTGATCTGAAAACCAAGGCACTCAAGCAAATTGCTGATGGTATGGCAAACACCGACGGTATTGTTCCGGAAGGAAAGGGTAATTATTTCGTATCTGACTGGAGCGGACGTTTGTTTCACATTGCTGCGGATGGCACCAAAACCGATTTGCTCGATACACGCGCTGAAAAGGTAAATGCCGCTGATATTGAGTATGTTGCCAAAAAGAAATTACTCGTTGTACCTACGTTCTTCAAAAATAAGCTGGTCGCTTATAAGGTGGAGTAATACGGGTTTATGGCAGGAGTTTCGTTACCCCCAACCCCCTGAAGGGGGCTAAAAGAACCAAGCTTTAGCCCCCTTCAGGGGGTTGGGGGTAATACGTAAAAGCAATTTTAAAGGTTTGGTAACAACTCCCTTAAGACTCACTATTGATTCGTCCCAACAACTGGTTGACGGCTTCCTGAGCGCGGTCTGCTCCAAAACCAGCTATTACGGTTGTCATCTGCTCTACAATCAGATTATTGCCCAGATTGCCGATACTGCCCTCGTGCGTATGATGTAACTGCCGGGGTGGTACATACGTATGCTCCGCAATTTCCTTTCCAACCGTTTTATAGGCTTCCCGGAAAGGCACGCCCTGCAATACCAACTCGTTTACGCGTTCTACGCTAAACAGCAAATCGTATTTAGGGTCGTCGAGCAGGTTCGGCTTCACCTGAAGATGTTCGAGCATGAAATCGGTGATGTGGAGGCAATCCAGCAATTCATCGAAAGCGGGCATCAGAATTTCTTTCAGTAATTGCATATCCCTATGATAGCCAGACGGTAGGTTGCTCATGACAAGCGTGACCTCCATCGGAAGGGCTTTAAGCCGGTTTGTTTTGGCCCGAAGCAATTCGGCTACGTCGGGATTTTTCTTGTGCGGCATAATGCTACTTCCCGTCGTTAATTCGTCGGGCAAAATCAGAAAACCGAAGTTCTGACTATTGTAGAGGCATATGTCCATCGCCATACGGGAGATGGTGGCTGCTACGGCGGCCATAGCCGTTAGGGCTGTTTGCTCCGTTTTGCCCCGGCTCATCTGGGCATACACTACGTTCACGTGCATGCCTTCGAAGCCCAGCAACTCCGTGGTGAGCGACCGATTGAGCGGAAACGACGAACCATAACCAGCGCCTGAGCCGAGCGGGTTCCGGTTGGCCAGACGATAGGCGGTCTGTAGGGTTAACATGTCATCCGTTAGTGCTTCGGCGTAGGCACCGAACCAAAGCCCGAATGAGGACGGCATCGCAATCTGCAGGTGTGTATAGCCTGGCAATAAGTCGTCTTTGTGTTGCTCAGAACGACTAATAAGCCGCTGGAAAACCCGTTCGGTGGCCTGGGCTACCTGCCAGATACGGTCGCGGGTAAAGAGTTTAAGATCAACGAGTACCTGATCGTTACGTGACCGGCCCGAGTGGATCTTTTTGCCCACGTTACCCAACGTGCGGGTTAAGAGTAGTTCAACCTGTGAGTGAACATCCTCAATGCCTTCCTCAATGGTGAAATGGCCTGCTTCGATATCGTGGTAGATCGTTTTTAGCTCAGTTTGCAATAGACTCAGTTCGTGATCGGTTAGCAGACCAATCGTTTCCAGCATCTGCGCGTGTGCGAGGTTACCCAGCACATCGAAGGGAGCAAGGTATAAATCCATCTCTCGGTCGCGGCCGACCGTGAATCGTTCAATTTGTTGGGCGATCTCCGAAGACTCGGTAGAAGCACCTTCTTTTTGCCAGAGTTTCAAATCGACAGAATGAAAGAGTGAAAGAACGAAAGCCGATTCGTGGGCGACTTCCGTCTTAAAAGTTTATGCAAAGGTCGTAAAGAAAAGTGGGTTAGGAATACAGACTGGCTAAGATTTGGTTGTAAGTCGTTTGGTGGTGATAAAAGACGTAGCGACAGTAGGCAACCTGTAATGATGCGGAGATGCCAGCGCTTAGTGGCCTACCACCCGGCTGATATCGGTTGGTAGGCCATCCAGGCTAACCAGGTTTTTCTCTCGAATATAGTCCTGTAATCCTTCTTCGCCTTTTTTCTCCGCCCACTGGAAATGAATATCACGTTCGCCTGTATAGGTAAAAAGTGGCACGCCGAACCCGCAGGAGGTTTGGACCAGGTTGATGTCGGCCACAATGAGTTGGCGTGTGCTGGGATAGATGGTGAAATGGGGGGCATAGGTTTCCCATTCGTCCGTACCGGGCAGCACGGCATGGCCGGTCCCGTATAAGCGTAGAATGAGTGGGTTTTCGTCGAATGAGCAGAACATAATCGTGATACGTCCATTCTCCAGCGTATGGGCTGAGGTTTCGTTACCGCTACTAATCAGATCCATATACGCGACTTTGTTTGCTGATAGATACCGAAATGAGTTTAGCCCTTTCGGCGATAGGTTCACGTGACCATCGGGGCTAAGGGGAGCGGTGCTGACAAAGAAAATGTGTTGTTTGTCAATAAAGTCCTTATGAGCTGGTTTTATGGATTCATGAAATTTTCCCATATCATTTTCCTATGGTTTATGTTAAAAAGCAGATTAGCGTCTTCGGGTACTGATTTATTGCCGGGGTAGGCTTTGAGAGACAGTGTTACGTGACAGGATTTTCCCAAGCACCCCAAAACCAATGGCCGACAGTAGGCCGATAACTGACATAGCAACCCAGTGTGCTGAAAAACCAAAATGGGCAATCAGTTGTGAGCCCAGCGCCGGAGCTGTTGTTTGGGCCAAAGCGGTACCCATTGAATAGAGAGCCAGATACTGCCCGCGAGTAGCCGGTTTAGAACGTTCGACCGTAAAAGATTGAATAAAGGGCATGGCCAGCATTTCGCTGAGCGTGACAAAAAGAATGAACAGGACAATAATGAAGTGGGCTGGCAATATGGGCCAATTAGTCAGCAGTAAGCAAAGATACGACAGCGACGTAACGGCAACACCACTCATGATCAGCCCTGTTTTTGATCGTTTTTGCTGCTCCAGGGTATAGACGAGCGCCATTTCGATCACCACAATCAGTATTCCGTTCAGCGCCATCAGGGAGCCGATAGTCCGTTCGCTCATATGGATCACTTGCTTAAGAAACAGTGGAACGATAGAGAACAGCTGCATAAAAACAATCAGGTATAACGTAGCGCAGCCGACAAACGTAATAAACAACGTATCGCGATAGGGCGACTCCTGTTCTGGGACTGGCGCTATGTTGCTAGTGGATACCGACGCTACGTTCGTTGGGTTCGATGAATCGGGTATTGGCAAAAAAAGACGTAGTACGATACTCGCGACCAGGCAGGTTAATCCGTCGGCCCAGAACAACAAGCTGTAGTCAATGCTGGCTAACCAGCCGCCTAATCCACCGCCAACGGCCCAGCCGAGATTAATAGCCAGTCGATTGAGCGAAAAAGCGCGGGTACGCGTATCGGGGTCGGAGTAGTGAGCAATGGCTGCCTGATTGGCCGGACGAAATGAATCACCTAATAAGGTAAATAAAAAGACACTCCCACATAGCGCATAGAAGTTCGTGACCAATTGAAGGAGCAGCAGAAAAACTCCCCCGAACATCAGGCTAAACAGCTGAACGTAGTAAAAACCAAATCGATCGGTTAATCGGCCACCCAGGAAAGTCCCTACAAAAGCTCCCAAGCCATAAACCGCCATTACAATACCGGCGTCGGCAACGGTGTAATGCAATTGCTGCGTGAGATATAGGGTTAAAAAGGGCAACACCATTGTGCCGCAGCGATTGATGAGCATCACGCCCGCCAATAGCCAGACAGACGGAGAAAGGCCCTGATAAGCGCGTTGATAAAGCCGGAGTGTTTGCTGAATCATAGCGCGAAGGTACAAGGAATGTGTTATCTGCGTCGGGCATCCGGGTTTTCTCCGGGCTTCACGAATATCTTCGGATCGTTAATCAGCGGACGATGCTCTTCCAGAAATGCCTTGAATAGCCTGATTTCTTCCAGTTGTTTGTCAATAGGATGGGTTAACGGATAACTCTCTACGTGAACTTCCGCCTGGCCATTCGGCTGAAATTCAGCAATGACGTATTCCATCAACTTAATGCCTTTCCGCTTCAGCGCGTGGAGATACAAATTCTGGTGGTTGTGAACGTAGCGTCCGGGTTGATATGATGCGGTTGTCTTTAAATCGACGGCTTTGTAGTTGCCGATCAGGTCAACGTAGCCGTAAAACAATACGTCGTCGATCTCCCACTGACAATACACCTGCGTATCAACAATAGGCCGAGGGAGTAGTTTTCGAACTTTTTGTACTACGTCGGCACCAAAGCGATCTTCATTGGTGCCTTTCACTACAGCTTCTTCAAACGATATACCGCGTTCCTGAGCGGCTGTAGTTGGTGTTGGAACACGGTTGATGGTATCGATCAGTTCCTGTATCGACAAGTTCCCTCCGCTCATGTAGCGAGAAAATACGTTAAGCAGAGACGGGTAAAATCGGTAGTTTATCAAGGTTGTTGACTGATTGTTTATGATTTATAGTCTAGGGTTTATGGTTAGACGGCCTGTGATCAGGTCAGCTTATCTGTAAACAATAAACTACAAGCGATAAACCAAAAACAGCGGGCTAAGTTTAGTTTCTGACCACAAGCAGCACCCCTGCCATAATTAAGGTTAGGCCAAAAATACGCCATATATTGGCCGGATGCAGATTGAAGCCCATCAGCCCATAATGATCCAGAATGACGGCTGCTGCCAGCTGGCCTGCAACACTTAAACTGACCATGTTGGCCGTTCCTATTTTCTGTACACTGACGATTACGGTAATCATATAAACAGCTCCCATCGCTCCGCCGATCCATTTCCACCAGCTAATCTGCTTGACGGTTTCGAGGGGTGGTGTGGTACCACCCGATGCCAGAAAAAGTAGAATGAGACAGATCAGACCAGAACCAAACGATACGACGGCTGCCAGAATAGGGTTGCCCACGGCATGGCGAAGGTTGGCGTTGACACCGGCCTGAACCGTAATGGCAATACCAACCAAAAAGGCAAAGAGGATATACAGATAATTCATAGCCGTAAAGGTAGGCAATGGTAGCGTGTAGCTTTGTCTTTAACGGCAGTTTTCTGGCAACGTAACGTTTGGCAGGGAAACTGGCTTTTGGTAGTTTGCTTTCCCTCATCCTAAACCTAACCAATTGATATGTTCATTATTACGCAGTACCCGCTGGCCGTAGTGGTCTGTTTCGTTACAATGCTTTGCTGGGGCTCGTGGGCTAACACGCAGAAGCTGGCCACCCAGTCGGTGCCGACCACTATTTTCTACCGCGATTATACGTACGGAATTTTGCTGTTAAGTCTGTTACTAGCCTTTACCCTGGGAAGTACCGGATCGGCTGGCCGGTCGTTTATGAGCGATCTGGAGCAGGCCGATACGCAAAATCTGCTCTATGCACTAGTAGGCGGGTTTGTGTTCAATATTGCCAATATTCTGATTGTCGTTGGTATTGAATTAGCGGGCTTATCGGTCGCTATGCCCGTTGGTATTGGCCTGGCATTGATATTGGGCGTGGTGGTAAACTACATTCTGTCGCCCGTTGGCAACGTTGGGCTGCTGTCCAGTGGAGTCTTTTCTATTTTTCTGGCGGTTGTGTTTAGTGCGCTGGCCTATCGATCCAAAAGCACTGGCGACCAGTCGATCAGTACCCGTGGGCTTGTGGTGTCGCTGGTGGGTGGGTTTCTGATGAGCTTTTTCTTTTATTTCGTCGCCAGAGCCATGGCGACCGATTTCGCTAACCCGGGCACTGGTTTGTTGACGCCCTATACGGCTCTGGTGCTTTTTGGAGTAGGGGTGGTGGTCAGTACGCCCTTTTTTTTACCGGTACTACGTCGGTTCACCGGAAAAAGTATGGATCGTTCCGTGCCGTATGGAGACGTAAGCGGACGGAATCACGGAATCGGGATGCTGGGCGGTATGGTGTGGTGTCTGGGCATGGCGTCGAGCCTGCTGGCGTCTGGCGAAGCGGGATATGCCATTAGCTACGGTCTTGGCCAGGGGGCAACCATTATTGCCGTCTTCTGGGGAATCTTTATCTGGCACGAATTTCGGGGCGCTCCGTCAACGTCCAGTCGATACCTGGTGGCAATGAGTATTTGTTACGTATTGGGACTGGTATTGATTATTGCGGCCAAGTAAGTTTGCTACGTAGCGTTATTACTGGCTGCGATCAATGCCAATGGTGCCGATTGGCGAGTTGCTACGTCTTAAAATCCAATAAAAATCGATTTGCTTTTGCAACGGATTACGTCTGTTGAGGGTAACAGGTATAGCGTATTGCTGTAGCACATTGCTTCGGCATCGTAGATCATGACTCCAAAGTGAGTAGTCATGGGAATACTAGTCACTATAACCACCAATTGTTAACCGTTTATGCTCAAGTCGTTAGTTGCCCTTCTTCTACTGGTATCAAGTGTTGTGTCTGCTCAGAGTTTAAGCTCTTTCAAACTAAACGTAATGGCCGGATATGCGTCTCCGCTGGACCGATCTGGTAATAAGGACGGAAGTAGTCCGGGCTTCGTTTACAGTATTGAACCTCAATATGAAATTACCCGGCATTTAGATATTGGAATACGATTTGAGCAGGCGTTTATTCAGCGCCCGGAAGTGCTGGGTAATCTGATTTATTTCAACACACAGGCTAAGTCGATGATGTCGGGAGCCTTGATTGTCAATTATAATGTGGGGAATATCCGGGCTTTTCGTCCATACGTTGGCGCAGGTGCGGCCTTTTACCGGGCCGATCCAAGTACGCAACAGGTGATGGGGGCAGGGAGTACCCCGCTATATTATGCGCTGCCTGTCACAAACAAATGGGGTGCTCTGGTGAGAGCAGGCATTAAGGTGTTTCAATTTAACGTCGAAGCGGCTTTTAACCTGCTGGACGACACGAATGTGGTGAATGAATTTACGAACGCCAAGCTAATTGGTAAGAACGAATATTTCAGCGTAAAGGCAGGCTATACCTTTGGCGGTGCTCGGCAATAGGCCAGTTGCCTGATTAACAGATACCGAGGTGTTCAGTTTTCGACTGAACACCTTTTTTGTGCTGGCTCATCAATCATTTAAGCCTACTAACTTAGAAGAATAGCCATTTGTACTAAAAACGGTTATATCCGTTCGCGGAAATGTACATTTGATCTGCCTTTATTATTCTTCTCCCTTAAACTACAGGTTAGTAGTATGAGCAATTATCAGTATAAAAGGAGCGAGCGATTCATACTAGCGATAGGTGTTGTCGCACTGGCGGCCCTGGCAGGCTCAGCACAACCGCTGGATGCATCGATAGCGGCAGAAGGGCAGAAAATTTACATGGCTACCTGCAACAACTGCCATAAGTCGGAGGCTGGCGTAGGTGCCCCCGGTTATATGATACTGGTGCAAATGCCGCCAAGAGCCATTCTGGCAGCCTTGGAGACGGGGAAAATGCGGGAGCAGGCTAAAGACCTGACCGACCAGCAACGTAAAGCCGTTGCTCAATATATAGCTGGAAAGCCATTAGTAGAAACAAAAATACCGCAGGGAGCCTACACGACTTTTGCTCTTTCTTCCGGTAAAGGGGCTCAGATACATCACTCCGGTTGGGGTGGCAATCTGGAGGGAACTGGCTACCGATCGGCCGAGCAGGCGGGTATGTCGGCCGAAAACGTCGGGAAGTTGACGCTGAAATGGGCCTTTGCTTTTCCGGATGTTAGTCAGGCACGTAGTAAGCCTGCCATTGTTGGCGATTGGCTGATTGTGGGCAGCCAGTTTGGCGAAGTGTATTGCTTGAATAAACATACCGGAAAAATCGGCTGGCGCTTTTTAGCCGACGCTGCTGTGCGGGGTGCTATCAGCATTGTCCAGACGGGCAGTACGTTACGGGCCTATTTTGCCGATAACAACACGAATGTGTATGCGCTGGATGTGAAAACCGGGAAGGCGGTTTGGAAAAGTAAGGCTGGTAAACACCCGCAATCGGGTAATACGGGTTCCGTGGCTGTTCATGACAATATTGTCTACGTACCGTTGACGTCCATAGAGGTGGTATCGGTACTGGACCCTGGTTACCCCTGTTGCTCGTCGTCGGGCGAGATTGTGGCACTGGATACTCGTTCGGGTAAGGAAATCTGGCGTCATCGGGTTGTGCAGGAAGAAGCGAAGGAAGTTGGAAAGAAAACCAATGGGAAGCCGTTTTACGGACCTTCCGGTGCCATAGTCTGGTCGAGTCCAACCGTCGATGCTAAACGGGGCTTGTTGTATTTCGGAACTGGCGAAAACTACACCAGTCCGGCTACAACCAGCAGCGATGCTATTCAGGCCTTGAACCTGAAAACGGGAAAACTGGTGTGGTCGTTTCAGGCAACGAAAGGCGATACCTGGAATATGTCGTGTCCGGGCAATCCGAACTGCCCGGAAAAAGTTGGGCCTGATTACGATTTCGGCATGGCTCCCATTTTGGTGAAACGACCGGATGGCAACGACCTGCTAGTGGTGGGTCAGAAAGCAGGGGTTGTCTACGGGTTGTCGCCGGAGACTGGTAACGTTCTCTGGGAAACCCGAATCGGTCGGGGAGGTGCTCTGGGGGGGATTCACTGGGGCATGGCTACCGATGGTAAGCGGGTGTATGCGGCCAACGCTGACAACAAATATGGCATCAACCCTAAAGTTGATTCATTAATAAAGCCCACGCCCGGACTATTTGCCCTCGATGTGGCAACCGGTAACGTTGTATGGAATACACCTGCCCCTTCCTGTGCGGGTAAAAAAGGGTGTATCGAAGCGAATTCCGCTGCGCCAACGGTAATGCCCGATGTAGTGTTTGCCGGAACTCTGGATGGACATCTTCGGGCCTATTCAACTACAGATGGCAAAATTCTCTGGGACTATGACACGGCAAAAGAATTTGACACCGTCAATGGCATCAAAGGCAAGGGCGGTTCCATTGACGGCCCTTCGCCAGTAATAGCCGATGGAATGCTCTTTGTGAATTCGGGTTACGGTTTATTTGGCGAATATCCGGGAAACGTACTGTTAGCGTTTGCGGTGGAGAAATAGGCTGGTTTGTAAATGGATACGTTTTTTGCTGGGGACGTAGCAGTCTATGCTACGTCCCCAGCCTGTTTAGCGAATTGAACGTAGTGAGCGCTACGTTTCCGTAAAATGCTACGTCCTGCTAATTTTAGGGAAATTCCGGCTTCCTATGCGATATCTATCTTTTCTATTGGGCGTCCTGCTGCTGGCTGCAGTGGGTTTGTTTGCGTGTAAAAAAGAGGCTTCCCGTCCCAATATCTTATTCATTCTGGCCGACGATTGGAGTTACCCATACGCCAGTATCTACGGCGATAAATCCGTTAAAACACCCAATCTCGACCGGCTGGCGGAGCATGGTACCGTTTTTACCAATGCTTATTGCGCATCGCCATCTTGTACACCGTCGCGGGCGGCCATGCTGACAGGCCGTTATCCGCATAATCTGGGAGAAGGCGTTAATCTGTGTGGCAGACTTCAGCATAGTGTGCCCACGTACGTACAAATTCTGGAAAAAGAAGGCTATGCCGTTGCCTTCGATCGGAAAGGATGGGCTCCTGGCGATTATACAAAAATGGGCTATACCAATAATCCGGCGGGCGATTCGGCTAAGCTGGGCTTTAAGCCATTTTTAGATCAGCTGCCCAAGGGCAGACCTTTTTTCTTTTGGTTTGGAACGAATGATCCGCATCGCCCTTTTGATCTTGATAATGGCAAAAAGACGGGAATCGATCTCCAGAAAATACGAGTTCCTGCCTTTTTGCCCGACGTACCGGAAGTTCGTGGCGACGTCGCCGATTATCTGTCGGAAGTGGAGCGATTCGACCGGGAGATTGGCGATTTGCTGAAAACGCTCGAAGAGTCCGGCCAACTGAATAACACGATTATTGTGGTGACTTCCGATAATGGTATGCCTTTCCCGCACGCTAAGGCAAATTTATACGATTACGGCACGCGGGTTCCTTTGTTGATCAGCCGCTTTTCTGACAACCAGGAGCAGCCCAAACGCCATGACTCGTTCGTAAACCTGATCGATCTGACGCCAACCTTTTTGGATTGGGCAGGCATCAAGGAGCAGCCCAACATGGATGGACTGAGTTTGGTGCCTGTACTGGATGGTCAACGAACCCTACACCGTTCAGAAGTATTTCTGGAGCGAGAGCGTCATTGCCTGTGCCGGGCTGAGTTCGACTACGGAGCGGGTTATCCGATGCGGGCTATTCGTACGAATGACTATTTATACATCCGCAATTTCCGACCCGACCGAATGCCAGCGGGTGATGAAACGATTCCCGGTACGCCGTCGATCTTTGGCGATGTGGATGGGGGCCCAACCAAAGTGTATATGATGGATCATCGGAATGACGCTGTTGTGAAGCCCTTATTTGCACTCGGCTTCAATAAACGCCCAGCCGAGGAGTTCTACGTAGTAAAAGACGATCCGTACAATCTGCATAATCAGGCCAATAACCCACAGTATGCACCCATGAAAAAGGAGCTGCAGGAGCGGCTGGCTATGTGGATGAAAGCTGAAAACGATCCTCGCCAGAATGGTGGTGGCGATCAGATCGACAAATACGAATCAACAACCCACGCCTGGATAACCCGAACAGGAATTATTTTCTGGGATTAGCATTCAGTCGCAAAAATAGTTCGGCGGCATGCCAGCCGTGCGGAAAAGCCAGCTTTTTCCTGATCAGGTCTTTATCCAATACGGTTAAGCCTGGATAATGGGCATAGCTGGCTTTTTCTTCCCAGCTCAGGGGATAAGAACTCGTACCGAGAATACCCCGCTTTTGGGCTGTGCCTGTACGGTCATAGAAATGATCTTCCGCCCAGCTCAGATAGGGGTGGTTTACGTTGACTGTCTGGTCAATTTTTTCTCCAGGTATGTACTTGTCGGTATAATCACACCAAAACAAAGTTGAATAGCTATCGTACTGACCGGGAACAAGGTACGGGTCGGAAAGCCTCAGCGATTTCAGGCCATATTTGAGCCATTTTGTCTGGTAAACCGGGTGCTCAGCATTATCTGTTTGGCCAACTATGTAGTTCGTTCTTTTGAAACGATTGACTGAGTCCAGCGCTACCTGCACAACGGGATGGGTCTGGTCAGACACTAAAGACACCAGAAAAAGGACCTGACCGATGTTGTCAGCCTCCGCAACCCCACTATATCGGTCGAAAGGATCACGTAGCGACATAATCCAAGGACGTAGCAAGGCCAGATTATCGGTTTCCCGCAACACCATCGCCATCATAGCGGCATCCCGGTATCTGGGTTTCTGATAAACGAAAAGATTCGGCAGGGGACGGGTAATCTCATCCCTGCCATTTACCAGATTGATGAGTGTTTCATGATGAAGCACTCGGAGAATCGGGCCATACGTATTGTCGCTGAAACGAGGTAGGTTTACTACGCTTTTTGTATTGGCGATACGTCGGGGCTTGGTATTTCTGACCGCTTTTTGGGCTGAGCCAGACGGTGCTTGTAGTATCCAGACGCCCGATTCATCTTCACGAATTTGTATATATGTACCATTGGCGAGTTTCAACTGAACCAGGTATTCAGAGGGAACAATAAGCTCCGACTCCACAGTCCATTGCTCCTCAATATGACCTGAGAACGCGTCGATGAGTCGCCCTTGCCGGTAAATATATTTGGCGCGTTGGCCCATACCAAACAGAAAAAAATTCAACTTGGGCAAGTCACGATGATTCGGGTATTCCTGGCGTAGTCGGGTCAGCGCGTTATGATATACTTGTAAAGCGGCTTCTGGGTTTGTATAGAAAGTTGGCTCCGACGCTTGCTGTGCCCACAGCGTCGGAGCCTGTAAGACAATCAGGATGAATAGTAGTAAAAAGCGTTTCATAGTCAGTAGAGTAAAAGGAAAAAGGCAACCTCCGGAGGTTGCCTTTTTAGTCCGGTTTCCCGGTAAATTTACACGACTATTGCAGATTCATTACAGTTTTGATTTAACCGGTTGGTCACTGTAAACCAGCAGGTCTGTCATTGAGACAATATGTTCTGGATCAGGGTTTAGCAGCTTTACCCGTATTGAGTGTTTACCCTTGGGGAGCTGGTATTTCCAGAAAAGTTCGTGCCGGCGGTGGATAAAATCGGTCGGCAGCTTAGCCGTTTCGATTTTTTGCCCATCTACGTAGAGTTCGGCGTTGAAAACGAATGAGTTATCGGCCTCGCGACTGATACGGTTCTTTGGCCTGGCTTCTCCCCGGATAACGAAACCGATACCATCGAAATCAGTCGTAAATTCGTTCTCCAGGTTCTTGCGTATGTGGATCGTCTGAACGGGATGATGGCCGGTGAACGCCTGTTCGAAGCGAACTGCTTTAGGGGTTTGAACGGCAATCGTAACCTGGTCGCCATTGATTTTGCCGCCGTTACGTTCAATAACCTGCAGGGCGTGTTTCATACCCATGGCGTAAACATCATTCAACGACATGGTGGTGTATTTGAAGTCAATATCTTCCGCTTCTTTCAGTCCCTGTTTCCAGTTGGCAGGTATACGGTCGTAACCCAGCATGGTGCCTAAGATTCCACCCGCCGATGAGGGATTACAATCGGAATCCTGTCCGGCGCGAGTGCTGATTTCGAGCGTTTTGGTGAAGTCGCCACCGCCGTAGAGGAGCCCCAGTACAATATACGCTGCGTTTATTTTGGCATCAATATCGAACGCGCGGAAGACCCCTTCGGGGCAGCCTACTTCGTCGGACCATTTGCGCTGAATCTCAAACCAGTTCCGTTTCCAGTCGTTCGGATACTGAGCGTGCCATTTGATTACGTCGTTAATGCACTGGTAGAACGTACTCTGGGCTGGAATGGTCTTCAGAGCTTCCTTAACGATGTAGTTGATATCCGTCGATACAAACGCCAATGAGTACATGGCCCCCACGTATGCTCCGCCATACCAGCCGTCGCCGTAATTCATGATATGTCCAATCGGATCGCCAATCTGAATGGCGGTATTGGGCATGCCGGGCGCCATCAACCCTGAGAAATCAGCTTCAATCTGAAAATCAATGTCATCGGCGTGTGGGTTATTAAGCCAATGGCCCGACTGCGGGGCTTTCATGCCGTTCAGAATGTTGTATCGACCCGCCTGATTGGCATGCCAGAGCATATACTCCGCATTGGCATAGGCGTTGGCGTGCTCCTCAACGGGGGCGTCAAGACCTTTACGTTCAAATACATCCACAAATGTCAGGTCCATGTAAATGTCGTCATACAGTCCTGGGTTATTGAGCATGGTATGCTTGATGTAGCCGTCGTACCACGGAATAGGCTGATAATCGTTCAGCATGGTTCCGTTGTACTGAAACTCGGTTGGTCCTCCAAACGTACAACCGATCAACTGGCCGGCCCAACCGCCCTTTATCTTGTTCTGAAGCGCTTGCTTCGATAAGGTCATCGACTGAGTTGCGGGTCGATGTGGACTAGCTGGTGGCATTGCCGATAAGAACGTAACGGCCAGGGCCGAGAGGAATAGCTTTTTCATAGAATAGCAGGCTAAGGAAAAGGGGAATGGATGGGTTTATGATTATACCAGTTCACGACGATAGGGCACGGAAGCCTGAGCGCCCATACGAGTAACCGAAATAGAAGCGGCTTTACAGGCGAAGGCAACCGCATCGGGCAGCGTTTGATTTTCCGATAAGGCCACAGTCAGCGCGCCATTGAAGCAATCGCCAGCGGCTGTCGTGTCGATGGCCTTAACGGGAGCTGTCTCAATAAGCTGGCCCTGATTATCCGATGAATATAAATAAGCACCTTTAGAGCCGAGCGTAATCACTACGTTAGAAACGCCCATATCTCGTAGTTTCCGGGCTGCCTGCTCAGCGGTAGCCAAGTTGGTTACGCGAATGCCCGTTAATAGTTCGGCTTCGGTTTCGTTCGGGGTAATCAGGTACAGATTGGGAAATAAGTCGTCAGGTAATGTTTGGGCGGGAGCCGGATTGAGAATGACCCGTACGCCCCGCTGGGCCGCTTCCCGAATGACGTATTCCACCGTAGCCAGGGGAATTTCCAACTGGAGCAACACGAACGCATCTGGCGGAGCCGACTGCAAGGCTGATTGTGTTTCGGTAGGTTGCAGATTGGCATTAGCGCCGGGCGCTACCGTTATGCAGTTTTCTCCCGACGCATCTACGTTGATGAGCGCCACGCCCGACGGATTGTCGGTGTCGGTCAGTACGTACTGCGTATTGATCCCTTCGCGTTCAAAACCACTAATCGCCTGTCGACCGAAAATATCATTGCCAACTTTGGCGACGAACGTAACAGAGCCACCCGCCGACGTATCGACCAGCCGGGCTGCAGCCACTGCCTGATTGGCCCCTTTGCCGCCAGGGTTCATCAAAAAAGTGCCTCCTATTACCGTTTCACCCGGCGCGGGTAACTTATTGGCTTTCACGACCATATCGGTATTTGAACTACCAATCACTAGAATCTGGCTTGGCATTTGAGAAAAGAGAGTTGAGGAGTACGTACAAATTTATCCTGTAAAAAGTATATTGCAAGCCCTAAGATGCTTCCTTATCAGACAAGGCTACCCGCCAATGAAACCAGGGCGATTGGCTGAGTACAAGGCTTACGACGTAGCAGAGCCGCTTTTATAGGGACAAAAAAACGGTGCATAACAGATAATCCTACCTAAACCATGTTTTCAATCGATCAGCTCCATACACTGGTACAAACGCTAACGAAGTCTGAAAAACGCTATTTCAAACTCGTTTGCAGCTTGCAGGAAGGCGATAAGGCGTATTTGACCCTGTTCACGCTGCTGGAAAACCAGGCAGAGGGCGGAGCCGCGCTGTATGAGGTGCTGGAAAAGCAGTTTCCCGGCTTTACAGTAGAACCTGTTCGTAAGCATCTATACAGAGTATTGATGAAAGCGCTGCGGCTCTATGAATCGGAGAAAACGACGGAGAACAAACTGGCATCGCTGATTCAGGATGCGCGTATTCTATTCGCGAAAGGTCTGACGGAGCTGGGCTTTGAGCAAATCGATAAGATTAAGAAGCTGGCGCTACGTAGTGAAAAGCATTTGTACTATCTCATGGCTACCCGGTTAGAATTACAACAGTTGGTACGTACGCAGTTTTCGACACTCGACGAAACCCAGCTATTACGTAAACAACAACAGTGGCAAACCATTATGCAGCGGGAGCAAACCAGCCATCAGCACTCCACCCTGTACGAAATCCTGCTCTACAGGTACTGGAAAAATGGGCTGGTACGTAGCGTAGACGAACAGGCACGTCTGAATGATCTGTTGCTGGAGGAGCACCAGATATTGGCCCGGAATCAGCAGAAGAACTCGTTTGAGGCCCAGCGGCTTCATCTGCACTTTCAGTCGGTTTACTTTCTGATGACTAACGATGCCGGAGGAAGCCTGAAGGCTTTTTACGACCTGCACGATCTGTTTCAGCGTCACCAGGATTTATGGACCGATACGCCCATCTACTACATTCATCTGCTGGATGGCATATTAACAGATCTGCGCGGTTTGCTACGGTACGATGACATGGCTTACTTCCTGGAGCGCCTGGCCGGATTGACAACCCTTCCCGAAGGCTTATCATTGCAGGCCCGTTACCTGACATTGGTGCATCGGCTGGCCTGGCTAAATGATGTCAATAAAACGGAGGAGGCACTGGCTTTGGTCCGTACGTTTGTTCCCTCGCTGGAACGAGAACTACCCGGATTGCCAGCGAATGTGATGGCGTTGGTTCGGTTAAGCATAGCGCGCACCTACCGCGATGCGGGTCAGCCGACTGCTGCGCTAAAACAAGTGAATGCCGTGCTGAATGATCGCATCACAGTTGGTCGGGCTGTACAGAACCAGCTCTGGTATAATCAGGCCCGCTTGTTGAATCTGATGATTCATACCGATCTGGGTAATCTGGATTATTTACGGTACGAATTACGATCGGTAGAACGAAAGCTCAAAGCCGATAAAAAACTACATCGGGTTGAACGAGCGATGCTGAGCTACTTGAAAGGTCACCTGACTGGTAAGCCTGACTCGTCGTTTATTCCGACGGTACAACAACTAGTCGATGAGCCGAGCGAACGACACTTGGTGCTGGCACTGGGGCTGACTCGTTGGGCGGCCGACAATTGCCGGAAGGTAGCCATGAGCCATCAACGCCAGCTGGTTGCCTGAAAATACGTAGTGTTGTTACGTAGCTGTTACGTTGTTCGGGAAAATAGTAATCTAATCTTCCTGATCAGTCGTAACATGAAGTGGAGATTGCTCACTTTCTTTGTAGAGAATGTCTGTATCATTATGATTAATTTACGTATCGCTTTATCGGGTTTGCTGTTGACAACCTGCCTAGGTCATTCTGTGTTGATGGCTCAAACTACTCTCTCATTATCGAACTATACGTATTCACCGGCCAAGCCCGTAGTCGGAACGCTACGTGTGCCAGCGTCGGTGCGTGGCCTGAAACTACAAGGCCCCAATGCCTCTTCGTTTAAGCTCGATAAAAATAATCAGCTGTCTATCGTAGCGAGTGCGGCAAAAGCATCTGCTCCCTGGTATGATCTGATGGTAGAAGGGAAAACAGCTGCCGGTAGTGTTCGCGATACGTTCCGGATCGTAAAAGACGAGTTTATCCGTAATCAGGTTATTGCGCACAGAGGAGCCTGGAAACAATCAGGAACCACCGAAAATTCGATTTCGTCCTTGCAAAACGCCATCAAATTAGGCTGTATGGGCAGTGAGTTTGACGTACATATGTCGGCCGATTCCGTATTGTTTGTGAACCACGACCATAGCATTCAGGGCGTATCGATCGAGAAAGCTACGGCTGCTGAGCTGGCGAAAATTAAGCTACCGAACGGCGAATCGTTGCCAACTCTGGAAGCGTATTTGACAGAGGGAATCAAACAAAACCGTACGAAACTGATTCTCGAAATCAAAACGTCAATGCTGGGAAAAGAGCGTTCGCTGGCTTTGACTGAGCGTGTTGTGGCAATGGTGCATCGGCTGAGAGCACAAGCCTGGGTCGATTATATTGCGTTTAGCTACGATGTTTGCCAAAAAGTAAAATCACTAGACCCTGATGCCAAAGTAGCTTATCTGAACGGCGACAAATCGCCGGAGCAACTGGCGGCAGATCATTTGTATGGCCTGGATTACCACTTTAGTGTTCTGAAGAAAAACGAAGGGTGGATTAATGATGCGCAGCAGCGGAATCTGACCGTCAATGCCTGGACAGTGAACGACAAAGACACGTTAGCCTGGTTCCTGGAGCATAAGGCTGATTTTATCACGACTAATGAGCCTGAGCTGCTATTAAGCATGATTGCCAAGTAAGGCATAGAGGACGTAGCATCGGCTGCTAATCTCAAACAGGCTGCTGGCACGCCAGCCCATATAAAAAGCTAGCCCTGATTGCGGGGCTAGCTTTTATGTGGGAGGTATGATGTTACGCTATAGCTTTAGACAAGACGTTTTCTGCGCCTGATTTCAGGAGTGCGTCGAGGTTTTCGGCTACAGAATCCATGAATCCGGGCAATGCGGTAAGGTCGGTCAGCCAGAGCGATTTGTCCGAAAGAACGCTCTTCACGAATGCCAGAACAGACATGTAGTCGTCTTCCTTTACTGTTTGCCAGTCGCCGTAGAAATAGCCAGCCCGTTCATCGCGGATGGGATACGTAACGATACCGTCACCAACCGAAAGCTCTCCAAAGAACTGACCACCTTCCTGACGTATCGCTTTCATGAACAGCAGGTAAGCGGCAAAGCCGAGAGAAATCAGCTTCGGAACGCTGTTGAACTGTTCATAATACCGCAGAATTGTGTCGACGTTACGAGCCTGCATTTTAGCGGTTTCCTGTAGCGAAATATTCAGGAGTAAGTGATCGAGGTAAGGATTTCGGAACCGATCCAGTACGTCGTGCGCAAACTGAACAATATCGGCTTTGTCCATACCCGGAATGCCGTAATCGGGAACGGTAGGGACAATTTCGTTCAGCATCAGTGATTCAACGAATTTACTCATCGTTGGGTGCTGCATCTCGTCGGCAACCGTTTCCAGCCCCAGCAGATAGCCCAAGGGCATGGTGAGGGTGTGGGTACCGTTCAGTACGCGTAGCTTCCGCTCTTTATAGAAATTGATATCCTCGTCGATGATGATTTGCGGAGTGCCTGGTCCCGCAAACTCCAGCGTTTGCCGAACGCGGTCGTCGCCTTCGATCGCCCAGAGGTGGTAGGGTTCCGTAACGGTCAGTAAGTCGTCTTCATAGCCCAGTTCTTTCTCTAAAGCCTGCTTCGTTTCATCAGCTGGGCGGGTTACGATTCTGTCGACCAGCGAATTGCAAAAACGAACGTGGAATTTAAGCCACTTCGTGAATAGTTTGCCCAACTCATTAAACTGAGCCAGTTTTTCAACGGCTTCGCGAAGTTTGAGCCCATTATCCGTAACGAGTTCGGTCGGGATAACAACCAGCCCCTTGGCTTTGGAACCGCCGACACTACGGAAGCGCTCATACAAAAAGGCCGTTAGCTTAGCGGGGAACGACTGGGGCGGGTGTTGAAAAATGCTTTCTTCTGTATAATTCAAACCAACTTCCGTTGTATTGGAAATAATAATCTGGAGTTTAGGATTTCGGGCTAACACCAAAATCTCATTCCATTGGGTTTGAGCCGCCAATACACGACTGATAGCCGAAACGACCGTGGTTTCCGACACGTTTTTTCCCTGCTGAACGCCCTGAACGGCTACTGTGTACAGGCTGTCCTGGTCAGAAAATTCATTCGTATCACCATCGGTTGATTTGACAACCACTATAGAGCCGTTGAAGTGGCCTTTCGCATTGGCTTGTTGCACCAGATAATCGGGCAGACCACGTAGCAAGACGCCTGTGCCAAACTGAAGTATCTTTTCAGGAAAAGTAGGAGCTGGATGCGTCGACCGGTTTAATTTAGACATAGTTAAGTGGGTAGCAGGCTGCTCTGCGATCATTGGTATGGGAAATCTTAATAATTACGTATTAATGAACGGAAGTTGTTCACAATTCGGCAATAATACGCACTACTTCGTTAACTGTTTCTTCTATTTTATTGTACGCACGATTTGCCAATACGTCTTTTGGGAAAAGCTGTGAGCCCATGCCTACGGCTACAGCGCCAGCAGTGAACCATTTCGACAGGCTTTCCCGATTAGGCTCTACGCCACCAGTTACCATAGCGCTGGCAAATGGTAGAGGTCCGCTCAGGCTTTTGATGAAGCTGGGTCCCAGCACTTCGCCGGGGAATACTTTCACGATCTCAACGCCCCATTCATGAGCGGTGGTGATTTCGGTCAACGTAGCACAACCGGGCATGTATGCTACTTTACGGCGATTGCACAGGCGGGCAATTTCTTCACTAAACGTAGGGCCGACAATGAAATCAGCACCGAGTTGCAAATAAAGAGCAGCCGTTGGCGCGTCGAGTATGGTTCCGGCACCCAGCGCAAGGCCAGGAAATTCTTTGGCACATATGCGACTGAGATTGGCAAAGCGTTCGTGCGCGAAATCGCCCCGGTTGGTGAACTCAAACGCTCTGACACCTGCCCGGTAACAAGCGGCTACAACGCCCAGGCAAATGTCGTCGTCGGGATGATAAAAAACCGGGACCAGGGGAACCTGACGTATGGTTTGGTATAATGCTAATCGGGTAGTACGAGCCATTTTATGTATCATTAGCAGCCCACCGGTGTATAGACGTGGCGGCTGTGCATTAATTAGTTTATCGTCTTAGTTTTCCTGAGCTATCTCCTGCTTCTAACGTTTCAATTTCGGATACGGTCGCCAGATTAACGTCGCCCGGAATCGTGTGCTTCAAGGCCGAAGCCGCAACCCCAAACTCAACTGCCCGTTGTGGATCGGAGAAGGTCAGCAGCCCATATATCAAACCCGCCATATAAGCATCGCCAGTACCAATTCGATCTACGATAGGCTGGATGTCGTAAACCCTCGATTTGAATATCGTTTCGCCGTTGAAAAGTTTGGCCGACAGCTGGTTATGCGACGCACTTAACGAGTTTCGCTTGGTATCGGTAACGTATTTAATGGTCGGAAAACGCTGCATCATGGCGCGGCCCGCTTCCTGAAAAGTACTGCCAACTGCACCATATAGTTCCGAGAAAAGGGCTTTATTGCCTAAAACAAGTGTACAACACTCGGTGATAGCGGGCATGATTTCCTGCGGTGTTCGGCCGTATTGCCACAAATTACTGCGGTAAACGATATCGCCCGAAACAGGGACACCCAGTTTTTTAGCCGTCTGAACACCAGCCAGCAAACAATCGGCTGCTCCCTGCGAAAGAGCGGGCGTAATACCGGTCCAGTGAAACCAGGATGCATCCTGCAAAACAGTCTCCCAATCGATTTCGTCGGCTTTAATCCGAGAAAATGCGGAATCGGCGCGGTCATATATGATCTGACTCGCCCGGCTACCAGCGCCTGTTTCCAGAAAATACAAGCCTAATCGACCGTCTCCATACTGTATGTATTGTGTGCTGACGCCATACTTTCGTAAATAACCGGCGGCAGACCGTCCCAGCGCGTGGTCTGGGAATCGGGTAACATGATTCGCATCTAACCCTAATTGAGACAGAGAGACAGCTACATTGGCTTCTGTACCGCCAAAGTGCATCGCGAGTGAATCGGTTTGTACAAAGCGTTCAACACCGGGTGGGCTGAGCCGAAGCATGACTTCGCCGAACGTGACAACTTTCATTTAGAAACAGAGGGTAAATGGGAAAAGTGGTAAATCGACATATGCTGTCCGTAATAAGATGTACTTATTTGGGGCTTAATACTCCCCATTGCTTTGTTTTTTCTAATTCTTCCGCTTTTACGGGCTCCAGTCTGGGCAAAATTAAGTGAATAATGGCCAGAGCCAGTAAGTACGTACAACTGGCCACGATAAACATGGGCAAATACCCGAAAGCCGTTATGATACGTCCTGAAAGCAAGGCGAGTAAAATGCCGCCCACAGCTCCGAACATACCGCCAATACCGGTTACGGAAGCTACTACGTTACGTGGAAAAAGGTCAGAGGCAAACGTATACATATTGGCCGACCAGCCCTGATGTGCAGCTGTCGCCAGCGATATCAGGCCAATGGCAACCGTTAAGCTATCGGTTTGAGCGGCAAAGAATATAGGAACAACGCAAAGAGCGCAGATAAGCATGGTTGTTTTTCGGGCGCGGTTAGCCGACCAGCCCAGATTCATAAACTGAGTACTGAGCCATCCGAAGAAGATGCTTCCGGCATCGGACACTACGTATATAATCAGAAAGGGAATACCGAAGCCTTTCAGATCCAGTTTCTGGTCCAGGGCATCATTGGAGTTGAAAAAATCCGGTAGCCAGGTCATGTAGAACCACCAGATGGGGTCGGCCATGAATTTGCCAACCGCAAAGGCCCATGTTTGCTTGAACCCTAGTAATTGCCCCCAGGATGGCCGGAGAGGGGGTTGTTGTTCCTGATCGCTCCGTATATACGCCAGCTCATCGGCCGATAGGTTGGCGTTACGTTCTGGTTTGGTATAGGTAAACCACCATAGGCCCAGCAGCATAAAACTCAGCAGACCCGTGAACAGGAATGAACTTTGCCAGCCAAGGTGCAAAATGAGATGCGGTATAGCCAGGGCCGTAACGATGATGCCAACATTCGTACCAGCGTTAAAAAGTCCATTGGCAAATGAGCGCTCATGGCGGGGAAACCATTCTGAGATCGTTTTAATGGCCGACGGAAAGTTGGCCGATTCGCCTAGACCAAGCAAAGCACGGGTTATACGTAAGCCTCCAATCGTTTGTACAAAGGCTGTTAGCGTAGCTGCTACGCTCCAGACAACGATGCCCAGGGCAAATCCTCGTTTTGTGCCAATCCGATCGATTAGCCACCCAACCAGCAAAAAACCGATGGCATACGCAAACTTGAACGCTGCATCTACGTCGCCATACAGGATTTTGAACCGATCAATGGCTTCTTTCGTAAGTTCCTGATCGATAGGTAAATCAAGCATGTCTTTCCGGAAGACATCGTCTGTCATCGCAAAAGAAAGTACTTGCCGATCAACGTAATTTATGGTTGTCGCCAGAAATAAAAGAGCCACAATCCGCCATCGGAAACGACCAGGTGTTGTCAGTGTTTGCAAAACAAATGATACCTATTTAGGGAGAAAAGTAGGTCTAGCTGCTTTTTTACCCAAATTCACGTTCGATTATTGGCGAGTACATAAGCCTTTGGCTGACTACTCATTTTAAAACTACTAACATCTATCATGCTTGAACAAACCTGGCGATGGTTCGGACCAAACGATCCGGTATCGCTTACTGATGTACAACAGGCGGGGGCAACCGGTATCGTAACTGCCCTGCATCACATTCCGAATGGGGAAGTCTGGTCGACCGAGGAAATTCAGAAGCGAAAGACGGAAATAGAGCATGTGGGCTTAAGCTGGTCAGTAGTCGAAAGTATACCTGTTCATGAAGGTATCAAAACCCGATCCGGCGATTTCAAACGATATATAGAGAACTATAAGGAGTCGATTGTTAATCTGGCTCAGGCGGGCATCGATACGGTCTGTTACAACTTTATGCCCGTGCTCGACTGGACTCGTACCGATCTGGATTACCCGATGCCCGACGGGTCGACTGGTCTGCGTTTTGATGCTACGGAGTTCGCAGCCTTTGAGTTATATATTCTGCAGCGCCCGGGTGCCGGCTATCTGTACAACGACGAACAAAAGTTAAAGGCCCGTACGAAGCTTGATTCGATGACTGATGCACAGGTAAAACGCCTAACCCGTACCATCATTGCCGGATTGCCAGGGTCGGAAGAGAGTTACACGGTTGAGCGTTTTCGGGATGCACTGGACGCTTATAAAGACATTAGCGACCGCGAGCTTCGGCAAAATTTATACGCATTTCTTCGGGAAATTGTCCCCGTAGCCGAATCGGCTGGCGTTCGATTGTCTATCCATCCTGATGATCCCCCGTACCCAATTCTGGGTTTGCCCCGCGTCGTTAGTACCGAAGCTGATGCCCGTGCGTTGCTGGCCGCTACCGATTCGCCTGCCAATGGCATTTGCTTCTGTACAGGCTCATACGGGGTACGGGCCGACAACGATCTGGTTGGCATGGTGGAGCGTCTGGGCTCGAAAATTCATTTTATTCATCTTCGAAGCACCGAGCGTTACGTCGACGGAAGTTTTCAGGAAGCCAACCATCTGGAGGGCAACGTACCAATGGCAGGTGTTATGAGAGCGTTACTGAACGAACGGAAACGAAGAGAGGAAGAAGGACGTACTGATTTACGAATGCCTTTCCGGCCTGACCACGGCCATCGAATGCTCGACGATCTGACGTCGGGGAAACGAACAAATCCGGGCTACACAGCCATTGGTCGACTACGTGGCCTGGCCGAGCTACGTGGCCTGATGGTGGGTTTGTTAAGTTGAGGATTGTTATTGCTATCAACAACGTAGCGTCTTCTGTTTGCCATAAAAAATAAACGTATTAAACCGGGAGAATTTGCCCTGTTTCTGCTTCTAACCGTATGGATACATACCTTTTGCAACCCGCTTTTCTTTCCGACGATTTTCTGCTCCAGACTGAAGCCGCACGTCGGCTTTATCATGACTATGCTAAGGTCATGCCTATCATCGATTATCACTGTCATTTGCCGCCCGATCAGATTGCAGCTGACAAGCGATTTGAGAATATGACGCAGCTCTGGTTGTATGGCGACCATTATAAATGGCGGGCCATGCGTACGCACGGAATCAATGAGCGTTATTGCACTGGCGATGCATCGGATTGGGAAAAGTTCGAGAAATGGGCTGAAACGGTACCCTATACCGTTCGTAATCCACTCTATCACTGGTCACATCTGGAATTAAAGAATCCATTCGGGATAACTGATATTCTAAACCCTACTACCGCCCGGTCGGTGTACGATACGTGTAACGAACAGTTACCTGGCTTGTCGACCAGAGCTTTACTGCAGCACTTCGACGTTCGGGTCGTGTGCACAACCGATGATCCGACTGATTCTTTAGAGTATCACAAGGCTATTGCAACCGATAACTTCAGTATAAAAGTCCTGCCTACATTCCGCCCCGATAAGGCAATGGCGGTTGATGATTCGGAAGCCTTTCGGGTGTACGTTCAGAGAGTGGCTGAAGTAACGAACCGCGATATTCGTACGTTGGCCGATTATCTGGCTGCGCTTAAGTCTCGTCACGATTATTTTGCGGAAATGGGCTGCCGTCTGTCTGATCATGGGCTTGAAACCGTCTATGCGGAGCCGTATACAGACGGGGAAGTACAGTTAATATTTGATCATCTGTTACGGGGAACGCCTATTGACCGGAAAAACAGCCTGAAATTTAAGTCGTTCATGCTGGTTCAGTTTGCGGAGTGGGATCATGAAAAAGGCTGGACACAGCAGTTTCACCTCGGCGCGCTACGTAACAACAATGTGCGCCGACTCCGTGAGCTAGGTCCGGATACGGGTTGGGATAGTATTGGTGATTTTCCACAGGCTGTAGCTTTATCCCGTTTTCTGGGTGGTTTGGATAATCGGAATCAACTCGCCAAAACTATACTCTACAATCTGAATCCTGCCGATAACGAAGTCATGGCTACCATGATCGGGAATTTCAATGATGGATCAGTACGGGGTAAAGTTCAGTTTGGTTCCGGCTGGTGGTTTCTGGACCAGAAAGATGGAATGGAGAAGCAGATTAACGCCTTGTCAAACATGGGCTTGCTGAGTGCTTTTGTGGGTATGCTGACCGACTCCCGAAGTTTTGTGTCGTATAGCCGTCACGAATACTTCCGACGCATCCTTTGCAACCTGTTCGGTAATGATATTGACAATGGAGAGCTGCCCAACGATATCGACTGGATCGGTCAGATTGTGCAGGATATCTGTTACCGTAATGCTGAACGGTATTTTGGATTTTGATAACTCCACATTTAATCAACAAAAAGGGGGCTTTATTGCAAAGCCCCCTTTTTGTTGAACTAGATTTTCTTGTTAAACCGCAAAGCTTTCGCCACAACCGCAGGTACGACTTGCGTTTGGGTTTTTAAACTGGAAGCCTTTGCCATTCAGTCCGTCCGAAAAATCAAGTTCGGTACCAGCCAGATAGAGCAGGCTCTTACGGTCTACCAGAATTTTAATGCCTTTATCTTCAACGACATGGTCGGTTGGTTCTTGTTTTGCATCGAATTGCAGATCATACATCAAGCCTGAACAGCCGCCACCCTGTACACCTACCCGAATAGCGTAATCGTCTGTGAGGCCATCTTTTTGCCGCAGTTCAACAATCTTATTTTTGGCGATATCTGAGACAGTAACCATAGTCGTAATGGAATCGTATTTAATGCTGATCTATTAACTTTCGGTCGGTCAGAAAAGTTCTTATTGACCGAAACAGCCCAAACTACGTATCATTTATGCTAACTAATGTCGAACATATAGGAATTGCCGTCCGCGATATTCAGATATCCAATGAACTGTTTTCGAAACTGCTTAATGTTCAGCCCTATAAGTCAGAAACAGTGGCGTCGGAAGGGGTTACTACGTCCTTTTTTCGGGTGAACCAGACGAAGATTGAGCTTCTCGAAGCAACGAATCCCGACAGCCCGATCGCCAAATTTCTGGAAAAAAAAGGCGAAGGGGTTCATCATATAGCCTTTGAAGTAGACGATATCGTATCAGAAATAAATCGATTAAAAGAGGACGGTTTTACAGTGCTGAACGAAATTCCCAAACTAGGTGCAGATAATAAACTTGTCTGTTTCCTGCATCCGAAAAGTACCAACAGCGTCCTGATCGAATTATGTCAGGAAAGAAAATAAACAGGTAACACGGCCCTTGTTTGTATTAGAAATGTCCAATAGTAGGCGTCAATAAGGGACAAAGTTTAGTCAACTAAATCTGTATTTTGACTGTTATAAAGTTAAGGGCGTCGTTGCCAACAAAGTAGTATAATAAAAATACAAAAATTTGCGGTCAACTATTTGACCGATACGTTACCTTTGCGGGTCAAAACAACGACGCGCCCCCGTCATGGATCAGTATTCATATATAGCCAACTCCGACGCGGCTTACGTAGATCAACTTTATCAGTCTTATAGGCAAGACCCTCAATCAGTTGACGCAAGCTGGCAACAATTTTTTAAAGGTTACGAGTTTTCATTAGCCTACGGTGAAGATGAGCCTAACGGCAAAAGTAATGGTGCTACGACGAATGGTCAGACAGCGACTAAACCCGTAGATGCCAGTCACGCTGAAAAAGAGGTTTCGGTAGCCAGCCTGATTAAAGCCTATCGGTCTCGTGGTCACCTGTTGGCCAAGACTAACCCGCTGAAACCCCGTAAAGACCGTCAGCCACGTGTTGACCTGCCTGACTACGCTTTGTCGGAAGCGGATATGGACACCGTATTTGAGTCGGGTAAACTGCTGGGCATTGGGCCCGCTACGTTACGGGTTATTATGGACTCGCTACGTAAAATTTACGCTGGCGATATCGGTTTCGAATATATGTATATCCGGGAGCTGGATGTGAAAAACTGGCTTCGGAACAAAATAGAAAAAGAGGCTCTGGTTTTTTCTCCTGCACTGGACGAGAAAAAGCGGATTCTTGAGAAATTAAACGAAGCTACTGTTTTTGAGAACTTCCTGGCTACAAAATACCTGGGTCAGAAGCGGTTCTCGCTGGAAGGTGGCGAAACAACCATTCCGGCACTGGATACCATTATCAGTCAGTCAGCCGATATGGGTGTTGAGGAAGTTATGATCGGTATGGCTCACCGTGGCCGTCTGAACGTACTGGCCAACATTCTGGGCAAGTCGTACGAATCTATTTTTGATGGTTTCGAAGGAAACGTACCTAACCAGGTTCATGGCGATGGTGACGTTAAATATCACCTAGGCTATTCAAGTCTGATCGAAACCAAATCGGGAAAACAGATCAGTGTGAAACTGGCCCCAAACCCGTCGCACCTTGAAGCGGTAAACCCGGTTGTTGAAGGGTTCGTTCGGGCGCAGGCTGATGAAGAATACAAAGGCGATTTTAAGAAAATTATGCCAATTCTGATTCACGGCGATGCGGCCGTAGCGGGTCAGGGAATTGTATATGAAGTAACGCAGATGGCGAAACTGCCTGGTTATCAGACGGGCGGTACGGTTCATTTTGTGATCAACAACCAGATTGGGTTCACCACCGATTTTGAAGATGCCCGTTCGTCGATCTATTGCTCAGACGTAGCAAAAATCGTTGATGCGCCTATTTTCCACGTTAATGGCGATAATCCAGAAGCGGTTATTTTCTGCGCCAAACTAGCCGTTGAATTCCGCGAGAAATTCAATCGCGATGTATTTATTGATATGGTTTGCTACCGTCGCTACGGACACAATGAGTCCGATGAGCCTAAGTTCACGCAGCCAACCATGTACAACATTATCGATAAGCATGCTAACCCACGGGAAATCTATAAAGAACTGCTGATCAAACGGGGCGATGTAGATGCCGAACTGGCTACGCGTATGGATACGGAGTTTAAACAGCAACTGCAGGATCGCCTGGACCGGGTGAAGCAGAAGGCTGAAATTCCCTACAAACCGTTACGCTTAGACCTCGATTGGGCCGAACTACGGTATAGTGAGCCTGCCGATTTTGATCAGTCGCCTGAAACGGGCGTGTCGGCCGACGTATTGAATACCGTTGGACAGGCGCTGGTGAAAATTCCGGAAGGCTTTAAACCAATCAAGCAAATTGAGAAACTGCTGAAAGATCGGCAGACAATGCTCACCGATACGAAGATCGTGAACTGGGGTACCGCCGAATTGCTGGCCTATGGATCGTTGCTGGTGGAAGGTAAGCCGGTTCGGTTAAGTGGTCAGGATGTACAGCGCGGAACCTTCTCGCACCGTCATGCCGTATTACACGATTCCGTTACGAACGAATCCTATTCATCGCTGGATTATATTCAGGATGGACAGCAGAAGTTCCAGATCTATAACTCATTGCTGTCAGAATATGGCGTACTGGGTTTTGAGTATGGTTATGCAATGGCTACGCCACACGCGCTGGTGATTTGGGAAGCTCAGTTTGGGGATTTCTCGAATGGAGCACAGCTGATTATCGACCAGTTTATTGCAGCTGCTGAATCGAAATGGGGCATTGAGAATGGTGTTACGTTGTTGCTGCCACACGGCTACGAAGGCCAGGGACCAGAGCACTCCAATGCTCGTCCTGAGCGGTATTTGCAGTTGTATGCAGAATACAACATGGTTGTGGCTAACGTAACAACACCAGCCAATATCTTCCATATACTACGTCGTCAATTGGCGTGGCAGTTCCGGAAGCCGCTGGTGGTAATGTCGCCCAAATCATTGCTTCGTCATCCGAAGTGTGTTTCTCCATTGGAAGATCTGACAAAAGGAAGCTTCCAGGAAGTGATTGGCGATACGTATGCACAACCGAAGAAAGTAAAACGCGTACTGTTGTGTACGGGCAAGATCTATTATGACCTGCTCGATAAACAACAGGCCGACCAGCGCGACGACGTAGCGATTGTACGTCTCGAGCAGATTGCGCCACTGCCTAAAAAGCAGCTAGATGCTATATTGGGTCAATACAAGAAAGCGGAGGTGTTCTGGGTGCAGGAAGAGCCGGAAAATATGGGTTACTGGACCTATTTGCTACGTGTAGGTTATATCTTGCCAATAATTTCGCGGAAAGCGGCAGCGTCACCTGCCACCGGTTACCCGAAAATACATACTCAGGAGCAAGCCGATATTGTTCGCAGAGCGTTTGAATAAAAATACAGTATATCGTTTTCAGTTTTCGGTTTATCGTTTTCTGCACATCTTGAAAGCGTCAAACTGAAAACTGAAGACCGAAAACTGAAAACTGAAAAAAAATGGCCGTTGACATGAAAATCCCTCCAGTAGGGGAATCCATTACCGAAGTTACTGTTGGCACCTGGTACAAAAAGGAAGGTGACCAAGTGAAAATGGACGAGGTTCTTTGTGGACTCGACTCCGATAAAGCTACATTTGAGTTAACGGCCGAAGCAGACGGAATTCTGCATATTCTGGCGCAGGAGGGCGACGTGCTGCCGATTGGGGCTAGCATTTGCACTATAGATAACAGTGGTTCTGCTCCAACTGCTGCTCCCACTCCAGCGCCAGCAAAAGCCCCTGCCGCTGCTGAGCCTGCCCCCGCTCCTCAGCCAGAAGCAGCCCCTGCCGCTGAAGGAGGTAAAGTGATAGAAATGAAAGTTCCGGCTGTAGGCGAATCCGTTACGGAAGTAACGATTGCTTCCTGGAGTAAGAAAGATGGCGATCAGGTTGCCCTGGATGAAGTCCTGTGCGAACTTGAATCAGATAAAGCTACGTTCGAACTGCCAGCCGAAGCCGCTGGTACACTTCGAATTGTGGCACAGGCGGGCGAAACGTTGCCAATTGGTGCGTTAATTGCTAAAATCGAAACCGGTAGTGCTTCGGCGCAGCCAGCTTCTTCTCCACAGCCTGCACCAGCGCAACCTGCGGCACCAGCTCCGTCAGCTGAAGCATTAGGGAATGGCCAAAATGGATACGCTGCTCATTATCCATCGCCAGCAGCAGCTAAAATTCTGGACGAAAAAGGAGTAACGGCTCAACAGGTTCAGGGTACAGGTGTTGGTGGTCGAATCACGAAAGAAGATGCATTGAATGCATCGCCTGCCCCTGCTCAGCCAGCGGCAGCCCCACAAGCAAAACCCGCAGAGTCGAAACCTGCACCGACAGCTCCAGCGCCAGTTGCAGCCGGTGAGCGTGGGCAGCGTCGTGAGAAAATGACCTCGCTACGTCGGACAATCGCTCGTCGATTAGTAGCGGTTAAAAATGAAACGGCGATGCTGACTACCTTCAATGAGGTAGACATGAAGCCGGTTATGGATCTGCGGGCTAAATACAAAGATAAATTCAAGGAGAAACACGGCGTCGGGCTTGGCTTTATGTCGTTCTTCACCAAGGCAGTTTCTGTCGCTCTGAAAGATTTTCCAGCCGTTAACGCGCAGATCGATGGCGATAGCATCGTCTACAACGATTTCTGTGACGTATCGATTGCGGTGTCGACAGAGCGTGGTCTAGTTGTTCCTGTGATTCGGAATGCCGATCAAATGAGTTTTGCTCAGATTGAGAAGGAAATTATACGGCTGGCTGGACTGGCTCGGGATAACAAATTGACGATCGACCAAATGACGGGCGGTACGTTCACCATAACGAATGGTGGTATCTTCGGGTCAATGCTGTCGACACCGATCATCAATGCGCCACAGTCGGCTATTTTGGGTATGCACAACATTGTTGAGCGTCCTGTGGTCGTTAATGGCGAAATTGTTGTACGGCCAATTATGTACGTAGCGTTGTCGTACGATCACCGTATTATCGATGGTAAAGAATCTGTGAGCTTCCTGGTGCGGGTGAAACAAATCCTGGAAGATCCGGCTCGTCTGCTTCTGGAAATGTAAGCCAGAGCATACAAACAAAAAAACCTGCCGCTCGGCAGGTTTTTTTGTTTGTATGTAATTCAGGCAATCATTACGCCTGAATTAAACTTTCACCGGTCATGACTGCTGGTTGCGGAATTCCCATCAGATGCAGAATCGTTGGAGCAATATCTGCTAGTTTTCCGTTGTTCAGTGTTGGGCGATAATCGTTATCGACCAGGATACAAGGAACCAGGTTCGTGGTATGAGCCGTATTCGGAGAACCGTCTTCATTAACCATGAATTCTGCATTACCGTGGTCGGCAATGATAATGGCTGTATAGCCATGCGCCAGGGCGGCTTCGGTAACTGCCTGCGCACAGGCATCAGCGGTTTCGGCCGCTTTTATAACAGCTTCGAACACACCCGTATGCCCAACCATGTCGGTGTTGGCGAAATTCAGACAGATGAAATCGGTTTCTTCGTTCTCCAATTCAGGAATAATGGCATCGCGAATGTCGAAAGCCGCCATTTCAGGTTTCTGGTCGTAGGTTTTAACCGGAATTACTGTTGGGTTGCCAACTTCATCGTAAATGGTCATTTCCTTCGGTGATGGACATAAAAGACGTTTCTCGCCAGCAAATGGCTCTTCCCGGCCCCCTGAAAAAAAGAACGTAACGTGCGGATATTTCTCGGTTTCGGCAATACGAATCTGCGTCCGACCGGCATCGGCAATCACTTCACCCAGTGTTTTTTCCAGATTGTCCTTATCAAAAATGACTTTTACCCCAACAAACTCACTGTCGTAGTTCGTCATCGTGATGTAGTCCAGAGCCAGTTTTTTCATGCCTTGCTCCGGGAAATCTTTTTGGGTTAGGGCTTGCGTAATTTCGCGGCCACGGTCGGTACGGAAATTAAAGCAGAGCACTACGTCACCTTCTTCAATAACCGCTACGGGTGATCCTTCGGCGTTCGCTACGATGATAGGCTTAACAAATTCGTCGGTTACGTTAGCATCATAAGAAGCCTGAAGTGCTTTCGTTACGTCATTGGCAGCCACTTTTTCGCCTGTGCCATGAACCATAGCGTCATAGGCTACTTTAACGCGTTCCCAGCGATTGTCGCGATCCATCGCGTAATAACGACCGACCACACTGGCAATCTGGCCCGTTGTCGCGGCCATATGGGCCTGTAAATCGGTCAGGTAGGCAATGCCGCCTTTCGGGTCTGTGTCGCGCCCATCGGTAAAGGCATGGACGAATACGTCCGTCAGTCCCTGGTTATGCGCGATGGATAGCAGACCTTTTACGTGATCGATATGCGCGTGAACGCCACCGTCGGAAACCAGACCAATGAAATGAACTTTCTTACCAACGGTTTTGGCGTAGTTCAACGCATCGACCAAAACGGGTTCATTATCGAGAGTGTGTTCGTCAACCGCTTTGTTAACCTTAACCAGATCCTGGTAAACGATACGTCCCGCTCCCAGATTCATATGGCCTACTTCCGAGTTACCCATCTGTCCAGCGGGTAGACCAACGGCCAATCCTGAGGCTTCCAGCTTGCTATTCGAATATCGGGAATACAGGGAATTGATAAAGGGTGTATTGGCTGCTTCAATAGCCGATACTTCTGGCCGTAAGGGAATGCCCCAGCCATCAAGGATAATGAGAATTACTTTTTTATTCATAGACTGAAAGAGCGATTGAGTGTAAAGCGAAACGGAACAGGTGTCGTCACTCAAGTAGTAATAGTAAGCTTATGCTGCTGGATTAAGTACGTAAGTAATTGACGGCAACAACGTAGTGCAATCTGATAAACTTCTTCGAAAACCTCGGGACCCTCGTAGTAAGGGTCGGGTACGTTCGGTTCGTCGTTAACGTCGGGGTCGAATTCGCGCAGTAAGAAAATCGTATCGGTCGAATATAGGCCGGTGCTACGGTAGTTTAATTTCTCGATGGCTTCCAGATTCTGCTCGTCCATAGCGACAAAGTAGTCGAACAGAGCCAGGTCTTCACCAATCATGCGCCGGGCGCGGTGGGTGAGGGTTAGCCCATGATCGAGGGCGTTTTCACGTGTTCGTCGGTCGGGGAGCTGACCAATGTGGAACGAGGCTGTTCCGGCTGAATCACAGGTTATTTCGTTCTGTAAGCCTTCTTCCTGTACTAACTGACGAAAGACTCCTTCTGCTACTGGCGAACGGCAGATATTGCCATAACAGACAAAAAGAACGTTTATCATAGGATAGGGAAAATGAGCCAGAAGCCAGGAGATAATCCCTGTTTCGGGTTATTTTTCTAAAGGTTCGTTCGACTCATCGACGATGACGAATATATCCTCGGTAGGCTTTTTCATCAAATATTTCTCACGAGCCAGCTTTTCCCGTAAACGGTCGGTACCTAATACTTCTTTCCGTTCTACCTGAACTTCTTTGATTTGCTGCTGATAAATGGCCGCTTCTTTTTCCAACTCGCGCAGCTTAATCCAATTATCGAACTGGGTTATCAGGTCATTGGCATCCACTAAGGTCATCCAGCCCAGCATAAAAAGGCCAGTAGCGACATAAAAGTTGCCGAGATAGGAGAGAATGCGGTTTTTCATAGGGCGAAATCAATAATGCTCCATGAAGAGTGAAACCTCTCTCTTCATGGAGCATTTTCAGTTAGAACTTCAGTCCTGGGAAGTAAGCTATTTCGCCCAATTCTTCTTCAATACGAAGCAATTGGTTGTATTTTGCCATCCGGTCTGAACGCGAAGCTGAACCGGTTTTGATTTGACCCGTGTTCAACGCTACAGCCAGATCCGCAATGGTAGCATCTTCGGTTTCGCCCGAACGGTGCGACATCACGTTTTTGTACGAATTCCGTTTCGCCAGATTAACCGTGTCGATCGTTTCGGTCAACGAACCAATCTGGTTCACTTTTACCAGAACGGCGTTAGCGATGCCAGCATCGATACCTTGTTGCAGACGGGTTACGTTCGTTACGAAGAGGTCGTCGCCAACCAGTTGGGTTTTGTTGTCTTTCAACAGATCGGTTTGCGCTTTCCAGCCTGCCCAATCGTCTTCGGCCATACCATCTTCAATCGACAGAATAGGATATTTGTTAACCCACTCTTTCCAGTAACCAGCCATTTCTGACGAGGTCAGCTTGTCGCCAGTCGATTTTTTGAAGTGATAAACGCCTTCTTCGGCATTGTAGAATTCAGAAGAAGCAGCGTCCATCGCAATCCAGACATCCTCACCTGGGCGGTAGCCAGCCTTTTCAATAGCCTGAAGAATGGTTTGGATCGCTTCTTCGTTCGATTTGATGTTTGGGGCAAAACCACCTTCATCACCAACGTTGGTAGCGAGGCCCATACCTTTCAGTACTTTTTTCAGCGTATGGAAAATCTCGGTACCCCAACGTAGCGCTTCAGAGAAGCTCGGTGCATTGGCTGGCATAACCATGAACTCCTGGAAGTCGATGGAGTTGTCAGCGTGAGAACCTCCGTTTAGGATGTTCATCATAGGAACAGGCAGCGTGTTCGCGTTTACGCCACCGATGTACCGATACAGAGGCAGGCCAGCTTCCTGAGCGGCTGCTTTGGCTACTGCCAGCGATACGCCCAGAATAGCGTTTGCGCCTAAACGACCTTTGTTGGGCGTGCCGTCGAGTTCCAGCATGATTTTGTCAATCATGCTCTGATCATACACAGAAGCACCAACTAATTCAGGGAAAATCAGATCATTAACGTTCGAAACTGCTTTCAATACGCCTTTGCCGACATATACTTTCGGATCGTCGTCACGGAGTTCAACGGCTTCATGAGAGCCGGTAGATGCGCCTGATGGAACGGCCGCGCGGCCCAGAAAACCATTTTCAGTACGAACGTCTACTTCGACCGTAGGATTGCCTCGTGAATCCAGAATCTGCCGGGCATGAATGCTTTGGATGGTACTCATCGCAGAGAATAAGAAGGGTTAACAACGAAAAAGCCAATTTTTTCGGCTATGACTACCAAGTCGTTAGGCCAATTGGCAAACCGGGAGCAAAGTAACGAAATAGAGGGCAAAAGTTTTAGTGAATGCGTAATGATGTATGGTATAGGATGTATTATGTAGATGATTGGTGGGAAAATACGCCCCACAATCAGCAGCTTATACTTAGTGTGCAGATCCCGCTCCCAGCAGCACCTGCCCCGGCCGCTGGCCCGTGTGCTTATTGTTTTCAACGACAGTGGTTCCATTGACGAGTACCCACGAAATACCAGTTGTATAGGCATGTGGTTGTTCATAAGTTGCCTGGTCGCTAACCGTTTTTTCATCAAAGAGCACTATGTCAGCGGCATAACCCGGACGTAGCAAACCCCGGTCGGCCAGACGAAAGCGTTGAGCCGGCAACGAAGTCATGCGTCGGATGGCTTCTTCGAGAGGGATAACATGACGATCGCGGACGTAGCGGCCCAGCACACGGGCGTTTGTGCCGTAGGCGCGTGGATGCGGCATGCCTGAGCCGAGTTTGGCTACGCCAGCGTCGGAAGCAATCATGGTGTTAGGATAGCGGAGAATGTTTTCTACATCCGTTTCTGACATCGTGTGGTAGATCATCTGGATACGTCGGAGTTTTGCCTGTTCCATCAGATCCATAATCAAATCCGCTTCCGTTGCTGCCGTATTTTTTCGGCCTAATTTCTGGTTGATTTTGCTGATACTCATGCCATTGAACGTAGTGTCGGTTTTATAACTGGCCACAACGGCATACTCGAAGTTGGTACGTAGATTCTTTTTCAAGCCGTCCAGCATTTCGGCCTTAATTTTAGCGCGGGTGGTCTGATCATGAAAACGGGCTAAGACGGCTGAGTCGCCATCAGCTAACGCCCAGGAGGGGATGATGCTTTCCAGCGACGTACTGGACGCTGTGTAAGGATACTGGTCGACCGTTACGTCGAGCCCTTCCCGGCGGGCAGCCTCAACCAGCTCAATCGTCTCAGTACTTTTTCCCCAGATTGGTTTGCTGGCTACTTTAAAGTGCGAAATTTCTACCGGAATCCTGGCTTCCCGACTGATCTGAATCGCTTCCTGAACGGCCTGCTTCACGTTAGCGCCTTCGTTACGTATGTGTGAGGCATAAACGCCCCCGTAGCGCGAGGCTGTTTTAGCCAGATTAACGACTTCCGTTGTTTTGGCATACGTGCCCGGCGTATAAATCAGTCCGGTCGATAGACCAACGGCTCCGTCTTTCATGGCTTGCTCGACCAGGGTTTCCATGTCGGCCTGTTCACGGGAGGTAGGCTCGCGGAAAGCCATTTTCATAACCTTCATGCGAACCGTGTTATGACCAATCAGTGACCCAACATTGACAGAAACACCCAAATGACGTAGTGAATCGAAATAGGCGCGGAGATTAGAACTCGACCCGCCACAATTCCCCGTAATGACAGTTGTAACGCCGTCGTAAATAAAATTTGGCGCTTCGGGTTGAGCTTCCAGACTACCCTCTACATGCGCATGTACGTCAATAAAGCCCGGTGCCACAATAAGCCCGGAGGCATCAATGATCCGTTTCGCATCAGTTGGCTGTATAGTACCAATGCGGACAATATGTCCGTTTTGAATGGCGACATCCGCGTACATCCACGGATTACCGGTACCATCGACCACACGGCCGTTTTTTATGACGAGATCGTAGGGCTGTGCTTTTGCGAAGAGTGTGAGTAATGAAAATAAGATGGGCAGGAGGAAACGATGCTGCATGATTTCGATGAAATGTTTTCAAGAGGTTGATTCACCGATCAATATAAATTATTTTATAGATAGCGGCAATCGGGTCGCTGAACTTTGCCTGTTTATTGGATTAAAAGCGTAAAGCCTGGTTTATGTACGGCATGAATCGTTTTGTTCGGAGAAACGAACAGAACTCCGAGTTGATAGTTGCCGGCAATCTTCTTCTGGGTCGAATAGTTCTGAATGGAAAAATCGCTTTTTATGCATGGGGTTCTATAGCGCCCATGTTTGGCTAAATGCCGGATACTGGTTGGCTGATAGGCTTCAAGGAGCCAGATTTTCTTGTCGGATTGGAGGTAAATATAAGGTTCTCCAGATACGGGCTGGTTAATTGAATAATGTACCCGGATTGTCTGGGCTGCCGGCGACAGGAAATTACTGATACGAATAGAATTATCGGGCGGTGCCGACTTTGCCAGCGGAGCTGCCGCAAAATAGGTAGGAAATCGATACCAGTTTTGTGCGTGTTGATCAACCCATTTAGAGATGGTGTCGGCTACGGATAAGTAATAACCGCCGTCCCGGTAGATTAGCCAGTGCTTGTTTCGCTGCCAGTTATACAGGCCTGCTTTTGTTTTCCGTTGCATCGCTTCCAGGCGGGGTGTGCATATCAAATAGCTGCTCATACAGAAAAGAAAAGCGATCAACAGACTAGAGCGGTAGAAGATGCTACGTTGCTCCGGCTTCGCCAGAATGACTACATAAACGTAGCAAACTGCCAACAGAAAAACGGAGAAATGACGATAACGGCTTTCGGTAACAACATAGCCGTCCACTGATCGACCTATGGCAAAAAGTGCACAGCTTGCCAGTAAAAAAAGGCCAAAGCTTGATAAATAATCGATGGATATGCCTTCCTGCGCTGTTAACTCTTTGGAGACAGAAGGGGTTGTCTGTAATGCCTGTTTGCCAATAACGTATACCAGCCAGCAGCAACTACTTATACCAACGAATAACTGGAACAAATCAGGAATAGCGAACAGATGATTTTTATCATCCCAACCAGCATATGCGCCAACCATCATAAAAAAGGTGGTGCTGACAGCGATACATCTGTGAAACAGGTTCTGTAGCACATACGGCTGATTGCTATAGCTGAAATTATAGAAGTAGAGAGCTATGGCAATGATGGTAGCTAAAAGCCACCAAACTAGCGCTTGTCTTCTATTGTTCATGAAGACAAGAACACAGCCGATAGGCCATAGTAAGAGCCCGTTTGCAAAAGTCAACGTAGCGCCAATCGCTGTCAGTAATGCCCAGAATACCATGCCAGGCTGAGGTTTATGCAGCAGGTACAAACAAAGCAGGCTCAGAAAGCAAACAGGCATGTAGTTCGTGGAAGCAATAGCCCAGAAGTTCCCTTCGTAAGCAATCGGCTGAAAAATCAGCAAACTCACCGGAAGATAGTACCACCAGGATAGTTTTGCCGCTGCCAGCGGTCGTGTTAACAACCACATAAGCCCAAGTAATGTAAGATTACCCGCTAACATGATTCCACGAAAATCGAGATTGCCAAGTAGAAAACGAATCGACAAAGCCGACAGGCGTGTGTAGACTAATCGGTGGTCAATAAAATTCTGGGTTAACAAACTCCACTTCTGGCTGATGGAGTCAGCGGCCTAGTCCCATTCCAGAAGGAATTTAAGGATGACCACAAAATCATCACCCACGGGCACATTCAGGGCGTGATGCAGCAGGAAGGTATAATAGACGAAAGGAGGTAAAAAAGTGAGCCCTATAGAATACTGTTTACGTGTTACTTGTTTCAAGGTGTCAAATAGGTGTGTGACGTTAATATACGACGCAGCCTATTTACTTTCTTACGTGAGTAATACCAGAAACGGGCTAAATTTATTAATAGTGGGAACTTGTACTCGGACGGGGTGAAATTGTGCACTTAAGGGGGCGTTGCAGGTAAGTTTCATTAAAATCACCACCTTTTTTGCAAATTGCTGAACGATAGCTCTTCGACCGTATGATACTTCGCAATTGGCTCCTTGTTTCAGCATTTTTTCTGTCAATGAGTAGCTATGGACAAAAGCCTATTTTCGCGACCCCGTTAAGCCCTCGCCTGGCTAATTACAAGATTGACGTAACGCTGGACCCTGTCTCTAAAAAGATTGATGGACGCGAAACACTGACGTGGCGAAATGCGTCGAAAGACGTAATAAAAGAACTGCAACTGCATTTGTATCTGAATGCCTTTCGTAACGAGCGCTCTACATTCATGCGCGAGTCGGGTGGGCAATTGCGTGGGGACCAGATCGACCGAACGGCCAACGAAAATCCGTATGGTTATATCGATGTCGTATCGATGAAAACGAAAGGCGAGCCGTTGGTATTCGAATTCATTCAGCCCGATGATCAGAATAAAGACGATCGGACGGTGATACGGGTTCCACTCAGCAACCCCGTAAACCCCGGCGAAACGATCTCGATTGATATTAACTTCCGGGCAAAGCTGCCAAAGATTTTTGCCAGAACGGGCTTTAGTCGCGATTTTTTTCTGGTTGGTCAGTGGTTTCCTAAAATTGGCGTGTATGAACCGGCTGGAACTCGCTACGCTAAAACCGGTCAGTGGAATTGCCATCAGTTTCATGCCCACTCCGAATTCTACGCCGACTATGGTGTCTATGACGTAGCTATTACAACGCCCAAGGAGTTTTGGGTAAGTGCAACGGGTCTGTTTCAAGGCGAAAAAATAAGCCCCAACGGCAGGAAAACAGTACGGTACCATGCCGAGGACGTAGTAGATTTTGCCTGGACGGCGTCACCTCATTTTCAGGTTATCAACGATACGTGGAAACGACCTTCGGGAGGGAAGGTTGAGATTGAGTTAGTTATGCAGCCGGAACATGTGCATCAGGCACAACGGCATCTACAGGCAGCCAAAGCAGCGCTGGCTTATTTCGACAAACATCTTGGTAGCTATCCATTCCCTAATTTAACGATCGTTGACCCGCCTTTGCACGCCAGTGGATCGTTTGGCATGGAGTATCCTACCTTCATTACGGCCGGAACGGCCTGGTTCCTGCCCGCCGGTGCTCGCTTCCCGGAGGAGGTCACGATTCATGAGTTCGGGCATCAGTACTTTATGCAGCTACTGGCTTCCAACGAATTCGAAGAAGCCTGGCTCGACGAAGGATTTAATCAATACTATGAAGGTCGGATAATGGACGAAACCTATGGCGTTCGTTCATCGCAGGTCGACTTATTTGGCTTCAAAATGGGCGATATGGAGAGTTCTCGCGATGCGTATGTCCATCAGGATAATCCTTCCATTGGAACGTCGTTCGGCAATACATGGCAATTACCGGAAGGACAATATGGGGTGTTGACCTACTCAAAAACCGCTACGTGGCTGAAAACGCTGGAAGGTCTGGTTGGACGACCCGTCATGGATGAGATCATGCAGACCTATTTTGCCCGCTGGAAATTTAAGCATCCGAATGCCGACAGTTTTATTGCTATTGTAAACGAAATTGTGCCCAAACGGCATGGTGCTAAATACGGTGCTGATATGAACTGGTTCTTTGATCAGGTGTTGTATGGCGATAATGTGGTTGATTATGAACTCATTTCGCTAAAAAACAGAAACCGGGGTGCCCAGCGCCAGGCTATAGTAACGGTTCAACGTAACGGCGATGGAAAAATGCCGGTCGATATACTGGTTCATTTTGACGACGGAAAAGAGATGCTGCTGTTTTGGGATGGGAAAGCCCGTCAGCGGCAGTTTACGCTTACTGAAAAGTCGGCTGTGTTGTGGGCAAAGGTTGACCCCAGGCAAAAAATCTACATGGACACCAATTTCAATAATAATAGTCTGACCTTGGCACCATCATCGGCACCGGCCGCTAAATTTGCCGCTAAATTCCTGTTCTGGATCGAAAACTGGATGCAGTGGCTTGCCTGGCTTGCTTGATCTGGCAGGCATCATTATTTGATTTTGTGCCTATATTTCTATGACTTTTCTCGAAATAGCCGATATAATTACCGCCGAATTTGGGCCTGATAGTCAGAGCGATAGTCAGGCTATTCAGCCATTTCTAACGATTCCTGCTCAACAATTGGCCGACGTTTGCCAATTTCTGCGCGACGACGATCGGCTGTTCTTCGATATGCTGGCCTGCGTAACGGCCATCGATAATGGCGTGGAGTCTAACACTATGGACGTTATCTATAACCTGACGTCGATTCCTTACGAGCATAATTTGACCATCAAGGTCGTGCTGCCGAGAAATACGAATTCCAGCAAATTACCATCGGTACCGAGTGTGGCGCATATCTGGCGAACGGCCGACTGGCACGAGCGGGAAGCGTTTGATCTGGTCGGTGTGCATTTTGAGGGCCATCCCGATCTGCGTCGGATTCTGTTGCCTACGGATTGGGTTGGCTATCCGTTACGGGCTGACTATCAAGAGCAGGAGCAGTATCACGGTATCAAAACAAAGTAATACGCTTTTACGGCCAGGGATGAATCCATACTGTTTGGATTTATCCGTCTAAACTCTTCCGATAAAAATAGCCTATGTACAGGTTTCTACCAGTTATTACGATTATTTTTCTCTTTGCTATTCCCACTATTGCGCAACAGGCCCGTAATGGAAATAATACCGTTACGTATCGAAATCCGGTTATAGCCGGCGATTTTGCCGACCCGTCTGTAATTCGCGTTGGTGATACGTATTATGCCGTCGGTACGTCGTCGGAGTGGGGGCCTGCCTATCCGATTTATACGTCAAAGGATCTTGTCAATTGGGATTACGTAGGGCCAGTTTTCAATGAATTACCTGCGTGGACGATGGGCAGCTATTGGGCTCCTGAGCTATTTTATCGCAACGGTACGTATTACGTCTACTATACGGCCCGGCGGAAATCGGATAAACGTTCGTTCATTGGCGTAGCGTCTACACGTGATCTTCGAAAAGGATTCACGGATCGTGGATTATTGCTCGAATGGACAACGGAAGCCATCGACGCTTTCATCGTGGAGGATGCTGGAAAACTGTTCATTACGTGGAAAGCGTACGGACTCGATAAAGGGAAAGATATTGAAATTCTGGGTGCTGAACTGTCGAATGACGGTCTTAAAGTGGTTGGTAAGGAATTTTCTCTTCTAAAAGCCGATCGGCAAAATTGGGAAGCGGGGGGAGCCGAAGGACAGGCCATTTTCAAGCGGGGAGCGTATTATTACATGACGTATTCCGGCAATTCGTGCTGCGGAGCGCAGTGCAATTATCAGGTTGGTCTTGCCCGCGCCAAAAAGCTACAGGGACCCTGGGAGAAATATGCTGGCAATCCTGTGCTGGTTGGTGATGATACCTGGAAATGTCCCGGCCACGGAACGGTCGTAACCACACCCGACAATCGCTTTTTCTACCTGCACCATGCTTATAATGGCACCGACTTTACCTTCACGGGGCGCCAGGGCGTATTGAGTGAAATCGTCTGGGATGAGAAAACCCAATGGCCCGTTTTTCGGTACGGCCTAACGACACCTGCTCAGGCTGAATCGCCCACTGGACAATCGCAGAAAAAGGCACCGGATATTGCTATCGACTTCAGTAAAAAGGCTGCCGAAATGCCTTGGGTCTGGGATGTGAGCTTACCCAAGCCTACCTTCGATAGTAAAGATGGCCAGTTGCAACTGACAAACACTACGTCGAACGGAATAGGGAGTTTTCTGGGTATGGTGATCAAGAAGGGAACGTTTACATTCACAGCGGCCATTGACCCATCGGCAACAGTTCTTCAAAGCCTTGCTTTGTACGGCGATGCCGGTAATGCATTGGGCATTGGCGTTCGGAAAGGGCAGGTCGAACTTTGGCAGGTAAAAGACGGAACTCGCTCTGTATTAGCATCTCAGCCCATTCCTGATAATGCAGCGCCAGTGAATCTTCAGATAAAAAGCCAGTTTGGTCAGTTTTATGAATTTGGCTGGCAAACCGGAGACGGTAAAGTTCAGTTAATGAACGATAACTGGCTTAATGGATCGTTTTTGCCACGCTGGGATCGCGCACCCCGCGTCGGAGTTTGTGTAAGTGGGGAAGGACGTAGCGCAATCCGATCAATGGCTATAACGTACCGTTAATCGGACGTGGCTAATTTGTCGGTAGGAAAGAAAGTCTCAGCGTGTTCCACTACGTAGTGAGACACGATCTGGCCTATCTTTACCCGATTGTCCAAACACCCAGGTGTTTTATCTTGTTCGTACTGCAAAATGGAAATCGTTTACCGGATTTGTTATACACTATTGCTGACAGTTGGCTGTTGGCTCCCTTCAGTAGCACAGGCCCAGTCTGATTCTGTGATTGTGACAGGGCGGATTCGTAATTTATCGGCCCGGCTCTACCGCGAATCGCCAGCGGTCTCGGTGAGTCGTAACAACATCCTTCAGGCTAGTCGGGAGTTAGTACGTCCGTCGGCGTTAGGCGTTGATGGTACGTTTCGTGTATCGCTGCCGCTGATCTATACGCAGGAAGAAATGTATTTCAATTATGGTCGTATATCGACGGCTTTTCTGGCGTCGGCGGGTACGGTAACGATTGAGATGGATGCCGATTCGTTGTTTACGGCTGCCGTGCCGTTTCGGTTTGGTGGTGTCAATGCGCAGGTAAATCAGCAATTTGCCCGCTACAAGGCGTTTGAAGCAGCTTATCCGAACAAACCGGATGGCAAAAAACTATCGACCCGAGTAGGAGGAACCAGCGATGAAGCTGCCTATCGACTTGTTTCCAGTGCCTATCTGGCTCCATTTCTGGCCTTTGCGGCCAAAGAAAAGCCATTTCCCTTATTGTCGCGCTGGATAAGTTCTACGGATCGCTATAATGCCGCTGCGTTCATGTATGATAAAGCCGCGTATGAAAATGAAGCACTCGCGAAATCGCTGGACGATTCGTTACGTCCCGCGACTGATCGGCTATTGACTGCAGCCCGTGCTTCGGCCATGAATCGTTTCGCCAGTTATGCAACGCAACGATTGAGCACCGAAGCGGGGAGTAATCGGGCCAATGGTTTAACGGTGCGGGCATTAGCTATTTTACTCGAACGATACGGGAAAAATATTACGGCTGAGGAACGTCTGAAACTAAATGATTATGCCGTTAGCAATTCGGCCCGACAATCCGATTTACGCTTTTTCGATGGACTGATCAAACGCAGTCCGGATACCCTCCAGCGGCTGGTCAACTACGAAACCATGATTCAGCGTGCTATCCGGCAATACGATGCGCCAGCGGTCGATTATCTGGCTGCCTACTGGCTTGGCTCTACGTTACCCGGTCTGACGCTCGATTTTGCCCGGATGTTGTACAGTTACGCGCGTCCGCAGTTAAAAGATCCTTCGCTGGGCGAATCGCTGGATGAATTATATCGGCTGGAAGTAAAAGACAGTACGCGTATTCGAACGGCTATCCAGACGTTACGTAAAGCTGGTTTGAAAGCAAGTAGTCTCGAAATATCCCCCGGCGTTTTTGTTACCCGGAACGACTTGGGCGGTGGTTCTCCTTTGCTCGATCAGGTGCTTAACGCAAATCGCGGGAAAGTGATTTACCTGCTTATTACGTCTCCTTCCGAAGAAGCAGGACGGCAGGCGGCTCTGGACGCACAGCGACTACGTAACGCCTATAGTTCCCGCGATCTGGCGTTGATTTACATACCGATGGGGGGGACTGATAAGTCGTTATGGCCGGAGCTGGCTACCCGTTATAATCTTCAGGGCGATCATTTACTGCTGACCGAGTCGCAGATCTATGATGCCATCGAGCGGCTACGTCCTGATGGTGAATTGTCGGCGTCTGTTATCAACCGAAATGGTAAAATTGACAAGCGTAACGCACCGTTACCCGCCGACTTCGACGAGGCCCGGAAGCAAATTAATAAGGCTTTGTAACAGTGCTTTTAGGCGCTTAGTAAGCAAGACGATTTAATAAAAATTTAATAATTCAGAACCATTTACGTATTCTGAAGGTAAGTGTACTAGATTGGTTAGTGGGATCGATACTACTACCAATGTAATAAGGGTACACCTATGAGGGAGTTAGGGGAAGGTTACTGGCTACGAGTATGGCTGGGTGTAGGCTTGGTTATTATCACATCCTATGAGTCATTGGCGCAGAACGTAGTGGAGCGCCTATATAATCGGTTTTTTAATGACACCACATCCTCGGCTAATCCGCATATTTCGTTTTATCCGACCATAAGCTATACACCGGAAACAAGTGTTGAAGTGGGGGTGTCGGCGCTGTATCTCTACCACGCCCGTAACGATGTTAAACAGAACCGACTGAGTGAAATTCAGGCGTTTAGCTTTGTTACGTTACGTGGGCAGTATGGCCTCAATATGGAGCACACAATTTTTGGGGATCGTGATCGCTGGTATTTTTTAGGGCGTGAGCGTATTCAACGGTTTCCTCTTCTATATTATGGTATAGGGTCGACTACCAAACCGCACAATCCGGCTACTATCGATGCCTTTACAATTCAACTACGCGAACGGGCCATGCGCCGAATTGCCCCGAATTTCTTTGGCGGCATAGAACTTGATTACCAGCGATTGAGTCTGATTGAGTTCGAACAGCCCGATGGTTTCATGCACGATATACCATTGGGCGCTCAGGGAACGGCTAATTTTGGTTTAGGAGCCGGACTCGTTTATGATAGCCGACGTAATGCGCTCAACGCACGCAAAGGTCTGTTTGCCGAATTGTCTTATCTGAACTATGGTTGGTCGAGAGGAAGCGATTTGTCCTTTTCCAACGTAACGGCAGATGTTCGCCTGTTTCGAACCACTCGGCCGGGACAGGTGCTGGCCTGGCAGGCGTATGGCGTAATGACATCGGGGAGCGTTCCATTCAATCAGATGGCTTTGCTGGGGAGTGAGATTATTATGCGGGGATACTATCCGGGTCGGTATCGGGATAAACTATACATGGCTACTCAACTAGAATATCGGTGGTTACCGTTTCCGTTTAGTAAGCGATTTGGTGCTGCTGTTTTTGCGTCGGTTGGAACGGTCGCTCCTGCAGCCCGAGATATTCAACTGGGTAATCTATTGCCTGCGGGCGGGGCAGGTGTTCGCTACTTATTGTTTAAGAAAAAAGATGTTTTTCTCCGGGCCGATGTCGGTTTTACGCGGGAAGGGATGGGCTTCTATATTTTGACTGGCGAAGCATTTTAACCAGCCAATATGACGAGTCAAGCCTTTCCTAACACGTTAGGAAAGGCTTGACTCGTTAATGACTACAAACCGTACTGATCTAGCAGATAAACCAGCGAGGCCATTGACGCGGCTCCCAATTCCAGTTCGCGCTGGCTAACGGTTTCAAATCGATCAACCATTGTATGGTGATAATCGAAATAACGCTGTGAATCAGGTTTGAAACCAAACAGAACCGTTCCCTGCTGCGCCAGTGGGCCAATATCAGCCCCACCACTACCTGCGCCAATCTCCAGTAGTCCATAAGGAGCCAGCAAGGATTTCCACGGGTCAACTTTGACCCGTTGCGCTGGCGTTCCAACAATACCGAAACCACGCGGTGTGAAACCGCCGTTGTCTGATTCGACGGCTGCGATATGTTTTTCGTTGTTCTTTTTCGCTAAATCGGCGTATTGGATACCTCCTCGCAGACCGTTCTCTTCGTTCATAAACATAACGGCCCGAATGGTGCGTTTTGGTTTGATTCCCAGCGATTTAAAGATACGTAGCACTTCAATCGACTGAACGCAGCCAGCTCCATCGTCATGCGCCCCTTCGGCCAGGTCCCACGAATCCAGATGACCGCCCACTACAATAATCTCGTCGGGTTTTTCGCTGCCTTTAATTTCGCCTACTACGTTGTAGGATTTGGCGTCGGGCAACGTTTCGCAGTTCTGCTTGAAAAAGAACGTAGTGTTTGGGTTTTCGGCCAATGTTTTGCTTAGTAAATCGGCACCATTGGTACTGATGGCCGCCGTTGGAATCAAGGGTACGCCGGTCGCGTAACGCATGCCACCTACGTGGGGATAGTCGTCGTGAACATTGGTCATGGAGCGCACAATAGCCCCAACTGCACCGAGTTTAGCGGCTTCCGTAGCACCATTGGCCCGCTGATCAACGGCTCCACCGTAGGCTTCGAACGTATTGATTTTAGTCGGGTCCATCGGGCGGTTGAAGAACACAATCTTGCCTTTGACTTTTTCGGGACTCATTGCCCGCAGTTCAGGAAAGCTCTTGACTTCGATTACCTGTGCTTCGACTCCTTTTGGCGGGGTGGCTACCGAACCGCCCAGGGCTGCAATGGGGACCTTGGTTTTCGTTTTTCCGTTCTGAATGTAGGCTTCTTCCCTGGCACCACGTACCCAGTGTGGTACCATTACGTCCTGTAGAAACACGCGGTCGAAATCCTGCTGTTCCATAACCTGCTTCGTCCAGTCGACGGCTTTTTGAGCGCCGGTAGAGCCACTTAAACGGGGGCCAATCTGCTTTGTCAGATGGCGGAGCCAGTCGTAGGATTTGCCGTTAGACAGGGCTTCATTGTAAATTTTGCGGATTGTAACGGAGTCGGCATTCTGGGCCTGAGCATAGCCAAAGAATACACTAAAGAGAAGTGTAATTGTTTTCTTCATAATGGGCGGTTGTATCGGTTAAAAAGGCAATATACAAAAAGGCCGGGCTACCTCACAGCAGACGGAATTAGCCGGAGTTATTTAACCTCAAAGTAAGTGATTTGGCTAGATTTCTGATCATGCCTTTATCTGCCCAACCGGATTCTTCACCACAATGAACGTCCGTAGAAAAATGAAAAGTATAGCAGAAGAACTGAGAGTTTACCTAGTTGGTAGAGCACTATTTTAGGGAGCAGCATAACTATTAAACTAGTGGCTTGTTTGACTGATAGAACTTTCTCCGCATATATGCTTGCTCGGCTCCGTCTGTATTGGCATCAACTTCGAGAATCGCTTTGGTTTGTGCCGGGCATGATGGTACTTGCTTCTTTTGTATTGGCGTATGGTCTGGTAGCATTTGATGCATACACAAACTGGCATGGAGAAAAACGCTTCCCGCTCTTATTCGGTACAGGAGCCGAAGGAGCGCGGGGCATGCTGGGTGCTATTGCGGGCTCGATGCTGACAGTTGCTACTCTCTCCTTTTCACTTACGTTATCGACAATCTCGCAGGTTAGCAGTCAATACTCTCCTCAGGTTCTTCGTGGTTTTATCCGCGATCGGATTAACCAGGTTGTAATGGGTTATTTTGTCGGAGTCTTTACCTATTGCCTACTCGTATTGGGGACAATTAGAGGGACAGACGATATCAAGTTTGTACCGTCTACTGCAGTACTGGTTGGTTTAATATTGGCCCTGGGTGGAGTGGCCGCTCTTATTTTTTTTATTCATCATATAGCCGACTCACTTCAGACAGGTACAATTGTTCAGCGTATTTTTAACGAAACCTGTCAGGCAGTTTCGCATTTGTTCCCCGGGCAGTTTGGGGAGCCCATCAGCGAGCGGCAGGAGGTTGAAGAGGCCATGCATTACGTTGATGATAAATATGAATGGATATCGGTAGCGGCAACCCAATCGGGCTATTTGCAGCAAATTAATCAGGATGGAATACTGAAATGGGCAACCCATCATCACGCAATAATTCGGATTGAAAAAGAAATAGGGACTTTTCTTGGTAAGGGTACTATTCTATTTTTTGCGCGTAGTACTGTAGAAAGAGCCGATACTAATGAGTCTGACTGGGCAGATGCCCTGTTGGATTATGTTAGCATTGGTCGTTATCGGAATGTAGAACAGGATGCTGCCTTTGGGATTCAGCAGTTGGTTGATGTAGCGCTTAAAGCTCTTTCTCCCGGTGTTAATGACACTACGACTGCTATCATGGCTGTCGACTACCTGGGTGCTATAGGGGAGCAACTGGCCCGTCGGGAATTGCCGGCGCGACTACGATCGGATGGAAAACACATTCGGGTGATGGTGAAGGCTGCTGATTTTGAGGATTATATTCGATTGGCATTCGATCTGATACGTATCAATGCCAAAGGGAATCATGCGGTGTTCCGGCGGCTCTTCAGGGCATTAGCGCTGGTGAAGGGCGCTGTTTGTAGCAGTGATCGTACGCTTCTAATCCGAGAGCAGGCCGATCTGTTAATGAGTTATGCTGAGCAGACACTCAGTACTGAATACGAAAAAGAACAAGTGCGGGAATTATACAAGAAGTTACTCAATGCATGAGGGCACTTGGTGACTATTAACGCTTCGTTGTTATTCTGCCTGACTTACTCTCAGTCTATTATAAACAGATTCTAATCATTGATTAACATCTTTTTAAGTTTTGGCTGGTTTCTTCAAAAACAAAAGAGATAGACATGATCTCTGTATGGTTTAATTAGCGTCTATATATATGGCTACTGACACGCATATCAATCCGAAGAATACATCACCTAACAATACTCGTAGGCTTACTATTCTTCTTTACACAGTTATCGGCCTGTTACTAATTGGTGCCGGATATTTACTGTATCGGAATATACAGTTGAGTCGGCGGGCTGAAGATCATCAACAATTAGTGGAGAAGACTGTATTGGAAAAACAATTGTCCAACGACCGCCAACAGCTAACGTTCACTATGAAAGCTTTTAGCTGGGCTATTCGTAACGCGCTGCTCCAGAATAAGCCAGGGGAAATAAATGACTATTTCAATACCCTGGTGAAAGATAGGGGTGTTCAGGAACTGCTGTTAATTGATGCAGCAGGCAAGGTGACTGTTTCGACCAATAAAAAGAACCAAGGGATCGTTTTTTCCAGTCGTTTCCCGGCTTATTTACTTCAGCAGCAAGAAGTATATTTTAACAATAACGATCCTTACGAATTATCTGCGCCCGTGGTCGGCCCGGACGGGCGTTTGGGGACTTTGGTTATGTTTTATAAACCTACCCGCATACTTCCTGACTCACTCACCCGTTAGTGAACATTCTGTTTCCTTATCTATCGATGGCCTCATTCAGTTGTTTATCCCTAAAAAAATTAACTATGGATGAAGAAATGATAATAAGCGACTGGCTCTTTAAAGGTTGGCAGAGTATTGGGCGAGTTTTGGTCGTAGGTGTACTTTCTTATTGTGGGATGCTGCTTATTCTAAGAATCTCCGGAAAACGTACACTATCGAAAATGAATCCTTTCGATCTGGTGGTGACTGTTGCGCTTGGGTCTATACTATCAACGACGATTGTCTCGCGGCAGTCCGGTGTAGCGGATGGATTGACAGCTGTAGCGCTATTGGTTCTTTTACAGTATATCGTAGCTTGGTTGACCATTCGTTCGAGCGGTTTTCACCATTTTATCAATGGTGAACCGACGCTGTTATTTCATCAGGGAGATTACCTGAAACGGGTTATGCGTCGTCATCGAGTGAGTGAAGATGATATTTTGGCTTCCATACGAGACTCTGGTATTTCCAGCACAGCTAGTGTAACCGCTGTTATCCTGGAAACGGACGGTTCGGTAACAGTTATTCGAAACAGAAAAGGAAAAGAGGTCACTAGTCTGAAGAATGTTCAGCGTTAGCGAAAAGCAGACGTAACAGATACAAAAAGAGCTTTATAATTTATCTCAGACTCTGGGTTTTGGGCCTGTTTAACGTACTTACTCCGCGTCTCACCTAAATTTATTTGGCATCTGATCAAGGACATTATGGCCTTGGATTTGTTTTAGTATATAAGTCCGTCTACTGAGGGGAGTTATAAAACTACCCTGAAACCTAGTTCGGTAACTTATATTTATTGAAAACGCTTTGTGAAAATGAAAACTAGTCAAAAACTCACCTTACTGTTGTTGGTATTGGCAACAATTAATGCCTGTACGCCTAAAATGTCTTTTGTTACGTCTCCTGTCGTTCCTGCCGCCAGCGGAAACGTAACGATTAAGAAAGACAAGAATAAGAACTACACGATAAAGCTGGATGTACGGAATCTGGCAGAAGCTAAAAACTTAACGCCAGCTAAAAATACCTATCTGGTTTGGATGAAGCAGACCGATAATTCAGTGAAAAAGCTGGGACAATTGACTCCATCCGGCAAATCATTATCTGCCAGTTTAAACGCAACGGCCATCGACAAGCCGGAAACGGTTTTTATTACGGCTGAGGACAATGTAGAGATCGTTTATCCGGCAGGAGATACAATACTAACGACTCGTCGATAAAGACAACTGATCCATACATTGATTCAATCGAAACGCCCGGCTGCTGTACAGTAGCCGGGCGTTTCGATTGAATCAATTCACTACGTATTACATATTGATCGCACGGTTGTCCGTAGCGGCCAGACAGGCTTCTTTGAATGCTTCTGTGTAAGTCGGGTGGGCGTGCGACATCCGCGTTACGTCCTCGGCCGATGCCCGGAATTCCATAGCCGTAACGGCTTCTGCGATCATGTCGGCAGCGCGGGCGCCGATCATGTGTACGCCCAGGATTTCGTCGGTTTCTTTGTGCGCCAGAACTTTCACTAGTCCATCAATGTCCATACTCGCCCGGGCACGGCCCAGGGCTTTGAATGGAAACGAGCCAACTTTGTAGGGCAATCCCTCCTGTTTAACCTCTTCTTCCGTTAAGCCAACCGACGCAACTTCTGGCCAGGTGTACACTACGCCCGGAATCAGACGATAGTGGATGTGTGGCTTCTGGCCAACAATGGTTTCGGCAATAAAGGTGCCTTCTTCTTCGGCTTTGTGAGCCAGCATAGCCCCCCGTATTACGTCGCCAAGCGCGTAGATGTGCGGTACGTTGGTGCGCAGATGATTGTCTACTTCAACCCGTCCCCGGTTGTCCACTTTCACGCCAGCGGCTTCCAGATTCAGACCGTCGGTGTAGGGACGACGACCAACCGAAACCAGGCAATAATCGCCGGTGAGGGTGATTTGCTCCCCTTTGGGCGTATCCACACTGACCACAACTTCGTCGCCTGTATTCTCGACTTTCGTCACTTTATGGCTGAAGTAAAAATCGGCGCCGAGTTTTTTAACGACTTTCTGAAGTTCTTTACCAAGGGTTTTGTCCATGGTAGGAATCATGGAGTCGGCAAACTCAACAAACGATACTTTAGCGCCCAGACGAGCATAGACTGAACCCAGTTCGGCTCCGATCACACCGGCTCCGATCACGATCAAATGTTTGGGGATTTCGGTCAGTTTAAGCGCTTCGGTCGACGTAATAACCCGTTTTTTGTCGATGGGCATCGACGGGAACGATAGCGGTTTAGAACCCGTAGCGATAATTATATTTTTTCCTTTGATGGTTTGCTCGGAACCATCTTCTTTGGTGATCTTGATCGTATGTGGATCAACAAACGAACCGACGCCGTGAATTTCGTCGATTTTATTTTTCTTCATCAGAAAGTTGATCCCTTTGGTGGTAGCATCGACGACTTCCTGCTTCCGCTTGATCATTTGCGCCAGATCGACCTGCAGATCAGCTAGTTTGATGCCGTGCTCGGCGAATGAGTGGGCCGCATTATAGTAATGCTCCGACGAGTCGAGGAGGGCTTTAGACGGAATGCAGCCAACGTTCAGGCACGTACCACCCAATGCCGGGTATTTTTCGATAATGGCAGTTTTAAGTCCGAGTTGAGCGCAACGAATCGCACCGGTGTAGCCACCCGGCCCCGAACCAATCATAATAACATCGTATTCCATGAATGAGATGGTTATATCTGGATATTGGATTGTCGATAATAGACAGAAGACCTACAAGAAAGGGACTATTGTCTAAAATCTCTTCGCCAACATCTATAAATAAAGCATTATGACTGCAAATTTGGTTCAGATTTTCAATACCCAAACCGATTTGTGAAAAAACGTGTTGGTGGTCCTGTAAGGTACTCGCTATTCAGTACCGTTTAGTATAGATTTATGCGCTCTGTTTATCCTTTTTGTATTGTTCTTATTCTTTTCGCCAGTGGTTGCGCTGATTCGAATCAGCAAACGCAGCCCAATGTGTATTACGACGTACTCAGTTTTGTGAAACGTCAGATTACAGATCTTTCGGCTCAGAAGCCCGTTGTGCACAAAACGACGGTTGTTAATGAAAAAAAATCGGAGGAAAAAACGCAGGTCGTCAACTGGAACCGCGAATTCGAATTATTTGCTCAGGCTGATATCAATAAACCCGCACTACGTAACAGCTACCAGATTTCGCGACCCGATTCTCTGACGTATCAGTACACCTTAAAGAGTGCCGACGAAAAATTGGCGGTTCAGTCCCTGACGGTACGTCTGGATTCGGTTACGCACCAGCCCCGACTGATTGAAGCTACGTTGCTGACTCATAACCCGTTGTATTCATCGGAGCGGCATCTGGTTATGGAAAGTGGGCTAACTGACAAAAAACAATGGCAGGTGCAGCACTATAAATTATCTGGCTACCAAAAGTTGCCCTATTTTGATAGAAACGATTTTATGGTCGAAGGAAAGCTGAATTGATACTCGTTTTTAGTAGGATTGTCAATTCGTACAGTGCCAGTCCTGCATCTTTTTCTATATTTGTTCAAGACTAGTGCCGAACGAAAAGCGGCCTTAGTCCGTTACCTTTTCATCAACCAAACACTCGATTGCCCCGGCGATTTTCTGCCGACACAACGGTCCTTGTTATGAGCGACGCTATCAAACACGAGTGCGGTATTGCCTTAATTCGGCTCCGCAAACCGTATCAGTATTACATCGATAAATATGGTACGGCCCTCTACGGCGCAAATAAACTGTACCTGCTCATGGAAAAGCAGGTTAACCGGGGCCAGGATGGAGCCGGGATTGCAAACATTAAGATTGATGTGCCAGCCGGTCGCCGGTATATCAGCCGCTACCGTTCCGTTGACCAGCGTCCGGTAACGGATATCTTCGAAAAGGTTAACAAGAAATTTCGTAAGGCGCTCAAAGGCAACAAAGACAAAGCGAAAGACGCGCAGTGGCTCCAGGAAAACATCGCTTTTACGGGCGAAGTCTGGATGGGGCACCTGCGTTATGGCACTCACGGAGCCAATGAAATAGAAAACTGCCACCCCATGCTGCGGCAGAGCAACTGGCGGAGCCGGAACCTGGTGGTAGCGGGTAATTTTAACATGACTAATGTCGATACGTTGTTTGATAAACTCGTTTCGCTTGGTCAGCACCCAAAGGATAAGGTCGATACCGTAACGGTCATGGAAAAAATCGGCCACTTCCTCGACGAAGAAAATCAGCGCGTATTTGACCGATTCAAAGGAATTTACGAAAATCCTGATCTGTCGGATATCATCGAAGATAATCTGGATCTTCAACGGGTTCTCCACCGTTCCTGCCGTGATTTCGATGGTGGTTATGCAATGGTTGGTATGACAGGTTTCGGAGCTGCTTTCGTCGCCCGTGATCCTGCCGGAATTCGCCCGGCTTATTATTACGCGGATGATGAAGTAGTGGTAGTCGCTTCAGAAAAACCAGCCATCAAAACGGCTTTTAACGCCGAATACAGCGAAATTAAAGAAGTGCAGCCGGGCCATGCGCTTATCATCGATAAATACGGTGAATACAATGAGCTGCAGTTTGTAAAGCCAATCGAAAAGCGTTCGTGCAGTTTCGAGCGGATTTATTTCTCCCGCGCCACCGACCCCGATATCTATAACGAGCGTAAAACTCTCGGTAAACTGCTCGTTCCGCAGATTCTGAAAGAAATCGATTACGATCTCGAAAATACGGTCTTCTCGTATATCCCAAACACAGCTGAAACTGCCTTTTTTGGTATGGTGGAAGGGCTGGAAGAGTATCTGTATAAGCAACGTAAGAAAGCGATCATGGAGGGCATTCTTTTTGAAGAAGAGCTGGACAAGGTGCTTTCATTCCGGCCACGGGTCGAAAAACTAGTATCGAAGGACGTGAAAATGAGAACGTTCATCGCTGATGATTCGCAACGCGATGATATGGTCTCTCATGTATACGACACTACGTTCGAGGTGATCCGGAAAGGTGTCGACAACGTAGTGGTCGTCGATGATTCGATTGTGCGGGGCACTACGCTGGAGAAAAGTATCCTGCGGATGCTTGACCGATTGGGCCCAAAAAAGATCATCATCGTATCGTCGGCACCGCAGATTCGTTTCCCGGACTGCTACGGTATTGATATGTCGAAGTTCAGAGAATTTGTGGCATTCCGGGCTGCTCTCGAACTACTACGGGACCGTGGTCAGGAATACCTGATCGATGAGGTTTACGCACAGAGCGTAGCAGCTATCGAATCGGGCAATTCGTCGCAGGCAAACCACGTTAAAGCTCTTTTCGAACCATTTACGCATGAAGAGCTTTCCCGGAAGGTTGCCCAGATTGTGACGCCTGCTAATCTGAACGCTGAAGTTGCTGTTGTCTATCAGACGGTTGACGATTTACATCGGGCCTGTCCTAATCATACCGGCGACTGGTATTTCACGGGTAACTATCCGACGCCCGGCGGAAATAGCGTAGTGAACAAGGCTTTTGTAAACTTTATGGAAGGCCGGTTAGTTCGGGCTTACTAATAAAAATAGATAGCTACTAATCTGAAAGAGACGTAATTGATTTACGTCTCTTTTTTTATAGTATTACAACGTAGTAACGCCCTAGATAAAAAGCCATGCAGCATTAACGTATAAAATTTTCTGTTTGGCGCTCATAGGAATTTTTACAAAGTGGGTTACGCGATAGCCTAGGCTATTCTAAAAAGTATAGAGATGATACATTCTTTTCTAGCTCAAAAATTGCCAGTAGTTACTCGTATTCTTAAAGAGAACGGCGTAAAAAGAGCGTATGCTTTCGGTTCAGTTTGTTCTGATCATTTTAATGAAACTAGTGATATTGATTTATTGATTGATTTTGACGAGCATCTTGACCCAGTTACGTACGGAGAAAATTATTTTACAATTGCTCAATCTCTGGAGTCTCTTTTAGGGCGTCCGGTAGATTTAGTAACACAGAGGTCTGTTAAAAATCCATATTTTCGTAAGACGGTAGAACAGACAAAAACGGTTATTTATGAATGATGAGATTCCTAAATGGTTAATCGATATTCTGGAAGCGATCAGACATATAGATGTTCATCTAAACTACCAACGGGATTTTATTGTCTATCAAAACAGTATTACAATTCAGCGTGCTATTGAACGAGAGCTAGAAATTATTGGTGAAGCAACAAGTCGTATCCCGAAGGTTGAATCGACTATTGCTATTTCCAATGGTCGGCGCATTGTTGATTTAAGGAATAGAATTATACATGCTTATGACGCTGTGGATGAGTTTGTGGTTTGGAGTGTTATTGTCAAAAATTTGCCGGTCCTTAAGTTGGAAATAGAAGCGTTATTAGGCAGTATTAGTTAATCGTCATCGAGAAATCTCCCTGTTGTAATGCGCTAATAGTCTGATTGACTTGTTGCCTATCACTAATTTTTGCCTTCACTCAGAATTTGGGATGTCTTCTGTTTCCTATTTATAAGCGTTGAAACACTCGCCACGGTAATAGTTGAAACCACTCACCACCAGATTTATAGAAGAACCTGATTCAGCTAATGGCATTGCTTATTCCTTCAGCACATCGTTTACGTCAACTACCTCAAATTTGGGGTTCGATTCGAAGAGGTGTTTTAGAATAGGAATATGACCGTAGCCAAATAAAACCATAATGGCTTTATCGCCAGGATGAATCGCCCGTAAGATGTTGGTGTAAATATGTAGATTCGTGTTGTACCAGCCTGCTACTAAATCAGTGCCAGGGTACTTGTCGCCCTGCCCGATTCGTACCAGATAGTCAGAGTAGATAGCTGCATTCTTAGTCAATTCATCGTTGGAGTTTATAAATCGATATAACTCAGATATAGACTGCTTTTGTTGAACAGCAACTACGCCAGCTATTGTACTACTGGCAAACTTTTCCAGCGAGGCTATTATGTCTTCCTGGTTGTTAGCTTTCGCATATTCATTAACTGGATCGGGGTCAAATGCTCCTTTATAGTTGATGCAGGTTAAAGTTGGGAGCCCTAGCTGTTTCGCCAATGGATAAGCAATCTGATCGACTTCATGAGTGCCAAGCTTGTATTGACCGTTTAGGTATCGATGATACTGGCTATCAACCTTACTCTGGTTTTGCGTGGGCACCTCAATACAGATTTGATTTGGCGAAAAACGACTCAGTTGAGTCAGCATCTGCTTGATTTGTACTTGACGCTTTTCATCTTGAACGTCTACGGTTTTATTCTTGTAAACATCCTGCGTCGATGGGGTGAAGTGAATGCTACCCAACAGCAATACCTTGATTTTGGGCGAAGCAACTGGCTGGGCCGTTACGTTGAGTGAGGTAACTAGGAAAAGGAAAAAACCAGACAGATACTTAAACATATGGCTTTACAATTTAGCTAGTAAAGGTAACACTACAGCTTCCTGCCTTTTTTAATCTTTCTTAATTTGTTATCGTAAAAGTTTGTGTGTTTTTCGAATCAGCTACTAAAGATTATGATAGCCTGCTAAGGATATGATTGACTCGCTCATCAACGGTCAGGTCACCTTCAAGACGGATAATGGAATGGGGCAGGAGAGGGTAGGCATCCAGGCTTCGTGACGTAATTTGCTACGTCCCTTCAACAGACCTGAATCATATTCAGAAGACCAATTGATAAAGTTGTCTGACCGTTGTCGCTGATCGGGATTACTGACTAATTGTTCACCGTAGCGTTCGAATTCTCGCTTCCACAATCGATCAATCCGAGTAGTGATGACCAGTAACATAATAAGCCAAAGGTTAAACGTTATTCATCAGCCGACTACTTGGCTTTTGCTTCTGCCATTCGTACACTATAAAGCCAACGAGCAATCCATATTCCAGGCCGATAAGGGGCAAATTTTCATTGTAAGGGTACGTTTGGTAGGCTCCGTAGGAAAGTATAATAAGTCCCGACCAGATAAATGGATAGCGAAACGGTGTAAACACGCTTATCGCTACTAGCGACGTTATATACCAGGGGTGAACCGTTGTGGATAATAACCAGTACAGACTCAGCGTCAGGAGTAATTGAGTCAATAGTTTACGAGAAGAGGTCTCACCTCGGCTCCAGATAGCGATGGCAATCGTTCCAAAGGCAATCAGTACAAACAGAAATTGACCAGCTTCTTTGATAATGCTGTGCCCTGTTAGTACGTAACCAACTGCCCGAATTAAATAGTAGATACTGGCATTGAATTCGAACTTTTGAAAATAGAGATCCAGACTGGTGAATACATTCTTTACTAAGTCCAGATCAATAAACGGAACAAAAAGCAATCCGACTACGCTCAACGTTATTGTTTCATACACGATTGCCCGCTTCCAGCCTACGTAACGAATCAGTAAAGGAAAAAAGAGTAGCGGCAAAAGCTTTGTACCAATGCTTGCAGCCAATGCAAAAGCGGATACGACCCATCGTTTCTGCAGATAGAGCCAAACCGCTAGCAGTGCAAAGAAAATCAATACAGCCTCATAATGTAAATTGCCTGTTAGCTCCAGAATCACCAGCGGATTTAGAGCATAAAGTAGGGCAAGGTTTGGGTTTTTCCCGAACCGGCTAAGAAGCGAAATCAGCAACCACAACGTACCAAGTTCTGCCAGCAGAATCGGGATACGTAGCCCGATCAGATTGCCCAGCAGATTTTGGGGCGAAAGCAAAGCGGCTAATCCAAACAAGGCCTGATTGATGGGCGGATAAACCGTGAAGTAATCAGGTGAATTTAAGCCCTGATACAACGAGTCGGTTAAACCAGCTTTTGCTGCTAAAGGCGTATGAATAATCTGGCTGGGTAGGTAAAGATACGGGTTATAACCGTTGGCAACCAGATGTCCGTCCCAGATGAATCGAACGTAGTCATCGGATAGGTTAGGAACAACTGCCAGTAGACTGACTCGGAATAATAGGGCTGCCAGAAACAGAAATCGGTCAGGTTCTGGTTTTGTAATCGATGGCTGGCTAGCATCGGACCACAGCGGCCGGGTAATCCGAACATAGCCCCAGAAAGAAAGTCCGTATAACAGAATCAGGAGGTTGAATTGTGGCCGGGAAACTCCATATCCTATCAGGGTATACAAGGTCAGTGAAAGGAGGAGCCAGCCAATTCGGAAGGGCGTAATCATGGCTGTAGAACAGTCACGTTCGGTGCTACGTTCGTTTCCTGAGTCCAGCTATGCGCGAGTGTATAACTAACAACCAGGCTATACCCAATGACCAGCAAACTATGGAAAACAACCAGTGAATAGTCGCCTAGATATGCCCCCAGACCGATTCCTGCCAGAAAATACAACCCAAGCCCAATTTCTCCCCAAATAGATTTAGGAAACGTTTTCTTTATGTAAACATTACTAGTCCAGTCGACAGGCGATGCCATACTATTGAATTTTGGCGTACGGACGAAAGGCGTTTTTTTCCCAAGAAGACCTTCCAGTACAGCTATACTGTTATGTAACGACAACCCCAGCATGATGGAAATAAAGGTAGGAAATAGCCAGAAAAATCGGACGGATCGACCAACGAGGCTGACTTTTGCCTGAGGTGTATTTATTCCTTGCTTTATCTCTGTCTGGTAATAAGCGACTCCGTAAAAAAGGGTTGAAATGAGGGTAGCCAGCAAAAACAGATTCGATAGTTTCTGGTCAATAGCTGCCCAGTCGGGATGGCGGTGGTGAATCCACAAAACAGGCAGACTCAGTAGCGCCATACCCAGAATAAGTACTAACAGGGAGCTATTCAATAAATGAAAACAGGCCTGTATTTTTTTTCGAACGGAGATGCCTGATTTCTGCCATACGTTTCCCAAGAGTTTCCGACTGCATTCGGCTGGCCCTTTCATCCATCGGTACTGCTGCGACTTAATTGCATCCATCGTAATCGGCAGTTCAGCGGGGACGCCAACATCGACCCGGTAAACGATTCTCCAATCCTTCAGCTGTGCCCGATAACTTAAATCCAGATCTTCGGTCAGGGTATCCGCTTGCCAGCCGCCACTGGTTAGTATTGCTTCGCGACGCCAGATACCGGCCGTACCGCTGAAATTTAAAAATAGTCCGGTGGTATAACGAGCATACTGCTCAATAAGAAAGTGGGCATTCAGGCCAAAAGCCTGAATCTGAGTCAGCAGCGAATAGGGCTGATTGGTGTGTAGCCATCGGGTCTGAACAACACCAATGTCGGGCTGCGTAAAACTGGGCAACACACGTAGTAAAAAATCCGCATCTGGTAGAAAATCAGCATCGAAAATCGCTACGTACTCGCTATCGATCAGGTTGAGTCCGTAGGCTAGTGCGCCTGCCTTAAAACCCGCTCGGTTGGGTCGGCGGATGTGTACCAGCGGAAGCCCTATTTTTTGATAAACAGCTGCTTTTTTAGCAATCAACAACGTAGTGTCGTCCGTCGAATCGTCCAGAATCTGAATCGTTAGCTTTTCCTGGGGATAGCGCAGCCGAGCGATGGCATCAATCAGTCGTTCCACTACGTATAACTCGTTGTAGATGGGCAATTGAACCGTGATTGAAGGCAACTGTTCCCAATCGAGAGCGGTCTCCGGAAAGCGCTCATTTCTCAAACGCCATCGACCGTATACGTACCGAATAAGGAGCCCCAACTGACCGATGCTGAACAGGACGACCAGCAGAATCAACAGGTTGTAAATAACTAGAATGAATAACTCCATGATGTCAAATCCTGCTCACGGTTTACGCCAGGCCGCCCTTACTACCAGTATTTAAAGATGGTTGTCAGGATTTTATAGCCCGCCAGTATTGTCCCTTTAATCGTGCCCGAAATTTTTGAATGGCCAATCCGTTTTCGATAACTCACGGGCACTTCGGTTGTTTTGCAGCGCAGCTTGGCCGCTTTTAACTGCATTTCAACGGTCCAGCCATACGTCTTATCCTGCATGTTCAGGGCCAACAACGTATCAAACCGAATGGCACGAAAAGGGCCTAAATCCGTGAAACGAACGCCATACAGCCAACGTAGCAGCCAGGTAGCCAGCCAGTTACCGAAGAGCTGTTGGGGTGTCATGGAACCCCGCTGCCGGTTACCTAATGCGCGCGACCCAATCACTAAATCAGCGGTTTGTTCCTGAATTGGGGCAATAACACGGGGCATTTCAGCCGGAAAATCGGAGTAATCAGCATCCAAAAAAACAACGATGTCGGGCGTAGGCTGGCGTTGTTTTGCGTACGCAATGCCCCGTAAACACGCCCGGCCATATCCTTGAACCGGCTCGTCGAGTACGGTAGCGCCAGCGCGGGAGGCTTCAATAGCGGTCTGATCGTTGGAGTTGTTGTTAACGACAATAATTTCCTGTACTAGCTCGGCGGGTATGTCACGGATTACCTTCCCAACTGAATTTTCCTCGTTGAAGGCAGGTATGATAACGACAATAGTTGGCTGATTCAAACGTAGCGTGGCAGTAAAAACGAAAAATATAGGTTACGTATCATAATGGCTGACCTGTTTTCTGGACATAAGCTTCATAATCAGGCCATTCGTCGATGTCGGTTAGCTCGTCAAGCTGGGCATATGTTAAGCTATGCTGTAAAATAGCCAATTCGGTCAGCTGTCTGAGTTCGGGTTGGCTCCAGGGCATATTCTGAAATAAAAAAGGCTGAAGCTGATTCATCCCTAACAGGTAATACCCGCCGTCGGTGGCTGGGCCAATCACCACATCTACGGTATCGAGGGCGGCAAACGCATTGTGGATATGGCTGGACGTTAAATCAAAACAGTCGCTGCCAATAATAACCACTTTCCCGACTCCCGCCCGAAATTGTTCGTCAAACGCATTCTGCATACGCTCACCCAAATCTACACCCACTTGCTGATACTTAACAAACGAATTCCACCCGTCATCAGCATTCACAAAATCACCGTAATAGACGGCACAATGCCCTGTAAACTCAGATGCCAGCTTTTGAGTATAAGCCAGCAGATGTTGATACACCTCGAGCGCTTTGGCGTCTCCCACCGTTCGGGCGATGCGGGTTTTGACCTGGCCGGGAATGGGATTTTTGACAAAAACAATCAGTTGCTCTGGTGCCATGACTACTAATAACGAAACAAGCGAACAATCGGTTACTGAAATCGTGTGATTAATTCTTAACAATTATCTTGCGAAAAAGATATCCTAACATCGTTTATGACCATTCTTGAACAGGTTCAGCAGACCACCCAGTTTATTCAATCGAAAGCGCAACTTACTCCGCAAATCGGGATCATTCTTGGCACAGGCCTTGGCGCACTGGCGCAGGAGCTAACCATCGAGACGACCTTATCCTACGAATCGATTCCTCACTTCCCGTTGTCGACGGTTGAGTTTCATTCCGGGAAATTGCTGCTGGGTACGCTGGGCGACAAACCAGTAGTCGTGATGCAGGGACGGTTTCATTTCTATGAAGGCTATTCCATGCAGCAAATTACGTTTCCGGTACGGGTTATGCACGCGCTGGGCGTTCGAACGCTACTGGTTTCGAACGCTGCCGGTGGTCTGAATCCCGCTTTTCAAACAACCGATTTGATGGTTATCGACGACCATATCAGTTTGTTACTCCCTCAGAATCCGCTCGTAGGGCCAAACCCGCCCGAATTTGGTGACCGTTTTCCCGACATGAGCGAACCGTACAGCAAATCGCTGATCGATCAGTCATTGGCTATAGCCGAAGACCTTGGCATTCGTCTCCAGCGTGGCGTTTACGTCAGCGTGACAGGCCCTCAACTCGAAACACGGGCTGAATACCGGATGCTTCGCCAGTGGGGTGCCGATGCCGTAGGCATGTCGACCGTGCCGGAAGTAATTGTCGCCAATCAAATGGGCATGGCTGTTTTTGGCGTATCGGTCATTACCGATATGTGTATACCGGAAACCCTGGAAAAAGCCGACATCCAAAAAATTATAGCGGCTGCGGGTGCGGCAGAACCCCATCTGACTCGCCTGATGCGGACGTTGGTCAGTCAGCTGTAGGTCAGGCGGTAGTGCCTCCGCAGCTCGACCCGGCCCCAGCTGTGCAACCGTAGCAATGCTGATTGATAACCACCGATCGCTGATTTAAGGTAGTCAGGTCGAAGTCCTGTACGTGCTGGACCGGGCTGGCTACTTTTAAATCGAGCATCTGGTTAAAATCACAGTCGTAAATGAATCCATCCCAGCTAATCGACAGGGTATTCCGGCACATGACGCCAGCAGCGGCTACCGGATTGAACGCATTGACCAGTTTTTCCATGTAGCCGTCATAGTTGCCGGACGAAATCAGATAGTCCAGAAACCGACTGATCGGAATGTTGGTGATGGCATAGAGATCGTTGAACTGAATGCCGAATTCGTCCTGCAAAACCCGTTTGAACTGCCGTTTCAAACTTTCCTGCGGACCAGGTAGAAATGCGCCATTGGGGTTATAGACCAAGTTCAATAGCAGGCCGGTATCCGGCTGACCGTAGCCCACCGCATTCAGCATACGTAGCGCCCGAACCGAGTCTTCAAAAACCCCTTTCCCGCGCTGACGGTCGGTTTTATCGGCATTATAAAACGGCAATGAACTAACAACTTCAACCTCGTGCTGCCGAAAGAAGTCAGGCAGGTCATTGTATTTTGGGTTGGCAACGATGATCGTCAGGTTGCAACGTACCATCACCTTACGCCCCAGTTTACGAACCTCTTCAACGAACCAGCGGAAATTCGGATTCATTTCCGGTGCCCCACCCGTCAGATCGACCATCGGAATGTTCGTTTGGGCCAGCGCATCCAGACATGCCTGCATCGTTTCGCGGGTCATGATTTCTTTCCGGTCGGGACCCGCATCGACGTGGCAATGCCGACAAACCTGGTTGCACATTTTCCCCAGATTTATCTGAAAAACAGCCGGTTCGATTGTACTTAATGGAAACAGCCCAGCGGTTTGAAGTTTCTCATGAAAAAGGGGTAATTGCAACGTATCGGCCACCTCGCTTTGCAGCGTTTGCAGTTGTACGTCAACGTTGGCTAACTGATGCCCACTGGCTTTAAGTGATTTCATAGGCTGATTGAGCGAAAGAGCGAATGGGTGACAGCGTGAAAACCATCCGGCAAAAAGTCTTCCGGTAGGTACGTTCACCCATTCGCTCTTTTACTCTTTATTTTACATCGATAATTCTTTGGCTTTGTTCATCATTTGCACGCCGTGTACCAGCGAAGCCCCTCCGCGAATGGCGGCAGCTACGTGTACAGCTTCCATCATTTCGGCTTCCGAACAGCCTTTTTCGAGCGTATCAGACGTGTAGGCATCAATACAGTACGCACATTGTACTGCATGAGCAACCGCCAGCGCAATCAGTGATTTCTCACGGGCGGTCAACGCACCTTCCGCAAAAACAGAACCGTAGTAAGAAAAAAACTTGTCGGCCAGTTCTTTCTGAAACTCACCAATCTTACCAAATTTTTTGAGGTCTTCAGGATTATAATACGTCTGCATACAGTCGGACCGGCGCACCGGTTGAATTAAGTTAATGAGAATACGATAACTAGCTAAAAATAGATTTTACTCATAAAAATGCCGGAGTCTACGAATCGTGGTAAGCACAATCCAGTCGCCTAACCGGGGCAGATGCGTATGTACCAGCACAATCAGTCTGCCTAGTGCTGAAATTACCGTTCGTTGCCGACGTCGGCGAACGTGATTGAGAATAATGCGGGCCACTTCCGACTGACTTTTCTGCCAGCGAGGAGGCCGGTGAGCGATGGGTACTGGTTGGCCCGTTGCATTGAGTACCCGTTTATCAAGGTCATTCTGCGTAAAGCCAATGTGTACTACCCCAATCTGAATGCCTGTGTGAGCCAGTTCTAGACGTAGCGTGTGGGCCAGATTGGCCACGGCGGCTTTCCCCGCGCAGTAAGCCGAGCCGCTGGGCATACCATTCAGCGCCGATATGGATGAAATGAACGTAACGACGCCTTTGGTTTTGATCAGATGGGGTAACGCCACTTTCAACGGATAAACCGTTCCGTACACGTTGCTGTCGAGCACCTGCCGGAATACGTCGGGTGTCATGTCGGCAAAGTAAGCGCGCATCGAAATACTGGCGTTTGTGATCAGAACATCTAACTGCCCAAACGTATCGATAGCCGTTCCAATCAGGCGTTCGCAGTCCTCAAGGCAGGTTACATCGGCCAGGCAACTCACTACGTCCAGGCCCTCGCCAAGCAACTCATCCTCAGTTTGGGCCAATCGCTCAGGCGTGCGTCCATTTAAAATCACCTTAGCCCCAGCCATACACAAAGCCCGTGCAGTAGCTTTACCAATGCCCGATTCTGAACCGGTAACAATGGCTACTTTTCCGGCAAACGGCCCCGAAATGGTTGTGGTTCTATGGTTTCGTTTACCCGTAACGTCAGAAACGGCAGCAGCTGAAGCCGACGTTTGTTCGTCTACAGGTTCCGATGGGGCGATTTGCTTAGTTAGTTCCAGCACGTTGCGTAAAATAGTTATGTCGTTTAAACCAGGTAAAGGCTTCGTCTACGGCCTCTTCAATCGGTGTTTGAGGAAGTTCCAGTTCGGAAATGGCTTTCTGCGAACTGAAATAATGTCCATCATTAGCCACCGCAATCATCGATGAATTGAGCTGTCCCGGACGGCGAGTCAGCTTAGTCAGAGCATCACAACCAAATCCATACAGCGTTGCCAGACCGGGTGGAATCGGCCAGCGCGGTGGTGATACGTTCATCCGTAGTGCCATCAGTTGAAACGCTTCCTGATAACTCAGATTGGCATTTCCCAGAATATAGGATTCACCTACTCGTCCTTTTGTCAGTGCGTTAACCGTTGCAACCGCTACGTCCCGCACATGCACGTAATTTTTCCCCCCGGCCGGATAGCCTATAACGCGGCCCTTGTAAAGTTCCAGCAGCATGCGACCAGATGTCGGTTTGGCATCGAATGAACCCAGCATAAATGTTGGATGAACCAGAATAGCGGGTAGTCCACTCCGCTTTACCGCTTCCTGAACCTGCTCCTTGGCCGCCCGTTTGCTGTCGATGTAATCAGAGCCATATTGCTTTCCTGCAAACGGATACGTTTCGGTTCCAGGTTGTTGCTTTGTTCCAAACCCAAACACATTGGCCGTTCCAACGTAGATAAATCGTTGAACATTGGCCAGCCGGGCTACGTCAATCAGGTTTTCTGTTCCCGTCAGATTCACCGCCCAGACGGCCGGATTACGAGCCGGGTTTACCTGTGCTAGAGCCGCTGCGTGAATAATGGCCTCACAACCGGCAACGGCTTTTTTTAGGGACTGTTTATCTAAAACGTCGCCTTCGTACGGCTCAACGGACAGGTCACCCAGTGTTAGAGACTGCTGTTTATTCCGCAGTAATACCCTTACCCGGTATCGACGCGACAGCAATTCGCGGGTCAGGTGCGCCCCCAGAAAGCCACTGGCTCCAGTTACTAGTACGGTTGTTTCCATCAACGGTAGTTCAGCATGGCTTTATAGGTACGGGCAATCCGGCCAGGTGATACGTTCATGAAAAACAGTGAAAAGGCGGTCAGGTTTGCTATTTGTACCCGGAACCAGCTATTGGTGTCGTATTTTCGGGCCGATACCAGTACGTCTTTTGGTATGATACAAAACCGGGCCACCTTCCGAATCCGGATAATGATATCAAAATCCTCCATGATCGTATAGTACTCATCGAAACCACCCAGACGGTCAAACAGCGCGCGGGTTATAAACAACGTCTGATCGCCCCCGCGACTCATGATGCCCGGAAAACGGGTTCCGTAACTGTTGAAGCGAAGCATGATTTTGTCTGAATTGAACCGAAACCGATAACAACCCGCTTCATAACCTGCGTTAACAGCCTGCTCAATATCTGCAATGAAATCAGGATTGATACCGACGTCGGCATGGACGAAATACAGAACATCGCCTTTGGCCAACGTAGCACCGAAATTCATCTGAGCAGCCCGACCCGGCTTTGGCGATTGTCTGACCGTAGCACCCGCCTGTCGGGCCACCTCTGCCGTGCCATCGGGGCTTCCTGCATCAATCACCAGGACCTCCAGTAACGAAGCACCACCAAGGGGCAGCAATGTCTGCACTAACCGGCCAATTGCCTGGGCTTCGTTATAGGTGGGAATAATAATACTAAACGTCATTAGTAATTGATAAGTAAGCAAAATAGGTTATTTATCAGCTCCTGACAAACCCCCCGAGCCGAAAGCCCTTTTTCGTCTAAAAAGCCTCTCCAATGGTCAGATAGAAACCGTTCGATTGTCGTCCCAGCCCGTAATCCAATCGGATATTAAGATGGTCACGACGATTCATGGTAAAGCGCAATCCGGCCCCGTAGGCCAGTTTAGGTTCATTCACCCGTAGCCCTGATTGCGCATCGCCCAGAATTCCAGCGGCTCCGAAAACGACTCCGCCCAGCCGTTTGTACAGATCGAATCGGACTTCACTCTGAATGAGCGCTACGTTCTGGTCACGGTATCGACCTTCGTAATAGCCTCGCATTCGTTTGGTGCCGCCCAGCAACGACAACGCGTTGAAAGGAGCCTCGCCCGTTGTAAGACTTACGAAATAATTGACCGCTAAGATTGCTTTGGTACTCAACGAATGATAGGATGATACGTCAGCCGTGTATCGACCGAAGCGGACGTTGCCGCCCAGCGCTTGATTATGAGTTAGATACGCAATGTCGGCGACAACGCCTTTTGATGGAAAGAAAATGACATTGCGCGAGTCGTAAAACAAGCCGAGTCCAGCCCCCGACAATCGACTGCCCAATCCGCCGGGTACGGAACCCGAAGCCAGCAATCCCCCCGGCTCGACGCTGGTTACCTGATAATCTTCGTACTGATACCGAATACCCGCATATAGCTTTCCTCGGCTTATGGCTGGAGCAATCCGCCGGAAGGCATTGATACGTATACGCGGAAAATTCACCCCGTATAACTCGCGCGCAACTTCCTGCTGGCCAACGCCATAGAAATAGTAATTGTAACGGTAATATCCAGCCTCGCCATTAACGTAATACGTATCGCGGTCGTAAAAAATCTGAAAAGGCAGGTAAAACAGGATTTGCTTATTCTGCGTGTAGGCAAAACCCAGCGTGATCTGCGACGGACGAACGGCGGCTCTGGCTTGTGCCGATGAATCTGCCCGCAAAAAATCCATGTCGCGCCTGAAACGGAACGTAGCCGTAGCCGCTACGCCATACGCCAGCCGGGTTTCGGGTGTGTAATAAATGAGTGGAAGCGGTAAGACACTAAATGCTTTGGGAACACTGTCGGGCGGGGCCGAAATGAGTAAGGCAGTTACCAGCGACGAAAGGAGCATTATGATTTTGGATTGCTTACATTATCATACGAAAAGTTAGTCCACAGGGTTTGAATTTATGATTATTAAAACCATTCGGTAGGTTGGGGCGTATATCTGATTGTAGAAAATTTGAATCTCATCATGAAAACGCACCCTACGTATATATTCGTCCTGTTTGGCTTGCTATCTCTGCTCACCACGGCTTTTACGGAGCCAACGGTAGCGCCTGTCGACCATAGTGCCTACGACCGACTGCTGAAAAAATACGTCAACGAAAAAGGACTGGTTAATTATAAAGGTTTCAAATCGGAGGGGAAAGCCCTGAATGATTACCTGGCTGTGCTCAGCAAAAATCCACCGGCTGCTTCGTGGAGCAAGAACGAGCAGATGGCGTACTGGATTAATGCTTACAACGCGTATACCATTCGGCTCATTCTTGATCATTATCCCGTAAAAAGTATCAAGGATATTGGCTCAAAAATCAAGATTCCGTTTGTGACAACGCCCTGGGCGGCCAAATTTTTTACGATTGGTGGCGAAAAAATGAGCCTCGATAACATCGAACACGGCATTCTGCGTAAAAAATTTAACGATCCTCGCATTCACTTTGCCCTTGTCTGCGCGTCTATTTCGTGCCCCCGTCTTCGGAATGAGGCTTACATGACCGATAAACTAGATGCCCAACTGGATGATCAGGGACGCGATTTTCTGAATAATCCGTCCAAGAACAAAATCGGCAAAGACGAAGCTCAACTATCTAATTACTTCAACTGGTACAAAGGTGACTGGACCAAAAATGGGCAGTCGGTAGTGAAGTGGGTCAATAAATATTCCAATACGAAAATTTCAGACAAAACCGACATCGAGTTCCTGGACTATAACTGGAATCTCAACGAGCAGTAATCCCACCAGAAACGGGCAGTCATGAAGCACCTGATCATTATCGGAAACGGTATTGCCGGTATCACAACCGCCCGGCACGTTCGCCAGCAGGATTCAACGGTACGTATTACGGTCATTTCGGCTGAGTCTGATCATTTTTACTCGCGTACCGCGCTCATGTACATCTACATGGGGCACATGACCTACGCGCATACCAAACCCTACGAAGACGGGTTCTGGACCAAAAATCGCATCGATCTGCTACGTGGCTATGTCGAACAGGTCGATACGTCGGGGAAGCGAATCCGGCTGGCTGATGGGCAATGGCTCAACTACGACGTACTGGTGCTGGCTACTGGCTCGGTATCTACTACGTTCGACTGGCCCGGTCTGAGCGCATCTGGCGTGCAGGGTTTATATGGGCTGCCCGATCTGGAACGGATGGAGCAATTTACCCAAAACATCGACCGGGCCGTCGTGGTTGGCGGGGGGCTCATTGGCGTTGAGCTTGCCGAAATGCTACGTTCCCGACACATAGGCGTAACGATGCTTGTCCGCGATCCGCATTACTGGAGTTCCACGCTACCCGCCGAAGAAGGGAAGCTAGTCGGTCGTCATTTACTCCGGCACGGTGTCGATCTCCGGCTTGAAACCGAACTTAAGGAAATTCAGGCCCGGCCTGACGCGGCAGATCCGTCGGGTCGGGTGCGCGCGGTTGTGACGAATACAGGCGAAGAAATTTCCTGCCAGTTTGTGGGATTGGGGATTGGTGTTACGCCCAACGTAGCATTCCTGAAAAACTCGGGTGTTGAACTCGGGAAAGGAATTCTGGTAAACGAGTATTTTGAAACCAACGTAGCCGACGTGTATGCCATCGGCGATTGCAACGAGTTTCGGCAACCTATATTGGGTACCGATGGAGCCCTGCGCAAACCCATCGAACAAATCTGGTATACGGGCCGGATGCACGGCGAAACCCTGGCCCGAACGCTCTGCGGTTCCCGGACGGCCTATCGCCCGGGCGTCTTTTTTAACTCGGCTAAATTCTTCGATATTGAATACCAGACCTATGGCACCCTGAACGCCCAGCTTACCGACGACGAACAAACGTATTACTGGGAGCACCCGTCTGGCGAACAATGTCTACGGATCAATTACCGGACAACGGACCAGTCCGTTGTCGGCATCCATGCGTTGGGAATTCGTTTACGTCAGGCTGTCTGTGATCGTTGGATTCAGGATCGGACACCGTTTCCGAACGTAGTGAGTCAGTTGCGGCAGGCCGATTTCAACCCTGAATTTTCGGAGTCTTTTACCGACCAATTGACCGGCCACGCACCCGCCAGATCGCCGGACCGCCGGAAAGGCTGGTTTCATCGGTTATTTTCAGCAACGCACTAATCCGTTATCATTATGCGAACTACCGGACAACGTATTGGTCTCACCGCATTCCTGATTGGATTTGCGCTGTTTGTGGCTATCCTTCCTCTCAGTCGATACGTATTGACAGATAAGGTGTTGAGCGAGACAATCCAGAAAGAACAGTTGGAGGATGTTCGTATGGCTACGGCTTCCATGCAGGGCAACGTGTATGCGTCGTCGTTCAGCTTTGTTGGGGATTATCGGGCTGCTATCGCCCAACTCAATGAAGGCTTCAAACGCCGTAACGAGAACAATCGGCTTGTTCAGGACTACGCCTTTCCGGTTACGAAGGCCGCCAGTACCGGCTTTTTCCCGGATAATAGCGGCCTTTTCTTCTGGCTTATTTTGGTGTTGTGCGTGGGTGGAGCCTTCCTGTACATCTTGCCAGAGCCGCGGACGTTACCCGGTATAAAAAACAATGGCATCTATCAGGACCCGGCTACGAACCGGGGCTGGATTGGCGTCGTCGTGTGTGGCTTTCTGATTGGATTCTATGTACTCCTTTATTTTTTTCCGGAGTACATGACCAATTGGGTGCTGCTGTTCGATCCACTAAGCCAGTTGCTGAACGGTGGTCCTGCCAGCCAGTGGTTCGTGTACGGTACGTTGTACACACTGGTGATTCTGGTAATGGGCGTGCGAATGTTGATTAAATACCGACACAGCCGTTACCAACAGTTTCGTACGCTTTCAGTAATGTTTTTCCAGACGGTCTTTGCGTTTCTTATTCCGGAATTGCTGGCTTTTTTTCATCAGCCCGCGCAGGATTTAAAAAACATGTGGCCACTGGATTACAGTTTTTATTTCGATTACCGTATTGATGAAAAAATTAAGGCCGGTACGTTTGGCATCTTCCTGCTTGTCTGGGGAACGGCTCTCTGGCTATTGGGTGTGCCGATACTGACCTATTTTTTCGGCAAACGGTGGTACTGCTCGTGGGTATGTGGCTGCGGTGGACTGGCCGAAACGCTGGGCGATCCCTATCGGCAACTATCCGACAAACGGCTGGGTGCCTGGAAACTGGAACGTATCGTTGTACACTCAGTACTTGTCTTTGCCGTTGTGATGACAGTACTGGTACTCTACACGTACTGGAGTGGACAGCCCTCGGTGTTGGGGTTTCTGGATTCCTACGGCATCCGCTCGGCTTATGGGTCCGCCATTGGGGCTGTTTTTGCCGGAGTACTGGGCACCGGGTTTTATCCCGTTTTTGGAAGTCGGGTCTGGTGCCGGTTCGGTTGTCCGCTGGCCGCTTATCTGGGATTGGTTCAGCGGTTTAAATCCCGGTTCCGCATCACGACAAATGGCGGTCAATGCATTTCGTGCGGCAACTGCTCGACCTACTGCGAAATGGGCATCGATGTGCGCTGGTACGCGCAGCGAGGCCAGGATGTTGTACGCTCGTCTTGTGTGGGCTGTGGTATTTGTTCGGCTGTTTGCCCACGGGGTGTTTTAAATCTGGAAAACGATTCGACCACCAGCCGACGTACCGACCCCGGTCCAATAGTACTGGGGAACAATAGTTTTCGCATTCAACAATGAACGTACATTGCTCTCGAAGTTGGCTTACTGGCCTTGTCATACTGATGGGATTATCGTGGACTGGTTACGGACAAACTACGCCTGTCGATACGGCCCATACGAAACAATATGCGATTGAAGTAGCTGGAATTAAAGTTGGTACGATGACCGCTAACCGGCAGCAACGCGATAAGCAAAGCGTGGTGTATACGCTGATTAGCGATGTGAAAGTCAATTTTCTGGTTTACAAAGTCAAAATCTACTACAAAGTCGTTAGCCTGGTTCAACAGGGGAAATTGATTCGCTCGACGGTTGATGCGCACACCAATCAGGGTAATTTTTCCTCCCAGACGGAGTGGAAAGGTGACCATTACGAGATTACGGCCGATCAGTATAAATACACGCACAAGGGTACTGAAACCCGGCGTATTGAGTATACCGTTTCGGACATGTTCTTCACGGAGCCAACGAACCGAAACCGGGCGTATTCGGAGTATTTCGGCGATTACTTTACTCTGACTTCACCCGTAAAAGGTACATATCAGGCAAGGTTGAATGACCGGGAAGACGAATACCATTACGAGAACGGGCAGTTGGTGAAGATCATCAAGAAAAACCCGCTGAAAAACTTCATTATTCGGCCCATCAGGAAATGAAGTTTAAGAAGCTACGAGAAAATCACGGGTAGCTTTGCCTTTTCGTTCAAAACCCGTCACTTACCATTAATTCCATGTATCGCGAACGGATGGTTTGTTGAGATTTGAAAAAAAATATACCTAAGATTCAGTAGTATGTATAATCTTAGTATATTTGAGCATGAATACTACTTCGCACCAGCTTCTAAAGGGCAGCCTCAGCGCCATCATCCTCAAACTGCTGGCCCATACGGAGTGGATGTATGGCTACGAGATTTGCCAAAAAGTTAAGCAACTCACCGATGGCCAGCTCAAGATTACCGAAGGGGCCCTTTATCCAGCTTTATACAAACTCGAAGCTGACGGCATGCTGATCACCAAAACGCAAATTGTGGAAGGTCGTGCCCGTAAATACTATGCCATTGCCCAGGATCAACAGGGTAACGCTGTGGATCGACTGGCTCAGATTGAGCAGTTTCTCCATCAGTTACAACGTATACTTACTCCCAGTGATCTCAGTAAGCTCCCTACTACTTAATCAATTTTACCGCTATGACTCAGGCTCAACAGGCGCTCATCGTTACCTTTCTGACCCAACAATGTGAGTTGATTGAAACCGTCTTTATCGACGAGATGAGGGACCATTTTGTGGCCTCCGTGGAAGCTCGGATGGCCGATTCATTTTCATTTGAGGAGGCCCTTCAGCAGACAATCGATGACTTTGGTGGGCCAACTACCATCCAGAAGATGGAATGGACCTATCGGAAAGTGTATTTGAGAAGTCTGTTGCGGAACTGGTGGACACTGATAAAAAGCCAATTCGCTGCTCATAAACGAATTCGAACACTACTGGTGGTCGGTTTTGTTACGTTTGCCAGCTTATATTTTGGCCTAATGAGTGATTTTATGGCTGTACTCGGCGAGACAATATTGTGGAATTCAGTTCAATGGGTGAGTATCATATGGGTTATCATGCTGAGCTGTTTTTTACTCCAACGAGTTGCTCCAGGGCTTAAGCAAGTGGGAGTTGTACGCTTTCCCGCCTTGTTGATTCGGCTGCTTACATATCTGTTGTGGGCTGGCACGGTGTTGCTTTATGTAAGTCTTAGCAGTATGGAACTATCGTTGCTGATAAAAGGGGTAAGTTATTTCGCTCTCTGGTCAACGTCGGCACTATTTTACCTCGGTCTAGTAGATTTCTCGAAGCAAACAGACCCCAACTCGTGGTATTCAACCAAGTAGCTAATAGAAACCATCTTGATCATTGCCTCAATAATCGCCCGTTTCTCCGAGACAGCATGTACTATCTAAACACGCTGTCTACAGAAGTTAGCTACAATCTCAAATTGCCATCTCACTAATCAACGTAGCATTTTCGTACTACTGGTTAAGTTAATGATGCATTGTAGCCTGGTGACGGATTTTACGGTCGGCTGATGCCCCGCGCCGGCGTACCGGTACAAAATGGTAAAACTACACAATCCCCCGCTTTTATCGTTCTAATACAACATAATAGCGCGGCCCTGTAGAACCTTCTCGGCGTCCGGCAAAATCTCGCAATTGTCCCAGATGCCCGTTAGTAGTGTCTGAGCATAGGATTCTGGGAGTTGATTGGTCATCATCAGCTGATGGGCCGCCAGGTTGTCGTAGGTAAAGGCGTGAAAGCTATACGTAAACGCGCCATCCTTGTCGTCGAGTAGCAGGTACCATACGCGGGGCGTACCATCATTGGCGGGCATCCCGATCACCCCGGCGTTCAGCCAGTAACGGTCGATACCAGTGTCAGATACTTGCTTATCGGCAAAGGGTAGTCCGGCATGACCGGCCAGTACTACGTCGGCTCCGGTAGCCGCAAAAGTGTTTTCTTTCACCGACCAGGGTGTCGATGCGAACACAAAATCAGCGATGCCAGTGGCGGCTCCGTGCAATACGGTTACCGACTTATCTGCGTAGTGAAAAGACAGTTGAAGTGGCAACGTACGCAGCCAGTCGACTGATTTCGCCGAAAGCGTCTGAACCGCATACGGAAACCAGGTGCGGGAGAACAGATCACACCGACCACCTTCCGTAAAGTTACAACCGCAGTCGTCCTCGCCCCGAATAATATTTTGCTCTACGTTGCCCTGAATGGCCTGAATACCCCAGTTTTTTACGAACTGTATTGACTCCTCAGGCTGGGCGCAGTAGCCCACAATATCGCCCGTACAGATGATGTTGTGAGGGGGAATCTGAAGCTGGTCGGCAATCGTTCTAAGGGATTCCAGCGCCTGTAAGTTGGAATAAGACCCTCCAAACACGAGCAGTTTACCGCTACGTATACCGAGGTCCTGGTTATCAGGGTAATTCGTATCAGTCATGGCTTTTGGGGTGAAACAGCGCACTGCCTGCGAAAACGAGAAAGCAGAAGGCCGTAGTGATCAGGTTTACGCTAAGCAGCGATCCATACTTACCATCGCCCAGCCGGAGGGATTCGGGCAAGGGGAAAAATGTCAGCAAACCACCCAGTACCAGCCCGCCTAGCACTGATAGATGAAAGGCCAGGCGCGGCACCCGAACGTTCCAGCACAAAAAAATGGGAGCCAGACCAAGCACCAACGTACCGCTGATGGTTGTAGCTGACAGAATAGCCGGGTCGAAAAAGACGGGAATGGTACCCAACACCGTCAGCACGACCATGGCCCAGCGTCCTCTGGTAACGCTTGGTACAGCAGCCCGGCTCAAATCGATACTGATCAGTTTGGAGAACGACGCCATGGCTGAGTCGAGCGTCGATGAGGCTGAGGTGACCATAATGAGGTTCATAAGCAGCAGCATCGGTACGCCAAAATACCGTGCTACGGCTACCGGTGCTTCGCCCGTCAGACTATTGAGCTTGGCGAAAATCCCGACGAAGCTGAAGAAGATGATACAGAGCGAGCCAATGATGGCCGCCCAGATGTAAGCCCTGCGTGTGGTACGCGTGTCGGAGATAAAGCCCCGGTCGGTCAGCACAGGATCATGGAAGGGATAACTGAAACATTGCACCAGCGCTACCAGCAGTAGATCGACACCCTGATTCAACTCCCAGCGGCCGCTACTGACAAAAGGTTTCAGACTCCCTCCGTACTGGGGTAGAATAAAGCCCAGAATCACCGTAAGCAGCACGACAAAGAGCGACAGTTGAATCACATCGGTCATAATCGAACTACTCATGCCGCCTTTGAGTGTGTAGGCCAGTGTGAGTAATGTAAACACCAAAATGGCAACGTAGTAATCAGTCGAGCCCTGTGCCCCGAAGTACGAGCCAATCACGATGGTGTTCGACCAGATTTCATTATAGAGCCGAATCATGATCAGGAGCGTAAAGACGACCACCGCACTAGCGCCAAATTTCGATTCCAGAAAGTGGTGAATGCTTCGGTATCCGCCCTGGTTACGCATCGATACAATCACAAACCCCGCTACCAGAAACGACAGGTAATAGCCTGCGTAAGCTACGCCCCCCACCAGACCGAAGCTGTGCCCTAGATTAGCAGCATTGGTGATTGACTTGGCAAACAGCCACGAAATGACCAGGCTACTCGTCAGAAAAAGGGTGCTGGGCGTTCGCTCATTGCGGGTGCCCCTGAAAAATTCGGGGGCGGTACGAGCCAGGGGCGACACGAGAAATAACGTAATGCTGGAAGCCAGCACCAGCGCCCATTGCAACAGGGTTGTGGTCATGCAGAAATGATTAGCGAGTAGCCCACCAAACGGGTGTGTTAATGCTGTTGTTCTGGGTTTTGTCGGCGGCTTTTTTGTACTGAACTGCGTTGAGTGCACTCTCGGTTCCGGGGTAGGGCATCCGAACGGGAATCAGCCCATTGTTGAGGCTGGCCGAAATGGGTTTCAGCCGGGGAAAACTAGTCCGTCGGTACTCGGTCCAGCCTTCATAGGCATTGTTGATATTGCCCAGCCACTTCTGCGTCAGAATCTGCTCAATTGGATTTTGGCCATTCTGCGCATAGGCCACTTTGCTACTGGTCAGGTAAGTAGAGGGCAGCGTCGTTCGCCAGTAGTCGAATGCCTGCGTAATACCCCGTTCATACCATTCCTTTGCCGAAGCCGACACCAGGCCCCGCTCAGCAGCTTCGGCCAGCCAGAAACTGGTTTCATAAGCCGTCATGTAGTTGGCATACAGCTTGTCCGACTCCTCCCGAAAAATGGTTCCTGTCAGTGAATAGTCGGCCACCGAAATCGACAGTTTTGAGGCATCAGGGCCGTTGAGCAAGCCTTTGTAGGTGCCCGGTTTAGCCGCCGTAGACCGAAAGTATACCCCAACACGCGGATCGTTCAGGCTGGCGAGTAGTTCCTGACTAGTCAGTGACATGATAAAGAGGTTATAATCGCCGATACGGGCCGTCGACATACGGAAGTTGTTGGGCTGCGCGAGCGAGAATCGGTACACGGCGTTGTCGGTGTTAGCCTTGATGAAATTGCCTTCCGTCACTACTTTCTGCAACGCTTCCTTTACGTTTATTTTGCCCGAGATACGCATCAGGGCCTTGATCTTTAGCGAATTGGCAAATAATATCCACTTGCTACGGTTGCCACCGTAGAGAATGTCGCCGTCGAGAGCAGTGGCCCCCTTGTAATTGTTGATAGAGGCAATGCCCTTGTCAAGGTTATCCAGTATGCCCCCGGCAGCCGTGTATATGGCTTCCTGCGTGTCGTAGGCGGGAGTAATCACCCCCGCTTTACCCTGTAGGGCTTCGCTATAGGGTACGTCCCCGTAAAGGTCAGTGAGGGCAGCCGTCATGTACGCTTTCATGATCAGGGCGGGGCCTTCATAAACACCGAATGCTACGTTGGTGCGGGCCTTCTGGATCAGAATCTCATTGTCGCGCAGATTCGTGTAAATAAATGGCCAGGGGTTGCCGCCGTACTGCGGTTCGCTGAGACTGTGCCGGTCAAACAGATTGAAGTCGATGGCCGTAAAATATTGCCCCAGCAGGTTACCCGCAACGAAGCCCTCGTAAGACATTTGCTCGCCATAATCGAATAGAATCTTACGGAATAGCAACGACGGCTGCACATCGACCGGCGCATTGGGATTGGTATTGATTTCCTGGAAGTTCTCCGTACAGCCCGGCAGCACGCTGGTTAGTGTGAGCAGTAGGAGAAAATGATATATAATACGTTTCATAATCAGCTGATTTGAGTCCTATGACGAGGGTAGGACTTAAAAATTTACGCTTAGTTTCACCCCGATGTTACGCGAGGTAGGGTAGGTCATGTCTTCAACGCCCGTTTGCAATTGGTTCTGCTGAAAGGACGTTTGTTCGGGATCAAAGTGAGGAATGTGCGACAGTGCCAGCAGGTTACGGCCCACCAAAGCTATGGTTAGCCGCTGCATATGCAGTTTACGGGCAAGGCCCGCCGTTTCGGGTAGGGTATAGCCGATGCTCATTTCCCGCAACTTTACGTACGACGCGTTATAGGTGTTATTTTCCTCATTGTTGCGGTCATAGTACATCCGGTAGTAGGTTTCGGCCGGAATGGCGATGGTATTCGGCTGGTAGCTCGGGTTGTCGACGGTGCCGGTATTGACGACTCCTTTCGCCACGATACCGGCGTCAGGACGATTCGCTGTTTCAATTAGCTGCCCCGCCACACCCGCCAGGGCCAGCGTGCGCGATACCAGAATACCGCCTTGCCGCCAGTCGAGCAGAAAACCCAGATTCCAGTTCCCGACACTGAGCTGATTCGACAGGCCCATCATAAAATCGGGATTATAGTTGCCCAGTTTCTTCAGCGTGTTATCCGCGATATATTGCCCGTTGTTACCTACGATAAACTCACCCTGTACGTTACGTAGGTAGCCCGTTCCCCACATATCGCCCATCCGGTCGCCCTGACGTACCTGATACCAGACGGTTTGGTTCACGTTGTCGTAGATTCGGTTATAGCCCAGCGTTAGCGTACCGGCCTCTTCGGGCAGCGACACTACGTAGGTCCGGTTTCGGCTGAAATTCAGGCTTACGTTCCAGCGGACGCGATTTGTCTGAACGGGAACGGCCGTTACCACAGCTTCGATACCCCGCGACCGTACTTCCCCGCCATTAATGACTCGTTCGCTGTAGCCGGTTGGGATAGCGATGGGCAACGATAAAATCTGGTTACGAGTGCGAGCATCGTAGTACGTCAGGTCGACGCCGAGTCGATCGTTCAGGAAGCGCACATCAGCGCCCAGCTCAACCGACGTAATCGACTCCGGTTTCAGATTTGTGTTGGCAATCGTGCTCTGGTCGCTGAAGGCCGGTTGTGAGAACACGGGGTTTCGGGCGTTAAAGACTCCTGTTGTCTGGTAGGGGCTGGTATCGTTGCCGACGCTGGCCACACTCGCACGTACTTTGGCAAACGACATAACCGCAGGCAGTTGAAACTGATTTGATAGCACCCAACTGGCCGATACCGACGGGTAGAAGAAAGCCGTGTTTGCCGTTGAGTTGGGCGTGGCCAGCGCGCTCGACCAGTCGTTACGTCCCGTTACGTCCAGAAACAGTACGTCTTTATAACTCAGTTTAGCCAGCGCATACAGGCTGTTGATCCGTTTGCGGGCGCTCTGCTGATAAGCTTCCACTGGCGAGGCCGCATTGTTGAGCTTGAATACCCCCGGTTGGGCAAGCGTCAGGGCCTGATACTGATCGAACGAGGCCAGTTGGTCCATGCGATTTCCCCCAGCCGACAGATCGAGCGAAAAGGCACCTACGATTCGGTTATAATTCAACAGAAAGTCGGTGTTGATCTCCCGGAAGAAAACAGTGTTTTCAGCATACGCCCCATTCTTGAAACGGTTGCTGCTGAAAGCCCGCCGAAACTGACGGTTTTCGCTCGAATAATCCATACCGCTACGTACCATCAGCGTCAGGTGAGTAGCCAGCTCGCCCGTTATGGCCAGATTCCCGATGAGCCGGTCGCGGTTGAATGAGTTACGGTTTTCGTATAGCGTAAAATACGGATTGTCGAAGTAAGTGTAGTTATAGGAAAAATGCTGAATCCCCTCCAATCCCGGCTGCCAGTACTGCTTCATTGGGTTAACATCAGTTTGACGGCCCAGCCAGGCACTCAGGGCGTAGTTGATGTTTTCCGAGCCGTATTTGGTAGCCGGACGATTGTCGCTACCCGTGTTGATATAATTGATAGATGAGCTGAATTTCAGTCGACGGATGGGTTCGAACTGTAACCGGGCGGCCAGTGTTTTGCGCTTCAGATCGACACCCGGAATTGTTGACTGACTGTTCAGGTCGGTGTACGATAGCCGATAGCTTCCCTTATCGTAGCTGCCCGAAATAGCCAGGTTGTTGATCGCCGTGTGCCCCGTCTCGTAGAAGTTTTTGAGGTTATCGGGGTGCGACACAAAAGGAGTCGGCGTGATGGGTAGCCCACTATAGACATATATATCAGCACCACGTACCACCCGACCGTCGGGGAGATTCACGGGACTGTCGTACTGTGGGATCAACAGGCCCGCGTCGAGTTTAGGACCGTAGCTGTAGGAGATATTGTCATTAATTCCCCCGCCTAGGCCGTTGACATACTTGAAGGCTCCGCTGTTGCCCTGTCCATACTGATTCTGAAAACGGGGTAGTTGAAACGGACGCTCGGTGTAGAACGTACTGTTGAAACTGACGCCTATCCCTTTCTGCGATGAACCGTCTTTGGTCGTAATCAAGATCACACCATTAGCCGCCCGTGTGCCGTAGAGAGCCGCAGCACCCGGACCTTTTAGCACCGATACTGCTGCTACGTCGTCGGGGTTAATGTCCATGGCCCCGTTTCCAAAATCGATTTCCTGAAATCCGTTGGCGTCGTCGTTGACCCGATTGACCACCGTAGCATTGTTGATCAGAATACCATCAACTACAAACAATGGATTGTTGTTGGTAAAGGATGATTCGCCCCGAATATTGATACGTGCTGATGAACCCACACCCGTCGATCCACCCGTAATCATTACGCCGGCTACCTTACCCGACAGGTTATCGAGAAAATTGGGGGCTTTCACGTCATTAACCTGCCGACCATCAACTTTCTGGACCGCATAACCCAGGCTTCGGGCGTTACGTTCCAGCCCAAGAGCCGTGACAACGACTTCGTTGAGCGACACCCCTGCAACCAGCTCAACGGTCAGGCTGGATTGTCCCGTGAACTGAATTTCCTGTGTCTGGTAGCCAAGATAGGAGACGATCAAAACGTCCTTTAGCTGTACATTAGATAGGGTGAATGTGCCTGTAGAATCGGTGAGTGTGCCTGCCTGAGTACGTTTTATTTGTACAGTCGACCCCGCAATGGGTTGATGCGACGTCTGGTCGATAACCTGTCCGGTTAGTTTCTGAGCAGACGTACCGACAGAAAACAAAGGCAGAAAGACAATAAGTAAAATGAACCGCATATAACGGGAAATAGATAAGAAATGAACTGTTAAACATATACGAGATACGCATAGAGATGGATGCCTGGCAAGTGAATAAATCAATAACCAGCCAGTTTCGATGCGAATTAGTCCAAGCCCTAAAGGAGCGGTTATAGCATCTAGGTTTGTACAAACGAGAAACCTAAAGATCTTTCTTTCGGTATTTGGACTCCGTAATAGAGAGAGCTAGCAAATCAGTTTGACCCTAATGTTACACTATCTCAAGAAAACACTCTAGTCGAGAGACTGCTGTTTTTGTTATTGAAAATGAAAGACGACTTATCTTCCTTTTTTTTAAATACTTTCAAGTTTGCCGATCCTGGGCAGGGAATGGATACGTTATCAGGCAATATCAATTGGCCGTTTACAGGGAAATTTCGCTGATTATAGCGCTTCAAGGATCCGATTGACTCGCTCATCAACGGTCAGGTCACCTTCAAGACGGATAATGGGGCAGGATAGGGTAAGCATCCAGGCTTCGTGACGTAATTTGCTACGTCCCTTCAACAGACCTGAATCATATTCAGAAGACCAATTGATAAAGTCGTCTGACCGTTGTCGCTGATCGGGATTACTGACTAATTGTTCACCGTAGCGTTCGAATTCTCGCTTCCACAGTCGATCAATCCGGATTTGGGAAGGAATCCAGAGAAAAACAACAAGATCAAACAGGGGAGGCCACTCGGGACCCCAGGAATCCAATGAGCCGCCTACGATCCAGTTTGGGTATTGATTTAATTCGTCTAAAAGCAGCGCATTTCGTTCGACTGGGTCACGTTTGTGCTGAAAAGGAGGATTGCTGGGAAGCCAGTAATAGTCGTCGGCATCGAAATACGGAAAGGCTACGTGAGCGCTCAGGGCCTGGCCTAACGTAGTGACGCCCGAGCCTGAAGCCCCAAAAATATGAATTCGCATACAGACTACACGTCGCGTGTCCAGACTATAAAATCAGTAACCGGTGCTTCTCCCGCTATTGGGCGGATAAGGTGAACCACCTGCCCCCGATGGTAGGCAGCATGGTGGCTCATATGAGTCAGAATGTCGATCAGTGTACTGTCGAACGGCGTTCCCTGCGACGTAACGTAGCTAAACGACTGCAGTAAATCGGCTTCGGCCAAAGCGCTGATATAACTGACCAGTTTGCGATGCTGGCGCTCTGCTGTTTCTCCCATCCAGCTGACCGGAATATCTTCCCAGATTGCTACGTAGGCAGGCTCGTTCATAATCCGGCTCAGCCAGATTTGCTGAGCCGATAGAATATGGCCCATAACGGCCACTGCCCGGGCGGGTGGATTATCGAGATTACCGATAGCTTCAATGATACGTTGATTGGCCCACAGCTCGTAGTTCAGTAGATGGATAAGGTAGTTTTTCATCGAATGCCTCGTTTTACTGCCTGGTATAACGCTTCTGCTACGTTCGTTCGCGTATTCAACTCGCCAAGCTGACTATTGTTACGGGTTGGATAAACGCGATTACACAGAAAGACATAGGTAAGGTTGTAAGTGGGATCAACCCAGAAGAACGTACCCGTAAAGCCCGAATGCCCATAACTTTCTTTAGAAGCCGAGAGGGGTGCATTACCTGTGTATTTAAACGAGGGTTTATCGAAGCCAATGCCCCGGCGATTGCCTAACTCCGGAAACTGGTAACGCGTAAACTCATTGACGGTATTGCTCGAAATAAACTGCTGACCGCCATAATATCCTTTCTGTAGATACATGGTTATCAGTTTCGTTAAATCATTCGAAGAACCGAATAGCCCGGCATGACCCGATACGCCGTCGAGCATAGCGGCTGTTTCGTCGTGGACATGACCCCAAACGAGCGTTTTACGGAATAACGAATCGTATTCGGTGGGCGGAATGCGGTTTAACGAGTAATAACGAAGCGGATTAAACGTAAGTGTTGACGCACCAAGCGGATTATAGAACGTAGTTTTCAGGTAATCTTCAAAGTTTTGCTTCGTCAAACGCTTGACAACCTGCGGGTACAATATGAACGACAGATCGGAGTACACGTATTCTTTCTTATCGTTTAAAGGCGAATCTTTGATCGCTTCAAAAATTGTTTTGGGGTAATTTTTAAACTCGAACAAACTATCGGTTAATTCAATCGGATAACGGGCCGACCGTTCTTCTTTAACCGTTCTTGGTTTCCAGGAGCCATCGGGTTCCTTCATATTTTTCCAGAAAACAAGGAAGGCTTTTAAGCGAGCCTGGTGGGTCAATACGTCGCGCCAGCGTAAGTCGGCCTTATTCGACTTCTTAAGCCAGGGCAAATAATCAACCATATGTCCGTCCAGATTGAACTTGTTTTCGTCAACCAGTTTCATCAGCGCTGGCGTTGATGTACTCACTTTTGTCACGGAGGCCATATCGAATAAGTCGTCGAGCTGCATTGGTTTCGGCTCGGCACCCAGCGACGCATCGTACGTATGTTTTCCGTAGGCTTTGTGGAAAATGACTTTTCCGTCTTTAGCCATTTGTACAACACAGCCGGGGAAGGCTTTCCGCGTCAGGGCCAGGTTGACCAGCGAATCGACCTGTTGGGCGAGGTAACGGCTGTCAACACCGACCTCTTCCGGGATCGTGTATTTCAGTCGGCCGATTGGTTTTACAGCCAGACCATCGCCAGTCCGAAAGCGTTGATTTACCGTAACGGGTAGTTTTCCCGTGGCTCCAATAGCGCCAAAAATCAACTGAGCAGATAGTTCTTCCGTGTAGTTCGTGAGCTGATAAGGCATCACGATGGCCCGAGCTTGCTCGATATTGCGGTTTGTCTGGGCGGTATCCGACGGGAATGTTAGTTTGTCCAGAACATAAGCATTGCCGAATACAGTCACAACCGCTTTCCCGGTTGATACCAGTTCACTGACGAAGCCGGCTGTTTTGGCCTGAAGTCCGTATTTCGTAGCTGGTCGAATATTATTCAAATGAACATCAACCAGAATCAGATTATAGTTTTTGAGCGAATCCCGAACCTGCGCCAAGGTTGAGTCGGGTGTTTTGGACGTAATGTTGAAGTGCTCAATTTGCGTATAGTTGGCCGCCATTTGCTGAAAAGCCGTTAGCTTGTCGCTCTCAATAGCAATCGAAGCAATCCGTAACGTATCGAGTCGTTGCAAAGGCAATAGATTGTTTTCGTTCTTAAGAACGGTCAAACTGGCTTCGGTAAGTTTACGATTAAGCAAATCGTCACTAACCTGATTGAGATCATTAACCAGATTATCGAGAACAATCGGTTTATATTGATTGAGGCCAGCCCAGGCTTTGGCACGTAACACTTTCAGGCATCGGGCATCAATAGATGCCTGCGTAATACGTCCTTCAGCGATTGCCTGCTTCACCTGCGCCAGGGCTGCCGGGACATCTTCCGTGAATTCCAGTACGTCCATTCCCGCTTCCAGACCGAGCGCATCAGCCTTGCCAGACGGAAAATACTTGGTAAGGCCTTTCATATTCATAGCATCTGAAAAAACCAGTCCCTGGAAGCCCAGTTCGTTTTTTAGCAGATTTGTTACAATAGCAGGGGATAGGGTAGAGGGCCGGTTTCGGGTAGTATCGAGGGCTGGAATGTTAAGATGCGCAATCATAACGCCAGTAGCACCCGCCTTAATTAATTCTTTGAAGGGGTATAATTCGAGCGAGTCTAACTCCGCTCGACTCTTGTCGATGAGGGGCAAATCGTAATGAGAGTCTGTACCCGTATCGCCGTGTCCTGGAAAATGCTTGAGGCTGGTTAACAGGTTGTTATCCTGCATGCCGCGTACATACGCGAGCGCCTTACGAGTAACCGCATATTTGTCTTCGCCAAAGGAGCGAAAGTTGATAACGGGGTTGTTAGGGTTGTTGTTGACATCGACTGATGGGGCAAAGTTGACATGAACACCTAGCCGCCGGGCTTGCCGGGCCAGACTGGCTCCCATGTTATAGATCAGGGAGTCGTTGCCCTGAATGGCGCCGAGCGTCATTTGATACGGATATCGAACCGTACTGTCCAGGCGCATCGCCAGCCCCCATTCGGCATCCATAGCGATCAGAAGCGGGACGGTCGATAAAGCCTGTAACCGATTCGTTAGTTTTGCCTGCCGCATTGGCCCGCCCTGAAACATCACGACACCACCTAACTTGTTGGTCCGCACCAGATTAACCAGCGAATCTTCATAGGCAGGTTTTCGATTTGAATAACCCGCCACCATGATTAATTGCGCGATACGTTCGTCGGGCGTTAAACTGGCGAACACCGAATCAGCCCAGCGGCTCTGATTGGTATTGAGAGGAAGAAACGACGAGGTAGTTGACTGAGCAAAGCTCGATAAGCAGAAAAGTATGTTGATGAAAAGGATAATCAGAAGCCGGAAATAAGGCATGAGCAAACAAATTGGGTCGTGAAAGTTCAAAATTACGAAAAGGAAGACTAAGACACACCCGTCACCGTAGTGCCATGACTGATATAAATCGACTATAACCCCCTTTTAATCTGTATATAAATAAAATAAGCTTCTTTGTGTTTGACTATTCGTTACGTTCAATTTATTCACCGGTCGTGCCGACTACTTTTTTATCGGGTAATGCGTGTACCAGTGCTGATTTGACAATTTTATTCGTTCGGACGTTACGTCATAGCAACAGGCCATAAACATTCTGCTGTTTATTCGATTACCTTGCAGCCAGCCTTTTAGTACGTAGGGGTGGACCTATGCAGTGGTTCGGATTCGTTTTCACAAGATGCTACGTAACATACTTTTTCAAATCAGTCGGTTTGATGCCAGCCACCGCCTGAACATTGCGCTCGGCGTTGCTTTGTTCGTTTTTTTAGTGGCACCGGGCGCTTTTACTGATCCGGTTCACATGACTATTTCCTGGGTTGCTTTTGCCCTGAGTATTCTGTTGCTGATGTGGATGAGTATTCTGATTGCTCACCCGCGCGATTTGCCGAAACTATCACGTATTGAGGATTCGAGTCGTGTTCTCATTCTGGTTTTTGTGCTCAGTGCGGCCATCGCCAGCTTGGTGGCCGTAGCGTCGCTGTTAAACGCCATCAGCGATGTTAACAGAATTCAATACATTTTTCTGGCTATGCTGGCCGTAGCCAGCTCCTGGACACTGGTACATACGTTGTTTACCCTTCGCTACGCCCATTTGTTTTATGGCGATACGTTGAAGCAGGCCAGACGGCCCGGTGGCTTATCTTTTCCCGATGACGAAGAGCCTGATTACCTGGATTTTGCTTATTTTTCTTTTGTGATCGGAATGACCAGCCAAGTGTCGGATGTGGCTATTACGTCGAAGCGTATACGTCGGGTGGCGCTAGCACATGGCGTCTTGTCATTTCTGTTTAACACCATCATTATTGCGATGACAGTGAGCGGCCTTTCCAGTAAAATTTAGCTGGTTCGGCCGCTCGATTTCGATTGTTTTCGGGCTTTCTCAGCCTGCTCTTTTTCGTAAGCGTCGCGTTGCCGTTTTTCGGCGAGTAAGTTCCGATAGAGGCCGTTCAATACGTAGATGTCGTCAATATCATCAATAAGTCGGTGAAGTTGCTCGCGGACCTGGTTTACATTCATGCTGAGTATTTTTTAATCGTCTTTTCTCAGTTAACAAACTTCTTCCCTCTTTTGCTCAGTGGAAGAAGAAATAACCAAGTGCAATACCAGCAATGACGCCTACCAAATCGGCAAATAAGCCATACGGTATAGCATGTCGGGAGTTGCGAATTCCTACTGAACCAAAATAGAGCGCAACGATATAAAACGTAGTGTCAGCTGACCCCTGAAAAATACAGACCAGCCGTCCAACAAACGAGTCTGGACCAAACTGTTTCATCGCATCAATCATTAGGGCGCGCGCACCGGAACCACTAAGCGGTTTCATTAAAGCGACGGGCAGGGCATCCGTAAAATCAGTGTTAAGGCCAGTTAACGAAAACAGATACTTGAAACCACCAACAAGATAATCCATTGCACCTGCATTTCTGAAGGCTCCGATTGCCACCAACATCCCAACCAGATACGGAATTATTTTTATCGTTGTTTCAAAACCTCCTTTGGCTCCTTCGATAAATGTTTCGAAAATAGGAACGTTCTTACGTATTGCTCCGAGCAAAAAGGCCACCACAATCGTCAATAGAATCACATTGCCGAATACCTTCGAAAAGGTTTCGATTTCTTCTTTGGGGCGGCCTGCGAGCAGCCACAGGGCCACAGCAATAAACGTAGTTATACCACCAAGCCAGCCTAATACGGTGGTATTGAGTAGATTGATACGTTGCTTAATAGCTACGGCAACCAGGGCTACAACGGTTGTTACGTAGGTGCCGACAACGCATGGGATAAATACATCAGACGGGTCTTTCGCGCCGAGAATGGCTCGTTGCGCCATGATGCTTAATGGAATGATCTGAAGGCCAGACGTATGCAGAACCAAAAACATGATCTGAGCATTGGAGGCTGTATCTTTACTGGGATTTAACTCCTGTAGACTAGCCATTGCTTTAAGCCCAAATGGTGTTGCTGCATTATCTAATCCAATCATGTTGGCTGAGAAGTTCATGATCATCTGACCGTTGGCGGGGTGGTCTTTAGGCACTTCTGGAAAGAGTTTATTGAAGAACGGACCGATAATCCGGGCCAGAAAATTGATGGCCCCGGCTTTTTCGCCAATATTGAGCAGCCCCAAAAAGAACGTCATAACACCCGCCAGTGGTAGTGCAATATCCATGACGGCTACTTTAGAGGAATCGAATAACCCCTCTACAATTAGTTTGAAAATCTCGGTATCGCCCAGAAAAATCAGTTTAGCCAGCGCAACCAGAAAGGCAATTACGAAGAAAGCAACCCAGATATAATTTAATGCCATTGTTTGAAAAGAACGGAAATCAGCTTTCTCATCCGTTCAGGAGTAGATTATAAATACTGTAAGTTTACAGCATAGTCAAACACAAACCAATCCTGATAGAATATAACCTCATGAAGCGACTACTTTTTGCCACTTTTCTGCTATTTTATTCTCTTGTCGGTCTGGCTCAACCCAATGTTGAGAAGGCTATGATTAAACAAGGACTGGTCGATATTCAGAAAGTTGATCCGACTATACTGGTTGAGTTGAAGTATTCTACGACGGATAATTTTGTTGGAAAAGATGTGTACGACGATCTGACAAGAGCCTATATGCAACCGATGGCGGCCGAAAAACTGGCCAAAGCCAGTAAGTATTTACAGACGCATCATCCCGATCTTAGATTGCTGGTTTATGATGCGGCCCGCCCCCGGTCAGCGCAATGGAAGCTATGGAATGCTTTACCGGACTTGCCTGAAAATGAACGCCAGAAATACGTAGCGGACCCCCGGAAAGGATCAATTCATAACTATGGTTGTGCCGTTGATTTAACCGTTGCTACAAAAGATGGCAAACCGCTCGATATGGGAACGAAATATGATTTCTTCGGCGAATTAGCGTATCCATCCAGAGAAAAAGAATTATTGGAAGCGGGAAAACTAACTCAGAAACAGCTTGATAACCGACTCATCTTACGTACTGCCATGCGTGAAGGAGGCTTTAGCCCGATTGAGTTCGAATGGTGGCATTTCAATGCCTTATCTCGCGAGAAGGCGAAAATGGTTTTCCGGATCGTAGACTAATTCAGCGAGTGAACTGATGTAATGACAAGAGAGGCTCTTAGCGTAAGGGCCTCTCTTGTCGTTTTTTATATCAATTAAAAACTCTTTACAACTAATAAGGAATTAGATAAAATGCTATTAAGTATACTTATAATTATTTTTTATGTATTAAAATGTGTTTGTGAATTTCTGTAGGATTTTATTGTCTTTATTTTGTATATTATCTGTGTAAATACGGATACTTTTTAGAAAGAAATTAAAAATGATTGTGTGGGACTATTATTTAACAGTTTGGAAAAACTACTCGATATAGTTTAACGTAGTTTTACGTAAACTTAACTAATCCATAATTATAGTATGATTCAACATTTACGTTCAGTAAGCCGATTATGGCTTTTACTGATGGCACTGCTTTGTGCTCAGGTGTCGAGGGCACAGCTATTAACCGAAGATTTTACATCAACAACACCGCCTTATGCATTGACACTAAATGGATGGAATGTCCATAGTACGGGTATAAATTCCATTCAGGCTACCTCACCCGGCTTGACATATGCTGGATTGTCGACAGTAATTGGCCCGGTAGGTGCGGCAGCTACATTAGCTACCAGCGGTGAGGATATAAGCCGGTCGTTTGCCCAGCAAACTAGTGGTTCGGTATATGCTTCTTTTTTGGTAAACGTATCAGCTGCGCAGTCTGGCGACTATTTTTTGCATTTTGGCGCTACGTCTATCGGAACTACTTTTTGCGGCCGTGTGTGGGCTAAAAGTACAACGGGTGGCTTTCAGTTTGGAGTTTCTAAGGCCACAGACTCAAACGGAGCCGTATATTCGCCAACAGTCTATTCTTATAACACCACCTATTTACTTGTTATAAAGTACACTCTTGTGGCGGGAGCCGCTAATGATATAGCAGCTTTATATATTGAGCCTGCATTGAATCAGCCAGAACCAAGCCCAGTTGTGAGTACAACATCGACAGCAGGAGAGTTATCTAATGTCGGTACCATTGCGCTTAGACAAGGAGGTTCAGGTACTTCGGCAACTGTCCGGGTTGACTACATTCGGGTTGGAACATCCTGGGCCGATGTAATGAATAGTGCTCCAACTGTTACGTCATTATTGGCATCCCAGACATCCGTTTCGGGTCTTGTTACTACAGCAGGAACGCCTTCAGAACCACAATCCTATACATTGTATGGAACAAGCCTTGGATCGAATCCCGTGTCTGTATCGGCTACGGCTGGTATCGAGTTGAGTACGGATAATACGACATTCACACCAACGTTGTCTATTGCTCCCGCGTCTGGTAGCATATCGCAACCAATTTATGCTCGTTTAAGTACGTCTGCTACGTCGGGGGCTTTCAGTGGTACCATTACGAACACGGCAAGTAGTACGCTATCAGCATCGGTGACTGTAAGTGGTCAGGTAAATGCACCGAGTGCTCCCGTTCTGACGGCAGCTCCAACGACGCTTCCGGGATTTACGGCGACGCAGGGAATACCATCAGCCGAACAATCATACACCCTGACAACCGCTAATCTGGCAGCGGATATTACGGTAACGGCTCCGGCTGGGGTTGAGGTAAGTTCGACATCGGGAAGCGGATTTGGTCCCTCGATTACGATTCCGGCCGCCACCGCTTCGCCTGTTGTTTATGCCCGATTAACGGCTGCGTCGGCAGGCCTCATAAATGGTACCATTACGAACGTATCATCAAGCCTTACCGCCAACGTTTCTGTTACCGGAACGGTAAACTCGAACAGCCCCTATACGCCAATTTCAATTGCTCGGGCCAATGTTGGACAGACGTACACCATTCAGGGGCGCGTAACCGTAACGAACCAACTGGGCGCTCGCCAGATTTATATTCAGGACGAAACAGGCGGTATCGTTGTCTATGGTACATCAAGCGGAACGGATCTGACAACGCAGGTACAAATTGGCGATCTGGTTCAGGCTCGTGGCCCAATCAGTGTTTTCAACGGCTTCACGGAAATTACCTCGGCATTTGCTACCAATTTTACGGTGGTAACGGGTGCTGGTAACGTAGTGCCAACTCCTGTTGCGATTACGCTCGATCAATTGCCTAATTATCAGGGACAATTGGTTAGTGTATCGGATGCCAACATCAGTGGATCAGGGCCTTTTGCTGCTAATACCAATTATACGATCACTGCGGGCGGCCAGTCGGGAGTACTACGTATCAATGCTAATTCGCCACTGGCGGGTGCCGGCCGCCCTAGCAATCCGGTTAGTGTAACAGGTATTGCGGATCGTTTTGTGTCTGGCGCGACAACTGCTGGCACGGATGGCTTACAGCTACAACCACGTATTTTATCGGATATTCCGGGTAGCACAGCGGCACAGGATGCACAATGTGGCGGTACTGAATCCACTACGTTGACGCGCGATCAGACATTGGATATTGCTGCCTGGAATATGGAGTTCTTCGGGGCCGATGCTGGTACGATTATCTGTCAGAACGGCAACCTGAACTATAACGATATGGGGCCGACAAACGAAGATCTTCAGCAAACGAATGCTGCGACAGTACTTGGAAAATTGAATGCCGATATCATTGCTGTAGAGGAAGTGAGTGATATTGATCGTTTTTCCGCAGCTGTATCGGCAATTCCCGGAAGCTATAGCTACGTATGTTCGGATAAGTTCTCGTATTACTTCCAGGACGAATGTACACAAGTACCGAGCGGCAACCCGCCTACCGTTTTTGGACCAACGAAGTTTGCTCAAAAGGTCTGCGTAATCTATAACAAAGCGACTGTAACACCAGTGCTGGCGGAAACAAAGGCGTTGTTGTTTGAATCATCTCCGCTGTATACGTATCCAACTGGTAATGGCTGGTCGTCAGGACGTTTGCCATTTATGTTTGTGGGAGACGTAACGATCAACGGAACAACACGCCGTGTACACGTAGTGGCTGTTCACGCTAAATCGGGCAGTGCGCAGGCTGATTTCAACCGTAGAAAGCAGGATTTCGCCGATTTGAAAACGTTGCTTGATACGCAATACCCTAACGCGAACGTAGTGATCTTAGGAGATTATAACGATAAAGCGACATCTTCGATTTACACGAGTTCGCCGGTATCGTCATTCGATAATTTTGTGACCGACGTAACGAATTATAACGTATTGACGAAGCCGCTGGAACAGCAGAATTGTTCTACGTTCAATTCGTCGGCTAGTTTCATCGATCACCTGGTGGTGTCGAACGACCTGAGCGCTGGCTATATTGCTAACTCCACGTTCGTACTTCAGCCGTTCAGTATTCCAAACTATGGAAATACGACATCGGATCACAATCCGATCGGTGCCCGATTTGATCTGACAAAATTAGTGGCGTCGAATACGGCCCCAACGGTAGCCAATGCGGTTGGTCCACAAAGTGCCACGGTTGGTCAGGGGTATACCCTGTCGCTGGCTAACACCTTCACCGATGCTGAAACACCGTCAGCGTTGACGCTGAGTGTCAGCAGCCTGCCAGCGGGATTGAGCTTCACGGCTCCGGCCACCATTTCGGGTACGCCATCGACAACGGTTGGTTCGCCGTTTAGC
>NZ_JAAFZH010000012.1 GCF_010435915.1 Spirosoma terrae | reverse complement strand
AAGATGAAATCGCCACTGGCAGTTCTGAATTTTTAAACATACAAAATCGCGCCAGACGCTCTACTGGAGGTCCTTTTTAGCAAAACTTTGTTCTTAAAAAAGACCATATAGGAAAAAATCCTTTATCTATAAGCTGAAATATCTTATCAATATAGTAGATTTGCGGTCCCATTTTTAAATTTTAATATTTTTTTAACAACTACTGATTTATGCACAAAATTTTATTGGGAAGCTGGCTACTTTCGTTGCTCTTCTGTTTGCCTGTATTGGCGCAGGATGTAACGATAAGTGGACGCGTCACTTCATCAGATGATGGTTCTCCTTTACCAGGAGTAACCGTGCAGGTAAAAGGTTCTCAACGTGGAACGACTACAGACGCTCAGGGTAATTACAACCTTAGCACTTCAGCCAACAATACGTTAGTTTTCAGCTACATCGGTTATACGTCGCAGGAAGTCGCTATCGGCAGACGTACTACTATTGATGTGGTCTTATCGGGCGATCAGCAACAGTTAAGCGAAGTTGTGGTTATTGGATACGGTACCCAGCAGCGTCAGCGCGTAACGTCATCCATCTCAACTATCAACGGAAATGCGCTGGCGAACCTGGCAACTCCGAGCTTTGACCAGCAATTGGCTGGCCGGGCTGCCGGTGTACAGGTTACGGTTCCGTCGGGTATTCTGGGCCAAGCCCCGGTAATACGTATTCGGGGTACAAACTCGATTTCTTCTGGTTCCAATCCGCTGATCGTTGTTGATGGTGTACCTGTTATTACGGGTAACCAAAGTGGTGTTACACCAACGAACCCACTGGGGGATATCAACCCACAGGATATTGAATCGTATGAAGTACTGAAAGATGGTGCTGCTACGGCGATCTATGGTTCTCGGGCTGCCAATGGTGTTATTCTGATTACCACCAAGAAGGGTAAGAAAAACTCGGGTGTTAAAGTAAACCTTGATATTCAGGGCGGTAGTTCAACCGTTGTGAAGCGGTTTGATCTGCTGGATGCACAGCAGTTCGTTGCTATTTCAAACGAGAAAAGCGCTAATGCTGGTGGACAGCCTATTGCTTTCATGGATGCCAACAACACGAACACCGATTGGCAGAATGAAATTCTTCGCAGAGGTTCATCACAAAACTACAACCTGAGCGTAACGGGTGGTGGCGAAAAAACATCGTACTACTATTCGTTAGGTTTCAACAAGCAGGTTGGCGCTATCAAGCCAAACGATCAGACTCGTTTCTCATTCCTGACCAATATTGATCATAACATCAATAAATTCATTACGGTAGGGATGAAAGTGCAGGTTGCCCGGACATCTAACAACGGTCTGAACACTGGATCGAGTGCCTTGTCTGGTAACTTAACCGCAGCCGCTCGTTTATTCCCGAACGTACCTGTTTTCGATGCTACGCACCCAACGGGTTACAACATCTCGCCTGATAACTCTATTTTAGGTCGGGGTGCCAATACACGGAACATTGATAACAACTATACAAACATCGCATTCGTTATTGCCAACAACACATTCAACGCAACAACAACGCGTGTTTTACCAACGGGTTATCTGTCAGTTAATCTTCTGGATGGGTTGAGTATCCGTACACAGCTTGGCGCTGACTATACCGGTGTTCGTAGTTTCCAGAAATGGGATCCTCGTCATGGCGATGGCCGTGGCAGCAATGGTTTGGTTAGCCAGGTATCTCGGGAAGTACTACGCTGGAACTGGCAGAACGTACTGAATTTTGATCGGGATTTTGGTGGACATAACATCAACCTGACATTGGGTACCGAATACCAGAAAACAACGACCTCGTCATTTACAGCAGGTGGTCAGGGCTTCTCAGATTTATTTTTCCAGCAGAATGGTCTGATTTCGGGATCGTACGCTACACAGACATCAAGTGGTACGTTCGTTCCGAATGGATTTGACTCCTACTTTGGTCGTATTCAGTACGGATTCCGTGATAAGTATCTGGCTTCGTTCAGTGCTCGTAACGATGGTCTGTCATCATTACCAGTAGCAAACCGTCGGGGTACCTTCCTGGGTGGATCGGTTGGTTACCGCTTATCACAGGAGGATTTTTACAAAAACTCAAGTGTAGGCCGGGTTATGAATGATATCAAAATTCGCGCCAGCTACGCCGAAGTAGGTAACACCGATATCGGTAGCTTCCCATACGTTGGTACGTTCGGATCGGCTCAGTATGCGTCGCAAAATGGTATTGGTTTCAGCCAGGCGGGCAACCCGACTCTACGTTGGGAACGTAGTAAGAAAGAAGACTATGGTGTTGATCTGGGCTTCCTGAATAACCGGATTACCGCTAGCTTCGACTACTTCCGTAACAACATCGATGGTCTGATTCTGGCGGCTCCAACCCCAAGCTCAGTAGGTATTCCAAATAACTCGATCAATCGGAACGTAGGGTCGATGATCAACCAGGGCTTCGAAGCCGCTGTTAGTTTTGAGGCTATCAACCGCAATAGTTTCCGTTGGAACATAAGTGCTAATTTCACGGCCCTGAACAACCGGATTACCTCGTTGAATAAAAACAACGAAGGTGTCGATCAGGACATTGTCTTCACGTATAACATCAACCGGGTTGGCGAATCAGTGGGTGCATTGTATGGCTATCGGTATGCCGGTGTAAACTCTGCCAATGGTAACCCGATGTACTATAAAGGTGATGGACGTATTGTTCAGCGTGACATTGCGTCAACCGGTTACTCGTTCTATGATCCAACCAACCCAACTAGCCTGACAAACACAAACGGTGCGGCCCTTAGTGCCACTGCCGACCGGGTAATTTTAGGGAATACCAACCCTAAATATTTCGGTGGCTTAACCAATTCGTTTAGCTACAAAGGACTGGATCTGGAAGTATTCGTTCGTTTCCAGGGCGGTAACAAAATCCTGAACGTAACTCGTCAGGAAACGTTGTTGAACCAGGACTTCAATAACAACAGCCGCGAAATCCTGAGCCGTTGGCAAAAAGAAGGTGACGTGACTGACGTTCCAAAGCTTGTTCTGTCGAAGAGTGGTATCACCAACCAAACAGGTAATGCTATCAGCCGTTTCGTTGAGAACGGAGACTTTATCCGTATTCAGAATATCATTCTGGGCTATACGATTCCTAAGTCGGTACTACCCAAAGGAGCTTTTGCCGTCAGTTCAGTGCGCCTTTTTGCGCAGGTTCAAAATGCCTTTACGTTCACCAAATACAAAGGACTTGATCCTGAGTTGAGCGCTAACGTAAACGGTGATTTTGATAACAATAGCCAAACCGGTATTGACTACAACACAAACGCCCAAATGCGCTTAATGACCTTTGGCGTCAACATTGGTTTTTAAACGAACGATCTCATGAATTTCAAAAAAACATATATCCTTACTGCACTTAGCGGGACGCTTTTGCTGACCTCCTGCGAAGTGAACAACCTGGACCCGCAGACGGCTCTCTCCGAGACTACGGCGTTCCAAACTCCCGAACGTATTGCGCTGGCGGTAGCTGGTGTATACGATGGTGGCCAGTCTGGTTTTTACGCCGGTAATGCTGTACGGGGTTATACGTTTGGTGCTGCTCATATTGAGCAGGGTGATATGCGGGGCGAAGACATGGCGCTGGCTGCTACGTTCTATGGTATTACGTACCAGAACAACTATGACCCAACGCAGCCTAACAACGTATATTACTGGCAGAATGCGTATGCCATGATCAACCGGGCCAATATTGTGATTGCCGGCTTGAAAACGGTTCAGCCTTCAACTGCGTTGACTCAGGCCCAGATTGATGTATACGAAGCGGAATGTCGCCTGCTACGTGCCATGGCTCATCACTATCTACTGGTGAACTTCTCGCGTCCTTACAGTGATAACCCAACGGCTGCTGCCGGTGGTGTTCCTTACCGGACAACAGCTGTTACGGGTGGTGCATCGGTTGATGAAGCGCTAAAGCAAGGACGTAATACCGTTGCTGAATGCTACGACAAGATCATTGAAGATCTCAACTACGCAGAGGAAAAACTTCCTGACACACGGACTGGTAACCTCAAAATTACTCGTGCGACGAAAGGAGCTGCTATTGCTCTGAAAACGCGGGTTCGGTTGCATCAGAACAACTGGGCTGAAGTGATTAAAGAAGCTAATAAACTAGTTTCAACGGCCGCTCCGTTTACCAGTCCAGTTGGTGCTTATGCACTGACTGCTTCGCCACTGGGCGCATTTGGCTCGGCGAATAAAAGCAACAGCGAATCTATTTTCTCAATGGAAAATAACGACGTTGATAATGCCGGAACCAACGGTGCTATGGCAGCTATGTATTCAGCGGTAAGTACAAATGGTCGGGGTATTGTATTGATTAGCCCTATTCTCTGGAATCAGCCATTTTTCCCGGCAGGTGATTTGCGTAAAGCAGCCTCGGCTATTGCGCAGGATACGCCTGGATCAGCCGGTAAAGGCGGAAACTTTACACGGAAGTACCCTGACGTAACGACTCGTTCGGAAAATGCACCGATTATTCGTTATGCCGAAGTCTTGTTGAACCTGGCTGAAGCAATTGCTCGTACCAGCACAGGTGTTGATACCCGTGCATTAGCGCTGTTGAGTGCTGTTCGGAACCGCGCAGTACAAACGCCTGCTGACCAGTATACGGCAGCCAGCTTTGCTACGAACAAGGATTTAGTACGGGCTATCATCAATGAGCGTCGCCCTGAATTCCTGGCCGAAGGTTTGCGTTGGCACGACATTCACCGTCTGGCTCAGGATGCTGATTTCAAGCAGGCTGATGGTATTCCATCGAAAGCGGCTATTGCCATCTCGAATTTTGCTCCGTTGTATACCAACAACTCAACAACAACATTTACAAGAGAGCCAGCTGTTCCATACAGCGATTTCCGCTTCTTGTGGCCGATTCCGGCGGAGGAGTTGATTAACAACCCAACGCTGGCAAAACAACAAAACCCAGGCTATTAATTCGTAGCTTGACCGATTAAGAAAGGCTTCCTGAATTTCAGGAAGCCTTTTTGTTTAGTATATACTAGATCATGACTAAATCCGTATTGTAGAGAAATACGTTACGTTTGATGAATAGATCGATGCTTATATATTATGCCTGCTGGTGCTTATTATTGTTCTTACCCACCGCTGGACAGACTCAAAATCGTCGTCAACCGCCCGCCAATTGGCAGTATCTTGACCCCGTTACCGACTCCGTAGCGGGTATTAATTTACAGCGGGCGTACGATCTTTTAAAAAATCGGAAGTCGGTTCCGGTAATTGTGGGGATACTTGATTCGGGCGTCGATGTTAATCATGAAGATTTGCGGGACGTAATCTGGGAAAACCCGAACGAAATATCGGATAATAATACCGACGATGATAAAAACGGCTATACCGACGATCGAAACGGCTGGAATTTTATGGGCGCTAAAGATGGTACTACGTATGAATACGATCAGCCAGAAATTACGCAGACATATGTTTTGCTGAAAGATAAATACGATAAAGCCGACCGGACGAAGCTATCTCCAGCCGAACAGAGGCAGTACGATACGTATCAGGCTGCCAAGCCTGTTTTTCTGCAACGCTATGAGTCCGTCCGGCAAAAACGTATTGCTTTGGCCGATACGGCTAAATTCTGGCAGGCAGCAACACAACTAGGAGCGTTATTGTCGGATACTCTACTGTCGCAGCAAAAAATACGTAGTGTGGATGTGAAGGGCGATTCATTACTTCTGGCTGTTCGAAACTTGCTGGCTAGTACGTATAACCCGGCTTATGGTTCTTTCCGCAAATATGTCCAGATAGTGCATCAGAATTGGGCATTGTTTCGGAAAATAACTGCCAGCGATGCTGATATTGCCTACAATCCTGATTACAATCCCCGGCAAGAAGTTGGTGATGATCCCGCTAATCTTTCGGAACGATACTATGGTAGCCCGACTCTGAAAATCGGCCAGTCGCAGCAGTTGGCGGTTCATGGGACGCATGTGGCCGGTATTGTTGCGGCTAAACGTGGTAATGGCCTGGGTGTTGATGGAATTGCCGATAATGCTCGCATCATGATGATTGCTGTAGTACCCGCTAATGGCGACGAACGCGATAAGGACGTAGCAAATGGCATTCGATACGCTGTCGAGAATGGAGCAAAAGTGATCAATATGAGTTTTGGGAAGCGTCTATCGCCCTTTAAAGAGCAGGTCGACGCGGCTATTCGTTTTGCCGAAGAACATGATGTGCTCATTGTTCACGCTGCCGGAAATAATGGCGAAAATATTGATTCAATTCCGGCCTTCCCATCGGCAAAATATGAAAACGGTCAACTGGCTAAGAACGTACTGGTTGTGGGCAATAATACCTGGCAGCTGAACACGGGGTTGGTGGCTCGCTCGTCGAGCTACGGTTTGGCAATGGTTGATATTTTTGCGCCGGGTACCGATATCGTATCGACCGTACCGAATAATCAGTACGCATCTTTTTCTGGAACCAGTATGGCGGCTCCGCACGTAGCCGGGGTTGCTGCTTTGCTACGTTCCTACTTCCCTAAGCTAACAGCTGTTCAGGTAAAAGACATTCTGCTTAAAAGTAGCTATAAGCCGAGCTTTTCGGTCCAAAAACCGGGCCGGTCAAGCCAGTCTGTTGCTTTCAACGCATTGAGTCGGTCGGGTGGCCTGCTTAATGCTTATGAAGCTGTTAAGATGGCACTCACTTTCTGAACCGGGATTACACGGATTTAGGGATTAAGCTGATTTTGCTTCTTCGAAGCGTCTGATTCAATCAATAAAATCAGCTTAATCCCTAAATCCGTGTAATCCCGGTTTGGGTTACCACACTAGTTCACGTTTGTCGTGCCAGAACTTACCGGTTTCTGTTATGTCGGCTTCGGTTGCCAGCCAAACAATGGTTTCGGCTCCTTTCTCGACGGAGCGAGAGGCATGAGGGCCACCCATGTCGGTTCGTAGCCAACCCGGATCAACGCAGTTTACCGCTATATGCTGGTTTCTTAGTGCACCAGCAAATTGCCGGGTTACGGCATTTAGCGCCGTTTTAGAAATACTGTATGCCGGTGCGTACGTTTCCATGTCGTTCAGAGCACCAGCTCCGCTTGATACGTTGATGATACGTCCACCATTCGGGCTTTTTTGAAGGAACTTCAGGAAATCCTGAGTGACCATAATGGGCCCTCTGACGTTCGATTTAAAGGTTCGGTCAAGTAATTCGGGATTCAGGTTTATAATGTCTTCGCCATGATCTTCCAGAATACCAGCATTGTTGATCAATACGTCCAGATGATCGGCTTTCTGGGAAAAAGTACCGCAGGCATTTTTGATGCTGACGGGGTCCGTTACATCAAGGTGGATGAAAGTTGCTTCATAACCTTCCTGACACAGCTCTTCAGCCGCTTCACGTCCCTTAGCCATGTCTCGGGCACCCATAAAAACAGCAAAGCCACGTTGAGCTAACTGCCAGGCAATTTCTTTACCAAGTCCTTTGTTGGCCCCCGTAATCAGGGCTGTATGCTGATGATCAGTTTTCATAGTTGGCTGGCAAATGGATGGAAAAATTTAGTCGTCTGGGTAGTGAAATGGATCATATTGATTCACCGGGCTTCCATTTGCTCTCTTTTCTTACAATGGTAAATGCGAAAATGTTTGCAGAAAAAGGAACCGTATGCTCAACCGGCCTACCGTTCCCTAATAGTTGTTTCCGGATTTAGTACCTTTCCGACTAATCTTGTGAATTATAAAATGATTGACCACCGAATGAAACCATTGTGCATCCTAGTAAGCCTTTGTTTGTTGGTGCCGGTCCTGACGCAGGCTCAAACAGGCTCATCAGCGACTGCTCCCAAATCGACGACAACCAGCCAACCTGCCGTTAGACCACCCGCTACTCGGCCAGCTGCTTCGGATGCATCAACATCGCCAAACCGTCGGCAGGAATTATACGATCAATATCACGGAATTACGAAGAAGCCAGCACCTGCTACGTCGCCAACACCAGCAACCACTACGTCCAGACCGGCTCGGGAAAGCGCTCCCAAGGAAGAAGCCGTTCCGGCTACGTCGTCGGCTCCTGCTCCGGTGGTTGCCAGGGAAGAGAAAAGTACGGAGTCATTCAATCAGAACTCGGGCGTTCGAATAGGAGTGCGCGGGGGCGTTACGTATCCTGTGTTTCTGGAGACAACAGCTGTTGATCCTTCTTTAGGTTTTGTTGGTGGGGTGGTGTTCCAGTTTGGACGCGGAAAGTTGTCATTCCAACCCGAAATTAATTATAGCCGTACCTCGCAAACTATACCTGCTACAACTTTTTCGCCGAAGCAGGACTATTCGACCGATCAGATCGTCGTACCACTGTTTCTTAAGATAGCATCTGGGACGTTCGACGGGCACCGCTTTTTTGTTAACATAGGGCCATATGGCTCTTATATCACTAGTGTGGGCATAAACGGTATCAAGCGTGACATAAGTGGGAGCACCGGACGATTCTTCTATGGCGGAGCTGCCGGAGTCGGAGCAATGATAAAGCTTGGGCCGGGCCATGCTACCATTGAAGCCCGAGGTTTGTATGAGTTGGGGAATGATGCTACAGGCTTCTACACGGATTCAAAGACAATTTTGGCGGAAGGGACTATTGGGTACGTGTTCCCGTTAGGTGGCCGTTAAGCAACGTTTTTTAATTTCTCATAGAGTGGGTTTTGGAATGGCGGTGGCTTTTAGTCACCGCCATTTTTGTTTATACATAGGGCAAGGTTTTTTCCCATAGCCACTCTGCATGTTCATCAGTCACGTCCCGATTGGAAGGGGATTTGGGCCGGCTGTCGGCGAAATAACCACCATTGTTACGTTCTCCGATCGACTTTAACGGAGCCGAAGCCAGAAAAACGGATGTTTGCGCACCTTGTTCTGAAGTACGCATAAACGGGCGGGCCAACTGAAGTATTTTTCCGGCAAAGCCCATCGTGTCGCTACCAAAATTAGTACGTACTGCTCCTGGATGAGCTGAGTAAACGGTAATGCCCGTTCCCGCTAACTCTTTAGCAGCTGCTTTGGCGAATAACAAATTGGCTAGTTTACCATCGCCATAGGCCGACCAGGTGCTTATATCGCTGATTTGTTTGAAGAAACGAGCTTTTTTGCCAAAGGCATGAGCCACCGATGAGAGACTGATGATCCGTACATCACCCGTTTCGGCGGCCGTCTGTTTCAGTAAGTCCAGCAGATAATACGTCAGTATAAAATGACCAATATGGTTGGCATAAAACGATTTTTCAATGCCATCTGCCGTGAACTCGATGGTGGCGGGTGTGTAGCCCGCATTATTAATCAAGACATCAAGCCGTTTATATGTAGATTTTACCTTGTCGGCTGCGATACGTATCGACTCTTTATTGGCCAAATCGACCATCAGTAAATCAACGCGGACAGCTGGATTGGCTTTCCGTACTTCAGCCTGCGCTTCAAGTCCCTTCTTTTCGTTACGGCAAAGCAGAATTAAGTCGAACGACCGTTGCGCTAAGGCCTTGGCGGTTGCCAGGCCAATTCCTGCGTTAGCGCCTGTAATCAGTGCTGTTTTTAGTCCCATAAAATCATTCCGGTTTCCATTGTGAGTTAAACCAGATAGAGATTTAAGCCGGAATGAATGGGTATTGTTTAACGCTGTTTGCGGATTTTCGACATCCCCGATGTTTCTTGTTGAGTAACCGTTGGATTACCCGAGTACGTTAGAGAACTAACGCCATCGGCAGAAGCCGCTAATGTTTTTGTTACGTGGATGGTAGCCTGGCTTGCTCCGTCTAGTTTAATGTCGGCAACATCGAGGGTTAATTTGTTGGCGTCTAGCTTTCCGGCTCCTGACAGACGAATAGTAGCATCGGTAGCTGTACCCTGCAAACTGGCTTTTGACCCTTCTTTAACGGTCAGCTTAAGTGTTTTTGCCGAGATCGGGGCTGTTAATGTGCTGCCGGTTTCTACACTAGCTATCAGATTCGTTGCCTTGATTGATACGTCGGATTGAACAGAGCAGCCAGTACTAACCATGACCTGATCCAGGTTTGGTACGTGAATCGTAACGGTTACACCTTTTGTGTTTTTAAAGCGCACATTATCATTCAGCATCACGGTCAGTTCGCCATTTTTTACCTGCGTTATGACGTGTTCCAGCACATTGCTTTCGCCTTCCAGCTCGGCTTCTGCTACGTTTCCTGGCGTGATCCGAACCCGCATGCCAATGCGTACCGCTAGTTTATGGAAGCTACTGATTCGTCGCTGTTGTTTTACAATGGTTCCGTTGCCAACAACACCGTCCTGAGCATGGGCTGTGCGACTGAGAAATGTTGTAACGGTCAGCGCAAAACAAATTAGTAATGTTTTCATAAGTCGTACTGTGTGTTTAAGGGATCACTAAAGATAAATCCTCAATCTCTAACTATTGTACGGGTTTCGTTGGAAATACATCACTTTCTTACACGGCTATTTGCGGCCTTTTGCAGAGGAAAGGTCAGATTGTGCAATCCTAAATTACCCTGAGCTCTTTCCCTGCCAGTTCGGTCTTCTCTGTATGGCCATGCATAAACAAACAGCCACCTTACGTAAGGTGGCTGTTTGTTTATGCAGAACCGAAGTTGACTAATTGTCCGTCATGAGCCTATTCAGCGCTAACTCCTGCGCTGCAATTGGCCAGATATACCCATTATCCGAAGGCGTTTTAGCCTGAGCTGTTCCTTTAGCCGGAATGGTTTGTAACAGGCGCATCAAGTCATTATTACGTAGCCCTTCGCCCATGAATTCAATGCGCCGTTCCAGCAGGATGGCGTTAATCAAATCCGTAGGCGTAGCGAAGTTAGCAGCCGTATAGGTTGTTGCTGCATCCGAACGATTCCGAACGGCATTCAACAGGGCTACAGACTGAGCGTCGACCGTATTACCACTGCGAACTTTAGCTTCTGCCAGGTTCAACAATACCTCAGAATAGCGAATAACAGGGACATAATCAGTATACGGGCTAATGGTTTTATACTTGTTAAGCCAGTTCTTTACCGTTGTTGTACCCGATTGCTTCAGGAATGAGCGACGCTTATCGGTTGCTGTCCAGCTTGGGTTCGAAACAATACCATTCGGATTCAGTGAATATTCACCATTGCCAACACCGCCATTGGCAGATGTTGGTGAATAGTAATAACCTAACTGATTCTGGGTGCCAGGAAAATCACCGGATGTGGTCGTCATTGGCATCGAGAAGATAGACTCCGACGTTGTATAGGTCGTAAACACAGTCGTGATATCGGGCTGGAGCGCATGAGCTACGCCCGAAGCTGATGTAAACGGAGCAGCAGCACTAACAATTTTATTTGCTTCTGTAACTACAGCGGCATAATTCTGCATGCTCAGATAAACGCGGGTTTTTAGCGCGATTGCCGTATTCTTATGAGCTCTTGTAACCCGATCAGCTGCTGCTGTATAGGTTGAGGGGAGTCCTGCTTCGGCTTCGTTCAGATCTTTAAGGACCTGCGCGTATACTTCTGCTACAGTGCTTCTGGCCAGATTCGATTGACCGGCTCCTTTTATACCCGTTAGACGTAGTGGAAGGCCGGGTTTGTTCCCGTTTCCATCTGGGTAGGGGCGGGCATAGTACTGAAGCAGGCTGTAGTAAAGTAAGCCACGAATCAATTTGGCTTCAGCAATGTACTGATTGCCCAAATCCGCGCCTACTACAGCTGTGCCACCAGCAGCCATACCATCCAGGAAGATGTTACACTTGTTGATTGCCAGATAAGCGGAATTCCATAGAGTAGAAACGGCTGTGGCACTGTTAGTAGGGTTAAGAGCCCACACGTCAGAACCAGTAACCAGGTTGCTCGTTTCATTAATGAAATCTTCGCCCCGGATATCGCCGTATATTACGTAACGACCGCCATATACGTTACCATCTTTCAGACCTCCAGTGCCGCCATACAAGGAAAGTAATTGGGTCTGTATGCGAGATACTGTGCTGAATGCCGAAACATCGGCTACTGAGTCCTGGGGAATCGGAGAAAGTAGATCCCGGTTACAGCCGCTGAATCCCCAGCTAATTAGGCATAATGCTGCCGAATATATAATTTTCTTTTTCATGAAATCTTTGCCGTAATGAATTAGAAACCAGCGCGTAAGCCAACCGTGATCGTGCGAGCATTACCAATCGTATTTCTGTCGACGCCCTGAGACGACGTACTATTGTTGCTATTCGCTCCGTTCGACGATACTTCTGGATCTGGACCTGGATATTTCGTCACGAGGCCAAGGTTCTGGCCGCTTACATAAACCCGCAAATTGCTGATTCTTGCTTTCGATGTTAGCGATGCAGGCAGTGTATAGCCTAACGAAACACTTCTCAGACGTAGGAAATCACCTCTAAACACATTGATGTCCAGCGGCATTGACGAACCATTTGATACGTTGTCGCCATAAACAGGCTTCGCATACTTCTTGCCGGTATCGCCTTCTTTCGCCCAGGCATCCGTTAACACATCTCTGTGGTTATTCCACCAACGCTGATCGTGCAGACCTGCATTCGTTCCATAGTATACATAGAAGCCTAGTTGGTAGGTCATCAGCACACTCAGATCGAAGTTTTTGTATTTGAATGTATTGTCCCAGCCACCATATTGCTTGGGAAGTACATTGGCATACATAACACCATCAGCCGCCTGCGTAATGCTGGTACCGCCGGTTGGGCTAACGTATCTCGTGGTGCCGTCTGGCGTTGTCGAATAGTTAAACTGTCCGGTAGGAGCGTAGTACTGATAGTATACGTTCTGGCCAGCCGAGTTCACGAAAATCCGTTTTCCCGTTGCTGGATCAACACCATTGGTGCGGACAACAAACAATTGACCTAACGAATACCCTGGAGCGGTTTGGTTAACGGTCTCAAGGCCGGTCGATCCACCAATGGTGGTTTGAAGAACGTTCAAACCAGGAGCCAGTGAGGTGACTTCGTTTTTATTGAAGGTGATGTTGAAGTTCGAATTCCACTGGAAGTTTCTGCCGTTGATTACGCGGGCATTCACCGAAAACTCTAACCCTTTGTTATACATCGTACCGATGTTTTGAGGTGGGTTTGTTGGAAGTCCAGCCGAAGGAGCCTGTGCTACGTATAGAATCAGATTGTTGATATCATTTTTGTAGTAGGCAACTTCTCCCGTAATCCGGTCATTAAATAAACCAAAGTTGAAACCAACATCTGTTTTCGTACTGGTTTCCCATGTCAGATTTGGATTACCGGCGTTCGAGAAATAAAGAGTAGAAGCACCACCGTATAAGCCAGAAGCATAGGTAGAGTAAGGCGTATAGTCGCCAATACCGCCAATATTACCCACTTTACCATAGCTACCCCGGATTTTGAAGCTGCTGAACACATTGTCCAGACGAGCCGCTTTCCAGAAGCCTTCCTGGGTAATTTCCCAACCTGCCGATGCGCCCCAGAATGTACCTTTTTTCTGCCCTAATGCGGAGTATTCATCCTGACGAATATTGGCGCTTAAGAAATATCTTTCTTTGAAGTTATAGTTTAAGCGGCCAAAACCTGATAGCAGGTAGTTCTCACCATAACTCATGCCAGTAGGGTTATTCGTCACCCAACCTGCCTGGATCTGGGTGTAAGCAGCATCCGACAATCCCTGACGGTTGATACCAAAAGCGCGCGATGTACGACGCTGTTGCTCCTGACCAACCAGCAAGCTTAGATTGTGGCTACCAGCAAAGGTCTTATCAAACTGGGCGGTGTTTGTCCATACCCATGTTTTGTAGTTACCATTAATAGCGCTGCCATACCCATTGTAGCTGAAGCCATCTCCCCCTTTGGGCGACCAGAAAATATCGTTGTTAACAAACAGATAATCGATACCGTAGCTACTTCTTAGGGTAATCCAGTCCAGTGGCTTGAACTGGAGGTATGCATTCGACTGGATGTGATTGCTTTCCGAGTTAGAGCGGTTATTCTCGAGGCTCACAACAGGGTTGTAGTACGATAGCGTACTGATGCCACTGATGTTGTTGGCCGAACCGATAGCTGGACCATTGGTATTGTATGAACCATCGTTGTTGTATGGAGCCAGAATTGGAGGCAGAACAACCGCCAGACGGCCTAATCCACCCGTATTGAATGCTTCGCCATACAAGGAGCCTGATGAGGTAGCTGCAAGGTTTTGCTCGTTCGAGTACGAAATTTTACCACCAATCGTAAATAGCTTGCTGAGTTTGCTATCTACGTTAAACAACGTATTGATACGTTGGAAGTCATTCTTTTTCAGAATACCTTCCTGGTTCGAATAGCCCAGTGAGAAATAGTAGTTGGTCTTTTCTGAGCCGCCAGACAGATTGATGTTATGGTTATGCGATACGCCCTGTCTGTAAACCTGATCGTACCACCGAGTGTCGATTGGTTTGCCGTTGGCATCATTCGTCTGCGTGTACTTGATCGCGCTGGCAGTAGGGTTATTAGCTACGGCCTGGGATTTAAAGCTTATATATTCCTGGGCATTTAACATTTCTGGCAAACGGTAGGCATTTGAAAAACCAACCCAGCCATCGTAATTCACTTTAAGAGCACCTGCTTTACCACGCTTCGTCGTGATGAATACAACGCCATTGGCAGCCCGAGAACCATAGATCGCCGTAGCAGCAGCATCTTTAGCTACGTCCATGCTCTCGATATCATTTGGGTTGATACTGGCCAGTGGGTTAGCTGGAGCACTTGTCGAAGAATAATCCCCCGTGAATGTAGGAACGCCATCAACAACGATTAAAGGCTGTGAGCTTAATGAGATCGAGTTTGTACCCCGGATCCGGAAAACAGGAGGGTTGTTCAATACACCGTTCGGAACCGTAATCTGAACCCCGGCTGTACGTCCGGCCAGACCGGCTTCAAAGCTCTGGATTGGCATGTTAGCGATAGCCGATCCTTTTACAGAACCAATACTACCTGTTGCATCCCGTTTGGTTTGGGTACCATAACCAATAACAACGATTTCATTTAGTTGTTGAGAGTCGCCAGCTAGTGCTACGTTCAGCGTAGAACGATTGTTGACTGCGACTTCCTGCGTTGTGTAGCCGATGAAGCTAAAGACTAACTGAGCATTGGACGGAGCTGAGATCCGATAATTACCCTGGGCATCCGTATTTGTACCCCGATTGCCTCCTTTTACCTGAATGGTCACTCCTGGAAGAGGAGAACCATCGTCTGATGAAGTTACGCGACCACTTACTGTTACATCCTGAGCCAGCGCAGGCAAACAGAATAGCAGTGAAAGCAGCCAGCTTCCTAATAAAATTTTGCGCATAAAACAGTAGTTGTTAGAAAAAAATAAAATTTCCGTAAACGGGTTACAAAGTTAGTACATGGAATTCTATATAATCAATTGTTGCCAAAGGATTTTTTGTGATATTCTTATGAGGGATAATAAATGAACATCCTGTCAGGGAAATTAAGTATATAATTTAGTGTTTATATACAATAACTACATTTTATGACTGCTCCGCTGCTGTTAGTAAATGATGGTCTGGTACTTCGCTGTTATACAGTCATATACAGTATATATAACTCTGAGTGACATATAAGTATCTAAATTTATAAATATGTGTACCTAAATAACAGGGTAGTTTTACTAATACCGCTACTAGTTTTAGATTAGACTGACGCTATCCATTCGTATCCTTAAAATTGTAATATTGTAAGATATTCTAGCTAGAGGGAGAGAAGAAAGTTGTGAGTTCAAATAGCTTTTAAAAAAATGCTATAGAATGGAGGATTTACCTTGTTAACAAACCGGCATCTACTACAAACTGCGATCCTGTTACGTAGCGTGCTTTGTCGGATGCCAGATAGAGAACCATATTTGATACGTCTTCAGGCTCAACCCACGGCACGGAAAGAAGATTGCCGGCCGATCGCTCGGCGATTTCCTGGGTAGTAGTTCCTTCCAGCGCTGCTAAACCGTCGTTCATGGGTGTGTTGACACCCGTAGGATGAATAGAATTAACCCGAATATTGTGTGGTGCCAGCTCAATCGCCCACGATTTTGTCAGCCCGACAAGCCCCCATTTTGAAGCCGCGTAGTGACTTAACCGGTTCATACCCCTTAGTCCGGCAATCGATGAGTTGTTGATAATAACCCCCGATTTCTGCTGGATCATAATCGGAATAATATGCTTAGCCACTAACCAGGCCCCCTTTAAATTAATATCGAGCATGGCATCCCATTCTTCTTCGGGAAGTTCGTGGGCGAGACCATAGGCACAAATTCCGGCGTTATTGAAGAGAATATCAATCCGGCCGAAAGTCGTAATGGCTAACTGAACCGCCTGTTTGATATCGTCGTTCACGCGTACGTCTCCCTGAACGGTAAGGCATCCCACGCCGAGTGATTCGATCTCCCGTTGAAGGGAAGTTAAATCGCTTTCTGAACCAAGGCTATATCCAGGGTACGACAAAGGCCTGGCTATATCGAAAGCAACTATAGCAGCACCTTCTTTGGCGAGTGCTACGGCTACAGCCCGACCCTGACCATGAGCCGCTCCGGTAATAAACGCTACGTTGTTCGTAAAATCAGGCATAAGTTACGGCTGGTTGGGCTGGGTTAATGGAAGATAGGGGTATAGGTAGTCGTCAATCGTTACGTTCAATACGTTATTGAATACATTGGTAGCGATCATCTGACCGGCAAAAGCCACTAAAATGACCACCTGCTGGTCGGTGTACTGCTCCGCAATCGGCTCATAGAGCGCATCAGGAATCTCTCCCTTGTTTTGGGCAATAGCGCTGCCGAAATTAATAACCGCCTGCTCATGATTCGTCAACTGGATATCCTCTGGTTTCTCACCATTGTCAATAATTATTCGCCGGAAGAACGTAGTGCAGAGCGGGCAATTGGAACCTTCTGAAATGGCGTGAGCAAACAGGTACGCCAGCCTGTCGCCAAGAATTTTTTTTACTTCTTCATACAATGGATACCATTGCATATAGACCTGAAACGCCAGCAGCGAACGTCCTAGCGTTGCTTTCATATTCGTAATACGACTGCCGGCATAATCAGCAACGTGTTCATCAAAAGCTGCCTGTACGTCAGGCGTTGTCTCATCGGCTGGTAGGGGAGTAATACGGGGCATGCGTCGAGATTTTAAAAGTTACTTACAGTTTACTCAATCGTTCGGCAGCATCCAATAAAATAGCGTCGTCTTTGGCAAAGCAAAAACGCAGCATTTGATAATCATTTTTCTGACGATAGAACACCGATACCGGAATAGAAGCTACGCCAATTTCTTTTGTTAACCGGACGGCCAGCTCATAATCAGGCTCATCGGTGATGGAAGCGTATGACACAGTCTGGAAGAAGCTGCCTTCCGCTGGTTTAATCGTAAAACGCGATTGCCGAAGCCCTTCCAGAAACAGATCCCGTTTGCGCTGGTAAAAGTTAGGCAATTGTTGGTAGTGTTCGGGATTTTTTAAATAGTCAGCCAGTGCGTGCTGGATAGGCGTTACGGTGCTGAAGGTCAGGTATTGATGTACTTTCCTGAACTCAGTGGTCAGTTCTTTTGGCGCAAAGCAGTACCCAACTTTCCAGCCCGTGATGTGAAACGTTTTCCCAAATGAACCGACAACAAATGTTCGCTCCTGAAGAACCGGGTGAGTCATAAGCGACAGATGAGTATGCTGGTCAAACACAATATGTTCGTAGACCTCATCGCTGACAATCCAGATGTCGCGATCGTGAACCAGATTGGCCAGTTGCTGAAGATCGTCGGCCGTCCAGACCCGTCCGGTTGGATTATGGGGCGTATTGACCAGGATAAGACGAGTCTTGTCGGTTATTTTCTGACGTACCGTTTCCCAGTCAACCGTATAATCGGGAGGAGTTAACGTAACGTATACCGGGATACCACCGTTTAATTCTATCGCTGGAACATAGCTGTCGTAAGCGGGTTCAAAAACAATGACTTCATCCCCTGGACGTACCACTGCCGTAATGGCAGCAAATAGCGCTTCGGTGGCGCCAGACGTAACAGTAATTTCCGTTTCCGGGTCGTACGTAACGCCGTAGAGGTCAGCGGTTTTTTGGGCAAGAATTTCACGTAGTGCCGGAACGCCGGTCATGGGTGCGTATTGATTGAATCCGTTTCGCAGATAGCGCTCTACCAGCGAAACGAGTTCGGGCGAACAGTCAAAACCAGGAAATCCCTGCGATAAATTAATGGCATTATGTTCGGCCGCCAGTTTTGACATGACGGTGAAAATAGTTGTCCCAACGTGCGGAAGCTTCGATTGAAGCCCGGCTTTTGTACTTGTGTTCATGAATACGATTTATCAGGGCAATAGCTCGTGTAATGACAGTTGAACGAAATACAAATAGGGGTCCAGATCGTTCGGTTGGTTCAGTACACGCAATAACGTAACAGTATAGGTACGCTGGCAAATCCAGATTTCTACAAAAAAGGTATTCACCGCGTAGAGATGGAGCCAGAAGCCAGGTATTTGTCGCGTTACCAGTAGGTGTCCCTGCTGCCAGACGGCATCCAACTGATCCTGATACGTTAGGTTATGAAAACGAGTTTCCGGATTGGGGTTCTGGTCGCTACGCATAGTTGTTAAATCGTGTATCAATGATCGCCGTATCGTTTTTCGCCCGCGTTGACAGTCAGTGTCAGCTTGTTTTGCTTGGGTGGCAGTGGGCACGTAGCGTAGGGTGTAAAGGCGCATGGAGGATTGATGGCCTGGTTAAAATCAAGAACCGTAGTGCCGTCGGGGCCTGGTTTGTCGGCATACAAAAATCGGCCTGACCCATAGGTTTCATGCGTATTGGTCGCGTCGCCAAACAGGATAAAGAGCTTCTGACCTTCGCCAACGGCGTCTAGCCGATACGTTTGACCGTTTCGTTCAAAAACGAGTGTACCAGCCAGAGGTTGTTGCGAGGTGAGGCCAAGCACATCGAGAATGGGGATAGTTTTGGGCGTTGCAGGCTTTTCAACGCGAGCTTTGACCTGCCAGCTTTGATCGACAGGGAAACGCTCTACGCCCTGAAACTCCTGTAAGTATGGACTGTTCAGGTCGCGCAACCGAATGCCGTATTTATCCCCGCGTTTAATAATAAACCAACGTAATGAGCCGTGAGCTAACGTTACCGGCTTTTCGTCTGGTTTGAAAATAACGGTTGATTCAGTTACTGGAGTGTTGTTGGCCGATACGGTTGCTCCTTTAGCAGGGACAAAGCGCACAATGCCTTTTTCGAGATAAAGCTTTCCCAAATCGGCCGGAGCATCGGCCACGGGAAAAGCAATGTCGAAGTCTGTGCCACGGCCAAGTGAGTTTTTTCCCTCCGACAGCCAGAACAAACCCGCCAGATTGAGCCAGCCGTTCTCGCTTTTCAGGGACGTAATACGCTCCTGATGCCACTCATTTATTTTTTGGCGATAGGCCGGATCATCGGCAACCCGAAAGCCGCTTAGAGCGATGGCCAGACCCAAGCCGATAGCTGAGCCCCAGCGCGCGTAAAGGAGGGTAGAGGAGAGTGATTTTCGTTTCATAGTTTTTCAAGTTGTAGTTTATGGTTGACGAATTGGTTCAGCTTAATGGGCAATGCCATATACCAGTCGGAAGTAGCGTTTCTGTATGAGCGAGAAGTAAGCCCAGACAGATAAACCGCCTATGTAGGCCAGAATAATCAGCATTGGATCGCCCAGAAGGATGTACAGACCAAGCCAGAGCACAGCTAGTCGGGCTATTTCTGGATACAATACCCACTGTCGTTGCTCGAGCAAAGCACCGCAGTTGATCAGAGTCAGCAGAATGAATAGGGCTATACTGATTTTCAGGGGCCAGGACACATAGTCTTCAAAAAGCAGATAGCTGAATAAAATTAGCAAAATACCCGTGAGTTGACCGACGACGTACCCTTTAAATCGTCGGCTAGAGGCACGCACCGAGGAACGTAGCAGCAACTTGGCCTCTAAACCGTTACGGATCGTTGGATCAACAGCGTCGGGTTTATCGAACAGGAGTTTGATTTTGGCCTGTATCCCTGGTGTTCGGTGAACCTGAGTTAGCAGCTCAAGCAGAAAGTGGAACTGTTGCCAGAGAAAACTATGGCTGTCGAGCTGTTTGGTTAAGCCATAAACAGGCTCCTCTTTTTCTTCGATAAACGTACCAAACAATTTATCCCAGAAGATAAATACGTCACCGTAGTTTTTGTCCAGATAGTCGGGATTACTGGCGTGGTGAACACGGTGATGGGAGGGCGTAACAAATACGTATTCAAGCCAGCCGAGTTTTCCAACGGTACGTGTATGAATGAAAAAGGGATACAGACCGTGTACCAGCAGCATAGTTGTAATCATTTCAGCGGGAAAGCCAATAATAGGTAGCACCGACCAGAAACCAGTACGGACGATGGCCTGAAAAACCGTGATCCGGGCCGAAACCGTATAATTGAAATCTTCACTCTGATGGTGTACGACGTGAACCGCCCAGAATACATTGATTTCATGAGCCAGCCTATGATACCAGTACCAGACAAAGTCGGTTGCCAGAAGAAGGCATATCCAGGTCCAGGCGTTCGATTTAATGTCAAAAATGGCGTAGTGTCGGTGCAGATAATCGTAAACGAAATAAAATACCCCGACCGTAAAACTGTCAATTAGCCGTTCGGCAATCCCGACGTTGAGATTCGCAACAGAGTTGTTAAATGAAAAATACGTTTTCTTCTGCCATCTTGAAACAATGTATTCCAGTCCAATAAAAAACAGGAAGAAAGGAACCGCAAAGGCAAGCCAATTAATGTGCATATAGATCAATTACTGGTTGATTTTAGTAAGGTAAAAACAGGAGAAAGGGCTATGGATCTCCTGACGTATTGGTATGGCTCAGTCGCCATTTTATATACTTTTAATGATTATTGTCTATAGGATAAGTATTCTTTTCGGTTAAATAAAAAGAGATTTTTCGCAAACTTATTGGTTTTTAGTCGTGAAGCAATTTACGATGCTTATTTTTTTAGAATTACGACTCGACTGATTACCGATAATGGCCAACTGAACCGCAATTGAGTTAGGGTGTATAGCTGCAAAAGAAAACCGGACAACTAAGGCGGATTGGGCAGCGGAAGCCGTTAATAACTTATTCTGGTGGTGGGGAACTAGGGCGGCTTATTCAGACTGTTATAGTAAACAACCAAGGTTAGCTGCTTTAATCGGACAGCTTGGCCTTATAGCGAGACTTCTATTCGATACTAGATACTATGCGGGTTTTAATCGTTGAGGATGAATGGGAGGTGGCGTCGCTTATAAAAACGGGGTTAGAGGATTACGGATTCGTTGCCAATACGGCTGGTGACGCTATGGAAGCTCAGCACAAGCTGGCCGAAAATGAGTATGATATCGTAGTTCTCGACGTAAATCTGCCTATCATTAACGGATTTGATTTATGTCGGATGATTCGTAACCGCTACGAGAATCTGCCAATCCTAATGCTGACCGCGTTAGGTAGTACGGATAATAAGCTAAGTGGCTTTGATGCCGGCGCCGACGACTATCTGGTGAAACCCTTTGAATTCAGGGAGTTAGTAGCGCGTTTGCGAGCCTTAACCCGACGTAACGCCAACCAGACAGCAGAGCCGCAGATTCTTAAAATTGCCGATCTGGAATTGAATCAACAGAGCAAAACAGTACGCCGGGGGAATCATAAGATATTGTTGACAGCCAGAGAGTTAGCGCTGCTGGAGTTTTTTCTTAAAAATCAGAATCGCGCCCTGACCCGTAATGAAATTACTGAACACGTCTGGGATCTGAATTTCGACACGGGCACCAACGTAGTGGACGTATATGTCAATTATCTGCGCAAAAAAATAGATAAGGATTTCCCGCTGAAACTGATTCATACCATTAGCGGCATAGGGTACATTATGCAAGCCACTGACGATTAGCCATGAAAATCCGTGCCCGCCTTTCATTGACCTTTGTTGGGGTTGTTGCAGGCATTCTGGTTCTATTTTCCTGTATTGTTTACGCTACTTCCGAATATTACCGGCAACGCGATTTTTATCTGCGATTGAGCGATAAGGCCCGAACAACAGCCCGCCTGCTGCTCGACGAAGACGAAATTACGACCCGTCAGTTGCGGATTATCGAACAAAACAACCTCACGGCTCTCCCCGAAGAGCAGATCAATGTGTATGATCAGGATAACCAAATGGTCTACGCAACACGGGATAGCGCGATCATAAAACCCGAGGCTCTCAATCAGATTCGTAAAAAGAAAGAGGTCTTCTTTCGACAGAAACGAAAAGAAATCGTCGGGTTTATTCATCGGCATAACAATCGGGAATATATTCTGGTAGCCTCAGCTTACGACCAGTACGGTCTGGAGGAGATGCAGCACCTCGGGACGATCATGGTTATTGGCCTGATCTGTAGTCTGGCCTTGATGGGTGCCGTTGGCTGGGCCTACGCTGGCCGATCGTTACGTCCTATTTCTGACGTGATCCGGCAGGTTGATCGTATAACCGCTTCCAACCTGAATCAGCGCGTTACGGCTGGGAACGACAGCGACGAAATTGCCAAACTGGCCCATACCTTCAACCTGATGCTCGACCGGGTCCAGGAAGGGTTCGAGATGCAGCGCAATTTTGTGTCGAATGCCTCGCATGAACTCCGTACTCCGCTCACCATTATTACCGGTCAAATAGAAATAACATTGCTGAAGCGACGTACGGTTGAGGAACACGAAGCGAAGTGGAAATCGGTACTCGAAGTGATCCAGCGGATGAACAAGCTGACCAATAATTTACTGGAGCTGACGTTGGTAAGTCTTGAGTCTACGCCGTTGAAATTCAGTGAAGTATCCATTGATGAAGTTATTTATCAGGCTTCGCAGATGCTCATGAACCGGCAGTCGGACTACTCGGTGGTTTTCTCCTTTGATGGAAAGGTGGAGCAAGTTCAGCCCTCACTGACTATTGAAGGGAATAAATCATTGCTCTATTCTGCGTTCTTCAACCTGATGGAGAATGGCTGTAAGTTTTCCGACAATAAACGAGTAGAGGTTACGCTCAGCGCTAACGAGCGCTGGGTAGCTGTTGAAATTAAAGACGAAGGCGTTGGTATTCTGGAATCAGATATCAAAAGCATTTACGAACCATTCTTCCGGGCCGAAAATGTCAAGCGCATACATGGGCACGGCGTTGGCCTGCCCTTAACGTATCGGATTATTCAGTTACACCACGGCCATATCAACGTAGCGTCGCAGATTAACAAAGGCACTACCTTCAGCGTACGGTTACCCAAGCGTTTCTAATCGATTTCTAATCGACTTCTAATTGGTTTCTCATTACCTTCTAACAGATCACTAATTCTTGTGGTTATTCTGGATTTTAACTTTGTTGGGTAAGAAACTCTATCCACTGATAGAATCAGTTTGAGTCATGTACAACAATGGTAGAAGAACCGGAAAATTAGTCAATTGGCTCACCGTATGGGGACTCATTGTTAGCTGTATTGCCTTTAACCGATATGTTGATTATCAACAGCAACGACAGCAGGGAAAATGGTACCGCGCTCAATACAAGGCCGAAAGCCGCCGTGTGGATTCATTACTGATTGAAAAAAGACGCTTAGAGGAGCGCCTGCGCAAGCTGGAAAACTCTGAAAATCCAGACGTATCAACCGTTCAAAACACTGATGTACGGCCAGAGACGATTGCTTCGAACGAATTGTAGAAGGAAACTTGAGCAGTTAAAACTCAACGACACGTAATGACAAATACACAAAAGAAGGTTTTTTTTGGCCTGGACCTGAGTAATATACAAGGCGACATTCGGGGCGGGGCTATCTCGTTTCTGGTTGCAGTGCCTTTGTGCTTAGGCATAGCACTGGCTTCGGGCGCTCCACTGTTTGCGGGCATTATTGCCGGAATCGTGGGCGGTCTGGTTGTGGGGGCCTTTAGCCGATCGTCCCTGAGTATTTCAGGGCCAGAGGCTGGGTTAATTATCGTAACCTTGGGCGCTATTCAGGCGCTTGGATCGTTTCCGGCCTTTTTGCTGGCTACCTGTATCGCTGGACTTCTCCAGATTGGGCTGGGTTTTGCCAAAGCGGGTATGGTCAGTAATTTCTTTCCGTCTTCGGTGATAAAGGGAATGCTGGCTGGTATTGGCATTATTTTAATCATCAAGCAGTTGCCGCATTTGGTTGGGTATGACGCTGATGCCGCCGAAGGATTGGCTCTTTTCCAGCCCGGCGGGTTTAACATCATCGAACAGCTGCACATGGCCATCAGCCAGTTTAGTGGAGTTGCCATTTTGATCTCGATCTTGTCCTTGGCCGTGTTTTATATCTGGGAGCGCCCAACGCTACGTCAGCACCCCATTATCAAGAACGTACCAGCTGCGTTGGTGGTAGTTGTGCTGGGGATTTGTATCAATGAACTCGTGCGTAGTAGCTTTCCAGCATGGGCGTTACGTGGCAACCATCTGGTGCAGTTGCCCGTTCCGGAAAGTGCGGCCGCCTTTCTCAACCTATTTACATTTCCCGATTTCTCGCAGTGGAACAACCCACTGGTCTATACATCCGCTGTAGCGATTGCCCTGGTGGCTAGTCTGGAAGCTCTTCTGGCTATCGAGGCTTCTGATGAGCTGGATCCGTTGAAACGGAAAACACCAACCAACCATGAGCTTAAAGCGCAGGGAATTGGCAATCTGGTTAGTGGTATGATAGGCGGTATTCCGCTGACATCAGTTATTGTGCGGAGTTCGGTCAGTATTAATGCTGGCGCACGGACCAAACTAGCGGCTCTGGTCCACGGTACGTTGCTATTGGTATGTGTTGTTACGTTGCCGACATTATTGAATAAAATGCCCTGGGCTAGCCTGGCTTCGATTCTGTTGGTAACGGGCTACAAGCTGTCGCGTATTGACATTATCAAAGGCGTTTTTGCGGAGGGAATCGAGAAATTCATTCCATTTTTGGTGACGGTTATAGCTATTTTGCTGACCGATCTGCTGACCGGAATTGCAATCGGCATGGTAGCAGGTATATTCTTCATCCTGCGTGCTCACTACCTGAATGCCCACCGCGTTCGTACGAACTGGGACAGTGACAGCGATAGAACGCACATCTACGTAAAGCTCGGCGACCACGTATCGTTCCTGAGCAAGGCTCGTCTGATGAAACTGTTGAAAAATGTGCCCGACAATTCGATTCTGGAGATCGACGCTACGTCGTCTTCGTTTATTGATTCAGACGTCATTCAGGCCATTCGGAATTTTGGGATGGCGGCCAACCAACGTAACATTCAGCTTGTGTTTTTAGAAAATCGGGATGAAGATTTCCAGATCAGGTACTCACGTTCTGAGGTCGAATTGGAAGTTTTCGACTAGCTGTAGAGAAGCAGGTAATTGGGTAAACTAGTGATAAGTAGACGATGCGTGCCGTTCTGTTATCATTAACTTTACCCAATTACCTGCTGACTCTCTTTGCTCCCGACATCATATTCTCTCTTGCCAAAAGCTCGATTCGCAACCTCCCGGAATGTCTTCTGGGAGGTTTGCTTTTGGGGTACTGAACAACTACAGTTTTACCTGGATCGTTACGTAGACGCTACGTCCATCGGAGGGTAAAATACCGGGGCCGGGGTAGCCGGTAGCCCGTCGGGTAAAATAGGCGCGGTTGGCCAGATTATTCAGGCTGGTCTCAATCCGAAACTTACTGAACTGATAGGATAAACTGGCATCCATGATCGCGTAAGCCGGAATAAGACCGATAACGGCCGAAACCCCGCCATTGCGGGCATTCGTTGCGTCGGAAAACTGGTCAGACAGATAGGTATATTGAAAAGAAGCTTTCAGATTTTTATAGCCTAATCGAAGCCCGCTTTTCAGGTTCACATCCGGCACAAACTCGACCTGGTTGCCCGCTACGCCTACAATTTCGCTGGCTCTGTATTCCGAATGAATCAATGCTACGTTCGCAAAAACAACCCCGCTCAGGTGCTGATTGGCAGGATTGGCCAGTCGGAGGAAATCGGCTTCGGCGTAGGATTCAATCCCCATGATAATTGCCTGACCAATATTGCCCCGACGACGAAGAACCCGATCCTGTTCATCGTAGAACTGAACTTCGCCAATACGGTTGTTATAGTTGAGATAAAAGGCGCTGACATCGAAATTATACAGCGTGGTTTGTGTGCTACGTATCCCCACATCAAGCGAGTAGCCTTTTTCGTCCTGCAAATTAGGATCGATGACCGACGAGGGATTCGCAATACGCATATCGCTAAAGGTGATTGAGCGATAGTTTTGGGACAGGTTTCCGTAGATATCCAGCGAGCGGGTTGGTTTATAACTGACGCCAATCCCTCCCAGTAAAAACTGTCGTCCGTTGGTTCGATATTCATTGGTGCGGGTCGAATTGATGATATTACCCGCCAGATCCCGCGTAACAGTCCCGTAAAAGCCGTCGGCAGTAGTATGAATGTATTCGAACCGGATACCCGGCGTGATCGATAGCTTATCGCCCAGGTAAAGAATATTTTCTGCAAAAAGGGCTACGTTTCGGTTGGGAAACTGGTAGTCTGATAAAATGGCCTGCTGGTTATCAACGAAGGTAAAATTGGCATCGCGTCCCGTACTGCCCAGCCCCTGAATATTATGATTATACCCATGATAATAGCGGCTACCAGCCAGGAGCACTCCCTGCTTTTTACCGACGTAATACCGTTTCAGATACCGCACTTCGGCACCCCAGTTCTGAAAATCGCCTTTAATCAGATCGCGCTCGCTGTTGTCGTCGACGCTCGCGACCCGGTTAGGCCGAAATCCTAATGAATAGCGATAGGCATATAGACCAAAAAGCCGGACATTTACTTCATTGTTGGCGTTCAGCTTATGATCAAGGTGAAGGGCGGGCATTGTCCAGTTGACCTTAAACCAGTTTCGTTCCCGATTACTCTGGCGAGGATTCGCCCGAAACATATCGTCTGTCAACCCACCCGGCTGTTGCGCCAGATAGCTCATCTGAGTCATATCGAACCCCAGCGTTGTTTTTTCCGAGAAACGGTAGTCTACATCGGCATAAGCCGTGTAGTTGGTAAAGTGAGAATTGGGCCGCCAGCCGTTGCCCTGCTTATACTGGAAGAATGAGTAATAACTTAATTTTCCAACGGTTCCACTGATGCTGGTGAACGTATTGTAGAAGCCAAAGGAACCGGCAGTCTGCCGAACGACCAGCTCAAAGGGCCGATTCTGCGCCGGCTTTTTCATGACGAAATTGAGCAGTCCGCCAAACTGAGTGCCATATTGGAGGGAAGCCGCCCCGCGCACAATCTGAATGCGGCCAACGGCTTCGGTAGGTGGGGTGTAATAGCTTTCGGGATAGCCCAGCGCATCGGCGCTGATGTCGTATCCATTCTGACGAACATTGAAATTAGAGCTACGATTTGGGTCAAGTCCGCGACCGCCCACGCTGAGCTGAAGCCCGGCCCCTTCGTTTTCCCAAATATTTAGTCCAGCCACGCGTGCATAAATCTGGCGGGCATTATTGGTCGATAAGTTGGCTACCAGTTGGTCGGGAATGATCACTTCAGATTTTTTGCCTTCATATATTCCCATGCTTTCAACCCCCCGCATCCGGGTGAAGCCAAAATCAGACTGTTTATCCGTAACAGTCACTTCGTTCAGCGTTTCGTCCCGATTGCTGATCCAGATGGTTAATTGCTGATTGTGATCGGAAACAGTTGTCGTTTGTCGGGCTGCTCTAAAGTCGGTACAACTGGTGTGGATCGTATAGTCGCCAGCCGACAAATTGGCAAACAGGAATCGGCCAGCCTGATCGGTTGTGGTGGTACGTTTGCCGTCATTTAAATAAACCGTACAGCCGCCGACTGCAGTGCTATCGTGTCGGCTTTTTATCGTTCCGGAAAGCTGATACTGAGCCAGAACGCTTGTGCTGATGCCCAGGAAGAAAAAACTAAAAACCGTAAATTTTATCATCGAGAGAAGTAATCCATGATTTGGGTGCGAACGTGTCCTGTTCGCGGGCCAGATCAATTGTAGAATCAACGAGCGGTTTTCCCAATCGACCGTTGAGCGCTACGTAGGAGTCGACGTAAACGTGTGGGTCATGAAAACCATGTTGAGCATAATAATCCCGAAGCATGTGGGCGTATTGCAGCAGCATATCGGGTTGTGTCGACATCATTTTCTCCTGCAGGGGAGTCAGAAATTCCGTGTTGTTGACAATCGTTCGATTGCCCCGGTCGTCGCTAACTGTAAATTGCGCGTAGCCCGCTTTTTCCATCAGCATGACCCGCCACGAAAACCGATACCCCTGCTCTGTCCAGAACAACTCGCCCGGATAAAGCAGATAGCGGAATGGAAACAGGAACTGAATCACAAAGAAAATGGCCAGCAGGCTACGTATCGTCTGACCCGCAATGGGCTGATACGTAAACGAACGGTGTGGGCGCAAAAAATGAGCAGGCATCTGTAGCCATGACCCGATCCGACGAAGCACGGTTATGTGAAAATCGTCTGAAAAGAAAATCAGTGCCGTTACGATCATAATATAAGGGAACATGCCAATGGGAAAGAGCAGGGCTGTTAACCCATGAAAGCCAACCACAGCGGCATAGGCCCAGGGGCGCGTTCGCCGGTTCCACAGCAGAAACGGAATGCTCAGATCATATAGGCAGCCAAACCAGCTAAATGCATAAGGTATCCAACTGTAGTTGAAGAGAAAACCGAGGATTGGTAGATCGTTATGAGCCGGAAGCCAGATACGTAACGGTTGTGCATGTAGCAGCCAGTCGCTGTTTAGTTTGGCCAAACCTGCATAGACGTACAGAATGGATACAAACAGCCTGAGTGAGTCGACACACCAGGCCGGAACCTGGTCAGAAAGCAACGTCCGATTTCGGTAGGCATCGACGGAGAAGTAAGCATGGGCTGGCAGCACAATGAGCAGTAGGCAAATCATACTGGTGAAGTAGTAATGATTTAGATACGTGCTCTTGTCAATCAGTTCGATATACGTAAAGCTGAGAAATAAACTGGTTATCGCGAGTCGATAGAATAAGCCAACGGCTACCAGTAGCGCCGATAGGCCACAAATGGCAAATACTACGTACGTATTGTGTCCAAGTGGTTTGACAAACTCAAAGCCATAGAACGGGAAGAAAAAACGCGGGTTGATATATAGCTCACTAATCCAGCCTTTGCTCCAGAAACGAACAATGCTTCCGAATAACATCAGGCCAAATGCTATTCGGAAGAGAGCCAAAGGTGCCGCTGAAGTGGTTCGGTGGAAGTAAGGCTTCATATAGCGTTTTCAGGTTTTCAGCTGGGAAGTTTTTAATAGTCAGGTTGCATAGCCAACTACGGAAAACTTGCCAACTGAAAACGCTAAAGGGATTTAATCACCATCGTTGTCGGTATACGTAATGGTAATACTCATGGCCGTGGTCATATCGACTTTAAGCATCCGAACCGCTTTCTGCATTTCGTTATATACCTGAACTACAGCCGTGTTATTGGTTTTGATGTCGTCGTAGAGAACGGGTTTCAGTGCATTAAGCTGATTGGCCGACGTAGTAAATTGCTGATTGATAATGTCGGACAGCGACGAACCTGTGCGGCTGTCTTTGGCGCCAAGACTATTCAGGTACGTTTTCAGACCGGGCCCTTCCTGACCAGTTTTAACACTTTTACCATTGAAGAAATCAACCACAGCCTGATGCGCCACCTTAGCCAAGGTCAGCGACAGGTCCTTTTTGTAAAGCGATTCGATGGTTTCGGGGTTAGCCGTTCCATTGGTCATAGCGCCCGATGGAATGCCAATTTTGCCCGAACGGATATAACGTTCATAATGCAATACGTAGCCATTTACCAGTTTGGAGGTCGAACAACCTGCGTCCAGACTCGTGCAATTGATGAATGTATCCCGATAGCCACCCGTCCATTCACCGTAAACTGCCGTGAAGATGGTGTTCATCTGCCCCGTGAGCCGTTTCAGATAGGCAATCCGTTTGGCAGCATCCGTTGCGGTCGTGTAGCGAGCCAGAATAGCATCGTCGGTTGTACCAAGGCCATTGAGCAGGTAATCGAGAGCCGGAAACCCCTGGCGTGAATACGATAAAGGCGTTTCAAAAGTACCTGAACCGGCAGCGATGTAATCTTCGATTCCCGTTACGTTGGTCGGGTAAATATTGAAAAAGTTACGGATGGTATGTTTTTCGCCCGGCCCCACATCGAACAGCTCCACTTTTTGCCACTCGGTGTAGGCGTCGATCCAGGCTTGCCGAAAGTCTGCCAGGGTCGTTTTATCGGGTTTAGCCGTAAATGCATCGGCTTTCGTCAGCATAGCATCCAGTTTACCCTTGAAATTGGCATAACTGGGAAGAATAATGTTATCGGCTATATTGGTTAGCATAGCCTTACGATCAGCACCAGCCTGATCGGTGGGTGGGGTTGGTGTGGGCGAATCAGTATCACCAGACGTCGAACAGGCCCAGATAGCCAACACGATAGCGCCGATAGTACCAATTTTTCGCCAGCTAAATTGTCTCATAGTCTAAAAACAGAAGTAGAGCGATACGTTACGTACCGCTCTGTAATACTTACTTTCGAAGCTGTTTGATAGCTAGCCAGCAATCTTAAATTGAGTTCTGATTGCGGTAGCGGCTGCGTCGATTTTGGCGTTGGTTAGCCCCCAGAAACCATTGGATGCTCCAATCAGATTAACGAGAACACCATCGGAGAAAGTAGCATCTCCGCCGTTGAGTTTAGCATAACGAAGGCTATAAATGAAGCCCAAACCTTCGCCCATAGCGTGGGCTGCGGCTGCTACGTTGGTTCCGGCTGTTTTCCATTTGCCCAGATAGCCCAGCGCGGCATTGGCAACTGCCTTTTCCATTGCCGACCGCAGGAAAGTGGCCTGCGCTTTTAACGTAGTGGCATCGTTGTTGACAATAGCGGCCCGACCCGTCAGAAGGGCTTTATGTATTTTTGGAAAATCGTCTTTGTTGTATTCCCACAAATAAGAACCGATAAAACTTTCGCCCGACGACGTAGCGGTTGCTTTAGAGCCATAAATCGTGTTGGCCGTCAGAATGCCGTAAATTTCGTCCCAGTTCTGTTCTAACTGCGTATATTTTTTGCCCGCAACCACTGTCTTATTATCCAAAGCCAGATTCTTGTCGCTTAGCAATATATTACCGATGTAATCAAGCTGGAAAGCTCCGATCAGCCCTTTCTGAATGATCTGAGCCTGCTCGATCCCTTTCTCGTCAACCAGATACGTACCCAGTTTACCGGCTTTCCCTTCCGATGCTGTGGCCGATACCGATTTGCTGGCATTGGCAATGGCGGTGAATCCAGCTTCAATGGTTTGCCTTTCTTTTTCTGCATCGGCGCTAGAGAGCGACGAAGCCGTAACGCTACGTAGTTGAACGCCCGAGGTGTTCAGAGAAGCAAGCGTACCCGAGAAAGGGCTACTGGTATTAGCAAACATGTTTTTCAGGACGTTGGCGTCCAGCGTAGCACCGGTTCCAACGGCGGTTCCGTTGTAGGTATTGATGGCCCGGAACATGAGCAGGCGATTGCTGCCGTTTGTTAAATCGACGGTTTTAGCTCCCGCATCATCAACAAAGAAGTTAGCGTAGGTAGTAGTGTCGGTTAGTTTCGCGTAATCGATGGATTTACGGAGCTGGGGAGCAACTGTGTCAGGATTATCTGCCGTGTCACAGGAGGTTAGTCCAAGCGCGAGTAATACAACCGGCGCGAAACGGAAAATAGACGTAGCGTTAAACATTTTTGGTAGCGAGCGTTTCAACTTTAGAGCGTGAAATTCTCGCCAAAGTTATGTGTTATTTAGACTAAGTATAATCAAATGCGGAGTGAATTTTTTCTGTTTTGTTTAACTGGTTGATAGTGAATGAGTTTTGTTTTTGGTGTCAAGCAATTATGGGTGTGTTTTGTCATTCCTCCTGGGCCGATGGTGTAGCAGGAGGGATGACAAAGCACGCTAGGAAAACAAAAGTTTAGACAGGCTCGGTTAGCCGTTTTCTCGAATTAGCCTGATGTTTTTTGGATGAGAGAATAGGAGTGGGACGTATTCAAGTGTTACGTTGTTGGCGTCCAGTCCGTAAGCAGCATCTTCGTGTAAGGCTGTTTTTCGGATGAGGAAATAGCTTTTCATGATGATCTGTTGCATGAGTGGCAACTCATTTTCGGCAGATATGAAATTCTGAAATACGACGAATTTGAAGTCGCCCATAATGTTTTTCTGGTTGAGCGATTGATAGCGGCTGGTAATTTCTACTTCGTTCCGTTTCACCATATCCTCGACAACCAGACGGAAGAACAGATTCAGCCGGGGTTCGATGCGGAAACCCAGGTAGAACGTAATGAAGTACACGTCCTGAGTGGCCAGCGTCTCGACTTTGTATCGCATTGTAAATGGTTCATCTTCAACATGAACGTGCAGAAGCCAGTATACATCGGCCCGTTTTGGGGAGCGGTATAGAATAGACTCAATTGTTTCGGCTTCGATTTTGGCTGACGTTTCGGAGCCCGTCAGGTAAACAAGGTGAGTGGCGTATTTGGGAACAGTTGGGTCGTTACTCAGTTCCTTGAGCGTTTCGATAAAAGGTGGAAGCGGTTCGAACTTTACAAAGCTTCGTTTAAGCTGCTTGCCTTTATGCCAGAGCGTCATGACGGTAATCAGAATCATACCCAACAGGATTGAAATCCAGCCACCCTCTTCGAATTTGACGAGATTCGCAATCAGAAACGACGTTTCGATAGACAGAAATAGGGTCATAATGGCGAGTCGCAGCAGGGAATTGACACGCTTTATCCGTAAGTAGGCGTTCATCAGTACGGTCGACATCAGCATCGTTAACGTAACGGCCAGCCCGAAAGCAGCTTCCATGTTTTTGGATTCGCGGAAGTGCAGGACAACGCCAATACAGCCAGCCATCAGCAGCCAGTTGATTTGTGGAATGTATAATTGGCCCCGAAAATCAGTGGGGTAAATAACCCGTTGGCGGGGCCAGAAATGCAGTCGGATGGCTTCGCCAATGAGCGTAAACGAGCCGCTGATGAGCGCCTGGCTGGCAATGATGGTGGCTAACGTAGCAATACCGATGGCGAAAACAAGCAGGGAAGGAGGTACGATCTCATAAAAAGAGCTGGTAGGCCCAAGCTGTTTGCCCAGGTGTTGCATGAGCCAGGCCGATTGACCAGCGTAAGAGAGCAGCAACATGGTTTTTACGAAAACCCAGCTGACACGAATATTGCCTCGTCCGCAGTGTCCCATATCGGAATATAAGGCTTCGGCCCCGGTTGTACACAGAAACACCCCACCCAGCAGCCAGAAACCACCCGGATAGTCACGTAACAACGTAACAACATGCCACGGATTGAGCGCCCGCAGAACGCCTGGATGCTGTACCAACGATAGTAATCCCATAATACCGATAAAGGAAAACCAGACGAGCATAATTGGGCCAAAAAGACGCCCAAGCCATTGAGTGCCAAACTGCTGGGTAATAAACAGTAACACAATAATGACTAGTACGATGGGTACGGTGTCGAGTTTGGGGTAATAAATGAGCAGGCCTTCAATGGCTGACGAAACCGAAATAGGTGGCGTAATAATGCCATCAGCCAGTAGAAAACTACCGCCGATAATGGCCGGATAAAGCATCCATTTGCCGGTGTATCGCCGGATCAGCGTGTAAAGTGAAAAAATACCTCCTTCGCCGTTGTTATCAGCATTGAGGGTGATGATGACGTATTTGAGCGTAGTCTGGAACGTGAGCGTCCAGAAGACGGCCGAGAAGGCCCCCAAAACCAGATTTTCGGTCAGAATGCGGTCACCAAAAATGGCTTTATAGGTGTAGAGTGGCGATGTGCCAATGTCGCCAAAAACAATACCGATGGAAATCAGTAAGCCCTGAATCGAGACTTTGTTAAGATGCGAATGCGTTGATGTGCTGGTAGATAAGTTCATGCCGCAAAGTAATTTACGTACGTGGCAATCGGAAATAGAAGGCCGTACCGTTCGTTAAATTGCTTTTGAGGCCAATGTCGCCCCCCATCGATTCAATGAATTCCTTCGAAATAGCTAATCCCAGCCCTGTACCGCTCGATTGGCCATTGTTGCCTGGTGCGCGGAAATAGCGTTCGAAAATACGGTCGCGGTGCTCCGGTCGAATGCCTGCTCCGTAGTCACGAACTTCAAACTCAACCAGATTCCCTAAGGGACGTACTACTACGTCGATTTTGTTGTCTTCGGGACTATGACGAACGGCATTCGACAGAAAGTTGACCAGGACCCACGAGGCTTTGTCGGGGTCAGCTTTTACCGTCGGCAGATCGAGGGGAGCCTCTACCTGAAACTGAATATGTTTTTGATTGGCTGGTACTTGAAGTGCCTGCGTGGCGTAGCGGACAATATCGGCGGGCGCTACGTTCTCAATTTTCAGCTGAATCTGTCCTGACTCCACCTGCGCCATATTGACCAGCTCACCCGTAATGCTGAGCAACCGCTCGGCATCGTCGCGAACGTGGCCAATCAGTTGTTTTTGCTCATCGTTCAGTTGCCCAATTCGATGATCGTCCAGCAATTTTAAACTCAGCTTAATACTACTGATTGGCGTTTTTAGCTCGTGCGAAACGGTGGCTATAAAGTTGGTTTTAGCCTGATCCAGTTCTTTGAACGACGTAATGTTCTCCAGCACAATTACCCAGCCAGCCGGGCGTGCTTCGCCATCGCCGGTGGGAGCTACCGTAACGGCATGAATCTGCTTGTTGAAAAAACTTTCTTTGCCTTTGCCGTCGTGCCCATAGCTGAGCGCTTCAGGATCGTAGATTTTCAGCAGACCATTCCCGTCGGAACGAGCGGGCGCTTCGTCGGTCATGAGGTCCTGAATTAACGTGCGCATCAAATCGTTAACCGACGCTACGTCGGGGGCGTACCGGCCAACGAGTTTGGCTTCCTCAATGCCCAGTAACCGGCAGACGACCGGGTTGGCAAACAGGATGCGTTTTTTTTCATCCAGCCCGAGAATACCGTCGTTCATAAGCTGGATTAACGTATCGATACGTTTCTTTTCAAACAGCAGTTTGGCCAGATTAGAGTGTTCATACTCATCTAATTTCTGGGCCATGGAGTTGAACGAACGGGCTAGTTCTCCAAATTCATCGCTGGATCGGAAGTGCAGTCGTTCCTCAAAATTTCGGCTGGTTATTTCGCGGATACCGCGCGTCAGTTCCCGAATCGGTCGGGCAATGTAGCTGGGGAAATTGACCATAAAGGAGAATGCCACCAGAAAACAAAACGTACCCACAACGGCCAGTAGCAGCAGGGCATCGGTGGCGGTTTGTTCGGCTGTTTCGTTCTTTCGGAATATAGCCTGCCGGTTGATGTCGTCCAGTTGCAGGAGCGCGGTCTGAATTCGTCTAACCGCCATTGTATCGCGGGGCGCGATCTTGATCCGATTCAAATCCCGACGTAGTGCTACGGTGGCTTCGCGTTCACCTTCTTCCGTTACGTTGGCTTCCTGCTTTTGTAGCGTTTCGTCAAAACGACGTAACGCATCGGAGTCCGTTGATCGGTCGAGCAATGCTTTTTGCATTTCGCTGACATACTGAAGCGAGATGTAATTATCTTTCAGGATAGCGTGTGAGTCGTTGGCCAGCTCATTCAGGTAATAGGCACCCAGGCCGCCTAAGCCAAGAATAATGACGAACATGAAGGCCAGACCAAGCGATATTTTTGCTTTAATCGTCATGAGAGAATAATCAGGTCGGTGTCGGAATCGGATAACTTATTCAGGAGCTGGTTAAAGGCATTTGTCTGTAAAATGACCTGAATTAAGGTAATATGAGGTTTGCCAATACAAACCGTCGTAATTTTTCGCTGCTCGACTGTTTCGGCAATGGCATTCACAATGTACTGACTCTTGACCTGAATCACCTCCGCGCCGAGTTCAGTAGCCAGTTTCAGGTTATTGATCAGGTGCCGCTGTACGTCCAGTTTGATCCGATTGGGGTCTTCAGCGGGCGTTTGTACGTATAATACAAACCAGCGCGATTGGTAATAGCTGGCCAGCCGGGCGGTTTTCCGGATAACACGACGGGCTACTTCGTGATTACTGCTGATGGCGGCCAGAAACCGCTCGGGTTTGAGTTGCGTAGTAGGGGCTACCTGCGTTTCGATCTTGCGTTCAACCGCGGTAGCTACTTCCTTGAGTGCCAGTTCGCGAAGTTGCAGAATCCTGTCGGCCTGAAAAAAGTTACTCAGAGCCGATTCCACTTTGGCCCGGTCGTAGATTTTGCCGTCTTTGAGCCGGGCAATCAGTTCGTCGGCGGTGAGGTCGATGTTGACTACTTCGTCGGCCATTTGGAGTACCCGATCTGGAACGCGCTCCGTTACGTCGATACCCGTTATCTGCCGAACGGGCTGATACAGGCTCTCTATGTGCTGAATATTAACGGCACTGATGACGTTGATACCCGCATCCAGAATTTCCAGTACGTCCTGCCAGCGTTTCTCATTCTTCGAGCTGGGTATATTTGTATGGGCTAGTTCATCGACCACCACTAGTTCGGGATGCAGATTGATGACGGTTTGCAGGTCCATCTCGTCCAGTTCACGACCTTTGTAGAAAAGCCGACGCCGGGGAATAATCGGTAGCCCGTCGACCAGCGCCTGGGTTTCGGCGCGGTTGTGCGTTTCCACAAAGCCGATTCGTACGTCGATACCGCCACGTAGCAGCGCGTGAGCTTCCTGCAACATGCGATACGTTTTCCCAACTCCGGCACTCATACCAATATAAATCTTGAATTTCCCCCGCCTTGACTGGCGAAGGAGATTCAGAAAATGCTCGGCGTTCTGGTCGCGGTTATCTAGCATAGAGAAGGGTATAGTTTTCAGTTTATAGTTTTTGAGTTTTCAGTGGCTGACGCGTCAGTAATCCTCTTGCGTCAGCCACTGAAAACTCAAAAACTATAAACTGAAAACTCATTTAAAATGAAACGGCCAAGCTCGTTGTCAGGGACGTATTTGTTTTACGGAACCCACTGGTTGATTCAAAAATAGCGTCCTTGCTATCATACACTTTGCCTTCGATGCGGAATACCGCCGTGGGTAAAATGAAGTAATCGACGTTGAGCGAATAACCCAAGGTTTGAAATCCATTCTGAGTACCAGTCGCAATAATGACTCCGTTTTTATCATCGTAATATTCAACCCGGCCAGCGAGCTTGAGGGCATCGCTGATCGAATAGCGTACAATCGCTACGGGGGCATACCAAACGTAACTGCCGCTGCCTACCCGACGTCCATCAACGCCTATCGGTTTGCGGTCTGAGCCAATATCGAAACTAAGAATAGCGCTGACTTTGCCGTTCGGATTCAAAATGGCGTAGAAGTTATTGTAGAAACGCGTTTGTTTTAACGAATCGGGCCGGTCGCTGCCCAGAAACGTACTCCAGTTGAGCGTTACGTTTGCACTTGGTTTAAACTGAATCTGCGTGCTGATGGCCGGACCGGTATAGCCCGGTAGCTTAGCGATACGTTGCCAGCCATTGACCACTGAGCCAAGCAGCGTCCACTTTCCATTAGGAGTATTATAGGTCAGTTTTGCCCCGGCCAGATAATAGGGTGAATTTTCGGCAACCAGACTTCGGGTCAGTGTCCAACAGTCTTTTGAGATAGCGCTTTCGGAGCCGATATGCGATCCAAAAATGCCCGCGTCGAGCCACAGATCGCGTTTTTTGCTGAGTTTTACGCCTGCGTTCGCTTCAAAAACGTTACGTAGTAACGGTTGCTCCGCTGCATAGTTGTATTGGGCGTAGGTACCAACCTGGAGAGCCAGGTTTGCCCGGACCCGTTCGCTGGCATAGGTGCCTTTCAGATAAGCCAGATTAACGTTGATTTCGCGGTTACGCTTGTGATTATACAAAAAGCCTGGGCGTTCCTGACTGGTTTTGGGAGCCGTGAAATCGTGGGTGTAGTAGGCTTCTACGTAACCGCTAAACGACAGACTTGGGCTTACCGAAGAGGCCTTGCTGGTGGTCGAATCGGTGGCGATTTGGGCCAACGAAGGCGTAATCGCTGCAAGCCAGACCGTTGCCAACAGGGCGTAAAAAGAATGTTTCATGGTGTTTTGTTGTACTCAGATACTAGTGGCTGACGGAGTTGATCTACAGGAACTTCGTCAGCCATATACTACTAATCAAATTTATTTCAGGGCGTCCAGCGCTACGTTCAGTTTCAGTACGTTCACGGTCGACGGACCAAACAGACCGACCAGCGGACCCTGGGTATGCTCATCGACCAGTTGATTCAGTCGGTCGGCGCTGATGCTACGAATTTTAGCAATCCGGGCCACCTGGATTTTGGCGGCTGCGGGCGACAAGTCGGGGTCCAGGCCAGACCCCGAAGCCGTGACCAGCTCTACGGGTATCTCTTCTTTTTTTACACCTGGATTATGCACCAGAAACGTATCGATCCGTGCCTGAACCGCTTTCAGGTAATCGGGGTTCGACGGGCCTTTGTTCGATCCGCCCGAACCCGCTGCATTGTATTCTACGGCTGATGGCCGGCTGTTGAAATAGCGATCTTCCGTAAATTTCTGGCCAACCAGTGCGTAGCCAACGAGTTTACCATTAATGCTAACAGTTTCGCCTTTGCCGCTACCCGGTGCGAGACGGCCAACACCAGCAATGACGAGTGGATAAATGACAGAGAGAACGACCAGCAGAACAAGGGTTAGCCGAATAGCTGGTCCAATATGATTTTTCATGATTTGTTCGATGTTTACTCCCCCTCTCCTTGTGAAGGAGAGGGGCTGGGGGTGAGGTTCTTTTACACAAATAGTCCGACAACCATGTCGATTAGCTTGATGCCAATGAAAGGGGCAACAATACCGCCCAGACCGTAGATGAACAGATTCCGACGGAGCAGGGCGGAGGCTCCAATTGGTTTGTATTCCACACCACGTAGCGCCAGCGGAATCAGCAACGGAATAATGATTGCGTTGAAAATAACGGCCGATAATATGGCCGATTCGGAGCTATGAAGCCCCATAACATTCAGCGATTGCAAAGCCGGAATCGATACCACGAACAGTGCCGGAACGATGGCGAAGTACTTTGCGACGTCGTTGGCTATGGAGAACGTTGTCAACGTACCGCGTGTGATCAGCAACTGCTTCCCGATTTCGACGACTTCAATCAGCTTGGTTGGGTCATTGTCGAGATCGACCATATTGCCCGCTTCTTTGGCCGCCTGCGTGCCAGAGTTCATGGCTACGCCAACGTCGGCCTGCGCCAGAGCGGGCGCATCGTTAGTACCGTCTCCCATCATGGCTACGAGTTTACCGCCGGTTTGCTCATGCCGGATGTAATTCATTTTGTCTTCCGGTTTGGCTTCGGCAATATAGTCGTCGACGCCCGCTTTTTCGGCGATGAATTTAGCCGTCAGCGGGTTGTCGCCCGTAACCATCACCGTTTTTACGCCCATCTTCCGAAGTCGGTCGAAACGTTCTGAGATGCCGGGTTTTATAATGTCCTGCAGTTCAATTACGCCTTTTACCTGCTCATTTTCTGACACCACAAGCGGAGTGCCGCCGTTAGCCGCAATTTTTTGAGCCTGTTCTGCCGTGGCGGTGGGGAAGGTGTTTCCGGCTCGCTTAACCATCGTGCGAATCGAGTCCGTAGCGCCTTTGCGAATACGCGTCACAGAGCCATTGTCACCACTCGGGATGTCGATCCCCGACGAACGGGTTTCTGCCGTAAACTTGATCAACGTAGCACCACTGGTCGATAAACGATTCGTTACGGTAGCGCCCCAGTTTCCGCTACGGGCCAATTCAACAATCGATTTGCCTTCCGGCGTTTCGTCGGCCAGCGAACTCAGCGCCGAGGCACGTACCATGTCTTCTTCCGATATGCCCGGTGCCGGATAAAAGTTGGTGGCTTTCCGGTTGCCGATCGTAATAGTTCCGGTTTTGTCGAGTAGTAACGTATCAATGTCACCGGCTGTTTCTACGGCTCGGCCTGACTTGGCGATTACATTGGCCCGTAAGGCACGGTCCATCCCGGCAATACCGATGGCCGACAGCAGGCCGCCAATCGTTGTTGGAATCAGACAAACGAACAGCGAAATCAGGGCGGCAATGGTAATGGGCGTATTGGCGTAATCGGCAAAGGGTTTTAGCGCTACGCAGACAATGACGAAAATCAGCGTAAAACCAGCCAGCAAAATCGTCAGCGCAATTTCGTTCGGTGTTTTCTGGCGGCTGGCTCCTTCTACGAGCGCGATCATTTTGTCGAGAAACGATTCGCCGGGCTGGGTCGTAACCTGTACTTTGATTCGGTCCGATAAGACTTTCGTGCCGCCCGTTACGGACGATTTATCCCCGCCTGCTTCCCGAATAACCGGAGCTGATTCGCCCGTGATAGCCGATTCATCAATGGTCGCTAAGCCTTCAATAATTTCGCCGTCGGCGGGAATTATATCACCCGGTTCGCAGATGAACACATCGCCTTTAACAAGCTGAGCAGAAGAGATGGTCTGTAGTTCGTCGGTATACATATTTCCAACGGGACGTATCACTTTGGCCGGGGTTTCCTGCCGCGTTTTCCGGAGCGATTCGGCCTGCGCCTTACCGCGTGCTTCGGCAATGGCCTCCGCGAAGTTGGCGAACAGGATCGTCAATAATAAAATCGCCGTGATCGCTACGTTGTAAGCCAGCGACCCCTGCGACGTATCGCCGGTGCTAGCGATATAAGCCGTAACCAACACCATAACGATGGTGCCGATTTCGACGGTAAACATGACCGGATTCTTAATCAGAATCGACGGACTTAGTTTGACAAACGACTCCCGGATGGCTGTTCTGACGAGCTCGCCCTGGAACAGTGACGGGGATGAATGTTGCTTTGCCATTTTTGTTATATTTGAAAAAAGTTTAGAACCGGGATTGATCTGATTTTGGGATGAAACAGATTTTGTGTGTTGATCAATTGCTTCTTTGAAGCGAGAAGCAAAATCAGATTAATCCTAAAATCAGATCAATCCCGGTTCTGATCATTTCAGACTAAAATACTCGGCCAGGGGACCCAGAGCCAAAGCCGGGAAGAACGATAAGGCCGTGATGATAAGAATGACGGCGAAGGTCATCAGACCGAACGTAGCGGTATCGACTGGTAACGTACCGGATGATTCAGGAACGTACTTCTTCTGACTCAATAGACCCGCAATAGCAACCGGCCCGATAATCGGAATAAATCGACCCAGAATCAGCACAATACCCGTCGCGTAGTTCCAGAAAAAGTTGTTGTCGCCCAATCCTTCAAAGCCGGAACCGTTGTTGGCATTGGCTGACGTGAATTCATACAGCATTTCTGAGAAACCGTGATTTTCGGGATTGTTTAACCAGGCTGATGGCTTCACTAACCAGTTGGCATCACCATAGTTGACGAATACCCAGGCTGCCAGTGCTACGCCCCCTTTTACGAGCAATGTACTCAGCAGCGCCACAATCGATGCAATCTTGATTTCCCGTGCCTCGACTTTCCGACCGAACAATTCCGGTGTACGACCAACCATAAGCCCCGAAATGAAAACGGCGATGATCAGGTAATAGTAATAGTTCAGAAAGCCGACGCCACACCCGCCGTAGAAGGCATTGGTCATCATCCCCAGCAGTTCCATCGTACCCGACAGGGCCATCGACGAATCGTGCATGGAGTTGACAGATCCCGTTGAAATGATGGTGGTCATGATACTCCAGTAGCCCGATGCCAATGGACCGAAACGGACTTCCTTGCCCTCCATCGCACCCGTTGACTGACTGACACCCAACTGTGCAATGGCTGGGTTGCCGTGTATTTCAGTGATCAGTGTTGGGATAAGCAAGCAGAGCATGCCCACCGTCATAACCCCGTAAATAACCCACGTAAACCGACGGCGATTGATGAGATAACCCAGCGCAAAGAGCATGGCGATCGGGATCAATACCTGAGCGATCATTTCAACCATATTGGTGAAATAGTTTGGATTTTCGAGCGGATGGGCCGAGTTGGCGCCGAACCAGCCACCGCCGTTTGTACCAACGTGTTTGATCGCAATCATGCCAGCGGCTGGTCCGCGCGAAACGCCAACCGTATCGCCCTGTACCGTAACAATACGATCCTTGCCATCGAAGCTGGCCGGGGTTCCGTTGAAGACCAGCAGAAGGGCAACCACGAAAGAGATCGGCAGCAGAATTCGGGTGATGGCTTTAACGAAGAATACGTAGAAGTTACCGACGGTGGTTACCACGTTTGGTAAAAACGACCGGACAATCAGCAGCAAAGATGCGATACCCGTTGCGGCCGAGACGAACATGAGAAAGTTCATGACGAACAGTTGCGTCAGGTACGTAACGCCCGACTCCCCCGAATAATGCTGCAAATCGCAGTTCACCATAAAGCTAATGGCCGTGTTGAATGCCAGAGCGGGCGTCATGGATGGGTTGCCATCGGGGTTGAGGGGCAGGATGCCCTGTAGCATCAGGAGCGTGAACGCAATGATTAACCAGACGGCATTGATGGTCAGGAGGGCAACCAGATTTTCTTTCCAGCTCATTTCGCGGGTTGGATCGATACTTCCTATTCGATAAATAAACCGTTCGAACGGTCCGTTCGCTGATTCTGGTTGGAAGACGTTGGCGATGTATTTGCCCAGCGGAATGGCCAGTAGAACGGTTAGCCCGTACATGGCCAGAACGCCTAATAATTCAGTTGACATGGTAAATATGTGTTACTCCCACGCTGGGAGAGACGTTGCGGTTAAAATTTTTCGGGTTTTATCAGTACGTACAGCATGTACGCGAAAACCATAAGCGAGACAATAAATAAGCCGGTTAGCATAGATGAAAGAGTGAGCAGACGAGTGAATGAGATGGATATGCAACGCATTTCACTCGTTCGATCCTTAAATGTGTTCAAACCACTCGATGGACTTGTAAAAGAAAAGGAAGCAGAGTAGGGCCGTTACGATTAGGAGGACGGTTTCCATAAGAGCATTTTCTGTTTGGTTCGAACAGACTATGCCAAAAAGCATTCCATACTGAATAATGGAATTTTGCTTTTGGGGTAATGTATTGATAGTGAATTGTTTGTAATTGTGTGAGAAGCTAGGGCGATAGGTGAGTTCTATCGAAACCTTCTCATTTTGACAAGGTCGATTCTCATTTTGGGAAGCTAAAAACTGACTGGTTGGAGAGAGTAAGAAGAAACCAGCCCTGGTTGGAGACTCTTAAGGGCTTAATCGCGTATTAGCCCAGTCGATATTCGTCTAGTTTCCGGTACAACGTACTGAGCCCAATTCCCAGCAGACGAGCGGCTTCGGTTTTGTTACCCTCCGTGTGCCGTAATACTTGTTCGATGTGGTTCTTTTCGATCGTTGCCAGGTCATAGGCGAACGTAGTAGGAGAAGTAGCGCCAGCCGGAGACTGGACGTCCAGAGGCAGATAGTCAGGCAGTAAGGTTTGGCCGTCGCTGAGGATCACAGCCCGCTCGATTACGTTTTTCAGTTCGCGGATGTTGCCTTTCCAGCTATAGCGGGTCAGTGCATCAACAAAAGCCGGACTCATCGTCATATTCCGTTTACCGACTTTAGCGGCTTCCTGCAAGGTCAGGGCCTGAGCCAGTGCCGGAATATCGTCGCGCCGGTCGCGGAGAGCAGGGAGTTCGATGGAAAAAACCGATAGTCGATAATACAGATCAGATCGGAACAAACCCGCTTCGGCATCGTGTTTCAGATCGCGATTGGTGGCCGCTACCACGCGAACATCTGTTTTAGTGGGGCGGGTGTCGCCTACGCGCATAAATTCGTGTGTTTCGAGAACACGTAGCAGCTTAGCCTGCAGATCGAGCGCCATTTCTCCAATTTCATCCAGAAAAATAGTGCCTTTGTTCGCTTCTTCAAACAAGCCTTTCTTGTCGCGCGTGGCCCCGGTGAATGCGCCCGCCCGATGTCCGAAAAGTTCACTTTCCAGAATTTCCTTGCCCAATGCGCTACAGTTTACGGCCACAAACGAACCTGTCCGGCGCGGACTCGCCTGATGAATGGCCTGCGCAAAAACTTCTTTACCCGTACCGGTTTCGCCGGTTAGCAGCACCGTAGTATCGGTTACGGCTACCCGACGCGCCAGATCGATGGCTTGCTGAATCGCTTTCGACTGACCAATTATTTTCTCGAAACCATATTTCTGCTGAACCTGCTCTTCGAGTCGCTTAATTCGAAATTGTAGTTCTGCTTTTTCAATAGCCCGACTGACCAACGGAATAATTTTGTCGTTGTCATCGCCTTTGGTAATGTAGTCGAATGCTCCGTTTTTGATCGCTTTTACGCCGTCGGCAATGGTCCCATACGCTGTCAGAACGATCACCTCCGTGGCTGGTTGAAGCTTTTTGACCTGAGCCGTCAGGTCGATACCGTTGCCATCCGGAAGCTTTACGTCGCTGATTACCAACTGCACTTCGGTACGCTCCAGCGTACGTAGGCCGCTGCGGGCATCGTCGGCTTCCAGAACCTGATAGTCTTCCAGAGTTAGAATACGAGCAAGAAGTTGGCGGAGTTTAGGCTCATCATCAATGAGCAGAATAGTGCCAGGCATAGTTATTGAGTGATATTCCGGCGTATGAGAAAGCTATGAATCGGTTCGATTCATGTGGCAAAGATGAGGACGCAATTGATTTATTGAGCCGGTCTAATCAACAAAATATTACAGAATTTTATGATAGAGCAACTCATCAATACTGTATGATCTTTCGTTACGTTCTGCTTTTGATTAGTTATTTTGCTGATTATGAGTATGAAATCAATTTGTGGGCTATTTTTGATAACGTTCTTTCTGAGTGTTACGTCTGCCAGAAGTCAGTCTGTTAAGGTGATTAAATTTGATCAACTGAACCAACTGATTCATAAACCCAACGATACGTTATACGTAGTGAATTTCTGGGCAACGTGGTGTGCGCCCTGCGTGAAGGAGTTGCCGGAGTTTGAACGGGCCCGACAAGCGTATGCCAGCCAGAAAGTAAGCGTATTGCTGGTCAGTATGGACGATAAGGCCGATCTGGCTAAGAAAGTGAATCCGTTTGTACGCAACCGAAAAATACAGTCGAGCGTTGTTTTGCTCGACGAACCCGATCTGAACGCGTGGGTCGATCAAGTAGCACCCGAATGGTCGGGAGCATTGCCCATGACCCTGATCCTCAATAAGCAACGTAACGTCCGGCAATACATCGGCCGACCCGTGAAAGAAGGAGAACTTGCCACGATAATCAATCAACATAAACCATAATCATCATGAAAAAGACTGCTTTTTTACCAATGGTCGCCCTGCTGCTGGCAGTAGCGCTGATGAGTTACCGAAACGCGTCGGATGGCTATAAAGTAGGGGATACGGTTCAGGATTTTAAGCTGAAAAACGTTGATGGGAAAACGGTTTCGCTGGCTGATAAAAAAGACGTCAAAGGCTATATCATTGCTTTCACCTGCAATACGTGCCCAGTGGCTAAAGCTTATGAAAGCCGAATTGTAGCCCTGAATGAGCAGTTTGCCCCCAAAGGATATCCTGTCCTGGCGATTCAATCGAACGATGCTCAGCTTTCGCCCGGCGATTCATATAGTGCGATGCAGGAGCGGGCCAAAAGTAAAAGCTATTCGTTCCCGTATCTATACGATGAAAGTCAGACTGTTGCAAAAAGTTTCGGCGCTACGAACACGCCCCATATGTTTGTGGTCAAAAAGGAGGGTAATCAATACCGGGTGGCTTACATCGGCGCTATCGACAACAACCAGCGCGATGCGGCCGCTGCCGATAAGAAATACGTAGCGGAGGCTGTTAATGAACTATTAGCGGGTAAAACCGTCACAACGCCGTCGGCACGGGCGATTGGCTGTGGCATTAAGTGGAGAGATGCTTAATGAGTTGAAGGCGACCGACCTAGTAGCGTCAATTTTAATGAGTCCAAAAGCGTTTCGTCCCGCGTGACGAGCAATCCTACTTCAGAGGACGGTAAGCCGAAATGGTTTTCGAGTGCTTTCTGTAAGGCGTATTGTTCCGAGAGTCGTAATGCGTTTGCGCCACTGCTCCGTAGCTGAACCAGAACGCTAAGTATGCCATCGGATTCGCTGAATTTATCGGTCAACTCCGCGAACAATTTTTTTATTCGATCATCGCCCACAGCTTCATAGTCTGCAAAGGTTATTCGACCAATACCTTGCAGCATATGAAGCTGTGGTGCATCAATCACACACGACCACACTTGCCGATACATATCGATAAGCACACGTAACGTAGCGGTCAGTGGGTCATTGATGTTGCTACGTTGCCTTTTCTCTTCGACCAGCAACACGCCATTTCTGCCCTGAGCGAGCGCTTGATAATGCAGTACGTTATCCATCTGCCCAAACGGCATCAGTATTGCGTAGGGGAGGTGGGCGTTACGTAGTACTGATGCCGTTTCGCTGATAACGTCCCATTCCGACTGTTGTTCGGGATTTGCGACAAGAAAAACGGGTGTTTCCGCTTTGAGAATAGGGTTGAGTAACGTAACAAAATCAGCGCTCATTACCGAGGGGAGCGTTAGTAACTGCACCGAGTCCGTTGGGCTGAAACTAGCCAAGACGGTTTGCCCCAGATCGCCAATACCAATAAGGACAACAGACGCTATTTCTGTTGTTGCAAAACGGAATGAATTATCGTGCTCGAACAAAGCTATTTTCTTATTTTACCACGTCCTGGTTGCCAAACTTCGTTCCGAAGAAATCGCCTTTGTTCCAGGTTGGTCGGCTATCGGCCTGAGCAGCCAGATAACCGATCAGGAATTGTAGCTGAACGTGTTTGGCGGCTGCTTTGAAATCGAAAGGCTGATTCATATCGTCCTGCGGAGTGTGGTAAATCGTCGCCCGCCAGTCGAGGTTCAACTTGGTGCCATCCAGATTGGGATTACCCGTTTCAGAGCCACTTTTTATGAACAGAGCCGGAATGCCCTGACGGACAAAACTAAAGTGGTCGCTACGCATAAAAACGGTTTGCTCTGGAATGGGGTCGGGGCTGATTTTTATGCCTAAGAATTCAGCGGCCTGCTCGGTTTCGCGGCCCAGACTCGAATGTTCGGCGCCGTAGGGAACAATGTCGAGCAGTGGGTGGAAGAAGAACGGCATATCGAGCGCAATGTTGGCTACAATTTTATTCTTGGCCACGGTCGGGTTACTGGCAAAATAATCGGAGCCGAGCAGGCCCATTTCTTCGCCCGTAACGCCAACAAAAATAATCGAACGTCGGGGCGCTTTGGGGAGCGACGCAAATAGGCGGGCCATCTCCAGATTGATCGCCACACCAGATGCATTGTCGTGGGCACCGTTGTAGATCGAATCACCCTTGACCGGACGACCAACGCCCAGGTGGTCGATATGCGCTGCGCAAACAATATATTCGTCTTTCAGAGCCGGATCAGAACCGGGCAAAACGCCCACTACGTTGTAACCCGCCACATCTTCCACTACGTCGGTCCGGGCTTTTATACGTGCCGATATATTCAGGGGAAAGGCTTGCGACCGATTCTTTTGCACATTAGTGATAACATCCCTAAACGGAACGGGTGATTTGGTAAAGAGCAGACGAGCTGTTGAATCGCTCAGTGAAGCCGCACCCTGAATGGCTGGAACCGTACGTTGTGGTTTTCCTGATTTATCGACCCAACGGTAAATGCCTTGCCGGGCGCGGGGTGCCGCCGTTTCAATACGATTCCGTAAATCACTGGGAAGACTAAAGGCCAGTGTGCCTATGGCTCCGTGAGCCGCTGCATTCTCGGCTTTCGACGATGAATAGAAAGCACGCTGATTGGACGGGAACGAGTTGGGGGCTCCGTTGACATAGGCTACAATTTTTCCTTTCACATCAATATTCGTGTAGTCATCGTAGCCAAGTTCTGGTGCTGTTACGCCATAACCGACAAAAACGACGGGGGCCGTTACGTTGCTGGTGGCATGGTCGGGAGTTGGACTAAGGATAAACTGTTTACCATACGTTAGCGGTTGCTCTTTCCCGTCGATCAGGAATGTCATGGTGCTAGCCTCTTCCCGAACCTGCCATCGACGTAGTGGTACGTCCTGACGATACGTACTGTTCTCGCCAGCGGGTTGATAACCAATAGCTTTTAACTGATTGGTTACGTAGTCAGCACCCATGTCGAAACCTTTCGTTCCGGGTTTACGGCCCCTCAGCGAATCGTTCGACAGGATTCGCATGTGATTACGGATCGCTTCTGGACGTACCGTTTTAAGAACGGTTTGGGCATCAGTCGGTATTTCTTTTGATTGGGCAACCGCCAGATTAGCGGACGCAATACCGGCTAATAAGGTAAAGGAAAGAGCTGTAGAGAAGTGCATTTGAGTAATAGGGAAACAGAACCAATTGACTAAGATAGCCGAAGGTTTTGGTAGTTCAAATTTTAGATAGCTGTAGAAATACGATGCCCTAATTCTATATTGGCGACTTGACGTAGCAAGATTCAGCGCACGTTGTATATTAGTCCCTTGAAATTGGTAGACTAATCTGTTGGTTTGCTGAATAGAACCGAACTAAATCGTCGGAGAATGAAGAAGTTACCCGTAATTATTGATTGCGATCCAGGGCATGACGATGCTGTGATGCTGATGCTTGCCGTGGGAAGCGGTCTGTTTGATATTAAAGCCATCACTACGTCGGCAGGTAATCAGACTCAGGAAAAAACGCTGAAAAATGCGCTTAAAATTCTGTCGTTACTGAAAGCCGATATCCCTGTTTATAAAGGCTGCGAAAAGCCACTCTTTCGTCAACTGATTATTGCCGATTACGTACATGGGGAAGAAGGTATGGATGGTCCCATCTTGCCCGAACCCGACAAACAGCCAGAACAGCTTCCGGCTATACAGGCAATCGCCAAAATTCTGACTGAAAGCGACGAAAAGGTGACGTTGGTACCAACAGGGCCACTAACCAATATTGCTACGTTTCTGCTGGCGTATCCGCATCTCAAACATAAAATTGAGCGTATCTCGCTCATGGGCGGTGGCGCTTTTCGGGGAAATATTACGCCAAATGCGGAATTTAATATCTACGTCGATCCAGAAGCGGCTTCGATTGTTTTCAACGCCGGGGTACCGATCACCATGTGTGGGCTGGATGTGACGCATAAAGCGTTGGTGTTTCAGGAGGATATTGAGCGGTTCCGGTCGGCTGGAAACCGGACGGGTACGGTCATTGCTGAGTTGATGGACTTCTTTTCTATTTTTTATCGAAAAGAACGTTCTGAGCTGGAAGGGGGAGCGGCACTGCACGATCCCTGTGCGATTGCCTGGCTGATTGATCCATCCATGTTTCAGTCGAAACCCTGTTACGTCGACGTAGAGACTTCGGGCAAGCTAACGACCGGAACAACTGTTGTGGACTTTTTCGATGTGCTGAAAAAAACACCGAATACGGAGTTTGTGTACGACATCGATCGGGAGAAGTACATAAACCTGATTTATGACTCCATTCGTGGGTTGCCTTAGGGTTTTATCAACTTTGTCAAAGTTTTGAACTTTGACAAAGTTGATAATCTCAGAATAATTAAAACCACGGTCGTTTGACCTTAAACGATTTCTTCAGACCGCTAATCATCAGGAAGGCTCCCACAATACCGAAAATAATGGCCAGAATCGTGATGTGCAGAATAGCAAACAGCACGGCTACCAACAGAATAATAATCGATGCTTTGAGCTTCCAGCTGATACGTTGCCACCAGTTCAGTTCTTCCCGTAGTGGCAAGCCTAAACCTTGACGAATGCGGTTGCCAAGCCGAAGCTGACTTTTGGGTTTTGGCTTCGGTCTGGGTTGTAATACGTCGGATTTCTCCAGTAATGATTGTATGCGATGCATACGCTGCTGAACGCGTGCATTGGCTGTCTGAACCGGTATGTTTTCGCGGCTGGCGACAGGTGTATGAATCGGCTCTGGGCTGGTGGCATCCGGCAATGTAGCGTCGTCGGTGATTGTATCGGCTGTTGCTACGTCAGGACGGGTAGTAGGTTGCTCAATAGGTAATCGGGAAGCTGCCTGACGAGGTGTTCGTTGGAAGTAAGCAACTGGTCGATGGCAGGCTGAAAAGAGAAGACATAACGCAGCTACAAAAACGACAGCGATATTTTTCATTCGGTTGTGTTGGACGTTCAGAAATAGCAAGTGCAAAACTTCCCCTTACAACGAACGAGAAAGGCTGGTTAATATGATTCTGGACAAAAAGCCTGGAAAATAACCATCAATTTGCTTGTAATTTCTTGATGGTGAGATTGTTGTTATTCGTCAGGGGAGAGCGGATTTTGGGCCGAAGGATGGCTAGGAGAACTGCTAGTCAGTAAGAGAAAGCATCGTTCTGACTTTGGATAAAGAACCTTTTGCTGCTAATCTATGAATCGGTTTTTGCTTTGGTTGTCGCTGAATGTTATTGCCGTTGCTACGGCTCACGGTCAAACCGCAGAGCCCGTTTTTAATTACGATGAATCCAAAGTAGGTACGTTCACGTTGCCTGATCTGCTGGTCAGTCGTAGCGGCAAGAAGGTAACCGACGTAGCAGGCTGGGAGCGCCGTCGGAAAGAGCTAATCCAGCTATTTGCTGAGAATGTGTATGGTCAGACGCCCCAAAAAGCGGTTAAGCTGCGTTACCAGACCGTAAAAACCGACGAATCGGCACTAAATGGTCTGGCTATTCGAAAGCAGATATCCATTTACTTTGTCGATTATCCGCAACTCCCACCTATTGACGTACTGTTATACGTACCAAAAGCATCGAAGAAGCCAGCGCCCGTATTTTTGGGATTAAACTTTTGCGGCAATCACTGCGTAACGGCCGAAACCGACATTGCGTTATCAACGCGTTGGATGAGCAATGGGCCGGATGGCACTACGGTGAATAACCGGGCAACGGAAAAAGCGCGGGCTATGCAGGAAAGACGCTGGCCGATCGAAACCATTTTGAAACGTGGCTATGCGTTGGCAACGGCTTACTACGGCGACATTGAACCCGACCATCCGCATGGTTGGCGTACGGGAATACGTTCGGTTTTGGGCGATACGCTACGTGCCGATAATTGGGGCGCGGTGGGAGCCTGGGCCTGGGGCATGAGCCGAATCGCTGATTTCCTGGCCACCGAACCCTCGGTCGATGCCAGTCGTATCATTGGCATCGGTCATTCGCGAATTGGTAAAGCGGCTCTGTGGGCTGGAGCGCAGGATAAACGATTTACGGCTGTAGTTGCTAACGAAGCTGGAGAAAGTGGTTCTGCTTTGTCCCGGCGGTGGTATGGCGAAACCGTAGAACGTATCAATACATCGTTCCCGCACTGGTTTTGTGGACGTTATAAAACATACAATAAGCGGGTTGCCGATTTACCGGTCGATCAGCACGAGCTGCTGGCGCTGATTGCGCCCCGGCCGCTATACGTAGCCAGTGCTGAAGAAGACCGCTGGTCAGATCCCAAAGGCGAGTTTTTGAGCGCTGTTGAGACGGAGCCGGTTTATCGGTTATACGGAAAAGTGGCCTTGGGTACGACTCAGTATCCTGCCGTTAATGAGTCAGTCGGTAAGACCGTTCGTTATCATGTTCGTACGGGCAAGCATGACGTAACTGACTTCGATTGGGAACAATACTTGCGCTTCGCCGATGAATTAGTTCGTTAGCCGGTCATACCTTTGTGGTATGCCTTTCGATAATGATCCCCGGCCGTGGACGGTCGATAATTCTGAATATATTCATCAGTTACCGTGGTTTACGGTACGTCGGGATGCCATCCGGATGCAGAATGGTGCTACTATCCCTAATTATTTCATTTTTGAATATCCCGACTGGGTTAATGTAGTAGCCGTCACAACCGATGGGCAACTGGTCCTGATTCGTCAGTATCGACATGGTATTGGTGGCGTTCATTATGAGTTATGCGCTGGCGTAGTCGACCCCGGTGAAGCCCCGATGGTGGCCGCTCAGCGTGAGTTGCTGGAAGAAACCGGTTTCGGAGGAGGACACTGGCAGCCGCTGATGAGCCTTTCGGCCAATCCGGGCACCCACGCAAACCTTACCCATTCCTTTCTGGCTACGGGCGTTGAACTGAAGCAGGCCCAGCACCTGGAATCCACGGAAGAAATTACGGTCCACATCGTCTCGCGGGAACGTGCCATCGAGATCGTCAACAACGGTGAAATGATGCAGTCGCTCCATTTGGCCCCTTTGTTGAAATATCTGTTCGAAATGTCCGGCGGCCCGGCGGGATTGATCTGATTCTGGGATGAAACAGAGTTTGTTCTCGCTTCTTCGAAGTGCATTATGAGTTAAGACTGATCTGTTTAATCCAAAAATCAGATCAATCCCGGTTCTGGATAGTATCTTTGCAGCCCAATTGGAAGGATTGACACGATTTGCTAACAAAATCGTATCAATCCTTCTATCAGTGTAATCCCGGTTCAGATGATTATCCCTCTTGCTCACCGCGCCGATCAAACGGAAGAGTACTATTTTTCGGTGAAGTTAGCCGAAGTTCGTCGCCTGCAGGCGGCTGGTCATGATGTTATTAATTTGGGAATTGGCAATCCTGATATGATGCCTTCTGCCAATACGATTGATGCGCTAATACGCTCTGCACAACAGTCCACGTCGCATGGTTATCAATCGTATAAAGGTACGCCTGCGCTTCGACAGGGCATTGCTGCCTTTTATGCCCACACGTATGGCGTTTCGCTGGATGCTGAAACCGAAATCTTGCCGCTGATTGGCTCGAAAGAAGGTATTACGCATATTTCGCTGACCTTCCTCAACGAAGGCGATGGCGTACTGGTACCGGAGCTGGGCTATCCTGCCTATCGGGCCGTTAGTCAGATGGTGGGGGCCAACGTTACGGAGTATCCACTGCTGGAACAGGGGGGGTGGCAACCGGACTGGGAAGCGATGGCCGATCTGGTGACTGATACCACAAAGATTATGTGGATGAACTATCCGCATATGCCAACGGGAGCACCGGCCACGCGCGATTTATTTGAACGCGCTGTTCGCTTTGCCCACGATCATCGGATTTTATTATGCCACGATAATCCATACAGTCTGATTCTCAACAAGAAGAAGCCGATCAGCCTGTTGTCGGTCGATGGGGCGAAGGACGTAGCAGTTGAGTTGAACTCGCTCAGCAAATCGCACAATATGGCGGGCTGGCGTATTGGCTGGATGGCGGGTGCCAAGGCTTATGTGGATGCCGTACTGACCATCAAGAGTAATGTCGACTCTGGTCAGTTTAAACCCTTGATGGACGCTGCTGCCGAAGCGCTCACTAACTCCGACGAATGGCATCGGGAACGTAACGCCGTCTATCAGGGCCGTCTGGACGCCGTGCATACGCTGTTGAATACGTTGGGCTGTACCTACAATACCGATCAGGAAGGACTGTTTATTTGGGCTAAACTGCCTGATTCTGTGGAGTCTGCTGAGAAGCTGGTCGACGATCTCTTGTACAATAGGCACGTGTTTATTGCACCAGGTTTCATCTTTGGCCCAAAAGGAAATCGCTACATCCGAATATCCCTCTGCATGCCGGAGGAGCGTATCAACCAGGCAACTCGTCGTCTGAACCAGGATTTATTTGATTCACCTGACCAACTTTGATTTAATAATGGTTTATTATTGATTGCAGCACTTTGGGGTAATTGGTAGACAAACGGCTGTATATGATTAAAAGTGAATACAAATACTCTGAACTAACTAGTAAAGTAATTGGCTGTGCTTTCGAAGTTCATAGAATATTGGGAAATGGATTCCAGGAAGTAATATATCAACGAGCGCTGGCAATAGAGCTTGAAGAATGCGGTATTGGGTTTGCTCGCGAATTTGAGATGCCAATTTTCTTTAAAGGTCGGCATATTGGATCTCGTAGGGTTGACTTCTTAATTGAAGAACTGGTCTCTGTTGAATTAAAAGCAATTGTTTCTCTTACTGATGAGCACTTGGCTCAGGGGATAAATTATTTGGAAGCTTATAACCTTGAAGTAGGTATGCTCATCAACTTTGGTAGCTCGAGTCTTCAGTTTAAACGACTAATGAATAAAAAATATAAGGCTTAACTTGGGGAGTACTTCGGGTAAAAGCACTTATTTGTTCCACTGGCTAATCAAAGTCAGTCAAATAAATCACAAAAATCCCGGTTCTGATGACCGTTTCAATCATAGGAATAGGCCTGTTAGGTGGATCATTCGCTCTGGCTATTCGTGAAAAATACGCCAAAATGTATTTTATCGGCGTGGATACGTCGACAGTAAATGGACAGCTGGCTCTGGCAAAAGGCATTGTTGATGAAGTGTTGCCCTTGGCCGAAGCCGTATCGCAAAGTACATTGGTTGTCATGGCCACGCCGGTCAATACTATCATCGATCTGCTGCCAACCGTACTCGACCTGTTACCAGCAGGGGCGACCGTAGTCGATTTAGGCTCAACAAAAGGGTTGATTTGTGGCATCGCCGACGCGCATGCCAAACGAGCGCAGTTTGTAGCCGCACACCCAATGGCCGGAACCGAAAACTCGGGTCCCGGCGCTGCGTTTAAAGAGTTGCTGCCCGGCAAAAACCTCATTATCTGCGATCGCGAAAAAAGCGACTCCGATAGTGTAGTCCTTGTCGAAAGTCTCTTTCGCGACATAGGCATGAAACTGTTCTACATGACGCCTAAAGAGCACGATCTGCATCTGGCATACGTATCGCATTTGAGTCATATCAGCGCCTTTGCTCTTGGTTTGACCGTGCTGGAAAAAGAAAAAGACGAACAGGCGATCTTCGATATGGCTAGTACGGGCTTTAGTTCAACGGTGCGTCTGGCTAAAAGCTCCCCGCAAATGTGGGCACCTATTTTTGATCAGAATCGGGTTAACGTATCCGATGCATTAGCGGCTTACATCGAATTTCTACAGCAGTTTAAGCAGATTATCGACGAACAGGACGTAGCCAGTTCACTGGATTTCATGCAGCGGGCCAACGTTATTCGGCGGGTGTTGGAAGGGATTGAGAAACGCTAGGAAATCGTTTCCGGACGTAATCCATGCTGTAAATACCATCAAATTGCCAGGCTGCAGCTGCCGGAGGCATTGCTCTCATAGCCGCAAAGGCAAGTGGCTTGAGCCATCCCGGCAAATTGACGGCTTGGCCAATTTGTCGGGAAAGCTTCACCACACGATCCGCTTTAGCTTTCCGAATGGATTCGTACTGCTTGAATGCTTCCTCGACAGATCTTTCATTAGCCAGGCAGTTAGCCACTACCCACGCATCCTCAATGGCCTGACATGCGCCCTGGCCAATGTTGGGCGTAGTGGCATGGGCAGCGTCGCCCAGCAACGTAGACCGACCACGGGTCCATGTGTGTAAAGTTGGTAGATCATAAAGATCGGCACGGTGTAGGCGAGATTTATCAGTCGCCTGAATTATATCCCTGGCTAATGGAGAAAAATGTTCGCCAATACGTAACAGCGCTGCCATCGTTTGATCGGGCGTATCGCGTTCGTTGGCTGAAGCTGCTACCGTAATGTACAAATAAAGCTGATCGAGTCCGCAGGGAACAACACCGATCCGCATGCCTGGATCGCTCCCCCAGTATTCGACTGCCGTTGTCTGGTCAGAAGCCGGTAGAACGTAGTTTACGATGGTACGCCAGCAGGTTTGCCCGGAATAACGTAACGTCTGATCGCCAATTAATTGTTGCCGTACTGTCGAACGAAGGCCGTCGGCTCCGATTAAAAACGAACCGTCTACGGACGTACCGTCCAAAAAATCGGCTCGTACTTGTTGACCATCATGGGTTACGTTCGCCAGTTGCTTCCCTGTTTTAAGTTGGCCAGGTTGAAGATTGTCCAGCAGTAATTTCTGGAGTTTTCCACGGTTTACCACCACAACTCCATACCCATATTTTCTGACCATAGCGTGCGTATTTAGCGTATCGACTTTCTGAAAAACCCGGCCGTTGGCTTCAGCCATAATGCCTCCAGAAAGGGGCCAGCTAATCGGTTCAAGCGCCTGCAGCAATCCTAGCTGGTCGAGTACAAAAAGTGCATTCGGCGACAGCACTAACCCAGCCCCAACTTCCTGAAGAACAGCAGCTCGTTCAAAAACAGTTGATTGAATTCCTCGTTGATTTAAGGCAATGGCTGTCAGTAAGCCACCAATGCCGCCACCGATAATGATTCCTGATTGTTTCATGATAATTCATTAGTTTTAGAACAAATGTACTAGTTAGATTTTAATTAGAACACTTGTTCTATTTTACGGTGGATACAAAAACTAAAATTGTGCAAACGGCGCTGGCCTTGTTCAACGAACAGGGAGTTGACGTTATTACGGTGCGCCATATAGCCAAGGAAATGGGTATTAGTCATGGCAATTTGTGTTATCATTTTCCTAATACCGATACCATCATTAGGCAGTTGTATGATCAGTTGGTCGAGCAGCTTACCAGTCAGATAGGCGGGGTAATAACTGGGCCGCTTTCGCTGAATCGGTTGGCTGAATTGGTCGGAGAAGTGATGCAGATGCTGTATGACTACCGGTTTCTGATGCTCGATTTTGCCGGAATCATGCGTCGTATCCCCGATTTACGCGATAAGCATAGAGCATTGGTGAGTAGCAGGAAACTGGCTTTTCAGCATATTCTTACCCAATTGCGCGCGTTGGGTAAGCTACGGGAGGAGTTATATGATGGACATGACGACGATTTGCTGGAGCAGTTTTTCATTGTGGGAGACTTTTGGTTATCGAGTGCTACCATTTTATACGAGGGTGCGGAAGAAAACAAGATTAAGCATTATCAGCAAGTCTTCCTTTCGTTGATTGTCCCTTGCCTGACTAATAAGGGCCTTACTGAATGGAAAGATATTGACAGGAAGAAAACTTTGTAGATCGATTATACAAAAAACGTTTCTGTTGGTTTATGAATAGAAAGCTGGGACTACATAAAGAGTCCTGTCTTATAGAAACAACCAGAAATGAATATGCAGGCAACAGAAACACCAGCCGCACAGGCTGGTACGATTACAATTGGCGATCTTACCGTCAACAGAATGGCTTACGGTGCTATGCGGATTACAGGCGATGGTATTTGGGGCCCTCCCAAAGATCATGACGAAGCTATCCGGGTTTTGAAACGCACGCTGGATCTTGGTATTAATTTCATTGATACGGCCGATAGCTATGGACCACACGTTTCGGAGGAGCTGATTGCTGAAGCTCTTTATCCGTATCCCGAAGGTCTAGTCATTGCTACGAAAGGTGGTTTACTACGTACTGGTCCCAACCAATGGCCGGTCGATGGTAGCCGCAAACACCTCGAAGAAGCGCTGAATGGCAGCCTGAAACGCCTTAAAGTAGAGCAGATCGACCTTTATCAGTTACACCGATTTGATGCTAAAGTCCCTTCCGAAGAGTTTCTCGGCTTTTTACAGGAAGCGCAGCAGCAGGGCAAAATCAAGCACATCGGTTTATCGGAAGTGAGTATCGAGCAGATAGAGGAGGCAAAAACGTATTTTGACGTAGTGTCGGTACAGAATATGTACAACTTCGGTATCCAGAAGTGGAACGACGTATTGGCATACTGTGAGCAGAACGGTATTGCCTTTATTCCCTGGTATCCGCTTAATGCAGGAGACGTATCGGCTCAACAGGCTATTCATAAAGTAGCCCAACGCCATGGGGTATCGGATTATCAGATTGCGCTGGCCTGGTTGTTAGCTGCTTCACCAGTTATGTTGCCAATTGCCGGTACGTCGTCCGTTAAACACCTGGAAGAAAACGTTCAGGCGGCTACGATCAAACTAACCGACGAAGACTTCGCCGATATGCCTTTGCCTGAATAAGGTTTATGGAAAATGGTTTATAGTTTATGGTGTCTACCAATAGAGCCAACCAAAAACTATAAACCATAAACCAAAAACAGCCTCGGCTGATTGTATAACCTTCTAGAAGGTTATACAATCAGCCGAGGCTGTTTTAAAGCGAATCTTAAGCTGCCTGATGCAGTCCTTTGATCTTATCATGAGCGCCTTTTAATTCGCTCAATTGTTTTTGCAGATCTTCTTTGATGTAAGCCGGAATGTGGTCTTTAGCAATCGCATCTTCATATGCTTCAACGGCTGCGTTTTCGCCAAATTCTACAGAACTTAAAATGGCTGCCCGATCTTTACCCGTGATGGCTGATTTAATATCGATCCAGGCACGGTGTAATTTACTCGACAGATCGGTTGAATCAATATCCGCTACGCCCGTACCATCAATACGAACAATGTGATCGGCTAGTTGACTACGGAATTGTTCGCTCTGAATGACCATGTGACGGAAAAGCTCGTTAAGCTGAGCATCTTCACTATCCTTGATGGCATCTTCATAACCGTGGATACGGTCGTTATTAATTTTAACAAGATCATTCAGATCGTCGACGATTTCCTGATTGGTGATCATAACAGTTGATTTTGATAGTTAATGAATTACAAGTCAATAACCTCCTGTTTAGGGAAATGTTTCTGATTTTAATGGGGATATAATAAAAAAAGAGACCTAACCTGGTCTCTTTTTCGTGATAATAGTTATGCTTCGTTTTCTATTCAGCAAGGCTTTGAGAAAGAAGCGATGAAATGATACGTATCGTTTCGCCATTATTGAAAACTTCTTTAAGAATCCTGATGAACTCTTCTTCATTTTGGGCAGTTTGCTCTATTTCTACTATTGGCCAATGAGATGTTGGGGATTCCCATTCCACGGCCACTGGGTAATAGATAACCCCGTGAGTCACGGTAAAAATTTGATAACGGTAATTGTCCATGGCCGGAGCAACGATATAGAAGCGGTGGATAATTTTTCCATCCGACTGGCTTGTTTCAATTTCCGCTGAAAGCACATTGTTTGTTTTTTCCATCAAATAGCCTGCCTGCTCTTTTAGGATGGCTTTTGGGCTCTTTGTTTTTTCAATGGCAAAGTCAGGCCAAAGGTTTTGCATTTCCATATGCTTAAAATGTCAGCGTAAAAAATAACGGCAAATGGTCGGAGTAAGTTGCTATGTTGGGCAAGCTGCGGGCTGTCACCAGTGAAGTTACACCATCTGTCTGGATAATCTCTAAACTGCCTTTAACAAAATTATCGATCATCACCGGACGTAGCAAAACCTGATCGAACACATTCCACTCGTAACAGACGTGTTCGGCGTGTTTGTAGTAGTACGTTCCCGAAACGTCTTTGTTCAAGTCGCCAAACAAACTCCACGTTGGATTATAAAAGTAAGGGTAGTCTTGCTTCTGAACCGTTCGCAATTTTCCTCCTGCAACTTCACTGGACATAGTACCGTGAAACCCGTTGGCTTTTATCATTCCCGTTTCAAAGGGATTCATATTGAAATCGCCCACTACTACGTGTCGATCAATGTTCAGGCGGGTTTCTACTCGCCGGAGCTGTTCGGCTACCAAAGTTGCGGCTTCATTTTGGCTTTCCGGGCTAAAACTACGTTTGTCAACAAGGTGGAGCGCTGTTAACAGAAAGTCTTCTCCAGTAGGTAAGCGCACGCGTCGAGTGGTCAGTCGATGATCTTCTTCAGTGGGTACAATGAAATCGTAGTGGAACTTTGTAATGATTGTAATCTTTCTGCACTGTGATAACGGATGATTTAGAAAATAGTATGGTCCATCCGTATTCAATGCTTGAATCAGCTGAACTGGACTGGCTGGATTTTCGGCTAATACCAGGATGTCAACATGTTTATGTTTAACAAGATTGGTAATTTGATGTGTCAGATTTTTTCGCTGAACGTTCCAGAACAATACATTAAGTGTGGACATAAATAAAAAAGCGCGGACATAACCCCGCGCCTTTAAACTGTTTTAATTTTATTACAACCGGATGATTTCTGCGCCGATGGCGTTCAAACGGGTATCGATGTGCTGATAGCCCCGGTCGATCTGTTCGATGTTATCGATGATACTCGTTCCTTTGGCTGATAAAGCGGCAATCAGTAGAGCCACACCTGCCCGAATGTCGGGCGACGACATCCGAATGCCTTTTAGCGGCAACTGACGGTTCAGACCAACGACCGTAGCACGGTGTGGGTCGCAAAGAATAATCTGAGCGCCCATGTCGATCAGTTTGTCAACGAAGAACAAACGGCTTTCAAACATCTTTTGATGAATCAACAGCGTGCCCTGCGCTTGTACGGCCGTAACGAGCACGATACTCAGCAAGTCAGGTGTGAAGCCAGGCCAGGGTGCATCCGAAACGGTCATCATCCCGCCATCCAGAAACGACTCAATCTGGTATCGGTCCTGAGCTGGGATAAAAATATCATCGCCTTTATATTCGATCTGAATACCCAACCGACGGAACTGATCAGGAATGATTCCCAGCTCTGGAATTCGGCAGTTTTTGATCGTGATTTCTGATTGCGTCATAGCGGCCAGACCGATGAACGATCCGATCTCGATCATGTCGGGTAGCATCGTATGGTCTGTGCCGTGTAATTCAGATACACCTTCGATCGTCAGCAGATTCGACCCAACGCCCGAAATTTTGGCGCCCATCGAATTGAGCATCTTACTCAATTGCTGCAAGTAAGGTTCGCAGGCGGCATTATAAATGGTGGTAATACCTTCGGCCATAACGGCAGCCATCAATACGTTCGCCGTACCGGTTACCGACGCTTCATCGAGCAGCATATAGGTACCGCGCAGATTGCTGGCATCGACCTGATAATAACCGCCATCGTTGGCGTCGTAATTGAACTGAGCGCCTAGCTTCTCAAAACCCAGGAAATGAGTATCGAGTCGGCGACGACCAATTTTATCGCCACCTGGACGAGGAATGCGGCCTTTTTTGAAGCGGGCCAGCATGGGGCCAAGCAGCATCACAGAGCCACGCAGGGCGGCTGCTTTCCGCTTATACGTATCGCTTTCGAGGTAATCCAGATTAACGTCGGATGCCACGAAGCGGTATGAGTTTTCACCGATTTTCGTTACCCAGACACCCAGATCGCCCAACAGATCGATCAGCTGATTCACATCGCGGATGTTAGGAATATTATGAATCGTGACGGGTTCTTTCGTCAGTAAAACGGCACAGAGAATTTGCAATGCTTCATTCTTTGCGCCCTGCGGAATTAATTCACCTTTGAGCTTGCGCCCACCTGTAATTTGAAAAGAAGCCATGAATGTGATATACAGTTTCCTTGTTTACAGCGTTCGGCGGCTAAGACAACCAATGTATTGAATGGTGATAAAGCGTCTTATCGCTGAAGCCGTAACGTAATGAGTTAGCGTCTACGGCGGTCGTTATTACGGTTGTTATTTGGCCGTCCGCCCTGATTATTGTCGTTACGGAAGTTCCGCTGGTTTCCGTCGTTCCGGTTATTGTTCTGACGGCCCTGTGGACCGTTGTTGCGGAAATTCCGTTGGTTGCCACCGTTCTGCCGCCCCTGTTGGTTATTTCGGTTACCGTAATTGTTACCACCGCCAATTCGCTGGGGTTGAGTTTGATCGCCGGTACGTTCGCGGGGGGTCGATTCAACCAGCCCTTGTTCACGAATTAGTTGAATATCGTCGGCCAGTTTGCCGTTCGATAGTTCCAGCAGGCTCTGGTAGATGGTTTCGTCTTCAACAGACTCTTTGTTCCAGGTCTGGTAGAACGTGCGCATCAGCCGGGTCAGATAGGAAACAAAAGCTCGTTTCTCGTCTGGATCTTCAATGGCAATGGCTTTTGCTACCAACAAATCCACGTTCCGACCGAAGTGTTTAAACTTAAGGTGGTGGGTGTTATAAGGCACATGTTGTGGCTTTTTGCCCAGAGCTTCCTCCGATGGTGGCGGATAAGGGCTATCCACGTCTAAGGTAAAGTCCGACATGATATAGAGGTCGTCCCACAGTTTATTGTAGTAGTCCTGACCATCTTTCATGTTGGGGTGTATTTGTCGCATCAATTCAACCAGGATATGAGCGTAACGAGTACGTTTTTCCCGGTCTTCGATGTTGACCATATTGTCAACCAACTTTTGGATACTGCTGCCGTATTCTTTCAAGGGCATTGCCGAATTCGTGATAAAGAGAACAAAAGTAACAACATTCGAACCAAAATCCGCAACTTGTTTGTCTGCGGGAACAGAAGGGCTTACTTCTTTGTCCTTTTAGCAGCAATTCTATTTTTTATGTTACAGTTTCTACGTACGTATCGCCCTGAGTTTATTGATACCTTTCGGTTGAGTGTACCTATTGTTATTGCTCAACTGGGCGTGGTCTTAATGGGGGTTACCGATAATCTGTTCGTTGGCAGACTGTTAGGGGCTGTACCGCTGGGGGCGGCTGGCCTGGCAAATTCCTTATCATTTTTGATGTCGAGCATTGGGGTTGGCGGGCTAACCGTAGTGGCTGCACTTGTTGCAAAATCAAATAGCCAGAGTGACGTAGCAGCTGTTAACCGGCTCTTTCGGGGTGGTCTGCGTGTGGCCGGACTATTTAGTCTGGTCTTTGGTGGGTTGTCGGTGCTGTTAGCCTTCAATTTTGGCTTATTTGGCCAAACGGCTGAAGTGACGGCACTGGCCCGCGACTTTATGCTGATTCTTAGTGCGTCGTTAGTACCCTTATTGGTGTTTGTGGCTGCCCGGCAATTAGCGGATGGGTTACGTTTTCCCCGAGTCGCGATGGCGATTACGCTGTCGGCGCTGATTTTGAACGCCCTATTTAACTATCTGCTCATCAAAGGTGTAGGGCCATTTCCTGAGTTGGGGTTGATGGGGTCCGCAACGGCTACGTTGCTTTCCCGATTGTTTATGGCTGTTGCCATGCTAGCCTACATTTATCGGTCATCCCGCTTCAAAATCTATTTCAATAGTGCGTTTGCCTCGCTCTCAGTGGCTGATGAAGTGAAAACGATTCTTAAACTGGCAGTTCCGGGCGGGTTGACGTTTTTCTTCGAAGTGGCTACGTTTTCGCTGGCGGTAGTAATTGTTGGCTGGCTGGGAGAAGACAGGCTGGCTGCCCATCAGATTGCTATCAATCTGGCATCTGTTACGTATATGATGGCTACTGGGATTTCGTCGGCGGCTGCCATTCGGGTTGGTGGTGCGGTTGGGCGGGCCAGCCGGGAAGGGGTATTTCGGGCTGGTGTTTCGGCCTTTTTATTAGCTATCAGCTTTATGAGTCTGGCTGCTATTCTATTTTTATCGGCCAACGAATGGCTTGTATCGTTGTACATACGCGACAATCCGGCGGTGATGCAAATAGCGGCTTCGTTGGTTATTGTAGGCGGTTTTTTTCAACTCTCTGATGGCGTACAGGTAGTGGCCTTAGGGAGTCTTCGTGGATTATCGGACGTGAATATTCCAACTATTATTACCCTGTTTGCCTACTGGGTTGTAGCCTTACCCTTAAGCTACGTATTGGCATTCACGTTCCGGTTAGATGCCATTGGTGTCTGGATAGGATTATTGTCTGGTTTGAGTCTGGCCGCTGTTTTTCTGACCATACGTTTCTTCCGGCGGGTAAATCGGATCGATTTGATCAATCGTAGCATCATTCAGTAGAATCCGGGCAGATAGCATGTATGCTCGGATGAGGTACGCTATGTAAGCTCATTACGTACAGCCATTCTGGTTGTAGATCTTACGTTAATCAAATGTGTTGAGTACAATTAACAACAGGCAATACTATATCGTATAAATAGGTTTTTGGGAGTATAAATAATTGACATTCAGTTCTCTGTGTTACAGTTTGTGCCGATTTTTTGAAATTATAGAAAGAATATATTGGATAATAAAATCATTTTATTGAGTGTATTTCGCAATCTATTTAGAAAAAAATTAGAAGTCGTATCATTGTGCCTCTCCTGAATTGATTGAGTTGTCTTTGGGATAGTAATGCCAGAGATATAGCCAATCACTAGTTTATCTATTTACCTTCAAACTTAGTTTGTATGCCTATTTATCTACTCAACCATGTCCGAAATAATCGTCGGCTTTGGCTGCTATTGAGTCTGTTTTGGCTGGCCATTTCGGTTAGTTATGCTCAGACAACCATTACCGGGACGGTGACGGACGCCGGTACCGGCGAAGCACTGGCCGGAACGACGATTCAGGTTAAAGGAACGAATGTGGGGGCCACCAGCGATGCCGCCGGGAAGTATCAGATTTCGTTACCAGCCACTGGCAAAGTGCTGGTTTTTTCATTCATTGGGTACCAGCCGATTGAAATTGAGGTCGGTAACCGAACCGTTGTCGATGCCAAATTGACAAACGCCGATAATGCGCTTGGTGAGGTTGTTGTGGTCGGGTATGGCGTACAAAATCGGCGCGACATTACTACGTCAATCGGCTCGGTAAAAGCTCGTGATCTGGCTAACCAGCCGGTGGCCAGTTTTGATCAGGCATTAGCGGCCAAAATTGCGGGGGTTCAGGTAACGCAAACGTCGGGAGCACCCGGAGCTGGCCTTTCGGTACGGGTGCGGGGAACGGGGTCGATTAGTGCGGGTAACGATCCTCTTTACGTAATTGATGGTATTCCGCTGTCGCGTGATACAAAATATGCTACGGGTAGCACAAATACGCAGTTTCCTGATAACCCGATCAACGTATTGAGTACTATCAATACCGATGATATTGAAAGTATTGAAGTACTGAAAGATGCTTCAGCTGCGGCTATTTACGGATCTAGGGGGTCGAATGGCGTGGTGCTGCTGACTACCAAGCGTGGAAAGGAAGGAAAAACGACGATCAGCTACGATACGTTCGTTGGCGCTCAGACTGTTTCCAAGAAGATTGATATGGTCAACGCGTATGAATATGCGCAACTGAGCTACGAAGCCAAAAACAACGCTTATCTCGATAGAAACCCCAATGGTAAGCCAACCGATTCAAACGACATTCGAAACCGGGGCGTTGGCGCGCCGAGTACATTGATTCAACCTGAAATAGTCCCGTATTTGTCGGGGCAGCCCGGCCTGACCGATACCGATTGGCAGGATGCTATTTTTCGGACGGCTCCTATTCAGAATCATACGTTGTCTATCTCGGGAGGAAAAGATAACGTGAGGTTTTACGTATCGGGTAACTATCTGGATCAGCGCGGTGTGGTCATCAATTCGGGTTTTAAACGCTACAGCGCCCGAGCTAATGTCGATGTTAAATCGGGACGGCTGACTGTTGGCATGAATCTTAATCCGACGTATTCCTATCACGATCTTATTAAAGCAGAAGGGCCGTATCTGGGCGAAGGCGTTGTGGGTTTAGCCCTTCAAATGCCGCCTATTTTTCCGGTTTACAATACCGACGGCTCGTATAACTGGCAGGGAAACGCCTGGGGATACGGCGCTACGTCGATTTTGAACCCAGTGGCGATTGCTGACCAGGTGAGTGATAAATTAAGCCAGTTACGCTTGTTAGGGAATGCATTTGCGCAATACGAAATCATCAAAGGATTATCGTACCGGTTGAGCGTTGGAACGGACATCAATACATTTCAGCGCGATTATTTTCGGCCGTCAACGCTCGAAATTCGGGATCGTAAGGGCGCATCTGTGCCAACTGGTTTCTCGCGGGCACAGAACTTCGTAAACTGGCTGGTCGAAAATACGTTGAACTACAATCGCTCCTTTGGTGTGCATAACGTATCGGCCCTGGCCGGATTTACGTCGCAGAAGGATCGTCGGGTAGCCAATGAACTCACCGCAACCAACTTCCCGAACGATCTGGTGTATACACTCAATGCCGGACAAGTATCGTCGGGTGGGTCGGACATTCAGGAATGGTCATTGTTGTCGTATTTGGGTCGGGCGCAGTACGATTACAACGGAAAATATCTGGTATCAGCCGCCATTCGGGCCGATGGATCTTCCCGATTTGGTCGCGATAATCGCTGGGGTTATTTCCCATCTGTATCGGCTGGCTGGAACGTATCGCAGGAGTCGTTTATGAAATCGGCTACGTGGTTGAGCGATCTGAAAATCCGGGCCAGCTATGGTCTAACCGGTAACTTCCAGATTCCGAACTATGGATCAGTCAGTTTGTTGAATTACCAGAATTATATTCTCGGTCCAGAAACCATTGTAACGGGCCTGGCACCGGGCAATTCAGCTAACGACAAACTGAAATGGGAGAAAACGGCCATGCTCGATGTGGGCTTTGACGCTAGTTTCCTCAGTAACAAACTGAGTCTTACATTCGATTATTACAATGCCAATACGTCTGATCTGCTGCTGAATGTACCGGTGCCGCGTACATCGGGTTTCAGTACGGAACTACAGAATATTGGTAAAGTGAATAACAAAGGGTTTGAGTTCACGCTGGGTACTCACCAGACTTTCGGGCGATTGCGGTGGGATGCCAGTGCCAACATTGCTACGAACCGTAATAAAGTGGTGGCACTCGGGCCATCCGGCGATCCGATCATTGTGGCCGGGGGCGTAGCAGGGGCGCAATTCATTACACAGATTGGTCGTCCGATTGGCGAATACTACACCATGATCAACGACGGCGTTTTCAAGAATCAGGCCGAGATTGACGCGTATCCACACGTATCGACAACCCGTCCCGGCGATTTCAAATTCCGGGATACGAACGGCGACGGCAAAATAGATTTTAGCAGTGACCGGACCGTTACGGGGAGTTATTTCCCGAAATATACATTCGGGTTCAATACGAATCTGGCGTATCGGGGCTTCGATCTGGGGGTCGCTTTGCAGGGAGTTCAGGGCCACAAAATCATGAATCTGATCCGGCGCTATATCTACAATATGGAAGGCAACGGCAACTTGTTTAAAGGAGCGCTGAATCGCTGGCAGTCGGCCGAAAATCCGGGCAACGGACTGGTTAACCGGGCTAACCGCCTGGCTTCCGGTTCCAACGGCGAAATATCGACCTGGCACATCGAAGAGGGGTCGTACGTGCGGATACGTACCATTACGCTGGGCTATACGCTGCCTACTACGGTACTGCAACGCCTGCGGCTTACTCGGGCCCGCATTTACGTAACGGCGCAGAATCCATTCACATTCACCAAATATCTTGGCTTCAATCCAGAGGTAAACAGCCGTCCTGACAGCGCCTTATCGTCGGGAGAGGATTACGGTACGTATCCGCTTCCTCGTACAACGTCGGTTGGTCTTAACCTTTCATTTTAAACACAGCCATGAAAAAGATAGCCTTATTTTTTGTCTTGCTAAGTGGCCTGTCGGCCTGCCAGAAAGGGTTTCTGGATCTTAAACCGTTATCGCAGCCAAACGTCGATAACTTCTATAAAACAGCCAATGACTTCGGAAATGCTGTCAATGGCGCTTATGACGCGCTGCAAAGCGCCAATCAGTATGGTGGTGATTATAACACATTGATCGAAGCCCGTGGCGACAACGTACTGGATAACGATCCTTCGTCGGGGTCGGGGCTACGTTACAACATCGACCGGTTTATTGAGCCAACAACAAATACGTTGCTGCGTGATACGTGGGGGAGCTTATATACGGGGATTAACCGTTGTAATCTGATTCTGGATAAGATCGACGCGGTTACGATGGATGCTACGTTAAAAGCGCGCTACAAGGGAGAGGCTCAGTTTATCCGGGCTTTATCGTACTTCAATCTGGTTCGGTTGTGGGGTAAAGTACCGCTTGTGCTTACGGCCGGTAGTACGTCCGAAGCCCGTTCCTACACACGTAACGAAATAACTGACATTTATGCGGCTATCGAAAAAGATCTGACAGCGGCAGCGGCTGGTTTGCCCGTAAGCTATACGGGTAACGATGTGGGCCGTGCTACATCGGGAGCTGCGAAGGGTTTGCTGGGTAAGGTTTACGTAACGGAGAAAAAGTATGATCTGGCCGTTGCCATTTTACGCGATCTGGCCAACGGTACTACGTATCAGCTATTGCCGAATATTGCCGACGTATTTGCCGTGACCAACAAGAATAACGCTGAGTTATTATTTGCGGTGAAGTTCAAGAAAGGCGGATCGCTGGGCGAAGGGCACGGATCCTGGTTTGGAACAAGCATCGGCGATAATATTGAACCGTCGTTACGGGCGGCTTATCCGGCTGGTGATAAACGACTGCCGCTAACGGTTCAGGTGCCGGTGCCGAGTAGTATCAACGTAGTGCCCCGAAAATATTACGATGAGTTATCTGCTACCAACGATGTAGGTAACGATTTTCCCGTATTGCGCTTTGCCGACGTAATACTGCTCTACGCGGAGGCATTGAACGAAGTGGGCTATCAGGCCGATGGCGAGGCATTCAAAGCGCTGAATCGAATTCGGACTCGGGCTGGCGTTGCTACGTATACGGCAACTCAACTCGCTACAAAAGAAGCATTTCGGACGGCTGTTATTGCTGAGCGCCGGCTTGAGTTGGCGCTTGAAAGCGATCGCTGGTTTGATCTGATTCGTACCGGTACAGCCGTTGATGCCATTAAAGTAACGGGTATCACAATGCCAGCCTATCGGACGGTTTATCCAATACCGCAGTCAGAAATTGACGTATATAACAACCGCACTTCGTTCCCCCAGAATGACGGGTATTAAGTGAAGCGTTAGTCCAGCGCCCAAAATCCCTATCAGATCGTTTATTGCGCTGGTAGGGATTTTATGTTTGATTCGTATAAAGAACTCTTCGGATCGCTTTCCTAAATCCCCTCACCAATGAAATACTGCATTTCCTTTCTTCAAATCACCTGTTTTTGCTTACTGATCATAACTAGTTTTGCTCAGGACACAATGAATGAAAACCTACTGCATCTTAATGAAATAAGTCACCTGCAGGTATTGGTTGATCAAAGGCCGTTAGCTGATTGATCAGGAGTGAAGAAGACTATTAAAATCAGAGACTTTGATCTCGCCTTTGATACTACATCGGCTACCATCAACAAGGAATATAAGTCAAATCTGATGATTAGTCACGCAAAAATTTCTCTGATCCATAACGATAAGATTGTCGGCTTTACCATATGGCGGGAGGGAAGTGCTGACCCTTTCAGCGTTTTCTATGGCATGGCTCAGCTTGGGGACCGGTATGAAGTAAGCTTTTCATGCATGGCTCAACGTAAGACAGGGGAGAAAGTCGCGCTGAGTAAAGCGCTTATCTATAACTTTCCAATTCTTTAACAGGCTATTTATTTGGCCCAGCTAGAAAACCAGATTAAACGTACTGCCTTCGCCGGGAGTAGACGTAGCGGTTAGCTGACCACCGTGAAGCTGCATAATCTGCCGGGACAGGCTCAGACCAATACCAGAACCTGTTTTCTTGGTTGTGTAGAACGGGATAAAAATCTGTTCCAGGGCTTCAGGTTCAATGCCTGGCCCGTTGTCAGATACGCTGATGATAACCCGTGGCCCATCGGTTATAGCCTCCAGATGAATAGTAGGATCTGGTGTATTGTCCAGACTTTCAACGGCATTTTTCAATAGGTTGATGAGTACCATTTCTATCTGGTCGGCATCAGCGCGAACCGCCAGATTAGGTGAGCCTGTTTTTGTGGTGATCTCAACAGCGTGTTTTTGATTGTTCGCCTGGGTAAGCTGAACCACATGACGGAGTAGCTGATCGATCGATACGTCCGCAAAAATAGGTTGCGGAATAGTGGTGAAATGGCGATAGGCATCCACAAATCGCATAACACCAGCGCCCCGCTGCTCAATAGTCATAAGCGCATCCCGCAGGTCGGTTACCGATGAGGCAAAGAAAGACGGCAGCGACGTAATCAATTTTTGTTCGTTGGTTTCGCCCGATTCTAAAGCCATACTTTCTTCTGCAATAGGAACCAGATCGGTTTCAACGATATCACGCATCGTGCCAGCCAGCGACACAATCGGCGTGATGGAGTTCATGATTTCATGACGTAGCACTTTGGTCAGATTCTGCCAGGCATCGAGTTCACGCTGTTGTAACTCAGTACGTATATTTTGCAGAGATGCTACCGTAACCAGCCGTCCACGTAACCGAACGGCGGTACACCGTACGGATAGTTCGCCATCCGTCCCGGTTTGGTACGAAACAGGCGTTGGTGAGTTGGCGGCCGATTTAAGCGCATCGACCAGGTCGGGGTGAGTGGCGTTTAAATCGTTTAACGTACGCAGTCGGTACGTACCCAGTAAACGTAGTGCCGACTGATTGACTAGTTCTACCTGACCGGCGGCATCAAACGTCAATAAACCAACACTAACGTGCTGAACGATGGTATTAACGTAGTGAAGATTGGCTTCTTTTTCCGCACGGGCCTGCCGGAAAGCATCCAGCACTTCGTTAAATTGATCATTTAGCTCATGGAACGAAGTGCCCAGATTACTATCGGCCCGGAACGCTACCGCAAAGTCGGAATAACGGACTGATTCCAGAAAGCGCGTCAGCTTCCGATTGAGGCTCGTGACAAATCGGTATAAATTGACTGAAATGAAAAGATGGGCAATAATCATCGGGAAGAGCAGTATGCCATTACTGCCCTCCAGATAAAAGTAAGTCAGGGCAATGGTTAACGCCACCAATGCCGCAATACGCCACCCAATACCTATGGCGAAACGATCCATACGTTATGCGATCCAGCTGAATGGATATTCGAGAGTTGGCACTTTGGTCCGCTCAGCAATTCGACGTAGCCGGGCGGGCAGGGCCATCAGATAATCACGGGCACGTTGGGCCGCATCGTCGAGGTCGCTGATTGAGGCAATGTTCCAGTCTGCCAGCAAATCATCGAGAATGTCGATATAATCGGTAGTTGTATAGACGCCAAGCCGTTGAGCCGCATCAGAAAAATGGCTGAACGTTTGGCCAATTTTAACACCCGTTTCGCGCAGGAAATGGGCGGGCATAACGATCTTCTTCCGCATCATATCCTCAAACGCCAGCATCATTTCGGAAGGGTCAACTTCAAAAATCTGCTTAACAAATGCTTTGTAGGCTTTGGCATGACGCATTTCATCGGAAGCGATCACTCCGCAGATCTTAGATAGCTGAGGACAACCAGCCTGTTTGGCTAACGTAGCCGTCCGGCGGTGCGATACGTTGGTAGCCAGTTCCTGAAACGAGGTATAAACAAAGTTTCGGTAAGGATCGCGACCCGTACCAATATCGAAGCCATCGGCAATCAGGTATTGGGTTGATACCTCCATAGCCCGCATATTAACGCGGCCAGATAGATAGAGGAATTTATTAAGAAGGTCACCATGTCGGTTTTCTTCGGCTGTCCAGCTACGTATCCAGCGCGTCCAGTTCTGGGGGTTGCTCTGGTCGACGCCTTCCATATCCATCAGCCATGATTCATAGGTTGGCAATGCTTCTTCCGTGATGGTATCGCCAACCAGTACAGCCACATAATCATAGGTCAGTTCACGAACACTTTCGCGAAGAAGTTTAACCTCCTCCAGAAAGTTGTCCTGCGCTGAGTCTGGCAAAAAGTCGGCTGGCTGCCAGTTCGTTTCAATGGGTTTCAGATAGTCCCCGAGTAAGGCGTCTATTTTTCCGCCAACAAAACGCATTACATCTACACGAGAGGCTGAGAGAATCATGGGTAATCAACAAAGAATTTGGATAATCAATTCAATAAGCTTGCAAGGTACAGCTAAAACAAACGACACATTTGATTTACTCTACCTTTTCTGCCAAAGAAAAAAGCAAATGGATTGCTATTTTTGGACTAAAATAAGGTTATAGGCTTTTTGTTGGCCAAAATGGCTCTATGAAAAAAATAGTTGATTATCTATTAAGCTGCGTTTATCTACTCTTTTTCGGCTTAACGCTGGTTGTTTTTCACGTTCTTCAAGTCGTTGCGTTTAATGGGTTTGGCAAGCAGGCGCATAAAGTGGTGGTCGACTGGATGAATGCCTTTATCTCGTATGGCTGGTACCTGACGGGGAGCAGCATTCGCTTTCGCCAGCAGACAAACCTGCCAACGGACCGCCCGATTATTTTCATAGCGAATCACCAGAGCATGTTCGACATCTCACCCATGATTTGGTTCCTTCGTAAACATACGCCCATTTTTGTGTCTAAAATTGAACTGGCGAAGGGTATTCCGGGCGTATCGTATAATCTCCGTAAAAGCGGAGCGGCTCTGATTGATCGGAAAGATCCCAAGCAGGCTATTGTTGAAATTGCTCGTTTAGGCAAGCTTATTCAGGAAACGAACCGGTCAGCGGTTATTTTTCCGGAAGGAACCCGATCGTCGTCAGGTACAATGCGCCCATTTGTAACGGGTGGTGTGGCTACGTTGCTGAAACGAGCGCCCAAAGCTCTGGTAGTGCCAGTTGCTATTCGTGGGACGGGCCCTTTTAATCCCAAAGGTATATTTCCACTAACTTCCTTTTCTCGAATGTCGTGGGACGTACTGCCCGCTATTGAGCCGGCAGGCCAAACGCCCGATGAGGTTGTACGGCAAGCGCAGGAAGCCATTGCTCAGGAACTTGGCCAGTCACAAGGTGTGGTAAGCAAATAAGCCTGTCAAACGGATCTGGATGTTTTTGTTTGTCGTTTGTTGGATGGAAATAGTATATTTATCGGTAAATGCCACCCTTGTATGACACCTGATAGACGGCCTTGATCAAATAGAACCTATTCTAGCCGATGTTGCTCAGAAAACGGATCGACTCATTGAATCCAATGGACAGATACTGGAAATAGCTCTTCGCGCCGATTCTAATGCAAAGCTTGCTGCAAAAGGTGTCGCTGATTTGACAATTGAAATGCGACAACGCTTTGAGCGGGTCGATCAACGGTTTGATGAACAGAAAGCAGACATAGATCAACGGTTCCAACAGGTTGATCAACGGTTCATTGAGCAAAAAGCTGACATCGACCAGCGATTTCAGCAAGTTAACCGGCGGTTTGATGAACAAAAAGCGGACATCAACCAACGCTTTGAGCGGGTTGACCAACGGTTTGCTGAGCAGAAAGCTGATATTGATCGACGGTTTGCTGAGCAAAAAGTAGATATTGATCAACGGTTTGCTCAGGTTGACCAACGGTTTGACCAACAACAAAATCAATTAGATGATCTGCGGCAGGAAATGCAAAAAGGATTTCAGGACGTAAATCAGAAATTCGGTCAGTTTGAACAGACACAGCAGACCATCCTGACGATTCTTTTAGAACGCTTGAAATAACTTTCTGCCTAACAGACTGTTATAGTCCGAATTTCTCTAGTCTGCGATAAAGTGCCTGTCTTGATACCCCCAGCTCGCGTGCTACGTCCGTAATACTACCCCTGTGTTTTTGCATCGCCTGTTGTATTAGGTGACGTTCCATATCTTCCAGTTGCATCGTTTCACTGACTGGCGATGACGTAGCAGAGGAGTCTTTACGGAAAACAAAATTGTCGGGTTCGAGCATGTTGCTTTGCGTTAACTCCGGACGTGCCAGAATCACTGCTCTTTCAACAGCATGTTGTAGTTCACGAACATTGCCCGGCCAGCGATATTGCTTCATTTCTGCCAGTAAGGCTGGACTTACGCCTAATACAGACCGATTGTATTGCTTGGCATATTTTTTTAGAAAATGTTCCGCTAAAGGACCAATATCGGCTGGGCGCTCGCGCAGCGGAGGAAGATTAAGTTCAATCGTGTTGATCCGGTATAGTAAGTCTTGCCGGAACTGCCGCTCTGCTACTCGCTGGTTAAGATCAGCGTTCGTGGCGCATACCAGGCGGACATCAATGGAGCGTGCTTTGTTTGAGCCGACGCGGGTTACCTGACGTTGCTGTAGCACCGTAAGAAGCCGCGCCTGCTGCGAAGCACTAAGGTTTCCAATCTCATCCAGAAAGATGGTACCACCATTGGCTTCTTCAAATCGTCCGGCACGATCGTCACGAGCATCCGTAAAGGCTCCCTTTACGTGTCCAAAAAGCTCGCTTTCGAACAAACTTTCTGTCAGTGCACCAACGTCGACGCTAACGAACGGCTTGTCGCGCCGGTCCGAATTTTCGTGGATGGCCCGTGCTATCAGATCCTTGCCAGTTCCGTTTTCGCCCAGAATCAGTACGTTGGCATCGGTTGGCGCAACTTGCTCAACGGTTTCCAGAATAGGGCGCATAGCCGAACCGATAATGCTCGTTTGCTTGCCGTTGGTTTTACCCGACTGTTTTTCTTTAGGCGTGGCTTCGTTTGACTCTTTCGCTTCTTTTTTCCCTTCAACTGCGCCCCGGATTGTTTCCAGAAATTTGTCGTTCTGCCACGGTTTCAGCACAAAATCGACGGCTCCGGCTTTCATTGCCCGGACGGCCATTTCTACGTCGCCATACGCGGTAAATAAAATGACGCGGGCCGTTGGGTCAATGTCCAGAATACGATCCAGCCAGGCAAAACCTTCGCGGCCACTGCTAACATCGCGCTGGAAATTCATGTCCAGCACGATAGCGTCGTACCGATTATTATTCAGAAGAAAAGGCAGCTTTTCAGGGTTTTTCTCAATGTCCACCGCACCAAAATGGCGTTTTAGTAAGAGCCGGGCAGCCAGCAATACGTCGGGGTCATCATCGACAAGGAGTAATTTTGCGTCTTGCATAGACCAAAGATAAAGAGTCGAGCGAATTGTTGCACGTAGATGCCAATTCAACCACGAATTAAGCTTTTCTTATGTACTTTCGCCGTTAAAAGTCGTTAAGCGGTCATTGCTCATGATTTATGGTTATTTATTGGCATGTGATCGTTGAGCGATGTTGACTGCCATCCAATGACTGATGTTTCTTCGCCAATTGATACTCGCTGGTTTTATGCGCTCGTTATAGCCGGAATCTGCTTAAATGCCACTGGTTTATTCACGCCTATTCTCGAACCTGACGGCGCTCTGTATGCCTGTATCGCGAAAACAATGGCGCAAACAGGCGATTTCGTTAATCTGTACGCCGTTGGACGCGACTGGCTCGATAAACCGCATTTTCCATTTTGGGTAACGGCGGTTAGTTATCTTATTTTTGGTGTCAATACGTTCGCCTATAAATTTCCGGCACTCCTGTTTTTTCTGGGTGGTGTTATCTATACGTATCATTTTGTTCGGTTATCGTATTCCTGGCTTACTGCGCAGGTTGCATCACTCATTTTATTGACGGCTTTTCACGGTGTTCTTTCCAATAGCGATGTACGGGCGGAGCCTTATCTGACGCTATTGGTCATTGGCCCCGTGTATCACTTCTATCGGGTGTTCCTGGGCGCGCGATTTTATCATATAGTACTCGGCGCTTTCCTGACGGGATGTGCGCTGATGACGAAGGGCTTGTTTGTGTTGGTGCCGATTGGCGCTGGATTGGTGCTGCACTGGATGTTGACAAACAACTGGCGAGAATTACTAAAGCTCCGTTGGTATGTAGCCGTAGTGCTATCGTTTGTCTTTACGATGCCCGAGATCTATTGTTTGTATAAACAGTTTGACCTTCATCCCGAAAAAGTGGTTTTTGACAATACCAACGTATCGGGCATTCGTTTTTTCTTTTGGGATAGTCAGTTCGGGCGCTTTTTTAACACAGGACCTATTAAAGGAGCTGGAGACAAGTTTTTCTTCGTTCATACGTTGCTTTGGGCTTTTTTACCCTGGTCCTTACCGCTCTACATTGGCGTGGGTAACGTAGTGCGTTCCATCGTAAAGCGAATAGAGGTTCCGGAATATATTTCGCTGGGATCAGGACTTGCTACGTTCCTGATGTTTTCATTGTCGGGCTTTCAACTTCCTCACTACCTCAATATCGTTTTTCCGTTTTACGCGGTAATTGCCGCTCAATTTTTAGTGCGTCTGAAGCCTACAGCTCTTCGCCGATGGACTATTGCCCAGACCGTAATTGGTGTGTTGCTGGTCGTGTTGATTGTTGGTGTTCTGGTTGTGGTTCAGCCCGCCCGACAGGGTATTGCCCTCAGTTTGAGTATGCTCATTGCGGTTGCTACGTTTGTGTTTTTTAGAAACACTACGTTGCTTTCGTTGGTGGGACGAATGGTAGGCGCCATGCTGCTGCTGGCGTGTATGTTGAACCTGTTTCTCTATCCAACCTTCATGAACTATGAAGCAGGTCTGGCGGCTGCCCGCTACGTGAATGAACAGCCCCAGCGAGCTAAACGTATAACGGCACTGTATGGTCCCAGCACATTCGGTGAAAGCTCGTGGTCTTATGAGTTTTACGTAGATGGTCCAACTCAGTACGTGCGTGACGATTCTGTATTGCAGCAGCTGGCTGGGCAACGTAGCGTGCAGGTATTTACGACGAATATCTACGCTGATTCGTTGCAAAGTCGGGGTTTCGATGTGAGTCCAGTGGCTGTTTTTCCCTATTTTCACATAAGCCAGTTAACGGGCGATTTTCTAAATTATAAGACTCGCACGAGTACATTAAAACCCTACGTATTGGTGGACGTACGTAAATGAAGAAAGTGATTTTGAAACCGGACAGCGATTTGTCCGAAACCGGACAGCAATAGTCTATATTCTTTTCGTAGGCGTCTGAAAATCAATTTGTTTCTTAGTTGGCACGACTATTGGCTCGATAAAAACGAAGCACGGGCTCAGTTTCTTTTTTCGTAGTGTGCTAACAAATTAATAAAATGGATCGCGTCTTACCTAAACGTTTCTGGACTACTCAACGCATGGCTCTCTTTGGCGGAGGTGCGTTACTGGTAGGTTTATTGGCTTACACATTTGTTTTTGCTGATCGTCGGTCAAAACTGAATGTTGAAAAAGATAAAATAACGGTCTCTAACGTAACTACGGGGCCATTTGAAGATTTCATTGTCGTTACGGGGGTCGTTCAACCCTTGAAGACCATTCGCCTGGATGCTATCGAAGGCGGTTATGTGACTCAGAAGCTCGTTGAGGGCGGTAATATGGTGAATAAAGGGGAAGTATTACTGAAACTTGAAAACCAGAGCTTAAAACTCAGCTTCCTGCAGTCGGAAACGGAAGCGAACCGACTCGTGAATGATCTGCAGAACACTCGGCAACGTATACAGATTGAACGGTTTACCTTGCGTAAAACCCTGACCGATGTAGATGCTCAGATTGCCCAGGCAAAAGATACCTACGAGCGTCAGGAGAAGCTGTACAAAGATAAAGTGGTGTCGGAAGAAGACTACCTGAAAGCGAAGCGTGCCTATGAGCGGTTGACCAGCCAGCGTGTTATTGAGGTCGAAACGCAGAAGTATCAGGAAGAAAATGCGAAGATGCAGATCAAACAATTAGAGCAAACGCTGCAACGTACGCAGAAAAACGTGGCTCTTTGGCAGCAGACACTCGACAATCTGGTTGTGAAAGCGCCGGTGTCAGGGCAGTTGTCAAGTATCGACGTAGAGGTAGGTTCTAATATTAACCGTGGTCAGAATATTGGTCAAATTGACGACCTGAACGGATTCAGAATGCGCGTCGGTATCGATGAACACTATATCAGTCGGGTATTTTCGGGGTTGAAAGGCAGTTTTGAGTTCAACGGAAAAAACTACGATCTCGAAATTAGCCGGGTTTATCCTGAAGTAAAGAGTGGCCGGTTTGAAGTGGATATGATTTTCCCAAAAGGAGCTCCTGAAGGTATTAAGCGGGGCCAGTCATCGCCAATTCAGTTAGAACTTGGTAAAGCGGCTAAAGCTACGTTGTTGCCTGTAGGAGGTTTCTTCTCCGATACGGGTGGTAACTGGGTGTATGTGCTTGATAAATCGGGTAAGCGTGCTGCTAAACGTCAGATAACGCTAGGTCGGAAAAACCCAGAATACTATGAGGTATTAAGTGGTCTAGAGCCCGGCGACCAAGTTATTACGAGTTCTTACGAAAATTTTGGCGATAACGAAGTACTTGAATTCTAATTTTTTCGACAGGGTTTACAGGATTAACATGATTTTTACTAGTCTGTTTCATCCTGTAAATCTTGTTAATCCTGTCAAGAAAAAAACATGATCCAAACAGTTAACCTTCAGAAACTCTTCTCGACCGAAGAAGTAGAAACCACCGCCCTCAATGGCATCAACATGGAAGTACGAGATGGTGAATTTGTCGCTATCATGGGTCCTTCCGGTTGCGGTAAATCAACCTTGTTAAATATTCTTGGCCTGCTGGATAATCCCAGCGAAGGCGAATACAATTTCTACGGCACCGCTGTTGCGAGAATGACCGAGCGGCAACGGGCTCAGCTTCGTAAAGGCTCAATTGGCTTCGTGTTCCAGAGTTTTAACCTGATCGACGAGCTGACAGTGTATGAAAACGTAGAGCTGCCATTGCTATACCTGAAAACACCAGCAGACGAGCGTAAAAAGCGCGTTGAAGAAACGCTGGAGCGAATGAGCATTATGCACCGCCGGAACCACTTTCCTCAGCAGTTATCGGGCGGTCAGCAACAACGTACTGCCATCGCACGGGCAGTTGTTGCGAAACCCAAACTGATCCTGGCCGATGAGCCGACCGGTAACCTCGATTCGAAAAACGGGGAAGAAGTGATGAAGCTATTAGGTGAGTTGAATGATGAAGGAACTACCATCATCATGGTAACTCACTCCCCTTACGATGCCGGTTTTGCGCATCGTATCGTCAACTTGTTTGACGGGAAGGTGGTAACCGAGAACTTCCACGTATAGTCTAAACCGCACCGGGCCACCGGTGCGGTTTGGCTTTTAACCTTAACCTCTATATGATCCGCAACTATCTCAAAATCGCCGTCAGGAGCTTGTTAAAACACAAGCTTTATTCGTCTATCAACGTTTTTGGACTGGCGTTGGGCATGGCCTGTAGCCTGCTGATCGGGCTTTGGGTACGCGATGAACTGAGCTATGATCGGTTTTGGCCTGATGCGGAACGTATTTGCTACGTACGGGTCAACTTTACAAACCCCAATGATCCTTCGGCCGATATTGGCACCAATTTCGTGACACCCGGCCCACTGCAGGAAGCTATTGCTAAAGATATTCCCGAAGTAGCAGCTACGCTTAAATTAGACTATGGCCCGGAGTACCTGATAAAAGTGGGTGATAAAACCGCCAAAGAACAAGGCCATTTTGCTACCGATGATTTCTTTGGCGTATTTAATTTACCCGTCATTGCAGGCAATCCGGCAGCTGCCCTGAAACAGCCGAACCAGATTGTTATTACCCGAAAGGTTGCTGAGAAGTTCTTTCCGAATGGGGAGGCTCTGGGGCAAAAACTTCAACTGAATAACGATAAGTACTACGTAGTGGGAGCTGTTGTTGAGGACGTTCCTCATAATTCCACGCTGCAATTTGGCTGGCTTGTTAACTGGAACGTGCAGGCTCAGGATTGGATGAAGACCTGGGGGAACAGCTCGTTCAGGACGTATGTTCGGTTGAAGCCGAATACGACGCTGGCGCAGGCTGAAGCCGCTATGAGTAGCATCTATCCGCGCCACGCGGGTAAAAATTTCGAGACAGGTCGGCCTACACTTCAATCAATCACCGATCTACATCTGTATTCGGAGTATAAGAATGGAAAGAGCGTGGGGGGACGTATTGAATACGTTCGCGTTTTCGGGCTGGTGGCGTTGTTTATCCTGCTGATCGCCTGTGTCAATTTTATGAATCTGGCAACAGCCCGGTCAGCAACCCGAGCTAAAGAAGTGGGGGTTCGAAAAGTAGTTGGCGCATTACGGTCGTCATTAGCCGGGCAGTTTCTGAGCGAATCCATGTTGACGAGTTTGCTGGCAATTACGTTGTCGCTGGGCCTGGTGTGGCTTGCCTTACCATCATTCAATGCGGTATCGGGCACAACATTAACGCTCGACCTGACCGATCCGATTCTCTGGCTTATTGTACTGGGGCTAGCGATCATTACGGGAGTACTGTCTGGAAGTTATCCGGCGTTCTTTCTGTCTTCTTTACAACCCATTAAAATCCTAAAAGGTCGCTTTCAGGTAGGGGCGGGGCCTGCGCTGTTTCGCCGGGTTCTGGTTGTTTTCCAGTTTTCGTTGTCTGTTTTTCTGATTGTCGGGATGCTGGCGGTTGGGAAACAAATGGATTACCTACGTAGCAAACATCTCGGTCTCGACCGCGAAAACGTACTCTACTGGCCCATAGAGGGGTTTTCTGATACGAAGCAATACGAAGCTTTCCAGCGTGAAGTTGTCCGTTTGCCGTCTGTTGGCTCGGCCACTACTGCTGGATCATTACCAATTGATGTTCGGGGTTCATCGGGCGATTTACGGTGGCCGGGAAAAGATCCGCGTCAGGACCATCAGGTGTTTGCCATGTTTGTGGGCAGTGATTTTGCCCGGACCATGAATATCAAGATGGTCGATGGCCGTGATTTTCAGACCAGCAGCCCCGCTGATTCGTCGAATTACGTCATTAATGAAGCAACGGCCCGGATGATGAATATGAATAATCCGGTCGGTAAAGAAGTCCAGTTCTGGATGGGAAAAGGCCGGATTGTTGGAGTTATGAAAGACTTCCATATGCAGTCGCTTCATGAAACCATCAAACCGCTTATCCTTTGTTTCAACTATTTGAATACAAGTTATTTGCTGGTGAAGACCCGGCCCGGACAAACGCAGCAGGCGATTGCCGATCTGGAAAAACTATCTAAAGCCTACAATCCAAACTATCCGTTCAACTTTCATTTCCTGGACGAAGAATACGAGAAGCTATACCGTGCTGAACAGCAGGTTGATACGTTGATAAACTACTTTGGGGTGCTGGCTATTCTGATTTCGTGTCTGGGACTGTTTGGCCTGGCTGCTTTTACCGCCGAACAACGTAACAAAGAGATCGGCGTTCGGAAAGTGCTGGGAGCTTCGGTGGGCAGCATTGTTACGTTGCTGTCAAAAGATTTTCTGAAACTAGTGTTAATCGCGTTGGTATTGGCCGCTCCCTTAGCGTGGTGGACCTTAACTAAGTGGCTTGATTCGTTTGCCTATAAAACGGACCTAAGCTGGTGGATCTTTGGAATGGCGGGTGGATTGGCCTTATTGATTGCGTTTTTGACCGTCAGCTATCAGAGTATTAAAGCTGCTTTGACGAATCCGGTAACGAGTTTGCGAAGCGAGTAACCGGGATTTGTCGGATTTTGGGATGATCCAGATACACTACAGTAGGAACTGATTCAAATCAAGATTGAGAATTTCGGAGAACGATGATTCGGTAGTCAGTCCGCCATCGCCAAAACGATAGCGGAGCCATTGCTGGGTTTTGTAGTTGTAAACAAAACCCTCGCGGATGCCGTAAACATCTTCGTCAATGAGCCGGATTACCTTGGCAAGATCATGTCTAAGGCCTTGGTTCTGACAAACTTCGATTATAAGCTTTGTTTCTTCGTTCGAATGGTCATAGAGAATAACATCGGGCACCGGGCTGGCATAGCCCTCGGCGATCATTGTTTCGGGTAAGGGTTCGTACGGAATTTGTCCTGAACGGAAAAAAGGGTATAAACCCGCTGTCAACCGAGCAATAACACTTTGATGAATTATAGGAGCATTCACCCCCATTTCATCCTCTAAAACGAGGCTTTTGAGTGAAACTGGATTAATGTAATGCATGCTCTATGTAACGAGTTTTACCAAAAATACTATAAACGAGGATGTTTCGCAATTACCTGAAAGTCGCTTTTCGCACACTCTGGAAAAATCGGACGCATACGTTAATCAACGTTATTGGCTTGTCGGTGGCGTTTGGTACGTGCATTTTGTTATTTCTGACGGCTTCCTTTGAGTTGTCGTACGATACGTTTCATACGGACGCTGATCGGATTTTTCGTTTGTATTTTCTGTCGTCTAATCGAGATGGATCGCCCGACAAAGGAGCAACCATGCCGTATCCTATTTCGCCAATCCTTAAGGCCGAGTTTCCTGAAATCGAAGGCGTAACGCGTTGGTTCGACCGGAGTGCGAGCATTCGACGGAATAATCAGACCTACACAAAAGATGTGCGAATGGCTGATGCCGATTTTTTGCAGATGTTCACATTTCCCATGACAAAAGGGAATGCGAAAACAGCCATGAAAAGCCTGAGCGATATTGTGATCAGCGAACGTACGGCCAAGGATATTTTTGGGGATGAGGATCCGGTTGGTAAACCGCTGGAGTTGCGGATGAATGGCAACTGGCAAACCTTTAACGTAACCGGAGTCGTAAGCGAATCCCCTAAAAACTCGTCGTTTACCTACGATGCGCTGGTACGTAGCGATAACGCGGGCGATTACCAGGAATTTAAAGATCGCTGGGATCATGGCAATCATGATGTCTATGTAAAACTGAAACCTGGTGTTGATCCGCAGGCATTACAGCGACGGACCCAGGCGATGATGGACAAGTATTTTGCCTCCGATATTCAGGAAAGACAAAAACAGGGCTATCCAAAAAATGAACTGGGCTTTCAGCGGAGTGTATTGTTTCAGCCTTTATTGACTGTTCATTTCGATACCGAAACAACGCATGGGATGGGGATTAGCCAGACCTACGTCTTTACGTTGTTACTCGTTGGTCTTTTTATTCTGGCCATTGCCTGTATCAATTTCATCAACCTGACTATTGCCCAGTCGCTGTCTCGGGCGCGTGAAGTTGGCGTTCGGAAGTCACTGGGGGCGCAACGTGGTCAACTATTTGGCCAGATCTGGGGCGAAACACTGCTTTTATGCTTCGGATCGCTGGCAATAGGGCTCGGTATCGCCTACGCTATACTGCCTATATTCAATAAGATGTTTAAAAGTCAGTTAACGCTGGATGACTTTCTGACGCCAACTGTGTTACTGGCTACGGGTTTGGGCTTTTTGCTAATCTCTCTGATTGCTGGGGGCTACCCGTCCTGGTTTGTGACCCGATTCAATGCCGTTGAGGTATTGAAAGGGAAGGTGAAAGTCAGTCGGCCCGGCTTGCTGCGTAATTCGCTGATTATAACTCAGTTTACGATTGCCTGTCTGCTGATTGTGTGTACACTCATTGTTCGCCAGCAAATTTCGTATCTGCAACAGAAACCAATGGGGCTCGATAAAGACCAGGTAGTGAGTATTCCGGTAGGAGGGGAATTGAATAGTACGGACGTGCTGAAAGCTATGCGGGATCGCTTGTCGAATCAACCCAATATCGTAGCCGTATCAGGAACAGGCGTGAACATTGGATATGGTCTGGATGGGGGTTCATCGCGGATGATGTACGGGTTTCAGTATGGCAAGCGTGATATTACCTGCGACTGGCTTCGGGTGGATACGGATTACCTGAAAACATTGGGCGTCAAGCTGCTGCAAGGACGTGATTTTAGCGCTACGTACAGCACTGATTCAAGCAATGCTATTCTCATTACGCAGAGTATGGCCAAGCAATTGGGCGAGACTAATCCTGTCGGTAAATTTATCAAACCCGACAATAAGCAGTTTCAGATCGTTGGTGTTGTTTCCGATTTCAATTTGTACTCGTTGCACCAGGAAGCTAAACCGATTGTGATGCACATGCAGGCGAATTCGCCGGTCCAATACATTTTGGTACGTGTCAATCCGCACAACTTAACGGGAGCCATGGAGACCATCAAAACGGTCTGGAAATCAATTGCGCCTAAACAGGAGTTTAGCGGCTCATTCCTTGACGAGAATACCGAACGTTGGTATAAGCGAGAGCAACGGCTGGCCACTATTTTCTCGTCGGCTGCCGGAATTGCCATCGTTTTGTCGTGTATGGGTTTGTTTGCGATTGCTCTGCTGACCATTCAGCAACGGACCAAAGAAATTGGGGTTCGCAAAGTACTGGGCGCTTCCGTTGTCAGTATTGTTGGATTGCTCTCCAAAGATTTCCTTAAACTGGTGATTGCGGCCATTGTTATTGCCAGTCCTATTGCCTGGTATGCAATGGACAAGTGGTTACAGGATTTTGCCTACAAAATTGATATTGAATGGTGGGTATTCGCTTTGGCGGGCGTAGTAGCCATCGTCATTGCCTTGCTAACGGTGAGTTTCCAAAGCGTGAAAGCGGCTCTGATGAATCCCGTCAAATCGTTACGTTCTGAATAAAACCATCCCGTAGAGACGCAATACGTTGCGTCTCTACATCATATAACCATGCTCAAAAACTATCTCAAAATCGCCTGGCGAAATCTGGCTAAATACCCAACCACAACGGGTATCAATCTGATTGGCTTAACACTTGGGCTGACTACGTGTCTGCTCATTTTGTTGTTTGTACGGTACGAGAGTGGGTTTGATCGTTTCCATCCACTGGGGGAACGGGTATATCGAATTAACGAAGTCGTTAAAACCGGGGATGATCTTGAGAAATCCGGTATTGTTCCCTATCCGCTGGGTGATGCCATACGTAGTGATTTTTCAGACTGGCCAGTAGTTGCCAGTATTCATGCCGAAGAAAATACGTCTGTAGTGATTTCGCCGGAGAAAATTCTGTCGGAATATCGGGTGCTTTTTGCTGAGCCGCAACTGTTTGATCTGTTTGCCCTGACTATGAAGGTCGGCGACCCTAAAACCATTCTCTCGCAGCCCAATCAGGTGATTTTGACGGAGAGTGCGGCCCGTACGTATTTCGGAAATGCGTCGCCCATTGGGAAGACCTTCCGGCTGGGCGAAACCGTTAGGCTACGTGTGGCGGGAGTCATGCAGGATATGTCAGCGCAGACGCATCTGAAATCGAGCATGATTGTCTCCTACAAAACGCTGAAATCGTATCTTTCCTGGGATATTACGCAGTGGGGACTACGTTCGTCGGGGAGTGTTTACGTGCTTTTGCCCGAAGGTCGGCAACCCGATCAGTATGCCAGCCGATTAACTAAAGCGTCGAAGAAGTATTTTGCCGATGAAAATCGATCCGGTAGCGAACGCCATCTGGCTTTACAATCTATTGAGGATATTCATCTGAATCCAGAATTTGAAGGGAGTCCGTTCGTTCCGGCTATTGAGCCTACCTATCTATGGGTTTTTGGAATTATTGGCCTGTTTGTCTTATTGATTGCCTGCATCAATTTTGTGAATATGGCTACGGCAAGAGCTACCACACGGGCCAAAGAAGTGGGTGTTCGAAAAGCGATTGGCGCTACCTTTAACCAGTTGATTGGGCAGTTTTTGGGCGAAGCAGTATGGCTGTCGCTTCTATCGGCAACTATGGCCGTAGCGATTGCCTATCTGGTGTTGCCGACGCTCAATGGCTTCCTGCAGAAACAAATTACGTTCGATGCGCCGATTGTTGTTGGCTTTATGCTGGTGCTAGCCTTGCTGACCGCTCTGTCGGCCGGTACGTATCCCGCCTTTTTTATGGCGAAGTTAAAGCCTGTCAAAGTGCTGAAATCAAGAGCTGATATTGGGCGGGGGAGTCAGGGCTGGATTCGTCAGGGATTGGTAATTTTTCAATTTTCTGTATCGATCATCCTGGCGGTTGCGGTGCTGGTGATTTACCAGCAAATGAAACTGTTTCGGGAAAAAGATCTTGGTTTTAGCCGCGATGCCGTTCTGACGGTAGCTATTCCTGATCCGGAGAAAATTAGCGACGCGCTTCGTCAGTCGCTGCACGAGATTCCGGGAATTGAGCATATTTCGTTTGGTATTGGTGCCCCTACGTCGCGAAACAACTTCAACACGGGTGTACATCCTGACCCAGCGAATCCAGCTAAGCGGATAAATGTCAATATTAAGACCGTTGATGCCAATTACCTCCAGACTTATGATTTGAAATTGGCAGCAGGCCGTTTCCTGACGGATGCTGATACGTTAGCAATCACGAAAAAAATACCGTTCGAACAACGGCGCTACGTATTCGTGGTCAATGAAGCATTAACCAAAGCGCTGGGGTATACGAAGCCAGAACAGGCGTTGGGTCGCAAAGTACGTATTGGACTCAACGACATCACGGCCGAAATTGTAGGGGTTGTTCGCGACTTTCACGCGAGTTCGCTTCGGGAGGCTATCAATCCCGTTATCATGCTCAACTTCGCCCACTATTATTATTCTGCCGGATTGAAATTACAGACCAAAAATTATCCGGCAACCATGGCCGCTGTGGAGCGTATCTGGAAGCAGTATTTCCCCAATTCGCTGTATGAGGCCGAATTTCTAGACCAGAGCCTTCAGAAGCAGTATGAAGAAGAAGCAAGGCAATTTATGCTGCTACGCATTTTTGCCGGTCTGGCACTGGTTATCTGCTGTTTGGGGCTTTGGGGACTAGCCACCTTTACCATCGAACGACGGACCAAAGAAATTGGGGTTCGCAAAGTGCTGGGCGCGTCGACGGCCAGTGTCGTTACGTTGTTGTCGAAGGATTTTCTAAAGCTAGTATTGATTGCTCTATGTATTGCCAGTCCCATTGCCTGGTATGCAATGGACCAATGGTTGGCCGATTTCGCCTATAAAATTGCCATCGAATGGTGGGTTTTTGCCGTAGCAGGCTTATCGGCTGTGACGATTGCTTTGGCAACGGTGAGCTTCCAAAGTGTGAAGGCAGCGCTGATGAATCCGGTCAAATCATTACGTAGCGAATAAACCAATTCCTCTCTTCCCATGCTTAAAAACTATTTCAAAACAGCCTGGCGCGGTTTGCTTAACAGCAAAGTGTATTCCATTATCAATATTGGTGGATTGTCTATTGCCTTAGGAATCGGTATTCTTTTGCTTTGGTGGGTAAAAGGAGAACTTAGCTACGATCAATTTCATGCAAAAGCCGATCAGATTTACCGGGTCAATGGTGGGTTAGGTGGTGAGGATGGCCAACAGTTTGGCTCCTATACGGTGGCACCTGTGGCAACGGTTGCCAAGCGCCAGATTCCGGGTGTTCTGGAAGGAGTTCGTGTGGCCCCCAGCAATGAAATGTCGCCCTTCAAGGTAAATGGCAAGTCGTTGGTTGAGGAAAAAGCTGCCTTTGTTGACCCGGCCTTCTTTACCCTGTTCGATTTTGACTGGGTAAAAGGAAATCCTAAACAGCCATTTAAGGATAATCAATCGGTTGTATTGACGGAGTCTGCCGCCTTGAAATACTTTGGTTCTGCTGATCCGATTGGGAAACAACTCTACTCGGTGCCGAACAAACAGAGCTTTGTTGTGAGCGGATTGATTCGTGATTTTCCCGACAACTCGAGCTTAAACTACAATCTTCTATTCCCCATTAACATACTAGCCAATCAATATAAAGGGAATCCCGGCGATTTCTGGAAATCGATGGATTCGGATTGGGGTAACTGGTATACGCAAACCTTCATACAGGTTCATCCTCAGGCAAATCTGGCTGCTATTGCTAAGAAACTGGGTGATGTTCATCATGCCAGCAATAAATACGATCAGGTGTCAATATATCGCTTACAGTCGCTGAACGATATTCATCTTTATCAGCCTGGCGGTGCGCCCGGAGCTATGCAGGAGGTAAGAATGATGGGTATTGTAGCCCTGATTTTACTGGCTATCGGTTGTATTAACTACGTGAATCTGGCTACGGCGCGGGCATCGCAGCGAGCTAAAGAGGTGAGTGTTCGGAAAGTAGTAGGAGCGGGGCGCCGACATCTGGTTGGACAGTTTTTAGCGGAATCGGCCTTGATCTTTGTGATTGCGCTGCTGGTGGCCATTGTGCTGATTAAAACGCTGGAATCGACGTATCAGGAGCTGACGGGTAAAACCCAGCCATTTTCGCTGGCCGATCCGCAGGTTTGGCTGGTTTTGATTGGGGCTCTGACCTTTACATTGGCCATAGCAGGGATTTATCCGGCTTTGGTTTTATCGTCCTTTGAGCCACTGAAAGTGCTACGTGGTAAAATGGCTACGGGTGGTAGAAAAATAACCTTCCGGCAAACGTTGGTTGTTACGCAGTTTGCGTTCTCAACGGCCTTAATTGTCGGTACGTTGGTTATTGGCAACCAGTTACGGTTTCTGCGGGAACGCAACTTAGGCTATGATCGGGAAAATACGATTGGCTTCTGGATGACAGAAGAAATGGCCAAACATTACGATGCGGTAAAAACTGAACTGATGCGTCAGCCAGGCGTAACAGCCGTTACGTCCTCCAATGGGAATCTATTGAATATTAATAATTCTACGGGAGATACGGACTGGGATGGCAAAAAGCCGAACAGTATGTTCATTGTTCGGCCCATGCGGGTTGAAAAGGATTTTATTAAAACCTTTAAGCTGAAAATGGCTAGTGGTGAATCGTTCACTGGCTCAAAAGCCGATTCGGCTCATTTTATCCTGAACGAAACTGCCGTCAAAAATGCAGGAATCAACGATCCGATTGGTAAACGGTTTAAGCTTTGGCAGACAGAAGGGACGATCATTGGCGTGCTGAAAGATTTTCATATGGCATCCATGCGCGCCAAAGTAGAACCCGCTGTTTTCTTCTATCGGGAGAATAATACATTCGGGCGGATCTATATCAAAACCGTGGGTCGGGATATTCCGCAGGTTATTACCGCTGCTGAGCAACTCTGGAAAAAATACAGCCCCGATTACCCGTTCGAGTACAAGTTTATGGACGACCAGTTCAACGATATGTATAAGTCGGAGCAGCGAACCGGGCGTTTATTTAACTTCTTTGCCAGTATTGCTATTCTGGTCTCCTGTCTGGGATTGTTTGGTCTGGCAACGTTTACGGCCCAGCAACGGACCAAAGAAATTGGCATTCGGAAAGCATTGGGCGCTTCCATTACGGGGATTATTGGCCTGCTATCCCGCGATTTCCTAAAGCTGGTAGTTATAGGCATAGTAATCGCGTCGCCCATTGCCTGGTGGACAATGGACAAATGGCTGGCTGAGTTTGCCTATAAAATAGATATTGCCTGGTGGGTGTTCGTTGCGGCTGGCCTGCTGGCCATACTCATTGCGCTACTGACGGTGAGCTTCCAAAGTGTGAAGGCAGCGCTGATGAATCCCGTCAAGTCGTTACGTTCTGAATAGTTTGACAGGTAGTGATTGCTGGTATATACTGGCTTTTCTGGGAGCGCCATTACCCCGGTAATCACTACGATTTGTGCCTTCTTTATCGTAAAAATCATGCTCAAAAACTATCTCAAAGTGGCCTTCCGTTCGTTGGTCAAGAATAAGGTATATACGTTGACCAATATTGTGGGACTATCCATTGGATTAGCCGCCTGTGGATTGATTGCGCTGTATATTGTTGAGGAGTGGCGAGTTGATCGGTTTCATGAGAAAGGCGATCGTATTTTTCGGGTAGTGACTAATGTAGTGGAAAAAGGACAGTCTGTTGTTGCTTCCACAACGGTTGGCCGTCCCGTTGACCAGGCTATTAAGCAGGACATCCCCGAAGTAGAAGCAGTTGTGTCAGTGCGGGGAACGAGCCTGCCCATAAAACACAAAAACCGCTATTTTTTCGACAAGGAGCTATTCGTTGGGGAAGAGTTTCTGACTACGTTTTCATTCCCTCTGCTGGAAGGCAATCCTAAAACAGCCCTCCGTGATCCCTATACACTGGTTCTGACAGAATCAACGGCTCGCAACTATTTCGGCACTACGTCTGTGCTGGGTAAAACGTTGATGTTGAGCGATACGCTATCGTTTACAGTGACGGGGGTTATGGCAGATCTGAAGCCATCGCACATGAAATTTCAGGTTCTTCTATCCATGCCTACGTTCTTTGCTATGGAAGGCAGGGAAAATGAGGCATGGTTTACCTGGGATGAATATTGTTACGTAGTACTACCCGAGAAGGCGAATCGCGCTCTGGTTGAATCGAAAATTGCTGCGCTGCCAATGCGATACAACGGGCAGGAATACCGAAATAATGGAATGCACGTAATTCACTCGCTGGAGGCACTACCCTCGATTTATCTGCATTCCAGTAGTCTGCCGGGCAGTTTGTCCGGTAGTGCTAAACAACTCTATTTGCTGGGGGCTATTGGGCTATTTCTGCTCGTATTAGCCTGTATCAATTTTATTAATTTAAGTACTGCTCACCAGGGAGAACGAGCCAAAGAAGTCGGTATTCGTAAAGCGATTGGAGCTGCCTATTCGTCGCTGGTTGGTCAATTCATTGGCGAGTCGTTGCTATTGGCTTATCTGGCTGGGTTTGGGGCATTATTGCTGATGGTTCTTGCCTTGCCATCACTTAATGAATTAACAGGAAAGACTATTTCATATTCTGTTTTGACGCAACCCCTGAGCCTGGGCATTGGATTTGCGTTCTTGTTGCTGACCGGACTATTGGCTGGTTGGTATCCTGCTCTGCTGCTGGCACGATTCCGCCCTGTTGACACCATGAAAGGGCAGGCTGTTACGACAAAAGGGGCCTGGCTACGTCGTGGGTTGGTTGTGTTTCAGTTTTGTATTTCGCTGGTGCTAATTAGTAGCACTATAGTTGTGGTGCGGCAGTTGCGTTTTATGCAGAGCCAGAAGCTGGGTTTTGACAAAGAACGCGTATTGACGGTCGAACTGAAGAAATTACCTCGTATGCAGTTCATCGAAAACTATGAGGCTATTAAGCGTCAGGTGGCCGCATTGCCTAATGTGCAGACCGTAACGGGTGTTAATGCGTTGCCGGGCCGAAATGGGTGGAGTGGACAGGTCGTTTATCCGGAAGGCCGTCCGCGTGAGCAAACGCTGTCGCTGGAGGTTATTCCGGTCGATCATGATTACGCCAAAACGTTAGGCTTAACCATACGGAACGGTCGTGATTTCTCCCGGCAATTTACTACCGATGCCGGTCATGCTGTGCTGATCAACGAAGCGGCCTGCAAAGCCATTGGCTGGACGCCCGACCAAGCCATTGGGAAAAGTATTGAAACCGCTGGCCTGGAAAAGGGCCAGATTGTAGGTGTTATTCAGGATTTTCACCAGCATGGTTTGCAGACGAAAATAAAACCAATTCTAGCTTTTATTACGCCTGCTTATACCTACAGTTACTTAGCGCTTCGCCTGGGGGCGGGCGATCTGCGAGCATCGGTTTCAGAGGTAGAACGTTTCTGGAATAGTCGTTTCCCTAGTTATGACTTTGAGTACTTTTTCCTTGATGACGATTTTAACCGCCAGTATCAGTCCGAGAAACGATTGTCTACGCTGGCGGCTGTGTTTTCGGGTTTAGCCATTTTTATTGCCTGCCTGGGTCTATTTGCGCTTACTACGTTTACGGCTGAACGACGTACGAAAGAAATCGGCGTCAGGAAAGTGTTAGGGGCGTCGATCATCAGTATCGTCGGATTGCTATCAAAAGACTTTCTGAAGCTGGTCCTGATAGCGATCATCATTGCATCGCCACTGGGGTGGTGGGCCATGAATCAGTGGCTGGCCGATTTTGCCTATAAAGTCGAGTTATCCTGGTGGGTATTTGCGTTGGCAGGCGCTTCAGCCATTCTGATCGCCTTACTGACGGTGAGTTTCCAAAGCATGAAGGCGGCTCTGATGAATCCCGTCAAATCGTTACGTTCTGAATAAAGCTATCACGTTGAAGTGCAATACGTTGCGTCTCATCTGGTTTACGTCTCTACTCAATAAAACGTATGCTCAAAAACTATCTTAAAATCGCCTGGCGAAGCCTGCTCAGACAGAAAACCTTCGCGTTTATCAACATCATTGGTCTAACGGTTGGGTTAACGTGTTGCTTTCTTATTCTGCTGTTTGTCCGACACGAGCTAAGTTATGATACCGGCCAGTTGAAAGCCGACCGGATTTACCGATTGACGTATCTGCCTAAATTTGCAGGTCTCAAAACGCCATTGGCGCTGACGCCACCACCGGCATCGCCTTTGCTACCTTCGGCTTTTTCAGAAATCGAGAAGTCGGCAAGAATATACCAGAGCAATGCAACGGTAGAAGTAAAAAAAGAAGGCCAGTCGCAACCCGTTAAATATGATGAGGAGCGTTTCTTTTTTGCGGATTCAACCCTGCTCGATATTTTCTCGTTTCGCTTTAAAGAAGGGAATCCGCGTACTGCACTGAAGGATAAGTTTACGGTTATTATTACCGACGAAACAGCAGCTAAATATTTTGGCAATCAGTCGCCAATCGGCAAAACGATGCTGTATGAGGGGAAACATCCATTGACCGTTACGGGCGTGGTTGAAAAATTTCCCGACAACTCACATATTCATATCGACCTGCTGGCAAACTACGAGACCATGTTTGCAACAGAAAGTGAATATGCCCGTCAAAACCTGCCTCAAAACTGGATTATTACGCATTCCTCTACCTACGTACTGCTACGTCCGGGTCGTTCGCCCGAAACGGTCAATGCCCGGTTTCCGCAGTTCTTGTTGACCCATGCCAACAAGCAGTTTGCCAAAGATATTGAGTACAAGTTGCAGCCGCTACGTGATATTCACCTCAATCCGACTGTTGATAGTAATCTGGAGCCACCGGGCAGTATGACGTATATCTACGTCTTTATCGGCATTGCTGTGATGACGTTGCTGATTGCCTGTATCAATTTCGTAAACTTATCAACGGCCCGGTCGCTGAAGCGGGCCAAGGAAGTGGGTATTCGGAAAGTGCTGGGTAGCGAGAAGGGCCAACTGGTTGCTCAGTTTCTGGGTGAGTCCTTGTTGCTGACTGTCATTTCGCTCGTGTTTTCGATTGTTCTGATTTGGGTGTTGCTGCCTGTTCTCAATAATCTGACAGGTAAACAGCTGACCATGACGTATTTCCTGTCTGACGGTTGGTTGCTGCTGCTGTTTGTCGGGTTAACGATAGCAACAGGATTACTGTCAGGTAGTTATCCTGCTTTTTTTGTATCTCGGTTTCAGCCGATTGCTACGTTGAAGGGAAGTTTTATGAGCGGTAAGGCAAAAGGAGGAGCTGTGCGGCAATTGCTGCTGGGGATTCAGTTTGTGGTTTCTATCGCGTTGATTATTGGTGCGTTGGTTGCTTTTCGACAGCTACAGTTTCTGATGAACCAGCCAATGGGTTTTCAGAAAGATTTGATTATAACGGCAGGTACACGTAACGACAAGATCTCCAACGTATTCACCATACCGACCGATAGTACGTATCAGCGCCTGAAAACATTCCGGGATGTTATTCTTCAGAAACCAAACGTAAAGGACGTAACGCTGTCGAATCGACGGTTAGGGTTTGGGGCTGTGCAACGTAACGTAATACCGGAAGGGCACACGCAGGAGGAAACGCTATTTATTGGCGCCATCGGTGTCGATTTCAATTTTATCAAGACCTATGGATTGGCGTTTGTGGCCGGTCGTGATTTTTCAGAAACGTACCAGACCGATAAAACGGCGGCTTTTATCATTAATGAAACGGGCGTTAAACAATTGGGCTGGAAGTCGCCTGACCAGGCTCTTGGGAAAACGGTTAACCTTGAAGGGAAGCAAGGGAAGATCATCGGTGTGCTGAAAGATTTTCATAATCGCTCGCTTCAGGCGCCCATTGAAGGTTTGTTGATGACTATCGATCAGCCGATGCTGAATCTGTTTTCGATCAAAATTGCGAATGAGAATAAGTCCGAAACGATTAAAGCGATTCAGCAGGAGTGGGATAACTACTTCCCGGAAAAAGGATTTGCGTTCGAGTTTCTGGATCAGAGTATTGCCCAATTGTATGAACGCGAACAACGCTTGAGTAGTCTCATTGGTTATTTTGCGGGGCTGGCCGTATTGATTTCCTGCCTGGGACTGTATGGGCTGGTTTCACTCGTTACGCAGCAGAAAACGAAAGAAATTGGCATTCGGAAGGTGCTGGGCGCTTCGGTTTCCAGTATCGTACAGCTTCTGTCTAAAGACTTTGTAATACTAGTCGGTATAGCGCTCATCATTGCGTCGCCGTTGGCCTGGTATGCGATGGATACATGGCTGACCGAATTTGCCTATCGCGTGTCGATAGCCTGGTGGGTATTTGCCCTGGCTGGCGTGTTGGTTGTTGCCGTAACCTTACTGACCGTCAGTTTTCAAAGTATTAAAGCCGCCCTGGCGAATCCGGTAAAAAGTTTACGTAGTGAGTAACCTGAACCGCCAGGCCGCCCGGCGGTTCGGACTGTCCACTGCCGTACGGAATCTGTCCGAAATCGGACAGATTGTAATCTTGTTTCCGTATAATCGTCTGTAAGTCAGTGGGAGATGAGCTTGGCATGATACTGGTAGTGAACACTTTAGATTAGTATGCCCTGTTCTGATTAAGACACAACCACTGCCGCTATATGAAAACGCTACTTTCTCTTTTGTTCATCGCAATCGGCTTCAGCGCAGTGGCGCAACGGTCGTCGTTTAGTAAAGAAGTAACAACTGATGGTCAGCAGCTTCGGATTCGTGTGGATGCCGAGCGCAATGGTCAGTCGGTTCATTACAACCGTACCTTCGACGTATCGGAGCTGGACTCCAGGGCTGTAAAAGCGCTTGAAAGCCAGGTTCTTGATTCGCTGGATCAGGCTTTTGATGGACGATATGCCGGTGTATTCAATGACCGGAAAACCGACAGCCGTTCCAGACGGAAACAATCATCAACCGAATCGTCAATGGTGGCCAGTGTTCAGGTAGACGGTAATAGCATGCGCTATGAATCGACTGAATCAAAAAGCGCCAGAGAGTTGTCAATGAGCGATGTAGCACCATCGTCCGTTATTCATCGGGAAGACAAAGAAAATGGCCGTCTTTGGATGCAGTATACATTCCAGAAAGACGGAGATGAACTCGTGTTCGAACGTACGGCCAACGTTCTGGGCAAAAGTGAAAGCGAGAAAAAAGCCATTATCCGAGAAACGGAACGTAGCCTGGGTATCAAATCGGTTGCCCAATAATCGTTGGTATGGTTCAAAAGAGCACAGGGAAGCCAGCAACCTTAATTGTGTTCTTCTACATAAATAACCCGAATGGCAGGAAATGGCAGCGTGTTTGTGCCACTTCCTGCCATTCAGATTTTCAGGACAACCTCTATGATCGAATAGCCCATGCTCAAAAACTATCTCAAAATCGCCTGGCGCGGACTTCTCAAAAACCGCCTTTTTACCTTTCTGAATTTAGTTGGATTGGCCACCGGGCTGGCTGTAGCGTTGTTGCTCACGCTCTACGTCCAAGACGAGTTTCAGTTTGATCGCTACCATAGCAAAGCCGACCGGATTTATCGGGTTATAGTGCATGCTACGTTCGATGGAAAAACTATGGTCTGGGGAAATGCGCCCAACGCGGTAGGGCCTGCTATGAAATCGGAGGTGCCCAGTGTTGAGCAGCAAGTTCGTTTGCTACGTCATAATTTTGGCGAGACGGCCTTTGTTAATTCGACAGATAAAAAGTTTGCCGAAAAAAACGTTTACTGGGCCGATGGCAGCCTGTTCGATCTGTTCGATATTCCACTGATACACGGAAATCCTAAAACGGCACTCGATGGTCCGCATAAAGTAGTGTTAAGTCAGGCAACGGCTAATCGGTATTTTGGCGACGAAAATCCAGTTGGGAAAGTGCTGTATGTAGATAGTAAAGATACACTGCACGTAACGGGTGTTTACCAGACTTTTCCGGGTACGTCAACGCTGGACGCGGATTTGATCGGGTCGTTTAGTAGTGTACGCTGGGCGCAGCACGCCAGTTGGGGCAATGCCAGCTTTGAAACATTTCTGTTGCTGAATCCTAAAGCCACTATGACTCAGGTAGAACAGCAGATGGGTGTTGTGCTGACTAAACACGTACCGAAGCAGGATCAGTGGTTTACGCTATCCTTACAGCCGCTTACGGATATTCACCTTCATTCGGCAGAAATTATGAAATCGGATACGCGGGTTGGCGATATCCGACAGGTGAAAATCCTGTTGATTCTGGCCATTGTGGTGCTGCTGATTGCCTGCATTAATTACATGAACCTGGCTACCGCAAAAGCCCAGATTCGTTTTCGTGAGGTAGGCGTGATAAAAACGGTTGGCGCTTCCATGAAACACCTGGTTACCCGATTCTATCTGGAAACAGGGTTGATGGTATGTATTGCACTGCTGTTGGGAGTTGGTATTGTTGTGCTGGCGCTACCCTTTTTTAATCAGTTGACGGGCAAGCAGCTTCCGTTTACATCGCTCCTGATGCCCGAGATAGTAGGAAGTTTATTGCTGATCGGTTTGCTGATTACGCTTATTGCTGGCTCTTACCCGGCCTTTTATCTGTCGTCTTTTTCGCCGAAATACCTGCTCAGCACTACGTTCCGCAACCAGTCGGGCGCAGGTTTATTCCGGCGGTCGCTGGTGGTGGTTCAGTTTACGGCTTCCGTCATCTTGATGGTCTGTACGTTTATTTTTTATCAGCAACTCCGTTATATCCAGAACCAGAAACTGGGGTACGAGCCAACGCAGGTCGTGGCCATTACAACGGCGGCAGCGAAAGATAAATCCCAGCTCGACGCGTTGATGAACGATTTCCGAAGCCTAAGTACTGTCGTCGATGTTTGCCGGGCTCAAACCTTCCCGGGGGCGGCTGGCAGTGGTCGCAGCCTGACCAAACCCAATGCATCGGGCAACGCTACCGATCAGGGAATGGCTGTTCAGACCAATCGGGTTGGCAATGAGTTTATGAATGTGCTCGGATTAAAACTGCTGGCCGGACGTACATTACCCGCCGTAAAAGACCCGAAGGACACGACCATACAGGTTGTATTGAACAAAACGGCCGTTACGTATCTGGGCTTCACTCCCGAAAAAGCTATTGGGCAAAAAGTTCGTAATCTGTTCGATGGTGACCGGACCGAGATCGTTGGTGTTGTTGATGACTTTCATTTTGAGTCCTTGCATACACCCATTGGGGCCTATGCCTTTCATAACGCCGACACAGAAGGGCGTCCTTATCTGTTAGTTAAAACGAGAACCGGCCAATTAGCTGAAACCATGCGTCAGCTGGAACAGGTTTTCCGCAAAGACCTGCCTGATTCGGCTTTTGAATTTACCTTTCTGGACGATTTTCTGAATTCACTCTATCGTACCGAGCAACGTACGGCACAGGTTGTGATGATCTTCTCGGCCCTGGCTATTCTGATTGCGTGCCTGGGTCTATTCGGTTTGGCAGCTTTCACGGCCGAGCAACGGACGAAAGAAATTGGCGTTCGCAAAGTGCTGGGCGCTTCGGTGGGTAGTATCGTTACGTTGCTTTCCACAGATTTTATGAAACTGGTTGTTGTAGCCATACTGATTGCATCGCCCATTGCCTGGTACGCTATGAATCAATGGCTGAGTGACTTTGCCTATAAAATTACGATCGACTGGTGGGTATTCCTCCTGGCGGGTTTGCTGGCAGTGGGGGTAGCCTTACTGACTGTCAGCTTCCAGAGTATCAAAGCCGCGCTAACCAATCCCGTGAAGTCATTACGTTCTGAGTAAATGGTGAAGGGTTTAGGGCAGGCTACAGCCTTCATAGCCCTAGGCTCTTCGCCCTAGACCCTTACCGTTTATGTTCAAGAACTATCTGAAAGTTGCCTGGCGGAATCTGATTCGCAACAAAACCTTTTCGACGATTAATGTCCTGGGTCTGGCGCTAGGAATGGCATCGAGCCTGCTTATTGTGTTGTGGGTACAGGACGAATTAAGTATTGGGAAGCAGTATGCCAATGCGGATTTGCTGTATCGGGTCATGGAAAATGAAATTGCCGATGGACGAACCGTAACCGACGAAGATACGCCGGGTATTCTGGCTGACGAACTCAAACGACAATTTCCCGAAATACGCTATGCCGCCGGTTTTTCGTCTGAGGAAGACCACGTATTGAGCGTAGAAGAGAAGGTATCGCGGCAAACCGGATGCTTTGTTGGGGCCGACTGGTTTAAGATGTACAGTATTCCCCTGTTATCGGGAACGGCCGAAACGGCGCTCAACGCACCGAATCACGTAGCGATTTCGCGTAAAGTTGCCCAAACATTTTTCGACAGCCCGCAGGCTGCATTGGGAAAATCTATTCGGTTTAATAACAGGACGGATTATCAGGTTGCCGCCGTTTTTGAGGATTTGCCTTATAACTCAACCGACCAGTATGACTTTCTGCTAAACTGGAATACGTATTTGAAACGGGAGCCCTGGCTCAATGTATGGGAAAACGGTGGGCCGGGAACTCGTCTGCAACTGCGGCCGGAAGCTGATCCTGAGAAGGTCAATGCAAAGCTCAGAACATTTCTGAAAGGGCGGAATAAAGACATCAATGCTACGTTCAATATTGAGCTGTTTTTGCAGCCAGAGAAGGATGCTTATTTGTACTCGAACTTTAAAAATGGTTATCGCGATGGTGGTCGTATCGAGTATGTGCGGCTCTTTATTATCGTAGCCGTTTTTCTGTTGCTGATAGCGGGCATAAACTTCATGAACTTAGCCACCGCCCGTTCTATCAAACGGGCGCAGGAAGTAGGCGTTCGAAAAGCAGTTGGGGCCAAGCGTCTTTCGTTAATCTGGCAGTTTATGGGCGAAGCCTTTTTGATGGCATTGCTGGCACTGATTATTGCCGTAATACTGGTTGATTTAGCCTTGCCTGTATTTAACCAATTGACAGATAAACAGCTTAGGCTTCCTACGAACCAACCTGTTTTTTGGGGCTTTCTGTTGGGCCTATTGGTCATAACGGGATGTGTGTCGGGAAGTTATCCGGCGCTATTTATGTCGTCGCTTAGTCCGGTTCGGGTGCTGAAAGGTTCGTTACGTATCAGTGCCGGAACACAGCTATTCCGACGCGGTCTGGTGGTTTTCCAGTTTGTATTATCGATTCTGATGATTGTGGGTACCGTTGTTGTGTACCGGCAATTGCAGTATATCCAGACAAAAAACCTTGGTTTTGATCGCGAGAACCTCATCGATGTTCCTGGTGAAGGAGACATTGGTCGGAAGTATTTGTCATTCAAGCAAGAGTTGTTGCAGCAACCTGGCGTTGAGTCGGTGACGCATATACAAACGAATCCACTACGTAATGGCAATACGAGTGATGGAGTAGAATGGCCAGGCAAAAACCCTACTCTGTCTATTCAATTTAATAACACCGCTGTTGGCTACGATTTCGTGAAAACCATGAAACTTACGTTGGTTGGCGGACGCGATTTCTCTCCAGACTTTAGGACTGATTCGACAAACTATCTCATTAACGAGGCAACCGCCCAACGACTTGGCTATAAAGATCCGGTTGGTCAGCCACTTACTTTCTGGAAACGACCAGGTAAGATAGTGGGCGTACTAAAAGATTTTCATTTCAATTCGCTTCATGTGCCTATTCGGCCACTTATTGTTCGTCTGAGCGAAGAACAGGCGTATGGGCATATCCTGATTAAGACACAGCCCGGCCAGACGAAACAGGCGCTTGCTAGTATTGAAGCCGTTTGCCGAAGAATGAATCCAACGTTCCCATTTAGGTACTCCTTCGTAGATGCCAATTTTCAGAAAGCGTACAAAAGCGAAACGGTTGTCAGTACGTTAACTACGCTTTTTGCTGGTATGGCGATTTTTATTGCTTGCCTGGGCCTGTTTGGTTTAGCTGCTTTTACGGCCGAGCAACGGACGAAAGAAATTGGCGTTCGCAAAGTGCTGGGCGCGTCGGTGGGTAGCATTGTTACGTTGCTTTCCAAAGATTTTATGAAATTAGTGGGGGTGGCTATTGTCATTGCTTCGCCATTAGCCTGGTACGCCATGAGTAAATGGCTGGACGGTTTCGCCTATAAAATCGAGCTATCGTGGTGGATGTTCGGGCTAGCCGGATTGATGGCGGTGGGTATTGCGCTACTAACCATTAGTTTCCAGAGTGTCAAAGCCGCGCTGATGAACCCGGTAAAATCATTACGTTCTGAGTAAATCAGGTATACAGAGCCGGAATGGCTGGGAGTGCTGTTGCGGCTTTATCAATAACCTTTATGCTTAAAAACTACGTCAAAATCGCTATTCGGAACTTGTGGAAACACAAGACATTTGCTGGTATCAATATTCTGGGATTAGCTCTTGGACTTGCTATGTGTTGGTTGCTGGTTCAATACGTTCGGTTCGAACAGAGCTACGATCAGTTTATGGGCGACAAACCGATTTATCGGGTTGAGACTATGTTTTCGAAGGGAGGGAAGCAAAAAGAGCATTGGGCGACGACTTCCAATGGGTATGCGCCTGCTATGAAGGCTAATTTTCCCGAAATAGAAAATTATACACGTATTTTCTGGCGAGGTTCGGAGCGGGTTGTTCGCTACGAAAATCAGAAATTTCGGGAACCGCACGTTTGCCTGGTCGATTCCAATTTCTTTACCTTTTTTGATTACCCTGTTTTGCTTGGCGACCGTCGGACGTTTCTGAATGAACCCAATACGGTTGTTCTGTCCGAATCGGCGGCACGTAAATATTTCGGGTCGCAAAATCCGGTCGGGAAAACGCTTGAGATCAGTACGCTCGCTAAAACATTGAATTGCCAGGTGACGGGTGTTTTTGCTGACTTGCCCGCTAATTCAACCATGCAGTTTTCGATGCTGATTTCGGGTAAAACGGCTACGTCGAAGTTCTGGAATTTCTGGTATCAGCACGCCAATTATACGTTCGTACAGCTCAAGCCGAATGCTGACCCTGGTCGCGTTGAAGCCAAATTCCCGGCACTTGCTGAGCAGTATAAAACGGAGGAGGCTATGAAAGATGATACGTGGGGTATAAAGTTAGTTTTGCTTCGGGATATTCATCTTAACCCGGCCACGCCCAATGAAATCGAAATCAAAGGCAACCGCAAAGCCGTTCAGTTTTTGTCCATCATTGCGTTTGTTATCCTGTTGATCAGTTGGGTGAATTACAGCAATCTGACAACTGCACGGGCCATGTATCGAGCTAAAGAAGCGGGTGTTCGGCGGATGGTGGGTTCGTCGAAGCGCCTGCTGTTGCTTCAGTTTGTTGTCGAATCAACGCTGGTACATGCGCTTGCTCTACTGGTTGCGTCAGGATTTGTCTTAGTTGCTACGTTGCTCTTGCCCGATTCCCTTCACTTAAACTCTGTAAGTCTCATCTGGATAGAGCCGTTGACTTTTGTGGGATTCCTGGCTTTATGGCTTTTAGGGATTGTTCTGACAGGTGTTTATCCGGCTACGGTGCTCTTGCGGGCGTCACCAGCATCGGTGCTAAAAGGAAAGTTTCAGCTTTCAGTAACTGAACGTCCGTTACGTCAGTCGCTGGTGGTGGTTCAGTTTACTATCTCGGTTATTCTGCTGATTAGTACGCTAGTTGTTTATAGGCAGACGGCTTATATGACCAGCCAGAAGGCGGGGGTTCTGACTGATCAGGTTGTTGTGTTAAAAGCGCCGGTAAACACCGCTGATTACGGCCCTAAAACGGAACAGTTAAAACGCCAGTTGGCCTCCCTGGCGGGTGTGCTGGCTGTAACGAGTTCTGGAGCCGTTCCGGGTAAAGAGGTTGGTCAATTTTTAGCCAATCGGCGTTTTGAAGCGCGTGCTGCCGATAATCGGCTCTATGAAATGCTACAGGTCGATCACGAATTCATTCAGACGTACGGCTTGCAACTGGTGGCCGGACGCGGTTTTGATCGGAATCGACCAGCCGACTCAACGGCCTTGGTAATTAATGAGTCGGCAGTAAAACAATTGGGTTTTACGTCCAGCGAACAGGCGTTAGGGCAACGTATCGCTCTGGAGGTTACGCCCGGCCATCCTAACGAAATTATTGGCGTTATTCGTGATTATCACCAGCGCTCGCTCCATCATCCGTTTACACCGGTTATGCTCTTTATGGACCCGGCTTACAAGTGGATTCCAACCGACTTTTTTTCGGTCAAAATACATACGGCCGATCCACAGCCGTTGCTTAAAAATGTGGAAACGATCTGGAATCAGCTTTTTCCGGAATCGTCGCTGGACTACTTCTTTCTGGATGAATTCTATAACCAACAGTACCAGCAGGATCGCCAGTACGGTATTCTGTTTAGTATTTTTTCGTCGCTGGCTATTTTCATTGCGTGTCTGGGGTTATTCGGGCTGGCTACGTTCAGTGCCCAGCAACGGACGAAAGAAATTGGCGTGCGGAAAGTGGTCGGGGCATCGGTTTTCAGTATTGTTGCCCTGTTATCGAAAGACTTTTTAAAATTGGTGTTCATTGCCATTGTGGTGGCATCGCCCCTGGCCTGGTACGTAATGACTCAATGGCTCAATGATTTCGCCTATAAGATCGACCTGTCGTGGTGGATTTTCGCGCTGGCGGGTTTGCTGGCGATTGCGATTGCGCTGATAACCGTCAGTTTCCAGAGTGTGAAAGCCGCCCTGATGAATCCGGTCAAATCGCTACGTTCAGACTAGCTAAACCGTTGGGCTTCGCTGCAATCTCGATTAAAATAAATTAGCGTCTTACGCCTGATGGAGTCTGTTGGGGTAACGTGGTAGGGCCATGCACCTTAATGACACCGTTGTCAACCTGCATCCGATCCAGAAAAACCACGCGTTGATCGCCGGTTTTAGCCGTTCTGGCATGGTAGACGCAGAACATCTCTTTGCCATCCGGCGAGTAAGCAATGCTATTGTGGCCCGTGCCCGTGACAATGCCGCCCGAACCTGTGTTCTTCTGAACAATCGGGTTGTTTGACGCTTTTTGATACGGTCCCAAAGGCGAGCGGGAGGTGGCGTACCCGATAGCATAATGCTGACCCCCAAAATAATTGGCCGAATACATCATGTAGTACGTGTCTCCTTTCCTGAACGTGACAGAGCCTTCGGTCCAGCGTCGGTTGACTTCTTTAGCCGTAACGGATCGACTTTCCCATTCCGATTGCTTATCGCCCAGCTTTACCGGGGGACGTAGTAAAAGAACCGGCTCCCCAACGACGCCCGAAAAATCAGCTTTAAGCTCGACACCGTATACCCAGCTTTCTTCGATCTCGTTGAACCACCCTTGCCGACGCGCTAAGTCAGCCACTTCACTGTCGACAGGATGTTTATAGCAGCAGCGGGAATAATATAAATATGCTTTGCCATCGGAATCAAACAATACGTTAGCATCAATGACGGGATAGCCCGGATCAAATAGGGGTTGGTTGCCCAGGTCCACAAAGGGTCCAGTTGGCTTATCCGCTACCGCCACCCCAATGCGGAAATTTTCCTCCTCGTGCTGGGGGTTAACTTGCCATTGGGCACTATAAAACAAGTAGAACTTACCTTTCACTTCATAGACTTCCGGCGCCCAGTAAGCCCCGCCCCACTTTGCTTTAGGATCACTCCAGCCATTGGGATTGTTATGAAAATAGACCTGTCCTTCCCGCTTCCAATTCACCATATCGGGGGATGAGTAAGCCACAAAACCCTTATCGGCCCCTGCGCCAGTCCCATACATATAGTACGTACCGTGGGTATACAATACATACGGATCTCCAAATTCGACAGGTAAAGGATTGGCGAACGTGAGGTTAGCTTTAGGTGAAGCTGGCGTTGTTTGTGCTGGCGAAATACGGATTATCAATAGGGATAAAAAGAGAAAAAGAAGCCGTTTTTGAGTCATGATAAAATCGATTCTGTCTTGCGTCTGTAAGCCAATTGTCAGGAGGGGCTGGACAAAAAAAGACACTTTTGAGCGTAGACTACTATAATAGACGATAAATGATGAGGCTGCTGACCTCGCGGACTCGCTCACTCCTTAGTGGAAGTTCCTTTCGGTCGGGCTACATCTTGTCCCGCCTGTAAAACTGCCTGATTAACCGCGCGAACTCGATCTGTGTCCATCTTTTCAACTTCCCGGTCGTACGTTAGCAGGCCGTTCACTTCGTGCTCGACATCGGTGGTTTGGGTGTATATTGCTACGCTTAGCCCTCTATACCGCATTAATTGCTCAACCTGATCCAGCAGGAAGACGTAGCGGTCAGTTAGGGCCGCTTTTGTCGGCTCGTAAGCGTAAGCATTATTTTCGACTGGCCACATATGCCCCCGCACAAACAAACCCACGCCCCCGAACTCACCCAATGAAGCCGCTCGCTTTTCGTCGGGTTCCGAGGCTTTGTTGGGTCCTACGTAAATATGCGTATCAACAAAATCACCGTTTTTAGGGTCGCCGTACGCTTTTTGATAGGGCGGATTATTGTTAAAACCCGAATTGCCATTGACCAGTCGGGACGGATCATATTGCTTGACCCAGTCCGTTATAGCCACTACGTCGAAGGCGCCCCAGTTTTCATTGAAAGGCACCCAGGCAATAATAGATGGTGAATTGTAATACGTATCCATGATGGCTTTCAACTCTTGGCGAAACTGGGTCCGGGTGGTTAGTGTATCTTCGTTGGGATACCAGATGGCAGGCATATCCTGCCACACCAGCAGTCCTAGCTTATCGGCCCAGTAATAGAAGCGCTGAGGCTCGGTTTTCATGTGTTTCCGAATGAGGTTATACCCGGCTTTTTTGGTATACTCCATATCAAATTTGAGGGCCTCTTCGGTTGGGGCGGTCAAAATACCATCTGGCCAGTATCCCTGGTCGAGCAGACCTAGCTGCATAACGAACTGCCCGTTCAGTAAAGGGCGGACTACACCATTGACCTTTCCGAGACTAACATCGCGCAGGCCAGCGTAGCTCATTACCTCATCCGATCCATGCCCCTTAGCTCCCTTTAGACTAACCTTTACGTCATACAGAAATGGGGAATCCGGTGACCACGGTTTGGGGTTGGCAATGGGTAGGTAGAGAGCCGTTCCGGCCATTCCCTCGGCCCGAGCTACTTCCGTTTTTCCATCCAATACAACTGCCGTAATAGGAGCCGACACAGTAGCTTTAACTTCCAGCTTCAGGCGTTTACCCGCCAGGTCGGGAAGCAGACGCAGGCTTTGGATATAGTCGGTATTGACTGGTTCGAGCCAGACGGTTTGCCAGATACCGGAGCTAAAGGTATAATCACCCCGGGGACCATTTTTTCCGGAAGGTGTGCGCCCATCATTGGCATCGTAAGCGGCCACGACTAAACTATTGGCCCCTTTTGTTAGAAAGGCGGTGATGTCGAATGAAAAAGGATCATAGCCGCCAGCATGGCTACCCACTTTCTGACCATTGACAAAAACAGTAGCCTGATGATCGACAGCCTCAAAGTGGAGCAGGATCTGCTTGCCAGTCCAGTCAGCGGGCAGCGTAAAGCTACGCTGGTACCACATGTTGATCTCCTGCTTTCTCTTGATACCCGACAGCACTGATTCTGGACAATAGGGTACTCGTATTTTTTCAGTAGTTGTAGGGAAATCGATCGCGCGGGTGGGGTTGCTGGCCGAAGCAACCGATTGGCCGCCCTGATAGTTCCAGATGCCGTTCAGGCAAAGCCACTGACTACGCTGTAACTGCGGACGGGGGTATTCACTGAGTGGCATTGAGGCCGCCAACGCAGCTTTTGTCCAACGGGTTGGTAGGTCGGCTACCTGTGCCTGGATAGTCTGGGTAGTAAATAAGAAACTGATTAGGAGAAGAAACCGGTAAAGGGAATGGCTATCTTTACACATAGAGGGGTTGATACAAGGGTACATCTAAATTGGTGTTATTCTAATCTACGTACAGTTTCGAATATCGGCTAATTTTTACAAAACGAGCGGTGTAGGCTTACATTTCCAAATGTAAAAATTAGCCGATATTCGAAATTGCACATAATTTAAATATAGAAATCTAATGCAAATCCTATGTCACAAATTGACATCAATCTAGTAGAAGATTATGAGACTGCCACTGACACCATGCAATCGCTCCTTGTTGGCAGATACTACCCTATTACTCTAAATGGATTTAAACTACCCCAGGAGCTAATTCAGAGCTTATCCGGTTCAGCAAAAGGTCTATTTGAAAGAATCGGCAACCATCAACTAGTTGCAAGGCGATGCCTAACAGAGATCAAATTCCCTTCAAAAATCAACCCCAAAATACAATGGATGCTTCACTGGGAATTAGACTCCTATTCAGTTTTAGTACGATCAGCATTCGAATGTCTATTAACACTGGAGCACATTTATCTAAACAGTCCATCAGTTGACGAACTATTGCTAAGATATAATCTATGGATATTTAGCCAAACAAGAGCTTATTGCAAAGCAATAGCGAAAGTCGATCCAAGCTTAGTTACAAGTGCAGAAAACGAAGTCAGTAAAATGCTAAAGGCAACCCAAAGTTTACCGATTTACTTAACATTAGATACGAAAAGCCAAGCAATTATTGATGGCATGAAGGATTACAAAAAGAAAGCTTTTTGGATGTATTACATTGACAATAACTCTCTCGAACTTGTGGATGGATCATGGAAAGGGATTTCAAAGAGATTATCTCCTTCCTTAGAAAACGTATATGGCCTTTTGTCTGAAATGGCCCATCCAACTTTGATGAGCACCTATATTATAAATGGAGATAAACGCCCAAAGCTACACTTCCAACCAAACATTCATATTGCACTTGGCCTTTTGGTTTGTAGCTTATCTATCAGGGCCGCTTGCTTATGCTACACAGACGTAGCTGCCAAATTCAAAGAATTACCAGCCCAAAACCAAGAGTTAATCAATAAGCAGTTAAAGCATTGGCTTGGAGACGGCTCGGAATTATAACTCATCCGAACCTTATCAAAACAAAAAAGTGCTTTTGACCCCTTTTATTTAATTAAAGGGAATTTTTAACTAAAGAAAGCCTGGTCTTATTGTCCGCAACGTTGTCCAGTTTCGGACAGTGAAATTATAGTTGTTGTTGTAATTGGTTGGCTGTTAGTGGTTTGTATTTGCGGTACGAGATTTGGTGTATGCATTACATACTGTAATACTCAGAAACAGAACCTGGCCTATGCTAACCAATTATCTTAAAATCGCCTGGCGTACGCTTCTGAAGCAACGAGGCTTCACCTTTATCAATATTTTCGGGCTGGCAGTTGGGTTGGCCTGCTGTATGCTCATTATGCTTTACGTACTGGATGAGCTCAGCTACGACCGCTATAACGAGAAAGCAGATCGAATCTATCGCGTAAACTCAGAAATCCTGTTTGGGGGCAATAACATGCACTTCGCCGTTTCTCCCGATCCGATGGGGCCTACGCTCAAAAAAGACTATCCGCAGGTGGAGCAATTTGTGCGGTTGCATCAGCGTGGTACGTGGCTGGTACGGAAAGCAGGCGAATCGACAAACTTACGGGAGAGTGACATTACGTTCGCTGATTCTACGTTATTCGATGTCTTTACGTTACCCCTGATTTCGGGCGATCCGAAAACGGCACTACGTGAGCCTAATACGGTGGTGATTAGTGAGTCGGCCGCAAAACGGCACTTTGGCGATCAGAACCCGATGGGTCAGTCGTTACTATTCGATAATAACCGAACGTTTAAAGTGTCGGGTGTGATGCGCGATATGCCGAAGAATGCTCATTTTCAGAGTAACTTCTTCCTAACAATGCTCAATGATGATTACCCCTGGGGACAGTGGCTAAGCAATAACCATCATACCTATATTCTGCTGAAGCCAGGTACCAATCCAGAAACGTTTGCTAAAAACCTTGATGCTGTTGTCAGGAAATACGTTGGTCCGCAGGCCATGCAGATGCTGAATTTGAGCATGGATGATTTTCGCAAAGCTGGAAATCACATCTATTACTGGTTAATTCCCCTCACTAAAATCCATCTGCATTCGCGTCAGCAGATTGAACTGGCTCCCAACGGTGATATTCAATACGTCTATATTTTTTCGGCGGTGGCTTTGTTCATTTTGCTGATCGCCTGTATCAACTTCATGAACCTGGCTACGGCTCGCTCGGCCAACCGGGCCAAAGAAGTGGGCGTTCGGAAAGTGATGGGCTCAGAGCGGCAGCAACTCATTGGTCAATTCATGACCGAGTCGATTCTGACCACTACGCTGGCGATGCTGCTGGCTGTATTTATGGTTGGACTGACATTGCCTGCGTTCAATGCTATTGCGGCCAAAGGGTTAGCTATCAATCAGTTATTCTCACCTTACTACCTGCCTGTTCTTATCGTGTTGCCGGTTATCGTAGGCTTACTGGCAGGGAGTTATCCAGCGCTGTTTTTGTCGTCTTTTCAGCCCATTAAAGTGCTGAAAGGTAAAATCAATGTCAGTTTTCGGAGCGCCGGATTACGTAGTGGATTGGTGGTGTTTCAGTTTATGATGTCGGTTATTCTGATTGTGGGGACTATTATCGTTTATCGGCAAATCACCTTTATTCAGACGAAGAATGTTGGTTTCAATCGGGATCATGTGCTGACGGTAAACGATGTGTATGCGATCGGAAAACAGGCGGAAACGTTTCGTCAGGAGGTGCTCCGTTTGCCGGGTGTGGTAACGGGCAGTGTGTCGGGCTATCTGCCGACACCGTCGAGCCGTGGCGATAATACGTTTTTCGCGGAAGGACAGATAGATATGAACAAAGGGGTGAGCATGCAGAACTGGCCGGTAGATTATAACTACATCAAAACCATGGGCATGCAACTGGTTCAGGGACGCGATTTTTCGAAAGAGTTTGGCGCTGACTCGTCAGGGATTATTATCAACGAATCGGCCCTGAAAATTCTGGGACTGAAAGACCCGATCGGAAAACGAATCTGGACCTTCGATGATCCGCAGCTCAAAAACCGAAAAATGTATACTATTATTGGGATCGTCAAAAACTTCCATTTTGAGTCGCTACGGCAAAATATCGGCGGTTTATCAATGGTTCTTAGCCCCAATTCTGGAGCCGCTTCGTTTCGGATTAGTAGCAATGACCTCCCGGCTTTGATTAAACAGATCGAAGCAAAATGGAAGCAGGTAGCACCGGGCCAACCTTTCAGCTATCAGTTTATGGATCAAAGCTTCGACGAAATGTACCGGGCCGAACAACGCGTCGGAACCATTGCGTTGACGTTTGCCGTACTGGCCGTACTCATTGCCTGTTTGGGGCTGTTCGGGCTGGCGGCCTTCATGGCTGAGCAGCGGACCAAGGAAATTGGGGTCCGGAAGGTGCTGGGCGCGTCGGTGGGTAGTATCGTTACGTTGCTTTCCAAAGATTTTCTGAAGCTGGTAGCGATTTCTATTTTGATTGCGTCGCCCATTGCCTGGTATGCCATGAATCAATGGTTAAATGACTTTGCCTACAAGATCGATATTGAATGGTGGATGTTTGCGGTGGCCGGGCTGGTCGCCGTTGGCATTGCCCTGCTGACGGTGAGTTTCCAGAGTGTGAAAGCCGCCCTGACGAATCCGGTCAAATCACTACGTAGTGAATAAGAAGCTTAACGTTTTTTAACGGACTGAATACCAGCTTTGCGCGTACATTGCACTCGTTGTCATGTACGCGCTTTATGTTTCAGAATTACGTCAAAATTGCATTTCGGAATCTTCGTTCGCAACGTAGCTATACACTTCTTAATGTTGTTGGGCTTACGGTAGGTATGGCCGGTGGACTGCTGATTTTTCTATTCGTTCGTTATCATCTGAGTACCGACCGCCACCACGCTAAATTTGACCGAATTGCCCGTATTGTACTGGATTTACATCTGGACGATGGGTCGATAGAATACTACCCGGAAGCGCCATTGCCGATGGCGAAAACGCTACGTATGGCGTATCCGCAGGTAGAGCAGGCGGCTTTTCTAAAAATGAACCGCGATCTGACCGTGCAGGTGAACCGTCCCGGTCAGGCCGAGCCCCGCCGTTTTCTGGAACATAAGAGTACGGCTATAGTCGAACCGGAACTGTTCGATATTCTGGATTATCGTTGGCTTCAGGGTGACCCAAAAACGGCTCTTCGCCTACCAAACAGTGTTGTTCTGACCGAATCGTGGGCGAAAAAATACTTTGGCAATCGTAAGGCCATTGGCCAAACGCTGACGCTTAATCATCTGACAACGGTGAACGTTACCGGCGTTTTGGCCGATCCGCCCAAAACGACCGATGTCGATATCAATCTGTTTATTTCTCTGTCGACGCTTAAGCAGTTTGATCCGACTTATGATCAAACGAGCTGGTATTGGATCAATAGCACCGACCGGATTTACGTAACGCTCAGGAAGGCGCAGGCCGCTCAAAGTCTGGATGCAGCGATGCCCGCTTTGCAAAAGAAACAGTTTGGGACTATGGCAAACGTGTATCAGTTTCATGTTCAGCAACTTGCTGACGTTCATTTCGATACAAAACGGATGCCTGCTGGTGCCATTCGACCCGCTTTGCTTTGGTCGCTGGGATTGGTCGGGCTGTTTCTGGTACTAATGGCCTGCATCAATTTTGTCAATCTGGCTACGGCGCAGGTGCTACGTCGGAGTAAAGAAGTGGGAATCCGCAAAACGCTGGGCAGTACGCGTTTCCAACTGATCGGGCAGTTTTTACTGGAAACGTTCCTGATCGTATATATGGCTGTTGTATTGGCTGTTTTGCTGACCCTGTTGCTGCTGCCTTTGTTTAACAAGTGGCTTGGTACGTATCTGTCCTTATCGCTCGATGCGCAGACAATTGGGTTTATTGCTCTACTGGTCAGTAGTGTGATTTTGCTGGCGGGCGGGTATCCGTCGGTCGTTCTGTCGGGGTTCAGTCCCTGGGCTGCGTTAAAAGGGAAGCTGGCGGCTGGAGCGGGTGGACGCTATTCACTACGTCAGGGATTGATTGTGTTGCAGTTTGTTGTGTGTCAGGTGCTCATTGTGGGCGCTTTGGTAGTAGCCAGGCAGATGCAGTATATCCAACAGGCCGGTTTAGGATTCAGAACTGATAACGTGGTAATCGTTAATTTGCCGGATAACCAGAAGTCATTGCGGGAAACGTTAAAGAATGAGCTGAAACAATATGCGGATATAAAAGCGGTTAGCGCTAGTTATCGGCCACCATCGGCTCAAATTCTAAACGGAGGTTCGTTTAAAATAGAAGGACAGGCCGATTGGGAAAAGTATCCGATTCGGGAACGTATTGCCGACAGCGACTACCTGGAAACGTACGGATTGACGCTCCTGGCAGGACGTAACATAGTGCCGAGCGATACGATTCGGGAGTATTTGATTAATGAAGCCTTTCTGAAAAAACTCAACATTCGCGATCCGCAACGAGCCATAGGTGTTAAAATCCAGTATCATCTTTCGCCGGTTCCGCTGCCCATTGTTGGCGTGGTGAAGGACTTTCATATGCGATCGTTCCACGATAAAATAGAACCCGGTTTTATTGCCAGCCATTCTCCTTTCTTCAAGCAGGTCGGCATTCGGGTGTCGAGCCAGAACCCGGCAGAGACCATACAGCATATTCGGGCCGTATGGGGAAAATTGTATCCGAATGACGTGTTCGAATACAGCTATCTGGATGATCAGCTGGCGACGTTTTACGAGACAGAAACCCTGGTTTTTCGATTGGTTAATGTCTTTACGGGCATCGCCATCCTTATTTGTTGTCTGGGGTTGTATGGTTTGGTGTCATTTATTGTAACGCAACGAACTAAGGAGATTGGGGTGCGGAAAGTGTTAGGTGCTTCCGTTGCCAGCATCGTTACGTTGCTTTCCAAAGATTTTATGAAACTGGTTCTGATTGCTATTCTGCTGGCGAGCCCTCTTGCCTGGTGGACCATGAATCAGTGGCTGAACGACTTCGCCTATAAAATTCAAATCGACTGGTGGGTGTTTGTTCTGGCCGGTGTTCTGGCCGTTTGCGTTGCTTTACTGACGGTAAGTTTTCAGAGTATTAAAGCCGCGTTGGTGAATCCTGTGAAATCGCTACGTAGTGAATAAATGTATTGAGTGATTAGGTTGTCGCAGACAGCATCCTGCTGTCTAAGCCGTAGGCTAAGTTGTAACTACCTAATTAACCACTGACGTGGCTTCGACAGCAGGATCACTCTGGTCAAATAAACATTAAGACCCACAGAGGCACGGAGGAATTAAAACAGCTAGCTATTGTATGCGCTCTGTGCCTTTGTAGATGTAAAACCCTCATTTACCCTCTTTTTACATTTCCTTTACATTGTTTTACAGGCCGTTTTCAATTGCCGGAAAACGGCCTGATACATTTGGTTCGGTTATTCACTTAACGAACAGAACACGAACCATGAAAAAACAACTGTTACTCGCTGCTGTCGGCCTGCTATTTTCGGGCATTTGCTTTGGACAGCATTCATTTAACAACTGCTCGGCGGCTTTTCTGAACAACAAAATGGTGGTTGATACGTATGCCAACACAGGTAAGTGCAGACTGACCAGCGCGGCTTCTGGTGAGCTGACGGTCCAGACGGTTAACCTGTCGAAAACCGAAAGTAAGGGCGTTTGTAAATTGCCATTCAGTGTGGCGATTCGCGATAGGGAGACGAAAACACTGCTGCTGGTAACGAAACAGAAAGTAAAGCAGATCGACGTTCAGAAGGTGCTGAAAAAATGTAAGAAAGGTGATCGTATCGTTGTCATGACACACGATGCTCAGTATGCGCTGCCACATAATGAAATTGAGGTTCTATAAACCATTCGCTCTCCATGAAAACGAAACAGATTTCGAGTTTTGGCGTGGTGCTGATGGCCGTGATAATGGCCACGATTGGAGCGCTCTCGCAAACCAGCTTTGCTAGTCACCAACTGGACAATTTTTCGCCCATTGACCATCCTGCGTTTTCCAGTAATCCATTGCTGCTAAATAACCGTCCGCTGGATTATAGCTTGTTCTCTATTACCAGCAAAGGCGTATTGTCTGTTGTGGCCGGACAGCCGGGGAGTGCCGAAGCGGTTAAAATCCCGTTTCGGGCTTATTTAAAACGAAATGGGATGATTCTGATGAACGGTGCTATCGATAGCGGCAAATCCGTTCACGAACTCGATATAAGCCGAATACTAGCGAATGCGGAAGTTGGTGATTTTTTGGTTATTGAGCCCGTCCGCCAGGAGGATTGGGTGGCCCGACGGAGTATTCGATTGATGAATTCGGCTTTCTACTTCAACCTGTTTTCGTTTCTGAAAAAGGATAAAGAAGGTTGTTAATGGCGCTACGTTTCCGAACGTAGTACGTTGATTTCTCTTTGCTTTCGTATATCTTCCTGAAAGGTTTCGGACTTTCAGGAAGGTTTCGATTTGTTCAGAGCCTAACTTAATGCTAAGACAGTCACCCGTCTGTAATGATCATGCGCAAAATAGCCGTTTTACTCGCTCTACTGTCTGTTGGGTTGTTGTTCTGGCAGTTTGTTAGCCTGACGTCTGCCGAAAAACCGACTGACGAGCTGCGTTTTGCCCAGAAGGTAAATCTGGCGTTACGTCGGACAGCACATTATCTGCTGGCAGAACAGGGCGATACTACGTCCCGGATTTTGCCAGTACGTCAACTGAATGCCACTACGTTTCTGGTTCGTCTGGAAAAACCATTTGACTATGGTGCTTTACCGGCCGTGTTACACCAATCGATGGCGGTTCATGACATCGGGCAAAATTACGACGTAGCTGTACTCAACTGCGCCGATGGGGAGTTGATACTAGGCTATAATTTCCGCGATTTTCTTGATAACAAAGAAGCCCCGTGCGCTGGACGACAGCAGGGTAAGGGTTGTTACAATCTGCAGGTATCGTTCAATAGTCCTGCTCAGGCTGGTTTACCCGTCAGGAATTGGCTGGGCTGGTTGGTCGGGTTTTTACTGTTAGGCGGCTCTTACGTTGTCTGGAACAAAGGCAGTATGCCGGAAATAACTCAATCGGGGCTGGAGCCAGAATCTAGTAAACAAAGCGATCAAATTGATCTCGGGCAATTGTCGTTCAGTATGGCAAACCAGTCCGTTCGGGTGGCGGGCGTAACGCACTCGCTAACGTATCGGGAGGCTAAGCTGCTCAATCTCTTTGTTCGCCATCCCAATCAACTCCTCGAACGCGACTTTATCCTGAAATCGGTCTGGGAGGATGAAGGAATCATTGTAGGACGTAGCGTCGACGTGTTCGTGTCGCGGTTACGGAAATTGCTGCAACCCGATGCTGGTATTCGGCTAGTTGCCGTTCATGGGGTTGGCTATCGCCTGGAAATACGACAGAAAGACGATTCTGCTACGTCCTGAACCGGACGCGCGGCTGTCCGATAATGGACAGGATAGGATTGTTAATCCAATAGAAAAAGGGCATTACGTATACGTAACGCCCTTTTTCTATTCTGGCAAAGCATTTGATCAGCAAAAGTAGAACTAACACAAACCCATGAAGCGAACCTATCTTGGCGAGTTCGAAGAAATTGTTCTGCTCACCGTAGCAGTGATGGAAGGGAGCGCTTATGGCGTGGCCATTACGCACGAAATCATCGAGCAGACAGGGCGGTCGGTACGTCTCAATCAGATTCACTCGGCCCTGGAGCGTCTGGAAGATAAAGGGATGGTCAAATCGGAAATGGGCGAACCTACGGCCGAGCGTGGTGGTCGTCGAAAACGCTTGTTTACCGTAACGGCCTATGGTCGGAGAACATTGCAGGAGATCCAGGAGGTACGGGTCAGTTTCTGGAGCCGTCTGCTGAATCCACTAAAATTAACTACCAGCTTATAGGGCGTTTAGGAGTAAGGGGGCAGGGTTCATTCGTGAACTCATAGTTCTCAATCCTCCAGGCCACCATCATCCCTGCTATGCAACATCTGGAACCGCCCAAACTGGCTGATAAACTGCTCCGTTTTTTCCTGTCGGCAAACCGGCTGGAAGAAGTTCAGGGTGACCTGCACGAAGAGTATCGCTGGCAGATTCGTCGGGTGGGCGAACAACAGGCCCGCTGGCGCTACTGGCGGGATGTACTAGGCTTTCTGAAACCCCGATTTACCCCAAAAAACGATCCTAAACAGTATCCCAAACCATCACCTACAGCCATGTTACGTAACTATCTCAAAGTCGCTTTCCGGAATCTGGTCAGACATAAAGGGTACTCCTCCATAAATATTGGCGGACTGGCGGTTGGTATGGCCGTTGCGATGCTGATTGGCTTGTGGATTTACGATGAGTTGTCGTATAATACGTATCACCAGCATTACGACCGTATTGCTCAGGTCATGCAGCACCAAACCTCGAATGGCCATGTGGGCACGCAACAGGCCATTCCGGCTCCGTTGGAAACCGAATTGCGGAAAAAGTACGGCACTAACTTCAAACGACTGGCGATGGCTACCTGGCAGAGCGACCGTATTCTGTCGTTCGGCGATAAGAAGGTAATGCGGTCAGGTAACTACATGGGAGCCGATATGCCCGAAATCCTGTCGCTAACTATGCTGAAAGGCAGTCGCGATGGACTGAAAGAAACCAATACTGTTTTATTGTCGGCCTCAACGGCAAAGTCGCTTTTCGGTACGGCTGATCCTATGGGAAAAACCATCAATATCGACGGTAAGGCGGATGTCCGCGTAACAGGCGTTTACGAAGACCTGCCGTTCAACACGGAGTTTCGCGATCTTACCTTTATTGCCCCCTGGGAGTTGTTTGTGTCCACGCAGCCCTGGGTGAAACGATCACGCGACGAGAATCAGTGGGGGAATAATTCGTTCCAGCTATTTGTCCAGATTGCCGACAACGTAGACATGGAAACGGTGAGCTCCCGAATCAAAGATTCTAAGTGGAACAACGTAGATGCGGAGGATAAGAAATATAAAGCGGAGATGTTTCTGCAACCGATGAGCGACTGGCGGTTGTATTCCAGTTGGGAAGAAGGCGCCAAAACGGGCGGTTATATTCAGTACGTTCGGCTATTTGCCATTGTGGGTGTGTTTGTGTTGCTGCTGGCCTGTATCAATTTCATGAATTTAAGCACGGCCCGCTCCGAAAAACGCGCCAAAGAGGTAGGTATTCGAAAGGCAGTTGGGTCAATACGTTCTCAGATCGTTAACCAGTTTTTTAGTGAATCGTTTCTGGTCGTATTCTTCGCGTTTGTTGGCGCTATCCTGCTGATTCTGGTGCTTTTGCCCTGGTTTAATGACGTGGCTGATAAACGTATTACGTTCCCCTGGACCAAAGCGCCATTCTGGCTGACCAGCCTTTGTTTTATTCTGATCACGGGCTTGCTGGCAGGGAGTTATCCGGCTCTTTACCTCTCTTCCTTCCAGCCGGTTAAGGTCTTGAAAGGTACGTTTAAGGTGGGTAGTTGGGCGGCAGTACCGCGTAAGGTGCTGGTGGTTGTTCAGTTTACGGTTTCCATTACGCTAATTATTGGTACGGTTATCGTTTACCGACAAATTCAGCATACTAAAAACAGACCGTTGGGCTATGATGGCAATGGGGTCGTGATGATGCAAATGTTATCGCCTGCTTTCTACGGTAAGTATGAGGTATTGAAAACGGAGCTTACCAATGCGGGGGTTATTCAGGAAATGGCCGAGTCGTCGAGTCCAATGACGGGTGTCTGGTCCAACAACAGCGGGTTTAGCTGGCAAGGTAAAGATCCATCGCTCGATGCTGATTTCTCGACGATCTGGGTGACCCACGATTTCGGTAAAACGGTTGGCTGGCAGTTCAAAGAAGGCCGCGATTTTTCGAGGAAGTTTTCAACGGATTCGTCGGGATTGATCATTAACGAAGCTGCTGTTAAGTTTATGGGTATTAAAAATCCACTGGGTACGGTTATTCAGTGGGGAGCTAAAGAAGATCCAAGAACCGAATATTTTACGATTATTGGCGTCATCAAAGACGTATTGGCCGAATCGCCCTACGAGCCAGTGAAGCAGGCTTTCTACTTCCTGGATTATGAGAATGTCAACTGGATTATGCTCAAGCTTAATCCGAATCGAAGTGTCAGTGAGTCAATGGCTGTTGTCGAAGCTACCTTCAAAAAGCACATTCCGTCGGCTCCGTTCGATTACAAATTTGCGGATGAAGAGTTCGGTAAAAAATTCGCGTCGGAAGAACGTATCGGCAAACTGGCGGGTGGCTTTGCTGTACTGGCCATCCTGATTTCGTGCCTGGGTCTGTTTGGGCTGGCTTCGTTCACGGCTGAGCAACGTACCAAAGAAATTGGCGTCCGGAAGGTGCTGGGCGCGTCGGTCCTGAATCTGTGGGGATTACTGTCGAAAGATTTTGTGGTGCTGGTTATTATTTCCTGCCTGATTGCGTCGCCGATTGCCTACTACTATCTGAGTGACTGGCTGGCCGATTACGAGTATCGCACTGACCTGTCGTGGTGGATTTTTGTGGCCTCCGGCCTGGGCGCTATGCTGATTACACTGCTCACGGTGAGTTACCAAAGTGTCAAAGCCGCGTTGATGAACCCAATAAAATCGCTACGTAGTGAATGATGAATTATGAGTTCTCTTTCGATCTATCATTCCTCCCTCATCATTCTTCATTCATAATTCATCATTCCTCCCATGTCTCCACCTCGCCTGGCTGATCGATTGCTGTGCTTCTTCTTGTCGGATGACCGGCTGGAAGAAGTACAGGGCGACTTGCACGAAGAATTTCGCTGGCAGGTACGCCGGGTGGGGGAGCGACGGGCCCGCTGGCGGTACTGGTGGGACGTACTGGGTTTTTCGACATCATGTATAGGCAAGCGAAGAGCGAGTAACCACTCAACTAATCTTTTATTCAGTTCGACTATGTTGCAAAATTATGCCAAAATCGCCTGGCGAAATCTGGTAAAGAACCAGACATACGCTCTGATCAATATAACGGGGCTGGGGCTGGGTATCGGCGCTGCGCTCCTCATTTTTGCGTTGGTTCGGTATCATTACGCCATTGATAAACACCATCAGAAGTATGGCCACATTTATCGCGTACTGACCCAGTTTATTACTCCCGAAGGTACGTTCGACATTGCTGGCGTTCCTTATGATATGGGCAAAGCCCTCCGAAACGATTATCCGGCAATTGAAAATGTGGCCATGATTGAGCATTACTGGGACCCCCTGGTATCCGTTCCTGTGGCGAATGGTCCTGATCGGAAATTCAAGGAAGCTCACAAGATTGGCGCTTTCGTGCAGCCCGCTTATTTCCGGATCTTCGATTACAACTGGATTGCAGGTGGCCCGACCGACCTGGCCCAGCCGAATACGGTGGTGATCAGCGCCGAAAATGCCATAAAATACTTCGGAACAACGCAGGTGATCGGTAAGCTAATCAAGCTCAATGCCGTTATGAATACCCGGATTGTCGGGGTTTTTGAAAACTACCGCGACAATACTGATTTCGCCTACCCGATCATGGCTTCCTGGGCCAGTCTGCGGGAGTTTTACGGCGGCCCGCTGACGGAAGGCTTTGATAATATTAATGGAGGAACACAATGTTTCGTAAGTCTGAATGATCGCTTCACCCAGGCGGACTGGGACCGGCAGTTGGTGGCATTCGTTAAAAAGTACAAGCCAAAAGGCGTTAAAGATACCCGGTTCCCGATGCAACCGTTGCGCGATATTCACTTCTCGATAAATACGGGCGGAGTCAGTCAGGGACTGATCTGGTCGTTGTTTGCGATTGGGGTTTTTCTGATCATCACGGCTAGTATCAACTTCGTTAACCTGGCCACGGCGCAGGCCCTCAACCGATCTCGGGAGGTAGGCGTTCGAAAAGTGATGGGCAGCACACGGGCGCAATTGTTCTGGCAGTTCATGGGCGAAACGGCGTTGCTGACGCTGGCGGCCACAGGGCTGGCAATCGTCTTTTTTCAGATCGGTCAACAACTGGCGCAGGAATATCTACACGGTGTTTTCCGATTTACCTTCTACTACGATCCGTCTGTACTGGGCTGGTTATTGATACTTATCATTGTTGTAATTGGCTTGTCTGGGCTTTATCCGGCCCTGGTACTGGCTGGGTTCAAGCCGGTGCTGGCGCTGGCGGGACGGATCACTACTCGGCAGGTTGGTGGTTTTTCGGTACGGCGTAGTCTGGTTATTACTCAGTTTGCCATTTCCCAGATGCTGATTGTGGGCCTGGTTGTCATTGCCAGTCAGTTGGAATATATCCAGACTAAAGATCTTGGGTTTCGTCAGGATGCTATTCTGACCATCAATTTGCCTAATTCTCCGCAGCAGGATATTGTCAGAATGAACACGTTCCGCAACCTCGCCATGGCAATTCCAGAAGTGAAAAAGTTGAGTTACTCTGTGGGTGGCCCGCCCCAGTCGGGTTGGATTAGCCAAACGATGATCAAATTTGATACCCGGCCTGAGCCCGAAAAATTCACGACTCAGCAACGGTTTATCGATGCCGAGTATATAAACCTCTACGGACTAAAACTGGTGGCCGGACGAAATCTTCATCCCGCCGATACCTCCCGCGAAGTACTAGTCAACGAAGCGTTTGTTAAGGCGTTGGGAATTCGGAATCCGAAGGAGGTGCTGGGTAAATTCGTGCATAACGGGCGTGGACTCGAAATTGTTGGGGTTCTGAAAAATTTCAATCAGACCAACCTGAGAAATAAGATAGAGCCTCTCTATCTGACAACCCGGGCTACCAGATATCATGTCGCTAACCTGCAACTACATAACGGCAATTTCAAGCGGGTTATCGACCGACTGGAAAAGGAGTACAACCAACTTTATCCGGACAGTTATTTCAGCGCTCAGTTTGTTGATGAGCAGTTGCAGGAAAATTACGTTCAGGAGCAGACGATGGGCAGACTGGTTAATTTTTTCGCGGGCATTGCGGTAGCGATTGGCGGGCTAGGTCTGTACGGATTAGTACTGTTTATGGCGGCCCAGAAAACGAAAGAAATCGGTGTTCGGAAAGTGCTGGGGGCTAGTGTCGGCAACATTTTGTGGCTGTTTGGACGGGAGTTTTTCCAACTGATCGTTATTGCGTTTCTGGTTGCAACACCAGTGGCATGGTGGGTCATGAATCATTGGTTGAAGGATTTTGTGTACCGCATCGACATTGGTCCCGGCATTTTTGGAATGGCTCTGTTGGTAACAGTCCTGATAGCCTCAGTAACAGTGAGCTTTCAAAGTATCAAAGCGGCTCTAACAAATCCCGTCAAATCGCTACGTAGCGAATGATAAAGTAGGAATGATGAATTCTCTTTCGATCTATCATTCCTACTTTATCATTCATAATTCATCATTCCTCCCATGTCTCCACCTCGCCTGGCTGATCGATTGCTGTGCTTCTTCCTGTCGGATGACCGGCTGGAAGAAGTACAGGGCGACTTGCACGAAGAATTTCGCTGGCAGGTACGCCGGGTGGGGGAGCGACGGGCCCGCTGGCGATACTGGTGGGACGTACTGGGCTTTCTGACATCCCGATTTGCTCACAAACGACAACCTGATACGTATCAAACTTACTTAATGAGTCCAACTATGTTACGGAACTATTTTAGAACCGCCTGGCGAAATCTGGTGAAAAACCGATTCTATTCGCTGATCAATATTACGGGCCTTACCGCCGGATTAGCCGTTGGTATGCTGATTCTGCTCTGGGTACAGGACGAACTTAGCTTCGACCAGTTCCATCGTCAATCGGCTGCTATCAATCGGCTCGAAAACTGGGCTGGTACGGGTGGAAGCCGTCAAATCTGGACATCGACCGTAGCGCCCATTGCCGAAATGGGTAAAAAAGAGTTGCCCGAAATTAAAGAGGCTACTCGTTTGTCGTATAACTACAGGTTTACGCTATTCAAATACAAGGATAAAACGTTCAACGAAGAGAATACGATTTTTGCCGACCCGACGCTGTTTACCATGTTCGACTTCCCGCTGATTCAGGGAAATCCTACCAATCCGTTCCCCGACAATCAGTCGGTCGTGCTGACCGAAACCACCGCGAAACGGTATTTTGGCGACGAAAATCCAATCGGGAAAACACTGATGGGCACTGATAATACCTTGTTTAAGGTTAGCGGGGTGATACGGGATTTTCCGAAGAATTCGAGCATCAGACGCGATATGATTCTACCCATGTCGCTGCTATTTGATCAGATGTATAAGGGCCAAACCGACGGACTTAACCAACACAACGATTTTCATACCTTCGACTACGATACCTATGTTGTGCTGCAACCCGGCGCATCAATCGCTACGTTGTCCGATAAATTACGTACCATCCACCTACGTAACAAACCCGAAGATACCGACGTAGCGTATTTGCTGCAGCCACTGCCCCAGATGCACCTTTACAAGGCCGATGGCTCGGAAGGTGGTATCGAAACGGTACGTATGTTTTCCATTATTGCGCTGCTGATTCTGGTCATCGCCTGTATCAACTACGTCAATCTGTCTACGGCCCGCGCCATGCTACGTTCCAAGGAAGTCAGTATGCGTAAAATTGTAGGCGCTGCCAAGAGTCAGTTATTTATGCAGTTTCTGATTGAGACCGCTTTGCTGTTTTCGCTGGCTGCTCTGCTGGCGTTTGGTCTGATGTATGCGTTACTACCGGCCTATAATCAGTTATCGGGCAAAGAGCTGGTTCTGGATTTTTCGGACTATCGGCTTTGGCGGCTCATTGGCCTGACTATTGCCGGTACGCTGGCTGCGTCGAGTATTTATCCGGCTTTATTTCTCTCGTCGTTCGAACCCTTGAAAGCGCTGAAAGGCAAGGTGTCGGCCCGGTTGAGTGAAGCCCTGTTTCGTAAAGTACTCGTCGTTGCGCAGTTTGCCGTATCGGTTATTCTGATCGCCAGTACGTTCATTATCAGCAACCAACTGCATTATATTCAATCGAAAGAATTAGGGTACGACAAAACGCACGTCTTTGGGTTCTTTATGCGCGACAACATGAGTCAGCACTATGAGGCCGTAAAGGCTAGTTTATTGAATCAGCCCGGTGTGGCGGACGTTACGCGGGCCAGTAGCAATATCGTTCAGATTGGGGCGCAGACCGGCGATAACGAATGGGACGGGAAGCAAAAGGGAGAAACCATGTTTGTTAGGCCGGTTGCGATCGACAAAGATTTTATCCCGTTCTTCAAAATGCAACTGGTGGAGGGAGCCAATTTTGCCGGAACCCCATCCGATTCATTGCATTTTATTCTCAACGAAACCGCCATTAAACGGGCACGTATCAAGGACCCAATTGGTAAGCCGTTCCGCTTGTGGAAAGATAAAGGTACCATCGTGGGTGTTGTGAAAGACTTCCATTTTGAATCGATGCGTAAGAAAATCGAGCCGGCCGTTTTCTACTACCGACCATCGCAAATGATGGCTATGTACGTAAAAACAACGGGTCAGAACGCACCACAGGCAGTGGCTAAAACCGAACGTTTCTACAAGCAGTACAATCCGGATTATACGTTCGATTATGCCTTTCTGGACGATTCGTTTAATCGGCTCTATCGATCGGAGCAACAAACTGGACTCCTGTTCAACGTATTTGCGGGGATTGCTATTTTGATTTCGTGTCTGGGCCTGTTTGGTCTGGCTACGTATACGGCGCAGGTCCGGACGCGTGAGATTGGCGTTCGGAAAGTATTAGGCGCCAGCGTAACGGGAATTATTGAGCTGTTAGCGAAGGATTTCATTAAACTGGTCATTATCGCTATCGTTATTGCTACACCCATTGCCTGGTATGCCATGAGCCGGTGGTTACAGGATTTCGCGTATCGTATCGACGTGCAGTGGTGGGTGTTTGTGCTGGCGGGTCTACTGGCTTTAGTTATTGCTTTGCTGACGGTGAGTTTCCAGAGTATCAAGGCTGCGTTGATGAATCCGGTCAAATCGCTACGTAGTGAATAGTTATCGTTGATGGCTCCTACTCCCAAAAATTATGCTCTACTACACACAAATCCTGTTTGTCAAAGAAGGTCAGGAAACTACATTTCACGACTTTGAAGATCATGTACTGCCATTGCTCCAGCGGCATAATGGTGAACTGATTTACCGCGTCCGACCAACCACGAACTCGGTACTGGTTACGACGGTCGGGCAGCCCTACGAAATTCATATTGTTACGTTCCCGGAGCGGAAGGATTTTGAGCATTATCGCGATGATCCGCAACGGATGCAGTACATGCATTTGAAAGATTCGTCGGTGGAGCGGGTCATCCTGATCGAAGGCAAAGCTCTTTAGTTAAGCCTTTCGCAAAAAAGCTAGTAATGGTAAGCTTGCTGGCGGCATCGCTACGTTCGAAAACCCACTAGTTTACGTAACTTGGTAAAAAAACGGTTTGGACGCCAGTTTTCATCTTTTCGATAGTATTGTCATTCTGGGTATTATGCAGGGCCTGCTCTACACGGCCCTGCTGCTCATAAAGTATGGACAATACCCCAGTAAGCGATTGTTGGCGCTGACGCTGTTTGTTTTTTGCATTCTGAGTGCTAAAATTCTGCTGCATACGCTGGGATTGTGGCAGAAGCCCGCTATTCGGTATTTTCCGCTGGCGTTTGACCTGACGCTACAGCCGTTGTTGTATTTGTACGCGGTGTCGCTGACGCAAAAGCAATTTCAGTTTAAACGCATCTACTTCCTTCATTTTGTACCGACGCTGGTGTTTCTGGTCCATGCCATCGTTGTGTATATACAAACACAGTCGACCGATAATCTGGCTCTGAAAGATCAGATTGCTGAGGGGCTGGCTTTTAATACAGTGAAGCAGGTAGAAGATTTCCTGTCGGTGGTGATGGGTGGCGTATATGGGTTTATGAGCTTACACCGGCTCAACATCTATCGGAAGTGGCTATTTGCTACGATTTCGAGCACCAGTTATCCAACCTATACCTGGCTACGTAACGTATTGATTGTGACAGGAGGTGTGTGGGTTCTACTAACCTTGAATATTCTGCTGGACGTTAGTTTTTCATATTCATTTCCCTACTTTCTGCACTGGCAGTTTTTCTATCTCTATCTGGTCGTGAGCGTCTACTATCTGGCGATTATGGGCTATCAGCAACCGCCATTTGAGGTTGCCTTTGATGTGTCTACAGTCGATACGGCGTTGAAGCAGAAACCAGTTGGACTGACGCAGGAGCAGATGGAGGATGTCAGGAACAAGCTGGACATCGCGCTGGAGCAGGAACGTGTTTTTTTAGATCCCGATTTACATCTCAATGCCCTTGCCGAACGATTACAACTATCTCCCGGATTGGTGTCGGCAGTGATCAACAGTGAATATAGTATGAGCTTTCGGAGTTTGATCAACGAACGACGAGTGGAAGAAGTGAAGCTGCGTTTAGTCAATCCAGATTATAGTCATCTGTCGATTCTGGGGATTGCACTGGAATCGGGGTTCAATTCGGAGGCTAGCTTTTACCGGGTCTTTAAATCGAGTACGGGCGTGTCGCCGAAGCAGTATAGCGCTCAAAAAGCGCTCAAAACCGTTAATGAAAGCTCTCAAAAGCCAATTTGAGAGGATTGAGAGCGAGGATAGCCTCAGTTTTGCGTCGATAAGTTGATTCGTTAACGCAAAACAACAGACCATGAAACGGCTCCTGATCTCGCAGCTATTTATTAGTTTACTCTGGACGAGCACCTACGCTCAGCTTCAGCAACCTACCTCAAACGAGTCTCCCTTTCTGCTCAAAACCAGCTGGGGGCAAGGGGGTAGTTACGCCAGATACGCGCCCGATAAGCATGTGCTGGGTTGCTGGAGTACTGCCCTGGCTCAGATATTCTATTATCATCAGCTTCAGCCTACGGGTATTGTCGATTATACGTGTTCAACAGGATACGTTATTCGGGATACGTTGTCAAAGCACCCGGTCAAATGGAATGAGTTTGCTTTACGTATTGATCCCAGTTCAACGGCTGCGGCTAACGATAACGTAGCCCGCTTTTCGTATATGACGGCGGAAGCAATTCGGAAAGATTTTGGGACGGGACATTACCTGGAGATGGTGAACCCGGTTCCTCAGATTGAAACCCATTTCCCGTGCGACGCTGAATTTTACGTATCGTTTACCGAGCCAATTCCAATTCCTAAACCGCAGTTGGATGCTATCGCCAGAAAAGAAAACATTCAGAACGTAGTGAAACCAGCCGAAATAATGGCGTTGATACGTCGCGAAATCGATGCGAAACGACCAGTCTATTTTCACTTCGGTAATTTCACTACGTATGGTCATTCGACGGTCATTGATGGGTATCGGAAAGAAAATGATACGTTCTGGGTACATCTTAATTACGGATCGGGTGGGGAGCGTACGGGCTGGTTTGATCTATTCAAGCCGATCGATGTAGAGGACGATATAAAACTTCGGGCATTCATCACGATTAAGCCCAACCTATAGCTGATTTGCCAGGCATAGCCGCTGCTTTTTCCTGTCCACAAGCGTACGTAAAACTGTCCGTTTGTGGACATACGTATAATCGAACAATTGCCAATAATGCCGTTCTGGGAGCGTGTGTGCCTGTTTCAAACTCTGGCAGGACATTTGTTATACATTTACATAACTAATCGATAGCCATGAAAGGAACCTATTTAGGTGAATTTGAAGAAGTGGTGCTACTGGCTGTAGCGATCCGGGCCGGTGATGCGTATGGCGCTGCCGTTGTGAATGAAATTGAGCAGCAAATGGGCCGATCCGTTAATCTTGGGGCTGTGCATTCGGCACTGAACCGGCTTCAGGAGAAGGGACTGGTGAGTTCAGAAATGGGCGGGATGACTGCCGAGCGTGGAGGCCGCCGAAAACGGCTTTATTCGGTTACCGCGTATGGTCGACGGGCGCTGGAAGAGATTCGGCAGCTACGGAATCAGATGTGGGATGCTATTCCCGGAACAGCGTGGGGTCAATTGAATATGCAGTGAGCTGGTAACGAATTGATTACCTATAGACATGAGTAGCATTACTTCCCGTTTTTCATTCGCCATTATCCAGTATCGCCGATGAATCCTCGACCCATCGAACCGCCCCGCTGGGCTACGCATCTGCTTCATCTGTTTCTGCCCGATCATCGGGCCGAAGAACTGGAAGGTGATTTGAATGAACTGTTTCAACAGCGCATCCACGAAGTGGGGGTAGCCCAGGCCCGCTGGCGCTACGTTCGCGATGTAGCCAGCCTGCTACGTCCTTCTCTCATCAAGCGCGAACAATACGATTATCATAGACCAACAAATACGACCATGCTACGTAATTATTTTAAAGTCGCGTTTCGGAATCTGACTAAATACAAAGGCTACTCGGCCATCAACATTGCCGGTTTGGCCACTGGTATGGCTGTGGCGTTACTCATTGGCCTGTGGGTCTGGAATGAGTTTGCCTATAATAAAGGGTACGCTAATTACGACCGTATCGCGCTGGTGATGCAGAACCAAACCTTCGACGATGGCGTGAAAACCTGGACGGGGCAGGCTATGCAGTTAGGCCCTGAACTGAAGAGCAGCTACGGAAGTCATTTCAAATACGTCGCTACGGCCGAATATCCTGGAAATCACTTATTAATGCTAGGTACCAAAAAGATTACCAGCATTGGCAACTTCATGGAGCCCGACATTACCGAGATGCTGGCGCTAAAAATGCTCAAAGGGACGCGGTCGGGTCTTACCGATCCATCGTCCATTCTACTCTCCGAAACGACGGCGAAATCGCTGTTTGGTGATACTGATCCGCTAAACAAAACTATTACCCTTGATAAGAAATGGGCGGTTAAAGTGACCGGCGTTTACGCGGATTTACCCGCCAACTCCACATTTCAGGAGTTGACGTTTATTGCTCCGTTTGCCCTGAAAAAGAAAGACTTACCCGAATGGCTCGGCTGGGGGAATAGCTGGTTTCAGACATTTGTGCAGATTGCCGACAACACCACTATGGAAACCGTATCGGTAGCCATTAAAGATGCCAAACTAAACAAGGTAAAAAACAGTGACGATGCCCGGTTTAAACCCGTCGTGTTTTTGCTGCCGATGAGTCGATGGCATTTGTATTCGGAATTTAAAGAGGGCATAAACGTAGGTGGACAAATCCAATACGTTCGGTTGTTCAGCCTTATTGGCTTTTTCGTACTGCTGCTGGCCTGCATCAACTTTATGAATCTGAGTACCGCCCGCAGTGAAAAACGAGCCAGAGAAGTGGGCGTTCGTAAAGCAATCGGCTCGGTTCGTCAGCAGATTATGCTGCAATTTTTCAGCGAATCGCTGCTGATTGTCTGCATTTCGTTTGTGCTCGCCCTGCTGTTCGTTGTGCTTTGTCTGCCCGCTTTCAATGCTGTTGCCAACCGCCACATTGCTATGCCCTGGAGCAACCCGCTATTCTGGATTGTTGCGATTGGTTTCAGCCTGTTTACCAGTTTTATAGCTGGCAGTTACCCCGCCATTTATCTCTCTTCGTTTCAACCGGTTAAGGTATTGAAAGGTACCTTCCGGGTTGGTCGGTTTGCCGCGTTGCCCCGAAAAGTGCTGGTGGTTATTCAGTTTACGGTTTCCATTACGTTGATCATCGGTACGTTGATTGTTTTTCAACAGATTGAGTTTGCCAAAAATCGTCCCGTTGGCTACAGCCGGGCGAATCTGGTTTCGATTCCGATACGATCTGACGCGTTAATCACCCGATTTGCTACGTTTCGGGATGAGCTGCTGAATACGGGAGTCATTGAGGAGGTAGCCGCTACTGATTCGCCCGTTACCAATACCGGCGTAACGAACAGCGGTTTTGACTGGCGGGGGAAAATACCAAATTCGGCCGATGAGTTTGTGACGCTACGGGTCACGCATGAATTCGGGAAAATGGTTAACTGGCAGATCAAGGAAGGGCGTGATTTTTCGAAAGAATTCACTACTGATTCTACTGGATTTGTACTGAACGAAGCGGCTGTTGCCTACATGGGGCTCAAAAAGCCAATTGGTGAAATCGTTAAATGGGGTGACCAATCCTTTAAAGTCATTGGCGTGGTCAAAAACCTGATTACGCAATCGCCTTACGACCCTGTCAGACAAACCATCTTTGTCATCAATTACAAAAGGCTCAACTTAATTACGTTTAAAATCAACCCGACAAAGAGTGCTTCGGAAGCCCTGGCTAAGGTTGAAACGATTTACAAACGATACGATCCCGACAATTCGTTCGACTACAAATTTGTTGATCAGGAATACGCGAAAAAATTCGGTGAAGAAGAACGTATCGGGAAGCTAGCCAGTTTCTTCGCCATCCTCGCCATTTTCATTTCCTGTCTGGGTTTGTTCGGGCTGGCGTCGTTCGTGATGGAGCAACGGACCAAAGAAATCGGTATTCGGAAAGTGATGGGCGCGTCGGTTTCCAATTTGTGGCAACTGCTCTCCAAAGATTTCGTGTTACTGGTCATCATTTCGCTGTTCATCGCGATTCCGGCAACCTGGTACTACATGCAGAATTGGGTTCAGCAATACACCTATCATACCGAAATCTCCTGGTGGATTTTTGCCTTATCTGGCTTTGGTGCTCTGCTTATTACGTTACTAACGGTCAGTTTCCAGAGCGTGAAGGCCGCGTTGATGAACCCGATCAAATCACTACGTAGCGAATGATCAATGATGAATCAGGAATGATCAATGAGCCAGTCATTCCTGATTTATTCGCCTTTATTCAGCACTCATCATTCCTAATTCATTATTCCTATGTCTCCTCCTCGCTGGCCTGGTTATCTGTTACGTTGGTTCTGTGCCCCGCATCGGGTAGAAGAAATGGAGGGTGACCTCGATGAGTTGTTTCAGCAACGCATCCGCGAGGTGGGCTTACGGAAGGCTCGCCGACGCTACGTGCGCGATGTAGCGAGTTTGCTACGTCCCTCCCTGATGAAGCGTGAACAATACGATTATCATAGACCAACAAATACGACCATGCTACGTAACTATCTCAAAATTGCATTTCGAAACCTCATCACGAATCGAGTGTATTCTTTTATTAACATCGGCGGACTTGCTGTTGGGATGGCCGTTGCGATGCTCACTGGCCTCTGGCTTTACGATGAACTGTCGTACAACCGGTATTTTCAGCGCTATGACCGTATTGCGCAGGTCATGCAGAATCAGATCCAGAATGGAGAAATCAAGTCGTCGCGGTCGCTGCCATTTCCACTCATTCATGAGCTAAAAACGAGTTATAAGAGCCACTTTAAGCACATCGTAACATCAACGTATCCAGAAGACTACATTCTGACTTCAGGCGAAAAAAAGCTCTCAAAGACAGGGCAGTTTATTGATGCCGAAGCCCCCGAAATGTTCACGTTGCAGATGATCAAAGGCTCCTGGGCTAGTTTGCAGGATCATCAGTCGATTCTTTTGTCGGCCACGACAGCCAATGCTTTATTCGGTGATGCTGATCCAATCGGCAGACGGGTGAAGCTCAACACGAATATGGATGTAAAAGTCACCGGTGTTTATAACGATTTTCCGCTAAACACGGAGTTTCACAATACGCAGTTTTTGGCCTCCTGGGATTATTTCGTAGCCACAAACGCCTACATGCGTGAAAAAAAATGGGATAACCATGCGGTGTCAATCTATGCTGAACGTCAACCCAATATCTCCTTCGAACAGGCTACTGCCAGCATCCAGAATGCCGAATTAAATGTGATTAGACACCTGGAAAGTATGAAGGGCGAAGCCGCCACCAATCCGCAAATCTGGCTAAATCCCATGCACAACTGGCATCTGTATTCCGATTTCAAGAATGGTGTTGCGAGTAACGATTCTGTTCAATACGTCTGGCTGGTGGGGCTGATCGGATTTTTTGTGCTCTTGCTTGCCTGCATCAATTTCATGAATTTGAGTACGGCGTGTAGTGAGAAACGCGCCAAAGAAGTTGGTATTCGAAAAGCAATCGGCTCGTTACGTAGTCAGTTGATCGGCCAGTTTTTGAGCGAATCCTTGCTAGTTGTAGTGATAGCATTCTCATTGGCCGTTTTGATCGTGACGGTTTCATTATCATGGTTCAATGAATTGGCTGCCAAACAGATGAGTATGCTGTGGACGAACTGGTTTTTCTGGCTGTTCAGTCTGGGGTTTATCATGCTAACAAGCTTATTATCAGGAAGTTACCCCGCCTTCTACTTAACATCCTTCCAGCCAGTCAAGGTATTAAAAGGGGCTGGTCTGGCCCGTATTCAACTCGGGCGACTGGCTTCTCTGCCCCGAAAAGTACTGGTTGTTACGCAGTTTACGGTGTCAATTACGCTGATTATCTGCACCATCGTTGTTTATAGGCAGATACAGTTCGCGAAAAACCGGCCGGTAGGTTACTCGCGGGAAGGCTTATTGATGGTGCCTATGCAATCCAGTGATTTTTACGGAAAAACGGATTTGCTTCGGCGCGAACTAACAAACACGGGAGCCGTAACCGACGTAGCAGAATCTCAAAGCCCTATTACGGGTGTCTGGTCGTCTAATGATGGGTTTCGCTGGAAAGGCATGGCGATGGCATCAACCGACAAATTTGCTACGTTGGATATTTCGCCCGAGTACGCCAAAACTATTGGTTGGCAGTTTGTTGCTGGTCGTAATTTTTCGAAGGAATTTGCGTCCGACTCCAGCGGATTTGTCATCAATGAAACGGCGGCTAAGCTAATGGGACTAGCTCATCCCGTAGGCGAAACCATCCACTGGAAGAGTCAATGGATGACAAATAATGTGGAGAAGCCGTACAGGATTCTGGGCGTAGTAAAGGATATGGTAATGGAGTCGCCATTTAAGTCTGTAAAACCGACCGTCTTTTTGCTGGCAGGAAACCCCAACTGGATCAACATCCGACTCAACCCGGCCGTCAATACGCGCGCGGCTTTACCTCAGATTGAGGCCGTCTTTAAAAAACTCATTCCAACTGCGCCATTCGAATACAAATTTGCGGATGATGAGTATGCGACCAAGTTCCGTTCTGAGGAACGTATTGGCAAGCTGGCGTCATTTTTTGCCGTGCTCGCTGTTTTTATCAGTTGTCTGGGACTGTTTGGTTTAGCGTCATTCGTGGCTGAGCAACGTACTAAAGAAATTGGCATTCGGAAAGTACTGGGGGCATCCGTAGCGAAACTGTGGGCTATGCTTTCAACAGATTTTATTGTTCTGGTTCTGATTGCTTTTGGTATTGCTATGCCCACTACGTATTATTTTCTGGATGGTTGGCTCAAAAATTACCAGTATCGAACAGAGTTGTCTTGGTGGATTTTTGCCGCTTCGGGTTTGGGTGCCTTGATCGTAACCCTACTAACGGTCAGCTACCAAAGCATCAAAGCTGCCTTAGTGAATCCGATAAAATCACTACGTAGTGAATGATGAATTAAGAACTAGACGGGAATTCAGCACTTATCATTCTTAATTCATCATTCGTATGTCTCCTCCTCGCTGGGCCACGCGCCTGTTACACTGGTTTTGCGCTCCTCATCTGGTGGAGGAAATGGAGGGCGACCTCGATGAATTGTTTCAGCAACGCATCCGCGAGGTAGGCTTACGACAGGCTCGCCGACGCTACGTGCGCGATGTGCTGAGTCTGGCTAGGCCATTTGTTCTGAAACGACAACCGAAACCTCAGTACACGGCGGCCCGGCGTTTTAGTGATCAGTCAACGAACCTTCTTCTAAACCCAACGATGCTACGTAATTATGCCTCTATTGCCTTCCGCCAGCTTTGGAAGAATCAGTTATTTAGTGCCCTGAATATCGTTGGGCTTACCGTTGGCCTGGCCGTCAGTACGTTCATTGCGCTCTACGTATGGCATGAGTTTCATTATGATCGGTTCGAACCCTTTGCCGACCGAACGTATCGCATCATGTCGGTGGCGAAATACGGAGAGCAGGAAATAATGCTTTTTGGTTTACATGAATCGTTCGGGGAAGCTGTAAAAAAACAGATTCCAGACGTAGAAGCTGTAGCCCGAATTTCGGATGGCAGCGCTATTCTGGAATCGGATCAGAACCATCGCTTCAACGAGGAGCACATCGGTTTTGCCGATGCGTCGGCTTTGCCGCTATTGGGGTTACGAGTGCTCCAGGGCGATCCGAAAACGGCGCTCAGCGAGCCAGGGCGTATCGTGCTAACCCGTCAGCTGGCTGAGAAATATTTTGGAACGCAGCAGGCGGTTGGCAAAACACTGGTGTATGAAAAACATTTCCCGCTGACGGTTTCGGCCGTTCTCGACGATCTGCCAACCAATTCGATTATTCAGTTCAACGGGCTTGTATCGCTCCGTTCGATGCCTACGCTTGGGACTCAGCAGCAGTTTACTTATAAGGCTGCTGGTTTTCTGAGTACGTTTCTCGTGCTACGTCCGGGAGCCAACGTAGCGTTGGTCGAAAAGAAGCTGGAACAGGTGAAAGCAGGTATTCAGTTTGTCGATATGTCGGCAAAATACTTTCTGGAAGCGCTCCCAAGCCTGCATCTCGATAGCCGAAGCGTATCGAAAGATGGATGGCAATCCTTGTATATTCTGTTAACGGTTGCGCTGGTCATTCTGGTGCTGGCCGTTATCAACTACGTTAGTTTAACCACGGCGCGAGCCACCAAGCGGGCGCGGGAGGTAGGCATTCGGAAGGCAATCGGTGGGCAACGTAGCGAACTGATCGGGCAGTTTTTTATGGAGTCATTTTTAAGCACGACGCTGGCCTTTTTGCTGTCGCTTTTGCTGCTACAACTATTTTTTCCCTGGGCCAATCAGGCACTCGACCTGAACATCGATAACCGGGTGCTAGGGCAGGGGCCGTACTGGGGCCTGATGATTGCGCTATGGCTAGGATGTTCGTTGCTCTCTGGTATTTATCCGGCACTGATGTTATCCGGCTTCCGACCGGCAACGGTGCTGAAAGGTGCCACTGGCTGGCGTAAAAGCGGTGTAAACGTGCGGAGCGTGTTTACAACGGTTCAGTTTACGGCTTCAATCGGACTACTGATCTGTAGTGTGGTGCTTTACACGCAAATGCAGTTTCTGCGAACAAAGAATCTGGGTATTAACCAGTCGCAGGTGCTCGGTCTGTTTGTAGATTCCGAAATGGCTCCGCACTACGCCGGACTACGTAACGACATCCGGCAATGGGCTGGGCCTGCCAACGTAGCATTTTCGAACGTAGCTATCTTCACTGACCGCGTACCAATGATGTTTGTACAGGCTGAGAAGAATAAGAAGCAGCTGATGGTCAATACCCTGAGCGTGGATAAATCGTTTTTCGATATGATGGGGGTTCGGTGGCGACATCTACCTCAGACCTGGGATATGGGACCGTTGCAAAAAGAGTTAATAGTTTATAATCAGACGCTTATCAGCGAAGCGGGTATAAAAGGGAATCCGTTACAACAACCGGCCCCCTTGAAAGATCAACCGACCGACGGCGTAGTAGCCGACTTTCATATACGGAGTCTGCACGGAACTGTGTCGCCAATGAAGTTAACGGTGGTGAGCGATACAAATCGTTCGGTGTTGAAGCAGGGCGGCTATTTGCTGATTCGGCTAACTCCGCAAACGGACGTATCGATAGCGCTCGAAAAACTCAAGGAAATCTACAATCGGAACCAGCCGACCGCGCCCTTCAATTACTATTTTCTGGACGATGCCTATAACCAGCTCTACGCCAAAGAAACCCGCCTGATGCGCTTGTTCAACGGGTTTACGGCGCTCACCCTGCTGGTGGCCTGTCTGGGCTTGCTGGGGTTGGTGACTTTTTCTATCGAGACCAGAACCAAGGAAATTGGCGTTCGGAAAGTGCTGGGCGCGTCGGTATCGGGTATCGTGATGCTATTGTCCAAAGACTTTTTGAAACTGATCGGAATTTCTTTACTCCTGGCCTCGCCTATTGCCTGGTGGGCTATGAACCAATGGTTACAGGATTTTGCCTACAAAATTGACATCGCCTGGTGGATGTTTGCGCTGGCGGGTCTACTGGTAGCGGGTATCGCCCTGCTCACGGTGAGTTTGCAGAGCATTAAAGCGGCCCTGACCAATCCAGTAAAATCACTACGTAATGAATAAATTGGCGTAGGACGTAATACGAAAATGGCCGGACGAGAGGCCAATGCAACGTAGCCGTCTTCTCGTCCGACAGCGTACAGAATTTGTCCATTTCTGGACAGATTGGTCGTGTACGAAAAAACAAAAAGAGCTTTTTCTGCGCAGAAAAAGCTCTTTTTGTTTTTGGCCGGGTATTTGACATACAGAAATAGATATAATAGAAATTGGTTCAAATTCAGCGTTCAGTCTATGCGACGTAGTGATTTAGGGGAATTTGAAGAAGTTGTTTTGCTGGCGGTGGCGGCTTTATCGCCGAAGGCGTACTCGGTGATGATTGCCGAAGAACTCGAACGCGAAACGGGAAACTCAGTCAGTACGGGGGCGGTGCATGCAGCCTTGCAACGGCTCGAACAAAAAGGCTATCTGACGTCGCAGCTTGGCGAAGCCACCGCTGAGCGGGGAGGACGCCGAAAGCGGCTCTTTACGGTGACGGCATTGGGTGGCCGTGTACTGAGTGATGTGCGTGCGGTTCGAAACCGACTCTGGGACCGAATCATCCCCAATATCCGTCTGGAATGGAGTTAAGAAATGGCATGGATTGCACAATACCATGAAAACACCCCCACGACTTGCCGACCGGCTGCTCCGGCTGTTCTGCGCCCCTCATCTGCGGGAGGAGGTGCTGGGCGATTTGCACGAACGATACGTGCTGCGAGTGGAGCGGCTGGGTAAGACCCGCGCCCGACGACGCTACTGGCGCGACGTGCTGGCTTATGTACGCCCTGAGTTTATCAAACGAAAGCCCGATCAATTTCCGACTCCAACCAACACGACTATGATCCGTAATTATGTTAAAGTTGCCTTCCGTAATCTGGTCAAAAACAAAGCGTATTCAGCTATCAACATTGGCGGGCTGTCGGTGGGGATGGCCGTTGCGATGCTCATTGGCCTCTGGATCAACGATGAATTGTCGGCCAATAAGCACCACAAACACTACGAAACTCTCTACCAGGTAAAGATGAGTCAAACTTTCGACGGCCACCGGGGTACGCAGGATGCGATACCGTTTCCGCTGGGTGAGGAGTTGAAAACCAAATACCAGGATTTTAAGGCGGTGGCCATGTATGATCGGGGAGAAGGCCAGCATTCGTTGGTTGTCAGCAATCAGAAATTCCTTAAACACGGGGTTTTTATTGGTGAAGACGCCGTTGATATGTTTTCGCTGACTGTCTTAGATGGCGACAAAGCTCCCCTGAAGGAACCCTACTCAATTGTTCTTTCCGACGAAACCGCTCATACTCTGTTTGGTAGCCAGAATCCCATTGGCAAGGTCGTAAAACTGGACAATTCGGTCGACTTGAAGGTAACGGCTGTCGTTGCTAAACAACCCACAAATGCTACGTTGCAGTTTGATTATCTGCTTCCCTGGCAGTTGCAGGAAAAGATCTATAACTGGATTGGGAAATACCACAAAACAAATTGGGGAAATAACTCCTGGGGCGTTTTTGTACAGCTCAAAGACGGCATCGATCCGGCACAAACCAACGCAAAAATAAAAGATGTGGTATTGGCCCATTTGTCGAATGACCCCAACGTAAGAAAGCTTGTAAAACCGGCGTTGTTCCTGCACCCAATGGCTAAATGGCGGCTGTATTCGGAGTTCGCTGAAGGAGAAAACACAGGCGGTTTTATTAGATACGTCCGATTGTTTGGTGTTTTCGGCTTGTTCATTCTGATCATTGCCTGCATCAATTTTATGAATCTGAGCACCGCTCGTTCAGAAAAACGCGCCAAAGAAGTGGGTGTGCGGAAAGCGGTTGGTTCGGGCCGTAAGCAGCTGATTGGCCAATTTTTGAGTGAATCGACCCTAATTGCCATTCTGGCGCTGGTGCTGGCTTTGGGTATTGTCCTGATTTCACTGCCAGCATTCAATACGCTTACGGAGAAAACGATGGCGATCGAATTTGGCAATCCCATCTTTTGGGCGGTTGTTGTTGTTTTTACCTTGTTCACCGGCTTACTGGCAGGCAGCTACCCTGCTCTTTATTTGTCGTCGTTCAATCCCGTCAAGATTTTGAAAGGGGGCATTCATATCGGCAAAAGCGCGTCATTACCTCGAAAAACCCTGGTGGTTGTTCAGTTTACGTTTTCCGTTGCGCTAATGATTGGCACGGTCATCATTTATGAACAGATACAGTACGGTAAAAACCGACCGGCTGGCTTTACCAACAAAGGTCTTCTTTCGGTACCCGCTTCCAGCAATTTAATGACTCATTTTGAAGCGCTTCGGGCCGAATTGCTGGCTACGGGTGCGGTCTCGTCTATTTGTCAAACCAATTCGCCACCGACCGAAATCTGGAGCAGTAATACTGGCTGGGAGTGGAAAGGATCAACCCCCGAAGACAAGTCGGCTATTTTTACAACCATTACCACCAATTATGATTACATCAAAACAATGGGTATTACGCTTAAAGAAGGGCGTGATTTCTCACGGGAGTTTGCGACCGATTCATCGGGTGTGATTCTCAATGAATCAGCCGTAAAACGCATGGGCCTTAAGCATCCTTTGGGCGAGAGACTGCGATGGGCTGAAAAAGACCGAACCGTTGTTGGGGTAGTTCCCGATCTCGTTATGGAATCGCCTTATCAGGCTATCCGGCCCTTAACAATTGTCTTTGAAAACTGGACAAGCTACCTGGATGTACGGATCAACCCCGCGATTGCACCCGCCGTAGCTATTCAGAAAATGACGCCTATTTTCGATAAATACAATCCTGGTTTCCCATTCGACTACAAGTTTGCCGACACTGAATACGAGAAGAAATTCAACTACGAAGAATTCATTGGCAATCTATCGGCTATTGTCTGCGTACTCGCCATTTTCATCTCCTGCCTGGGTCTGTTTGGACTAGCTTCGTTCATGGCAGAGCAACGTACCAAGGAAATTGGTATCCGTAAAGTGCTGGGAGCCAGTATTGCCAACGTATGGGGGTTACTTTCCCGAGACTTTATTCAACTAGTCATCATTGCGGCCGTTGTTGCGTCGCCAATTGCCTGGTATGCCATGCAAAAGTGGCTCGACGAGTATACGTACCGAATAAACATTGGCATCAGTGTCTTTCTTATCGTACTGGTGGCTGCTTTGCTGATCACGCTGGTGACGATCAGCTACCAGGCCATTAAAGCTGCTCTGATGAACCCGGTAAAATCGCTACGTAGTGAATGATGAATTAGGAATGATGAGTGATGAATTCCCGTCTAGTTTATCATTTATCATTCCTACTTCCTCATTCTTAATTCCTCCTTCGTATGTCTCCTCCTCGCCTGGCTGACCGCTTCCTGACCTGGTTCTGCGCCCCTCATCTGCGGGAGGAGGTGCTGGGCGATTTACACGAACGCTACGTATTACGCGTACAGCAGTTGGGAGAAACCCGTGCCCGACGGCGCTACTGGCGAGATGTGCTGGCCTACATGCGACCTGAATTTATCCAACGAAAACCGCAGCCATATCCTACTCCAACAAATACGACCATGATACGTAATCACCTTAAAATTGCTTTCCGAAATCTGATTGCCGGAAAAAGCTTTTCGGTCATCAACATGGCTGGACTGTCTGTCGGCATGGCTGGAGCCGCCCTGATTCTGTTGTGGCTTCAGAATGAATTGAGCTTCGACCGATTTCATACGCACAAAGACCGAATTTATCAGGTGTATGGTCTTGCCAGCGCGGTCGATGGTCAATCAGTGGCTATTTCAGCAACCTCACAGCCACTTGGGCCAGCCCTGAAAAAAGACTATCCCGAGGTCGAACAAGCAACGCGGGTAAAGGAGGTCGACAACTTCTTAATCCGTGTTGGCGACAACCGTTTTACTGGTCTTCAGGGGGCGTTTGTTGATCCGGCTTTTCTTGACATATTCAGTTTTCCTCTGCTGGAAGGTACTAAAAACGAGCAACTGAGCAGTGTTTCGTCGATAGTCATTACCGAGAAACTGGCCCGGAAATTATTCGGGAGCGAGCAGGCACTTCACAAAACCATTCAGCTGGATTCGGCCGACAATTTCGTTGTTACGGGTGTTTTAAAAGACCTGCCGTCGAACACCCAGTTTACGTTTGAGTATTTGCTGCCCTGGGATTACCTGAAAAAACCAGGATCGGGTTGGCAAAATGAAAGCTGGCTTAGCAACAACACCGCAACCTACATTCTCCTGAAACCGAACGCCAACGTAGCGGCCTTTAATGACAAGATCAGGGATATGACCCAGCGGTACGCGGGCCGACAGGATGTGTGGACACACTTTATTTATCCCATGAGCCAGTGGCATTTGTATAGCCGCTTCGAGAATGGTCAACCTGTTGGAGGACGTATTGAAACCGTCCAAATTTTCGGCCTCATTGCGGCTTTTATTCTGCTGATTGCCTGTATCAATTTTATGAATCTGAGTACGGCACGTAGTGAGAAACGGGCCAAAGAAATTGGGATTCGGAAAGTGGCCGGAGCGGGTAAAGGGTTACTGATTGGGCAGTTTATCACCGAAGCCTTTTTAATGACCTGTTTCGCTGGTGCTCTGGCCTTACTGATCGTGCAGCTTGTTCTTCCGGCCTTCAATACGTTGATTGATACCCAACTTGCCATTCCTTATCAGCGCTATACGTTCTGGCTTTACGCGCTGGCCTTCATGGCGTTCACCAGCTTGTTAGCCGGGAGTTATCCTGCCTTTTATCTGGCTTCCTTCCAGCCCATCGGCATATTCAGCAAGCGTTTCAAACGAACGCAACTCGGTATATCGCCCCGAAAAATACTGGTGGTATTACAATTCACGTTTGCCATCATTCTGGGCACGGCAACCATCATTGTTCGCGACCAGATCATCTACGCGCAGGAACGCGATAAAGGCTATGCCGACAATAATCTGATTCAGGTAAATTTCAGTGGCGATATCGAGAAAAATTATGGGTCAATAAAACAGGAACTGCTCAACGCGGGCATTGCAACATCCATAACCAAAACCCTGACCGGGCTGACCAACGGCGGATGGCATACGTGGGGACTACGGTGGCCTAACGAAGCTCCAAAAGACACCAATACGACCATTACACTCTTTAGCTCTGATGCCGATTTAGTAAAAACGGCGGGTATGAAACTCCTCGCCGGACGCGATATCGATATCTACAACTATCCAGCGGATAGCTTCTCGGTTGTGTTGAACGAAACGGCCGTGAAATTGATGGGCTTCCAAAATCCCATCGGGCAAACCATTACAAATCGGAGCAAGAATCAGCATTGGCGGGTGGTGGGCGTCGTGAAAGATTATATTGCCGGATCACCGTATGAGCAAATTCCGCCCATTGTGATTCAGGGGCCAGGTTCGAGTTTCAATACGATGCATATCAAATTTAACCCAAACCGCTCCACAGCCGATAATCTGGCTCAAGCCGAACAGATTTTTCAGAAATACAATCCAACGTACCCGTTCGACTTCCGGTTCCTGGACGAAGAGTTCGCGCAAAAGTTCGATAATGAACAACGTACCAAAACACTGGCCGGTCTGTTTGCCGCTCTAGCCATCTTCATTTCCTGCCTGGGGCTATTCGGTCTGACCTCGTTCACGGTGGAGCAGGCTCGTAAAGAAATTGGCATTCGGAAAGTACTGGGTGCATCGGCCGCCAACGTAGTAGCCTTGCTGTCGAAAGATTTCCTGAAGCTGGTGCTGTTCGCGTTTCTTATTGCCATTCCCATTACGTGGTATAGCATGCATCAGTGGCTTGAGGCTTTTACGTATCGCATCGGGATTTCGTGGTGGATTTTTGCCACGGCGGGCTTACTGGCCATGCTGATTGCCTTTCTGACGGTGAGTTTACAAACCGTTAAGGCCGCTTTAGTCAATCCGGTCAAATCACTACGTAGTGAATGATGAAGTAGGAATGATCAATGATGAATTCCTGTCTAGCTCATCATTGATCATTCATAATTCATCATTCCTACTTCCTCATTCTTAATTCCTCCTTCGTATGTCTCCTCCTCGCCTGGCTGACCGCTTCCTGAACTGGTTCTGCGCCCCTCATCTGCGGGAGGAGGTGTTGGGCGATTTGCACGAACGCTACGCCCTGCGAGTGGAGCAGTTGGGAGAAGCCCGCGCCCGACGACGCTACTGGTGGGATGTAGTGGCCTACGTACGACCTGAGTTTATTAAGCGACAACCTGATCTGTTTCCTTCTCCAACCAACACGACGATGCTTTTCAATTACCTCAAAGTCGCCTATCGAAACCTGATAAACAACAAAGTATTTTCAGCTATAAACGTTACAGGCCTTGCGCTGGGAATCGCCTGTTCGATCATGCTATTTCTGTTCGTTTTAGACGAATTGAATTACGACACGTTTACAACAAAGGCTAATCAAACGTATCGCCTATATGTGCATAGTCTTATAAATGGTAAAGAGTCAAACAGTTCGAAAACGGCTGCCCAGGCGGGGAACGTATTGGTTCGCCATTTTCCTGAAGTGCTGACCAGTACACGTATTGGTTATTTTGGCGATCACGATTTACGCTATGGCGATAAAGTATTCAGAGAAACTAAAATTTACACGGCCGACTCGACTTATTTCGACGTATTCTCGCTTCCGTTCCTCTATGGCAATCCGGCTACTGCACTTAAAAATCCGAACACTATCGTTTTGACCGAAACGATGGCCAGAAAGTACTTCGACGATCAAAATCCGGTGGGCCAATCATTTATTGTCGATGGCAAGCAATCCTATAAGATTACGGGCGTTATGAAAGACTTTCCGGATAAATCGCACTTTCGATGCGATTTTCTGCTGTCGATGTCGACCTACCCAGAAGTCAATCAACAAAATTGGCTGGAGGCCAATTACTCGACCTATGTTGTCCTGAAAGATGGTATCGCTCCCGACCGTATTGAGCAAAAAATGAAACGGTTGATTCTCGAATACATTGGTCCACAAGTACAGAAAGCGTTGGGCGTTCCTATTGAGTCGTTTCTGGCAAAAGGTAATGCTTATGAATACCGCTTGCAGCCCTTATCGTCAATATATTTGCACTCGAAGCGGCAGTATGCTATCGACCCGAATTCCGAATGGTCGGGTGTTCGTATAGGCGATAGCGCTTACCTCTATATTTTTCTGGCAGTAGCTTTCTTTATGCTACTTATAGCGGTCATTAATTTTATCAATTTATCAACTGCCCGCTCCGAAAGTCGAGCTAAAGAAGTAGGTATTCGCAAAACCATTGGTTCGAACCGTGCCAAACTGATTGGGCAATTTATAACCGAATCCGTTTTGCTAACTGGCCTGGCGGTTTTGATTGCCCTATTGATTGTTACGTTACTATTGCCAGGTTTCAACGAAATAGCCGGGCGACATCTGCAACTGGCTCTCTTCTCAAACGCGTACCGTATTCCAGCCTTATTTGCTTTTATCCTTTTGGTTGGCATGCTTGCCGGGAGCTACCCTGCTTTTTTTCTATCATCTTTTCAGCCAATTGACGTACTAAAATCGGGGGTAAAAAAGCGAAAATCGTCGTTACGTAGCTTTCTGGTTGTTACTCAGTTTTCGATCGCTATTGTGCTTATACTGGGTATGATCATTATCCGAAGCCAGTTACAGTATATACAGCAAAAAAATCTTGGTTTTACTAAAGAGCATATTCTGTCAATTGACAATGCCGCTGTTCTGGGGAATAAATTAGGAGCCTTTAAAGCCGAACTACTCCAAAATTCGGCGGTACTGGCTGCCAGTAATACATCACAACTGTTTACGACCGGTATTCCTGGAAGTGCTTATTTGTTTGGCAACCACTCGGGGACTGACCCTATTTCATTTCAGTTTCTGGATGTAGATCAGGATTTTGTTGAAACATTTGGCGTTCAACTGACATCAGGGCGTTTTTTCGAAAAAGGCCGTATTGCCGACAGCACAGCCGTTGTTATCAACGAAGCCGCACTTAAAGAATGCAAAACGAAAAATGTCTTAAATCTGGAGCTCACCAAAGTTGATGTAGAAGACATTCCTAAGACCTACAAAATCGTTGGCGTTGTTAAAGACTTCAATTATGAGTCGCTCCATCGGGGCGTCCGGCCTCTCTTATTTCACCTTAGACCCGTTCAGCAGGCCAGTAGCATTCTACACATTCGCATACGGCCCAATGCTACCCAAAAGGCAATTGACCATATTGAGAGTACCTGGCGTAAGTTTGAAAAAGCCGAGCAATGTCAGTATTCATTTCTGGACGAATCGTTGGGTCGTTTGTATGACGAAGAGCAGAAAACAAGCCTTATCGCTACGATCTTTTCCTTTCTGTCCATTTTGATTGCTTGTATGGGGCTATTCGGGCTGGCTATTTTCGTAACAGAACAGCGAACCAAAGAAATTGGCATCCGCAAAGTATTAGGAGCCAGCATTTCGGAAATCTTGTTTCTGCTATCAAAACAATTTATTACCTGGGTCATGATTGCTATGCTGATTGCATCGCCCATTGCCTGGTATGCCATGAATCAATGGTTGCAGAATTTTGCGTATCGCACCGACATATCGTGGTGGATGTTTGTCGGAGCGGGTACGTTGGCTATTGGTGTAGCGCTATGTACAGTAAGTTTCCATAGTATCAAAGCCGCCCTGATGAATCCGGTCAAATCGCTACGTAGTGAATGATGAATTAAGAATGATGAGTGATGAATTTCATTCTGATTTATCCCTTATCATTCCTACTTCCTCATTCTTAATTCCTCCTTCGTATGTCTCCTCCTCGCCTGGCCGACCGCTTCCTGACTTGGTTCTGTGCCCCTCATCTGCGGGAGGAAGTGCTGGGCGATTTGCACGAACGCTATGTATTACGCGTACAGCAGTTGGGCGAGGCTCGCGCCCGACGGCGCTACTGGCGCGACGTGCTGGCCTATGTACATCCTGAATTTATTCGACGAAAACCGTCACAGTTTCCTTCTCCAACCACGACGACTATGCTACGTAATTATCTTAAAATCGCTTTTCGAACCCTTGCCAAGCATAAAGGGTATTCAGCAATCAATATAGTTGGGCTTTCAGTGGGAATGGCGGTGGCTCTGTTGATTGGCCTTTGGTTATGGGATGAACTGTCTTTTGACCAGTATCACACCCATTATAACCGCATTGCTCAGGTCAAACAACACCTGGTAAACAATGGAGAAGTGCAGACCTGGAATACCACTCCCTATCCCTTAGCCGAAGAGCTTCGTCAGCATTATGGAAGCGATTTTAAGCATGTCGTGCTGGGCCGGGAGGAGGGCGACCATATTTTGAGTGTTGGCAACGAAAAATTCACGCAGCGAGGGATGTATTTCGAGCCGCAGATAACCGACATGCTATCGTTAAAAATGGTGAAAGGGAGTCGAAACGGGCTGAAGGAGCCAGGGTCGATTCTGCTGGCGGAGTCAGTGGCAAAGGCTTTTTTCGGGGATGCCGATCCGATTAACAAACTCATGAAGATCGATAATCGGATGGCCGTTAAGGTAACGGGAGTTTATGAAGACTTGCCTCGCAATACTACGTTCCACGAAATTACGTTCATGGCTCCCTGGAGTCTGTATTACAACAACACCGAATGGGTCAGAAATACGCCTGATCCCTGGCGTCCTAACGCGTTTGTGATTTTTGCACAGCTCAATGAATCGGCTGATTTCGAAACCGTTTCGGCTAAGATCAAAGACGCCAAACTCAACCGGATCAGCAGCGAGTTAGCCAGAAAAAAGCCCGCTATTTTTCTGCATCCGATGAGCCAGTGGCACTTGTATTCTGAATTTAAGAACGGGGTCAATGTGGGTGGTAAAATTCAATACGTCTGGCTGTTTGGCATTATCGGCGGTTTTGTCTTACTCCTGGCCTGCATTAATTTCATGAATTTAAGTACGGCCCGTTCAGAAAAACGCGCCAAAGAAGTAGGTATTCGCAAAGCCGTTGGTTCGGTGCGGACGCAGTTGATATACCAGTTCTTTTTAGAGTCATTGCTGGTGGTATTTTTCTCGCTTATACTTGCCTTGTTCTGGGTGCAGTTGCTACTTCCGGCCTTCAATCATGTCGCCGACAAAGAGGTACGCGTTCTTTGGTCGAACCCGATATTCTGGTCTGCCTGCTTAGGATTCAGCTTGTTGACGGGGTTAGTCGCAGGGAGTTATCCGGCCTTTTATTTGTCGTCTTTTCAACCGGTCAAGATTCTGAAAGGCGCTCGACTTCAGGCTGGGCGTTGGGCAACGGTTCCCCGGAAAATGCTGGTTGTGGTGCAGTTTACCGTTTCGGTCACCTTAATTGTCGGGACAATTATTGTTTTCCGGCAGATTCAGTTTGCCCAAAATCGGCCAATAGGTTATGATACCAATGGGCTGGTTGTTGTACCAACGATTTCGGCCGATGTTCACAACCATGTTGATGCGGTGAAGCGCGAATTGCTACAAACCGGTACTGTTTTGAATGTAGCTGAAGCCGCTACGCCACCTACTGAAGTGTGGAACAGCAGCAGTGCATTTGACTGGAAAGATAAAGACCCGACTCTGTCGGTCGATTTTCCTGTTGTCGGTGCATCGTATGATTATGGGAAAACCATTGGCTGGAAACTGGCAGAGGGCCGTGATTTTTCGAGGGATTTTCTGACGGATTCGAGTGCGGTCATTCTCAACGAAGCCGCCGTAAAATTCATGGGATTGCGTAACCCGGTAGGCGAAACTATTCGCTGGTATGACCAGCCTTATAAAGTAATTGGTGTGGTCAATGACGTAGTGATCAATTCACCGTATGAGCAGGTGAAACCTACTATTTTTCATCTGTCAACGGAGCCTGGCTCAACCATTCTTCTGAAGCTTAATCCGCATTCCAGTGCCGGTGATGCCCTGGAACGTATCGAAACGGTTTTCAAGAAATTTAACCCGTCGCAACCGTTTGACTATACATTTGTCGACGAGGAGTTTGCCCGGAAATTCGGTAACGAGCAACGCATTGGTACGTTGGCCAGCTTCTTTGCCGTTCTGGCTATTTTTATCAGCTGCCTGGGATTATTCGGTTTGGCATCCTTCATTGCTGAACAGCGCACGAAAGAAATTGGCGTCCGGAAAGTGCTCGGTGCATCCGTTACTAGTTTATGGCGTTTGCTATCAGTCGACTTCATTGTACTGGTCATTATCTCGTGCGTCATCGCCACTCCCGTTGCCTACTATTTCCTCGAGGAATGGTTGCAGAAATTCACGTATCACACCTCCATTTCGTGGTGGGTTTTTGCCGCATCGAGCCTCGGAGCTTTGGCTATTACGTTGCTGACGGTCAGTTTTCAGGCGATCAAGGCCGCCCTGATGAATCCCGTCAAATCGCTACGTAGTGAATAGTATAGGCTAGAAGACGCGGGTGTGCAGAGGAAAGTAAATCCCTGCAAACCCGCGTTTTGTTACGTAGTCTCAAGTGTTGGATTCAATCAACGACAATTACCGATTTGCCAATTATTTTCCCCTGGCTGGCTTCTTGGTAGGCATCTCTGACGTTGGTGAGCGGGTACGTTTTATCCAGTACGATTTGTAAGCCATCGTCGGCAAGGCGAGTTAAAGTAGCCAGTCCGTCAGTCGTCGGTTTTAGAATCAGTATTTTATGTTTCTTGCCGGAAAACAGATTGTTAATAAATGAGGAAACGAGGGCCAGAGGGGAAGGAAGCGTACTGACAAAGACAGCTCTGGGTTTCATCAGTTTCCTGGCATCGGTGAATGAAAGCTTCGTCGATAGATCAATCACGGCGTCGAAACGTTGAGCGATACGCCTGATATCCTGTTTCGTGTAATCGATAACGGTATCGGCCCCCCATTTGGCGGCCTCGGCAACGCCTTTGGGGCCAACAACGGCTGTTACGCTGGCTCCCCGTTTTTGGGCTATATGTACGGCAAATACGCCAACACCTCCGGTAGCGCCATTGATCAATACGTCCTGGTTAGGGCCGACGGTGGCCAACTGATCAATAATCTGCAGGGCCGACAGGCCAGTTACAGGTAAGGCGGCTGCCTGCTCAAACGAACAATTGACAGGCTTTAGAGCAACATCAGTTTCTTTGACGGCAATATAATCGGCTAGTGCTCCGCCTTTGAATACGTCCAGTAAGCCAATGACGGCATCGCCTGGCTTAAAGCGGGTAACGGCGCTACCGGTTTGTTCGACAATCCCCGAGAAATCAATGCCGACTGATTTGGGGAATGTAGAGCCTGACATCAATTTCATTTCTCCACCATATACTTTCCAGTCCAGGGGATTTATGGAAACCGCTTTTACCCGGATCAGTAGTTGATTTTTATCAAAACTGGGAGTTGCCTGCTCGGTTAATTCCAGCACGTTTGCATCGCCAAACTGCTTATAAATGACCTTTCTCATGTTGGTTTCTTTTCTGTGTGTTTACGAATGACAGAACAAAGGTCAGGCTTCTGAATTAGGAGAAATAGCGCAAAAAGCCGGAAAAATAGTCGTATCCGACAGGCTGGATTGCATCAGAAAGCCATTGGCCAGCTTTTTTTGTTTGTCTGATACGTAGCACCGTAAACGGTATGATTTGGGTTGTCTGATTGGACTGATTTATAGCCGAATCGGACTGTTTTCTGGCCGGGAGTCTTGCGAGATTTGTGTCGTCATTTAATCAAGCATCATGGAAAATCACAAACAACCGTTAACTATTGGCCCAGAGGAAGGAAAAAGCGTTTCTGTGGGTGGTGGCACTTACCGAATCCTAATTGGTGGCAAAGAAACCGGCGGAGCTTACGCTACAATCGATATGTTGATCCCCCCCGGTAGTGGGCCGGGTCCACACGCTCATGCAGCTATTGAGGAATCCTTCTACGTAATTGATGGCGAAATTGAGGTTAGATCCGAGTTTGGCCATTACGTAGCAACCAAAGGGTCATTCATTTCCATTCCTAAGGGGGGCGTCGTGCACGCCTTTAGAAATAATACCCAACAGATGGCTCATGTACTATGTACCGTAGTACCGGCCGGTCTGGAAACATTGTTCGAGGAAATAGGCCAACCCGTGGCAGCAGGTGAGTTTCTGCCTCCACCACAGCTCGATGAGGCCACCATAAAAAAGCTACAGGCCATCGCCGAAAAGCACGGTCAGCAAGTATTCCCTCCCAATTATCTGGATTAACCAGCGCTACGAATACGAGTATCGCTTCGGATTCAGGCCATAATGTTTTTCAAATAATCGGCTGAAGTGGCTCAGGTTGGAAAAGCCCAGCTCATAACCTACCTCGCCAACAGAATGCTTGCCTTGTTTCAGTAGGAAAGCGGCTTCCTCCATTCGGGCTTGCTGGTAATAGGTGTAGATGGTAGAGCCAAACGTTTGCTTGAAAAGCTGTTTCAGTTTGGTTTCGCTCATGGCTGCAATCTGGGCGAGGTCGCGGATTACCGGCGGCACACTCAGGTCACTAATAATCAAACTACGTATTTGCAAGAGTTTTTCGGCGTCGGCGCTGTTAATCGTTTGGTGAGCAGTGCTTTCCCGTAACGATAATTTGTGGAAAACCAGATAAAGCAACTCCTGCACCTTGATCTGCACGTAGAAGTTGCTCAGGCGATCCGTCATGTCTACGGCGGCTATGTTTTTGAGCAGCAGCTTGGCCTCGGCGGTCATTTGTTCGAAGAAAAGAAAGGAGTTACCGCTACCGGTTATTGTTTGTAGTATCGAATTAGGTTCGTCGACGGCTAATAATTCCTGCAGACGGAGCGGTTTTATAGCCACCACTACGTAGTGAATCGTCTGATGGGCCGGAAAACGGATGGTTGAGCTGAGATCATTGGACGTAACCTGGATCGCTGATTCATCGCGCTGAGAAAACAATACCTGAGGCTTATCGTTGTAGGCGATTTCAAGAGCCTGCTCATTGCTGTAAAAAAAAATGGTGATCAGGTCATTTCCCTGGCCGGACGTATTACGTTTAATGATAAGATCTTCTTTGAGTAGGTAGCGGTGTATGGTGATCTTGAAGTCTGGCCCGAATGCTAACCGGCGAATAGAGCCTTGGCCTAGATAATCCGGTATCACCAGCAGGCCATTCTGAACGGTTGCCTGTATGTGACGGGCAAAGTAAGTCATGAAGTCAAAATCGGGCGTAGCAGAAAAACTAAATATCATGCCGATAAGCTTGTGTACGGTACTGAAGGCTTGCTGATTAGTGCGGTTCTATTGCTGGATACTCAAAACAGAACGTTGACGGGTCAGGCAATAGAACCAGGTAAATTTGCCAATAAAATCACAAAATCATGCCTTTATGGCGCTATTTTTGGCGCTCTATAATGTTGAGGATGATTTCACAATACGTATGACCAATTACAAACCCGTTTACCGGGAAAGCGATCATGAATTGGTAGGGTTTGTGGGTAAGCTGCCGACAGATCAATGGCAGACATTTACGGTATTTAACTATCCATTACAGGAATACGCGACTGAGCAGCAGGCCATATCGGCATTGCGCGCTACTGGCCTACAAATTCTGGCCGAGAAATGGAGCTTTTTTGACCCGGAGCTGACGGATTGGTATAGTTGCGTGATTGTTGAGGCTAGTCCCGAAAAAATTCGGTATAAAATTGTGGATTGGGGACATCCAAATCTGGAACAGGAAGGTGTTATCCAAAAGCCGGTTCCAGAGAATTTTAGATTGCAGTAAGGTCTTCGTTCACTACGTTATTATTCACGTCGGATGGCTTCAACGGGGTCGAGTCGGGCGGCACGCATAGCGGGATACGTACCGAAAACAACGCCGATGATCATGGCAATCACCATGATGATAATAAAGGTATTCCAGGTGTAGGCCGCCTGAAACGGTACGTCGGCAACGGCTTTAATAATCGGGATAAAGATCAGCGTTAGTAACAATCCCAGGCCGAGCCCAAGTAAGCTGCCGAATGTTGAAATGGTGATGGATTCCGACAGAAACTGCCACAGTATGTCGCGCTTTTTGGCACCTAGCGCCTTGCGGACGCCAATTTCGACGGTACGTTCGGTTACGGAAATAAGCAGTACGTTCATAACGCCAATGCCGCCAACCAATACCGAAATGCCCACAATAGCGCCCATCACCAGGCGGAAAAGCAAAAATCCTTTGGCGACCTGACTGACCCGCTGCTCGTTGGTGAAAACGATAAAGTCGTCGAGTTTATGGGGCATGTTCGCTTTCATCCAGTTTTCGATCTGCGTTTTCAGCCCCTGAACGGCTTCTACGTTCGTGGCTTCTACCATTGCCAAAGGGGGAGCGGCTTTGAGCGTACTATCCGAAAAGAGCGTAATGGGAACAAACGCCTGACCCGTTTTGGCATCGCCATCGGCCATAATACCTACCACCGTCAATACCTTCTCTTTATACAAAATCTGCTGACCAAGAGCCGATTTTTCGGGCTTCCTGCCGACCAATTGTTTGGCAAGCCGCTGATTGATCAACGTTACGTATCGTTTGTTAGCAAGGTCGTTATCAGTAAATGCCGAACCCGAAACAACCCTCATATCACGCTGAAGCGGTAAGCCTATGCCTTTTATAATTGTCCCCATTTTTTGATGGGTCGACTGGACAGTTATTTCGTCGGGTTGTCGCCATTCAATGGAAGTCTGTGCCGGTTTGGTGAGCGACGATCGCATTTTCTGAAAGGACTGATAATCAAAATAGTTGTAGTCTTTCTTCATGATGCGCACTTCGTTCACCAGTTTGTACGGGTTCGACTGAATCAGAATCGCATTCAGGGAGGTTGTCTTAGCTATTTGCTCATTTGCATACTGTTCCATACCGTCAATCAGCGACAGAATGGCCACCAAAGCTGCTACGCCAATAACGATGCCAAGGATAGACAGAACCGTATGAAAAAAACGAGTCCTGATATTTTGCAGGGCCGTGCTAAACGAAAACAGGATGTTTTTGAGCATGCGCGTAAGGAAGGGTTTGAAGGCTGGTACAAAGTAGCCGTTTGAATGGAACGAATACAAAATCTATTTGACGAACGGAGCACTAATTGACGTAATGCCATCAGCTTCATGCAACGTTGATAGGTGTTTCTGCATCTTTAGGTTGTTGCGTACTTCTCCGGACCCGTTCAGTATCCTGTGTTCACTACCATACAGCTATGTTCAGAAACTACATTAAGATAGCCTGGCGTAATATTGCCAAGAGCAAAACCTTTTCGTTTATCAATGTGCTGGGGCTCGCTCTGGGCATGACCAGTAGTCTGCTTATTCTGCTTTGGGTGCAGGACGAACGTAGCATCAATCAGTTTCATGAGAAAGGTTCGCGGATTTATCAGGTGCTGGAAAATCAGCAGTGGACAGGCAACGACATCAGCACAACAACAGCCACGCCGGGACCATTGGCAACGGCGTTGAAAGCCGAAATTCCCGAGATTGAGCGAACCGTAAAAATGACCTGGGAGGAAGAGAAACTGCTGGCCGTTGGCGATAAGTCCTATAAAGAAAAAGGTCGTTACGCTTCGGTCGATTTGTTCCAGATTTTTTCGTTCCCGCTGGTGCATGGTAAACCCGAAACGGCACTTGCCAGCCCGAACGCTATTGTTTTATCCGAAAAGGCAGCGAAGAAATTTTTTGGCAAGACGGACGTTGTCGGTCGTTCGATTCGGGTTGATAATCAGGAAGATCACCAGATAACTGCCGTTGTGAAAGACGTGCCGGAAACATCATCGCTGCAATTCGACTACGTATTGCCCGAAGAACCCTTCGAAAAAAAGAACGACTGGCTAGCCAAGTGGGATAATAATGGCATCAGAACGTTTGTACTGCTGGCTGAAAATGCGGATGTAAACGCCGTTAACGCGAAGATTCTACACTTCATTCGGAAGCACAACAAAGATGTGACTACCACCACTACGTTCTTGTTTCCGTACCAAGACTACTACCTGCATTCAAAATTTACCAATGGTAAGCCCGACGGTGGACGTATTGAATACGTACGGCTGTTTACGATTGTCGCTATTTTTCTGATGGTGATTGCGTGCATCAATTTTATGAATCTGGCCACCGCCCGTTCGGCCAAACGAGCCAAGGAAGTCGGTATCCGGAAAGTAGTGGGCGCCGAGCGTTCGTATCTGGTTGGGCAGTTTGTGGGCGAAGCTATATTGATGGCGCTGATGTCGATTGTTATTGCCGTTGTGCTGACACAGCTATTGTTACCGGCCTTCAATACGTTGACCGAAAAACATATCGCGATTCAATACGGAAATCCAGTCTACTGGCTCACGCTGCTGGGGCTGGCGCTGCTGACTGGCGTAGTGGCGGGTAGTTATCCGGCCTTGTTCCTGTCGTCGCTGCAACCCGTTAAGGTGCTGAAAGGGTCGTTACGTTTCAAAGCCGGTGCGGTTTTCCTGCGGCAAGGGCTCGTTGTGTTTCAGTTTGCGCTGTCGTTGCTGTTGATTATCGGTACGTTGATTGCGGGCCGTCAGGTCGATTTCATACGTACCAAAAATTTGGGTCTTGACCGGGAAAATGTCGTGTATATGTCGCTGGAAGGCGATTTGCCTAAACGGTTCGAATCGTTCCGCGAGGAGTTATTACGGTCGCCGGGTATTCAGAGTGTATCGTCGTCGGGCAACGACCCGATGGCTATTGGTAATTCAACCATTGGCGTTGAATGGAAAGGAAAAGCGGAGAACGACAAAACGTTGTTTACACAGATGCCCGTGAGCTACGACTTTCTGAAGACCATGAAAATCAAGCTGCTCAATGGTCGTGAGTTCTCAAAAAGCATCGTAACCGATAGCACCAATTATATTGTCAATGAAGAAGCCGCCCGCCGGATGGGTATGAAACAGCCCGTCGGGCAGGATCTGAAGTTCTGGGGTAAACCGGGAAAAATTGTAGGCTTAATTAAAAATTTCCATCTTAACTCACTACGTGTTGCTATCGAACCACTGATTCTGCGGCTGGATTCAACGAATTATACCCTGTTGGTACGTACCTATCCGGGGCAGACCGAGCGGGCGCTGAAAAGCATGGAGCGACTATCCAGGCAATTCAATCCGGCTTACCCGTTTGCGTACCGATTTGCCGACGAGAGTTTCCGTGAGCAGTATAAGAGCGAAACGCTGGTGGGTAAACTGGCCAATTATTTTGCCGTGATCGCCATTTTTATTGCCTGCCTGGGCTTATTTGGGCTGGCTATGTTTACGGCTGAGCAACGCACGAAAGAAATTGGCGTTCGGAAGGTGCTGGGCGCTTCGGTACCGAGTATCGTTGCGTTGTTATCCAAAGACTTTTTAAAACTCGTTTTGATTGCCATCGGTATTGCGTCGCCATTGGCCTGGTGGGCTATGTACAACTGGCTGTCTGATTTCGCCTACCGGGTCGATATTGAGTGGTGGGTGTTTGTGCTGGCAGGGTTGGTGGCTGTTGCTATTGCCCAGCTAACAGTAAGTTTTCAGAGTATCAAAGCGGCTTTGATGGACCCCGTCAAAAGCTTGCGTAGTGAATAGTGTGAGGTTGTCTTCGACAGCATCTTGCCGTCGGGGACAACCGGTTACCTAACAACTATAAGACGAAGCCCGGCCAACTCATTGGCCGGGCTTTTAGATTACAGTCGATACGTAAGCGAAATTAAGCCAGTCGAGTAGGTCGTCGAGTCAATGAGTGTTAAGTTGACGCGGTCTTTTAAGTGATGGAACAGCGGTTTTCCAGCGCCCAGAATTACCGGATGAACGGCCAGAAACAGCTCATCGACCAACCCTTCGTTAATGAACAACGTAGTGAGTTCGGCTCCACCGTATAACCAGAAATCGCTACCGGATTGGTTTTTCAGTTCCATAACGCTTGCTTTCCAGTTGTCGCTGATCAGTTCTGCATTGTCGCCAACATGGGTGAGCGTCGTTGAGAATACGTATTTTTTGAATTGAGGAAACGAGTAGTCGCTGGCTGCTTCGTTCTGATTGTTGAGCAGGTCGTAGCTTTTTCGGCCGATAAAAATGGCGTCGATACGTTCCAGGAAGGCATTCATCCCATAATCCTGATCGGTAAAACACCAGTCGTACTCACCATTTGGCCCTTCAATGTAGCCATCCAGACTAACGGCCAAACATAAGATTACCTTTCGCATACGTTTTGTTGTTCGTGGTTGTTCGGCAAAATTGCGTTGTTTTTATCCGGCTGGATTGTACAAATCGGACATGACGTAAGGAATTCGGTCAATTAAGCGGCTGATCCAGAAAGGCTACTCTTTCGGCTGCTGGAAATCATATGAATTAGCAGCCCCGCAACCCCTATTCCTGCATATACGGTTAACAGAAGGAGTGGCCACGAACCAACCGATAAGCCCTTCTCGTTTTCAGTACCCAGGAACAACGACAGCCCGGACAGCCCTAATCCGCCACCGAAAAAATAAGCGGTGGTTGCCACACCCGAGGCCAGCCCATGATTAGCTTCGGGGATTTGCTGAAACGATAGAACCGTTAGACCTGAGTAGGCCAGTGCGATCCCAAGTCCATTGGCACAGGCCATGGCCAGCAGTAAAGGCAGAAAGTTATCGGGTGCCAGTTGGGTGTGGTAAAGCAACAAAAGGCCACTAATGGTTAGGCAGGCCATCCCCATAAGTGCGATCTGCGAAACGGTGAAGCGTTTAATGAGTGCCGGGATAAATAGCTTGCCGGTAATGGCTGATAAAATACTGAACGGAAACAGGAGCAGACCTGCCTGCGAGGCACTCAGCTGCCGGTCTGTTTGCAGGATCAACGAAATCAGAAAGAGAAAGCCGGTAAACGAAGCGCCCAGACAGACAAAAACACGGATGGCAGGTAGCGCTGGCTTCAGCACTTCGATATTGATGAGCGGGTCGGACTCTCTGGCGTTACGTTGCAAAAACAGGAAAATGCCGCCCAGTTCGGCCAGGCTGAGCAAACTCAACAGCGGCCATTCTGTACGCCAGTTGCCTAGCTCATGGACCAGATACGACAGCGTAATAATCAGAGCCGTGAGCAATAGACCCAGACTGATATTGGGTAGGGGCTCCATGCGAGGCTTATCGTCTGGTATATACCGATACGCTACCACCAGGGTTAGCAGAATAACGGGCACATTGATGAAAAATACCCACTGCCACCCGAACTGGCTGGCGATCAGGCCGCCAACTGAAAGGCCGCTTCCTGAGCCGATAGCCGCAAAAGAGCTGACAATTCCAATGGCCCGGCTACGGGCAGCCGTCTCCGTAAACGTATTTGTCACGATAGACAAGGCCGATGGCATCAATAAGGCTGCGGCAATCCCCTGCATGCCACGGAAAATAAGTAGCGAACTAAACGAAGGAGCCAGACCAGCACCTAACGAACAGAATAGGAATAGGATGGAGGCTACCAGAAAGACCCGTTTGCGCCCCACTATATCGGTGAGTCGGCCACCTAAGATCAAAAGGCCTCCGTATAACAGGACGTACAGTGTTTGTAGCCATTGTACCTGATTCGTTGTCAGATCAAATGCCTGTTGAATCAAGGGCATTGTCAGATTGATAATGGCTATATCGAGCGCTTCAAAAAAAACACTGACGGAAGCAATAATCAGAATGAGCTGTTGACGAGACACGCGTAGAAATGATGTTTTGTTTGTGCAAAGCACTTATTTTTAGAACGTAATAACAAGAAAATGCACTAGTTTGGAACAGAGTTGAGAATACAGTTTTATTTGTAGAACAAGTATCCGTAAAGGGTTATAATTCGATGGCAGAAATAGAACAACGTATTGGGGGAGTGCCTACGCTGGACGAAAAAGATTATGACATTCTACGTCTGTTGCAACGTAATGCTAAATTGACTGTGCGCGACATCGCTCAGCGAGTTCATTTAAGTCCGACCCCGACTCACGAACGGATCAAACGACTGGAGCAGACGGGGGTTATTAAACAGTATGCGGCCCTGCTCGACAATCGTAAGCTAAACCGCAAGCTGATGGTCCTTTGTCTGGTATCGCTTAAAGAACACGACAAACAAACGGCACATGAATTTGTCCGTGGTATTGTTGCGTTTAAAGAAGTCGTGGAGTGCTTTAATATTGCCGGTGAGTACGATTTCATGCTCAAGATTATTACCGAGAACATGGAGACGTATCACGACTTTTTTATCAATTACTTGGGCGAAGTTAAGGGAATCGGGAAGGCGCAGAGCGTTTTCGTCATGGACATTATCAAAGATACCCACGAGCTAATCCCTTAATGGACCTATTAGTAAGGTCGTCCAGACAATAAATTCAGGCCATATGGCTCTTTAACGGCATAATTCTTGAGAATGGCGGCCAGTATTAAAAAGTGGCCGCCATTTGAAAAATATTCAGGGACGTTGACCGGTCGTTTTCAACAGGCCAGCGTGTTGATCACGCTGGCGCATCGGCTTTTCAATAACCCCTACCAGTGTACCGTCCAGGTTGCCAGCTACATCGTATTCAACTTCGTAGATGTGACGTTTTGAGCAAAATCGGTTTCCTCCCATTGGCATAACCTGTACAAGTTGGCCATTAACAACGATTGAAATAGGATATTTTCTAGGACGGGGCATACATTAATCAATACGCTATACACTATATATAGAGTATCTGTTAAGCGCTGCTTCGTACTCTCCTTTTTCGGAAATTCGCCAAAAAATACTATAGATTCCTTGGTGAACTATACTTTACAAGCACAAATTGTAAGGGTTAGGCGCAGCAGCAGACTGGCTTAAAAGGATAGCTACGGCATGTATTTTGCTTCTTTGTTAACTAATTAGTCAGTTTATTGACCTTCTGCGCCATGGAATCAACCAATTACAAAGCCCTTCAAAAGAAAGGAGAATCTGTCTATGAGTATCGACATCGTTTACTGCAGTTTGCCATTGAATATCGCATCAATAAGAGTAGTAACTTCAGACTGGTTGCTGACCAGATAGTAGCACAAAACATGGTTAGACAGTTTACGCTCTTTATTCCTCCGCCAATACCTTGGGATGAACGGGTAAACTGGTAATCGGAGAAACAGAGTCTCTGTTTGTCTCTTGACGGAATGCGCAAATAAAAATCCCCTGACAGAAAATCTGTCAGGGGAAAAGAACCAGAGGAAGGGAGTTCTATTTGTAAATAGGCAGTGCTTCGAACGTAGCAGGAACTGGTTTGGGTGTGCTGGGATTCGAGTTTATTTCATTCTGTGGATAAATAAATCGCCAGGGAAGTTGGGTTCCGTTGTTGGGCGATAGTTTGATGCCAACAGCTTCGCTACGTGTCCGGCGTTCGTCGTTCCAGCCCAGATGCTGCCCATAAAAAGAGACGTAACGTTCCTGAAGAATTTCCCGCAAAAGTGCATTGCTGGCCGTAATACCATCTGGGTTTTCAATGCCGCCAGCCGCAAAATCGGCTTCTACGTAGGGCTCATATTTGTAGTTGCCAGCGGTCAGGTAAGCGGCATTGATTGTACCGCCTGTGTTCAGAAAACTCCGATACGTATTGAGGTGGCCGAGAGCCGTTGAAAATCCTTTTCCTGAACGGATCGCCATTTCGGCCAGCGTCAGAATATTCTCCTGATACGTAATGAGCGGAAAGCTGGCAGTCTGTGCAAAAAAGCCCGTAGTGCCGGTTGTGTTTGGCTCTACTTTACCCGGACTATTAACGCCGTTTTCCAGGTAATAGAATCGGAAGCGAGCCGTTTCAACCGTTTTTGAATTGCCTCTGTATCGCGCACTCGTAGGATTCAATAGGCCGACATTATACGCATTAACGGCATTGATGTCGCCACTGCGCGTAACCGCCAGGAAGGAATAGTACGAGTTCTGGTTTACGCTGGCGATGTTGCCGTGTGGCGCATACAGCGAATTGGCAAACGTACTAATGCCACTCTGCGCAGCGGTATAGGCCGCATCATACTGTTTGGTGTCGGTCAAAAGCCTGGCTTTCAGGGTGTAGGCAACCTGCGTCCATTTCGTCGCATCACCACCAAAATGAATATCTTCCGTCGTAACGGTACCAACGCCCGACTGAAGATCGGCAATCGCTTCGTCGAGCGAAGCCAATAATTTGGTATATACAGTAGGTTGCGATTCAAACGCTGGGTTCGGGTATTGTGCAATGTTACCGGCCTGATCGAATGGAATGTCGCCCCACAGCTGGGTTCCGGTGGCGAGCGCATTGGCCCGCAGAATCTTGGCAATGGCAGCCATCTTCCGGTTTCCGAGCGCCGACGCCTGATTGATGGTTAACAGGGCGTTAGCATTGGTTGCTGTAAACACCAGATTCCAGTCGCCGTCGTAAATACCAGCCGATACGTTGTAATTGGCATAATCCAGCCACTGGCGGTCGGCACCGGATGCATATCCGCTCCAGATGGTGGTTAATCGGCTGGCCATGCCTTCCTGCGTGGCCATATTGGCCAGTTCAGTGCCCGTAAGTAATAAACTGGCCGTCGAGTTGGTTGGGTTATTGGGATCGACGTTCAGGTTCTCGACGATGGAGGAGCAAGCGAAAAACTGGAGTCCGAACACAGCCGCAAAAATCGATGTATATACGCGTTTCATGATGGATGCTTCGTCGTAAGAATTAATAATTGATTTTGACACTGAACAGCAGCGATTTGGTGTTCGGGCTGTTGAAGTAATCCTGGCCCCGTGAGTTGCTGGCTCCATTCAGGGCTGTTTCCGGATCAACACCGACCATTTTCGTCCATAGGATTGGGTTACGGCCCGTAACCGTCAGATCAATTGACTGTAGTTTGGTTTTCTGGCGGAATTTGGGTGAGCTGATCGAATAGCCAACCGATACCTCGCGCAGACGAGTCCAGCTGGCATCCGTGATGAACTGCTCCACCAGCGTACTGAATCCCCCACCAATTGACGTGTAATAGCGCTCATCGAGTAGCACCGGACCGGCGCCAAAGTCATGAATATTACCACGAACTGTACTCCCGGCAGGGACAATCGTACCGCCGTATCGTTTTAAATCCTGGGTCAGCGTTACTTCATTACCTACGTCAGCGTGGGTTCCGAAATTGTAGAGTACCCCTCTTGTGCCGTTATAGAAATCGCCCCCCTGGAAGGTTTCAAACAAGATGTTCAGCGATAGTTTTTTGTAGGATAAGTTCGTACCGAAACCACCCCGATAGTCAGGATTGGGGTCGCCGATTACGCCAAACTGCGATGCCACCTGTGGAAACCCATTTGCATCCAGTTGGAGGGCGCCTGATTCGGTGCGCAAATAGGTGCCACCATACAGAGAAGACATGGCATAGCCTACTTTTGCAACGGTGCTGGCTGTTGTGCTGAAGCCGCCCAACGTAATGATATCGGTTCCGGCCAGATTCGTTACGCGGTTGATGTTACGGCTCAGGTTGCCAAATACGTTCCAGTTGAAGGCGCTTTTGCTCAGGATGTTATAGTTCAGGTCGAGTTCCCAGCCTTTGTTAGTCATCGAACCGGCATTGGTATATTTCGACGTGAAACCCGTTGACCCGGCTGCTGCCACATCGAGCAACAGATCCTTGATTTCATTCTGATAATAGGTGAATCCCGCGGTCAGGCGATTATTGAAAAAGCGAAGGTCGGTTCCCAGTTCCCATTCCGTTTTTCGTTCGGGGCGTAGAAACGGATCGCCCTGGCGACTGCTACGTACATAAGCGCCATTGCCATAGCCCGAACCACTTAATGGATTGGCCCAACTGCTGAACGAAGCTGTTACGTAGGTTGTCGCGTTACGATACGCGTCTGGCTGTACGCCTACAACGCCGTAGGAAGCCCGCAGTTTACCGAAAGAAAGAATACTGTTATCACGTAACGCGCCTAGCTGGGTAAACTGCCAGGCAATATCGGCTGAAGGGTAATAAAAGGTCGATTTGGTCTGGCTACCGAACGTTGACCCCGATTCGCCCGCTACGGATGCATTCACAAAAAGCTGATTGTAAAAGCCAACGTTCAGGGTTGAGTACATACGCGCCATCCGGCGGTGCGTTGTCGTGCGGTATGGGGCATCGTTCGATGTCAGCGAGTTGCCAAAGTTGGCCGGAGCGTCCGGGATAATGAACGTATTCATCGTTCCGCCCAGATTGAGATATTTGCGATCGTTGATGTTAAAACCCGCAATCAGCGTAGTGGTGATATTCTTCCCGAAATCTTTGAATACGCGGCCAATAATATCGCCGTTCATTTCCGATTCTTTGTAGATATTCTCCTCAAAAGACCCCAAACCACTGTTAACGGCTGAGTTGACCGGGTAATTCGTGATTCGGTGGTCGGTGTTCGCGTCGATACCTGCCCGCGCCGTTATATCGAACCATTTAGAGGGTGTAATCAGCACTTCGGAGCTAAGAATAAAGCGATCCACTTCCGAAAAGTTGGTCAATTCGCGAATAGCCCACAGCGGATCGTTATAGATCGGGTTAGACAGGGCACCTAGGTAGTTCCGGTACGAACGCTGGCGGTTCGGAATGGCGCTGGCCGTTGGCGAAGCAAAATAGTTTCCTTTATAATCGCGGCTGTCGAAGTCGGGCGATGTACGTAAGTAGCCGATATACAGACCGTTTACGCTGTTACTACGCTGAATTCGATTCGACGTAGTGCGGGCATACGTAGCGTTTGTGCTGGCTTTGATGATGTCGTTGAACCGACGTTCGGAGTTGAAGCGGATAGTGGTTCGGTTGTAATCACTCTGGCCGTTGATAATACCTTTCTGACGAAGGTCGCCCACGCTCAGATAGAAATTTCCTTTTTCGTTACCACCGCTGATGGCCAGGTTGTTATCGATGTACGTACCGGTGCGAAATACGATGTCTTCCCGAATCTTGTTATAGGTCTCCTGTGAGTTTTTGGTAATGATCGGATAGTATATTTTGCCCGTATAGGACTCAAAACGGGCACCATTCATATTGAGAACATCCTCGCCACCGGCCCGGTTGGCAATTTTGTCGCCCCAGGAGTTTTGGCTGGTTGGACTATACACACCGCCTGCCCCCTGGCCGTAGTTACTCTGTAGCGGGTGGAGCAAATTGGGCCGGTCGAACGATACTGTAGAGCTATATGAAATGTTGACTTTATCACTATTGGCTCCTTTTTTGGTCGTAATGACAATGACACCGTTGGCCGCCCGCGATCCCCACAGAGCGGCTGCTGAAGCTCCTTTGAGAATCTGCATCGAAGCAATATCGTCGGGATTGATATCGTTCAGGCGCGACTGCTGCGTTACGCCCGCAGCCCCATCGCCCAGGGTTGAGTTACTGATTGGAATACCATCCACAATAACCAGTGGTTGGGTCGAGCCTGTGATCGTATTCTGGCCCCGAATCTGAATGTAGGAGCCCGAACCTGGGTCGCCAGCCGATTTGCTGATCTGTACGCCAGCGGCTTTTCCCGACATACCATTAATGACACCCGTTTCGCCCGAGCGAACAATGTCTTTGGCTTCAATCTTGGAAGCTGTTGAGCCGAGTTTATCGGCGTTTTCTTTGAATCCTAACGCGCTGACAATGACCTCGTCCAGCGACGTAGCGTCATGTTGCAGTTTAACGGATATAGAGGTTTGATTGCCAATAGGAACCTCCGTGCTTTTCATGCCGATGAAGGAAAAAATCAACGTGCCGTTTTTGGCCTGATTTTCAGGTACTGAAATAGAATAGGCTCCTTCCACATTCGTGGCTACGCCGATAATTGTCCCTTTAACAACAACGTTGACGCCAGGGGTTGGCGAATTATCATCTCCCGAGGTAACAATCCCTTTGATGACCCGATTTTGAGCCATCAACTGGACTGGTACATACAGGGAGAAAAACAGCATTACTAGTAAACTTCTGTTTCGCATCTCACTACGTATTAGGTTGGTTTTAAAAAGGATAATTGATTACAGGCTGATAAGCATGAACGAAATCAGCGGCTTGCAAGCACAAATACCTGCCAGCAGGGAGTATGAAAATTGATTGAGTATTAGTACTTAATAACTATAGCTTGATACAGGAAATTTAACTGAATCTGTTTGAGCGTACGGAATAGCTTGTATAGATGTGAATGATATTAATCCAAATATAATGCTGAAAAATATCTAAAGTCAATATATAATGCTACAAAAATATTAAAATTAGAATATTATTATATTAAAAGTTATAATATTTAAAATATAATTCTAGTGGTAGTCTTAGCCGAGATTGCTGATTCTTCGTTTAAAATAGTTGATTTTTAGTGCTTTATCAGCACGGGGGTTTATGCTGGTTGTTAGCTATTGTTCTATGCATTAGTGTCATATCTGATAGTCATGGTTGCTTGGAAGAACAAAAAGCGATTGAAAAGGTAAGTGATAAGTACTTATTATTGGGGACTGGCGAACTTAGCATACACGCAGGCGAAATACGCTACGTTGGCAGAAAAGCCATCTGTCCAGGATCGAACAAAATTTGTCCATCATCGGACAGATTGATTCGTTGTATTTATTGTTAAAGACTTGTTTATGAGTTAGTTATTTTGAATGGCACAAGGCTTGCATCACTGAGCGTAGTGTATGGCCGACAAAAATGGTTAGGCGTATGCAACCTTCTTGAACAGGACAACATCTTTAGGCTATAAACAAAACGAAACCACATGAAACGGAATCAGTTTCTACTAACTCTTTTAAGTGCCAGTACGTTAGCATTCACCTCACTGGCCGACAATCGGAACGATGATCGCGATACGCCTTATCAAACCAAAACCTTCTCCGGGAAAATTAATGCCGTGCGGGCCGAAACGTCGGGCGGTAGCCTTACCATTGAAGGCGGTACGGATATGAATGCCAAAGTAGAGATGTATGTTCGGGCCAATAACTGGAACGACAAACTCGACAAGGATGAGATTGAAGATCGTCTGAAGGATTATGATATCAGCATCACCCAGGAGGGCGGTACGATTGTGGCGACTGCCAAGCGTAAAAGTAACAACGACTGGAAACGTGGGCTGAGTATCGCTTTCAAATTCTATACGCCACGTAACGTATCGACCGATTTGCGGACTTCGGGTGGTAGCATCCGAATGGCTTCTCTTTCCGGTACGCAGAAATTCCGTACCAGCGGTGGCAGCCTGCATCTGAGCGATATCGATGGTAACATCAACGGCCAAACCTCGGGCGGCTCCATTCATATGGATCGTTGCCATAAAGATATTGATCTGCAAACCTCTGGTGGCTCCATCGAAGCCAAAGAGTCGAGTGGTACCATGCGGCTGCATACATCGGGTGGTAGCATTCGGTTGACCGATCTGAAAGGGAGTGTTGATGCCCAAACCAGTGGCGGCAGCGTAAATGGATCGAATATCGAAGCTGATATTAAGGCGGGAACATCGGGTGGTTCGGTACGGCTGGCTAACGTAGCTGGTAGCGTGGATGCCAGCACCAGCGCCGGAAGCGTTGAGGTTGAGATCGTTAAGCTGGGGCAGTACGTTCGTTTGAATACCAGCGCGGGCGGAATCCGGGTAAGAATGCCTCTCGACAAAGGCATGGATCTGAACGTTAGCGGCAATCGGGTGAATCTGCCCGACGGATTAGCCAAATTTGATGGTAGCATTGAAAAAGATCGCGTTCGTGGCAAACTGAATGGCGGTGGTGTCGATGTTCGTATCTCCGCCAACAGCGGCAGCGTCTCGATCAGCCGGTAGTTTATAGTATCATAGCCTCTGTAAACAGAAAGCCCCTGGCACATGTCGGGGGCTTTCTGTTTACGTTTTGTCGATCTAAAGATCCACCAAATAAGGAAGGTTTCCGGCAGTTCTTAACTCATTTAGTACACCAACGAATGACCCCACGGTTGACTTGGATTTTGGACGTATAACAATGGCTAATTTCCCCGGCGTCATCGCGTCTCGACGGTATCGGTATAAGGCTTTCCTTAACGTGCTAGAATGTCGATGAGCTGTTACAAAATTGGCCCGGCAACTGGAGCCGGTGGGGAAATGGCAAAGCTGAAGGGAGTCTTTGTTTATCAGTACTATTGCCAGTACATAGTCGGAATGATCTGGCTCAATACCTTTTCGACAGACGGATGTTAAAACTCCGCCGAAAACAACAGGCTTTCTGGCCAGTTCATGCCACACAAAAAATACGATCAGTAGTAACGCTAGATTAACAAACGGAGTAAAATCCGGGCGTACAGCAACGTAGCGTCGTCTTTTCATTGGCCTATCTTCTTTAACCTATTGATAGCCCAGACAATCTATTTCCACAAACGCCCGTAGGTTTTTGTATCTTTACTCTTTCTTCTGGTAGCTGCCATTATGAGTACCTACGAACGTAACGCGAACTGGATAACTGGCTTCCTGCTGTTGTTGGAAGTTGGGTTGGCTGTTATGGGTGTCATGCGTTTGTCGGGGCCAATTCCCATTCATTTTAACGGAAGTGGTGAAGCCAATCGATGGGGTAGTCCCTCAACGCTGCTGGTACTTGCTTTTGTGGATCTTGCCTTGGTTGGATTACTTTGGATTATAAAGAGCGTGCCTACCGAACTGATGAATTTTCCGGGGCCGCGTACGCCCGACAACGTAGCAAAACAGCGTCGGAATATCGACCAGCTGCTGGCAACCATTCGCGTGATTGTTGCTGCCTTGTTCCTGTGTATTATCGGGCAGATCATCTGGATCAGTCTTTATCACAAACAACAGATTTTTCCCTGGCCATCCTTTCTGTTTATAGCCCTAATCTTTATCAGTACGTTCATCGGTTTAGTTCGAGCCTACCGGTTGTCGGTAAGTCGCTAAATCGTTTCGTTACCTTGTTGACTTATGTTTCGTTTATCCCAAAAACTACCCTTCGCTAATCTGCTTCCTTCCTTTAAAGGTGATTTGTATTTCGATGAGTCGCCCGAACATACGGCCCAGCGAGTGCTGTATGCTACCGATGCGTCTGTATATCAGGAAATGCCCATTGCCGTAGCATTACCCCGATCCGTCGCCGATATTAAGCTATTACTTCGGTTCGCGCAGCAGCATGGAGTCGGGTTGATTCCACGCGCGGCCGGTACATCACTGGCGGGGCAGGTTGTGGGGAGCGGCATCGTCGTTGATATATCGAAATATTTTGGGCAGATACTGGATGTAAATACCGATGAACACTGGGTACGCGTTCAACCGGGCGTAATCCGCGACGATCTGAACGCGCATCTAAGACCATACGGATTTCTGTTTGGCCCAGAAACCTCCACCGCCAGTCGGGCCATGATTGGTGGTATGATCGGGAACAATTCCTGCGGGCTGCATTCCATTGTCTGGGGAACAACCCGCGATCATCTGCTGGAAGTACGGGCTCTATTGAGCGACGGGGCCGAAGTAACATTCGGGTCACTGACGCCGGAACAGTTCGACGCCAAATGCCGGGGCGAGAACGTAGTGAGTCCATTGGAACAAAAGCTCTACGTACAATTTCGTGACTGGCTGTCGACGCCTTCTATCCAGAAAAACATCCACGATGGCTTTCCTAAACCAACCGTAAAGCGACGGAACACCGGCTATGCGCTGGATGCGTTAGTTGACTTTTTTTCTTTCCCCGTGGGCGGGGAGAAGGGCTTCAATTTCTCTCGTCTCATTGCGGGTTCAGAGGGGACGCTCTGCTTTATTACCGAAGCCAAACTGAACGTATTGCCGTTGCCGCCCAGGGAAACAGCCCTGGTATGCGCTCATTTCGTAACCATTCGACAGTCGCTGCAGGCCAATCTGGTGGCGCTGGCGCATAATTGTTTTGCATCGGAATTAGTCGATGATTATATCTTACAGCTTACGAAAACCAACATCGAACAAGCCAAAAACCGGACATTCGTGGAGGGCGACCCCAAAGCGATTCTGATGGTTGAATTTTTTGACGATACGGTGGCGGGCGTTACCGAAAAAGCCGAACGATTTGTAGCCGATCTGAAAAAGCAGGAGTTGGGGTATGCCTATCCGATTCTGTTCGATGCCGAAACGCAAAAACCCTGGGCGCTACGTAAGGCCGGACTGAGCATCATGTATAATATCCCCGGCGACGAGAAGCCTGCTAATGTGATCGAGGATACGGCGGTTGATGTGGAGGATTTGCCCGATTATATCGATGAACTGGACCGCATGGCCTGGGAAAAGTATGGTCTGAAACTGGAATATTCGGCTCATGCCGGTGCCGGTGAAATACACGTACTGCCGCTTATTAATCTGAAATCGTCGGAGGGGCGTACCAAATTCCGGTCGTTGCTGATGGATACGGCGCAGCTGGTAAAACGTTACGGTGGTTCGCTATCGGGCGAGCACGGCGATGGCCGACTGCGGGGTGAGTGTATTGCCTTTATGCTTGGGCCGGAAAACTACCAGCTTTGCAAAGAGGTTAAGGCACTTTGGGACCCGCACAATACATTCAATCCGGGCAAAGTGGTCGATACGCCACCCATGAACGAGTCGTTACGGTCGGAAGCCGACGTAGTGATTCCACAACCTAAAACGGTGTTTGATTTTTCGAAAGATGGTGGTTTGCTGGAATTAGCCGAAAAATGCTCGGGTTCGGGCGATTGCCGGAAAACGGCTATTTCGGGCGGTACGATGTGCCCCAGTTATATGGCCACGCGTCGGGAAAGAGATACCACGCGCGCACGGGCCAATATACTCCGTCATTTTTACAGCAGTACGGAGAAAGCCAGCGACCATGATTACGAGACGGTGAAAGAAGTTCTGGACCTGTGCTTATCGTGTAAAGCCTGCAAAGCCGAGTGCCCATCGAGTGTCGATATGACCCGGATGAAAGCAGAGTTTATGAATACCTATAATAATGATCCTGGAGCCTCATTCCGGACATTACTGGTTGGTAATTTCACGAAACTCATGTCGTTGGCCAGCATTGCTCCCTGGGTCTATAATGCCATATACAATACCGAAGCGCTACGTCGTGTGGCCAACAAAGCCGTCGGTTTTCACCCCGACCGGACTATGCCCGGACTAGCCGGTACAACCCTGCGGAAATGGGCAGAAGAACGGACTGCCGCTACGTCCCGTCAGGTTCAGCGTCCGATGCTGTTTTGCGATGAGTTCACGAATTATAACGACGTAGAAGTTGGTCAGAAAGCGATTCAGCTCCTTGAGCGTCTGGGCTATGCCGTTACGATTCCCGATCACGTAGAAAGTGGTCGTACGTATCTGTCGAAAGGATTAGTGGACAATGCCCGGACGATTGCCATTCGGAACGTAACACTGCTAAAAGATCGTATTTCGGACGATACGCCACTGATTGGTCTGGAACCATCCGCCATTCTGACCTTCCGCGACGAATACCCCGATCTGGTTCCAGCCGACCTGAAAGCTGATGCGCAGCGAATTGCAAAAAATGTCTTTTTGTTTGAAGAGTGGATTGCCCGCGAAATCGATCATAAGCGTATTACGGCCAGCTCATTTACTGCTGAGTCACGCCAGATAAAAATTCATGGACATTGCCATCAAAAAGCCTTATCGTCGATGGTGCCGGTAAAAAAAGCGCTGAGCCTGCCGACTAATTATCAGGTTCAATTGATTCCGTCGGGCTGTTGTGGGATGGCGGGTTCGTTTGGTTATGAAAAAGAGCACTACGACCTGTCGATGCAGATAGGCGAACTGGTACTTTTTCCCGCCGTTCGACAAGCCGAAAGCGCCATTATTTCAGCCGCCGGAACCAGCTGCCGACACCAGATCAAGGACGGGACAGGCCGCAAGGCGCAACACCCGGCCGAAATATTGTTCGATGCGCTAGCCTAGCCCTTAGCTGTACTAAATGATTAACATGTCTACGACAGCATCCCTGCTGTCGTAGACATGTTAGTGGCTAATTGGGGATACTCGTCCCGGTAGTACTTACTACGCTGGTTCATCGATCAACCCGGCTTAATTGCCGGATGGTTTGCATTGGAAACAGGTTGATGAGCTGCTTATCCGGGCGGGTAAAGGCTCGGCCCCGGCAGGCAGAGGAACGTAGCCGCATATTACGCACATTCCCAAAGAACGATTTGCGCTGGAATAGGGAGGCTATGCACAAAGGGAAGCCTATAGTTTGTTTTTGCCCAATTCCTCTAGTAGGTTTATTACACAGACCGAAAAAAGAAAAATGAACGATAAGCTAGTGCCCTTATTAGAAGATAGCCTGCTACAAGTATGGAGTGAACGCGATCCTAGCAAGCGTCTTAAAGAGATGAAACGCATTTATGCAGATGACATCATTTTCTATGAAAGCGACAGCGGCCCAGCTTTTGAAGGCCATCAGGCAATTGATTCACTCATTGGCAAACTACAGGAGCAATGGGCACCCGAGTTTGTCTTTACGCTCACAAAACCCGTAGTAATTAATCATGGCGTAAGCCATGCCGCCTGGACGTTGGGAAATCCCAGTGCAAATCCAGTTGCCAGCGGCATGGACATCGCCATTATTGAGAATGGCCTCATCAAAGCGTTGTATCTTTATCTGGATGAGCCTGCTCATTAACTAGAAGCCGGTTGACCCCAAGTGTCAACCGGCTTTCTGAGAAGGATTTAGTCTCTCTGCCCTGCCAGATTAATCTGTTCTGCCTGAGCATGACCTTCCGGCATGGGTGGTCCCAGCATGGGCTCATCGCCAACCGGTTGCGCTTTCATTTCTCTGAACTGACTACGTCCATCCAACGATGGGCCCTGTGTCCAGCGACGATTCTGGCCAACCGATGGTGAATCTGGATCGATGTTGGTATCGACAAATACGTAGCTGAATTCCTGATGCTCCTGGCTTTGTGGGAAGCTATTCGGAGTGGGATGAACAGCTCGAATATTGCCATGCCCTAATTCTTCCAACACGGCTAGCCACTGCTGCTGGTGCATCGTATCGCGGGCAATCAGGAAAGCCAGCATATCTTTCATTCCTGCATCGTCAGTCATTTAATATAAGCGCGTGGCCAGTGTCCTGCCGGTCGATTCAGCTATGACATTGGCATACATATCGGCCGCAATGTTGCCCGAGCTAACCACCTACGATCCATTGAAAGGTACACCATTCGCATCCGCAGCCAGCGCACCCATGCCGCCAGAAAGAAAATGCCGGGGATCGCCACCGCCCATAATCTTCTCCATAACGGGGTCATTGCCAACAATGGTGTCGACAACACTGCTGGGAGCACCTTCCAGATTCAGACAAACGGCCGTAGCCAGCATCTCAATATGGGCTATTTCTTCCGTTCCGGTATTAAGAAGCATATCCCGGTAGCGAACAGGGCCACGGGAGTTCCAGGCCTGGAACAGGTACTGAAGACATACCCTGATTTCGCCCTCAATACCACCAATGGCTTGCTGCAGGGCGCGGGCAAACTGCGGATTAGGTTTATCTACTTTTACGGTATACTGAAGTTTCTTGTCGTGATAAAACATAACTGTATAGGGATTTATTGGTTGCGATTTGGCCGGCTTGTATCTGTAGTACCAACAGGTGGAACGCCCGCAGCTGCCTGATTAACGACTTTGGGTTTACTCCGTTTCCCGGACGTAGCACTGCCCGATAGGTTGCCCACGTTCCCGGTTCCCGACTGCGGACGAGCTGGTTTGGTCCGTTTGTCGGCGGCATCCATATGATCTGATGTGCCTGCTTTCGAATTGGGAACTCCTTCGGCAGTAGGCGTTGGACGTCGATCCGGTTTCTTCTCTTGTGCCCAGGTGTTTCCAACGGTTAGCGCTAGCAGCAGAGCGATTATCCCTATTTTTTTCATACGTTGACTGATTTTGTTATGCCTGATAAACGAGGTTATCAGAAGCATTTTCCTGGATAAAAAGCGGGAAGTGAGGAAACGGAGTAAGCGCTTATGCGTTACGTTTAGGCCTGCAACCTGTTAAGGTGCCAGCCCCAAATTCGAGTAGTCCGAACGTAACATGTGGCCAGCTGATACGTTTGGAAAACCCAAAAAGCCACGGTGATGCTGTTACCAACAGGCCATTTATTGTGTCGATTCGTAGGTGCGTAGTCATTGGAATTCGTTGGGATAACCCCGCTTCATAATCAGTAAAGGCCGATAAGACTAACACGGCTATACCGGTGCCAACAGCTACCCGCCGGGCGGCATCGTTACTGGAAAAGCCAAGTAGCCAGGGCGAAGCAATAAATAAGGCTCCTGTCGTATAATCGAGCAGGCCGTGAACGTTCGTTGGGATGGGTTTCATAACGCGAAGAGATCATTAATGGGATGATTAGCGCTAAATCAGTTCAATAGCATCTCTAACGCTCGCGCGTTTGATAGGGACCAGTTTTTCTGGGCTAATGAGGAAGTGGGGTTGTGCGTAATCGTTTTGCAGGGGCCGTTGGCTTACTTCTCAATGGCTACTGGTTACGTATGCGGTTTAATAGAAATAAAGTGCCGCTTCTCATCATTAATCTAAACAGCGATTACTATGCCTTTTTCAAGTATCCAGCGATTTCCAGATGGCGACTCATCTGATATTTCGCCTAAATATGATCCCGAAAACAGTGAAAGTCTGAAAGAGACACGGTCTGATAAAGATCCCGTGACCAGTAGCCCTGGCGAGACGCCCTACACCGGTAGTCATGCCGATAATTATCAGCCTGATCAGGAGCCTGACCGCAACCTGGCTGAAGATGGCCCAAGCGGGGAGAATACTAAAAATGGTAGTGAAAATGGTGGGGGCTTGTGGACCAGTGGAGGAGTTGTCACCAATGGCACGCCTTATCATGAAGAAGATGAGCCTGATCAATAAGTGATTGAGTCCAGAAATTTGTTGTGGTAGAGTAGTGTTGGTAAAAGTGAGTGCAGTATGAAGCCTGATTGTGCTTACTCAACGCGTTGGGTAAGCACAACGTTTACGCCCCATAATTCGGCCGTTACCTGGGCCATAAGGCAAAACCTTTTCCCGTTCCAGTGGTTCTTCATAGACCGAAAACATTCACAAGAAAATTTATGGAGAACTCAAATTCATCTGCCCTTAGCGACGGTTCACAACAGGCAAACCTCGTATCGAATGAAAATGCGGAAACGATGTTTGGCGCCGATCAGGGCGAAACTAATATGGTTAAACTTGTGGACGGTAAGTTGACGCCCATTGGTGATACTGAAGACGATGTTATGGACGAGCAGCTCCGTAATCGATACAGCAGCGACGAAGAGCGGAGTTTACAGGGTGATCAGCAACGTAGCAAAACCTACGAAAATTCGGCGGCTGCGTTACGGGTCGGCGATGGAATCGACGAGAGCGAAATTCCGAATGATCCTATTGCCGAGGCCGAACTAACCGGAAATCCTGATGCGGGCGATACCGTCAATACGGGCCTGCCATCGGAAGATGAACCCCGCGACAGAACCGAAAAAGGCGACGCTACGCCCACGGGTGCATTTGCTGGCTGGAACTCCCCGATAGCATCCGGCGAAGTAAGCACCTGGAACTCGGTGCCAACAACGCCACAGGTGCCCAGCACACCGCCTTCGCCCGATCCAACGCAGCCGGTGCCGGGTATTCCCGAAACACCACCGACGCCCCCCGTTCCAGGACCTGAAATTCCTGACTTACCAGGTACACCTAAACCAGCTGTGCCCGAAATTCAGGAGCCCAGTGAGCCAGATCGGTCGCACGAAATCAATGCCGACCGGACAACCGCTTATCATCATTCCGCCACCGACAGCTTTCTGACCTATACGTCCGAAGCGTCAGGTCTGATTGATGAAGGTGACGTTACGTTAGATCAGGCCTTGGAAGAGCCCGGCAATCCTGATGAGGAAGGCATGGAAGAAAAGCCCGATACGGGCGATTCGGCTCATCCGTATGATGTCAATGCGAAAGATGCCGATGTGTATCAGCCAGGCGAACGTCCGGAAGAAAAGAAAGAAACTCAGCAAATGCCGCGCGAAATGCTCGACGAAAGCAGCGTTACGGCGCAGGATATGATTTCGGGTGCCGATCGTTCCGATCAGAAATCGACGGACGGACTGGACCGGAAATACAACGATCCGGAAGCGGCCCGGGAAATGGCTAGCTAATTAGACGGAAATACGTAACGTAAAGCGGATGGTAAGGGCTTACCGTCCGCTTTACTTTTTTTATACCTTTAGTGGCTAAATCTTTTTAAGGTCATGAAAAAATTACTTATTCCCTGTTTGTTATTGAGTGCAGTGGTGATGGCGGCACCGCCAAAGCCGAAATGGACATCACTTTTTAATGGAAAAGAAATCAAAGGCTGGCACAGCTATCATAAAGACGGCGTTGTTGGCTGGCATGTTGACAATGGTGCCATAACGCCAGATGGCACAGGGGGCGATTTAGTAACCGATAAAGAATACGAAAACTTCGAACTGGAGTTCGAATTCAAGATACCGAAAGGGAGCAATAGTGGCGTCGTTTATAAGATCATCGACAGTCCGGATATTAAATCAACCTATATGTCGGGGCCTGAATACCAGGTTATTGACGATAAAGGTTATCTGGACGGCGAAGGGAAACCCTATAAATTAAAGGAAACCCAGATGACCGGCGCTAACTACGATATGATTCCGCCGTCTGATTTCAACGTAGTGAAGGCTCCCGGCGAGTGGAACAAAGGCCGTATTGTTGTCAATAACAATCACGTTGAGCATTACCTGAATGGTAAAAAACTGGTCGACTATCAGTATGGCTCCGACGAATGGAAGCAACTGGTCGCGAAAAGCAAGTTTGCGAATTGGCCGTATGCAACGCCCCACGCGAAAGGAAAAATCGCACTGCAAAACCACAGTCCTAAAGAACAGGTTTGGTACCGGAATATCCAGATTCGGGAATTATAAGCAGAAATAACGTATCGGAATAGCCGCGTTGGAGAACCACTTCGACGCGGCTATTCTGTTTTCGTATTATTGGGCGGCATGGCCGCAAAAGTGAGCTGCATTTTCGCTTGCAGGTAGTGAAGACTTTCCGACTCGGCTTTATCCCAGTAATGCGTATGCGATGCAAAAGGCAACGTATTGTGAGCCTGAGAAATCAGTTTTTTGTTTTCCACACCTGGCCCAAAACACGTAACAGGGCCACCAACGTAGTCATTGGTAAAAAACATATTCGTCCAGCGCGTCATAGCAAACGGAGCCGCCTGGTGTAAGGTCCGCTTGGAGCCATCGTCGGAGGCCGGATAGGAAAACCACGCTGTTTTATCTTTATTGATCAGCTTTTTCAGCTGCTTTGCCGTTGGGAGCTCAGTGCGGGGCGGATTGGTGGCAAATTCGCGTTCGCGTTGCTTCTGGGCTAGTTCTGCCGGATTGTTGGCCAGATGCAGGTCGGCAAAGGCCAGCGGGCTACCTACCGTAATGAGGTCACTAATTCGCCACGAGTGGTTGGTTTTATACTGCGATGCCCAGCAGGTAAACTGAGCTTGCCGATACGTAGCAAGACTTATTTCCTGTTTTTCTAAGGCGCTGGCAGCGGCTTCGATCGTATCGATGTCGGTAGGCTGTACATCAAGTTTGGGGCTGATTTCATTCCAGAACAGGCGGAGTATATCGTAGGCAATCACCGACCCGAGACTATGACCTACCAGGATAATTCGATCGTATAGATTACTGCCGTCAGGCGCGCGGGCATCGTGTAATTGCCTGAGCAGCGCCACCCCGGCTTTTCTGATTTTCTGACGTTCAGGGACATTGCGGGGGCGGGGAGTAAAGTACCGGACAGCATCCCCTAAATACGTCAGTAATATAATATTAACGGACAGGGAAAGAACGGCGAACAGAACCGATACGGTAGGTTTGAACCATGTCGTCTGAAAAAGACAACGTAGCGAAGTTGGTAAACAGGCTTCCCGGTAGTTGAATAAAATGATGAGACTACAAGCCAACACAATAAGCCCCCAGAAGAGCCAGAACAACCAGCGGAGCCGTTTTGGAATGCTCGACGGTCGCCGAAAGAACATAGCCCGTGCCCACCAGACAATATCCAGCAGTTCCGTTCCGGTCATCAGATGGGCCCAGTATAACTCAAAATAGTCTGTTTTGAACGTATTACGTTGCCGATGAGCGGTTAATCGACGTAGCTCAAAGGTGTCGGAAAAGTGATCCGGCTTGCTGAAAAAAGCGGGTTTGTCCGGATTTTGATTGGGAGGAGCAACGGCTTCGGCAAAACCACGTAGCGTATCCATGGGGTGTTGTTCGCCAATACCGTGGATAACGATGACCGCCTGGCGCGAAATGGCAGGTTTGGAAGGCATAGCAAGGTTTACGGATAGAAAGTCAGTAATCGATACGTTTGCGGCTGGCTTTTACGTCACTTTTGCGTTTTTTTCCGGCAATTCGTTCTTCTATGGATGCTTTCGACGGCTTGGTAGCCTTGCGCGGCTTTGTTGGTTCAAAGGCTTTTTCAATGAGCCGATAAAATTTAAGCGTCACCTTTTCCTTATTAGCCAGTTGCGTTCGCTCGGTTTGATGAGTGAGCACTAACTCGCCATCGGTGGTCAGCTTATTGGCCAATTTCTCTTCCAGAACGTTACGTTCTTCGTCGGTCAGCAGCGTTGACTGACGAACATTAAAACGTAGTTCGGCCTTTGTGGCTACTTTATTGACGTGCTGGCCACCGGCACCTCCGCTTCGGGCGAATTGAAAGTGGAGATCGGGTTGCAGACGGGTGGCATCCATAGGTGATTAATTTGGATTATATCGTTACTCGAAAAACTATCGACCAGTTGAACAATACGCAGGTGGATCGGTTCTCTTTGTCAAAACTAATCGATTCAATTCATCAACAAAGTGAATAAACAACAAAACCATGATTACTCAGGATCAACATCAGGCGTCACTTATTGAACAAACCGTGACTATGTTCGATGGCGCTATTACGGAAACGACAGCTGTTGACGGTCTGTTTATTATTGACCAGTGGCTAAACCGGCTAGATCTAACGGGTGATGAAGATACCGACGATATTGCGGATACACTGGAGCGTTTACGAGCCGAAGTACACGTAGCACTGCACAGCAAACAGCCCGATAACCAGCGCATTGCGACCATTCTTCAGGATCTGATTGAGCAGACTCAGAAAGTGGCCTCGCTGGCCGAAGCAAGTGCCGAACAGCAAGAATTAGCGCAGTTAATAGCCATGCTTCAACACCTGCATAGACAGGCGAACCAGACAATCGATTAACCCTAAACTTACTCATTATGGCCCTTAATCAGCATGCAGCAACATTGGTAGATATTACTGTTAATGCATTCAACGGCGATTCGTCGGCTATTGCCGACATGGATGGAATCTCGCTCGTTAACAGCTGGATCACTACGTTACGTAGCGGAGACTATAACACGATGGCCGTAGCGAACGGTCTGAGCGCCCTACGGGACGAGTTGCAGAGTGGAAATCCGAATGGATGGCACGTTCGTGGCATTCTGGAAAATCTGGTCAATCTGGTGAAACAGATGGCTACCTCAGAAGAGATGGATGTAAAAGCGAAATTGGCTCCTTTGGTCGATGCGCTGGAAGAGTTTAGCCATCAGCTGGGTGGTTCGGCAAAACCAGCCCATACCGCAGGAAACCGGGTGGTTAATATGGACGACACAACGGGTAGCAACGGTGATGTACATAGTCCATTCATACAGGGCGATGATTATTCGCCGGTGACTGGAACCTATTCATCGGGCGTATCGAGCGAACGAGCCCCTGATCATATTGGTAGGAGCGGATCAGGAAGTAACGAAACATACTCCGGTCCGAGCAAAGGCCGATCACAGTATTAACGATCTGACTAACAGGAGGGCTCCGCCGACAGGGGAGCCCTCCTGCCTTATTAGCCCAAACAAAGCACCAGCGAACGTGTTTTACCTAATAGAACCAGGTTGGTTTTCAGGACTGGTACTTGTCTGTGAGGCAGACACCGGCGTATGCCCAGAAAACGAAACCAGGAAACTACGACAACTAAACACATGGCTGGATCAAACATATTAGAAGAGCGGATGCTTCAGGATACGCTCGGCTTATTTCGGGATGGCAATCTGAAGGCTGTTTCTCCCGGTCAGGGCGTAATGCTGATCGATGGCTGGCTGCAGGCTTTGCAGGGTGATACCAATCTTGGCTCGCTTGAAACGAATCTGACGGACCTACGCACTGAATTACAGGCGCATCAGCCTAACCAGGAGCGGGTTAGCGCGTTGCTGACGATACTTGCCGACGAAACGCAGCGTATTGCCGAAGGACCAAGCGCCGAAGGAACCTGGACAGGGGGGCTGGAAAGTCTGTCGAAATTCCTTCGTGATTTAGCCAATCAATCTTAACCTATTTCTTGTAATAGTATATACATTAGTATCCAACAAATAAAATTTCACTACACACATGGAAGGGACACAAACATCACTGGAACGTAGAATGCTAACGGATACGCTGGGCGCTTTTGGCGAAGGCAGTGCTACGGTTTTAGAACCGGAACGGGGTATTCTTTTGCTGGAAGGCTGGATTAATGCGCTACGTGGCGATGTTGGCGCCGAGCGTATTTTAGCGGAAGCTGAAAAGCTACGCGATCTTCTCAAAGCCGATGATTTTGATACAGAAAAAATACGGCGCCTGCTGCTGAGTATGGCTAGTCATACGTCGACGTTATCCCATGAACCGTCTGTGGATGAGGCAACGGCAGGCCAGTTAAAAACGCTAGTAAATGCACTAAGAAACTTTAGTAGCCAACTCTGATTATTTATGCTATCACACGAAGAATCAACAGATCTGCTCGACTCCACCATGAACGTAGTGAGTGGAGATCTGACAAACGCGACTCCGCAAAGCGGAACGGGTGTTATTGACGAATGGCTGGTTGAACTTCGGAAAGCCGAAAATGCCAGTGAACTAACCGACACACTGGAACAGATAAAAACAGAGCTGGAAAGTGGTCAGGTTAATGCACCGGAATTGAGTCAGTTGTTCGATACACTGGCAACGCAAACGTTAGAATTCAGTACCCGAATGGGCTCGGAGGGCGATATTGCGCCCCGGCTCGAAGGGCTATCCTCGGCGCTACGTTCGCTGGCCGGGCAGATGAAATGAGTTTATAGTTTTTGGTTTATAGTGGCTGATGCAAAACACCTGCTGACGCGTCAGCCACTATAAACTGAAAACTATAAACTACTTAACCTGATTCCAGTAGATCAGTACGTTCAGCGTAGCGCGGCCGGAAGCAATCAGATCGAGGTCGCCATCGCCATCCAGGTCGGCAGCCTGTAGGTCTTCGCAGGCCATTCGAACGCTATCGTCTATCGAATAGCCCGATACGCGATCCATCTCCTGTGGCTTAAAAAGCCGAATGCCCACTTTGCCTTCAGCGTTCGGATTCCGCCAGCCTGCTACAATCTGATCGCTGCCTATTCCCAGAAAATCACCACACACCAGGGCGTGCCCCTGATTGAAGGTATCAGTCAGTACATTGATCTCTTTGTCTTCAGCTTTCGATTTTTTGATCCTGTACGACCCATTTTCTACCTGTAGTAAATTGCCGTGCATCGGTTGAATGGTAGCAATGAAAGCTCCACCGTCCAACCGACGTATTTCGCCGATTCCTTCTGCGCCTTTAGTCAGTAGGGGTAAAGAGTTTCTGGCCATTTCGTCATCGAATGGTTGCCATTTTTTCTTACGCCATTCGAAGATGTTGCCTCCTTCTTTCCCCGCAATAATAACGCCGGTCGATGTGCCGTTGGGTCCGTCTTCCCAAATTTCGAAATTGTGGGTCAGGTGCATGGTCGAATCGACCAGATGCCGTTTCCAGTTGCTGCGTGGGTCTTTCGGGAATTCATAACCCCAGATACGAACGCCCCGGCCTTCGCCATTTTTATTGCCTAAACCATGCAGAGGCACCACAATTAGTTGGTACATATCTTTGCCGGTTTTAGCCCATCGCATCCGGTGCGTGGTCACTTCGTGGGGCAAACGAACGGCTTCCCAGCGCTGGGTGGGATCCTGCGGACGGATCAGGTAAAAAACGGCCCCCGACTTGGTGCTATCGCTGGTTTCGGCCGGATTCCAGCCAGCGCCCACAGCTACCTCTACTTTACCATCGCCATCCAGGTCGCGGGCGGCAATGCAGACATTATCCTGCGGAGTCAGGTTAGCGGCCATAACGTAGCGTTTCCACGGGCTGGTTTTATCACCAGGGTTTTTATACCAGACAAATTCTTTCTGGTCGGCAAGGAGAATGTCCGGTTTTTTGTCGCCGTTTACATCGCCAATTGCCAGTCCATAGCCAATATTGATCTGATTATCGACCACCTGGACCGTGAATTTAGGTTCACTGAGCTGAGCATTGACACGTATTCCTACAAGGGATAACAGGGCAAATACTAAAACAGAAGTTTTCATGACGTTGTCTGATCTACAAGGGTTAATACAACTCGTATCGGGCGGCTCGATACATTATACATGGATACTGATGCGTTCGCCCAACTGCATCACGCGGTAAGGCGTATCATAGTGTTTACAGGCTTCAGCAAAGTCGGCTGGATCGGCTGTGTTAAAGTCAAACAGGTCATAATGATGCGGAATAACGAGCTTGGCGTCAATGTCGCGGCCTAACCGGGCGGCTTCGTCTGGATTGAGATTACCAGCCACCCGGCGTTCTGGTTTATTGCCGTTAATCGGAAGAAATGCTACGTCGACCGCGAACGGTTTCAGTACGTCGACCATTCCTTCGTACCACAACGTATCGCCGGAATGATAGATCCGAAACGGCTTTTGTTCATCCCTGACCAGTTCCACTACGTAGCCCATGAATTTACAGCGGCCTTCAGCATCGCGCTCAAGATCATTGTGCGCAGCCGGAACACCATGAAAAATAAAACTGTCGACTGTTTCGGTCTCATTATCCGTCAGGCCGATAGGTTTGCCTCGATCCATCATGTGGCCGAGCCGATCATACACAAAGTCGCGGTTAGCTTCTGGAATAACGAATTTTATGTTCCTGTTAGCCAGCAATAACGGTGCTAGGGTGTGATAATCCAGATGGTCGGTATGGTTATGGCTGGAGGTTACCACATCAACCATACCCAGGTGGCCAGGAAAAATAACCCGCTCGGACAGGCGAACGTGTGGCTTGTCGGTATGCGCGTATTTTTCGGTTAATGAATCAGACAGATACGGGTCAAAAAGCAGATGCTTCCCATGGTACTGAATCAGAAATCCACTTTGCCCAAGCCACCAGATATGCACCGTATCGGTTTGATGGCGAGCGACTTCGATATCCGCCAGCAGTACGTCGTCTTTTTGGGAAGCGGGTTTAAGCATAGGTGTCTTCGTTACGTAGTATAAACGGACAACATTCCCTTCTAAAAGCGGCATTTCACGGTTTATACCGTAAACCGCTGAGTCGCTCCAGGATTCGGTCGAACAGGCGATCGGGTAGTAAACGGGGTAAAATCCAGCTTGTCAGTTTATTCGGGACCAGGGCGTAGCGGATTTTCGGATTGGGGGTTTCATGAATATGAACGATCCGTTCGCCAAGGTAATCGATGGATAACCCACGCTCCTCGGCGGCCCGTGTTTGCTTAAGAAACCACTGCATAGCCGGGTAATAGGCCGTGTTTTCGTATGGGCTAATGTCGACACCTTTTTGCCAGATTGGTGTTTTAACCGAACCCGGTCCAACAATAACTACGTCGATGCCATACAGGCGTAATTCCCGGCGAAGGCTATGCGACATACCTTCCAGCGCATGTTTCGACCCAACATAAGCGCCCATAAACGGAATGGCTACCTTGCCATTAACGGAGCTGATGTTCTGTATGCGTCCGGGCTGAACGGAATGACCAGACCGGGCACCCAGTAGGGGCAAGAAAGCCTGAGTTACCCGAAAGAGCCCAAATACGTTTACGTCAAAATGATGCTGTATCGTTTCTATGGGCTGGTGCTGTAATGGGCCCCCAAAAGCAATGCCCGCGTTGTTGATCAGACCACCTAGTCCTTCATCTTTCAGTTGCTTCGTCAGCTGGCTGGCGGCTGCGTTAACGGCCTTTTCATCGGTTACGTCGAAGAGGAGCGGTGTGAAATTTTTACCGAATTCGGCCTGCAACCGATGGGCGTCTGCCTGATTGCGAACACTGCCAAATACGGTATAGCCGCGCTGAATAAACTGACGCGCAGCGCCATAACCTATGCCGGTCGATGCACCAGTAATGAGAATGTTTCTGCTGACGGGTTTCATCCTGTAAACATACCCATAATCTGGCTTAACAAACCGTCAAAAATTGTCGTTATGAATCCAAAAATGGACTAAATTGATCGGGGAGTTGTTTCAAAAATGGATTCACTCACGAACACCATCAAGCACTAGTCAATCATTATTATGCAGGATTTAGAACCCTTTTACGGCTGGGAAAAATATTATACATCGGCTGACGATGAACGGTCGCCGTTTCATGAACGGGAGTATAATATGCAGCAGTATGAAAATACCATTTACGGCTACTACATTCATCCACTCTGGGATGAAATTGGTTCGGAGACGCTCTATTGCAAAATTCTGTTCGCTAATTACGACCGGCAATTTGTGGTGATTGAGCTATTCGGCGAGTGGAACGATACGTTGCATAACGACATCATGTACCTGAAGCGCCAGGTTATTGATCCGTTGGTCAATGAAGGCATCAAGTATTTTGTTTTAGTCTGCGAAAACATTCTCAATTTTCATGGATCGGATGACAGCTACTATGAAGAATGGTTTGAGGACGTAGAAGATGGGTGGATTGCAGCTATTCATTCGCCCGAGTTTATTGAGCAGGAGTGGAAGAAGTACCACCTCGATTATTACATCAATTTTGGCGGAACGCTCGACATTGCCAACTGGCGAACACTCAAACCTGTTGCCTTGTTTGATCTGGTGAATGGGTTAATTGTCAGGCGGCTGGGGTAGCAACCGCACATGGATTCGTAGATGGTTTTGTCCTGATTTGACTCCGTTCGGCCTTTTCTGCTTGCCCGCTTTTTCTACTTTCTTACTTTTACTGCCAAACCAATACCGTACCATGGATAACAACGAAAAAAAGATTGCTGCCGAAGAGGTAAATGCAGCCAAAACAACAGCTGCCGAAAAATTTGAATCATTTAAAACCGAAGCCAGTCAGCATCTCGATGCGGCTGCGACCCAGTTGGATGAGCTAAAAGATAAACTGGTTGCGCAGGCGCAGGAATTCGGAAAAGATATTGATATTGACGGGGTCAAAGCGAAGGCATCCGAGCATTTTGAAGCCGCCAAGGCCTCTACAGCCGCCAATCTGGCCAATTTGCAGGCACAGGCCGAAAGCATCTTTTCGGCAGCGTCGGCTAAAGCGGATGCGTTGTCGGATGTGGCTGAGGATAAGTTCGATGAGCTAAAAGCCGAAGCGTCAGTACAGCTCGAAGCCGCACAGGTTAAACTCGATGAGCTGAAAGCCGAAGCTGCTTTGCAGATTGAAGAAGCCAAAGAAAAGGCCAAAAGCGTCTGGAGTCAGTTGTTCGGTAAAGAATAAACCTTTTCGTTCGGGAAGGCGAGAACATAGAAACGGCACGATAGTGAAGAGAAATTTCTCTGAAGACGTTGTGTCGATTCTGTGTTCTCTGCGTTTAGACGTAATTTTGTCTGTATGAGGCTACAACTGCGTAAACCGTTTCAGGTGCTCAATAAAGCATACGCCCGGCAAGCTCTTACGGAGTCGCAGCTTGACGCGTTCCGGGGGGCATTGTTACGTATGATTTCGCGGGTAGACGAAAAAGAATCCGAGGCCTATCAGCAAACGATTGTTGCCGGATTCCTGAAAGAAACGTTCTACGCTGATGGATTTAGCATAGACACGAACGGGGTCGTTGATTTAGTTATTCAGCCAGAATCGACTGACACACGTAGTGCTACGTCGGTTTGGATTGAAACCCGCAAAGTGTATGCGGGCGAAATGATAACCCCGCTCAAAAACAACGTAAAATCGCTGCATGAGCTGATCCTACGGTATTTTGAAGCCTGTGAAGAAGCCGCTCAACATGCTGTTTGCCAGCTGGTGATTACGGATGTCTACAACTGGTTTATATTCGAAGAGGCTGATTTCAGACGTTTTTTTATCGATAATCCTCGCCTAAAAAAACTGTATCAGATTAAGCTGCAGCAACAGAAAGACGATACGTTCTTTTACTCGGAAACGGCTCGTATTCTGCGGGAGTTGAATGCTACGGTCCCTGTTACGTATCTGAACCTTCGCGAAGCCGCTGATGCCCTCAAACGACCGTCGGAGCAAGGGAATCGGCTCCTGATTCCGCTCGTTAAGCTGTTTCGTCCGGCTCACTTTTTACATCTTCCGCCCGACAATACATTCCGTTCAGATTTTTATAGCGAACTGCTTCATATTATCGGAGTTCAGGAAACGGCTGTCAAAAAAGAAGCGATCCGATTGGAGCGACTTCCCGACGAGACGCGAAACCCGGCAGCGTTGCTGGAACAAACGATTGGTTTGTTAGAAAAAAGAAACCTGCTGGCGGCCATACGGGATGTTGATACATATGGCACTACGGATGAGGAGCAGCTGTTTACCGTCGCGTTTACGTTATGCGTTACGTGGATCAGTAGGGCGCTGTTTCTGAAGCTGCTGGAACGAAAGAATGAGGATGCTTCCCTAAGCTCGTCAGACGTAGCGCGGATGAGTCTGTCGGCTCTGCAGAATGTTAGCCATTCAGGCGATGCGTTTCGGAGTCAGCCATACGCCGACTTGCTTGACGAGACAGACCTCGAGCGCCAGACACTACGATTAGCCGATCTTTCCGATCCTGTTGAATTGCCCTTGTTTGGGCAAACAGTTTTATCTGGGGCCCAGCCAGATTCGATGTCAGCACCTTCTTATCTGTCGGCTTTTCTCAACGCCTATACGTTCTTGTTTGATAAGCCCGCTGCGATTTTATCCGCTGCTACGCCGTTCGTTACGTGTGCTGACGTAACGGATATGCTCACGAGACTCAGTTGTTACGATGGTCGATCGGCGGGACCGCAATCTGTTACGTCCTATCTGGTTCGTGTGGCACTTGGGCGCGTTGTGGTTGAGCGATTCAATGCGCATTTTGGCTGGCAGTGCGACGACTTGGACGCCCTACGTAGTGAAATCGATCATGTAGATCGCCTGGAGGCTAACAGGGTTTTCAATTCACTACGTATTGTCGACCCGGCGGCTGGTGGCGGCCAGGTTCTGACTACAGCCCTCAACGAATTGATCGCTATCAAAGCCAGACTGGGTATCCTGCTGGATGCGGGTGGTAGACGTTTACAGGCCTACGATGTTGCGGTTGTTAATGACGAATTAGTGGTTACCAATGACCTGGGTGAGCCATTTGATTTGGCCGATGCCGACAATAGCGAAAGCTGGACGTCAGGCCTTTCGGAAAAACAGCGAATTCAGACCGCTCTTTTTCTGGAGAAGCAAATCCTGCTGAAACATTGTCTGTTCGGCGCTGAAAGTAATCCGGCTGCGATTCGTATTGGTCAGATGCGGCTCCATATAGAGCAGTTGAGAAATAGCCCTTGGCCGATTGAGTCGGACCTGGAGTGTCCGGTAATTCCCGGTAATGCGTTGCTATCGAGGTTTAGTCTGGATTTTCGGATCGATAGCCTGAAAAAAAACGTTCGCGACAAGTTTCTGATCGATTTCAGGGAGTATACACAAGCCATTTCTGACGCTAATGAAGGCTTTGTACCAGAGCAGGTTAATCAGTATCAGCGCATGCTGGAGCAGATTGACAGCGGTCATCAGAAAGAACAATCGGCCATTCGCACGCTGGAAGCCAAATTAGCCCAATCGGTTCTTACGTTCGATGCTGAGGAGCAAAGTCAGCCGCAACAACTACAGAACGAGCTAGACGGCGCAAAGCGAGTGATGGCGAACAGGCAGCGTTTGTTTGCGCAGGCTGTTGAATGGCGGTTTGTTTTTCCCGACGTACTGGATAGCCATTATGCGTATGTTGGCTTCGATGTTGTTATGAGTCAGCCGCCGTCGATTTGGTCCGTTGATCGCACTACGTATCAGGGGCTTTTGCGGAGAGCGTTTCCGGGTACCTATTCGCGCCGGTCGAATCGCTACGCATTACAGGTGGAATTAGGATTGAATCTGCTCAAACCGGGCGGCCTGTTAGCCTATCTGCTGCCCCAGAAGTGGACGAAAGCCAGCGAGGATGCAAAGCTTCGCAACTGGCTCGACACAAAAGTCATCGAGCAGATAGCCGACTTTAGTGGCGCACCACTAACAGGAGAACAGGCCGGATGGCCCACTGCACTGATTGTACGTAACGCAGAAAAAGAAACGGAGAGCCACGTAACACCGAGTGATCAGGTGAATGTTACGTTGTCTGAACGGGTAGAAGGCGTTACGTCATCAATGCCCGTATCGGTCGGCTTCGTATCGCCGACAGCCTGGGGTTTCTCGGGTACGCATGATGAATAAAACGATTCTATCGATCAGTCTTACAGGGCTTTATTGCGACATATTGTCGACAAAATGTGTGTTGATATAAACATACTGGCTCTACAAACGATTAATGATTGGTAGATGACAGGTGGGCCAACAGAATAATTCTATCAATAAATTGAAGCTTATCAATAAAAAGTAAAACAAATCGGCCAATCTGCAATCTAATTGCATTCGCGGGAACACGTTCTGCGTATGACTGGTTATATTTGTAGACCTACCAATCAGAATTGGATGTATGGGTAAGCTTAAGCATCGGACTTTACTTCATCAGTTGATGGGCTTGTTGATGGCGCTACACGTCATCAATGTAAGTATCGATGCGCCAGGTCCATACGACGTTCCTACATACTTTGGTCAGCAGCATAAGGATTTAAGTATCAACGAAATAGAAAGCTTTAGTGAGCTTCTATTCGAAGAGTGTCTGGGGCTCGACGATGCTTTCCCCGAACATGATGACACGACCAATAATCATTCTGGCGTAGCCAGTGCTGAACAGGATTATTTCTTTCCCCAGCCCTTTGTATTTAGCGCACCACCTGTTAGCTATTGGTATTTAAGTAGGCAAGCCGTGCCGTTTAAGCCCGCACATGCGCCCATGCACGTGCCTGAAATTTCATCTCCTCCTCCCCAACGTCTGGTTTAAATAGACTTGTTGGTATTTTTTATACGTAGAAGCCTGGTAGGGCTTTATTGGTCTGGTTCTAAAGTGCCCGGCGACTGTGTCATAAGCAGCCGTTGAGGTAGCCGTACGGAACGACCTGCTTCGTTTTGGAATACTCTGTAATCGCCTGGAGGGCTGTCTTCGTAAGAAGAGAGTTCGCCATGATTACGCATATATATATCTACCTGAAATATGAGAAATTACACAATTTTATCCGCACTTCTGATTAGTGCGATGCTGTTTGGTTGTAACAAACAGGACGAACAAACCGACCAGCAGGAGAAGCTGAAGCTTCCCGTTGTTAAACTGGCTCGTCAATCCGCAACCCTTAAGAAAGAATATATAGGTACGCTGGAAGCGGTCCGTAACGTTGAAATTCGTGCACGCGTATCCGGTTTTCTGGAAAAAATCTTCGTCGATGAAGGGCAGCCCGTTCGGCAGGGACAGCTGTTGTTCAAGCTGAACGAAGCCGAGTATCGCTCTGAACTCGATAAAGCCAAAGCCAATTTTAAAAGTGCCGTTGCCACCGCTAAAACGGCTGAAGTTGAGCTGGGTCGCGTGAAATTGCTGGTCGATAAAAAAGTGGTGTCGTCGTCGGAGCTTGAGCTGGCTAAAGCAAAGCTGGACGTAGCGCGTGCTGCCATCGACGAAGCCAAATCCGCCGAAGACAAAGCCGCACTACGTTTGGCACAGGCTAACATCAGAGCCCCATTCGACGGCGTCATTAACCGTATTCCCTATAAAATGGGCAGTCTGATTGAGGAGGGTGCCTTATTAACAACCGTGTCGGATACCCGCGAAGTGTATGCGTATTTCGACGTATCGGAGAAGGAATATCTGGCTTATATCAAGAAAAATCGGAAAGATCCGAACAGTAACGTCCAAACCGTAGAAATGCTGCTGGCCGATGATACCAAGTATCCGCACAAAGGTAAAATCGAGACTATGGAAAGCGTATTTGAAGAAGGGTCGGGGACTATTGCGTTCCGGGCTCGCTTTCCGAATCCCGAAAAGCTATTACGGCATGGTTCGTCGGGGAAAGTACGGCTGGCAAACGATGTAGGCGATGCGCTGCTGGTACCGCAGAAGGCGGTGTTTGAAGTGCAGGACAAGAACTACGTGTATGTTGTTGATAGCGCCAACAAAGTGAAATCACGGAGTTTTGTGCCGCAAGGTCGAGTTGATCATTACTATCTGGTTCAGTCGGGTTTACAGCCTGGTGAGCGGGTCGTTTACGAGGGCATTCAGAATGTCCGCGACGGAATGCAGATCATTCCGGAAGCTGTCGTTACTGATAGCATACCTACCCAAAATGCACTCGCTCAACAATAACCTCAACCAAGTCGAGGGGGGAGTTTATAGTTTTTGGTTTATGGTTTATAGTGGCTGACGCAGAATCTTGCTGACGCGTCAGCCACTATAAACCATAAACTATAAACTATCCTCCCTGGCTACCAGCTAGAAATATGTTCGATCTATTTATCAAGCGACCGCTGCTATCGGCGGTTATATCGGTATTGATTACACTGCTGGGTGGGCTTGCTTTGATTGGTTTGCCGATCACCCAGTTTCCGGATATTGTGCCGCCTTCCGTAACGGTAACGGCGAAGTACACTGGTGCCAACGCCGAAGTGGCTACCAAAGCCGTCGCCATGCCTCTGGAACGAGCCATCAATGGTGTTCCAAATATGGAATACATGAACTCGACGTCTGGCAACGATGGGACAACGCTCGTTCAGGTTGTTTTTAAGGTAGGTACTGACCCCGACCTGGCGGCTATGAGCGTTCAGAACCGCGTAACAACCGTTCTGGACGAACTACCCCAGGAAGTGATCAAAGCGGGGGTGTCTACCGAAAAGGAGGTGAACAGTATGCTGCTCTACCTCAACATCTTCAGTGACGATCCGGCCGTAGACGAGAAGTTTATTTACAACTTTGCTGACATCAACGTACTGGCCGAGCTAAAGCGTATTGATGGCGTAGGGGTGGCTATGATTATGGGTTCCCGCGAATACTCCATGCGCGTATGGCTTAAACCCGACCGAATGACGGCCTACGGCGTTTCGGCCGATGAGGTAATCGAAGCGATTCGGTCTCAAAACGTCGAAGCGGCTCCCGGTAAAGCTGGCGAAAGCGCCGACAGAGCCCCGCAGATGCTACAGTACGTATTGCGCTACAGCGGTAAATTCTTCGAACCCAAACAATACGAAAATCTGGTATTACGGGCCGAGTCGGATGGATCGATACTCCGTCTGAAAGATGTGGCCGACATCGAGTTTGGTTCGCTGGATTATAACGTATTGTCGAAAACAGATGGTCGCCCTTCGGCGTCGATCATGCTGAAACAGCGGCCAGGGTCCAATGCGCAGGAAGTTATCAATACCATAAAAACCCGGATGGCCGAACTAAAGAAAGCCAGTTTCCCGCCGGGCATGACCTACAATTTCGCTTACGACGTATCGCGCTTTCTGGATGCGTCTATTCATGAAGTTATTCGTACGCTCATCGAAGCGTTTGTGCTGGTGTTTCTGGTCGTGTTTATTTTCCTGCAGGACTGGCGTTCAACGTTGATCTGTGCCCTGGCCGTTCCGGTTGCGCTTGTCGGCTCATTTGCATTTATGAGTGCGATTGGGTTCTCCATTAACCTGCTGACCTTATTTGCGCTGGTGCTGGCGATTGGTATTGTGGTCGATAATGCCATTGTGGTCGTAGAAGCCGTTCACGCGAAGATGGCGGAGGAGCATCTGTCGCCCAGGGCGGCTACGTTCGCGGCCATGAAAGAAATCAGTGGGGCACTGATTGCCATTACGTTGGTTATGTCGGCGGTGTTTGTGCCGGTGGCGTTCATGTCGGGGCCGGTTGGTATTTTCTATCGACAGTTTTCGCTGACGCTGGCTATTGCCATTGTGATTTCCGGTGTCAATGCCGTTACGTTAACGCCAGCCCTGTGTGCTATTTTATTGAAGCCAACCCACGGGCATCAGGCCAATGGTTTGCTGGGCCGTTTCTTTGCTGGCTTCAACCGGGGTTTTGATGCGCTAACCGGTCGTTATAATAAGGTTCTTCGGCGTATTGCCAGCCGGGGTGCAGTAACGCTGGCTATGCTGGCGCTGTTTGCGGCTGGAACCTGGGGTATTACGTCCATTTTGCCCAGTGGCTTCATTCCTACCGAAGACCAGGGAATGATCTATGTGAACGTAACAACGCCCGTAGGCGCAACCGTGAAACGGACGGAAGACGTAATGGATAAAATTGAGCGTATTGCGTCGGAACTGGAAACCGTTGAGAACGTATCGACACTGGCAGGATATAGCCTGATGACTGAGGGGAACGGTGCGTCGTATGGCATGGGCATGATTAACCTGAAAAGTTGGGAAGAGCGCACACAATCCGTCGACGATCTGATTGCCATTCTCCAGGACAAGACCAAAACCATTCAGGATGCCAGTATCCAATTCCTGCCGCCACCAACCGTTCCGGGTTTCGGTAATGCCAGTGGTTTCGAGTTACGAATGCTGGATAAAACCGGCTCCGGCGATCTTCAAAAAACGAAGAAAGTAGCCGATGATTTCATTGCTGCGTTGAAAAAACGGCCCGAAATCAATAGCGCCTTTACCAGTTTCGACCCCAGTTTTCCTCAGTATCTGCTCCAGGTCGATCAGGATAAAGCAGCCCAGAAAGGCGTATCGATTGATAACGCGATGAGTACGTTGCAAACGCTGATGGGTAGTTTCTATGCCTCGAACTTCATTCGGTTCAACATGATGTATAAGGTTATGGTACAGGCTTCGCCCGAGTACCGGACTAAACCAGAAGACGTATTGAACCTGCGCGTCAAAAATAAGGATGGAGAAATGGTGCCTTATTCCAACTTCGTCAGCCTGAAGCGCGTGTATGGACCGGAGCAGATTACCCGCTACAATATGTACATGTCGGCACTTATCAACGGCGACCCAACGCCCGGATACAGTAGTGGTGATGCCTTACGGGCCGTGCAGGAAGTAGCTGATCAAACGCTCCCTCGTGGCTATTCGTTCGAATGGTCAGGTATGTCGCGGGAGGAAGTACTTTCCGGCGATCAGGCCGTGTATATCTTCGCGATCTGTCTGGTTTTCGTGTACCTGTTGCTGGTGGCTCAGTACGAAAGTCTGTTCCTGCCGCTGGCCGTACTGCTATCGTTGCCTGCCGGTATTTTTGGTTCGTTCCTGTGTCTGCAATTGGCTGGCCTTCAAAATAATATCTACGCGCAAGTATCGCTGGTTATGCTGATTGGTCTGTTAGGCAAGAATGCCATCCTGATTGTTGAATTTGCCAACCAGCGCCAGCAGGAAGGGCTTTCTATTCTGGACGCTGCCATTGAAGGGGCCGTAACCCGATTACGGCCAATTTTGATGACCTCTCTGGCCTTCATTGCAGGCCTTATTCCGCTCTGTATTGCATCGGGTGCCGGTGCCATGGGTAACCGGTCGATCGGTACGGCAGCGGCAGGGGGGATGTTCATCGGTACTGTTTTTGGGCTGGTGCTGGTACCAGGATTATATATCCTGTTTGCCAAGCTGGCGCAACGGTTTGGATCTGGTCAGACACCAGACGACGATGAACGTAAGTCAACAACTCTATCTACTAAAACGAAAACCAACGGTGCATTTATTCACGAGTCATAAATTAACCTATTGCTTTGGGGTATTGGCGATTCTAACCAGTATGAGTGGTTGTAAAATCGTTCATACGCCTTCTCCAACACCTCGGGTTGCCATGCCCGAGGTATTTACAACCAGCCGGGATTCGGCCAGTATTGGGGATTTAAATCGGAAAACGCTGTTCACCGACCCCTATCTGATCAGCCTGATCGATACCGCTCTGGCCAGCAATCTCGATCTTAAAATAGCGTTGCAGCGTATTGAAGTATCGCGGGCTAATTTTCAGATCACCCAGGGAGCCTTGCTGCCCAGCGTCAATGGCGTAGCGGCAGCTGGTGTGGATCGGTATGGCCGATATACGATGAACGGTATCGGTAACTTCGATACGAATCTGTCGCCGAATATCGAGGGGCAGGGCCGTATTCCCAATCCTACGCCTGATTATTTCCTGGGATTCCGGAGTACCTGGGAGCTTGATATCTGGGGCAAACTTCGCAATCGTCGTCGGGCGGCTTTTACGCGGGTTCTGGCGTCGCAGGAGGGCCGTAATCTGATCGTAACGTCGCTTACTGCCGAGATTGCCCGGCTATACTATACGCTTCTTGCGCTGGATGCTGAGCTAACCATCATTCGGGAAAATGAGGAGTTACAACGGCGGGCTGTTGAGCTGGTCAACGTGCAGAAAGATGCAGGGCGGGTTACTGAGCTGGCTGTTCAGCAATTTACGGCTCAGTTGTTCAACACGCGGAGTCTGGAAGGCAAAGTGAAGCAGGAGATTGTGGAGGTAGAGAACCAGCTCAATACGTTGCTGGGTCGTTATCCACAGCCAATTTCGCGCGGTCAGTCGATTGAGGATCAGAAGATTCCCGCTACAGTAGCGGCCGGACTACCATCCCAACTGCTACGTCGCCGACCCGACATTCGGCAGGCTGAGCGAGAGCTGGAAGCGGCCAGTGTGGATGTGGCCGTAGCGCGGGCCGAATTTTTGCCTTCGCTAACGCTAACACCCTACGTTGGTTTTAACTCCTTCCGGACCGCTACGTTGTTTGATCCCGCTTCACTAGCGCTGGGGGCGCTGGGCGGTTTGGCAGCACCGATATTCAATCGACGGGCGCTCAAAGGCAATTATGCCGCTACGGTTGCTCAAAGTAAGGAAGCGTTCTATAACTACAGGAAAGCTATTCTGAGCGGAGTGAGCGAAGTGGTCAGCAATCTGAAGGGGCTGGAAAACTACCGTAACGTCGCCGATATTCAGGCGCAGGAAGTGGCTATGCTGCGGAAAGCGGCTACTACGTCGAACGAGCTCTTTACGAATGGATACGCTACGTATCTGGAAGTGATTACCGCGCAACGTAGCGTACTGGATGCCGAACTGAATCAGATCGAAACGAAGCGCACCCAATTCCTGACGCTGATCGAACTCTACCGGGCGTTAGGGGGTGGTTGGGAGTAATTCCGTTTTTTTACCCCCACGGCCGCGGCCGTGGGGTATTTTGTTTATCGGTTAATGATCGCAATCGTCAACCTACTTACGCAAACCAGTTTACCCTCATCGGTCGTGATTCGAATGTCCCAGACATGTGTCGTACGTCCGATGTGAATCGGTGTGCAACGGCCGTATACCCAGCCATCACGCACAGAGCGGATATGATTGGCGTTAATTTCCAGGCCAACGGCTAGTTGTTTCGTAGGATCGTCGAGCAGCATGTAAGAGGCCGTACTACCCAGCGACTCGGCCAGCACAACTGAGGCTCCCCCGTGCAGAATCCCGAATGGCTGATGGGTTCGACCATCGACTGGCATACGGGCGGTAAGATACCCTTCGCCTGCTTCTGTAAACTCAATACCCAGATGTTTGACAATGGAGTCAGCGTGAGCAAATTCAAGGTTACTCAGATCAAACCCTGCTTTCATAATGCCGCGAATTTTGTCTAATTTTGCAATCGAATACAACAGAAGACAAAGCTAAGCGCTTGCAACAAAAAACAATATATTTAATTCGTCACGGCGAAACCGATTATAATCGGCGGGGCGTGGTGCAGGGAAGTGGTGTCGACTCAGACCTAAACGATATGGGCCGTGCGCAGGCACTGGCATTTTTTCAGGCATATCAGCATGTTCCCTTCCGGAAAATCTACATTTCAGCTCTTAAACGGACGTACCAGACTGTTGAACCGTTTATCGAATTAGGTATGCCTTACGAAAAACTCCCCGGTCTTAACGAGATCAGCTGGGGCGTTATGGAAGGCAAAGTACCGGGCAATATTGATAACGAATATTACCGGAACCTGATCGAATCCTGGGCGGCTGGTAAAACAGATTTGCCCACCGATGGCGGAGAGAGTCCCGATGACGTTGTAAACCGACAAAAAGTCGCTTTTAAATCTATTCTGTCCCATACCGACGAAGAAACCGTGCTGGTAGCCATGCACGGCCGGGCAATGCGGATTCTACTGTGCTGGCTGACGAACAGGCCGTTGGCGCAAATGGATCACTTTGAGCATAGTAATCTTTGTCTCTACAAACTGATTTACACGTACGATACCAACGAGTTTTCTATTGAGTTAGCGAACGATACGTCCCACCTGCTCACATTGGCTTTGGCGTAACGCCGGAGGCAGGAGAAAGAGTGGCTGTCAAGTCCAGTATGTTCATCCGCTCTTTCTCCCTTTCCTCCTTTTCCTATTCCATTGGTGTAGATATCCATCCAATTGCCTTAAAATCTCGTACATTCGCTTACTATCCCCCAATGGGTGAAGAATGGAATGAGTACATCAAAGCGGAAAATATATTGGTTTTGCCAGCTTTTCGGCTGGTCGCTCCTCATACTGGTGGAGTACGTAGCGTATGTGCTGGAAGCCGGGTTTGACCCCGATGCGCTTTATCTGGCCATTGCCAACATTTTTTTAGGTATCACCCTAACGCATTTGTACCGGTTAGTACTGCGTCACTGGAACTGGGTACGTCTTCCGTTCTTTCAACTAGTACCCCGCGTTCTTTTCTCCGTTTTAGTGCTGGCCATGATTATGACGCTGGTCAATATTCCCATCGACCGTCGGCTATTTCCGCAATACTTTATTGAAGAGCCCTGGCCTACAATCGGTTATATGCTGACCTGGGGTAAGAATATGTTTGCCTGGGTACTGAGTTATACGGTGTATCACTACGTCGAAGAAAACCGTAATGCCGAAATCGAGCGGATCTTACTCAAAACCAGTATCCGGGAAACCGAAGCGAAAGTACTACGTTCACAACTCAACCCACACTTCGTGTTCAATGCGCTGAACAGCATCCGGGCGCTTGTGTACGAAAACCCGACCAAAGCGCAACAGGGCATTACCCAGCTCTCTAACCTGCTCCGTAACTCGCTATTGGCCGACCGCCGGAAAACCGTTGAACTTCGCGAAGAAATCCGCACCGTTGAAGACTATCTGGCGCTGGAAAAAGTCCGCTATGAAGACCGGCTGACCTCCTATATTGAATTGGATAATCGTACGCTTTACTGGCAGGTGCCGCCTATGATGCTGCAAACGCTGGTCGAGAATGCGATTAAACATGGTGTGTCAACGGCTGTAGGTGGTGGCTTTGTTGAGGTCAAATCGAGCATCGAAACGGATAAATTGCACATCATTATTCGCAATACGGGCGTTCTTGGCGACAAGAGTGCGTCCAATGGTTTCGGTCTGGCTAATACGGCTCAGCGTCTGGAGTTGCTCTATGGCCCTGAAGCCTCCTTTACTATTTTCCAGGAAGAAGATACCCCCACTAGTGGGCCCGTCGTTTGCGCGGAGATTTGTATTCCTGCCCAATCAGAAGGTATATTTCGACGGAAAGAAGAAGCGATAAAATAAATGAGTTTACAGTATATAGTAGCTGGCATACTGCTCTTCCTGTCTCAGTAAACAAGTGATTGGGGGATTGGATTGTCGCTGGCAGCATCCTGCTGCCGGACGTGCGATTGTCTTACTTACTCAGGCCAGCAATAAACTGAAAACTCTAAACCGCTCGGGCGGCCCTGTGAAAACTAAAAAAATATGAAGACCCTTATTGTTGACGACGAACGACTGGCCCGTAACGAACTTCGGCGGTTGCTTGAAAACTTCCCCAAAATTCAGATTGTTGGCGAAGCGGCCAATGCCGATGAAGCCTTGCCTATGATCGACGAGCTGGAACCGGAACTGTTGTTTCTGGATATTCAGATGCCGGGCAAAAATGGTTTTGAGCTGCTCCAGTCGATTGAAGGAAAAACGCCCGAGGTCATTTTTACAACCGCTTTCGATGAGTATGCTATCAAAGCGTTTGAATTCAATGCACTCGATTATCTGCTGAAACCGGTTGAACTGGCCCGATTGTCGGAAGCTATTCATCGGGTAGAAGAAGAGCAACAACATGCCGCTGATCCATCCGCAGGGCCCATCGCTGGTTCAACGAGCAAGGTACTGGGCGAAAACGACCAGGTGTTTGTAAAAGATGGAGAGAAGTGCTGGTTCGTGAAACTGGGTAAAGTCCGGCTGTTTGAATCGATGGGGAACTACGTCCGGCTGTATTTCGATGATCAGAAGCCGCTGGTTCTGAAGTCGCTGAATGCCCTGGAAGATCGGCTCAATCCGACTACCTTTTTTCGGGCCAACCGGAAGCACATCATCAACCTACAGTGGATCGAAAAAATTGAGCCCTGGTTTAGTGGCGGATTGCTGGTGACCCTACGGGGTGGCGATAAAATTGAAATTAGTCGGCGGCAGGCTATACGATTTAAAGACTTATTAAGTTTATAAGGAAAAGGGTTTGGATAAATTGTGATGCTGGAAGGCTGATTTTATTAGCCTAGTTGATTGGGTTTGTTACTCGTTCATCAACTTTGTATCATATATGCTGAGCCCGAGGTATTTAAAGTCGTTTGCATGAAGTATTTTTTCGCTGCTTTTCTTTTTTGCTCAACAGTATGGATAACGGCCTGTGATCGAGGCAATTCTGCTCCGCCGGTATTGGAACACAAACGATACGATCTTACCGGAGCGGGCCAGTGTGATACATCGACGAATAAAGGGGTGAACGTATCGATCGCCTATGTTCAGTTAAAAGATGATTCAAAAGCAGCCCGCGCCATCAACGATAGCATGCGTCAGTTGAGTATTGGTAGTATTGTGAGCTGGCTCGATAGTGCTACGGTGGCCAGTAATCCCGATGCGCAGACCGATATCAGTAAAGCCGCTTCGTTGTTTGCCGCCGATTATGAAGCCATCATGAAAGATATGGATAAACTGGGCGGCTGCTGGGAATTGAAAACGAGAGTCGATACTGTCTATACGGGCTCCAATGCCATTACGGTCAAGTTTGAGACCTACGCCTACACGGGTGGCGCCCATCCCAATTCGAATCTGGCTTTTTACACCTTTGATCGGGAAACGGGCCGGACTCTGGCGTTGAACGATATTGTATCGGACACAACCGCACTATTGGGCGTTGTTGAAAAAGCATTCCGAAAACAGCAGGATTTACTCCCGCAGTATAATCTCGAAGAGCGTGGCTATTTTCTCCGGGATGGCCAGTTTTTTCTACCCGCTAATGTTGGTTTAGGACGCAATGGCCTGATTTTCTATTACAATCCGTACGAAATTGCGGCCTATGCCGTTGGGCCAATCGAAGTAACCGTACCGTATGAGCAGCTGAACGGAATTCTGCGTGGCGACTGGTAATAAACGGTATTTGTTTGGTATAACGTGTAAAATGATATGACCTTCGAGCAATTTACCGCTACGTTGAGCCAGCCAGCGCCCCCGGCTGGTTTGCAGCCCTTGTTACAATCACTTTGGTACGATGCCAACGGCGACTGGGAAGCCGCGCACAGTATTGCGCAGACACGCGAAGGCGAAAAAGCGTACGATCGCATCCACGCCTATCTGCACCGCAAAGAAGGCGATCGCTTTAATGCCAACTACTGGTACCGTCGGGCTGGATCGTCATTCTTCGATGGTACGTTCGAGGAGGAGTGGGCCGTTCTTGTGAAGCAATTACTTAGCTGAGTAGTTTGCTTCCTGGCAAAATAGCGTCCAATCCGTTTGTAGCCAATTTTACTTCGTTTGTAGTTGGCGGGGGATATCTTGTAAGGCTTTCACGTGGATGCCATAAACCCCTTATTTGATCCGCTTTTTTACCCCTAAATCCCCTAAAGGGGACTTATTCAAGCGCGAGTAAAGTCCCCTTTAGGGGATTTAGGGGTGAAAAGCCAAGTAAAAATTGACCCTTTGGAATACTGAATTAAACTCTTTTCAAAACCCCTGCACGATTAGGTTTTAGGAGGGGCCAGGCCAGCGTTCTGGCAGGGGTGGTAAATAGCGTAAAAACAAACCTAATCCATCATCTACGTGAAACTCCTACTAGATTAGCTTTATGGGGAGGGCTTAAACACTTGGCCGTTACCGTGGAAGGTTATATCAACTACAGACAGGTCTCAAGCAAACACCTGGTTGTCTGTGATGGATGGTATTGCTATTTCTTATAAAGGTCATTATTAGTTTATGGATAGTAGAATATATATATAAATTATTCTTATAAATACTCATTAGGCATTGGATGTATCAACGACTGCGTTTACCAGCCTAAAAACGGGATTAAAATTTATAAATGCCTTTTTAGTCTATTAACTGCCTACTTTGATTTATTAGCAACCACGTCGTATATGTATAATCGTATTTTTTTTCTTTTTTGTAGTATATAATCGGTTGTAAGAAGTTGATACGACCAGCTTGTCTATACTAGCTTCCCCCGGATAATAAATTCGATTTATACGCTTCGGTAGGCGGGTAATTACTCAGGTGGATATTTAGTAAGTTTGTCTTAGGAAGAAAACCGTAACATCGATTAAGGAAGACTTCTACTAAACTATCCACAAGTCAAACTATAGGGAGTAATGACTAAACATCTTTCCCGAAGCCATGAATCTGACGTATCGGCGAATGTCGATTATTCCCTCAGATACTGGCCGGATTTTTAAACGTACAGGCTATACACGTCTTATTCTTTTTCGGAACAGGTATGTTTCAGCAGACAAAGCTATTCACTTGATAGTATAACGTCTTTAGGGGAAAGAATAGAGTAATCAGGTTTCGATTTGCCGCTATGCACAACTGCTGGCGTGGTGGAAAGCTATTGCCTGAATCGACCGTAACGACACTAATGAATACGTAGTTTCCAGTAAAACATAGCGCTTGGTGCGCTGAAAAATCAACCATTATTCATTAACCATTTTTGTATCGCGCTACTCATAACAACCTTTACATGAGAACTTCAACTCCGAAAATTAGGCTCCTGTTTTATGGTTTCTGCCTGGCTACTGTCCTCTACAACTGTAAAACGAAAGACGTAGCCGGTGTTACCCCGTTCACGTATACGTTTAAGGGAATCGACAATGTAAAATTACCGGAAGTAAAAGCCACCACCCCAGCCACTGTTACGGTAACGGCGGGTTCTGTGCAATCATCGACCGTTACGTCGGCCGTTACCAGCGGATTAGCCAGTCTGTCTTCTGGACAACCGTCCGCTGCTGTGCAACAGGCTACCGCAGACGTAGCGAAGGCTATCCCAGCGGATCAGGCTACGCAACTGGCGGCTGCGTTTACACCAGCTGTTGTTGCCAGCATCTCGTCTGGAGGTACTCTGCCTGCTAATCTAAAAGCACAAACCGACGCTCTGGCTAAAAACCCAGCGCTTCAGGCCTACATGCCTAAGTTTACCTTACCAACCGTGAATGGTAAACCCGTAGGCGGACGTATCGGTGCTGATGGAAATACCGTAGTACCGGTTACTGCCAATGCCACGACGAAGACTAACGACGCCTGCCAGGATGCAGCCAATGCGTCGTATAATACGGCAGTAGCCAACTTAACAGCTGCCCGTGATGCTCAGGCTAGCTCAGTCAATGCGGCACACCAGGCTCAATTGACAGCCGCTCAGCAGCAGGCGACATCATGTAATAACGATAAGAATGCGTATTATGCCAACTTGTTGAGCCAGGCTAGCAGCCAGTACAATGAAGCCAATACGGCCATCAGTGGAGCTGCGATTCCTGATTCTGATAAAGCCTTATTGAAAGTATTATATCTGGTATCTTATGTTCAGATTTCGGAACAGATCAGTACTGTGAAAGCGGCAGAAATTGTAGCCTGTAACGCTCAGGCAACGGCTGTGCAAAATGCTTCTACGGCTGATACGCAGGCTATTACGGCTAACTTCAATGCGGCTATGGCTGCGCTGAATGCTGCCCGGACACAGGCTATCAACAGCTGTCACAACCAGGGTGGTGGACGTATCGGAGCTGAATAAGTAATAGGATCTTTAACTCACCAGAATTTACTACGTTCAATCAAGATCATGAAAAAAAGATACCTATTCCTGTCCTTCTCGGCTTTTGTAGCGGGTTTATTCATAAAACCATCGACTGCCCAGGCACAGGTAAACTTAAAGAGCATCAGCGTAGGAGCCAGCTATTGGGGGCCATCTCTGGATTACTGGAATGAGCGTTCGTTCCTGACCGCCTACAACAACGATCAAGGGGCTAAACTGAATGGTAGCATTATGCCAACGGCTGCTCTGGAGATTGGCCTGGTCAAAGGACTCTCCGTTGGCGGACGGGTTGGTTTCTGGAGCAAGTCTGTATCCAGCTCGTTGAGCAGCGGGGGCATCAATCGCACGGAGAAATTAACGCTATCGATCATTCCGGTTTCCCTGGATCTGAAATACACGTTCGAGAAAGCCGCCGTTGCCAAAGAAGGCGAGGAAGCGCCGAAAGCTCCGTTCCTGACGCCTTATATCGGTGTTAGTGTTGCCCGCTATTTTGTCAATAACAAATTTAACCGGCAGGTAACGGGCGGAACGGGTTCCGTTGATGAAACACAGGCAGGCAACAACTACGGTATACAGCTACTGGTAGGGGCTGAGCGGCAACTGGTCAAGAAACTATACGTAGCCGTCGATGTACGCTATCATTTGGGGAGCTACAATCAGGTAGCTCGTACGGAAACAACCAGTACGACCGAAAAGGTTAGCCTGAACGGTGTTGAAGCGGGCTTGTCGCTACGGCTGAAACTGAAGTAAATGCTGGAACGCCAGCTTCGTAATACATACCAATGCAATTAATACGTATAGACTTATACGTTCAAGAATACAGTGCTCATGAAGACCGATAAAAAGGTTTTTTGGATAGGATTAGGGCTACTCTGTAGCCTATACTCCGGCCGACTTTGGGGACAGGTTAATGTTTCCGGTAAGTCTGGGCTACTGTATATCCCAACGGCAGAGGTACAGGAAGATGGTACGTTTTCGTTTGGCTACACGTTTAACCCATCGAACTATGCTTTCCGGTTTAATAAAAAAAATTCGGAAAGTATCAGTTTTGTGAATTTGGTTATACTACCTCGTCTTGAAGTGAATCTGAATTTGCTGAATCCTAATGGCCCAGTACGTTTTGCGGACAAAGGGATTGGCGATCGGCAGATTGATTTGAAATACGTAGTACTTACTGAGAAAGAAAAACGCCCTTCATTGGCTGTTATTCTTTCTGCGCCCTTCGGTATTGATAACTCACTGATAACAAATGCGCTGGTAGCTACCAAGCATGTGTCTTTGAGCAAATCGATCGAAACGGCTATTACGATTGGTATGGGCAGTCCGTACTCGTTGTATCGGGCGGAGGTCAAGAATAGTCAGAATGAGGATATCTTCTCTGGTTATACGCTGAAGGATAAACGAGATAGACCCTACCATTATTTATCCGGGCCTTTTGGTGGCGTTAAGTTGAGTTTTGCCAAAAAGGCTGGCGTAATGGTTGAGTGGGATTCGCAGCATCTAAACGCGGGAGGATACGTAACGCTCTTCAAACACTGGACCATTCAGGCTGGTTTGCTGAACGGCGATCAGTTTACGGCGGGTACGTCGTATTCACTACGTCTGTTTCAATTACCTAAACGACTTCGGAAGCATGAAGGTAATTGATCGGCGTATAGGGCGAGGGGCCAGGATGTATTGGTTATCGTGTATAGCGTGGCTATGGATGGTTCAGGTTTGTTCAGCACAGCAAAAAGACGTACTGACAAACTACGAGAATATGGTAATCGATAGTGGGCAGCACCGGGTGTATTACGAGCAGCGGCTTTATCGAAACCCTGGCATTGGCTTACTGGAATTGTCGGAGCCATTATCTGTACAAGGAATCAATGAGTTTGTTCCGCTCTATCAGGGAGTACCCATTGCTCACTATACGGTAACGCCAACATTCTCCGCTCGTTCGGTTAGCCAATCTGAACGGAAAGCCTTTGCAAAAGCCCATCCCTTTGATGGACGACGGTATAAACTGGATTTCAGATTGCAACCCGAGTTTATTGCTCAGTTTGGCTATCGGGAGAACCCAGTGGAAAGTAAAACAAACCTGTTGCTCCAGAGCCAGCTTTATCTGGGCCGAGGCTTAGTCCTAAACTGGGGTGTTCTATTTCCAATCGTGAACAGGCTGGATAATCAGGCGCTGAATGTACGACCCGCACCAACGTTTCTGAATCAGTTTCTGGCACTGGATGGAACGAATTTTATGAGTCTGTCAGCGGGATTGTTTTATAATGATCAGTATGGGGTTAATGTGCAATACCGTCACGCTGATCTGACCAAAAACTGGTCGTTTGGCATTGAAACGAGTTATACCGGCTTTTACTATTTCCCGAGTAATGGCTTCTATTATGAATCGTTGCAGCATCTGATGCTCCTGGCCGACGTAGCGTATCGAATCCCTTCGCGTGATCTAACACTGAAAGTATCGGGTGGGCAGTATATGTATCAGGATCGGGGGGCGCGAGTCGATGTGATCCGGCAGATGGGCAATGTGGAAGTAGGCTTTTTTGCCACAAAAACCACGAACGGTGGGACAGGCGGTTTCAGTTTTGCCGTTCCGATTCCGCCGGGACGTATTGCCCAAACGAAACAGTTGAGAGTACGGAGTACCGAAGAGTTCCGCTGGGAATATAATTACAGCCGGGGCTATCGAATAGGAAATCGGTACCGAGTGGGCTATCAGTTAGATGCACTGCTTCGGCAATACCATAGTAGTTATTTACAGAATCAATATCGCTTGTATTTACAATAGTCGCATGAAAGTACGTTTACGGTTAGCTCAGGGCTTTGTTTGGATAGTTGGATTGTGCGCCTGCCTGTCGAGCTGCATTTCCAGTAAAGAGTTGGTATTGTATCAGAAAACAGATTCCGATACGTTGGCGCTCGCTCCCCGATATATTCCAACCATTAAAGCTGGCGATGTATTGTCCGTTCAGGTAAGCAGTTTAAGTCCGGAAGCTACGGCCTTTTTTAATCCGTATGCCACCATTGCGATGGCCGAACGGGCGGGAGCACCAACTACTAACACGCCAACAACGCCAATTCCTTACACGCCTGGTTATCTGGTCAATGAAGAGGGGCAGATCGAGTTACCGTTAATTGGTAAACAGATGGTTCAGGGGCTAACGAATACGCAGGCAGCCGCCCAGATACGGCAAAAGCTACTGGACTATTTAAAGGAGCCAACCGTAAACGTTAGGAACCTGAATTTTCAGATTTCCGTGTCTGGCGAAGTGGCGCGTCCGTCGCTTTTCTCAATTCCGAATGAGCAAATATCCCTACCAGCTGCTTTGGGGTTAGCTGGTGACGTAACCATCTATGGACGTAGAGATAACGTATTGATCATTCGGGAGGAGAACGGACAACGCACATTTAATCGTGTCGATCTCACCAAACGGGACGTATTCAAATCGCCTTACTACTACCTGCGCCCTAACGACATTATTTATGTTGAGCCGGGTAAATCGCGGATTGCTAACGCCGACCGAACGTATCAGACATTACCCATTATTCTGAGTGCACTATCCTTTATCGCCATTATTGCTAGCCGTTTTTAACACATGAATATGACTACTAATCCATATACGCCCTACCAGGCCTATGAGGTTGAACCTCAGCCGAACCTGCGTGCTATCCTGATGCGCTATCTGCGTAACTGGCCCTGGTTTGTAGGCTCGCTGGTGGTGGCGCTGGCTGCGGCTTATATCTATCTGCTTTATCAACCGCCGATCTATAAAGTTCAGGCTAGTTTGCTGATTAAAGACGAGAAAAAAGGCATTGCGGAGCAAAGCCTGATGAAAGAGCTGGATCTGTTCAGCAGTAGCAAAGTGGTGGAAAATGAGATGGAAATTCTCAAGTCCTACACACTAATGGAGCGTGTCGTCAGCAATCTGGGACTGGATGTTCGGTATTATCACCCAACCACTACGTTCAAGAAAGAAATCTATAGTGAATCACCTATACGGTTACTGGTGGAAGAACCCAATTCACAGCTTTATACCGAACCGCTAACCATTACATTCGTTGATGCGAAAACAATCAAGCTGAATGGACAGGCCTACCCCGTTGACCAGAGTATAAAAACGACTTATGGCAAGCTGCGGGTATTTGCCCGTAAGCCGCTCACTAGTTCACAGGAATCGGTTATTGTTTCGGTATCGGATCATCGTGAAGCCGTCGAAGGCTTTCTGGCCAACTTAAAGGTTGAACCTACCGCCAAGCAATCGACCGTACTGGTGATGAATCTGGAAGAATCAGTACCGGATAAAGGAGAAGCGGTTCTAAACCAGCTAATTAGTGAATACAACAAAGAAGCAATTGTCGATAAAAACAAACAGGCGAATAATACGCTCAGCTTTATTGAAGAACGTTTAGGCTTAATTTCTGGTGAATTATCGACGGTTGAGAAAGAAGTTGAGCTGTATAAATCGACCCAGGGTATTACTGACCTCAGTGCACAGGCGCAAACGTTCCTGACAACCGTAAAAGAAAATGATACGCAGCTGAACGAAGTCAACATACGGTTAGGGGCTTTGAATGACGTAGAACGGTATATCAAAAACCAATCGGGCGACAAGAGTCTGGCACCTGCTACGTTGGGTCTAAGCGATCCAATTTTAATGGGCCTCTTAACGAAAGCCTCTGAACTGGAACTAAAGCGGGAAGAAGTGTCCCGGACAATGGCGCCCAATAGTCCAGCTTTCCAATCGCTGGATAGCCAGATTAAAACTATCAAAGCCAGCATCAACGAGAACGTAGCCACCATACGTCAGCAACTGACCACCAATAAAAATCAATTGCTGGTGAACAATAAGCGTATTGAAGGCATGATTCGCACGGTGCCTGGAAAAGAACGGGCTTTATTGAACATTAGTCGCCAGCAAGCTATTAAGAACGGACTATACACCTATCTGCTTCAAAAGCGGGAAGAAACAGCCTTATCAGCGGCATCTACCGTATCGGACAGCCGCACGGTGGATGCTGCCCGTACTGGAAGCAAACCTGTCAAGCCGGTTAAAATGACGATCTTTGGATTATTTGCCATTATCGGTTTACTCGTACCCGTAGGATTCATTTCTGCAAAAGATGCGATGAACAATCGCGTATTACGTCGGTCTGATGTGGAAGAAGCCACTCAGATCCCAATTTTAGGCGAGGTCGTTAAAAGCCGTCAGATGGATGCCGATAATCTGGTGTTCAAGCCCCGAATGCAATCAGTAGTGGGCGAACAGATACGGGCTTTACGTACTAACCTGCAATTCTTACGTAGCGATCCAGAGCAAAGCCAGGTGCTCTTATTTACCTCCAGTATCAGTGGCGAAGGAAAATCATTTGTATCCCTGAATCTGGGAGCCAGCCTGGCTTTAGTGGGCAAGTCTACCGTCATTCTGGAAATGGATATGCGGAAGCCTAAACTGCATAAAAGCTTACATATAGAAAACCGGGCGGGCTTGAGCAATTATCTAATCGGAGAAGCGACAGTGGATGAGTTGTTGCATCCAGTCTTAGGCTATGAAAACTATTACATTATAACGGCAGGACCGTTACCACCAAATCCCGCGGAACTATTAAGCTCTCCACGACTAGCTCAATTATTCAAAGAGTTGAAAGAACGATTCGATTACGTATTAGTCGATTCGCCACCCGTGGGTTTAGTAACCGATTCTCAATTAATTGCTCCGTTCGCTGATGCAACGATGTTCCTAATCCGCCACGATCATACGCCTAAAAACTACATCAAAATGGTGGATACACTTTACAAGGAGCATCGCTTCCAAAAGCTTAGTATTATTCTCAATGGGGTAGGTGAAGGTGAATCCTACTACTATAGCTATAACTATGGTGATTATTATGGAGAATCAAATAAAACACGTCGACTAGAGTAATAATTCTGACAGGATTAACATGATTAGCTCTAAATAATCAGCAAATAAATCCTGTCAATTCTGTAAATCCTGTCAAACACAACCTCCCTTATAAAATGCTTAGTCTAGAATCACATTACAAGCCGCTGTATGTGTATAAAGAGACACAGACTCGGCACAACGAGCTTAATTACCAACTGATTGGTAAACGGATTTTTGACATTTTTTTCGCTCTAACCGTAACAATTTTAGTTTTATCATGGCTAATTCCAATAATAGGAATACTAATTCGCTTAGGTTCAGTTGGACCAGTTCTATATATTCAAAAGCGGACAGGTTATCGTGGGAAACCTTTCAATTGCTTGAAGTTTAGAACAATGACTCATAACCCACAAGCTGTATTTGCGCAGGCTACAAAATTTGATAATCGCGTTACACCAATCGGTAGATTCTTGCGAAAAACAAATCTTGATGAAATGCCTCAATTCTTAAATGTATTAATTGGCGATATGAGTATCGTCGGCCCTCGGCCACACGCATTACAGCACAGTGCCCAATTCTGGAATACTATGCCTGAGTATAGAAAGAGATACAGAGTAAAGCCAGGGGTTACAGGGTTAGCCCAGGTGCGAGGATGTAGGGGGGAAACTGATCAATTAATAAAAATGCAACATAGAGTTAAGTATGATCGGTTTTATAATAGAAAAAAAAACCCATTTTTGGACTTATGGATATGTTGGCTTACTATTAAATCAATGATAAAAGGTAACGTAAACGCTTGGTGAGTTTTATGAGAGATCAAAAGTGTTTTTAAATCTAGCGATAGAAATAAATAATGGAAATATTAAAAGTTGATAGTTCTCTAGTTCAAAATTTTAGAAAGATAGTTGTCAATAAATTAGATACACGTTCAAAAAAAGTAATAGAAAATATTGGATTATCTTTTTTTGTGAAGATAATGAGTTTGGGCATTAATTTAGTATTAGTGCCTATGACTATAAATTATATAAACCCAGTTCAATATGGGATATGGCTAACAATTAGTTCAGTAGTTAGTTGGATGAATTTTTTTGATATAGGTTTGGGGAATGGTTTGCGTAATAAACTTACAGAAGCAATAGCGCTAAATGATATTGAAAAAGCGAAAATTTATTTAAGTACAACTTACGCTGTCTTGTTAATAATATCTATTGTAATATTTATTACTTTTTTTTCTTTAAATAGATTCATTAACTGGGGGGGGTTATTTGATAGTAATGTTGCGATGAATATTGATATTAATAATATATTATTGTTAATAGTGACTAGCTTTTGTTTTCAATTTGTTTTGCAAACAATAAATACTGTTTTGCTAGCTACACACAAAGCTTTTATGTCATCTGTTATCATGTTAATAGGTCAATCAGTGACAGTTTGTTTGCTGTATTTAGCGAAAAAAAGATATGTTGGTAGTTTAGAGTTACTAGTAATAGTATTAACAATACCTCAATCAATTACTTTACTCTTGGGGAGTATTTATCTATTTAAAAATAAAATGAGATATATAGCTCCTAATTTTAAGAGTATTAAATTTATGTACAGTAAAGAAATAATAAATTTAGGGGGAATTTTTTTTGTCATTCAGATTGGTTCTATAGTATTATTTCAAACTAATAATGTTATTATAGGGAAAATTTTAGGTCCATCTTATGTGACTAACTTTAACGTAACATATAAATTATTTTCAGTATTTAGTATTATATTATCCATAATAATTACTCCGTATTGGAGCGCCTTTACAGATGCTTATGTAAAAAAAGATTATGCCTGGATGAGAAAAAATGTAAAAATTATGAGATTGGTATGGCTGTTTTTAAGCTTTGGTGTTATAATAACATATTTTATCTCTGACTATATATTCAAAGTTTGGATAGGCAGAGAATTAGAAATTGAGGGAGGAATTGCATTAGCTATGAGTATATATACTATTATGTATATGTGGCAGACCTTACATACTTATATACTAAATGGAATAGGTAATTTGAAGATACAATTAATTGTAATTTCAATAAGCTCTTTTATAAGTATTCCACTTGCTATTATGCTAGGCCAAATTTGGGGATTATTAGGAATAATTATTTCTAGTTCTTTGATTGTATTTTTTATAAGTATTATACTTTCTGTACAAGTAAGGAAAATTATGAAGAGTTTTTAAGCCATTCGTTTATAAAAAGATAAAAGTTTTTTTAAGATGAGGAATTTTATTAAAATTATTAATAATATATATTTTTCTTTGAATTTTTATTCAATCTTTTTAATTATTACATGCATTCCTGATTTTTTAAATCTAAATTCAGTAATATTTGTAAATATATATTGGGTAACGAAAGTTGCTTTAGCACTTTTTGTTATCTATTATAATTTTAGTAGGCAATCCAATAAAAAGATAATAATAACAATTTTTTATTGGATTGTGATTGTGTATGTAATAAATATTTTTATTGATGTTTTTCTTGAATATGAAATAGAATTTAATAATTTATATAATATACATGGTGAAAGAGATTTATTAGGTTTTATTCTTGGTATTATAATTGCAATTTCATTTAAAAATTACAATCAGATATATAATAGAAATAGCTTTAATGTTTTCTATGTAACCCTTTTTATTGGTCTTTTTATTGCGTATTTTACATCTAAAGAAAATTTTTCATTAGACACATCTACAATAAGATTTGATGCAAATAGTACAATTAATTCAATTGTATATGGGCAATTAGGGTGTGCACTTTGTATAGTTTCAATATATGCATTAATTAATTTTAGTGTAGATTATAAGCGAAAAATACTTTTTGTTGCATGTTTTTTCTTAGGTTTATTGTCAATAATGAAAGCAAGTTCAAGATCGCCGTTAGCTGTTATAGTGATCGTTAATTTATTTTATTTGTTTTCGAACAAAGGATTTGTAAAAAGTTTAGTTTTATTGTTGGTTTTTTTTATAGCAATAGTTGTTTTTATTAATCCATTTATGGATTTTTTTTCTGAAGTGTTAGATAGCAACTTGGCTACTCGTACAGCGAGAGTCTTTTCAGAAAGAGAAACTAGCGGAAGAGATGAGATTTATTCTAATACTTATAAACTTATACAAGAAAATTTCTTATTAGGGTCGTATTATATAATAAAATCCGGTCCAGGGATTGGTAGTTATCCACATAACTATATATTAGAAGTCTTTATGACAAATGGAATAGTTGTAGGTATATTATTTTTAATTGTTATTTTTTATAGTCTTATGACTTCTTATAAAATTATTAAAATGTCACATCCTGCAACTTGGGTAATTTTATTATACTTACAAACCCTAGTTTATGGTATGTTTTCATCAAGTCTATATAGTGCTCAAGACTTTTGGGCATTACTTTTGTTTACAATTTCGCTATCAATATACAATTTAAAGATAATTAATAAGGAGGACAAATATCAACAGGAAATGAGAGTTTCTATTGTAACATAAAAAGCAGAATTATTGGTTAACTAATTAATTGAAGAACTAAGATTATTATTTACTACAATGAGCAGGTATTTTTTATGCACATGGTTATGTGCTGATTCGACTGGGGATGAAAGCACTTATTCGCAAATGGGATTTAAAGGCAAGTCTTCATCTCAAAGTTTTTTAAATGTTTATTGGAAAAATATTTGTACTCTATTTTTAACAAGTAAAAAATTTAATAAAGACTTAAATTTAATTTTTTTTACAAATACAGAAGTGCCAGAGACAGTTGATTCTGTTAATATACACTCCATGTTTGCGAAGTTGTCAGTGAAAATAATCCAGATTGATTTTGAATATAAGACACCTAGCAACTACTATGGCAGTTGGCGAAATACATTCTTCGAATTTTCGATCATCAAAAGTATGATAGATTTATCTAAAAATGATGAAGATGTTTTTTTGTTATTAGATTCTGATTGCATAGTAACTCAAGATTTAACATTATTATGGTCTATGGGGTTAAAAAATGGATTTTTAGGATATTCAATAGATTATCCTTTAGATCACGTTGTAAATGGTTTGTCTAGGCAAATGATGAAAGAAGTTTATGAAGAATTGGATTCGACTTCTTTAGATTCGATACCTAATTACTACGGGGGGGAATTCTTGTTATCTACAATTGCAAATCTAAAAAAGATATTTCTTGATTTTGAGGAGTTATGGCCAAAGCTTTTAATGAGAAATGAGAATAAACAACTGAAATTTAATACAGAGGAACATGTATTAAGTTATTTATTTTATAAAAACAAATTAGAGAATTCTTTAGCGAATAGATTTATAAAAAGAATGTGGACGCAGCCTTTTATACATAGGAATGTTGTTCCAAGGGATGAGGAATTTGCTATTTGGCATCTACCTCATGAGAAAAAGTACGGCATTATAACTTTATTTTCAATTTTGACTAAAGATATAAACCGTACACTTAATTTGCCAGATGAAGAATTTTTTGAATTATTAAAATACCATCTAACTATACCATCTATACCCAATTGGATTTATATATCAAGAATATTGCCAGTTCAAATTGTTAAAAAAATTTATTTAGCTTTTTCTAATTAATTTATAATTTATGGCTAATTCACCTGTTGCTATATTAGTTATTTGGATAGGCCCATTCCCTTCATCTTTTGATTTGTGGTTATTATCTATAAAAAATAGCCCCTTTGATTTTATTTTCGTTACTGACCAAAAACAACCTATTGAATGCACTCAATATAAGTGGTTAAACTCTACTTTAGAGGAGCTTTGTGCTCTTTTTTCGTCAACATTGGGATTTCAAGCTGCATTATCGTTTCCTTATAAATTATGTGATTATAGGCCACTTTATGGGGAAGCATTTAGTGATATTTTATATAATTATGATTATTGGGGTTATTGTGATTTGGATATGGTTTTTGGTGATTGCAGCTCTGTATTGGAACTTGTTGAAAATAAGACGATAACCAAAATTTTTCAAAGAGGTCATTTAAGTCTAATAAAAAACGATTCTAATATTAATTCTTTATATAGAAAGTCTAATTTAATCGATTATAAATATATTTATATGAATGAAAAGTCTTGTATGTTTGATGAATGGCACGGTATTGGTAAAATACTAAAATATGAAGGTTATGAAGTGTTTCATTCTGAAATTATGGTTGATATCAATCCTAATTCTCTTTATTTTAAACCTTCAAATATAAATTCTTTTAAGCATCAACTTTTTATATATAATAATGGAAGTATAAAGCATTTATATTATAAAGATGGGAGCTTATGTAAATCTGAATTTCTATATATTCATTTTCAAAAAAGAAAAATAGATTTTTCTTTGGTTGATACTGGAATTAATTCTTATGCCTTTATGCCGGATAAAGTGATTCCTTTTAATGAATCTGACTTTAGTAGTTCTGATCTATTAAAAATTAATGATCGTGATTATGTTCATTTTATTAACAGGCTTTTTGAAAGAATCAAAATTAAAATCAATCCTAATCTCAATAAGTTTGATCAATATGTTATGACCATTAAATAAATTTGCTATGAGTTTTGAATACGCCCCTATTTTGATTTTTACATATAAACGCATTGCTACTTTAAAGACTACGATCGATTGTTTAAAGAGAAATAAGTATTCAAGTCTTCATGAACTATATATTTTTTCTGATGGACCTAAAACGGACTCTGATGTTGACAGTATTAATGAAGTAAGGAAATTTATAAAGTCTGTTAATGGTTTTAAGAATATTTATATACGTGAATCAACTATTAATAAAGGTTTGGCTAATTCCATTATTGATGGTGTTTCTGAAATAATTAATATTTATGGTAAAGTAATCGTTCTAGAAGATGACTTGATGACTAGCCCTAATTTTTTGGCGTATATGAATCTCGGCTTAAATCATTATATAAATAACTCAAAAGTATTTTCAGTTTCTGGATTTACTATGCCCATAAAAGGATTACAACCTAATTCTATTTATTTCACAAAAAGAGCATCTTGTTGGGGATGGGCAACATGGGCTGATCGATGGGGAAATATAGATTGGGCTGTTAAGAATTATGAGGATTTTAATGCAGATAGTGTATTGAAAAATAGATTCAATGAAATGGGTTCAGATATGTCTAATATGCTGAATCGTCAAATGTCAGGAGAAATTAATTCTTGGGCTATAAGATGGTGTTTTCATCAATTTATGAATGATTTATATACTGTTTTTCCTGCTATATCTAAAGTTATTAACATCGGTTTAGAAGATCCTAATGCTACTCATACAAATGAAAAATTTAACCGCTTTAAAACATTTTTAGATTATACAAATAATGAACATTATCTGTTCACGGATAATGTCGAATTAGATGGTGATATTATTAAACAATTTATCAGACCTTATTCTATTCAACAACGAATTAAATATAAGATATTAAATGCATTGTTTTAGTTTATGAAAATATTAACAATTCACTCTTTTTATCAAGTTAGTGGTGGTGAAGACAGCGTATTCAAATTAGAGGCTAATTTGCTACGAAAAGGTCATTCTGTTAAATCTCTCTCTTTTTTTAATCGACCTGGTTTTGAAGGTGCTATACAGTTTTTTATATCGATTTGGAATCCTTTTTCTATTAATAGTCTAAAAGCTGTTATTTCGGATTTTCATCCTGATGTTATTCACATTCATAATTGGCACTATGCATCCGGCCCAGTTATTATAAGAACGCTTAAGAAGCTAGGGCTACCTGTTGTTATAACATTGCACAATTATCGTTTACTCTGCCCTTCTGGTTCCTTAATGGATAAAGGCCACCTTTTTATTAATAGTTTAAATGCCAATTTCCCGTGGGAGTCAATTCGAAGACGGGTTTTCCGTGATTCCTATTTAATGACTTTTTGGCTAGCATTCGTAATTTGGTTTCATAAAAAAATTGGAACTTGGAATGCAGTCGATAAATACATCGTATTAAGTGCTTTTGCTAAGCACTTATATACTTCGTCAACACTTAATATTGATTCTTCGAAATTTTGTATTAAGCCTAATTTTGTAGATCAAGGTCCTATCATCAATAAAGATAGGGAATCTTTTTTCCTATACGTAGGGCGCTTAAGTGAAGAGAAAGGCGCTGAAGTATTATTAGCTGCTTTTCAAAATTCTGATTTTCAGATCAAAATAGCTGGCGATGGTCCTTTGGCTGAGAAAGTAAAAAAAGCTAGTGTTGACAATAATAATATTGAGTATTTAGGAGTTTTGGGTAAGCGTGATGTTTTAGAATTAATGCAGCAATGCTCTGCGCTTATATTTCCTTCTATTTGGTATGAAGGAATGCCCATGGTTATTCTTGAAGCATTCTCGCTCGGCACTCCTGTGATAGCTAGTAATTTTGGAGCAATGAGTTCTTTGATCCAAAATGGCGTTAATGGCCTTCATTTTGAAGTTAATATGCCAGAGGCTTTACTTGATATCCTTACTGAGTGGAAAAATTATCCATTGACTGTAAAGCAAGCTTTTAGTCATAAAGCTCTTGAAACTTATGAACGTAATTATACACCAGAAGCTAATTATAAAATGTTGATCGATATATATCAATCAGTAATAAATAATACTATTATTGAGTATGAAGTAGAATGTCCTGCTTAGTAGTGACTTTAATCTGTTTTGTATTTTAAAGCAAAAAGAGGAAACTATTTATAGTTTCCTCTTTTTGCTTTAAAAGTTAAGAAAGCCATTGCTTCCCTAAATACCATCCATACAGACTATTTGTCACTGCGTAGCGTTTAAACAAACGTCTGGGTTCTAACGCTAATCTGTAAAACCATTCCATACCAATACGTTGTATCCATTGTGGGGGGCGGCTTTGCACTCCTGCCAGAATGGGTAAGCCACCCCCAATGCCCAGCATAACAGCCTGAACTTTCCCCCGCATTCTCGCCATCCAGCGTTCCTGTTTTGGGCAACCTAATGCTACGAATACTAAACGAGCGCCCGATTCATTTATCTGATCGATAATTTCCTCTTCTTCGTCGACCGTTAAGCTCCGAAAGGGTGGCGATAACGTACCGGCAATCTGAATGGCAGGGTAACGTTCACGGCAAACGGCTACTGCTTTAGCCAGTACGTCATCAGTTGAGCCGTAAAAGAAGATAGGCAATTGTTCTTCAGTAGCTCGTTTAACCATGTTATTTAGCGTGTCAGGCCCTGTAACGCGGTCCTGGTGTTTTTTGTGTAGTAAACGCATAGCCCAGGTCAATGGCAAGCCATCTGTACACACCCAATCGGCTGAGTTGACCACTTGGGCAAATTCAGGGTCGCGGTGTGCTTCAACGGCCATATGTACATTAGCAAAGCAGGCTGTTCTGGACTCACCCCGATGCGCTGCGTTAATTAAGGCATCCTGAAATTCCTGATAATTACCTAATGATACGTGTAAGCTTAAGATCGTAGCGCGCTCAGCTGGAGCTGCTGGCGTAATAGCTGTTGGTGTAGAAAAATCAGAAATCATACATGAAATCTTAGACTATTAATAGAAAAATAAAATACTTGGTTTATTGATTTTGCCAGGATTGGTATTGATGTGATTATATAGCTTGGATAGGCTTTTTTGTAGTATTACAATACCGAAGATATTAATGGTAGGCCTATTGGAGTAATCCATGAGTCGAAATCTCTAGCTATATTTTTTATCCGGGGTCAGGTTTTAATGGGGTACTTTTATAATGCAGAAAGTACGTTTTATAGTACTATTTATAGGATGTAAGCGTACTGATTGATTAGGTTGTAGTTGACAGAAGGGATCTGTCGAAGCACTAAAACGATGAGCTAATCCAATGAAAACCATTCTCTAGTGTAGACAGCAGGGTGCTGTCGGCTACACATTTAAGTTGTAGCTGATTCGTGCTATTTATAAATGATTTTTACGCTTAAAATTGCTTTGCCGACTACGCGTATGTTCTTTTGGCAGATGGGCAATTTGAAAAGGCAAAAAAATCATATATATTATACGGGTTTGAGCCTAGTTCTCTTCTAGCCGCCAAGACCGTAACGAACCGTATATGAACTATTTTTTGTCGATTCTGTCGCTTATAATTGTAAGCGCTTGTAAAGAATCGGTCATTGTTCAGAATCTGCCTGATAATGCCCTCATTAAACCCGGTGATTATAAGTTGACGGGTGCTACGTCTTATACTATTGAAGGCGTCACCTCGTCTGAGCCTGTATCGGGTACACTCACTGTATTTACCGGGCCTGAAGGGCAATACTATTTCCTGGAACGTATCGCAGGGAGATCGCCAATCGGGTTTCAGGTGCAGGTCAATAATTTGAACTTGTTGCTGCAATCGGTGCAGGACTATACCAAGGTGGGAAACACAGCATATTACGGATGGATGGACAAGGGGTGCACGGGTAAGTTAGAGTCGGAATCGATTGTGTATGATCGCTATGCGAATACGGAAGGGATTGGACTTACTACGCCGACTGGGGAGCAGATACGCTACACGAAGAAGATTCGTAAGCATGTTCACGTAGTGGCCGCCAGGTAGTTAGCTACAGCTACCTAGATACGCCATGTCTCTAAGACATGGCGTATCTCTATATTCATTAAACCGCGCTTACTCGGGGCGCGAAAACAGCCAGCGAATCTTTGCGCCATTCGCCACGGGCCGCCAGTGTTTCGGCGATAGGCTTCAGACGTAGAAAATCGGTACGGCTCATGGTGGTAGGGAGGGTACCTCGCGAGAAAAAGTAACTCGTTTCGTTCACAAACCGATGATATTGGCTTACGACGCCCTCTCGGGGGTCGTTCGGTTTAAAACTACGTAGCAGAAAGCGCGACCGGGCTGCTTCCAGATTGCAGTAGTTGATGACTTCGAGGTAACTTAATCCATCCAGCTGCGCTACGAATTTGTCAATTTTGTGGGTTTTGTTAATCGCCATTGTGTACAGTTACTGGTCTATATGTCAATCGAGTAGGTGTTCGTTGGGGGTACGTATTGGAGTAAACTATGTTGAGTGCTGGAGTCTCAGCTAGTCTAGCCTATTTTAGTTTGCATTTTTGTCTTGCTGACGTGTTTATGAGCATTCAGACAAGTAGTTAAATAGTATATCTTTTATACTTATCTGTTTATTTTTAGCCATATAATATCCTAATACGTATATCGAGTTTAATAGATAATCGATTTGATGTATTGAATGTATATAGTATGTTGGAGAGTTCAGGAACGTAGCGGGCTAAATTGTATAACCGGCATACCTGTCTTAATAAAGTCGCTCTATATGTATCTATTCTAGTATAAGTCATATAAATCCCAGCCGGATTTGGTGAATAAAATGCCCTTATCAGTTGGTCTACGGATACGTTTAGTAGCATGTAGTACTTTTTTTATGGAAAAATGAAAATTTACTATGTGACTTACAAGCCGCCCGAATCGTCGTAAGAATAACTACTTAAATCCGTAAGTATATATTCCTTCGTACATACGGGCTAACGACTTGGGGAATGAACTACAAAGGCTTTATTATCGAATCGCAATCCATTGACGAATGCGTCTGGCATTCAACAACAGGGGCCATGTCAATTGTTGGGACTAGAACCGTGTATGCGGTCAGAAGCTCCGTATCGAGCGTAGTGTTTGCCATCAAGCGCTCAGCCGAATTAGCCCGTACAGCGATCGATAAAAATGCCCATCGCTGGCTGAAAAGTTAATCATCTGGAAAGAGATGGATACCGTAGCGATACTACCGATAGCTAAGCAATCGGGACGTAGCGTTTCGGTTTTGTGTAATTTCCTGCCCTATACATTGACTTAGAAACATACGTGTAGAAATTAATTAGTAAGACGATGGACTATAAATCGTTTACCATTGAAGTAGAAACGGTTGATGAGTGCAGATGGGATGAGGAGACAGCTACCTTTCTAGTGGTAGGACAGCGAACAGTGTATAAAATTATTGGTATACAGGATCGGCTGGTGTACGGTATCCGGCAATCGATGGAAGCAGCGCAAAAAACCATCGACAAGCATGGGACCCGATGGCGGGCCCAGTAAGCAGGTAGTTATACTTAAGTCAAAACGATACGTTCACGTTTTCTTTCGTTATATAGTATATACTAATTGGTAAGTAGTAAACTGTATGGTATGGTTGTAGGGTGTTTGATTCAGAAGTCAAAGATTAAAATAAGATTATAACGTTAAAATATGGATATGTTTACTTTTTGTGTAATTAGTAACTTGTGTTGCAGTTAACTATAAATAGGACTCCTTAGTACAAAATTATTAGTTAGTTTACTTTTCGGTACATTGAGTTAGTAATCAAGTAGATAGTTTCAGTAGGATGTTCGTTAGGTGTATTACATTGACTAACTAGATTAATGTTATTACAGCTTTCAGCCTTATTTTGTTATGTCCTCTGCTGCTAAAACTACCTATGAAGGTCAATCCTGGTGCCGGTGTACGTCACACGTTCGATCTAAACCAAGTAATTGCCATTACTGCTGACATTAACTACAGCTACGTTCATATGCTGAACGGAAGTTGTTTACTTCGGAGCCGAACGTTAAAGTGGTTTTATGATCGATGGCCCGAGTTGCTACGTATCCACAAGAACGCGCTGATCAATCCTATTTTTGTTGAATACTATAGTGTTACCGGAGGAAAGCATCCATCGGGCTACGTGGTTATGAAGAATAGCTTACGCCTGGAAATTTCCCGCCGGAATGTGAAGTCGGTGGGCGAACAATTACGACTGCTTAGTGAGGCTAATTAGTGGAGCCGGTTAGTATACATCACCTTTTGTGCCTATTGAATGATAGCAAATCCGGGAGCGGGTGTTCGGCATCGGTTTGAGCCCGATAGAGTGATTGCCATCACGGCCGATGCCAACTATAGTTTTGTGCATTTGCTGAGCGGTCAGCGGCTGCATATGAGCCGAACACTCGGGTGGTTCAATCAGCGCTGGCCGGTGTTTCTGCGTATTCATAAACACACGCTGATCAACCCTGTGCACGTACGGGAATATAGTCTGAAAATGGGCCGACACCCGATGGGCTACGTGATTATGACGAATAACCTGCGGCTGGACGTATCGCGTCGGAACATTAAGCAAGTGCGGACTTATCTTGAACAGTCGGGCACTAATTCCTCCCCATCCTGATACGTATCGTTACGCTACAAGCAGGGAAGATTCATTGGCGTCAGGGCCGATTGGCTTTGCTGGGCCTGCCAGCGTTTACTCTGCGTATCGACAATTTTTTTAGCGCGTTCCAGGCTGGTCGTTACTACGTATACATAGCCGTCGATGAGGGACCGTACCTGGTACACAGTTCTGGAGCCGGTTATCGTGTATTCTTCGTTATCCTGCTGACCCGTGAGAGCCTCAATTGGCTCGATGCAATACCCTTTATACTCCATAGCGTTGTTATTATGGAGGTAAGATAGAGTTTTATATTTACATTTTTTTTAAAATGTATCTTTATTTATCGTATAGTTAGTCTTTTTTGATCGTACGTAGAATAATTCGTCTGGCAAATAGAAAAAGGCCGTTCCCTAAAGAACGGCCTGCGTTTGTCGATGAATTGGTAATATGTATAGAATCGGTCTTGCTTATTCGGCAAGGGCTTCTTCGGTTAAGACTTGATTGACAGGCGTTAAGGGCAGACCAAATGCGTCGGCTACGCCTTTGTACACCACTTTGCCATCGACCACATTCAACCCTAGTTGAAGGTCCATATTGTCGCGGCAGGCTTGTTGCCAGCCTTTATTGGCCAGTTGCAACGCATAGGGTAACGTAGCGTTGGTAAGCGCAACGGTAGAAGTGTAAGGAACGGCCCCTGGCATGTTGGCTACGCAATAGTGCACCACATCATCGATGATGAACGTTGGGTTTTCGTGCGTAGTGGGGTGACAGGTTTCAATACATCCGCCCTGATCCACGGCTACGTCTACAAGTACCGTTCCGGACCGCATCAGTTTGAGCATCTCACGGGTGATGAGGTGAGGAGCTTTCGCGCCTGGAATCAATACGGCACCAATAATCAGGTCACAGACTTTAATCATCTCCCGAATGTTGTATTCGTTCGACATCATTGTCTGTACGTTAGGAGGCATAATGTCGGACAGGTAACGCAGACGGGGCAGGCTAACATCCATGATGGTCACATGAGCACCCAGTCCTGCGGCCATCTTAGCGGCCTGTGTTCCAACAATACCACCGCCTAAAACCAGTACGTTGGCTGGTTTCACGCCTGGTACGCCACCCAGCAGGATACCACGTCCTTTCAGCGGTTTCTCGAGGTATTTGGCTCCTTCCTGAATCGCCATCCGACCCGCTACTTCCGACATAGGAACCAGCAGAGGAAGGCTACGATCAGGACGTTCTACGGTTTCATAAGCAAGGCAAACGGCACCTTTAGCCAGCATTGCTTTGGTGAGCTCTTCCGACGAAGCAAAGTGGAAATAGGTGAACAGCAGCTGACCTTCTTTGATCAGATCATATTCAGCCGCAATCGGTTCTTTTACCTTGATGATCATTTCGGCAATGCCGTACACTTCCTCAATGGTTGGAAGCATAATGGCACCTGCGTCAATATAGCCTTCATCGTCAAAACCACTACCTTCACCAGCATTCACCTGTACATAAACAGTGTGACCATACTTACGAAGTTCTGTGACACCGGCCGGGGTCAATGCGACGCGGTTTTCGTTGTTTTTGATTTCCTTGGGAACACCAATAACCATGGTAGCTGGTACTTTTAAGGTTGGTATTAAATGAATAGGACAAAGATAGAGTAGATGGATAAGTTTTCTGATAGACTGCTTTTTTTTGGGAATATTGGTCACGAATTTTATTTTTATCAGGAAAAAAGCCTACTGATGACCAAGTTAGCTCTCTATTGCCGTAAAAAATTCCAACATGACTCATCTGGATGCGATTGATCAAAAATTATTGGCACTCCTGCAGGAAGATGCCCGGCTAACCATTCAGGAGATCGGACAGCGAATCAATCTGTCAAAAACGCCGGTTCATGAACGTATCAAGCGGCTGGAGCGCGAAGGCATTATAGCGCGTTACGTTACCATTCTGGATAAGAAAAAGCTGGGTAACCTGCTGATGATCTATTGCCAGGTTACGCTGGACCGGCAGACTCGCGATGCCTTCGCTGATTTTGATGCGGCTATTCGTGAGCTACCCGAAGTGCTCGAATGTAACAGAGTATCGGGTACGTTCGATTATTTACTGAAGATTGTGAGCCGTGATATGGAGACGTATAATCGATTCTATCAGGAACGGCTGTCGGTTATTCCCGGTACGTTGCACATCAGCAGCTTTTTTGTGATGGCAGAAGTCAAAAACTCAACGATCATACCAATGAGTGGGAAATAATACATTACGTATTACTCCCTGCGCCCTGAAGGGGGATAAACTCGCGGATAAATTTCTTCCCCTTTAGGCCAATCTTGAGGGGGGGCACGTGGATGATATAAACCCCTTATTTGAGCCACTTTTTCACCCCTAATTCCCCTAAAGGGGACTTTATTCAAGCGCGAGTAAAGTCCCCTTTAGGGGATTTAGGGGTGAAAATCTAAGTAAAATTGACCCTTTGGAACACAGAATTAAGCTCTTTTCAAAACCCCTATAAGATTAGCCTTTGGAGGACGGGGTAATACGCGCAAAACCCAGTTTGAACTGCCATAAATCAGGGAATGAAAAACCGTCATGTCGAGTTCGGAAGCCCGACACAACGGCAGTCGATTGGGGGTTAATTACCCAATGCATTGTAGATTAACAGTTGATTGGTCGATACGACCCGGTCGCCGGGAGCCAGGCCGCCCGACAGGAATGTTTTATCACCAACGCTTTTGTAGACATCGACCTCACGCACGATCGGGTGATTCTCCCGATTGACAACGACAACGAAATTCCGATTTTTGTCAAAAACGACGGCTTTGGCCGGAATCGTGACGCGCTTATCGTGTCCGGCATACGTAATACTGACGTTGGCAAACATTTCCGGCTTCAGACGATAGTCGGCATTGTCGAGGGTTACGCGAACTTTCAGCGTTTTACTTTCAGCGTCTAATACGTTAAAGATTTTATCGATATGGCCGCGAAAGACTTTGTCGGGGTAGGAGAGGGTGGTGATGGTTGCCGGATCGCCTTCGTGGACATTGGCCAGATCCGATTCGTAGACATTGGCCATAACCCACACCCGATCCAGATTAGAAATCGTAAACAGATTTTCGGGATCGTCGGACCGGAGCTCCATGCCGGGTGAGGCCGCTTTCTCGACAATAAATCCGCTCATCGGCGCTTTAACAACGTATACAGAGCCGTTACCGCCCAGAATCTGCCGACGTTCATTCACCCGATTCACTTCCCCTTTGGCAGCCAGGAGCTGTTCTTTACTAGCGACGAGTTCGCGCTGGGAGCTTAAACCGGCATTCGCCATATCTTCGGTAACCTGGAGGTTTTTCTGAGCCACCGATAACTGACCGCGCGCAGCTATGCCCTGTTGCTCCAGATCGGCCAGATCGCCCGAGCGGATGATGGCCAATGTTTCGCCCTTGCGGACGAAATCGCCCAGATCGGCTTTGATGGATTCGATATGGCCACCCACCAGCGGAAATACCTTGACGACCTGGTCCTGATTAAAGGTAACTTTTCCGGTCAGGTTTAATTCATTGACTGCATTTTCGAAATGCGCGGTATCGACATGGGCGGTTGCCAGCAGATTTGTTTCATGCCGTTCCGTAGTTGTCGCTTCATCGGGTTGCGCTGAGGAACCACAACTGCTAAGCCCCGCCACCAGCAATAATCCGGTAACGGCGGCCAGCGCCCGTTGCCGCAGCCGACTGTCGGACGATGGGTGGATGAGCAGACCAAAGGAAGACGCACTGGATTTATTGGTACTCACTCCCAAACGGTCGCGTAGCTGAACAGGTCGTGAGCAGGGCAATACGAACAATGACTTTTTCATGATTAGTTGTTAAAGGGGTTTGTACCGACCGCAAATCGAATTTCTTCGAGACTCTGCATCCGGTCGTTCTGGAGTTGAGCGTACTGAATCTGACTGCTTTTGTAGGAGTCGAAAAAATCCAGAAACTCAACTACGTCTATATTCTGCTTTTTATAGTTCGTCGTTACGCCGTCGATCAGCCGACTGAAGTCGTCGTTAAAGCGCTGATCGAAGGTGCGGTAGAGTTGTTCCGTTTGTTGGGCTTTGATGTACGCACGCTGGACGTCGCTGTCTACCTGCAACGTATAGGCTGCTACGTTCTGTTGGCTGCTCTGGATACGTACGCGGGCGGCCTGGATGTTTCCCTGGTTTTTATTGAGTAAGGGTAAGTTTATGCCAATCCCCACACCGAAATAGTTCGGAATGTAGCTGCCATTACGGTCATACGTACCCTGGAGGGTCAGATCAGGCACGGCCAGGGCTTTTTGTAAGTCCAGATTTTGCTGCTCCTGTTTGGCCTGGTCCCGATAGCCTTTCAGATCAAAACGGTGCTCCTCTGCCAGTTGATAGAGCGTAGGCAGGGCCAGGTTATTGACAGAATACGTATCAATGGTTTCGGATGTTACAATCGGCAGAAAACTAGTTGATGGGCTGCGATTCAGAAGCACGATCAGATCGCCCTGGTCATCGGCAATCCGGTGAAGTAGCTGTCGACGCTCGGTCGTTAAGCTGAATAAGTAAGCTTTAAGACGAGTTAAATCCTTGAGTGGTACGTTGCCTTTGTCGTACTGTTGCTGATAGAGCGAAACGGTTTGCTGTAACGTAGCAATCTCCTGATTATAAACGGATAGCGACTGCTGGGCAAAGTATAAATCGTAGAACGTAGTGTGTAGTTGATACGTCAGAGTCCGCAGTAAATCATACAGGCGATCCGTTGCTAACTCTGTTCCGGTTTTGGCAATGGCTACCTGTTTGTTCCGTTTACCGGCCAGCCGGATGAGTTGCTGAACCTGAACAACCTGTTGCCCACTCGACTGACTGAAAGGGAGAACATCTCTGGTTTGCTGATTGTACGGCATCGTTTCTACGTAGACTGCCGGATTAACACGTAGTTGAGCCTGAATTTCGTAAGCTTTGTTCTCGGTGATGCCGAGTTGAGAGGCTAAAACGGTAAGGTTATGCGCGTTAAACTGTTCGTCAGCCTGAGCCAGGGTCAGGCGGATGGTGTCGGACGTAGCAAATGATGAGATATTATTGTTCTGTGCCTGAGCAGTGGGAAATGCTACGGGAAGCAGTACTACTAAAATCGTAACTAAATAAGAAAGGGAAGACATCGTACGAATAAACCGATTGCCAAAATAGATTGATGGCGTTTTCGTCAGTAAATGTCCTTAAGCGGAATTAAACCCTTCTTAAACAGAAATTAAAAGTCTATTAAAGCATTTTACTAGGTAATTATACGGCGAGTGGGTGAGTCAAAAATGAATTAATTTTAGTGTAAATAATTGATAGTGAGATTATTGTATTTTGTGGGGCTAGCTGAGGTCTTATATAGTATTGATGGCTATGTGATTATATAGCAAAATGGGCCGACCAGGAAATACCTAGTCGACCCATTTGAACTTTTCAAATACGTTGAGTAATCGAAGTCGGCTTATTAGCTGACTTTTACGCTATCTTTTGCATTTTCGACACCTTCTTTAGCGTCATCAGCCAGGTTGTTAACCGTGCTGTTATAATCAGACTTTAAGTTTTCTTTGCTTTTGTTAAAAGCTTCCTGAGCCTGATCTTTATATTGGCTATATTGTTCTTTCGCTTTATCAGCGTACTGATTCACTTGTGATTTCGCTTGCTCGAGGCCTTCTTTCACCTGCGAAACGCCTTTTTCCCACTGATCTTTCAGGTCGCCAGAACGTTTATTGGCTTCTTCCGTTAATTTATCACGGGTTTCTTTACCGCTGCGGGGAGCCGTTAGAATGCCAATAACTACGCCTGTGATAATACCTGCTAAAAAATCGCGTGTGCTTCTCATTGTCTTGTTCGTTTTAGGTGATTGGTGATTCGTATTAAAACTTAGCTTTTCGCTTCGTTTGGGCGACAACGTCTTTGGCTTTTGCCGATGCATTGTCTACATAGTCTTCGTATTGGTTGCGGATGCTGTCAAGTCCAGTTTGCAATTGATCCTGGAGATCCTTAAAGAACGAATCGGTCTCAGATGAAATCCGTTTGCGGGTTTTCTTTCCACTCTCAGGAGCCAGTAAAACACCAACAACGGCACCTAATGCCAATCCTACTAATATTCCGGGTAACGATTTCATGATTGCTTGATTTAGTGTGTGATTCATTACGTCGTTCTACTAGAAAATTTTATACCAGAACGCTTTATTAATACTAAATGGCTGGTAGATAGTAAGTTGACCGGTAGTAAAGCGTAGTGGTGTGTCAGTACAGGTGAGGAGGAATTTCCACAAATGGCCCCAATTGTTCCTCAATTGATCGTAAAGGTACTAAAAAATGAAAATAGTTGACGTAGCGCATTGTTGCCCATGACTGGCGAGATAGCTACCAATAAAAATCCCTGCGCTCAAATTGACGCAGGGATTCCGTACCCACCGTAACTTGTACTTAACCTAAAATGAAACCACCTAAACCTAAATGTACCACCTTGTTAGGTATGTTATGTATTTCTTTATCAATGTTGAGCTCATTGAGAAAAGGTCTGTTTTGATGTCTCGCCTTAAACCCCTCTTCCCTGTATCAGGCGTAGGATAATTACTATTATGGCGATAACCAGTAGAGCGTGAATCAAATTACCTAACCCGAAGCTGTTAAATCCTAAGAAGCCCAGTAGCCAGATGATGATAAGCACAACCGCTATCGTGTATAGCAAATTTCCCATAACGTCGTTTGAGTAAATCAGAACAGATAGTCTCGTATTCGTCAATGTTTGTAGAAAAAGTTATGCCAAAAGGATCACATACATCTAAAAAGATGTAAAACAAATCTTAGTAGCTTGGAAATGAGGTTATATATAGAAATTCTATTAGGCCAGTTAGCCTAGACACTTGGAAGATTAGAATAGATTGATTGTGGAATAAGTTCTACAGTTGTAGAAATAGCGTAGAAAAAAGGCCCGCTCTGTTCCTCAGTTTTGGGGACATTTTATGGGCTGTCTGGTAGGGTTAATTTATCTATTAATGGCGCTAACATGCGCATTATCTGGGTTTTAGTAAGTATATATACGCCAGTCATTTACAGAAAATAATTATCCGGCACAAAATTTTATAGATACCTGGTTGAATAGTACAGCGGATAAATAGTTGGAAGCGTAATGATGGGAGTTAGCACTAGACCGCAATTTAAGCCGGCCCTGATGAATACAGTAAGTTCCCCTAAACGGGTATTAATCGTTGATGATGAGGCAGATATATGTTTACTGCTGTCGGGTCTACTTCGTAAACTAGGATATATTCCAACGTGTGCGCATTTTATTGAAGAAGGGCGCCAATGCTTGAATACCCAACAGTTCGACGCTGTATTCCTGGATCTCAATTTGCCGGATGGATTAGGCTTTGACCTTTTGCCATTCATTAAACAAGATCAGGCAGAGGCTAAGATCATTATGATAAGCGCGTTTGATGGGCAGGCCGAACGTCGTCGGGCCACGGAACAGGGCGCCGATTATTTTGTTGGAAAACCATTCACCCGCCGGTCGGTTGAGCAGGCATTGCAAACCATTCAGGTTTAAAGTATCTTTGTTTATGCAGCCGGCTAGTACCTTAGTACGTGCTTTTTTCGTTATCTAGCTGGCATTGTTTGCCTGAATCGGCTGCTACTACTTCATGGAAAAGATTTTAATCGTTGACGATAACAATGATATATGCCTGCTTCTGGAGCGTTTCCTGAGTAAGCAGGGTTATAAAACGGCGTCGGTCCAACGGGGTGAGGAAGGCCTTGCACTGTTACGGAAAGAGCCAGTCGAGTTAGTCATTTGTGATTTCAAATTACCTGATATTGACGGTCTGGAAATGCTGCGCCGAATAAAGGTGTTGCACCCTTCTACGGCCGTCATTATTATTACTGGTTATTCTGACGTGCGTATAGCCGTTCAGACGGTAAAACACGGGGCTTATGATTATGTAACGAAGCCGTTGTATCCCGATGAGATTCTCTATACGATCAAAAGCGCTCTGGAGCGCCGTAGCCAGTCGCTGAACCAGCCGTCTGATACGTCGGCACCATCTGCTACGTCTGGATCTGCTTCAGCTAAACCCGCTTCCACTAAATCTACTGCTAATAAAACGGCTATTGCCCCCGATGGCAAACGATTTATTTTCGGCAAAAGCCGGGTAGCCGAGCAACTGCAGAAGCATATCGACCTGATTGCGCCAACCGATATGTCGGTTATTATAACCGGAGAAACCGGTACGGGTAAAGAGTTTGTCGCTAATGCTATTCACCTGAAGAGTAAACGGGCAGATAAGCCCTTCGTGGCTATCGACTGTGGTGCTTTGAGTAAAGACCTGGCCGGAAGTGAACTGTTTGGACATGTGAAAGGTGCCTTTACCGGCGCTATGGCCGACAAGGCGGGTAGTTTCGAGTTTGCTAACGGGGGCACGCTGTTTCTGGACGAAATCGGAAACCTCTCCTACGACAATCAGATTAAGTTGCTTCGGGTATTGCAGGAACGTAAAATTCGTCGGATCGGCTCTAATCAGGACATTGCTGTTGATGTACGGATTATTGTAGCCACCAATGAGGATTTGCGCGAAGCAGTACGTCAGGGCCGGTTCCGTGAAGATATTTATCATCGAATTGCTGAGTTTGAAATTCATCTCTCTCCCCTCCGTGAGCGCAAAGCGGATATCATGATCTTTGCCGAGCATTTTCTGGAATTAGCTAATGTCCAGCTGGAAAAAGATATCATTGGCTTTAATGATGAAGCCAAAGAAAAGCTGAAAGAGTATTTCTGGCATGGTAATCTGCGCGAATTGCAGAACGTAGTAAAACGCTCCGTGTTGTTAACTCAGGGCGATTATATTGAAGCTGATGTATTACCGCAGGAAATTATTATGCCGCAATATTTGACGCCGGAAGATACAACAGGAGTGCAGGTAAATTTTGATCCGGCCCGCCCCGGAATACCAGTCATCAGTCAATCGGCGGCTAACCTTAAATCCGTTTCTGAGAACGCAGAACGCGCGGCTATTTTAAAAGTTCTTGAAAAAACAGGATACAACAAAACCAAAGCGGCTGAAGTGCTCAACATTGATCGTAAAACGCTTTATAATAAACTAAAGGCTTACGACATTCATTTGTAAACGATGATCGTATACGTAACAGAAAGGGCGCTCCAGTGGAGCGCCCTTTCTGTTACGTATACAGTTAGCAGTTAAGCGTAGATTAATTGAAGCTAAAGCCTACTGACAGAAGACCGACACCATTCTTAGCATTTCCTAAAATGGTCTGAGCTGCTCCGCTGTTTGCTATATTTTGCAAACCCTGCGCATAACGGGCGCCAACAAACGCCTTTCCAAAATAAATATTCAGACCACCCGCCAGACCATAATCGATCTTGTTGAAATTATCACGATTAATAGCCGTCGTGCCTGTACCAAAATCCCCGTTCGAATTCACATCAGAGTTCAATAAATACGATACGTAGGGACCTGCCTGTAGTTCAACAGCCTGACCTAACTTAAATGTTGCCAGAACCGGTAGTTCGGCGTAGTTCAAACGAAAGGTGTTTTTTCCGTTAAAACCCAGTACATTATAATCTGCCGAAGCACCTTTTGTGGTATATAACAACTCGGGCTGAATGGCAAAAAACTCACCCAGTGGAGCCTGGGCAAAAATACCAGCGTGAAAGCCAATCCGTTCATTTTTGTTGCTTACACCCTGACTGTCGTAGTAAAGAGAACTTGCGTTTAAACCACCTTTTAGACCCACTCGGGTACGGCCCTGAGCCAACGTGTCGGTTGAACCTGAAACAATAGCACCAGCTGTTAAAAAGGCAGCCGCCAGCAAAGCATTCATCTTGTTTTTCATAGCGTTGAATGTTGGATTATACAGTCGATAAATCGATCGCTGTTGCATTTTTCCATCAAATATTCGTGCCAGAACAGCCATCTGTATGAATGAGAATACGTATAGGGTTGACTTTCAGTAGTTTTTAGGTGGCTATGGCCTTGATCAAACGGTTTATGGTATACGTGTACTTTTACGTATTTTGCGGACTGAGTTCCACAAAATGGGGAATAAAACGTTCATGATGCCTTTACAGACCTTGGTAGGATGATTAAATGCCCGTCAACTTTTTTTGTTCTCTAGTAAAACTCTATAGTTGAGCGAATTTTATTTATTTTTGATAGCTATAAGTTTGGACACTACCTCGACAAAAATCATTGTATCATCAGTTAGTTATACCACCGTTCGTACAGGATGATGCAATGATACGTATAGCGGGTAGCACCTGATCGTAACGACTACTTTATCTAACTATGCAACGTAAGATTACCGCAATGACCGTTCTTATTGCCGATGATGATGCCGACGACCGAATGTTTCTTGAGCAGGCTATGCGACAGAATGGATATACTCAGTCAATAGAATTCGTTGAAAATGGCGAGCAATTGATGGAATATCTGCGCCAGGAAGGTCGTTATAATGAGCAAAATGCGCCCTGGCCAAATTTGCTTATTCTTGATCTGAACATGCCCCGTAAGAATGGTTTTCAGGCCTTGAGCGAAATAAAAGATGATCCCAAACTTCGTCGATTACCGGTTATCGTGATGACGACCTCGTCGACCGATGAAGATGTTATCAAAACCTACAATCTGGGGGTGAATTCGTTTGTAACAAAACCCTTTAATTTTAATCGTTTAGTCGAAATAATAGGTGCCTTGAAAACATATTGGATGGATACCGTTAAATTGCCCTGACAGATACCATCTGATTACGTATAGACCGTACTATTGTGACTGGTAAGCCTACTTATATTTATACATGCTAACTCGTTACTTCTCAATATGATAGTAGAACCTGCACTCGACGTTTCTGAAAAAACTAGCAACATTCGCGTACTGTTGGTCGAAGATGATGAAGACGACTATATGCTTACCCGAGCGCTGGTATCGGCGCGGGAGAATGCTAATATCAAACTCGATTGGGTAGATAGTTATGATAAAGCCCTTGACGCGGTCAAAAAGAATGAACACGATGTGTATCTGGTCGATTACCGCCTGGGCTATCAAACCGGTATTCACCTGATTCAGGAAGCATTCCGGCTGGGTTGTCAGTCGCCCATGATTCTGCTGACCGGCCAGGACGATCTAACAATCGATCAGTCAGCCCTTGAGCTTGGCGCTGCCGATTACCTTGTGAAGGGACGGATTGATGCGCAACTGCTGGGACGTAGCATTCGATATGCTCTCCGACAGTCCAGCGTACTGGCTGAAGTAGCCGAAAAGGAAAATAAATACCGATCTCTTTTTGAACGATCCATTGACGCCATTTTTGTGGCCGACGAGCAGCTGCGTTTTCAGGATGCCAACCCATCCGTAGAGCGCCTGCTGGGTTATAGCCGTAGCGAGTTGCAGCGGATTAATCCGGCTCGGTTATTTGCCGATTTTGATCACTTGCGTGAACTGCGCTTCAATGTGCGCGAATACGGTCAAATTAAAGATTTTGAAACAGTCCTGATCAGTCAGAATGGCCGTAAACGCATCTGTCTGGTGTCTGTCTGGGCAGTGGAAGACCGGGTAGGGCTACCGCACTGGTATCAGGGCATTGTTCGGGATATAACCGATCAGAAGCGGGCGCAGCAGGATCTGATCCTGGCTGAAAAATTAAGCATGACGGGTAAAATTGCCCGTAGTATTGCCCACGAGGTTCGGAACCCGCTCACTAACCTCAGTCTGGCACTGGAGCAGCTTAAGGATGAGCTGGACGTTGACAATGAATACATAACAATGTTTACGGACATTATCGGACGTAACGTCGATCGTATTGGTCAGCTCATTACCGAAATGCTTAATTCGTCCAAGCCCCGCGAGCTGGAGCGGAAACGGCAGGATTTCAATACGGTTGTGAAGGCAACTATCCAGCTGATTGCTGACCGTATTAAGCTGAAGCGGATGCGGCTGGAGTCGTATTTCTCCACGGACGATTGTGCCGCTTTGCTGGATAAAGAACAGGTCAAAACGGCCTTATTGAATATTCTGGTGAACGCCGTCGAAGCTATGGAAGAAGGCAAAGGCATACTGGTCGTGAAAACGTTCTGCACCGACGATAATCGTGTTTGTGTTGAAGTAACCGACAATGGCGGAGGCATTAGCGAAGCGGACCGCAAACGATTGTTCGACCCCTTCTTTACTGGTAAATCGGGTGGGATGGGCCTGGGCTTAACGGCCACTCAAAATATTATCAATAGCCATAAAGGCTCGATTGAGGTTGAAAGCCAGGTTGGCGAAGGCACTACGTTCCGGTTGTATTTTCCCAAGTAATAGCTTTGTTAGTCACTAACGAAAAGAGGGCTGGTGCATGCACCAGCCCTCTTTTCGTTAGTAAGTTTTGCTACGTAGCGGCCAGACGACTAAAAGCTAAACCGTGCACCAAGCTGAACCTGGAAGGGGTCACCTGAAGGCGTAACAGCGCCCGAGTTATTAACCCGGTAGTTATATTGTGGAACTGACGCGGTAAAGCCCGGTAAGGCCGCGCTGGTGCTGGTAGCCGGAACCCCCAGTGCATAAAGAGCCTGCGTGCCCAGCGACAGATTGGTGCCCCGATTGCGGTTCAGCAGGTTAGCGAAGTTGAATACGTCGGCCGAGATTTCCAGGGCGTATGTTTTACCAAACCGGAACCGCTTCAGGGCCCGTATGTCAAGCACACCATAGAAACCATTGATACCGCCATTCCGCTCGGCAATCCGTCCTGAATATGCGTTGATGTAGTTTTTCAGGCTCTGGCTAGCATCCGGATTATCGAGCAGCGTTTGCAGACCCGTCCGTATAGTAGCAGGTACTTCCGGGCTATTTCGATCGAAAACAAAAGCCAGGTCGTTTGTCGCTACAAAGTCGCCGTTGGTATTGGCCCCTGACAGTAGCGAATAACGTGTACCACCAATGCCCGTATACCGGAATCCTAGTGTGATGCCGTAGAATGACGGTGCCGTACCGTATATGACCACTTTGTTGCGGAAATGATTATCGGAATACGTCATGTTACTCAGGTTGCGTGGATCATCTTTCACCGGTAGCACCAGCGTAGCAGTGTTGGCTACGTTACCATTGTAGGTCACATTATCGCGGGTATCGTTCCAGGTGTAGCTGGCTGTAATCTCGCCGTCACGGAAATACTGCCACGTAGCGTCAACGACGGCAGCAAACTGATTGACCCGCCCTTCACTAGTCAGTTCCAGGACCCGCCCCAGCCGATTGCTGATACGGCCCAGTTGCCAGTCACCTACGCCACTTGTTGGCATAGTTGCCAGTGGTACATATACCCCCCGGTTGGCCTCATTGGCCAGTCGGAAGAAGGGTTCAGACACCATGTTGCGGTCGACGTACATGTAATTGTTACGTCCCAATGACATATAACCCGAAATACCTACTTTCAACTTGTCGGTCAGGAAGCGCGAGTACGATACGTTGGCTTTGTAGAGGACCGGTATCTTAGCGTCTGGGCCAGTCATGTTGATCGTTGGCACCTGGAACTGGGCTAGTGTTGGAATACTGGATGCGTTTTGCCGATAGGCCGCAAAATCGGGCGTCGGTACGTTGGCTCCCCGTACGTCGACGGTAGCAAAATGCTTGCCATCGAAGGTCAGGTTGTTAATCAGCATGTAGTTGTTGATGTCTGAGGCAAAGACTCCAGCTCCCCAACGGATAAAGGTGCGGTGTTCATTGTTTACGTCCCAGTTGAACTGAATACGCGGCTGAGGAATAAACGTTTTAATCTGGTTATCGGTACGTAATTTCAGTTCATCGAACACCACCTGGTTAAACTGAGCTTTCGGATAAATGGCATAGTCGAAACGCAACCCGGCGGTCATTTCCAGATCTGGCCGTAGGTGTGTAGTCAACTGCCCGTACGCGCCCAGATTGACAATGTTACCATATACGGTTGGATCCGCTACGAGTGGCACTTCCCGATAAAATCGGTATGGCTGCAGGTTGTTAAAATTGTCCAGCGCGGATATGGTTGTTACGACGCCATTGTTATTTACGGTGCTTTCATTGAAGTGAAAGCGGCCATTTACCTCGCTCCCGTACAACGACTTGGCGTGGGTATAC
>NZ_JAAFZH010000011.1 GCF_010435915.1 Spirosoma terrae | reverse complement strand
AATATACCAGCAGACGTCCCAACCGCTACGTTAGAGTACCCGGTCAAATTATAATATCCAGCATCGTTCCCTAAAAACGTATTGTAAGAACCAGTCAGATTACTATGACCAGCAGTATTACCCAAAAAAGTGTTAAAACGGCCTTCTGTAGTATTATTGCCCGAAAAATTACCAACAAAGGTATTATTTGACCCTGTAGTGTTAAACATTCCTGCACTGTTTCCCAAAAACGTATTATAGTTTGCGGTCTTACTATTTAAACCCGCTAGATATCCTAAGTAAGTATTGTATTGCCCAGATGAATTCCAATAGCCAGAACTGAACCCAACGAACGTGTTAAACACCCCAGAGGTATTGGCAACACCTGACATACTGCCTAAAAATGTATTGTAAGAGCCTGAACTGCTGGTTGCTCCTGCTTCATTTCCTATAAAAGTATTTGATGTTCCTACCCCTAAAGACGCTCCTGCTCGATTACCTACGAATGTGTTGGCAGTCCCATTTAGGGAGATACTCCCCGCATTAGGTCCAACTACAGTATTATATACCCCTGGAGCGAGGTCACCTTTGAATTATTTAGGTAGTAAAAAGAAGCCTGTTCAAGCATTCATTTTACTACCTATTCTAAAATGATAGTGCAAGTAAATAAGAAAAAAAAGTATAATATAATTTTCTTACATATAGTGCATTATAACAAGGCCGAAGATTACTATTGCGAAATGTATAACTAAGAAGGTTGCTATCAACCCAATCATACCTGAAATAGGCTCATAATTTCCACCTGTTCCTAGATGCTCCTCAATCTGCTGTTTCTGACTTGACTCCACCATAAAATAAACTCCAACAGCTGCTGTTAATTGAATCAGCAAAGCAATTATAAAGAAATTGCCTTCTAAAGTTTTCTTCGGAATGATTAAATAAGTAATTACTACTCCGATTATCCACCCTAAAAGTAAGCTTGTTGCATTTTTACCGCCCTCTAGACGCTTGGAGTTTTGAGACATGAAATAACCTGCACTAAAACCTCCTCCAAGAAATGTTGCAATGGAAATAGCTATTGGAGAATATACCCCGTACAATGGCACTCGAGGGGGAGGGGGAGGCGTGTAAGCCGAAGTTGATTGTGTTTTCGTTTCGTTTTCTGCGTAAGTGGACCTGGTTGTTGTATTATCTTGTTGATCTAGATTAGATTTAAGGCTCTGATCATCATCTTTAAAGGCTTCTTCAGTAAAATCTTGTTTGCCTTCATTTTCTGCCGCAGGTTTCATTACTGCCTCTTGCAAAGCGCTCAGAAATACATTACAATCAACATATCTATGATCACGATCCTTTGCAGTGGCTTTAAGCAACACTTTCATCACAGCAGATGGGTATCCAGGTACAGGGGGGAGTTCCTTGTTAAGTATATCATCTGTGATCTGTTCAGTGTCGTATGGTTCCTGGCCTGTTGTTAAAATATAAAACATTAGCCCTAAAGCATACACATCAGTTAAATGATTAACCGAAGCCGGTCGAAGAATATGCTCCTTACTTTTGTAGTAAGGAGTACCTGAAGATGAAAAGATACTAACACTACTACTAGAATTAGCACTATTCAATTCTGCATTTTCAAGGATTTTGGCGATACCAAAATCCAAAACTTTCATATTACCTGAAGCTGTTAAAAAGAAGTTGGATGGCTTTACGTCTCTGTGTACTAGGCCTTTATGATGCGCATGGGCAAATGCAGGTAAAATTTGCGAATACCATTTTAAGGCTATGGGTATAGGAACTATACGTATAGTTCCTAATTGTTCTAAGTAGGTTTGAAGATCCTGCCCCTCAAGATATTCCATAATAATCGCAACTGTATCTTCGTCTTCATAATAATCCAGGGCACGTACTATATGATCGTGGCCAATAGATGCCATAATCATTGCTTCCTTATGGAAATGCTTCCTAAATGCTTCGTTTGAAGTAAAATTTTTATGAAGAATCTTTATAGCTACAGCTGCTCCTAGACTGTTAGTTGCTTGATAAACCGCACCTTGACCACCATTAATGGATACTTCTCTAACAATGGTGTAATCCTTTATTTTAAAATTGATATAGGACATAAAAAAGAAGAAGTATAGATATGAAACTTAATATATCAACTGAACTTCCAGGCTAACCAAAGGATAATTGCGATATTTACCACATAAGCTAATAATACATTGCCTAGTGGTCGGTATCTACCACCTCTACGAATGAATTCAATAGCTTGCGGCTGTTGATTAGTCGTAAGTCTGAACATATAGACCCAACTGAGAATAGTGATTAAAACAGATATCAGTGGAGCAGAATCCGTCAATGCTGAGACTGCGTAGTAAGGTATAACAGCGAGAACCCCATTCATCATGTACTTCGATGCTTTGTCATATTCCTTAAAAACTTTACAGTTCTCAGATAAAAAATACGCGAACACAGCCGGTCCTCCCATAATTGCAGCCGTTTTCATTTGAGCCGCAGAATATATTTCATTTCCTATATTTAGCTCGAAGTTATTGTCATTGACTCTATCTGAAGTAGTAAATGGTGGTGGAACTTGAGTTGTAGAAGCTGTATAAGGAGGTGGGCTACTCTCTGGTCGCAAATCGCTTGTATCTTGACGTTTATTTTCTTGGTAACTCTTAGAGCCAACATTAAATACTGGTTCAGTAATTATTTCAGTAGGACCTTGCATTCCGGATTTATCATTTGCTTTAAATGCATCATTCGGGTTGATGATTTGGGTTTTTCCTGTTAAAAACTCAACGCTCTCTTTTGAATTAGTTGTTTCATTCGTTTTTTCATACCCCAATACCGCATTTTGTAACGCCAAAAGAAATTCGGTACATGATTCAAAACGATCTTTTACTTGTTTCGCAGTTGCTTTTAAAACCACATCATACAAGGTCTGGCTATAGATTATTGGTTTGGGCAAAGACTTGTATATAATATCATTTTGTATTTCCTTTTTACTATAAGGCTCAATTCCAGTAGTCATTATATAGAAAAGAAGTCCTAAGGAATATATGTCTGAGCGATGATCAATGCTATTTGGTCGCATGATCTGCTCTGGACTTTTGTAGTATGGGATTTCCGGCTGTATAATAGTTTTCATTCCGCCTGCCAGATTTTCGGCCAGAGCATCCTGAATTATTTTGGCAGTGCCAAAATTTAAAATCTTTAACTTTTCCGAATTAGTCAGAAATAGAGAGGATGGGTTTACATCCCGGTGTATGATTCCCATCTTGTGTGCCTTTTCAAACCCTTGAAGAACTTGGCCGTACCATTCTGTTGCCTTAGAGAAAGTTGTAACAGGATTTAGGGCCATATAGGCCTGTAAATTTTGACCATTCAAGTACTCCATGATGATCGCTACACATTCGGTATCTTCATAGAAATCGTATACGTGGGTAATATAATCGTGTTTTAATGCAACCAATAACTGCGCCTGCCTCAAAAAATGCTTACGTAGATTCTGAACATCCATGTCGCTGCTTCCTACCATCACTTTGACAGCTGCTTCGGCTCCAAGCTGATTTTTGGCATAATACACTACAGTATTCGCTCCCCGATGGAGTTCCCGAATAAGTGTATAGTCTTTTATTTTAGAATTAATAAGGTTCATAAACGAAGGAAAGGGCAAAATTATCGTCTTAAAAATGCTCTGACGCTATAATCTGAACTAGCGTCGGTCTCCATACAGCCATTTATATCCATTATCTTCCAATCACGCTCAGTCCCATCCTCATTCACCATTAGCTTGCTTCTTATCTCGTGCGTGCAATTATTCCCACCATAAGGGGTTCCTTCCCAAGTTGAAATTACATCTATGGTATAGCGTTTGTCTTTACATTCCCAATCTTTTACTTCAAATGTGGCGTTACTACCCGTAGCTGAATTACAAGTTTTCATTGCATAATATGAAAACTCAGAAGCTAATGCTTTGGCCACTTTTTCGGACCCCTCTTTTTCCTTGAACGCAGCATAGAAAGCTCCAGCCAATAATAGAAATGCGACTAATCCTCCTAAATACCAATATTTTTTGGAGTTATCAGGCTTAACTAGCAGATGACGCAACTCAGGAGCGTCCTTAACCATTTTCCAATTACCCAATTCCTGATACCATACCATGGTATCAGCGGTAAGGTGAAAAGCATACATTTCTTCAATCGCATATGGCCCTAATTGACCACCATTTTTCATTAAATAATACTTTTTCATTTTTTACGGATTACTAAATTTATAATTGAACTAATAAGTGGTAATGACTAAATTTCTTGAGAAGTGGCCATATGCAATAGGGTGTTGAGGTGAACGGTAGTGGTATGTTGAGACTGATGTTACGTTACTATGCACAAACTGAAACAATTCTTCGATGCTGATCTGCCGGTTGTTATCCTTATCTGCTTTTCCTTTCATACCTTCCAGAAGAAAATGACTGAACAGACCTTGGTGTAGCTTTGCTGATTCAATAGATGTTTCATTAGGCCTTGATGACATCAATATCACCACATCAATAGCAGGTTTACTTTCCAGTTTTGATTTTATATTTCTAGGAATATCTTTCTGCGTAATAGATCCTGAATAACAGGCGTCAGCAATACATATTTTAGTCTTTGCACGACAATTTTTGAATATTTCCTTTACCTCGCGATGAAACAATGTACTGGCTTCGGATTTATCGAAATCATAAGGAATGAAAGCTCCATGGTCGCCATGGCCAGAGAAGTAAAAAATAACTTTGTCTTCCGGTTTAGCGAATTTAAAAAGGTATCGTAGCGCGGCAGTAATGTTGGATTTTGAAGCATGATTGTTCACCAAGTATCGCATTTGATTTTGAGGAACTTTGCCGCCTAAATCGCTTCTCAGATAATTGTAGAAATTCTGTGCATCTGAGACAGTATATTTCAAATCTCCCTGGCTGGGGGGAAAGTGAAGGTAGTCTGCAATGGCTACCACTACCGCATAAGTTGTTGCAAATGATTTATTAGTGAAGCCTAGCAGAAAAGCGCTGACACAAAATATCTGAATGAGTTTCATATTGTATAGGTGTAGCAGCTACACAAATTATACTAATATTAGTTAGTATCCGGTTTTACTGTGTCTTTATTTGGGCTATTAGGGTTCAATAGCTTTTCTTCTTTTTTCTTAGCTGGCTGCTTTGATTCGCTTTTTTTGTTCTCTTTCTTTAGCTTTTCCGGTTGCTTATCTGTTGGCCTTGCTTCTCTCGGATTTTGCTCCAGCGACAACTTGTCTTTAATAAAATGGTCATAGATATAATATCCGCCTACGGTAGTTAATGCGCATAATATTGTCAGCACGATGGGGAAAATGATCCCCTGAAATATCTTCTGTTTTTCATTTTTTTGAAGTTGGCTGAAAGCTTGTTCGTCAACAGGGTATACAATTGAAGGTGGGGTTTGAGAAGGCGTCTGGGCGATAGGCAAATCAACAAATTCAGAAGCGTGATGATTAATTGCTTCACTGTGGTCTTTTATTGCTGTAATTACTTCTTCCGCATTATTCAATGGTATCACTGATGGGGTCCATGGAGTTGCAATTCCATTAACCGATCTAATACGAACTAAGTAAGCAGAGAAATTGTCCATCGACTTCTCGTTGCATCGGCTTTCAATTTCACCCAACTTATTGGTGTCACTATCATCCGAAGCCAGAATGTGTACAAGTTGATTTTCATCAACCCCCTCTAGAATACCATCAGTACAAAGAAAAAAATAGTCTCCTGCCCGAATATCAGTCACCTGAATTACGTCAGCTTGCGAAGGGCGCTCTTGGCGGCCTAAAATCGCTCTATCAATCACATTCCTTCGCGGGTGTATAAGAGCTTCCTCCGGACTAAGATCACCAGAAAGAACCAGCTTGTTTACCCATTTGTGATCACTTGTTACAAACCGGATTGTTCTTCCTCGGATGTGGTATACACGGCTATCCCCAATATGTGCGATGGTCGCGCCATTTTCGTGTAAATGAAGCAAAGTCATTGTTGTACCCATGCCTTTTGCTTCAGGATTGTTTTGTACAAACAGATCAATCTGTTCTTCGGCGTAATATAGTGCGTTAGCAATAATCATAGGATTGGACGGCTGGCGGCCAGATTCCATTACATGATCGAAAGCTTCGCACACAATATTACTTGCTTCCTCTCCTTTTGCATTCCCTCCAATACCGTCGCAAACCAAGAATAACCTGTCATACTCATGAGCCCCACCCTTCGAAGGGAAAATAGAATCTTCGTTATTATCACGCTTCCCTATTTCGTTGAGCGCTAGTGGAGGATAGGTTTCAATTTTTATCATAAAATCTGAACCGCTGAGCGGCTTACTAGTTAAGAGGGAGTGTGACTTCAAATGATCACAGTTTTGGTATACGCTTCACGTTTCACATTTTCCGTCGCGTCCGTGCTATTTTGAGTGGATTGGCGAGTTTTGAGTACAACTTTCGTTTTTCCAAGCTGAATAGTATCCCCGTCTTTAAGGATGAGCTTATCGAATTTTGAAAGCTTTCTAACCGCATTGATAAATGTTCCATTTGTGCTGGATATATCGGATATAGTAAAGATTAAAACGTTATCTGGCCGCCTCATTACTTCAATCAATGAGTGATTACGACTCATAAAAACGTCGTTTGTTTTAATCATTACATCACAAGGTTTATCTGGTGAAAACCGCCCAAGTATGTTTTTCCCAAGTTTTAGAGGGAAGGTTTGGGCTGCGGTATGTTCGTCATGAACTATTATCCAAGCTACTTCTTGTTCGATGGTAGTGAAGGCCTGATGATTTTGCTCTTGTGTTGACTTAGAAATCCGCTCAGCGGGTACTTTAATTGAATTTACTGTATTGCAGCGCGGACATTTGATTTTCAATATATTACCTGGACGAACTTTGGGATGGTTATCTTCCAAGCCTAGAGCGCTCTGGCACAGAGCACATTCACCCAATTTAACATGCCCCATAATGCAATACAATTATTAAATATTATCATCGAAACAATACTCATCCCCAACTCCGTCTGAAAATGTATCATTAGTTTCGTTCAACTCATAGGTTTCAGGGCCTATAAATTCACCATCAGCATCATTCCAATCCTCGGTTTCAGGGCTTAAAAACTCATTATCAATTTCATTCAATTCGGAGGTATCAGGACCTAAAAATTCATCACTTGTATCATCTGGGTCAATTTCATATGATTCAAATTGAGAATTTGAATCATATGTGGAGTCTAAGATTTCATCTGAATCTATATTGATTCCCTCGATCACATCTTCATCATCAATTGATTGATATTCAGCTTCAAGGGATTGCTCCGATGCAGTCTCAATCATATCGTCGCTTGACACTGAGCTTTCAACTTGAGTATCCGCTATGGTTGATTCTGTCTCTGGATTCAATGTGGCAGTCTGTGATGAAGTAGGTGCCGAATTATTATTGATAAGGGAGCTGGCAGAAGTAGTGATGTTTGGGGAGTCTTCCTGAGAAACTTGTGGGTTATTTGAAATATCCTGCACAATCTCTGGGTTAACTTCCGACTCTTCTGAGACAAACTCAATTATACTATCACTGTACTTAATCCCAGCAGCCGCAACCGCACCGGTGGCTGCACCTGCTGCTGCGGCTTTCCAAGCGGTGTTTCTCTGATTATCAGCATTTTTTCTGCCCTTGTTAATAGATCCTTGCTCATTCGTATTACTGGTCATAATAGTTTAGTTAGATTAAAGACTTAGGTTAAGCCCAGTCAGAAATGTCTGCATCATTGTTCATATCATAAGCTATATCATCGCCATTGTATGAATCAAAATTGCTTTCTTGCCAGCTTTCATTAACATCAGTAGTGCCAGAAATACTATCATGAATAGCTAAGTCGTATGTATGATCATTATTAATATCAATCAAATGCGTATCAGCAATATGGTCATTATCAGTATCAATTCCGGCATATTCAGCTACCCCATCGCCATCGAGATCTAGAACAATGGCATCGATAACCCCATCACCATTAAGATCAAACATTATGGAGTCGGCTACCCCATCGCCATTTGTATCATAAGTAATACCATCAATTACTTCGGGGTCTTCCGCTTCTGTAGAATGACTCGCCGTATGTAATTGATCACCCGAAGTCTTATTAGGAGCGGAATCAACCAGACCAGAAGCTGTGTCTAACGCTGGATCGTTGGCGGGAAATAACTCACTGGGCTCAGAACTGGAAGTATCATCCATCAACTTATCCGTGTATTCTACACCTAATGCTGCGCCCAAGCCAGTTGCTGCGCCTGATAATGATCCTGCTTCTGTAGCCGATAGCTTCTTTTTTAGACTTTTAACCGATTCCATATTATAGCAATTTTATATATTTATCTCTAATCACTTAGCCCAAATCGCTTTACAACTCCTACAAAACTTTTGTTTTTGTAAGGCTTCGAAGGGAAACTCATTAAGGTGTATTTTACAATTTGGACAGACGTATGTTGCTTTAAACCAGTCTTTTAACTGTTGGTCGAGTTCGCGAATATTGATTTTGTTGGTTTTTGTAATAACTCCAAATGAAGCAATGCGCATTACCTTGTCGACAATTGTGCCTTCTTTTAGCAAATCGATCTCTGCCAGATGCCTTCGATATTTTTCAAGTACACCTTTTAATTCTAAGAACTGGTCTGACACATCTGCTGGGGCAGGGCGGTTGAGACTATTGGTGGGCTTTCGGGTTCCTGTAAACTCTCGATTCATTATTTCCTTCAAGAGATCATCTACATCGACCCAAAGGTTTCCCAGGCGCAGCCTGTCTCCAGGATACAGTGAATAGGATGAGACGGGCTGTCCGTTTACATATGTGCCGTTAGTCGATCCATTATCTTGTATGAGCAGTTCGTTCTGTGCAATAAGTGTCAGGTACGCGTGAATACCACTTACTGTTTTCTCGGCAGGATAACTGAAAGTATTTTCTGGATTTCGGCCAATCGAGTATTTTTTTGCCATATATGATAGAGTAATCTGGATATATATCTAGGCATAAAGAAAAAGGTAACTTTATTTCATTACTATTTTAATTTTAGAGGGATTTAATAGGTTTAAAGGTCTGATTGTAAGTGTTTTGCGTTATCATTAAATCGGTGCCCGGTACTACCTGCTATTTTAGTCGCATACTTTTTGGCGCTACTTCTGTCATGATTTTTTAAGTAAGCAAGCGTAAGGAACCATTCAGAATCTTCCTGAATTTTTGGATTTGAACTTTGTGATGCAGCCTTTAAAAGTGGAATAGCTTTGTCAGGCTGGTTGTGTTGAAGCAAGCTTACGCCTTTTCTGAAGTTTTCGTAATAGAAAACTTCTTTCCCTTTCTGAGTAAACCCACCTAAGGTATTAGCGTCAGCCGTATAAGCCTCTGATAAAGTAGAGGCGTATCGGGCGTATAATCTATCGTTTCTCTGATGATTAAAATTGAGTATTCCAATGCCAAACACACATAGGAAAACCGAAGCCGCAATTAGCCAACCCCAGTTGATCTGTAACGGCTGCTTTAAGGGAACAACTTTAACATCACTTTCACTATTGCCGGGATCTCCATCAAATGCGCCTTCGGCCGCTAGGTCTTCATGGATCTTTTGAAGAGCAGGTTTAAGGGAAAGGGCTTTCAAGGCGAAATAGAGATCTATATGCTCATTTGCTTCTTTTTGTAATTCAGAAGATTCTTCAAGTTGCTGGTCTAATTCTTGCGCATCAGATTCCGGTAGGATACCTTTGGCTCTCATTTCAAGCTTTTCGATTTGTTCGTTCGTAAGAGCCATTTATACGATTGATTTAAGTAATTGCTTCAAGCTTTTAATGCAACGAAAACGTTGATTTTTAGCACTATCTTCAGATATGCCTAAGTGATCACCAATTTCTCGAAGTGATTTGGATTCGAGGTAAAACCATATTATGGTTATTTTGCACGAGTCAGAGAGCTTTTCTAATGCTTTTTCCACATTGGATAGTAGCTCTGCGGCCATAGATTTTTCTAGGAAATCGTCATTAGATGTAGGCTCTAGTGAATCACTTATAGGACCGGTATATCTTTTACGAGCGCTTTTTATTAGACTATAAAAATTGAGCTTTGCATAGTTGAACAAAGTGACGCTTGGTCTGGCGCGGCCAAGCTCATGCTTTCCCGTACAAACATTATAGTAAAAATCCTTGATGGCATCTTGAAAGCAATCTTGAGCGTCCTCTTCGGAACCATTGCTCTTAATGACAAAGTTGCGGAATGACGGGAAAACGGTCTTGTATAGAAATTTCAAGGCGCCACTGTTGCCCTGTTTTATTTCATGATACAGATTTTCGTCGACAGAATAATATGCGGCAGAATCAGTATTCACTGGATGAGAATAAGCTGAAAGTGTGGATTTGGCCTTAAAATAGTAATTATCTTACATAAATCTATAAGAATCTTTTTAAATAACTAACATATGAGTATAATTATACTCATATGTTAGTTCGACCAGTTCAAATAAACCCATCAACTAACGCTCAAACAGTAGGATTACCATTAAGAAACGTTTGATAAAAAAACATCTAGTTACTCTGCTTAAAGTATTCAACTAAGGTATTTAACCCGTGAATAGCCAGCATACCATTGCGGTCTTGCTCATAAACAGCAAAGGTCTCGGGGCACTCATTTTTAATTTTGTCCTCATATTCTGAAACTTGATATGCAAAACTAAGTGCCGACAAAAATTCAAGAGCGCTAGGGTCATATCCTTGATCCATCCGCTCGGCCAACTTAATCATTGAAGGCACATTGCTATTTAACAGAACAAGACTTTTACGGCAGTACGATCCGCAGGTACTGTTATCGTTGGCTGATGAATATATCCCTGGTAACTGACTACCTGTATTTGTGTTGTCACTACAAGACTGGCTCACAAAAAAAACAAGCACACAAAAGCCTACAAGGTGGAAAAATGAGGTGAAGCGTTTGGTCTTCATGAAAGTTTGTGTTTAGATACAGTGATTAATTTCATTGATGTATCTAAGGAGCTTTTAAAAGGTAATCAGGAATTTTGAGTTTTTTTGGTAACTGTAATTTTAACCGGGTATGGAACAACAATCTTTAATTCATTACTCAAGAAAGCTCTTGAGAGCCTATTATTATTGTGTAATCTATAACTCTAGACACACCCGTTTTTAACGTGAGTTGGGGACCAACTTGGGGGACCGAAACTGGAGCTACTAAATAGTTAATCAACTAATAATCAATTAATTGGAATAGCGAAATGACTCTCTGCTCGATTATACGATTGTAGGCCAAACGGCAATATGCCTGACTTAGGGTGCTTATCTAATGTTTTTGCCAACTGTAAATTGAGGGTATAGTTGGGGGTAAATCGGAATAATAACAATCTATATTTACTTGCAATCATATACTTAAAGCCAATTTTTGAATCCTAGTGTCCTTACCCCATTTATATTACAAAATCGCCTGATTATAAGCACTTTAAAGCCAAGAATCTCTCCCAGCTTCGGGAGCAACATGAGTCATCCCGAATTTTGAGTGATGGCAAAAGCGACCATCAATGCATTGGCGATGGCTAAACGAAGTCGATAGATCGGCACCGAAGTGTTGCGGTGCCGATTGCCTGTTCGAGGCACCCACCGCTTCAAGAACAGCGGTACCCAACCCGGCCAGTTCCGCAACAAGGACAGCAGAAAATCATACACTAAGGCCACCACGGCTAATAACTTGAGTCGACTCTGCCAGAACCACAACCGGGGTGACTCCATACCTAATTCGGCTTTGCCAGCTCGGAATGCCTGCTCAATCTGCCACCGATGCATATAGCTGTGCACCAGTTGCCAAGCCTCTTTAATCGAATCAATGGCGACCGACGTCAGCAGATACATCGGAGGTTGCTGGTGTTTCTTGTCCCGAACCACCAGCAGATACAGCGTCGTGTGAGCAAACTCCGCATGGACCACTGCCGTCCACCCCACACTCACATGCTTGGTGAGCTTGCGCTCCTTGTCGCGCAGCAATTTATGGCCCTGGGCTGGGCAGCTACGCGCCAGCAGATGGGTCTGTTTACTGCCTTTCTCAGCATGCGTCAGTAACTGGTTCTTTTTCCAGCGCACCAGAAAATCTTGCTGAAAGTGCAGCATCCACTCAATCGTCCAGCTAGTGGCGTACCCCCGGTCCAAGACATGCAACACCGACTCAGCCAACGAAGTCTGTAATGCCTTGAGCATCCGGTACATAATGTTGGTACCCACCTCCTTGTACTTACCTCGGGTGGTCCACCAACTCATCTGCACCACACTGGGCACCTTACCCAAGGCCGACAAGAGTACGCCTGTCCATTGAAAGCCCGGTACGCAGATGCGCGCTGAAGGGGGCTTGAAAAAGCCTTTCTTAATCTTGGTGAGTCGCTTGCCCTTGCTGCTTTCGACCGAGCACAGGCCTTCCACAAACCAACTCTCGGGCTTCTCCAGCCGACTCTCATCCCATAGCAGCATCGGTCGTTTGCCCAGAGTTCGTAGCTGGTTAATGCGCTGTTTTGCCAAGGCAAAGAAGAACGCATCCACCAAGGAAGCCGACCACTTGTTGGATCGTAAGAGGTTGCTGAGACGTTTGGTTCCCGCTGGCGCATGGGCATGCCCAGCGATGTATCCACCTAATTCACTCAGCAAGAGTCCCATCTTGGTGTTACGGAATAGCAGGATACTTCGGAACAGGGTTGAGAAGGTGGCCACTAGCCGTTTATCAATCTGCCCCAGAAGTTTGGCCTCCAGGGGGCGGAGATAGTGCTGGGCCTTGGCCTCTAAAAAGGCGGTACTAGTTGATTTTGGGCTGCAAATATTCTTTTTTTGCTGACATGTCTTGGACATAAAAAGACCTCCCTTCTGGTTTTAGCGTTGTGGTGATGCTCAAAACTAAGAAAGGAGGTTCTTTTTTAGATTCCCCGACAAAATTCGGGATGACTCATGTTTAGTTTGGTTGCTTAAGGCCCCAACTTCGTAAGCTTTGTGAATTGTACGCCCTGGCCGTTGATAGCCGTTACCAGCAAATCACTGGCCTTTTGGTTAGTTAACAGTACGGTAGTTCTGGCATTACCCGGAATCATAAGGCCACTTTCCCGGTTGGGCACCACTCGAAAATGGCCGTGCCCATCTCCTAGTAATAATAACCCTACCGACGCATCCTGCCGACCCATATTTACTTCGTTTTCGTAAAAATTACCGGTCAATACGATGTCCAGTTTGCCGTCCTGGTTATAGTCGAAGGGAACAATTCCAAAAACAGGCGATTGCTGGGCCAGCAGCGGCAGCGGAGTTAGTTTAAACTGACTGTTTCCCAGATTTTCGATATAGGCACTTTGCAGATTAGTCGCTTTTGCCTGATACGCTCCGGCTAGTTCATCGGACGAAAATAAATCCGCGAACCTGACGCTGGCGTAATCAGCGTAATACTGATACTTACGCCGAAACTGAATAATCTGCTGATTGAGCGCATCCCGAGGAATAGCCGGGTAGCTAATGCCTTTTATAAAATAACCCATGATCGGGTCGAACGTACCGTCGTTGTTAAAATCTTTGGCAACCAATGACACAGGTTCCTGCGTCGATGCCCGGTATAACGTATTGAGTCCTTCGTTACCGGCTATGTAGTCCAGATCGCCATCGTTATCAAAATCGCCCTGCGCCAGACTATTCCACCACCCTACGGCTGCTACGTCTTTGCCAAATGGGTCTGCTAAACGGGTTAGCTTATAGGTTTTCACACCCCGGTTCGTTGTCCAGGAACCCTGTGCCACGCCAATCGGCATCCACTCACCCGCCACAATCAAATCGGGGCATTTATCTTTGTTTATGTCGGTCCAGATGGCACTGCAAACAAGCCCTGCCTCCTGTAGCCAGGGAAATACCTGTGCCGTTACGTCGGTGAATCTGGCGACTCCGTTCGCCGTGTCGTTTCGAAGCAGATAACTACGGGCTGGCAATGGGTATTTGCCCGGAATAAGTCGCCCGCCCACAAATAAGTCGAGATCGCCGTCCTGATCGAAGTCGGTAGCCGTAATGCAGGAGCCACTTCCCGACAGGTCGGGTAACGCATTGGCTGCGGCCAGACTGAACGTACCGCGCCCGTCGTTGAGGTACAATTGATCCTGATAGAACGCTTTATCCGACGCATCGCGTTGCGCTCCTCCACAAACGACGTATAAATCCAGATCCTTATCACCGTCGGCGTCGAAAAGCAGGGCCGCCGTATCGTCGTGCTCCCCGTGTATCGATAACGGAACCTGCTTAAATCCTCCCTGGGGTGTTCTTACCAGAAAACAGGCTTTGCTGCCTGGATACGTTCCACCGATAAAACAGTCTTCCAGCCCATCGCCGTTTATATCGCCTGACGCCAGAGCCATACCACCGCGCGATACCATCTTATGCAGGGCCGCTGTCTGTTTGAAATCGACAAAATTGGGGGTCTTGTGCGCAAACGCTGGCGTTATTGGTACAGATACAGCCTCAAACAAGGGCTGGCTGGAAACTGACGCTGGCGCTTGGCCGTCAACAGCGCTGGTGGCCCGAACCGTAATACGTCGATCGACCGGCAGCCGATATTGCGTACTTATTTTTCCGTCTGGCCATTCGATACGTAGCGAATCGATGAGGGTTGATTCACCAACGCCAAAATGAAGCGCAGGTTCTACCGACGACTGATAACCACGAACGACAAATAGTTCGCTGTGTTGCATCTCCTTGCCGGTCCAGATGGTCACTTTCGTACCGATGCCCTGCCTATTTCCAGCTTCGCCATCGAGCTGAACTGACAGGTAATGCTTTGGCGCTGTTTGCTGGGTCGTGTTCCGATAGACGAGCGCTTCAGAATCGACGGCATTGACAACCAGATCGAGATCGCCGTCGTTGTCCAGATCGGCATAGGAAGCACCACTGCAATAGTCCATAGAAGCAAGCCCCCATTCGTTCGATACGTCACTGAACGTTAAGTCAGCCGTATTGCGATAAGCGTAGTTGGGCACTCGTACTTCCGGGACCTTTTTCATCAGTTCCTCCCGCTTGTCTTTCTGAAACTCAGTTGTGCCGAAGCCCGAAAATTCTTCCGTAAACTGAATAAAATCGCGATCCGTTACGTCGCGCCGATAGCCGTTCGTGATGAACAGGTCTTTACGACCATCGTTGTCATAATCGCCAAAAAGGGCCGACCAGCTCCAGTCGGTTTTTGCTACGCCAGCCAGCAATCCAATCTCCGAAAAATGGGGAATCTCAGGCACATCGGCAGTCTTAAGCGCTACGTTCTTTACCCGGCCCAGATTGAGTTGCAGCGAATTACGCATGTACTGCATCTGGTACAAATAAGGCTCGGCAATACTTAATTCCTTGCGATCATAATCCTGACCAGCCAGCATCATTTTTTGCCGGGCGTTTTCTTCCGGCAACATATCGAGCTGGAAAATATCGGGCAGGCCATCGTTGTTAAAATCGGCAATATCGACCCCCATACCGTACAGACTGGTGTGGGCCGTTGCATCCCGAATCACATTGGCGAACGCCTTTTGCTTCCCCTTATTTATGTACAGAATATCGCTGCTGATAAAATCATTCGAACAGTAGATGTCCGGGTAACCATCTTTATTGAGATCACTGATGGCCAGCCCAAGGCCTAGCCCTTCATACCGAATGCCGGCCTGTTTCGATACGTCTTTGAAAACAGGATGCCCTTCGGTGCTACCGATGTTTTCATACAATTTTCCGGTACTGGGATGCGACCCATCATCAAACGTTCGTCGGAGCGTATTGGGGTTTTGCAGATCAGGCCCGGTATTGAGCAGATAAGCGTCCAGATCGCCATCGCGATCGTAATCAAAAAAAGCGGTTTGTGTGGTGTAACTCTCATCAGCAAGGCCATAATCAGCCGCCATTTCTTTGAAAAACGGCACGCCATTCTTTAGCCCCTGATTGATGAATAACAGGTTGTTCGATTTAGGGATTCCGGAATGCCTGGCCACACTGACGTACACATCCAGCCAGCCATCGCCATTCAGATCGACCATCGATATACCCGTACACCAACGGTTGGTCGATATGCCTGCTACGTCGGTAATATCGTCAAATTTCCAGGTATGAGAGACCGTATCGATGCGGTTCAGATACAACCGGCAACTCACCTGATTGCCGCCCAGAAACAGGTCGGGTTTGCCATCGTTATCGACATCGCCAACGCCAACGCCCCCACCATTATAGAAATTCGTAAACGTAAAGGCATTGAGCTGATCGTTGGGAGTCAGCGTATTCGCAAACGTAACGCCGGACTCACTCGTAGGAATCAGTTCGAAACGGCCTGGCGAAGCCCTCTGGCAAGCCATACTGAACAGACATACGCTAATAAGAGCCTGGCACCAAAACGAACGATAGGACTTCATATTCCGCCAAGAATAACTTTTCAACCATAAAAGCGAAGACTAGCCAGAACTAATGCTAGCCTCCGCTTTACAGGGAAGGTAATAGGGGGTGGGTTTATAGTTTCTGGTTTATAGTTTATGGTTCGTGGTTTCTGGTTTAAGGATAGTCATCTATAAACTATAAACTATAAACCACAAACCAAAAACCATAAACCACTAACCAGAACCAGCTTAGTAGCCAGGATTCTGATCTTTCTGATCAACTTTTGCGTTGTTATCAATCTCCGTCTGCGGAATTGGGAGCAACTCATGTTTACCCTTCTGGAAGTAGCTAAACGGCTCAGTCGTAAGCTTTCCGGCTTTCCGCCAGCGTACAATATCCCGATTGCGCACCTGCTCTCCGCTCAGCTCAACACGCCGTTCGTGAACGATGGCCGCAAAAACCTGATCTTTTGTACTAACTGGGTATCTGGCGGTTGGATAGGCAGGCATTTCGACGCCTTTACGAGCTCGAACCTGGTTTAGATACGTAACGGCGGCTGCCGAATTACCGAGTTCATTTTCGCATTCGGCCATGGCCAGCAGCGTTTCGGCGTAGCGCATAATCCGTTGGTTAATACCGCCCGTCAGAAATGACTGATCCGTTTTATACATCAGTGAAAACTTCCGCCAGCTTACTTTCATGGTTGTTCCGCCGACAACCGATGAGTTTCCGTTCTGGGCAGCATCCGTCAACGTATTCAGATCGTTGTTGTATTTGTCGCCGGTGGTATAGAACGACTTGGCATAGCGGGGGTCATTCTTCGCATCGCCTTTCTGCGTTCTTTCGAATTCGTTCAGCAGGCTGTTCGATGGAATTACGTTACGCCAGCCGATAGCCGAATACTCTTGGGTCCGCACAGTTTCGGTACCCGCCGTTGCGCCATTCCCGTTGCCATCCCAGTTGTAATTGCCGCCCGATGGGTAAAAGTTGATTTCCCAGATTGACTCTTTATTGAATTCCGTTTCCTCAATGAAGTTATCGCCGAAATTATCAACCAGGCTGTACACACCCGACGAAATCACTTTTTGCAGCTCGGTTTTCGCATTGGCGTAATCGGCCTGCTGTAAATACACCCGAGCCAGCAACATTTGAGCGGCTCCTTTGGTAGCACGGCCCAGATTGCCCGTATCATAACTTAAGGGAAGCGCATCCTGAGCGGCTTTCAGATCAGCCACAATAAAGTCATACACTTCCTTCTCGGCAGCGCGTGGCAAAGCACCATCGACCGACGTTACGTAGGTTTTATACAACGGAACGCCACCCCACATGGTTACCAGATCAAAATAAGCCCAGGCCCGGAGGAATCGTGCTTCGGCCAGCAGTCTGCTTTTGGTTTCGGCAGCCAGATCGCTCACGTTAGCCGACAAATCCAGCACCGAGTTAGCCCGGTGAATAAGCCGGTAGTAGCCGGTCCAGACGCTACTCATGACGGCATTACCGGCATCGTGGCTACCTAGTAGCAATTGGTTACGGGGCGTTTCGAGCTGCCCTCCCCCCGACGCTACGTCGTCGCTACGTAGATCGTGCAGAAAAAACCACTCGCGCGATGTCAGCGCGTTCGATTTGGCCGATGCGTATATGGCCGTAACAGCGCTGGTCAGTTCAACACCATTTTTATAGTAGTTATCGACCGTAACACCGTTCGGATTGCTTTTTTCCAATACCTCTTCCTTACAGCCCGAAATCAGGCCAAGAAACAGTATGCCAGTTACTAAAAATTTTCGTTGCATTTCCTTAATCAATTAATAGGGTTCGGGGATAGTATCAAAATCCAAAGTTCAGGCCGACCAGAAACGTGCGGGGTTGTGGATACTGACCATAATCAATACCATTCGTCAGGAGTTTACTGGTATCTCCCGAATTTCCGTTGACCCCAATTTCAGGGTCCAGACCCGTGTATTTTGTGAAGGTCAGCAAGTTGGTAGCCGAGACATAAATGCGGAGTTTGCTGAGCGTATTTTTTGAAATCCGATTCAATACGTCGGCCGGAACCGTATACCCAATACTGAAATTCTTCACCCGCATGTAGGAACCACTTTCGATAAACCGATCGGAGGTACGGCTGTTGTTATTTGGGTCGCCGTTAACAGCGCGGGGAACATCCGTATTCGTGTTGGTTGGTGTCCAGGCGTTCAATACGTCGGTGCCTGCGTTAAACAGACGTAACATACCTTGCTCAATCACTTTTGTGCCATTATAAATTTTGTTTCCCTGGACGCCCTGCAGATAAACGGTCAGATCGAAGTTTTTATAGTTAGCTCCGAAATTGAGCCCGTAGCTGAACTTGGGAATAAAGCTACCCAGATAAGTCCGGTCATTGGCGTCGATGATGCCATCGCCGTTCAGGTCCTTGAACTTGATATCACCAGCCGACGTATTCTTGGTTGGATCGTGCGCTTCGCGCGTATCGGGCCGGTTCTGACGGGGTGAACTATAGACCTGATCAACCGACGAGAAAATGCCGTCCACTACGTATCCATAAAACGACTGGATAGGCTGGCCCGCTTCGGTCTTCGTTATGTCATAACCACCAAAATCCTGATTCAAACCAGAATAGATGGTAGCGCTAGGCGTAGCCAGGCTTACGATACGGTTGCGGGTAATATCGATATTTCCCGATACGTTCCAGCGGAAATCGCCCTGGCTCTGGTTATAACCCGCCTGGAACTCATAACCCCAGTTTTTCATGCTGCCGATGTTAGCCAACGGTGCCGATGCATACCCAATTGAGTTCGGAATCGGTACGTTCAGCAGAAGACCGTCGGTTAGTCGATTGTAGACTTCAGCGGTGAACGTAAACTTATTGCTGAACAAGCCCACATCAACCCCTACGTTCGACATTTTGGTGGTTTCCCACTTCAGTTCGGTATTACCCAGCGCATCGAAATACGAGCCCAGCGTTCTGGTCGCGCCAAAAATATAGTTGGTGTTATCGGCCTGCACTAAGGTCTGCCAGGCGTAATTACCAATACCGTTAAAACCGGTTTCGCCATAGCTGGCCCGCAGTTTCAGCTCAGAAACGGCAGGAACCGACTTCATAAACGACTCTTCGCTGATACGCCAGCCCACCGAAGCCGATGGGAACGTACCCCACTTGTTGCCGGGCGCAAAGCGCGAGGAACCATCCCGACGCACCGACGCGCTCAGCAGATATCGTCCATTGTAGTCGTAATTAACCCGACCCACGTACGAAATCAGGCTGCTTTCCTGTAAGTCACTGGTTGTTCCGGGGTTCGATACGCCCTGTAATACATCAATATCGTTGTTAGGCCGGTAGCCTGTCGAACTCAGGTTGCTGCTCCGAAACGTTTGTTTTTCAGCCACTGCCGTTACGTTGATCAGATGTTTGCCAAAGCTCTTTTCGAAGGTCAGCTGGTTCGTCAGAATCGGCGAGTAGTACATCGTCCGGCTATCGTTCAATTGCTGCTGGGTGCGTCCCTTATAGCCATCGTTATAAATCGGAAAAATATCGTTGTTGCGGCTCGACACAATATCGGCCCCAAAGCTGAAACGGTACTTCAGAAAGTCGGTGAATTTAATTTCTGTGTATAGCGACCCCAGAATTTTTACCCGCTGCGAATAGCTTTGATCCATGAGCGCAATCCGAACCGGGTTGTCGGGATCTGAACCATCAGCTGCCGTTGGAGAGCTATACCCGCCTACTTTGGTTGGATCGGTAACGGGCCAGTATGGTAAATTCCGAATGGTCTGCATGACGGCCGTACGGCCACCGCCAAAGCCCTGTTCGCCACGGGTTTTGTCATACGAAATCATCAGCGTTTGCCCGAACGAGATGGCTTTGGTAATCTGGTGATCCGAGTTCAGACGAACGTTTCCGCGTTTGTAATTGGTACCGATCAGCACGCCTTCCTGATCAAAATAACCGGCAGACGCAAAAAACCGTGATTTCTGGTTTCCTCCCGATATCGAAATCTGGTGCTGCTGAATGGGTGCGGTCCGGAACATAACATCCTGCCAGTTGGTGTTCGTCTGCGCAAAGGTCTGCGTAGCTCCCGTATAGATTGGCGTATTCAGATTGTTCAACCGATCGGGCAGCGCAATACCGGCATTGCCATTCAGGGCTTTAGCATATTGAACGTACTGATCTGTATTGAGCAAGTCCAGCTTTTTCCAGACACTCTGCGTACCAACGTAGCTATCGACATTCACATGAAGTTGTCCGTCTTTCGATCCACGTTTGGTAGTGATAATGACAACACCATTCGACGCTCTGGACCCATAAATAGCCGCCGAGCTGGCATCTTTCAATACCTCCAGCGACTCAATATCTTTAGGATCGAGGTTGTTCAGATCGCCCGATGGAATACCATCGATTACGTAGAGCGGCCCCGATGCAAAGTTGATGGAGCCTATCCCCCGAATCCGCACGATAGGCGACTGCCCTGGGCTACCATTATTCACAACCCGAACGCCCGGAACCCGTCCCTGTAACGCCGACTCAGCACTTATAACGGGTATAGCGGTCAAATCTTTAGGCGTTACCGACGAAACAGCTCCTGTTACGGAAGCTCGTTTCTGGGTTCCATAACCAACCACGACTACTTCTTCCAGAGCCCGTTCGTCTGGTTGTAGCGTTACGTTCAACAGCGTTTGATTGCTGACCGGCACCTCCCGCGATACGTAGCCTACGAAGCTAAAAACCAGAACAGCATCAGCAGGCGCACTAAGTGTGTAATCGCCGTCGCCATTGGTGGTTGTTCCGCGCGACGTTCCTTTGATAACCACGCTAACGCCGGGAATTCCCTGCCCATTGGCATCGGACACTTTTCCGCGAATATCGGCCAGCGGGCGCTCTGCCGAAAGAAGTGTAAAGCCAATCCGCTCTAGTCGGGCAATGTTGATTGCTGGCGTACTTCCCGATGCTTCCGGTTCACCTTCGTTAAAACCCTTCGTTTTAATCTGGTTGATTTTCCGCGAATTTGACTTCCCCGACTCTTTACTCGGCACAATCACATAAAAGTTAGTCTGCACTTTCTCAAACGACAAGCCAGTGTCGGTCAGAATAGAAGACAGCGCATCTTCAACAGAGCCGGCCCGATGAGCAGGCAGCAACACCCGGGTATCGATCTGGTTAGTCCGGTAAATAAAGGAGACATGGTATTGTTTTTCTAACTCCGCCAAAGCAGCTTTCAGCGTCAGCACCGTCTGGGCTTTTGTTTGCTGAACAGAGTGCCCCACATTCGACGCCAACAGCTGAGCCTGGGTCGGTATGGTGCTGACCAGCAGCATGTTTACTAAAAATAGTAGTCGTTTCATAAGATAGGACTCGGGTTTATTCTATTTGGACGTGGTTATTATGTTGTGTAATTTTTAAATCAAAAAGGGTAGATAATCCTTTTAGAATAGTGGCGGCATTTCGACTGGGAATGGTACCGGAGAATTTCTGTGCCCGTAACGTGGTGTCTTTAATGTCTACCTGCAGGCCATACGTATCGTGCAGTAGCGTAGCAATTTCGGCCAGCGTAGTACCACTAAAAATAAGCTTGTTCGTCCGCCAGGAAGAATGAACCTGGGCATCAACTGGTTTTTTGTAGAATACTTTAGCCTGGCTGTCGGCAAAAAACATTTCTCCGGGCTTCATCTCCAGTCGATTTTTGGCATTATTGGCCATACACAACTGAATGCGACCTTCATTCAAAACAACTTTCGTAGCCGATGCCCGTGTGTAAACGTTGAAGCGAGTGCCTAACACCTCCACCTTCATTTGTCCGGGAAGTTTTACCTGAAAAGGCTGATGGTTTTGGGTATGCACAACTTCCAGAAAAGCCTCTCCTTTCACCCAAATTTGCCGGGGCTTGTCGGATGGCCAGGCTTTGGCATACTGAATCGACGAATTACCATTCATCGTCACAATTGACTGGTCCGGCAAAGTCACACGCCGTATCTGACCATAATCCGTTGTAAGCGTGATTAACTCCGGCGTAAGATTCCGCTGGTAAAGCCACCAGAAACCGGTTGCTAACAACACAAAAGCAACACTGGCAGCCACCAGCCATCGCCAGGTCGAACCGAGCCGACGCTCACTCTTTTCGGACCAGGCAAGCTTGGGTCCTGCTTTTTTATTGGCCTTAATTCGCTCGAAGAGCCGCTGGGCATGCTGACGCTCGTAAACATCCAACGGAAGGGCCTCAAGAGTCGGCAACTCTTTTGTCAGTAAAGCCTGTAGCTGCCGCTGGCCTTCTTCGGTCGCCAGAAACTCCAGGATGATCCGGGCTTCTTCCGGTGAGCATTCATTCCGCAAATACCTCTGAAGATGCTCTGTATTCATGTATAATCAGTAATAGGTCAAGACGCTCTTTAATAGATACACAGAGCGCGACCAGAAGTATTACTGATTCAAGAAAAAAAATAAAAATCCGATGGATATTTTCGTAAGCGATAGCTGATCCAATTCGGCATGCTTACCCAGATAGTCTTTGATGGACTTGGTAGCCTGCGAAAACTGGCATTTTACGGTGTTTATCGAAATCGATAGATGGAGAGCGATTTCTTCGTTCGTTAAGCCCGAAAAAACCCGTAATCGAAAAATGGCCTCGCGTTGGGGAGGAAGTTGTTTCAGGCCATTTTCCAGAATGATATTGTATTCCTGATATTGATACGTATTGGTCGGAGAATCCTCACCACCGACTTGCTCGGTTTCGAGAGACAGATATTCCCAGATGGCTGCATGATTGTCACGTATGAGATTCATTACGTGGTTTTTCATGGAAATCGACAAAAAATTTTTGATGGCATAGGCTTCATTGAGCGTGTGCCGATGATCCCATAGCTTCAGAAAAATGTCCTGTACGGCATCTTCAGCCAAATCAGGATTTTTCAGGAATTTATAACCTATTGCATATAAATGTTTGTAATACCGGAAGTAGATTTCCTCGAAAGCCTGCTCATCACCCATTTTCAGACGTACCGCCAACGATGCATCTGATTCCAGGTTTTGCTTTCCAGAAAGGTTCCGAATAGGCATAAAGACTAAAGAAGGGATTGCAAAAACGATATACTGACTGTTGAGTTACGCCACTACCACTCGTTGCTTCTATAAGCGGGGCTTCAATACGATCTATTAAGTATATAGTTTAGTATCTTTATAGGAAAGATACTAGTAAAGCCCAAATACTTCCTATTTTTAAGTCAATATTTTTTTCTGATCGACAAGACACGTCCCATGAATCCATGCAAAACTTGCCTTGTCGATCAGAACCAAACGTTAGTCAACCCTTCCGGAAAACCAGACTAGATATACTGATTGATGATGCTCTCCAGCCACTCCTGCTTACCACTACGTAGCGCAGGCTCTCCATTGGCCAGCGTGTAAGCACGCAGGTCTTCCAGCGACAATGTTCCATTTTCAAAAGCCTTGCCCTGACCTTCATCGAACGATGCGTAGCGCTCCTGCCGGAATTTGAGGTAATCCGACTCTTTCAAAATAGCATCAGCCACGATAAATGCCCGCGCAAACGCGTCCATTCCACTGATATGAGCCAGGAAGATATCCTCAAAATCGGTAGAGTTACGACGTACTTTCGCGTCGAAATTGATACCGCCGGGCTTAATACCACCTGCCTGTTGAATAACCAGAGCCGCTTCTACCAGCTCGTATAAATTGATCGGGAACTGATCAGTATCCCAGCCATTCTGATAATCGCCACGGTTGGCGTCGATGCTACCCAGCATACCGGCATCGGCTGCTACCTGCAATTCATGATCGAACGTATGGCCCGCCAACGTAGCGTGGTTTACCTCAATATTTAACTGAAAATCTTTATCCAGCCCATACTGGCGCAGGAAACCGATAACCGTAGCCGCATCGTAATCGTACTGGTGTTTGGTTGGCTCCATTGGCTTCGGCTCGATGAAGAACGTTCCTTTAAAACCCTGTTTGCGGGCATAATCGCGGGCAATGGTCAGGAATTGGGCCAGGTGCTCAACTTCGCGCTTCATGTTCGTGTTCAGCAACGACATATACCCTTCGCGGCCACCCCAGAATACGTAGTTCTCTCCACCCAGAGCGATCGTAGCATCGATGGCATTTTTCACCTGGGTACCGGCATAGGCCAAAACGGCAAAATCGGGGTTGGTAGAGGCCCCATTCATGTAACGGGGATTCGAGAATACGTTGGCCGTTCCCCACAGAAGTTTCACGCCACTCGCTTTCTGCTTCTGCTGCCCGTAGTCAACAATTTTCTGTAAACGGCTTTCGTATTCGCTGGCCGATCCACCTTCATCAACCAGATCGATATCGTGAAAGCAATAGTAAGGAGCACCAATTTTGGTGAAAAACTCAAAAGCAGCATCCATCTTCTGTTGAGCCCGTACGTTCGCATCGCTATCCTGATCCCAGGGGAAAACGCGCGTACCCGGACCAAATGGATCACCACCCGTACCGCAGAACGTATGCCAGTAGCTGATCGCAAAGCGCAACTGGTCGCGGAGCGTTTTACCGTTAACCACCAAATCAGGGTTATACCACTTGAATGCTAATGGATTCTTTGATTTAGGCCCTTCATAGCCAATTGTACCAATTCCGGAGAAATATTCCCGATCGCCCAGCGTAACCGTCGACATAACTGTTAATTAATTGATTATTAGTTAATTTCCTATTCTTATATCGTTAAAATAGCTCGATAAAGCCTGCTCATATGTGTCATTTTCCGGCCAGATCCATCCTCATTGTAACGTAGCATTTTACGGTTTTGCTACGTTATAAGCCATCTTGCCCAGACCGCTCTCCTTTCTTGTGAGATTGACACTTATTTCTGGATGTAAAGCTGAGGTTTATTTAGTTAAATGTCAATATGACACTCATCATTTTACAAAAAAAATTATATGAAAAGTATAGTTATCCTGTAAAAAATCGCTTTGTGCGCTTACAGGGCTATTTCTGAGTTAGGAATAAAGTTGAGGAAGGAGTTCGTGATCTCACGATATTTTTCATTGTTGACCTGGTAGTAATAAGCGCCCCTTTTGGAAAAGCCCCTCTGTTTTTCATCCAGCTTAATCAACAAATTGGTCGACAGAATCTTGCGACTAAAATTCCGCTTGTCAAATTCTGTGTTGTAAATGGCGTCATATAGCTTCTGCAACTGAGGAATTGTGAACTTCTCGGGTAATAATTCGAAACCGATAGGGTGCTGAGCCGCTTTGTAGCGGAGTCGTTTAATTGCTAAGTCAACCATGTCGCCGTGGTCAAATAGCAAAGGAGGAAGATCGTAAATAGAAAACCAGCGCGCCTGGAACGCTTCAGAGATTTTAGCCTCATAATCGGCTATTTTTATCAATGAAAAATAGGCTACCGATATCGTGCGTACAATTGGATCTCGGTGGGGATTTCCGAAGGCATACAACTGTTCCAGGTATACATTCGTCAAGCCTGTCAGGTCAAACAGAATCCGGGCAGCGGCCTGTTCTAATCCTTCATCGGGCTGAAGCCACCCGCCCATCAGCGACCACGTCGTTTCTTCGACACCACGTCTGACCAGTAGTATTTTCAGGCTATCACCATCGAAGCCAAATATGATTGAATCTAAAGCTAGTAAATAGGGATGCTGCTGTCTGTATTGGTCTAACATGTAGGATTAGGCAAGCCTGCGTCATTTTATATCGAAGATAAGACGGAATATCCCAATTGTTAATGATACGTTACGTTGAGGTACGCCCCAAAATTGAAATAACTAACACATTATCAACGATTAATAAATTTCAAGAAAACCAAAACTACAGCTACTTATTCATGCCATTAATTCATATTCATTACTCCTCAACCCGGCTGTGAGCAAACGTCTCCTGCTTGTTTTCTTCACATTCATAAATAGCCAAAAAGGGAACTAACCTGTATACGATTAGCTCCCTCTTTGCTATAAATACGATTCGTTTTCCTTACTTAAGGTCGTTGCCAGCAATATCTTCCCAACGGTAAAAATGGAATGTTTTCCCTTCCGACATAGCCACAAATAAGCCATGCGGGAATTGATTACCAAGGGGCGTGCTCGTTACGTCGGAACCGTCGCTGATTTGAGCCGCCACCCGTACTACCTTCAACAATTTATGATCGTTGGGATGGCCAGCCTCCCCTTCCCGACGGAAAATATGAAACTGATTTGCGCCCTGGTCTGATACCAGAATATAGCCCGTTCCGGGACCAGTTTTATAAATCGAAATGCCTTCGTGGTCTTCCGAAAAACCAGTCTTCGCGAAAAGAGCCAACTCCTGGTTTCCCTTGTCAGGATCGGCATAATATTTTCGGACGCCCACTCCTTCATCGGAATAATAGACGTAACCCAGCTCGTTGTCGACAGCAATCGACTCGATTTCTTTTTTACCGCTATAGGCGCCGAACTTACGCACCAGCGTAGCACGGACCTGGCCAGCCCCATCGTCGTTGAGCCGATACTGACCAATATAGGACCCGTCGGTCGGGCCCGATTTACGGCCAACCATTGCATAGAGAATACCCTTCGGACTTTTGTACAGGGCAATGCCCATCAGATCGCGAAACCCATCGGTCGTGTCGCCGGTAAACATCGCCAGCCCGCCGTTGTCAATCGGCTTCATATCCGGCAGGGCAAAAATACGTAGCTTGTGCGTGAACCGTTCCGTCGTTACGGCAATATCGGTCGGTTTGCCATTCAGCATCAAGCCATACGCTACATCGACGTTGTTGGGGCGCTTCAGGTTATGTATCTCCTTAACAATCTTCCCTTTCAGGTCAAAGACATAAAGTCCGCCATCCTGATCTTTATCCGTACCAATTACCAGGCTCTTTGACGGATCGGCGGGGTTAATCCAGATAGCCGGATCGTCGGTATCGTGCCGAACCGTGTCGGTAACAAAAATGGGTTGAATCACAGCATCCTGCTTAGAAACAGGTCCGCTATGCTGAGCCTTGTTCTGTTGGCAGCTTGCCAGCAAAACAAAGCCTGCGAGTACACCAAAAGCTGTTTTATTAGACAATACCATTGATTCGCCACTTGTAAAGACCTGAACGACTCTATTACGTTCGTTCAGGTCTGGTATGCTGATTAGTTAGAGCCAAAGGCACCAATGATTGTCGATGGCGTTGGTGATTTATATGTTTTTCCGTTCGCCAGTGTTAAACCATTCGCAAACTGAGGAGTGAAGTTGGTAGTCCCTTTACCAATAGCTGGCGAACCAGGCTGTACCCGGAAATCCCAGGCTGTGTTAAATACTGCATTTTTCGAATCAGTAGACAACGGATAGTTCACGAATTTAGGGTCATTATCGCCAATCGTTTTGCTGATGATATCATTGGTACCGGACGCAATTTCAGTGGATGGCTGGAAGCCGGTTACGCCATCCTGGGTAGCGCCATAATACAGGTTATTGCTTATTTTAGACCGGTTATCTTCCGGATTTTTCGGATCACGCTTTACGCCAAAGCGGTCGTTAGCCAGCAGATTATTATAGAGTTCGGCCCGTACGCCCGCTTCAATCCAGATCGAACCACCTTTAATGGTTGGCCGACGCCAGCCAGCATTCACAACGGTGTTGTTATAGGCAACCACATACGCCTGCGGAGTCCGATCGCCCGTGTTCGACAATTTCAGCGCATTCGTATTGGGGCTATAGACCATATTGAACGCTATGTCGGCCTGCACGCCCGATTTCAGGTTGATCGCATCGCCACCCGATACGCCCTGTGTATAAATCTTGTTATTGGCAATGAGCACTTTACCACCTTCAATATAAAAACCATCTTCGTTCTGGTTGTTCAGGCGGCTATTGACAATGATCAGCTTACCGTTCACATTGGAATAATTGATAGCCGGTACGTGGTTGCCAGCAGCCGCTTTATATAAACCAGCTTTCACCGATGGTGAACTCTCCGTTGTTACGGCTCCACCGTATTCAATAATGGCGTTGTCGAGCAGGAGTTCGGCCGACGTTGGCGCGGCAATAATACCGCCCCAAAGATTTCCCCATTGATTGGCGGTGGTTTTCCAGGCGTCAGGAACCGTGAATTTTACCGGATTGGCCGACGTACCCATTACGTAGAGATTCCCCCGCACAATCAGCTCGGGCTTTACCGTTGAATCGCTGAACACGACCGTTACGCCTTCTTCAATGACCAGCGACTGGCTAGCCGGAATCTGTAAATGGCCCGTGATTTTATACGTACTACCTTTGGCCCAGGTACCCGATACGTCGCCCGATACAGCTTCTTTTACAACTGGCGTCGGGTTAACCGACGGATTACCGGTTTCGTCGCTCTTTGAACAACCGACCAATACAGCAGCCGACAAGGCGGCAAGCAGGATTACTTGTTTCATTTTATGGATTGATTACAAATTCGTTTGGCACGCTAAAAATTTTCGCAGGAAACAGTAGCTAACTTGCTCATTCATTACAGTTTATACCGAATACCCAGAACGTAGGACCGTTGGTAGAAATCGCGCCGGATCAGCGTTTTACCGGACAAATCCTGATTCGGCACATCTGAATTTTTGCTACTGACGTTGTTGATAAAAATCTCGGTGGGCGTATTCAGCAGGTTATTTGCCTTCACGAATACAAGAAAGCCTCTGCCTGAACTGGGTTTCCCGATACGCTTTTCGGCCGATGCATCCATCTGAACAAAGCCTCGCTGATACAGATCGTTGTCCACGAACTGCGATACCGTATTGATACGTCCGCCCGTATAGCTGGCCGCTATCTGCGCATCCCAGCCACGCCCGGCATCTTTATAGAGCAGAGATAGATTGGCTACGTGCGCCGACTGACCGTAGAGCGGACGTGTCTGATTGACCGTTATGGTTTCCAGGTCGCCCTGTTCATTCCGAATACGTTTCGACTTGGGCGTTGTGATGCTGGAATTGGTGTAGGTATAGTTTGCTTTCAGACCCCACTGCCGGAAGTATTTAATAGCGTCGACCTCCAGTCCGAAATTGGTGGCATTCCCGAAATTTCCCGGACCATAATACAAATCCTGTCCCCGGATTGCATCTTTCTGTAGCGTGTATTCAATGGGGTCCTGAATACGCTTGTAGAACAGACCAACCATAAACTGCTCCAGCGGGCGCGGAAAAAACTCATAGCGCAAATCCACATTATCGGCAATAACCCGTTTTAGCGTAGGATTGCCCCGCTCCTGGTATTCTTCATTAACGATACGGTAGGGCACGATTTCGAAAAAGCCTGGGCGGTTCAGCGACCGGAAATAGGATAGTCGCCAGTTGGTCTGTTCATTGGGACGGTAGCGAAAGTGCAGACTCGGCAGTACGTCCGTATAAATCTGGCTACCCGTAGGATACTCTTCACCAATCGGAAACTTCATGGCGTACCCCTGATCGGTATGCTCAACACGAACACCGCCCGTTATTTCCAGCGGTTGATCCATCGTGCGGAACTGGATATACCCTGCGGCAATCTTTTCACTGGCATCGTAGTTCAAAGCTGAAGCAACGGAGCCTAATGGATTCTGAATGACCCATCCGATCTGGTTGTACTCCGTAAAGTCAGTACCATACTGCGCAAACGGATTACTCGGACGAAGGGTGTAGTTATTGTAGAAATTGCTACGTTGCTTATCGCGATATAACCCACCAGCCATCCATTCCACATCAACGCCCGCCAGCGTAGTTTTAAGGGTCAGGTTCAGATAACCCGCCAGATCGGTATCAGAATTATGCTCCCAACGACGTTGGCCGTCTTGAACGGTGGTACGTTGTTCTACAAAATTTTTACGAATACCCAGCAGTGGTATATAGGTCTGATCAGGAACCTCATTGGTCGCCAGCGAATAAACTGCCGACCAGTTGGCACTTAAGTTGGTGGCCAGCTCGTGCGTCCCCTGCAACGTACTGGTATAAATTTTCTGCTTTGTCAGGCGGGAGCGGGTTTCGTAGCCAAGCGTAGCATTGCCAAGCACCGGATCAAATCCACCGATACCCAGCGACGTTGATTTCGTCTCCCGAATCTGTTCGTTTTCCAGACCGATCAGGGCGTTGAACCATTGCAGTTTGTTACGTTCCGACACGCCGTCGCGGTTGAGCCGGTAATCCATTTTCACATGAACACCATATCGTGTTTGGCGCTCCGAATACTCGCGTTCACTTTGTTTGGTCAGCGTCATTCCCCGTAACGTATCCACTACGTCGCCGTTAAAGAACAGGCTGTTGCTTCCCCGAAACGTATTCTGCAAACTCCCCGCCAACATGACGCCCAGGCGCTGACTGAAGAATCGGTTCCCAATAGCCAGACTACCAATCAGATTGGGTGGTGGGCTATGTCGTGTATACGTAGCCGATGCCTGATTAAAATCGGACGGCTTAGCGCTATACTGATTACCAAACTGCTCGTAGGGCGATTTAGGATTGATGTTTTTTGTATCGAAGCTGACGAAAGGGCGATTCAGGAATAGCTCACTGTAGCCCGTTGCTACGTTAGCCAGTACAGTCAGATGAGCGGGCGCATCTTTCATCACCATATTGATCGCTCCCCCAACGGCATCCCCTTCCATGCCAGGTGTCAGAGCTTTGTATACTTCAAGGCGGTCCAGCAACTCAGCGGGAAAAATATCGAGCGGTACGTACCGGTAGCGATTATCGGGACTTGGTATTTTCACACCATTGACCAGCGTATAGTTATAACGCTTGTCCATGCCCCGCAGGATGGCGTACTGACCGTCGCCATTGCTATTCCGTTCGATGGATATACCCGATACGCGCTGGATGACATTGGCAACCGTCAGGTCGGGCGATAGCTCAATAGATCGCCCCGATACAATGTTAGTAACCTGCAGGGCATTCCGTTCGATATCCCGCGCCGTCCGATCGCTGGTGCCATCGCGCTGGCCTTTCACCGTCACCTCCGTCAGCAGGCGATCATTCTCTGTTTCCAGTGGCAAATCGAGCGTACTGACCTGGTTGTCGTTGCCGATCACTACGTCACGCGTCATGGTGCGGTAGGATACGTAGCTGATACGAATCGTGTAGGTTCCGGCCGGAATATTCTTAATCGTGTACGAGCCATCCAGCCCCGACACGGCATGTAGTTTTGTATTATCCAGCAGCAGCGTTGCGCCAATAACGGGCTGCCCAGTGGTCGCATCCAGTGCTCTCCCTTTAAGGATTCCGGCCATTGCCTGCGCTCCCGAAACGAGAAGAAATATGCCTAGTAATACCTGCTTCATGCTGTTCAAAAACCTACATCAATCCTGACTTTTCAATTATTCCTGCCCTCAAATGGGCGTCGTAATTGACAGGACAAAGGTCTACGAAGCGTTAGGACAGGACAAATTTCAGCCGTGAACAAAAAGGCAACAAGCCGTTACGCAACGTAAGCAACCAGGCAGCAATACACCAAATACCATTTGGCTATCAACGCATTACCAAAATCAAAAACCGCCATTATCTTATTGTTAACAATAGAGCAGCCAACAATACAGAACTCGATTGTGCTAGACTTCGTGGGTTTCGGGCGTGGTTTGCGTTTGCGCCGGGAAGCGCTGTATAAACGCCGATAGCGACTCCCCTTCAGCCAGCCCAATCTTTTTTCGCAACCGGTACCGGGCCACCCGCAAACTATCCGACGAGATGCCCAGCAACGTAGCAATATCGGTCGACGTAATATTCATTTTGAGCAACGCAATAAGTCGTAAATCCGTAGCCGTCAAATCGGGAAACTGCTGCGTTAATCGGTTGAAGAAATACGGGTGAACCTGATCAAAAATATTCCGAAAGTCGTCCCAGTATTTATCCTGATTGAAACTCAGCACAATTTTCTGAGCGAGTTGGCGCAGTTGCTTTTTCTGGTCACGCTTGTCGTCTTTCAGAATGGCGTTCAGATCTTCCTTTAGCTCCTCCAGCACCTGATTTTTCTGGATAATTTGCAGCGTATGGGCGGTCAATTCCTTGCTTTTGAGTTCCAGCTGGCTTTTCAGGTTTTCCTCCTCCAGTTGTTTGTTTTTCAGCTCGGCCTGAATCAGTTCGTGCTGCGTCCGAAAAATCTCCTGATTCTGCTGATTAATAGCCCGCTCGTTCTGGATTTTTAGCCGCTGCCGACTGATAATTACTGCGCCCAGGACGCCGATCAGCACCAGCACCACAACCGTTCCACCAATAATTAAGGCATCGATCTGCTTTTGCGCATTGAGCTGTGTGATCTCACTATCTTTCCGTTCAACCTCATATAATGTCTGAAGCAGCGCAATCTGGCGGTTGTTTTCACGGGCGTAAATGTCGTTGGTCAGGTTACGGCTTCGCTCTATATATTCATAGGCGCTGTCGGGCCGATTCATCAACCGATACGTTTTGGCGATATCGCGCAGAGCGGCACTGAGCTGATAGAGTTCGCCTTTCTGCTCGGCCATCTGCCTGGCTTGCTGCGAAAATTCCAGTCCGCGCTGGTAATTATTGGTTTTCCGAAACACATCGCCCAGATTATTGACAATCTCAATCTGGCCAATTTCGTCGTGCGTTTTCCTGGCCAGGTCCAATGCATACTCATAGTAATAACGAGCCGAATCGTAGCGAGCCTCATCCTCAAAAATACTCCCCAGATTCTCGTAAATTTTCGTCAGGCTTATTGTATCAGTAGCCGTTCGGCTATACGTTAAAGCCAGTTTCTGGTATCGGTAAGCCAGCTTGGTCGCTTGCCGTTTTTCGTAGATATGGCCAATGTTGGCGTAGGTTTGCGCTAATCCATGTGCCATCCGATGCTGGCGATAAAAAGCCAGTGCTTCATTGAATTGAGCCAGTGCTTTATCGGCCTGTTCGTTATAATAATAGACCGTCCCTAACTCATTCCGATTGCGAGCCAGCCGATTTCCATCCTTCGCCTGCACAAAGATTTTCTGGGCCTGCAGCAGAAAATCGATGCTTTGGGCATAGCTTCCCTGATGAAAAAACAGTAACCCTATCTGCTGTAGATAATCGCCCTCCTGCAACTTACTATTAGCTGCAATAGCCTCGTCGAGCTTGATCTTGATGAGCCGATAAGCCGAATCGGGGTATTGACGGGCAAGTTGCTCGGTAGCACTTAAACGCTGGCTCAGGCAGTGAGTTTGTCCACTTAACAGCAACGCCAATAGCCAAAAACAACTACGTATCAGCGAAGCGAAAAAACGTGGACGCCCGGGCTGCCTTTCCGACATCAAAAGAAGACACATCCTTTATTGATTAGGTCAATCAACAAAGGTACGGCCTAACCTAGTGCGGCTTATGTGAAGTTTTTGTTACCGAATCTCCAGCACTTCAGTGGCAATAAAAAACCTCGGCCCGCAGGTCGAGGTTTTTTATTGCCATAAGACAAAATCAATGTAATGATCAGGCATACTCGTATGCTTCCTCCTCTATTGGTTTATACTGGCTTAATTCCTGCTGCACCGCTATCGCAAAGGCAACCATATCCGATTTGCGATACCGATCAACGGATACGGCCCCCGACGGAGGAGTAAATGTTACACTAACCTGTTGGCAAGCCTCCCACAACTCAGGATTCACCTTTATTTTGTATTGACGAATAGGCGTATCAACGCCAAACCAAAGACCAATGATATTGCCAATGGTCATTTTCATTTTGTGTGCCATAACGTATCGTTTTACGAGATAAGTACCTGGATTATAGGCCTGTTGACTCCTATCCATCACTAAGACGAATAAGATTGGCGAATGGTTTGAATGTGTTCAAATATTCTTTCGCAATGGTCCGTATGGCTTCCAGGCTTAACCCTCCAACGAATTGACCAGCGTGATCGTATACGGTTGCTTTGTCGGTAAACAGATCATAAACGCCCTGTGGCATCAGTTCATGATCTTCATATCCCCAGAACAAAAAATCCAGCGCATCGACCAGGCTATCAAAGCCGAGACTGCAGGCCATTTGGTGTTGTTTAAAAACAGCGATAAAGCGCATAACGAGGATGTTGAGTATGCCCGCAAAGGTAGCAGGTCGTTACGTAAGGCATGTTAAGTGGAGATTATCAAACAGGCTGTTATCAGACCATGTAGTTCAATCTGCTTTTAGGTAAAAGTTAGTAAGAATAGCCAGGGCGATACCATAACAATTTCATAACTCAATTATCAGTGACAGCCATTCGGCAAAATAGTCTTAGTGGTGTAATTAGCTACTCCCTATGATTTCCCACTGGATTAACGAATTGATGAATTTGGTTGCAGGCAATAGCCGCTACGTTCGCTACTCTCGCAGTAAAAAGCTGGTTTTCCTTGGCATACTATTCCTGTTTGTGGTAATATCCATCCTGCTCGTTCAGTTTATTTGATCAACGACTATGAACGTAGCGACAATACCGCCTGCGGTTCGCCAGGCAATCGCAACTGAGGTGCTACGTGTCGTTTCAGATCCTATTAGGCTCAGCAACAAACCAATTATTATAACACAGATGCCAAATCATTACTAGATAATTCGCAACTTGCCAGTAAGAAAGCCTGTTTTTGACTGATTAGTATCCACCCTGATAAACATTATCAATCTATTAAGAATAGGCTACTGCCTATTCTGCCCAAGCGATGCTCGCTACTTTTGAGCAGAATTAAGACCATCCATGTCGACACGTGTATACAGGACCATTTAGCAAACAGCAGGAAGCGGACTTAATACAATGTCTACAACAAGGCAATGCCGATGCTTTTGAGCAATTGTTCAACGGATACAAACGCCCTGTTCTTTTTTTCATTCAGAAATTCCTTAAGTCCGACACAGAATCCGAAGAGATTCTGCATGATGTCTTTTTAAAGGTCTGGCAGCATCGCGAACAGCTCGATCCAGCCATCGGCCTGGGCGGTTACGTACATACGGTAGCCCGCAATCTGGTGTTAAATCAAATCAGACAAAAGGCGACGATCAATACCTTAAATCAGGAATGGGGACGGCGCATAGATGTCCACAGTCATACGGTTGAAGATCAGTACATTTCGGCTGAGTATGAAAAAATGGCGCATAACGCCATTGCGCAGTTACCCCCTCGCCGTCAGGAAGTGTACCAGCTCTGCTCGGTTGAAGGTAAAAGCTACGATGAGGTGAGCAAACAGCTCGGCATTTCGCGCGATGCGGTCAAAGATCACATGGTACACGCCCGTCGTTTTCTAACTCATTTTCTCCGACGCTACGCCGATCTGACGCTCCTCGGCCTCCCGGTTGGCGCTAGTCTGATAAAATTTTTCCTGACCGAACTACCCTAATTTCTCCGGCAATTGTAATGTAGGCAAACAGCCCTACACTTGGCCTCAAAACAAGATAAAGATCTTCTCCGGCGATACATAGCCGATCAATGCTCAGACACAGAACGGGAGCAGGCCGAAGCGTTCCTGGCTACGCCCGAAGGCATCGCGCTGATGCAGGAATTGATCGACGACACTACGTTGCCAGAAACAACTGAACTACCGGCCGAAACCGAATCTGAACGGGCGTTGCAGCATCGAGTCTGGAGTCGTTTACAACAGACTGTCGATTACGATCAAAGTCAGTCGGCCAGGGTGATTCCGTTTCGTCGGTACTGGAGCTATGCGGCCGCTGCTGCGTTGGCTGGTCTGGGACTGTTTTGGTTCTGGCAACTAGCCAATCAAACAGAAAAACACGTAGCATTTCAGCAGGTCGTAGCGCCTGCGGGTCAGAGAGCACACGTAAAATTGCCCGACGGAACGCAGGTATGGCTGAATGCGCAGAGTCGACTACGATACGCCAGTACGTTCGGCCAGACGGCGCAACGGGTTGTCGAGCTGGAAGGAGAAGGTTATTTCGACGTAGCGCACGATAAACAACACCCGTTCATTGTCCGTAGCGGCACCATTTCTACCCGAGTTTTAGGTACACAATTCAACGTCCGCGCCTACGCCGAGGACCCCGATATAGAAGTTGCCGTGCTGACCGGAAAAGTTCGCGTAACGGACGCTCAACGCGATTCGGTCAGTTTATTGCCCAATCAAAAGAGCCATTATAACCGCCAAACCCATACACTTCACCAACAAACCATTACCAATGCTAATGATTATAGGGCCTGGACAAGTGACCAGCTTGTTCTGGACAACCTAACGATTGCCGAAACCGCCCGTTTACTGAATCGCCGGTTTGCCGTACAGATTCAGGTTCCTCAGGAAAAACTGAGACACTGCCAGATTACAACTCGTTTTAAAAAGCCGTCACTGCCAGACGTACTGACCGTACTCTGTTCTTACCTCAACGCTACGTATCAGCAGCGAGGGTCAACCATCATTATTACCGGAAAAGGTTGCTAGTCTACTCGATTCACTCACTCATGTAGTTCCTCTCTATGAACAAACTGTATCTTTCGCCCCGCCAGGTCGGGCAGCGTCTGCTATTGGCAGGCTTTCTGATGGCCCAGTGGCCCCATGCAGCCCAGGCCGGGCCAACCAAACCCGACCAGGTTGTTACGGTACAACTCGTTAACGTAACACTTCGGCAGGCACTCCAACAACTTGAAAAACAAACCAGCAAACAGTTTGTGTATGGCCCATCGCTACCGCTCAATCAGATCGTTACGGTCAGAGCCAGCAAACAAAAATTAAGCGCCGTTCTAACGGATCTGCTACGTCCCTACGGCATTAGCTACGAACTGGTGAACAACCATATCGTACTTCGCCAGGCCTCTGTTACGCCAACCAGTCCATCCGTTCAAAGCCAGATCACGGTTACGGGTACCGTTGCTGATCAGCAAACGGGCGAGGTGCTACCCGGCGCGAGTATCGTTGTGAAAGGGCAGAATGTAGGTAGCGTAACCAACGCCGAGGGTAAATTCACGATTAGCGTTCCCGACGAAAATGCTACGCTAGTGGTTTCCTACATCGGTTACGAATCGGTCGAGGTAAAAGTAGGTGGCCGTTCGCAGCTGTCGATTACGCTGACTCAGTCGGCCAAACAACTCAACGAAATGGTAGTAGTTGGGTATGGTTCTCAGCAAAAACGCGACGTACTGGGTGCCATAGCGACCGTACCAACCAAAGAAATCGGGAGCCGGAACTACAACACAGCCGCCGACGTCTTGCAGGGAACCTTGCCGGGCGTTACGGTTGTGAACGAAGGTGGCGACCCAACAGCCAACCCAACCATCAAAATTCGGGGTATTGGCTCGCTCAACGACGAAAGTCCACTGCTGGTTGTCGATGGGGTTATTTATCCGGGAACGCTGAGTTCGATTAATCCGAACGACATCCAGTCGATTAGCGTACTGAAAGATGCGTCGGCGGCCATTTACGGTGCCCGTGCTTCGGCGGGTGTTATTCTGGTTACGACCAAGAAAGGATCGAGTGGTCAGATGCGAGTGAATGTCAATTATCAGCAGGGCGTTCAGCAGGTGGCGAAAACGCTAAAATCGCTCGATGCAGCCGGTTTTGCCGACGCCATGAACACAGCGACCGATAACGCTGGTTTACCCCGCATTGCGGCTTTCGATCCGACCAGAAACCCCATCGCCCGCACGACCAAAACCGACTGGATGAACGAAATTTTCCAGACCGGCAGTATCTACAACATCGACGCGTCGGTGAGTGGCGGTACCGAAAAATCAACGTTCTTCCTGTCGGGTGGCTACCGTAAGAACGAAGGGATCATGCTCAATACGTTCTCGGATCGCTACACGCTACGTCTAAACTCGTCGCACCAGCTCACCAAACGGGTAAAAATCGGAGAGAATCTTGCCTACAACGTTAATAACGGTCAGACCGGCAACACGACCAGTGCCTACACCGGAGCCATTCTGACGGCTATTTTCTACCCACCCAACGCGACGATTTACCGGGAAGATGGCTCAGGCCGCTTCGGTGGTGTTCCGGCTGATTTTGCGGGTTCGTACGGTGATCTGATCAACCCCGTCGCGTATCTGAAACGGCTCGACAACCGCAATCCGGTCAGCAATCTGTTCGTCAATCCGTATCTGGAATGGCAGATTATTGATGGTCTTACATTCCGTAGCAACTGGGGTATTACGCAGATCAAGAACAATAAGAAGCAATTCAACGTCCGCATTACCGAGCCGGGCAAGATCTTCGATTTCAACGAATTATACCAAAGCAGCTACGAATCGAACGATCAGCTGAACGAGCAAACGCTTAACTACAAACGCTCATTTGGTAGCAAGCACAATGTCGATGCGCTGCTGGGTTATACGTTCCAGAAAACCAAAATCGAAACATTCGGTATCCGGGGCACGGGCTTCAGCAACGAAGATCCATCGCAGCGGTACCTGGCCAATGCGAAAGAGATTTTCTACGATGCGAACAACACGTATTTCATTGAGCGCGGACTGGAATCGTTCGTCGGACGAGTTAACTACAGCTACAACGACAAATACCTGCTGTCGGCCATTGTCCGGCGCGACGGTACGTCGAAACTGCTGAGCACTAATCGCTGGGAATGGTATCCATCAATATCGGCGGGCTGGCAGATCGGCGACGAAGCTTTCCTGAAAAATGTCAACTGGCTTACCAATCTGAAACTACGCGCCAGCTGGGGACGCATTGGCAACCTGGCCGGACTGGGCGACTACGCCTATAGTATCCCACTGGTTCAGACCCTCTCGCTGATTGGCTCCGATCCGACCATCAATTTTGGCTATGCCGAGCGCGCCCTATCGAACTCGAACCTGCGCTGGGAAACGTCGACGCAAACTAACATCGGTCTTGATTTCGGTTTGCTACGTAACCAACTGATTGGTACCATCGACGTATTCTCGAAACAGAATCGCAACATGCTGTTCCAGGAGCAGCTTCCGGGCGTGGCCGGTGCACCGGGTGGACGTACCATCAATGCTGGCTCGACAGAAAACCGGGGTATTGAATTGGGGCTGACCTATCAGCGGAATTTTGGCAGCGTTAAATTCGACGTAACGGCGAACGTATCATTCCTGAAAAACCAGGTAACGGCACTTCCTCCGGGTCAGGATCTTCAACCAACGGGCTCCACGGTACGTAGTCTGCCCAATTCCAACTTCCATATCGTAGGTCAGCCTTTCGGTGCTTTCTATGGCTACCGTACCAATGGTCTGTTCCAGAGCGATGAAGAAGCCGCTGCCTACGTAAACTCGACCGGAACGCGCTATCAGGCCAATGCCAAAGCGGGCGATTTCCGATTCGTTGACACCAACGGGGATGGTAAAATTGACGACAGCGACCGGGTTGTACTGGGCAGCATTCTGCCAACCAAAACCTTTAGTCTGAACAGTAATGTCGGCTACAAAGGCTTTGATCTGAACGTATTCTTCCAGGGTTCAGCCGGTAATAAGGTTTTCAACTCCGTTAAGAATCTGGCACTGAATCCGGACGCGTATCCGGGTTATAACATGCTCGAAGAAGTGAAAAATGCCTGGAGTCCAACCAATCCTGGCGGTACCATTCCTCGTCTGCGGGCTGGTTCTGACCCGAACAACAACTTCGGACGTATCTCGGATTTCTATCTGGAAGACGGCAGCTATCTGCGCCTGAAAAGCCTGACGATCGGCTACACACTTCCGCGCACCTTCACCAAAGTGGTAGGCGCCCGGATTTACCTGACCGGCCAGAATTTATTTACCGTCACCAAGTATTCGGGTATGGACCCCGAAGTGGGTATCAACAGCTTTGGGCTTGACGTAGCGAAATATCCGCTGGCCCGCGTGTATATGATTGGTGCAAACATTTCTTTCTAAGACGAGCGATCATGAAAAAAATAAATAAACTTTTTCTGCTGGTAGTAGGTGGCTTAACCTTTGGCTGCAATAGCCAGCTGGATCTGGAGCCGCAGGGCGCGCCAACAACGGGTAATTTCTGGAAAACAGAAAGTGATGCGGTGGCCGGTGTAAACAGCGTTTATGAACTCTACAGCGACGACGATATGTACGGCCGGGGTTTTTTCTGGCTGAACAACGCCAGTGACGACATCGGTACCAAACCGCGCGCTAACGCCGAACGGATCAAAAATTTCCAGGTAGACGGTAACGAGTCGGATACGCGGCCAATCTGGGGAAAACATTATCAGGTCATGAAGCGGGCGAACGACGTGATTCGTAACGTCCCGAACATCACGATGACGGCTTCCCTTAAAAACCGGATTCTGGGCGAAGCCTATTTCAACCATGCTGTCATGCATCTGGAACTGGCCTATCGCTACGGCGATGATCGGGCCGGTATTCCGATTCAGGATCGCGCCAACCCCGAGAATATTTATGTTTCCCGCGCAAAGAACGTAGCCGAAAACTACGCCTACATTGCGGAAGACCTCAAAAAAGCCGCCGACCTGCTCCCCTATTTTTCGGAATACACGGCGGAGAACTACGGTCGTGCCCACAAAACAGCGGCCTGGGCGTATTTGGTACGTACCTACCTATACGCTAAGGACTGGGCTAATGCCGAAAAATACGCCGACATGGTAATCAGCAGTGGTAAACATAACCTGCTGGCGAATTATGAGGACGTATTTAAAACAGCGAACAACTGGTCGTCGGAGTATATCTGGTCCGTTACGTCGAGCGCGAAAGATACACGGGTCGGCTGCATTTTTCCAGGCGTATGTCTGGAAGATAAAGGCTGGGGATTATACAACGGCTGGGGCAACTTCTACCCTACGAAAGAGCTATATGATGCATTCCCAACGGGCGATAAACGGCGCGAAGTAACCATCCTCAAAACGGGCGACAAATTCATGTTCTTCGGGCAGGAACGCACGTTCAACGTGGGTGCTTTTACGGTTAGCTCCAGCAACCGTACTGGTTATCAGTTCCGTAAATACATGGAACCATACACCTATGCCAACCCGATTGGTTCTACCGTTAATCCGAACGGCGACAAACCATCGACCTCGCTGAACGTACCGCTGCTACGTTATGCCGACGTGTTGCTGATGAAAGCCGAAGCCAAACTGATGCAGAACAAAAACGCCGACGTAGAAATCAACCAGATTCGCACTCGTGCCGGACTGGCCGCTATCAGCGGTGCTACGATGACCGATTTGAAACGCGAACGTCGCTGCGAATTTGGTGGCGAATGGACCGATCGCCATTTCGATCTGGTTCGCTGGGGCGATGCGCAGCGTGTATATGCTCAACCGCTGCACCATGCCGATGGCCGGGTCATCTACGAAGCCCGTAATTTCAATCCACAGATCATGCACGTATGGCCGATTCCGCCCACTGAGATACAAAACAGCAAAGGTTCACTGACGCAAAACCAGGGTTGGTAATACAGCCCGCTCAATTAAGACCTCACCCTAAATCCCTCTCCTAAAACAGGAGAGGGACTTCTCCAGGTCTTCCCCAAAAAGCTAACCTGGCAGGCTTTTACCTAGTAATAGTTCCTCGCCCGTTTTGGGAGAGGGGTTGGGGTGAGGGGGTTAACACGCTCGGCTGTTGTCGTGGGCTTCTCCTTACAGCAATGAAAACATTATCGCTCCTAGTCCTTTCCGGCTGGTTTATGGTCAGCAACGCCAGTGCGCAGTCTGGCACTACGTATTCACCGGCTCAGGCACATTCGCACAACGACTACGAACAAACCATTCCGTTCTGGCAGGCTTACGATCAGCAATTTGGCTCCATCGAGGCTGATATTTACGCCCGAAATGGTAAACTCTACGTAGCACACGACTCCGCCGATATCACGTCAGAACACACACTGGAGGCTTTGTACATTAAGCCGATGGTTGATAAGGTCCGGGCAAACAAAGGCAAAATCTACGCCAATGCCACTTATGAATTACAATGGCTCATCGATCTGAAATCGCCCGCCCAGCTGGCGCTTCCGTTGCTGGTTCAGGCGCTGAGCGCTTACCCGGACGTATTTGGCGAGAAAAGTCCCGTGAACGTAGTAGTCAGCGGCAACGTACCATCGCCCGACCAATTCGCTACGTATCCGATCTGGATTCAATTCGATGGACGGCCCAACGTTACGTATACGCCGGAACAATTAGCGCATGTTGGCCTGATCAGTCAGGATTTTACCCGCTATACACGCTGGAATGGGAAGGGGTTGATTGTCAAAAAAGAGCGTACAAACATCCAGGAGGTTATCCGGCAGGTACATCAACAGGGGAAAAAAATCCGATTCTGGGCCACCCCCGACAACATCAACACCTGGAAAACGCTCATGAATCTGGGCGTCGATTATATCAATACCGATCAGATTGCGCCATTAGGCGAATTTTTAAGCCGTCGTCAGACAGCCGAATACCAGAATTCAATACCGCATTCGCTTTACCAACCAACGTATCGTAATAACGACAACCGAAGCCGAGTCAAAAATGTGATTCTGCTCATTGGCGATGGCATGGGACTCGCGCAGATTTACGCCGGACTCACGGCCAATCGGGGCGATTTGAATCTGGCTAAATTCCTGAATATTGGCTTTTCTAAAACCAGCGCGGCCGATACCTACATTACCGATTCGGCCGCTGGCGCTACGGCCATGGCAACCGGCCAAAAAACCAACAACCGCGCGATCGGCGTCGACTCAACGGGCAAAGCATTAGCGGCTATCCCAACGCTGATCAAACCGTGGAACATGGTTTCCGGTATTATTTCGGCGGGCAGCGTCACCGATGCTACGCCAGCCGCTTTCTATGCACATCAGCCCGATCGGATGTTTGAACGGGAAATTGCGGCCGATTTCCTACGGAATCCGGTACCAGTTCTGATTGGGGGCGGACATCGGTATTTCAAGGAAGAGAAGGTGCTCGATACGTTACGTCAGCGTGGTTATCAGATTGGCACTACGTTCAGTGAGCTAAACAAGATGAAAACACCGTTCGTGATGCTCGATGATCAGTCGGTAGTGGCCGTCAGCAAGGGACGTAAAGACTTTTTACAGAAAAGCCTGCATAAAACCATACAGGCGCTTCAGCCCAACAAAGCGGGGTTCTTCGTCATGGCCGAGGGTGCCCAGATCGATTACGGTGGACACATCAATGATATCCGTTACGTTGTTCAGGAAATGCTTGATTTCGATCAGGCCATTGGCGATGCCATCCGTTTTGCCGACTCGAATGGCGAAACGCTGGTGATCGTCACCGCCGATCACGAAACGGGCGGGCTAAGTTTGCTGGATGGCGATCTGAAACGCGGCTACGTCGACGGCAATTTCAGCACCAACGACCATTCCGGTATTATGGTCCCGGTGTTTGCTTACGGGCCACATTCGCTGGATTTTCGGGGTGTTTACGAGAATACCGCGATTCAGCACAAAATCATGGCTATCCTGAAAAAATATACCAGATAAGTTGTGAGAATGCATCAGATACAAATAAGGTCTCCAGCAGAACCGGAGACCTTTACCAAACTAACCTATGATAAAAAATATGTGTACTACGTCGGGAGCCGTACGTAGATTGATTGCGGGCGTGTTTCATCAGTCTATACCTAACAAGGTGACTGCTGATAGTCGTAAAAATGTAGTATTTACTGGAATCATCTATCCTGTAGTTACCTGCTCCTGCCACTTAGTTAAGATTTTTTAACACAGCACTTATTATTCTTCACGAAAAAGCCCGATTCGATCAACGTTTCGGGCTTGTTTGGGTCTAATCCGCTAGGTTATAATCCTTTCTAAGATTCTCATAATCCTGATACCTGGCTAAATCAAGCCTACCGCCTTTCGACCCTTTAATTACTACCATTCTCATCCAAAATGATGCACCAGGAGGAACTGAGGTATTGTTAGAGAATGACATGAAATAGGTATAATTCGCAACATTTACATCGAGCTTAATAAAATCCTTCTGATCAGCAGTATAGGCGTAGCCATTAAATGGCAATGGAGTATAGCCAGACCCTTTGTTCCGCATAATATATGTAAGCACTACGTCATAATCACCTAAAGGCTTAGCAAAGTCATAACTTGGCAATGCTTTTGACAAATCAACAACAGCGTCGTAGACTAATGGCTGAGCAGCATTCTGACCAGCGGGTCCCGTTGGACCTTGTGGTCCCGTTGCGCCAGTCTGACCAGTTGCTCCCGTTTGGCCCGTTGGCCCCTGTATGCCAGTCGCACCGGTATTGCCTTTTTCCCCCTGCGGCCCCGGATCACCTTTTTCCCCTTTACAACTCACCAGAACAATAAATAATACATACAAGAATGGTAGCACTTTTTTCATCGAAAAAAAAAGAATAGAAGTAAAACAAGCCGCGAAGTAATAACTATCAATCACCTTTCAAAACGTAGTGTGTGAACGGCAACAAAAAATAGCTCCTATTAACAGAACAGTTTTACTACTTATTTCCTGATTTTGCTCTGCTTCTATCAATAAAGGCGTAAGCATTGAATCAGAACGTATCAATGCTTACGCCTTTACTGTTGCGTCACTACTTTTTCTGCAAAACGTAGAAAAATACCTCCGTTCTGGTGTCAAATCCCAGCCTTTCATAAAGTTGCACAGCTCGGGTATTATCCGATCGAACGTGCAGATACGGGGTTTCCGAAACGTCCAGAATCCGCTGAAGCTGATCGGCCAGTAAGTGGCGGGCATAACCTCTGCCGACATAATCAGGATGGGTACAAACAGCACTTATCTCGGCGAACTCAAACGCATGTAGTCGCTGCCCAGCCATCGCCACCAGTTTATCGGCATCGAAAATTCCTTTATAGTGGCCAAGTTCGATCGTTTTTTCGGCAAAGGGCCCTGGCTTCGTTACGTTGGTCAGAGCCATCATTTGCGGTACGTGCTCGTCTGATAAAGGGCGAATAGCGGAATCATAATGCGCTATCCCCGACCGTTTCGAATAAACCATCTGCACACCATCTACTCGGTTCAAGACGTACCAGCAATCGGGAATGGTTAGTTTAGTAACTGAGACCAGCAAAACCGGCTTAGCAAACGGAATTGTTTGGTGGAGTATCTCCAGATTGGCAGGTGTATTTTCCTGAACAGACACAAAGGGAGAAACGGCCGGATCGAAATAGGTAGCGATCTCGTTTCCGTTGGCAAACGATTTATTATTGGAGTTCAGTGCACTCCAGACTGGATTATCCAGAACGTGTTTCATTGGATGGCAGGTGCTATTGACGGCAGGATTTACTATCAGAAAATCCCTGACTGGGTAACTCTAAAAAAACCGACCAAATTCATCATTTAAAAAAATAAATCTCACAAACTCACACGTATCGCTAAAAAGCAGAACTTGATTTGTGAGACGGCAATCGCTCCGGCCACCCGGTTGAGATTGAGCTAATCGATTACTGGTGTTACCATTAGAAAATAGCGATCATCGCTTAAAACGGACGTTTAAAGAGACACTTACATAATGCAAATTTCATTATAAGGAAGCAATGGGACAGAATTAGTTTGATACAAGCAATTTTTAGTTCTTTGCTGTAAACCTACTTACTTTGGGCAAGCTACGTACCATCAACTTGACGCCAGCCGACCGACAAGCTCTCGACTTGGCGTTTCGCACCGGCTCCTCGCATGCTATCCGGCAACGGTGCCAGATTGTGCTGCTTAAAAGCGAAGGGCGTTCCTCTAAAGAGGTAGCCAGTATCGTTAAACAGCACTACGTCTCAGTCAACGCCTGGCTCACCCGTTATGAACAGGCGGGACTCGACGGTCTACTAACCAAACCAGGTCGGGGGCGAAAACCCTTGCTTGACAAACAGACCGACGCAGCTTTAGTGAAAAAAGCAGTTCAGGCCGAACGCCAACGACTTAGCCAGGCTAAAGCCCAGATTGAGTCGCAAACGGGCCGACTAATGAGCCTGAAGACGTTGCAACGCTTTTTAAAAAACTTGAAGGCTCCTACCGACGTATCCGGCTGAGACCGAAAAGCAAATCAAATACTGAACCCTACATGCCTCGTTATGAGGCCCTTAGCTTACTGAAAGAGTAAAGTCAAGCTGGTTTAATTGATTTGTTTTACGGCGATGAATCCAGTGTCAGTGAAGAAGGTTACGTGCCACCACATGTGGTTCCATCACAGCCGCTTTTGTGGTCAATGAACTGGAAATGTTATCTTGTCAGCCCGCACTTAAACTTGGCGGAACAGCTTTGGAAAGAGCTAAAAGTACGTTGGTTACGGCCCGAAGATTATAAGACTAGCAGCTAGTTGTTTTATACTGCCTGGTTAGCGGCAATGGGTCAAGAATTGTTCATTCTATTCAGGCCATTTAAGTGAAACTCTTTTTGTCTTATTGCTTAAAGTCTATTGATTCATCTACAACAGTACGAAATACGCATTGCGTATTGAAAGTTCGGTAATCAGCGATTATCTGCAATCTCACAGCAACACTCCACTATTGATGAGTGAATAAGTTTGTAAAGTCTGCCAGATCGCTCAACCATCATCTTTGACAAAGTTCTAAACCGCCCGGCGGCCTGGTTTGTCAAAAATCAACCCTGAAATTTATTTACGGATTAACTCACGGATCAATAAAACAAAGATGTCTGAAATCTTCAAAAAACATATAAGCAAATTCGTACAAGTCTCTGATGATGAATTTGAAGAAATTAAAAAATTCTTTGACTCTAAAAAGGTGGTAAAAAAAGAAAACCTACTAGAGGAAGGGGAGATTTGTAGGCATCATTATTTTGTTTTAACTGGCTTGTTAAGAAAGTTTTTCATCAATGAGAAAGGTATTGAACAAACCACCGAATTTGCCATAGAAACCTGGTGGATTACCGATAACTTTGCCTACGAAAACCAAATTTCAACGGAATTTTATATTCAGGCTGTAGAAAAATCTACAGTACTTTATATCACCCAAGAGAAACAGGAAAAGCTATTAGAGGAATTTCCAGCAATGGAACGCTATTTCCGTTTCGTTTACCAGCGGGCTTATGCAGCGGCTCAAAAGCGTATCCAATTTCTTTTTTCGTTGTCAAAAGAAGAATTTTATTTGCAAGCTATTAGAAATCATCCCGAATTTGTGCAACGAGTCCCCCAGTACTTAATCGCTTCCTATCTGGGTTTCACTCCCGAATATCTAAGCGAAATCCGAAAGAGGCTTCTTTCTTAAACCAGTTTAAGTTTTTCTATTTTCCTATTCTCCATTTTTGCATTGAACAATTTTAAAAGAATAACACAATGCAAAAACGATTAAACATTAAGGAAGTTGCTCCAAATGCACTAAAAGCGATGATTGGCTTAGAAACCTATCTTTCAAAGGCCTCTATATCTAAGACAACCAAAGAACTTATAAAGATCCGTGCTTCACAAATTAACGGTTGTGCATATTGTATCAATATTCACACTCAAGACGCAATCAAAAGTGGCGAAACAAATCAACGTATTTTTCTATTGAATGCATGGAGAGAAGCTGAGGCTATTTTTACGGAAGAAGAAAAAATAGTATTGGCAATAACAGAAGAAATGACATTAATCCACCAAAAAGGATTGTCAGATGAAACCTATTCAAACGCCCTGCAATTTTTTAGCGAAACCCAAATAGCAGATATTATAACGGCCGTAATCACCATTAATCTTTGGAACAGGGTTGTGCTAAGCACACACTTACAGATTGGACAAAGTTTAGCATAAAACAACCGTAATTATTGATCCGTGAATTAATCCGTAAAGAAATTTCAGGGTTGATCTTTGACAAACCAGGCCGCCGGGCGGTTTAGAACTTTGTCAAAGATGATGGTTGAGTGATCTGGCAGACTTTACAAACTTATTCACCCACCAATAAAAATCACGGGTTTAACAACTAGGGTGACTGCATCAAATGCTAAGTTGGCTCTATTGAGCCAACATATATGCATCGTCTCGAGCGGCTTTTTTACGTTTTCGCTTCAAACTCATTTTGGCTGGGTCTCGACTGATTAGACCCAGCGCCAGTTTGCGGATCGTTGTTAGATTTGGGGGGGCGCGGTCTTCACGCACTGAACACCTATCTTCATCAAAGCCGGGCCGGCGGAGCGGTCATATCCAAATGCCAATGCTGCTCGTTTTCAATGCCCCCATGACCGTTAATTTAGTTGGCGAGCCACAAGCGTCTCGGCTCTACGTAATTAATATGCCCATCTCCTTCAAACCTCACTTGATAGGCGGAGGCATCTGCTATTGAAATGCGCACCTTATGGGCGATAATGACCTGGCTCGTACTGGTCGGTACGCTGCCACAACTCCATAGGGTTGGATCGTGCCAATCGCCTGCCCGTTGGCTTATATTGACTAGGCAGCCCCGCTGAATTGTCCAGTTAACTGTTTGTCTATGCAAGTTGGCATGGTCTGTAGAACGAATAAAGGCTGTTGTATCCAGAATACGAGCTGACAACTGATAGGTTTGTCCAGCCTGCAAAGCAGCGGGGTCCAGAGTGACCATTTCATTTTGCTGATCAATAAGCTGCCCATTCAGCAACCAGTCTATATGGAGCGTGTTAGGATCAGGACGTACTGTTTTAATGCTAAATTTAGTCGGAATGGTTAACGTCAGAGGGGCATCGTTATGGGGAAGTACCTCGTCGACAGGATGCACCAGATCCAGGATACGATTGGTAAACCCTTCCCGGCAGACGGCGCAGAACGGTAGGCCTAAGGCTTCCATTTTGCAGTTATATGAGGTGGGTTTGTACCATCCCGCTACAGGATGCTGAAAAATACCAATGGGGGGGGCATTAAGCCAGTCCTTCCACCGAATAGAAGCCGGATTCGGATTCTGGGTCATATTAAGCCGTTCGGATGCGTACTGGGGCCCTGCCCAGTACTCGTCCGCCAGCGACACAAATGAATGCCCTATTTCGTGAATGGCTATCTCGCCCGAAGAAGGATGAGTTGTAGCGACCGAAATACCTCCTCCCGAACCGCCATAATAAGGCGAATTAACCAGCACAACCACCATATCATAATCCGGCAAATTGGTCGCTAGCACGTTTGTCACCCGGGTATAGTTGTTGACGGTTACTAATCGATGTATACCATAGGTATCGAATTGAGAGCCAAAGTAGTTATCAATTGTTTCAATGGGCTGCCCGAATGGCTCATCGCTGGCCGTCCCCGCGTGCGAGGCACCACTCTGGTTGGAGGGAACACGAATCAGGAAAACATTCAGATACGCTTTGTACTGGGTAAAAGGAGCTGAACTCTGAAGAGAATTGACAAACAGTTGGGCATCTGACCGGAATTTAGTCATTTCGCTTGCCTGGTATCCATCGGGTAGCAGGCAAATATTAATTCGGTTGCTGATGGGTCCCGTTTTTACCAACGTATCTACTGGGAAGACAAAATCCGATTGAGCCAACAGGTAAGCAGGAAGTTGAACAATGAGCCATACCAGCGCTATTGTTTTCATTAGTTAAAGCGAGTGAGTAGATTCAATAACGATTATTGCTACCAATACTGAAGAGGTCAAGGTATTAAGTTTACTTTGACCGGACAAAAAGCTAAGTAACATTTAGCTGGAAAACAAGTCAAATCGCACAAAACGCTCAATTTCTGAAGCCAAGGAGTGGGTCATATTTGAGTACTTCTACATAATGGTACCTTGTTCGTCACCGGCTAAGAAGAACGTTTTTCTAAAGGAGTTAATTAGCTTCGTGATTCGTTGATATTCCAGAATTTGCGCCCAAAGGTTGGCTACGCTCACGTCAACCTCGCTAAGAGTTGCGTATTTGCGGGCTCGGGTGAAAATTTTTCTACGCCTAACCCGAACGAAAAGTGCACGATTCTTGAATTATACCTCAAATGACGAATTTGGTCTTCTTTTAGAGTTACCCTGATTCGTATTAGCTCCTTACTAGTAAACGAACAGCGTTAGGTCCAATTGACCAAAACGGAAATGCGTAATTGAATGAAACCCTGAAAACTACAGGGCGATTTGGGATACGTTTAGTTTATACAACGTGGGCCAGCGTTTCCCTGTAATATAGAATGCCTTTTCCTGAGGCTGATAAGCAATTCCATTCAGCACATCGTCCTCTTTACTAGTACCAGGTGGAAGAATAGGGTCCATATGCATAACTCCAACCACAATTCCCGATGCCGGATCGATCTGAACAATGCGGTTTGTTCGCCAGACATTCGCGAAAACATACCCGTTCGCATACTCCAGTTCGTTCAGCCTATTAACAGGACCATTGTTATCGTAGACGGCCACTTCGCTTTTCAGCTTAAAACCGGGCGTATAGAAATATAATTTATTGGTACCATCACTCATAATGAGTGTTGTATCGCGATGAGTCAGTCCCCAGCCCTGCGTGTGATAGGGAAACATTTTTTCCAGCTTGAAGTCCATCGAATACCGAAAGCAGACGCCCGATAACCAGGTCAGCTGATAAATTTTGTCATTGACGATCGTAATACCTTCGCCAAAATACTGCTCGGCCAGCGGCACCGATTTACGGATTGATCCTGTTTCCAGCTCAACCTGCATTACGTTCGATTCCTTATGCAGTCCGGTGCTCTCGTATAATGTTTTACCGTGAAATTCCAGTCCCTGCGTAAAACTGCTGGTTTGATGCGGATAAGATTTGACGACAGAATACTGCAAGGTGAGTGGCGGTGTGGTAGGCCATAGCTCAATATTCAGCGTATCAGCCAGCGGTTTCTGATCGGCAGCAATACCACGAACAATAAGCTGATGCGGGCCTATCGTCTGACCACTGGTGCCTATCCGTACCTCATGCGTATCCTGGTTAACCAGCCGCTCTTCTTTATTGTCAAACATAATGCTGACATGAGCCAGTGATTGATTGATACCAATGATTATTGTATCACCCAGGTGGTAGGTTGTCGTAGCCAGCGATGCCAGACCCGCACCATCGGAACCAGTATCATTTTTTTTCGCTTGCTGGCAGCCCCAAACAATACAGCAAGACACTACTACAAGGCATACCCAACTACTCAAACCGGCCATTGACAGACTAAGCTATAACTAAAAATCGGCGACAAGTTACTAGATAACCCGATCAATTGCCCAGCCGCAATCGGCCTCCGCTCTGATAAATCAGTTTTGAGCCACTATTCTGCTGTAATAAGCCAACCTGTGCCTGATAGCCTGTCGGCACAGTAACGCTATGTTTTAACTCAGCCGTATCGATCAAAGACGGTAACCAACCGCACGACCAGACGGAGGGATCGTTCCAGAAACCATCCCGAGTCGAAATCAGGCGATTGGGCGGCAAGGGTGATGGCAACCCACTGCCCGACCCATTAATCGTGATAGGTTCGCTAAGTTCACCCGTATTGGCTGGTGATGTCGACCGAACCCGAAACCGGTACCGTCCATTTGCCCAACCAGGCAACGTAACCGATAATGGATTCGACGTACCCGTAGCAAGAGTTGCCAGATAACATCCGGCTTGCGTCATTATATCGACCTGATACTGATTATTCCCCCGCGTTGGCACACGTGAAAAATAGGGAACCTGAACACTTTGCCCGGGGCTGGTTGTAAATGGGAAAACGTAGCCCGTTGTTAAGAGAATGGTTCGGGTTGGCAGCGACGGTTGGGTTGATGTAAAATAACTGACTGGCAAAGCCTGACTCCAGACATTGATCAGCGCCGGGCAATCATCAGCATCGAAGTGTAAATGATAATAGTCCTGCTTCCGATAATTCGGGTAAATCATACCGTCGGTAGCGGGGCCTGGCCAGTTGTTCTGATAGCCCGCCAACGTATTCTGGGCGGCAATAATATTGGGGTCAGTTTCGTGATTGACATATTCACTGCCAAGCGATGCCGGAATATAACTAACTCGCGACACTACCCAGCTCAAATTACCGAAACCGAGTTGTTGCCGCGATTTATCAATAACCGTATTAATGTTATTGACATAATCGGCATAGGACTGGTAATAATTATCGCCTTCTCCCTGATGCCATAAAACCCCACGAACGCCAGTACGTTTCAGATAGTGAAGAATCGTCGCTCCCAGAACACGATAGGGCATGTTCTGCGAGAGGCTACCCCAACTTTCTATACCGTTGGCCGAGTTGACCCAGTGTTTGGAATTGGTACCCGAATACGAAGCGCCGTAGAACATAACGGGTACGCCAAGCTGATTGATCAATCGATCGCCCAGAGCCCCCCATACATACAGATAGGCTCCTGGAAACATCCCCGTATTATTGATGCCAGTCGACAGATCGGCATGACTCACCGTAAACGGCAATGCGCTTTCCGTAAATTGCCCGGCCTGTCCGGTCCAGTAGTTGATGATCGAAACCCGGTCATCGGTAGCCTGACCAGAATAGCAATTGGCTCCCCACGAATTGGATTGCCCGGCGGTTATAAAGACCTCGCCCACTCCGATACGGTCCATCGACGTAGAGGTAATTTCTGTAGTTCCCGAAAATGCCTTCACCTCCAGATTATACCAGCCTCCGGTCACGCCGGTGAAGGCTCCCTGAAACACGCCCGTTTGGGGAGCATTATCGAGTACAATCCAGCCCGTTGCCGCTCCTCCCTGGCGTACGGTTAGCTGAGCCCGAATCTGGGTAGCATTACCAGGACAATACCCCGTAACCGATACGGTCCCCTGATTCGCATTGTTACGCTGGAAAACCAGCCGACTGGTAGGAAATGTTATTTGTAGTTGGGCTAGAAGATTGCCAAATGGGCATACAACTAACAGACAAGAGAGAAATTTTCTCTTCACATGCAGCGGTATCATGATTCAATTGAGGTGTGGATACTAAACGGTCATAAACGTATCGTTATAAAACAAAAAATACGCCAATTGAACCTCTTAACAATACCTATCCTACCACCTCATCGGTCTAATATCCGCTAATAAATACCTCTAAAGGCAATCAATTAAATGTAAATCAAAACATTAAACCATATAGTAACTATCCATATAACTAGCAGACTACCAGCATACTATGATAAAATGATCAAATCTACATGTTTCGTCTATATTGGCCACCTACCGCATATAGCGCACGTGACAGCTGCCCCAACGAGCACACTTTCACCGCTTCCATCAGACTCTCAAAAACATTGCCATTTGCCAGCGCGGTAGCCTGTAAATTAGCCAGGGCTACGGTAGCATTTACTGCATTACGGTCCTGAAATAATCGACACGAGTCGACAGCGTAGCGCTTTTCGTCGTCGGTTGATCGAATCACTTCGTTGGGAAGAACAGTTGGCGAACCTGCCGGATCCAGGAACGTATTGACGCCCACAATAGGCAGTTGGCCGTTATGTTTAACGGTTTCGTAATACATCGATTCTTCCTGTATTTTACTACGTTGATACATTCGCTCCATAGCGCCCAGCACACCGCCCCGTTCATTGATCGACAAAAATTCCTGATAGACAGCCTCCTCAACCAGATCGGTCAGTTCCTCTACGATGAAAGCCCCCTGCAACGGATTCTCGTTCTTAGCCAGGCCAAACTCCCGGTTGATAATCAACTGAATAGCCATGGCGCGACGAACCGACTCTTCGGTGGGTGTCGTTATGGCTTCGTCATACGCATTGGTATGCAGCGAATTACAGTTATCGTAAATAGCCAGGAGCGCCTGCAACGTAGTACGGATGTCGTTGAAAGCGATTTCCTGCGCGTGTAAACTCCGGCCCGATGTCTGAATATGATACTTGAGCTTCTGAGATCGTTCGTTCGCTTTGTAGGTATGTTTCATGGCTTTGGCCCAGATACGTCGGGCAACACGCCCCAATACGGTGTATTCCGGGTCCATACCGTTTGAGAAGAAAAACGACAGATTAGGCGCGAAGTCGTTTATGTCCATTCCCCGACTGAGGTAATACTCTACAAACGTAAAGCCATTGGATAGTGTAAAAGCCAACTGCGATATCGGGTTCGCCCCTGCCTCAGCAATATGATAACCCGATATCGACACCGAATAGAAATTCTGGACCCGATTATCGATAAAATACTGCTGTACATCGCCCATCATTTTCAAGGCAAATTCCGTCGAAAATATGCAGGTATTCTGCGCCTGATCTTCTTTCAGAATATCGGCCTGCACGGTTCCGCGCACGCGCCGAAGCGTATCGGCTTTTATTCGGCTGTATACATCTGGTGGCAATACGGTATCGCCCGACGTACCCAACAGCAGCAGTCCCAACCCGTTGTTTCCTTCGGGGAGCGGACCATTATAGGTCGGAATCTGTGACGCGGAGGAGCCATTCAGCCCAGCCATTGCCTGCAGGCCATCTGCACTTCGCAACCATTTTTCGCACTGCTGATCAATGGCTGCATTCAGGAAGAAGGCCAGTATGATAGGCGCGGGTCCGTTGATTGTCATGGAAACAGACGTAGCAGGATCGCACAGATCAAAGCCAGAATACAGTTTCTTAGCGTCATCGAGCGTGCAGACACTTACCCCAGAATTGCCGATCTTACCAAATATATCGGGACGCATAGCGGGATCTTCGCCGTAGAGCGTAACCGAATCAAAGGCCGTCGATAGGCGCTTGGCTGGTAATCCTTTCGAGACGTAGTGAAACCGACGGTTGGTACGTTCGGGGCCGCCTTCCCCGGCAAACATCCGGGTTGGGTCTTCTCCTTCGCGTTTGAGCGGAAATACGCCAGCGGTGTAGGGGAATTCGCCCGGTACGTTCTCGGTCAGCAACCAACGTAGTATGTCGCCCCAATCGTGGTATTTAGGCAAACTAACCTTGGGTATTTTTAGTCCTGATAAGCTCTCAGAATAAAGCGCCTGCTGGATTATTTTGTCCCGGACTTTAAACTCGTACACATCAGCGGTATACCGTTTCTGCAGAGCAGGCCATTCCTGATGCAGTCGGCGGCTTTCCGGGTGAAGACGGTTTTCCAGCGTTACGTATAGCTGCTGTAATTCTTTGGTAATATGGCTGTCAGCCAGAGCTTTTATCGTTCCATCGATCTGATATAATTGTCTGACCAGAGCCGTTTGATCCGCCACAAATTGATCGTACCGACGGCTTTCTTCCACTATTTCGGCCAAATAACGAACACGCTCGGCGGGAATGAGAGGCTTAGCTACCGGTATTGTCATAGCCGGCTTCCCTGGCGATGTCGGCCCTTCCGCCAGATTAACCAGCCTCATCAGCTGATCAAACAATACGTTCATACCCGGATCGTTGAACTGCGCAGCAATGGTTCCCACAATAGGCAACTCCTCATCCGCTACGTCCCACAGGTTATGATTCCGTCGGTATTGCTTCCGAACGTCACGTAATGCATCGAGCGATCCTCGTTTGTCGAACTTATTGATGGCAATCATATCAGCAAAATCGAGCATATCGATCTTCTCCAGCTGAGTGGCAGCGCCATAGTCGGCGGTCATGACGTAGAGCGTCTTGTCGGCGTGTTCCGTTATTTCCGTATCTGACTGGCCAATACCCGATGTTTCGACCACAATCAAATCGAACTGAGCCGCCTTACAGATATCGATAGCTTCCTGAACGTAACGGCTCAGCGCCAGATTCGACTGCCGCGTTGCCAGCGATCGCATGTAGACCCGGGCCAGTGCACCGGCGGGGGGAGTGATGGCATTCATCCGGATCCGATCGCCCAGCAGAGCGCCACCAGTTTTTCGTTTCGACGGATCAACTGAAATAATGGCCAGCGTTTTTTCAGGAAATGTGCGCAGAAAACGTAGTACCAGCTCATCTACCAGCGACGATTTCCCGGCTCCCCCCGTACCCGTAACGCCCAGCACGGGCGTTATCCTAGTTTGTGTATCAGCGAATGAAACGGGAAACTGCTCGGGCTGATTTTCGGCCATTGTGATCAGTCGGGCAATCTGTGACTCATTACGTAGCGCTACGTTGGTGGTTGTTACGTTCGGCGGCAGTTCAAAATCACATTGCCGGAGCAGATCATCGATCATACCCTGAAGACCCATTTTCCGGCCATCGTCGGGCGAATAGATCCGGGCGATCCCGTACTCGTGCAACGCTTCGATCTCAGCGGGCAGAATGGTTCCGCCACCTCCACCAAATATTTTGATATGCCCCGCTCCCCGTTCCTTCAGTAGATCATGCATGTAGGTAAAAAACTCCAGATGACCGCCCTGATAACTCGTTATGGCGATGCCCTGCACATCTTCCTGAATCGCGCAATCGACAATCTCGGCCACCGATCGGTTATGCCCCAAATGAATGACCTCTGCTCCCGCTGCCTGCATCAGCCGACGCATCAGGTTAATGGCGGCATCGTGTCCGTCAAACAGCGACGCTGCCGTAACGATCCGTATTTTATTTGTAAAGGATGAAACCGTTTTCGGGCTGGCTTGGGGTTGTTGAGTAATCATAGCAGGCAACTACGTTATTCGTTTGTTCATGTAATATCACAAAAACGTGCAAAGTTTCAAATAGAATGTATAACCCCAACCTTACTATCTGCTCTGACAATTTTCGTTTCCGATTATCCCGTTGCGGCTTCCTGGCCTTCCTGGATAAGATTAACGGTAGCCGTGTTCTACGTTTGATCGATTCCAGTGAAAATCCAGGTAAAATCAGCGTATTTTTTACCCAAAGACTCTAAGTAACTAAAAAAAAGTAGTAAGCACTTATCTACTTTTGTATTACTACTCTCTTCCCCAAACCCGAATGCTTGTAAGAAAAAACGTTTCAATTCAAGGAATTTTAGCTTTTGCCGGGCACCATTTCTGGTGGCTGATTACGTATATGCTGCTGGTTTCAGTGCTGTACAAAGTAGTGGGATGGCACTGGATTTCCATTCCCTGGCTACCCGTATCATTGATCGGGACGGCGGTTGCGTTCTATATAGGTTTCAAGAATAACCAATCGTACGACAGAGTTTGGGAAGCTCGAAAAATCTGGGGTGGTATCGTCAATAGCTCCAGAAGTTGGGGCACACTGGTTAATGCCTACATACGTAACAATCAGCTCCCTGCCGATGAACTCAAACGAATCAGAACCCAGCTCATATACCGCCACATTGCCTGGCTTTATACGCTACGAGAGCAATTGCTGGTTCCGGCCCAGTGGGAGCATGCCAGCTTAAAAGGACTTTATGGCAAACTGGGTATGCAGCGAAGAGAACAGTCGGGTATCGGTCAGTTTAAAGATTTTCTGAGTCAGCAGCAAACGGAACGGTACTACGCCGATGCGGCCGACTGGGCACTGGCCATCAACAAAGCTACCCAGATTATCAGCCTGCAATCGCAGAGCCTGGCCGATCTTCAGGAAAACGATACGTTGCATATGCTCCGGCAGATTGAAATGCAAAAAGTCCTGGCCGACTTCTACGATCATCAGGGCAAAGCGGAACGTATTAAGCGATTTCCCCTACCCCGTCAGTACGCCAGTCTGAGCTTTGTATTCAATTGTTTTTTTATCTTTTTGCTTCCCTTAGGCATTGTTGCTGAATTTGCGAAACTGGGCGACGCTGGCGTCTGGCTCATGATTCCGTTTGGTACGTTGGTTGGCTGGATTTATGTGGTGATGGAATTAATTGGCGACTATTCCGAAAACCCCTTTGAAGGGCTGGGCACCGACGTACCAATGCTTTCCATTTGCCGAACCATCGAAATCGATCTGCTCCAAATGCTGGGTGAAACCGATCTACCCAAACCGATACAGCCGGTAAATGATATATTAATGTAAGAAAACCGTAGATACGACTACCTATACGATGCACACCATCTTGCCTTTTTTATTAGCCATGATAGCCGTCATTGTGCTCTTGACGATGTGGGCGGCTAAACTGCGCATTGCTTACCCTATTTTGTTAGTAGTGGCCGGACTGCTGATCAGCTTTATTCCCGGACTACCACAGGTAAAAATCGACCCTGATCTAATCTTTTTTATTTTTCTGCCGCCCTTATTATTCGAGGCTTCCTGGTCTGTCTCGTTTAAAGAGATGAAAAAATGGTGGCGAATGATTGGCAGTTTTGCCTTTCTGGTCGTGTTTTTCACGGCCCTGTCGGTAGCTATAGTTGCGCATCAGTTCATACCAGGATTCACACTCGCCCTGGGTTTTTTATTGGGCGGCATCGTTTCTCCCCCCGACGCGGTGAGTACCGGCGCGATCACGAAATTCGTAAAAATTCCCCGATCAACGTCAGCCATTCTGGAGGGAGAAAGTTTGCTGAACGATGCCTCGTCGCTGATTATTTTTCGGTTTGCCCTGGTAGCGGTGGGCACAGGACAATTTGTGTGGCAGGAGGCAGCGACCAATTTTTTGTGGATGGTGACCGGAGGAGTCGGTATTGGTCTGCTGCTAGCCCGGTTCTTCGTGCAGGCCCACAAACGCCTGCCTACCGATGCCTCATCCGATATTGCTCTAACCCTGATAGAACCCTATTTTATGTATTGGGTGGCCGAGGAATTGCATTGCTCGGGCGTATTGGCCGTGGTTAGTGGCGGGTTGTTTATGTCAGCTAATCGGCTCAATTTTTTAACCAGTGCCAGCCGCATTCAAGGGTTTAGTGTCTGGGAAAGCTTTGTGTTTATTTTAAACGGCATTGTTTTTCTGATCATTGGTTTAGAGTTACCCGAAATCACCGAAGGCTTACATGACCAGGGAGTCCCTTTGCGCACAGCCATAAATTATGGGATAGTGGTAACGGGTGTATTGATTGGAGCCCGGATCATTAGTGCCTACGCGGCCATGCTGGCGACACTTATCTTCCGGCCAAACGTACTGCCACGGGCCGGCTCTATTAAACGACGACTGTTGATGCCGGTGCTACTAGGCTGGACAGGAATGCGGGGCGTGGTATCACTGGCCGCGGCCTTGGCCATACCCATTACGCTGGACTCTGGCGTAGCGTTTCCCCAAAGAAACCTCATTCTATTTATCACGTTTATTGCCATACTTCTCACCCTTCTGGTACAAGGGCTCACGCTCCCTTACATTATCAAACGATGGCGGTTGTTTGATGGGCTAGTAGACGAAGAATCGGAAGAGTTGACCAGGCGAAAAATGAAACAGGGCCTGAAACAGCACGTCTATCAATTCATGAAAGGCAAATATGAAAACGAGCTGAACGGACATGTGGGTATGGAGAAATTCCTGAAGCAATGGGAAGAGCGATCAAAAGCAACTGACGATAGCTGGATGAATGACAAGACCAAACTAATCTTTGTCGAACTGCTCGAAAGCCAGCGTCAGTATCTTTCTGAGCTCAACAAAGATCCGAAAATTGACGAAGACATTATTCGTCAGCAATTGTACCAAATTGACCTGGAAGAAGAACGGCTAAAAATCATCTAACTACTCAGCGCAATTATCCTTTAACCGAAAAGTCAATAAGCTGCATGTTGGCTGAATAAATGTTACAAATTAGACCGTAGGAAGCGACTAATTCACTGGATTATAAACGATTTCATCTGCTAATTACATTAACTCTCTGGTTATCTGAAAGTAGTAGTTCTCATCTCGTACTGTGTATTGCTCAACCAAAGCGACTATCCAATGAACAATTATTCTTCTGTCCTGACCCTACCTTCTTCAGCCTCACCAGCTCAGTATCAGCAATTAGTCATTCCTCACCTCATTTCAATCTGGCTGGACGATTATGACTTATCAACGCCGGCGAATGATATTGTGGAAACTGAAGCATGCGGTTTCTCATACTTATTCGATGTTACCCACAGTCGTTTACTAGCAGCCTGGGGGTTTAGTAATGGCAAAAACACCGACCCTCGCCCTAAATCACGAATGGCGGGTTCTCCGCTTGGCGCTGGCCCGCAATACCATCGGGGACACGCCATTCCGCACACGCTCGGGGGCGCAACGGACATAAACCTAGTTCCGCAATTAGGGTCTGTGAACGTAGGGCCATTCCGGGAGCTTGAGCGAGCCGCTGTCGATACCCCCGGATCGTTATATTTTACGTATTGGGTTTATAAAGGAGCAGGCAGCCAAAAGCCCGTAGGTGTTGAACAGGGGTTTGTTAAACCAGGCCGACCGCTGGATGTTCGCAAGCACCAAAACTGATCGATCTTATTTCTTAAAGGCCAGTGCTTTGACCGGTTGAATTCGATTGATAATGAACGTTGGCATCCAGAGCACAACCGCTATTAACAGAATGGTGGCGACATTAAGCGCTAGTATCGTCGACCAGTCCCATACAATAGGGACGTAGTTCATGAAGTAATTTTTCGGATCGAGCGGAATTACCTTAAAACGATCCTGAATAAAACAGATACCCAGGCCAACTACGTTGCCGATCAGCAAGCCCCACCCTACCATGTTCAGTCCAACGAATAAAAACATCCGTCGGATAAGCTGGTTGGGACTCCCCAGTGCTTTGAGTAAACCAATCATGGGGGTTCGCTCCATCATCAGTACCAATAGAACCGATACCATGTTGAAGGATGCTACAAACGTAATGAGCGATAGTAGGATGACCATGTTACGATCCAGCAGCACCATCCAGTCGAACAGGGGACGATACTGATCCGTTACGCGAGTCAGCCGCATATCCGGCGACATTACGTCGAAAACGTTGTTGGCAATGGCATTCAACCGGTTAAAATCTTTTACAAAAATCTCGTAGCTCCCCACCGAATCGGCACTCCATTTATTCAGACGCTGAATGAGCCGAATGTCGCCCAGCGCAATGGTTTTATCAACCTCTTCGAGTCCCGTCTCGTAAATACCAACAATCGTCATCTTGCGGGCGCGGGGCGGATTTCCCAGAAAATAAAGCGGTACGTCCTCGCCTACTTTTACCCGCAACTGATTCGCCATATACTGGCTGATCAGCAGTTGAGTGGAGCCATTGCCCGTATCAGCCCCAACAACGGGTACCGTTCCAGCTACGAGCGAACCATTGAACAGATTCCAATCGTAGTCGCGGCCTACTCCTTTCAGTATAACACCGGTTAGCTCTTCGCTGGTTTTGAGAATGCCTGCTTTTAACGCAACAGCCTGTATGTGTTGCACACCCGGAATGTTGGTACTGTCGCGATAGAGTGGCGTATTGAGCGCGAGCGGAGTTTCCAGATAGGAATTGTTATTCGTGAATTTGCCTACCTGCAAATGAGCGCCGAACAGAAATATTTTCTGCTGAATGGTATTTTTAAAACCAAACAGAACCGCAAAAGCCACGATCAGGATGCCCAGACCAAGCGCAATGCTAACGATGCCAACGCGGGTAACCGTAGCCGAAAAACTCCCTTCGGGTGCGTGACGAACTTTTTGAGCGAGAAAAACGGGTACGTTCAATATAATAGTCAGTTTGGGGTTTACGTGGTCAGTCGGATGAAGGTACCGCCATAAACCAAACACTGGAAATCCTTCTGGTTTATTACCGTATGACACATAAACGAAAAACACTGTTCACCGTAAACTGTTGTCATACTACGTAACCACAAATCTAACGGACAAGTAGCTGATCTAATACAAAAAATAATCAGACGCTGATTTTGGCAGCCTCGTGTGCGTTATTTTGTCCAATAACAGCCACTGAACGTTCGTTTTACCGATTCAATAAACATGGTGAGTTTTGTATGAACCGGCTCCCAACATTTACGTAGCATGATTTCTCTACACAAACTGCTTTTCTCTACCCTTTGCCTGCTGGCCATGGTTTGTCAGGCCCAGACGACAACAATCCAGACAGGTGCCGATCAGTTATCACTATACCTTCCCGCTTTGCAGGGCAAACGAGTGGGGATGGTTGTTAATCATACCTCACAAATTGGGAAAACGCATCTGGTCGATAGTTTGATTGCACGGGGCGTAACTGTCAAAACCATTTTTGCCCCCGAACATGGTTTTCGGGGCGAAGCGACCGATGGCGAAAAAATCAGCAACAGCCGCGACCCACGTACCGGCGTATTCATTACGTCGCTGTATGGCCAAAACCGAAAACCAACTCCCGCCCAAATGGACTCGCTGGATGTGGTAATCTTCGATATTCAGGATGTGGGAACCCGGTTTTACACGTATATCAGCACCATGCACTACGTTATGGAAGCCTGTGCAGAACGGAACAAACCCCTCATCATTCTGGACCGCCCTAATCCAAACGGCCACTATATCGACGGTCCGGTTCTCGATCCGAAATTCAAATCGTTCGTTGGTATGCATCCTATTCCGGTCGTACACGGTCTAACCGTTGGCGAACTGGCCCGGATGATTAACGGTGAAGGTTGGTTGGCTGGCAGTAAAACCTGTCCATTAACCGTAATTCCAGTTAAGAATTATACCCACCAGACTCCCTACATATTGCCCATAAAGCCTTCTCCAAACCTACCGAATCAACAGGCTGTTTTGTTGTATCCATCCCTGTGCTTTTTCGAAGGAACGATTGTTAGCGTTGGGCGCGGTACCGACAAGCAATTCCAGGTGATTGGCTCGCCGTATACCAAATATGGCCCCTACACCTTTACACCCGCCGATAAGCCAGGCGCTATCAATCCCCCACTGGAAGGCCAGCTCTGCTACGGACTCGACCTATCAGCCGTAGCTGTTTCGAAGAAAGAAATGATGCTTCATTACGTTATTGATTTTTTCAATCGGGCCAGCGATAAGAGTAAATTCTTTCTGGCAAACAACGGTTTCGACCGGCTAGCCGGTACCGATCAATTACGCAAGCAACTGATTGCAGGCGTATCGGAAGAAAAAATCCGGGAAAGCTGGCAATCGGCCTTGAATGCGTACCGGCTAACACGGGCCAAATATCTGCTCTATCCCGAAAAGTAGCCTGACCAAATCCCCTTGAAAAAATAATCTCTTTACCTGCCGTCTCGAAAAATGCTCTAACTTTGCATTTTGGAGACCAAAATGGCCACAGAACAGATTCTGATTCTGGATTTCGGTTCACAGTACACCCAATTGATAGCCCGCCGGGTGCGCGAGTTGAACGTTTATTGCGAAATCCATCCGTACAATCACATTCCCACGATCACCGCTGACGTTAAGGGTATTATTCTTTCGGGCAGTCCATCGTCCGTTCGGGACACGGATGCTCCCGAAGTTCATTTAGCTACTTTTCGGCACAAATTGCCTATCCTGGGCGTTTGCTACGGTGCTCAGTTGCTGGCACATACCAGCGGGGGCGAAGTGCAGGCTTCGGCTATCCGCGAATACGGTCGGGCAAAACTCGGCACCGTTAACACCGACAGCCCACTGATGCGTGGTATTGACCAGCATTCGCAGGTTTGGATGTCGCACGCCGATACAATTACCAGCGTTCCGGAGAATTTCAAGATTATTGCGTCTACCGATACCGTTCGGGTGGCGGCTTTCCAGGTTGATGGCGAATCTACGTATGGGATTCAGTTTCACCCTGAAGTAACGCACTCATTACAGGGAAAGGCACTGTTACACAACTTCGTTGTTGACATTTGTGGATGCAAGCAAGATTGGACATCCGAATCGTTTGTGGATGCAACGGTTGCTCAGCTAAAGCATAAGCTTGGCGACGACAAGGTTGTACTCGGTCTATCGGGCGGAGTCGATTCGTCGGTAGCTGCGGTATTGATTCATAAAGCGATCGGTAAAAACCTGTACTGCATTTTTGTCGATAACGGTGTATTGCGGAAAGATGAATTTTCAGGCGTTCTGGAATCATACAAAACGCTCGGTCTGAATGTTAAAGGCGTTGATGCCAAAGATCAGTTCTATACCGCTCTGGCGGGTCTGACCGATCCGGAAGCGAAGCGGAAAGCGATCGGCAAAACCTTTATCGATGTCTTCGACCACGAAGCCCATCTGATCGAAGGCGTATCATGGCTGGGTCAGGGAACGATCTATCCCGACGTAATCGAATCCGTATCGGTAAAAGGCCCTTCGGCTACCATCAAATCGCACCATAACGTAGGCGGCTTGCCCGACTTCATGAAACTGAAAGTGGTAGAGCCACTTAATACGTTGTTTAAAGACGAAGTTCGGGCCGTTGGGCGTACTCTTGGCATTCCGGAAGCTATTCTGGGCCGTCACCCATTTCCGGGTCCAGGTCTGGCGATACGTATTCTGGGCGATATTACTCCCGAGAAAGTTGACATTCTTCAGCAAGTCGATGCGCTGTTTATCGATGGGCTGAAGCGTGAGGGATTATACGATAAAGTGTGGCAGGCAGGCGCTATTCTACTACCAGTTCAGTCGGTTGGTGTGATGGGCGACGAACGTACATACGAACGCGTTGTAGCACTACGTGCCGTAACCAGCGTCGATGGCATGACTGCCGACTGGGCGCATTTACCTTACGAATTCCTGGCTAATATTTCGAACGAGATTATCAACCGGGTAAAAGGCGTTAACCGCGTTGTATATGATATCTCATCGAAGCCACCCGCTACGATTGAATGGGAATAATTCAGTTCCTGCTCTGTTTACAAAGAAAGCCCAGGCCAACTGTCTGGGCTTTCTTTGTATGAATCCGGGTAGATAGAATAAACGGCTACAATAGCGAACCATCACATTCTTCATTTAGCACAAACCATATCGCAAACTCGTGTGCATCGTTAAAAGCGAAACGTTGATTTGTGCTGTAGGTGGTGGTCCACTACTGCGCCCCCTGAGCTGTAATCATACAAAAAGACAAATGCCTGGTGACTGCTTGATAAAATCGGCGTTTATCCGAACCAACTAACAAGCCTAATAGGCTTTTACGAAGCAACTCAGTTAGTCAATTATTGAGGATAGATACACGACTCTGGTGCTCGGTCAGATTTTACCATCATTTCATCTTCATTCGACCATTAGAGTATGAGCCCGGTCTACTTTAATGAAAAAATTGATGTCAATTGAAAAGCAACATCCTTTCTTCACTACTACTCGTCCTGCTTTGCCACTTTGCCATTGGCCAGAATCCAAGAGTGTTCGTTCTGACAGATATTGAAAATGAACCAGATGACGCCATGTCTTTCGTGCGTTTTCTTACCTACTCCAATCACTTCGAGGTAGAAGGTATTGTTGCAACCACATCCTGCTGGCAGCGGAATAAAACTGCCGAATGGCGATTGCACGACATAGCTCAAGCTTATGGTAAAGTGAGAGATAATTTGGAGATCCATGAGAAAGGATTTCCCACGGAGGCATACATTCATTCCGTCATAAAAAAAGGGCTTCCTGTTTTTGGCAAAGAAGGTTTAGGTGATGGTAAGGATTCTGAGGGCTCGGACTGGCTTTTGAAAAGTATGCTTAAAGATGACCCTCGCCCACTTTATATACCGGCTTGGGGCGGCACCAATGTCTTGGCCCAGGCGCTTTGGAAGTTAGGCAAGACCCAAACCGAAAGCACTATTTCAAAGGTTATTGCAAAGCTTAGAGTTTATGCTATTTCAGACCAGGATGATACCGGTCCCTGGATTCGAAACACCTTTCCCACCCTGTTTTACATTGTCAGCCCTGGCTTCGAAGAAAATGGGGGCGGACAATACCATTATGCTACCTGGCCAGGCATTTCGGGCGATATTTTTCATGGTCGCTTTCTGGGAGCAGATACCACGATGATTCGTAATCATTATCTGGATGAGCATGTTCGTCATCATCATGGCGCATTAGGGGAGAAATACCCCAAGGTTGAGTTTCTTATGGAGGGTGATACCCCTTCCTTTTTGGGCTTGGTCAACAATGGCTTGAATGATCCAGAACATCCCAATTACGGTGGCTGGGGCGGCCGCTATGAGTTATATATCCCCCCTTTCAAAAAATATATGTATGAGCCCGAAACTCGTCCTATTTGGACGGATACGCAGGATGAGGTTTATAGTGCGATCACACAAAGCCTACACACCAGCAATCACGCCACTATTTGGCGATGGAGAACAGCTTTTCAGAATGACTTCTTTGCTCGAATGGACTGGTGTGTAGCCCCAACCTATTCGAAGGCTAACCACCCTCCGCAGGTAGTCCTTAATCATGCCAATGAACTAACGGTCAAATCAGGTACGCAGGTAGTTCTTTCGGGCAAGGGCTCCGACCCGGATAAGGATGCCTTAAGTTATACGTGGTTGTTCTACAAAGAAGTTGGCTCTCTTAATGCCAGCTCGTTTGTCTTGACAAACTCCACAGCCGAGGAAATTAAATTTACCGCCCCCAGCGTTAGCCAGGCCAAAACCATGCACTTTATATTAGAAGTTACCGACAATGGCACACCGGCCTTAACTCGTTATAAACGGCTAATTGTGAACGTATTACCTAAGTAACCTCCGTATTCACTTATCCTGTTCTTCATGTAAAACCAAAACAAGGGTGAGTGAAAAGGCTGGCGGTTTCCCCTCACAAATGAGACGTAGTAACGATCTGTGAGGAGTGATTCTCAAATGGGGGGGGTTACTGAGATGATATTTTTAGTTGATGCTTCATCCCCGGCTACCATCCAAAAGATTAGATTACATAATCAGTATGCGAGATGCACTTAAGGAAATTACGCAACTTGATGACAATACATGGCAAGTATTTAACAATGTCATAACCGAAACCAGTCTTCAGAAGGGTGATTTACTTGTATACCCTGGCCAAGTATGTCGCCATATCTATTTTCTAGAGACAGGACTCCTGCGGAGTTTCCTTCACCAAGAGGGAGAAGAACGAAATGTGGCGTTCACATCAGAAAACGCCTTTGTGACCGACTTGAAAAGTTTACGATCCGGCCAACCAACCGAGTTGACGATACAAGCCCTTGAACAATCCACCGTGTTACAGCTAGCTAAAACCGATTTGATGAGACTTTATCATGAGTCTCATCAAATTGAAACCTTTGGCCGACAGTTGCTCGAAGCGTTATTAGAAGCCCGGGAAGAGTACGCAACCTGGTTTACACTGCATTCCGCTAAGGAACGATACGAATTATTCTCTCAAAAATATCCTTCGTTGCTACAACGACTTGCCTTAGGCCATATCGCTTCCTTTTTGGGTATCCGCCGGGAGACTCTAAGCCGAATCAGGCATTTGAAATAGCTTTATTTTTTGACTTTTGTCACACAGCCCTCCTGTATAGCCCCATTACTTTTGTGTTGGATAAACTCTAAAGGCAATGGACATAAATCAAATTAATCAAGTGGCCATACGCTTCATTGAAGAGGTGTGGAATCAGCAACGGTTTGATAAGTTAGACGACTATCTTCATACTGCTTATGTCGATCACTCCCTACCAACAGTCTTATCTCCTGATCGGCTTGGATTGGTAAGGTGGATACAAGCTACTAGTCAATCGTTTGTTCATCGAACGTCTGTCGAAGACCAAGTGAGTGAAGGCAATAAGACAATCCTCAAGGTTAAGATGTCAATGACCCATATTGGCTCCTGGCGGGGAATAGATCCTACTGGGGCACAAGTCATGACCGAAGGCTACCGATTCTATCGCTTCCAAGACGGTAAGATCATTGAACATTGGGCTGAGATTAATGGTAGCCAGTTAGAAAGTCAGCTCAAACAGTTAGGGTTAACAGGCTGTAAAATGCCAGATTGATGAACTGGCTCAAGGGTTGGTCATTAAAACTCGTTTCGCAACAGGGCGTTATTTTCCCAAACGTATAATACAGTATACACTGACATTGACTGCCCAGCTTCCAAAGAGCTGGGCTTTTTGTAGTTAGCTCCTGATGGCGCAGATAGTTTATAGACATATAAAAATTCGGCTTAATGAAACGAGTACTCAACCAGAACTTTCCTCAATTCAACTAAGTACGTCTGGTCTTAACTATTAGCAGGTGATAGGTTTGGATTGTCAAGCCATAAACTCGTTCAATAATGAATACTAAATTTTTTTTGGTCGGAATCCTTCTGATCAACTTTGGTTGTAAAGATCCAGTAGGGAATGAAGGAGACCCAATCGCAAGTTGGGGTCAACAGCCAGACTTACCTGTGGTAAACGGCAGGGCTTCCTTTTATTTAGATGCTCAAGATAATTATGTCAATGTGATGGGTGACACTAACCCACGATTGCCAAACTTCCCGGTATTGTCTCCTAAGGCCGGTGTTGTGCGGGGTTTTGTAGCCGATCTGACTGGTAAACCACTGGAGGGGGCTCTCATTGGGATTCGATCCACTGCAACCGGTGGATACTATTCAGGAGCTTCTGACGAGACAGATGCCAATGGCTATTACGAAATAACAGTTCCCTGGGGAGCCGCTGACTTTTATACAGCTGGTTACACCATCGATTATGGCAAGGGCCGGGCAACAATGACCTTACATCCCGTCGATGGTAAACTGGGGAGTTTTCCCTCCAAAGATGGTCTGGTGAAGCACTTTGTGCTCTTGTCCTATGGGGTACTCAACAAAGAAATGGCCAGCCAGAAACCTAACGATCCAACCAGCTACGCCGGTGGCTCGTTTTATATCACCTACAATGTAACAGATCCTACTTCGGTATTTAACCCAGCAAGCTATATCCCAGAAAATGCTGAGATTCAGGTGACGTTAACAGCTAATGGTCCAGGGCTTTATGGTGAAACGAAGAGCTTTGTGATTACCAAAAAAGCGAGCCTGTTGAATTACAATTTCCTGGTAATGAATGTGCCGGTTGGTCGTTATACAATCCAGGCACAGTTAAAAAACGGCCCCTTACTAAACCTGGAAGCAGTAGGCAAGTATGCCGGTATATCGCCCTATTTTGGCCTGACACCTACTATTGCTCAAGGACAAGCCAACCTATTGTTTACACCTGACACTTATTCGGATAACTCCTCTACATTACCGAATCGCAGCAATTGGGGGTCACTTCAGATTAAAGTAGAGTTACCCCACTAGCTAGTGAAGTCGAAGGAAGAGCGGTCTTCTTATCTATAAACGAACCGGCATCGCTCACCTTCGCTGGGTAAATTGCTTTAGGCAAACGCCCAGCATTTGCTGAGTGTATAAATGCAGAAACAGAGCGGGCTGCTAATCAGCTAAAGAAAGCCGTTATCCGGTATAAAGCCAATAGTCTGATTTCACTCCAGAATTCAGAAAGGACTTAGCTTCTCTAAGAAATAGTCAGCAAGCTACAACTGCTAGCGGAAACAATACCATCAAGTCTTAACGAGATACTTTGAGCGCCCTCAGCGAAGAAAAGCGTCGGTTTTAGAACGGCACATGGTCATAGTGCCGTTCTCATACGTAATGGACAATCTATACTTGTAAAACTGATTGAGGTATAACGTTAATATTTTAACGGATTATGACCACTATCTGATAATGTTATCTAATTGATTACAGACGGCTGGCTTACAATGACCCTGTCCGCTTAAACTTAGTAATGGCGGGTTTATCTGTTAATCCTTTAATATAGTAACCAGCAACAGCTAAGGCAAGGTTCGGCAATAATTCACCATCGTTTGACAAGACAATGACAGTATATCCTTCCTTGGGGAATCGTAGAATCTCACCCAAAGCAGGACCGCCAGGGTGGCCAACATACTGAATTTTATTGGTCGTTGCCGACACAATCCAGCCTACTCGGTTGAAATCACTTAGCTTATTCTTAATACTATCCTGACCAAGAAGCATCGTATCGAGAAAAGTAGGCGGAAATAGAATACCTTTATCCAGGCCAATTGCCCAGCTAGCCATATCATTTACAGAAGCGAAATATCCCCCGGCTGCATACATGTAGGAGGGATAAATACCTTTATACCCAATTTTTTGGTTAGTAGGCCCGTAATAGGTGGTTGCTTTCCGAGATACTAATTTCGTCTCAAGTAACCGCCCATTAAGTTTTTCCATATCATAGCCTCCATCGCTCATACCCAACGGTTCGGTAATTACTTCTTTTAGAATCTGTTCGTAAGGCTTTTGGTAGACTTTTTCCAGAATAAAGCGAACCAATGCATAATCAAAGCTGACATAATGCTGGTTCGTTCCATAGGGATATGCCAGCGACGAGTCTTTTAGGAGATCAACAAATTGATTTATCGATAAGTAGGGATCGGCTTGAAAACTTTTAATTCCACTGGAATGAGTAAGCAGATGCTTGAGTTGCATACCTTGCCAGGAAGCAGGGCTATTATCCACAAATCGACTAATTGAATCATCTAGAGTTAACTTCTTATCATAAATAGCTTTCATAACTAGTGTACTTGCCAGCAGTTTACTACAGGAGGCTATCTGAAAACTTGTGTGAGAAGTAACTGGTAGCTGCCACTCCAGATTAGCCAAACCGTACCCTTGCTGAAAAATTGTTTTGCCCCCCTTCACAACAGCAACAGCCAATCCCGTGATGGCTAGTTCTTGAACTTTCGCTTTGATGTAGGAATCAACCTGCTTATGTACTCCAGTGATTGGAGGATCAGTATTCTGTTTTTTAGGCGCGCCTATGGCTGTAGCAGAAAAAACTAAATGAGAAAATAGAAAAAATAAAAGGCAAAAGCGAGCTGGGAATGAATTCATAAGAAGTTCCAAATCAGTTGTTAAACAACTGTAAATGAAATGAGTTAGCCAGCCAAGAGCAATGGGATGTAAGCTGAATTGAGTGAAACAATCGTTGAATTAACGTTAAGTATGTTCTATTTCAGTAGCATCTAATGAGGTTCCAAACTCAAATACCCATTACAAGTTCTATAGATAGCCACTCACTGCTACTATCACTCTGAGCAGGCTTCTTTCTATCTCGTAGTAAAGAAAAAATAGAATCAGCCCTAAGGAAATGTTTGATAACATAAGGCCACATAGGCCAAGCAATAATGGCCACAGGCTACGTTCGTTTTGAATTAGTACGAGCGCATTGATAGTTATTTACCAGACAGGGCACCGAATAAAAGCTTCCATTAAACCAGAAATTTAAACCTCTTTGTGCCTTTTCTCGCAGAAGTATCCTAAGTTTGCAAAAAGAATTAGTCTAAATAACAACAGCATCAATTAAGAAGCTGTTGTCTGGGCTAGTCAACGACTGAATAAGCCGACGATGACCGCAAAAAAACTGATTGGGAAAGTTCACCTTTGGCTCGGATTATCATCTGGGCTCATTGTCTTTGTTATCAGCATCACAGGCTGTATACTAGCGTTTGAGCAAGAGATTAAAAATGCCACTGAACCCTATCGGTTTATTCAGCCCCCTGCTAATGGCAAACTTTTGCCACCTTCTGTACTCAAAGCAAAAGCAGAAACGGCACTTCCGGGCAAAACGGCGAATGGTGTTCTCTATGAAGAATACGGACGTAGCGCTACGGTAGGCTTCTATAATCTTGATCCAGAATTTTACTACGTCGTCTACATCAATCCGTATACAGCCGAAATCCTAAAGGTTTGGGACGAAGACGACGACTTTTTCCATTTCATCCTGCACGGCCATTACTATCTGTGGCTACCCGAAAAAATTGGCCAGCCTGTTGTAGCGTCTGCTACGCTTGTTTTCCTGACATTATTAATCAGCGGCCTGGTACTTTGGTGGCCTAAGAACAAAGGCGCGGCCAAACAGCGATTCAGCATTAAGTGGAGCGCGGCCTGGCGTCGTAAAAATTACGACCTCCATAACGTAATGGGCTTCTATGTATTGGTAGTTGGGCTAATTTTTGCAATAACCGGATTGGTCTGGGGATTCCAGTGGTTCTCCAAAGCGTTGTATCGGGCAACGGGCGGTGCTGGCTCGGCGGAGTACTACATTCCGCCATCCGATTCAACAGCCACGCCACTTGTTCCATCGACGGCAGCAGCTGTTGATAAAATCTGGTTGAAACTTCGACAAGAAAACCCAACCCAACAGGGCATTAACCTGTCCTTCCCCAAGCTGGCCAGCGAGTCTATTTATTCGTACGTTAATTACCGGCCTGGTACGTATTATACCGTCGACTACCACTATTTCGATCAACGTACGCTAAAGGAATTATCTGCCGATAGTCCATACACGGGCAACTATGCTGATGCGAATCTGGCCAAGAAGCTCCGTCGGATGAATTACGATATTCATATTGGCGCTATCTGGGGACTGCCAGGTAAAATTCTGGCCTTCTGTGCCAGCCTGATCTGTGCCAGTTTGCCAATTACAGGGTTTCTGATCTGGTGGGGACGACGCACCAAAAAACGCCCCGCTAAACGATTGTCGGCTAAACGTAACGTTGCGGTTCGGACAATGGCGTAATTAACTCGTCAGTACCGTTACGGTATCGCCCACGTTTATTGTGCCTCCCTGAAGCACCTTAGCCGTCATACCACCATGACCGCGCATGGCATTGTAACCACCTGGCCCTAAGGCCGTTTCCATTTGCGAACACGGATGACACTGTCCGGTGATCTGCAATATCACGTCGCCAATCTGTAGTTTCAGATCTTTCAGCGCCAACAGATTTAGGCCCGAAATGACAATATTCCGCCGAACTAACGACGGATCGACCTCATCACGACCCGTTAAGGAAGCAACCGCAGGAAGATGCTCGGCCTGAATCAACGTAACGTGCCTGTTACCACTCTGCCCACTATAATGATCGCCAACGAGCCCTTTCTTTTCATCGGCTTCCACCGACGTAACAACCTCAACGGCCTTTTTCCGCTGAGGCCGAATGCCAATCCAGTCTACTTTTCCCGGTTGCGGGAATACGTTAAAAAGCTCTTTAATAGTATCCATAGCCATAGTTGAAAACAGATCGGCGACGTAGCGCCCTCTATTATGTCAATAACTCTTTCAGGGAGTTCATGGCTATCGTTGGCGCACTTTTTTCGTAAAGAATTGCATAAACGGCATCCACAATCGGCATCCGAACGTTAACTTCCTGATTGATTTCATAGATACTTTTAACAGCGTAGTATCCTTCTGCAATCATATTCATCTCAGCCTGAGCCGATTGAATTGTGTATCCTCGCCCAATAAGCGTTCCGAACGTTCGGTTTCTGCTAAATGGCGAATAGGCCGTAACTAACAGGTCGCCCAGATAGGCGGATCCACTTAAATCGCGATGTTTGGCATAAATGGCATCCACGAAACGACGAATTTCCTGCATGGCGTTGGACACCAGTACGGCTTGAAAATTATCGCCATACCCAAGGCCACGGGTAATGCCACATGCCAGTGCAATGATATTTTTCATCACAGCACTATACTCGATACCATAGATATCATCGACGGGCGTTGTTTGTACAAAACGACAACGTAACAAATTCGCTACGTTGTCGGCACAGGTCGGATCAAGTGAAGCAATGGTCAGATACGAATACTTTTCGAGGGCGACCTCTTCGGCGTGGCAGGGGCCAGCAATTACCGACATCCGCTCGACTGGCACATTGTATTGTTCGCTCACCCAATCAGTAACGAGCTGATTAGCCCCCGGAATCATACCCTTGATAGCCGAAATTACTCGTTTACCGGCAAAATGCTCCGGCTTGATTCCCGTTAGGGCGTCGCCCACAAAAGCAGCCGGAACGGCTAAAACTACGTACTGACTATCCCGAAAAGCTTCCCTGATTTTTGTACAGACTTTCACCTTACGCGTGTTGATCTGAACATCGCTCAGATAGCTCGGATTATGACCAAATTTCTTAATGTGCTCCGCATCTTCCGTTTTGCGAAGCCACCACTTAATACTGACATTGTTTTCAGAAAGAATTTTCACGAGCGCAGTGGCCCAACTCCCTCCTCCCACCATTGTCAGCCGAATGGGTTGCGATACTTTCATAGGGTAAAGAAAGGAAGAAAGCCGATGCATGACAACTTTTCCGTATTGGCCCCCCCGAGAAAAATAAAACCTCCCGATACGTATCGGGAGGCTATTTTATGGCTACTATGGCTCAAGCAATAAAAAGGTAAATGCACAAATTCAACTTCTTACTCGCTTTCTTTTTCGTCTTTCTTTTTATCCTTGTTCGGATCACGCTTAGCCACGATCTCGCCATCTTTCAGCTTCTTCGACACCGCAATAAACGGACCTGATATGATTTCCTCACCCTGTTTTAAACCCGATAGAATCTCAATATTTTCAAAATCGCTGATACCCGTTTTGACTTCCCGCTGAACAGCTTTGCCGCCTATGTTCACAAAAACAATTTCCTTCGGCTTTTCCTTCTTCTCCGGTTGCTCTGGCTCCTGCTGTTTTGATTTGTCATTTCCGCTACCCGACTGCTCCTTCTCTCCGGTTGCATCAATACCAGCCCCTCGCGTTGTAACGGCGGCAATCGGCACAGCCAGTACGCCCAATTTCCGGTCGGTAACAATCTCAACCGAAGCTGTCATTCCCGGCTTGAACGGGTAACCCTTTTTATCTTTCAGGGCTAATAAATCCGCGTACGACTCATTCAAAATTTTGACCTTTACTTCAAACTCCGTAACGGCATCCGCCGAAACCGTAGCAGCTGCTGATGCCCCCGAAGAGCTGGTCAATCCATTAGCCGTGTTGGCTATTTCATACACCACCCCTTTGAATTTACGACCAGCCATTGTGTATGAGTCCACTTCGATATCGGCCGTATCGCCCAGATTTACCCGAACAATGTCATTTTCGTTAACATTGACCCGTACCTCCATATTCTGAAGATTGGCGATACGCATAATTTCGGTACCGGCCATCTGCGACGTACCAACTACGCGCTCTCCCAGTTCGATATTCAGTTTGGAAACCGTACCGTTCACGGGCGAATAAATCGTGGTTTTACGTAAGTTTTCGCTGGCGTCGCGCAGGCTGGCTTCGGCGCTCTGAATATTGAACTGTGCGGCCCGCACGTTGGCATTAGCCGCTTCAACTTCCTGTTTCGCTACGTTAAAATTGGCTTCGCTGGTTTCCAGATCAGCCGAAGAAACAACTTTATCAGCAAATAGCTTTTTGTTACGATCGTAGTCGGCTTTAGCCCGAATCAGTCGGGCGTTCGATTGGGCAACCGATGCTTTTGATTGTTCGAGCTGGGCCCGGCTTTGATTAACCGTTGCCTTTGCCCGCGCCAGCAGGGATTCATAGTTATCAGGACGAATACGGCATAAAAGCTGGCCAGCCTTAACCGGATCACCTTCGTTCACGTAGAGTCCAATAATCTCGCCCGATACATCGGGGCTGATTTTCACTTCAACTTGTGGTTGAACGCGCCCTGATGCACTGACGCGTTCTATAATATTAGCTCGTTTGACGGTGGTAAAATCAACTTCTGTGGGTTTCGGTTTGCCAATGAGCCCTGTTTGTTTGGCAGCTACTAATCCGCCCACCAACACAATAACCAGCCCACCTAATATCCACCAAATCCTGTTTGACTTTTTTTTCATAGAGTGAAATGTATAATGAATAATGTAGAATGTAAAACGGTAGATTGTCTTTTTAAGAAAATTTACCGCTATTATTCATTACACATTACCCACTAGAAACTTATCGGTTTATTTTGATAGTAATCTAAAATTTTAGTCCGGAAAACGTAATCGTATTTCGTCTGAATCAGGCTCGCCCGGGCGCGGTCGAGGTTTGTTTTAGCAATAGTATAGTCCGTTGCGTTAATTGCCCCTGCGTTCAAACGGCTTTCGGCTATTTGAAAAGCGCGTTCCAGCGACTCTACCTGAACCTTCGTGGCCCGATATCGATTAGCACTGGCTTTCATATTCGTATAGGCCGTTTCGATCTGCTGTCTTAGGGTCAGGCGAGTATTCAGCGCCGTTAGTTCGGCATTCTGCTGCTGAATTTTGGCCGTCGTGATACGGTTACGCGATACGTTCCCCTGGAAGATCGGGACTCGCAAAAACAGAGACGCCGACTGGCTGAAGTTGTTCTGCAGCTGCGATCCATAGGAAATCCCTGAACGATCATAGCCGGGTGCCATTGTTGTTACCGGCAATTGAGCGCCCGTGACCGGATCGGTAAAAAAGCCAATCGTTTGTGGCGTAGAGGAACCATTGAGGGTTTGCATACTGGCCGCACTCGAAAACAGGGTGCTCAGGTTACCATTCAGCGATAATGTTGGATAGAGTCCACCTTTCGCCACCTGTACACCCAACGTAGCGCTTTTCACCCGCAAATCAGCACCTTTCACTTCGGGCAGATTGGTTTCCGACACATCATAGAGCTGCTGTACAGTGGCCGTATAGGGATCAAGACCTGGGTCTGGTACATTAACGGCCTCTACTTCAATATCCTGATTAATCGGCACATTCATTGATTGAAGCAAAGCCACCTTCGCTAAATCAAGCGTATTCTGAGCCGTAACAATATCGACTTCATTACTAGCCAACGTAGCGCGAAGCTCGAACAGGTTGGCCTCTGGTGCTGAACCTGCACTTACCAAACGTTGCATTCGATCGAGCTGAGCCCGCGTAACATCCGCCTGCCGTTGCGTTACAGCAAGTTGTTCAGCGCCGGTCAGTACGTTCAGATAGTTGGACGCAACGGTTAACGATACGTTGTTTTTTGTAGCATTCAGTTCCTGCTGGCTAGCCTGCACAGCCAGGTTATTCTGTTTGATGGTATTCTGCAACACGCCACCATTATAGAGCGTTGCGGACGCATTAAGCTGGTAACTACTCGAATTAATAGTCTGCTGTACGAATTCGTTTGATTGCGGGTTAATGCTACGTCCACCATTTATAGACTGGTTCGCCTGAAAAACGGCGGTCGGCAATAAATTCAGCCGCGACTGACGTAACTGCAAATCGCTGGTCGCAACCGTAAGTTGCCCCTGACGAACCGTTAGATTGTTCTGCTGGGCAATCTCAATACACTGCACTAAATTCAGTCGGGAAGGCGCTGCATTGTTCGATCCAACTACGGCATTGAGTGGTGAGGCCGGAGTAGATGTGTTCTGTGCATACGTTCCAGATAGAGTTGTTGTTAACATCAGGGCAAAAGCCACCCCGACTGGTTTCCACGCCACTTGCATGTTCGCTGGATTTTGATGGTTCAATGTTACAAACTTACCTTCGGGGCAACTATTATTTTGGGATAAACGGCGCAAACTAAGCATGTTTCTGGTTTATAATTCGGATATACTTACAGAAGACGAATGTCAATTACCGATCAACGACCGGGCATTTCAATATGGCGATGGTCTGTTCGAAACAATTCGTTACGAAAAGAATCATCTCTGGTTCTGGTCCGACCATATGGATCGGCTTTTATCGGGTATGTCGGCATTTCGCTTTCAGGTTCCTTCAACCTTTAATGGATCGTTATTGCAAGAGCACGTTCATCGGCTACTTTCGCTCAATAAACTAACGAATCAGCCTGCTCGAATCAAAATTCAGGTCTGGCGACAACCAGGTGGTCTTTATACGCCAGCAACTCAAGCGATCAATTACCTGATTACGGTACGAGCCGGGCATCCATTTCAAATCACTAACCAGACAAAATTAGGCGTTTATGATGCGTTTCGTCTGTGCTCATCACCTGTTTCGGCCTGTAAAACCCTGAATTCGTTACCGTATATTTTTGCGGGTTTGTTCAGGCAGGAACACGGCTTTGCGGATGTGGTTCTTCTGAGTACAGACGGCTATTTAGCTGAATGTGTAGCCTCTAATCTATTCTGGTTCCGGAACAATACGCTCTACACGCCCTCTCTCCAGACGGGTTGTATCAACGGCATTGCCCGTCGTCAACTACTACGTCATTTTCCGGTTGTGCAGGAGGGCTTATTTCTGCCTGCTGCCCTTAACGACGTCGACCTGGTTTTTGCGGCAAACGTAATGGGGATTCAGGTATTCAGTGGCGGCTGGTCAGGCACGCAGTTCGACCAAGTCAGGCAAATTTTCATGAACTTATCTGTTTAAGTTAAGCAAATAGGACTCCTCCATTCATAACCATCTTACGATGGTAGCTACCTGTAGATCAAGTGACGTGCCACCATTGCTACTGCCTGAAAAACAACATTTTATGTACCAAGAAATCCTTCCAGCGTCCGTTCTCGGACAGTTATTTTGTCAAAATCGGACAGCGTGCCTCGACTCGCCAGCCCACTAGAGTCGGTTAGTAAAACGATGCCAGTAGATCTACTTTCTGCTATATTTACTTCGTAAGCTTTTCCGTGTTGCAGGTTATTTATCATAAATGATCGGGATTTAATACGGCTTACTCTTCAGCTATACTTATTCTTTTTTCTTCGAACCAATAAGGCTTCTTCCGACTTACTGGTTTATGAACGTAATGAAACAATTCCAGGACTTACCAACCCGTCGTCAGGAACAACTGATGGCTTTCGACCGCCTACTGACTATCATGGATGAGCTTCGTGCCCAGTGCCCCTGGGATCGAAAGCAAACGATGGATAGTTTACGTCATCTGACCATTGAAGAAACCTACGAATTGTCTGATGCTATTCTTGAAAAAGATACAACCGAAATCCGCAAAGAACTGGGGGATATTCAATTACATCTGATTTTTTACGCCAAAATCGCATCCGAAACGGGCGATTTCGATATGGCCGATGTTCTGAATAGTATCTGCGATAAACTGATTAGCCGTCACCCGCACATCTACGGAGATGCTGTTGCCGAAACCGAAGAACAGGTGAAAGCCAACTGGGAACAACTGAAGCTTAAAGAAGGCAACAAGTCGGTGTTAGGCGGTGTTCCTGGCTCGTTACCAGCCCTCGTTAAAGCCATGCGCATTCAGGAAAAGGCGCGGGGAGCGGGGTTCGATTGGGAAGAAAAACAGCAGGTATGGGCAAAAGTAGAGGAAGAAATGCAGGAGTTCAAGGCCGAATTCAACGCCGAAACCAACAACGCTCTTGATCCAGACCGAGCTGAGGGAGAGTTTGGTGATTTGTTATTTTCGCTGGTCAACTATGCCCGATTTATCGATATTAATCCAGAAACAGCGCTCGAACGGACAAACAAAAAGTTTATCAAACGCTTTACGTATCTGGAACAGCAGGCGCGGGCGCATGGAAAATCGCTGAGCGAAATGACACTAGCCGAAATGGACATATACTGGAACGAAGCGAAAAAAACGCCGGGGTTGAGCTGATTTTAGGATTAAACTGATTTTTCTTCAGACACTATGCGAATAGCCTTTATCACGGATATACACATCGACGAGGCCGGTAAACAGCCTAAAGGTATCGACGTTCGACAGAATTTTCTTAAGGCGCTGGCCTTCCTTCCTGAACTGAATCCGAGCTGCCTGGTTATAGGTGGCGACGTTTGCAACACCGTTGGCGATCAGGCTATCTATGAGTGGGTTAAGCAGGAACTGGACAAATTGCCATTTCCGTACTACGTTATTCCAGGCAATCACGACGATTCGGTTCTGTTGGCTACAGTGTTTCGTCGGGCCCATAACCTGCACGACAATGAGCTTTATTTTGCCTTACCTCTGGAGGGCCGCCCAACCTTGTTTCTGGATACCTCGAAAGGCGAGTTATCGCCTAAACAATGGACGTGGCTGAAAAACTACATGTCTGCTCTTCGCGACAACAACGTGCTGGTGTTTATGCACCACCCACCGTTGCCCGCCGACGTAACGTTTATGGATAATAAATACCCATTTCGTCAGAGCGAAGAATTTCTTGACCTTGTCAGAGAATCACCCTGTCATGTTACGGTTGTATGTGGCCACTACCACGTAGAGAAAGTGGTGCAACGTAGCAACCTGCTGGTGCTTCTGACCCCATCGACCTTCTTTCAGATGAAACATGACCCGGCGCAGTTAGTTGTTGATAACCATTGCGTTGGCATTCGCGAAATCAACCTGACCACGCACGGTACGTCCAGCACGGTTCATTACCTTTGACGCATTGCTACGTAATGAATTGTTCCACCGTAATGCTACGTTTTTTCGGTACCAGTTTTATCACCCTGCTCATCAGCCTCCAGGCTCTGGGTCAGCTTAGTGACTATCGTGTTTTGTTTGGGTATACCACGGCTCAATCGCAATCCAAGATTGTGCTACGTCGGTGGCAGCAAAATGGCCAGACTCGTTACCTCGTTGTCAATCCCAAAAGTCTGGAAACAGCAGTTGTTACCTTGGCAGCCAACCAGGTTAAAGCAGTGCCCTGGAAAACACTGGCCCAACAATTTCAGCAATCGGCTTATATCCGGGCTATTCAGCGAGAGCAGCAGCGCGATCAAAATCTACAGGACGCGGGCCTTGAACGGGCCGATACTACCGAACGGGGTTTTAGCCTGACAATCGACCTGTGTCCGTCGAAGAAACCGCTTACCCGCTCCGTATTTGAGCAAATGATTGCCGCGTTTGAGCCGGAAGAAAAGCCAATTCCAGTCACGATAACGATAACCGGACTATGGATGGAAGCTCATCCTCAGGATCTGGCTTATCTGAAAGATCTGGTTAAACAGGGCGAACTGGACATAACCTGGGTCAATCACTCCTTTCATCACCGTTACGACCCTCGCCTGCCACTACCCGTTAACTTTATGCTGGAGCCCAATACGAATCTTAACGACGAGGTATTACTCAATGAACAGGCCATGTTGACAAACGGCCTGATTCCTTCTATTTTCTTCCGTTTTCCGGGACTAGTTTCCGATAAGGCTGTCTTTGATCGGATTCTTGCCTTTGGACTACTACCGATCGGCAGCGACGCATGGCTGGCCAAAAATCAGCAACCCAAGCAGGGCAGCCTGGTTTTAATTCATGCCAACGGAAATGAACCGCTCGGTATTAACGATTTTATCAACCTGATACGTCAAAAAGCCACTTCAATCAAAAACAAGCAATGGCTGCTGTATGAGCTTCCAACGAGCGTTGCCGATAGTATTGAAAAATAGTCGGTAAGGTCTATTGTTGCAGCCGTTTCTCCAACGATTCAACCTTCTGCCTCAGCAGTTTAATTTCGTTTACGAGTTCTTTGATGTCGCCCTGCTCTTTTTCCTGTTCTTCTTCAACGAAGAAATTGGCGACGTAACCCGTGAACGTACCAAACAGCCCTACCCCGGCAATCATCAGAACAGCGGCAATGAAACGCCCCAGCGTTGTGACGGGAAAGCGATCGCCATAACCAACGGTTGTAATGGTAACAAACGCCCACCACAAGGCGTCTGATGGCGTTTGAATATTGGCGCCCGGAACTCGCTCTACGTAGAGGATGGCGACAGCGCCAAAAATCATCAGCAATATTGAACTCAACAAAACGACCAACAGCGTTCCGTTGGCCCGATCGCGAAAGATATAGGTCAGAAATTCACGCATAGACCGAAAGGCCCGCACCATGCGCAGAATGCGTACTACGCGCACTACCTGTCCTAACCGAAACCAATTTAGAGCCGGTATACTGGCTAACAAATCAATCCAGCCCCACTGCAAAAACTTTAGTTTGTTGGGAGCCAGGTAGAACCGGAGAAAGAAATCGAACAGAAAATAAATACAAATTCCCGTATCAATCTGATCCAGTAGCTGCCGGGAATCCACATGCATCGGTACCAACTCCCTGACAAAAAGAGCCAAGACAACATAAACTGACAAGACCAGCATAATAATCTGATGTAATGTCAACTTTGATGAATTTGATCGACCCATAATATGCGTTCGGCTAGTTGGTTGCGCGCTGTAAACCTATCCAATAGATAGCAAAGTCCCCTAAAAATAGAAAACAAAATCCCGTTAAGGCTTAACGGGATTTCTAACTGGCCATCAAAACAATCAGGTGCATTACCAGGCACTGGCAGTGTTCAGTTTCTCGATGGCTGCTTGATCTACTGTTAGTTCGGCGGCTCTGGCGATGTCGTGTAGTTGCTCAACACTGGTAGCGCTGGCAATAGGAGCCGTGATACCCGGCCGGGCAATAAGCCAGGCCAGCGAAACCTGAGCAGGGGTTGCCTTATACTGCTCAGCGACTTCATCGAGCGCTTTCAGAATTCGGAATCCACGATCGTTCAGGTATTTTTTCATGCCCTGTCCCCGCTGACTCTTCGCAAAATCGGCTTCGGAGCGATATTTTCCGGTCAGAAATCCGCTCGCCAATGAAAAATAACCGATCACGCCCAGGCCATACTTCGTAACGATTGACTCGTATTCTGTCTCGTATTTCTGGCGGTCATACAGATTATATTCAGGCTGTAGACTCTGATAGACCGGGTAATTGGACGTAGCACTGACTTCCAGTGACTCAATCAGCCGTTCTGGCGAAAAATTAGAAGCGCCAATAAACCGTATTTTACCCGCTTTTACGAGTTCATCAAACCCTTCAAGCGTTTCCTGAACGGGCGTATCCAGATCATCGTAATGCGACTGATACAAATCGATATAGTCAGTCTGAAGACGCTGAAGCGACGCATCGACCGCACGTTGCATATAGGCTTTCGACAGTCCCTTTTTATCGGGAGCCATTTCGCTGCCCAGCTTCGTTGCAATGATCACCTGATCGCGTTTCCCGCTTTTCTTCAGCCATTTACCAATAATTGTTTCTGACTCACCACCCTGATTGCCCGGCACCCACTTTGAATAGACATCGGCGGTATCGATCAGGTTAAAACCAGCATCGACGAACGCATCCAGCAATTGAAAGGAAGTAGACTCGTCGACGGTCCAGCCAAACACATTACCGCCAAATGCCAGGGGAGCAACCGATAGATCGGAACGACCAATGGTACGTTTTTCCATTACGTTGTTAAGTTTTGTTGTATTCAACTCATGTATCTATCCGACAACACCCTGACTGAAACAACAGTTTTCGGAACGGCCAAACTTTTGCTTTGTGACGAACATAAAAAAGCCTGCCATTCGATACGTATCGAATGGCAGGCTTTAGACAATCAGAAAATTAGTCTAGCGCGACGAATAGTTTGGTGCTTCTTTCTGAATCTGGATGTCGTGCGGATGGCTCTCGCGCGATCCCGCCGTCGTGATTTTCACGAACTTGGCTTGCTGCAAGGCCGGAATATCGCCCGCACCACAGTAGCCCATGCCCGCTTTCAGACCACCAACCAACTGATACGTAATCTCAGAAACCTTTCCTTTGAATGGTACCCGGCCAACAATCCCTTCTGGCACCAGTTTCTTGATGTCGTCTTCGGCATCCTGGAAGTAACGATCCTTCGAACCTTCTTCCATAGCCTCAACGGATCCCATACCACGATATGTCTTAAACCGACGGCCTTCATACAACACGATTTCACCCGGCGCTTCTTCGGTACCCGCCAGTAACGAGCCAATCATAACCGTACTAGCTCCTCCCGCAATCGCTTTCGTGATATCGCCCGAAAAGCGGATACCACCGTCAGCAATCACCGGTACGCCGGTTCCGACCAGGGCTTTAGCTGATTCATAAACGGCGGTCAGCTGTGGCATACCAATACCGGCAATGATCCGTGTTGTACAGATACTTCCGGGACCTACGCCAACTTTCACGGCATCGGCTCCCGCATCGGCCAAAGCTTTAGCGCCATCGCCCGTTGCTACGTTACCAGCAATTACCTGAAGATTCGGATATTTGGTTTTGATACCACGTACCGCATCCAGTACGCCTTTTGAGTGGCCGTGAGCGGTGTCGACACTGATTACGTCTACCCCTGCTTTCACGAGCGCTTCGATACGCCGGTGCAAGTCGGGCGTAACGCCGACAGCAGCCCCTACCCGTAAGCGACCCAATTCGTCTTTGCAGGCGTTTGGATGGCTTTTCTTCTTCAGAATGTCCTTGTACGTAATTAATCCAACCAGATAGTACTGATCGTCAACGATGGGCAGTTTTTCGATACGATACTCCTGAAGAATACTCTCCGCTTCTTCCAGTGTCAGTCCCTGTTTGGCCGTGATTAATTTCTCACGGGTCATCACATCCGTAACTGGCTTAGACAGGTCGTTCTGGAAGCGAAGATCACGATTGGTTAGAATACCAACCAATTTCCCGGAGTCATCAACAACCGGAATCCCGCCGATTTTCGACTCGCGCATAATTTTGTGCGCATCGCCCAACGTAGCGGTTTCAGCCAGCGTAATGGGATCAATAATCATCCCACTTTCGGAGCGTTTGACTTTGCGGACCTCTTCGGCCTGAGCCTCAACGCTCATATTTTTATGGATAATTCCGATGCCTCCCTCCTGCGCCATTGCAATGGCCAACGCCGATTCCGTAACGGTATCCATAGCCGCAGAAATAAGCGGAATGTTCAGTCGGATTGTGCGTGTAAGTTGAGAAGTAGTACTGGTATCGCGTGGAAGAACCTCCGAATAGGCAGGCAGCAGCAATACGTCGTCGTAGGTGAGAGCCTCGTAAAGAAACTTACTCGTATCTAAGCTCATGGCAAATAAACAGGTGGTGTTATTTGCCGGACAAAATTACGAAGAAATTGTGAATATAAAAATGAAGCGTCTTACTTTCTACATCAATTGAAAGATGCACTAATAGATTTCAACAGCCGGTATGACTGGCTAAAATAAATCATACCGGCTGCGGCAGCAAGCGTAGCATTTAAGGACAGACCTGATAGGTGGCTGAATTATCTTTAACCCAGTCTTTAGTAACAACCGAAAGATCGCTGACGCAAATGGTTTGAATTCTATTATTGTTACATGATACCGCTTTTAGCTGATTATTGTTTCTCAGATCTAATGAAGTCAGTCGATTATACATGCAATTGAGGGATGTTAGTGCCCTATTCCTGCTAACATCCAATGAGGATAGATTATTATTGCTACAATCCAAGTTGGTTAAGGCCGTATTTCTACTGACGTCCAATGTAGTTAGCCCATGGCCATAACACGCGAGAGAAATTAGAGCTAAGTTTTTACTAACGTCTAAAGACTTTAGGTAATACTCTTGTGGCATCACGGCATCTGTATTATAAATGAGATGCGTTAGGGCCGTATTTTTACTAACATCCAATGACGTTAGTCTATTGAATGAACATTGCAGTATTAATAGGGACACATTCTGGCTAAGATCTAACGACGTGATCGGATTGCTCCCACAATACAGAGAGGTTAATGCCTTATTTTTACTAACATCCAGTGAGGTCAGGCCATTCGCTATACAAATCAGTTCTGTCAGGTTGGAAAAGGCTTCAATACCTTGTAAGCTGCTGATTGACATGAATTCCAAGTCAAGCTTTACTACCTTCTGGGCACTGGCTGTTAGCACTTTCCCATCCTGTATGTCATCAATTCCAAGCTTAATAAGTGCCTTCTCAAAGTTTACATCGGGTACCGGCGTATAGGGATACTCGCCTGTGGTAAAACTGAAAACCGACGTTGTGGTTGCTTTCTTACTGTCTGTTGCCACAATGGTACCGCTTAGAGTAGCCGTATAGCCTACATTTTTTAGCGTATAGGTGGTATCAGTCAGGTTTTTGGCCAGTGTGTCTTTCCAGACAACGGCATACGTAACTGGGTCGCCGTCGGGGTCTTTAGCTTTGGTCCAGCTCAGAACCACATCGTCAGCACCCGTAGCCTGTTTGACCGATACGGAAAAGGCGGCAGGAGGTTGGTTAAGCTGTGGATCATCATTTTTAGAACAGGCACTTACAAACAGGACAAGCAAAAAGGCAATGGTAAACAGTTTACTCATTTGGTAATAACATTAAGATGTAAGCAAAAATTATTGGCAAAATACCTACTGGGATAGGATTTACCAACGAGATCTCTCCCTAAAAGAATAGTCAGCTTGGGGCGAGTTGACTTTCAGGCAAAACAAGAGAAAAAATAGCTACAGGGAGTTGCAGGCTATGTACTCTGAAGACATAGACTTGTTTATTCCACTAAATGGAAAACTGCTTTACAAAAAGGCAGAAGAATCAATTCGTATCTGAATCAACCGGCAGCAATTCGTTATTTGGTTTTCTTTTCGCTTACTTACAACACGTTGCTGTCTTCTTTTTTACCATAACATGAAACCTTCTTTCCCAATCCTGCTGGTCGATGACGACACGGCTACTTTAGACGTGATCCAGCGGGCTTTTTCCCAGTGTTTTCCCGAAGCCAACCTCATGGCCGTCTCCAGTTATAAACAGGCAATTGCATACATCAACGGTCTGGATGGGTACGGTCCTAAACTGATTTTACTAGATCTGGAATTAAAAACGGGACCAACCGGCTTTGATCTGCTCACTCTGATTCGGTTACATCCGCTTGGAAAACTGATCCCAGTCGTTATTCTTACCAGCAATGACAGCGACGACGATATTAGCCATGCCTATAGTCTGGGAGCTAATGCCTATAACCTCAAACCATTCGGCTATGCGGGCTGGAAAGAGTATGTGTTGAATACTCGGGCGTACTGGTTTAATTCGGCCAGGGTACCAAAACTGTACTTCGACGAGGCCGACCAGATAAGCCGATAAGGCCGCTACGTATCGCAACGAACGTATCGCTCCACTATTTGATGGCTATGCTGATTGTTTTTTCCTTACCACTTACTGAGAACTGGCAGTCTTTAAAACTTGGGGCCGACATCTTGGGGCGAAAATTATTGCTGAATCCGTAGGGTTCTTTAGGAATACCGAAAATGCCTTTGTCGAGCTTACCGTTGTCATTGGCATCGTGAAATACGGCGATGGCGTAGTCGCCGGGCTCTACCGAAAACGTTGCCTCTAGCCTTTCTCCTTTCACCGCTACCTGTTTTCCGTCGAAAGCCTTGCCGTCGGGGAAGCTACCATCTGGCTTAAAAATAGCGATAAACACAGCCCCCTTCTGCGTACGGACATTCTGTATCTCAACCGACAAGGTCGTTTTTTGCGGAGATGTACTAGGCTCTTTTCCAACCAGAAGCAGACTCAATGCTGACAGCAAAACAAACATAGACGAAGATTTTTTATAAAAACGGATTTATCTTGCAAGTATGATAGCACAACCGCCACCTCCTAGTAAACGATGGATCACGAGGCCCTTTCCTGATTCTGTTAGCCAACGGTCTGCTATTACGTCTTTACAACAATCGCTCAATATTAGCCCATTTCTGGCGGCTTTACTAGTTCAGCGGGGTGTATCTACTTATGAGGAAGCCAAGGCCTTTTTCCGGCCCGAAATAAGTCACCTGCACGATCCGTTCGCCATGAAGGATATGGATCGGGCCATTATGCGTCTGCAAATGGCTATGCTACCCGAACGGCAGGAAAAAATTCTGATTTATGGCGATTATGACGTAGACGGTACTACGTCCGTAGCGCTGGTCTACAGCTTTCTGAAGAATTACCACGCCGAGATTGATTATTATATTCCAGATCGGTACAAGGAAGGCTACGGTATTTCAACAGAAGGAATTGCCTGGGCAGCCGCCAATGGTTTTTCGTTGATTATTGCTCTCGACTGTGGCATTAAATCGATTGATCGTGTTGCCGAAGCCAATGAACTAGGCATTGACTTTATCATTTGCGATCACCACCGCCCCGGCGATACGTTACCGGATGCGGCAGCCGTTCTTGACCCCAAACGTGACGATTGCACCTACCCCTACAAAGAGTTAAGCGGTTGCGGGGTTGGTTTTAAATTGCTCCAGGCTTTTTGTCTGTATAAAGAAATTGACCTGGAATTGCTGTATCCCCATCTGGATCTGGTAGCGGTTAGTATTGCGTCTGACATTGTCCCACTTACCGGCGAAAACCGGATACTGGCCTACTATGGCTTAAAATATCTTAATACGGCACCACGCACTGGCCTAAAGGCGTTGATTAAAATAGCAGGCTTTTCGCGGGAGTTAGACATTACGAACGTAGTGTTTGGACTGGGACCACGTATCAATGCGGCCGGACGTATTCAGCACGCCAAAGATGCGGTTAGATTGCTTCTGGCCAACTCAGAAGAAGAAGCCGATGAATTTGCGATGGCGATCAACAAACACAACAATAGCCGACGCGAATTTGATACGAGTATAACCGAGCAGGCGCTGGCCATGATCCGTCAGAACGAAACAATGATCAATGCGAAAACAACCGTGCTGTATGATGCCAGCTGGCACAAAGGCGTCATTGGCATCGTAGCGTCGCGTTGCATTGAGCATTTTCATCGGCCAACCATTATTCTGACCCAGTCGCACGACAAAGCCGCCGGATCGGCCCGTTCCGTGCCCGGTTTCGACGTGTACGAAGCCATCGAAGAATGTGCCGATTTGCTGGAACAGTTTGGCGGCCATACGTTTGCAGCGGGAATGACCATGCCAGTACACAACATCGACGCCTTTCGGCAGAAGTTCGAAGAAGTGGTTTCCCGCAAAATAAAGGATGAACAGCTAACTCCGCTGGTCGATATTGATCTGCCCATGAATTTCAGCGACATAACCGATAAGCTCGCCCGGATTTTAAAGCAGATGGGACCGTTCGGCCCGCACAACATGCAGCCGGTTTTTATGACCGACGATGTGTACTTAGCCAGTGAGCCGATCATCATGAAAGAAAAGCACCTGAAAATTGCCGTGAAGCAAGGGAAGTCGGGGCACGTATTGACAGCTGTTGGTTTCGGAATGGCCCATTACGTCGATCAGCTTCGGAGCAACAAACCCTTCTCGATTTGTTACCAGATTGAACAAAATTTCTTCAATGGGAACGTATCATTACAGTTGATGTTGAAGGATATAAAATGTAGCGCGTAGCGGTTTAAAAACCAGTATCAGAAGCCGCCAACAACTAACAGGAATGATTCTTAGAACGGAAAATCTAATTAAGAAATACGGGTCTCGCCTAGTCAACAATAACGTATCGTACCAGGTTGCTCAGGGCGAGATTGTTGGGCTTTTGGGGCCGAATGGCGCCGGAAAAACAACCTCTTTCTACATGGCTGTGGGGCTCGTAAAACCCAACAGTGGCAAGGTTTACATTGACGATATTGACGTAACCGATTTGCCAATGTATAAACGGGCTCGGCTGGGCCTGGGTTATCTGGCCCAGGAAGCGTCTGTTTTTCGGGATTTATCCGTTGAAGAAAACGTACTGGCGGTATTGGAAATGAGCAATCTGCCCAAAAAAGAGCAAAAGGAAAAGGTCGAAGAATTGCTCGAAGAATTTAGTCTTACCCACGTTCGGAAGAGCAAAGGCAAAGTCTTATCGGGTGGCGAACGTCGACGTACTGAAATTGCCCGCGCGCTGGCCGTTGACCCTAAATTTATTCTACTGGATGAACCTTTTGCGGGAGTAGACCCGATTGCGGTTGAAGATATTCAAAGCATTGTGGCCAAACTAAAACACCGCAATATTGGCATTCTCATTACCGATCACAACGTAAATGAAACCCTGTCGATCACCGACCGGGCCTACCTGTTGTTCGAGGGTAAAATTCTGAAACAGGGTACTGCCGAAGACCTGGCGAATGATGAGCAGGTACGCCGGTTATATTTAGGCCAGCACTTCGAATTGAAACGGAAAATATAACGTATCATCAATTATCCCAACACCTCCCTCAGCACGGGCAACGATTTCACTTCGCCAATCGAATCGATGTGAATCTGATAATAGGCCACCAGGGCATCCAGCAATTCATTACGGGCCGACCGGGTTAGTTTAACTAGCGTTCCGAATGGTTGACGTAGCATTTTGTTCAGCGCTGTTTCCATATCGGTGTCCGGTAGAAACGGGTATGAATTTTCCCGTAGCTGATTCTCAAACTCACGGGCGCTTTCGGGGCCAAAACCCAGAAAAAAAGCCAGCTTCAACAGGAACGTAAGGTGAAAGTTCTCGTAGTTGTCGTGTGCTTCCTCCAGAAAGAGAATGGCGTCGGCCAGGAAACGAAACAAAACGGGGTTGCCTGCTTCTTCTTTCAGCACTTTATTCAGCATTTCCGTTACGAATATGGCAATCGTTGACTTGCTTACGTCGAACGGCAGACTCTGGAAAGGGTAAAGCGTTTTTATCTCCGAAATTCGATGTAAATCGCGGTCGTTTTTGTTATAAACGACCATATCCAGCAGCGTCATCGGCTGAAATAACGCAATCCGGTTGTTCTTGCTTTTAGCCGAGCGCACTCCATTGACAATATAACTTTGCAGGCCAAATTCTTCGGTATAGACGCGGGCAATAATGGATGTTTCGCGGTAACGAATATAACTGAGGGCAACTCCCCGTGTTTTTTGCAGCATTATGACTTCACAGTAGACTAACTAAATTACTATCTTTTCATGAAAAAAGTGGCTTCGAAGCGCTATAATTACCGATAAATTTCTTTGCATGAAACTCTACAAAACCCGCTCCGGCATTGTTCTCGAATCAGACAACCTATTTTATCCTGTTCCTGCCGATAACTGGGACGAATTAATTAACCAGGATGACCTATATGCTGTTTTACAACGTATTACGACTGAGGTAGTCGCTGTAGATGATCATCAGCAATGGGTTCAGGCTGGACTACTCGCTCCTATTGGCCGGCAGGAAGTGTGGGCATCAGGCGTTACGTATCTACGCAGCCGCGACGCCCGCATGGAAGAATCCAAGAAATCGGGAGGAGATAATTTTTATGATCGGGTTTATGATGCCGAACGGCCAGAGCTTTTCTTCAAATCGACACCCGAACGGGTCGTTGGACCAGGAGCTAACGTCCGTATTCGGGCCGACTCTTCCTGGAACGTACCAGAGCCTGAGTTAACGTTGTTTATTACGTCGTCGGGCAAAATTGTTGGTTACACCTGCGGTAACGACATGAGTTCACGTAGCATTGAAGGCGAAAATCCATTGTATTTGCCACAGGCCAAGAGCTACGACGGTGCTGCAGCCCTTGGCCCCTGCCTATACGTACCCGAAAATCCAATTGCCCCCGATACGCAGATCCGCCTGGAAATTATTCGCGAGCACCAGGCCGCTTTTACCAATTCAATTGCGATTAGCCAGATGAAACGGCAGCATACCGAGCTGGTCTCTTTCCTGTATCGCGAATGCTCGTTTTCCTATGGCTGTTTCCTGATGACGGGTACTGGCATTGTGCCGCCGGACGACTTTACGCTACGTTCGGGCGACGAAATCAGAATCAGTATTGATGGCATTGGAACGCTGGAGAATGTGGTTGAGTAGGCGGGTGGTTTTCCGTATTTTTGACGAGAACCTGTACTGTCAGCTATGATTACAGACCTATCGCAACTCGACCCAAACGGAACTTATACCTACGCAGACTATCTGAAGTGGAGCTTCGAGCAAAGTGTAGAGCTTATCAAGGGTAAGCTCTACAATATGTCTCCTGCTCCTCGTGCCGCGCATCAGCGCGTGGCTATGCGTATTCTGCATACCTTATTCAATCAATTTGCCCAACAATCGTGTGAGGTATTTGCAGCTCCCTTCGATGTTCGCTTGCCAAATCCCGATTATGAGCCAGGTTTTAATACAAAAATCCATACGGTTGTTCAGCCCGATATTTGTGTAATCTGCGACGCAGCTAAAATTGACGAATTTGGATGCGTTGGGCCGCCTGACTGGATTATTGAGATCACGTCGCCATCAACGCATAAGAAAGATTTTAACGAAAAATTTGACTTATACGAATCGGCTGGCGTCCGGGAATACTGGATCGTCGTTCCCAAAAGCGTCGAGATCTACGTTTATGCTTTAGTGGACGGTCGTCTGGAGCAAGTTGAGGTGTACGAGCAAAATAGCAAGGCCACATCAACACTTTTCCACAACTGACGATCGATACCAATAAAATTTTTGGTGTTTAACCAGCACATTTCTAGCTGGAAATCACTCGGATGCTTGACTTCACTCCTTCTACTTTCTCCCGAAGCGCTTCCAACGATTGATCCATAACCGTTACGTGTCCCATTTTACGGAAAGGCTTCGTGATAGCCTTTCCGTAAAAGAACGGAAAGACGCCAGAAACGGCCAGCAGGTTTTCCAGGCCTTCGTACACAGCGGGGCCAGTATAGCCATCCTCTCCCAGCAGATTGACCATAGCAGCTGGCTGATAGACTTCAGTATCGCCAAGCGGATAATTCAGAATGGCGCGCCAATGTTGCTCAAACTGCGACGTTACGTTAGCCCGGATTGTGTGGTGACCGCTATTATGCGGACGTGGCGCTACTTCGTTGATCAGTACGTTTCCTTTTTTATCCAGGAATAACTCCACTGCCAATAAACCAACAATACCGAATGCATCGGCCGTTCGGCGGGCAATATCCTGTGCTTTCTGATTGATGTCAGCAGAAATGTCGGCGGGAGCAAATAAATAGTCGACCAGGTTTAGTTCAGGATGAAAAACCATCTCAACGGTCGGAAAGGTCTGTACGTCGCCCCGCTCGTTACGAGCAACGATGACGGCCAGCTCTTTGTCAAAATCGACGGCCTTCTCGAGAACACCCGGCGCATCGAAGGCTTTGCCCACATCGGCTACGGAAGCAATCCGCTGCACTCCGCGCCCATCGTATCCGTCGCGACCGAGCTTATGAAAGGCTGGCAGAAAATCGGGTTGCTGAATCTCGATCATTGCTACGTCGGCCCGGTTTTCGGTCAGTATAAAATCGGCCGTTGGTAAGTTATGATCGCGGTAGAACTGTTTCTGCAATCGTTTATCCTGGATGGTACGAATAACCGAGGGTTGCGGAAACACTTTTTTACCCTCACGCTCCAATGCCTCTAACGCATCGACATTGACACGCTCAATTTCTATCGTCAGCACATCAACCGACTGGCCAAACTGATAAACCGTATCGTAATCGGTTAGTGATCCCTGCATGAACGTGGTGCAAAGAGTCCGGCAAGGCGCTTCGGCATCGGGATCGAGAATGTGGACACGTAAATTCCAATCGATAGCGGCCTGGAGGAGCATAAGCCCAAGCTGCCCTCCGCCGAGTATACCAATAGTAGGAGTCAAAAGAGTGAACGAGTTAGTGGCCAACGAATCGGCCCAGTGAACGGCAAAATTAATCAATCGCTTTTTTTCTCGTTCACTCTTTCTGTTTTCTAATTCCGTGGACTAATGTCGGAGCCCCCTGATTTGTTCTTCGATAGTACCTTAGCAGAGCCGTAATAGTAAATATCGGAACCGCCCGACGCTTTCATGGTCAGTTCTCTGCTGGCATTGACGTACACATCTGATCCACCCGACGAGTTGGCGTTGCACACCTCAACCACCAGCTTGCGCGCATCCAGATCGGCCCCACCCGAACCATTCGCGTTAAGAGTCCGAGCCGACCCTTGTAAAACAGCATCTGCTCCACCCGATGCTGATACATTTAGTTTATCGGCCTTCAGGTCTAGTTTCACATCGGCTCCACCGGATGCTTCCAGGTTCAGATCATCGAAGGTCAGGCGGCCCTGTCCAACTACATCCGCTCCGCCCGAGGCCTGAAGATCGTTTAGTTGTTTGAAGGTTAAATAGGCTTTTACGTATCTGTTACGTCCAAAATTCCAGTTCATTACTCCTTTCCGATCGATATAGAGCTTCAGAACACCGTTTTTAACGTCTGATCTGACTTCGTCTTCGTCAACTCCCTTCGCTTCGATGGTGAGTTTTTCCGAGCTGCCCTGCGTCAGATATACATCAATACCGCTGCTTACACTAAGACCTTTAAAGCCAGAAACAGCGCGGTCTTTTTTCCAGTCGTCGCTAGCTGAATTTATTCCTGAAGTTACAACCAGAAGCGCCAAGACAAATGCTTTCATACCTTTACAAAAGAGTTAGTTTAATTGAAGATGCAATAAAAGAACTGTATGTTGCACGACTTGCCAAAATTTCTGTCCGTTTTCAGGGATACGCTTGTCCGTTACCGGACGATGAAAGCTGGCAGACTAAACCTAACTTACTACTAGACAATAGGTTGCAAAACTGGCACGACACTTGACTCACTTACTACGTAACGTAACAAGATTTCAATCAGAACTCTATATCCAATTCCTGCTAAGGTCTTAACCAAAACATATCAACGATACCGACTATGATTCAGCTTAACAACGTCTCTAAATACTATCCTGCTGGCTTTGGTCGAATCTATGTATTGCGCAACGTATCGCTTGAGATTGCTCAGGGCGAGTTTGTGTCGATCATGGGGCCATCGGGTTCAGGGAAGTCCACTTTATTACACATTTTAGGGCTCCTGGAAGAACCATCCGAAGGCGAATACTTTTTTGATGATCAACCTGTTCAGAAATTATCGGAGAAGAAACGTACTGAGCTGCATCGGACCCAGATCGGCTTTGTTTTCCAGGCTTATCATCTGATTGATGAACTGACCGTTTATGAAAACATCGAAACGCCACTTCTGTATAAGGGGCTGAGTGGCTCCGAACGGAAAAGTCGCGTTGCCGAACTCCTCGACCGATTCAATATGGTAGCCAAGAAAGATCTCTTTCCTGCGCAATTGTCGGGGGGGCAGCAACAGTTGGTTGGGATTGCCCGCGCACTGGCGGCTGAGCCATCCGTTATTTTTGCTGATGAGCCAACGGGAAACCTGCATTCTGATCAGGCTCGTGACATTATGGAAATTTTCAGCGAATTGAATCGTAAAGATGGTGTGACCATTGTTCAGGTAACTCACTCTGAAGCCAATGCCGCCTACGGCAATCGTATTTTACGACTGAAAGACGGTTGGCTGGTCCCCCAGGAAGCTCAGGCGTCTCTTTAATACCACTAGTTTTTGTTCTCGAAAAGCTCGATTACGTGTGTAGTCGAGCTTTTTCTTTTGGCAAACTATCATTGCCAATCTTTTTAACTATTTCTTAACAAAAAACTTAACTCGTTATAATCTCAGCCCGGCAAGTTTGCTTCGTCAACAGCACAACATAACGCAAACGAATGAAACATCATTACCCGAACATGGTCGGCCCTGTACGCTAATTCAGAAACGGCCTCTATCTGTTCATTTATTTTTTGTTTCACATATTCATTCACTTGTTATGAAAACCATAGTGTTGGCAGCCATTGCTACGTTGCCTTTTTCGGTTCTTGCACAAAGTAACGGTTCATTTGCTCCATTTCCCGATAATGGAATTTATCTATCAGCCACTGATTTTGCTACGCATAAATTAACCGATGGTTTCGATAAAGGGCAACCGGGTTATAGTATTCGGGAGGAAACCTTCCAGCGTGCGCTGAAAGTCGACCAACCTAACGCCCCTGAAGAAAAGTTGCCATTAACGAATTTATGGGGAGAGCGGAAAGAAGGCGTTGACTACCGCAGTTTTGATGGTGATTTGTACCGCGTTGAGCACGCTGACAAAATTTTCATTTATAGCAAGCCCACCAGTGTTTGGTCAACTGGCAGTGGCGGCTATTATCCGGCTACTCAGTATTATTTTAGTCGTAAAGCCGACTCGCCGATCCATTTGATTACGAGCGACAATCTGAAAGATATCTATTACGACCAACCCGATAAAAATGCCGCATTTGAGAGTCTCGATGGCCTAAGCAATAAACCGGGTACTCAGGCGCAACACCTGCTTAAATTATTTTATCCTGCTTCTCACGCTACGTCCCAATCGGCCTCGTAAGCAGACCTATGAGCTTTCCGCAAGGTTTTACTTGCCGGAAAGCTTTTTGTAGTAATCTGTTTATTTAGTTCCAGGGCCCTGGTGTTGTGGTACCGGTTTTAAGAAACTGGCACTACAATACCAGGGCCCTAATCATGCCTGGTCAAACCTGACAGGCTGACTTTGGGCACCCTTCCCCTTTTTTATTTAGTAAATATCTTTTCGAAATGCTTGACATTGGTCATTTTCTTTATTTTACTTTGCAATACAAAGAACTTTTTTATGACATCTTTATTATACTCTGCATCTCAGCTGACAAGATCACCTCAGCGACCTATTTCGAGTAAAGGATTGAAAGCGCTAGCTGTTATGACCGTAGCCGGTCTTTGTCTGGTACTTACACGTGGCTTACTTACCGACAACTGGTGGTTCTTCATCATGCTAGTCTGGAACTTGTGTCTGGCTTTTTTCCCGTTGGGTGTCGTACTGATAGTACGCGACTTACGAAATGCAGGATTCCGAAATCAGTGGTTACTCCTGGGTGGCATTGGCGCGTGGCTTGCCTTCCTTCCCAATTCACCATATATCATTACAGACCTTTTCCATATAAAAAATATTGAGTACAGGCTCCTCTGGTTCGACACGATGTCGCTTTTCGTGTTTGCGCAAACAGGGTTGCTGGCGGGCCTATACTCAACGCTGATTGTTCATCGAATGCTACGTCCAGTAATAGGAACAGAAGCTACCTGGGCCACCATCGTTGGGAGCCAGTTGTTATCGGGATTCGGTATTTATCTGGGCCGCTTTGGCCGTTGGAATAGCTGGGATGTACTAACCAAACCGATGGACCTGTTTCAGGCTATTGCCCGGTCTTACGAGGATCACTTAAGTGTGAAATTAACCTTGGCTTATGGCTTTGTGCTGATCGTGCTTTATGTAGCCTTCTGGTGGTACGTTGATTATGATGGTAGCCAATCAGATGGATCGAACCCTACCCCTCAGTGAAGTAAACAGCTGATTCAGAAAGTTTTAAAAAGCCACTAAGACCTTGAAGGTTAAACTAATACTGCCCGCACTAGCAGAAGCTGAGAGCCCTTTCTGGAGGCCTATCAAATATTCGCTCTTCCCACCCTTAGGTCTTGCTACGTTAGCCGCCTATTTGGCGCCGGATGATGATGTTGATCTACAGGATCAGCATGTTGAGCCTATTAACCTAAATGACTATCCAGATCTTGTCATTATCCAGGTTTATATCACTAATGCGTATCGATCTTACAAGTTAGCCGGCTACTATAGACAACGAGGGGCTTATGTCATTCTGGGGGGATTGCACGTAACCTCATTACCAGAGGAAGCAATGCTGCATGCCGACAGCGTGTTTTTAGGTCCCGGTGAAGAAACGTTCCCTGAGTTCTTGGTTGACTTCAAAAAACGCCAGCCTAAAAAAGTTTACCATTCACCTAATCGATCACTTAGCCAAATTCCACCCATCCGGAGGGACTTGATCAAGCGTGATCGGTATCTGGTTCCTAATTCGATTGTTGTTTCGCGCGGCTGTCCACATCATTGCGACTTCTGCTATAAAGATGCTTTCTTCGACGGGGGCAAAACATTCTATACCCAACGAGTTGATGATGCTTTGGCAGAAATAGACCGACTGCCAGGAAAGCATTTGTATTTCCTGGATGATCACTTACTAGGAAACATACGGTTTGCCAGACAGTTGTTCGACGAAATGAAGGGCATGAACCGAGTTTTTCAGGCGGCCGCCACTGTTGACTCCATTCTCCGTGGGAATTTGATCGAAAAAGCGGCCGAAGCTGGTTTAAGGAGCTTGTTTGTTGGTTTCGAAACTTTCTCGCCAGACAATCTAAAGCAGAGCAATAAAAAACAAAACCTGGCTAAAGACTATTCCGAAGCAACACGCCGACTTCATTCGCTGGGTATCATGATTAATGGTAGCTTTGTTTTTGGTCTTGACGACGATAAGCAGGATGTTTTTAAACGTACAGTCGATTGGGGCGTCCAAAATTCAATAACTACAGCAACTTATCATATATTGACACCTTATCCGGGCACTGCGCTTTATAAAAAACTGGAACGGGAAAAGCGGCTTCTAACCAATAACTGGGATCTGTATGATACCAGGCATGTGGTCTACCAGACTAAAAATATGAGTGCCGACGACTTAAAAACAGGGTATGATTGGGCTTACAATGAATTTTATACATGGGCGAATATCGTCCGCGCCAGTGCTCAGCATGACTCCTACAAGCATAAATTAAAACACTTGTTTTATGCAGGAGGCTGGAAAAAATTCGAGCCCCTCTGGAATTTCCTGATCAAGACCAAAAATCTAAACAATATGCTTCCGCTGTTGGAATCAATCTTATCAAAAGTAAACGCAAAAGAAACGCAGTCAATTAGTAACACGACCGACGATTTATTACTGCTTAATGATCTTACAGCGCGAATTACTTCACCAGATAGCTAGTTCACTGTCATGATTAATGTTCGTAAGGTTTGGCGAAGCTTTGGGTTTGCGGGTCAGGGAATCATTGCCCTGTTCCGTTATGAGAATAACGCTAAAGTTCATCTGCTAATCGCTATCGTTGTGATTCTGGCTGGCATCTGGCTGGAACTAAGCCCTACCGAATGGGCTGTTATTCTGACCCAGATTGGTCTGGTCTGGGCGGCCGAAGCCTTTAATACGGCTATCGAAAAACTCTGCGACTTTGTATCGCCCGGCATTCATCCGCAAATTAAAGCTATTAAAGACCTCTCATCGGGCGCTGTATTTATCCTCGCTATTGCCGCCGTCTTAGTGGGATTTTTTATTTTGGGGGGAAAATTACTGACTCTGCTCCAAATCACTGGCATTACCCATATACCGTTAACCAACGCATAAACCATAGCCTTTTCTCATGTACGAATCGCGCGAACATCTACAAACGCTGACGGAAATCCGAAGCCTGATGGAACGCTCTTCCAAGTTCCTGTCGCTAAGCGGCTTATCAGGCGTATCTGCTGGAATCGTCGCTCTTATTGGGGCAACTGTTGTGTATATGCGTCTACGTACTGACGTTTTTGACTTGCTTAGCTACCAGCAGCTCGACCTCTACGACAATGCCGATCACCAGGAAATACGTTCCTTTTTAGTAACCGTAGCGATTGTCGTCTTGGTTATGGCCTTATTATCGGGAAGTTATTTTACCATTCGAAAAGCCAAACGTCAGGGATTAAGTGTCTGGAATGCCTCATCGAAGCGAATGATATGGGCACTTGCCGTACCTTTGATTACGGGTGGCATAGTTTGCCTGGCGCTTTTGCACTATAACTTACTCTGGTTGTCGTTTCCAACGACGTTAATTTTTTACGGTTTGGCACTCTTGAATGGTAGTAAATACACGGTCCGCGATGTTGAATCTCTGGCCTACTGCGAGATTATTCTGGGCCTCCTTTCGCTGTTCTGGCCTGGTTATAATTTGTTGACCTGGGCAGTTGGTTTTGGGGTACTTCATATCGCGTATGGCCTAACCATGTACTACAAATACGAACGGAACACTGCATGAAAGATCTGCTAGCTCAATTTAATAAAGCTTTTGAGAGCAAAGCGCGATTGAATATCATGTCGGTTTTAATGGTTAACGACTCTATGAGTTTCAATGCGTTTAAGGAACTCCTTGGTCTCACGGATGGCAACCTTGCCACGCACCTGCGAGCACTGGAAGAATCGGGCTACGTAGCCGTGCAAAAGCAATTTATTGGCCGAAAACCGAATACAACCTACTCAGCAACGGATGCGGGGCGACAAGCTTTCTCTGACCATTTGACTGCCCTAGAGGAGTTTATCAGAAATATGTAGACGTCATTGGTCACAACGTATTTAATACGTAGCGTTTTGATAGTTCAGCGTCTACTTCTCTGATTACACAAAAAAGTAGGGCAGAATTCCATAATTAACACGCTATTGTTAAGCCAATTTTGGAGATTTGTGCCTGATTTAATAAGCATTCGCCTTTCCAAAACATTTTAGCAGTTGACGTCTTTCGATTCTCAAACAAAGTGGATTTTATCTGTTGGCCTGCTGGTCCAATTTATTTTTGCCATTACTCAGGTTGGCTTTTTTCACCCAGATCAACATTTTCAATTAATCGAGTTCTCATCCTGGCAATTGGGCGAGCCTTCAGGAGCTGCCAGTGTTTGGGAATTAAAAAGCCAGATAAGACCCACTTTACAAGTCTATCTACTTTCAGGCTTCGTCAAGACATGCCAATTTTTTTCAATTTATGATGCCTATACGCAATTAACTTTATTACGTATTGTCTTCAGCGTACTGGCTCTGGTCGTCTTTAATTTACTAGGGATCTATTACTTTTCCTCCAATAAAAAACTCCTGTATTTAGTTTTATTGTTACTAAATTTTTCCTGGTCTTTACCTTATATACGAACTTTATACAGTTCAGAAATTGCTTGTTCCATTGCCTTTTTTGGTGCTATTCTACTTTACGAGCAGAAAAAAAAGCAACGGTTCTATGTGTTTCTTACTGGTATTTTGTTCAGCGTCTCCTTTTACTGCCGATTTCAGATTGGCTTTTCACTAATCGGTTTTGGGCTGTGGTACTTATTCATTGATCGAAACTATAAAAGTATCTTACCAATGCTTGCGGGCTTTGGGCTAGGCATAGGTTTCAATCTCTTTTTAGATTATCAATTTTATCATCAATTCGTATTTACGCCGTACGAATATTTTAGGGTAAACATTGTAGAAGGCAAAGCCGCTGAATTTGGTACGTCCAGCTTTATCTGGTACATACTAATCCTGGCGTTGGTAATTGGTACGCCCCCACTTAGTTTTTTCCTTTTTTACTCGTTTCTAAAAGGTGTTGTTAAGCAGTATCAACAGCCTATAGTCATATCCGTCGTTTTTTTTATTGTTGGCCATTGTTTGGTCGCTCATAAAGAGGAGCGCTTTATGTTCCCGATACTAAACGTACTGCCTCTTATTGCAGGTTGGGGACTTGCTGGTACGTCAAATTCTTTCCCGTTTTTCAGCAAAACGAATCAGTACGCTTCCCGATTTGTAATCGTTAGCAGTGTATCCTTGACGGTTTTACTCTTGGCACTATTTATTATTTTAAACCCTTATTATCAGGCCATCGAATTTACCCGAAAAGTGGTAGCTAAGTTTGAGGATACTCCAACAACTATTTATTGTTTACGGCGTACACCATTTGAAACGGAGAATCATCTTCCACTAACTTTTTATCGAAAAAGTGCCTCAACTATTCGACTGGTTACTGTAACTAACGTAGACTCGTTGAAATATATAAAAAACGCCTGGCTAGCCACGACCTACAATGATGCCAAAACAGACTTCCCTCGCCTGGATAGCTTAGGCGTAGAGCCTAGCCTGTTTTCGTCAGAAACCCTCTGGAATACCAATCGTTTTCTTCAAAAGAAAGATATCAATACGATTAATGAAATCTGGGTTCTATATCGAATAAAATAAACGTATTTCTATAAAGAATGGCGTAAGCTAACGTTCTTTTCCTGTGATCTTACTACTCCCAAAGGCGTTCTTATGTCCACTACGTCCTCTTCTAAACGGCCAATTCCAGTTCACCCCGGCCTGCCATTGGTTGGTAACACACTAGAGTATTTACGCGATCCGCTTGCCTTCATGCGTCGATTACTTCGCACCTATGGTCACGAACGTATGGTACGTATTGCCATTGGCGGCCGTAAAACAACGCTAATGCTCAAGCCGGAAGAAGCGAAACAGGTTATCCAGGAGAATAACCGAAATTACGGACGAGGCAAGTCATTTGCCATATTACGTGAGTTTTTAGGGAATGGACTTCTGACCAGCGAAGGCGATTTCTGGCGCCGACAAAGACGTCTTGCTCAGCCAGCTTTCCATCGGCAAAAGCTGGCCATTCTAGCCGATATTATGATTGAAGAGGCCCTGGCCTGGAGCAATCGGCTCAGTCAACTCGACCAGGCTAAGCCAGTAAACATGTCAGCCGCTGCTGTTGATGTTACGCTCCGAATTGTTACCAGAACCTTATTTGGCAGTCATCTGGGGAGTGAGCTCGACAATCTTTCTCATGCGCTGGCCCACCTGAATCATGTAGCCAATAATGCAGTCATAAATCCAATACGTTTTCCGAAGTGGGTTCCTACACCCGACAACCGGGCTTTTACCAGAGCCATGGCCAAAGTCGACGATCTTATTTACGGTATTATCCGGCTAAGGCGTCAGACGGGCGAAAGTCGCGATGATTTATTGGATATGCTTTTGCGAGCTACCGACGAAGAAACGGGTGAGAGTATGTCTGACAACCAGCTTCGCGATGAAATGGTAACTCTGTTTACGGCTGGTCACGAAACTACGGCAACCTCTATGGCCTGGACGCTGCATTTATTAGTCCAGCACCCTGATGTTATGGGCCGGGCAAAAGAGGAAATAAAATCGGTGCTGGGACATCGGGAATTCCCTTCGGCTACTGACTTACGAGCGATGCCTTACATCTCACAAATCATTAATGAATCGCTACGTCTTTATCCACCGGCCTGGGTTATGAGCCGGCTTTCTCTTGGTCCGGACCGTTTTGACGACCACGAAATTGAAGCTAATAGTGGTGTACTCATAAGTCCATACGTACTGCATCATGATCCTGAAAACTGGCCAGACCCGGAGCAATTTGATCCGGAGCGTTTCAATCCAGCAACCACTTCCGAACGGCACCCCTATTCTTTTTTACCCTTTGGTGGCGGCCCTCGCTTATGTATTGGCAACCAGTTCGCTTTACTAGAGATGCATGCGATGCTGATTGTCCTACTTCACCGTTTTACGCTGGTCCAGGTCCCCAATCTACGTATCACCACACAGCCATTGATTACGCTACGTCCCAAGAACGCGATACGAATTTACCTTCAAAAAGATAATTGAATTAGACTTTAAGAAGAAGTTTTCAAAACGACCGTTCCACGGAATAGATTAAATAGCTCTCTTTAAGCCAACTTTGACGCTTCTGCTCAATAAGCCGTGAAACGTAATAGGATCTTTTGTAGCAACGCTTGACATTCTGATCATTATACCCAAACTTAGATAGTCCATTGCTGTTCTTAATTCAGTTCACTTTTAAAAGCGACACAATGAGACTACAAATTCATGCCGTGCGGTTCACGGCCGATCAGAGCCTGTTAGATTTTATCCAGGCCAAACTGAACAAACTGGACACTTTCCATGATCGAATCATTGGTGGAGAAGTGTTCCTCAAGCTAGATGGGGCCGACTCCAACAAGATCAAAGAGAAAGTGGTCGAGGTTCGAGTCACCATTCCTGGCAAAGAGTTATTCGTGAAAGAACACGATAAAAGCTTCGAAAGCGCGACTGATAAAGTGCTTGAGGTATTAAAAGACAAACTCGTTCGCTGTAAGCAAAAAAGGAACGACATTTTTAGCCCAGCGATCACCGAAGCCAAATCCCGAATGCAGGAAGACGAAGAGGTTTTCGAACCCGATGAGTTATAAAACCAGTTTTTACAAAGCGAAAGGCCATCTCCTGGGAGATGGCCTTTCGCTTTGTAAAGAATAAATTTATTATAAGCCAAACGCTTCTTTTACTTTATCAACGAAGTCAAGCTTTTCCCAGGTAAATAGTTCAACCTCCACTTCTTTCGTATGGCCATTCGAACCAAACGTTTTCTTCACGATTTCGTTTTTCCGGCCCATATGGCCATAGGCAGCCGTTTCGGAATACATTGGATTGCGCAGTTTAAGCCGTTGTTCAATAGCGTAAGGGCGCATATCGAAAATCTCTTCCACTTTACGGGCAATATCGCCATCATGCATGTCAACTTTAGCAGTACCGTACGTATTAACGTACAAGCCGCAAGGCTTAGCAACGCCAATCGCATAAGAAACCTGAACCAGCACCTGATCGCAAAGACCAGCTGCTACTAAGTTCTTGGCAATATGACGGGTTGCATAAGCAGCTGAGCGGTCAACTTTAGAAGGATCTTTTCCCGAAAAAGCACCACCACCGTGAGCTCCTTTTCCACCATACGTATCAACAATAATCTTACGGCCTGTCAGACCTGTATCGCCATGTGGACCACCGATAACAAATTTGCCCGTCGGGTTAATGTAATACGTAATATCGTCGGTGAAAAGGCTGTGTAATTCCGCCTTCTGAGCTGCTTTCACCCGAGGAATTACGATGTTGATAATGTCCTCTTTGATTTTAGCAAGCATCGTTTCATCTTCAGCAAAATCATCGTGCTGCGTCGATACAACGATGGTATCGATACGTATCGGCTGGTGATCGTCTGAATACTCAATCGTTACCTGCGATTTGGCATCGGGGCGCAGATAAGGCATCAGATCACTTTCGTTATTACGTATATTCGACATTTCGCGCAGGATAGCATGAGCCAGATCCAGCGGAAGGGGCATATAATTGTCAGTTTCGTTTGTAGCATAGCCAAACATCATGCCCTGATCACCTGCACCTTGTGCGTTGGCCCGGCTTTCGAAATCCTCGCTATCTACCTTCCGATCAACACCCTGGTTGATATCTGCCGACTGGTCATGTAACGCCGAGAAAATACCGCATGAATTCGCTTCAAACATGTATTCGCTTTTGGTATAACCAATTTTACGAATCACATCACGGGTAATTTTCTGAACGTCCAGATATGTATCCGTTTTTATTTCGCCAGCCAGTACTACTTGACCAGTCGTAACCAACGTTTCGCAAGCAACCTTACTCGACGGATCAAATGCCAAGAAATTATCAATCAAAGCGTCGGAGATTTGATCTGCGACTTTATCGGGATGTCCTTCAGATACGGACTCGGAAGTGAAAAGATATGGCATTAATGCTCTTTATAACTTGGTTATTACTTTGCAAATCTACAAGTTATTCAGCAAGGAGCAATAATCACTCAAAAAGCTATTTCAATATAAAGTACAATTTCCTAAGTTGTTTTCGCTTGGCAAAACCTACCTTTTAGCCACAACATCGATTTGCGAAAATTAATCAATCAAAACCCAATTAGACGTAAAGCATCACAAAATCCCCCAGTGCACAATGAATACATCCGTCAAACCATTGGCAAGATTTACAATATTCCATCTGAAACGCCTTACTTTAGAGCACATAATGCTATTCCAATAGTAGGTTAGCGGGACGAAACTAGTCGTTTAGAAACTGTAACCGTATTTTTATGAGTCGGCAATGGGAACTGATCCGACTTGGAAATGCTCCTGGATTGTTGACGATCACGGAGTAAAAAACCGCATAGGAAACCGGCTCCGGCTGCCAGGATTAGAGTTATCAACCAAACAATCAGATAGAATGTGTAAGGTTGTACGTATTGGTTCACAGGATTATAGTATGGGTTAGAGTTTGCCAAAAACTAGACTTTCCAACGAGTTTCCGCAAGCCCTCTTAGGACGATATACCCATCCTATAGTAACGCTGTTTAAAGTACGTTAGCCAAACATTTTTCGCCGTATTACATTAAAAAAAGCAGTTGTAAACGGCAATAAGGGCATTGTCATAAACAAACGTATCTCATCAACCAATCGGGTATCTTCATCAAGGAACTGGAACGCTTTGGCAGGTCGATTTTCAGCATAAAAGCGAGTAAACATATCATCGGCCGGATGGCGCTTATTCTCCAGAACATTGAGAAAAATACTATCATACAGCTTAAATCGCTTGGTAAACCACGATTGTTTCCGGGTAGGCTTTCCTGTTTCAACCAAATTGGTAACGAGCGCTTTAAGGTAACGTTGGGTCCGTTGAAAGGTATAGCCAGTAGAGGGTTTTGTGTAGCCCCCTGCTGTTCCAATCCGTATAATATGTTCAGATGGGTTTTCCTGAGTAGGTTCGTCACTCATTGGTATAACACCTGTTTCAATTTCACAGATATCATAAGAAACTGCTCCTAAGTGTTGGCTAATATATTGACGAAGTGCTATTTCGTAGTCGGCTTCGGTGAGCAGCTGCTCATTAAAGAGCGTAAATTCTACCAAGCCCGTCGTTTCATCAAAAGGCATTACGTATACAAACCGACAGTCGCCCCCCTGGTCTACCCTGAAATCCATAATTTCGGGCAAATTTGGACTGAAACATGGCGTAGTTGTCTTAATAACCCAACCTCTAAAATGCTGGAGAAGATTATGATTTTCTGGCTGGTTTAACTTTAACGAAAACGTACTGTCGAAGACGAAATCAGCAATGTAGGGTTCATCGTCAGCGATAACGAAACCACCCTGTGGAGTTTCTTTAATACGGTTTATAGAAGCCTGCCTGAATTCAATATTTGGCCACTTTTGGAGTTCTGTCTGGACAAATTCATAAAAATCAATACCACGTAGCATTTTGTACCGGTAATCGCCCAGATTCAGAGCTCCGGCATGGGTAGTCCCGTGGAAATTCACCTGATTCCATTGGCGAAATATGATCGACTCAAAAGCACCGGCCTCTTTTTCCCAAAAGCACCAGGTTCGGTCGTTACGATCTTTAACATCTCGGTCCAGAATTAAAATAGAGCGGTCGCGTAATGGTGATTGAGTTAAGTAGTAAGCCAAACTCAACCCTGCCATGCCGCCACCCGCAATAATGAAATCATATTTTCTCATGCAGTAAACAAAAAGTCCGGACGAGCCGCCCGGACTTTTATAATAAATATCGAGTATGGCTAAATTGTTTGCAATAGCCTAATAAACTTTACACATTAACGTGCTTTTCGGCATGGTAACTGGAACGTACCAAAGGACCTGACTCTACGTATTTCAAGCCACGTTTAAGTCCTTCTTCCTTATACATGGCGAAGGTTTCAGGATGGATCCATTCAATAACTTCATGGTGCATTTTGGTCGGCTGAAGGTATTGTCCCAGCGTTAATACATCCAGTCCATTAATGGCTAAATCGTCCATGGCCTTAAATACTTCTTCGTTCGTCTCTCCCAGACCAAGCATAATACCGGACTTAGTCCGTTGACCGTATTCTTTTGTGCGACGAATTTGCTCCAGGCTACGTTCGTAGCGAGCCTGAGGACGTACGCGCCGATACAATCGTTCTACGGTCTCCATGTTATGCGAAACAACCTCCTGACCAGCTGAAATCATACGCTCCAGCGCTTCCCAGTTTCCTTTCGTATCAGGAATCAACGTTTCGATGGTTGTAGCTGGCGATGCCTCTTTTATTAACCGTACAGTCTGATACCAGATTTCGGCCCCGCGATCTTTTAATTCATCCCGGTTAACAGAGGTCAGTACGGCATGCTTCACTTTCATCAGCACAATGGCTTCGGCCACACGCCGAGGCTCATCGGTATCATATTCATTGGGCCGCCCCGTCGCTACTGCACAGAACGTACAGCTTCGGGTGCATATATTCCCGAGAATCATAAACGTAGCCGTACCTGCACCCCAGCATTCACCCATATTGGGGCAATTGCCGCTTTCGCAGATTGTATGGAGTTTATGCTCGTCCACCAACTTACGAACCTTAGCGTATTCAGGGCCAATCGGCAATTTAACGCGTAGCCAGTCGGGACGTTTCGATCCGGCAGCTCGGTTCCGTTGTTGTTCAGAGGGTATTACGGGTAGTTCAATCATGGCTCCTCATTCCTTTCCAACAGAATTCGTTTTTCGGCTGTAAAGTTCACTCTTTTTTGGCAACGAAACAGTACAGGAACCAGCCTATTCGCCAAAATAGCCGGTTCATCTTCCCTACTGTTATTTCTTACTGCCAAAAAATAGGGTTACATAACCAGAAGTAAAGAAACTCCGGTTGCCATCTTCACGAGAGCCAGTTGGCCCAGGATTGGGGATAATGATAATTTTATTAGGGAAGATTTCGGTTAAGAATCCAACTTCTATACCTGTCGTATTATTACGAAACGTACTCAATTCAAAACTAAGTGCTGCCTTAACGTTGAGACCAACTGTCAGTTTTGACTCACCCAGTCCCTGAAAGAACCCACCCGATCCGATAGGTGCTCCCTGCAAACCACCAGCTCCCTGATTTAGCGAACTAAAGGGCACCGAGCGGGTCTGATTACCGCTACCTTCCGAAATCTTTACGTAGTAGGGTTTAATGATGCCCAGGGTAGGTCCAGCCGCAAAAATCCCGCTCACAGCAATGCCTTCATCAGCACTACGATCAAACAATCGGATTTCTCGGCCATACTGACCACGTAATGCAAACAGATAATTTTCTTTGCCGTAGATAAAACGGGAACTGGCAAAATTGCTCGCCGTCTGAATCTCTTTAGGATGCTTTACATTCACAATTTCGAAACTCAGGTACCGATATTGTGGCAATCCAAAAAAATCGCCGGACAAAAGCTTAGCTTGTCGAAATGAAAGGCCACCCAACACTCCTGAGTTGGTATTTGATGTAATACCATACGTTGTAATGACCCGGTACGTCTCATCTTCCGAATCATTGTTTTGCGCCCAGGCAGTTGCTGTACATAACAACCATCCAATGAGGGTGATTGCCATCCATTTGTATATAGTGTGCATTTTGTATAACTCTTTGATTAAAACTACACAATTTTTATGTATTCCCGTCAAAAGCTACGCTAACATTAGCGTAACCAGCTGATATTTTTTATGTTTAGGCAAATTAGTAAGTAGGTCCTAAACCTGATCGAGCTGGTCTAATCAACGAATACGACTTGCCGATCAATTTACTCTCCTACCAATATACGTATTACTGTATGGCAACGATTCATATCGATTATTTAGGCGATTTACGGAACGACTGTATTCATTTACAATCGGGGACACACATTCACACAGATGCTCCTACCGACAATCAGGGCCGTGGTGAAGCCTTTTCCCCAACCGATCTTGTGGCTAATGCCTTAGGAACCTGCATCATTACCACCATGGCCATTTTTGCCCGGCGCGATAACATTGAACTGAAAGGCAGCGAACTGGATGTCACTAAAATTATGTCGTCTCAGCCGCCCCGACGAATTGCCCGGATTGAGGTTGATCTGACGCTACGTACCAACGTATTACCCGACCCGGAGGTGCGCGCCAAGCTGGAAAAGATAGCGCACACATGCCCGGTTGCCATTAGTCTCCATCCCGATATAGAACAAGCGGTTAGTATTCGTTGGGAAGAAAATGTGCATGCGTAACGTAACACCGGGTATCTACGTCAATAGATACCCGGTGTCATTGATTTCGTTTTTGTTTCCGTCGTTGTCGCCAGTGCTTAATATCAGCCGTTAGGTTTTCCAGGAAAAACGATGGCCCAACCGATATATAAAACCCTGTGTAATTAATCTGGCTTTCCGGGATATCTTTTTTTAGAATAAATCGATACCCTACCAGCATATTTACGCCAAACCAGTGCAATGGCCTTAACCAACGTACCGTTGGAAACTGATACGCCCCTAAAACGCCAACCCCCAGTGGTAAAAATACCCCCCGAGCCACTTCATAATCCTTAGCTTGATCGTCGTTACGTTCGTAGCGCGAATGCCCATAACCAATTTCCAGCGGTGTGCTGATTTCGAAAGCTTTCCGACGGTACCAGTACCGCTCATAATAGACGGTTGCGATCCGTAGATGACGCGTAACCGATTCTGACGTATTGGGTAATAAACCTGGTCTGTCTAAATGCTGGTTGATAAAATAAAACCCAGCCCCGGCTTTAAAGCTAGCGACCCGGCCACTTTTTAAGTTTGGGCGATTGCGGGTTGGCGGAAACAGGAAACCTGCTCGTATGCCATAAACACTGACGGGCACCCGACGATTATCGTCGTTACGTGTATCACTAAAAAAGAAAAATCGTTGGTCGGTTGAAGCAGTAAATGTCAGTGGTTGTGGTTTCGAGACGCTAGCAGAAGCCGAATCTGCAACCCGCACCGATTGGGCAATGCCTACCTGAGTAAACTGGCTTATAACGATTACTAAACCGATGAGCTTAAGGCTATAATACCAAATTACTTGCTTGGTTCGATTCCTGGTGTTCATAATGTTGATGGAGCCAGGCCAGAAGACTAGTTAATGTGGTTGTTAGCTGACCTGCCTCGTCTCCCATAGAGCGCTGGAAATCATAACTGATAAACCATCAAACAGTTTATTTTAAAGTAGCCTAATCACCCAAAAAATTGCCTACCCACAACTTAGTAATCAGTATACAATAATAAATTTATTTAAAATATATCCTATTATCCTCAAGCTAGCCAACCATCTTTCTGATCCTCAGAACAATTTTATGAATGAATAGCCTATTTGAAAGCTAGGTTAGCCTGCAATCGATTGAAAGCATAAGTAGAAACCCTCAGTCCTCCTTCTTTTCGGAACATTTATCAGCTAACTAAACTGTGTCGCACAAGCCGTATTCTGTCTATACCGCTGAGGAACTCGCCCTCGACGACCTCTTTGTCCGCTGGGTGCAACACCCCAGTGATGAAGAAGTTGTAGCGTATTGGCAAATCTGGCTTCTGCACAATCCGCAATGTGCTGACACAATTGACGTTGCCCGGCAATTAGTACTAACGGCGTCAACGCCCAGCAGCTTATCATTAACTCCGGATGAAGCCGCTTCAGTCTGGTGGCGGATTCGCGAATCGCTTCAGACAATGGAAGACATACGAACCTTGCAGCCTGATGTTCGGGCGGTAGTTGGTTGGTGGTATTTCTTTCGGACCGTAGCTGCTACGCTGGGCGTTATTCTTCTGATAAGCTGGGCGCTATGGATACAATACGGCCCCGATCAGTCTATTAAAACAATTCGGACAACGGCAGGCCCGCCCAAAACAATCAGTTTGCCCGATGGCTCAACGGTTCGTCTACATGCTAATAGCCAACTGCGGTATGATCGACGCGGTTTTGCCAAGCAATGGTCCGACGAAACCCCCAGAGCAGTGTGGCTGGAAGGGGAAGCTGATTTCGCCGTTGTTCACCGCAATGATACGTCGTCGGCCCGGTTATTTCGTGTACATACACCCGAGCTAACGGTCGAAGCGTTGGGTACTACGTTTCGCGTGCAGCAAAGTCCCGAATGCACAAAAATTGCCTTGACCTCTGGCCAAGTTAATTTATTACTCAATAAACAGAAGCCAATACGCCTTCTCCCAGGCGATTCAATTGAAGTAGCGGCTGGCGCCGTGCAATCCTTACCTGAATAGTGCTTACCCAATCATATACCAGTAGCCTATTAGCTGAATAATTTTCCTAAATCCAAAACCTCGATGTACAAAACAATTACATCCCCTCCAAGGATGCCGTCTCCACGACGGGCCTGGATTCCTCTGCTGGGCCTTACAGCCCTTACTTTAATTAGCCAGCCAGCCACGAGCGCCCCATCCTTGGTTGGACCTGTGGCCCAAAATCAGGTGCAGGAACGTACCGTTACGGGTAAAGTGTTATCAACCGACGACAATTCGCCACTACCCGGCGTCAACGTAACCGTAAAAGGCACATCACGCGGAACTACCACCGACGCCAATGGTACGTATCGAATTAGTATTCCAAACGAAAATGCGATACTCGTCTTTTCTTCCGTAGGTTTTATCTCCCAGGAAGTTGCGGTTGGCAATCGCTCAACGCTCGACGTAACGATACAAGCTGATAGCCGTGCTCTCAACGAAGTTGTTGTTGTAGGGTATGGTACCCAGAAAAAGAGTCAGACCACCGGGGCTATTTCGTCCGTTGGTGCCAAAGAAATTGGTGAACTTCCCGTAACCAACGCTCGTCAGGCACTTCAGGGCCGGGCCGCTGGGGTCGACGTAGTACAGAATAGCAGTAAGCCTGGTGCTGGCCCAGTTGTTCGTATTCGGGGCCGTCGTTCGATCAATGCCGGTAATGACCCCTTATACGTAGTAGATGGGATTCCGCTCGCTGGTAGTATCGATGATATTAACCCCAACGATATACAGTCGATGGAGGTATTGAAAGATGCGTCGGCAACGGCCATTTACGGTTCCCGGGGTTCTAATGGCGTTGTGCTTATCACGACTAAGCGGGGTAAGCCCGGTAAAACGGTCGTTAGTTACGACGGCTACTATGGTCTTTCGGATCGGCTTGGTCAAATCGACGTATTCAACGGGGCAGAATTTGCAGAATACAAACGGGAATCGCGCCGGGCTGTCAACGAATACACTACTGATGCTCAACTATTTGAACCCGTTGAGCTAGATGGTATAGCCAATAACAGAACTACTGATTACCAATCGTACTTACTACGTCAGGGAAACATCCAGAGTCATAATATTGGCATACAGGGAGGTAACGAGAAAACTCAGTTCGCAATTTCCGGCAACTATTTCAAAGACGTGGGTATTGTTAAGAATCAGGACTTTACCCGGTATACGTTCCGGATTAACCTTGATCATCAGATTACCAAGAGCGTTAAAGTTGGAATTTCGACGCTGGGTGTATATAGCCTTCGGAACGGCGAAAACTTCAATCCACTGGGAGGCTCCTATGCCGAAAATCCATTAGGCAAACCTTTTGACGATAATGGCAATCTCATTTTCCTGCCAACAGCCGATGGGCTACGTACCAACCCCATTGCCGAAATCACGCCAGGTGCTCAGGTTGATCTAACCAAGCGAATGCGTATTTTCAATAGTATTTATGGTGAATGGAGCATCATTGATGGGTTAAAATACCGCGTCAATTTCGGCCCAGACCTCAACAACCGGCGCATTGGCCGTTTTGTAGGTAGTCTGACCAACAGCCGCCGAATGGCCGATCCAACGGCTTTCTCATTCAATGAATATCAATTCAACTGGACGCTGGAAAACATCCTGACCTATACAAAAACCTTCAACAAGATTCATAACGTAAATTTTACAGCCCTGCACTCGGTTCAGAAGGATGATTACGAAACAAACCAGATTAGCGTAACAGGTGTGCCAGCTGAATCTCAGCTGTTCTATAATTTAGGACAAGCTTCACTGATCAACTCGGTGGGTAGTGATGTAAGACGGTGGGTGTTGAATTCGTACATGGGCCGTGTCAATTACGATTACAACGATAAATACCTGCTTACCTTAACGGCTCGTTATGATGGTTCATCCCGGTTCGGCGAAAACACCAAATATGGTTTCTTCCCATCGGTGGCCGTAGGCTGGAACATCTACAATGAGACATTTTTGAAATCTGTATCCTGGATTGACAACCTAAAGCTTCGGGCTAGCTATGGTACTATTGGTAGCACGGCTATCGATCCATACCAAACACAAGCGCAGTTAGGGCGGACAACGTATGCATTCGGCACTACTGGCGCCTTTGGCTATCGTCCATTCACCATTGGTAATCCAGATCTGAAATGGGAAACAACAACCTCAGCCAACGTTGGATTAGATTTTAGCTTCTTCAAAGGACGTTTATCGGGTACGCTGGAGTACTATCAGGCAGACACCCGCGATCTGCTTTTGTTTGATCAGCTCCCCGGAACCAGCGGATTTGATCGCGTACTTCGGAATGTCGGCAAAACACGTAACCAGGGTGTTGAAGTTACGCTGTCTACTGTTAACGTTGATGCTACGAGTGGATTCCGCTGGACAACTGACCTCCAATTTACCCGTAATCGGGAATCGATTCTGGAGCTATTTAACGGTAAAGTCGATGACGTGGGCAACTCCCGTTTTATTGGCCAGCCATTAACCGCTTATTATGATTATAAGAAAATAGGCATCTGGCAAACCAGTGAAATAGATGAAGCGAAAAGATATCAGAGTACACCGGGGCAGATTAAGATTCAGGATACCAATGGCGATGGTAAAATTGATGGCGTAGACCGGGTCATTCTTGGCTCGCAGGTGCCAAAGTTCAGTTTTGGTATTACTAACCGCTTTGAATACAAAGGCTTCGACCTCTCGTTCTTTGTGTTTGCTCGTATAGGTTATATGTTCCGCAGCCTTTTCCATCAGGACTTCCTGACACTGGCAGGTCGGTATAATAGTCTTGATGTTGATTACTGGACGCCTAATAACCCAACCAACGACTTCCCTCGGCCGAACAAAAATCAGGAGTTTCCTCCATTTCGTTCGACACTGCTTTACTTCGACGGTTCGTTCGTGAAAATCAGAAATATCAATTTCGGTTATAACGTACCATCGAAAATAACCGAAAAGCTACGTATTGGCTCATTACGTGTATTTGCCAGCATTCAGCAGCCTTTCATTTTCTCCGAATACCGGACCAAATACAAAGGGATCGACAGCGAAACCGATGGCGACGTAAACGCCGACCAGTCGCCTGCAGTACGTCAGACTACGTTTGGTATCAATCTTAAATTCTAATCAGGGAACTGATTTTTAAACATATTAAACGAATGAAAAAAAATAAACTGATCATTGCTCAAAAGGCAGGCTATATGCTGAGCCGGGCAACGCTCTTAACAGCGGCTATGCTTTTCAGTACAACCAGTTGTAAAGATTTACTGGAAGAAGTACCCATTTCGCAGGTAGGCAGTCAATACGCCAGCACAACCAATGGGTTTGAATCGGTTGTAAAAGCGGCTTACTCCTCCTTACGAGAGTATTATGGCCGTGAAGGTGCTATGACGCTCACTGTTTTCGGAACAGATACCTACACAATGGGAGCCGACGGGAGCTACAAGTACATGAACCAATACACATCGCAGGTAAACGCTCAGGTCGATATCATTCGTGATCTTTGGAATGCGCTTTACAAAGCCATTAATACGATAAATGTAGCACTGGATGCCTCCGGCAGTATTCCGGGCCTGGATGAGACAACAAAAAAGCGCCGTGTCGCCGAATTGAAGTTTCTGCGCGCCCACCACTACTTTATTCTGGTTCAGAACTTTGGCTCGGTATCGCTGCTAACAAAAGGGAATCTCCTTCCAGCGAAAGAATACAAGCGCGATCCAGTAAAGGATATTTACGCGCAAATTGTCAGCGACTTGGAATCGACCCTTGCCGACCTGCCCAATAGCTACCCGGCTGATAACTATGGCCGGGTAACCAAAGGAGCTGCCGAGCATTTGCTGGCCAAAGTATATCTGACGAAAGCCACCGATAAAGACGCAGCTGCTGCCGATGATTTTGCCAAAGCTGCTACTTACGCGCAGAATGTGATCAAGAACTATTCATACAGCCTATTGCCCGATTTTGCCAGCGTCTTTGCACAGGGCGCAGGCGAAATAAACAGCGAGGTGATCATGGCCACTCAATACACGTCGGAGCCGATTACGGACATTGGAAATGGCTTCAATTCGACTACGACCAACACCGTCACGATCAACGGTAACCAGACGCACCTTTACTTCGTAGTGGAGTACGAAGCGTATGCTGGTATGCAGCGTGACATTGCGAACGGTCGGCCTTTCAGACGGTTTATGCCAACCCCCTACATGCTGAATGTCGTTTTTGCGGAGAAAGACCGGGTTAATGACTCCCGCTATAAGAAGTCGTTTAAAGACACCTGGCTGTCGAACAACCCGAGCAAGACAACTCCTATCTTCGATAACTCGAAGACATCGCTGAAGTTCACGGCGGGCGACACAGCCATTTTCATACCAGGTTACGAAATGTCGCTGGCCGAACGGGCTAAACGACGCTACCAGGTACTGGTACCGAGCCAATATCGGCCCAATCTGTTTCCACAGCTGCAAAAATTTGTGGACCCTTTACGTCCTAATGCCGGTTACGAACCCGGTAGCCGCGATTTCATCATGTTCCGACTGGCTGAAACGTACCTGATTGCCGCTGAAGCATTAATTAAGCAAGGGAAAGCCGCTGATGCCGTCCCATTTATTAACGCTGTGCGTAGGCGAGCGGCCTGGCCAGGCAAACAGGCCGACATGGAAATTACGGCAGATCAGGCTACGATGGCTTTCATTATGGAAGAGCGTGAACGTGAACTGGCTGGAGAAATGAACCGTTGGTATGACTTAAAACGCTGGGGAAATCTGGTAGAACGTGTCAAAGCCTATAATCCAGATGGCGCGCCTAACATTAAGGATTATCATACACTCCGGCCAATTCCACAGGATCAATTGGATAGAACGGCTGGTGGTATGACTGCCTACCCCCAAAATCCAGGCTATTAATTTCGCTAGTTTATAAATGAGTAAAAGCGTGAAAATACAAGGTCATTTTCACGCTTTTACTCATTTACAGCAAGTAGAAGTCTTTTGATTTCCGCTTCTTTTACTAGAAAAACTATTCATTTCACCGTCAGTACCTTCGTTTTGTAACTACTGATTCTCCCTTTTTCACTCATGCAGGAGACTGTAAATAGACGCCAGTTTCTCACATCAGCCGGTTTATCGGCCCTGGCGCTCACCCTTGGCTCAAATCGATTGTTTGCACAAGCCGAACTGGCTAAACCAACTGGTCTTAAGATCGCTTATTCGGCTATTACGTGGGGAGGCAATGATGCGCAGGCAATAACCGATCTATCGGCTCTGGGATTCAAAGGTATTCAGCTACGGGCCAATACGTTTGGGCCTTACAAGGCTAAACCCTCCGAACTGAAAGCGATGCTCGATCAACATAAGCTTGCACTGGCTATGTTTTCGAGCGGCAATGTTGAGATTGATCCGGCCAAAGAGCAAAGCACGATCGATATGCACGTAGCACACGCCAGCTTTGTCAAAGCACTGGGTGGTTCTGCTTTCCAGATGACCAACAGCCTGCGTCCGAAAAATCGGCTTCCAACCACAGAAGAGCTGAAGCGACTGGCGGCTGTCATGAACGAAATTGGCAAACAAACCGCCGACCTTGGTGTACAGGCCACGTATCATAATCACATGCATCAACTTGGTGAAACTCCCGAAGAAGTCGATGTGATCGTACAGGCCATGAACCCAAAATACTGCAAACTCCTGCTCGACATTGCTCATTACAAACAAGGAGGAGGAGAGCCCGAAAAGGCCGTTAAGCAATACAAAGACATTATTCATGCGTTGCATCTGAAAGACACCATGTCGCCCCGTCCCGATAAACCGGAAGATCCAAAGGCCTATAAATTTGTTGAGCTGGGTCGTGGGAATGTGAACGTTCCTGCCGTTTTTAAAGCCCTGGAAGACATCAAATTCAAAGGATGGGGGATTATTGAATTAGACGGTGTGCCCGACAAAGACAAAACCCCCGCTCAATGTGCCAGTATCAATAAAGAGTACATCACGAAGACGCTAAACTTCCCTATTTAAATACCTGAATTTCAGCTATCATCCAATAAACCAGGTATTGTTCATTGATCATGAAACAATTTATTCTGACAGGTCTGCTTCTTGCTACGTTGGTAGCCGCTGAAAAGCCACAAACACCCAACACGCTCACCGACAAGGAGAAAAAAACAGGTTGGACGCTGCTTTTCGATGGTAAAACTACCAATGGCTGGCGGGGTGCTTATAAAGATAAATTCCCCGAAAAAGGCTGGACTGTTGCTGACGGCCTTCTGACCATCCAGCAGTCTGACGGTTCTGAATCGCAGAGTTTTGGCGACATTGTTACCACGGGCGAATACGGCGATTTCGACCTGATGTTCGATTTTAAACTGACCGAGGGCGCTAACAGTGGCGTAAAGTACTTTGTTGTGGAGCAGTCACCGAAACCCAAAGGATCGGCATTCGGGCTCGAATTTCAGGTCCTTGATGATGATAAACACCCCGATGCCAAAATGGGACGTGATGGTAACCGCACGGTGGGTTCGTTATACGATCTGATTCCGGCTAGCAGTAAAAAAGCCAACCCAATTGGTGAATGGAACACAGGCCGGATTGTCTCGAAAGGCCATCACGTTGAACACTGGCTCAATGGTAAGAAAGTCGTTGATTACGAACGAGGTAGCGAAAAATTCCGTGAACTGGTGGCAATGAGCAAATACAAAGCACCAGACTACAATGCGCATGGCCGATTCGGCGAAGCCCCAAAAGGACACATTTTATTGCAGGATCATGGCAACAAAGTGTCTTACCGAAACATTAAAATCAAAACTCTTTAAAAAGCCCTAACTCGATAAGCATTAGACTTTAGATTGTATTGCCTTTACCCAAAGTCTAACATCTGTCCCTTAACTTCCTGAATTACATGGAAAACCGTCGTGATTTTATAAAAAAATCTGCCTTAGCTGGACTTGGCATGAGTTTCTCAGCAAGCAGCTACGCTCGTATCCTGGGTTCGAACGAGCGCGTTCGGGTTGGTATTATCGGTTTCTCGGACCGTTTCCGGCAATCACTGGCTCCCGCCTTTTCCGAACATGCTAAGGCCCAAAATTTTGCCTTTGTGGGCGTATCCGACATCTGGAACCGCCGTCGTGATGAAGCCGAGCAGTATTTAAAAGGCAAAAACCTGATCGACAATACATTCTTTAAGGCACGTAATAACGACGAATTGCTGGACCGAAAAGATGTTGATGCCGTGATTATCAGCACAGCCGATTTCCAGCACGCCCTACACTGCGTGGCCGCTGTGGAATCGGGTCGGGACGCTTACGTAGAAAAACCATTTGCCGAATCGCTGGAGGATGCTCGCAAAGCCCTCAAAGCCGTTGAAAGTACCAAGAAAATTGTCCAGGTCGGCTCCCAGCGACGTAGTGCTCCTAACTATCACTCAGCCCACGAGTTCATCAAATCCGGTAAATTCGGTGATATTACCATGGTTGAAATGACCTGGAATGTAAACCAGCCAGGTCGCTGGCGCCGGGCAAAACTGGTGTCTGAAATAAAGAAAGAAGACACCGACTGGAACCGTTATCTGCTGAACCGTCCTAAAGTAGAATGGGACCCGCGCAAATACCTGGAATTCCGCTTATTCTATCCGTTCTCATCGGGGATTCCTGGGCAATGGATGTCACACCAGATCGATACAGTTCACTGGTTTACAGGACTGGATCATCCTCGTTCGGTAGTCTCCAACGGTGGTATTTATTCCTGGAAAGATGGCCGTACTAATGCCGATACGTTTACTGCCGTATTTGACTACGGTCCTGATAACGACAAAGCGAAAGGATTTCAAGTATTGTATTCATCGCGGATGAATAACGAAGCGGGTGGCGTAAAGGAATACTATTATTCCAATGGTGGTATGATCAACCTCGATACGAATACCATTTCGCCCGAAGGTGGTCTGGAAGCAAAATACGCCAAAGACATGGGTATGCAGGCCAATTTACTACCCAAAATGTCGTTAGGCGACCCAGCTAAAGTAGAAACATCAGCCAATACGGGTGGCGATCCAATGACCTCATTGCACATGCTGAACTGGATGCAGTGCGTACGGAGCCGGAAAGAGCCCAACGCTCCGGCCCGCGCTGGCTTCAACCATTCGGTAGCCAACATTATGGCAACTATGGCACTACACACTGGCAAACGCGTTACCTGGGATTCAACCAAACAGGACGTAGTGGTTAGCTAATACACTACGTATAAAGTAGGATGTAGGATATATGGCGTATTTCGTTTTACTATCTGCCTCATATATCCTGCATTCAACCTTATACTTTCTTCATTAATCCTGCGCCGATCTGGCAGCTCAGGCATTTCTTCTGCGAGCAGAATTCATTATATAATTCTATAGCGGCCTGCGAATCAAAGGCCGTTCGCATGCTTAAACCCAGTTCTTCCCAACCGTCGGTCAGACGGTTTTTTTCTGCCGGTAACTGTTCCAGCAACGTAATAGCCCGATCCAGAAAAGCAGGCTGACCGCGATGATGCGCATAGGCGGCCAACAATGGAACAACGGTGTTAATAACAATGGTTGCCGCCGAGTTATCCCCTAGCCTGGGAACCGTTTTATTCGTTGATTTACTAAATCGATAATGCGAACACCAGTAGTCTGACGGTACTTGCTGAAGTGCTCTGAGTAGGACCTGTACGTTCGTATTACCCACAAACAGCGAAAACAAACTGGCATGATACGTTACCAGCCGTGCCAATTGGGCCAGACGTAACGTCGGGAAATTGGCGGGACGTAGTTTACCCCATTTCCAGATAGGTGCAGCCAGTTGTTTTTCGGCCAGATTATATTTGGCAGATAAAAACCGATACTCCCGTCGCAGCACCGTTACGTAGTCGTCAACCTCTTCTACGTCATCGAGCATACCAGCCGTTCCGAATAGCATGGCTTCGGCCTGAAACAACGTATCGCGGTGCTTTAACAGTGCTTTTAATGGCACTGCCCGACTCAGCTGCTCCATTGGGTCAGCGTTGATCTTAAAACCCATATTGATGGCTAATAGCCGATAAGCCGTTTCTTCCCAGTCGTTATTCGTTTGTTCTGCGATTTGCCGAACCACTAACGCTTTACGTTCCAGACGTTGCATCATTGCCTTATCGAGCATCGACGTTAAACGTAGCGGCTGAACGGTCCGAAATAAACCGGCACACGGAATAACTTCCATTGATTCCGCCAGCGTATTGTAACGTCCAACTACTGCCGGGTCAGTTATAGGTGCCAGTTCGAGGGTTGGCATCGACGTACCATTGGCGCGGCAGACCCGCATCGTTGTTGAAGGCTGATCGTCCTGCCAGACAACATGCAGAATAACATTGTCGTAAGCCCGATCATATTGATGTCGATGAACCAGCCAATCCGACGTACGGATATGCATTTCTACGGTTCCAACCCATTCAACATCATTTATGAGTAAGCGAGCGTTGAAGAAGTCAGGTCCGGCATCCAGATTTCGAAAGCCAGGATGGATCACCTGAATCCGCTCCCCCTCCGTGGTTAACAGATCCTTGACTGCTGTATATTGATATTGCCAGACAAAATAAAGGAATGCTTCAGGCACAACAAAAACGTATGAAGATTGACGTTATGGATCGATTGGATTGAGCGCACGAGGACTCCCAATATATAAACATTTTCCATTAACTAATATACATACCAATAAACCGGCCTGAGCTATTTTTACTAAATTTCCATCACGTATTTTATGTCTGCATTTTCTCAGCAAGTCGTCTGGATTACTGGAGCCTCATCGGGCATTGGCGAAGCTCTGGCCATCCAACTGGGTAAAGAGGGAGCTAAACTGATTTTATCGGCTCGCCGTCGTGACGAACTGGAACGGGTAGCTTCTCAAACCACCCTTCCTGCTTCCAGTGTATTAGTCTTACCACTGGATATAACCGATACCGATAGTCTGCCGGCACACGTAGCAACTGTGCAGCAACACTTTGGCCGAATCGACTACATTTTTCAGAATGCGGGCATTACGCAACGTAGCACTGTCCTCGATACCGATTTTTCGGTCTACAAACGGTTGATGGATATTAATTTCTTTGGTGTAGTAGCGCTAACAAAAGCCGTTCTGCCCATTATGCTGCGGCAACGTAGCGGCCATTTTGTTGTGACGAGCAGCGTAGCGGGCAAATTAGGAACCAAGCAACGATCGGGCTACTGCGCCAGTAAACATGCGCTGCATGGCTTTTTTGACTCTCTCCGGGCCGAAATTTACGAGGAAGGTCTGGGAGTGACTATTGTTTGTCCTGGTTATATCAAAACGCCAATTTCGCTACACGCCCTAAGTGGTGATGGTCAGCAACATGGCAAAATGGATGACAACCAGGAGCAAGGTATGGCCGTCGACGGCTTTGCCGCAACGCTCTTAAAGGCCGTTGCCAGAAAAAAAGAGGAAGTATATATAGGCGGAACTGAAATCTACGGTATCTACCTGAAACGCTTCTTTCCTAAACTTCTATCCCGGATCGTTCGCAAACGCGAAGGCACTTAATCAGCAAAGCCACCGCGTAGATGTAAAATCTGCGATGGCTTTGCTGAATCGTTTAACTGAGTTTATTTGCCGGTGATGGCAATCGTTTTATGACCTTTTCCTTTGCCAGTCGTTGCCTGTTCCATATAATCGACCGTTAGATGACAAAGCGACTTCATACCCAACACGAAGCAGCTTTCATCGATCTGAAAATCGGGGGTATGGTGTGGAGCAACCTCGCTTACCTTTTTACCCTTTGTCATTCCACCCAGGAAATAGAAAAATCCCGGTACTTTTTGCTGGTAGAATGAGAAATCTTCGGCGCCGGTTTGAGCGGGTGTGAGCTTAATATTATCCTTACCAGCCAATGCCTCCAGCGTAGGCACCATCTGGTCAGTCAGGTCAGGATCATTGTAGGTTGCCGGATATAACACATCAATATTAACTTCTGCCTTAGCGCCAGCACTCTCTGCAATGTTGGTGGCAATTTCGGTAATACGCCGATGGATCGTTTTCTGCATATCGGTATCCAGCGAACGTATTGTCCCAATCATACTCACTTCTTCCGGGATAATATTCTGTCGAATACCGCCGTGAATAGCCCCTACCGTTACAACGGCTGCATTTTCGGTAAGCGGTAGGTTCCGGCTAACAATGGTTTGCAGCCCCATAACCACCTGCGCCGACGTAACAATTGGGTCAACACCCGACCAGGGCGAGGCTCCGTGGGTTTGCTTACCCTTAATTTTTATAGCATACGAATCAACCGCTGCCATGGTTGCCCCCGGGCGGTATTTGATTGTACCTACTTCTGTTTGAGAATTAATATGCAGCCCGAAAATGGCATCTACTTTAGGGCTTTCCAGAACTCCTTCTTTGATCATCAGATAAGCCCCTCCTTCCTCTCCAGTTGGTGCTCCTTCTTCAGCAGGCTGAAATATGAATTTGACAGTACCCTTGAGATCATTTTTTACCGATGCCAGCACTTCAGCGGCACCCATCAACATGGCTACGTGCGTATCGTGGCCACAGGCATGCATAATACCCGTTTGTTGACCGTTATATTCGGTACGAGCTTCTGATTTAAATGGTAAATCGACCCGTTCTGTTACGGGTAAACCATCCATATCGGCCCGAAGCGCAACAACAGGACCAGGTTTACCTCCTTTCAATACGCCCACTACACCCGTTTTGCCAACACCCGTTTTCACCTCCATGCCCAGTGCCTGCAAATGAGCTGCAATCTTGGCAGCCGTTTGAAACTCACGATTCCCTAATTCCGGATGCTGATGAAAATCGCGTCGCCAGGTAATCACTTTCTTTTCAAGGCTTTCGGCTGTTTTGTCCATTCGAGTGTTTAGCGCTAACGCCTGCCCGAAAGTTAATTGGGTTGCAAAACTCGTCGCAACGAGTGAAGCAAGGACTAATTGATAGTTTTTCATTAAATAATATAATTTCCAGAGAAAACCATTATCTATTCAGCAATATACCGATAAAACCATACAAAATACCGAAAAACGCCATTTAAAACTTATTTTATAGATATAAATCCTTAACATACAAAATACAAATACACATAAAAACTCACAAAGGCAGATCATAAAGGCATCTATTTCCTGCTTTTGTCCTGATCAGATTTCTGCTTCAACTCCTATATATCAAAAATGCCCGCCTGCACACTTGCAGACGAGCATTAGTCACTCAGGAGAAGTAATTACCCGATTACTTGATAAACCGAATAGATATTGGATAACGATAATATTCGCCGTTGTTAGCTTTAATGGCGGCTATAATTGTAAATACCAGCCACACAGCACCAACAATCCAGAGCAGAAAGATGCCAATTAAAAGAATCATCAGAACAAACGAAATTCCGGCCGCAATGGCGATTGTAATGTTAAAATTGACAGCTTCTTTGCCATGAAAATCAATGAAAGCCGACTTCTCTTTTTGAATCTGCCACACGAGAATTGGGCCCACAAGGCTCCCAATTAGTGTAAACATACCGGTTAATGCACTCAAGTGGGTAATCATGGCCCACATACGCGCATCTGAATCGCTGAAGGGTACGGGTGATGATGGTGGTATTGGTGGTTGATTTTCCATATTGTCAAAGAGTTTTTGTACAAAACACGCTTAGTAAGTTAGTATAAAAATTTGATTGACACTACGTTATACTAACTAACAAGCTGTCGTCCCCCCAACCAACCGAGTCTATGGATTCATTATTGACATTGATTGATAGGATTCATCCCGTGTCGGACTCACTAAAAAACAGTCTGATGCAAATGCTTCGACGCGATACGTTTCCGCGTAAACACTGGCTGCTTCAGCCGGGTCAAACGTCGGACCGACTGTATTTCATCGAACAGGGCGTAGTAAGGGGCTACTACCTGAAAGCAGGTTCACCACAAGGCGATGGCCGGGAAGTTACGTCCTGGTTTATGCGCGAGGGCGATTTTATTATGTCCATCATCAGCTTTTATACCCGCCAACCCGCTCATGAATACGTTGAACTACTGGAAGAATCAACCGTCTACTCCATCACTTACGACCAACTACAGCACCTCTATCAACACTTTCCAGAATTTAATATAATCGGGCGAGTTCTCACGGAGCGGTACTACGTATTGAGTGAGCTTCGCACTCAAAATTTACGTATGCAAACGGCCAACGAACGCTATCAGCAACTTCTCCACGATTTTCCGGCCATTTTTCAGCGGGTACCTCTAAAATACATAGCCTCTCATCTGGGCATTTCGCCCGAAACATTGAGTCGGCTTCGTGGCCAATACCGAAATTGATATTTGTCAATGGTTGATACGTAGCAACAGTATTGCTTTGGGTCATTATTTATCTAGCCCTACAAACCTATGCTACCTATTATTTTTGCCGTCTTTGCCTGTTGTTTTATCCTCGAACGGATTATTCCAGGCTGGAAATTACCGACTGTTCCTACCTGGACGATCCGCGTACTGGCGATCAATTTTATTCAGCTGATTGTTGTGGTCATGGCCGGATTTACCTGGGAGAAGTGGCTGTCAGCCTATTCCGTCTTTCGCTTGTCTGATCATGTAGGCAACCTAGGTGGTGGCATCATTGCCTACGTCATAGCCACCTTTATTTTCTACTGGTGGCATCGCTGGCGGCACACTGTCGACTTTCTGTGGACCCATTTTCACCAGATTCACCATAGCCCACAACGCCTGGAAGTCATTACGTCTTTTTATAAGCACCCCCTCGAAATGACTGTCAATTCCGTTATCGGCAGTCTGCTGGTTTATACAGTATTGGGATTGAACCCGGAAGCAGGGGCCATCTATACACTCTGCACAGCCTTGGGTGAGTTCTTTTATCACACCAACGTAAAAACACCGCAGTGGATCGGCTATATTTTCCAACGCCCCGAAATGCACCGAATCCATCACGAATATGAGAAACATAGCCATAACTACGGCGATATTGTCTGGTGGGATATGCTGTTCGGTACGTATCGAAACCCGAAAGAGTTTCGTTCGACCTGTGGCTTCGATCAGGAGAAAGAACTGCGGCTGGGCGATATGCTACGTTTTCGGGATGTTCACCGGGAATAAAAAATCGGGCCGATTCACTGCGTAGTGAATCGGCCCGATACGTATCTGCACGCAATTATACTAGCTCCACAACACAGTCGTCCTGCTCTACTACGGTGCCTTCTTTCAGAACAATTTTGGCAATTTTACCCGCTTTTGACGCAGCAACGATGCTTTCCATTTTCATCGCTTCGATCACAAAGAGTGGCTGGTTCTTTTTCACTTCATCGCCTTCTTTCACCAGGATTCGCGTCAGACGGCCCTGTAGCGGAGCGCCTACATCGCTATCCTTGCTGATTTTAGCGTTGATTGCTTTTTCGACCTTCGATGACTTATCGCGCACCTGAACCTGACGGCTCTGGCCGTTCAGTTCGAACGTAATGGTTCGCATACCGAATTCATCGGGTTCTGATTTGAACAACAATCGAACCAGGATATTTTTCCCTTCTTCAATGTTGATCAGAATCTCCTCGTTCTCTTTGAGGCCGTAGAAGAAAGCAGGGGTTGGAATAATGCTCACATCGCCATATTGCTCATTGGCTTTGTAGTATTCTTCGTACACCTTCGGATACATCTGATACGACAGATAATCCTCAAAACCATCATTAAGCGGATATTTCTTCCGGAATGCCTCAAAATCAGCGTTGAAATCAATAGGCTTCAGATGCTCATTCGGACGTCCCGTAATGGGCTCCTCTCCTTTAAGAACAACCTTTTGCACTTCTTCGGGAAATCCACCGACCGGCTGCCCAAGAATTCCTTTCATCAGCTCTTTTACCGACTCAGGGAACGATAGCGATTCGCCCCGTTTCAGTACGTCATCGGCGGTCAGGTTATTGGCTGTCATGAAAATAGCCATGTCCCCTACTACTTTCGACGAAGGTGTCACTTTCACGATATCGCCAAACAGTTGGTTCGCCACCGAATAGTTCTTCTTCAACGTCTCGAACTTATCGCCCAAACCAGTGGCAATAGCCTGCGGTTTCAGGTTTGAATACTGCCCGCCTGGAATTTCGTTGTCGTACACCTCAGCGCTACCGGCTTTCATGCCCGACTCGAACGGATAGTAATACTCCCGAACGTCTTCCCAATAGTTCGAATACGCATTCAGGGAAGACAGGTTCATGGGGCACTCACGCTCATGACCCTGCATCATCGCCACCACCGAGTTGAAGTTCGGCTGCGATGTCAGCCCCGACAAAGCGCCCAACGCGCAGTCGACAATATCGACACCTGCATCAATGGCCTTCAGATACGTAGCAGCCTGAATACCAGCCGTATCGTGCGTATGTAAGTGAACCGGGATGTTAACTGCCTGCTTCAGCTCTTTTACCAGCACTTCAGCAGCCAGTGGCTTCAGTAATCCGGCCATATCTTTAATAGCCAGCATATGGGCGCCCTCATCTTCCAGCTGACGAGCCAGGTCCAGATAATACTGGAGGTTATATTTTTTGTGCTTCGCTGGATCGAGCATATCGCCCGTGTAGCAAATAGCCGCTTCACAAATAGCATCGGTCCGTTCGCGAACCGCTTTGATGCTCACTTTCATGGCTTCGACCCAGTTCAGCGAGTCGAAAATCCGGAATATATCGATCCCGTTTTCCCAGGACTTTTCGACAAACTTCTCGATCAAATTATCGGGATAAGCCGAATAGCCCACGGCGTTCGAGCCACGGAACAGCATTTGTAACAGCATATTCGGCATTGCTTCCCGTAAAGCGGCCAGTCGTTTCCAGGGACTTTCGTAGAGGAAACGCATCGCTACGTCGAACGTAGCACCACCCCACACTTCCATCGAGAAAAGCTCCGGATGATTTTTCGCAAAACCCTCAGCCACTTTCTGCAAATCCTGCGTCCGAACGCGCGTAGCCAACAACGACTGGTGACCATCGCGGAACGTAGTGTCGGTATAGAGAACGCATTTTTGGTCCATTACCCACTTCGAGAAATTCTCGCGACCCATCTCTTTCATGCGGTCGCGATTCCCTTTCGGATAGGGCGCATACGTATCGAACGCCGGTACGATTGGCGTTCTGAAAATCTTCGAATCGTCTTTTTTCTTAACCTCTGGATTACCGTTTACGATTACATCGGCCAGGTAATGCAACACCCGCGTTGAGCGGTCCTGTGGTTTTTTGAGGTTAAACAGCTCAGGGTGACTTTCAATGAACGATACGCGTGCTTCTCCCCGCTGAAAAATAGGGTGACTGATTACGTTGAGCAGGAAGCCAATGTTCGTTTTTACCCCCCGAATACGGAATTCCAGCAGCGCCCGCGTTAGCCGTTGACTGGCTCCTTTCAGCGTCCGTCCCCGCGCCGACACCTTCACGATCATCGAGTCGAAGTAGGGCGATATTTTCATACCAGCGTAGCTACTTCCTTCGTCGAGTCGAATACCAAAACCGGCTGCATTGCGATACGCAATGATGGTTCCGAAGTCGGGTTTAAAGCCATTGGTTGGGTCTTCGGTCGTGATCCGGCACTGGATGGCATAGCCGTTCAGCGGTACCTCATCCTGATGATGGATATAGATTCCATTGTCTGAGAGTTTATAACCCATTGCAATCAGAATCTGCGTCCGAACAATGTCGATACCCGTCACCTCCTCAGTGATGGTATGCTCTACCTGAATCCGGGGATTTACTTCGATGAAGTAAATATTCTCATTTTTATCGACCAGGAATTCCACTGTTCCGGCGTTCGAATATTCGACCGCCCGCCCCAGTTGCAACGCATACTCATACAGCTTCTGTTTGGTTTCCTGACGTAATCCAAACGAGGGAGCCACTTCAACCACTTTCTGGAAACGCCGTTGCACGGAGCAGTCGCGCTCGTAAAGGTGGACGATATTACCGTGCTGATCGCCAAGCAACTGAACTTCAATGTGCTTCGGTTCCTCAATGAATTTTTCCAGGAAAATCGTATCGTCGCCAAACGCGTTACGGGCTTCATTTTTCGCTTCCGTAAACGCTTTCTCAAATTCTTCAGCCTGACGAACTACCCGCATGCCCCGGCCACCGCCACCGGCGGCTGCTTTCACCATAACCGGGAATCCGATACGTTCGGCTTCCGAGAGAGCGAATTCGGGCGACATATTTTCCTCCCGCGAGTCAGGAATAAGCGGAACGCCTGCCTTCGTTGCCAGATTCTTGGCCCGAACCTTATCGCCCAATGCGTCCATCGCTTCGGGCGATGGCCCAACAAAGATGATACCCTCCTCACGGCATCGTCTGGCGAGATTCACATTCTCGGATAGGAATCCGTACCCTGGATGGATGGCATCTACCTGATGCCTTTTGGCCAGCAAAATGATGCCTTCTACATCCAGGTAGGGTTTTAATGGATCTTCATCACGGCCTATCTGGTAGGCCTCATCGGCCTTGTAGCGATGGAGTGAGTAGCGATCTTCATAGGTGTAAACGGCTATAGTCGTAATGCCAAGCTCCGTAGCAGCCCGCATAATACGGATCGCAATTTCGCCACGGTTGGCAACTAATAGACGTTTGATAGGACGAATGTATTCCTTCATAATTCTCAACAAAAGCAGCTTGGGACTATGAGATTGTCGAATGACAAAGCAAGATTGTTGAAAATTTCGAAAAACCAGCCGATAACAGCATGATCATTGTATAAGACAGATTTTTCCCGGAATATTACAGAGATAACTAACAAAAAAGAAAGATCTGCTGAATCTGTGACCAAACCCTATCGTACCGCCTTCCAGCATAGCCCGATAGTCGAAAACAACTTCATGCCTCTTTTCTGGCAATCCAGTATAGAACCAGCGTGGCACCGATTATACCAACCAGATCGGCAATAGAAACCACAATCTGAATCCAGTTAAAATCAATTGGTAGCAGTGTCAACCAATACCCCACCTGGTATATACCCAGAACGGTTACTATACTCGATGCCATCAGTCGATAAGCCCATTGTGCTTCGCTGGTGGCACTACCTACGATGTGCGTCCAGCCTCTACGTAGTGATGTTCCGACAACAACATAGCCAATTAAAGATAGCACTCCCCAGATGAGTTTCGGCCCCGTCTGAATTTCATGATCAAAGCCAAGTTGCTGTACTCCGATATAGCTGGCCAGAATCATAAAAACACTGGCCAGTAACATAATCGTCAGTGGTTTTCTGGTTTCTTTGACTGCCCTATTTGTTACAAAGGTCGTCTGCAATAGCAACAAAGGAACCGTTACGGCCCAGCCCATATAGCGAAACGACGACAGTAGATTATACGACTCCCGAATCAACACCTGCCGATTACCTGCGTCGGTCAACGTAGTTAGCTCAGCCAACACATCTTGATAGGCACTCTGTATAAGGAAATAGGAAAAACCCATCACGGCCGACATCATAGCGGAAATAACATAGGAAATCCTATATTCAGAACGAACCGTCGATCGAGTCATCGACGTAAACAGAAAAGTAGCCAGGAAAGCATACATCGCCACGACCAGCATAAAGTACGTGACCATTGGCAACAACCCTACAACACCTGCTGAGGGAAGAAACGTATCGGATAGCTTCATAAAAAAAGTACTGTCGACTGCATAATTAAGCAATCGACAGTACTGTACCAATTATAATGACTTTATGTGATTACCTAGTTCTGCTTGGGCAAGGCCGCTTTCGCCTGTGTCATTTCGGTTTGCGCTTTTGTAACCAGCTTCTGGGCAAAATCTTTCAGAGTAGCGTTCTTGCCGTATTGCAGGTACGTATTAGCCAGATCGATAGCATCCTGGCGATGTTCCAGCAAAATAGTAACAAAGTTTTTGTCGAAGTCGCTCGTGAGCTTTCCTTCGGTTCCGCCCTGCTGTAATTTCAGCACCATGGCCTGAATATTTTTATTCTGCTGCTGGACAAAAGCCTGGTTCGGCCGCGACGGTTTAATCTGCTTCAGGGTTTCATCGATCAAATTAGCATCAGCCTGCGTAGTAGTCAGCAGGTTTTGGGCCATTTGCTTCAAGGCCGAGTCTTTACCGTTTTGTATTTCCTGTTTCAATAAATCCATTTCGCCCTGCGTATGGATCTTCGCCTGAAACGCATAGTCAAAATCAGGATCTCCCGTAGCCTGAAGCTTTTTCATTTTGTCCACCATCGCCCGCATAGGCACCATCAGCTGTGTTTTAATTGGGTCGGCGGAGGTAGATGCTGTAGCTGCGCCTGTGGTCGATTGAGCACAGGCAATTATTGACGTACTGGATAAAGCAGCGGCAAACAGCCAGGTAACGATATTTGTGTGTAGGCCTTTCATGGTATTTTACATTAATTAATCAATACAATAGGATGATCAAATAAACGCCGGCAAGTTAAGCAGGTACGTAGTAAAGACAAATCAACCCGCGAATGGTTTAAAACAAGTCACAGGAATACTTCTCTTACCATTATGCGCCAACAACATACGCATTTTGTTCATGAGTTGGTATAAACGTCTGTATCTGTGGAAACTGTTCGTTGATGACCATAGCAAGTCTGTGCAATCCCCACTCTTCACTACGTCGATGGCCAACTGCAATAACAGCCATACCACTTTCGTCGACCGCTTTCTGCGCTATTTTTCTATACTGCCCGGTTATGTAAAGATCGACCCCACGTTCATGAGCTTCCCGTACTAACGTATCGGTCATAGCGCCGACAACAGCCACCCGCCGAATACCGTAATAACCTGTCGGACAACGGCCTGCTTCAGCCCGCTCGTAACCAATAAACATACGGCTAATCTGGTTGAGTACACCATCAAATTCCTGTTCTGATATATCAAACAGCATGCCTACTGGTCGTTTAGGCAACATAATACCCGTTTCTCCCGATGCCTGCTTATACCCAATCGATTCGAGCGGACTAACAGCATCCATCAAGCCGGCCAACGACGGATTGTAGCCGATTGTCATGGTGTCATCGAATGGATGATGATGGTAAATAACGCCAACATCAGGCGGCAACGTAGTGAGATCAATACCCCAGGGCCGATGAATCCATAGCGCGTCAAGCTCCGTTTCAGTTAGCCATTGCGACAGTCCCGACCAGGAGTCCAGCACTAAGCCGAGCCGGGCAACCAGTCGATTGGACGGCTTATAAATTCCTCCCTGCTCCCCTGAAGGATAATGGTCGAGCGGAAATTTAGCGGCCAGAGAATTAGTTAGTTCACTAAGACTTTTCAGTTGACTACTCATATAAAAACAACGATACGTAGTGTACAGTACGTTACGACAACAGAAAACAAAACTCAGATTATCAATCAACTAACCTAAAAACTCAGCCGCATGTTTATTATTTTAACCGACCGTTTGTTCAGGATTAGTTGATTTTTCCAGGAAGAAAACTGTACATTTGCAGTCTAAAAGGTAGCCGCGCTGGCGGTTCTGTAAAGCCCATGAAGTTCCTCGGATAAAAATCCCACGTGGATTTTTCTTTCTTCTCCTCGTTTTGCGTCCCTCTTCCGGGCGTGATTCTTTTCATTATTCTTCATACATCGTCTTAGCCAGCTGGCTGTGACTTAGTTATTTTCATTCAATGACCAGATTTATCCGGTTGTTCCTGGCTGCGCTACGTGGTACAGAAACAAATTTTACGTCCGGTAGTATTAATCGGGCTATTTTTCTACTATCGGTTCCCATGATCCTGGAAATGGTTATGGAATCGTTGTTTGCCGTTGTCGACGTTTTTTTTGTTGCCAAAATTGGCACAGAGGCCGTAGCCGCCGTAGGTCTGACGGAATCCGTTCTGACAATTGTTTATTCAATTGCCATAGGGCTTAGCACAGCTGCTACGGCACTCGTATCCAGACGGATAGGCGAAGAAAACAGACAGGATGCCAGCCAAACCGTAGGGCAGGTTATTCTTGTATCGCTTGTTTTATCCGTTATTTTAGGGGTTCCCGGCTTCCTGTTCGCAGAAGATATTTTACACTTAATGGGCGGAGACGAGCACTTAATCAAAAACGGCATTGGTTTTACCCGACTGATCTTTGCCAGCTCTCCCGCTATTATATTGCTATACACCCTGAGTGGTTGTTTACGTGGAGCAGGTAACGCTTCGGTCGCTATGCGGTCGCTGTGGATCGCCAACGGGGCCAACATTGTATTATGCCCGGTATTCATTTTTGGGCTGGGGCCTTTTCCAGAGCTTGGCGTAATGGGGTCGGCATTAGCCACAAGTATAGGTAGAAGCTTAGGCGTTACGTATCAACTCTATGCGCTGACGCAAACAAAAGGTACGCTTCAAATTCAGCAACAACATATCAAGCCGAATGTCAGCATTATTAAACACTTATTGGGTCTTGCCGTTGGGGGCACCAGCCAGTTTCTGGTGGGGTCGGCCAGTTGGATATTTCTAACCCGAATTTTATCTGAGTTTGGCAGCGACGTAGTGGCTGGCTATACAATTGCTATTCGGATTATTGTGTTTACCATTTTACCATCCTGGGGAATGGCAAATGCAGCGGCAACCCTGGTGGGGCAAAATTTAGGTGCCGGTCAACCCGAACGAGCCGCTACGTCGGCCTGGCGAGCGGCCTTCTGCAATATGTTATTCCTGGTAGCCGTCGGGATAGGCTTTTTTACAGGCGCGGCCCAAATAGTCAGTTTATTCAATAACAACGCACGGGTGGTCGAAATTGCCGTTGAATGCTTACGAGTGTTCTGTATAGGCTACGTATTTATGGCCTATGGGATGGTGTTAAGCCAGGCCCTAAATGGCGCAGGCGATACCCGAACGCCAACCTTTATTAATATTGTATGTTTCTGGATTATCGAGATTCCATTAGCCTATACGCTGGCAACCATACTCCATTGGGGGCCTCAGGGGGTGTTCTGGTCAGTGGCCATTAGTGAGTCACTGTTAGCGCTAATTGCTATCTGGGTCTTTCGGCGCGGCAACTGGAAAACGGTGCGGGTGTAATGGTAATCAATAACTTGCGCTCGTAACAATCCAGAACTTTTACCAAAATCAGTCCGTTATTTTAACAGGGCGGCAGGTAATTATATCTTACAAATAGAGCTACGATCTGCCTCCCAATAAATTCAGTATATGATCGACACACATAAACAACCCGAAACCGCAGTACTAGTTGCGCTGACCACCCAGAAACAAACGGCCGAACAGACCAAAGAATATCTGGACGAGCTGGCATTTCTGGCAGAAACATCGGGGGTTAAAACTGTTAAAGCCTTTACCCAAAAGCTCGACCGACCCGACACGCGCACCTTTGTCGGAAAAGGTAAACTGGAAGAGATTCAAACCTTTATCCTGGACAACCCGGTCGACTCCATCATTTTTGATGATGACCTAACCCCCGCCCAGGTACGTAACCTGGAGGCCGAATTCAAAGAAATCAAAGTTCTCGACCGTAGTCTGCTGATTCTGAATATTTTTTCGATGAGAGCCCAAACGGCTCAGGCACGCGTGCAGGTTGAGCTGGCTCAATACCAATACCTGTATCCCCGTTTAACGCGTATGTGGACGCACCTTAGCCGCCAGAAAGGTGGCACGGGTATGCGGGGACCGGGGGAGAAAGAGCTGGAAACTGACCGCCGGATCGTTAAAGACAGAATTGCCTTTCTGAAGGAAAAACTGTCCAAAATTGACAAACAGAGTATCACCCGTCGTAAAGAACGCGACCGACTGGTTCGGGTGGCTTTGGTTGGTTATACAAACGTTGGCAAATCGACACTCATGCGTACGATGGCCAAGGCTGATGTATTTGCCGAGAACAAACTGTTTGCTACGGTCGATTCGACGGTACGTAAGGTAACATTAGGCAATATCCCATTCCTACTGACCGACACGGTCGGATTCATCAGGAAGCTGCCAACTACGCTTATCGAATCATTCAAATCGACACTCGATGAAGTGCGTGAAGCCGATATTCTGGTACATGTAGTGGACGTATCACACCCCAATTTTGAGGAGCAGATCGAAGTGGTCAATACGACGTTAGCCGACATCAAAGCGGCTGACAAGCCTATGGTTTTGGTCTTCAACAAAATGGATCAGTTCGTACCGAAAGACCAGTGGATTGATCAACTCTCTTCGCAGAACGACGATGATCCGTTTGGCGAAGAAATTGAGATCCCAGTTTCGGTACGTCGAAAAACGGCGTTAGAATATCTGAAGAAGACATATTTAACCCAAAAAGCAGACTACGTAGCGTTCATTTCGGCCCAGACGGGCGAAAACATTGGTGAACTACGCGAGTTGCTCTTCGACCTGGTCAAAGAAAAGCATTATCAGATTTATCCGAACTGGTTGTATGTCCCTCTGTCGGAGACAGCTGAGTATGGTGACGGTTTGGCAGGTTAACGATTTTTCGTCATTTTTGCAGTAAAGCAAACCTATAAGGTTTTCCACCTTATAGGTTTTTCTTTTGGTCCCGTAGTTCAACGGATAGAATAGACGTTTCCTAAACGTTTGATATGGGTTCGATTCCCGTCGGGACCACTTTCCACCAAATCAAGGTTAACCAGACCTAAGCTTAAATAGTCAAAATCAGCTAGTTAATTGACTCAACTCAATATTATTAGTTGCAAGCCAGGTTTCTATACTGGTCAATCTACTTTAATCTACCTTATGTGCCATTAATCCAATCGGGCAGGCAATTAGCTTCATTTTACGGTCAGAAAGTTGATAAGTTCACAGATTTCCCATCACAAGAGGTAGACCTACTGCTCGAAATTTCTCTGCTGTTTTCGCGCAAAATTGACCAACAGAATCAGTACTGGCACTTCGATAAGCGGACCGATGACAGCGGCAAAAGCCACCCCTGAGTTGATGCCGAATACGGCAATAGCTACTGCAATACCTAACTCGAAGTTATTACCCGCTGCCGTAAAGGCAAGAGACGTAGCTTTCCCATAGTTAGCCCCGGCTCGCTTCGATAAGTAGAAAGCCGAAAAAAACATGATGGCAAAATAGATCGAAAGCGGAATAGCAATGCGCAGTACATCGAGCGGAATAGAAACAATCAGCTGACCTTTCAGGCTGAACATAACCACAATCGTAAATAGGAGAGCTATAAGCGTAATGGGACTAATAGCCGGTAAAAACTTCTGTTCATACCAGTGGCGACTGATTAAGCGCGTAAGCATTATCTGGGATACAAGACCAGCCAAAAAAGGTATGCCTAAATAAATGAAAACACTTCCAGCCACCTGACCAATGGTAATACTATCCGCTAAATGGCTCTGTTCATAACCAGGCATGCCAAACAATGGTGGTAGTACCGTAATGAATAACCACGCATAGACCGAATAGAACAGTACTTGAAAGATGCTGTTAAAAGCCACTAAGCCAGCAGCATAAAGTCGATCACCACCCGCTAAATCATTCCAGACAATCACCATAGCAATACAGCGGGCAATACCGATCATAATTAAACCCGTCATGTAATCGGGCCTATCGGAAAGAAAAAGCACGGCAAGGCCAAACATCAACAATGGTCCGATAATCCAGTTTTGCAGCAGCGAAAGCACCAATATTTTCGTATTGGCGAATACTTTTGGCAGCTCTTCATACCTTACTTTGGCCAAAGGTGGATACATCATTAGGATCAGGCCAATAGCCAACGGTACGTTGGTAGATCCCGAAGTGAAACGATTGAAGAACGCCTGCGACTGCGGGAAAAAGTAGCCTAAGCCTACACCGATCAGCATAGCCAGGAAAATCCATACAGTCAGAAAGCGATCGAGAAACGATAAACGGGGGGTACTCATGGAACAGGGGTTAAAATACTGCGTTTCATAACAATCGCCGATGATGGGCAAAGGCCGCTAAATTGCGGAGTTAGCCGGATAACTTCGGGCACCGTTTCCCGGCTAACTGAAACGAAACCATATCGGGTAAAATATCCTTCGGCGGTGTTGGTAATCAGATAAACCTCCTGCAGATGCGATGCATCGGCAAGCGCTAATAATTGGTTGATTAGTTGAGCTCCTATTCCCTTATTCCAGTAGGTACGATCAATGGCTACTGAACGTAGTAACCCTACTGACTCAAACGATTCCAGACCAGCAACACCCACGGAAGTCCCCTCATCTCTGGCAATGAGGAAATCAGGCAGGCCCGCTGGCAGATCCTCGACGGGCAACTTGTTTTGCCTTAGCAAAGCCAGCACAGCTTCTATCTCATCTGGCCGGGCTCTTTCGATGTGAATAGCCATGGTTATTTCAAGATAGGCTCACCTATGTGACTGTCAATAAATGACAAGCTATATGCCTTAATCAGGTCGCGCACTTGACGAAACGAAGATAGCGCGTCGATATTGGGGTGATCATCCGGCGAAGCAATGCCCGGATCAGGAAAGCTATGATGAATCTTTTCAGCACTTGACGGAAAAAGCGGGCATTGCTCGCGGGCATTATCACACACCGTAATGACATAATCAAATGGGATGGCGATATACTCATCTACATGATTCGAGGTGTGATGCGAAATATCAATCCCATCTTCGGCCATTACCTGAATGGACAACGGGTTAACACCGTGGGGAGCCACACCGGCGCTAAGAACTTCGGCGCGGTTACCGGCAAATGTCTGCAAATAGCCTTCGGCCATCTGCGAGCGGGCAGAATTACCCGTGCAAAGAACTAGAATTCGTTTCATAGCAATAGAGACTTTATGGATTGACTAATTACCGCCGTAGGTCGTAGCGGCCGGGTTCATATCAGTAAATCGAATAGGTTTGCGAGCGAAGATGGTTACACTGTAGATGCCTCGGTCTGGCTGACGATACGTAGCGATTTCCTCGGCCGACAAGTAATTTTGCAGCACCGAGTCGGGTACGTTGATTTCCCGCTCATTCTGCACCTGAATGTCGGTAAAGCCGTTCTCATTAACGAGCTGTATATAGGCTTCCTTCTGAATCGCACCCGATACGCAGCCCACATACAGTTCAACATTTTGCTGCAAGCCAGCAGGCAAATCTCCCTTCAACACAATATCGGAAATACTAAAATGCCCTCCTGGCTTTAGAATACGAAAGGTTTCAGCAAAGGCTTTTTGCTTGTTGGGTACCAGATTCATCACACAATTACTTACCACAACATCGGCCAAATTTTCCGGCAAGGGCATGTCCTCAATATCGCCATACACAAATTCAACATTGGTAAAGTCCAAAGCTTTGGCATTCCGGCGAGCACGATCGATCATAGCTGGAGTCATATCCAGACCAATAACACGACCCGTTTCACCGGTTTGAGCACGGGCCACAAAACAATCATTACCAGCTCCTGAACCCAGGTCCACCACCGTATCCCCTGTTTTGATCTGCGCAAGTTGAGTAGGCAGTCCACAGCCTAACCCTAAATCAGCCTCGGACACATAACCGTTCAGCTCGTGGTAATCCTGAGCCATCACAATCGGCACATTCTCACCAATCTCGGCTCCCGGCCTGGATTGGTCGCAACAGGAAGTAGGCCCACAGCAACTACTGCTCCCCACTGAATTAACGTCCACTTGTTGAGCAATTGCACCATATTTCAGGCGTACGTTTTCCTTAATCTGTTCGGCAGTTTCCATAAGTACCTCTATTGGTTTAATGTAATATTACGATTAATATAAATAAAAAAAAGCCGCTGATTTAACAACAGGCAGCGGCCTTTACATATATGTCAAACAGCGAGCCAAAGGCCTGGCGGGCTTCTTCCCACACGGGTTCATTGATGCAATAGCAGACGCGGGGCGGATTGATTTCTCCCTGAATAATGCCGATGCGTTTCAGTTCCTTCAAATGCTGGGAAACGGTTGCCTGAGCCAATGGTAACTCGTCTACTAAGTCGCCACAAACGCAGGCTTTCTTCTGTGCCAGCAATTGTAAAATGGCCACACGTGCCGGATGCGCAAAGGCTTTAGCCAAATCAGCGATGCGGTTTTGCTCCTCAGTAAATATTTCGGTCTTCGTTACACCCATGCGGCAAAGGTACTAGAAAAAATCAAATCGCAATATTACGATAATCCTTTTTTATCCTAGTATTCGTTGCTTTTCAGATAGATCCAATAAGAAGCCATACAGATAGTAGCTACCAGCAGGAAAAACGTCAGTTATTACCGCATTTTCCGGGATTTCTACCGCTGTTAAGAAATCATCCCCCGCCAATTTTGTCCAGATATAAGTACATCCCCCGCTAATTAAAACCCATATTATGCAAACTATCATTGGCATCTCACCTGAAAACCGCGAAGTTGTCGCCCACGAATTGTCCAAACTGCTGGCCGACGAATTCGTACTCTACACCAAAACACTGAATGCACACTGGAATCTGGAAGGCATGGATTTTCATTCCGTCCACGTCTATTTTGAGGAACTGTATAACCAATCCGCTGAGATTGTCGATGGCGTCGCCGAACGGATTCGGCAACTGGATCATTACGCTCCGGCAACACTGAAAAATTTTCTCCAGCTCACCCATCTGACTGAGCAAAACGAGGGTGGCAATGATAGTCGTAGCCTGATAAAACAATTATTGAGCGATCACGAAAGCATTATCGAATTTATCCGGGGAACCATTAGCGAATTTCAGGATGCCCACAAAGACGCCGGTACAAGCGACTACGTAACGGGCCTGATGGAAACGCATGAAAAAATAGCCTGGATGCTACGTGCCCACCTAAAGTAAAGAATCCTGACCTTCATCGGTGTAGAACGAAACAAACCTGTTAGTATGAAAGTAGCGGATCAGTTAGTACAAATGCTGGTGCAGAACGGCGTAAAACGAATTTATGCCGTAGCAGGCGATAGCCTCAACGAACTGAACGACGCCATCCGGCGCAATGGTCAGATCCGGTGGATTCATGTACGGCATGAAGAAGTGGGCGCTTATGCCGCAGCAGCCGAGGCCGAACTGGAAGGGCTGGCCGTTTGCGCTGGAAGTTGTGGCCCCGGACACGTCCATTTAATCAATGGGCTCTACGATGCACACCGGTCTGGGGTACCCGTTCTGGCGATTGCGTCAACTATTGATACACCAGAGTTCGGTTCTGACTATTTTCAATCGACTAACACCATCCGGCTGTTCGACGACTGCAGCAGCTACAATCAGATAGCCACAACACCCGTTCAGGCGACTCGTATGATGCAGATGGCGATACAACACGCTATTCATACAAAAGACGTGGCCGTATTGGGGTTGCCGGGTGACGTAGCAGCGATGACAGCCGAAAAAGGTCCGGGAGCTAGCCACAACTACCGCAACACAGTGGTGATGCGTCCCAGCGACCCAGATCTGGAACAGCTAGCCACTCTCCTGAATGCAGGGCAGAAAATTACGATCTACTGCGGAATTGGGGCCACTGAAGCCCACGACGACGTTGTTGAGCTAGCCCAGCGCCTGCAGGCTCCCGTTGGCTATTCATTTAGGGCCAAAATGGGTATCCAATACAACAATCCTAACGAAGTAGGCATGACCGGCCTGCTTGGTTTACCGTCGGCCTATCACAGTATGCATGAAGCCGACGTCGTTCTCTTGTTAGGGACAGATTTCCCCTACACTCCGTTTCTACCTACCAAAAACAAAATTATCCAGATTGACGAAAAGCCGGAACGACTGGGGCGCCGTGCCAAACTGGACTTAGGACTTTGTGGTAAAATCGGTGATACGTTACAAGCTCTGTTACCGCTGATTAAACAAAAAACGGATAGCAGCTTTCTAAACGCCCAGTTAAGTCTGTACGAAACAGTAAAAAAACATTTACATACCTACGTGCAGGACCCTGGTAGTACGGATCGGCTCAGTCCGGAGTTTGTAGCCGCTACCATTGATACGTTAGCCGACCAGGACGCGATTTTTACGGTCGACACGGGGATGTGCTGCGTATGGGGTGCCCGCTATATACAGGCAACGGGCCAGCGCCGGATGCTGGGATCGTTTAATCACGGCTCGATGGCAAATGCTATGCCTATGGCCATTGGCGCTTCGCTCTGCTATCCGAAACGCCAGGTAGTTGCGTTCTGTGGCGATGGTGGTCTTTCTATGCTGTTGGGCGACCTCGCCACCATTCAGCAGTACAAATTGCCCATTAAACTGATTGTATTCAATAACCGGGCTCTAGGTATGGTAAAGTTGGAAATGGACGTACAGGGCCTCCCCGATAACGAAACTGACATGGTAAATCCCGATTTTGCCCTAGTTGCCCAGGCAATGGGCTTCCGGGGTCTGACGGTGCGGGAACCTCACGAACTACAATCAGCGCTTACGGATGCCTTTACTCACGATGGGCCAGTACTGGTCAATGTCTTTACCAATCCAGCCTCTTTAGCCATGCCACCCCGCATAGAATGGAACCAGGTTAAAGGGTACACATTAACCATGAGCAAAATGATTTTGGGAGGACGGATGGACGACGTACTGGAAACCGTGAAAGCTAATTACAAGCATTTATCAGATATACTCTAAACAGCGCCAACAACTAAACTAGAATACCCTTCATTGGTCAACACATTGCCAACATCAGCTGCCTCCTGACCAATGACACCGCTCAACGTTTCCAAAACCTCGCAAATCGTGGTAGTTTCGGGGTATAACTACTAAACAGAATCTGTATGAAAGCTGCCGTCTTACATCAACTGGGGGAAGTACCCCGCTTTGAAGAATTCCCCGATCCAGTTCCACAAGAAGGCCAGCTTCTGATTCATGTAAAGGCTGCAGCGATCAAAAATCTCGACAAAATTCGGGCCAGTGGCCGACACTATGCCAGTCATGAACAACTGCCAACCGTTGTCGGTATCGACGGTGTTGGTCAGTTAGAAGATGGCAGGCGGGTATACACAACAGGTATTACGGGTATGGTGGCCGAAAAAGCACTGGTTTTACCGGCCAATCTCGTACCCATTCCCGACGGTCTGTCCGACGTAACGGCAGCCGCGCTACCCAATGCGGTCATGGGCGCGGCCCTTGCCCTGCTCCACCGTGCCCAGTTGAAAGCTGGAATGGTCGTACTGATTAACGGAGCTACCGGCGTAACGGGCCAACTAGCCGTTCAACTGGCTCGCTATTACGGAGCCAGCCGGATTATTGTTACGGGACGTAATGCAGAGTCGCTGGAAAAGTTGAAAACGCTGGGAGCCGATGCTATTATTTCACTCCGCCAAGACGACGAAACTATTGGTAAACAACTGAAAGCAGTTCACGCATCCACGCCCATCGACGTAGTGATTGATTACCTATGGGGGCACCCCATAGAAATAATACTAAAGGCGCTGATGGGCGGTGGCATTGGCCGGTTTACCCACCCAGTCCGGATTGTGACTGTTGGCAGTATGGCTGGCGAAACCATCAGCCTCTCGTCGGGAAGCCTGCGTAGTTCGGCCATTGAAATACTGGGATCGGGCCTGGGAAGCTTACCAGCAACTGCATATCAGCAGATGAACTCAGATATTCTGCCCGAACTGTTTCGACTGGCGGCAGCGGGATCGCTGAAATTAGAAACCGAAGCTAGACCATTATCGGATGTATCTGCCGCCTGGCAACAGGAAATCGCTCCTGGTAAGCGGCTAGTAATCACGATGTCCTAGCTACTACCCTAGCATTGTAGCAAGCATCCTTATCCTATACCTGAATGCCCGACGTTACGTTCGCTTCAAATTCCAAGAATCGATGAAGCGAACGTAACGTCGGGCATTCCCGCCACAAAGCGATGGGATTCCGTTGATGGTACGATATAAACGTAGTGGTTGACGGACAAACGGTATAAATCGATGATTTTACAGTACGTTGGCCCGTTACTAGCATCAATATGATTTAGCTCTGTTAATTTCAACAGACAAATCGAAACGGTTAAACGTACCTGATGATGCTTACACGCCTTGCTGTACTACTGATCGGTCTGTTTATTATACAGGCGACCGTGCACGGAGAGCCATTATATCCGTTACTCCGTTCAAAATCGGTCGATAGCCTACAGACATCCCTTACGCACACTCAACCCGACAGGAACCGAATCAATACGTTACTCGCCTTAAGTAGTGATTTGATTACGCGTCACGAAGAATTAGACACCGATTTAGGGAAAGCCTACGCCTATTGCAAACAAGCTGAACTGCTGAGCTCTAACCTACATGTCAGAGACGGCCAAATTCGGAGCCAATGTCTGTTGGGCCGCATTGAAGGAATTAAGGGAAACCGAAAGCAGGCAGAAACGCAGCTACGTAACGTATTGGCGTATTACACAGAGCAAAACAATCTGACGGAGCAGGCAGCAATCTGTTATTTTTTGGGCAATCTGTACAAGCAAACACCGGATGAGCTGCCAAAAAAAATCAGCTGCTATCAGCAAGCCATGCGTTTGTTTCAACAAATTGGCCGCGTAGACAAGCAAGCCTACATGCTCAAAGCGGTTGCTGATATGCACGCCCAGCAGGGAAACTGGTCGCTGGCCGAAAAGGAATTGTTTCAGGTTTTAGCCTTGTATCGCTCTATTCACTACCGGCAACTCCAATACACCTACGATCTGCTCAGTTCAATTCACCACGGGCTCGCCAATTACGACCAGGCCCTGAAGTATGAATTAGTAACGCTGGAAATTGCTACGGCGAACCAGGATAGTGTCTATCTGGGTAGTTTTCATTTCAATCTGGGAATCCTCTACGACGAACTAAAGCAGTGGCAGACGGCCATCATTCACTATCAAAAAGCCATTCCCCTGTTTGCTAAAGTCGGAGCCCTCCCAATCGTTCATTTCATCGCAAATAATCTGTGCGGACTTCTAATTACCCATGCCAATCCAGCTAAAGCACTGGCGTTTTATTCGCAGATTTTGCGGCAGTATCCACTACGTACCAATTCTGATCACTTTGCAACCTATGCTACGTTAGCCGAATGTCATCTGGCGCTGAAGCACTATTCAATAGCTGAAACCTACTACAAAAAGTTAGTAGCCCTACAGGCCGGAAAACCCGTAAGTCAGCCGGTAATAGCGACTTATATAAAAATCGGCACCTTTTACGGAATTGTGCAACAATACGATAAGGCCCGTAGCTACCTCAATCAGGCGCTGAGCCTGCTCCAGCAAATTGGCTACAAACGGGGAACTCCCAGCGTTCATTTGCAGCTGTTTAAGATCGATTCCGCTCAACATCGGTATCCGTCAGCCATCGTGCACTATCAAAAATTCAAAGCCTTAAGCGACTCGATCTTTAGCGAGAAAAAGGGCAAACAGATTGCAGCACTGGAAATTCAGTATAACACCCGAAAAAAGGAGCAGGATATTGCGCTCCTGACTCGTCAAAATCAGCTTCAGCAGGCTCGTATCCGGGAGAAAGACTTACAACGAAATGGCAGTATTGCCGGAACAATGCTGCTGGCTGGGCTATTGGGGGTCAGCTATAATCGTTACCGGCTTAAACAACGTAACAACCAATTACTGGAAGCCAAACAACTGGAAATCAATCGAAAAAACGACTCTCTCGTACAAATCCTGGACGAGAAAGAAAATTTGCTGGTAGAAAAAGAATGGATGCTGAAGGAGATTCATCACCGGGTAAAAAACAACCTCCAGATCATTTCCAGCCTGCTCAATGCCCAGTCCGATTTGCTGCAGGACCCCAACGCACTAATGGCCATAAAAGATAGCCAGAACCGCGTGCATGCAATGGCTCTGATTCACCAGAAACTATATCAGTCGGATTCGCTGGCCCGAATCAACATGGCCGAATTTATCGAAGAGATCGTCGATTATCTACTTGAATCCTTTACGCAGCAGACCTCCGTTCGGGCCGCCTACAAACTGGCTCCTGGTCAGCTAGACGTAGCACAGGCAATCCCCATCGGCCTGATTATCAACGAAGCAGTAACCAACTCGTTGAAATATGCCTTTCCGCAACAACGCTCAGGCACAATTACAGTACTGTTCCACCCGATTGACCTCCACACCTACCAGCTAACCATTACCGATGACGGAGTAGGGCTACCCGTTGGATTCGATATTCACCGCAACGATACGCTGGGGATGACCATGATGCGTGGCCTATGCCAGCAGATAGGTGGTCAGCTAACCATCAGTCAGACTATAGGCGTGCAGATCCAGATAGTCTTCCAGCCAATTCTCAATGTGAAGAGATCCATCGAACAGTCCGTCGGTTAACTAGATTCAGGACGGCAGGACCTCATCGGTCGGCTCGCTCTACTGTCCATTGTTTTTGGATAACATCAGCTTGCTGGATCGCATCATACAACGCACGATCGCTTTCGAACGAAAGCTGTCTTACTTCAAAAGCCTCTACGTTCACCGTAAACGAGTCAATCTCGTAGGGCCAGGGGTCAACACGTAACACGCCGTCTGGCTGCTGAAATACGTAATACGATATTTTGTCCGGCCCACGGCTTATTTCCAGTCGGCGGCCATCTGGTGGCACCAGATCCTGACATAAGATTAAGGAAAAGGCATCACACCATTGGATAAAGTCGTAGGCATAGTCGGCCTGTTGCCGCTTCATCTTCAGCATACGTAGCCAATCGCGCTGGTTTTTCTGCTGCTGATCCAGAAATTCAGTCATTTCTTTTTGCTGGTGCCCCACCGGATGGTGCCGCACTGGCTCATACAGAAACGACGCATGCATCGACACCATCAAGGCGTTCCAGCGGCTTTTTTCCAGCGCAATTTCGATCATTCGCCGGGCCTGCGCCACTGAATACGACTGAATGTTAAAGTCCATAGGTGCGCCTGCTTGGGTCAGATGGTGCCGATCCTCCCAGGCATCCTGTCCATCGTCGTGCTCGGTGAGCGCCACCAGGGTTTCAATCCAGTTGACAGGCCGTTTCTCAATCTGCCAGTTTATGCCGAGGTGAAGCGCTAACAGGCCGTGAGCCTGCTGGTGGATCACTTCCCAGCCAAAGTCTTTACTTGTAACAATCATTTTATCGACTAATGTATTCTAAAGGCTCAATCAGAACTGGAGTAGCAGGCCAGCAGCCGTAGGATTATCGCTAAACAATCGTTGACTGATCCGTGCCGAAGCCGTTTCGCAGAAGTCAAGCCCCGAATAATCAGGATTATAGCCTCCCATATGCGGAACGGCCATCATATATAAACGAGGATTACCCTGACCTTCTTCGTTTACCAGTTGAAAATCATCGTTGATGGCGACGCCCGGTACTCGTAAATAATAGTTCCCATCCGATAACTGCTCCACATCGTCATTACCTTGCTCCCTAGCGGCCTGTCCTTCCTGATTAGACTGGTAACGTAATCGGGCGGGGCTAACGGTTTTATCAATACGTAGACTCGTAAATGGGAAATCGTCAAAATCGAGATGAGGCTGACCAATACAATCGACAAAGGCCGGGTAGTAGACCCGATGCGATTGGCCATCCTCGTCGGTATACTCATAAATAGCTCCTCCGCTGGGCTGCGGAATTACCTCACTATCCTGCCCTACCGACTGAATTGTTAGCAGCCCGGCCTGATGTAGCGCCAACAGCTCCCGTGCCGAACTCTGTGGGACAAAGGCAATGACCAGCGAAATCAGAGGCATGAGTACTTTTTTCAGCCGTTCCATATCCTCAGCCGAAAAATATTTAGCCGGGTAGTTAAGAGCAAAACTCAAAACCGCCAGCATCTCTTTCCAGTATATCGACTCGTGCTTTTTTATTGACTCTTCTGCCTGCTTGTATTCGGCTGCGAATAACTGAAACGCGTCCTCCTTTTCTCGCTGACTCATCATTGTCTCCACAAACTCTTCCAGACTCATGGCTTTTATTCGCTCATAGAAAACTGGGGCCTTCCGTCGGATAGCCCGCTTAAAAGCTTGATCAAAAACAAAATCCAGCGATAAAAAACCATCATTTTGAGCCCGATTATCCGCGACCAGGTCGGGACTCAGCAAATCTTCGGCCGAAATCAGGGGCTCTTCGAGGTGGAATCGAATAGCTGGTAACAGGCCCTCCCGGGAATGCATCACGAGCCGGAAGTCGGGACTTTGAGGAGATAACTGAAAGCGAAGGCGACCATCCGGGCCAGTATCAAAATGGCCATTATGCCGGGCTAACGTACGAATAGCATCAATAGCCGTCAACGATGCCCCCCGAATAGCCACGGCATGATTTAGCGTCAACTTTAACTTAGCAGGTGGATAAGGCGACGAAAAATAGAGCGGTATTTTGCCTTCGTGTTTCGTTGGCCATTGGTGTCCAGTACAGATGATGGCTACGTCGAAGGGCATTTTCCCCATCGTGTCCGTCTCAACCCAAACCTGATTCGTCTCAGGGTCATCAACTATATCCAGAATCTGAGAGTTAAGGTGAACATGCGTAATCAACCCCTGGCAGGCGGCCTGCTCGCGTAAAAGATCAAACTGAGCCGCCAGATATTGACCAAACAATATACGAGGTACCACCCGATAGTCACTGACCTGTGTAGCCTCCAGTTGAAATGGCTCGAGTACTTCCGCTGGCTGCTGCTGAATCCACTCGGTGAGTGACGTAACAAGTGGTGGTATCTCATTAGCGGATACGTTCGTTACGTGTTCTCGATTGGCACCGGCGGAGCCATAAGGCATACCAGCCCCGAGCTGGCTGGATCGGTCAAATAAGGACACGTCCCAATCGGACCGCTTAGACTCTACCAGATGTTTGTAAAAAAATAAACCACTGGGACCAGCCCCGAGAATAGCAATTCGTTTTTTTTGTTCGTTAACGACCATCAATTTTGACCTATTGCGATAGGTATAAAAAGGCTAAAAGCTCCAGATAGTAAGAGAATAAAAACCTGTCGCCTGGCGGCAGACCGACCGACCAACCAGACGACAACATACGGATGTATTTCACTGTCTGATCTGGCCCCTGATGTAAGTAGATGAATAAGCAAATTGTTTTCTTGCCCCCAGGAAGTTAAGCCAATGACACAGTTTATTATATGAACGTATTCAGGGTAAAACATTAGTCATAAACAAATGGTCCTACCAACCAATTGTTTGGTGTTACTGGTTCTGGCTATGTCGACTATTCGTTCAGCTTCTGCTTTCCCGTTGATATTATCCCAAAGCCGCCCCTTACGCTACGTCGTTTTCTTTTATTTATACCTGATGCAGGGACTACCGGCGGGCTTTTCACTGACCGCTATAGCCAACTTTTTAACGGCCGAGCACGTAGCACCGTCGAGAGTTGGGTCGTTTGCCGCCGTAGTAGGCTTACCCTGGGCTTTTCAGTTTATCTGGGGGCCTTTCATTGATCGGTATCAGCAATCAGCAATGGGACGCCGAAAACCCTGGGTACTTGGCGCACAACTCCTGGCATTGCTAGCCTCATTCGGTTTGCTCTCTATTCGCAATCCTACCAACGAGGTACATACACTAGGCATCATTTTTATGATCCACAGTATCTTTGCCTCTGTTCAGGATGCCAGCGTCGATGCGATGGCTATTACCGTTATCCCTTCCCACGAACGCGGGCGACTCAATGCGTTTATGCGGGCGGGCTTTTTAGTAGGTACCGGTGTAGGAGCCGCTGCCTTTTCACAGCTTCTTCGCCAGTATAGCTTTCGGGATGCGGCTCTAACTCAAAGCGTTTGTCTACTGACGCTAACACTTATAACATTTTTCATAAAAGAACAGCCCAACGATCGGCTTTTGCCCTTTCTGAAGCGTCAAGCGCCTGTTTTATCATTGCCCACCGACCAAAATCAAGGGTCAGATTATTCATTCAAGTGGCTGTTTGCGGAGCTGATCAGGGGAATTTTCGCCAGAAGAAACATCCTGTTAGTTGCTGCGATTATAGTAGCCTATGTTAGTATCAGCCTGTTTCTGCGATCCTACAATTACCACCTGATTCAGAAGCTCGGCTGGGCCGACACTTCCCTCTCCCTATTAACGGGTACGTTTGGCATGGTGGTCGCCACGGTGGTCGCCCTCATAAGCGGTTATCTGGCCGACCGTATTGGCCCACCCCGCTTATTGATAATCATTTTATTAGTGATGGTCGCGTATCTGGTTGGCTTCAATCTCCTCGAAGCCACCTGGCAGAATCGTACTGTTGCGCAGACGGGCCTGGTAGCGCTGTATTTTATGGACCCAAGTCTTAGTGCCGCAGCCATGCCCTTGCTCATGGCTATCTGCCGACCCGGCGTAGAAGGTTCCCAGTTTACAACCTATATGGCCTTCGTTAATTTATCGGACATTGCTGGATCATACCTGACAGGGCATGCGTTGGCTTACACACAAGCGCCAACCATTGGTTTAGTAGCGGGAGCTTTGGCGGGCCTCTCCCTGATCGTTATCTGGCTGGTACTACGTCGTTATACCGACTTGTCAGCAATCCGATAAATTGATCACATCATTCCATTTACCAGCAAGGCAAACGTAGTTTCATCTCCATTGTTAGCGAAAAGAGAGCAGAAAGAAACAAACATTATCGTCAGGTTCTTTCTGCTCTCCTATCCAGACCGATATCACTATTTCCCCTAATTATTCATCATCCTTAAATCGATTGGGATGTAAGCAATTGACCCAATAATCTACGATAGCCTGTAGCTGCGTTTGCATAGCCGACAAGTTGCTTTTCTTTTCAAAAAAACCCTGAATTGTTAATTCATACGCTTCTTCAACCATCGATTTGTGAATAGGATGCGTCAGAAAAATAAAAGGAATAGCACGTCTTCGCAAAACAGGATCTTTTTCAATTTCCCGTCGAAGTTCCAGCCCGTTAAGCTCCTGCATATATACTTCTGAAATAATCAAAAAAGCACGCTCGTCGCTACTTTTCAGGAAATCTAAGGCTTTCTGTCCGCTCTCGAAGAAAATAATTTCCCGTTGAGGGGTAATTTGCTCCAGAAGCGGCTTAAATAATGCCTGATCGTCGGGATCATCGTCAATAAAGATGATTGGGCCATTGTCTATCATTGTCGTTGAGTAAATAGTAAGCAAATAAAAAAAAGAACGTATGTGCTCTCTTAATGTTTTAATATAACAAATCTGAACTGTTTATATATTTATAAACGTTCATACAAAAGTTGTATATGGGATGAGGAAAAAGACAATATTGTTGGTGGACGATGAAGAAGAAATTGCGGAAGTACTGAACCGGGCGGCTGCCAGTGTGTTTCCAGAAGTAACTTTCGTTCACGTAAATAGCTTCACGCAAGCTGTCATCTATTTAAACGGACTTAATGGAATGGGGCCCAATCTAATTCTACTGGATCTTGACCTGAAGTCTGATTTGAGCGGTTTCGATTTTCTGGATCGTATACGACAGCACCCTCAGGGCCGTCTTATCCCAACCATCATGCTTACCAGCAATCGGACCGAAGCTACGGCTCAGGAAGCCTATGCACGGGGGGCCAACGCCTTTACGCCAAAGCCTTTTACCTATGCAGAATGGAAATTGTATGTCCGACAGATTCGTGATTTCTGGTTTCAGACGGCAACCATTCCGTGGCTTTATTTTGATCCGTCCGATCAACTTTCCTGATAGCCAACGCCGAAATCCGATTACATTTGAGACGCTGATAGAGCAGTAAAAATTTAATTTGATTGCCTCTCATTGTCTATGAAGAAGTTTATCTGGGCCTTGTGTATAGTGCTCATCCAGTATAGTCCAGTCGCCAACAGCCAAACGTTCACTAGTTTTTCCGGTACTGTTGCTGATCACCAATCGCTGGGCATTGCCGGCGCTTACGTATATCTTTTAAATACCAATCTGGGTGCTCTAACCGATAACCAGGGGAAATTCATCATCCCCAATGTGCCACCTGGCCAGTATACAGTAAATACCAGTGCCCTGGGCTTTGCTACGTCTAATCGACCGTTTACAATAACCGCCGATAAGCCAACCCTAACGATCCAGCTCACAGAATCCAGCCAGCGACTAGATGAAGTGACGGTGTCGGCTCAGAAAGTGGAAGAAGATCCTCAAAAACTCCCTTTCAGCGTATCGACGCTCTCGTCAAAACAGGTTCTGGATTATCGCTTATGGACCAGCAAAGACTTAACGGCCCTGATTCCCAATTTATACTCGGCCAACCCTGGCGATGGACGTAACGTTACGTCTATTCGGGGAATTGCCACTACGTCCTACGATCCAACGGTAGCAACGTATATTGACGGCGTCAATCAATTTAGCCTGGATACCTATGTAGCTCAACTACTCGATATTGAACGCATTGAAGTGTTACGGGGTCCGCAGGGAACACTCTATGGACGTAACGCCATGGGTGGCGTGATTAACATTGTCACGAAACAGCCGGATAACAAAACACGAGGATTTGTCGAACTGAACTATGGTAATTACGGCCAGCAGCGGTATAGTGCAGGCATACGGACCCCGCTGGTAAAGAATCGGCTATTTCTGGGCATTTCGGCGCTATATGGGCAGCAGGATGGCTTTTATCGGAATAATTTCGACCAATCGAGATTCGACCGGGCCAACTACGTCATGGGGAATTATTACCTGAAATTTCTGGCTAGTTCGCGCTGGGCGCTAACGCTTAATGTGAAGCACAATACCAACCAAAATGATGGATCGTTCCCACTGGCCGCCAGCCCGCAGGATGCTTTTGAGGCTCCTTTCACGGTAAATCAGAATGCCGTTGGCCGACTGATGGATTATGTCTTCAACACCTCGCTGTCGGCCAGCTACGTTGGAAACCACTTTACGTTTACGTCGCAATCGGCCTATCAGTCTAATTACCGATATTATGCCCAACCCGTTGACGGCGATTTTTCGCCCATCGACGGCGTAACCATCGTTAACAATTACGGCAAAAAGTGGAATAACGTACAGGTTGGCACTCAGGAGTTTCGGTTCACCTCGCCGGCCAGTTCGCCATCGCGCTTTAGCTGGATTGCCGGTACGTATGGGTTTTATCAGCACAATCCTACGCGACTGGGGACTCATTTTGGAAATGATGCGGCTTTAGTTGGCTCCCCCTTCCCCAATTTTACCAGTATTAACACAAACACAGGCATTAGCGCCGGTCTGGCAGTTTACGGGCAGGGTACGTATGCCATTAACCCCAGGCTAAAACTAACATTGGGCTTACGGTACGATTACGAACACAAAAAGCAGTCGGTGCTTGGCGAATTCCAGATGGATGGCGATCAGACGGCAACCATTACGCAGCCCGATACGTCGGCCACAGCCAGGTTTTCTGCCATTTCGCCCAAAGCTAGTCTGGCCTATTTTTTTACCGACAATCATCAGCTCTACGCTACGTATAGCCGCGGCTACCGGGCGGGGGGCATCACGCAGCTCTCCTCAGACCCTTCGCAGCCGCCCCTCTACGCCTACAAGCCCGAGTACAGCAACAATCTTGAAATAGGCCTAAAAAACACCTTTTGGAACAATCAGCTACGGCTAAACGTAGCCGCCTTTTATACCCAGGTGCAGGATGCCCAGGTACCTACGTTGATTTTACCGGACGCTATCACCATTACCAAAAATGCGGGCCAACTAACGAGTAAAGGGCTGGAACTGGAATTACAGGCAACTCCCACCAAAGGGCTGGACGTAACGTATCAGGTTGGCTATACAAAAGCGACTTACTCATCGCTCAATCTGGCCACTGACGGCGAAAGTGTCAATCTGAAAGGGAATCGCCAGATTTTTACGCCAGATGTTACGTCGTTGCTGGCCGTGCAGTATAGCTATGGATTAGGCGGTAAGCAACAGTATCGATTGGTTGCCCGTGGCGAATGGAGTTATCTGGGTAAACAGTATTTCGACCTGGCTAATCAGATTTCACAAAATGCCTATAGCCTGCTGAATGCTCGCATTGGTATTTCCTCGCAACGAGCCGAACTCTTTTTCTGGGGACGTAATTTGGGCGACGCTACGTTCATCGACTACGCATATAATTTCGGAGCGGCTCATTTGGGTAATCCAAGAAATTACGGCGCTACGTTACGACTTAATTTCTAAACGTTAGTCAGACGAACGCTACGTCTGACCAGCTATAAAAACAGGGTAATGGTACGAGCGCTAAAGTAGATTCAACCGCTTAACTGATTTGAAATCTATAGTGCCCTTAATAGACCACATTGGTATTTACTACGTCCTGTCAGCTAACGCTACTTTTATGAAATCATTCTATGCTTTTCTAATGCTGATTGCTGTGATCAGCTACCAGGCGGATGCCCAGTCAACGCCAAAGGGTAAGGCTAAAGTTATCCGGACACTCATTGTGGATGGGCAGAACAACCACGAACAATGGCCAAAAATTACTTTTATGATGAAGCGCTACCTCGAAGAAACTGGTAAGTTTTCGGTCGATGTAAAGCGGACCTATTATACCTGGAATGGCAACGATCTGGTCGATAAATATAAAATTGCCGGTGTCGAAGGTACCAAAGCCTTACCCAAAGCCAGAGCCGATTCCAGCTTCCACCCCGACTTTTCAAAATATGACCTCGTTATCAGCAATTTTGGCTGGAATGCGGCTCCGTGGTCCGATGAAACCCAGGCCGATTTCGAAAACTTCATGAAAAAAGGCGGTGGTCTGGTGGTTGTTCATGCCGCCGATAACTCATTTCCTCTCTGGCCCGCCTATAACAAAATGATTGGCCTCGGTGGCTGGGGCGACCGCACGGAAAAAGATGGCCCTTACGTGTATTATGACAAAGACGGTAAACTAATCAGAGACCCGCAACCTGGGCGGGCCGGATCACACGGAGCGCAGCAAGAATTCCTGATAACCGTTCGCGATGCCAACCATCCTATCACGAAAGGCATGCCTCTCAACTGGATGCATACCAAGGACGAAATGTATGATCGATTGCGCGGACCTGCCGAGAATATGACGGTACTGGCAACGGCTTTCTCATCGACAGAGAACAAAGGTACCGGTCGACATGAGCCCATGCTGATGACCATCAACTACGGTAAAGGTCGAATTTTCCATACGCCCCTGGGCCACGTCGACTATTCTGTTGAATGCGTTGGCTTTATTACGTGCCTGCAACGAGGAGCCCAGTGGGCCGCCACTGGCAAAGTAGATATTCCTGTTCCCGCTGATTTCCCAACTCCAACCGCTACCAGTAAACGTGCATTTACTGAATAAGACTGTAGGTCTGTGTTGATATAGTTTTTCGGCTTCCGCTAACATCAAACGAGTGATCGTTCAGGATTGGTCTATGCTCCTCCCAAAGGTCACTTGTTACGTATCTGAATCAATTCCTTCCAATAGCGTCTGTTCTTCTCCCAACAAAACGTCTTACGTAAGATCACAGGCGGCCTCTTATAAAATGGTCAAAGTCTTGGGACGGTCGTCCTGCAAGCTACTATGTCTACATGGGCATACTCCAGCTTTAGCAGTCGCACTGCTTCCTAAAGCCGGATTTTGTACAAAATTTTACGGTTAGTGAGGAGGCTATGAAAATTGGCATGGCTTATTTATCAGGTTTGACGCTCCATCAACGAGAAGCCTTAAAGCCGCATGTTACTATGATTTCTATATAGCAAAGCAAAAATGTCTTTTTGCAAAAAGCAGTAAAATACCCTTGTATACCGAACTGCAAAAAAGAGTTTCAAGAGCTAGACTTTATTGGATGAAATAGTAATAAAGTCAATTTGGTACGGAATTTGATACCACCGATTTTCAGGGGATTGAGTAAAATCAAGGCTATACGAAGTAGGTTAGGTATTGGCTGAAAAGTGCCGCAAACTGTTCAGAATACTGGTTTTCAGCTAAAACCTACTATCCTACTTAGCCATTTTAGCTCACTAAATATGTAAATATGTCCGAAACTATTACTCTATTTACCGCTCCAATTAGATCATTTATGGAGTTAACAATACTTTAAGTTATTATTTTTGCCTAATCCTATTAACGAAATGCCTCTTTTTCGTGAAACACTAACCCACGATCCAAACTACCGAATGAAAACACGAACTACAGGTTTAACAGCCCAGGAGTTGGCTCGTTATCTAGGCGGCCCGGTAGTTGTAGTCGCCGATGGACCAGATGCCCAACCCCGCAATGCGAAGCTGGTAGCCGTAGATATTACGCAGGAAGAAGTAAAAGTTTGTTTCGACGGAAGTAGGATTGAATACGAATTATCTCCAGAAGCCATTCGGCCCGTGCTACGAAAATTAACAACCATTACTACCGAAGAAGCGAATACGTGTTGCAAACTGGCTTATGGCTGGGCAGACGATACGCTGGTTAACACGACTATTACACGCGGCAACGATTACATCGAACTATATACCGAGCCTTTCACGCTCATTATTACAGCCAAAGGGGTTATATCGTCGAGTAAGGATAGCGGCTACCGGGTTAGCCCGGCTCGCGTAAATGCCCGTGCCCTACTCATGTATTTAGAATCAAAAGGCTTTGATCTGGATAGCCTGCTCGATACAGGGTTTTCGGTTGAAGATGAGTCATCAACCGACTAAGATCCACTAAGCATTTCTTCATCGGAACGGTTTAATAAGGCATCCCAAGGTTTAGCCTGTATCTTTGCATGTTTTCATACAAGGCTATTGTCACTCCTATGAAGGTCCTATTGCCATTCTTCTTATTGCTCTCGGTTCAGCTTTTAGCGCAAGTAACGTTGCCCACTAACGAACTCGGGCAGGTTCAGTACCAGGAAATTGTTCGTTTGCCCGATGCCACCCGACCAACTCGCCAGGTTGCCACTCAACTACGGTCGTGGGTCGATCAGCAATACCCAAATGAAGGCGATGCTGAAAAGCACTACGATCAGGAAAATAACGTCGTATTTGCGAAGTCAGTTTTTTTGATCGACGGTCAGACGGTACGTTATACGCTAACCCTCGAAGCGAAATTTGGCCGGTATCGGGTAACCCTAACCGATCTCATTACTGAAGCGAAGGGCCTTTCATTGCCTGTTCAGGCAACAAGTCCCACAGCCGACGAAATGAGCCGGATGGCCGACAATAAAACGAAAAGCACAAACGTGATTCAACAAGCCGTCAAACAGCAGGAGGACTTATATCGTCAATTGAATAAAGAATGCCGTGCTACGTTGGCGAACCTTAAAGAATACATGATCTCATTGGCGGAGAAAAAATCGAACTAAAACCAATCCATCAACGGTGGTGCTCCACACCAACCTGCTCGCACCAGGCAAGCACCGGACAGGTCGAGCAGCGAGGTAGTGTTCCCGTACAGATATGCTTACCAAAAGGCATCAGCAAGCGATTGATAGCCACCCACTGTTCGCGGGGGACCTGTTTCTCCAGTAGTTTCAACGTCTGTTCAGGCTGCTTCGTTTTTACGTAGCCCCATCGATTAACCACGCGATGGACATGCACATCGACGCTAATGGCCGCTTGCCCGCTAGCAACGCCCAAAGCCAGATTAGCGCATTTTGGCCCGACTCCTTTGAACGACGTAAGCGTTTCGTAGTCAGCGGGCAGTACGCCATTAAAATTGCTGACGATACGTTCCGCAATTCCTTTCATGGTGTACGCCTTCTGGTCCGGATACGTAGTACCGTATAGGAGTTGCGTTAGCGTGGGTATATCGAGTTTTAGAAACTGTTCGGGGGTTCGGGCAACCTCAAATAAACGTAGTGAGACAGGAATCGTGGTTTCATCGAGCGTACGAATGGATACAATACACGAAATCAACTGTTCAAACAGCGTATTGTAGCCTCGCTCAGCCAAATCAAACATGGCTGCTTTGGGATACGGACGGATAGCCTCTTCAATCCGGCCTAAAACAACGTTGAGATCAAAATCAGGTTTCATGGGCTACGTTGAGATTCATAGTTTGCAACTAGCTGTATTACCAACCAGTATCAACCTACAAACCTCAAACGTAGCAACTAGTTTTAGACCTTCACAATAACCATCTCAACGCGCCGGTTTTCGGGTCGTTCTTTCAGACTTTTGTTCGTATTGATTGGTCGCGATGGACCATAGCCAACCGTGTCGATCCGACCTTCATCAATACCTTTAGCCACCAGATATCGTTTCACTTCATTCACCCGATTACGCGACAATTCAACGTTGGCGTCAAATTCGCCGACGGTGTCCGTATGCCCTTCCAGTCGAATGGTCATGGTTGGATTGGTTTGCATCAGACCAGCCAACCGGTCCAGCTCAGGATACGACTCCGGTTTAAGATCAAATTCTGATACGTTGAAATAAATATTCTTGAGCGTAATGGTTGCCCCGGCTTCGATAGGTACTAAATCGAAGTCCCGGTTCAGGCTAACGCGGTTTGTCGCTAACGTATCGCTCTGGCTAAAATAGCCTGTAGCCGAAGCCGTCACTACATAAACCCCACGCTTGCCAATCGGAATAGAATACGTACCGGTTTGGCCGTTGCTACGTACTGAATCCGCTAAACCGGTACCCGCCGATTCGGCACCCGACAGAAGCTGATACGTCACAACGGCACCAATCGTTTTTTTCGTTTTCGCATTACGCGTCACCCCATTGATGGCAACCGCAGCCACAGCCGTTTCCGATTTGGGCGCCACTACAGGCGGAGTTACGTCCGGAGTGCCAACGCCCGGAGTTGTTTTGGGCTGATAGCGGGGTGGCTGTTGTCTGGGTGTGGTCGGAGAATTAGGGGTGGCCCGTGGTTTAGTCGGTGTTCGCTGCGAGTACGTCTTTTTAGCCGGATTAATAATATGAACCCCCCAGAAATTGAAGCATATATACCCTTTACCATCTCTACATTCGTAGAGATCGAACGTAGCATATCCTGGATCAATACGTTCGAAATAAGCGACAAAATCAACCCGCTCCCCTGGTTCAACACGACGCCGACGTTCCAGTGGAATATTCTCTGCCCGGATAAACTTATACGAACGTTCTCCCTGATTTACATACAATCTTGCAGTAGGCTCAAATTTAATAGTATTGTAGGTTTCATTGGGATCGGGGCCCATTCTTCCCCCTCCCCTTGGCATTGGAATAGAGAAAGGCCAACCACGATTTTGCGTTCTTTGCTCATCCGCCTGGAACTTCATATAAATAATTGTGTACTCAGCCGTTAGCTCAACGCGCTGAATCACTACGTCGGTATCGTTGACATCATCGACACGGGGCGATTCGGTCGTATATTGTACCTGAGCCCGCAGCCCCGTAGCCGTCAGAAATAGAAAAAGGAGAAATAGACGATTCATGGCCGTTGTTTACAGAGACTTACTCTTATAAACGTTTGACCATACTACGTAGTTTATGGTTTAATAAAGCATTTATACCAGATCTGAAAATAGATTTTTATTCTTTATAAATAGAAATAAAACAATAAAATGTAACTCTACTTAAACTAATCAACTTAAATAGTATTTTATTCTCTATCTGTATTTGTTTTTAGCGCTTTCTTCTGATTTTCCTAGTTTAATCCTCCCTTTGTTGTGTCTGTTTCTTTTTAAAACTTATCGTTGCGTTGTACTTTTACAACTCTTACAACTTTCTAACTTAAAAATATGAGAAAACTCTTACTATTTAACTTCCTATTTCTGGCTGTAGCGCTGAGTAGCTATGCACAGAACCAGGTAATTTCGGGTAAGGTGACATCCTCTGATGACGGCGCAGGGTTACCCGGCGTTTCGGTCAGTGTAAAAGGCAAAAATCAGGGAACGTTAACCGATGCAACCGGTGGCTACAGACTTTCCGTCGACGGCGACGTAACGCTTGTGTACAGCTTCATTGGTTTTATATCGGTTGAAGAGCCAGCTAACGGTCGCTCAATCATCAACGTACAACTAAAGACCGACGTACGAAATCTGAACGAAGTTGTTGTTACGGGATATGGTCAGCAAATTAAACGCGACCTTACCGGCAATATCGCTAAAGTAAAAGCTGCCGATATTCAGGATCAGCCCGTCACTACGTTCGACCAGGCACTTCAGGGTAAAGCAGCGGGGGTTCAGATCAATGCGGGCTCAGGTAAACTTGGCCAGGGCATTCAGGTTCGCGTTCGGGGCCAGTCTTCCGTATCGGCCTCAAACCAGCCTCTATACATTGTCGATGGCACACCTGTTACAACGGATAACTTAAGCTTTAACAGTGCTTCAACAAACCCACTTGCCGACATCAACCCACAAGATATTGAATCGGTCGATATCCTGAAAGACGCATCTGCTGGCGCTATCTATGGGGCACGGGCCGCAAACGGTGTGGTTTTGATTACGACCAAGCGTGGTAAAGCAGGACGTACCAACATTACATTTGGTGCCCAATATGGTTCCAGTAAACCAACCAAAAAACTTCAGTTTCTGAATACGGAACAGTACGTTAATTTCTATAATCGGGCAGCAGCCAACTCGGACCGCATTGAGGGTATTGATCCGGCTGATCCAGATTCGTACTCATCGTATATGAAGGGCTTTTATGAAACGCAGGGCCTTGGTACGTATGGCACTCCGAATCAGGCAAGCACAAACTGGGGGGATCTGGCTTATCAGGATGCACCCTATCAGCAGTACGACTTCAATATGAACGGCGGCAATGAGAAGACAACGTTCTATTTATCAGGTCAGTTACTCGATCAAAAAGGAATTCTGATCGGCAATGCGTTAAAACGCTACGCTGGACGTATCAATCTGGACCATCAGGTATCGAGCCGTTTTCGAGCTGGTTTCAACATGGGTTTGACTCGCACCTATAACCAACGGCTCTCAGCTGATAACCAGTTCGATAACCCCATGCAGATGGTAGCTCTGCCGCCAATGACCCCTGCCACTGATCCTGTTACGGGCCTGCCAGTTGGTACTCCTCCCGGCGACATCAGCATTCCACTGTATTATAACCCGCTGATTAACGCAGGCAATGCGTACTTTAACACAACCGTATACCGCAACATCAGTAATGTATATGGCCAGTTAGAAATAGCAAAAGGTCTGGCGTTCCGTAGTGAGTTTGGTCTGGACGTACTGAATCAGCAGGAAGAATTGTATTACAACAGTAAAACGCAGCGTAATTTCAGCGCCCCACTGGGTATTGGCCAAAACCGTTTCGTTCGGGTTGAGAACTATAATACCAACAACTTCTTCACCTACACAACAGCATTCGGACGTAGTCACCTCGACGCAACGGTGGGTATGTCGTTTCAACAATCGCAACAAAAAACCAACTTCACAGAAGGTCGCGATTTTCCCTCTGACGCCTATCGCCAGATTGCCAGTGCAGCCCGTAAAACAGATGGTAGCTCAACCCAATCTGATTTCCGCTTCCTGTCTTATTTCGCCCGTGCCAACTATAAATTCGCGGATCGTTACCTGCTAGGCGCAAGCGCCCGTATCGATGGTTCATCGCGTTTCGGACGTAATAGCCGGTATGGCTTCTTCCCGGCTGTTTCCGTTGGATGGGTGCTATCGGAAGAGGAGTTCCTGAAAAATAACAACACCATTACGTTCCTGAAACTTCGCTCCAGCTACGGTCGAACGGGTAACGCCGATATTCAAACAGCTGGTAACGTATCGCTGCAAAACTTCCCACAACTGGGTCTGTTTATAGGCGATGCCAGCTACGGAGCGCTACCAGGCCAGCGTCCTTTTCAATTGGCAAACCCTGATCTGAAATGGGAGACAACCAACCAATTTGATATTGGTATCGACTTCGGCATTCTGAATAATCGTATTAATGGGGAAATCGATTATTATAACAAACAAACATCAGGTCTGCTACTGAACGTAAACGTACCGGGAACCACCGGATTTGCTACGCAGTTCCGCAACGTAGGTAGTCTGGAAAATAAGGGTTTTGAATTTGTTATCAACTCGGAAAACCTGACAGGTGCTTTCCGCTGGTCGACCAGCTTTAACGCGGCCACGAACCGAAACAAAATCACGAATCTGCAGGGCCAGATCATCGAGGGTGGTATCAATGCTATGAGCCGCGCCGTTGAAGGCCAGCCACTAGGCACATTCTTTACGCAGGAATATGCTGGTGTTGACCCCGCCAATGGTGATGCATTGTGGTACAAGAATACTACGAATCCCGACGGAACCGTTGATCGTTCAACAACCAATGTATATAGTCAGGCGCAACGCGTCGTATTTGGTAGCCCACTACCAAAATGGACAGCCGGTATCACCAATACATTTAGCTACAAAGGCTTCACCCTAAGCGTTCTGTTCAACGGTGTTTTTGGTAATAAAATCAACTTCTATGGTGTAGGACGCTACTCGGCGGCTAACGGCCGTTTCGAAGACAACCAGACGGTTGATCAGTTGGCCGCCTGGACCCCCGAGAACACAAATACAAACGTACCGGAAGCTCGTTTGTATTATAACAATGGTGCCCAGTCGTCCAGCCGTTTTATTCTCGACGGATCGTTTGTACGCTTACGTACTGCTACGTTATCCTACAACTTACCTAAAACACTAATCAGCAAAGCCAAACTGACCAACGTTCGTTTGTTTGTGACAGGCCAGAACCTGCTCACTTTCACCAATTACAAAGGATGGGACCCGGAAGTAAACGCCGACTACATTGTGTCGAACATTGCACAGGGCTATGACTTCTATACGGCTCCGCAAGCACGTACCATTACGGGCGGTATCAACATCGGTTTCTAATCCAGACTTGTTAAGCTGATTTTCAAACGAATTTTTCTATTATGAATTCATCCATAAAACATTGGTTATACATCGGATCGGTTGGCTTTCTGCTCTCAAGCTGTGCCGATCGACTGAACGTTGTGCCAACCCAGACTATTGAACAGAGTCAGGCGCTCAACACGGAGCAAGACGTACAGATTACGCTAACAGGTGCTTACGATGGTTTGAGTGACCGGGAAGTATATGGCGGGGCTATTCAGTTTATTGGCGATCTGGTTGGCGACAACCGTGATGTCCTTTTTGGTGGTACGTATGCTACAATAGACGAGATCTGGCGCAAAGCAGTTACCCCCTCCAACACCGTCAATCGTGATACGTGGCTCGATAGTTACAACGCCATCAACCGAGCGAACAACGTACTATCGGCCCTGGATAAAGTTGGCGAAAGCAGTCGTGGTGCTATAGAAGGGCAGGCACTGTTTATCAGAGGAGCCCTGTACTTCGAGTTGGTAAAAATTTACGGAAAAAGCTGGAATGATGGTACACCTTCATCCAACCCCGGTGTTCCACTCGTATTGACTCCTACTACGTCAATTACGGATGCTGATTACCGCGCCCGCAATACGGTAGCAGAAGTGTATACCCAGGTACTGGCAGATCTGACCAAAGCTGAGTCATTGTTGCCCACTGAACCCGATCGGGGTATGGGCTTTGCCTCAAAAGGTGCAGCCGCTGCCATACTAGCTCGCGTTTACCTGCAACAGCAGAATTTCGCGGCCGCACGCGATGCTGCGAACCGGGTTATTACATCGGGGGTATATAGTCTGGAACCGACATTCGCTGACGTATTTAGCGATGCCACAAATGAATCTGAAATCATTTTCAAGATTATCGTAACGGATCAGGATGGCGTCAATGACATGAATACGTTCTATGCATCGGCCTTAAATCAGGGACGTGGTGACGTGCGTGTACAAACTAAGTTCCGTCAGCTCTATGCCGCTGGTGATGCACGGGGTACGTTCTTTAATACAGCCGGTCAGAATACATTCACCAGCAAATTCAACGATCAGTATGGCGACGTACCCGTTGTTCGTCTGGCAGAAATGTATCTGGTTCGGGCCGAAACCAATCTACGGTTGAACACATCTGTTGGCGCAACGCCACTAGCCGATGTAAATCTGATTCGGGCGCGGGCTAATGCTACCCCATTAACTGCGGTCGATCTGGCTGCAATCCTGCTGGAACGGCGTTTAGAACTAGCTTTCGAAGGTCAGCAATTAGCCGACATCAAACGGACAGCGGGTACAGTTGGTACGACACCTTACAATGCTAACAACCTCGTTCTGCCCATTCCCCAGCGGGAAATTGATACCAACAAACAACTGGTTCAGAACCCTGGTTACTAATCGCAAGTAGTTCAACAATAAAAAAGGCGAATCAATGATTGATTCGCTTTTTTTATTAGCCTGTTTAAACTTTTGTTTTACTAGCGTTTTTGTCATTCCGCCGAAGGCGGAATGACAAAAACGCTAGTAAAACAAAAGTTTAAACAGCTTTCATGCTAATTCTTAACGACCCGTTTCCTGAATACCTGATCGCCTATCCTGATTTCGACAAAATAGATTCCGCTCGCACTGGATTGCAGATTCAGCGTTTGCTCAAAGGTTTCGGTCGATTTCTGGTGATTCTGCCGGACAATCTCTACGCCGTTTAGATTCCGAACGGCCAGCGTTAACGCCCCCCGTAATTGACTGCTGAACGATACCTTCATTTGCCCGTCACTTGGATTAGGTGTTACGGCCAAAGCCAGATCGGCCAATGGCTCATTAGCCGTTACCGTTCCTCCTCGTACATATACCTGTATAACCGCATTGGCCGTACACAGATCAACGCCCGAGCCCGACACCGTATAGGAAGTAGTTTGGGTAGGACTGGCGATAACCTGTGGTCCTAACGTAGCGTTCAGCCCCGTACCTGCCCAGTTGAATACACTGGCTCCTGTTGCGTTTAACGTAACGGCCTGCCCAGCGTCAATAAATAACGAAGACGCCTGAACCTGCACCGATGGCTTCATACCAATTCGTCCGATAATATCGTGCGATACGTTTATACCTAAGCTATCGGCATACCGAAGCCAGTCGCCCTGCCGATTTTGCCGCCAGGCCGTCGCAAACAACGATTCACCATTGCTCGACGTAACGAGTGCTACGGTATCACCCGAAGCATACGGTAACGTAATACCGATATGATAAGGCAAACCAAATAACGGTACGTTCTTATCGAACGTAACAGACGTTGGTCGATTGTTGGCTACATCCTGAAGAATAACCCGTAGTGGTACATCCTTCTGTCCCAGAATAGCACCCGGACCGTTCTGAAAACCGCGGCCGTTCCAGACCGTTACGGTCACAACCGATTCAGTGCCGGTACCCTGAGCGGCTTTGGCCACGCCAAATTTCAGGGTTGCGCCAGCCAGATTGGTATACCCCAACGAATTGTCGAAAAACTCCGATACGGCCTGTGTTCGCTTGCTGTTCTGACCGGCCAGATAGCCAGTGCCTCCTGGTTCTCGGATCACGGTTTGTGTACCACTAAAGTTGGTCACTTCCGCGCAAAGACCCTGATTCAGCACTTCCACATATTCAGTACGTTCCAGCGGGTCGGACTGGCCAACGGCGTTCGACGTAACGAGCGTTACTTTAAACTTACCGGGTTGGTTATACATAACAGTCGGATTTTGTTCAGTAGACGTAGCGGGGGTACCACCTTCAAAAGTCCACTCCCAGCGGGTAGGGAAATTAGCTGACAAGTCGTTAAAACGAACCTGACCGCCTAACAGCACCCGACGCGTATTAGCCTGAAAATTGGATGTAGGACGAGTAGCTACCTGCGTTCCACAAACGTTCGAACTAATCAGCGTGCTACGTCTTGGGCTAATTTCCATAACCGCCCGAATCCGTGCCTTCTGACCAAGCGTAAAAATATTCATACAGGCATCGTCGGAGTAATCCATATAGTTCTGTACCATATTGGCTCCTCCGCAACTAACCCGTCCGGTTGGGCACCCACGGCTTTCGGATGCCTGGGGTGGCGTATCGGCACAAAAATCGTCGCCACAGTTGGCATCTCCCCAGATATGCCGTAAACCCAGCCAGTGCCCAGTTTCGTGCGTCAACGTACGACCCAGATTGTAGGTGGGCCGCATGGTTGGGAAGGTACCCTTGCTGGCATTGCCAAACGACCGATAATCGATCACAACACCATCTGTACTGGCCGGGCTACTGGTCGGAATCCCCGGCAGATTCGATTGGCTGGGGAACTGCGCATAACCCAGTACGCTTCCTCCACCCGGAACGGGCTCGTTTAAGTCGACCACCCAGATGTTGTAATATTTATCGGGATTCCAGTACGTACTTGGTTTCAGGACACCTTCAATATTATCGCGGCTCCAATCGGTGCGGTTACCATTGTACCGGTCGATGCCAGGCTCCGCCATAGTACGGCCTTGTGGGTCCAGGATAGCCGAACAGAATTCGATTTCAATATCAGCGCCGACTGGATTGTTGTTATAGCCCGGCGTATTTACTTTCCGGCGAAAATCGTCATTCAGCGTTTCGAGCTGAGCCTTAACCTGAGCAGCACTTATGTTACGTCCGGTGCCAACCGACTCACCATTGTGAACCACATGGACCACAACCGGTATAGTCACTACGGTTGCCGTTTGCCGACTGGCAGCCATCCGCTTTTTTATTTCAACCATTTTTAGTTGAAGGTCCCGTTCAAAATCGTTGAGTGTTCCCAACTGCGGAAACCTTGCCCGGAGTGCGCTATCCATCTCCATCGTAGCACACTGGCCTTTTACTGGCGCTTGTGCTCGTAGGGTCTGTATAAAAAGTACAAGAAATGACAGGCAAATTAATGATCGTACCATACGCCTATTGAGAAACAGGGTTAAACGTGAACCGGTAACTGGCGTTTATATCCTGAAAATACAACTCTACCGTAAATGAATTAGCCGTCAGGGTTTTAAGCGTCGTTACGTATTTACCATCCAGTACGGGTATATAAAACGTCAGCGAAGCGGTTGCATTAACAAGGTCCCAGCTATCAGTTAAATAAATATCGGGAGCGTTACTAGTGCATTTGGATGGCCCTTCGCTAGCCTCCAGCTTATGTTCAGAATCAGCATAGAAAGTCACATAATCGTCGTAAATGCATCGATCTACACCACTCTGCGAAATAGGAGTCACCGGCGAAGCGTCACCGTCATCAATGACTTGAAAAGACACTGCCCGCCATGTTTTCTTGGTCGTTCCGGTCAGCAACTGGCTGTAGGTTGTTGGTTTCGGTTCGATTTTTTCAGAACACCCACCCAGCAGCCACCCAATCGCTCCAGGAATCAGCAGTAAACGTATAAGTTGTCGCATGAAACTATCTAAATCAAAGCCTTATTGGGGCGTATAAGTTTGAGTGAACGCAAAAGTTGTATCACGAGCCGGATTCGTTAATGCTACTTTTATTCGTAGGTTCAGCGTGATTTTTCGGTCGCGTGGATTCCAGGCTCCTGTCCCACTCAACGTATCGGTTGATCCCAGATTGGTACTCGCCTGAGCGGGTATAGTCAGCGAATTATCCCCATTATCAATAAACGTTAACGGGGCCTTAATGGCATTGAACGTAAGTAAACCCGTGTTCCAGTTGCTCAATAAATAATTTTTGCAGTCGGTACTGGTTATTGCTACGTCGGATATAGTAGCCGTTTGCTGATTAACCGTCAGACTTCCCGTATATAAGCCGCCAAACAGACAATCGTCCTGAATGGTCAGCGTAAATGCCTTCCCGATTGGCACTTCACCCGTACCGAAGCCAACCTGCAAGGAAGTGGGCTCTACGCTAGTCAGGTTGAAGGTTAGCGACTGCGACTCCAGAATGTTGTTGGCATTATTGATCAGCTTCACCGAAATCTCCCCGAAACTCTTGTTAGCCGGAATGACCACCGTTCCCTTTGTTCCTACGATTGTATAATCTTTACCTTCTCGGGCGGTTCCGCTGACAGTATATTTTATAGTAATCGGCTGGTTCAGAATGGGGCCGGCATTATGGACTCGAATAGCAATAGGTTTTGAATAGCTTTCTTTGTAAGCCAGCGACGAGTCAGTAAACCGGACAAAATACGGCCCCTGAAAGGTTCGATCAACATCTTCTTCCAGACAGGCTCCGGCTATCAATCCAACGGCCAGCACCGTCACCAGTGTCAGCAGCCAACGACGGATCGGCTGTTTCTGGTCTGGCCAATCGGCGCTTTGATAGGTAGTTTGATTCTTTTTCATATTGTGGGTTTCCACTAAATCGATAAACGACTAATAACCAGGATTCTGAGTAAGATTAGGATTTTGCTGGATCTCCCGTTGCGGAATAGGCCAGCGTTCATATCGAACATTCCAGTTGGGCGTATAGGCTGACATAACGGCCTGTGCCCGGCCCGTACGGACCAGATCGTACCACCGCTGCCCCTCAAAAGCCAATTCGTAGACCCGCTCCCGTTCCACAGCCAGCAGTACATCAGCCTGAGCCGTTACTGACACAGCGGGGGCTTTGGCGCGTGTCCGCAATACGTTCAGGTCAGCGATAGCGCCACTGGTTCCGGTCAGTTTTCCCTGCTGGGCACGGGCCTCGGCCCGTATCAGATACATTTCGGCCAATCGCATCAACACAATATTATTGTTATCTTCCGAAGCCGTCCCATATTTAAGAACCGTCCAGCCGTTATCGGAACCGCGCAGATTTTGCACATTAAATCCAATCGTAGCACTACGTGTACCTGACTCAGCCGACGTAAGAGCAGCCACTACCTGATTGGACGGAATCACTTCCCGGCGGCTGACAAACAGGTTATTCAACCCCACTCCGTTAGTTACAGGGTCATTAGACGTACCGGGATCATCCGTCAAATTGTAACCGACTTCCAGGATTGACTCGGCGGTAAAATCTTTTAGTACTACGTCTGAATAATTGGTTTGCAGCGTATAAACTCCCGAACTAATAACCACGGTGGCCAGTCGTTCAGCATCAACCCAATTTTTCATATATAGGTTATAGCGGGCCATAGCAGCCTGACAGCTAATTTTATTCAGATACGTAGCATTAGTCGTTACGTCTGTTGAGCCAGATGCTACTGATGGCAGATCGGTCAGTGCAGCCTGATAATCGGCTAGTACCGAGGCCAGAATATCAGCTTTAGGAGTCCGAACAATAGCCCGGTTTGTTGCCTGATCAGTCGAAGTGACTTTAGGTATGTCACCATACGTTTGGGTAGCGATAAAATTTGCCCATCCTCGGATAAAACGAGCTTCAGCGATTACCTGCTTACGCGTATTTTCAGAAACGCCACTAACCTGCGGGAGTTTTTCCAGAATAAAATTCGCTACATAAATAGCTCTGTACAAACCTACCCATAAGGAATTTACGGCACCGTTTGCGGCCGTAATCTGCTTCGTCCCCAATTCTCGAAAATCGGTAAACGTACCATTATGGACCAGGTAGTCGGCCGTAAAATCGCCCGCAATCATATTGGGGGCCGCTGTGCTCCGTAATGCGCTATACAACCCAATTCGAACGGGCTGCACATCATTAGGTTCATTCAATACTAAATCGTCAGCCAGCAATGCTACTGGCTTGGGTTCCAGCACTTGCTCGCAGGAAGCCAGCATAAAAACTATACTGAGTAAGCTATATTGTAGGAAGCGAATCATATCAAACCGTTACGCTAAATGTCGAGTTAGTGCGCTTAAAAACTAAGTGAAAGGCCAACCAATACCGTTTTCACCTGCGGGAACGTAAAGAAATCAATACCTTGAGCGGTGGTTGAACCATCCAGCGTGCTCACTTCCGGATCGGCTCCCGAATAACGCGTCCAGGTCAGCAGATTCGTTGCCGACGCATATACTCTGGCATTGCCAACTTTGTATTTATTGATCCATGCCTTGGGGAAATTATAGCCAATCGATACGTTCTTCAGACGCAGATAAGAACCATCTTCTATAAAGCGGCTGCTCAGGAAGTTATTGTAGGTATCCTGATAAACGTATTTGGGAACGCTCGTAATATCTCCTTCTTTCTGCCACCGTTTTAATGCTTTCCGCGATTGATTATTCTGAATGTCGGCTCCCGTGTTGACCAAGGCGGTTGCATCGGAGAAATTCAGAATACTGTTTCCGTACGAAAACTGAAGAAAAGCACTCACATCGATCCCTTTCCAGGATACGCGGTTCGTTAAACCGCCATATAGTTTTGCCTGTGCGTTGCCAATAACCTGACCGTCGGCTGGCGTGATACGTCCATCGCCATTTTTATCGTCATAGATGGCATTGCCCGTTGCCGGATCAACACCCAAAAATTTCAGCCCCCAGAACGTACCGAGTGGTTGCCCCTGCAGCAGAACATTTGTTCTATCGACACCATTTCCCGTGTAGCCCCGAAACAAGGGGACATCGCTGGCCAGTTCAACAATTTTGTTATCGTTATGCGATAAGTTCAGATCGGTTGTCCAGCGAACCGCTTTCGCTACGTTTACAGTACTAATGGTTAGTTCCGCACCCCGGTTACCGACTTTACCAATATTGCCCTGGAAGGTCGTAAAACCCGATGTTCCTGGAATGGGCTGAGCAAAAAGAAGCCGGTCGGTCAGGTTGTCGTACGCATCAATTGTTACGTTCAATCGACCACTAAAGAACGATGCGTCCAGACCAACATTGGCCTCACGGGTGCGTTCCCATTGCAAAGCCGGGTTGGCCAGAGCCGCCGGACCAACACCCGTTGCGCCACTATACGTAACAGACGCCCATGTACCAAGAAACTGAAAATCACCAATACGTTCGTTTCCGGTAAAGCCAAAGCTGGCCCGCAACTTCAGATCGCTAAGGAAATGGCTGTATTTTTCCATGAATTTTTCACTGGAAATACGCCAGGCTAATGATGCCGATGGAAAAGCGCCAAAACGACGAGCCTGCCCAAACCGCGACGAGCCATCATAGCGAGCCGTAATGGTAGCCAGGTATTTTTGGTCGTAGTCGTAACGCACTTCACCAAAGGTTGATACCAGGCCACTATTCGTCAGGTTTGAGGTCCCCTGATCAACAATACCTGCCGAGGTAATGTATGTAAAGTCATCACTCGGAAACAAACGTCCCTGTACGTTACCTCCGCGTTCGGTGCGTTGTAAGACTTCAAAGCCCGCCATCGCATTGAAGCGGTGCTTTTCGTTTAATAGAAAATCGTACCGTAACGTGTTCGTATTGATGAGCGTAGCCAGCGTATTATTACTAAAATCACCGTAACCCTGACCGCCAACGCTGGCTAAAAAACCGCCAATGGCCGTTGTGGAAGGTTCAAAATTATCTTCCGTTACGTTGTTGTAATCAACACTGACTTTAGAGCGAAAGCGTAGATTATCAATAATTTCGTATTCAGCGTAGACGCCCGCCAGTGCCTTTACGGCATACGTATTGAAACGTGGCAACAACGACTGCGCCAACGGGTTAAAATTGGGGAAGCCCGGATAATCAGGATCGTTCGGAACCGTCAACTTACCCTGATCATTATACGGCGAATAGTAGGGTAAACTCTTTATGGCTCCTGAATAGACGCCGTCCAGAAAGTTATCGCCTTTGACCCGTTTATTGAACGACCGCGACAACGTCAGGTTCATACCAAACGAAAGTCGATCGGTTGCTTTATGATCAAACTTAAACTGGCCAGTGTACCGCGTAAATCGGTTATTGATCTGTACGCCCTCTTCATCGCGATAGCTGCCGCTCAGATAGAACTGAGTCCGATCATTACCGCCCTGCGTCGACAGTTGGTATTGCTGATAGACCCCTTTCCGTAATACGGCGTCAATCCAGTCGGTATTGATTCCGTCCGTAACGCCTTTAATCAGGCCAAGCTTATCGGGATCAAGTCCGGCATTGGTAACGGCTTCGCGCTGCAAGTCCAGCAATTCGGATGAATTGAGCAGATCAGGCCGACGCACTACGTCGGTCAGGCCACGCTGCACATCAATAGTAAAGCCGGTTTTTTGATTAGATTTCCCTCGTTTTGTCGTGACCAGTACGACACCATTAGCCGCCCGCGATCCATAGATGGCCTTGGCCGACGCGTCTTTCAGCACTTCGATCGACTCAATGTCATTGGCATTAAACAGCGAGAACGCATTATCCTGCTGCCCACCAAAATCACGGCCGGTCAGCGCGCCATCTTCGACAGGAACGCCATCTACAATAAACAAGGGTCGGTTACTGGCCGAAATAGACGTATTACCCCGGATACGTACTGTCATACCACCACCCGGCGTACCTGACGACTGCTGCACCTGTACGCCAGCCGCCTGGCCCTGCAAAGCCTGATCGAAGCTGGTAACGGGAATATCTTTGAATTTATCGGGCGATACAGAAGCAATAGAACCCGTAATATCTTTCCGCTGCGTGGTATTGTAGCCCGTTACAACAACCTGCGCCAGCTCATTGAGCGCTTCCTGCATCTGCACGTTGATGACAGTTCGGTTGCCTACGGTTATTTCCTGATTGACTAAACCAATAGATGTCAGCACCAGAACCGACGTAGCACCCGGCGCATTGATGCTGTAATTTCCATTGGCATCAGTACTGGCTCCCGTTGTTGTTCCCTTAACCTGAATGTTTACGCCAGGCAACGGAAGCCCATCCTGCGCCGATGTAACTCTGCCTGTTATACGCTGGCCCTGAGCCCACAGCCTTATTGGCAGCATAGCCAGCAAGACTCCGCAAATAATAATACCGTAATAGTTCCTCATGTATAGATTATAATCCAGGCAAAATCTTTTAAGGTTCGAACTCCTTTCGTCAGCCAAACAATGTACTGAAAATCCAGCAGGATGCTACCGCTTTTAACGAAAAAATTACTTCCGTCGTATAAATCTATGGGTTAACAAATTATATACCATTCGCTTTTTTATCAAAATATAGGAACGATGGTAACTGACTGACGTTACGCCCCTATTTTACGAGTTTGTAGGTATATTGGTCATCACTTGCCCAGTACGTTTTTAGTGACTAACGATTCTATTTAAAGCCAACGATTAACACTATACGGTTACTTATAAACAGAGAAGGCCCATCCGCAGATGAGCCTTCCTGATCTATTGGTCTATCTAATATTGGTTAAAAATTAGGGTTCTTAACCACCCCATCAGCCGCAGTCGGGTTCAACACAGACTCATCGGCCGGTACGTCCCAGAAATCCATGAAGTTATAGCTGATTGTCGCGTTCGTATAAATCTTTCCGGTACGATCCACGACTACGTTACCATAGCTACCACCGCCTTTGGAAACGTCATACGTCCATCCCCACCGGCGTGCGTTATAGTAGTTCAACCCGCGATTGAATAGAGATACCCGACTTTCTTTGGTCAGCTCAGTCATGGCTTGTGCCGCCGACAGTCCTTTACCAGCTACTTTAGCTACGCCCGCTCCCTGATACGTACGCACCGCGTCAATCAGTGTTAAAGCAGCTTCCGTATTGCCTTGACGGATATTAGCCTCGGCTTGTAGCAGAGCATTTTCTTCGTAGCTACCCGCAATGATCAATTCATACGAACCGGCCACTTTGGAGCCAAACTTCTCGACACCCGCAGCAACCGTCGATCCATCGACCATATCGTAACGGGATGAGTAGATATAATCGTCGCCATACAGCGGGCTACTTAGCGTAAAGTTCGCTGTAAGACGTGCATCACCCGTATTGAAGTTTTGAATAAACCGTTCGGTAATCTTATACGTAGTATTGGCGTTTTTACCCACAGTCAGTGCGCCCACCGTACCGCCCGATGGCGAGAAAATATAGTTTACAGCCGCCGACCGGGCCGTAAATACGTAATCGCCCTGTTTCACTCCATTGGTGGTCAGCGTCGATACCTGCTGCCAGTCGGCCGTAATCAGAGCAGTTGTCGATGACTTGGAAATGGTAGCATTCAGATTACCGTTTATGAATGGCGCCAGTTTAGGAGCCACAATATTCCGCGCCAGCAACGTATTGATATTCCGAAGCCACATATCCGTTGTGGGGACCTGACCCAGCCCTACTCTGCTAGGTGCCGGAATCAGTTGTCCCAACATAGAACTATAGTCGCTGGCCGACGTAACGGCTTTAAGTGCCGTAATGGCAGCATTATAGTTCTTGTTCGACTCCGCAATTATTGAACTGCTTGGTACATAACTATTGTTGGTAGCACCTGGCGTGTCGATAATCAGACCAGAGATATACATGGAGCCAATCGACGCATAGGCAAATCCCTTCCAGAAATACGCCCAGGCTTTCATGGTGTTTTTCTTGGAAGCCGCATCGCCACTATAGGTTAAGCCATCTACTTTACTCAATACGATATTCATCGCATTGTTCAGGGCATACATGTTGGTCCACTGATAATAGATGGCGTTATTTCCCGCTCCCGTAGCCGACCGGGTATTATAGGTACGAATAATACCTACCTGCGGTGACGTATTGGTCCGTTTCGATCCGTCGTCCAGCAATACATAGTCGGGTACCCCCATTGTACTGACCTGATTGTTGGATGCCTGCGCCGATACGTGATCGGCCATAACTTCATGATAACCCAACGGCAACGAGAAATAACTGTCGCCTAACCAGTTATCGGCTCCATTGGCGGCAAATCCGTTTTCAAAAACGCCCCCCTGCGCAAAGGCGATCAGGCCCATTTCGGTGTTGACGTTTCCGCCGAGAGTGGGTGCGTTAGGGTTACCTACATCCAATTGGCTTTTACAGCCTGCTCCCAGCAACAGAGCAGCTGTAATGGCCATCGTACTAAAAAATATATTACGTTTCATCGTATTTTCCTTGAAGAATGAAGAATGGTTAGAGCCCAATGTTGATACCGATCTGGTAGGATTTGAGGTTCGGTAAGGTACTGTGATCAACGCCCCGGTCGAACGCCGAACCAGCCTGCCCTGACGAAATCTCAGGATCGAAGCCCGAATATTTGGTAACGGTCAGTAGGTTTCGGCCAGTTAGCACCAGTTGCGCCCGATTCAGAACCGGCACTTTAAACACTTTTGCCAGATCAAGCCCAATGGAAATGTTACGTAAGCGGAGGAACGAGGCATCTTCTACGAAAAAATCTTTCGTTGCGTTGTTACCCGCCCCGCGCAGACTGCCCCACAAACCATAGTAAGCACTGGACCAGTAAGCGGAATAGGCTCCGGTGTTGCCGGCGATGTTCACCGATTTGCTGAAGTCGCCACTGATGCCATCCCGATACATCCATTCCTTCGTCTGGTTGTACAACTTATTACCATACACCCAGTCGAACTGGAAGTTAAGCGTCAGGAAGTCTTTAAAGGTGAAACCATTGGTAAACGACATATTGAACTTTGGGTTCGGGTTCATCAATGGATAGGTTTCATCCGTAAACTGAATCTGGTAGGTGCGTTTATCAACAACCCGCCCATCTACAATTGTATAGTTGCCTTCGTCGCTGGCCTGAATGTAGCGCTGTCCCTCCTGGTTTTTATAGTCAAGGCTGGTCATCGCTTTGTACCCGTAAATCTGCCCGATCGGCTGACCAGGTGTCAGTACCAGCGCCGTACTACCGGCAGCTGATGTCAACACAATATCCGCTCCGCCCGAGATCGACGTGACTTTCGATATCTGGTGTCCGAACCGAACGCCAAGGTCCCATTTCAGAGCCCGCGAAGTCAACACGGGAATATCCAGTGAGAACTGATAGCCATTCGATCCCATGCCAATGGCATTCGTCAACAGATTGGTTGATCCCGTCGACGGGGCCACTGGTGCCTGATAAATAGCCCCATCGGTTTTACGGGTCCAGTACGTAAAGCCGCCATTGATGGTCCGGAACCAGCTCCGACTGCCCAGATTGAGCCCAAAGTCTATCCCAACTTCCGTTTCCGTCGAGACTTCTACATTAAGATTAGGGTTGTTGCTCGTTTGCTGAACACTGTACGTCTGGAAGGCTCCAATACTATTGTTGTCCAGTACAGGGAAACGGTTAAACGGCCCAGGTTGAATACCAGCCTGCCCGTAAGCCGCCCGAACTTTCAGATAAGGCAGATAGTTCTGCAGGCCAGACGATTTGAAAAGCGACAGTGGGTTGATATATGCACTGGCGTGGGGGAAGGTGAACGGTTTGGAACCACCACCGAATGCCGACGACCAGTCACTACGGAAACCAGCTACGAAGCCCCCAAAATCACCGATGTCTACCTTCTGATCGATCAGATAGCCATACGTAATGAATGGTTGCCGATAGTCCAGGACTACGCTTTTATTATTAGCGGCCAGGATGCTGAATGGCGGAGCTAGCCCAATACCCGTTCCATACGTATCGATTTCCTTATACTGCTGGTTGCGATAGTCGAATCGAGCCAGTGTGTTAGTCTGAATGGGTAAATTCCAGCCAAAATCCTTCTGAAAATCTGTTTTAAAATTAACCGTTGCCAGCAGATTCTGATTGGTATTGTTGTACTGGTAATTGTCAATTTCTCCCGTATTGTCCTGACCATAGTTACTGGCCCAGACATTGTACTGGTTGCTAGTAATATTCTGCGACTGGTTATAGTACGTCCAGCGTGCATTTTCGATCCGGGCATTCACGCCGTAATTGACGTTAACATCCAGAAACTTGTTGAGTTTATAATCGGCAGCTATACTCTGCACGATCTCGACTTTATTATCCAGTCCGTCTGTGTACTGCTGACGATAGAATGGATTGGCGGCATTGATACTAACGAAGTTTGCCCGCTGATAATAAGGTGAATTCCCATCTGCCGTTTTGTAGGTCAAATCAAAGAAAGGCGACGTATTCAGAAAGCCGTATACGTTGCCTATAGAACCGGCACTGTTGCCCAGACCGAAGTACGTTCCGCCGGGGCCTCCCAGACCTGGCTTCATCGTATTTTTGGTGTAGATTAATTGCGTAGCCGACCGGATGGTTAATCCTTTGGCAAGCTCAAAACCTAAATTGACCGATACGTTCGTCCGATCGAGATAGCCATTTTTCAGAATAGCCGTAACGGTATGGTTGTTGGCGATAGCAATGTTATAATCACTTTTTTCGCCAGCACCCGATAAATTAAGCGACGCATTCGTGGTGCTTCCCGTTTGAAAAACCTGCTTGAAATGGTCGTAATATTTCAGGTTACCAACGTAAGGCTTGTTGGCGTTATTCCGAATATCCTGAATGGCGTAGCGAGTTGCCCCTCCATATTGATACGAAATATCGGGCAGGCTACCGTACTGATCGATGGCAATAACGTTTCCTTTGCTATCAGTCAGATTGCCAGTGGCGTCAGTCAGATACGGGTGCAATTCGGCTTTGTGTACATTACCTATGTTCAAAAACTGATTCTCGGCATAGCTGGCAGAGAAATTAATCTGGGCTTTTCCTTTTTTACCACGCTTGGTAAAAATCTGGATTACGCCATTAGCGCCCTGTGCGCCGTAGAGAGAGGCCGATGCAGCTCCCTGTACCACTTCTACCCGATCAACGTTGGTCAGATCCAGTGAGTTAATATCCGTAGCCGCCACCTGAACCCCATCGACCATAATCAGTGGCCGCGTGCCATTCTGTACCGTATTAATGCCTCGTAAAACAATATTGACGGGATCGCCAGGATTTCCACTAATACTCGAAATCTGAGCACCGGCAATTTTACCAACCAACGCCTGGTCAATCGAAGCCGATGGAGCCTGGGGCAGATTTTTGGCAGTAATACTTTCAACCGCCATACCTAGCTTAGCCTTACTGGTTTCAACTCCGGTTCCTGTTACCACTACTTCGGTCAGGATGCGGGAGTCCGACGCCATGCTAATATTTAATTCACTCTGGTTGCCGACGGGTATCTCCTGGGTTCTAAAACCAACGAAGCTAAATACCAACACAGCACCTTTGCCCGCAGGAACAGCAATCGAATACGTTCCTTCTGCATCGGTTGATGTACCTCTATTAATTCCTTTCAGGACAACAGATACACCGGGTAAGGGAGACCCATCATCGGCCGACGTTATCTTGCCGACAATTCTACGCTCCTGAGCCCAGGCAGCTGTCCAAATTGAGCATACTAAGAGTAAGCCCAAACAGAGAATTTTCCTCATACAGTTTTTAGTTATAGGTTAAAAAAACGAGCTGTTTTCCGGCAAATCTAAGTACCGCAAACAGACAGTACAATATATCATCAATATCGGATTTGCATAATTATAAATTTTATCCAATAGAAATCTTGTAAAATATTATTCTGATAATTAAAATTCCATTAAAGTATATGGTGCAAAAAAAACCTATTAAAAGTTCATTAAAATAGCACCATATACTTAAGTATTTATACTTAATTACCATCTACAACCTACTCGCTATAACGTCGTACTATTGTGTACACTATTACGTATCAGTACATACAAAAAAAGCAAGCCTCCCCAGTTGGGAAGGCTTGCTTTTAACAAGGTAATCTGTACGTCTCCGGAATGGATTATCGCTAATTCACTACGTTCAGCCGATAGAAGAACGGCGAACTATAATACGCCCCGCCTGTAATATTGGCTCCCGTATTAGCCGCCGAGAATGATTTTCCGTTCGTTAACTTCATCGTGCCGTTTATTTCAAAACGATCCCCACTGGCAATATCGGCAGCTGTCAGCTTGGTAGCCGTCAAGGCTTCTGCCCCCGTAACAGAGATCGTAGCCCGTGGATAGCCGGTTGTCGCATCTTTCGCGAACGAAGAAGCCGGAATCGACTTCAGGGTTACCACCGTCGACGGAGTTGTTCCATTTGCCGGAGTCGCGTCCACGAATTTGATGGTCAGATCATACGATGCCAATAAAGCACCGTAATTAGTCGTAACGGCTTCGGCTACAAACTCCATTTTGGTGCCGCTCATATTGGCCTTGCTAACACTAAACGTAGTATTACCAACCGGATAAGGCGAAACGGTACGTACAAATCCTCCATTGTCCATTTCCGATTCTTTGATCCGCTCGATCATATCGGTTTTACATGCCATGGCGAGTACGCTCATCAAGGCAAGAAATAAGCAATTTTTTATCATGAATTGTATGTTGAAATAGTTCATGTTTCTACGAAATAGCGTTGGCCTATTTTAATAGCCCGGCAGGATTGTTATCCCAGAAAACTGGCGTCGTTAGATTTGACTTTTGCTTAGCCTTCGAATTACGCGTAATGTAGGTTGCAGGATAATAGTACGTACGCGGGAAATTTCCAGGATTAGCATCGAGCGCAGGCTGTTGATTCGAGGGTTTTCCGGTACGGCGATACAGGTTATACGATTCAATCCCATTGCCGTACAGAGCCAGCCAGTATTCCTTGGCAATAATGTTCAGTCTGGCATCGTCGGACGTAGCAGCATCGTAGTCAGCCAGTACTTTGGTGACGTATTTAGCGACCTCGTCGGCCCATACGTAATTTTTAGAGGCTTCGAACGTACTGATTTTAGCGCTCTCGATGGTACCCAATGCCTGTGCCCGTACGTCGGCCATCGATTTTTCAATCGCCGATTTCAGTAAGTCTTTTGCCGTACCGGTTGTACCCAGTGTCAACGCCGATTCAGCCAGCATGAAATCAACAAATGATCGCATCATGATCGGATGGATGCCCACTCCGCCAGCACCAGCCCCCAGCGATACAGGTACACCAGCGTCATTGTCGTACAAACCACCAGCCGGATAAACGCCCCACGCCGTTCTTAATAAACCATCGGGTGGAATACCTTCGTTGCTTAGGTGGTCGCGGCCCCAGTAACCAATGCTCGTTGGTAAACAGAACACGTCAGCATCCGTGTAGTGAGCAGGCTTGGCTACGGTAATGCAACGTAATACGTTCACGTCGGTTGGATTCCGAACCGTCTGACGATAGAAATAGAAACGAATACGTGGGTCTGGAAATCCTTTCGACGAATACAACGTACCCATATACGAGTTGGACTGATAGTCGCCACCGCCCGTTGGGGAATATTGACCAGCGTAGCGCGGATGACGCGTATCGGGATTGGTCAGGTTCGATCCGAATTTGAACGTAAAGTTCTGCGTAGCGGCAGATACCAGTTTACCACCGGCAATCAGCGCGTTAATCGCTGATGTTGACCCGGCTTTATCTACCAATCGACGGTTCAGATAGGCCTTCAGTTTCAACGAATTGGCGGCTCGTATCCAGTTATCGGTATTGCCGTTATAGATCAGATCGCCGGTAGCACCCGCTTTCGACGTAGCACCGAAATTCGCGATGGCTTTATCCAGCTCGGCCAGCGCAACCGTATAAATACTTTCACCCGTGTCGGTACCTGGATTAAAATTAGCCGGATCAATAGCCTGTGTGTATGGAACATCGCCAAAGGCATCAACCAGATTAAGCAGTGCCGATGCACGTAGCGTCCGCGCAATACCCGCATGAACAAATAGCTCGCCTGACTCGGCCAGCGGAATCAGTGTTTTTACGTCGGTCATCAGACCTGCATAAGCCGTATTCCAGGCTCCATCGAAGTTACCGGGCGAAACGGCATTGTCATAAATGGCCGCTCCCTGGTTCAGCATACGGGTCAGCCGCATACCAGGATCGCTCATCTGGTTAAAGTGATCCTTATAACCCAACTCAACGGAATTGAGCAGGTAGTTAATATCTGTGTTATTGGCCGTTACTGCATTTGGATTGTCGAGCAAATCCAGCTTACAGGAACTAACAACGACCACACACAGCATTAATACAAGTGTGCTTAGTTTCTTAATCATTGGAAACAGATTTGAAAAATGATTGTGTATCTACCTCTGTCTTCTGGTTAGAATGTGATCTTCAGCGTGCCACCTAACCGCTTGGTGCTAGGACCGGTCAGGAATTCGAAGCCGAGTCCATTACCGACGCCCAATCCTAAGTTATCCGTGTCGAAGTTCAGACCCGTCGGAAAATGTAAGGCTTTGTACCACAAATTATTACCAAACAGCGAAATCGATGCCCCTTTGATTTTCAGCTTACTCAGGAATGGTTTGGGGATTTGATAGCCCAACGATACTTCCTGCAGGCGAATAGTCGATCCGTCGTAGATACGGCCTTCGTCGCCAAAGAAGTAGTAGTTGTTGAAATAGAAATCAGAGTTGGTAATCTGAATATCGTTTGGCGTACCATCCGAATTTTTCACCCCTGGAATAATCAGCGTTTGTTGACGATCAATCCCTCCGTCGCGCCCATTATCGGTATTAACCAAACCCCGACCCAGCAGCGCGCCAGCAGTGGTAGAGTACATAGCGCCACCATGCCGATATGCCAGCATAAAGCTCAGCGAAAAGCCTTTGTAGTTAAACTCATTGATCAGACTCGACGTGAAAGCAGGGTTCGGATTGCCCAGAATCACGGGCGAAGTCGTCTGAATCAGATACCCCTGACCATCGATGAGATACTGGCCCTGATCGTTACGGCGGTAGCCCGTTCCTTTGATGACGTTAAAAGGCTGACCAACAATAGCGTAGTTACCCAATGATCCGCCAAATCCGGAAACCTGTACTTCCTGAAGCGTTCCGCCCAAATCCAGCACTTTCGGTACGTTACGAGAGAAAACACCCGTCACATCCCACGAGAAACCTCCCCGTTTGATTGGTGATCCCGACACACTGATTTCAACCCCTGCATTCTGAATTTTACCGATGTTGATAGTCGTGGCCGTATACCCTGTCGATGCATCGAGTGGCGTGTTGGTGATCAGATCACGGGTGGTACGCTGATAAGCCGTAATATCGAAGTTAACCCGGTTGTTCAGCAGGCGACCTTCAACCCCAAATTCAACTTCTGTATGCAGCTCAGGCTTCAGATTTGGGTTTCCTAATACGTTATCCACCGAGTGTGTCTGCACAGTTGCGCCCGATGCGTTCAGCCAGGCTCTGGCGTTCTGGTTCAGGACGCTACGTGTGCTGTACGGGTTCGGGAAACCGGCCGACGTACCAATGCCTGCTCTGAGCTTAAGGAAGTTCAGCACACTGCTCCCCTGCAATGCGCCAAAGGCGGATGTTGGCACGAAGGAAATACTACCTGATGGATAGAAAATCTGGCGGTTTGCTACCTCTACGGTCGACGTCCAGTCGTTACGGGCTGCTACGTTCAGGAACAGATAGTCATTGATATCGGCCGTAATTTCACCAAACACCCCAATCCGGGTTTGTTCTACCGTACCATCAATAGCCTGGTTGTCGATGAAGTTGTTATGCCGGAACAAGTTACGAGCGAGCTGGTTCTGACTCACTACGTATTGATAGCGGGTTTTGTCATTCCGCATGTTGCCCCCCAAACGAGCCGATAGAGTGAATCGGTCGCTAACGGGTTTGTTGTAGGACACAATCAAGCTATTATCCCAGATCGTGTTATTCACATCGTAGGTATTGTAGAAACCATTCACAAAATCAACACCGCCTTTGTTGAATTTATACTCCTGATTCTCCGAATACGTATCCAGACCGACCTTGTACAACAGCACGAGATCCTTGGCAATATCGTAGGTTAGATTCGTTGTCGTGAAGAAGCGGTTAACAACGCCCGTTGTCTTGTAGTTGGCCAGAATCCAGCGTGGGTTAGGAATATCGTTACCCGACCGGAAATATACCGTACCACCATCGACCGGACTTTCGTAGGGCCAGCCCATCAAATCCACCTGACGCGGGGTAAACATAACGTTGGCCAACACCGACGGGAAACCTCCCAGCGTGTTGTTTCCCTGACCTGCACTGAGTGGCGGAGAGAACTGATCGGTGTTCGCGTAATTGAAGGACGTATTGATGCTGAACTTTTTACTCAGCTGCGCCCGGATACCCGATCCAATGTTCAGGCGAGTCAATCCATTATCAGGAATATAGCCTTGTTCTTTATTATAACCGACCGACAGATTATAACCTACTTTTTCGCTACCCCCCGACAGGTTCAGCGAGGTATTGGAAATAATACCCGTCCGGAAAAAATCCTTCACATTATCGGGGTAAACCTGCATCTTATAAGCACCCAGCGAAGCCACGTACGGAGCCATAGCCGAACGTAGTGCCGAATTGGTCAGAAACGCATACGGATGCTGCGTCAGAGCCGTGTTTGTATTCTGCGAGGGATAGGCTAAGGCTTCCGCCAGCGTTGGACCGAAATTACTGAAGAAGTAACCCAGGTTTTGCTGGAAACCACCCACGTAATCATTCTGATAACGAGGCAAGTGCGCTGAGTTCGCAAAAACAGATTGCGTTAACGTTACTTCTGTTGGGCGCGCTTTTTTGCTGCCGTTTTTGGTCGTTACCAGAATGACGCCGTTACGTCCCTGATCGCCATACGTAACGGTAGCCGCCAACCCTTTCAGGACGCTGATATTTTCGATATTGTTCGGATCAAGATCCAGAAAACGGCTGGAAGCCGACTGACTTCCCCCCTGAAAGCCGGTACCCGAAGCCCCAGTTAAACCACCGCGTGAGTTAGTGCTTGAGTTGAACGGTACGCCATCGACCACGAAAAGTGGCTGAGTAGAGCCGGTGATCGACGAAAACCCGCGAATGTTGATACTCGTACCCGTACCCGACACCCCCGACGTAGCGGTGATGTTAACGCCCGGAATTTTACCCTGTAGAATACGGCCCACATCAGCCTGCGGGCGATCTTCAATGGATTTGTTTTCCAGCGTAGTAACGGCATACCCCAGGGCTTTCTTCTCCCGAACAATCCCCTGTGCTGTTACGACTACTTCCTGAAGACTTTTGGCATCAGAAACCAGCTTAACATCGATTTTTGACCGGTTTCCGATTTCAATTTCCTGCGTAGCCGTACCAACAAAACTAATTACCAGCACCTTAGCTCCGCCAGAAACCGCAATGGAGTAGTTACCATCGGCATCGGTGTTCGCTCCTCTCGATGTACCTTTCAGCACGATCGACGCTCCAGGTATAGGAGAGCCATCTTCAGCGGCTGTCACTTTACCCGTAATCGTCCTATCCTGGGCCCAGGCAGGCACCCAGAGTGAGCATAGCAACAGCACACTCACTAGTAGATTTTTCATCATAAAGCTAGATTAAGTTTAGATTAAAAAATAAGTATTAGCCGCAAATATAGCAAAATACATTACCGATCATATTCATAGAATTTAACACGTACTAATATTTTATTCGCATATACTAAATAATAATAGAATTTAATTCCGGTTATTTTCCATTTATAGAGTAACAAAACTTTATCAATAAAGTACAATTATTATTATTTATTAAGTATTTTTACTATATGTAATATACGCTACTCATTTAAACCATTACTTAAACCAAAAACGCCGGATCAAATGACCCGGCGTTTGCTGTTATTATACTATTATTGACTTAGGAGTTTGCCTGCATGGCGCAGTTAAGCGCCTTATCTATATCCGTAGCCATCAACCGCGTGTGCTGATAGCCGATCCGAAACAATTCTCTCGCTTTACTGATATCGGTGGTACCGTATTCGGCCAGTTGGGGCGGCTCGATTAATACGTTGCATTTGGTAAACCGTTCTTTCGTTTTGGTCTGCACCGCCAGCACCAGACTTCGCTCAATAACCCCGCGCATCGAACGGATCGGCTTGCGAGGGCCCAGCACATTACAATGCGACCCAATCAGACAATCGACTTTGTCTTCCAACGGTTCTACCGGCAAATTGTTCAGCACACCGCCATCTACGTACTGTCGTTTATTGATTTGAAATGGCTCAAAAATGCCCGGCAAACAACAAGAGGCCAATACCGGACGTATTAGTTCGCCCGAGTTAAAAACGACCTGCTCACCAGCGTTCAGATCAACGGCTACTACGTGTAGCGGAATCCGTAAGCCTTCGAACGTATCGTGCGAAATGTATTTCCGATAGATATCGACAATGGTATCCAGACGTAGCAACCCCATCCGATTCCAGGCCGGGCGGATGTGCCGTACAAACGACGACGATTCAATGATTTTCAGGCTCTCATCGGGCGAATAGCCCTGTGCAATAAACGCACCAGCTATAGCCCCGGCACTGGTTCCCGAAATCTGATCGAACCCAATGCCCATTTCCTGAAGTGCCTTGATAACACCCAGATGCGCTATTCCCCGCGCTCCTCCTCCTGATAATACCAAACCAATCTTCATAGTGCCAGTACTATAAGTTCAGGTTGCCCTGACGTAATATAAGCAAAACGTGTCGCCCTGTTGTTGTCAACTAGCTGTTGAACGTAGTGGTTTTCGGGCTCACAACAAATCAATAAGTCGGCCTTTCTCTTTCAGCCGAACACCTTTTTCGGTCATCTCCACGGTAGCGGCTTCGGTTACGGGGTCGTGCTCAAAAAGCAATATCCAATTTTCGTCGGCGGCTTGCTGTAACAGCTTCGCCTTTTCGTCCATCGTTAGCAACGGGCGCACATCGTAACTCATCACATACGGCAACGGAATATGCCCCGACGACGGAATCAGATCGGCCATATACGCCACGCTACGTCCATTTATCTGAAAAACGGGCAACACCATCTTCTCGGTATGCCCATCCACATAGCGTAAATCAATATCGGTGAATGGAAACGGATTTTCCGTTAGGAACTGCAACTGCCCACTTTCCTGCAAGGGCATAATATTCTCACGTAGAAACGACGCTTTTTCACGAGGATTGGGATGAACAGCCCATTGCCAGTGAGCCGGATGAACCCAATACGTAGCGTTCTCAAAAACAGGTGTCAATGTATCGTCGGTACGTTTTACGGCTCCGCCCACATGGTCGAAATGCAGATGCGTCAGCAGTACGTCCGTTACGTCGGTCAGGTCATACCCAGCCGCCCGAATGGAGGAACGTAACGTAGCGTCGCCACTGAGGTCGTAATGACCGAAGAATTTGGCGTCCTGTTTATCACCAATGCCGGTATCAACCAGCAGCAGCCGGTTATTCGCTTCATAGAGCAGGCAACGCATAGCCCAGGTGCACCGATTCAGGTCATCGGCCGGATTTAGTTTTTGCCAGAGCGGTTTAGGCACTACACCAAACATAGCCCCGCCATCGAGTTTAAAAAAACCAGTATCAATCATTTGGAGAGACATAAGCGTGTTTTTGGCAAGTTAAAATTTCTTTCTGACAGGAATAACAAGCGGAACTATGTTTTGGCAGGACAAGCGCTTCTGAAGCAACCTTTTTGACACCAATTGGCGTTACGTCCAGCATCAGGAGCAACCGGTTCTTTTTCGTATTTTGTGAGCATGCAGTATGTTTATCACGATAGCCAAACCGAAGGAATCCTTCACCTAACGTGTCAGGAGCCCACTTTCAGGCAGTCCTTCCGGGAAGATTACAGAAACAGGCTGCTGACCATTGCCTGGAATACGGGCCCCGACCAGATGATTACCATCGACGGAATCAGTTATCTGTTTCCTCAGCAGTCGATATTACCGCTCATGATTAATCAGTCGTACGTGTTTGAGGAACCGGAGTTGGTGGTAGCCTGGCAATTCAACCGGGAGTTTTACTGCATTGTTGATCATGACAAAGAAGTTTCCTGCGTTGGCTTTCTGTTTTACGGGGCCACCATTCCGATGTTTATTGCACTTGATCAGTTGGAACGAACCAAATTCGACGCGTTGTTACGGGTATTCTACGATGAATTTTCTATTCAGGACACTATCCAGGGAGAAATGCTAAGAATGCTACTCAAACGACTGATTATCAAAATGACACGTTTGGCAAAAGAGCAATTCTTACACCAACATTTCAGCGAGAAAGACCTCGATCTGGTCCGGCGATTCAACCTGCTGGTAGAAATAAATTTCCGTACCCTTCACAACGTAAAATCCTACGCCGATTTACTCAATCGATCCTCCAAAACGCTTTCAAATCTGTTTGCTCAGTATAATCAACCCAGTCCACTACAAATCATCCATAAACGTATCGTACTGGAAGCCAAACGTTTAATCCTGTACACAAACAAATCGATCAAAGAAATCACGTTTGAGTTAGGCTTCGAAGCTATTCCGCATTTCAGCCGATTTTTTAAAAACCAGATTGGCGTATCGCCATCCGAATTTAAAGAACGTAATACAACCCTGCCCATCAGGAAAAATTGATAACAGAATGGGCAGAGTAGTCATTTCTTCGGATTAGTGAACGTAGCAACTTTGTCGCTATCACTCATCTATTGGCTTCATGCCGAAAATCACATGAAATACCTTACATTTATTTGCCTATTGTTCGTATCAATGGCTTTTCGTGCTTCCGTAGAAATTCCGCAGAAACCAGAGGATATCAGCCCTTTACTGGTTGGCGAAACAATTCCGAGCTCTAAAGTTCAAACAATTGATGGTCAATCAGTTTCTCTACTTGATATAGTATCGAAAAAGCCAACCGTACTAATTTTTTATCGGGGTGGCTGGTGTCCTTTTTGTAATCGTCAGCTTTCAGAACTACGTACGTTGGAGCCTGACCTTAGCAAATTAGGCTACCAAATACTGGCGGTAAGCACCGATAGCCCGGAAAATTTAAAAAATACGCTCGATAAATCTGAACTCACCTACACGCTTCTTTCCGATGCAGACGTAACGGCTGCCCGCGCTTTTGGTCTGGCATTTAAAGCACCGGCGGCTTATAGTGCAACCCTGGAAAAAGGAAGTAATGGTAAGAACACCGATAAACTTTTGCCCGTACCGGCCGTTTTCTTACTGAATCAGCAGGGCGTTATCAAGTTTGAATACATCAATCCTAACTTCAAAGAGCGAATGCCCGCTAAGTTGCTCAAAGCAGCCGCCGAATCTGTTCTCTAATTACCCGAACTGAACAATTGATCGCCTAAAAGGTCTTTAGTTTGTATTTTTAGGGCAAACCAGCCTACCCTTCCCATGAAACGTATCGTTCACAAGCATCCGCTGGCCATTCGGTGGTTTCACTGGATCAACTTTCCGGTGTTATTCGTCATGATCTGGAGCGGACTGTTGATTTATTGGGCGTATGATCCGTACAAAATCCAGATCGGCGACTACGTACTGGTGTCGTTCTTTCCCGACGGATTTTACAAAGCGCTCGGCGTGCCGCGTCGACTGGCCGAAGGTATGGCGTGGCACTTTGTGTTTATGTGGATTTTTCTGCTGAACGGGCTGTTCTACGTCGGTTATACGTTTCTTTCGGGCGAATGGCGGCACCTGGTTCCGAATCGTAACTCATTCCGGGAAGCCATCGACGTAACGCTTTACGATTTGGGCTTGCGAAAAACGCAGCCGCCGTTTATTAAATACAACGGTGCACAAAAAATAGCCTATTCGGCCATTCTGCTCATGGGCGTCGGCTCTATTCTGACGGGCTACGCCATCTATAAACCCACCCAGTTTTCGTGGCTTACTACGCTGCTTGGCGGCTACAAAGCGGCTCGAATGGAGCATTTTATACTAACACTGGGTTACGTTATTTTCTTCGTTATTCACATCATACAGGTGATTCGGGCGGGTTGGCAAAATTTCCAGTCGATGGTTACGGGGTTTGAAATTGTGAATAAACACGACCCAGACCGGCCAATTGTAGATAACCCCGTTGATAAGCTACCCGATGCCCCCGTAGAGCCCATTGAACCAGTGGTTAAACCTAGTTTGTCATGAATCAAGCCGAAAATCAGAAAGCTACGGAGCCCAACTTGCCCGAAGAAAACCTTCCCGAATCAGTGGTTCGTCGGCGTATGTTACAATCGTTCGGCTGGTTTGCGCTGGCGTCGGCGGTTCCGGTAGGCGTTTATCAATGGATCAAAAAAAGCCCCGGTGCGCAGGGCATCAAGCGGCCGCTACGTAACGTACTGAACACGAACGAGACAATTGCCCGTACTTATTTCAGCGACACGCATCTGGTGACTACATTTCCGGTGGAGGAAGCGGCTAAAAATGCGCGTGTAAATGGTTACGACGGCCTTAAAACACCTATCCCGGAAGATTGGAAATTACAGATCGAAAGTCCCGGCAAACAGCCGTTTGATCTCACTATCGATGCGATTAAAGCCCTACCCAAACACGAGATCGTTTACGAATTCAAGTGCATCGAAGGCTGGAGTCAGGTGCAGCATTGGGGAGGAGCGCTATTATCAGACTTTTTAGAGAAATACAAGCTGGGAACACGTAGCGGTAATGCCCCTAATCCTGACAAAACCGACGATTTGTTCCGCTACGTTGGTCTGGAAACCCCCGACAAAGGTTACTACGTCGGTATCGATATGGAAAGTGCTCTACACCCGCAAACGATACTGGCTTATGAGCTAAACGGTGAGCCGATTAACGCTCCACACGGTGCTCCGCTACGTCTGATTATTCCGGTCAAATACGGCGTTAAAAACCTGAAACGTATTGGTCGCCTATTCTTCTCCGACGAAAAACCCCGTGATTTCTGGGCCGAACGCGGCTATGATTACTACGTTGGATTGTGATTGACGGCCCCTCTTGTTTTAGGAGGGGCCGGGCCAGCGCACTGGTTGGGGGTGGTGAAATTAGTCACTACCCCTCAATTCGGCGCCGACAATTTCATCAAGACAATACCGGCCAGAATCAATAAAGCCGCTACGATACGTAGCAAACTAACCCCTTCGCCCAACCAGATAATACCGACCACAAAAGCGCCTACTGCACCAATACCCGTCCAGATGGTATAGGCTGAACCGAGCGGCAAGGTGCGCATGGCAACCGATAACAGACCAAAACTGGCCAGCATGGCCACCAACGTAATAAGGGAAGGAATAAGTCGGGTGAAGCCTTCCGACTGTTTCATGGAATCGGCCCAAACGACCTCTAAGATTCCGGCTAGTGTCAAAAATACCCAGGCCATAACGTCCTTTCTTGGGTGTAGTCGGGTCGTCCCAACGTTATTCCCAATACGGGGGAGGTCGTCCTCCAACATCATTCCCGTTTCCATGGAATGACGACGCAAAAATAAGACTTCACTGCTAGGGTACCTAATTTAGCCTTAGCGGCCCCGGCTTTACTACGTCACCCAGTAACTTTTTACGGCTCGTTAATTACCTCCTTTATTCCTTCACACATGGCCTTAATACGTCGGTAAGATGTTTCGGAGTTATCTTCTTTATCGAGTTTGATCCGCACTTTTCCGGGATACTCTTCCAGCTCAAAGCGAGTCTTGTCGTCCAGTGTAGCAGTGATATCAACATTATCACCCGTGACCTTACCACTAGGCGCCATTTTGACATTTATATAATCCTGCACACGCTGACTTTTCTTCCTGTCATACTTGGCATAAAACTCATACGTATCGTCAGAGTCGGTTACGGCGATTTTTTCATCATGTCCATCTGAACACGCAATCAGAGCGATCAATAGCAAGCAGCTTACAAGTAGATGTTTCATAGCAGTATTGTTTTACAAGGAACTATGCAATGTATAGTAGTGGCTTGAGCAAAATCGGAGATATTACACCAGCGGTAATTAGCCCGGATAAATGATACATAGCCAAGCACTTACAATCTCTGCATTCGCGTTGCTTATAACTGACTCAAAAGCAACCGGTTGTTAAGTAACCTTACCGTTCTTACGTAAACGTCGCCTATTTTTGGTTTTACTGCGTCAAACCTGTCATATAACGGATTAATGACTCAAGTATGGAGCAGTAAAGAGAATTAGCCGAACCAAACTCCAACACCACTTCGGTATTCCAGACTAATCCGGGAGACCATGCAACCATTCTTACGACTCTTCTGCTTATTGTTCCTACCCAGTATAGTAGTGGCTGGTAATATAGTTCAAACCTCCCCGCAGCAATCCTTAAATGCGCATGTTGCTTTTATGAATCATTCGGTCGATGAGCTGATGCATCGTTTCCAAATGATCCAAACGTATTATAACGATGTGCAACGGTACCGACAAACTAAAAACGGCCCTCTTCGAATCTCATCATCAGGGCCATTAGACGACTACTATTTTCAGAAAGCAATGGCTGGAGTTGGCCTGACTGCGGCCGAAAAGCAAGCGCTGAATGCTGGCTCAACCTCTCTATGGCAACTGCTAACTACGATCGATCAGACAAGCAAAGCGCTGGAAACCTATGTTCGCCTGAACGACTACCAACGCGATAACCTGAAGCAGTCAGACGTGTTACTAGCAGAATTAGAGCGCCTGTTTACCCAGTTCAGACTCGTCAAGGGCACACTATATAAACAAATACAACAGATATACAGACACTATCAGCCTTATGCTCCGAACGAAGCGTATCTGTATACCGAACGGGACATGGAGCAAATCCTGCAGAATCAGACAAAACTGCTCGATACGTTAACCTATTATCTAAACGAAAATAGCCCCGCCAACTGGCCAGTGGAGCTGGTTCAGCAAAGCATGATGGCCGATGCCCAAAGCCTGGTGGAATTCGGCAAAAAACGCGCCACTATCAGCTATCCGGTAAACGATATGGTTTCATCCTTTAAAGCAGCCATTCGCAGCATTCAGGATGTAAAAGCACGCGGAATCAACGACAATACGTTTGCGGCTCGTCAAGATTCATGGCAATGCATTTTATCTATCGCTCATTAACTATTACAACAATGATCTACTAAGCTGGCAGCAGTTATTTGTGAACAATAGCCAACCCAGGAAACAGCTCCTCGCCTACCCTAAATTCAGTCCCGTTTTCGCGTTTGAAGGAATCCATTCCGTCAACCCAACGATAGTAAAAACGGCTTTTTTTAAGGATGTCCCAGCGATTTCCTTTACCACACAACCGGCTCAAGCACCTGCCGAGCCTGCTACGTTTGCGGCCCTGAATGCTTATATCGATTTCATCAACGAGTCGCTGCGACAGATGAATCGGCTACAAGTTCTGTTGCGGAATTATCAACCATCGGCAGAATATTACCGCACCAGTAATCCAAACAGCCGACGTAGCGGCCTTTCCTATGCTCACGAGGAATTTAAGGTACCTGTTTCAGAACATCAACTCCTGATCAACGATAGTCAACATATTCCGCAGCCGTATCGTCATTCCATAAACAGCCAGGCCGACGTATTACTAAGCATGCTGAAGGAAATGGATGGGTTGAGCATTGAATTGATCGATTATACCCGCCAAAAACGATACGAACAGGATCATCTTCAGCGGTCAGACGCTATTCTGGATCGCTACGCTTACCTTTTCGATACGTTTGATCAGAAAAAAGAACGGCTGTATGAGGATGTTCGGCGAATTCATGAACGTTATCCACTCAAGAACCCATCCGATTCCTGGCAGGTGGCGGGCAGAGCCTTACAAAAAAACCTGGACGAGAATAAAGCCCTTTTGTTTGGCATTAAAGCGTATTTGAAAGGCGAAGCCAGTCAATTGCCACCAACCGATAAGCTCCAGGCCAATGCTCGTCAGTTGATTCAGGATGAATACCAGAACCTAAAGGGATTAAAACGGCTTGGCCCTAACAATGGTGGCTGCCCCTATACGCCTTACGAGTATATGGCAGAGAACTCGTTAAAAATGGCGGAGAGATCACAAAAAGTGAAAATCACTACGTCTGCTGATGGCAGACATCCGTACGAAGAATTTTATTATTTCTTCAACAATCAGTTGGTTTACGAATATAATAAATTCAGTGATCTGGCCCGACTTGGGGTGTTAAAATCCGTCAATCAACCCAACTACGTCGAGTTTCGTCGATCAGCCTCCTCTACACCAGCTTTGCCTACGGAACCAATCAGGTCCTCAACCACCCCATCGCCCACAGTTAGTCCGACAGAAAACACTACGTCGACCAGCCCGACGTTACGTACTCCCGTCGGCCAACCCATTGATCGATCGTCTACTCAGCACGACACAATTTATGTTGACCGTACTAAAGTGGATACGGTATATATTGATCGCACCGCCCGGCAGGATTACACCAACTCGCTGCAAGGATATGCCGCCAATAACATGGTGTTATTACTCGACGTTTCGGCTTCCATGGACTCGCCTTACAAGATGCCGTTGCTAAAACAATCCATTAAATCGCTGCTGGCGCTACTCCGGCCCGAAGACAAAATTTCGATTATTGTCTATTCCGAAAAGGCACGTATTGCCTTGAAACCAACTTCCGGCGCCAATGCCGACAAGATTGCACAGGTTATTGATGAGCTTCGTTCCGATGGCGATACAGACGGTAACGGAGGTATTCGGCTTGCCTACAAAGTAGCCAACAAAGAATATATCCGGGCGGGCAACAATCGTATTATTCTGGCAACCGATGGCGAATTCCCGATAAGCCATGAGACGTACCAGCTAGCTCAGGAATCAGCCAGTCAGGATGTATTCTTAACGGTATTTACGTTCGGACGTAATGAGATTAAAGGCGATTCACTAAAAAAGCTCGCTCGTTCCGGCAAAGGAGCCTATACACACGTAACACAGGCTAATGCAACAGGCCAGCTAATTATTGAAGCGCAGGCAAAGAAAATACCGTAAATGCTATGCATTTCCGTTCAGGCGCTCATAAACATCTTTCCGAACAAACGTGCGTTTCATGCTTTCGCTGGAATGCACCAATACGTATCCCGCTTTTTTGAGCTTATTACAGGCATTTTTTATCCGAAAATGAAAACGCTTGTCCGATGCGTTATGGACTTCATCAAACTCAACCAGAATTACTTTAACATCCACTTTATCATCGACAATCGTATCGATAACCGTGTATTCTGCACCTTCAATTTCCAGCTTGAGCAGATCGATATGCGAATGTCCCAGCGTCTGCATTAAACTACTCAGGCGATCAACGGGCGCTTCTATGTACGTCTTGGAATCAGTAAATAAATAGACCGAATGTGAAGCATAACCTTCCCGTTCAGGATCGTAGAACTTCAAGGTGGTTTTACTGTCCCAGACACCGATGTCAACAAAAGTAACTTTATCCAATTGCTCCCTGGAAATTCGGTAAGTAAACGACGAACCACGGGTTATGGTCAGTGGCTGGCCAGCTTCCGTGTATTCCCGTAGTTTTTTAAAATGATTGATACCTTCGGGCGTTGGATCAAAAATAAAAACCTGCGATCCATAAAGTACGTTCAGTTCAGTATCGAATGATACGTCTTCTCCAGCACCAACGCAGTAACAGACTGACGACTCGTTTAAAAAATTCGCGGGTATACAATAGCCATGAACTTCAGAGCCAACATGGATTAAATTGTGTAGGGGCCTAACTCCCTGTTGCGAATGGATTCCTAATACTTTTTTTGCTAAGGTTACCGCTTTTGTCATATTCTCTTTAATCAAGTCAATGAGTTGCCTTGACTAATTTAGACAACATTCAGACGACAAAAGTAACCGATACCCCATCGATAAACTTTACATGATTACGGCTTTACAATAACCACGAGAGCTTATATACCTAACAAGCCATTTTGTTACAATTCACTCAGGGAAGTTAATTTCAAAATACGTCGTTGACGCTTAACCATTCCTGAATACCGCCTATTGTTAAAAATAAAATCAGCAGCATACCCAGTGCCATTAGGCCAATTCCAAACACACCACGCACTTCCCAATTGGAGCGGGAGCCAGGCATGGGCTCGTCAAGTTCATCAGGCACATACGTCAGTTGGGTGGTAGCTCCTTCGCGTACCTGATACCATAGGCTGGAATTCATATAGACATCTACCTCATGAGCCTCGCCCGAACTATCATAAAACTGACACTGAGCGTAATAGCTCTGCAAGAGGCCGCGCACCCCCTGGTCGGCTTTCTGAAATTTTTTCAGGATGGTTGCCGTAACCGTCAGTCCATTACTACGCAGATCGCGTCCGTCGTACCAGAAATACCAGCCAATAAACAGGAATAACGCGCCAAAGAATAGGCCACCAAAGGCAATTAATAGCGGAAGAATTGTTGTATCCATCGTGGTAAAAAAGGGATAAGCAAAAGTGCAGTACAATACCTCATCAACCTAGCGTCACTTACTATCCGGCAACTATGACTGTGTAACTGGTCAATTCCCCTCTATGATCGGCAAATGGACATTATTCAATCGACCCAATCAACAGCAATCAAGATAATAGTTTGCTTACTATGGCTTGGTCGATAACTGCCCCGAAAGAGGTAACAGAATCACTCGCACCTTGATTATACGGCATCTTAGTTCACATGAAAAATAATGCTTGCTTTATACAACGGCTCCCCTATTGATAATGTTAAGACCAGGACCGCAGATTTGCGATCCTGGCAGGATTATACCCGATTAGCAGGTTCATGAACGTAGCAGCACAATGGCTGTTTCCAGGCACACGGATTTTATTCCCAGGAAATTTTGAGGAGAGAAACCCCCTGACGAGGTAACGAAAATGGTAGTGATACGCTACCATCTTTGACTGTTATCCACTCGGGCGACGTCAATAATTGTAGCTGGCCTGCTTTTTCGAGCGTAGCGATTTGTTCAGCAGTCGGTTTTTGCGGAGATCCCATTGCTTTCCATACTTCGTATGAGTTGCTGAACTGCTGATCAATCCGATAATGCTGTAACAATACCCGCTTGCCCGGAACCCCCGCAATCTGAACCGCTACGGACGAGGGTGCCACCAGTTTATTATCGTCGTGGTAGTTCCAGACCATTACGGTTGCCTCTTTTTCATCTTTAGCCGCAAAGGCATTAATATCGGGTTCACCACGAACACTCTGCTCCCTAACTTTTCGATAATCGTAAGCCAGATTCTGGGCTACGTCCACTCGTTTTCCCTGCATCATACCAAACATCCGAAACACATTGAGCACCGGCTTGTCGACGCCATTCGTGGCTAAATCCCGGAATCCCCGGAACCAGGCCTGGTCTTCAAACTCAAAAGCCCACGTAACGGCTCCCAGCAGATTGACACCCCGTGCGCTGGCCAGGTCATGTTTACGGGCAAACGAAGCCGCTGTATAGCTGGAATACATCGTCCCATTGCGGTATGCATTCTGCGGATGTAAATCTTCCGAACAGGCCGCGCAACCTTCCGGATCCGATTCGCCAATGATAATGGGTAACTTTTTAAGCGTTGGATAAGAGGCTACGATTTCGAAACCTTTGTCGATGTCGCGGAGCTGCGTGCCCATGTTCATCTGCACAATGCCATCAACCAGTTTGGGCGCTCCTTTGGCGTGGAACGTAATAAAATCCAAAGGCGTCCCCACCTTGCCGGTTACGTAATTTTTGCCATTGACAACATGATCGAGAAATGAGCGAAAGAACTTTTCGGATACGTCCCAGTTGGGGCCTGTCACTTCAGGTCCGCCGATTTTTGCAGTTGGCAACGCTCGCTTAACGGCATCAGCCGTGTAATCGTACAGCTTGATATACTCTTCCGTAGTTCCTTTCCAGTAACCAATGTTGGGTTCATTCCACAGCTCCCAATACCAGCTTTCAACCTCCTGTTTACCGTAACGGGCAATAGAATGCTTCACCCATTCGTACACCAGCGATGCAAACTTCGTATAGTCTTTTGGCGGATAAGCCCAACCCGTGTAAATATCGTTGTAATTATCACCGGGTTTCCAGTAGTGGCGATAGGGTTGCGGTTTCGACGACAACGCTTCGGGCATGAAGCCAATCTGAGCAATTGGTTTCATGCCGCGCTCGATATACGTATCAAAAATTTTGTCGACAATGGTCCAGTTATAGACTGGTTTTCCCTGCGCGTCTTCGGTATATGCGTTCGTTGATCCCCACTTCAAGGCAGCCGTGCCGTCGCCCGTTACCAGCAGGCTGTGCGCCCGCACAAACACCGGAACACGACTCAGTTTTGAGATTTCGGTCAGTAGTTTTTGTCCATCTTTCATGTACGTATAGTTTGGCTCATCGTAACCAAACCACGCCCAGATTGGACGAACAGGGCCTTTATCTTTCGTTAAATCGACCTGAATAGCAACGGGCGAAGCCGTTTGCGCCCTACCATCGAAACGGAGACCTAAGCAACAAAGAAGCAGTAAGCAGAACAGAAACTGTTTAGTTAAAGAACGTAGCATGCGGGAAGTGAACAGATAACGACGCTTTAAAGAACTTCCCTATACGGTTCTACCTGTTGTTCTGCTAGTCAGCCAGGGTAGACGTAGCAAACAGCGTAATCTGCATACCATCGGGCGCTTTCACACGCGACACCTCGCTCCACGGCGCAGTAGTGGGAGCAGCCACCGACGTAGCACCACCGTCAAGTAACGTTTCGGTGGCTGTAGCTATTGGTTCCGCTACACGTAGTGCCAACCGAACGGGTCCGGAAACCCGCTGCCCAACTTCAATCTGATCGATTCGCGCTGCGTGTTTCGCATCAATCAGTTCGAGAGAAGCCCGACCAGCATCCAGTATGATACCGTTCCCCTCCTCTTCTCGCCACTCTTTAGATGTTTCAAGGCCAATTGTGTCGCGATAAAACGCAATTAGTTCGTCGAGATTATCGACTGTTAGAATCAGGCGGAGTTCTTTAACTGTGGTTTTCATGACATGCTCGTCTGTTGCAACTAGTTTTAGGCCAAGCGATTATACGCTCTCAATGGCAAATAAAAACGTAGAACAACCCGCTCCAAAGCTAGTATTGATTCACTAGGTTCCTGACTACTCAGAATACATTATCCAAACAAATCATTGTTCGGCGTTTATAGAACAAATACAGTTTTGTAAATTTCGAACAAGGAGCATAACGAGTTGGTTTCTCCAGATTGAATTTTTTCGGCGTTAATCCCTGTTGTATGGGCATTACGTTGTTTCGGGCATTATTTCCCCGAAACCAGTACTATTGACAGTATAAACGGCATGAAACAGTATCAGCACCCCACTATTGACCAGATTACCCTGACTGGAGTGCTGCACGCCCTGAGTGATCCGGTTCGATTGAACTTTGTGCAGTGTCTGGCAAATTTAATGTGCGAGCAACCCTGTGGCTCCATACCAACACCCGTTGCCAAATCGACTATGTCGCATCATTTACGGGTATTACGTGAAGCGGGCATTGTGTATATCCGAACAGAAGGCACGCAGAGTTTAACCTCGCTACGTCTGGACGAACTATCGACGAAATTTCCGGGCTTACTGGAATCCGTGTTGAAAGCAGCCCTGGAAGAATCTGCTGCAGACCCGGCTAAATAGACTTTCTTACCATCAGTCCGTACAGATCCTCCCGTAAACTTCAGGAATTCGGGAGGATTCGTTTTACAACCCACCCGAATCATTTTCCTGATTCACTACATAGTCTTTACAATTCAGGTAGGCCTTTCCGCAGTTCAGGCAGTTGCCGGTGGTTGTCCGATACGTAGCGCCGTAAGTTTGCATCGTTCCTCACAAATCAGAAACAACAAATAGAACGATGAAAACATGTACACAACTAGCGGCTCTGGCGCTTACGATCCTCTTCTCGGCAGATTTTGCTATCGCTCAACAACCCGCTCGTCGGCCAGCTACTCAGTCAACGTATCAGGCGAAGAAGCCAGCTCCCCGTCCGGCCACGAGTCAGGCAAAGAAACCAGTGGCCGTTGCTACGCCAGCTCCTAAACCACAGGCGTCTGCACCCGTAGCCAGCCCGGCTCCTGCCGAAACCCGACCAGCAGCACCCGCGCAAACCGCACCTCAATCAGCAGCTCGTCCTGCTACGTCAACAGCACGCACTCACGCCCGATCATCGGCACGCTCCAAACCTATTTATCTGAATGCTGGAATTGGTTTAGCGACGTATTACGGTGGCGGCTTACCACTCGGTGTATCGGTGGAAGTAGGTACCAAGAATAACTTTTCAGTAGGTGGTTCTATCGATTATTATCGGTATAGCTACGGGTACTACTCAGGTGGCTACAACTTCATTTATGCAGGCGGCCGGGCGTCGTATCATCTGGGCGAAGCCCTGAATATCCAGAATAGCGATTTCGATCCATACATCGGCGCATCGCTTGGCTTCCGGTATGCAGGTGGCTCATCCTACAGCTATTACGATTACGGCGGCTATAACAGCGGTATTTTCGTTGGGTTACATCTGGGAGCCCGGTATATGTTCAGTCCTAAGGTTGGTGCTTTTACCGAATTGGGCTACGGCGTATCGGCTGTCAAGTTAGGGCTTACGGCCAAGTTTTAATAACAGCTTTACTGAAAGTCAGAATGCCTTTGCTATCGCTTATAACGTAGCAAAGGCATTCTGACTTTCAGCAGTTTACTTCTAAAGCCGCCTAATAAATAAAGCGTTATCTGGCAATTGATTCTATACTGAGAAAATAAGCGTTACGTTTTGGGAGCAAATAGGCGGTTCTATGAAAGCATTCCTACTCCTTTGCTTATATACCTTCTCTGTCTCAACAGCAGCTCAAAGCTTCGCACAGGCCAATAATTCTGAAATTACCCCCAAGCCATTTGCCCGAAAAACATGGCAACTAGGCATTCAGGGTGGCTATTCAAAAGCTCAATTCCTGGCTAACAATCTGACGACTCAGTTTTATGGCGGTTATTACGTCGCTAACAAGCTTATGCTCGGCGCATCGGCCAGCTGGAGCGGAGAGTGGACGCAGAGAGTTATAGAAACAAATCTGCTTTCTGTTGGTCCGGCCATACGCTATCAGTTCACGCAGACGCGTCTTTCACCATTCGTAGCCGCTGCCTATCGATTTGGCACCTATACCTTTACGAGTCAGGACTACTCCAGCACTTCGGGCAATTCCGGGTTTCGTACGTATCAGAACAATACCATCTCTGGCATACATTCGCGTTCGCTTTCGGCTGGTCTAACGATCGGTATTACCCCCGCGCTACGTGGCGAAGTTGTTGCCAATTGGCAGGATGCAGTCCGTCCTTCTGATGGGTTCAAAATTGGCTCTTCCAACTTTTGGCAAGCTCAGGTTGGCCTAAGTTATTTACTGCTGCCCCGGCAATGAGATTCCTATAAATTCAGCAAGCGTTTTAGTTTGTCATAAAAGCCGGTATTGCGAAAGGTAAACTGCTTATGCAGAATATAATTGCTGATAAAACTCAGCCCCATTCCGCCGGTGTGGGCCACTAATTTATTGACATTCACTTCTTTTGTCGACGACGGTATGGTAATGATATAGGACTGAAGCATATCGACTGACACGCTGTAGAGCAGCGAAGAACCATAAACCGTTATAATGCAGGAAATGATTGATACCAAGGTAAATTTGGCGATTTCGCGCCGGGTTTTGGCCGAGTTTTTAGCATTAAATGCAAACAGTTTAGTCAGATAAAAACCGACAAAAAAGGAAGCTACGTAACCGGCAAAAAGCGCCTGTTCATACGTTACCAGAAACCACTCCTGAAGCAGCGTGCCAACCAGAAGTTGCAGAGATGCCCCAATGGCAGCGACAATAAAATAAGCGATTAAATCTTTTTTATTGAATAGTTGGCTATTCATAATCTACGGTAAAAGCGAGCGGCAAAGATAGGAAAAGCCCGATGCGCATTGGTGCCGTTCTATAAACCGCTGCCTGATTTAACAGATCCTATGGGCATAGTCTCTGCTGATTACGTCCCCGGATCTACGTAGTACATCCATTTACAAACCAGATCATCCACTGTTTTCAAAAAAACATCCTGACGTAACGTCGGCCCACTATTGAGTTAATCTCACCTTTGACAAACCGTGCCGCCGGGCGGTTCTAAACTTTGTCAAAGATTCGAACTGCATCAGTACCCCATTTGTCAACGCTGGGATTATCTAATGCAATAGACGTTACAAACGTATTCACACATCAATAACAGCAGGCATGAACTTAACTTTCCTTTCCAGTTCATTCAGGCAATACTCCTGTTGACCAATCGCTTTTACCAGTTGGCACATAATGTACTTCGCTCGTGATCCTCTACCAATCATTTTTGTCACATAGAACGGGCAAATCCATAATAGGCGCTCATACTCTATGGTTTTATTCCACTATTTACCTGTACTATCCATTGATTCAGAGTCAATAATTAGCTAATTTGCTACGTTGGAGTAGCCTCCTCAATCCCCTATGACCATAAGACTATCGAAAGAAGCAAAGTTGCGGCTTTTTGGGCCGCTTGTGCTGTTTGCCTTTGGTACCTTCTTCTTTCGACTTTCTATTTATGTAAAGAGTTCTCCCCGCCAAATTCTACAATTTGTCTGCATTGCCATTAGCTGCGGCTACATTGGCTGGGAACTGGCCCGGCTGTTGATTCTATACAGTCAAAAGCGTTATCCGGGCCTGTCGCGCATGCAGCCACGGCTCGTTGTACTGGGAGCGTTGATTATCGTACTGGCCAATCTCAATGCCTCGCTACGTATCCTGATTAACTGGTTTTTAGACGTAGGCATCTGGACATTTGATGTGTATAACTACATCGAAACAACGGGTATTCAGGTTGTCTATGTGTCTGTCTACGTAGCGATCTACGAAGGAGGCTACTTAATTCGGCAGCTTCAGGATACGTATCGGGAGAAGGAACTACTCATAAAAACCGAATGGCAGGCTCGGTTCGATTCGCTGAAAAATCAGGTCAATCCGCATTTTCTGTTCAATGCGCTTAACTCACTCTCAACATTGATCGACGAATCGCCGGTTCAGGCCGGGCAGTTTGTGGATGAGCTGTCGAGAGTTTACCGATACTTGCTCCAATCGAATGACCGAGAACTGACATCGCTGGAAACCGAGCTGCTGTTCATCAAGTCGTATGCTCATCTGTTAAAAACCAGGCATGGCGCTGGTATTGCCGTTCGTACCGCCGTACCACCGAACTGCCTGGCTCACTCGCTACCGCCCCTGACCCTACAGCTTCTGGTCGAGAACGCGGTAAAACATAATGTGGTAGCTCCTAATAAACCGCTTACTATCGATATATCCACTCAATCGTCGGTTAGTGATCAGGATTGTGTTTTACTGGCGGTCAGGAACAATCTTCAGCGAAAAAATAAGCAAAGCCTTAGCAATGGCATTGGCCTGGCCAATATTGCGGCTAAATACCGAATGCTAACGCAGTCAGACGTTATTATTGAAGAAAATGAAGAGCATTTTACAGTTCTGTTGCCGCTGCTGAGTCCGCTCAAAGCGGCTGTGTAAAGTTGCCCCGCAGCTTCTTTATTGACAGACAGATTTACGTATATTCGGCGATTGATACCATGATCTTCCCAGACATCATCAGGTCTCCTGTTCACACACTGGACAACCGCCGACCGCGCTTCTTCTCAAAATACGAGTGGCGTTATCACTTGCTGATGATGCCTTTGCTGTTTCCACTGGGCAATTATTACTTTATTGGCTTTCGCTACTTTACGGATTCTGGGCTGTTCTGGATCGGAACCGCCTTGGTCTTTTTTCTGTACTGGCTATCCATTAGTCTGCTTACCTTACTCACCCGATGGGCAACCCGGCTCTATCCGGCTATAAATCAAACGGTGCCACGAACTCTGGTAATGGCTTTACTGGTAGGCGGTCTTACGATTGGTCTGGCCATTTTTGACGTGTGGATATACAGCCTTATTCCGGCAACGGGCGTTCAGCTAAGCTGGTCGACGGTCCAGCCGATCTGGATACTAGGTCTGGTATTTGATATTTTTCTCTGCCTGGCCCTTAGCCTGTTCTATACCTACAGCCAATGGAAAGAGGATCTGACGGAAAGCGAACTACTGCAACGCATGGCCTTACAACGTCAGTACGATAACCTAAAGGGTCAGCTCAATCCACATTTTCTCTTTAACAGCCTTAACTCCTTATCAGTATTAATTAGCGAAGAGCCGAAACTAGCCGAACAGTTTGTGGATAAGCTGGCGCGGGTCTATCGCTACATGCTACAATCCAGCAGACCAGAGAATATTGAGTTTATCGATGGACAAAATGAGCTGGTTACGCTTCAGGAAGAACTCGACTTCATCAGCCTATACACCGATCTACTTCAGGTGCGATACGGCAACAGCCTGCGCATACAGATTCCGTCTTTGGCTCAGCCAGCTTATGGGCTATGTACCTTACTCCCATTAACCCTGCTGACACTGGTTGAAAACGCCATCAAGCACAACAGTATGTCGGCCAAAAATCCATTAGTTATCCGTATTGAGATAACTCACGAAGGCATGCTCCTGGTAACCAACAATCGCCAGAAAAAAACGCTACGTATGATTACCCGCCAGGCCGGGCTGGCCAGTCTGAAAGCAAAATACATGCAGGTGCTGCATCAATACGTAGTCGTTAACGCTGAAGACGACCAATTTAGCGTATTGCTACCACTTCTGTCCATAAACAAACTATCAGCCAAACACTAACAAGTCGGTACCGCTTAACCAGTTTTTTGCTCAACTCATTACGGAATTCGTACAGTTGACGTACATAAGAAAATGGCTTCCAAAATGGCGTTACTATCTTTATCATTCCTACTGTAGCAATAGCCGGCATTGGCTCGCTCAGACACCAATTAGCAGCAGTAGACAAAGTCCACTTAACAGTCATTAATCAGAAGCACGCATGGATCAGCCAGTTCGTTTTCCGCTAGTAGGGCAAATTACGCCCCGAAGCCGGTGGACCTACGTCCTGACCATGCCCTGTTTCGCTATTCTGTTCAGTTATTTGCTGGTCGGCGATGGTTACTGGCAAAACGGATGGACGTTTATCAGTGCTACGTTATTGAACAGTGGGTTGCTAACCGCTACTTTTTTTACACAAGGTAAAGTTGCCGAGGTCATTACCAGACGCTATCCTCGTTTCGAGCAAACCCTGCGCCGGGTGTCGTTAACCTTGCTGGCTCATACCGTTCTGTCGGCCCTGTTTCTTGGTATTATTGCTGGCCTATACATCCAGCTACGTTTGTTCGGTTCTTCTATCGCTTACGCCACCCTCCTGAAAGCATATGCAATCAATCTGGTATTTATCGTTCTATCGGTTGGTATCTATGAAACATTCTATTCGCTGAACCAGTGGCAGCAAATACAGATTAATAAAGAAAAATTAAAAAAAGAGAATCTAAAGGGCCAATTACAAGGTCTTAAGAGTCAGGTGAATCCGCACTTTTTGTTCAATAGTCTAAATTCGCTTTCGTCATTAATTGCCGACGAGCCCCAGCGCGCCGAACTGTTTGTTGATCAAATGGCACGTGTCTATCGCTATATGCTGCAAACGAATCGTCAATCAACCATTGCCTTATCCGACAACAGTAACGACGACGAACTGACAACGCTGGAAACCGAGCTGACCTTCATCGATTCGTATTATCATTTGCTGAAAACCCGGCACGGCACCGGCCTGCATCTCGATGTTCGGGTAGGGAGTCAATATTTACACTATCGGCTACCTCCGCTTACGCTACAACTGCTGGTCGAAAATGCCGTAAAGCACAACGTTATTCTGGCCAGTAAACCACTTTATATTGAGATAGAAACCCTGGAGCAGGGTCAATTGCGGATACGTAACAACCTTCAGAAAAAAACGAAACGGGCCGACCTATCGCGAACCGTTTCGTCCTGGGCCAAACCCGAATTCGTGAGCGAGCTGGAATCCACACACGTTGGTTTAGCGAATATAAAGGCTAAATACCATTTACTCGAACAGCCCGAACCAGTCATTGAGCCAGGGCCCGACTATTTTACTGTAACCTTACCACTTTTGACAAAATCCTCTACCAATTCATGAATGCATTAATTGTTGAAGACGAAGAACTAGCTGTTCGTAAACTCCAGAAATTACTGAACGACGTAGCGCCGAAACTGACCATCGAAGGCGTAACGGCCAGCATTGAAGATACCGTAAAATGGCTGGAAAACCGGCGAGACAGTGGCCAACCGGAGCCCGATCTTATCTTTCTGGACATTGAATTAGCCGACGGTCAGAGCTTTGAAATCTTTGAACGCACGTCCGTACGTAGCACGGTGATTTTTACGACTTCTTACGACGAATACGCGCTACAGGCTTTCAAGGTCAACAGCATTGATTATCTGCTGAAACCCGTGCAGCGCGACGATCTGGAACGTAGCCTTCAAAAGTACGAAGCACTACATGGCCGCTCTACCGACAGCGACCCGGTTCGTAACATTGAAAAACTACTGCAACAGATTCAGAAACAGGCTCCACGCGATTACCGTCAGCGTTTTTTAGTACGCCAGGGTCAACGGTTACTTTCCGTTGAAGTCAGCGAGATTGCCTACTTCTATACGGAAGAACGATACAGCTTTTTCACGACGCATACGGGCCAGAAATTCCTGGTCGATTACACCCTTGATGAACTGGCCGATGGGCTTGATCCCAACCGATTCTTCCGCATCAATCGCGGAGTATTGGTTACCCACCAGGCCGTTGATCAAATCCAGCCTTATTTTGGCAATAGACTGGCCCTGAATCTCCGGCCAGTCTTTGACAAGGAAGCATTGGTAAGCCGCGAAAAAGTTAGTGACTTTAAGACCTGGATGGGCAAGTAAGAACGCTTCCCTATACGTTAACGTAACGTATCTTTTTTTGCTTTACCTACGGGTACAGCTACGCCAAAAGCTCGTGGGTCGCTGGGTGGGTTCGTAGTAACCTTCCCTTTCTTTCCTACTTTCTGGGGTGTAGCAACCGCATTGGGCTGGGGAGACGATTGCATCAGTGTTCCTGGCCCCGACAAAGGCGCATCAATACCTGGAATGGGAACCTGCGCCGACGGGGATCGTGCTGGTTCACGGACAATTTTCGACGTATCGGCCTGCCCGAAACAAACCGATGCACAGGCGCTAAAAACGAAAGACAATAAGAGCGGTCGCATAAGAAACGTTTTTTGTTGAGTACATTCAGGAACAATCTGTTTATCCCTCTTCACTTAACTAGCTGATACAGGCATCAGTTTATAAGAAAGTAAACTTTAACTCGCTCGTTCTTTTACCGGAGACGACCCCGTATAGCCTCCGACAAAGCCATGAAGCAAGCGTTTTTCTGCCTGATAGTACATTGGCTGTTTAGTATAAGCCTATCTGCCTACGCCCAGCAACCCGCTGGCGTATTCGATTCGCAGACAAACGTAGGCGCTACGTCTGGAACGGCTCGTTATGATCCAGCCACGCACAGTTACGAAATAACCAGCAAAGGCTCCTCCAAAGGCGATCATTTCCATTACCTGTGGAAACGTCTTAAAGGCGATTTTATCCTATATGCCCGCGTCCGGCAGTTGGACCCTGCCAGCCAGATTGGCTGGGTTGCCTCCGCATCCCTGTCGGCCGAATCGCCACAAGTTCGCGCATCTGTTACGGCCAACGGCCCCGCCCAACTTCGGTTTCGGGCATCGGAGGCCGGGAACATGGCCGAAAAAAGCGTATCGGTTCAGCAGCCAGATATTATCCAGTTAGAACGTAGCGGCACTACGTTTACCCTACGAGTCGCCAAATTCGGCGAGCCGTTTCATACCCAGGAAGTTAGTACGATTGATCTGGGAGCTGATCCGTACGTTGGCTTATTTGTTAGCTCACAATCGCCAGCCAACGTAGCAAAAGCCCGGTTCGAGGATGTTCGGATTACGGTTCCGGTTTCGCCGGATGAATCACCCAACCGAATGAATCTGGGGAGCCGCCTGGAAATTCTTGACGTGTTCACGGGCAAGCGTACTGTTATTCACACGGCCCCAAATTCGATTCAGGCTCCGAACTGGACGCCCGACGGCAAAACACTTCTCTACAACGGGCAGGGTGTTCTATACACATTTGATCTGGCCAGCAAACAGCAGACCGTATTAAACACGGGCACCGTAAAGAATAACAACAATGACCATGTTTTATCATTCGATGGAAAAATGATTGGTCTGAGCAGCGGTGTTAAAGAATTAGGCGGCTCTATTATTTACACAGTGCCTATTATGGGTGGAACGCCCAAACAGATTACTCCACAAGGTCCATCGTACCTGCACGGCTGGTCGCCCGACGGCAACAACCTGGTTTTTTGCGGGGCCCGAAACGACGAGTACGACGTCTACAAAATTTCAGCTAACGGGGGCCCAGAAACCCGGCTAACAACGGCAACAGGGCTCGACGACGGCCCTGAGTATACGCCTAATGGCCAATACATTTATTTTAACTCAAACCGCACCGGGACGATGCAAATCTGGCGAATGAAGCCCGATGGGAGTCAGCAGGAAGCCGTTACGTCGGGCGAGTTTCATGATTGGTTTCCCCATATTTCTCCCGATGGCAAATGGATCGTCTTTTTGTCGTTTCTGAAAGAGGAAGTAAAATCGGGCGATCATCCTCCCTACAAACACGTTTATCTTCGCTTAATGCCTGTAAGCGGTGGCCAATCCAAAGTGGTCGCTTATGTATATGGCGGGCAAGGATCAATCAATACGCCTTCCTGGTCGCCAGATAGCAAACGTATCGCCTTTATCAGCAACACGGAGGCCGGAGTTATAAGCCCAGTAGAAGTAACAGGTTCATCAAAAAAATGAATCGTACTACGTCAAGATCCCTATCAAAGCTTCTCAGATAATACAGGTTACGTTCACCTGCCTATGCCTTCACTCATAAGGGTTATTATACCCGTTTAGGCCACTACTATATCAATATAGGGCTGGTCAAACCCTTGCCCACCTACTTCTGGTAAGTCAAATCGGCCTATAACCATACAAAATACCGTCGATTTTAGAAAAAAGCCTCATATTAATATACGAATATACCTTTTAATATATTTTTCGTATCCATATTTACCTTATCCCGTCTAACATATATTAAGACTTCTTCTTGGAGAGAGAATTTGTTTTTAATGAATTAATAAGAATAGAGTGAAACAAGCGTAGTGATATGCATACATCATTAACTGACGAGAACTTGATTCGTCTGTATTTACCCCACCAGCCTAAAGAGTGTTTTGAAACGCTTTATAACCGATACGTTAATAAAGTTTACCGTCGCTGCTTATCGCTAACTCAGGATTCAGCCAAAGCAGAAGACTTCACTCATGATATTTTCCTGAAGGTGTTCGATAAACTCGATGCGTTTCAGGAGCGGGCACGTTTCTCAACCTGGCTATACTCAATTGCCTACAATTATTGCCTGGATCAGATTCGGATCGGCAAACGACTGAAAACCGTCACTATGGAAGAGGACGAAGAGTTCGATATGGCCGAATCGCAGGATACCCTCATTCATGAAGAAACGCTTCAGATGGTCAAGCAGGCAATAAAAACCCTTTCTTATGAAGAAACCAGGATGCTGAAGCTCAAATATGAAGACGGGCTGAGTATTGATGAAATCTCCCGACTGTACGAAATAAAAGCAAGTGCGGTCAAAATGCGGCTAAAACGAAGTCGCGATAAAATTCATCGATTATACGAACAACAGTACAACGAATAATGTATATACTTTAAATTTTTAACGAGTGGTGTGACCTGGCAGCAATCTTGTCTTCTAAAAGAAAAACCCCTCTATAATTAAAAACTACTCCCAGCCCGACCAAATTGGTCGGGCTTTTTTATTACCACTTATTTTTCCGCTTTTCGCTGAAAAGTACAACACGCTTTCCTTCTGAGTACAGATCCGTCCGTAATTTCTATTAATAACATTTTAAGGATAAATACCCAAAAATCTAAGCGGTTTTTAATGTAGATTTATTCGTTAGATACAACATTTGCACAGTCAAAATTTTTCACACCTTTATGTTTCAGGTACCGAAAATAGTACGTCTTGCAGGTATGTTTTTAGCGTGTATGTGGTTAAAATTACCTACGTACGCCCAATCGACAGATACGCTCCAAATTAGCTTACCCCAACTTGAACAGCAGTTTCTGGATCGTAATTTTCAGCTATTAGCCCAACGCTATCAGATCAGTGCCGCCGAAGCTAATGTCATTCAGGCGCGCCTGCGTCCCAATCCGAACGTATCGTTCCAGAGTAACTTCTATAATCCACAAACGGGAAAATTTTTCCAGTATGGGCAAAACTCAGCGGTGGACTTGGCCAATAGCCAGTTCAACAAGGGCGGTATGACCATACAGCTTCAGCAGTTAATTCAGCTGGCAGGCAAACGGAGTAAACTGGTCGGATTGGCCGAAAGTAACCGAACGCTGACTACCATCGCCTTTCGGGATATTCTACGAACGCTACGTTACCAGCTCTACACGACCTACGCGAATCTGTATTATGATCTGCAGGCCCTACGACTGCTACAGGAAGAAGAAAGCCGACAAGGCCGCCTGATCCAATCGTCGCAGATTGCCTTAAAAGCCGGAGGTATCGCCCCTTATGAAGTTACTCGTCTGGAAGTTGCCTTGCGGGATCTGCGGGCCAATATTGCCAACTACCGGGCCCAGATTGCCGACGAACAGGCCACGCTACGTCTACTGATTCGACAGGATACAAACGCCTTTATTTTCCCCAGCAGTATTCCCAGCGCAACTCCGGCGCCCCCATCGCTGGCAACAGCCATCGACTCGGCTCTGACCAACCGGCCCGATGCCGCTCTTAGTCAGGAACAGATCAACAATGCCCAACGTAGTCTGGCACTTGAGCGGGCACGCCGTACTCCCGATCTGACAGCCGGATTCATCTACGACAAATATGGTAATGCGTTCAACAACTTCACCGGCCTGTCGGTGGCAATGGACATTCCCGTATTCAACCGCAATCAGGGTGCGGTAAAAGTGGCAGAAATAGGCGTCAAAAGCGCCCAGGCTGGGTTCGACAATGCCCAAGCCATCGTTCGAAATGACGTAATCGATGCTTACGATAAGCTCACCATTTATTATCAGCAGCAAAACACCCTGCCCGCCGATTACCTCAGCCGAGTGCAGAACATTTCGGTAGAAGCTACTCAGACTTATAATGCCCGCGTGATTGGCCTGCTCGATTACCTAGACAAAATCCGCACCTATCAGTCGGCACTGCTAAACTACATCACGTTGCAAAACAACATCTTTCAGGCTCAACAACAAGTAAATTACACCACCAACACTCGGTTCTTTTAACGGGTATGCACACGACTAAATCACTCCTGATATCATTAGCAGCCGGACTACTGCTGGCTGCCTGTGGCAAAAAAGAAGAAGCACAGGCACCAACTTCAGCCGCCGATTCAACCAGTAGTTACCTCACCGACTCCGTACGACGGATCAATCCGGAAAACGAACTGACGCTCAATGGAACCGTTACGTTCGACCAGGACAACGTCATTCGCGTATTTCCGCTGGTGAGCGGCAACGTAGAGAAAATCAACGCAGCGCTCGGGTCGTTTGTCCAGAAAGGGCAGGATCTGGCGGTTATCCGCTCCGGCGATATCTCTAACTACGTCAACGACTACCAGGCCGACAAATCCGATCTGGAAGTTGCTCAGCAAAACCTTAAAAACGTTGAAGCGCAGTATAAAGCCAAGTTTGCTTCGGAAACCGATTATCTGACGGCCAAAAATAACGTCAAGAAAGCGCAGGAGGAACTCAGCAAATCGGCGAACATTCTTAAAATTTACGGCGGTAGCAACACGTCGGGCAATCCGTATTTTACCGTCAAATCGCCCCTTGCTGGCTTCGTTGTTGAACGTAATATCAACGCAGGACAAGACCTGCGCTCCGATAACCAGAACCCGCTCTTCACCATTTCCAGCCTGCAAAAAATATGGGTCATGGCCAATGTCTACGAGCAGGACATTCCGGAAGTCCACCAGGGGCAACCCGTTGACATCCAGGTACTGGCTTACCCCGACAAAATATTCAAAGGGACCATTTCCAATATCAGCAGTGTGCTGGACGAACAGGCTCGGGTACTTAAGGTACGGATTGTTCTTGATAATCCCGACGGCCTTCTCAAGCCTGACATGTTTGCTACGATTCATGTCCACCTACCTAATGCGCAGGGCAATCAGGCATTGGCCGTTCCTCAGAAAGCAGTCGTTTTTGACCGGGATCACTACTACGTAGTTGTTCAGACGGGCAAAGACAAATACGAAGTCCGCGAGGTAAAAGTGATGCAGAATACAACGCGTTATGCCTTTGTCGAGGGTAATGTAAAGCCCGGCGAAATCGTGGTAACCGAAGGCAGCCTCCTGTTGTATAACGACTTAACCGACTAAACTCAATGATAGACCGACGTAGTGATCGGGCAGCGGAGTAAACCAATCCAGCCGGTCAATCATTCGGCGAGTCAATCATTATTATTCATATGAATAAGTTCATTCGCAGTATTATCACCTTCGCGTTAACCAACCGGTTTGCTGTTTTCTTTGGCATCCTGTTAATTATCGTAGGGGGCGTGGTTGCCTTTTTGAATACGCCCGTAGAAACGTTTCCGGACGTAACAAACACCAACGTAATTGTCATTACGCAGTGGCCCGGTCGGTCGGCGGAAGAAGTCGAGCGCTTTGTTACCATCCCGCTCGAAGTCGAATTAAATTCAGTTCCCCGTAAGTCGACGCTACGTTCGGTATCGCTGTTTGGCCTGTCGGTTGTCACGATGATTTTCGAAGATGGAGTCGATAACTTCACGGCGCAAACCAACGTAGCGAACCGCATTGCGGGCGTCGATTTGCCCGACGGCGTTAGCGCCGAAATAGAACCCCCATACGGCCCCACCGGCGAAATCTATCGCTTTACGCTGGAGAGTAAAACTAAAGACGTAACCGAGCTGAAAACAATTCAGGACTGGGTTATCGAACGCCAGATCAAGAGCGTTCCGGGTATTGCCGATGTGGTCAGCTTTGGCGGTAAGGTTAAAACGATTGAAGTAAGCCTCAATCCTACCCTATTGGCTAACTATGGGTTTACGGCTCTGGATGTAGATCAGGCCATTCAACAAAGCAATATCAACGTAGGGGGCGATGTGATCAAGCAGGGCAATCAGGCTCTGGTAGTGCGGGGTATCGGTCTGCTCACGAAACCCGAAGACGTAGCGGGTATCATTATCGACAATGTCAACGGCGTACCGATAAAGGTTCGGGATGTAGCCACCGTAAAAGAATCGTTTCAGCCACGGCTCGGTATTGTGGGCCGCGACAAGCAGGACGATGTGGTGGAGTGTATTGTGGTGATGCGGAAAGGCGAAAACCCGAACGATGTCATTCCCGCTCTGAAAGCGAAAATTGATGAGCTTAATAACTCGATCTTGCCGAAAGACGTTAAGATCAAGACGTTCTACGACCGTACGACCCTCAACAACTACACGTTGCACACGGTCGGCGAAAACGTAGCGACTGGTATTTTCCTGGTTACGCTTATCCTGCTGATTTTCCTGGCCGACTGGCGAACAACGCTAACGGTAGCAATCGTTATTCCGCTGGCGCTGTTGTTTGCATTCATCTGTCTGCGGCTCCGTGGCATGACGGCCAACCTGCTCAGTATTGGTGCCCTCGACTTCGGTATCATTATCGACGGCGCGGTGGTTATGGTGGAAGGGTTGTTTGTGATGCTGGCCACCCGAGCCGAACATCTGGGTATGATGACCTTCAACGGACGGGCAAAACTCAGCTGGCTGGCTAAAACAGCCACAGAAATGGGCAAATCGATCTTTACCTCCAAGATCATTATCATCACGGCCCTGCTCCCGATTTTCACCTTTCAGAAGGTAGAAGGTAAGTTATTCAGTCCGCTGGCCTGGACCATCGGTTTTGCCCTGCTTGGCTCGCTGATCGTCACACTGACGCTGATTCCCCTACTATGTAGTATCCTGCTGAAAAAGAACGTTCGCGAACGACACAATCCTATTGTGGAAGGCTTAACCAAAGTTTACCGGCCAGCGCTGTTGTGGTCTATCCGTAAGCCCCGTATTATTATCAGCATCGCGGTTGGGGCGTTGGTGTTCTCGCTCTATCTTTTTGTGAAGCACATTGGCTCTGAATTCCTGCCTTCTCTGAATGAAGGGTCGATCTACGTACGGGCCAGCCTTCCCTACTCTGTATCGCTGGACGAAAGCTATGCCTATACCCGTAAGTTCAGGGCCGTGTTCGAAGAGTTCCCGGAAGTAAGGGGTGTTATATCGCAAACAGGTCGGCCGAACGATGGAACGGACCCCACGGGTTTTTTCAACAATGAATTTTTCGTTGATCTGTATCCTAAGGAAGAGTGGAAACGTAATCTCACCAAAGACGAACTCATTGAGCAGATGCAGCAAAAACTGGCGCGCTTCCGGGGCATTTCGTTCAACTTCTCGCAACCAATTTCAGACAATGTAGAAGAAGCCGTTTCCGGCGTAAAAGGCTCCATGGCGATCAAAATTGTTGGGAATGATCTGAACGTACTCGATCAGGAAGCCACCAAGACCTTCAACGTCATGAAAAATATTCCAGGAGTCAGTGATTTGGGCGTTTTCCGGAATCTTGGTCAGCCGGAATTCCGGATTACCCTCGATCAGCAAAAAATGGCGCTCTACAACGTACCGACCGACGTAGCCCAATCCGTTATTGAAACAGCCATTGGCGGTAAAACTGTTACGCAGTATTTCGAAGGCGAACGTCGGTTCGATATTAAGGTGCGTTACGATGAGCGATTCCGGTATTCGCCCGAGCAAATCGAAAATCTGCTGGTTCCAACTCGTTCTGGAAGTAAAATACCGCTCAAAGAGCTGGCCGACATTGGCACGCGCTCGGGTGCCGCTTTCGTGTATCGGGAGAACAACGCCCGTTTCATCGCCATTAAGTTTTCGGTACGTGGTCGGGATCTGGGTAGTACAATTGCTGAAGCCCAGCAGAAAGTGGCGCAACAGGTTAAACTTCCCGACGGCTATCAGATGCGATGGGCTGGGGAGTTCGAAAACCAGACACGGGCCGAACGGCAGCTCGCCATTGTTGTTCCGATCAGTATCACGATTATTTTCCTGATTCTGCTCTTTACGTTCGGCAGCGCGCTTGATGCAGCGCTGATTATCCTGAACGTACCGTTTGCCCTCATCGGTGGTATGCTGGCTCTATGGCTCACGGGCATCAACTTCAGCATTTCGGCAGGTGTTGGTTTCATTGCACTGTTTGGCGTTTCAGTACAGGACGGGGTTATTCTCGTAAACCGATTTAAAGAAAACCTGCACGAGAAAATGCCCATGCTGGAAGCTGTCCGGGAGGGAGCTCTTACGCGTGTACGACCCGTCGTCATGACAGCCCTAATGGCATCACTCGGCTTACTTCCTGCCGCGCTGTCAACGGGTATCGGCTCTGAAACGCAAAAGCCCTTAGCCACCGTCGTTATTGGCGGACTCATTACCTGCACGATTCTGTCTCTGTTGATTTTGCCTGTTATGTATAACCTGATTCATAGTCGGCGCATTCGTAGAGAAAATGAACGTCGGGGTCAACGCGCTTCCTAATCTAGTATGCCAGGCAATAGGTCACGAGAGGTATGAAACTTTTATTGATTAACGACGCCCCAATGCCATCCGACTGGATTCGTCGACGATTAGAATCTGAAAATAATCTGGTTGCTGTAAGCACCGACTGGCAAACAGGCTGGACAATGGCCCACGAATCTCATTACGACGTAGTAGTGCTGGCCATCCAACTGTCTGACGTTGACCAGAATTCGTTACCGACGTTTGTGCAAACCGATAATCGCGACATACCTCTCTTATTGCTTGTATCGCCTGATACGCCCAGCAACAAAGCATGGGCGCTGGAGTCCGGTGCCGACGATTGTGTTGGTTACACGGTAGATGGGCGGGAACTGTCAGCACGGCTACAGGCTCTGTATCGTCGCAGAGCCGGTTATCCTACCCGGTTAGCCATTCTCCGCGTTGATGATCTCGAAGTGAACCTGATTGGACGAACGGTATATCGGGCAGGCCAACGTATCGATCTGCTCCCCCGCGAATATTATTTACTAGCCTTTCTGATGCAAAACCAGGGTCGTGTGGTTTCCAAAAGAGAGATTCTCGACAATGTGTGGGCGAGCCACGAATCGACTCGCCCGAATACGGTTGAAGTCTACATCAATTATTTGCGACGAAAAATTGACCAGCCACCGGCACCCAAGCTGATCCATACGGTAATTGGGATGGGTTATCTTATCCGAAGTTTAAACCAGAAGCCATAGAACTGCCGTCCAGATACTGGTGAGTACGCAGCAAAACACCGTACCTTTGCAGCATGAACACGAACTTACATCAGCATCTTCATACAATACCATCTCCTTGTTTCGTACTGGAAGAAGCTAAACTCCGGCGAAATCTTACGCTTATCGACTCCGTTCAGAAAGCCGCGGGCGTAACGATCATTCTGGCGCTGAAAGGCTTTTCCATGTACAGCGCCTTCCCGCTCGTTCGCGAGTATCTGAGCGGGGCAACGGCCAGTTCTCTCAACGAAATCAAGCTGGTGAACGAGTATATGGGTGTGAAAGCACATACATATATTCCGGCTTATCGTGACGATGAGTTTGCCGAAATAATCGAACGTAGCAGCCACATTACGTTCAACTCCTGGAGTCAGTGGGAACGCTTCGGCAACCAGGCAATCGACAAAGTATCGTGTGGTATTCGGGTCAATCCGCAGTATTCCGAAGTCGCAACGGATATGTACAATCCTTGTGTACCGGGTTCCCGCTTAGGAGCAACCCGCGATCAGTTACCCGATCAATTACCGGAGGGGCTGGAGGGCATCCATTTTCATACACTTTGTGAAAACGACTCGTTCACCCTCGAACGCACGCTTCAGGCACTTGAGAGCCGTTTTGGCGATCTGCTTCACCAGGTTAAATGGGTCAATTTCGGCGGAGGCCATCTCATGACCCGCGAAGGGTACGATACCAGCCATTTGATTGGCTTACTATCAGCCTTCCGTCAGAAGTATAACGTTGATGTTATCCTGGAACCGGGTTCGGCGATTGCCTGGCAGACGGGTGTACTGGTTTCGACCGTACTGGATGTACTCGACAGCCAGGGGATTGACGTAGCGATTCTGGATACGTCCTTTGCGGCTCATATGCCCGACACACTCGAAATGCCTTACAAGCCACGGATCATAAACTCCTATCACGAGCCCGTTTCGGGTAAGCCTACGTACCGATTGGGCGGTATGACCTGCCTGGCAGGGGATTTCATGGGCGACTACTCATTTGACAAACCGCTTACGGCTGGCGATGTGATTGTTTTCGACGATATGATTCACTACACCATGGTAAAAACGACAACGTTCAACGGTGTAAACTTACCCAGTATTGGTATCTGGAAAGAAGACGATACGTTTCAGTTAATCCGAACCTACGGTTACGAAAGTTTCAAAGACAGACTAAGCTAATGGTATAAAAGCGTAGAATTTAGCGGAATCATACGGTCACCAGACCAGATCTTCCCCTAAATTCTACGCCTTTTTATCAACAAAAAACCTGCGCACGAGATGGTCCGCAGGTTTTTATCAGACAGCTAAAGGTGTACTGCACAAGGCAATTACGGAAGTAAAACTACACAACGTTTTCGGGAACGACAACGTAGCCGCCGAGATTATTTCTTCTCAAACTCACGGTGATACGCTGCTTTGTAGAGTTCTTCTTCCGGGAGATTTTTGAAATATTCGTAGGTAATCCGCAAGCCTTCAGCCCTGGAAACTTTAGGTTCCCAGCCTAAAATCTCTTTCGCTTTTGTAATATCTGGCTGTCGCTGCTTCGGATCATCTTTTGGCAATTCTTTAAAAATTAACTGCTGCGTAGTACCCGTAAGTTTGATAATCTCTTCGCCGAACTCACGTATCGTAATTTCGGATGGATTACCAACATTGACTGGGTACGCATAGTCGCTTAACAGAAGCCGGTAAATACCTTCTACCAGATCATCGACGTAGCAGAATGAGCGGGTCTGGCTACCATCGCCAAAAACCGTCAAGTCTTCGCCACGTAGCGCCTGACCAATAAACGCTGGTAATACCCGACCGTCGTTCAGACGCATGCGAGGGCCATACGTATTAAAAATCCGAACGATACGTGTTTCCAGACCATGATAGGTATGGTAGGCCATCGTCATAGCCTCCTGGAATCGCTTCGCTTCGTCGTATACACCCCGTGGGCCAACCGGATTTACGTTCCCCCAATACTCTTCATTTTGAGGGTGAACGGTGGGATCACCATACACTTCCGAGGTTGACGCGATCAAAACGCGCGCATTTTTTACCCGCGCCAGCCCTAAACAATTATGAATACCCAACGATCCTACTTTCAGGGTTTGAATCGGTATTTTAAGGTAGTCGATAGGACTAGCTGGCGACGCAAAATGAAGGATATAATCCAGTTCGCCGGGTACGTGAATAAACTTAGAAACGTCGTGGTGGTAGAACTCAAAATTGGGGAGATGGAACAGGTGCTCAATGTTGCGGATATCGCCAGTGATGAGGTTATCCATAGCAATAACATGATAACCTTCTTTGATGAACCGATCACATAAATGCGACCCCAAAAATCCGGCTCCGCCGGTAATTAAAACACGCTTCATTCAGTGTAGGGTTTGCAGTTAACAGTTTCTGGTTTATTGTCCTGGTTAACGAAAGTCGAAACCAGAACCAATAAACCAGAAACTACAAACAATATCAGGCTTTTTGCTCGACTGGTGCCAGAACGGCTTCCCGTCCGATACTGATATATGTATAGTTCAATTCGCGCATCTGGTCGAGTTCGTAAACGTTACGACCGTCAAAGATAACTTTATTCTTCAAGAGGAGATTCATCTTGTCGAAGTCTGGTGTACGGAACAGCGGCCATTCAGTAATAATTACCAGCGCATCCGCATCGTCGAGAGCAGCATATTGGGTGTGAGCATACGTAATCGAGTTGCCCAATTGCCCCCGTACATTATCCATCGCTTCAGGATCGTATACCGTTACTTTAGCGCCTGCTTCCAGCAACGCTTTAATGTTATCGAGTGCTGGAGCTTCGCGGATATCGTCGGTATAGGGTTTGAAAGCCAATCCCCATACAGCAATGGTCTTGCCAGTCAGGTCGCCACCGAAGTAATCCAGAATCATCGGTACCAGCTTTATTTTCTGAGCGTAGTTAACCGCCATTACTGATTTCAACACTTTGAAATCATACTGATAATCTTCGGCTGTTTTGGCAAGAGCCTGTACATCTTTCGGGAAACAGCTACCGCCATAACCAATACCGGCAAACAGGAAGCGTTTTCCAATGCGGCTATCTGTACCAATACCGCGCCGGATATCATCTACATTAGCACCAGCCCGCTCGCACAGGTTAGCAATCTCATTCATGAAGGTAATCTTCGTAGCCAGGAATGCGTTAGCTGCATATTTAGTCATTTCGGCCGAACGCTCGTCCATGAAAATGACGGGGTTTCCCTGACGTACCAGCGGAGCATATAAGCGATTCATAACGCCCTTGGCCCGCTCAGATTTAGTACCAATCACAACGCGGTCAGGCTTCATGAAGTCTTCAACAGCAACACCTTCGCGCAGGAATTCAGGGTTTGACACTACGTCGAAATCAACTTTGGCGTTGTCGGCAATATGCGCATGTACTTTTTCAGCTGTTCCTACCGGTACGGTGCTCTTATCGACAATAACAGCGTACTGACTCAGGATGGGACCCAGATCGCTGGCTACTTTCAGAATATATTTCAGATCGGCAGAACCATCTTCGCCGGGAGGAGTTGGAAGCGCCAGGAAAATAACCTCAGCCCCTTTGATGCCCTCTTCCAGATTGGTCGTAAATGACAATCGCCCCTGTTCTACGTTCCGATGAAAGAGAACGTCAAGCCCAGGTTCATAAATAGGAATGATCCCATTATTCAGTTTTTCGACTTTTCGCTCGTCGATATCAACACATGTTACCTGGTTACCTGTCTCAGCGAAACATGTTCCCGTAACAAGTCCAACATACCCGGTTCCTACAACTGCCAGTTTCATATTAAGATTGTCAGATTGAATTTACAAATTATCGCGGTGTACTCTACGGACGGTCAAGCTCACCTGTTGTCACAAAAATAGGAGTTTTTTAATAATAGACTAAAGCTCTATCTGAATTGTGATTCATCGGCAGACCTACCTAACTTTTGCCTAAACAAGTTGCATAAGCTGATGACTACAGCCAGACAGGCCCTAAATTTCAAGCAATTATAACTCTAATATTTTTAAATTAAACAAATCGGTAACATATAAATTAATTTTCCCGTCTATTCCAATCATCATCCTTTCGAAATAGTTTGATAAGTAGTGGTTGGAGTTCTAGGTAATTTTTACGAGATTTCTACTCAATCACTTCATCTAGTTACATACCTTACATGATCAACGAAATTGTAGAAAATCAAGAATTAATAGCGCAATCAGTTCGCGAGTTGAGTGAACGGCATATACGCCCCTATATTCGTCAATGGGATGACAGTCAGCATTTTCCGGCAGAACTGTTTAAACAACTCGGCGAACAGGGCCTAATGGGCATGTTGGTGCCAGCCGTTTATGGCGGAACCGGTCTGGGTTATCGGGAATACGTAACAGCGATTATTGAATTATCACGTGTTGATGGCTCCATCGGTTTGTCGATGGCTGCCCATAATTCGTTATGTACTAATCATATTCTATTATTCGGAACCGAAGAACAGAAGCAAACCTATCTGCCTAAACTAGCGTCGGGCGAGTGGATTGGAGCCTGGGGGCTGACAGAACCGAATACCGGATCGGACGCCGGTAATATGAGAACGACCGCTACTCGCCAGGGTAACGAATGGGTTTTGAATGGTGCTAAAAATTTCATCACGCATGGCAAAAGTGGTAATCTGGCCGTTGTCATTGCGCGTACAGGAGAGCCTAATAGTAGCCATAATGCCACAGCATTCGTCGTCGAACGGGGAACACCCGGTTTTTCGGGCGGACGCAAAGAGGATAAACTGGGAATGAGAGCTTCAGAAACCGCCGAAATGCTGTTTCAGGATTGCCGCATTCCCGATAGCCAGCGGCTTGGCGAAATAGGCGATGGCTTTGTTCAGTCTCTAAAAGTGCTGGATGGTGGCCGAATATCCATTGCGGCATTGAGTGTAGGCATTGCTCTCGGCGCTTACGATGCCGCTGTAGCCTATGCCAAAGAACGGGAACAATTTGGCCAGCCCATTGCTAATTTCCAGGGAATCAGCTTTAAACTAGCCGATATGGCCACGGAGGTAGAAGCCGCTAAACTATTAACGTATCAGGCCGCCGATTTAAAAGACGCAGCTAAATCGGTGACTAAAGAATCAGCTATGGCTAAGCTGTTTGCCTCCGAAACCGCCGTGCGCGTTGCGAATGAAGCTGTTCAGATTTTTGGTGGCTACGGCTATACCAAAGATTTCCCGGTTGAAAAGTTTTATCGGGATGCCAAGCTTTGCACCATTGGCGAGGGGACAAGCGAAATCCAGAAAATTGTGATTTCGAGGCAGATATTGAAATAAGAACCGCACCGGCGGCCCGGTGGGATTACACAGATTAGGGGATTAATCAGATTTTGTCTCGATAGAGCGCTTCTTTGAAGCGAAAACAAAATCTGATTAATCCCCTAATCTGTGTAATCCCACCGGGCCGCCGGTGCGGTTCTGAACTAGACTGTTCTACGCGAACCTTTTATTAACGCTGCAATACCTAATATAATAACGGCACCAACGAAAGAAGTCAGAATCTGGTCGATGATTCCACCAGCCCGACCAAATATCCAGCCGCCTACAAATCCACCGGCAATACCGAGCAGGATTTCGACAAATAGTGAAAATGAAAACCGTTTGAAAACGAGGTCAGCCAGCCATCCGGCAATTGCTCCTACTAATATTGATACTAAGATTCCCATGATTTTTTCAGTGTTGAGTTAAAAAACAGATACATAACTGCGGCCGTCGCTACTTTGTTTACGCTCTAACACCAATTACGGCCAACATACGACCAGTTTGCCCGTTTTCAGCCCGATACGAAAAATAGCTGTCGTTATGCAAAACCGTTGAAAAAGCCGATACGTCAATCTGTAGTTCAGGAATACCGAACTCGATTAACTGCTGTCGATTAGCCCCTTTCAAGTCTATGCACTCTTTATTCGACTCAGGATCAGTACGTTTAAACTCACTAGCAAACTGTTCCGACACCTCTGGGCCAACCTCAAAAGAGCACTCGTCAATACACGTACCCACAAAGGCGTAGCACTCATCTGCCTTTGTCCCAAAATGATGGTTCATAGCCTCCAGCGTTTTACTGACAATACGCCCAACGGTACCGCGCCAGCCAGCATGAACAGCGGCTACGGCCCGATTAGTCTTATCATAAATCAAAACAGGAACGCAGTCGGCTACCGTAACCCCCACCAATAGCCCAGGCTTGTCGGTAATGAGCGCATCATAACCAATGTAACGTCCAGCTTCGATAGCGTACAAAACGTCCGTACCGTGCACCTGAAGCGAAGAGGCAAATCCTGCTACGTATTCTTCCACACCAAGTGCTTTAAAAAAACGACGCCTGTTTTCATCCACATTCTCGGGAAGATCGTCCGTATTGATTCCAAGATTTAGCGAGGCAAATGGCGCTACGCTAACACCACCGTACCGCGTGCTCTCGGCAGCAATAAGGTTAGAGAATTGGGATAATAAGGCGGGAGCAAAGTAAGAAGACATGTGAATAAAGCGATTCAGAGGCCATTTTATCAGGCAATAGAACAAAATTGCAATCAAAACATGGCCTATCCAACCGCGCCATTCAATCAGTCATCCTTATTTTCTAACCATTCATCCAGATACACAACCATTCCAGTAGTTTGTTATGCATAGTACCATCTACTACCCATAACTTTGAATCAACAATCGGGGCTAACCCGACCTGCTTTGAACGATCATAAACAACATACGACAATGAAAACGCTCATCAAATCACTCGCCTTCGCTCTTACTTTTGGTTTCGTTACCTCAGTTGCTACTGTAAGCCATGCTAACCCTATTACGCGTCCAGCCAACGTAGCAAGTTATAAAACAGGTATCTATTCAAGTGTTGATGGCAAATTGAACATCGCGCTGGATAAAACAGTAGGTGGTTCTGTCAACATTACGTTGAAAGATGCTGATGGCAAGACACTGTACGTAGAACGACTTGGCAAGAAAGCTACTACCTCTCGCATTCGCCTTAATCTTGATGAATTAAAAGATGGTACGTATCAGGTAGAAATCACAAACGGTGTTGAAACAACCACCCACAGCGTAGTGCTGTCAACTCCTCAGTCATCCTCGCCTGCCCGAGTTGTTGCCCTGAATTAATACCTCCCACCTACAACTAGTCGTAACTCACCTGAGACCGCTCAGGTGAGTTTTTTTATGCCGTATAGCAACAATTTAGTAGCCGATTCGAGGTAGAATTTGTTTACTCAACAAAGCCTCTTCCTGATATTGACGTAGCATGACGACAACGCAAATCTTACGTGACTACTGGCTGGTTTATAAATCCAGCTATTCTAGCGTCCGATCCAACATACAGGCAGCTTTTCCCAAACGATACGTACTATGCCAAAGCGTATTGAATGGCGAATCAACGTAACAGCTCGTTCTGTAGTCTTGCGCAGTTTTAGTGTATATTCAAGAAATTTTTTGACTTAGATCATGTAGATGAGCAATTAGCTTATCTATCCAAGCAATTTTCATCCATGTTCATTACCCAGCCTCTGCTTTCACCAATCTCCTGGACCGAATGTAGTACCGTTTCTAGCAATACCGAATTTTGGGCAGCACTCGTAGAGACGTTGTTACCCGATTACGTCAACACATGCCGATGGTTTGCCGGTAAAGCACGCCAGCAGACAGGCTTTACGATAAAAACAATCCACACGTTAACACTCGTTGACAACGATTTCTCCTATCTACTTGTCGTTGAAGCAACGTATGCCGATGGAGAGCCCGAAAGATATCTACTGCCCTTGTCCTTTATTTCCGACAACGTAGCACAGAGGCTCCCAAATCAGTTAAACGATATCCCAGATAAAGGGCGCATTGGGCAGGCTACGCTGGGCGATACGTCGGGGCTTTTAGTTGATGCTATTTATGATCAACGCTTCCGGCAAACGATCTTTAGCCATGTTTATCGGAACCGGGTTCTGCTGGAAACCGATGGACAATTGAACTTCCAGCGGGGTAAAGGGCTGGAAGAAGGAGACGAAGACCTAGATTCAAGCGTGTTGCCGGTCGATTCCAGTAATTCGGCGATGGTTTTCGGTAATAAATACTTTTTAAAACTGTATAGAAAGCTCTTTCAGGAAACGAATCCAGAAGTAGACATGGTCGCTTTTCTGACAGATGAGAGCAATTTCCCGCATATTCCAGCTTTTGGCGGTAGTATTATCTGGCAACGCACGAACACGCCAGACGTAACGCTTGGCATGATCCAGCGAATGGTTCCTAATGAGAAAGACTCCTGGATGCAAACCGGTGATTATCTAAACGATTTTCTGTATGCCGTTCCTCAGCGGATGTTTGCCATTCGGGAAGACGTTTTTGATAAAGTTGAATTACTGGGCAAACGTACCGGCGAACTCCATTCGGCCCTTTATAAACCAGACGCCGGGCCTGATTTTACCCCGGAGCGCTTCACAAAAGACTACCGCGACTTTATGATCAAGCGTCTGGAAGATTTACTGGAACGACGCTATGCGTTGCTGATCGACAATTATACCAAACTTGATCCGCACGCTCAGCGACTGGCGTGGGTGTTTATGGAAGCGCGCGAAATGATTGAATCGTTCATTGACGATTTCAGAAGTAGACACCTCGATTCGCTACGTATCCGAATCCACGGCGATTACCATCTGGGTCAAGTGCTGGCAACTGGTGACGATTTTGTTGTTATTGACTTTGAGGGCGAACCTGAGAGTACAATCACGGAACGAAAAATTAAACATTCTCCCCTGAAAGATGTGGCCGGAATGATTCGATCCTACCACTATGCCGTATCGGCTAAGCTTTTCAATTCCGTCGAAACGGACGGCCTCAATTCGGAGCATCTACAACGGGTTTCTGACCGCTGGTTTTATCTGATTCGTGATACGTTCCTGCATGCTTATATGGATGTCTTTGAGGTCCCTCATCCGCTGTTTAAGAACAACACCGAAACCAACTATCTATTACTCGTCTACTTGCTCGAAAAGGCAGTCTACGAGCTTGGTTATGAGATTAGTTACCGACCTTCCTGGGTTAAAATACCGCTTAAAGGAATTATCGACGTAATACGGGAAATAGAGAAAATCCGCTTGAGTGATGGTAAAGACACGCCCGACATTCCTATGCTCCAAACAGCACTATTGCAATCCAAAGAATAATAACCAATAACGTAGCGCACGGAGAAAAAGGATGTTCGTAAAGATAGCTCTGTTATTAGTTACTTAGGTTTACCAAGGAACGTAAGGAATTTTCTAACTTTCCGGCTCTGATCGCGTTCATTATCGTAGCTATACAAGTCCTAAACAATGGCAAAACGCAAAACCACAACGTCGACGGCTGAAACTGAACAACCAGTACAGCCTATAAACCCAGATCAACCAGTACCAAGCGAAACTATGCCAGATACGGCTTCTACTTACAGCAATAACGGCGTTTATTCACGCTTTACCGACTTTGATATTTACCTGTTCCGCGCTGGTAAACACCATAAACTTTACGAGAAATTCGGTTCGCACGTGGTTGAACACGAAGGCGTTATCGGCACTTATTTTGCCGTATGGGCGCCGTCGGCCCGATACATATCGGTAATTGGTAATTTTAATGGCTGGGATAAAGGCAGTCATCCGCTTAATGTTCGCTGGGATTCATCCGGCATTTGGGAAGTTTTTATTCCCAATATTGGCCGTGGCGAAACGTATAAATACTTCATTGTTCACGAAAGTGGCCGGGAGTTGGAAAAGGGAGATCCGTATGCTCACTGGTGGGAAATTTCTCCTCAGACGGCTTGTAAAGTATGGGATACGTATTATGAATGGCAGGACCAGGACTGGATGGCTGAGCGGAAAAACAAGAATGCCCTCAATGCTCCCTTTTCAGTCTACGAAGTTCATCTGGCCTCCTGGCGTCGCGACCCTTCTAATCCTGAGCGTGAACTGAGCTACGGAGAAATTGCTGATGCCCTTGTCCCTTACGTACAGGATATGGGTTTCACGCATGTTGAGTTCATGCCTGTCATGCAGTACCCGTATGCGCCATCGTGGGGGTATCAGATAACTGGCTACTATGCTCCCAGCAGCCGTTTCGGAACGCCACAGGATTTCATGCGGCTGGTAGAAAGACTGCACCAGGCTGGCATAGGCGTATTACTGGACTGGGTACCATCACACTTTCCGGGCGACGCTCATGGCCTGTATGAATTCGACGGATCACATCTGTACGAACACCCAGACATGCGGAAGGGCTATCATCCCGACTGGAAAAGTTATATTTTCAACTATAGCCGTCCCGAAGTTCGCTCATTCTTGATCTCGAACGCTCTTTTCTGGCTCGATCGGTTTCATGCCGATGGATTACGGGTCGATGCGGTGGCCTCCATGCTCTATCTTGACTACTCCCGGAATGCTGGCGAGTGGGAGCCCAATATGTTTGGCGGCCGCGAAAATCTGGAAGCCATTTCCCTATTCAAAGAAATCAACGAAGCCGTCTATCTACACTTCCCGGACGTACAAACAGTTGCCGAAGAATCGACTGCCTTTCCGGGCGTATCGCGCCCTGTCTATACCGGTGGTTTAGGCTTCGGTATGAAATGGATGATGGGCTGGATGAATGATACACTCGCATACTTCGAGCGCGACCCTGCTTTCCGCAAATTCCATCAGGATAATCTGACGTTCAGTACGGTATATGCCTTCACTGAAAACTTTATGCTACCCCTTTCGCACGACGAAGTGGTGTACGGCAAACAATCGCTGGTAGGTAAAATGCCCGGCGATGAATGGCAGCGCTTTGCGAACCTACGCTTACTGTTCTCCTACATGTTCACGCACTCGGGCAGTAAACTCCTGTTTATGGGTGGCGAGTTTGGGCAAACATCAGAATGGAAATTCGACGCTAGTCTTGACTGGCATTTGCTGGAATTTGCTCCGCACAAAGGCGTGGCAGCCTGTGTAAAAGCACTAAACGCTCTTTACAGAAATGAGCCAGCTATGTATGAACGATCATTCACGGCCGACGGTTTTGAGTGGATTGATACGTCGGATCGGGAAAACACCGTGATTACGTATATTCGGAAAGGCAATCGGCCAGAAGATACCTTGCTGGTAGTTTTGAACATGACTCCTATTCCTCGCTCGAACTACCGTATAGGTGCCCCCTCGGCAGGAACCTATCAGGAAATTTTCAATAGTGATTCTTCAGAATACTACGGAAGCGGCATTGGCAACCCCGACCCAATTCAGAGTGAAGAGTCGCCCTGGCACGGAAGATCGCAATCCATTCGTGTAAATATACCCCCCCTAGCTGCAGTTGTATTAAAAACTGTATAGTGCAATTATCAGGCTAAACGTAGCCAGAACACACATATTTAGTTTACACCTGCCCGGAAAATGTCTATTCGGGTAGGTGTAAACTACAGTTCTATACGTAACCACTCAGCCTATATTTATCAATACATATAAACGGTTTTAATATATATAAACTTTACCTATTGCTAAGTACAGCAAATCAGATTAATCTTAAAATCAGAGTAATCCCGGTTCTAAACGTATCTTTGCCGGCTCTTACAACCTGATTCGTTTGCATGAAGAAACTCATTTTTGTTTTTTTTACATTCTTCACCATACATGGTTTTGCCCAATCGCCAGTGTCGGCTCGTTTGAGCAGCGGTTTTGATTTGGGAATGGCTTACACAAAAAATAACTATCATCCATCAGTAGCTTATTATCAGCTTATCAATGTTGGTGAGCGCAAATTATTTTCGTTTGGCTGGAATCTGCGATTAGGTGCTTTTTACGGCGATAATCTCAATTATTATACCGCTCCAGCTCGACTGACACGAGGTAAAACAGGCTTCGCTGCCCTTGCGGAGCCACTACTGGTCGAAAATATCGATACGGTTCGTATGGATTACGTAACCATGACCTCACTTAATGTTGGCGTTCGGGCTCAGATTAATCTTGGCAGAGTAGAGATAGGTGCCAGTGCCGACATTTTAGGACTTACCTTTGGTAAATCACGCACTGGCCGCTACCGGTCATCAACGGGTCAATTTAACTTAACTACCCCAACCGGTGGCGATTCAACGCTTTATTTTCAGGGAGTTAATACGTTTCAATCAGTTAATCCTACTTATGCGAATTTACGGTTGCTAGGCGATAACGACATTGGCACACTGGCAACCGAAGTGTATGCCCGTATTCGTATTAATCAACGTATTTCGGCCAAAATAGGGTACCAATGGCTGACAACCGAAATTTCGGCCAAAAACCGCGATATAATTGCTGATAATAATCGATTCCGCCACCGCGCCGATATGGCCTTTGTAGCCATTACATTACCGATATTTTACTAAGTTGATTAGTAATGTGTCAGTGCTGCGGGTGTTTATTTACAAATATCCTTGCAGCACTGATTTCATTTTAATACTTTTGACAAGTACACATTCCACATAATACATATATTAAATCATTCATATTTCTAACGTTAAGAGATTGTTTCTCTGCTGAATTAGTACGTTTACCAAGCCGTAATTTATTGTATATCCAACCTATTAAACTCCGGCGGCAATCGCTTATTTAATGAGTCTACCGATAACCTGTCTTGTCATTGATGACGATGAAGATGACCAGGAGTTTTTTTTATTAGCGCTCCGTAAAATGCGTTCGCCCCTTACCTGTCAATTCGCCAATGACGGGCAGGAAGCTTTGGAAAAACTAAAAAAAGATACTAACTTTTCTCCTAACTATATTTTTCTGGATCTGAATATGCCGGGGATGAGCGGTAAGCAATGCCTGACCGAAATAAAAAAAATAGCCCATTTACAGCATACGCCCGTATTTATTTACTCAACCTCATCTGATTCAAGAGATATAGCCGAAACCCGACGTTTAGGAGCCGATGAATTTATTACCAAACCTACTCAGGTCAATCTACTGACCGACCAGTTATCTAAGTTGTTTATGACGTATTGATTCGCTTGCTCCCTTCATGAAACCTCCTGCTTCTACTACGTCAACTGAGGCTTTTCTTACTCATGGGGGAGAAATAGGGCAACTAATACGTTCTATTGACTGGTCTAAACACGCACTGGGTGCCATTCATCAATGGCCGCAAAACCTCCGAACAACTCTGGGCATAACGCTACCTGCCCAATTGCCATTATTAGTATTCTGGAGCTCCGATTTTTTTTGCTTCTACAACCATGCTTACAAACGTCGCTTTGGCGCCCATAATGGAAACTGGGCTACTATTGGACGTAGTAGCGATACGATCTGTCCGGAAGTATGGGCTTTCGTTAAACCATTAGTAGTTCAAGTTCTCACGAACAACGAAAGTAAACTCAGCGAAGACCAACGGCTATCTATTGAACGTAATGGTCATTCTGAAGCTAGTTACTGGACCTTTAGTGCTAGTCCTATCATTGACGAAGCAGGGCAAACGAATGGCGTTTTAGTAGCCTGTACCGAAACCACAGAAAAAGTCAGGGCTGACCACCTGTTAGCAACAAATCAGGAGCAGTTTCAATTTGCCCTACAGGCTAGTGAATTAGGTATCTGGCTTCTTGATATAGCCAGGAATCTGGTTCATTGGGATAGTCGATGCCAGACGTATTTCGGCTTTGCGAAAGATGATACCATTGCCTACAACGACGTATTGGCCCATATTCATCCCGATGATCGACTGCGGGTAAACAATGCGGTACAGGAAGCCCTAAATCCAGACTATAGAACCCGATATGATATAGAGTTTCGTACAATAAGCGTTGAAGATCAACAAATTCGCTGGCTCCGATGTCAGGGTAAAGCCTATTTTAATGATCAGGATGTAGCCGATCGGTTTGCGGGAACGGCACAGGATATAACGGCCCAGATGGCGGCTCGCGAAAACCTGCAAAATATTGAAAATCAAGCTCGGCTAGCCGTAGAAAGTGCAGGAGCAGGTACGTTTCTTGTTGATCTTAAAACAGACCATGTTGTTTACTCTCGCATCCTAGCCAAGATTTTCACGGGCAATGAAACCAAAAACCTAACCCGTGAATCACTGAAAACATATATACTCCCAGAGGATAAGTCCAAACGGAGCAAAGCTTATCAGGAAGCCGATAAAACAGGAAAACTATTTTATGAAGCACGAGTGATCTGGGATAACGGCTCAATCCACTGGGTCCGAGTTATGGGAACTTACCTGTACGATTCGCAGAATAAACCAGTCCGTTTTGCCGGTATAGCTCAGGATATAAGTGCCGAAGTCGAAGCCGATCTGGAACAGAAACAACTGGCATCGCTCGTAGAAGGCAGCCCCGAATACATGAGCATTGCCAGCCTGGATGGGTCATTACGTTATATTAACCCCTATGGACTCGACCTGCTTGGTTTGAAACGGGAGGACGTAGCAACAAAGAATCTGAGCGACTTATTTTATGCCGACGACTGGTATGCTATACAACATGAATACCTGCCACTTGCCATTCTTGAAAAACAATGGCAAGGCACTCAATACTATCGTCACGTCAAAACAGGCGAACGAATCCCGGTAGCCGTAAAACGATTTGTAATCGACGATCCCACGTCGGGCGAGCCTTTCGCCATTGTAGCCACCGGTCGGGATCTACGCTCCGAATTAGCCGCCCAAAAAGAGCTGGAAGCCCGGGAAGCCGATTTGCAAAAAGCGAATCAAAACCTGGAAATGGCTTTACATGCTGGTAAATTAGGCTCCTATGATTTAGAGTTCTCCACGGGCCTTATGCAATGCACAGCTCAATGCAAAGCCAACTTTGGTCTTCCAGCCGATGCCATTTTCAATTTTCCGGATCTGATCAATGCCATTTTACCGGAAGACCGTTCTATTATGCAGCAAGCGGTGGAAGAAGCGGTAGCCAACCGTAGCGTATATAATGCCGAATACCGAACGACCTGGCCTGATGGCTCCATACACTGGATACGGGCGTCGGGCAAAGCAACGTACGACGACTCCGGTCTGTCGCTGCATATGGCCGGCATTACGATGGACATTACAGCCCAACGAATGGCCCAACAAGAGCTGGAACGTCAGGTTCAGGAACGAACGCAGGAATTGAGCAACGCCAATCAGGAGTTGATACGTACCAATCACGAACTGGAGCAATTCGCCTACATTGCCAGCCATGACCTCCAGGAGCCCCTGCGAAAAATCCAGAGCTTTGCCAGCTTACTTCCCGAAAACCGGTATGATGATGATCAGTTCGACCTCTATCTGAATAAAGTTATTCTATCGGCCCAGCGAATGTCGGCGCTGATAAAAGGGGTACTTAATTATTCGAGACTATCTAAAATTGAAGAAGCCTTCTCAATGGTGGATTTAAATCAGGTGATCAGTCACGTATTATCTGATTTTGAATTGCTTATTGATGAAAAGAAAGCAATAATACGTTGCCATGACTTACCTGCTATTGAAGGCATCCCACTACAACTCAATCAGCTCTTTTTCAACCTTATTGGTAATGCGCTGAAGTTTTCAGATAATACTCCTGCTATAACAATTCACTGTACGTTATTAACCGCCACCGAATCGTCGGTTATATTGAATTACCCAACTCAGTCAGACCATGTGCATATCAGTGTAAAAGACAACGGAATTGGCTTCGACCCCCAATACGCTGATCGAGTGTTCACCATTTTTCAGCGCCTTACGAATGGCAAGAGCTACGGAGGAACCGGAATCGGTCTGGCGTTATGCAGAAAGATCGTCACCAACCACCAGGGAATGATCAAAGCCGAAAGTGAGCTACAAAAGGGCTCAACGTTCCATGTTTATTTGCCAGTAAGCCAATCAAGAACATATAATAAAACCAGCCTGCTATAAACAGACTGGTCGATTCCAGCAGCTTTACTGGTTTATTTATGCTTCTACTGGTTTGGAATCGAAATAGGTTTCAAAAATAGCCGCGCCTATTTCATTATTTCGAGTCTGAAAGCCATCCAGGTACTGATGCAGACCCGTTTTGAAAACATCCGATGTTTCCGTAAACTCGATTTCAGTACGTAGCTTCGACAAAGAACGCTCGGCTTCATTGCCAAATCCGTTGGTAATATTATTGCCCGAAATTTCGTACAACGATAGTTCGGCCTGGCGTATACAATGAGCAACCGAACGAGGAAACCGCCTGTCCAGAATCAGGAATTCAACGATACTGGTTGGCGTGAGTGATCGGTATTGCTGCCGATGCATGTTGTAAGCGCTCACCGATTTAAGGACTGCCGACCAGATCATTAAATCGAGCGTTGATCCAACCGCTTCCACTTCGGGTAACAGCGTAAAATATTTCACATCCAAAAAACGGGATGTTTTATCAGCACGCTCCAGAAAACGGCCCAGACGCCCAAAATGCCAGGCTTCGTTTCGGGTGATCGTTGCATCAATAATGCCGTAGAACAGCTGCGTATCGTTACGTATCTCAGTGAAGAAGTTTTGAGTCTGCACTTGCCCCCATTGCTGTTTCGGCGACGTATCGCGTACTTTCAGGTAAAACTGATTCAGGTGCTCCCACATCTCTTTTGAGATCACTTCGCGAATGGTTCGTGCATTTTCGCGGGCATTACTCAAACAGGAAACAATAGAATTCGGGTTTCGCTTATCAAACGTCATGAACTGAATGACATTTTCGCGAGTTGGCTGATTATAATATTTGGTAAATAAGTAATCGTCGGCCGTAGCAATCAGTAGAGGTTCCCATTGCTGCTCTACGTTGGGGGGTAAGTCAAGAGCCAGGTTAAAATTAACGCTCATAAAACGGGCATAATTTTCGGCCCGCTCAATGTAACGATGCATCCAGTAAACAGAGTTGGCAACGCGACTAAGCATAGTATAAAATTGGGTTTATCACGGAGGGTGGTTAACAAAAATAGAACTTCAAACCTGTTTTACAAGTCAATAACCCCTACTCTGCTTTTTTTACAAAATTATCATTTAAAAATAGAGTAATTTTCATCATCCTGTCTCTCTTTAGTAGCATTATGCAAAAACTATATTCTTTACTCACTTTTTGTCTGCTGCTTAGCAGCGTAGTAATGGCCGTGCCAAACCCTGGTAAGCCAAGTTCTAAGTATTATGAAGTCCGGATTTATTATCCAACGCCCGGAAAGTATGCGGCCATTGTCGATCGTTTTCGACAGTACACACTAAAAATCTTCGAAAAACACGGTATGGAGAACATTGGTTACTGGACTCCCACCGACACTACCCAAAAAGAATTGATCTACATCCTGGCTTATCCGAGCCGCGAAGCCCGCGACGCGTCCTGGAAGGCTTTCGGCAGTGATCCTGAATGGAAAGCAGTAGTTGCTAAAACGGAAGCAAACGGCAAGCTGGTTGATCATGTCGATCAGATTTTCATGACCGAATCAGATCTGTCGCCTACGATCAAGCTTCAGAAAAAATCACCTGCCCGCACGTTTGAATTACGCACCTACACGCCCGCTCCTGGCAAGCTCGACGATTTGTTAAGTCGTTTTCGTGATCATACTCTGAAATTATTTACCAAGCATGGCATGACGCATATTGGTTACTGGGTTACTCAGGAAAAGGATGGTGGTCAGCCAAAGCTGGTCTATATTCTGGCCCATCCAAGTGAAGCCGAAGGCAAAAAACATTTCGACGAGTTTCGTAAAGACCCAGTGTGGGTAAAAGCGAAAGAAGAGTCGGAGAAAAATGGCCCTCTGACAACCAAGGTTGAATCAATATACATGACCCCAACCGACTATTCACCGATCCGCTAACAAGCAATCAGGCCCTGAAGAGATTCTTCAGGGCCTGATTGCTTACTACGTTATAGATCAGATCTACTGAGCTGAAGCTCTCGCTCTCAACGGCAACGTAACACCAGCGAAGAGATGAGAGGTTAAACCATTATCCGTAAAAAAGCCAAACAGATTATCGCTACCCACGGTCAAAACACGATAGCGAAGGTGGCCACCAATAGATACTTTCCCCATTGGCCGCCAGTAATTGGCCATCAATGAATATTCCAGCTCCGGCGATTCATAGCGAGGTCCTATTGTGATCAATTCAGCACGATGTTGAGCTAACGCCGACGGATTTGATGGTTTCCACCAGGTAGCCCCTACAAACCAGTTCGGACGTATCTGAGCGTCTAGCTGTATCGATAACGTCTGAGGTAATTTCATCGATAGATCCCCAATTGTTCCTTCAGGCACAATATTTAACGACCGCGCTACCGCATCGCGTACCTGCGTAGGTGTACGGGGCGGCTGTACTTCCAGTTGATTAAGTGTACCACTTCTGGCAGGAACTGCCCACGAACTGGCATTTTTATAACGAATGCTGCCCATATCGAGTAAGGAGACTCCGATTTTAAACAAATAACGGGCGGCAGACTGCTCCTCTCTCTTAGACGCTACAGGCCTGAATTCATAGGTAAAGCCAAGATCAAATCCGTGACCATTACCGGGTATTTTCCCAAACAAGGCATCTGACAGTGTCAGCTGATTTAACGTAATAAGGTCAGAATAGGTTGTTTGCAAACCATCTATCGCATAATTCAACTGATCGGCCGGCGCATTGAAACGGCCAGATGACGACAGCTGACTGGTCTGCAACCCACGTATATATTTATACGTACCACCAATCTTTAAAAAATGCTCCTCCTCGTCAATTACTGGCAATGCATACGATAAAGCAATTTCACCGAATGCATCGGATGTTAAATCGGCCGAACGCTGAATATCAGCCAGTGCCAACGTATTACCCTGAAACCAGTTAATCAGATCATAAGCGCCCGTCAGGTTAAGATCAGATCGGTACCGGGTAGTGATAGCCACTGAGTGGTTGTTCGGCAACTGATACATAACTCCGGGCCCGCGCACATCGGCCTCCTTAATAGCCAGTTTTTGCCCATGTAGCTTCAGATTTGCTTTAGCAAAAGGGAGCGTAGCAAGAGGCAAACGAGGCTGATCAGCAGCCTGTAACGATATCGTTGCTACATTGATATGAGTTCCCCAATAGTTATCAGCAATGGACGATGGATTTAAATATACTCCATTCACCCCCGTATAATTACTAAGTTGATACCCAGTCATACGCTGGGCCCATCCAGCATACTGACTCAACAATAAAATGCAAATAAATAATCTTTTTATCATAACGGCGGGGTGAGATTCCAGCAAAAATGCTAAAACTGTACACACTATCCAACACCCATCGCCAAGCTTTTAGCACACGGTTAAATCTACTCAAAACGTCAGGGCACACTAACATAACGTAGCATGCCCTTTCACCGGGATCAATGATGGGCCGTTGTTGATACGGGCGGATTAATCATAATATGAGCCCGATGGGTACCGGGGTCCATTATCCAGGGCATACCCGGAGCCTCAGGTCTAGTTGGCAGCCCCGTACTTTCGGCCGTTGCATAAGGAATATAGACTACATAGCGTAAAGAACCATCCTTCACATCGCCAGTAGATGGGTTGTAATTCTCGTCGGAAGCCGAAAAGGCAAACAAAGATGACGGATGTGTAGGCATCATGAGCTTTTTACTTTTGACTTCCTGCTCACGAATCGTCAGAATTTCGCCGGGTTTTTTACCTTCTCTCTTCAACACCCGCCCCCGTTCCATAAATGGGTCCAGGTCTTTATGGTAACAGGATACGCTTAAGCCTTTCTGAGCCGGATCGTCGGCAAGGCACACGAATTCATTCGTTCCCTTACGTAGCACAACAAATTCGTTTTTGGCTGAATAGCCATACACAGTAGCGCCATCGCGTTTCTCAGTTGGAGCAGCCAATACAGCGGTTTTAATCTGTACGTCTGCTGATGGAATTACGGGAGTTTGCGCCAGTACACTCGTTGCGGTGAGCGACACTCCTAAAAAGACGGATAAGGCTTTCATACGGAATAAGGATTTATGAGGTAAGGCGAATGTAGTAAAGTATTACTCGTCGGTCTATTGGTATCCTCTGGCCTGTAGTCCAAATAACTCAGCGTATCGACCATCCTTTTCCAGTAACTCGTAATGGGAACCGATTTCAAGCAACGTACCGTTTTCGAGAACCAGAATACGATCAGCCATACGTACCGTACTGAATCGGTGTGAAATAATAACCGACGATCGACCTTCCGTTAGTTTAGCAAATCGCTGAAATACCTCATATTCCGCACGGGCATCGAGGGCTGCCGTTGGTTCATCGAGAATGATCAACTGAGCATCGCGCATGTAAGCTCGTCCAAGAGCCACTTTTTGCCACTCCCCTCCCGACAGTTCTACCCCCTTATTGAATGAACGGCCTAACTGTTGGTTGTAGCCATCAGCTAGTTTGGCGATAACCGAATCGGCCAGACTGCGTTGAGCCGACGTTTCGATACGTGGTTGATTAGTACGTTCGTCGATATCACCAACCGCAATGTTAACGCCCGCCGACATCTTGAAACGGGTATAATCCTGGAAAATAACGCCGATGTTACGTCGAAGCTCCATCAGATCATACTCTTTAAGATCGTAGCCATCCAGTAAGATACGTCCTTCGGTAGGGTCGTAGAGACGAGCCAATAACTTGACGAGCGTTGTTTTACCCGCGCCATTTTCCCCAACCAGCGCCAGTTTTTCGCCCGCCTGTAAGGTAAAGGACAGGTTACGTAACGCCCATCGCTCCGTATTATTAGCGTACTTAAAACCAACATTCTCGAACACGAATCCTTCCCGAATAGGGCTGGGGAATGGCCGGGCAGTACGAGGAGAGTGAATTAGTGGTTGAATCGAAAAATAGTCGAACAGATCCTGCAGATAAACGGCTTCCTGGGTCAGGCTACTCAACTGTAACAATATTCCTTCCAACGAAGACCGCACCTGCCGGAACGAACCAGCCAGGAACGTTAAATCACCCAGCGAAATCTGGCCGTGAATAGCACGCATGACAATCCAGACGTAAGCCCCGTAATAACCAGCCGTACCTAAACCCGTCAGTAAGGTTCCCCAACTCGCCCGGCTAATCGCTAGGGCCCGGTTTTTCTGAAAATAATCCCAGGAAAGGCTTCGAAAACGATCAATCAGGAAATCAGAAAGACCAAAGATTTTGACTTCTTTAGCCGTCTCATCGCTGGCTCCTACATACCGTAAATAGTCAAGTTCCCGGCGTTCGGGCGTCCATGATCGGGAGAGGGAGTAACTACGCTGGTTAAAATAGTTATCACCAATAAACGAAGGAGTTACAGCCACCAGAATCAGCAGCAATAACCAGGGATTGTAGACGGCTAAACCAGCCGCCAGAAAACCCACCGAAATCAGTTCCTGAACCTGGCCAAATACGCCCGATAACAACACCGTTCGGCCCGTAGTTTGCCGACGAGCCCGTTCTAGTTTATCGTAAAAGGTAGGATCTTCAAATTGTTCCAGATCAAGCGAAGCAGCGTGCTCCATTAACCTGACCGACGTCTTATTAGCAAATAAATCGCCCAGTAAACTGTCCATGAGCGACACGGCCCTGCCAATCGTTGTTGACAGAATTGCCAATCCAAACTCAGCGGCAACAAGCCACCAGAGATAATTTACTATATCGCTATCAGGGTTTGTTCCACCCGACTGTTTTGTCAATAAAACAACCTGATCGATGATCAGTTTACCAACGTAAAGCGTGGCCGCCGGTATTGCCGCTCTTATCAGACGTAACGCTGCATTTCCCAGAAAAAGTCCGGGCGATGTTTCCCAGACCAGCCTGAAAAAAGCAGGCAAATTACCCAGTGCGGCAAAACGTTCACGCCAGCTTATTTGCTCCTTATTATCAGAGGAGTTAGCATGAGAAGTTACAGTTTTTGCCATATACAAAAAATACAAGTGCTATCCAATATTAGTTCATTGTGGTGGTGCCGCTTCCCAGCAGTCGATTCTGCCACTACTTGCTGGAATAATATGTACATTTGACTACCTGTCGCTTGCTACGTTACCATTCGGTTTTCCTGTCTTCATGAACACATTCTTTGCGCACCTGGCCCTCAGTTTACTACTAGTTGCCAGTTTCAGTTTATCTGCCAGGTCTGTTGCTCCTGCCGCAACGAGCCCGGAGGGGATTACATTTTTCAGAGGCTCCTGGAAAGATGTTTTAGCGGAAGCCCGACGACAAAACAAACCGATCTTTCTGGATATCTATACAACCTGGTGCCCTCCCTGCCGACGGATGGCCAGAGAAGCATTTCCTAGTCCGGTATTAGGCACCAAATTCAATACGCACTTCATTAACTATCAACTCGATGCTGAAAAAGGTGAAGGCTTGGCAATAGCCAAACAGTATGCCGTAGCCAGTTATCCCACTGGTCTCTACCTATCTCCTACAGGCGCTTTAGTCCATCGGTCGGTGGGCTACGGTGGGGTAAAAGCGATGATTGATCTGGCAGACCACGTACTGGCTTTATCACCGATGAAACCCACATTGGCTAAAGGCGATAAAGAGTACGCCAAAGGACGACGCGATGCGGCTTTTCTAAAAAAGTATCTGAAAACACGCCAGGAACTGAACCGACCTCTTTCTGACGTACTGGATGCTTATCTGGATGCACTATCAGAACCGGAGCTTTCTCAGCCGGAAAGCATCGCTTTTACAGCCGAAATGATCCAGTCTTCAACCTCTAAAGCCTTTGATTTTCTTATCAGGCGTCGGCTATACTTACCCTCCGATCTGTTGACGGTAGTCACAGAGGCCCAACAACGGGTGATTAGCCGTGATTTTAATCGGGCCGTTACGACAAGAGATCAGGTTTTACTGGAGCAAATTATCACCAATAATGAACGGCTTTTGACCGCTATTAATCCCAGCCGATCTGAGGAACAAAAGCAGACAACAGCCGCTACGTATAGACAGTCTTTTTTGCAGGAACAAAACATTATAACCGACTCAGCTCGATAGCCGCCCCAGACGAACAACTACGTTTCATCATATTAAAAACATTTAATCTCACAAATCAGACTAGATCTCGTTTAAGGAAGGTACGTTTGTTACGTAACACGTAGATTGATCATCGGATGCATACCAGTAAATCGACCCGTTTTTTTGAAAAGTTTGCCTCACGCGCTACGCAGGCTACAGGGTCTTCAACCGCCTTTTTACTTGCCCTTTTAACCGTACTGATCTGGATTGTAACGGGGCCTATATTCGGTTATTCTGATACGTGGCAGTTGGTCATCAACACTGGCACTACGATTATTACGTTCCTGATGGTATTTCTTATTCAGAAATCGCAGAATAAGGATTCGCTGGCTATGCAAATAAAACTCAATGAGTTAATAGCCGTAAACAGAAAAGCCAGTAATCGGCTGTTAAACGTAGAAGATCTAACAGAAGCAGAACTTCACGCCCTACACCAGTTTTTTGGCGTTCTGGCCGAACGAGCTAAAGCAGAATCAAGCCTATCTGAATCTCATTCTATTGAGGAAGCCGAAGAAATTCACGAAGACAAACAGGAAGATCTGGAAAAACGGCAACAGGAGCGCAAAAGAGAAAAGCAGGAGCAGAAAAAAGCTAACTTATAAACGCGTAAACTCCAGTCTAAAATCCCATCTTCATCTCCTGGCGCTCGCCCGACACGGTTTGTTCGTCCATATTGAAAATATCAGCCAGCGTCATTGGCTCTTTGGTTCGATAGTCCATGCCTAAATGCGTTAATAATTCATTCGCTTTAGGTGGGGCAAGCTTCCCAAATGCATAATCAACCATCAATCGGCCTTTTCTCAGCAACGCCTTATCCAATAAGTGCTTGCTGGCATTGAACGTAGCAATGACCTGAATGTGCATACAATCGGCCAGGAGCCCATCGGTCAGATTCAGGATATTCGAAACGCTATTGGTATCGCCCCCGGCTTCGCGTGCCTGCAAAATGCGTTCCGCATCCTCAATAATGAGTACAGAATCTTTGTTGTCCAGCAGAAACGGTATGATTTCCGGCGAGGTAAGGTAGTTGGTCATGTAAGGAGGCAAAATCAGCATATCCTTTTTGACCAACGAGCTGAGGTGCTTGATATAGGTTGTTTTGCCCGTACCAGGTTCGCCGTGTAAAAGAATCAACCCTTTGCTTTTGGGTTGCGCCAGCAAGCTCACCAACCGGTCATGAACAGGTAGGAAATCATCATTATAATGTAACTCCAGATTAATGTCGGGAGGTACAATATCAACGCGTTCCGTATGTAGCCCGCCCAATCCGCTTTGGATTAGATAAATGTGCGTCTGATTATCTTCATGAACGTATTTATGATCCTGAAAACCCGCTAACAGCGTTTTGGCAGACTCTTCGTCCCGATAAAAACCGTATAGCCGAAAGAAACGATCGCCAACAAATTCAGCCTTTAGCACAATACCATCACTGTGCTGATAGATCCGCTCAACGGTATGCCAGCCCTCATCGTTTACACGGGTTGACGTGTTGATCAGATTAAAACCTCTCTCAACGAGCAGATCTCGGGCCGAAGGTTTGAAATCATCATTAAAATGAAGATAATTGGGGTAACTTCCGAAAGCCTGCACGAAGTGAGGAGCCATCGGAAATTCACGGTCAAGGTCGCTGGGTATGTACAAGTTCTGAATTGTTTGTTGACTAACCATACGACTGTCTGCCGTCAGGTAGCGGAACATTTCGGCTTTGGAAAACTCTTCCTGCGGTTTCAAGTGGGCGTTTGATTACATTGTACGCTACGAAGTTACCTTAAAATTAATAAATATTCATTCTGCCCGTCGTATACATCCTACTATCTCAATAGTAGGATTAGTATGAAAAGTTAAGAACACCCGGCGAAAAGCGAAACATGATCTCATGAACGCTTTTTTCATAGAACTGATTGGATAACGGACTTTCGGGGGTTTTCGAATTGAAGATATACCCTAATCGTATTGACTTGGTTAGCTGATACTCGGCAAGAGCCTGCAAATAATTGGTTTGAATCAGTCCGGGGCTATTGTAGCGATAAGATGCACCAAGGCCAAACTCTTCACCAAACCAGATCCGGGCATTCACATCAACGCCCAAAGGCCGTCCTTCAATTTTAGAGACCAGAACCGACGGGATAAATATCGTTCCTTCATCAATCTCAATTTTTGTTCCGGCATTGAGCATAATTGGACGCACAGCCGGATAAAAGGATTGGCCAGCCAGGTTCACTCCTCTGGATATCACTTCCGGCATGGATAGGCCTCCAAAAAAATGTTCTGCCTGATAATAAATACCCACTCCGAAACTACCCACGGCTCGGTTCAGACTCGACGCGCTTGTGAAATCATAGACCGGCAATACGTTTACGCCACCCTGTACCCCAATCGACAGTTTGGCTAGTGCCGGTAAATTAAATCGATACGCTACGCTTCCGTAGACTCCGGTTGCCGCCAATAAGCCCATGCGATCATTCAGTGCCTGAAAACCGAGACCAATTTGTCCGTGCGAAATGGAGCCGTCTGCCGATACGCTTTGTGTTACAGGAGCAGCTCGGGCCGAAATCCACTTCCGGCGCAAAAAAGCGCTTAGATGAAATGACTCCCTGCTTCCGGCATAAGCCGGATTAATGCTTAGTGGATTAACCAGATATTGAGAATAAAATACTTCGCGCTGCGCCAGAGAAGGACGTACCACAAACACAAGGAAAGCACTAACGAGAAATGTAACTCTGTAACACAAACGAATAAGCATACGGCGTTGAGGAATAGAGGGTCAAATTGCGGTGTTTTAGACTAAAAACCTAATCTACGTTTAACAAATCGGCCCTGCTCAATTAGTTGAACAGGGCCGATTTGTTAAACGTAACATTCCTGATACTATTCCAGGGTCAGTATTTTAATTTCTGTCCGACGGTTTTGCTGATGATCTTCTTCTGGGCAATTCACTCCGTCTTTACACTTGTTCAGCAGCGCACTTTCGCCATAACCTTTCGCAATCATCCGCTTGGATGAAATGCCTTTTTTACTCAAATACGTAACAGCGGCTTTGGCCCGATTACTCGATAATGTCTTGTTATACGTAGCAGACGCCCGGCTATCGGTATGAGAGCGCATCTCAATTTTCATGGCCGGATATTTTTTCATCAGTTCAACTACTTTGTCAAGCTCCAGCGCAGCATCGGGACGGATTGCCGACTTATTCAGGTCGTAATAAATGTTATCGATCTTGATTACGTCACCTTTCTTGAACATCGTCAAATCCGGCGATCCGGTTCCATCTTTATTGATACGTCCACCCGTAGTTCCCATGTTGTCTTTCATGGCTTCGAGCGTATAATCACAACCGGATTGTACCGTAAATTCATAACTACCATCAGCTCCCGTAATGGTTTCCTGCGACGTACCGTCACATCCGTTTACAAGAACAACTTTTACGCCCGGAATTGGCTTTTTATCTTTCTGGGTCGTAACGATACCACGGAGTTTATTGGTTGTTATAGTAGGCTTAGGCTCCTCTTTAGGTTTGGTTAATGGAATTTCCAGACGAGAGGGTTGATCATCGGAGAAGTCTTTTGTAGAAAACCCAATTTTATTGTCAATATAGCCTTCCCGACTAGCGACGAACTTGAACTCACTATCTTCGTCCAGACAGATCTTCATCAATCCTTCAGCATCAGTCTTTACCTGCTTATCGTTACGTTTTACCACGTTTTCAACCGCTACCGACGTATTGGCCAGGGGTTCCTTAGACTCAGCATCAAAAACGCTGATAGTTAATTCACGACATGGATAGATAGAGCCAACTCGTGTAAAACGATACACATCGTCATCGGCACCACCGTTTTTCCGATTGCTGCTGAAATAACCAGCTTTGCGCTCAGCGTCGGTTACGATACCAAAATCGTCCTGAGGTGAGTTCAGCGGTTCGCCCAGGTTACGGATTCCCTTACTATGCATGCCATCTTCCGTAAGCTGTACGTAAAACATATCCAGTCCGCCCAGGCCAGCCTGCCCATCTGACGCAATGTATAAATTCCCTTTTTCGTCCACGAAAGGGAACATCTCATTGCCCTTCGTATTCACTTCTTTACCCAGATTAATGGGTTCGCCCCACTTCCCAGCATCCCATTTAGCGACATAAAGATCCGTTCCACCGAATCCGCCGGGGCGGTCCGAAACAAAATAAAGAAGCTTATCATCGGGCGACAGTGCCGGGTGCCCGGTCGAATACTCATCACTATTGAACGGCAATTCTTCGGAACTACTCCAGTAACCCTTGGATTGAGTAGCCGTATAGAGTTTCAGTTTATTGACGCCGTCACTACTTTTTCGGAACTTACCATCATTGTAGTTATTTCGGGTGAAAATAATCCGGCTTCCATCTTTGGTAAACGTAGCAGGCCCTTCGTGGTATTTGGTATTTAATGACTGACTAAAGCGGTCCGATTCACTAACGGCTTCTTCACTATAGTCAGAGCCCGCGTTAATGTTATTGATACCGTAAAAACCTACAGTACGGGTATCGTTTGCCGTTGGAGCCGTATAATCATCGCTGCCTAATGGGCGGATTAAATTTGTTTTCTGCACCTTCTTTTTAGGAGCAGATCCGCCCACTCGCGCAGCCGTTGCCCGCAATTCTTTTTCTTCGGGCAAATAATAGAGGTCTAAGAAAGGCGTAGTATTCCACTTAAAGACTCGTTTGATCCCATTGGGTTCTCCGGTTGAGACAAACACAAGCCCTCCTTTATAGAGCATCGGGCTAAACTCCGCCTTCTTGGTATTCAGCTTCAGAAACTCAATCTGGTAGCTATCGGCATTACGGGTAAGTGGCGTAACATCGCGGTATAACGTTGAAAATTTAGGCCCACGGCGATCATCGTTCTGAACCTTGTTATATTTTTCGTACACCTGCTGCGACTCTTTGTACTTTCCATTGCTGGCAAGCGCCTGAGCATAGTACAAATAACTTTGCGCGTATTCATTGGGTAAATCACCTTCCTGGATCAGATCACGGTAAACCCGTTCAGCATTTTTTGTATCATGCATCTGATGGTAACTATAGCCAAGTTTAACTTTTGCGGCTTTCCGTTCAGCTTCCGACATCGACCCAGCCCCTGTTAGCGCTTTTTCGTAGAGATCTACAGCCTGAGCATAGGCAAGCTGGTCAAATTGCCGATCAGCTTGTTTACTTAGCGACTGCGCAAATGTCTGATTAATGAGCAGACAAAGCAGGCCAATGAGTGAACAAATGCGTATCATAAAAGGAGTGGTATTTTTAAGGCTCTTGCCTGGTATATACAGCAATCAAGCCGTACGAACATACTTTGCAAATAAGCAAATACTGCGCCGAAGTTGAAAAATGGCGGACTCTAAAAAATAAAAAGGCGTAAGAAAGAAGACCGGTTGCGTTGTCTTCTCTCTTACGCCTTTTACGCTTTTCCGGTTTTTTAGAAATAGCGCGGAGTCAGGATACGGTTTTTACCGAAGCCAAACTCATAGCGAATCATGATCTCGTGCGAGCTTGGCGCTACGTCCTTAAAATTGTTCATCGTGCGATCGTAAGCATAGCCAAAGCGGAACTGATCCGTGAGCTGCACCTCCAGCATACCGATAATGGCATCCGTACCAACCATACTCCAGTCGGAGAACTGGTTTTTACGGACCGATGCACCAATAGCGAATCGGTCAGCAAACCAGAAGTTGATGTTCCCGTCAAATCCCAGGGGGGCACCTTCAGCGTATTTCACCAGCATCGATGGCTTCATTTTCACTACCGGGCTGATACCGACCACAAAACCTGCTGCCAGATAGCCGTGTCGACGCTGCGTTGAAATAACCGTACCAACGTTGTATTCGGTTAGCTTGTTTTTAATCAGTCGTGGAACCGATACGCCGATATACCCCCGATCATTGCTCAGATAAATACCCGTACCGAAGTTGGGCAATATCTTCGAAATGTTGTTGGCAAAGGCCGGATCAATCTGGCCACCATCTGGACTCGTTCGAATATCGGCCAGATTAACGTTGTAGCTCGCAGCACCCGCCTGTAAACCCAGGGCCAGTGTTGAACGGCTACCGACTTTAATACGGAAGGCATACGAAGCAAAACCTCCTGCTTCCTGCACAGCTCCGTACTTATCGCCATACAATTGCAAGCCAACACCGACCCGCTCCCGATTCAAAGGCATGTCCATCGTGAAGGTTGCCGTTTGCGGAGCACCTTCTACGCCGGTCCACTGATTACGGTAGAGAGCCGACATGCTCAGTACGTCGCGGCTACCAGCGTAAGCCGGATTGAGCGCCATCATGTTAAACATGTATTGCGAGAACATCTTGTCCTGCTGCGCCCGGACCTGTCTGCTGCTGATCCCAAGGATCAGCAGCAGTACGACTGCCCAATGTTTAGTTGAAAACTGATTTGACATCGGTATTAGCGGTTAATCATCATATATCGTACAAACTTGCGGCCGTCGCTCGTCTTCACAACGTAGTAGTACGTACCGTCTGGTAGTCCATCAGCATCAGAGCCGATCATGACACCCGTATTAGGCTTACCATTCCAATCATTTTGGTAGTCATCATTTTTGTAGACCATATGACCCCAGCGATTGTAGATTTCCAGGCTAACCGTTACTCCAGCCAGACCGCGAATCACGAACAGATCGTTAATGCCGTCACCATTTGGCGAGAAGCCTTCTGGAATAAAGACACCTGCGTTCGAGATTGGCAGATTCAACGGAGTCGCTTCGCGCTCATTCAGATCCGTTGGATTACCATTTCCGTTCAGATCAGGTATTAATCCATTGGTCGAAATATCCGACACCTTACCGGTACTGGCAATAGCTTCTGCGTAAACCGAATTGAGGAACGTTGTTGTGCTACCATTGCTGGTTACGTTCACCACGAACTGGATGGTATCTGTTTTACCAGCAGCCAGTGTGCTTGTGCTGTCACCTAGTACCAGTAGTGGCTGTAAACCTCCATCGAAGTCTCCGTTCAGTTTCAGCGTACTACCCGTTGAGGTCGTAATCGGCGCCTGCACTATTGCGTAAGTTGCTCCCGTCTGGCTGTTAAACACCTTCGATAACGAATCACTGATCGACACGGCTTTCAGGTTTTCTTTACCAAAGTTCTGCACCACAACTTTATACGTTACGTTGTAGCTACCGTTTGGCTGACGTACTGTATCCGAAACGGCCATGGCTACACCGATGTAGGTTGCTCCGGTGAGGTTGTTCAACGCAATTGGCGTTGGCTCACTGTTGTTACGTGGATCGAGGTCATTGTCTGGGTCGTTATCGGTTCCTGCCGTCGACGTATCAGCTACCACTACGTTACCAGCAGCCAGCGCTGTTGCGTAAGCCGTGTTGTAAAAGGTCAGCGAATCAGCATTCTTCACATCGACCCGTACATTGAACGACAGGCTCCGGCTAGCTCCTACAGCCAGCGAACTCAGCGAGTCAACCAGCATTTTCGTTACTAATCCCTGACCGGTGTACAGTGTATCGACAGTCAGACCAGCACCGGCAGTTACCGGAATGTGGTTGCTTACGATCAGCGCGCCATGACCGAAGGTTTCGGATAGGTTATCAACCACCTGAACATTCGTTAATGGCACAGTACCGAGGTTGCTCAACGTAATGGTATATGGAATGTCGTACACTCCAGTTTCCACTTCGGTTGGCGTACCTACTGATTTCGCAACCCCTAACAGACCCGCTGGCAGATCGAAACGAACACCCGTTGCCGTGGCACCTTCTGGTTTCGGATCTAGACCGTTGTTCGAAATATCGGTTACAGTCTGAGTCGAATCGGCAGTACGTCCTTCGGCTATAATGCTTGAGTAGAACGGACCGTTATTACCATTCGGCTTGATATTAACTGTAATCAGCACCGTATCCTGTTCGCCAGCATTCAGATAGCTGAGGTTCGTTAACAGATTCGATTGTGTATTACCGTTAAAGCCCGTGTTAGCTACCAGGTGGCTACCTGCTCCTACAACCGGTGCACCCACAACCGAGTACGCTGTTGGCGTTGTAAAGGCTTTCACCAGACTATCGGTTAGGCTAACTCCGTGGAGTGTTACGTCGCCGAAGTTTTTAACCGTTGCCTTATAGGTCACGTTGTAGCTGCTGTCGGCTTGTGGCTCAACTTTTACAACAGCCAGGGCTACCCCGATGCTTGGACCAGTTGGTAATGTATCGCCCAACGTGAACACCGAGAAACTGGTGTTGTTTGTAGGATCACCATCACCATCCGGATCAACATCAGATCCATTCGTAGACAGGTCTTCGATTCTGATTCCGTTACTTAGAGCCGATACGCTGGCTATGTTGCGGAATGTTTTCGTCGTATCACCTGCTGTACGCTTCACGGTTACGTCCAGGAAGAACATCTGTGATCTATTTGGAGCAATATAGCTCGTTGTAGAGTCAAAGAGTTGTGTGTTACCTGCTGTACCTGTGAAAGCTGAGTTCTGATTCAGCGTAAAGTCAGGATTGATCGAGCTAACCGTAACCGCCTGAATTGTGTTCGGCGAGAAAGCGTACGCCAGATCATCCGTCACCTGTACGTTGCGGAGTGTATCGTCACCCATGTTGGTCAGAACAAATCCGTAACGAACGTTAATCAGTGAATCTCCAACTGCAGATGGCGTACCTACTACCGCTTTAGCCAGACCAACAACTCCAGCTTTAGCAGTCGATGTATCTCTTACCGTTACGCTGGATGTGTTGTTAGCCAGATTCGGGTCGTTGTTGTCAAGATACGTAATCTCCGCTGTGTTGGTCACTTCACCACGGTTCAGCAGACGAGCCGCAAAGACGATTGAGGTCGATTTGCCAGCTGGCAGACTGTCGAGCGTCTGTGTAATGACACCGTTCGACAACGTATAAGTTGGCGCAGGACCCGGCACAACCTCTAAGCCTTTTGGTAGTACGTCACGCACGTCAACATGATGAGCGGTGTGTTTACCGTTGTTGCTTACAGTCAGTGTGTACGTCACGGTTTCACCACGTTTCACGATGCTCTTATCCGCTGTTTTAGCGATGCTAACATCCGTATCGAGTGTATCCGTAGCACAGTTGAACACTTTCACAACCACTTTCGATGGTTTGCTCAAGCAACCCGTTGGTCCTCTCTCGACAATCCAGTAGTTGCCTTCGCACACTGAATCCGGGCGGATAACAATGTTCGACGTAGTACACTCGCAAATCCGGTAGATATACGAGCTTCCTGGTGTTGGCGACGATACGGCTTTGGTCAGGTCAACAATTTTCTCTGGGCAAGTATTGCGCAGATTTTTGACCAGCGGTGGCAGTACGGGCGCTGCTACGTTAACGACTACATCAGCCGATTTTACAGAGCTACAACCTTTACCATCGATCAGCTGAACGCTGTAGACTCCGCTTGTTTTCACAACAAGGCTTTGTGTTTTAGCCTTATTGCTCCACAGATAACCGCCAGCACCATCTGGCGCTTTCAGTGTTACAGAATCGCCGAAGCACAGATTAGTATTACCTACCACCGAAACGACTGGTGTTGTTTTACCACCGTCGATGGTCAGGATCATGTCATCGGTCGCTACTGGACAATTGGCGTTGTTCGTGCTTGCCGACAGGGTCAGCGTTACCTTACCAGCCAGTATATCTTCGGCGCTGGCGGTATAGGTAGCGTTCGGCAAATATGGATTGTCGAACGTACCATTACCACTCGATTTCCAGTAAGAAACTTTGGCCGTTCCGCCAATCTTACCATTGAGCTGGTAAGATTTGGCGGCACAGATACTAGCATCGGCACCCGCATCAGCCGTAGCTGGATTCTGGGCATCGCACGGTGTTGGTTCGCTACAGGTATTAATCTGTACGTGGATCGCAACTGGCAGACCGTAGCATCCATTCGTCGTTTTCTCCACTACGTAGTACGTTCCCGTACCCACCGCTGCTGGATTAGCGACTTTAGATTCTGGGCTGAGCGCTGCATTTGTGTAGAACTCAAACACACCACCCGTTGTCGCCACGCTGCTTGTCACCGCCGTGCTCAGATCAACTGTATTGAACGGACACGTATTTGTTTTATCAACTACCGTTGGTTGTGGAACCTTCGGCAGTACCGTAATCGCTACGGCGTTAGATGGCTCACTCTTACACTGGTTCGAGGTGCAGCAGCGGGCCGTGTAGGTTACGCTGGATGCCAACGATACGGTGATCGACTGACCAACCTGATTATTAGACCATGTTACGTAGCTGTTCGGACCACAACCTTCTGCTACCAGCGTCACTGGTGAGCCGAAGCAAGCTGTTGTGCTGGTACCGCCACCCAGGATGCTTACTGTTGGAGCAGCCGGGGCACCTACTGCGATCGTGTTGTAAGCAGACCATTCGCTTTCGCACTCACCTACTTTACACTTCACGCGGTACTGAGCCGTTGCGGTTGGCGTTACCGTTAACACGCTGCCCGTTGTACTTGCAGGATCAGACCAGACATACGTACCACCATTGCAGCCTGTTGCCGTCAGAGAAACCGTCTCACCAACACAGATCGTTGGTTTGTCGACAACAATAGCCGGGATGTTTGATGTACCCAGTTTGATGTTGATGCTCTGCGACATAGCACTTGTGCAACCATCGATTGTACAGGTAGCTGTCATTGACAGATCGCTGTAAACCACTTTATTGATGCTGGCACCTACCGAACCGTCACTCCAGGTTACTGTACCGCCTTCGCAGCCAGCAGCCGTCAGTTTCACAGTCGAGCCGGAGCAAACCGTGAGTGAAGGACCAGCCGTTAAGGTTGGAGCAGCTACAGATCTCACATTTACGGTAGCACCGGTCAGATCCAGATCTGCACATGCATGCTGATCAGCGATTAGCTTAATCACATCCGTAGCGGTTGTTATACCAGGCTTGATCGCAGACAGATTCAGATAATTTGGACTGCTAGGATCTGCATTGTATACCAGCGTATGGATCGTGTAGTTCTCAGCCTGAGCTGGTACGGAGAAGCTTGGCGTCGTGCTGGTTTGGTCAACAACCAGGCCGGCTCCTTTCGTCAGTACATATAGTACAGAGTAACCAGTTGGCTGTACGATTCCTCCATTCGACGTAGCGGCTACCGTAACCGTTGTACTCGTTCCAGCACAAACAGTTGGATTTACAGGCGTCAACGTACCTGCTTTCACTGGGCAATCGCCACGATTAACCGTAATGGTATTCGATGGGTTGCTCAGACATTCACGGAACTTACATTGTGCGTAGTAAGTCTGGGCTCCTTCTGGTCTGACGACAATTACAGAACCTTTATTATTACCGTTGACGTCGTTAGCTGACCAGATCACATCACCTGCGCAACCCGTCGCTGTTAGCGAGATGGTACCGCCAGGCGCAACCGTCGTAGCAGACGCTACAATAGTTGGGGCAGCTACTGGAATCACAGTGACAGTGTATGGCTGCGATGACTGGCTCTTACATGCTCCGTCCTGACAGTATACCGTGTAAGACGTAGTGACACCTGGTGTTACAATGATGCTGGCAGTAGTCTCACCAGTACTCCAGTAAGGAGTTCCCTGGCAATTTTTCACGCTCAGTTTCACATTCTCACCTGGGCAGATCGTATCGGCGCTACATACGCAACGGGTGATAGTTGGTGTTGGCGTTGGTGTTACCGTCAGTCTGATCACTTCAGATCCACCGCTGGCACAAGTACCATTCGTCATACACACCGCGTTGAACTCTTTGTTTGTTGGCGTAGCGGTTACAGAGACAACGGCTCCTGTCTGACCATCAGACCACAGAACGGTGCCGCTACAACCTGTTGCGCTCAACGAAACAACGCTACCGCTACACACTGCCAGACTAGACGCTGCTACAGTTGGCGGAGTTCCACCCGACGTAGTCACACGTATGCGAACTTTATTTGATGGAGCGCTTTCGCAGCTACCGATCGTACAGGTTGCATAGTATTCCTTCGTTTCAGTTGGCATGATCTGGACAGAAGCACCTACTTTATCCACACCGTACCATTTCACCGTACCCTGGCAACCTGTTGCCGAGAGCGTAACGACATTGCCGCTACATACTGACAGACTCGAGGTGGCTACGATTGGTGCCGATGGCGTTACAACGGTGATCGCTACCGAATTTGATGGAGCGCTCAAGCAATTGTCGCCCGTTTTACACTGTGCAAAGTAGCTGGTCGATGCACTTGGTGTCACTGTGATGCTCGATCCTGTCTGCTGGTTGTTCCAGATTACAGTGCCATTACATCCTTCAGCTGTCAGTACAACCTTACCGTTTGCACAAACTGTATCCACATCAGCCGTAACAGTTGGTATTGCAGCTGGTACTACAGTAATCGTGTAAATCTCAGATCGCTTGCTAGAGCAGGCACCGTTTTTACAGTACACACTATAGCTATTGTTACCAACGGTTGGCGTCACAACGATACTGCCTGTTGTGGCGGTCGTGCTGCTCCAGATCGGCGTTCCTACACAGTTATTAACTGTCAACGTTACGGTACCACCTGGGCAAACTGATGTTTGGCTGCAGACGATTGTTGGCGTTGGCAGATCGGTAGCAATGTCGATCGTTTTTGTAGCTGGTGCACTCAGACAGTTAGCAATACGGCAGGTTGCGGTATAGGTTGTCTTCGTGTACGGATTCACTACAATTGACGCTCCGGTTTGTGGGCCTTCAGACCATTCGATCGTACCACCTACGCATCCAGACGCTGTTAATGTTACTGATGCACCTGGGCATACATAACTTGCGCTTGCCACAATCACCGGCGGCTGAGGATCAACTACCGTCACCTTGATTAGGTTAGATGCCGCACTCACACAACCGTTAGGCATAACGCAGCTGGCAGAATAGGTAGTTGTTACTGTTGGCTTGATGCTAACCGAAACACCTGTCTGTCCATCAGACCATCTCACGCTACCACCTTCACAACCAACCGCTTTTAGCGTGGTTGCGTCTCCTTTGCAAATTTCAGTAGCTGCGCAGGCAATATATGGTGGCTGTACGTTACACAGATTAACTGGTATGGTTACAGACGACGTATCGTTTTGTGGATACTTCGGATCGTTGTTCGTACCACTAATTGTTGCCGTATTTTTAATTGAGCCCGTACCATTGATTGTCGCTTCAACAAACAGGTTGCGGTTCGAACCTGACGTTAAGGTTCCAATCGTCCAAACTCCCGTAGCAGGGTTGAACTCACCTGTTGGTGTCGCACTAACATAGGTCAGCGTTGCAGGCAGTATATCACTCATTTTCACATCGGTAGCCGTAATTGGGCCATTGTTCGATGCTGTTATGGAGTAGGTAACTTTCTGTCCTACGCTGTATGGACCCGCCGTCATTACTTTTTTCACAACAGCCAGGTCAGCTAGACATGTACCAACTGTCACCGTAATCGACGTACGTGTAGTGCTCGTACAATTTTCAGCGCCTATGGCTTCTGCGTAGTAAACATTAGCGCCTGCTTTAGTTGGCGTAATCGTTACTTTACCGCCACTTTGAGTTGTTGCCAATAACGTACCATTTTCATTATACCAATTGATTCTGGCACCAGGAGCAAAGCCAATCAGCTTTGTAGATGTGCCCTGGCAAACGAGTGTATCGTCGCAAGCAACACCAACAGGAGCGTCTGGGCGCTTGTTGATTCTTAGAATAACTGGATACGAAGATGCAGTACATACACCACCAGGACCATCAGGATCATTCGTTGTAGCCGTGATTATAACTGAACCACTAGCGACATCGCTCACCGACGGTGTATAGGTTGCCGTCAGGCTGGTTGTCGAGCTAAACGTACCAGATCCTGTCGTTGTCCAGGTAATGCTCGTTGCCGAACCTGAGATCGTAGCTTTCAACGTAGCAGGATCAACACCGCACACTGCTGGAACTGGATCAACCCGTACTTCTGCCAGATTTACACAGTTACAGTTAACGATTTCAACATTAACGATAGCTGGTGCACTATAGCATCCCTCTTGCGAACGAGCAAACAAGTAGTATTGTCCTGCGGCCACTGCGGTCAAGTTAGTGACACGCGTAGCCTGCGAACGTACTGAGCTTGTATACCACTCGTAAGTCATATTTGCGTTACTGTTGCTAATCTGAACCGTTGCCAGATTCGCGGTCTGAGCAGGACAAACATTTCTAACGTTACCCGCTACAACTGGCGCTGGAACATTAATAACTGTCACAACAACCGGCTCAAACGGGCTATAACATCCGTCAATAGACGCTTCTGCGTAATACGTAGTGGTGAGCGATGGTTTAACAATAACGGCCACACCATTGTCTACGATGGCAAAAGGTATTGAATCGGTCGGATTCAGGAACCAGCAGATTTTGGCACCCGGAATTCCGCTCGATGCAAATAGCTGTAGAGAATCTCCTGCACACAGATTAGCATCCGCTGAAGCAACCAGACTGAAGTTGGTTGGGCAGGCAGGATAGAAACCAGCGTCCAGGTTTGGATTGTTCTCACCCGGCGCTAAGGTCACCGACTGGGTCTGACCCGTTACCGGATTGGCATCGCTGTCTTTGGTGTCATCCCCACCCGCGTTGGCGATCGTAGCCGTGTAACCCGTCGGCGCCACGAAGCTCACCGAGTAAGGTACACCCGGGGTCAGGCCCGTGAAGCTGTAGATGCCACTGGCGTTGGTGGTCGTCGATGCGATCGGCGTGTTGCTGCCATCCAGCAGCACTACCAC
>NZ_JAAFZH010000010.1 GCF_010435915.1 Spirosoma terrae | reverse complement strand
TATTGTTGGGTAACTAGCGCATAGGTAGGTGAGTGGGGTGACCATTTTTTATCGATAACATCGCTACCTGAGGACAATTGATCTTTAGTCGCCCAATTTGCTCGTTAAATGCTCTGCTCAAACTGCAATAGCACCGCCGTTACCGGTAGAGCTGTCCCGTATTTATAAAATAAAATGGCATCACCTTCTATTTCTGAAATGTGAAAATCAAGTGTATTATTCCTGATAATGGCGCCTAATAGGCTTGCTATCACACAAGCGCCTGCGGTATTATCGGCTTGTTGTACAAACTGGATTAGCCGCTGATGTCTACAATCAGAATAGTGCCTTTTTTGTCAGTTATAGACTGTTTTAGTAGGGCATCACTGGCGGGTCCTCTCCGAAAACGATCCGATTTCCTGGCTGTTGAGCCTTTCTGAAAAGTTGGCCGATCCGATGTATCATCAAGATCGTTTTTGAGCAAAGCCTCTTCGGATTGCCTGGTTTTTATAGCCACAAAATATGACATCCTTTAGCTACCTTTTTTTAATATGAGCGAAAAAAGGAACGGCTAAAAGTAGTCGTTCCTGTGAGAATGGTTTAAAGTAGTCAACCCTATTTATCCTGTAATTTTCAATGACTGTATTAATTCATCCGCTATTTCTAAATGATAACTCAGTAGAATAGGGCTTCCGGGAAAATTCCCTGAAGTTTCCGCCTTTAAAAGACTTTCCGTTTCTTTTTCTTCAAAGCTAACGGGCTGCATTGTCGCCTGGTATCGCTCATTGGAATCGGTAATCCAATCCTGTATTTCTTTTCGTCCATGGTGGGTTTTTCCCTCATCGAAAACTACGGCGGTTTCAGAAAAACAATTGGCGTACGCGACACTATCAAAGTTATTTTGTGCTATCGCTAAATCGGCTATTACTTTCGGTAAGTTCATTCGTTTAAATTTTAAAGATTATTAAATTGTTGGTACCGTACCGCCATCGATTACAAATTCGGTCCCTGTTAAATAACTGGCTCTTGGTGAAACAAGAAAACCTACTAACTCAGCAACTTCTTCCGATTCGGCAGGCCTGCCATAAGGTATACCACCCAAGGCATCCATTACACCTTGTTGCGCTTCTTCTACAGTACTGTTCGCGTTTCTGGCAATTTCGCCCAGCCACGCTTTTGATGCTGTTGTATTAATCCATCCTGGCGAAACAGTCAGCACCCGGATACCCTTAGGAGTAACTTCGTTCGATAAACTTTTACTGTAGTTTCTCAATCCGGCTTTGGCAGCTGCATACGGCAACGTAGAATCGTAAAGCGGTAATATGCCCTGGATCGAAGCGATATGAATGATGACACCACTTTTTCGATTGATCATCTGTGGCAGAAATCCTCTGTCCAGTCGGACAGGAGCCAGCAGGTTAGCCTGTAGCGTCGATTCCCAATCGTCATCCGTTGAAGCGACAAAACCGCCAGCAGGTGTAGATGATCCACCGAGGTTGTTGACCAGGATGTCTAGTCTCCCATACGTTGATAACACCTCGCTGATTACTTTCTTGGTGCCTTCTGCTTTGCTGAGATCGGCGGAGATAAAATGCAGATGGTGGTTTTCAGTTTCCGGTGCGTTTCTTGCGGTAATAATAACCGTTGCCCCTGCTAGTAAAAGCCTTTCTGCAATGGCTCTTCCGGCTCCTTTTGTACCTCCTGTTACCAAGGCAATTTTGCCTGATAACTCATTGTTGAAATTAAACTGGTCCATTTTATTACCCTACTTTTGAGAATTAACTATAGGGCAAAATTGGCGTGTAAAAGAAGTTTAGACAAGTACGGTATTACGATTCATATAGGGATAAATTTTTCCCCTATTGCACAAAATGGAACATACGTTTAAGTTTGCAATATGTACGAGAGAAAAACAATACCGAACTTAACTTGTGGCCTTGATCTAATCGGTGAAGTACTGTACGGCAAATGGAAAATACGTTTGCTTTGGTTTATTAACGAGGGCTATAAAAGACCCAGTGAGTTGCAACGTAAAATACCGGATGCATCACGCAGGGTTTTGAATATTCAGTTGAAAGAATTGGAAGAACACGAACTGGTTAGGAGAAAAATTTATGCGGTTGTACCACCCAAAGTAGAATACAGCCTTACCGAATTTGGGAAGACGTTAATCCCTTTGATTGCCGCATTAGGGCAATGGGCCGATGAACACGAAGACCATTTGCGGGATGCGATTTTGAAGCAAGCTGTAAGTTCTGATTTGGATGTACCCTGAATTAGCTAATCTGTTTATCAACGGTACCATCCAGTTCTTCGCTTCTTATGATAAAGTGATGTTGCCTATAAATTGGTTTGGTTCGGACGCCTTTCTAACCTTCTTAGAATTTACCATTGAGACGTTTTGTATAGGAATTATCTTTGTATTTCCTAGATATGAAACGCCCTGTTTGAAAAGCAGAATGATGAGCATTGGTGCGTCTCAGTTGGGCGCTTTAATGAGATCATATTACATTGAAATAGCTTGGTACAAGCCGTGCTGAGTTATTTCAATGTAGTATAGCAATTTATGAATATGTGCAATACGAAATCTACTTGTTTGACAATTACTGCTCTTTAGCGTATTTCACTTTAATCCTCTTTTACGGTAAACTAGTAAATTATGAGTCTCAAGTCGGCATTATTTTTTTTAATAATATTGCTAAGCTGTCCTATTATTGCGAGTTATGCATCTCCGTCATTAAAATATCAATTCGATAACGCAAAAAGTGATACCGCTCGTTTAGCTGCCTGCATTAAGCTAATTCAATTCTATAAGACCTCGCTTAAGAAGGATAGCTGTTTATTATATATCAATCAAGGACTAGAATTGGTAAAAAGAACTAAAAATACAACTTATCATGCAGAATTCTATAAACTATGTGGGCGATTTTTTAATAATAAAGAACAGCCGGAATTAGCCTTAAACTATTTTAACAAAGCTAGATACTGGGCACTGAAAAATAAGCAGATAAGGCAAATTGCAACCATTGACTATCATTTAGCTACGCTTTATTCAGACAAAGCGCTAGGGAGTAATAATAAGCTAGATCTTGCTGATGCTTTACGGAAAATATATGAAAATATTCACTTTGCAAATAAGCACAATTTACTACGTCACGAAGTTGCCAATTACAGCCATTTAGTTAATTTCTACCAGTTGAATGGTAATGATTCCCTTGGATATTTACTCTTAAAAAAGCAAATGTCTTTATTCGATAAAGGCAAAAGTCTTAATATCCATTCTCCTGACATAGTCCATACAAAACTTGAGACTAATTTCTTTTTTAAAAATTTTGCAGAAGCTGATAGTAACTTACGAGAGCTCGATAAAATCAGAGCGGAATCAACAACCTATAATTATTTTACTCATTTAGCGATAATTATGACTTTCGTAAAATTCGGCTTTTTTTCGAAAGCGATTGGAGTAGGCAGTGAGGTCCAGGAAAAGCCCGAAATTATGTCAGGCATGTCTAGGCTTGATAAGTCTATTTTTTTTGCTTATCTATCTGATGCATATCTGCATGAGCATCAATATAAACAAGCTAAACAAGATTACTTAAAAAGTATAGCTTTTGCTAACGAATTTGAGCTAGAATCAAAAACAAAAATATCCTCTTATTTGAGCATCGAATTATTGAAAATTAAAATAGATTTGTCAGAACACGAAGGTAACCTTCATGAAGCTTTGGTAGCCTCCAAAAAGTTAGCTGCTCTTAAAGATAGTATCAACGCAAATCAGCGCATCTTTGAGTTAGCTGCCAGTCAGGTACAATTTGAGACTCAAACGAAGGAGGATAGTTTAACTCAGCAAATTCATTTGCAAAAGCTGGAAAATCAATATAGAGGAGAAAGTCTGGAGCAGTCTAAAAAAATTCAATGGCTCTCGGTCTTAATTATTATTTCTTTGGTTTTTATTATTCTTTTTGTAGTTGTTCAAACAAGGAAAATAAAAGGACAGTCTATTGAATTGAAAAAGTTAAATGATATGCAGAACAAGCTTTTTGGCATAATTAGTCATGATTTACGTAGCCCGGTAGTCAGCCTACAAACTTTTCTGGGAAGTATAAACAGGACTAAAAACCCGGAAAGAGTAGTTGAGACATTTTCCAATTTGGAAGTACAAGTTGGTGTAGTTAGTAATACCTTAGATAATTTATTAAACTGGTCCATCAACCAGATGGGGGGGATAAAACCAAGAATTCAGAAAGTAAATATACTGGAAGCCGTCGAGCATATTCTTGAGTTGTCAAGCCACGTAATTCACTATAAATCTATTTCTGTAAACGTTTCTGTCGAGGAAGATTATGTATTGGCTGATGGAAATTTGACCGAGATTGTTATCCGAAATATTCTTACGAATGCAATCAAATTTACTCCCGTTCATGGAGCCATCAGTCTATCATCCAGAATAGAAAAGGACGAATTAATTCTTCAGATTCAGGATAATGGCATCGGTATGACAGAGGCTCAGCTGAATACTCTTTTTTTAAACTATAACAGCCGCAAGGGTACAATGGGAGAAAAAGGTAGTGGCCTGGGCCTTAAGCTGAGCCATGAGCTAATGGCCGCACAACAGGGAAAGATCGACATACAAAGCAAGGTCAATGTAGGAACTACAGTCACTCTTATCTTCAACGCTTCTTAACTTGTACTTTTCTAAAGAGTTGAATACTGATAAAAAAACGCCCGAATTATATACACTCCCACGTCTCAGGAGGGAGTGTTCGTTGAGCCGAAATATCATAGAGTAACAAGCTAGAAACGACTGTTGCAGATCTGGCCGTGCGGGAGTTTATTACGCCATTACGGTTTTGTAGTAGAATAGCCCTCAAAGAGATGAATGAAGCAACCCAACCCAACTAGCATTTATGGCCATCAAGTATTACCAGCAACCTCCCAGCGAGCCACTGAATGACTTCATCTTTACGTTTTGGAAGACGCAAAATAACTCTGTATCCGAATGCCACTACTCCGTTATGCCCGATGCGGGTATCGAATTGATCATTGCCATCTTGCCGGGTAAACCATCCCAAACGCATTTGTTCGGCCTTGCCACTCATATCGTCAATATCACCATTCCGGCAGGGGCCGTCTTATTCGGTATTCGATTTAAACTCTTAGCCGTTGAGTACCTCCTGAAAACCGCGCTCCCAACCAATTCGATCCAGGAACTGCCCACCAGTTTTGGGGGTGTCAAGCTGCAAGCTGAAACGCCACTGACTGTCTTTGTTGATTCACTGAATGCATATTTATATGCACAAATCAATTCAATGACAGTTGACCCAAGAAAACGAACGCTTTTGAATATCGTCTACACCACCAAGGGGGCTATTTCCGTCCATTCCTTAGCTCTTGAAACGGGTTGGGCTGCTCGACAGATCAATCGGTATTTCAGCACTACGTTTGGCTTACCGCTGAAAGAGTACTTAGAACAGCTCCGCTTTTTTTCGTCTTTACCACAGATTAGTGAAGGTAATTTTTACCCGCAGGAGAATTACTACGATCAATCCCATTTTATCCGCCAGATTAAAAAGCATACCGACAGTACGCCTAAGCAACTCTATCAACAACGAGCTGTCCGGTTTGTCCAATTAGGCCACTACGCCAAGGAGTAATTTTGCTTGAAAGAGCCAACATTACCTCTGGCAGTAAGTGCTTGTGATGGATTCCTACACTAGGCTCAGTTTTGAGGTCAGTGTAAACGCAAACTGTGATTGCTACTTATTCGAATGAAGCAGGAATAACGCTAATTTCAATCATCAGGCTACCCACGTGAAAATAGAAACCAAACGTATTTCTTATTTTCCTGGGCTCACTCTCAAAGACTACCTCTTCCCTCTGAAGCTTATCATAGATTGCCACTACCGATTCACGATCAGGTTGATAAAAACCAATATGGAAATTTTCAGGATAGCGAGCGGTGTGGTCCTTATTGAGTTTTGACGACCAGAGTACTAAAGCAAATTCATCGGAATTAGTTAAAACCGCAATAACATCTTTCCGATTCTGAATACAGATAAACCCAAAGTGCTTTTCAAACAAGTTGATTGCCGCAGGAATGTCGGTGACGACAATATTGATATGATTGAGTTTCATGTGATTTGTCATTAAATGGTGCCACAAAATTGGTCTTATGACATCGGTATAAATTGGACAAATCGGACATTTTGATGAGGTCATTACTACCCGCGAATTATAGATACTACCTCCTCTCATTTGGAAGCAATTAATGAGATAAAGACAACAAACGTTTGCTGCCAAATAAGAATCAGTCTCTACGGTAAAACGGGGCTAGTTAGATAACGGACACTTAGGGTACGATTTCGGACAAATAACAGTTAGTCTAATATGCTGACGATAAGAGCTGTAGGGTAATGGCATTATTATTGGGATTAGTACAAGTCTCGACTATTCAGCACGCTATCAGCTATGCGCAATAACTTTCTTTCATTTTTTTTTCTGGTAACTCTTTTCCTGGCCTGCATGTCCCACGCAGTTGCTATGTTGCCGATTAGTTATCCGCCTAAACAGGCTGTTCAACAACACCCGTTCATTATTAAAAACGTGAATGTCATTGCCATGACTTCACCTAATAAAGTTTTGTATCATACTACCGTAATCGTCAGAAACGGGCGTATAGAATCACTCAGCGGCGCGGTACAAAAGGACGCGATCATCATTGATGGAACCGATAAATGGCTTATTCCCGGTCTTATTGATGTGCATGTCCATCCACCAACCGATTTATCGCTTCGTCCGGGTATGCCAACCCAGCCACCTAGTGTGACCTTCAATACCCAAGATCTGATGACCCCTTATGTTGCCAATGGCGTGACAACAATCGTTAACCTGAATGCCAACATGGAAGCCTTTTGCCAACGAAAAGAGATTCAGAAAGGCTACGTAATTGGGCCTCGTATAGCGATGGCTGCGTTGATTAATGGGGGCGTGGGACCTGGTCGAACGGCGAATACGGCGGAAGAAGGGCGTCAAGCTGTTCAGGATGCCAAAAACGAAGGCTATGAATTCATCAAACTCTATTCGCAACTGAATGTTGAAACGTTTGTAGCCATCATTGATGAAGCTAATAAACTGGGCCTAAAGACAATTGGCCACATCCCTAACGCATTTCAAGGAAAACTAGAGCAAGCCTTTATCCCTCATTTTGATATGGTAGCCCATGCCGAAGAATTTTCAAAGCACGCTAAGGATTTCAGTGAACAGGAGGCTCAGCGATTTGCTCAGCTAGCTAAACAAAACGGCACCTGGTTGTCGCCTACCTTGATTGCTAGCGTTCGTATTGCCGAGCAGGTGCGGTCTTTAGATAGTCTAAAAGCCCTATCTACGCTCCAATATGTGCCCCCCTTGCTACAAAGTAAATGGCTAACAGCTAATAGCTATAACAAAAACGCTAGCCCGGAACGAGTCGATTATTTTGATAAGTTAGTTCAGTTTCATTTTCAATTAGTACGTTCTTTCAAGGAGATTGGTGTTCCGATAGTGGCCGGTACGGATGCGGGGGTTTCGGGCGTGGTTTGGGGTTTTTCGTTGCATGATGAACTAGCCCTGTTAGCCAAAGCCGGATTGACTCCTGAGGAAGTATTAGTTTCGACGACTCGTTTATCAGCCACTTGGTTAGGTATGGCTAGCGAAGTAGGTACGATTGAAGTCGGAAAAGTAGCGGACCTAGTTTTGCTGAATGCCAATCCCCTAGAAGATGTAGCCAATACTCGGAAAATTTCGGGTGTCTTTGTGAATGGCCAATGGTTGCCTCAAACTAAATTGCATGCAATGCTGAGAGAATTGTCTAAACGCAACACGGCCTCCAAAGCCCAATATGATTGGAAAAAACTGATAGGTAGATAAGGTGGTTGTTTGAGATGGTTTAATAAATCGGCACACTGAACTTGCTTAACTTGCAAGAACATGCAGCCAAAAAACAAAGCTCTTAAACGTCGCAAATACGATACAGCCTTCAAAACTGATGTGCTGAAAATGATTGCGAATGGGAAAAGCGTGATTTACGTAGCTCAGACACTGGGTATTAGTGAAGTGCTGATCTATAACCGCGACGGCAGACCGTTGGAAGCAGTGCAGTACAAGTGAAGAAAAAAAACACTTTTTGAGCTAGGCTTCTGATGTGATGATTGAGAACAAGCAGCTGCTAAAACGGATCAGCCAGTTGGAAACTGAGCGCGAGATCTTAAAAAAAGCGTTGAGCATTATCAGGCCCGGCGGGGAACCGCGACAAACCTTCAATTACGGTACGAGCTAATTCAATAACTAGCCAATGAGTTTGCCGTTGAAACACTATGTTTGGTGATCGGGGTGAGTCGTTCCGCCTATTATCGGTATCTGCGGGGCGACAGCTATCAACTAACGCCAGAGAAAACAACCTGCCAACGCGTAGTGGAACAGGTCTTTGCTGAGCATAGACGATGCTATGGCAGTCGACGGATTACGAGTGAGTTACAGCAGAAAGGTATTTGATCGGACGCCATCAAGTACGAGCGTTGATGAAAGCACCTGATCTACAAGCTATTCAACCCAAATCGTTTGTGCGGCAGCGGCCGACCGTCTCTTACAACTAAAAGCACTCATGCCAGAGGATATTGGCCCATTTTTTTGTTAAGTCAGCCTCTACCTCAAGCCCCTAATTTGGTCTAGGTCAGCGACATTACGTACCTGCCACTGGTCAATGGCGAACGGACCTACCTGGCTACTTGGATGGATCTTTACTCGCGAAAAGTGGTCGGTTGGCAGGTAGGTAAAACTATGGAAGACGAACTGGTTATCCTTCCCTTGCGTCGTGCTTTGCAGTGGCGTCAACCGGTTACAGGCCTGATTATCCATTCCGACCGAGGGGGCCAATATGTGTCAGCCGAGTTGAAAGAGTTACTATGAATATGGCGAATCAGCACCGTCCCTTTCCACAGAACTACCCAACGTACTGAACGTTGTCAGAGTTGATCGTTCAGTACGTTGGGTATCAAACGCGTAAAAACGTCTTCTTTTTATAGAGGAAATACAGGAATGCCCATTTAGCCGCCAACATGGCCAATACGGCTCCCACTTCATGCACCGCTTCGGACGAGGATAGATGGAGCAGTCCACCGAAGAAGAACCGGCCTGCATAACCAAAATCAATGAATTCGCCCGCCAGATAAATCAGAATGGAATTCATACCAATAATGGTGAAGAAGAACGTCCAGCCTTTAAATCCTTTTACGTCGATGATCCAATAGAACGTAGCGAGCAGCGTCAGGCTTAGTCCGCCGGTAACCAGTACGAACGAGCTGGTCCACAGGTTTTTGTTAACCGGGAAAACGAAGTTCCATAACCAGCCCAGCACCACGAACGTAACGCCTACACCAAGCAGCTGCAGCGCTTTTTTATTGCCCGGTTTGTGCTGCGTTCGTAGATACGTACCGGCAAATATGCCAAGCAGGGCATTACAGATAGCTGGTATCGTAGAAAATAGCCCCTCGGGGTCGTGGATGGTTTTATAAAGATGGCCAGGCACCAGTTGGCGATCGATATAGCTGGCCAGATTGCACTCCATGGTTAAAACACCCGCTCCACAACCCGGTACGGGAATCAGCATCATGGCGGCCCAATAGCCTAGCAACAACCCCACGAACCAGATGTATTGACCACGGGGACGGGTATAGAGGTAAATCAGCTGAGCAAACATGCCCGCCAGACCGATTCGGCCTAGCACACTGGGGAAACGTGTGTCTTCAAAGGCTTTGACAAAAAGTCCATTGTTGTAAATGATGCCAAGAATAACCAGAATAAGGCCACGTGCGATGATTTTGCGGGCAATCTGGGTTTTGTCATGTCCTTTATCGATACGGGAGCCGACCGAAAATGGAGTAGAAACCCCCGCCATAAACAGAAACAGCGGAAAAATGAGGTCGTAGGCCCGGAAGCCATTCCACTTGGGATGTGTAAACTGATCGGCCAGCACAACAGCCCAGGACCAACTGGTTGTTTTGACCAGGGCCTGAAAAATCTCCTCGCCACCCATAATCCAGAACATATCGAAACCGCGCAGGGTATCGAGCGAGAGTAGCCGTTTGATGGGAGCTGGCTGTGCTACAGCAGGATCGGCCCCCGTCGTTGTAGTTGAGAGTAGTGGTGTCTGCATCTAGTCAGGGTTGTTATTCGTTTTGTGCCTGTTTGCGGGCTTTGTATTCCTGGAAGCGATTCCGGTATTCCTGCATTTGCTCTGGTTTATACCGTTTCTGGTAATCGGCGGGTAACTCAAGGCGCTCGGGAGCCAGCAGAGGAGCCTGATCAATCAGCGTATTCTTGCCTTTGCTGTTTTTGATCAGGTCGAACGAGTCATATTTCTCGCCCGTTACGGTGTAAGCCTGATACGTTAGCTTGTCGCCGTTGATCGTTACGGTCTGATACAATTGGGTGTTGGATGCCGCCCGGTCCATCCAGTCCTGTAGGCCAATATCGTACATTTTTGGTCCACTGACCGATACGACATAGATCGGCCCGTCTGGGTGTTTACGACTCTTGCCCACGGGCATATTTAATCCACGACCATACGTATGGTCGTGGCCCTGCAGGACCAGATCGACATTGAATTTTTTATAAATCGGTTCCATTTTATCCTGCCATTCGTCATTATTCCGTCCTTTCGCTGTTGAGTAAATCGGATGGTGGTGCGTAATGACCGTCCATCGGTTGGGGTTGTTGCTGAGCGTTTTTTCAAGCCATACCGCTTGCGCATTCAATATAGCAGAATCCAGCAAAGCGGCCTGCGAATTCAACGAAATAAATCGCGTTCCCTGGTAATCGAGGGAGTAAGCCGTTTCTTCCAATCCTTTTGGTCCATTTTCGGGCAGTACGAATGAAGGACGCCAGTGGTTGGATAGTCTGGGCTTTCCCTGGGCATTTTTGGCGTATTCATGATTGCCCGGCGTGGCCAGCGTTGGCACCATACCGTTGATCCAGCCACCCGCTTCAAACCATTCAGCCCATTGCCAGTCCGCGTTTGACGTCGTGATCAGGTCGCCCGCGTGAATGATCAGATTGGCGGTTGGCATGGTCGAATAAGCACCACGAATGGCCCGCGACCACAGTGAACGAATGTCGTTCTGAGCGTCGCCAAAATACAGGAATGAAAAAGGAGCCGGTTGATCCTTTGCGGTTTTAAAATGAAACCACTCGGTCCAGTGCGTACCATCGCCTACGCGATAACTATATTGGGTGGCTGGTTTCAGATTCGTAAAGTGCACCGAGTGGTAATGTACGGTTTTGCCATCCAGTACAACGCGTTCAGTGGTTGCCTGGACCATACTGGCCTTGCTGACAAAATCGGGTGATGGATCGGCTTCGGCAATGGCCCCAATGGCACTCGTCACGGTGGAGTCGGTGCGCCAGTTGACCGATTGTGACGTAGATGGATTACCCTGCCAGCCAAGAATAACCCGATCAGGGTAGACCGACGGTGGGTATTCTTTGTGAGTCTGGGCTTTTGTGGCGAGGACAACTAGCGAGCAAAAGAGGGTATAGAGTAACCGGCTCATAGAGGAGAATCGTTTGGGAGATAATTAGTTCTGTGTGCTGAGCGTCCGGTAGACCGACATGACGTGATCGGTTTGAATCACATCGACACCCATGCGGGCGGCCCGTTTGTAGTGAACAGGTTGATCGAGTGTATCCAGCAAATCGCTGAAAACCTGGATACCCTGCTGATGAATCCGCTGGATAAGCGACTCATTCAGCGCTGAATAGTTTACATCAAACGCGTATGGATGCAGCGTACGGATTTTGTTGGCTATATCGTCGGCCTTCTGTAAAGCGGGCATAAGCCTTGCCGATGGAGCCACCTTCTGTAAGGCAGCTAGATACGTATCACTGCCATAAAATACAGCATTCGTTAACAAGCCGTAGTGCGTTAGCGTAGCAACCAACGGTTCGGGCGCTACGTCTTTACAGTCGATGTATAAATTGGACGCAACCGGATGATTGACGTTCCAGTCGGCCAGCAGTTGACAGACCTCCTCTAGTGTTGGAATTAATTCGTGGGCGAAAGTCCCGCTAAATCCCTTCCCGGCCGACAGTTTCTTGACGTCGGCCAGCGCCAGGTTTCGCACGGGGCCGGTTCCGTTGGTTGTCCGGTTTACCGTACCGTCGTGCAGAATAACAAGTTTTCCGTCGTTTGTTGTTCGTACATCGATTTCGATATAGTCAACCTGCATGGCCAGTGCCCGGCGATACGTAGCGAGCGTATTTTCCGGGGCCAGGTCAGATGAGCCCCGGTGAGCCGACACCCTGAGCTGATGATGGGATTGTAGTTGTTTTCGGTAATAGGCAATGGAATCCGGAGAGTGGCCTGGCTGACCTTGCGCATTGGATTGAGTCATGCAACACACGAATAAAATACTACCTAACAAACGTATCATGAAAAAAGGGAACTAGACACCGTATGTAGTACGGACTAGTTCCCTTTTCAGGCTATTGAGCCGCTGATTAATTGGCTACGTACCGAATTATTCCAGCGCAAGTCGGATATGGGCCAGATGATGCTGTACGTGCCAGGCCGACATAGCCAATGCCTGCGCCTGGGTATAGTTACGTTGCCGAACGGGATGATAATAACGAATGGCCAACTGGTCGTCAGTAAGGGATTTTCCTAACCGAACGTAGCGTTGGGTCACTCCTTCGAATAAAACTAATGAATCCTCAATAGGGGCCTGATTCGCATCGGGAGTTGCGGCCCAGCCGTCCATGTTGATGAGCGTAACGGTTTCATAATCGGGTTCTGTCAGTGCTTTCTTCATACGGAAAAAATGCAGCAACTGAATATCAGCTACGTGGTGTACCAATTGCTGAACACTCCAGCTTCCTTCGCGATACGTTCTGGCTAGTTCGTCTGGCGATAGTTTTTCAACAACTTGCCGGTACGTTGCCGGACTTGTTTCGATTGTAGCGATGAGTTTGGCGAGTTCGTCCCTTGAATAGGTGTCCTGACAGACAAATGGGCCTATCGGAAATTTTCGATTGTCCATAATTTATTTGAATTAACTGGCCGTAATGTACGGCGTATTTGATCAACGTTTATCGAACTCGTAAGCTTATCTGAGCCGTATCATCTTCGCCCGTATCAAAGCCGTTGCCTGGGTCAGAATCGACATCCTCCCAGTCGCAGTAGGTGATTCGGGCTTTAACCGGTTCGTCTACAGCTCCCGTAACCCGTGCCTGAAAACTGAACGATTGTGGCCAACACTCGTAGTAGCGACCACCGGTCAGCACAATAGTCTGGCCGTCCGCTACGAAATTTGTGCCGCTCACAAAGGTCAAACCGGAGGGCAACTGGCAGGTTACTTCAGGGCTTAGTAAGCGCCGATCGTCGTAGTTACCAAGTTGTACCGTTATCGTAATTACTTCGTTTAGGGTTGGTGCTACGTTGCTGGCGGACAGATTAAGACTTAGATCAACCTTATCAAATGGCAAAACGATTTTTTCCGTAGTCGGATTGGGTAGAACGGCAGGGTTAGGCTCCGGAGACGTATTGATCAACATGCCCGATTTCGTAGTTCGAAGATCGACCCAGCTCATATCGTCCTGCCCGTCATTAGTACCACTTCCCGGATACGAATCGGGATCGGGGTTATCGGAGGCCATGATCTGAGCCGACAACCGAAAAACACCTTCAGAGGTAGCAACGAGCTGAATCGTTTGATTGACACTACCACTGGCTGGGATGCTGGACAAGGTAGTCGTTAGTACCCCGCTATTGTTCTGGAAATTTCCACCATCAACTACCGCTAAGAAATTAGGTAATCGACTTTCAAGCTGTATGTTACGGGCCTCCTGTTTGCTGGCATTTTTTACCGATAGTGTTACCGAAACGGGCTGTCCCAACACGGGAGTGCGGTTACTAACCGCTATGTGTAGACTAAGGTCAGCTTCGGGCTGGTTGCTCACTCGAACAGTCAGGGAGGCTGATGGAGGGCTTAGGCATCCTTCCGAATTTTCACAGGTTGCCGTATAAAGAGTCGTTTGAGCAGGACTGACGACAATGGAACGCCCCGTCTGTCCATCCGACCATCGGACTGTAGGCCCGGCACATTCATCCGCAAACAACGTTGTAGAGCCTCCGTTCGTTATGAATAAATTGCTGGACCAGACTCGTGGAGCAGGAATTCCCACGACCAAGTCAACCGTATCGCGGGATATGCCGGATGCACAAACGCCACCCAGGGTTGTTGTTAATATATAGCGCCCTGCATTGGCCTGACTGGCGTTGGTGATGGATAGCGACGTAGCGTTTGATACGGAGCCGTCTGGTAATGTCCATTCATACGTAGTGTTGAGGCCCAGCGAGTCGGTATTATAAGGAGACCAACTAGGGCTAAGGGTATAACCGTTGCCCTGACACAGCGGGGGAGGATTCGTAGGGCCTCCGCTACCACCACCAATAACTGGGTAAACGCCTATGTACACGGGTGGCGTTTCGGCCTTGATGTTCGCAAAACTAACGCGCTTTCCTGCGCAATTCCCGCCATAAATTGTTGTTAGACTATAAACGCCAGCGGTTGCCGCTGAAACATGATCAAGCGTGAAACTGGAAGCGGAACTGGTAAAACCATTCGGGCCACGCCATTGATAGGAAACCACGTTAGCATTGGCCGGATTATTCGACGCGGCTATTCGAACACTGGCGCCCGGACAATACGTCTCGTTTTGAGCAATGCCACTGATTGGACTAGCTGAGACATAGCTAAACGGGGAGCCGACGTTGATTTCTCGTGTGGCGGTATATACGCCACTGCATTCCCCTGTTGCGGTTGCTGTCAGACTATAGAGTCCTGACGCTAATGATGTAGCCGTTGGTATTGTTGGCTTTTGTTCTGTGCTGGTAAAACCGTTGGGGCCACTCCATTGGTAGGAAACAGCGGATCGATTGGAGGGGAAATCGGTTGGATTTTGGAAGAAAAGTGGATAAACCTCAAATGATGTACCTGGACAGTACGATTCACCCCGAATAGACTGATCGGTTGATTGGCTAAATACACTCAATGACGGTTTCCTAAGTCGAATCTGCTTACTTGCCGTAACCGTACCGCTGCATCCGCCTGAAAACGTTGCGGTTACGCTGTAGAGACCAGCTGAAGCGGGTGTTACGTTCGTTAAGGTAAAGCTCTTAGCTGAACTGGTGAAACCGTTGGGCCCACTCCACTGATACGTAGCGTATACGTTTATAATCGTGTAATTAATAGTTGGACTAGCTTCTAAGGAAAGCTGGCCGCCTTCGCAGGCGTATGTGCCGCTTGATATAAAAACCGATGGCGGACCTATCGCTATGGTTCGGGAGCCGGTTGCCAAACAGCCTGTTGGCGTCGTGGCCGTAACACTATAAGTGCCAGCCATACTGGGTATTACATTGGTTAGCGTAAAGCTTTCGGCATTACTTGTGAATCCATTCGGGCCACGCCACTGATAAGAAGTAGAGGGGGGAGGGGAAGAAAGGATTGCCATCCGAACGGTATTCCCCGGACAGAATGCAAGGGCTGGCTGGTTATTTTCCAGATTATAACTGCCTATCGCTACTGTAGCATTACCAATCGTTACCTGTGCGGTGGCAATATTGGAGCAACCTCCGGGAAAGGTGGCCGTTACGCTGTAAGTACCTGTCATGGCTGAGGTGGCATTGGTAAACGTAACACTTGATGCCTGGCTGGTGAAACCGTTGGGGCCACTCCATTGGTAACTAATACCTGCTGCAGAAGAGGATGCAACAAGTCGGAAACTACTGCCAGGGCAATAGGTATTAAATGAGTTACCACTCAAACCAGTTATGTCGGTGCTGTACACAAAGAGGGAGGGTGTGCCAACCGATATGGTTTGTGAGGCTATTATTGGGCTTGTACAACTACCTGATAACGTAACGGTAACACTATAGATTCCGGCCATGGCTGGAGTTACGCTGGTAAGCGTAAAGCTCTTGGTTGAACTGGTAAATCCATTGGGGCCACTCCACTGATACGTAGCATTTGTGGAGTTAAGTGTAAAGGCCTCCATCCGGATTGCTGTGCCAGGACAAAAACTGCTTCCTGGCGAGTTGGTTTCAGCGGCATAGGCTGTTATGGAGGCAGTAGGCAAGCCAATCGTCACCTGAGCGGTAGCTGTATTGGAGCATCCACCAGAAAACGTAGCTGTAACGCTATAAGCGCCTGTCATGGCTGAGGTGGCATTGGTAAACGTAACACTTGATGCCTGGCTGGTGAAACCGTTGGGGCCACTCCATTGGTAACTCGTGGGGGCGCCACCGCTTGAAACAGCCACTCGAAAGCCGCTGCCTGGACAGAATGTATTGACGGAGCTGCCTCCCGAGCTATTCGGTTCTGAACTGTAGGCAAAAAGGGATGGTGAGCCAACATTAATTAATTGCGTTGCTGTAGCCGTACCCGTACAATTGCCGGAAAAGGTAGCTGTTACAGTGTAACTGCCCTGCATGCTGGTTGTGGCATTGGCCAGCGTGAAGCTTTGAGCTGTACTGGTAAACCCATTGGGCCCACTCCATTGATACGTAGCGGAGGTGCCTGTTGGAAGGGAGGTTATCGCCTGTATTGCTATACTCTCACCCAGACAAATAGAACCAACTATCTGAGGATTTGGTCCTATCGAAGAGGCTGAAGTATAAACAAAGAGTGAGGTGTCATAGATACGTACTGTGTCCCTACCAACACCACAATTGTTGGGATAAGTGGCTTCGAGTATATACAGTCCTGTGGCCCCTTGCGACACGACTGGATTACGCTCGGTACTGGTGAATCCATTAGGCCCTGTCCAGAAATAAGTTGCCTGATTCCCGCTATAGGCTTCATCCGGGTAAGCGACAAGTGATAAACTGGTAGGACCACAAATTGAGCGACTTGGGTACGTGTATTGACCATCATAAACAAGGGCCATTGGTTTGGATGTACCAAGACTAGCTGTTTTTGAGGCAGTCACTGAACCTTGAGTCGTGCCCGTAAATGTCATGGTTACTGAGTAGACACCTGTCGAAGTTGCCGATGCAGGAACCGTTAAAGCATTACCGCTCGTGTTGATTAGTCCGTTGGGGCCAGACCATCGGAAACTTACCTGGGTGCCGGATGGAGGGACTGTATAAGCCGCCGAGAAATTAAATGTTTGCCCGTCGCACACGGGACTATTCGAGTTAAGGGCAAAATAAGATGGGTACGATTGACCAAAAATAGAAGACACAACCGTCAGGGAAACGGCCAAAAAACAGTAAAGAAAGCGCATAAACGACAGGAAAAACTATGGCCAAAACTACCGCGAAATCAGCCGCTCTCCTACATTTATATATTTTTTGGAGTATCGTTACATCATCTCACAATTGGGGCGCTGATTACGCCTAGATATCGTCCCATCCAGTAGGGTAACAGGAACGTATCACCGGCACTTAATTCGCTGACGACCTTGTCGGGACGATCCAGTCTGAATAAATTCCGGTTGTGTTTCAGCTCGGGGCGTTCATCGGGTGGAAGCACTTCCTGAGTGGTTTGCCTTCGAAAATTGTCGGGAATGAAGACAAGGTCCTGCCGGTGGCTGTTCAGGACTGGCCATTCGATCATGTCCAGCGGAAATTCCTGTAGGTACCAGATTGTTTCTGATAAGTCGAACGATTTAGCTCCTGTCATAGCATAGCAAAGATTCCAGAGCCCGTTTTTTTCGGGGCGCTCGAATTGCCAGTGATCGTTGATGGCTTCAGCATACTTTGCTTTCAGTTCGGGCGTGAACGCATAGGGATATAGGCACCAATAGCCCAGAAAATACATTTCATCGTCGGAGTGATTCCAGCCATCCGATAGTTCCTTGCTGTGTGCGTCGGCGTCGGTAGGGGCGTAGCCAATCGCCTTCATTGGACGTAACAGATTATCGAGATAACCATGTTTTTCCATCAGCTCATAAGCCTTCTGTTTGTAAATAGGTTTTTTCGTGAAATGGTAAGCGGCCTGTAGAAATCCGATGATATTGGACGAACTGAGCTTTCGGTCGCCCACATTAATCGGGAATCCATTCACGTAGCTGGGATTCCATTTTCCCCAGAGTGTTGGTTTGCCGTCAGTATCGATCAGGTACCAGTCATTCGTTATGATGTTGGTCATGAGCTTGTCCATCAGGGTAATAGCCCGTTTTCTGATGTCGCCATCCAGCAACTCGGCGATCAGCGTGAGGGTAAACATCTGCCCCACCGTCTGGTCGCTGCTGGTAGTGCCCCGCCAGTCCCAGGCCGGGTCGTTGGCATGATTCCAGCCTTTGTTCAGGCCACCGTTCTTACTGTTCTGATACCCCCGGCGTTCAATGCCCCGGCCAAAAAAGCCATCCATACTTGTAATCGTGAACAACCGCTCCATCGCGTCGAAGGATTCCAGGCAGTTTTGCCGCGCTTGCTGATCGCCCGTGACTTTATAGCGAAACAACTGACTGACCAGATACATAGACGTCCAGAGGTTGTCGCTCTCGCGTATACCTAGCTGAGTGGTGGATAAATCGCCGTTACGTATCATCACTTCGTCGCAGTTGAAGCCGTAGCGGATATGTCGTTGACGTACCTGCTGCTCATACCGGAACGCTTTTCCTTCAAGGGTCATTAACTCGAATTGAATACAACCCAAGCCTTTGTTTGTCAGAAGTAAAACAGAACCGTCTGGACCGTCCGAAATAGACGTGACAGTATTACCGGGCAGCCACCGCTCACCGTAATAGTAGTTGAATTTACCACCGGGACGTAGCATAAATGCGCCCTGCGTGGAGCCAAACCACAAGTTCCCATGTACGGATGCTATGGCTGTTATCTGTGGACACGGTAACTTTTGCTGGATACCGCCAATGGGTGTGAATGAATTGGTATCCAGTACGTAATAGCCATTTTTTGTGCCGATAATTGCTTGTTGGCCAGTAAGTTCAAAGCAGGTAAGGTCAGTTCCTCGAAAAACGGTGTCGAGTTTGCCATCGGTCCAATTTACGATATTCAATGAATGATTGCCCAGCACCCAAAGGCGGTTATGAACCTTATCGAAACGTAGCATGCGGACCTGATCATCACGTAGTGAAAGTTCCCATAATACCTTCTCATCCTGAAAAGCCTTTAGTTGTGTTCCATTGGAAACCGCGAAGGCTGTCGAGCTGGTTGTTTCACAAAACAACGTAGCGTCGGGCATGCCGTGTTGAATAAACAGTTTTCCGGCCCAGGCATTGCTGAAAATGGCTACGTTGTCGAGGTAAACGAATTGATTATCGACGCGTCTGATCACCTTAATGACCCGGTCGGCCATGGGTCGATAGGATTGATCCGGGACGAGGGTGCCGGGATACTGAAGCTGGCCGCCACTCGTTCGCCATAATCCCGTTGATGAAAGAATCTGAATCCGCCCATTTCGATCAGAAACGGCATTTGTGAGGGCAGACGTAGTGTCTGGCGAATAGTATTTAACGCTATAATCCTGTAGGTATGGTACGTCCCGGTACACTGTCGACTGAGCCGAAGCAACGGAACATACCAACAGGGCAACTAGCCAATAAGAGCCCAATCGCGATAGAAAAGTCATAGAGGTTTCTTTTTCGACAGGATTTACATGATCAACATGATTATTGATGCGGGAACAAGTTTGTAAAGGTGATAGCCGACTTTACAAACTTGTTCCCGCATCAATAATCCTATTAATCCTGTCGAAAAACGTATGTTGTTAAGCTATCATTTACCAACGGGTGCGCCGATGACGCCCAGATAGCGACCCATCCAGTAGGGGAGTAACCATATATCACCCGCACTATGCTCTGAGGTTCCGTTGCCCTTTTTGCGGTCTAAGCTGAACCGATTGCCATTGTGTCGCTGGATTGGTGTTTCGTCGGGCGGAAGTACGTTTTTCGTGGTCTGCTTCCGGAAATTTTCCGGTACTAACTCAATGTCTTCCCGGTCGCTGTTGATAATCTCCCAGTCGATCAAATCGAGCGGATGTTCCTGCAAATACCAGATAGCCTCGGGTAGATCAAACGTTTTGGTGCCCGTCAGTGCCGTGAAAATATTCCAGGCACCTTCTTTTTCGGGGCGTTCGGCTTCCCAATGGTCAAGAATCGCCTGTTTGAATTTAGCTTTTAGTTCGGGCGTAAAGGCATAGCGATACAGCCCCCAATAGCCCACAAAATACATCTCATCGTCGGAGTGGTTCCAGCCGTCCGACATGTGTTTGCTGTGTTCGTCGGCATCGTCCGGCGCCTTCCCAATCACACTCATTGGGCGCATCAGGTTTTCCAGATAGCCGTGTTTGTTCATGAGTTCGTACGCTTTCGCCTTATACTTCTCTTTTTTGGTAAAATGATAAGCCGTCTGGAGCATGGCGATAATGTTGGACGAGTTCAGTTTCCGATCGCCCACGTTAATGGGGAAGGCATTGACATAGGTCGGATTCCACTTACCCCACATGGTTGGCTTGCCATCAAAATCAATTAAATACATATCATGCGTGATGATGTGGCTCATCAGCGTATCGATCAGCGTAACGGCCCGCCGTTTTAAATCGGTATCATCGACCAGTTCGGCCATGGCTCCGTAGGCAAAGACATGACCAATAACTTCGTCGCTGCTGGTAGTCGATTTCCAGTCCCAGCCCGGTTGTGGCGAGGGCTGCCAGCGCTCTGGGTCGCTAAGTTTGGCAATATAACCCGCTCGTTCGAACGAGCGCGCCGGAAAACCCGGAACGGGCGTAATGCTATAAAGTCGTTCCATCGCGTCCAGCGATTCGCGGCAGTTTTGCAGGGCGTCTTTATCTTTTGTAACGGCGTATCGGAATATTTCTCCGGCCAGGTACATGGATGTCCAGAGACCATCGTTATCGGAATCTTCCAGGTAGCCGGTGGCCAGATCGCCTTTGGTCATCTGGCTCAGTGTTGCGTTAAATCCGTTTCGGATATGGCGGCTACGGACCTGTTTGTCGTAGAATGCTGCTTTTTCGGCCAGCGTCATAGATTTATATTCGATCCGGGCAAGTCCGGAGGTAGTGAGTACCAACACACTTTTCTCGGGGCCAGCCACAATCTGTACAACTTGATTGCCCGGTAACCAGCGTTCGCCGTTGTAGAAATCGAACTTACCATCAGTACGTAGCGCAAAGGCCCCTTTCGACGAGCCAAACCATAGTCTTCCATTAACGGTCGCTACGGTCGTGATGTCCGTACTGGGTAGTTTTTGATGGATACTGCCAACCTGTTTTTTGCTGGCTGGATCAACTTCCAGATAACCATCGTTCGTACCAATAATGACTTTCTGCGGGCTAGGGCTTAAGGCAAACGACGTAAACCCTGAGCCGCTGATAACCTTCGTCAGTTTTTTGTCTTTCGGAGAAAACGTATGTAGTGACTGTTTGCCCAGCAACCAGAACTGATTAGCCTCGGGCTGGAAACGGATAGCGAGTAGTTCGTCGCCTGAGAAATCGCCTTTCCAGGCAATTTTGTTGTCTTTTAGAAAATGAATTGCCTTGCCATCCGACACCAGAAAAGTAAACTGGTTGCCCGTGGCCAGCAGTCGGGCCTGCGGTAGCTGGTGTTCGATAAATAGTTTCCCGGCCCAGGCATTGCTCAGGACGGCACGATTGTCGAGATAAACAAGCTGATTGTCGTAGCTGTCGATGGCTGTAATCCGCATATCCTGCATGGGTCGGTAGGAACGGTCAGCAACCAGCGTGCCCGGCTCCAGAAACTGCCCGCTGGATGGATGCAGTAACCCTTCGCTTGACAGTAGCTGAATCGTACCATTTCGGTCGGATGCCAGGCCGGAAAGTGTTACGTTCGGTTTGTTGAGATAGTATTTAACGCTATAGTCCTGTAAAAAAGGCTTGTCCTGATGAACCGTTTGAGCTAACGCCAATTGCCCAGCACTAAGGGAAAACGAAAGTAAAGCACAAATGAATGAGGTACGAATACGTAGCATAGGGGTGAATGTTCAGTTCCGGGTGAGTTTACGCGGGTCAACGACCACGTAGTTAATCGATTTCTGTGTTGAGCTGGGATGGTACGAATAAGTCATGTGCAGCAGCCCGTCGGGCGTTTGAATCAACGACGGATAGGAGTAGCCCCCCTGATCGGGCGAATGGTCTTCAATACGGGTTTTCCAGGGCCACGTTTTGCCTTCATCGTCCGATACATAGAGACTAAGACGATAGCGGCCATCATCAACGTCGTTGCCTAAAAAAGCCCATCGGCCATCCCGCAGAACCAGCGCTTCTACGCTGGCAGTGTTAGGAATATCGGTCTTGATGGTAGCTGTCCAGGTTTCGCCCTGATCGCTGGATTCGCTTTGGTGGACGCGGGTGGGGCCGTCGCCACTGTCGCGCATGTAGGCGACCAGATGACCGTTCTTTTTCTGGACCAGTGCTGGTTGGATAGGCCCGCGACCAACTACCGGTAAACCAGGGTGCCACGTAGCGCCATCGTCGTCTGAAATGGCCATCAACGACAGATTGAACCCATCCGAATACAGGGGCAAAACAATTCGGCTGGTCCCCAGGAGTATCGGTTTGATTCGTGTCATCCAGCCAATACTACGTTTCATCGGGTCAAGGCTGGCTTCTTTGATCTGGTCGTCATAGCGTGGTGCGTAGCCAGCCCAGCCAACGGAATGGTCGGGTAATTTTTTTAACTTGGCCGCTAGTTCCTCGGCAAACCGATTGTCGGGTTTAAGCAAAATATTGTCCTGCCAGTTCCAGACGGGAGCCCCGGTTTTCAGATAATCCGTTGAGGTTCTTACCCGTAGTATCGACGACTCCCATCGATTGGCCTGAACAGCAATCCAGACCAGGAATAACTTACCGGAATGGTTCAGAAACAAAACCGGGTTGCAGTCGGGAATGCCAGGGGTATCGGCCATCAGAAACGGCTCACTCCAGGATTTGTCGCCTTTTTTCAATCGGGCCCCCATAATTTTTACATCGTCGGCGTTACGTTCTCCGCTACCGCAAAACCAGGCTGCCAGAAAATCGCCGTTTGGCAAATGAACAAGGCTGCTGCCATGGACGTGTTTTTCCTGAACCGGAAAAATTAATTGTGTTTGCAGACTGGCCTTTTCCGGAGATTGACCAGATACTAACGTACTGGTATATACGAGCCAGAAAAGCAGCCAGGGTATTCGTTGCAAAAGAGACATAGCCTATAAAGTCAGTTAGGGACTCAAAAGTCAGTGGCGGGAGCATGATAAGGTCGACGCTGGCTGTCGGTTCTCATCATGTGTTTAGTTCATATACGCCATTCAGAAGCGATCAGGCTATTCGGGGTTGGGTAAAATTTAGTAGTTAGACCTAAGACAAGCCGTTTGACGATTAATAAATGATCAAGATTGTATTATGTAATTGTGAAATCGATAAAATCTTGGCTCTAGTAACTGACTGATAGTTAGCCCACAATTGACATGGACTATTCATCCCGGTTACCTGATTATTAAATTCAACCGTTTTGCGCAAATTGACGGTTATTTTACGCAAAGTGCGAAATTAATTCGAAAATAAGCTAGTTAAATTTGTCTCTGTATGGTAGATATATCGGAATAAAATTTTGCTATATAGCCATGTCCTTCCTTATATATATATAATAACCGGGTTGAGCCAAATATTTTTTTGAATCATGGTTTAAAAATAATATTTGGTTTTTGCGGCACAATATCAATAATTATTCTTGGTATTGTACTAAATGAAAAATTTAATTGCTCACCACTTTTCGTACCTCACTCCTTTTACGTATGACTATCAACTACTCAATCGACAGTATTCTTACTAAAGTTGTTCAGGGCGATCAGGAGGCTTTTGGTACATTGTACAGGCACTATCGTACGCCAGCGCTTAAATTTTGTATCTATCTGCTGAAAGATCAGGAGGACGCGGAGAACATGGTACACGACGTATTTATTAAAATATGGGATAAACGAGCTCAGATTAATCCGACGCTTAATTTTAGCTCCTATCTGTTTACCTGTCTTCGCAACACGGCCTTTGATTATTTAAAACAGCTGGAGAAAAATCAGCAGTTACGGCAGCGGTATCTGGAACGTATCGACCCCATACAGCCAGAGGAAGAAGACGATCAGGAAGTCAGAATGGAACGCCTGCAACTGGCCATCAATACGTTGTCTGAAAAGCGCAAGCTCATCCTATTATTGAGCATTGAAGGTGGGAAGTCGTACCAGGAAATTGCTGAACTCCTGCGAATTTCAAAAAATACGGTTAAGAATCAACTCGTCAAAGCCAAACAACTGCTGCGCGAAAAAGTCGATTTGACACTTGCTTAACCTCTTTCTGATCGAATTCTTTGGCTGGCCAGCCTTCGGTCAGCCAATCGCTACGGCACTCATTTCCAATATAAAATAAATGTTACGTGATAGTCCTTTTCTGGGGCTCAATCGTACTATATGCGAACTGCCTAAACGATAGATGTGATGGCAATGCATCGCAGCAAGTATTTAATCGATCAACTGATCAATCGTCGACTGACGCAGGAAGAGCTGGACGAATTTCTGGCCGGACTACATCAGGAGGCCGAGTTACAGGCTTATTCCGATCGTCTGGAAGCGTACTTCAACGAACTACTGAAGCAAAACCAACCACCACTCAACACAGAAGAAAACGTATCGAGGTTGTTGAACGAGATCAAGTTCAGACCCTGATCAATGCTAATACCCATTTCAAGTCAATCTCTGTTGTACAGCTTACTATTAGCGAGAATGAACACAATGTCTACCAAACACTTACTGGTCAAGCACACCCGGGCCCTGGCTCTGCTGGTTGGTCTGTGCCTGACGAATCTGCTAGCCGGAGGACTCGCGTATGCTAAACCTCCCCGAACCATCACCGGCACCGTTACGCTGGCAACCGATGGGCAACCCATTGCGGGCGCTAACGTCCTGATAAAAGGCACACAAACGGGCGCTATTACCGATAAACGGGGAGCCTATTCCATTTCTGTTAACGACAACGACGCGGTGCTGGTGTTTTCCTTTATTGGTCATAAAACACAGGAGGTTGTGGTTGGTACTAAATCCATAATCAACGTAACGCTGGAAGAAAATAATGAAGTCCTGAACGAAGTGGTGGTTACGGCGCTGGGAATCAAGCGTGAAGCGCGTTCGCTGGGTTACGCGGTCGGCGAAGTTCAGGGCAAAGACCTGAGCCGGGTGGCACAGGAGAACGTACTGAACTCGCTGGCAGGCCGAGTACCAGGTGTTCAGATCAGTACGACTGGCCCAACGGGTTCGTCGGTTAGTATGATTATTCGCGGTGCCAAATCGCTCAATACCGATAATCAGCCATTATTTGTGGTCGATGGCGTTCCTATTGCCAATACGTTGAATAACGTGAGTCAGATCGGTAGCGATAACCGGGTCGATTACGGGAACGCTATTTCGGATATTAACCCGGAAGACATCGAAAATATTTCCATTCTGAAAGGCCCCAGTGCTGCGGCTCTCTATGGTTCGCGCGCGGGTAATGGTGTCGTGCTGATTACAACAAAAAGCGGCTCCCGGTCGCAACGTATGACGGTATCCGTTACGTCGAATACCGTGTTCGATCAGCCGTATCGCTACCTGAAAATGCACAAAAAATTTGCTACCGGCGAACTGCCGTTTACACCCGACAATAACCCTTATCCGGGCGGCATTTTACAGATCAATGAAAGCTCGTCCGGTGGGGTTGGCCCTGAACTTGATAAAGGCTATAATGCCATCCAGTGGAATAGCCCAACTGATGCAAACGGCAATAAAATAGCTACACCCCTGGTGTCGCACCCCAACAACGTCAGCGATTTTGTCCGTACGGGCATTACGAGCACCAACGGCGTTTCTATTTCGAACAATTCGGACAAAATAACGTATCGGGTATCCTACTCGAACATGAGCAGCCGGGGTATTATTCCAAACTCCGATTTGTTTAAAAATACGCTGGGTATCAATACGCTGCTTCGCGTGAATGACAAATTATCGTTAAGTACCAACCTCGATTTTAGCCGCAACAACTCAAACAACCGACCTGCTGGCGAGCGCGGAACCAACCCAATGCAGTGGGCTTATGCCGTGAGCCCGCACATCGATATCAATGACTTACGCAACTATTGGGTGCCGGGTAAAGAAGGCTTGCAGCAACAATCACAAAGTATTGGTAATTACAACAACCCCTGGTTTCTGGCGTATGAGGTCAATAACAGCTTTGTGCGGGATCGGGTGTTTGGCAATCTGAAAGCTGATTGGCAGATAACTCCTGAGATTAAACTGATGGGACGCTACGCGCTCGATACGTATCAGGAGCAGCGCGAAACGAAAATTGCCAAGAGTTACACGGGTGAACCAAACGGCGCTTACGGGTTAATTAATCTGAAACGATACGAACGTAACGCCGACTTCCTGGCTACGTATACCAAGCGTTTTAATGCCGTGGGCGTCGTGATTTCGGCGGGCGGCAATAATCGCTACTCGCAATCGAGCGATATTAGCACCAGCAGTAAAAATGGCGCAGGATTGATCATCCCTGGTTTATATACGATCCAGAATATTGCCCCTAACAATCTGGTTTATAACAACTATCTCTATAAACGAGCTATCTACAGCGTATACGGTACGGCAAATCTGGACTATAAGGACATGATTTACCTGGATCTGACGGCCCGTAACGATTGGTCGAGTACGTTACCTGCCAACAACCGTTCTTATTTCTATCCGTCGGCATCGTTGAGCGTACTGCTGAATGAAATGTTTCATTTACCGAAGCAGGTCGATTTATTCAAGGTCCGGGCCGGATGGGCGCAGGTTGGTAATGATGCTAATCCATACAGCCTGTATCCTACGCTGGCCGATGCGGGTGCCTGGAACGGTATAACACGCTTATCTAAGACAGGCAGTATCTTACTGCCGAATCTAAAACCTGAAATTGCTACGTCTTACGAGGTCGGTATCGACTACAATATGTTCCGAAATCGGCTTCGGTTCTCAGGCACGTACTACGTATCGGAAAACCGCAACCAGATTTTACCAACGCAGATTGCACCATCTACCGGATTTACAACCAAAAATATTAACGCCGGATTGCTCGAAAGCCGGGGTGTTGAGTTGTCGCTGGGCGGAACGATTGTTGACAAAGGCGGACTCCGTTGGGACCTGACCGGGAACTTCACCAAGAACGTAACGCGGATCAAAGAGCTTGCCGATGGGCTTCCATTCTATACGTTGTGGACAGATGCCAAAGGGGGCGCGTGGACCTACGTTGGCGATAAGGTTGGTGATATTTACGATGCCGAAATCATTACGGTAACTGATCCATCGTCTAAATACTTCGGTTACCCGATCCTGGACAACGATGGGTCCTGGCAGAGCAAAAGCGCCACCAATTCGAAGAACAAAATCGGAAACTTCAACCCGAACTTCATGCTGGGCGCGCAGAGCACACTTTCTTATAAAGGCTTTACGCTAAACTTCTCCCTCGACTGGCGGTCGGGTGGTCAGTTTGTGTCGCAGACGTATCGGTATATGGAATCGGATCTGCGCTCACAGCGATTCCTGGATAACCTGATTAATCCGGGTGGGCGTTCGGGTGATGAGCTTCGCAACTGGCTGGTCGCCAATGCCGACGAAAATATCAAAATTAGCGGAAACCGCTTCCCGATTGTGGGTGGCCCAACGGCCGAATACGGCGGATTTCCTTACGAATTCGGGGGTAAATCCTATGCCTATGGCGTATTTAATCCAGGCGTGATTGCGCAATATGATGCGCAGGGGAACATTACCGGGTACACCGAAAATCTGGGCGGCTCTGGTACGAAGATCATTCCGTACGGTGATAATTATCCGTGGAGTTTCACACGGGCTGCTACGTTCGATGCCGATTTTGTGAAACTTCGCGAGATTTCGCTGGGCTACGAAATTCCGGCCAGGTTCGTTAAGTCGATTGGGTTGCAGAGCGCCAATTTCTCGGTCTACAGCCGGAATATCATTCTGTGGACAAAGGCTAAAATTAATGTGGACCCTGAAATGGCATTCCAGCCTCAGTCTAGCCCGCAGGCCGGAACGCAGTTCAAACAGGGTATTGAGCGCTATAACGTAATGCCCTGGGTTATTCCGGTTGGTTTCAAACTTGGTCTCACGTTTTAAAAAGTCATAAACCCACGGCAACGTCCGACGATGCCGTGGGGTGAAACATAAACTATTCAGCTATGAACAATATACTCAAAAAGAGCGCAGTGCTGACCGTTCTGGTTTTCTCGTTCTTTTCCTGTAAAGATCTGACGGAATTAAATGTAAACCCGAATGGGGTTCAGCCCGAGCTGGTGAATCCGAATCTGGTGTTGCCTACCGTGCTCAGCGAAACGGGCAAAGCCGTCGTTAACCTGGGTTTTCAGGATATTGCGGGTGTGGTGCAGCACACGCAGAAAGATGCCTGGTTTAGTAGTCATAACGATTACGATTGGGGTGGCGATCAGAGCTGGACGCCGTATTACGATCTGCTGCGTAACAACGACTTGCTCTATCAGCGGGCCGTAGCGATGAATCTGGAATACCATCAGGGGGTTGCACTGGTGATGAAATCCATGATTTTTGGACTCATAACCGATATATGGGGCGATGCTCCTTACACGAATGGGCTGAAAGGAGAGCAGGGAGGAGCCGACTTCATTACGCCTAAATACGATGATCAGCAGACAATTTACACCGGTATTCTGTCGGACCTGGACAAAGCGGCTACGTTGCTCTCGAAGCCCAAAGCGTCGTATTCCAGTATTGTCGAAAACACTGATTTTTACTACAACGGCGATCCGGCAAAATGGCAGAAGCTGGCTAACTCATTGAAGTTGCGCTACCTGATGCGTATTTCGGCCAAGCAGCCCGACGTGGCGAAAGCCGGTATCGAAAAAATTATGGCCAACCCAACGCAATACCCCATTATTGACGATGCGTCAGCCGATGCAACGATGGCGTATGCGGGCAATAATTCCGGCGACTCCTGGCCGTCGAATACGGTTTATGACGTGAGTGGTAGTAACTATCGACGCCTTAAAATGTGTACTACGTTGGTTAAACCGATGCAGGCTACCAATGATCCTCGTTTGGCAGTCTGGGCCAAGAAAGTCGAAATTCCGTTGGCGGTCGATGCTACGTTACCCGCCGGAACCGATAAAATTGTGAACGGAATCCGCTATTTGTCGCCCGATAAAGTAGGTACAACAGCCATTGATACCGATCCGAACTACGTCGGTCTGCCGCCGAGTGTGTCGCAGTTGCCTTCCGGGTACAATTTCAACCCAACACCGGGACAGACATCGTACAACCCGCACGTTTCGTACCTGAACGAAATCTATATGCAGGCGAAAGGAACTTTGCTGAAGGCACGATTGATGTCGGCAGCGGAGGTTCATTTTATTCTGGCCGAAGCCGCACAAAAAGGTTGGGCGGCTGGCGACGCCAAAACACATTACGAAGCGGCTATCAAAGCGTCGCTAACGGCCTGGGGATTAACTAGTAGCTACAATACATTTATCGCTCAGAAAGGGGTTGCTTATGACGGAACACTAGCGCAGCTCATCGGTCAGAAGTGGATAGCCAGCTGGACAAATGCTACGGAAGCCTGGTTCGATTATCGTCGGACGGGTTTGCCGGTGCTGACGCCTGGTCCGGCTGCCAAGCGTAAGGCGTTGCCGCTACGTTTCTATTACATGCGCGACGAGTTGAATCTGAATAAAACCAACTCAGGAGCCGCCATCGAGAAGCTGGAAACGACCGCCAATTCGCAGTCGGATGGTAAGAACAGTGCCTGGTCGAAAGGCTGGCTGGTTCAGGGAACAGGTAAACCTTGGTAAGTTTTTAATTTAGAGTGTATAGTTTATGGTTTGTGGTTTATTGTTTATGGTGGCTGGCGCGAGACTTGCTGATGCGCCATAAACCACAAACCATAAACTATGCACTAAAAATACACTACGTATGAAACGATATGTTTGGAAAGGTATGGTGGCTGCTACGTTGGTAAGCGCCCTGTTTGCCTTTGAGGTGCATGAGCCGAAGACGGATGGCGTCACGCCATCTACCGCCCTGGAAAGTTACCTCCATAACGATGATAAGTCGTTCAAGTGGGAAGTGAAAGACACGCATAGCTTTGGCGATATTACGGCCCATGAGGTGTTACTGACGTCGCAGACCTGGCGAAACCACATCTGGAAGCACCAGCTGACGGTGCTGGTTCCGAAAGAGATCAACACCGATGGTGCTCTGCTCTTTATAACGGGTGGATCGGTGAAGAATGGTGAGCCAAACTGGAATGGTCACGATGATACGTTCAACAAGGCGATCAGTGCATTGGCTTCTAAAAATAAGGCCGTTGTTGCGGTACTTCGACAAACGCCCAACCAACCGCTCTACGGTGATCTGAAAGAAGACGCGCTGATTTCGTACACCCTGCATCAATTCAAGAAAGACGGCGACTATACATGGCCGTTGCTGTTTCCAATGGTGAAAAGTGCGGTTCGGGCGATGGACGCTGTTCAGGAGCTGGGAAAGCAAACGTTGCATAAAGACATCAATCGATTTGTAGTGTCGGGCGCGTCAAAACGGGGCTGGACAACCTGGCTGACGGGGGCCAGCGACAAACGGGCTGTAGCCATCGCGCCAATGGTGATCGATGTGCTGAACATGCCCGTCAATCTGGATTACCAGATGAAAAGCTGGAATAAATACAGCGTCGAAATTGACGACTACGTGAAGCTGGGTATTCCGCAGACGGTTCATAGCGAAGGTGGCAATGCCATTACGGAAATGATTGATCCGTATTCGTATCGGAAAAAGCTGACCATGCCCAAAATGCTGTTCATGGGGACGAATGATCCGTACTGGACAGTTGATGCGATCAAAAACTACATCGGCGATATTCCGGGCGACAACTACGTCCACTACGTACCAAACGTAGGGCATGATCTTGGCGATAAACGCCAGGCACTGGAAGCGCTAAATGCCTTCTTCGGCGCCACACTGACCAAACAGCCGTATCCGGCCTGTAAATGGAACGTAACGTCTACCAAAAAAGGACTTGACATTGCCATCAATGCTACGTCCGATAAACTGGAGGACGTAACGGTTTGGTCGGCGAATTCAACCGATATGATTTTTCAGGATGAGAAGTGGGAAGGTAAAAGCCTCGGCATAAAGAATAAAAACAAGTTTACCGTTACGGAAGCCTTTCCGGCATCGGGTTATCGTGCGTTTTATGTCGATCTCAAGTATAAATCGCCGACTGGCGGTACGTATACCGAAAGTACGCGGATGTTTATGACCGACGCGCATCAACTGAAATAAGAATTTACCGTTTTCACCTATGTCTTCAAGACATGGCATAGGTGATTAACACCCCAATAGTCAGTAAATGCTATGTCTAGCGTAGCTGGAATTTTTAAGCGAATGCGTACCGTACTAGTATTAGCAGGACTACTCTGTGGGTCCTTTTTGCCTTCATTTGGTCAGCAGCGACTGCAAACCCTGCATCAGTACCTGGCCGATTCAACCACCATTCTGGTGGCCGCCCATCGTTCCGTTCATCACCTGCATCCCGAGAATTCAATACCTGCGTTTCAGGCGGCCCTGGATTTAGGCGTCGATATCATCGAAACCGACGTCAAGGTAACAAAGGATGGTATTCCGGTGCTGATGCATGATAAAACGATCAACCGGACCACGAACGGAACGGGCAACCCGGAGGAACAAACATTGGCCGAACTACGTCAGTTTTTTCTAAAAGATGCCAGTGGCCAGTTAACCACTGAAAAAATACCGACGCTCGAAGAACTGCTTCGGCTCACGAAAGGGAAAATCCTTATCGATCTGGACATGAAAACAGACCATGTCGAGCCGGTGCTGGACGTAATCCGAAAAACGGGTACGAAAGATCAGATCATTTTCTTCGATGACGACGTTGCCATGCTGAAGCGTATCCAACAGCGTGATGCTACGTATCGGTTAATGCCACGGGCTCATTCGTACGCTAATGCCGATTCGCTGCTGCGTTGGTTCAGCCCCGCCATTGTCCATATTGATTTCACCTTTTATAACCCAGCCGTTACGCAGCTCATCAGACAGCACCGATCCCGAGTCTGGATCAACGCGTTGGGCGAACCCGATCAATTACTGAAAAGGGGGCAGAGCCAGGAAGTGATGACAAAACTACTGGCTAATGGAGCCAATGTAATCCAGACCGATGAGCCAGCGCTGTGGCTGACGTTGTTAACATCGAAAGGCCTTCACCCATAAATTGCCACCGAAAACTGGATTGACAAGGTTGACTTGTCATCTGGATGTGCTACTAGAAGTAGCCTACTGAGGTTTCTCCAAAGCACCGGATTACCCAGTCAGGGCTCGTTTTCTGATCCGTTGATAGTCAGAAAATGAGCCCTGACGTATCATTTGTCAGTTATTGAATAGTATGAAGATCAGGTCAAATACTTTTCCGATAGTATGAAATACGTTGCCTAACGTAACGGATTGTTTTAGGATGAAGTATTTGATAGGGTTAGGGACATTGAGTCTGTTAGCAGGATTGGGCTTTTCGCAATTGTCGACTCCGGCTGATGTGAACTGGGCGGAATATAACGGCGACGGTTCCCGGAGTCATTATTCGCCGTTAAACCAGATTACGGCCGACAATATTAATCAGTTGACAGTAGCCTGGACGTATTCGTCGGGCGGGGCCGATACTGTCAACAACCGGACCCAGATGCAATGCAATCCGATTGTTATTAACGGAGTCCTTTACGGCGTATCGGCTAATACACAGGCGTTTGCTGTCGATGCCGCTACGGGAAAAGAAATCTGGAAAACTCACTTGACCGATAATGGGGGCACCACCAGCCGGGGGGTGACGTACTGGGTCGATGAGAGTCAGGGCGCCCAATCGAACCCGCGAATACTATTTGGTGCGGGTAAATGGCTTTATGCGCTCGATGCCCGTACTGGGCAGTTGATCGACAGTTTCGGCCAGCACGGACGTATCGATCTTAAAGTAGGTATCGAACGGCCCGGTGGCGATAACTACGTACAGCCCAATACACCCAATACGATTTACAAAAACCTGCTCATTGTAGGCGCACGGCTGGCCGAAGGCGAAACCGCGTTGCTGGGCGATATTCGGGCGTATGACGTTCGGACGGGTCGCCTGGTGTGGGCATTTCACACGATTCCACAGCCGGGTGAGTTTGGGTACAACACCTGGGCTCCTGCCAAACCGCGCGAACGGCTGGGGGGGGCTAATGCCTGGATGGGTATGGCGATCGACCGCGAGCGGGGAATCGTGTTTGCACCAACCGGATCAGCAGCTTATGATTTTTACGGCGGTAATCGCAAAGGTGATAATCTGTTTGCCAATTGCCTCATCGCGCTGGATGCGAATACCGGTAAACGACTCTGGCATTTTCAGTTTGTGCATCACGACATCTGGGATCGTGATCCACCCGCTCCACCCAACCTGCTAACCGTTACGCATAAAGGCCCTGATGGTCGGCCTCAACGGATCGACGCGGTAGCTCAGACAACCAAACAGGGACATGTTTTTGTGTTTGATCGGGTTACGGGAAAACCGCTGTTCCCGATTGTCGAAACCAAATTTCCGACCGACGGAATCGCGGGCGAGTTCCCAAGTCAGACACAACCCATTCCGCAGAAACCCGCTCCGTTTACCAAACAGACATTTACTGAACCGGATATCAATACGTGGGCATCGAACCGGGAGGAACTGGTTGCTACGTTAAAAAAAGCCCGCACCGGTAGTGCCTATATTCCGCTTACGTCCGAGATGACGATCTTTTTTCCGGGTACGGATGGCGGAGCGCAGTGGGGCGGTTCGGCTACCGACCCGTCGGGGGTGATGTATATTCCGGCTAAACAGAACCCCTGCTTTTCGTCATTAGTGAAGAAAGAACAACCAACTGGTGATGCATCGGTAACGGGGGCGCAACTGTATAACCTCCGATGTGCGGCCTGTCATGGTGCCGACCGCCGGGGTAATCACGACGGCTCGTATCCATCCCTGTTGGCCATCGACAAGCGCTTGTCGGCCAGTGCTGTTCATCAGGTCTTGCAAAAAGGAAGAGGCATGATGCCATCATTCTCGCACCTGCCCGATAAGGAGCGTAACGCCATTGTCGATTTCCTGTTTAACAAAACCGTTGCCCCACAGACCGTAAGTGTGCAAAAGGGCGGATTGCCGTATCAGCATACGGGTTATAATCGGTGGTACGATAGCAAAGGCTACCCCGTGAGTAATCCGCCCTGGGGAACATTGACAGCTATTGATCTGAATACGGGAGAACACCGCTGGCAGGTGCCGCTGGGCGAATATAAAGAATTGACCGCTAAGGGAATCCCGCCGACCGGAACGGATAATTATGGCGGGCCCCTGGTGACTGGAAGTGGCTTGTTGTTTATTGCCGCCAGTAAGGATGAGCAGTTCCGGGTAATGGACACTAAAACAGGCAACATTATCTGGCAAACGCAACTTCCGGCGGCCGGCTATGCGTCGCCCAGTACGTACTCAGTACGTGGTAAACAGTACGTAGTAATCGCCTGTGGTGGAGGTAAATTGAACACCAAATCGAGTGATAAATACGTAGCGTTTGCGTTGCCCTAAAGGTAAATCCACAATCTATCTCTTCATTCAATAGCTAATTTGGTTGGGGTTTCTGGTAGATGGTAAATATGGTTTGTGTTTACGCTATTTACCACCCTCAACCCCTCCTGTTTTAGGAGGGGTTGAGGGTGGTAAGGTCAAAACCATACAAGATTAGATTCAGGAGAGGGGAGAGATTCATAGCGTAATACCACACAAACTGAAAACTATAATTGAAAACTATAAACAGTAAGAATGTCTAAAGTCGTACATGTCGGTATTGTGGGATTTGGGTTGTCGGGTCGGTATTTTCATACACCGTTTCTATCAGTCAATCCGAAGTTTAACCTGAAGAAAATTGCCAGTAGTCGGCCCGAAGCTGTACAGGCGTTTGATCCATCGATTGAGTGGGTAGCAACGGCCGAAGAACTATTCGCCGATCCGGATATTGACCTTGTTTTTATCTGTTCGCCCAACGATACCCATGTAGACTATGCCCGAAAGGCACTGCGGGCGGGTAAAAACGTGGTTGTCGAAAAACCATTCGCGCTCACTGAAAAAGAGGCCGTGGAACTGCTACAGTTGGCTGAGGATAAGCATTTACTGGCAACGGCCTTTCAGAACCGACGGTGGGATTCGGACTTTCTGACCATTAAACGATTGTTGGCCGAGGGAGTACTCGGTACGCTGATCGATTATGAAGGCCGTTACGATCGGTTTTCGCCCATCGACCCAAATGCCCGTAGCTGGAAAGAACAGGCTGGGGTTGGTCGGGGAAACTTGTATAATCTGGGGCCGCATATTCTTGATCAGGCGCTGCATTTATTTGGTACGCCCGAAACCGTTCAGGCCAGCGTGCGCATGATACGTCCAGGTAGTCAGGTCCATGATTATTTTGACATTAAGCTAGGCTACGCCGATAAAAACGTTCGGCTGGAATCCAGTCTGATGGTTTATCAAAACCAATTGCGGTATAGCCTGCATGGAACCGACGGATCGTTTATTAAAGGAGGCCTGGATGTTCAGGAAGAGCGACTTCGAATCAATGAACTACCCGATCAGGCTGAGTGGGGAGCAGAACCGCAGGATCGATGGGGAACGTTGTATCGGAGTGGCCAGACTGACGTAATAGCCAGCGAAGCTGGAAATTATACCCCTTTTTACGATAATCTGTACGACGTAATCGTCAATGGAGCAACGCCATACGTAACGCCCGCCGATATTCAGCGACTGGCCCGCGTGATCGATCTGGCCCAGGAAAGCAGTCAATCTCAGCGTACCTTGACCTATTAATTATGACCAATTACCGCTGGCGAATTGTTGGCTTACTCTTTGTTGCCACCACCATTAACTATCTGGATCGGCAGGTAATCAGTCTGTTAAAACCCACCCTGGAAACCGTTTTCGACTGGACGGAAACCGATTATAGTCATATCGTAATGGCTTTTCAGGCGGCCTATGCGCTCAGCTACGTCGTGTTTGGGCGGCTGATCGATAAAATCGGGGCTAAGGTGGGCTATCTGGTGGCCGTTAGTTTCTGGAGCGTAGCGGCCGTACTTCATGCTGTTGCCACCAGTACGTTCGGATTTGGCATCTATCGTGCCCTGTTAGGACTTGGCGAGGGAGGTAATTTCCCGGCAGCGGTAAAATCAGTAGCAGAGTGGTTTCCTCGTCAGGAACGGGCGCTGGCCACCGGAATCTTCAACTCTGGCACCAATATCGGAGCGGTTGTCGCGCCAATCATGGTGCCCTGGGTGCTGGGCGCTTACGGCTGGCAGGTAGCTTTTATTCTCACGGGTATGGTTGGATTTATCTGGCTGATTTTCTGGTGGTGGGGCTACGAAAGTCCACAACGACACAAACACGTATCGGCTCAGGAACTGGCTCATATCATGCATGATAATGACGCTTCTGCCGCTGGTGCGATACGCTGGATTGATCTGATTCGGATTCGCCAGACCTGGGCGTTTATCCTGGGAAAACTGCTAACTGATCCGGTATGGTGGTTTTTTCTGTTCTGGTTACCGTCTTATTTTGCGTCGTCGTTTAATCTTGATCTGAAAAAGCCGAGTATGCCGCTCATTGTTGTCTACACGGCCGCTACCATCGGCAGTGTAGGGGGCGGCTATTTGTCGGGTTATTTCATCCGTCGCGGTTGGACGATCAATCGGTCGAGAAAGACGGCTATGATGCTCTATGCGTTATGTATTGTTCCGATCATGTTAACACGCTACGCTACGTCGATCTGGGAGGTGGTTGGTTTGTTGAGTCTGGCTGTAGCGGCCCATCAGGCCTGGAGCGCCAATCTATTTACTTTGGTGTCCGATATGTTCCCTAAAAATGCGGTTAGCTCGGTCGTTGGATTAGGAGGGATGGCCGGGTCTGTTGGGGGGCTTCTATTCCCAATGGTGGTGGGGGCGCTGCTCGACAATTATAAAGCACTGGGCGATATCACAACCGGCTACAACTACCTGTTTATTCTGTGCGGGAGCGCCTACGTATTGGCCTGGTTATGTATTCATCTGTTTGCCCCGGCCATGAAACCCGTTACGTTGTCGGATGGAAAGTAGTTTTTCAGGACAGGATTAACATATTCTGTAAATCCTGTCATAAAAAACCTGCCGGAAAAGCACTATAAGCTTAATTCGTTGCTTTCGCGGTGGAGTCTTTTTTGGGAGCGGGTGGCCGGAAGCCGCCGACTTCCTTCTGCATGGCTTCTTTCTTTGACTGATACAGATTCCATTGGTCAGCCGTCAGGATCGGCTTTAGCTTATCTTCTTTTTCTTCGTTCAGCATCAGCATCATTTCCTGAATCGATTTTACCTGCTCGGGCGATGGGCGGCCTTCGCCTTTACCCAGAATGTCTTTAATGGCATCCTGCTGTTGATGGGCGTACTCATTATTAAGATTTTTGACTTCCTTCAGCTGATCTTTCGACAATGAAAGGTTTTCTTTCAGCCATTTCGTTTCTTTATTCGCCAGATCACCCGCAATGTTCGGAATCGAACGTGGTGTACTGGTCATATCCTGGCTCATGCCTCGGCCATAACCGCCGTAACCACGGCCATAGCCCATACCGCCTGGGTAATACTGACCAAAGGACGAATTGACTGACAGAAGACCGGCTATCAGACAGAAGGCAAGGAGTAAGGGAGAAAAGCGGGTTTTCATGAATACGATGTAGTTAGTACGTCTCTCCGTTTAACGACGAAGTGCGTCAAAACTGTAAAACGACTAGCCTGTTGGCCAATGACGCATCCTGCAAAATTAACAGTTTGTCCGTTGAAAAATGGATTAGTATACCATTAAAACCAATAAACTTTTATCCTCTACATACCGTTAGCAAGCTATATGGAAACGCTCGAAAAAATCCGCAAGGCCTACACTGAATACGTCCTTGACAATGGGAAACAGCCCACCTCGGTATTCCAGTTTGCCAAGAAGTTAAAACTAGCAGAAGCCGAATTTTATACCTATTACGGTTCATTTGATGCCATTGAAGCCGATGTGTGGCTGGCATTTTTTAACGATGCTAAAACGACTGTCGAAAACGACGATACGTATCAGACCTATTCGGTACGTGAAAAAGTACTGGCTTTTTATTACACCTGGATTGAGCTGCTGAAAGCGCAGCGTAGTTTCGTGGTCTACAGTTTTGGACGGCTGCGGACCGAACACAGGGAACGTAGTGTTCAGGCGAAAGTAGCGGGTATGGGGGCAACTCCCCCGATCTTAACGCCCTTCAAAGACGCTTTTATGGATTTCGCCCGCGATTTACTGGCTGAAGGCCGTGAAAGTAAGGAGGTTGAGCCGCGTCCCTTTGTGACTGATCGGTATCCGAATGCTCTTTGGGCCCAAACGCTGTATTTGCTCGACTTCTGGGTACGCGATGTCAGTAAGAATTTTGAAAAGACGGATACGGCTATCGAAAAAGCAGTCAATACGTCTTTTGATCTGATTGGGCGGTCGCCACTCGATACGTTGTTTGATTTTGCCAAGTTTATCTATCAGAATAGATGATGGATTGATTGACTATCGCCCGTGCGGTAGAATAACAGTTGTTACGTCAATCGTTCTGTCATTCAATAAGTTTTAGTCATTGATCGATGAAGACCCAGAATTCTGTTCCAACGACAAAAGTGGCCCGCGCCAGTCAGTTTGTGAAAGCGGGGGTGAAAGTCGGCGGGAATTATATTAAGCATTACAGTAAAAAGCTCATTGATCCCAGCCTGTCGAAAGAAGAGCTTCATAAAGACAATGCGGCCGATATTTATGACGCCCTGAGCGAGTTGAAAGGTTCTGCCTTGAAAATGGCGCAGATGCTGAGTATGGATCGTGGTTTATTGCCCGTGGCGTATACCGATAAATTTACGATGGCGCAGTATTCAGCTCCACCGCTATCGGGTCCGCTGGTTGTGAAGACCTTTAAGACCTATTTCGGTAAATCGCCGTCGGAACTGTTCGATAAATTCGACATCAACTCGGTCAATGCGGCCAGTATCGGGCAGGTGCACCAAGCCTGGAAAAATGGGAAAAAACTGGCCGTAAAAGTACAATATCCGGGTGTGGCCGACGCGGTGAGTTCGGATCTGAAGATTGCCAAGCCTTTGGCGGTTCGGTTGCTGAACCTGAACGAGCGCGATATTGATCGGTACATGGGCGAAGTAGAAACCAAGTTGCTGGAAGAAACAGATTACGAGCTTGAGTTGAAGCGCTCCATCGAAATTTCGGAGGCCTGCGCCCATATTCCGGGCCTTGTCTTTCCAGCGTATTACCCAGAATTGTCGTCCAAGCGCATCCTGACTATGGATTGGCTCGACGGGTTACATTTAAAAGATTTTCTGAAAACAAACCCCTCGCAGGATGTGCGTGATCGTATTGGCCAGGCGTTGTGGGACTTTTATGATTATCAGATTCATACGCTACGTCAGGTCCACGCCGATCCGCATCCGGGAAATTTTCTGATGCGGAACGATGGTACGATGGGTGTTATTGACTTTGGCTGCGTGAAGGTGATTCCGGAGTTTTATTACAACAATTATTTCCGGCTCATCAACCCCGATACGTTGGAAGACCCCGTTCTGACGGAAGAGGTTTTTACGAATCTGGAGTTTTTAACACCAGCCGATTCGCTTAAAGATCGCCAGTTTTTCACCGACCTGTTCAAAGAAATGACGCTGATGCTGGCCGAACCATTTGCTGTCGATACGTTCGATTTTGGCGATGATGCGTATTTTAGCAAAGTCTATGCCTTTGCCGAAGGATTAGGGAAAGTTGACGAAATAAAAAACTCAAAGGTCGCCCGTGGCTCACAGGATGGCCTGTATGTGAACCGAACGTACTACGGTCTGTATGCGATGCTTAACGAACTGAAGGCCCGCGTAACAACCACCAAGCCCGATTGGTTGCGGTCGAAAAAGGTTGTTGCGTAGTCTTGATGCCTTCCGTCGATACCATTTGTCAAAATAAAATCGGTAATCTTTGCGTAATCATAGGTATCTCATTATGCCGCGCAGCGGTTATTGCTCATGTTACTGACAACGAATACGCCTGAACCATATCCTAAACCCCGCTTCGACGATATTTTTATGGAGCTGGCGGTTAATCTGGCTCGGCGTTCCCACTGTATTAAGGCGCAGGTGGGTGCTGTGCTAACGCGCGACACCCGGATCATTTCCATTGGCTATAACGGACCACCGGCTGGCACGCATAACTGCGACGAAGAATATCCGGGGGTTGGTTGCCCTCGCGATTCGAAAGGGTCGTGCTCGCTGGCGTTGCACGCTGAGGAAAACGCTATTCTGTACGCAGCTAAAAATGGGTCGGAAATTGAAGGAGCAACCATCTACGTAACACTCTCACCCTGTATTGCCTGCGCCCGGATCATTTATAGTATGAAAATTGCCCGGGTCATTTATCTGCATTCCTATGCCGAATACAAAGGCATTCCGACCGACGAAGGCGTTGAGTTCCTGCGCCGATTTGGGGTTACGGTTGAGCGGTATGAACCCGGTGATGGTGTTACGTTATTAGCTGACCCTCCGTTAGCGGGACCAATCAAGAATCAACATTCCTGACCGCTAGACCATGAATATTCTAGCGCATGGGTATCTGTCGGGGCGGAATGATGATTTATTGATTGGAAACTTTATCGGCGATTTCATTAAGGGCGACCCCGATCATCCACGGCACAAGCTGCTGGCGGGTGTCATTGCTGGGGTCCGGCTGCATCGGGCTATCGATACGTTTACCGATACGCATCCCGATGTAGCGGCTGTTCGGGAGCTGTTAAGGCCCAGATGCCATAAATACGCGGGAGTAGCGGTCGATGTTTTTTTTGATCATTTCCTGGCCGTCGGCTTTGAAGCACTAACGACCGAGCCACTGGGCGATTTTATACAGTATTTTTACCGCACGATTCGCTTACGACAGAATAGCCTGCCTGTTGACGCAGTACGGATGGCCGATTATATGATTCGGCAGGACTGGTTAACGAATTACCAGTATCTGGAAGGCATTGATCGGTCGCTAAATGGCCTGTCCAGACGTACTACGTATCCGTCGGGCCTTGACTCGGCTGTTGAGGATCTGGTGACGTATTACAAGGAGATTGATGCTCATTTTCAGCATTTTTGGGCGGAGCTGAATGAGCATATTGAACGCGTACGAACTGAACTTTTACTTTTATTATGACGAAGAAAACGGGTCTTTTTTCGATTGCCATTCTGGCCTTATGTATAGTAGCGGCTATTTTTCAGACCAGCTGGAAAAATGCTGAACCCTGGACGCCAGAACAGCTACTTGAGCCATCGGCACTGGCCGCAACCATTGCCGACGATGGGGCGAAGAAGCCATTGATCATCAGTATTGGGCCGGCAGCTACTATCAAAACGTCAGTAGGCGTAGGACCTGCCAGCGAAGCCGAAAATCTGGTAAAGCTGGAAGAATTGCTGAAGAAAGAACCTAAAAACCGGGATATTGTCATCTATTGTGGGTGCTGCCCATTCAAAAAATGCCCCAATGTTCGCCCCGCCTTTACGAAGTTGAATGAGATGGGTTTCACCAATCATAAGCTGCTAAACGTTTCCAATAATCTTAAAACAGATTGGTTGGATAAAGGCTACCCGGCTATTGATTGACGTAGCAGTCAGGTTTATTTGGTTCGAATCACTTTTAGCTTTTTCATCAGTTCCTTCCGATTAGCTTCAGAAATGTCTACCTGAAAGCGTTCCTGGCCCAGGTAAATGCAGGTACGTTCAATCTGGACCAGATGATCCAGATTGATAAATAATGATTTAGACAGGCGTAAGAAGTTACTGGTTGTGAAATAGTCGGCCAGATGCCCCAGATTCGTACCAATCATCCGGGGCTTTTTTTCGCCATTCAGGTAAAGATCGGTGCAGTGACCCTGAGCTTTCATGAAGAGTATATCATTCGTGTTCACACGATCATGCCCGGTCTTATTGGGAAAATAAAAATTTTCACCAAGTGTAAATGGACGGTTTACGTTACCTGATTCATTCTTTTTGAAATTCTCATAGGCCAGTTTAATCTGAACCAATAGCTCCGTCACTCTGAAAGGCTTGAGCATGTAGGCCGCTGGCGACGTAGCAAATGCCTTGTCAACCATAACCGCATCGGAGTGAGCTGTCAGATAAATGATTGGCATCCAATGGTGATTTAACAACTCACTGACAAGTTGAATGCCGCCGTCCTCAATATGGCCTAACGTAATGTCGACAACCGCAATATCGGGCGGATTCGCCTTGATAAGTTTCATTGCCTCGGTCGCATTACGAGCTATGCCAATTACCTGATGACCAGCATCTTCCAGATCTGCTTTTAAATCGGTAGCAATGACTAAGTCGTCTTCAATTAACAGGATGTTGAGGTTGGTCATACGTACTAAACACTGAATTCCATGCTAAATTCGGTTCCACTTTCACGGTGTTTATACTGGTAAGTTCCATATAACTGCTGTACCTGAAGGGCAATTAATTGACTGCCGAACGACGTACTGTTTTGTTGATGTTGACGTATCGCCAGTCCAAACTGACCCTCTTCCATGAAGTCTTCGCTTCCGTTGTCGGCCAGCTGTAAGCGAATAGTCTGTTCCGATTGTGTACAGTCAATTGTCAGGATGGGTGCGTGATTGTTGGGGAATGCATATTTAGACGCATTGACAATCAGTTCCGTAATGATCAGCCCCACCGGTATAGTTTGATCGACGTTGAGCCGGATCGGGGCAATGTCGAATCGTTTTGTAATTCCCGCAAAACCACAGGCCGCCAGGGCGTTTTCGGCTATTTCAGGTATAAAATCGGCCAGGTTGAGCGTTGTCAGGTGGGTTGAATCATATAGTTTTCGCTGAATAATAGCCATTGCCTGCACCCGTAGCTTGCTTTCCAGAATAGCCTGTCGGGCATCGGTATCGGCGAGTTGCCGGGCCTGCATATTCAGCAGGCTGGAAACCATCTGAAGATTATTTTTTACCCGATGATTCTGCTCCCGGACAAGCTGCTCATTTTTGTAGCTGATTAGGGCGTTTTCTTTACTGATCCGCTGGTGCTTTCGGTATAGCCGGAAGAAGAAGGCACTTAGCGTCAGAGCGCCCGCCAGCAACGTAATGGTGACGATTATGAAGGTTCGTTGGGTGTTGACAAGTCGGTTAGTTAGCTCGATTTCTTTCTTTTGAGCTGTCATCACAAGCGCTGTTTTTTGGGCGTCCAGCTCCTGATTGACAATACTCGTTGTTTTGTCGAAATTAGCCAGCTCAGAATCGTTTAGCAGTTGGTTGACGATGTTGAGTTTTTCAAAAGCCTGTTTCCAGTATCCCTTTTGTTGGTAATAATCTCTCCAGCTATAGAGCAGATGACGCAGGATGAAAAATTGCTGGTAGTTGTTCCGTTTATAAATAGCCTCTACCTCAGCAATATACGGTCGGGCCTGATCGGGTTTCCTAAGACCAATGTATGTGTCTGAAAAGCCTAACAATGACCGGATTCGTAAGGTGTCGTTTTGGGATTTATTGGCAATCGTAAGCGCTTTTTGAAGATTGGCGAGCGAGGCATTTGTATTATGGACTATGTTATAAAGGCCTCCATACCGGACATAGGCATCAACAATAAAGGACGTATCCCGGGCAAGTTGAGCGTATTTCAACTCCAGATCGTTAATCGCCAACAATGAGTCAAAACGGGGGCTGTCTTCCGTAAACGTACCGACCCATCGCCAGCCATAAGCTCCCTGTAACATCCCGTATGCTGTGGCCAGCCCTTGTGGAGAGTTTATTTCTTTAAAAATAGCAATGGCCTTGTTGAGGTACTCAACGTCTTCTCTTGAGTCAATACTGACGTTGTTGTATTCACAAATACGAACATAGAGATGCCCTAAATCGTAGGAAGCAGGTCGATTCTCCAGAATTTTTAAGGCTTTGACGTAATATCGCTTTGCTTGTACATTATCACCCGCAAATGAATACGTACGGCCGTACTGATAATAGGAGTGGGCTAAAAGAACAGAGTCACTGGCAGTAATGGCCTGCGCTTCCATTTTTCTGGCTTTTGCCAATCGCTGCTGATTGACGGGAAGGGGTTGCGCAAAAACGGAATAGGAACATAAAACGATCAAAAGAGGAAAGAGCAGGCATTTCATACGTTGTGGAGGAAGGCATTCACAATCAAAAATAACAAAATGTTCGGCTCTGTAGCCGTTACTGGATATATAAAAGTTTGATCCTGAGCCAAGGTCACTTCATCGTTAGACAAATCAGCCAGCTGGTTAGAAAAAAAGCGCTGTTGATTGGATATAGGTTGAATGCAAGCTGTAGAGGTAGGTAATTCGTAGTGGTTTGCTACGTATGTCCTCATTTTCCTAATAACCTCTATGAACATAAACGTTTCCTCGCTACTCAAATCGCTTGTTGTCCTAAGTTTCGTCTGGTTGATAGTTTGGGGGTGTAAAAAGGCGGAAGATACGCCTGTTACGCCAACGGTGCCTGTTGACGAAGAAGTGATACCCGGAAAGACCGTTGGCTACGGGGTTGAGCTTCTGGAACAGTCCGCCTACGAAAAATTGCCGTTAATTGCGGAGCCGATTGTGATTCCATCCAAAAATGGACGGATTGCCAAGGACCCTGTGTTGACTGCTACGTATGATCTTTCTGCAAAAATGCCGCCAGTACAGAACCAGGGCCAACAGAGTTCCTGCACAGCCTGGGCCACGGCTTATGCAGCCCGTAGCTATTTCAATACGCTATCGACCAGGAGCAATTATCTAGGGAGCAATGGACAATTGCTTCCGTCCAGCGTTTTTAGTCCTGCTTTTGTGTATAATCAACTGAATGGAGGGCAGGACAAGGGATCATATACCTACAAGGCGCTGGATCTGATAAAAACTATGGGGGTATGCACAATGGCTGATATGGTCTATAAAGCAACTGATTTTCTAACGCAACCAACGGCAGTCCAGAAACAAAATGCCAGTAATTTCAAGATTAAGGATTGGGGAAGGATAAATATCAATACCACTACCATTAAAAAGTTTCTGTATTATGATCATCCAGTAATCATCGGCATCATACCCGATCGGAATTTTAAGCAGCTAACGCAAAAAGATGCCCAAAATGAATATATCTGGAAAGAAACTGCTAACGATGGTACAAGTGGGCATGCTATGGTTATTGTTGGGTATGACGATGGCCGAAAAGCATTTAAAGTCCAAAATTCATGGGGCCAATCGTGGGCTAATAAGGGGTCTATCTGGTTCTCTTATGATATTATCGCTGAAGTAGTCCGGGAGGCTTATGTTATGGTGGTTGATGACAAGAATATATGGACACCGCCACAAGTACAGACCGTTGGAGCCAAGCTGGAAAGTGATGGCAAAATCACCTTCTCGGGACGAATTACTAGCCTTGGCGATGCGCCTATCCAAGGCATTGGCTTTTGTGTCTCGAATGTTCGGAGCCTTCCTGACGTAAAATCAAGTGTTCGGACAGAAGGAATCGAACGAGTGCCTTATCCTATCGAACTAACCCTGCAACTGGCGGCTGATACCGTATGGTACAGAGCCTATGCGCAGACTATTTCGGGGACCGTATACGGCGATACGATGCGTATTGTGTTAAATAATCGGGGTGGTTCTACCGGTGCCTTGAAACAAAATACGCTGTTTTTTGACAGCGGTGATTTTGCGTATGGGTTCAATGCTGAATCAGGAACGTTGCTCTGGCAGTCGAAAAGGACAACTAATTCATATAGCGGTCGAGGGGGAGTCTATACGAATGGTATGTATGTCTTTGGCGATACACAACTGACCGGCGTTGATGCATCGACAGGAGCCGAAAAATGGGTATTCCGGAAAAGTGATGTGAGCGGTGCTATAGCGCGATTAGTGACAATTGGTGAACTCGTTTATTACCTGACCGAGTCGACATTGTATGCAATCGATGCGAAATCAGGAATTTTGAGATGGTCCTTAACGGCCAGCAGTTTAGTGCAGGGGAGAAACGTTTTTCAGGGGTTAAGCCTGAGTGTAACTAATCAAAACAAGCTGGCGGTAGCAACGGTCAACTTTACATCGAACAGTCTGTCCAATCTTTATGTAATCGATAACCCGGCCACAGGAAAAGGAGTGTCGGTGCTAGACAACGACTATTTGTCCTCTATCTCTAATCCCTATTTTGAGGATAATCTGCTTATATATAACAGCGGGTCGGGTGATCAGAAAGCATTGACGCTAAGACCGTCGCCTACGCTATTATGGAAAAATAAAGAAGTTGCTGGCTCGGTAACGGTAAGCAATAACCTGGTTATTGGATTTCATCCAACAAGTAAGTCGCTGAGAGGACTGAATCGGTCAACTGGTGTGAAAGTGTGGGAGTATGTACCTGCTGAAGGCGATATTCAAAGCAGTTCCTGGAGCGCATCGGGTCGCTATGCAGCTATGATGGTCGTTAAACGAACCAGTGCATTTGGGGGCGATGCAACCGTTCATGTCGTTGATAATACAACGGGCAAGCTTATCTGGAAACAGCCGCTTCTTAAATCATCTCTTTCGGGTATTCTGATCGCTGGCAATAAAGTTTATGCCTGGGATGGAGAAATGAATACCTATGATATCGCAACAGGTAATAAACTTTGGCGGTCGTCAATTAGTCGAGCTGGTATGGCTGAGCCTACAACGTTTTCCGTAGTAACCAGGGAAGGAACGTTTTATTATATGCCTGAATCGGGGATGCGATAGAAAAAGCTTAGGACCAGTTTATAATTGAAAGAAAAAATCCATTCATGAAAAACCTCTTTATCGTAATCCTGTCGCTGTTGACCTTTTGGGGATGCAGCAGTAGTTCCAGCAAGGAAACGCCGGAGCCAGACATCACTACGTTGCCGCAGTTCGATACGACGACGCCTGCCAATCAATCCTACGTCCGAGCGGTGACCAATCCTGGCAGCTCTGGTTCAGGAAGTACTGGATCGGCCCAGGTTGCCAGTACATTAACCGGAAAGTCTGGTGTCTGTGCTGATCAGCATGGGCATGCGTGGAGCGTTTCTAATCCAGACCCTACGCTACAAAGCTCAGATAATAAATCGCAGTTAGGGAAATATTGTGGGGACTCTCTTAAGATTTACGTCAGCACGGTTCCTAATCTGGAACGGGGGAAAACCTATTATATCAGACCCTATGCTACGTACGGTACTAATACGGTGTATGGGAAAACTATACAAGTACGTATAGACGTAGCGTTACCATCATTTCCCCAACCTCCCTATGAAACAGCGTTCCCCGCTATACCCGAAGTGACCGCCAACCAGATAAAAGTAGGGGCACTGATTGACAACAACGGAGGTGCGGATATTTTACAGCATGGCTTTGTGTATCTGGAAGGTACTTCCAAGGATTTATTAAGCGAAGATGGGAAATTCATAGCAGCAGGGCCATCTGCCGACTATAAGTCCCTCCGCCTGGGGCCTTATACAGGCGCATTGCCAGGTCCTTATAATGGCACCATTACCGGGCTGAAATCCAACACAAATTATAAAGTTTGGGCTTTTATTGCCAATTCAGGAGGGATCAGGTTCTGGAGCAAACCAATGATTTTTAGAACGCTCTAAAGACTTCGACACTGATTAAAAGCACCAACTGAGCCACCTTCTTCAGAGGGTGGCTCAGTTGGTTTAGCCATTACATCTTTTTACGCCAGAACCAATAGAAAGGAAGTCCGGTGCTGATCAGGAACAGGCCCGTTAGGGCTTCACGAGGTTGATTGATGAATGTCATCATCACCAGTAACGCACAGCAGCCGCAAAAGAAAGCGGGAATGAACGGATAACCAATAACGCGATACGGTCGGGAAAGGTCAGGCTGTTGGCGTCGGAGAATAATAACGCCTAGGGCTGTAGCGCCATAAAAGATGAACGAGGCAAACACCAGCATATCGGTTAACTGATCAAAACTCCCTGACCAGACTAGTGCAATTGACCAGCCAGCCTGCAAAAGAATGGCAACCGAGGGCGTTTGGTAGCGGGGATGAATGGTAGCCGCTGCTTTAAAAAATAAACCATCGCGAGCCATCGCGTAGAACACACGAGCGGGCATCAGAATCGACGCATTGGTGGAGTTAGACGTAGTGATCAAAATTAGAACCGAAATAAACGTAGCACCCGCCCAGCCTGCTACGTTCCGGATTACTTCTACGGCGGCTATCTGATTGGGATAACTAGCTAGCTTAACGAATGAGTCAATGGGTAAGACGTACAAATAAACCACATTAAGCAGTACGTAGATCGCCACTACAATGCTTGTCCCCACACTCAAAGCGATGGGGAGGTTACGCTGAGGGTTTTTGATTTCTTCACCAATATAACCGATCTGGTTCCAGCCTTCATAACCCCAGAAGGCACCGAGCGATGCGGCCACCAAAGCCCCCAGCAGACCATTTTGGGTTATCGTTTTGGTTGCTGGCAAGGACTGGGTCAAATGACGTATTGATCCTGAATCGGATTGGAAACCCAGATAAACAATGATGGCTATGGCCACGAATGTAACATAAATTAAAGCCCGGCTAACGCCTTCGGCGAAGGATACCCCCCGGTAATTGATTCCACTTAACACGACTATAAGTGCCGTGGCTATGTACTGTACCAGCGTGTCTGCCGTTTCGTCAATCGGGTTGAGTAACGAGACCAGCGATTGTCCGAAAATATGGGCCAAGGCCGCAATGGTTGCCGTACGCATAACGGTAAAAGCCCCCCAGCCATACAGAAAGGCAAATAATCGACCGTATGTTTTTTTGAAGTACACATATTCGCCACCCGATTCTGGAAACATGCCTGCCATTTCCGCATACGTCAACGCACCGGCCAGGCTAACCAATCCCGCCAGTATCCAGCAAGCCAGTACTAAAACCGGCGAACCTAGCTGTTCTGACATGGGGGCTATTTTCTTGAATACCCCTGAGCCAATAATGCCACTTACAACTAGTAAAACAGCTGAGCGAAGGGATATAGTGCGAGCGAATCCTGTCATCAGAAAAGGAGGTTTGGTCGTGTGTCTGTACTTATTTTATTTTGTTAATATATTGACTATTAATTGGTTATTGTACCGGTGTTTAAGTAGTTGATTAAGTGGTTAAAATAAGGCGTGATGCCTTTATAAGCTAACATAGCTTCTGGCGTAGTACGTAATACCTGGCTTATCAGGCTGGCACTTTGTGGACGTTCACTACGTTCACGTGACACTAAATTTTGATACGTGTGGATGCTGAATAAAATGGCTTTAGACTCACGTAAACGGCTAAGAATCTGCCGTTCAATGCGGATAAAAAGATGGTCGCCAGCGTTCTCTGCGTTTATATCCGGTAAACAATCGTTCAGGTGCTGGTTCAGGGCTGGCGTGTGCCGACTGGTCATATCGAGTTGATCGGACGCTTTTATACTCCAGTTTAAGCGCCAGATTGGTTTGCCCGCTGGCAACCGTTCCATGAGTTTCTGCGCCGACCGCATCATCGGCTCTACAATCGGATTAATTGGGGCGTGGATTTCCCAGAAAGGAAGCCCCATTTTTTCATCGAGCGACCAGCCGTTGCCGAAGCAGAGCTGGCCCGCCACCAGATTGGCGGAATCGCCCGACAGTAGCAATAGGTCTTCCTGTAACTGACGACCAACCCAATCGAGCGGTGCGTAGGGAAGTGTAGCCGAATCACCAAACGTAAAGCTAGTCTCTTCGTTCAGTAACGAATTTTGCCATAGCCACTGATCGCCTTCGCACTGTAGTCGGAACGTATCAGGATAAGCTGATGCCAGATTGTTCAGAATTAAGTCTACCACTTCCCATTGGGCCAGATCCTGAACCGGTGCTGATTGAAAATAATAAGCAGGCAGCTCTTGTAGCAATTGCCGTTTCAGGGCTACTTCCGATTGATAATGGTCGTCAACATCAATGAAGCGGTCCCTATTGGTCAACGGCATTGTGCCCATTTTGTCGTTGAATTGCTGGCCGAATGGGAAGTAAGGGAGCATGCTACGTAGCGTTTACGGATGACGAACTAAACCCAGGCCGCTGCCGCCCGTCGGGCGCATATAGCCATTTTCGACTACAAAGCCCCCGGAAACAATATCCTCGGCCAGATCAAAACTACCATCCAGATCGATATAGCGGGTGTGCCGACAGGCAAACGCAGCATGAAGAGCTGCCGTAATGCTGACCCGGCTTTCGTCGTTGCAACCCCAGAATAGCGAAATTCCCGCAGGCTCGGCTATTGTGGCAATGTTCAGGGCGGAACGAATACCGCCACATTTCATCAATTTTATGTTATAAATGCCAAAGGGCTGCGGCTGACTGGCCAGTTCCAGCGCGGCTTTCGGCCCTTTCAGGGATTCATCGGCGGCTAAAATACGTCGTGTTTCAATAGGTAACGTTAATAAGTCTGAGTCCTGTCCTTCGGGAAGGGGTTGTTCGATCAGTTCAACCGTAGCTTTATCTGAGACTGAGTAAAAGCGCTGTAGATCAGGGAGAGAATAGCCTTGATTGGCATCGACTCGAATCGTTAGATCGTGGCCGTATAGTTCTCTTAGCTTCACAATACGCTCAATATCTTCCTCAACATTCAAGCCGGTTTTGACTTTCAGCACGCGGAATCCCTGTTTATAATACTCGGCGGCTTCGTCTAACGTAGCCGCTACGTCCATGATCCCAATCGTCACGGAGGTTGGTAACGACTGAATGGCCTGACCATAAAATGCAACAATAGGTATATCCAGATACTGACCAAAGGCATCGTGTAACGCAATGTCGACCGCTGCCAATGTGCCCGGACTGGCTGAAAATTGCTGATTAACACTGTTAAGTATCCCGTTGAACTGACGAATATCCTGACCGATTAGTCTAGTCATCCAGTCGCTTTGCAGATTGTCTAATGCTTGTTCCGGCGATTCGCCTACTACGTCGGGTGAGGGATTGGCAGCACCAATGCCGATGATGCCATTATCGAGTTCGATTTCCAGGAAGACATTCTCCACGTCGGACGTGGTTTGATAGGCAATGGTATAGGGCTTAGTCAGGGCTAGATTGCGCAGATAAGGCCGGATTAATTTGATACGCATTAGTTTTTCTGGAGTAAGGACTGGATGATGGGAACAACGGCGGCAACACCTTGCTGCAACGGAAGCAGAACAGGAATGCCAAGGCGTTCTGAATACTCGTTCTGGTAGGCCAGGGCTTCTTCGTCGGTGCAGTCTTCTGTATTGATCGCCAGGGCTATTACCTCTGAATTGTATGCATTGATTAGTGCAATCTCCGACTCGACGGATGGAATCGCTCCCCAGGCCTGGTCGTAGTCATAATACGTTCGTTTCGGAGCGTGTACCAGCACTACGTAGCGGGCATTCCCGGATACCAGAAATTCAGAGCCACAAGGGCCACTGGGATTGCGAAGAGCGGCCTGCCCTTCAATCAACAAGACGTCAGCGCTGGTTTCGCGCCAACACGACACTAAAGCGTGCTCCAATTCGCCAGAGACGAAATCATTGAGCGTCGAATCGAACACAAAGCCGTATTGGCCGCCTTGCAGCCATCCTGTTTGGCCCGTATAAATCATCTGGGCATTGATCTGTTGTTGATGACAGGCCTCCCGAATCAGTCGGGCAGTGGTCCGTTTTCCGAGCGCACAATCGGTGCCCATAACGGCAATGATCGGGGCGGTAATCTGGTTTACTTCGCCCGTCCAGAAATGGAGCTCGTTTCGGGGTTTGGGGCGTCGGACATCGATCAACTCAACGCCATATCGCTGGGCTAACGTAACGATGTCGGGTTTGTCGTTCAGAAATTCATGGAGTCCGTTGACAATGGAGAGTCCATGCTCGATGCATTCTTTTATGTCGTTGAGCATACTGGCTGGCAAAACTCCTCCATTGGTAGCAATGGCGACAACGGCGTACTGTAACGGGGCCAGCTGGTTGAGCGCTTCACTCACGGAAGCAACAATAGGAATACCTCGGTTATGGCCGTCTAATACCACGCCAGCGTCCTGCCCGGCAGTTGGTTTGTCGAGAACCCCAACAACCGTATAGCGTTCTGATCCCCGAATTAAGCCGTGTGCAGTTTTGGCATTCGGAGTAGCAAGAAAACCGTCTGTGAGTAACAGCGCTCGATTATCCATTCGTAAAATGTTCTATTTTTATCGATAAAACTATTGATAAATTCTTATAATTGAACTGAAAGATGCATAGATCTATAATTTTGTTATTATTTTAGAATAATATTCTTTTTTGCTGTATATGCCTGGCAATAATCAGAAAACCGTCCTGGAATAAACTATGCCTGATGACATTGATTTGCAGTTGCTGAACTTACTACAGCAGAACGCTAAGCTAACGATGAAAGAATTAGCCGAGCAGTTGAACATGACGACGACGCCCGTTTTTGAACGAATTAAAAAGCTGGAGCGAGAGGGGATCATTCAGGCTTACGTAGCCATCGTGAATGCGGAGAAAATCGGGCGTCCTCAGGTGGTCTTCTGCAATGTAGCCATGCCCGACTACACCCCCGAAAATATTACGGCATTTGAAGAAACGATACGTACAATGCCCGATGTTCTGGAGGCTTACCATCTGGCCGGGACCATTGATTATCAGCTCAAAGTGTTGGTGAAAGATATTAAAGAATATACGAACTTTCTGCAATTGATCGCTAAACTGCCTATGGTACGTGTCCACAGCAGTGCCATTGCGCTCTATGCCGTAAAACAGTCCACCGTTGTGCCAACCAATAGCCATATCACATCTTTATGAAGCCAGTACCGTTTACGCTACTATTGATCCAGTTGATCGTATCTTATGTCGTTAATGCTCAATCGGCTGCTGGTTCGTTCGAAAACCGGTTGAAAGCGCTGGACTCCACGCTGACGGTGCTTCATAATCAGGCCGTGTTTAGCGGGGTAGTGCTGGTGGCTGATCGGGGGAAAATCAGCTATAAAAAAGCGTTGGGAATCAGTAGTAGCGAAACCAATGGGCTTTTGTCGACCAGTTCCGCGTTTAATCTGGCATCGGTTTCGAAACAGTTTATCGCCATGATGATCATGCAGTTGCAGGAACGGAGCAAACTGCGTTACGATGAACCTGTACAAACCTATCTGCCCGATTTTCCATATCCAGGTATTACGGTGCGACACCTGCTGACGCATACGTCGGGCTTGCCTGAGTATTTTGATCTGGCGCAGAAATACCTGGGGCCACTCGATACGTTATCGAATGAGGGAATGCTTCAATTAGTACACGATCACAAACCGAAGCTGCTGTTTCAGCCGGGCGAGAAATGGGAATATTGTAATACGGGATACGTACTGCTTGGCTCTGTCATTACCAACGTGAGCGGTATGCCAGTAGAGACTTTTTTTGAGCAGAACATCGTTCGGCCGCTCAACTTGAAGAACACGTATATCTATTACCACCATAGTCTGACCAAGCCCTGGAATCGGGTGTATGGGTTTCAGCGGGAAAATGGGAAAAACAAACCGAACGATCTGATACGTATCGATGGTGTCATTGGCGATGGTAATGTGTACTCATCGGCGGAGGATCTGCTGACCTGGGACCAGGCGCTGTATACCGAAAAGCTGGTTAAAGCCACTACGTTAAGAGAGGCATTTACACCGGCCCGGCTTAATTCCGGCGCTACGTATCCGTATGGTTTTGGGTGGATGCTGGAAGAGGACGGCAAGGTGCTGATGCATACAGGCAGTTGGGTAGGCTTTCGGACGCTTATTATTCGCTACGTCGATAAAAAGCAGACGCTGATTGTGCTTACCAATGGATCGAATGGAAACGGGCAGGTGATACGTCGAACGCTGGAAGGTAATCCGGTTTCACTGCCCAAGACCCAGCTAATTACCAATGTGCGGTTGGTTGATGGAACGGGGACACCCGCTCGTACAGCCGCTGTTCGGATGCGCGGGGATAAAATCTGGGAGATTGGCGAATTAAGTCCTTTTCCCAATGAATCGGTACTGGATGGCAAAGGTCGGGTGCTGGCGCCTGGCTTCATCGATAGCCATAGCCACCACGACTGGAGTTTACGCGAACACCCTGAAGCGCTGGCTATGGTCAATCAGGGGATTACGACGATTGTTGTGGGACAGGATGGGGGTGGCGTACCGATGGATACTATTCAGGCCCGGTTAAAACAGGAGCCTGTGGCGGTAAATCTGGCGAGCTATACGGGCCATGCGATGCTACGTCACCGGGTAATGGGAGCCAACGGGCTGTATCGAACCGCCAAACCCGAAGAAGTGGAGCGGATGAAACAACTGCTACGTACTGAATTGGCGAATGGATCGCTGGGCCTGGCTACGGGCTTAGAATATGAGTCGGCTTTCTTCTCCAATCGGGATGAAGTGCTGCAGCTGGCCCAGGTTGCCGCTGATTCGGGCGGGCGTTATATCAGCCATATACGAAGCGAGGACGTCATGCTGGATGATGCTATCGACGAAATCATCGAGATTGGTCGGGCAACGAAAATGCCGGTACAGATTTCGCACCTGAAAATTGCCCTGAGGGATAAATGGGGGCAGTCGGCTACTATGCTGGCTCAACTGGAACGCGCTCGTGCCGAAGGCGTGAACATAACCGCCGACTGCTATCCGTACGAGTACTGGATGTCCACGATTCGGGTGCTATTCCCGAAACGCGATTATACCAATCCCGCCAGTGCGGAGTTTGCGGTGAATCAATTGTTTGATCCGTCGCAATCGGTATTGGTACGGTTTGCGGCTAACCCGGCCTATGCCGGTAAAACGGTTGGCGACATTGCAACAATGCGCCGGGAAAGTCCGGCCAAAACGCTCATGGGATTGGTCGCCGAGGCATCGGATTATTCCACCAAAAATCCAGATGCTGATGGTGTGGAAGGGATTGTGGCTAAATCGATGGACGATGCCGACGTAAAGAATTTTCTGGCCTGGCCACATACCAATATTTGCTCCGACGGAGCCGATGAAGGACATCCTCGGGGATACGGTGCTTTTACACGGGTGCTAGGCCGCTACGTTCGTGATCAGAAACTGATGCCACTGGAAACTGCTATCCAGAAAATGACCAGCTTGTCGGCTGAGCATCTGGGCTTGAAAAACCGTGGCCTGATTGCACCGGGTTATTATGCCGATCTGGTACTATTCAACCCCGACACGGTTCAGGACAATGCCCGTATTGGGAACAATAAGGCGCTTTCGACGGGAATCGATGCGGTTTGGGTCGCGGGAAAAATGGTCTATCAAGATCAGAAAGCAACAGGAGTCCGACCCGGTACGTTGATTCGGCGGTAAACCAGGTTAAAGCAGGCCCAGGTTAGCGATAGTCATTCGAGATTAAACCCATTTCTGACGAAAGATCTTTTCGAGGGTTTCGATTTCGTTGGCGTAAATCGTTTTTTTTCGGGTGCCGAAATACAGCGTATTTTCCAGCTTAGGGCTGCCCTCCCATACCAGTTTAATGGTGCCATCTTCAATGGAGTCCCGGCATAAAAAATCGGGAATAATGGAGAAACCTTCCCCGTCGCTCAGGCACCGGACAATGGAACTGATATTTGGAACAATGTAATTCGGTTTAAAGTCAGGATGTTTTCTGAAATTCCTGAGCCAGAAATTTTTCAGATGCTCCATATCAGCGGCCGTACTATACCAGATCTGCTGTTTGAGCCAGTCGCGGGTTTCGTCAATTTTCTGGTCTTTCAGTAGCTGACTGAGCTGGCGGGTATCGGTCCGGCTCCCGGCAATCAGAACAATCTTTTCCGTTGAGAAAGGACGATACTCCAGATTCGTTTGATCGCCTTTACTGGGCGTGATAATCAGGTCGAGTAAGCCCGTATCTAAATCGTGCTGCATTTGCGGGTACTCGCCAAATTTGATAATCAGATTGAAGGGTAATTTGGCAATGTGTTCCTCAAGAGTGTACTGAAATGTTTCGAAACACATGCCCACGCTAATCGTCGGACGATCCGCTTTTGAGCTCTTATGGAAAAGCTGTTCGGCTGTTTGTAGTTTCGAGAGAGGCTCTACAATAAAGTTATAGAGCACTTTTCCCCGTTCCGTCGGTACCATTTTCCGGGCCGACCGGTCAAATAATTTATAGCCCGTATAAGCCTCCAGCGAGTTTAGATGCAGACTCACGCCGGGTTGGGAAATAAACAATACGTCTGCAGCGGCTGATAAGGTACCCGCTTCATAGATAGCCTTGAATGTGCGGAACCATTCCAGATTTAGTATCATGATCTATAATATTTCTGATACAAAGGTATTAGTTATATTATTTTTTAGATAATATTTTTCCCCTGAATTTTGTCTCCGTCAAGCAGATGAGCCGAGCGCCTTGGAACGTAATCAGGCGTACATAAGCGAGGCCGATCAGGCTACGTAGTGTTTCTGGATAAGGACATTACGTGGAACAACTGCCTCAATAAGCCTGCTGGAACCATAAAACTGTAACTCAAAAAAAGTAAAATCATGTTGTTTCAATCGTATCAATTAGGTGGTTTATCCCTGAAAAATCGTATTGTCATGCCTCCCATGACACGTTCTCGGGCGGCCAAAGGCGAAGTGGCTACGGAACTAATGGCCGACTATTACGGTCAGCGGGCCAGTGCAGGGCTGATCATTTCGGAAGGCACCCAGATTAGTCGGCAGGGGCAGGGGTACGCCTGGACACCGGGCATTTTTTCGCAGGAACAAATTGACGGATGGCGTAAAGTTACCGACGCGGTTCATGCATCGGGTGGCGTTATCTTTGCGCAACTCTGGCATGTGGGTCGCGTTTCGCACGTATTGCTCCAGGAAAATAGGGCTTCGCCGGTTTCCGCTTCCGCCATTCTGGCCGACGGTGTAAAGGTGTTTGTTGACCCGACGGGTAAGGGACCGGAGGACGGTGTTGGCGAAATGATTCAGCATTCAATGCCTCGGGAACTGACAATTCCCGAAATCAAACAAATCATTCAGGAGTATGCTCAGGCGGCTAAAAATGCCATCGCGGCCGGTTTTGACGGGGTGGAATTACACGGAGCGAACGGCTATTTGATTGAGCAGTTCATGGATTCTCAGACCAACCGACGCACGGATGAATACGGGGGGACTCTGGAAAACCGACTACGGTTTCTGAGAGACGTTGTGACGGCGGTTGTTGACGCGGTCGGAAAAGACCGGGTTGGCGTGCGACAGGCACCCTTAACCACGCTCATGGGCGCAATTGATGATGATCCGGAAACAACCTATATCGAAGCTGCTAAATTCCTGAACGATAGTGGGATTGCCTATATCCACATTGCCGAAGCCGACTGGGAGAATGCACCCGTTATGCACATCGCTTTCAAAGAAGCCTATCGCCGGGCTTTCAGCGGTACGTTGATCTATGCCGGAAAATACACAAAAGAGCGCGCTGAAGAAGCGTTACAAAACGGTTGGGCTGATTTAATCGCCTTTGGCCGTCCGTTTATTGCCAACCCCGATTTGCCCTATCGTCTTGAGCATGATCTACCTTTAAATGAACCGATTCGGGAAAAATTCTTTGGAGGTGGTGCGGCAGGATATACCGATTATCCGTTCACTGATGCGGAAAGTTTTGCCGCAGTAGCTCAGTAAAGAACGTAGCAACTAATTGGTAACCAGTTAACGATTCATTTTTTTATGAAACTATTTATTACGGGGGCTACCGGCTACATCGGTAGCTCACTAGCCGCACATCTCATTAAAAAAGGCCATACGGTTTACGGACTATATCGGAACGTAGCAAAAGAAGCCGATCTGCGTAAACTGGGAATAATACCCGTATTGGGTGACTTGGACAACGTAGCGACGCTTACTGACTATGCCAGAATAGCCGATGCCATTATTAACACCGCTGACTCCGACCAGCGTCGGGCAGTAGAAACGATCATTGATGCAATTAAAGGGACTGGAAAAGTCTTTATCCATTCGTCGGGGTCCAGCGTCGTGAGCGATGATGTGCTGGGCGAGATTGAAAATCCGAATCTCTACGATGAAGAAACACTTTTCCGCCCGATGGATGTAAGACAGGAGCGGGTAAACATCAACAACGATGTGCGTATTGCGGGCATTACCAAAGGCATACGAACCATTGTTATGGTGCCGTCGATGATCTATGGCGATAGTTTGGGTCTGCCCGTTGAGAGTGACCAGTTACCGAAAGTGTTTAAAAAATCCCGCGAGTTGGGCGCGGGTGTTTACTTAGGGAAGGGAATCAATCGCTGGAGTAACGTACACATTGCCGATCTGGTAGAACTGTATGAGTTGGCCTTGGAGAAAGCACCCTCGGCTTCGTATTACTACGTCGAAAACGGCGAAGCATCGTATAAAGAACTGGCGGAGTATGTCAGTGACGTACTGGGTTATAACGGCAAAACCGTTTCGTGGAATGGTACCGAAGCTATAGCCGAGTTGGGTGATTGGGCACGGTTTGCCTGGGGATCCAACAGCCGCGTGAATGCCTTACATGCCAGACGTTTATTAGGCTGGCAACCCAACCAACCCTCCATTCGGGAGTGGATACTGGCAAAAAAATAGGGCTGTTCAATAGAATGCTACCTAAACAGCTTTCTAAACGTAGCAGAATAACGTAACGTATCGGCAAATGGACGTTACGTTACTCTGTAACCAATTAAGCTCGTCTGATTAATGGGATTTGTAGGTTAGTTGGCCGGTTTTCGGGCGTATCGAAACCACGACCATCAACGTGGCGGGCACCCCAGAACATCAGATTATTCTGTACAAAGATTAAATCATACTCTTTAAAGAGCTGCCCCTGAGTGAGCCCAAAAGGAAGAAATGCTTTTTGGAAAACAGACTGGGACGTGTTCAACTGCCAGGCGTCGTAACCGTCGGTGGCTACCTTGTTCAGGATATCGATAAACGCTGGATGTAAGGGAGTTACATCGTAGGCTTGGCTGGCTGTAAAATCAACCTGCTGCGCTCCCATTATGATTGGATGCTCACCTTGCCAGCTTATATGGCCTTTGAGTTTAATGTTGGCCAAAGGTATTTGTCCATAGGCATCTGCAAAATTGATGATTTCCAGGGCAAATATATCCTCGGCTGAGTACGTAAATCGCCTGGTCAGGTAGAAAGGCTTTAGGCTTCCATCCGCGTTTTTGCTACCGCTCGGACGTAGCTCGGGAGCGATGCTAATCCATTCGCCCGCTAGTTGTTGTTTAAGTTGGTCTAGTGTCATTGTTCTCGAATTTGGGTAAGGCAAAGTTGTTACCTTTGTCCAGATTCTGAAAGTAGTCACCAATAAGCGTACTAGTACAATTTTCTAGACTAATGGCCAGTTTGCGCAAAAACAAAGATTTCAACCCAAACAATTGCCCCGTTACTCATTGCCTGAATAGGATTGGCGGGAAGTGGAAAATCCTGATCATGTATGCCATTAGTAAACAGTGCAACCGCTTCAGTGCGCTTCAACGGGCAATTCCCGACATTAGCAAACAAATGCTTGTCAATCAGCTTCGGGAACTGGAGGAGCATAAAATCATTGACCGGATCATTTACGCTGAAATTCCTCCGCGTGTTGAATACAGGATTACGGAGTATGGGCAATCGTTGATGCCGGTTATTGCTGTTATGCAGGAATGGGGAATAAACGACCTAAGGAATCAACTTGCCAGATAACCTTCGTACGCTAGTAGTTTATTGGTCAATCGGTGTTCCAAATACGCATTGGCTCCTTGCAGCGTTTCCAGAATCACGTTCGCTTCCTGGTGATAGCTGATCTTTTTCTGGAGAGTCCAATGGGCAGGAGGGGCCTGTAGATTCGTGATTCGATCGGCGAGCTTAACCGCCCATACTTCCATTGGTTGCTCTTTAATCCGGGACAAACAGTCAGGCATCTGTTCCTCTTTGGGCAGATGCTTATTTTTAGTTAAGGCCAGAACGGCATCACTTATCTGAGGACCAAACTGTTCGGTGAGTTCGTCGGTCGTAGTGCTTGTATCCTCTAACGTATCGTGGAGGAGAGCTACATGGATAGCCAGATTGATATCAAAATCTTTAGTATGGGGCGCGGCTACCAACAGCTCCATGGCTACGTTGCTCAGGTGAACAACATAGGGGAGGTTCGTGCCGGGTATATACTGATGATGCTCCTGATGCTTTTCAGCGGCAAACCGAATTGCCCGCTGGTATAGGTCCTGTGCGTTCATATGCTTTCAACAGATAAGCTGAAAGATAAGAAGCAATTGAATACGGGTTATTTTAATAGAACAGGCTCTTCATTAACGCTGGCGAGTAGTTCACCTTTCGCGTTGTAGGCAGCAAGGCTATCCGACTTCTGGATGGTCGAATTAACTGGTTTGGTGATTGCCTCCTGGCTTTCCGGGTGCGTTTTTGCAAGGCCCAGCGTTTGCCATCCATAGACAAGAAACGAACCAAATAGCCCAAAAAACAGGGCCGTAGTGGCGTATTGGATACGTAACCGGCTGGTCGTTTGGTTCGAAATGGCCTGGCTTACGAAATAAATAGCGAGGAGAAATTGGCAGCAAATTCCCAGTAATAGAAAGAAGTTGTTCATCACAACGCAGAGTTTTGATTGAGTTCTATTCTTATGACTTCGTTTGTTGGGGAGTAGACAATTTATTTATTAAACGGTAGGTGAAAGAAACCGCCAAACCGGAGTTTTTTCAGAAAAACAAGCCAATAACAAGACACAAAGCGAATAATTCAGTTCTGAGTATTCGGTATTATTGAGTAGGCGTTATATTTGAACGGAAATAACGATTCTTCCTTTGATGAAAACAACTACCCGGTATCAATTACTAGTACTTTTTGGAGTCATTACGTATTCAATCAATCCTGTTTTTGCCCAACAAACGGCTTCTGCTGACTCAGCACGGGTGTTTAGTTTAGGGGAGGTGACGGTACTGGGGCGGAGGGGAGTCGATTCAACAAACACGGCGTTTAGTCGCCAGATTGAAGCTTTCAATCGCCTGGATGTGGGCCGTGCTCTGAATGTATTGCCCGGCGTTACGTTGTCGAGCGTCGGCGCCCGTAATGAAACGATGGTGTACGTTCGTGGCTTCGATCTTCGGCAGGTGCCCGTGTTTATTGATGGCATACCCGTTTACGTGCCCTACGATGGCTATGTCGATTTAGGGCGTTTTACGACGTTCGATCTGGCGGAGGTGAACGTAGCGAAAGGGTTCTCGTCCGTTACGTATGGCCCCAATACGTTAGGTTTCCCCGAACCGGGCCGTAATTGCCTAGGTAATGTGATTATCAGTACTTTATATACGTAGGCCGACAGGAAAGCCTTTCAAAATAATCTCAACCATTTACACTTTACCACTCTTTTTTCATGGACAGGTTAAAGCAAAAAGTTATCACACACAAGCGGCTCGTATTGGCTTTGGCATTTTCTAGTGTTCTCGTTTCGGTCAGTAGCAGCGCACAAACCGTTTTGACCGTCTCCGGCGAAGTCACAAAACCATTGACATTACAGGCTGCTGAGTTGAAAGCGATGCCTCATTCGCAGGTTGTGGGTAAAGACCGCGACGGAAAAGAACGTACCTACTCGGGTGTGCCGCTCGTTGAGCTGCTGAAACAGGCAGGCACTACGTTAAGTGGAGAACTGCGGGGAGAGAATCTGATGAAGTACGTAGTTGTAAAAGCCATTGACGGCTATGAGGTCTTATTCGCTTTACCAGAGATCGATCCTGACTTTGCCACAAAGACTATTTTACTGGCCGATAGCGTCGATGGAGCACCACTGGCGCAAGGCGTTGGGCCATACCGACTGGTTGTTCCCGGCGAAAAGAAGCCTGCCCGCTGGATTCGGGAGGTAAAATCCATCGAGATTCGTTTTGGGAAATAGAAGTAGTGTATAGTTCATTGTTTTCGGTTTATGGTTGGCTAACGCGAAGCTCTACAAACCATAAACCATAGACCATAAACCAATGATGCGTAGCTGGAGTGTAATTTTGCTGGTTTTATGCACCTGCGCGACGTACTGGATCATTACAGCGATCATATTCAGCCTGCTCCAACGCTCAGTCATGAACTGGCGTCGGAGCATCAAGGCTTTCAATTCACGAAAACGGAAAAGGCAGACATCGTCGCGTTTATGCAGCTGTTCACCGACACTACGTTTATCCGTAACCCGCAATTTGCCAATCCTCATTTGAAACGTTCTACAGTAACGCAGCAAGCAGGACGATAAACACTACGGTTAACGACCCAAGGGACGAATCAGGATTTTGTCGATTCGATTTCTGTCCATACTGATAATTTTGAACTGAAAACCGTGCCACTCGAACGCCTGTCCGGCTACCGGAATATCTTCCAGGATCTGAAGCGCAAAACCGCCAATGCTATTGAAATTCGCGTAACTTCCCCGATCCGAAGGTGTAATATTGAACTGACGAACAAACTCGTCAAAAGGCCATTGCGCATCAGCCAGGTAAGTTCCATCCGGTTGTTTAACCAACTCTTTATCGTCTTCTTCCTGCGAAAATTCCCCAATCAGCGCATCCAGAATATCATTAATCGTTACCACGCCAACCACATTGCCATATTCATCCACCACAACGGCCATATGAATCCGGCTTTCCTTAAATTTCTCCAGTACGGGATAAGCACGCGTATTTTCATGTACGGTTAGCCCCCTACGCGTTAACGCACGCAAATCGGCATTGGGATTGGTTTGCTTCGCACTCCAGTAGTCCTTCACATGCAGCAATCCCAGCACAGTATCGAGTGAACCATGACATAATGGATAGACCGAATGATGGGACGTAGTGATTTCTGCCCGAATTTCTTCTTCAGAAGACAATGCATTCAGCCAGTCAATATCGGCGCGATGCGTCATCAACGAGGCAATGCGACGGTCGCCGAGGCTAAATACGTTCTGGACAATATCTTCCTCAATGGCGTCGATAGCACCGCCGGATGCTCCTTCGCGCACTACCGACTTAATTTCATCTTCGGTTACCTGCTCCTGGGCTGAACTGATACCCAGCAGTTTGATTAACGCATCGCTCGAAACCGTTAATAACCAGATAAACGGCGATGTTAGCCGGGAAAGCCAGCTCATGGGCGTAACGACCAGCTTGGCGATTGTTTCGGGATAACGCAGACCAATTTGTTTAGGAACCAGTTCGCCCAGAACCAGCGATAGGTACGTTATCACAAAAAGCATGGCTACTACGGCAATGCTGTGGCTATAGGGTTGAAGGAGAGGAATTTGGTTAAGGATAGACTGAACGTTGTCGGTTAGGTTTTGGCCACTGAAAATACCAAGCAAAATACCGATCAACGTAATGCCGATCTGTACGGTCGATAAAAACCGGTTTGGAGAGCGAGCCAGTTCCAAAGCGGCTCTGGCCGATTTGTCGCCGTTGTTGGCGGCTACTTCCAGTCTCGATTTACGGGCGGAAACCAGGGCAATTTCCGACATCGAAAAGATACCATTGAGCAGTGTAAGTAATAAAATGATAAGGAGCTCCATGAGCAGATGAGTCTATGCTAATTAAGGTAGAGTTGTTGTATAAAAATCTGCCACCCAATGGATTTCACCAGATGGCAGATTGATGCGGCTGTTTACTTAGTTGTTCGAGTCGCTGGTTTTTACTTTTTTCGACAAGGCATTCAGAATCAGATCATCGTCGAGTTTGAGCCGTTTGGATTGGAAGCGTTGGGCTAGTTTAGCGAAGATGACGTAAAGCCCGGGTACCAGAAATAGCCCGAACACGGTGCCAATCAGCATACCGCCCGCAGCGGCCGTTCCGATCGATCGGTTGCCCAGGGCCCCCGCGCCAGAAGCGATACAAAGCGGAATCAAACCGGCAATGAAGGCCAGGGAGGTCATCAGTATGGGACGTAGCCGCGTGACGGCCCCTTCGATGGCTGCTTTAACGATCGATAAGCCTTCCTGCTGCCGCTGATTGGCAAACTCCACAATCAGAATGGCGTTCTTACCCAATAGGCCGATCAGCATAACCAGCGCTACCTGCGCATAAATGTTGTTCTGAAGGCCAGCTAGTTGCAGACACAGGAACGAACCGAAAATACCCGCCGGGAGTGACAGTAATACGGGTAAGGGCAGGAATAAGCTTTCGTACTGAGCCACCAGCAGCAGATACACGAAAACCAGACATATGGCAAAAATGTAGATTGCCTGATCGCCCGAAAGCACCTCTTCCCGCGACATACCCGACCATTCGTAGGTGTAGCCACGAGGGAGGGTTTGTTTTGCTACTTCCTCTACAACCCGTAAGGCATCGCCACTACTAAATCCTTTGGCCGCTTCGCCGTTGATGAGGGCCGAGGTGTACATGTTATAGCGAGTCAACTGCTCCGGCCCATATACCCGCTCCAGCCTGACAAAGTTGGAATACGGCACCATTTCCCCCTTATCGTTTTTGACATGCAGCGTCAGTACGTCTTCCGGCTTAGCCCGGTATTCGGGAGAAGCCTGTACAAAAACCCGGTACATCTGCCCAAAACGAATAAAGTTGGTGGCGTATAGGCTACCCATCAGCGTCTGTAACGTATTCATGGCATTCTCGATTGATACGCCTTTCTGAGCCGCCTTCTCCTGATCGACGTGCAGCATATACTGCGGATAGTCGGGGTTGAAGCTGGTGAAGGCATCGCCAATTTCAGGCCGCTTTTTGAGTGCTTCGATGAATGTGTCGGCCACTTTCTTGGTCTTCTGTAAATCCCCCGAACCGGTTCGATCCAGCATTCGGAGTTCGAAACCGCTGGAATTACCAAACCCCGGTACGGTTGGGGGCGAAAAGAACTGGATGCTGGCATCCTGAATGGTCCGCGTTTTCTGCTCCAACTGACCAATTACATCATCGACCGATACGTTCCGATCTTTCCAGTCTTTCAGGTTGATCATGGCCATACCGTAGGAGGCACCCGCCCCGTCGGTCATCAGGCTAAATCCGGACAGGGTCGATACGTTCTCAACGCCCTCAATTCCCGATGCTACGCGTTCGATTTTATCCAGTACGTTTTCGGTGCGCTGGACGGTGGCACCCGCCGGGGTCGTTACGTTGGCATAAATCATGCCCTGGTCTTCAGTAGGAATGAAACCACTGGGCAGCATGGTATTGATGCCCCAGATGCCCGCCGAGAACGCCAGCAACAGGACAATCGTCACGGCACTACGTCGGGCAATGCGCCGAAGTACACGCTGATAACGACCGGTCATGGCGTCGAAGGCGTGGTTAAAACGCGCAAAAAAACGTCCCAGGAATCCTGTAGGGGCGTGGTCATGATTTGGACGTAGCAGCAAGGCACAAAGGGCGGGTGTTAGGGTCAGCGCGTTGACACCAGAGATCAGAATGGCCACCGCCAGCGTTAGGGAGAACTGACGGTAAAATATGCCAACGGGCCCCGACAGAAAGGCTACCGGGACAAACACCGCCGACATAACCAACGTAATAGCAATTAGTGCGCTGCTGATTTCCTGCATCGCCACTACGGTCGCCTGAGCGGGTGGTAGATTTTCTTCCGTCATTTTGGCGTGAACAGCTTCGACCACCACAATGCCATCATCCACCACAATACCAATCGCCAGTACCAGCGCAAACAGTGTAAGCAGGTTGATCGAGAAACCAATCAGGCTCATAAACCCAAAGGCGCCGACCAGGGCTACCGGTACCACCAGCGCACAAATCAGCGTAGACCGCCAATCCTGCAGGAATAGGAACACCACGAGAAACACTAGTACGAATGCTTCCAGCAGGGTTCTGACAACTTCATGAATAGAGGCATCCAGAAAGCGGGAAACATCATAGGCAAAATTGTAGGTCATGCCGGGCGGAAACGATGTTTCCTTGATTTCGGCCATTCGTTTCTTTACGTTATTGATGATGTCGCGGGCATTAGAGCCAGGTCGCTGCTTCAGCATAATGGACGCCGAGGGCTTACCATCCGTTTTGGACGTAACGCTATAATCGGCGGACCCAAATTCGACCGTGGCCACATCTTTGAGCCGTAGCATCGACCCATCCGGGTTGGCCCGTAAAACCAGATTCTCGTACTGCTGGGGCTGGTTGAATTTGCCCGTATAGCGCATTACGTACTGAAGAACTTGGGGGCTACGATCCGCACTTTCGCCCGCTTTACCGGGGGCTGCTTCGACATTCTGTTTCTGAATGGCTTCCACCACTTCTTCGGCCGATATATTGTACGAGGCCATGCGGTCGGGTTTGAGCCAGACCCGCATCGAGTACTCCCGAGCGCCCATAATATCGGCAAAACCGACCCCTTCGATCCGTTTCAATTCGGCCAGAATATTGATATCCGCGAAGTTATAGATGAACTTCTCGTCCATATCGGGATCGTTACTGACCAGATTGAGGTACAGCAGCATACTGTTTACCTCTTTTTCGGTAATGACCCCCGCTTTAATGACCTCCGCGGGCAATTCATCCAGCACCGACGTAACGCGGTTCTGAACGTTCATGGCGGCCAGGTCGGGGTCGGTCCCGACGTTAAAAAAGACCTGAATTAGGGTGGTGCCGTCGTTACTGGATACCGTGTTCATGTAGGTCATGCCCGGTACGCCGTTGATGGCCCGTTCGAGGGGTGTGGCAACAGCTTTCGTACACACTTCAGCGTTCGCTCCCGTGTAGGTAGCCGTAACCGTGACCGAAGGCGGCACAATATCGGGAAACTGCGTAACGGGCAGGCCACTAAGCGCCAGTAATCCCAGTAATGTTATAAGGACAGATATGACCGCCGACAATAGCGGTCGCTTGATGAATATGCTAAACATAGGCGGTTAAGAAATAACCTGTTGGAGTAGAGGTGAACGTGCAGCTATTCGCCCCACCAGACCAAAAGGGCGAAATAGGGCGAATAGTGGCCATTACGAAACCTTTAGGAAGGCTTCGGTAGCGTACCTGCAAAAAATGAAGTAATAATGGAGTTGCTCAGGCAGTGAAAAAACGCCTGATCACTTGCTTAACACAATGCGTGTCGCGCTATTAACCAAGCTGTTGGGGAGGGGGAGATAGAATATCCAGCACATGGGCGGGAATCCGTACTGTGTTGAACAGCATAAATTCTGGCAGCAGAAAGCGAATAAGCGGGAGAAGCGGGGCAAAAACAAACGTAGCCGTGAAGTAGTAATCCTGCCCTAATTTGGTAATGGTAGAATCTTCGTCGGGGTCGTCGTGCTCAGGAACGGTAATACCTAAACACTCTTCTAGCAACAGCTCACCCAGACTTTCAATGTCATTGATCGACAGATCCTCCGATTGGTTGCTGATCAGCGTTACCGAGCTGTTTCGGTCGGGCGAGTCGATACTGACGTTCAGGACATGCAGCGCCATCAACAGGCAAAACAACCTGTGAATAAACGAGCTATGTTTCCTTTGTGACTTCATGAATCGTCAGTAGCAACTGGTCAGCTAGACAAAAATAACGGAGATTGTAGTACGAGCTTGATGATATAACCTCGAATTGGCTACAATGGTGCTTTTGTATTGTTTTTTGTTGATATGATCCAACCAACTGCCAATGTAACTCATTCTTAATTGGGAGGGCCTTGCCGTAGATAACATATCATTGAACAGACCGTATAGCCATCACTGGTCATAAAACCGTTGAACTGCCGATATAGACGTAGCGTCACCCCCATAGCATAATAAATAATCCCTGCCGACATAGTCAGCAGGGATTGAAAACACATGAGAGAAATCTTAGAAAGATAAGTATTAATACTTGAGTAATCAAGTGCTGTAGCTCCCTTTGTCCGGGCCAATTAGTATTCTTTTGGCCATTTCGGCTGTAAAAAAGCCGGAGACGTTTCCTGTTCAACGTTGTAAATCATGCTCGTACACTGCTACTGGCAATCCGTTAGCGTAAACGTCATGGTACGCTGTTTGCCATTGTCGTCAGACACTTGCTCGATGGCAATTTTCTGTGAATTGGTAACTGTATTGGTTGCTTTAAGCGTACGGGTGAGGGTCGCTTTTCCTGCCTCATCAACCTCATAGCCTTTCAATTCACGGGTTACGTGGGTGCGCCAGGCTGCCGTATTGAAAATATCGTAAGGTAGACCACGTTCCATCAACAGCGATTCCGCACTTTTCAGGGTGTTATCGACGGTTACATCTTCGTAGTAGACCGGCGAATCGTTTTCCAGAAATACGTACCGTAGATTATTTTGAGCGTCGTATGTAAACGTTTTTTCAAACGGTTCTCCCCATTCTGGATCAGGTGTCCCTTTAAGACTGGTTACTCGACCTTGGCTATCATACGTAACGGTTGTGGTCAGCATGGCTTTCGAACCGAGGAGGTCGGTTACTTTGGTCAGCTGCCTTCCACTCGACCAGGTGAAGCTTACGGCATCGCCCACCCCCCAGTTCGTTAACTGAGTCGGTTTCTGGCCATTGAGCTTGATCGTAGCACCGGTAATCTGCTTGTTCGTATTGTAGGAGAAAGTGTATTCATAGACTTCTTCGGGCTCGGTAGCGGTAGCTCCCCTAAAATGAATGGTCATTTTGGCTATAGAACCATCGGCGTTGTATTCATAACTATGTTTGTTACCATTGCCCCGGTCAATTTGTGTCAGTTTGCAGGTCGTGCCCAGTGGAGGATCGATGGTTTCTGTTTTCTTACAGCTTGAAAATCCCAGCATCAACACGCTCAGCACCGTACTGTACAGCAATTTATTCATGATCTGTATTGGTTTAGTATACGTTGTCAGAACAAACCTAGGTCGCTGCCGAACCGGAGGCTATGGGTTTGATACTGAACTGCTGGAATTGGGGCCTGAATTCGCAGTTATACCGTATGGATTCCGTGTGATAGGGTTACTGTGCCAAGGTCGGATAGAGGACGATCGAACTAGCCGCCATCCGGTATAGAGACGGTGTGAAGGCCATTCATGACAAAAAAACGGTTTTTTAGGACCGTAGATGGGTATGAAACGGTGCTTTTCGACTCTTTCTACTGGCGATTGTTGAGCTGTATGTCAGGAAAAAGTAAACCACCTGAAAACGCTTCTTCTTTTAGCCCGACCATTGCTGCATTTCTTACCCAATTCGCATGAACAAACCCATTGGAAATTACCGCTGGACTATTGTAGCACTCCTCTTTTTTGCTACCACCATTAACTATCTCGACCGGCAGGTTGTCGGTTTATTAAAACCAACCCTCGAAAAAGAGTTTAACTGGTCGGAGCTGGATTACAGTCGTATTGTTCAGTTTTTTTCGGCAGCCTATGCCATTGGCCTGCTCCTGTTTGGGCGGTTTATTGATCGGATAGGGACCAAAATGGGGTATACCATTGCCATTATTTTCTGGAGCATTGCTGCTATGGCCCATGCGCTGGCTACCAGTACGTTAGGCTTTATTGTTGCCCGAGTCGGGCTGGGGTTGGGGGAGGCTGGTAACTTCCCGGCAGCCATTAAAACCGTTGCCGAATGGTTTCCAAAGAAAGAACGGGCACTGGCTACCGGTATTTTTAATTCAGGAGCTAACATCGGTGCCGTAATTGCTCCCATCGTTGTGCCCTGGATTCTGGGTCTGTACGGCTGGGAAATGGCCTTTCTGGCGACGGGAGCGGTTGGGTTTATCTGGTTGGTCTTCTGGTACGTTGGCTACGAAATACCGTCGAAGCAACGCAAACTCTCGAAAGAAGAATACGATTATATCCACAGCGATAACGAACACACTCCCGATGAGGTGGCCGACCACGGCAAGCCGGTATCCTGGGGTAAACTGCTCAGTTTCCGTCAAACCTGGGCGTTTGTATTCGGAAAAATGCTGACCGATCCGATCTGGTGGTTCTTCCTGTTCTGGTTACAGGATTACTTCTCGACTACGTTCAATCTCGATACCAAGAAACCAAACCTATATCTGGCCGTTCTCTACACGCTGGTGAGCATCGGTAGTATTGGTGGCGGTTATCTGTCTTCCTGGTTGATAGGGCGAGGGTGGAGCGTCTGGAAAGCGCGGAAAGGCGCTATGCTGATGTTTGCTATTCTGGTGCTTCCGGTGATTGCGGTCCGGTTTGGACCCGGTATCTGGACGGCTGTTGCGCTGATCGGGTTGGCGGGCGCTGCTCACCAGGCCTGGAGTGCTAATATTTTCACCACGGCTTCAGATATGTTCCCTAAGCGAACGGTTAGCTCCATTGTCGGGATTGGCGGTATGGCCGGGTCAGTTGGAAGTATTATATTCCCCGAGATTGTTGGACGGATTCTGGATAGCTATAAAAAGGCGGGCGATTTGCAGACTGGGTATGGTATTATCTTTCTGATTTGCGGATTTGCCTACCTGGTAGCCTGGGTGGTTATGCACCTGCTTACACCCAAAATGCAACCTGTTAATCTGGAACCAAACGAGTCGGAGCCGGTGGCATAAGCCATTGTTAATTGTGCATAATGCAAACGGTCCGAAACCATGAGGTTTCGGACCGTTTGCATTACATACTCATACTGACTTCTACTTCGTCCTCTTTCTTTGTCGAGTCCTTTCCTGTAATACGTTTCCGGTGCTGATTCCCCCAGTTACTTAGTGCATCGATCACCGGCTGCAGAGTCGCGCTGTATTCAGTCAACTCGTATTCAATAGTAACGGGTGTGGTTAAATAGACATTTCGGGTAATGAATTCATTTATTTCCAGTTCTTTCAGCTCTTTGCTCAGCACTTTAGCCGTGATGCCGTTTACCTGGCGCTGCAACTCCCGAAATCGCTTTGGCCCTTCATTCAGGGAAATAATAATGAGTAATTTCCATTTGCCATTCAGTACGTACAGTGCATCCTGTACGCCCCTGAGGCTGGATGTGCACTCCTGAATAGTCTCATGTCTTCGCCAGACAGTTTTCGGTTCGTCGATGACCATATTGGTATGCCTGTTAGCTTACATACACTAACTAAGTATAAAGATACTAGGTGCCACGGAATCAGCCATGCGATTTCCTAAAGGATAGTGGTATCCTTTGGGAAACTGCTACCAAATGGATAGTAAGTTCGTGTACGTTTGTCCCGTCAATAAATCTCGGGAGAACTTAATCCGTTTACGAAAATGAATGCGAAAACAAAGCGTATCGTTACCATCATATTTACAGCCCTCGCGGCTGGCATGACCATTTTGAGTGGTATTATGAAGCTGAGCCAGTCGCCAGAAATAGTTGATACGTTAAGCAAAGTGGGGGTGGGCGACTACATAGTGTTTCTGGGGCTGATGGAAATCGGCTTCGCGGCTCTCTTTCTCTATTCTAAAACCATGAAGATTGGCTTCATCCTCCTGTGTTGCTATTTTGCTGGTGCGCTGGCTACTGAACTTTCCCACGGTACACCATTCAACGCGCTGCTACCAATGATTCTTATCTGGGTGGCTACGTTCCTACGGGATAAGTCTGTTTTCTTACCTGAAACGGCATAGATTTATAACGTCAGTAAACGCTGATCACTGCCCAGGAGAACAATTCCTTTTAACAGGGTAAACCCAGGCTCGGTCGCACCAGGAGGGCGGACGAGCCTGGGTTTTTTGTAGTCGTGATACGTGTCACTCGATCCAATACAACCTTTTCCGGTGAAAGGGAGTCCTTTCAGCAACAAAAAAGAGATCGTTTATTCTCGAAAGCTGGATCATGAAAAAGATTCTAGGGATATTCTTACTGGTGTTGGTCGGATGTCATCAGGAACCTGAAGTATCCGTTCGGCCTGGCCAATTGGTGGGTACCTGGAACAGCCTGTCGGCGTCGGCCTCAGCCACTGGAAAACCGTTTATACGCTGGACATTCGATGCCGAGTATGTGTACACAGTAGACGATACCGTAAAGGCTTGCCAGCCAGTTAATAGCACATATTTCTTTACATACTGGTTAGAAGGCGATATACTGGTGATGCGATACGCAGGAATTACGAATGGTTTATTTCCACGGCCTGACAGACGACGACCCATCCGTTCCATAACAGCAACCGAGTTAGTCCTGGATGAGCCCCGCCAGGTGCTTGAAAAGTGCCCTTAAGATCCAGATCGGCAACACTGATTTACTGAAACACAACAGTCCCAGCCGAGACAACTTGACAATGTTAAGTATTCAGGCAAAAAAATTATAGAGTATCCTACAAGGGCCTTTTTGTCATGCTTCGGCACCGACCGCCCGGCTTCGTCATCATGACAAAAATGACCTAATGTGTTTTCGGTGATCTATTTATCTTATGACAAAGCCGTAGCCAGCCCTAACAGCTTCAGACTTCATCGTAGCTCCGCAGCATGCGTTTGTAGAAGGAATCCACTCTGGAAAGATTTTTAAAAACACCTATGCAGTAGGTTTTGACGAGCTGATACTTGATCTCGTACGGAGAAGTATAGCTATCTACGCGTACTGGTGATTTATTTCAATTTTATTAGAAAAAAATACCAAATCTGTTGCTTTTCTGTTTTCTATGCTTATATCTTTGCGTATCCTAACTTAGTGCGTTAAGTACTATGCGAACACCCTTACGCTGGTTCATTGTTTTTCTGCTTTTCATTGCCACAGGGCTGAGCTTTCTGGATCGGCAGGTGCTATCGATAGCCATTATTCGGATTCAGGAAGAGTTTCATATTACCGACGTGCAATACGGTATGGTAAACACCAGCTTTCTGATTAGTTACGCGCTGATGTTTACGCTGGGCGGCTGGCTGATTGATCGGGTAGGGGGAAAACTGGGACTGGCTCTTTCGGTGGGTGTCTGGTCGGTGGCCAATAGTCTGCACGCTATCATCACGAACTTTACCCAACTCGTTACGTTTCGCTTTTTTCTGGGCATTGGCGAAGGGGGCTGTTTTCCCGGTGCTGCCTGGACGGTTTATCGGTGGTTCGACAAAGAAGAGCGGGCACTTGCCAATGGTATTGCTATTGGTGGCTCAGCAATCGGGGCGGTTGTTGCTCCACCGTTAACCATCTGGTTATCGGCGAATTATGGCTGGCGTGGTGGATTCCTGATTCCGGGCCTCATCGGCATTGCCTGGGTTGTTGTCTGGTTAGTTATTCCCTGGGAAAAAGAAAATCTTTTAGTAGAAGCGTCGGCCGAAAAAGCAACGGTTCCGTTTCTGACGTTGCTCAAACAGCGTGCTACGTGGGTATTCATCATAATCCGGTTTCTGCTCGATCCGGTCTTCTATTTCATGATGTTCTGGATTCCGAAATACCTCAGTTCAGTACGTAACGTATCATTCGAGCAGATCGGAAATCTGTTCTGGATACCGTTTCTGGCGTTGGGTATTGCCAACGTAGTGGGTGGCTGGTTCTCCGGTCAGCTGATTGCGCGAAAGTTCAGCATCGACAAAGCACGTAAAACAGTAATGGGTATTGCGGCTGCGTTGACGCTGGCAGCTCCGGCCATTGAGTGGGTGTCGTCGGTGAACGTAGCGGTGGCGCTGATGGCTGTATTTATGTTCGCGCACGGCTTCTGGATTACCAATTACATTACGTCGATCTCGGATATGTTTGGCCAGAAAGCGACATCGACCGTGGTCGGATTATCGGGAACGGCGGGGGCGGTTTCTGGACTGTTACTCAATCCGTTGATGGGCGTAGTGATTCAAAATTATTCCTATCGACCGCTCTGGATTGCTTCTGGCCTGTTGTATCCGCTTGCTTTCGTGATTCTTATTCTGCTGATTCCCAGAATTAAAGCCCTGAATTTAGAAGGCGATCCGAAGCCGGTTACCGATAGTATAGAACACGGATGAGTATGATTTGACGGATTAAGCATAAACCATCATACAAATCCGCGTTCTATTTTTTTTGTACTAAAATTGACTTAGTGCACTAACTGAATTGCTATAAGACATAAACTATACGTACATGGAAAATCAATCCCTAAATGGGTTAGCCGATCAGCAGGTCAATCCCGTAAAACGAAAAAAAACAAGACCTCGAATCGGTGTGTTTGGCGTAGGGTATTTTAAATACTGGGGACAGTTCGATGGGCTACTTGACGATATGCTGCAGAAACAGGCTGTTTTTATCCAGAAAATCGAAGCACTGGATTCGGCCGAAATTGTTGATTTTGGGTTGGTCGATGACGTAACGAAAGCCTACGAGATGGTGCCAAAACTCAACGCGGCCAACCTCGACCTGATTTTCTGCGATATGCTCACTTACGCTACGTCCAGTACGTTCGGCATCATCATCAAAAGCATCGACGTGCCGATTGTGCTGGTAGCCCTTCAGCCCGATCAGGCGATGGATTACAGCCGGGCGTCGACCTACATGCAGTTGTACAACGATGATATTTGTTCGCTGCCTGAGTTTGCGGGTGTAGCCGTTCGGATGGGTAAAAAAGTACCGGAAACCATCATCGGTACGTTGCAGGACGACCCAGCGGCTGATGCCGAAATCGAAAAATTCTGCCGGATTGCGGCTGTATTGCACGATCTGAAAACGTCGAGGATCGGCCACATTGGCCACCCCATCGAGGCCATGCTCGACATGCACTCCGATTCGACCATGCTCACGGCCCATTTTGGGGCGCACATTGTTCAGTGCGAAGCGCACGAAATTGTGACCCAGTACCAGCAGGCAACCAACGAAGAAATTGACGCCGTAAAAGAACGGATTCTGGCTTATTTCGATACGCCCGACCCGGTTTCTGATCCAATTTCGGAGAAACTGCGGGATTCGGATCTGCACATTGCGGCTCAGGCGGCTGTGGCACTGGAACGATTCATCAAAGCCAAAAAACTGGACGGCCTGGCGTATTACTACGACGGTCCTGACAACAGCGACACACGCGTCGTGATGTCGAACCTGATTGTGGGCAACTCCTTGCTACAGGGTGCGGGTTTTCCGATGTGTGGCGAGTCGGATCTGAAAACCTGTATTGCCATGCTCATTATGGAACGACTGGGTATCGGCGGCAGTTTCGCTGAATTCCATCCGGTCGATTTTAAAGAAGGTTTTGTGCTGGTTGGGCACGATGGCCCGCATAACATCGCCATTGCCGAAGGACAACCGGTGCTACGTAGTCTGAAAAAATACCACGGCAAACCCGGTTTTGGGGCAGGGGTGGAGTTCAAAATCAAGGAAGGGCCGATAACGATGCTAAGCATCAGTTCAACTTTCGACGGTAAAATGAAATTCGTCATTGCCGAAGGGGAGTCGATTGCGGGACCAATTCCACCAACGGGCAACACCAACACGCGCGGCTTCTTCAAACCCGATGTGCGGACATTCCTGAAACGCTGGATCAGCGAAGGACCAACGCACCATTTTGCGCTTGGCGTGGGTCACCATGCCGAAACGATACAGCAGATTGCCGACTACCTCAAAGTCGAATCTGTTATTGTTCGCTGATAATAAACTGTTTACCAATTCCTTAAACCTACTGTATGTATGAACCCTTTTTTAATGCATCGCCTACGACACGGGCTGATTGGCAGCCTGTTTACGCTGCTCATCAGTATTCAGGTTGTACTGGCGCAGTCGGCCCGAGGGCCAGTTGGCGGTAAAATCACTACGGCCGACGATGGAGAAGCACTGGTGGGGGCCACCGTATCGGAAAAAGGAACCACCAACGGAACCACAACCGATGCCGATGGCAACTTCAAGCTAAACGTAGTGGGCAATGCTACGCTGGTTGTCAGTTTTATCGGCTATACTGCCCAGGAAATACCGGTTAACAATCGGAAAACGATTAACGTAGCGCTGAAATCCGACCAGCAGCAACTACAGGACGTAGTGGTTGTCGGTTACGGAACGCAACGTAAAAAAGACCTCACGGGCTCGATTGTCAACCTGACCAGCAAAGATCTGGTGCCGGTTCCGTCGGCAACGAGTGTCGATCAGATGATGCAGGGAAAAGTGGCGGGCGTACAAATCTCCCAAACGTCGGGTGCTCCCGGTGGTAACGTCAACGTCGTGATTCGCGGTATTAGCTCCATTACGGGTGGTAATTCACCGCTTTACGTCGTGGACGGTTACGCCATTGGTACGGGTGGTGGCGGTTCTGATCTGTCGACGTTTGCTTCTAATTCGTATTCGGCTAGCGGCATTGCCAATAGCAGTAGCACGAACCGGATTAATCCGCTGAGTACGATCAATCCGGCTGATATTGAGTCGATTCAGGTTCTGAAAGATGCGTCGGCAACGGCTATTTATGGGTCGCGTGGTGCGAACGGCGTTGTCATTATCACCACCAAGCGCGGTAAGCAGGGCAAGCCAACCATCAGTTTTGAGCATTCGACAGGTATTCAGGAGCTGGCGAAAAAAATCAAACTGCTTTCGCCCCAGCAGTATGCCGAATACGTAGCAGAAGGCCGCGATAACGCCTGGATTTTTGCGGGCGGAAAAGCCACCGATCCCAATAACATACGTAGCACCGCTACGCAGGTGAAACCTGAATTTCGGAATCCAGCCCAGTTTGCCAATCAGGGAACCGACTGGCAGGACGTTATTTTTCGGCAGGGCCTGGTGCAGAATTACCAGTTGTCGGCGGCTGGAACCAGCAAAGACGTGGGGTACTACGTATCGGGCGGTTTCTACGATCAGAAAGGGATCATCATTGGGTCGAACTTTAAAAAATTCACGCTACGTACCAACATCGACGCGCAACTGACCGAGCGGTTGAAACTGGGTGCTTCGTTTTCGGGGGCGCATTCCTACGGCGATTTTGCCCGCGCGGAAGGTCACCTGCAATTCCGGGGACTGATTTCGGCAGCCCTCGCCAGCGACCCAACCATTCCGGTCTACAACCCCGACGGAACGCCTTATTCGGAGTTCTCCAGCCCGACGGGTATTCCGGTAGAAAACCCGGTTGTTATTGCCGCTGAGTTTTCGGATAAACGAAACAACACCAACGTATTTACGAACAATTACCTGCAATACGAATTTGCACCGGGACTGCTCTTCAAATCGTCGATCGGCGTCAATTATTCGAACAACATTACCCGGTTGTGGAAATCCTCGAAAGTGGGGTTAGCCACCAGCCGCACGGGTGCCGCAACGGCGGGTGTTACCGAAATAAAAAGCCTGAACTGGTTGAATGAGAACACGTTAAATTATCGCCACAAATACGGTTCTCTGCACGATCTGGACGCGCTGGTGGGTTACACGATCCAGAAAAATACCGACGAGATTTTACAGGCCGGAGCTACCGATTTCCCTACCGACGACGTACCGTATCTGGCCGCTGGCGCCGTTACGTCGGGAACGAACTACAAGAGTGAATGGTCGATGATGTCGTGGCTGGCGCGGGTCAATTATACGCTGGCTGGTAAATATTTGTTTACCGCTACGGTTCGGTCCGACGGAAGCTCACGGTTTGGCGCGCAGAATCGCTGGGGTACGTTCCCGTCGTTTTCGGTCGCGTATCGGTTGTCGGATGAGTCGTTCATGAAGCCCGCGAGTTTCATCAGCGATATGAAAATCCGGGCCAGCTACGGTATTGCCGGAAACAACCTGATTCCGAACTACGCCAGTCAGGGATTGCTGGGCATTCTGCGTAATGTGCAGGGCGGACAGGTGGTGTCGGGTGTCGTACCAAACAGTCTGGCCAACGACGTACTGACCTGGGAACAATCGGTGCAGACCAACCTCGGCCTCGACTTGTCATTGTTTCAGAATCGGCTGTCGTTAGTGTTCGATGCGTATCGCACCTACAAAAAGAACCTGCTGCTGAATGTCATCTTACCAGCCGCATCGGGTTTTGGTAGCTCCGTTCAGAACATTGGTGAAGTGGAAAACAAAGGACTTGAGCTGACCATCAACTCGCAGAACATCGCCAAAGGACCGTTCCAGTGGAGCACCGACTTCAACATTAGCTGGAACCGGAACAAAGTCCTGGCGCTCAACTCTGAATCGTCGCGGATTCAAACGTCTGATTTTCAGGTAGCCCAGGTGGGTCAGCCTATTTCGAGCTTCCGGTTGCTGAACATTCTGGGCGTATTCCAGACGCAGGAAGAAGTGAACAGCAGCCCCAAACAGCACCCACGCGTTCAACCAGGCGATTTTCGCTATCAGGATGTCAACGGTGATGGCACCATCACGGCTGCCGACCGGACCATTGTTGGCAGCCCCTGGCCTGATTTTACCTGGGGGTTGGGCAACCGTTTCTCCTACAAAAACCTGAGTCTGAACATCAGCCTGAACGGATCGCAGGGGAACGAAATCTATTTCCAGGGTGGCGAGGTATCGTTAAACGGCGCGGGCGTACAAAATCAGCTGGCATCGATGAACGATCGCTGGCGGTCGGTCGAAAATCCCGGAGCGGGTTTGTATTCGCGGGCAATTCGGAACGATTACGCATTCGGCTTTAGCTCCGTAACAACCAAGTATCTGTTCGATGGTTCGTTCGTCCGGATACGTAACGTCAACCTGTCGTACGCATTCCCGCAGCCATTGGCAAGCAAGCTGAAATTACAGGCGCTTTCGGTCTATGCCGACGTAACGAATCTGTATACGTTCACGAAATATCCCGGTTATGATCCAGAAGGAAGCACAACCGGCGATAACGTAGCCCGTAGCGGTATCGATTTCTTCGCTTATCCGAACCCACGAACATTCACGCTTGGCCTGCGCGTAACGCTATAACTGCCCGATAATTATCGACTATTGCCATGAAAAAGAAACTAGTTCTATTCCTGCTACTGGCTACGTCAGCGTTTTCCTGTAAAGATTTTCTGGCATTGACGCCCGACTATCAGATCAGTGACCAAACGTTCTACAAAAGCCAGAATGATTTTGAAACCGCCCTCACCGGGGTGTACGCTACGTTCCGGGGATTGTTCAGTACGAGTCCCGTGCTGTACATGACTGAACTCACGACCGATAATACCGAAATTCAGTGGTCGTCGCCCTCTACCGATGAGATGCAGATGGACCAGAATGCCGTTACGTCGACCAACGGATTCGTACAGAGCGTGTGGAGCAACTGCCTCTATACTATTTCGCGCAGCAACGCCATTCTGAATCGGATCGATGCTATCAATTTCGACCAGACCGCTAAAAATCGGATCAAAGGGGAAGCGAAATTCCTGCGGGCCTACGCTTATTTTTACCTGGTTCGGCTGTACGGCAATGTGCCCATCATTACCCAGACGTTTAGCAGCCCGGCCCAGGTATCGTCGGCCGATTTGGCCTTGAAGCCAGCCGCCGACGTGTATAAAGCTATATTGGCCGATCTGACCGAAGCCGAAACCCTGCTGCCCGCTACGGTAAATACGGACAAAACCCGTGCTTCGGCCGCAACCGTAAAAGCGTTGCTTGGAAAAGTGTATCTGACCCAGAAGAATTACGACCTGGCCGCTACGAAATTGAAAGAAGTGATCGACGCCAAATCGTATTCGCTGGTACCAAACTACCAGACGCTGTTTACGAACGGAAATAATAACCTCGCCGAGTCGATTTTCGAGATTCAGTACGTATCGGGACGTAGCATGGGCAATAACTATTCGGCCATTTTTACGCCCGCTATCACCAGCATGGCCATTTTCACGAACAACCTGCAAGGGTCGGGACGGATTACGCCCACGCTCGATCTGTTCAGGGCCTACGAAACCAGCGATGCCCGCAAGGCGGTTTCGGTCAATGATTCCGTTACGTTGATTGGCGGACGGAAATCCTACAGTCGCTACGGCCTGAAGTTTGTCGATTTCAGAGCTATCGATCTGTCCGACGGTAGCGTTACGTTTATTCCACTACGGTATGCCGATGTGTTGTTAATGTATGCCGAAGTGCTCAACGAACAGGGTAAAACTGCCGATGCTTTGCCTTATATCAATTTGGTAAGAACGCGGGCAAAACTCCCAAATCTGGCCAGTTCCAGTCAGGCCGATGTCCGATTGGCACTCGAAAAAGAACGGCAGGTTGAGTTTCTGTACGAAGGCCATCGCTGGTTCGACCTGGTTCGGACCGGACGGGCACAGGCAGTCATGAATGCGCACTACGCGAACCTGAAGCTCTCGTTCAAACTGGATGATTTTGAACTAATTTTCCCGATTCCGCAAAACGAAGTTGATCTGAACCCAACCGTCGTGAAGCAGAATCCGGGCTACTAAACCAACAGCACACAAGCGAATTACCCATGCGAAAACCGACCACATTAGGCTTACTTTTCTTTTTGCTAACGAGTGTATTAAGCAGAATGGCGCTGGGCCAGAATGCCGAAGCATTTGAGTTGAAATCGGGTGATCGGTTGATTTTCCTGGGTAATTCGCTGATGGAAGATGACGTACAGTTCGGGTATCTGGAACTGGCCTTAACCACCCGTTTCCCGAATCGGAACGTAACATTTCGCAACATTGGCTGGTCGGGCGATAACGTATTTGGCGAAGCGCGTAGCTACGTAACAACGCCACCTTCGCCATATGAGCTGCTCATTCAGCAAATCGCCAACGCCAGGCCAACGGTGGTTTTTCTGGCCTATGGTGGCGTTGAAGCGCAGGATGGCGAAGCCGGATTGGGTCGGTTCAAACAAGGGCTAAACCGGTTGCTGGACAAGATTGATTCGCTGGGCGCTAAAACGGTGCTGGTCTCGCCAATTCCGGTGTTAATGCCCATATCAGACAACGTAAATCAACGGAACGCGGCTTTAGCGACCTACGCATCGGCTATTGCGCAAACGGCGGCTGAACGGAAAAAGCGCTACGTCGATCTGTTTAAGCCGATTCAGGAAGCAGCTAAACTGGCGGTGATTACCGACGATGGTATTCACCTCAACGGAACGGGTTACTATTACCTGGCTACGGCGATGGAGAAAGGGTTAGGATTGTCACCACGTAACGCCGGGATTACCATCGACGTAGCAAAAAAGACGGCTGAATCGGCCACGCCGACGAAGTTGCTGAACGTTGACAAAGCGGTTGACAACGTGAGTTTCGTAGTCGATGAATCGTATCTGCCGCTGACAGCGCCGGAGCAGGATGGAAAAGTCATACCAGTTGATAACGGTCGAAAACTGACGATAACGGGTTTGAAAAAGGGATTTTATACGCTGACCGTCGATAACGACGAAGTAGTGACTGCATCGGCCAAACAATGGGCCTACGGGGTTACGCTCCGGCAGGGGCCTTCGTTTACGCGGTCGGCCGAATTGCAGACACTCATTCAGAAAAAGAACGAACTGCATTTCTTTCAGTATCGCCCGTTGAATCAGACTTATATAATCGGTTTTCGCTCCTACGAACAGGGGCGTCATAAAAAAGGGCTGGAAGAACAGAGCTACATCATTACGTGGCTCGAAGGGCAGATTGCCGCCACCAACCAACCCAAAGCCGCAACGTATCAACTTACCCAGCTAAAGTAACCCACCGTTATGCAACGCATCCGTTTCAAAAAAAGCTTATCCTTTCTTCGCAAAAGTCTGATCGTTCCGGCGCTCGTTCTCACAACGGCACTGGTCAATCAGGACAAAAAGGCCGACGTGCCCGATCCTGACGTGCAGAAAGAACTCGAATCGTTCAAGATTGCCGACGGGTTTGAAGTGACGTTGTTTGCCGCCGAACCGCTGGTGGCTAAACCCATTCAGATGAACTGGGACGCCGAAGGTCGGTTGTGGGTGGTGAGCAGTACGGCCTATCCGCACCTGAAAACGGGCGAGCAGGCGAACGATAAGATTTTTGTACTGGAAGATACCAACGGCGACGGCAAGGCGGATAAGTCGACCATTTTTGCCGAAGGTCTGCTCACGCCAACGGGAATTTTGCCCGGCGATGGGGGTGTATACGTAGCAAACTCGACCGAAATTCTGCATTTCGCGGATACGGACGGCGACGGAAAAGCCGACAAAAAACGCCGGATTCTAAGCGGTTTTGGGACTGCCGATACGCACCACCTGATTCACACATTCCGGTGGGGGCCAGAAGGTAGTCTGTATTTCAACCAGTCGATTTACATCTACAGCCACGTCGAAACACCGTCGGGTATCAAACGGCTGGAGGGCGGTGGTGTCTGGCAGTTACGGCCTAAAGAACTTGAACTCGATGTCTACGCCAAAGGGCTGATTAATCCGTGGGGTTTGCAGTTTTCGCGCTGGGGCAGTTCGTTCCTGACCGATGGTGCTGGTGGCGAGGGAATTAACTACGCGTTTCCCGGTGCTACGTTCGTAACCGCACCCAATGCTGAGCGCATTCTTCGTGGTCTGAATCCCGGCCAGCCCAAGCACAGCGGACTAGACATTATCACCGGAAAACACATGCCGGATGCGTGGCAGGAACGCTTGATCACTAACGATTTCCGGGCCAACCGCATCAATAGTTTCAAGCTCGAAGAACAGGGGAGTGGCTTTGTCTCGAAACAGCAGGACGATCTGCTGTGGACCAACCACGTAGCGTTTCGCCCGGTCGATATTTCGATGGGACCCGATGGCGCTATCTACGTAGCAGACTGGTACAACCCAATCATTCAGCACGGCGAAGTCGATTTCCACGATCCACGTCGCGACCAGCAGCACGGTCGTATCTGGCGGATTGTGGCGAAAAACCGCCCACTGGTGAAAAAGCCAGATCTGGCAAAAGCATCCGTTACTGAACTGCTCGACGCACTACGTCAGCCCGAAGACTGGACGCGTTTGCAGGCCAAACAAACGCTGAAACGTCGGCCCTGGCAGGAGGTTATTCCGGCGCTGGATAAATGGGTGAGTGATCTGGACAAAAACGCGGCTGATTACGAACACTTATTGCTTGAAGGGCTTTGGACGTATCAAACGCTCGACGCCGTCAATGAATCGGTATTACGTTCGCTGCTCAATGCCAAAGACCATAATGCGCGGGCCGCTGCGTTACGTGCCTTCCAGTTGTGGCACGGAAAAATCAAGGACGAAGCTGCGTTGATTTCGAAAGCGGTTCAGGACCCGCACCCACGCGTTCGTCTGGAAGCAGTGGTGGCTCTGCGGAAAGTTAATTCGGCGGAAGCGGCTAAGTCTGCACTAACAGCCCTCGATCAGCCGATGGATGAATTTCTGGACTTTGCGCTCTGGGAAACCGTTCGCGAACTGGAGCCGAAATGGGCCAGCAAGCTAAAAAGCGAACCGAACTTTTTGGGCGACGGCAAAAAGACCGTTTTTGCGCTGAAATCGGTGAGCAGTGCCGACGCCATTGCTCAGTTGACGCAACTTTATCAGAAAGGGCAGGTGCCCGAAGAATATCAGAAAGATGTGCTGGCGTCGATTGCGAAATGGGGCAAGGTCGCTGAACTGAATACGGTATTCGATATGACCGTTCAAAACGCGCAGGATAAGCAAACGGCTGCTCGGTTGAGTGCGCTGGCCGATGCCGCTCGTCAACGGAAACTGAAACCATCGAACGACCTGAACCGTATTGATAATTTTTTGAGTAGCAGCGATCAGGAAGTGGCTACCAACGCGATTCGACTGGTGGGTTTGTGGAAGATGGAAGAGTTGAACGACCGACTTGTTACGTTGGTTCGGCAAGGCGAAAAGCCCGTCAAAAAAGCGGCCTTGAGCGCGCTGGCATCTATCGGTACCGACAAAACGCGCAAGCTGCTGGTCGACATGAGCGGTCCGAAAAACCCAGCCGATTTGCGGATGCTGGCAACGGCCCAACTGGTGTCGGCAGATGCAACGGAAGCGGCCCGTATCGGCTCGGATTTGCTACGTACGGTGCCCGCTGAAACCGACGCTACTGAGCTATTTCAGGCGTTTTTTGCGTCGAAAAATGGTACGCAGGCGTTGGCCGATGCCATAGCAGCCAAAAAGATTTCGGAGTCATTTGCTAAAACCGGCCGACAACTGATGGTGCGGGGAATGCCCTGGAATCGGCAGAAAACCGACGAAACATTAGCGCTGCAAAAAGCACTCGAAAACTCCGGTGGTACGTTGCCAATGGAGCGAATGCCGCAGCAACTGAACGATAACGAAATTACGTCGCTAGCTACGCAGGTTCGGCAATCGGCCGATCCGATGCTGGGCGAAAAAGTATTTCGGAAGCAGGAATTGATTTGTCAAACTTGCCACGCCATTGGCGGAGCGGGCGGACGTATCGGGCCGGATTTAAGCAGTTTGGGTACTAGTTCGCCCATCGAAACCATCATTCGGTCGGTGCTGTACCCCACGGTGTCGATCAAAGAAGGCTACGAGTTGCAACGTATCGTGAAAAAAGATGGCACCGAAATGATGGCGTATCTGGTTAGCAACGGTACGTCGGAATTGGTGGTACGTGACGTATCGGGTACGGAAATCGCTATCCCGAAAAATCAGATTACGACCGTTGAAAAAACGCCTGGTTCGCTGATGCCTCCCGGCTTAACGGCTGGTTTGGATAAGCAGGAGTTTGTCAATCTGATTGGTTTCCTGTCGAAAATCGGCGAATCGGGGCAATTTCGTGTACCAACCACCCGGTTTGTCCGGCGCTGGAACACGATTTCGGATAGTAAGGAACTGGCTAAAAAAGTGGCGCAGGACGCGGGCTACGTAGCGAAAGACAACGGCAAACTACCCGCCATGCCGATCTACAGCAACGTGTCGGGTGGATTGCCCGTCGATGAGCTTCCGATTGTGGAGGTAAGTCCGGGAAAACGCTACAGCTTTGTTCGGTTCGACATGGAAGTGGTCAGCAAAGGAAACGTCGATCTGGATTTCAATTCAACCGCTGGCGTAACAGCCTGGGCTGGGCAGAAACCATTGAAAATGAATGCGAAAGGTATTTTGGCCGACCTGCCGCAGGGTATGCAGACCATTACGCTGGCCATCGACAGATCGCAGTTTAAAGACGGACAACTGGCTATTCAGCTTCAGGATGCACAGCAGTCGCCCGCTCAAATTCGACTCACTATGGGACGATAGAAATCACTAATCAATAACTCATTTTTTGCTATACAATTTACCTGCCGAAAGCTCCGGTTTTCGGCAGGCCAGAAAGCTTTTTGTCTAAACTTTTCAACGTATGCGTACGCAACTCATCGGTTTTGTCAGTGCTCTAAGTATCGCCATCTTCGGCTTTACAACCAGTATTGATACGCCTAACCTCGACAACTCGACGTTACGTGGTAAAAACTTCAACAACGTAACGCTCGAACTTTCGCTCAAGCCATTTAAGAAGAACGACAAAGCCTATATTCAGCAGGTAGCCACAGAATTATTCACCCAATGGGCATCGCTGCTACGTCATACCGATACGGTGTCTGTCATGATGTGGACGTCCGACGGTTCGGAGATTCTGGATTATACCGGCAAGATGAACCAGCCGCTCGAATGGGCCAAGTATATGGGCAACCCGAACACCGACCACGAAGTTGGTTCCGGCCCGGCCGATTTGTCGCTGCACCAACGCGCACTGGTGTACATGGACAATCCGCCAGCGTACAACTATGGCGATCTGAAATTCATTGTGCAGGCATTGAAAGAAGCCGGGCAACGCATAACCGGAAAGCCTGTCCGCGTCGGCGCTACGTTCGATCCGGGGCCGGAGTTTGCCAAGTCGGACTTTAAATACAAGAAGCACACCGAAATTTTGGGCGGTAACGCGATGGGGCACAAAACGATGGTGAGCTGCTACGCTACGTTGAATGCCGACAGTCAGCCGTATGCGGGCTTCCCGAAAGGTATTCCGGCCAATACGCCATTTGGTACGTTTCTGGGTCGCCAGAGTCAGCATTTCCTGACCGACATAGGCTACGATTTCATCTGGCTCAGCAATGGATTTGGCTTTGGCGTAGAAGGCTGGTCATCGACCGGCGCGATTTTCAACGGGAAAGAGTTTGCGGCCGAAAAACTGGCGAATACGCGGGAGTTGATCGCTGATTTCTGGAATCGTTTTCGCAAAGAATGCCCTGATTTTCAGATTCAGACACGCGGTACGAACCTCTCGGCAGGGGCTGACTTGGCCCGCGATGGTGTTGATCTGAAGCAGATTTACGGCGGTAAATACAACATGCTGCCCCCGCCCAACTCGCCCTGGGCCGCCCTCGATGGTGATTTTGGATTGGAAATGGTCGGTTATATGTCGCGGATGGCCGAGCTGCCCGACGAGCGGTATCTGTTCCGGTATTACACGCACGATCCCTGGTGGGTAAACAGCCCCTGGCTTGATCGGTACGGGCAGGAGCCGCACGATATTTATCTGCCAATGGCGGTGTCGCGGATCAATGCCAAAGGCGAAATCAAACTGCCGACGCACCTAAATTTCCTGACCGCCGACAATACGTATGGCGAAATGCCCGCTCAGGTGCCCGACGAGGTGACGCCCCACATCCTGAAAGCGCGCTACGATTCACCGACGGCTCCGGGTCCGCTGGTTTGGGTATATCCGTTTGAGGAATACCACACCTGGGCTTATAAAGATGGAAAGCGATTGCCCGAAATCTACTACGGCGACTGGCTCATTCGGCAGGCTATCAACAACGGTTTCCCGCTGAACACGATTATTTCGACCAACTCGTTCCAGAAAGTCGTTACGTCTAAACCAACGTTTTTCAATGAATCGACTCTCGTAAGCATTGTACCGGATGCCGGGTCGTCGCTCGAAAAATCACTGATTGATTTCGTACAGAACGGTGGTAAACTGCTCGTCTACGGTCCTGCCGATCATGCCGGACAAGCGTTTCTGAACCTGCTCAATTTGCAGAATGGGTCGGCGTTGGAAGGTGATTTTCAGGTTAATTCGCGTATTACGTTCGACAGGCTGACGAAAGCGTATCCCACTAAAATCACGCACCAGGCCTTGTTTTCGGGTGGGGGCGTTGCTACGTCGGTGAAAGACAAAGCCGACAAATCGACCAACGTACTGGCGACTATGAAGCAGGGCAGCAACAGCCGCGACGTCGTCTGGACACGTAGCAAACCCGAGTGGAAAGGCGGAAAAGTAGCGTATGTACGCGGCACCAATTCCAGCAAATTTACGGGCGGCAAACTCCTTACGCCCGACAATCCCGACGAACTGTTTACCGGCCCGCTGCTGATGCGTTACGTATTGAACGAGTTTGGGCTGGATTATCGAATAGACAAGCGGAATCCGTCGGTCAAGAATCCGGTACTGACTATTTCGCGGGGTAGCAACGGCTTTTTCTTCTCCGGCTATTGCCCCAACACCACCATTACGCATCGGTTCAAAATGCCGCAGGGTGCACCCATCCTGACGGGTTACGAAACCGAACTGGCCGATGGTTACTCGGTCTACAACCTGCCCAAAGCCTGGCATCGGGAGAGCCGTTTCTTCGTCGATCAGAAGGAGGGAATGATCTCGTGTCAGGAAATGACGTCGGGTGTTCAGCACATAAACCGATGTGTGAAATTGACGGGCCTGAAAAACGCTACGGTACGTATCTATCCTGACGAGGGCATTACCGAAAAGGGGCTAAACGTGTACGCGAACACGGGCTATCCGTGGGGGAAAAAGCCGCAGGCTGTGTTTAAAGCTGGCGATAAAAAGTTCGGCAATCACTACGTTGTCGAAAATGCAACGGGCGATCTGGTGGTGTTCTGGTAACTCATTTCTAAGCTGATGGAACGCGGATTTTTATGATACATATGATTTAATCAGTGCCAATCATATGTATCATAAAAATCTGCGTTCCATCAGGAATAGCCTTTCTCTATTATGAAACTCATTTCCTTGCTATCAGGGCTGGGTCTGGTGATTGCTATGGCGTCTTCAGTTCCGCAGGTTGAGCCAATCAACTACGCTACGTTAAAACAAGGCTTCAAAAATCCGCCAACGCACGCCCGACCGAAAGTGTATTGGTGGTGGCTCAACGGCTACGTCGACACGCTTCGGCTGAAAGAAGAATTGCAGGCCATCAAGAACGTGGGTTTGGGTGGTGTCGATATTTTTGAGATTGGATTACCGCCTGCCAGCGATTTGAATCAGGTGATTCCGGCGGGTCCGGCGTTCATGGGCGATGAGTCCGTTAAAACGATCCACATGGCCATCAAAGAGGCCGGTAAACTGGGGCTGGAAGTGGGTCTGAATCTGGCCAGTAGCTGGAATGCGGGCGGTACGTGGGTGACGCCCAAACATGCCGCCAAAACCATTTATTTCTCGAAAACAACGGTACGTGGCGATGCTTCACAAGCCACCAAACTGCCTTTCCCGACCATCACACCTGATAAACAGGGTAACAAACGTCCGATTGCTTACGGCCCGGATGGAAAACCAGCCTATCACGAAGAAATTGCCGTGATCGCGCTTCCGGCGGGGCAGCAAACGCAGTTGGATACCGCGAAAATTATTAACGTATCAGCCTTTTTCGATCCGAAAACCGAGCAACTAAATTGGAAAGCTCCGGCGGGTGAATGGGATGTGTACCGCTACATCTGCTCCAATTCAGGCGAGCAGTTGATACGGCCAACGCCCCATTCCGTCGGCCCAATTATCGACCATTTTGACTCGACGGCCACGCGGATGCACGTCATGTATTTCATCGACAAGCTGAAACCGCTCCTCGGCGATTTCAAAAAAAGTCCGTTAAAAAACCTCTATCTGGCCAGCTACGAAGCCAAGGAGTTTACGTGGACGCCAACGCTACCCGCTACGTTCAGAAAACTGCACGGTTACGATCTGTATAAGTTTCTGCCCGCCGTTTTCAATAAAAACTGGTATAAACCAGAGCTTGCGCAGGCGTTTCAGTTCGACTTCAACAAGACGTTTTCCGAGCTGATGATCAACAACCACTACCGCAAGTCGAAGGAGATCTGTAATCAGCACGGGCTGCAAATTATTTCGGAATCGGGTGGGCCGGGACATTTGCATCATATTCCGGTCGAGAGTCTGAAAGCGCTGGGTGCTATCGACGTACCGCGTGGCGAGTTCTGGTATAACCGGACATTCTTCATGGAGAATGATAAAGACAGTCTGGTCGATATGATTTATCTGGTGAAGGAGATTGCCGCTGCCTCGCACATTTACAAACGCGGCATCGTTGAAGAAGAATCGTTTACCAGTTACTGGGACTGGCAGGAAGGTCCGGGCGATCTGAAATCGCTGGCCGACCGGTCGTTTTGCGAAGGGATGAACCGGCTGGTGATCCACGGATTTACGCATAATCCGTCTCAGATGGGCTATCCCGGTCTGGCGTATTTCGCGGGTACCCATTACAACGATCGCAACGGCTGGTGGACCAAAAGTAAACCCTTCAACGATTACCTGGGACGCATCTCCTACATTCTGCAAAAGACTCAGTTCGTGGCCGATGTGCTGCACTACTACGGCGACAACGTGCCGAATCTGGTTCCCCCAAAAAATACGCGCTTCGCTGTGGGACCGGGCTATGATTATGAGATTGTTAATACGGAGGTCTTGCTACGTGATTTGATGGTCGAGAATGGTAAATGGGTATTGCCGGGCGTTGGAACGTACAGCGTACTGAACATCGGTACCGAAGGACGAATTCCGGCCGAGGTACGTAGTAAGCTAAACCAACTGGCGAAGAAAGGAGCCCGTCTGGTGGAGCCATCGGCTAAACCTATTGATGCCTTGAAAGCGATGAACGTAGCGCCGGACTTTAGCTATGCCGATCAGAAAGCTGACCAGCGTCATACGCCCATCGATTACATTCATTATCAACGAAATGGGCTGGATTTCTATCTGGTACGTAACACGACGAATCAGTGGATTACGAAAACCTGCACCTTCCGGCAGTTGGGCAAGAAGCCAGAAATCTGGAATCCGGTGACGGGTAACGTCGTGCCCATTGCTACGTCATCCTCTAACAGCGGACGTACCAGCCTGACGGTTACGCTGCCGCCCAACGGCGCCTATTTTGTGGTGTTTGGTAAAGAGACCGGAGCGATTTCTGGTAACATTGGTAGTGATGGTTTGGCGAGTGCGGAACAGAGTAAAACGGTACAGACGCTGGATGGCTCGTGGCAACTCAATTTCCCCAAAGGCTGGGGGGCTCCTGAATCCGCTACGTTCCCCAAACTGATGTCGTGGACGCAGTCAGAACAGGTGGGGATCAAGTATTTCTCGGGCATTGCTACGTATCAGAAGACGTTTGATTACAAGCCTACAGCGGCCAAAAGCGGTCGTCTATATCTGGATTTGGGGCAGGTGTCGAAACTGGGCGAGGTGTGGCTGAACGGTAAATCGCTGGGCGTTGTGTGGACGCCCCCGTATCGGGTGGACATTACGGACGTAGTGAAATCGGGGAGCAACGTAGTAAAAGTAGAGGTGGCCAATACGTGGTCGAATCGGTTGACGGGCGATGCCATTACGGGCGAGAAATTTACCAAAACCAACATCACCAAAGCCAATAAAAATCTGGTTCCGTGGGGGCAGTTGCCGCTGATTGAATCAGGATTGTTAGGGCCGGTGACCATCCAAACCGTAACCCGTTAATCCAGGCCGATGAAGACTATACTCGCTTTTGTTTTCCTGTCGACCGTACTGGCTTTGTCGGGAATGGCGCAGAACGTTACGTATCAGCAAATCCAGCAGGGATTCAAAAATCCTCCGCAACAGGCGCGGCCCAAAACGTACTGGTGGTGGCTCAATGGCAATGTCGACACGGTTCGGCTCAAGCAGGAACTGAACGCCATGAAAGCGGCCGGAATTGGTGGCGTCGATATTTTTGAAATTGGCGTATCAGCAGGTAATAATCCGAAGGGAATGGTGAAAGCCGGTCCGCCGTTTATGAGCGATGAGTCACTGAAAGCCATTGAAGTTGCCATCCGCGAAGCAACACGGCTGAAGCTGGAAGTGGGCTTGAATCTGGCGAGTAGCTGGAATGCGGGCGGTAGCTGGATTAGGCCACAACATGCGGCCAAGTCGATTTATTTCTCCAAAACAGTGGTCGATGGAGGAAGCCAACAAGCTATTAAATTGGCCTTCCCGGACATTTCGAAACTGGACGAGCGTGGAAAGCCCCGCGTCATTGAATTCGGTGCCGACGGTCGCCCCGTTTATCATCAGGAAATCGCCGTTGTCGCCTTACCCGTTCACGACAAGACAACAACGCTCGATACAAATCAGATCGTTTCGCTGTCGCGGCAGTTCGATACGACCAAAGAAATTCTGAATTGGAACGTACCGGCGGGTAAATGGGAGGTCTACCGCTACGTCTGCTCCAACTCGGGCGAGCAGCTAAAGTTACCCAGCGAAAACTCGAAAGGGCCCATCATCGATCACTTCGATTCGTCGGCTACGCGGGCACATTTTCAATATTTTATTGGTAAGCTGAAACCGCGCTTGGGCGATTTTTCGAAGACGACCCTAAAGACGTTGTATCTGGCGAGTTATGAAGCAACCGGGTTTGTCTGGACGCCGACCTTGCCCGCCATGTTCAGGAAAATTCACGGCTATTCTATCGATAAATTTCTTCCGGCGCTTTTCGATAAAACGCTGCTAAACCCAGCTCTGGCGGCTGATTTTCAGCAGGATTTTAACCGGACGTTGTCGGATTTGATGATTCAGAACCACTACCGGAAAGCGGGTGAAATCTGTCACGAGAATGGCTTACAGATTGCGTCGGAAGCGGGTGGGCCGGGACCTCCGCTTCACAACGTACCGGTCGAAACCCTGAAAGCGTTGGGCGCACTCGACGTACCGCGTGGCGAGTTCTGGAGTCGGTATCAATACATGGCTCCCGACAGCGTGGACATTATGTGGCTCGTGAAGGAAATTGCGGCTGCGGCTCATATTTACAAACGCCGGATGGTTGAGGAGGAGTCGTTTACGAGTTTTCATCACTGGCAGGAAGGCCCGTTCGATCTGAAACCCATTGCCGACCGGGCCTTTTGCGAAGGCATGAATCGGGTCGTGATTCACGGATTTAGCCACAACCCAACGGGTACGGGTTTTCCGGGCATTGTGTACAGCGCCGGTACGCATTTCAACGACAAACAGACGTGGTGGCCGAAGGTGAAACCGTTTACGGATTACCTGGGTCGCGTATCGCACGTACTGCAAAACACGGATTTTGTGGCCGAGGTGGTGTATTACTATGGCGACCAAGTCCCGAATTTCGTAGCGCCCAAGAACACGCGCTTCACGGTGGGGCCGGGCTATGATTACGAGATCATTAATACCGATATTCTGCTGAATGACCTAACGGTAAAAGACGGTCAATGGGCGTTGTCGAACGGGGCTCGCTTTAAGGTGTTGGCGCTGAGCAAAACGGATAAAATACCGGACGTAGTACTGGCAAAACTTCGTCAGTTGGCCAAGCAAGGTGGTGTCATTAGCGGTGCTACGTTCTCAGAATCGTCTCCGCTGGCCCTTCTTCAACAACAATCAGTAGGGCCGGATTTTAGCTTTTCGGGCGCTTTGCCATCGACGCTGGATTACGTGCATTATCGCCAGCAGGATACCGATTTTTATCTGATTCGTAACACCACCAACGAGTGGATTTCGGCCCAAAGTTCGTTTCGGCAAACAGGTAAACTACCGGAATTGTGGAATCCGATAACGGGAGAGATTATACCCGTTTCGATTTATGAGCAGAAAGGCCAGCAACTGCGATTGCCACTCACGTTGCCGCCCTACGGTTCGTATTTTGTCGTTTTTCGAAAAGCCGCTGCCAAACCTCATTTTACAGCAATACAATCCGAAAAACTGCCTTTGTTCGAGTATACGGCCGATGGTGTACGGCTTCTTAAAGGAGGCACCGTTACGTTGATTGGCAAAACCAAAGTGCCGGAACGCATAAAAACCGACATGGTGGAGCAACTTATAACTGGTTCGTGGCAACTGAATTTTCCTGCGAATTGGGGAGCACCAGAATCTGTTACGTTGCCTGAGCTAATCTCGTGGACAGCGTCAGAACAGTCGGGAGTCAAGTATTTTTCGGGGACTGGTACGTATCAGAAAATGTTCTCATTCACTACGTCTTTCGACTCCCGAAGCGACCGGGTTTATCTGGATCTCGGAAACCTATCGGAAATCGCCGATGTGTGGCTGAATGGAAAGCAGCTGGGCATTACGTGGGCTGAACCGTATCGGTTTGATATTACGGACGTAGTGCGGAAGGGGGAAAATCAACTGAAAGTAGAGGTTTCCAATACGTGGTCGAACCGACTCACGGGCGATGCCATTACGGGCGAAAAATTCACGAACAGCAATATTGCTATTGGATATAAAGGTGTGCCCTGGAAGCAAGTCCCGCTCATTGAATCGGGATTGTTGGGGCCGGTGACTATCCAAACTGTAAAAACAAAGCCATGAAACGCTACGTCTGGTTTATATTCTATCTCTTTCTAACGGGAGCCTGTTCGCGAACGAGTCAGCTTCCAGCAACGAATCAGGTTGTTCAGCAGGTAACCAACAACGGCGTTACGCGGATTCAGGACGTAGTGTATGGTCGAAAATTCGGTATGGCTCTGACGATGGAGGTGCTGAAACCGGCCAAACCCAACGGCATTGGCGTGGTGTATGCCATGAGTGGTGGCTGGTATTCTGACTACGGCACGATCAAACAGAGACTGAAGCATTTTCATTATTTCACGGATCGGGGGCAAACCGTTTTTCTGGTTCTACACGGGTCGGCTCCGCGTTATCAGGTGGGCGAAGTAGTGCAGGACATGCATCGGGCGGTGCGGTTCATTCGCTATCACGCGGCTGAGTACGGTGTCGATCCCAACCGATTAGGCATATCGGGGATGAGTTCGGGCGGGCATTTGTCGGTTTCCATCGGTACGGGTGCTGGTCGGCCTGATTCACTGAAAACATCGGACCCCGTCGATAACGTGTCGAGTCGAGTTCAGGCTGTTGCCTGCTTTTTTCCGCCCGCCGATTTGGTCAATTATGGCCATACGAACCGGTTATTTGTCGAATGCGATACGGTACGTCGGTTCTGGCTGCAGTTTGGCGTTGACGGTAAGTCGCGAGAGGAAAAACAGGTAGTGATGCAAAAACTGTCGCCGATCCATTTTATCTCCAAAGAAACGCCACCGACGTTGCTTTTACACGGTACCGTCGATCCGTTGGTGCCGCTCGAACAGTCGGAACGGTTTATTGCCAAACTGAAGGAAACCGGTATACCGGCGCAGCTAATCATTCATCAGGGCGGTGCGCACGGCTGGGCTGAAATGTGGGAGTCGGACCTGGGTGTTGTAGCCGACTGGTTTGATACGTATCTGAAGAAGAACTGATACGTCCCGCTTATTGGCCTTTTACAACTCGAAAATCAATCCGGAATGGCTCGTTCTCAATGATTTTTGCTGATTTCTGAAAATCAGGGTGTAAGGTATGAAGCAGGTAGTTGCGCGACCGGCTGACAATGGCCGATGGCACCGATACCGTTACAAAGTCTGGGTGCTCTAGCCAATCGTTTAGGTAGGTTTGCAGTGATCCTCCGGGGGACTCGTCCTGCCAGTTTTCAGGTAGTTCATCTAACGAAACAAGTTTATGCACATCCGGAATTTCCAGAACCAGTAAATTAAAATCAGGAATAAAGGTAGGATTCAGATGAGCAATAACTTCCAGCAGGGCCAGTTCAGGTGTGGCAGATGTATAGAGAATTGGAAATCCTTTTGGGTTCCAGCGGCCACCCGCACGGCGGGCACCTTCGGCCGACAATGGCTCATGGATATAGCTGCTTTTGTATAATCGATAAACCAGCATTAAATAAAATACTTATGAATAAACACCATATTCAATGCGCGTCAATACATCATCGACCAGTGCAAAGCCAGAAATAGTGGTTAATAGCTGAAGAGGAGTTTGATTCTTTAATTCCCGTAACGGGTAACGTAACCAGTTAGCCAGTGCATCAGCACGATCGTCAAACACGAGCAGGCCGTGAGCCGCCAGGTTTTCCAGTAGGAGCAGTCTTTCGGAAGCCTGTGCGTCCAGATGCCCTTCGCTACGAAACCGGTGCAGCGTACGTTCGGCAATCTGAAGCAGCGTTGCCATTTCTTTGAGAGAAACTGCCAGGAGCTGCGCTACCTGATCGACTTGTAGGGTCGAAACACCCTGACGAGCCTTTTCAATGATGCTCAAACCTGATGCCCTATTTGGCCGATATGCAGCCGAGTCCGGTGCACTTAGAGGACGACGAGACTTGTTGGCCGACGTATTTCGGGTGCTTACTGTAGTCATAGTCAGAAACGATTAAAACAAATATAACTGCAAAATAACAGTTAGTCAACTGTTATTTTGCAAACATGCTTTATACACATGAAGAGTTATTTTATTACTGTTATCGGTGTGCTTGGCCTTTCCATTGCCAGTATGGCACAAATCGCCGATTCTGCTACGTATCTGGCTGATGTTAAGAAAGAGTTGAACGTAGTATGGCCTAAAAACCGGACGATCAATCTGGTTTTTCATGGGCATTCCGTTCCGGCTGGTTACTGGCACGACCACGAAGTGCACACGATGGAATCGTACCCGATTCTGACGCTGGACAAGGTGAAAACACACTATCCATATGCGGTTGTCAACGCCATCGTTACGGCCATCGGTGGCGAAAATTCGATAAAAGGACAAACGCGTTTTGAGTCGGACGTACTGGTTCATAAACCCGACGTATTGTTTATCGACTACGCCCTGAATGACCGTTTCTCGGACATTAACAAAGTACGCGAAGCCTGGGAGAAAATGATTCAATCGGCGCAGGCCAAAGGAATTAAAACGATTCTGGTAACACCTTCGCCTGATCAGCGACTGGACATTCTGGATGCGAAAAATCCGCTCGAACCGTACGTACAGATGATTCACCAACTGGCCGAAAAATACCATACAGGACTGGCTGATCCCTATGTACAGTTTAAGGCTATTGCCAAACGGGGTGAGCTGAAAAACTACATGTCGCACGTGAACCATCCCAATAAAATCGGGCATGAGGTTATCGTCAATGAGCTAGTTAAATGGCTGAAGTGATCGGTAAAATACAACAGCCCTGATAAGCTTATCAGGGCTGTTGTGTGTATGATATGGTAGACGTATTGCTGGTCAGACGATCTTACCAGAGAGGCTGCTTGAGCTTCACGAAGTAAATCCGATTCTTGTCAATCGTGTTGCTCGAAGGAAGAATTTTAGCAATGTATTTTCCATTATCGCCGTTTACGCCGAAATCATCGTCATTCGAAACCGCGATGAGTGTTGAGTTAATGATCGACAACCCTTCGGCTTTGTCGTGTGGGTAGAGCGACGTAACGTCCGTCATCAGATCAGCCACCAGCGTTTTAGTTACCGGCGTAATGCCGTTGGCGCTCAGGTTGGCTGCGGTTTTAAGTTCTTCCACCGTTTTGCCGCCAAACAGTTTTCCGTTAGCTCCATTGGCCGGATCGGAAATGTCGGTAGCTGCCGAGATGTCAATTTTGTAGATTTTCTTGAAAACCACCGATTTCGTGGCGTTGGTTGCATAGTCGCCGTCGCGTTCGAGAACGAGGAACCTGGTGTTATCAATAGCCACGATCTCGCTGATTGCCTGCAAATTTGCCCGTTCTATCAGGTAAACGTATTCTTTACTTGCTCCACTGGCAATGTTGTAGGTCAGGATACGTGTGACCAGTGAACCCGATATAGCAGTCGAGGATGGATTATAGAGAGGAAACTGCATGATTCCGACCAACGTTTTGCCGTCGGGCGTAATCGTTAATCCTTCCATACCCCGGTTCGCGCGTCGTTTGGCGAAAACAGCCGGTATTGTCCGGCCACCTTTACCGCTGCCAAACGGATTGATCCGTTCTAATGTATTGCCGTTGGCATCAAAATGAACCAAATGCGGGCCGTATTCATCGCTAACCCAGAACGTACCGTCGGGAGCAATGGCCATTCCTTCCGAATCAAGCCCGTCAACGCTGGTCGGTAACGTATTCCCTTGAACGTCATATGCTGTTTCGCCGGTAGAACCAACGCCAACCGGGTTAGGTAGCCCCGTTAGCTTAACGCCATTTTCGTTTTTTAAGAAAATCGTTTTTTCGAGCACCAACTGATTGTTCACTAGTCGGAACTTACCAACCTGAGGGGTGAAATCGGGATTTGAAAAAACTTTCGAGTTCGACGTAGTACCGTCGATATTGGGCCCCCGATCGGTTAGCAAATAGAATACCTTGGGGTCGGTTGGGTCATTCACCATCGCCGATCCAAACCCACCATTGTAGACCTTTACACCGTTGACATCACTCAGGATAGCGGGATTGCTGGCTTCCGCAAATTCAGGATAATCGAAAGCCGGAAGCAGGTGGTCGCTACAGCTAAAAAGGCTTGTGAATAAGCCAATTGATGCGCCTAAGACGTATAGATTTATTCGCATGAATACCGTGTTGGGTTTTTTCACGCAAAACTATATCGCCCATTATTGTCAAACTGTTAAATCAATAGCTGGAAAATAAAGCATTTATGAACAAAGGGTAATCAGTTTATGTCAGGAAACGGATTGACTTGTCGGGGTGCATGCTCTGGATTGGCGATGACGGCAAATTTGTATTTGTCGCCGTGGTAATATGACTGCTCAATTTCTACAATCTGGTCACCTTCGCAAATCACCGCACTATCGAGGACAAACACCGGTGTGGGTTTGCTCAGGTCGAAGTTAGTGGTGTTGGGCTCCAGGATTTTAACCCCCAGTGTTTGCTGGACTTCCATGATTTTCAGACGGTAGTTGTCCTCATACACTTTGAAGTACGAAATCTCCGTTGGTACCCGATTAATTTTGGGGCAAAGCGTCAGGGAAATGTACTTGACTTCATCTTTAATCAGCAGCTCGTCGGCGTAGCGAAGCTGATGGAGTTTCATAACGGGTCCGGCAATGATAAAATGCCGACCGTTTATTTCGGACGAAACGCCATCCGGAAGAACCGTTTTTTCGAGCACGATATTTTTGGGCGTAAATCCTTCGGCAATCAGGCTGTCGTGGAAACCGCGTCGGGTGGCATAAATAGAGCCGAGCGTACGTAGCAGGTGATGGTCTTCAGTGCGGTTCAGTACGTAGGTTCCTTTGCCTTTGATCCGACGCGCCCAGCCTTTCGATTCAATTTCGAGTAAGGTTTTCCGGGCGGTGGTGTTGCTGATGTTAAACGTCTTGATTAGCTCATTTTCAGACGGAATCTGGTCGCCGGGCTGTAATTCACCTGTTTTTATTTTATCGATAATCAATTCACTCAGCGCAATAAACTTTGCCTTGTCGACTCGGAGTTCAGGGGTTACTTCTTCTTTTTTCATTCAGCTCAGTTGATCTACTACATGATTGGTGTGTGGTCGGTGTCTGTTGTAGATTCTGTTAACAAATATACCTGGTTCGTAAATATACGGGTTCATTTCAGGATTAGTGCTGATTGGGCTTAATCCATGGTAGTGGTAGTAACATTCCTATAGTGATGAATAGTTGTATGGTGTTGCGGAAAGGGGAATATTCACCGTCAGTCGTCGCCTTCCTGTGAGAGAAAAACTGTTTTGTCAACTCAGTCGGGCGTTGATGGAACAGGTAGCAAATAGTTAATTCGACTACAAGATTCACAAATCTGGATACGTATCTATCATGACATAAGCTGACCTTTATGCCAACCAAAACAGAGTACTACCATGATTTTAGTAACCGGAGCTACCGGCCAGCTAGGGGCCGCCGTTATTCACCAGCTACTGCAAAAAGTACCCTCTAGTCAGATTGCTGCCTTTGTGCGAGACGAAACAAAAGCCGCTAATTTAAGCAAACAGGGTATAACGATACGTAAGGGGGATTATAATGATATCAATGCCCTTAACTATGCCATGCAGGGTATTAACACCGTCTTGTTGGTCGCAGGAACGGATGAAGAAAATCGAGTGAGCCAACATCAGCATGTTGTGGATGCCGCCAAGAAAGCAGCTGTTCAACGAATCGCTTACACAAGCCGGGCAATGAAAGACCCTGCTACGTTGGTTAACCAATTAATGAAAGGACATTTTCAAACCGAGGAGTACATCGTAGCAAGTGGATTGACTTATACCCTATTTCGAAACATTCTCTATATGGATGCTATTCCCCAGTTTGTGGGCGGGAATGCTGTTTTTGAGCGTGGCATCGATCTGCCGGCTGGGCAGGGCCGCGTTGCTCTGGCGCTACGAAGCGAAATGGGTGAAGCCATCGCGAATGCTCTTGTGGCGAGCCATGAAGGCAACACAACGTATTGGTTAACAGGTAGTGAGTCGTACTCGTTTTATGACATAGCTGCTGCCTTAACCAAGCTATCCGGCCAGTCGGTTGTCTACTCACCCGCTGAGCCAGCCACGTTTGATGCCCAACTAATCAAGCGGGGTTTGCCCGCTATACTAGCTGGGCGGATCACTGGATTTATCACTGACATTGCTAACGGGCAGGAAGACCTGGTAAGCCCTGATCTGGAAAGATTGCTGGGCCGAAAGCCGACGACACTCCTTGATGGGTTGAGATTGTTATATGGCCTGTAAGCCAAACGCCTTATCTTTACTTTGACGAAAATTAAGGCCGTAAACCCATCAACTAATGCCTGCCAAGCTGATCTACCGGGTAGAAACTATAGCTGCCTATCATCAACTGGTTAATCTTCCCCCGCCGACTCATCCACTCATTAGTGTAGTTCGGTTCGAAGATAGTAAACGAGGGAAAGGAGAGAAGCCCCAGAGCCTTATCAATAATTTTTACTCAATTGCGCTGAAACGCAATTTCAACGGTCAACTGAACTATGGCCAGCAGCCCTATGATTTCCAGGAAGGGGTGATGGTTTTTCTGGCTCCCGGCCAAGTGCTTTCGGTTTCGGATGATGAAGTACACGACCATACGGGTTGGTTGTTAATGATTCACCCCGATTTTCTATGGGGGTCCTCCCTGGCTAAACGAATTCGAGGGTACGAGTTTTTCGACTACTCCATTCGGGAAGCCCTGTTTTTGTCAGCCACGGAGGAGTTAATGGTCGTTGACCTCATCCAGCAGATTCAGCGTGAATATCAAACGCCTATTGACAAGTTCAGTCAGAGCATCATCAGTGCTCAACTCGAAGTACTGCTCAACTATTCTGACCGGTTTTACCAGCGGCAGTTTATTACCCGTAAGATCGTCAATCACGAATTTCTGGACCGGTTCGAGGCTTTGCTGGAGGCTTATTTTAGTGGTGATGAACTGATGAAAACGGGTTTGCCAACGGTGGGTTATATGGCCCAACAACTCAATTTGTCGCCTACTTACCTAAGCAGTTTGCTAAAAACGCTGACCGGGCGAAACACCCAGCACCATATTCATGATAAACTCATCGATAAGGCTAAAGAGCTGCTGTCAACAACTACCTTATCGATTAGTGAGATTGCTTTTAGACTAGGTTTCGAGCATCCGCAATCGTTTAGCAAATTGTTTAAGACCAAGACTGATTCATCTCCGGTAATGTTCCGCGATTCATTCCATTAAAAAGAGCTGAATTTTTGACTGGCTAAGTTGTTTATTATCAACGGTATGGGTACTTCTTTGCCTGCGTATAGAATTTATATTCTCATAAAAGCTACCACGTAAGACAAACGTTGCTCATTGATACGTATCGGGAAAGCGGTTGGACAAGTTCAACAAATTAAGCGCCATTAGATAGGGTAAGATGAATGGGAAAGCCGGTATGGATACCAAATAAGTAGCAATCTCGATTGGTTCGAAAGAAATTGATGGAAGTATGCTCAGCAGAGCGCCAACTAAACTGAACAGTTTATAGAGAAGACAAGCTCTGGGTTTGAACCAACCAACCGACTGCAACGCAAGGACAAAAGCTGCCGTAGACAAATAAAAGAGTGCTACTTCTATTCCACTAATCCAGGTAAAGAGGGCACGCATGGCCAAGTACCAATCTGGTCTTTTGGCAATTGAAGCTGCCGAAAAGTTGGTAAACGATTCGACTAAAAAGCTCCCCCAATAAGCCATATTGGCAATAAATAAAGGCAGAGCGATGGTTATTCCTAGCAAACCCAATAACCAATAGTGCCTTTCACCGTGCTGGCGGAGTTTGTTGGCTAACAGGGTAAATCCAATCGTGATCAGTATGCCCCCTGCTATCAGCAGTGCATAACGGAGCCGTTGTTCGGTAGCGGTAGCCACCCATTCAGGTATGGAGGTAGGTGGAGGCCCCATTCCGGCAAAACTGGTAAAACCGATCCAGGGAATAATTACCAATAGCGCAATGGTACCGATTTGCTTTTGCTCAGGGTTGGGATTTTTGAAGCAATTCTTTCCCAAATGCCAGACGGCACTGGCCATCATAACTGTATGGACTAGCCAGATTGGTAGATAATGTTGGGGTTTGCTGTGCCCAAGGCCAAGGGCTATTGCAGCGGCTAAGAATGGTACCAGAGTAAGATAGAAGCGGATAAGCGCTTGTCGATTGGTCATGACGAGATAGAATGGAAAATTCAGCTAATCCTCGAAATACTCGGTTACGGATCAATTTCTATATGTATGCTTCAAACCCGCAATACGTACAAAAGCTTTTCACAAGGCTTCAACCAACGAACGGTAACGCCCTTTTGCAAAGCTCATATATCGTAAGCATATAGGTTCGTTTCATAAAGCTACATAGGTAGAAATCGTTAGCCGAGCAGTTTTTATCAGGTGGTCGACCAATAGAAACCAGGCCGACTGCATACAGACTCATTTTACCATTCACTATTGCATGATAATCTTACGTAGCCTGGTAGCCTGCCTATACTTTTTAATCCTTCATTCGGTGCAGGCTCAGGATAAAGCCGAGACGCTCAATCAGAAAGCAAACGGTTACAGGGGTATCTGGTATTTTATTGGGCCAACAAAAAATGAATTTGCCTACAAGTACAGTGGTGGGCTTGGGACGTATCCGGCCAATCATTACCCTTTTTCGGTGTACGCGCCGGCCGTTAATCAGACTTTTTTTTGCTTTGGTGGCGTAACGGACTCTACATCGCGTGAGTTGTGTCATATGGTTGGCGTCTTCGATCATAATACTGGGAAGGTGTCGCGACCGACGCTGTTGCTGAATAAAGCAACCGACGACGCCCATGATAATCCGGTTATACAACTAGATAGTAAAGGCTATGTCTGGGTGTTTTCTACGTCGCACGGCACCGAACGACCTTCGTTCATCCATCGGAGCCGTAAGCCATACGACATCCGTTCGTTCGACAAAATCGACGCTACGCGGCTGGACAAGCAGGGCAATCGGGTGCCATTCGACAACTTTTCGTATGTACAGACGTATTATCAGCCCGAACATGGTTTCTTAAACCTAATGACCCATTATGACCGGGGCGTATTGGTGTATGGTGCAAACAAGCCGCGTCGAACTATTTCGTTTATTACCAGTCCCGATGGCGTTACGTGGTCGGACTGGAAGGATATTGGGACGATTGAAGAAGGCCATTATCAGACCAGCGGGCAATGGCGTACTAAAATTGGCAGTGCTTTCAATTATCACCCGAATACGAAAGTAGGAGCAGGGCTTGATTATCGCACCAACCTCTACTACGTCGAAACGAGCGATTTTGGACGTAGCTGGCATACCGCTAATGGAAAACCTGTATCGCTTCCACTGGCCGACGTAACCAATGCAGCGCTGGTGAAGGATTACAAAAACCTTGGGCTGAATGTATACGTCAGCGACGTGAATTACGATGCATCCGGGCGTCCTATCATTCTGTATATCACTAGCAAAGGACCGGACCCTGGCTCTGCCAACGGTCCGCATGAGTGGCATACAGCGTATTGGACGGGTACAACTTGGGCAATTGAGTCTGTTGCTCAGTCGGACCATAACTATGATATGGGCTCATTATATGTTGAAGGCAATCGCTGGCGGATTATTGGGCCTATCTCTTCGGGACCGCAACCTTACGGGACTGGTGGTGATTTACAGATGCTGGAGAGTACAGACCAGGGTAAACAGTGGAAAGTCGTCAAAGCTGTGACCCAAAATCCTCATCGGAATCAGGCCTATCCTCGTCGGCCAGTGGCGGCACATCCAGGTTTTTATGCGTTCTGGGCGGACGGAAATGCACGAAAGCCATCCGCTTCATTTCTGTATTTCTGTGATAAAGACGGACGCGTTTTCCAATTACCCGCTGAGATGAAAGCTGATTTCGAGAAACCGATTCCCGTAAAATGATCCTGAACAAGGTTTTGGGAAGTTCGCGTGGTATTTGTGGTAATTTTGCCCCCTTCTGAACATTTTTCGCCCGTTCAGCGATATAGAATAAGCTGTCTGTTGGTAGAATAGCTTCATTTTTTTGTCATCAATACCACAGTTACTACGTGGCTGGTGTTCCTGAATACGCCGGAAAAGAGTACAGACCATATGCCTAATCAACTTATATACGAAACGAGTCCTTACTTACTCCAGCATGCACACAATCCGGTTGACTGGTATCCGTGGGGCGAAGAAGCGCTGAACAAAGCTATCGAAGAAGACAAACCAATTCTGGTTAGCATTGGTTACTCGGCCTGTCACTGGTGTCATGTGATGGAACGGGAATCGTTCGAGAAAGAGGAGATTGCGCACGTAATGAATGAGAAATTCGTCTGCATCAAAGTGGATCGCGAAGAACGTCCGGATGTCGATGCGATTTATATGGATGCTGTTCAGGCGATGGGTGTGCAGGGAGGCTGGCCGCTGAATGTGTTTCTGATGCCTGACGCCAAACCGTTCTACGGCGTTACGTATCTGCCGCCCCGTAATTGGGTGAATCTGCTGGCGAGTATCAGTGATGCGTATCAGGAGCACCGTGGCGATCTGGAGCAGTCGGCTGAAGGGTTTGCGCGGGAGCTGAACCTGACCGATGCCGATCGCTATGGTTTGGCGCAAAACGACCCGCTGTTTTCGCCGGAAAGTCTGGACGTACTGTATCGGAAGGTCATTGTTAAGGCGGATGACGAAAAAGGCGGTATGAACCGGGCTCCCAAATTCCCAATCCCCAGTATCTGGCGTTTTCTGCTACGTTATTACGATGCTACCCTGGCTTCTGGCGAAGGAAACGAAGCCGCACTACGTCAGGTAGAGTTGACGCTGGATCGGATGGCGCTGGGCGGTATTTATGATCAGTTGGGCGGAGGGTTTGCCCGCTACTCTACCGACGCCGACTGGTTTGCCCCCCATTTTGAGAAGATGCTCTATGACAACGGACAGCTCTTGACGCTCTATTCCGAAGCCTATAGCCTGACCAAAAGTCCGTTGTATCGACACGTGGTTTACCAAACCATTGCCTTTGCTCAGCGCGAACTGCTAAGTCCCGAAGGTGGTTTTTATTCAGCCCTAGATGCCGATAGTGAGGGGGTAGAGGGAAAGTTTTATACGTTTACAACCACCGAGCTGAAAGAAATTCTGGGTGACGATTACAAGTGGTTTGCCGATCTCTACTCAATAAGCGAAGAGGGAAACTGGGAACACGGCAGAAATATACTTCACCGCACTGAATCCGACGAGTCGTTTGCGGAGCGGATGAGCTGGTCGATCAGCGATTTAAACGTACGACTGGATGCTACGCATACCCGCTTGCTACGTGTCCGGAACGAACGGATCAGGCCTGGCCTGGATGATAAAATCCTGTGTTCGTGGAACGGGCTGATGCTGAAAGGCCTGGCCACGGCTTACCGTGTCTTTAACGAGCCTGAGTTCCTGACTCTGGCGCTACGTTTGGCTTATTTTCTGATGAAGAAAATGCGAGATAGCCGGAACGGGCGACTGTGGCATACCTATAAGGCGGGGCGTGCGCGTCAGGCCGGTTTTCTGGACGACTATGCCGCCGTGATCGATGGATTGCTGGCACTTTATCAGGCTACGTTTACGGAAAGTTGGCTTACCGAAGCCGATCAGTTGACGCAATACGTACTGACTAATTTTGCCGATCCCGATCCATCGGCGGATGATTTGCTGTTTTTTACGGATAAGAATGGCGAAGAGTTGATTGCCCGGCGGAAAGAGCTGTTCGATAACGTTATCCCAGCCTCGAATTCCATGATGGCCGAAAATTTATACGTACTGAGTCTGTTACTGGAACGATCGGCCTATGCCGAGCGGGCCGATCGAATGCTGGGTCGTGTGCAGCCGTTGGTTCAGCAAAATGCTGATTATCTGACCAACTGGGCGGCACAGTTTGCTCTTCGCGTTCGTCCAACGGCCGAAATAGCAATTGTTGGTCCCGAAGCCGACTCGTTACGTATTGAATTAGATGCTGAATTTTACCCCAATAAAGTGCTGTCGGGTACAACCGAGAAAAGCGATCTGCCTCTATTGCAACAACGCGGCCCAATCGACGGAAAAACAGCCGTCTATGTATGTTACAACCGCGCCTGCCAACTGCCAGTAACCAGCGTAGCCGAAGTCTGGCAAATGCTGAAGTAAATCAGTTTATGGTTTGTGGTTTATAGTTTATGGTGGCTGACGCGAGACACTTGCTGGCGCGTCAGCCACTATAAACCACAAACCATAAACTAATACCCTTCCCCCAGGCCGTCAGAACCAGCGTTCGGCGGCCACCGTCGTTGCGGTGTTCACCCAGGTAGATCCCTTGCCACGTACCCAGGTTTAGACGTCCGTTGGTGATCGGAATCGTGACGGAATGGCCGAGCATGGCGGCTTTCAGATGAGCGGGCATATCGTCGGAGCCTTCGTAGTCATGTTGATAATAAGGCTCATTTTCGGGGACTGCTTTATTGAAAAAGCGCTCAAAGTCGCCCCGAACGGTCGGATCGGCGTTTTCATTGATGGTAAGGCTGGCCGATGTATGCTGAATAAAGACATGCAGCAAGCCTACCTTAATGGCGGATAAGTCCCTGAACTCCCGCTCGATCGTACGAGTAATCAGATGAAACCCACGGGAATAGGCAGGGAGATGAATTGTTTGCTGAAACGTAGGCATACCAGTAAGCAAGAAAGTATCGACGCTGCCGGCTGGCTACATAATCCGGTTCGAGTTTTCGCTGACAAAAGCGCCCCAGGCGCCTTTTTTAGTTTTTTTACTTGAAACGGTTGGTAGCGCATTTTCATGAAAATGATGGCACACGGCAATGGCCAGCGCATCCGTAGCATCGAAAAACTTAGGTTCCAGTTTTTCGCCAAGCAGGGTGCTAACCATTTGAGATACCTGATCTTTCGACGCATTTCCGTTGCCCGTCACCGACTGTTTGATCCGTCGCGGTGCATATTCAACAATCGGAATATTGCGCGATAAGGCTGCGGCCATGACCACGCCCTGAGCGCGGCCCAGTTTCAGCATGGCCTGGACATTTTTACCGAAGAACGGATCTTCGATAGCCATTTCATCGGGATGGTATTCGTCGATCAGGCGGAGGATGGTTTCGTGAAGTTTCTGGAGCTTCAACTGGTAGGTTGTATATTTGCTCAGTTGAACAACGCCATACTGCATCATGCTCATGGCTCCCGCTTTCACTGAAATAATACCGTAACCGGCAACCTGCGTACCTGGGTCGACACCCAAAATGATTTTTTCGGGTGTTGAGCTTTCGGAACGGTTATTGGCGGATGGGGGAGTAGCAATCATGGGTTTGGCTTTGGGCTCTTTACAAAAGTAACGTGTTCTTATACGTTTTGTCGCTGAAACTGTCTAAAAAAATCATCGTTTGGGGTAAAATTGTGGTTTTGGTCGTATTAGTAGCGTATATCGCTCACGTCATACGAAATCAGAACTTCAATTGGGGCGTCGTGCAGCAACAGGTTCGGACGGTACGTCAGCCCGGCAAGTGGGCTATTGCTTTACTTTTGTTGACCCCAGTGAACTGGGGGTTCGAAGCACTGAAATGGCAAATCCTGCTCCAACGGCTGGATCGTGTTACGTTCTGGAGTGCCTATCAAGGCGTGTTAGCGGGTGTGTCGCTGGGGTTTGCGTTGCCCGCCCAGCTTGGCGATACGGCAGGCCGAGTACTGTCGCTACGTACTAACCGGGCAAGCGCAGTGGGCGCATCGCTGGTGTCAGGCGGGATGCAGTTCTACGTCGCTCTGGTGTTCGGGGCGTTCGCCTGGATGCATCATCTGGCTAGTTTACCGGATCGAAATACAAGCGCGGGACGTTTGTTACTGGCCGTATTACTGATTCTGTCTGCTTTGGGGATTGTATTTGGCATGATACGTCGACCATTGATTGGCTGGTTAGAACGAAAGGTGCGGAACCGAACGTTCGCTACGTACTGGACTATAGCTGGGCAATACACTAATCAGGAAATAGGCTGGGCGCTCATGGCCGCAACCTTACGTTACGTTATTTTTTCAACGCAATTTTACCTGGCTCTTCGATTATTGGGAATTGATCTGCCATTAGACATTGCTGCTTCGGGGATCGGGCTTGTTTTTTTAGTGAAAACGATGACGCCTGCGTTTAATTTACTGAGTGATCTGGGCGTACGGGAGGCTGCATCTCTTTGGGTTTTTGCGCCCTTTGCGATTCCGGCTCCTGTGCTGTTGATGGCTACCCTGACCCTATGGCTCACCAACGTATTAATGCCAGTGCTGGTCGGATTAATTTGGGTATGGAAACTGAAATGGACCGCTGAATGACTATAATGCTCCTGGCGGTTAGCCTTTTATACGCGTTTTTTACGATTGTTCTCTGGGTGACGTGGCTCAGAATTCCTTCATTAAAATCTGCATCGAATTTGGCTGCGGGACCCCGTATCACGGTAATTATACCCGTCCGGAACGAAGCCGAAAACATTCTTCCGTTGCTGGACGATCTCAAAGCACAGACATACACAAATTTTGACGTCATCGTTGCTGACGATTCATCGACTGATGATACGTTACGTATTGTGCAGGCGTATGCTAGCACCGTTACGTTTCTCCGGGTATTGCCCTTAGCCGATGAGCGATCCCAATCGCCCAAGAAACGAGCCATTACGCAGAGCATTACAGTAGCCAGCGGTGATCTGATTGTTACGACCGATGGCGATTGTCGGGTGGGGAGCCAATGGTTGGCGTCTATTGCGGGCTTTTATCAGAAAACTGGCGCCAAACTAATTTCTGGCCCCGTTACGTTTACGGCAGAACGTACCGTTTTTGACTACCTGCAAACCGTTGAATTTTCCAGCCTGATTGGCTCAGGAGCCTGTACGATGGCACTGGGTTCGCCAACGATGTGTAATGGAGCCAACCTTTGTTATGAAAAAAAGGTCTTTACGGAAGTAGGCGGTTTTACAGGTGTCGATCATATTGCCTCGGGCGACGATGAGTTCCTGCTTCATAAGATTGCGGATCGCTATCCGGACGGTGTGCAGTTTTTGAAATGTGCTGAAGCTATCGTTCAGACCCAGCCGCATTCCTCGCTACAATCTTTTTACTATCAGCGGAAACGGTGGGCCAGCAAATGGCGTACATACCAGAGTTGGGTGCCGATGATACTGGCCGTTTTTATTTTTTTGAGTAATGCGGCCCCAGTGGTTGCCGTAGTCGGATGGTTGCTCAATTTTTTAGACGGAAGCACGGCAATTTTCGTTGTTGTGCTGAAGGTGATACCGGAGTTTTTGTTTTTACGTCAGGTTCTTGTTTTTTTACAAAAAAATAAGTCTGTCGTCTTTATCCCACTGACGCAATTGGTTTATCCGTTCTACGTTGTGTTCTTCGGATTGGCTGCCCAGGGAAAGGGGTATCAGTGGAAAGGAAGGAAGCTGACTTAAGTAAATTGTGGTTTTGTCGTTCCTGGTTTATTGCTGATGGTTCTATGCGTCGTCTGTTTTATAAAAAGTGCTGTAAGCAAAAAACGTAAACTAAATCGATTGATTAGTAAACCATAAACTAAAAAAGGCTTTGTCTTTCTTTCTACATAAATCAAATTTCCTGCTTCGGACGGTCTATCCAGAGTTTTGGTGGAAGATTGATGAGGAAGCTGATCCCACAATTTATCTGACGTTTGACGACGGACCCATCCCGGATGTAACCGAATTTGTTCTCGAACAATTGGATAAATACGCGGCTCAGGCAACATTTTTCTGCATTGGCGATAACGTGCGGAAGCACCGGGACGTATTGTATAAAGTGCTTGAGGCAGGGCATATGGTCGGTAATCATACGTTTAATCACCTTAACGGCTGGAAAACGGACGATAACGTCTATCTGGAAAATATCCAAAAATGCCAGGAGCAGCTCGGCGTAGAAACGTCGCTGTTTCGACCTCCCTACGGACGTATCAAAAAAACACAGGCGGCTCAGGTTATCGAAAATTATTCCATCGTCATGTGGGACGTATTGACGGGTGATTTCGACCGGAAACTACCCGCTGATGTGTGTCTGCGTAAAACAATTCATTATACGCATTCGGGCTCCATCGTTGTCTTTCATGACAGCCTGAAAGCGTGGCCGACTATGCGCTACGTTCTGCCGCGAATGCTGGCCTATTTCGCCGAACGGGGTTATTCGTTTCGGGCCGTACCGCAACCCGTTTATGCTGGATACTGACCGGACGCCCTTGATCAGCATTCTTGTTGCCGCCCGAAACGAAGAAGAATCGATCATAAACTGTCTGGAAGCGATTGAGCGGCTGGATTATCCGATTAATCGTGTCGAAGTGCTAATCGGCAATGACCAGTCGACAGATCGTACGGCTGCATTGGTGAATGAGTTTAGCGCTGATAAGCCGTGGTTTCGACTTATTGAGATTCTACCAGGCAGCGGAGCACTACGTGGGAAGACAAACGTACTAGCCCAACTGGCTAAGCAGGCGCGCGGTCAGTTTTTTTTCTTTACCGATGCCGACACCACGGTATCAACCAACTGGCTTGCGGCTATGAGTCATTATTTGAGGGAGAACACCGGGGTCGTGACCGGCATTACGTTACCCGATGGCCCGACGTTATTTCACAAACTGCAAGCCATCGATTGGCTGTATAATCTGACACTGACCCATTTACTGAGCCTGTTTGGTCAGCCCGTTACGGCAATGGGAAACAACATGGCGGTGAGCCGAAAAGCGTATGATGCCGTTGGTGGCTATGAGTCGATCCCTTTTTCGGTGGTAGAAGACTACGGTTTATTTCAGGCTATCGTTAAGAAAAAGTATTCCTTCCGAAACCTGCTGGATAAGGAAGTGCTGGCCCAAACGAAGCCTGTTGAGACAATGCACGCGTTTTTGCAGCAACGAAAGCGCTGGATGCACGGGGCCATGCAACTGCCGGCCTGGATGGTAACAGCGCTTTATGGTCAATATCTGGCAGCACCCTTCCTGTTGTTGCTGAGTTTCTTTTTTCCATGGCTGGCTATTGGTTTATACGCTACGAAGATTTTTTTTCAAACGCTGATTATTTCGTTTGGTATTAGCCGTCTGAACCAAGCCCGGTTGTGGCCCTATGGATTGCTTTTTGAGCCCTATTTGCTATTTATTGGCCCATTGTCCGTTCTGTATTATTTTCTGCCGACACGAATTAATTGGAAAGGAAGAACGTATCAATAAGGGTAGGTTAGCTTGGTAAATAACGCTAACTAGCATCAACGGATATTAGGATTACAATGGTTTTAATTGACACCCACGCTCATATTTACGATCCGCAATACGTCGACGAGTCCCATCCGGATGGGCGTGAGGACATGCTGGCTCGGGCCGAAAAAGAGCAGATCAGCCAAATTTGGATGCCAAACTGCGCTCGTGAAACCGTAGATAGTATGATGGCTCTGGCTAATCAATACCCAGACCGATGTTTGCCCATGATGGGTTTGCATCCCGCTTACGTCAACGATACGGTCGAGGATGAGTTACGATCGGTTGAAAGCCTTCTGAATGAAAACGCTTTTATGGGCGTTGGCGAAATTGGACTGGACTTTTATTGGGACATGACGTACGTTGAGCAACAATTCGTCGCGTTCGAAACGCAATTGCGCTGGGCTTCCGAACAAAAGCTGCCCGTGTCGATGCACACACGGTCGGGGCACGAACGTAATGCCTTTGCCGAAGCTGCCGATCTGATCGAAAACCTAGCCCTGCCCAATCTGACCGGTATTTTTCACTGTTTTGTCGGGACCCTGGACGAAGCGAATCGTGCCATTGAGATGGGTTTCAAGCTGGGGATCGGTGGGGTAAGTACATTTAAGAATGGCGGTCTGGATAAGGTATTGCCGCATGTTGGTCTGGATCATATAGTGCTCGAAACTGATGCACCTTATCTGGCTCCGGTTCCCTACCGGGGCAAACGTAACGAACCCGCCTACCTGCGTTTAATTGCACAACGTATTGCCGATCTGAAGCAGATCAGCATCGATGATGTAGCCCGACATACCACCGCTAACGCATTATCTTTATTGCCAGCTCTGTATGCCAACTTACTGCCTAGATGAGAGAACATCTGGCGTAGGTTGCCTAACTAATTATCAACAAACTATTCTAATTAATACCACTGAATGCCTTATCAAACTGTCAAAATCAAGCCCACTTTAGCGAAACAGCAACCTTCTGTATTGGTCATTTATACGGGTGGGACGTTCGGAATGGTCTATGATCCCAAAGCGAGCCAATTAATTCCCTTCAATTTTGAACAGGTGCTGGATCGGGTACCGGAGCTAAATCGCCTTGATTTTGAGATTACCATACTTTCTCTAAACGAAGTTATCGACTCGTCGAACATGAAACCCGCCGTCTGGATTGAGCTGGCTCGTTTGATTGAGAAAAATTATGACCTCTACGATAGTTTCGTTATACTGCATGGCACAGACACCATGTCGTATACCGCTTCAGCCTTGAGTTATATGCTCATTGGGCTGAACAAACCAGTCATTCTGACCGGAGCCCAGTTGCCCATCGGTACGGCCCGTACCGATGCCCGTGAAAATTTTATAACGGCGCTGGAGATTGCCGCTGCGCAGGAGGAAGGCAGGCCTATCGTGCCCGAAGTGTGCGTGTATTTTAACTCTCTGTTGTTGCGTGGCAATCGGTCGACGAAGCACGAAAGTGTTCAGTTTAACGCGTTTGCGTCGGAGAATTACCCACATCTGGCCACTGCTGGTGTTAGCATTGATTATAATCGACCTTTTATTCGCGCTTATGATCCTAATGCCTCGTTACGTATCCGGGCAGTGATGGATACGAACGTAACGATACTGAAGTTGTTTCCGGGCATTACGCAAGCCGTTGTAGAATCGATTGTGAATATACCCAAGTTGCGAGGCCTGGTGCTGGAGACATTTGGAGCCGGTAACGCACCGACCGACAGCTGGTTTTTAGATACGCTGAAAGAAGCGATTGACCGGGGCGTTGTCATCTTCAATGTATCGCAGTGTAGTGGAGGCCGGGTGACGCAGGGGCGTTATCAAACCAGCAAGATGATGCAGCAGATAGGAGTGGTTAGCGGTGCCGACATCACAACTGAAGCGGCCATTACCAAACTGATGATTCTGTTGGGTCGTGAACAAGACCCCATACAAGTTCGCTTGTTATTGGCGAAATCCATGAGTGGTGAAATGAGCGAATAATTTTTGCGTCTTCTTTATTGCGTTGTAGGAGGTAATCGTGCATATTTGCACTCCCAAACGACGAAGAGAGCTGCCGGAGTGGTCGAACGGGTCTGATTCGAAATCAGAAGTACTCGCAAGGGTACCGGGGGTTCGAATCCCTCGCTCTCTGCAATGAGCTGTTGTTTAAGCCAAGGTGCCCAATACACACATGTATTGGGCTTTTTTTTTTCGTTTTTATTCTCAAAAACGAAATAAGCTGGATAGGAACTGTTGCTTAATAGATGCAAATAAGGCTAATTCCCAGATCTTAGTTTTATTTAGTCAAAACAGGGTTGTACTGATTTATCGTACTCCAAGCAATACCTTCTTCAGATTCCCTTTTTCCTTGATGATGAGATACAAGAGATAGGGTGCAAAAACGATAATTCCTATTATTGAAGCTACTAATCCAACTATAATGGAGCTAGTGGAGAATTTATCTCGCCAGACGATCCACAGCCCTGACAGTACTAAATAGCAGCTGAAATCGAGATTAAATTGACCATTCCAATTGACAGATTGTATGTTGTACAAAAATACGCCTAATAGATCTGTACCGTCATTTTTGAATGCTAAGCCTGTGTAAACGAGTACTAGAACGGTTTGTACAATGAGTAAGCCTTTCAGGAAATTATTATTCTCCATGTTCAATTTTTGAATTAATTTTTTGCCGGTTTCCAAAGTGGACCTACGGCGATAAGAAGCACAATGATGTTAAAAAATGCATTTGACGTATTACCGGAGGCAATGCTACCTGCGCTATCTAAAAAAAACCACGCCAGAACGCCTGCCAATACAGCCTTCCTTACTTCATCGGGGGCTTTTTCATAGACTAATTTTTGCAGAAACCAGATGCAAACACCCTACCCAAACAGGAAGCCGCCAGTTAAAGCCGACAAAAATCGTGTGGTAGGTGCTTCGTAGTTCTGCACCCCATCGAGCGGCAAACTCAACAAATCCAACGTCCATCTGGCCGGCTCGGATGTAGGTAGCATTGTGCCTAAAAAGAAAATCGGTCCAAAAGACCCGATTACTAGGGCTGTAATTTTTAGATAGGCTTTGTGGGCATTGTGCGTCATTGATGAAACTTTTCGCAAACGTAATGACGCCGTTGCCTATATTTTAGACGCTACCGTACAATGCCTATTCAAAGTATTGGGCTATTTTTTTTAAATTGGTAAAATACTCGCTAAGCCATTCGGTATTTAGAGTGTTGTAGTTAATCTGAAGAAAGAAATTTTCTAAAGCCAGCTCAAAAAGCCCTTCTAACTGTTTACGGCTAAGCGTTACATTTAAGTCTTTCTTCCAAAGCTCTATAAACCCCTGACCAATAATTTGATTAGACTGTACCAGCGTTTTTTTATAGGGGCTGACTTCCTGTTTAATGCGAAGCTGGCGGTTAAATAACAGGTCTATTTTGTGTTCTACTAAAATAGCGATCAAATCAGGGTCGATTTTTTTGGCATTGTTTTCCTTTTCACCAATCACTGCTGATTGTGATAAGTGGTAGTCCAGCAAATGATTAATAAAGATTCCCATCTCCGCAAAATGGTGATAGAATGAAGACTTACTTATTTTGAGCTTCTTTGCCAATGTCTCGACTTTAAGCGCTACGTCACCTGAAATAGCAAAAATTTCATACCCGGCCTTTATCCAGATTTCTTTCGCTGGTGTCATTCTGTTTAGTATTGTCTGCTTCAAATATAAAGCTCGCTCACAAAGAAGATACAGGATGAGCAAATTCGCTGTCTAGACTATATATTCTCAAACTCTCGTAGGATTTACAGTACAGTAGTAATTTTACAGCTAAATCCCATTACCGGCGCTCGTCGTGCATACGGACACTAGGCTGTGACCGGAAAACTGTCGGTTTATGGTCTATTATTCGCCAATTCACGCTATTTGTAAGCTGCTTGATACAGACAAAAAAAAGACAGGTGGCTGGAGGGAATTGATTACTTGAAAAGTTGGGTCTTTGGTGTTTGTAACAGTTAAATATGGGCCTAAAAATAATTATCTGCTGTTGCTGGCTGTCTTTTACTATGCTCGTGTGTTAACTAGGAGCTTAAGTGCCTTCTTCGCTTAAGCCTTGATGTAAACGGCTTAAATTCACCGTTAGAGAGTACATATCTACTGTCATTCGACACTCTTCATGAAACAGGTTATAGTATAAATAATACTTTAAATTTATATAAGCCAATAAATACATTGATAAAATATTAACTTATATAAATAATTATATGAGTTAATATTTTATATATACATTTGTTCAGTTCATTAGTTGGTTACGCTAATTGAACGTAAAGGACAACACATACAGCCAGACTGCTTTGCGGTCTGGCTTGTTTTCTTATATATTTTATAAGTCTAATACGCACTTGACGTAGCCCGTCAGCTTGCTTACCGCAACGTATATACTACAAGGTTGGGTACAACTAAACTGTAGGTAATAGCCTATTTTTAGTTTCTGCCGTATTTGTTATGTTTTAGTGTGACACTTAGGTGTGTAAACGGCAAGCCAGATTCTCATTGAGTCTGGCTTCTTTGTTAGCGGTTATATCTTTTCTGCCCAGATGGATAAAACACGCGTGATACGTCTCCATTCCCTCATTTATCAAAAACAATTGGCTGTTTCGCCAAGGTTTATTTATTGACTTTATGGTCAGGTTTCAACTCACTTTCCTTTAAAGCCAGAGGGGTCTATATTGCCCTTACGTAAAACGCTGCATGCTATATTGATGAAATAAGCTTAGCACAATCGTGTTCAGGCTTGTGCTTTGAAATGAGCTGAATTCTGCCGATCCATAAATTCTAGGTTGTTTTTCTAAAGGTGTTGGTGCTAATGTTGTACTTTGTTTTCCGCATTAGTTATTATAGCCACACCAGTATGTCTATTGCGTTTATCTGTCCTATGAAATATCGCCATGAACTACCTCCTGATGTATTAAGCTGGCAAGAGCTATACGAAATATTTGTAAAAGCGGGTCAGGCCCATGCTGTTGAGGTGACTTATTCCTACGAGGTGAAAGCACGCCAGAAAGGGGTAATTATGGAAATGTATCGTTATCAAATGGCGTACGTTGAGGAAAAGCTGTCGGAAGAAGTAACAACCGGAAAATTGATGCTTTGCCTGGAAGAGTGGGATCTGATTTATAACGTAATACTAAGCTATCCTAAACCGCTGCCGTTTGACTTAGTGGAGAAAGTAAGAAAACTACGCGCCATAGCCAGTCGCTGTTAAACGTATTAATCAGTAGGCTCTTACACTTTTTAATAGCTGCCTGGCTCGACTGGCCTGATGCTGCAAATGCTCCACAATGATTGCGTATTGTGTAATTACCTCGCCAATAGAGAAATCCTTTTCGGGAATTTTGATTTCTGTGAGCTGATCAGACAAAACAACCCGTAATTCATCGACTAGTTTGACGACTACAGTGCCATCCGCTATCACTACGTCTGCCACAAAAGGTAATTGTTGCGTTGTCTGGACGTTACGAGTTAGTAAAGGAGTTTGCATGCCCTACATACGGATAATAGATGGGAGTAGATGTTTATTATTAGGTCAGACTGAAAAATTTTAGTCAATTGCTCTACTTTTTTTGAGCACAACACTACCTGAATAATTTACTGGATCAGCCTGGATGGCAGGAGACGTAGCAGCAATTCCGAGCTACTTTTGGTTGTGGAACTCGCCAGCCTTTTAAGCATAGACAACAGTCGATTGGGGTTGAAGGTGGTTTCTAACCTTGACCTTTAAACGTCGTGATACGTCCAGCCGCATGTTGTTTTTCATGATCACATAACCGCCCGAGTTTTTAATGGCTGGAAGATGATAGTGATAAATTTGGGCAGTATTGATCAGGCTGGCTTTATGGATACGTATTAACGACGGAAACTGGTCCGAAAACCATTTGAGAGTACGGCTGTGGAGCTGGGTTGTCCCATTGGTGTAATGAATATAGCTATAGTTGATAGAGGCCGTAATAGCTATAATTTTATCGAGGCATAATTGATGTCTGACACCGGCAGCATGAATGGAGCTCATGTAGAATATATGGTTGGATCGTGGATACGTCAATTTATATATATATTGAATTACTGATTGAGGTAGATTGAAAAGATACTATACTTTGTTTATTGGTTAATATTATTTTATCAAAATAGTATATTGGTAATAAATGAAGTGTAGAGCCAATTATGCGCTAGCTGGCACATCAGGCTAACTAACTAACTACCGTATCCAGGTTAATGAAGCAAAATGACGTAGTATGACCGTTTTAGTGGGAAGGACACAATTACGAACGTGATCACTTTAGTAGGTCAATCGCTAATAACAACATACTGATTCCAGCAGGTACGACACCGATAGGCTTTCAAGGGCAGGAAGCGGGAAAACAGGCGAGCTATCGATGACCGGGGTATTCGTTCATTGTTGATTTTACGGCATTTGGGGCAGCGCATTGACAAGCTGATATGCAGATATAAATAAACAAGAAGGCCAATCAGAATCAGGCCAGAAGCGAGATAAAATAGAATCATGGACTGGTAAAGTAAACGTATTATAGAAATTACTCGCTCGTCAATAACATTATCGCTGGCACTTGCCTTGAGTGTATGTTGGCATCGTATGCGTAACGTAATACATACCCATGATACGTTTGTGACTGTTTATTAAACTGCTTATTCCGATAAATAAATTACAGTTAACACACCGGGTTGTATCGTTAAATTGTTGTGCAACTTTGACAATAGAGTAACCCGGAAGCCCTTAGGTTTCTACTGTGATTTGTTGAAAGTAAAAGTGGATGATTCATTGAAAGTCGCTGCCTGCTGGGAAGCGGCTTTTTTGTTTTTGCAGGCCGACATAAATCGTCGACGCTGGAAACGTTCTCCGGGCGGGGGAGGGTACTGTCTACAATCGAAACGGTAGAAATAGAGATACCGTGGCTTATTCGATTGTCTGATTGATACATAGTAACGGTTAAGAATAGCAATGGAAGCCAGCAAGATAAAAACGGGAGATTTGGTGATGTTAAACTCAGGCGGACCAATAATGACTGTCAATGGGTTTATCAGTAATCAGGTAATGTGCGTATGGTTTGATAAGGAGAATGGATTATACCATCATAAATCAGCGCAGTTTTATCCCGCAGCCCTGAAGCCAGTAGAACCAGCGTCTGTTGAAAATTAATACCGCTGTTATTTATCCCTTATGAAAGCTACTGTACATACGTTTTTTAAGTTTGCCTGTGGGGTAATGATGATGGCCTGCAGGCAAAAGCCGCAACCTTGTACGTTTGCTCACCAGATTGATGTGAATTCGGACTGTTATGCGGGGCAGGGATTAGCGTTAACCGCATCCGACTATGGTGATTCGCCGGATGGGTTTGAGTGGAATGTGATTGCCCTTAAAGATACGTCGGAAAGCTGGGGCTGGACGCCAAATGACAAGAAACTAGCTATTCAGGGGATTAACAAATTTACTATTCCTGATAGCCTGGTTAGTGCTTCCCAAGGATTGATCGTGAAGGTTATTACAACTTGCCAGGCCCAACAAAAACATTCCAGGTTTTATGCCCTAACCAGGAGTCAATCAGCAACAGGCAACTGTTACGTTTGGCGAAAGAGGTCCTGAGTCGACTTATTACAGCATTGTTCAGCAGGCGCACTAGAAAAATCAATCTATTGCGCTTTTTTGTTTATATAGGATCGGGGAACGTATTAGTTTTGACGTCATGCTTAAGCGCAAACGACATTTTGATCCAGTTGTCGCGGTAACTTGGATAGTAGTGATAATCATCGCACTGGCCCTGGGGACATGGCTATTGTGGTTAGTTTTTAAATAACTGCGTACACAGTCGGAGCAGTGAGATTGAACGCCCTATCTATTTAACTGATTTTTAGTCCGTGTTAATTTTTGATTATAATTACTTAAGTATAAATACAGTCTGCTATTTCGCTAGTAGCTTTGCTGGACAATAAGAAATCGCACCGTAATGGTAAAACATAAAATCGCTATTTACGATCCTACGTCAGCAATAACCTGGTTCAGTGTATTACTGATATCCGTGCTGTACTTGGGTTTGATACTTAAATTCCTATTCTAATTATAGACAGTTTAACCCCCGTTCATACAAGGCGAACGGGTTTCAGGTAGTGCTTTTAATCCCCTCCGACGCTGTTGGTGGGGATTTTTGTTGTCTGCCGGATAATCAATTCGCCCGTCGAGGGATGTACTACGTTCTTTGATGTTGAGTAAATTCGTTCTACAGCCTAATTGAGAAAACCATGCTTCCTCTTGTCATTCGCGTTGTCGGTGTACTTCTGATCGTGGGCATCCTGGTAGCGATCTATCGAAAATTTAGCTTTCGAAAACGATGCCCGGCCTGTGGCTATGACGATCCTAATCGGGTTCCCCGGAGAGGTATTTACAAACAGCTACCCGTTAAAGCGTATGTATGCACACGCTGCCGTAATCATTTTTACAAGGTGCAACTGCTGACCGAAGATCCGTACGATCATAGCTTAGTTTGATTACGAGTCAAGAATTATGACGTTAGCATTAGGGGCAACCTGTCCGTTGGTGGGAAGTTGGCCGCTAACGGTTACTGTATATACCTCAGTATAAATCTGTTCGTTAAAAACGGAATGAATAACGGTATATCTCTATAGACTTCTGTGTAAAATGTTGTTGGTCAATATTTTAGATAAAATTTGGAAAAATAAAATTGGCTATTCACCTTTGTCTATCAGTTAAGCAGTGAATTGTCAGGTTTTAGCTAAACCAGCCTAAAATGTATGGACAATCAGCCGTTTTAATTGAGTCTTAGCGTTTTTAAACCATGAATACATCCCATCGGTGCTGTTGTTGCAGCTAAAGTCTTCTCCCGGATTTTTCCAATAAGCCATAGCTTGTATTGTTGGCTTCCTGTCTTTTACAGGATGAGTTCTTTATGAACAGTTTGTATAAGGATTGTACAATGAATATTAATATAGTTATTCGGTAGGATATATATATTAATAGTAGAATAAAAAACGAATGGACACTAATCTTATATGTCCCGTTGATGGGAAACAGATAAATGAATCGAAGGTGAGGGTAGTAGCCGGGCTCGTTTTGGTAACGGCTTTGATATACCTAATCACCAACTGGTTGTTTTTGCCGGTGCTGCTCCTGATCGATTTTGCCTTGAGAAGCGCCGATGCAGGGAAGTACAGTCCGTTGGGCAACGTAGCAGATGGTATCCTAAGCGTTATAACGCTACCGAATAAACCCACTGATCAGGCACCCAAACGCTTTGCCGCCCGGATTGGACTTGGTTTTTCAGTGCTGATTATCGGGCTACATCTGCTCGGTATATCAACGGTAATTCCGGTTGCCACGCTGGCTGTTTTTGCTGCTCTGGAGTCACTGGCTGGCTTCTGCGCCGGTTGCTACGTGTATACCTATTATATCCGCCTTGTCAAAACTGCTTAATCGAGTTATCCATGCTTACAGTAACAAACGAGACATCACATCAACTTTTTGAATTGCTATCGCCCGAACAGCGTCAGTTTTTTGATCAAAACGGGTTTATTCATATCAAACAATTCGTAAATCGCTCCACAGTACAACAGTTTATTGCTGAAATTCAGCGGGTTGAGTCGATTTGGCTGGCCGAGAAAGTCGATAAGATTAACGGTACGCCGATTAAATTTGGCCAGGATGAAAACGGGAATCGTATTGTCCAGCGGTTTGCCTTTACGTCGTTGTTTAGTCCGATCCTGCGCGATTTCCTGGATGATCCGCGGCTTCTGGCGCTGACCCAATTACTGGCTCCCTACGAAGGACGTATCAGTCCGGAAGAAAAAGATGGGCTGGTTGTTAATCACTACGTTCGGACGCCCGAAAGTAATTTTTCGCGGATGGGCTGGCATACCGACAGCCCGCGCGACCTTTTCCTGGGTCAACGTATTCGCCCGATGCTTAACGTTGGACTTCATCTGGACGATTGTCCGCAAACAAACGGGGGCTTACGGGTTTTGCCTGGAACGCACAAGCAGAACACGCTTCTGACACTTTTCCGCAAGCGGCAATTTGTTGATCATCGGCCCGATCCGCGCGAAGTGGGGTTTGACATCGAAGCTGGTGATCTGACCATTCATAACGGAAGCTTATGGCACCGGGTGGAGCAATCGCCATTTACGGGGGCAGCCAGTCGTCGGCGTGTGATGTACATTCCCATTATTACCGGCGACTATAAACCTAAAAATGCCAGCAGCAAAACGCCATTTTATCACCGTTTCGCGAAACGTATTCAGGATTAACAATCAAACGAATGTTCGACACAATGCTTCATAACCCATAAATCAGTACGTATTTATCAATTCCGTGTTTTTGGCAGGCGGCAACCTGCTGAAGCAATTTGACGGATAAACTCAATATTCGGATTCTTGGTATAAAAAAGCCGAAACGGCGGCAACCGTTTCGGCTGGTCACAACAAGATGATGAACTGGCCTCTGGGCGCAGCAACGCTCAGAAGTCAACAACTTGTTTTCTCACGTAACCATTGCAAAGTAATGCAAAAACTTTATGCATTATGGGTAATTCTATTACTCATTTCACCCGATCTGGTTGCTCAGCAGTCAGATCGGTCATCAACTACGTCAATCAATACCATTAACGGCATCGTTCGAGCCGATAATGGTGAACTCCTCCCCGGTGTCAATATTGTTTTAAAAGGTCAATCAAAAGGGACGGTTACCGATGCGGAAGGCCGATTTAATTTATCCGCCAAACCGGGTGATCAGCTTGTTCTGTCAGCCATTGGATACAAAAATGCTGAGATTCGAATCACTGGGACAGCGCCCGTACGAGTTCAGTTAACGGCCGACACTCGCCAGCTGAACGAGGTTATTGTGGTGGGTTACGGTACGGCTGAACGGAAAAATCTGATTGGTTCAATTGCTAAAATTGATCCTGCCGACACAAAAAATATCCCGGTTGGCAGCGTCGATGCGCAGTTACAGGGCAAAGTGCCGGGCGTTCAGATCTCCAGTGCTACGGGCGTTCCGGGCGAGCGCGTCAACATACGGGTCCGTGGTGCTACGTCGATCAATGGCAGTAATGACCCGCTTTACGTAGTAGACGGTGTCTTTATCAATAGTAACAGTCTTCAAAGTATTGGTACGGGTGGTAAAGCTACGTCGCCCATTGCCGACATTAATCCATCCGATATTGAAAGCATCGAGGTGCTGAAAGATGCCGAAGCGACAGCCCTGTACGGATCGCGTGGAGCCAACGGGGTTGTGCTGATTTCGACCAAACGGGGCGCTTATGGACAGCGGGCTACCGTCAAAGTCGACGCGTCGGCCGGGGCAGCTAAAGCGGCTAAACTGTGGGATCTGACAACGGGACCTGAACACGCTACGTTGGTAAACGAATGGTGGGTCAATACCGGCAAAGACGATCCGACGTTGAATCGTACGTCCGCCAATCGCCCATTTCGGCCCGTTTCGGAAGGGGGGCGTGGTTTGCCAGAAGAACAGAAAACGTATGATCGCTTAAGCGAATTATTTCGTACTGCCCAACTTCGTAATTACGACATTTCGCTGTCGGGCGGTACGCAGACAACGAAGTATTACATTGGCGGTGGCTACAATACGCAGCAAGCCATTATTCGACCCATTGATTTTAGCCGGGCGAGTTTTAAAGTCAATCTGGATCAGCAGTTAAACGATAAAATTCAGGTTGGTGTCAGCAATACGTTTACCCGGACGTATCGAAATCAGGGACGGGCGGGCGATGGTCCGGCTGGTGGTTTATTACAGGCCGCTTTGCATACGCCAACGTATCTGTCGCCAACCAACGATCAGGGCGTACTGGTTGGTCGGGCGGGCTTTGATAACCTGACCTTATTGATCAATAATTACGATGTCAATACGACGAGCATCCGGTATATCGGCAATCTGTACGCAGATGCTCAACTGCTACCCGGCCTGAAATTCAGAACCAGTTTTGGTCTGGATTATAACAACTACAATGAGTCGGAATACTGGAATTCTCTGTTGATTTCGGGTAGCCCGAACGGATACGCTACGTCGAGTATCACTCAGTATACAACCTGGCTCAACGAACAAACGCTGACGTATCGGAAGAAAATTGGATCGAACCATTCGTTTGGTGTACTGGTCGGCAATACGTTACAGAGTGATAACCTGACGCGTACTTACGCCGAAGGGCGCGGTTTTCCAAACGACAACTTTACGCAGATTTCATCGGCGGCCACCACAGCCAGTTCACAAAACTGGAGCAAGAGCACGCTAGCGTCGTTTTTCGCCAAAGCCGATTACAACTTCGCGGGTAAATACCTGATTGATGCCAGCGTACGGGCCGATGGTTCGTCGCGGTTTGGCTCGTCGCGGAAGTGGGGTTATTTCCCATCGGTGGGCGTAGCCTGGCGCGCTAAACAGGAAGGTTTTTTGCAAAATGCTACGTTCCTGTCGGACCTTAAAGTACGGGCGAGCTGGGGCGTTACGGGTAGCCAGAACGGCATCGGAAATTTCGCGGCTCAGGGCCTCTGGACGGGCGGCAGCGGGTATCAGGGGAGCCCAGGTATTGCTCCTCAACAGTTGGGTAACCCCGATTTGCAATGGGAACGCACCCGGCAAATCAACGCCGGTATCGATGCCTCGTTTTTCAACGATCGGCTTGGTCTGGAAGTCAACGTCTACGATAAATACACTACAAACGGGTTGTTACAGATCGCGCTGGCGGGAACGACCGGCTTCAGCAGCTACTGGAGCAATGCGGCCGAAATCAGCAACAAGGGTTTCGAGCTGGGTATCAATACCGTTAACGTTCGACGTAACGGGTTTACCTGGACAACCAGCTTTAACGTAGCGCAGAACATCAATCGGATTGAAAAACTGGCTACTCCGCTCCGCTACGGTAGCCGCGATCTGATTCTTCAGCAGCAGGGTTCTCCGCTTTATTCCTTTTGGGTCTACAAACAGCTGTACGTAGATCCGCAAACGGGTAACGTCGTGTACGACGATGTGAACAAAGATGGAAAAATAACGGTCGATGATCGGCAGTTAGTGGGCAGCATCTGGCCGAAATTCTTCGGTGGCTTAACGAACAGCCTGACCTTTAGAGGCTTCGATATTAATCTGTTCTTCTCGTATCAGTACGGCAACAAAATTTATAACCACAATAAATTCTTTGGCGAGGGTGGTGGCGCCCGCGATGCCGCCCGGATCATCTTTGCCTCGAATCTGGCTCGGTGGCAAAAACCAGGTGACATCACCGACGTACCGCGCCCCGACGGAATCAACGTCAACAACTACCGGGATGGTGGTAGCCGCTGGCTGGAAGATGGCTCATTTCTACGCCTGAAATCACTGACAATTGGCTATACGCTTCCGAAAGAGTGGACGAGTCGGGTAGGTATTCAGGGATTACGGGTCTATGCCGTTGGAACGAACCTCTGGTTATTAACCAACTATTCCGGCCTTGATCCTGAATCCAGCTCAAGCAGTGATCAGAACGCCCAGGGTATTGATCTGGGGACACCACCACAACCAGTTGGCATTCAGGGTGGTATCAGCCTGACGTTATAATCAATTACACGCGATCAACGTAGTGATGGGCTGCCTTTCACGAACCAAACGAATTTAATAATGAAGCATATCAAGACCATTTTTTCGCTGGTACTGCTGGTGACAGTCAGTAGCTGCAAGGAATTTTTAGACGTAAAACCGCTGGAATCTATCTCCGATGCGGTGACGATAACTGACCAAAACTCGGCCTTAACTGCCCTCCGTGGGGTATACAGTGCCCTGGCTGATGGGAGTTACTATGGTACCAGCTTTCAGTCGATTGGGTATTTGTCGGGCGATAATATCCAGTGGACGGGTTCACAGTCGCAGGTGCAGGAGTTTATCAACAAACGCGTCAACGCCGATAACTCGACCATTTCGAGCGCCTGGGTTGCTATCTATCGAACCATCAATCGGGCCAACAACGTACTGGCCAAGGTGCCAACCGTAACGGACCCGAATTTAACGACGGCGCTGAAAAATCAATACCTCGGCGAAGCGTATGCTATTCGGGCATTGGCGTATTTTGATCTGGCCCGGACATTTGGTGGCGTTCCCATTATTCTCAATCCTACGGCGAAACCAACGGATAATTCGGGCGGCAAGCGTAGTACCCAAGCTGACACCTACGCCCAGGCACTGAAAGACCTCGAAACTGCCGAGCCGCTATTACCGACTACAACCGACCGCTATCGGGTGACGCAGAAAACGGTGTTTGCCTTGAAGTCGCGGTATTATCTCTATCAGAAAGACTATGTGAAAGCGGAGGAATACGCCACTAAACTGATTAGTGATGCCACCAACTACCGGCTGCTGAAACCGTATGGTTCTTTCTTTCAAAATGACGTGCGCGGTACGGCTGAGTCGGTGTTTGAAGTGTTCTATAATGGCACCACCGAAGTAAACAGCCACCGGGGGCAATGGCAGCCGCAGACTAATGGCGGTACGCGCCAATGGGCGCCAAACGATGCCCTGGTGGCGCTGTTGAATAATCCGGCCATTGGCGGTAACCGGTCGGTGCTGGTGGCCAAAGACAACCAAAATCGCTGGTATGGTAATCTCTACTATCGCAATCCTGGCTCAGACCCTTCCTACATTTTCCGCATTGCCGAAGCCTATCTGATTCGGGCGGAGGCCCGTGCGCAGCAGGAGAAGTTTGCTGATGCCTTAACGGATCTCAATGCTGTGCGTGACCGCGCTGGATTGACGGCACTCACAGCCGCGACAACAGCTACCAAAGATGCGGTACTACTGGCCATCGAAAACGAACGACGCGTTGAATTTGCGCTGGAGCCACACCGTTGGTTCGACATTGTGCGGACGGGCCGGGCGGCTGCCGTCTTCAACCTGAGCGATGCCAATCGCTACGTACTGCCCATCCCAGTGCAGCAACTTTTGACGGATAAAGCGCTGGAGCAAAACCCAGGATATTAATCAACTACCTCAATCGATAGTACCATGAGTTATTCCGACACAAGTTACGTAATGCCTCATAGCGGTCGGCATGCCCTCCCGGTTTCCGATGGGAGTTGGACCGCTACCGAGAAAGCCATCTTTCGATTCGTTTTTCTGTATCTGCTGATCCAGGCTTTACCACTCGATGCCCAGTTCTTCCGGAACCTGACTGATGTTGACGGCGGTTTTACACGCTATCTGTTTAACCTGTCGCATTACGCACCCCGATTTGTAGGGGCAGAAGACAGCTTTGCCAACTGGGGAATTGTGCTGGTTATTGCTTTGATTGGTTCGATTATCTGGTCGTTTCGCGATACTGAAAATACGAACTACGATGCGCTGTTTTACTGGCTTCGCGTAGTGTTACGTTATCGGTTGGCATTCGGTGTCATTGTGTATGGATTTATTAAACTCTTTCCGTTGCAGGCACCACTTCCGTCCCTCAGTAACCTCAATACGCCCTATGGTGATCATTCGGCCTGGAAACTGTTCTCGCTGTCGCTGGGGATTGTGCCGTCGTATGAATCGTTTCTGGGTCTGGTCGAATTGGCGGGTGGCCTATTGCTGCTGCATCGGAAAACGGCAACGATTGCTACGTTAATTCTGCTTCCATTTCTGGGTAATATTTTCTTCTCCAATCTGGCCTACGAAGGGGGCGAATATGTCTATAGTGGTTTATTGATCACGTTTGCGTTGGCTCTGTTTGCCTTTGATGCGATTCGATTGTTCAAACTAGTGTCGCTGGAAGAGGCAGCCAGCCCCAATCGGTTTCACCCTGCTTTTACCGAACAGTGGCAACAATATGGACGCCTGGGTTTGAAAAGTGCATTTGTATTGGTTGTTGTGCTGTTCTATGGCGTGAGTACGTATGCTGCCTACCGAAATAGAGAGTCGATTCGCTTCCCTAAAACGCCAGGCATACCAAATACGGCCGGACTGTATAATGTAAGTGAGTTTCGGCTCGGGGGTAAATCATTACCGTATTCAAAAACAGATCCGGTTCGTTGGCAGGACGTCGTTTTCGAAACCTGGAATACCATCAGCATCAAGTCGAACCGGCCCGTTAAGCTGGTTACTACGAATACAGAGCAGATTGCCTCGGCTGAATCCGACCGGGATTATGAGTACGCTGGCTCACAGGGCCGCCATTACTACCGCTACACCGTGGACCCAACCGGCCGGGTCTTAACGCTGAAAAACGCCAATCCAAACTATCCGACTGAGTCACTAAAGCTGTCAATCGACCGCAAGCAAAACGGACAGATTGTGCTCGCGGGAATCGATCAGGGGCGTGACTCGATCTATGCAGTGCTCGACAAAATCAACAAAAAATACCTGATCGACGAGGCTGCTAAAGCTGGTCGGCGCGGATCACTCAAACTCTAACTTCCTCTGTACGATGGCAATTCCCAACATAACTCCCGAACGTACTGATTTAGGGCTGGTGTCGCCCGAAGAAATTACTGGCAAACCGGTTGCAAACGAGAGCAACGTAGCAGAAGATAGCGAGCCGACTACGCCAAACCCTAATTCGGCCACCGCGACCCGATGGACCGCTACGCAGAAAACACTGTTCCGTATCGCGTTTGTGTTCTTTATCAGCATGTCGTTGCCCAACAGCGTCGAATGGTATAAAGAGGTGCTAGCGTTCGACTGGCTGCATCTGCACTATCGGGATCTTTACGATGTGGCTCGTTTTGGCTCTGGCCTAACCATTTTTGGTAATAAACTGTTCGGTAGCCCGCTGAATGGTTATGCCACCTGGATCATTACGTTCATTTTTGCTACGGTCGTTGGACTGATCTGGACGGCAGTTGTTCAGTTGCGCAAGAAAGAAGTACGAAACTACGAACTGCTGTACTACTGGCTACGGGTGGTGGTACGGTATCGGGCGGGCATAGGAATCATTGGCTTTGGGTTTACCAAGTTGATGCCCACGCAGTTACCCTATCCATCGCTGGGCGTACTGAATACCAATTTCGGCGATTTGACCGCGCAGAAAATTTATTGGCTTTCGATTGGTATCGTGCCCTGGTACGAAGTCTTTACGGGCGTAGTGGAAGTGCTGGCAGGTGCTTTACTATTTTTCCGGGCTACTACGTTCTGGGGATCGGTTCTGCTGTTTGGCGCACTGGCCGATATTGTATACGTCAATTTTGCCTACGATGGGGGCGTACATGGTTATAGTTCCTACTTTGTGCTTCTCTCCGGCTTTCTGTTAATCTACTACGTTAAGGATCTCTATAATCTTCTTATTCGGGAACGCTTAACGATTCCCAATTACTACGTACCGACGTTCGATGGCTGGAAACAATGGGCACGGGTCAGTCTGAAAACCGTTACGATCGGGCTATTTCTGATCCTTCTGTTTTGGTTGCAGTACACCAATTTCCGGTATGATCCCTATAAGCAACCGGCCCAGAAAGGGTTGAAGGAATTACGAGGCAACTATAACGTAACGGAATTCCGGCATAATGGAAAAGAACTACCGTATTCTCCCCTGGATTCGATACGTTGGCAACACGCTACGTTCGAAAACTGGACCACGCTCACGTTTAAAGTCAATAAACCTGTTGAGCTTGATTTGTCGAATGGGGGCGGATCGCCCATGCGCGACATTAACCGCACCTTTGAGTTAACAGGCGTGTCGGGTGGGCAACGTGTATTTTATTACGAAGCGGATAGTGTTCACCACGTATTGTATCTGCAGGACAAAAATCGGGGAGCCCGTAACGCCGAAAACCGGGAGTTTTTAGGGAATGTTCGAGAAGGGGGTAATGGCGAGGGCGGTAGAGGCCGTTCAAGAGGGGATCGGAAGAAAGAAAATGAGGAAAAACCAGACAACTGGATTCCTAAAGAAGCCCTGGCAATTATTGGCGACGAAGACCCGAAAATTGACCCACTTGCCCGGTCGACCCGACGGACGAAAGGAATCAAAGCGGAGAGTAAGCCTGTAAAACGGAATCGGATGATTCTGAGCTATACGTCCGAACAGGGTGGCGATCGCGTAATTCTGCGCGGTATCGACGAAAAGAAAGATTCCATCTACGTAGTACTGGACCGGGTAGAGCGCCCGTATGTGTTGTCGAAAAGCACGCTAAACGCCGGTACGTATGAATAAACTGTGGCTTGTTGGGATACTGGAAGCCGGTTTGTTGATGAGTCAAAGGCCAATCAATACGGTCTTATTTCCTGATAGAGATAGAGCACAGGAGATAACTTATCTCATTAAATCTGACTCTATTCCGGCACGTTTTGGTTTTGGGCGAGTGGCTACGTCGACAGAAATTGCCCGATTGGACATCGATATCCGCCCTGACGGGAAAGGATTACCTGCTGGCGAAGGAAAACCTGTTGCCGGGAAAGTAATTTTTGCGCAGAAATGTGCGGCTTGTCATGGTGTAGGGGGAGTTGGCGGGCCGAATGGGTCACTGGTGACTACCACCGACCCAACTAAAAAACGGCCCGAAAAAACGATTGGGAATTACTGGCCTTATGCTACCACTATTTTCGATTACATCCGGCGAGCCATGCCGTTTAGCGAACCGGGTTCGCTGACCGATGCTGAGGTCTATAATCTGACGGCTTATCTGCTGAATGCCAATGGGATTATCGACGATAAGGCAGTCGTAAATGCAAAAACGCTACCGAACGTAGTGATGCCTGCCCAACAATTATTCGTACCCGACGACCGGAAAGGTGGGCCGGAAATAAAGTAATATGACAAAGAAAATCATCCATATCAACAAACTGACAGGGAAGCTTTCTCGTCGGGCTATGCTGGGCGGATCGGCCACGGTAGCGATGGCTATTGCCCAGACAGCCCACGGAAAAGCGGTGCAGGAAGGCCTCTCGTTTACCGAATTAATACCCGACGATCCTACAAAGCAAGTGGGAACACTGGCTGGTGAAGTGGGCACGCGGTCGGGCTTTGAGAAGGTCATCAAGAAGCCTTCCGACATTTCATCCCGGTCGCCGTTGCAGGATTTTTACGGGATCATTACGCCGTCTGATCTGCATTTTGAGCGGCATCATGCGGGCATTCCGGTCATCGATCCGAATAAGCATGAATTGGTGATTCATGGCCTGGTCGATAAGCCAATGGTCTTTACAGTGGCTGATCTGAAGCGATTTCCTTCCGTGTCACGCATTGCGTTTCTGGAGTGTTCAGGGAATTTTCGAACGGGCAAAGAAGCCATGAGTCCGCAGGATATTTGCGGCTTGACCAGCCAGAGCGAATGGACGGGCGTTAAACTGTCAACACTATTCCGCGAAGTGGGCGTTAAGCCCAACGCAAGTTGGTTTTTAGCCGAAGGGGGCGATGCCGCCATCATGACCCGTAGCATTCCCGTCAAAAAAGGGTGGGACGATGCCATCATTGCCTATGGACAGAATGGCGAAGCGCTACGTCCCGAACAAGGGTATCCAGTACGTCTATTCCTGCCCGGATGGGAGGGGAATACCAGCATAAAATGGCTCCGACGGCTTGAGTTAGGCGATGCTCCCTGGCAAACGCGCGAGGAAACATCCAAGTATAGCGAAGGTATCAAAGGCGGAAAAATCCGACAGTTCAGTTTCGACATTGATGCCCGGTCGATCATTACGTTCCCGGCTTTTCCGGCTCAGGTCGAAAAAGGGTGGATTGAAATCCGGGGATTAGCCTGGAGTGGTCGGGGTAAGGTCGTGAAGGTGGAGGTCAGTACCGACGCTGGGAAAAGCTGGCATATTGCCGAATTGCAGGAGCCAGTTCTCGATAAAGCACATGTACGGTTCCGGTATTTGTGGCACTGGAACGGTGCTGAAACAGAAATCATGAGCCGGGTAACGGACGAAACGGGATACATTCAGCCAACCTTTAAACAGCTTATCGAAGCGCGAGGGGCTGACAGCGGTTACCATTTCAACCCCATTACGGCCTGGCAACTAAAAGCCGATGGGCGTGTGCTGAATAAACCCGAAAATGTCCGATAAGCATAATGGAGAATACAACAATCCCGAGATCGGCCCAACCCGGTGCAGTCCGAACATCTTCGCTGGCGACACCTTGGTTCACTTATGGTCTGCTACTGATTGGGCCATTGTTGTTTGGTATATTCGCTTATAGAGGTGTATTGCCTGTTGCACCGAAGATGCAATTAGTGATTGGGGTTGCAGCCTGGATGATGGTTTGGTGGATTAGCGAGGTTGTCGCTCTGCCCGTCACGGCTTTTTTACCGATCGTTCTGTTTCCTGCCCTGGGCATACTGGATTTACCTACTACTGCAGCAAACTATACGAACCCAACCATTTTATTGTTTCTATCCGGTTTTGTATTTGCGCTGGCCGTTGAGCGTCATAATCTGCATACTCGTATTGCTCTCCATATTGTGAAGCTAATCGGAACAGAAAGCCATCAGTTGGTTTTGGGCTTTATGGTCGCGACGGCTTTCGTCAGTATGTGGGTAAACAATACGGCGGCTGCTTTGCTGATGCTGCCAATTGCGCAGTCGGTGCTGAGCTTGCTGGAAGATGATTTTCGTCAGACTGGTCAAGAAAAACAATTCCGGCCGTTTGCCGTAAGTCTGATGTTAGGACTGGCTTATGCCGCTAGTATTGGCGGTATTGCAACAACCATTGGCACCCCCACAAATGGGGTATTATTAGCTTTTCTACGCGATTCCTATCAAACAGATATTTCGTTTGTTAGCTGGTTTATGGTTGGGTTTCCCCTGGCTGTATTGATGTTGATCGCGGCCTACGTAATCTTGGCCCGTTTATTATTTCCCGTGTCAGGAAAATCGTTACCCAACGCGTCGGTTATTATTCGGGAGAAGCTGATCAAATTGGGGCCTGTACGGTTTCCTGAGTATGCGGTGAGTACGTTATTCTTACTGACAGCTACTGGCTGGATTTTTCGGACAGTCATCGAAAAATGGCTAGGTGTAGCCTTCCTGAACGATACCATTATTGGTATGACCGGTGCTCTGTTGCTGTTTGTCATGCCCGATCCGACCAGTAAATCGGGCTTGCTGTTCGACTGGAGTAGCATGAACAAATTGCCCTGGGGAATTTTATTTATGATTGGCGGTGGACTTGCACTGGCTAAAACATTGGAAAGTTCGGGGATTATCGGGCTGATTGGGGATAAAGTAGCCGAATCAGAAGTGTATAATTATCGCGGTTTGGTGGTCACACTCGTTATTATTACCCTGGCTTTGAAAATTATCATTGCAAATACACCACTGGCAACAGCCGCTCTCCCAATGGTATTTGGTATCGCAACAGCTACCGGAATCGATCCAATACTGCTTGGGGCTCCGGTTACGTTTGCGGCCAGTTTTGCTTTTGTATTGCCAATGTCGACACCACCGAATGCAATTGTGCTGGCAACCAGTCAGGTTACTATTCGCGATATGATTAAAGCGGGGCTCTTACTGGTGTTAGTAGGCTTTCTGCTGCTGGTTATTTTTGGTAATGCTTATAAATGGATGGCTATTTAAAGTAAACATAAGTAGTTTCTTGTATATGTTTCTTAACCAATATTTTACGTATGTCGGCTGTTGCATCTCCTGTTTCTAAAACCAAATTTGCCTTAACTGAAGACTGGACAGTCGTCGTATTGGGCTTATTAATTATCGCTCTGTCACTTACGGGGTTGCTCATTCCGGCTCCTTCGTTTGGCTGGAAAGATGGACATGAATTGTTCACGAACGTGTTCGCGGTTAAAAATGGAGGGACAATACTGGCGCAGTTCTTTTTTACGTACGGCATTGCCCTGATTGGCTCGGCTCTCCTGAATAAACCGGTGCGTGCTACGTTGCTTGGGTTTCCGATCATTTTTGGACTAACCCTACTAGCGCTGATACTGGCTGGCAACAAAACCCTGAAAGACCTCAATCTGGAAGCGGTTATTTTCAGTTTAAGTATTGGCTTGATCGTTGGTAATTTGATTCAATTACCCAACTGGCTTCGGGCGGCCCTAGCAACCGAGCTGTTCGTAAAGATTGGATTGGTACTGCTGGGGACAACGGTCATTTTTGGCGATATTCTGAAGGCAGGCTCGTTGGGACTGATTCAGGCGTTGGTTGTTGTTGTATCCGTCTGGTATTTTGCCTATTGGGTCAGTAAACGGCTGAAAATCGACGATGAATTAACGATGATGCTGGCGTCAGCGGTGTCGATTTGCGGGGTGTCGGCAGCGATTGCTACGTCGGGGGCCATTCAGGGTGATAGCAAAAAGCTGTCTTACGTGATCTCGCTGGTGTTGATTACGGCGATACCCATGATGTTGCTAATGCCGTATGCCGCTCAGGCACTTGGTTTATCGCCCGAAGTAACGGGAGCCTGGCTCGGCGGGACGATCGATACAACGGGAGCCGTTGTTGCTTCTGGATCGCTGGCAGGTGAAGAAGCGTTGAAAATCAGTACGATCGTTAAGTTTTCGCAGAACGTACTGCTGGGTGTAGCGGCTTTTGCCATCAGCGTATACTGGACCTACACCAAAAATCAAACCGAAGCTGCGCAAACCAGCAAACCGACTTTAGGTGTCATCTGGGAGCGCTTCCCGAAGTTTATTCTGGGTTTTCTGGCTGCCTCGCTGCTTTTCTCGTTTGTGCTGAGTGCCGACACGGTCGATGCCGTTAAAGGAAGCTTGAAAAGTCTGCAGGGATTATGGTTTGCGCTGGCGTTTACAAGCATTGGTCTTGAAACTCGTTTTGCCGATCTGTTCAAGGCCGATAATCGTCGTCCGCTCTATGCATTTCTCATCGCGCAGACGTTCAACATTTTCATTACCCTGGCGATCGCTTATTTGTTGTTTTCGTAAGTGTATTTGTTGCCCACAGGACACAAAGAGGGTAAATCCATTTAATTTATCGACAGTGTTTTCGCTTATTAAATGGCAGGTGCGAAATCCGAATCGGGTTCAGTACGATTACCTAATCATCAAAATCAAGTCCCAAAATTCACATTGACCAGCCGTGAAAATAGGACGTTTCTAAGGAAAGTATTCTTTTCTTATAGATTAAATAGTGTTTGCTTGTTTTTTTGAAAATGAAGATTCTATCTTTGAAGCGTCTTACACGTACTACCTGCAAAGTATTTGTGGATTTATACCGAAAGGGGGAGAGACAGACTCTACGAACCCTTAGCAACTTGCCAGTTGGCGTAGTGCTAACCTGCCTACTTATTAGGAACTATAAATTTACAACCTCATGATTGCCCAAGAATTAGTCTCCTGCCCCCATTGTCGTGGGCGTATCGCTAACAAGCCATCCAACGACTGCCTCTGTTGATTTTAGTTGCCTGATAATCGGATAGGCTGGCTTGCACCCATACGATATCGCTTTTTCAATGTTAACTATATGTTTATATTCTACTAAATATATAGAGTATATGTATTAATAGTACTTGTAAATATACCAACCGATTTACAACCGAAGAACAAAACCATGATAAACAGAATTCTACGTCATTTGAACGGCAGTCTACAGCTTCTGGCTGTCGTTTTATTGCTAACAGGAGAGACTTTTGCCCAGGGGCAATCGGTCTCGGGAACCATTAAAGACAAGACATCGGGTGAGGCTTTACCCGGCGTGTCGGTTGTTGTGAAAGGAACCACAACGGGCACTACGTCTGATCAGGAAGGCCGCTTCAAATTGAATGTTCCGGCAAACGCTACGTTGCTTTTTTCCTTCATTGGCTATGCAACCATCGAACAGCCGATACAAAACCGTACATCATTCACCATTGAACTGAGTGCTGATACGAAGCAACTCAGCGAAGTAATGGTTGTCGGCTATGGTACGCAGACAAAAGCTGAATTTACCGGTTCGGCAGTGCGAGTCAGTGGCGATGCCATTAAACAACAGCCGGTTCAAAGTTTCGATCAGGCGTTGCAGGGGCGGGCCGCTGGTGTCAGCATCGCTCAGCCGAACGGTGTGCTGAACAACCCGCCCGTGATTCGAATTCGGGGTGTCAACTCCATTTCGTTGAGTTCGTATCCGCTGGTCGTGGTCGACGGCATTCCCATCAACACCGGCAACGTATCGGCCAGCACGGCTGTCCCGAATAATCCATTGGGAGATATCAATCCGGCTGATATTGAGTCGATCGACGTATTAAAGGATGCGGCTTCAACGGCGATCTACGGTTCCCGGGCTGCAGCGGGCGTGTTACTGATTACGACCAAACGCGGAAAAGAAGGCAAACCACGGATCAACTACGAATCCTGGGCCGGTGTATCCGAAACGGTTCGGTTGCCCCAACTGCTGAATGCCGAACAATACATTGCGATCAAGAATGAAGCGGTTCTGAACGCTAAAATCCTGGGGGGAAACCAGAACAACGACAACGTAGCGTCGGCACTGTTTTTTCAAAATAATAATCCAGACGGAACGCCGATCGATACGCGTTGGTACGATCATATTTACCGTACTGGAGTGTCGCAGAGCCATAACATCAGCGTATCGGGTGGTACCAAATCGACGAGTTATTTTTTCTCGGCTAACTACACCAAGCAGCAGGGTATTCTGAGAGGGAATGATTTTAACCGGAAAGGTGCCCGCTTTAATATCGATCAGGAAATAACCAACTGGTTGAAGCTAAAAGCCAGCGTTTCCTACAATACGAGCTTTAACCTGTCGCCCTATTCCGGTTCAACGCCGAACACTACGTTCCTGCTGGTATCGGCAGCGCGTCTGGCGATTGCGTTACCGCCAAACGTACCGGCCTATAACCCAGACGGCAGCTATAACATCAGTGCGTCGAACCCAAATACGATTGGCATGGGCAATAACCAGGTGGTCAGCAACTTCGGAAACCCTGTTGCGCTGCTGGATTTGAACCGCTATTCATCCCAGAATGACCGAATTATCGGCAGTTTCAGTGCGAATGCCAGAATCCTGAAAAATCTGGATTTTACGACCACCTACTCTATTGATCGGCTGCGGACCGATAACGTGAGTTTCGACAGTCCCATTCAGGGGAACGGCTTTTCGAGTCGGGGTTCGGCTACCAATGTGAGTGCCGTGCGCGACAACTGGGACTGGGCGAACACGCTAACGTATAACGAGACGTTCGGCGGTAAGCACGCGGTATCGGTACTGGCGGGTTATGATGTGCAAAAATTTGATAACTCATCGTGGGGCGCTACCCGTACGCAAACGTCCGATCCGTTCTTTCAGAATTATCAGGGCAACTGGGGATCGATTACAGCCTCGGGCAACGACATCAACGAACGGGCTTATCTGTCGTTCTTTTCGCGGCTGACCTACGATCTGAACAAGAAATACTTCGCGACGATCAATTTCAGACGGGATGGGAACTCCGCTCTTGGCGTTGGTAAGAAATATGGAAACTTCGGTGGCGTATCGGCGGGCTGGGCGTTGTCGGAAGAACCTTTCTACAAGAATTCACGACTGGCGACTGCTCTTACCAATATCAAGCTTCGGGCCAGTTGGGGACGGGTCGGTAACGGTAATTTAAGCGATTCGTATAGCTCGCTGGAATTGTACAGTGGCTCATTGTATGGCAACGTACCAACCTGGGCCATATCGCAGGCGGGTAACCCGAATCTGGGCTGGGAAACCAGCGATCAGACCAACATTGGAGCCGATCTGGGCTTCCTGAACGACCGCTTTCAGGTTGAGCTGACGTACTTCAATAACAACGTAAATGGTCTGATTCTGAGCGCTCCGCAAGCCGTGTCAAAAGGCATTCCGGGCAGCTCCATTCTCGGCAACGTAGGGGCTATGTATAATCGGGGAATTGAGCTGGGAATTACCGGTACATTACTACGTAGGGGTGATTTTTCCTGGAACGCATCGCTGAATTATTCCAATATAACGAACAGGGTAACAGCCCTGTCTGATGGCAACACCGATATCGTCGGAACCACGATGGTGGCTTATGAAACAACTAACGTAACGCGCGTCGGCTATTCAGTGGGTAGTCTGTATGGTGCCAAAACGGCCGGGGTGAATCCCGATAATGGCCAGCGGATTTTCATCAATGCGAAAGGGGAGAAGGTGCAATACAGTCAGGTGGTTGCGCCGGGCGGCAGCCAGTGGACCTATCTGGACGGGAAACCCGCTCCGGCCATTACGGGGGCGGATTACTATCTGATTGGTAATGCATTACCAAAATGGTACGGTGGTTTCTCGAACAACTTTAAGTTCCGGAATTTCGATGCGAGCCTCAACCTGACCTACTCCGGTGGCAACCTGATCATGAACGGCACCCGCGCTACGTTGCTCGATCAGCGCGCTTACAACAACTCGACGGAAGTATTGACCCGCTGGCAGAAACCCGGTGATATTACCGACGTACCCCGGTTGGTCTACAACGATCAGACATCGAGTGGCTCATCGTTCCCCGTGTCGACCAATGCCGAAAAAGGCGATTTCCTCCGTCTGCAAAATGCATCGATTGGCTACCGATTACCCGCCACGATCTTCGGAAAATCGGGTATCAGCTCGCTTCGGATTTATGCGCAAGGGTCGAATCTATTCCTGCTAACCGCGTATAAAGGCGCCGATCCTGAATCATCGTCGAACGGTAACTCAAACACCACACCGGGCGTAGAGAAAAACTCAATCGGTCAGGCCAGAACATTCACCGTAGGGCTAAACCTCGGTTTCTAACGAAAACAGTACGTTTCTCAATACAAAGAGCTTGTAGTTTATGGTCTGTCGTTTATGGAACTTTCAGAAAGTCAACGATTTAGTGAGCGAGTTGCAGGCCGCGATCGAATCGCTGTGAACGACAGCCATAAGCTACGTTAACACAACAGAAATGAGTATGAAAACCTATAATTTGATTAAATCAGTACATCGTTTGGGAGGGTTTCTAAGTTTGGGACTGGTCCTGACCGTGTCGGCATGTAACGAAACGGAATTACTTAATCCTCAGCCAGAAACCTCGATCAGTGGCGCTAACGCCTTCGATACGCCCGACCGGATAGCTGGTCTTGTGAACGGTATTTACAAGGCGATAAAAAGCGGCAATTACTACGGGGGCAATTACTTCACGTACCAGGAAGCGCGTGGGGAAGAGTTCATTAATCGGACCAGCAATACGTTCACCGCCTATGAAGCCTGGAACCAGACGCTAAACTCCGGGTCGAACTTTGTGGCTGGTTTCTGGACGTCGGCGTATGGGGCTATCAATAATGCCAATATCCTGATTAAGGGTTTGCAGGATAACCCGAATAAGCTGAGTGCTACGTTGACGAAACAGTACATTGCTGAAGCCAAATTTTTGCGGGCGCTGAGTTATTTTAGTCTCGTTACGTTGTATGCGCGGCCTTTTACTGAAAATCAGGGTACGTCGCCTGGATTGCCACTACGGTTGCAGGCCGAAACAACCAACGCCAATAACGACCTGAAACGTAGCACCGTGGCTGAGGTATATGCTCAGATTATCAAAGACTTGAATGAAGCTGAGCCCGACCTGCCACTCAACTATTCGACGGCGTTACTGAATACGACGCGTGCGCACCGGAATACGGCGATTGCGCTGAAGACGCGTGTTTATCTGAACAGCGGCAACTGGGCCAAGGTAATTGACGAAGCCCAGAAAATCGTATCGGCAACGGCCCCGTATTCGGCGGCTACGGGCGTTAATCATAAGCTCCAGAACATTGTCGAGATTTTTACGACCAACTATACCAGTACCGAGTCCATTTTATCGGTGCCCATGACCGAGCTGGATAACGTAACGGGACAATCATCGTTTCCGTATGTCTTCAACGCCAATTCCGAGTATAACCTGAATCCGAGCGGTATCTGGGGCGACACGGAATGGAAGTCAACGGATCTGCGCCGGACGTTTTCGCGGACAGCATCGGGGGTTCAGTTTCTGACCAAATACAACAAACCATCGCCCTTTCTGGATTATCTGCCCATTATCCGCTATTCGGAAGTATTGCTGAACTACGCGGAAGCAGCGGCCCGTACAGGCGATTTGCAGAAAGCAACCGACTTGCTAAAAGCGGTTCGGAATCGTTCCGATGCGAGTTATACGTTCCCGACGAGTGCCGTCAGTACGCAGGCTACGTTGATCAATACCATTCTGAAGGAGCGCCGGATTGAGTTGCTGGGTGAGGGATTCCGGTCGAATGATCTGCTACGTAATTTATTGCCATTGCCCGCTAAGTCAAGCAGCTCGAATAGTGCCCCCCAGGTTCTGCCCTCGCAGAGCAACTATACGTTTCCGTTACCGAACATCGAGATTACAACCAACAAGCTATTGCTGAGTTAATGAACCTTCCTGTAGTCTGCCAGGACATATCGTTCTGGCAGACGATCGATCTTCAATCACGTATATGAAATTTCGTATTTTAATTTTTTGTCTGATCGCCTGTAGCGCGCTGGGACAGCGAGTTCGGCCTGCCGAACATCAGCACGATGTGCACGATGGCGACAGCCACGACCTGAATCACAGCCATTTAAGTCACATTCAGGATTACCGCAAAGAGACGGCCTTTGTGCATAATTTACCGATTCCTGAACTAATCAGTGGTATTGGTACGGTCGATTTAGCCATTAAAACGTCGTCGCCAAAAACGCAGGCGCTGTTTAATCAGGGCGTTGCGCTGCTGCATTGCTTCTGGGATTTTGAAGCGTATCGGGCGTTTAAAGAAGCCATTCGGCATGACTCAACGGCCATTATGCCGTATTGGGGTTTGTATAGCGCCATTGGAGCCATCGAAGGCAATGATTTTGCCGCCGATAAACGAATAGCCGTTCAGAAACTGAAAGCCCTGAAGGCATCCACATCCGAAAAGGAGCGTCTCTATGCGGAGGGCATTCTGGCCCGTGATTCGGATAGTGAGAATGGCAAACGGGAGTATCAGAAAAAGCTCGAAATCATCGTGCATAAATACCCTGATGATGTAGATGCCAAGCTGTTTCTGGCGCTGAGTAAAATGGGTGGGTACGACACCAACATGAATCCCCGCGAAGGCCAGATCTATGCCGAATACTTGCTTCGCGATTTGCTGAAAACGCATCCTAACAATGCCGCTGTCCATCATTACTGGATTCATCTGATGGAAAACTGCTGTGCCGAGCAGGCTTTGCAGAGTGCCGCTATCCTGCCCAAACTGGCGCCAAATTCGGGACACATGGTGCATATGCCCGGTCATATTTACTATAAAGTGGGTGATTACAAAAAGGCCTATGACTCGTTTGTGGCTTCTCTGGCGGTTGATTCGGCCTACATGAAGAAACAGCATATTCCGGAGGTGGACGCCTGGAATTACATCCACAACATTAACTATCTATTGTCGAACTGTGCCGAAGATGGCCGTTATGCTACGGCATTGTACTACGCGGAAAAGCTGCAAAACATGTCTGCCACCAAAGAGCGGAAACGGAAATACGAAGGGCGTTTTTTCTATCAGGGTGTGATTGCTCCGGCCAAAATGGAACTCTGTTTTGGTTTTTATCGGAAAGCGGCCGACCGATTGGCCGCTATCAAACTCGATAAAGATAGTTTGTACACGACCAAGGCTATGGCTTATAAAGATGGGCTATACTACTTCGCATCGGGTATGGAAGCGGTGAAGAATAACCGGGTTGACGAGGCCAAACGCTTTGCTGACGCTTTAGATGCATCACTCTGGCGGAATGCCAATCAGCAAGCGACGGGCGATGTGATTACGGTTCGGCGGCTGAATGATCTGAACGTAGCGTCGCTGGAATTGCAGGGATTGATCAAGGCGGCAGAAAACAACTACAGCGAAGCCGTTACGTTGCTGGAAAAAGCAAAAGTAAAGGAAGACGAATTGGGTTATAGTGAGCCGCCGTCCTACGCTCGTCCGGTACTGATCAGTCTGGCCGAAACACATCTGAAAGCCAATCAGTACGATAAAGCGATAAAAGCCTATCAGGAGTTATTGGAGCGCCATCCGAATACAGCCAATGCGTACTGGGGACTGTATAAAGTCTACAAGCAGAAGGGCGACCTAGCCAAAACAAAAGAATACGCCACGCATGTACAGCATATCGCGCAGTTCGGTGACAAAACACTATTTCCTTTATAATCAAATAAATACAAACAGTTAATCACGTATAACCATGAAAAAGCAAACGAGTTGGTTGTTGGCATTGCCCCTGTTACTGCTGGCTTTTAGGGCCGATACGCCGTATGAGGCCGAATTAAAAACGTGGCACGAAAAACGAGTTGAAGATCTCAAAAAAGAAGAAGGCTGGCTCAACCTGGCCGGGTTGTTCTGGCTGAACGAAGGTGACAATACGTTTGGCGGAAGTGATAAAAATATCATTGTATTTCCCGAAGAACATAGTAAGGCTACGTTGGGAAAGATCATTCTGAAAAAAGGCCGGGTGAGCGTTGAAGCCGCTCCCGGTTCGGAGATTTTTGAGGGTGAAAAACCCGTAACCAATCTGGAGATATTTCCGTACACGGGCAAGCCGACCGTATTGAAACATAACTCACTACGTTGGTTTGTGATTCAGCGGGGCGATAAATATGCCATTCGACTGCGCGATCTGGAAAGCCCGTACCTGAAAGAATTCAAAGGCATCGATACGTATCCGATCAGTACCGACTGGCGGGTGAAAGCGAAATTTGTACCGACGCCGGGTAAGAAAATTTCGATCACCGACATTACGGGCCGGGTAAGCGAACAGGATTCGCCGGGACGATTACTGTTTACCGTTGACGGGAAAGAGCAAAGTCTGGCTGCGACCGGAACAACCAAGCGACTACATTTTGTATTCGCCGACCAGACCAACAAACACGATACGTATGGCGGAGGCCGCTTTTTAGATGCACCGGGCCCCGATGCGGAGGGAAACACCTGGTTGGATTTTAACAAAGCAACTAATCCGCCCTGCGCCTTTACGCCGTATGCTACGTGCCCGACACCTCCCAAAGAGAATAAGCTGACCGTATCGATTACCGCCGGAGAAAAACGATATGGTGATCATTGATATAGTCCGCTCCATCTAAGCAATGGTTTAAAGCCGCTTCCGACCAATGGGAAGCGGCTTTTTTGTGCGCTATGAAGTCAAGTTTTTAATTTTTATCTGGAAAAAATTAGGGTTTTTTCGATCCGTTTTCTAAGTAATTGTGATGTTAATGGGGCAATACTTCATAAAATCTTAACCCGGCTTTCGCTAACATAGCTAGGCATCCGTGCGAATTTTGTGATCATGTCTGAGCAGGAGCTAAGCGATAACGAGCTAGTTAATCTACTTCGTTATGATAACGAGGGGGCATTCCGGACGTTGTATGAACGCCATTGGTACGATTGCTTTGCCATGGCGAAGCGGAAACTTCGCGATGATGCCGTTGCTGCCGATCTGGCGCAGGAATTATTTCTGAGACTCTGGCAAAAACGTAATACGTTGCTTATCAGTAGCATTAAGGCTTATCTCACTACGTCCCTCAAAAATCTTATCATTGACCACGTTCGAGCGCAAGTACAGGGCGAACAGTATGCGATCCATTTCCTATATACACCGCCGACCGATACGTTAAGTACATCTAATCTGGTGCAATACAGCGAATTAACCGATTCGCTCAATCAGGCCTTGCTGCAACTGCCCGATAAAACCCGTGAGGTATTTGTGCTGAGTCGTTTTGAGCAACTAACCATTCGCGAGATAGCCACCCGCCTTGATTTGTCCGAAAAAACGATCGAGTATCATTTATCCCGTTCGCTGGCGTTTCTGCGTACCCACCTCCACGACTATGCTACTGCCGTTGTAATAGCTGTTCTGTTAAGAAACTGAGGCTGGTTTATTTCCCACAGCGACGCAGCGGACACAGCGGATTGATTCTTACTTCTATGCCTCTGTGGGAAACTACCGTTTAAATGGGGTAATCACGTAAGTCGTTAACAAAACCATAATATTGACGGCTTAGGGTATTTTTCGAGTTGCCCGTCATGACCATGAATTCAGCGGAGAAAACATGTTTCTGCCGAATTGCCGGATGACTCCTCAATCGCTTGTAACCTTATTGACCAGATACCAGAACGGAAGTGCGACCGACGAAGAGCGGGCGCAGATTGAAGCCTGGTATGAAAATCTGGATGGTCCTGCCGAATCCGTTTTGTCGGCAACTGACAAGAACGCATTTATTGAAAAATACTGGCAGGAGCTTGCCCCGCAGATTTCGACAGAAGCACCATTACGTCGACTGCCGACTATATTCTATCGGGTTGCCGCTGCTGCCATCGTTTTGCTGGTAATGGGTTTAGGTGGATACTTTTTTCTGAACCGGTCTACGTCCAATCAGACCGAGCTAGCTTCCCACCAGTCAGATGAGCAGATCGTTAGCCGAACGAATGAGTCGAACAAGCCGCTACGTATCAGTCTGAGTGATAGTAGTGCTGTTACGTTACAGCCACGTAGCACGGTGTACTATGCCACTACGTTCGTAGGACGCAAACGGGAAGTTCGGTTAAACGGTGAAGCGTTTTTTGAGGTGGCCAAAAACCCAGACAAACCATTTCTGGTCTACGCTAATGGAATGGTTACGAAAGTATTGGGAACCAGTTTTACTATTATTGGCCACGCCGGTAAGCCCACATCCGAAGTGGTCGTTCGGACGGGGCGCGTAGCGGTTTATCGACAAACTGATAGCGAGGATAAGGAGTCGGACGTAGTACTGAAACCTAATGAAAAAGCCACCTTTTTTCGGTCAGATAGTCGAATCGTGAAGGCACTGGCCGACCGCCCGGTTGTCTTAAAACCGGAAGCCATCAGGACGCATTTTGTATTCGACGATACGCCCGTTGCCAGGGTGTTTCGGGAGTTGGATGATGTGTATGGCGTACATATCTCCTTCGACGAGCAGGCACTCGTCAACTGCACGCTCACGGCCAATCTGGCCAATCTTTCCTTACCAGCCCAATTAGACATGATCTGTTTGTCTATTGGTGCTACGTATCAGACCAATGGAACTCGCATCCGCATTAATTCCAGCGGGCGAGGTTGCTCTTAAAATCAAACTACTTACTTACAACCTGTTATACTTTATGAAACGTTTATTTTCGCTATTGCTCAGCATCCTGCTGAGTGGTAGTCTAGTGCGAGCTTTGCCTATTGCGGCTCAGGAACTCATGAGTCGACCCGTGTCGATAACGGTCGAAAGAGAGACGGTACGTTCCGTCCTGCAGCAACTGGAAAAAACGGTCGATGTGCACTTTGTGTATAGTCCGCGCGTTATCGGTGCCGATAAGCGGATTTCCATCAGTGCCCGCAATGAAAAACTGGCCAGTGTGCTGAAACGACTGTTTGGTTCATTAGACGTATCGTGGGAGGTCGTAAATGGTCAGATTATTCTCAAACGAATGGACTCGCAAAGCAGCCTGATTTCGGTGCCTGCTTTTCAGATAAATACGCCCGTCGTTTTTGAACAACCCAATCGCATTTTGTCGGGTGTCGTAAAAGATTTTGCCAGTAGCCAGCCGTTGCCGGGCGTGAGTATTGTGGTGAAAGGAACGACGCGTGGTACGTCGACTGATGCCAGCGGACGTTATTCGCTGACGATTCCGGATACGGGTGGAGACGTCGTATTGTCGTTTTCGTTTATCGGCTATGAACCGATGGAAGTGCCCATAAGCAGTAATCAGACAACCGCAAACGTAGCGTTGAAAGAGTCGCAAAGTTCGTTAAATGAGGTGGTTGTGGTTGGGTACGGGACGCAGAAAAAAGTGAACCTGACGGGAGCCATTTCGCAGGTGCAGGCTAAAGATCTGGAGAACCGCCCGCTGAACAACATGTCGCAGATTCTTCAGGGCATGATTCCTAACCTGAACATTACGTTTACGACCGGCCAGCCGGGTCAGGGCGGAAACCTGAACGTTCGGGGCGAAACGTCGATCAATGGGGGCGGTCCATTGGTGCTGATTGACGGCGTGCCGGGCGATATTAACCGGATCAATCCAGCCGACGTAGAGAGTGTTTCGGTGCTGAAAGATGCGGCTGCTTCGGCGATCTATGGTGCGCGCGGTGCGTTTGGCGTTGTGCTGGTGACTACCAAAACGGCGAAAAATGGCAAGACGACTATCGCCTATAGTAACAACTTTGGCTGGGCAACACCAACGGTGAGCACGAACTTCCTGACCAATGGCTATGAACATACGCGTTTAAACGATGAGGCATTTTTACGGGCTACCGGTAATACGTACACGCGCTATTCGGAAGACGATTACAAGGAACTGGAAGCTCGTCGGTACGATAAAGTGGAGAATCCGGCCCGGCCCTGGACAGTGGTTAAAAACGTAAACGGGAAAGACATTTACAACTACTACGGTAATTACGACTGGTGGAATACAATTTTCAATAGTTCGCAGCCGTCGCGGCAACACAATCTGAATTTGTCGGGCGGAACCGATAAGGTCAATTATTTTCTGTCGGGGTCGGTCTACGAGAAGGAGGGAATCATGCGGATGAATACCGACAAGTTTACGTCCTACACGCTACGTTCGAAGATCAATGCTCAACTGACGCCCTGGTTGAAAGTCAGCAACAACACGCAGTATTTCGATTCTAACTATAAATATCCGGGACTGGAAGGCGGTGCCAATGCCAACTTTACGGCGATAACCGTCCACGCGTTACCCGCGTATGCTCCCCTGAATCCGGATGGTACAGCTACGTATAATACGCTGAAAAACAATTACTCCATTGGCGATGGGCTATTTGCCAATCTGCTGAAAGGTGTAGCGGGTGGTGAGAAAAAAGTGCACGAGCTAACGACGATTAACTCGTTGACCATCGACTTCACGAAAAACTGGAATCTGGTTGCCAATCATTCCTATTCGTTCTACATCGCCGACGACTGGTACCGCTCGGCCGTAGCGCAGTATTCGATTCAGCCGGGTATTCTGACCACCGTTCCGAACTACAATACTGACCAGTATAAACGTACGTTTTGGTTCGATCCGCTGACCTCTGTCAATATCTATTCGTCCTATAACCAGACGCTCGGCAAACATTACTTCAGCGCAACGGCAGGGATGAACTACGAAACCCGGAAACACCAGCGTTTATTCGGTGCCCGTAAAAACCTGCTTTCGGAAAGTCTGAACGACCTGAACCTGGGAACGGGTGAGCAACTCTCGGGTGGCGATTCATTTCAGTATGCGTTATTCGGTGCCTTCTTCCGGGCTAACTATGATTATGCCGGTAAATACCTGCTGGAAGTCAATGGTCGCTACGATGGCACATCGCGCTTTGGCAAAGGCCGTCGGTTTGGTTTCTTTCCGTCGTTCTCGGGGGCGTGGCGTATTAGCGAAGAAGACTTTTTCGGGAGTGCCCGTAACGTAGTGAATAATCTGAAAATCAGAGCGTCATATGGTACGTTGGGGAACCAACTGCCTCCTGGTACCAACCAAGTTCCTTACAACACGACTTCGTCCAACTATTATCCATACGTACCGATCATGCCAACGGCGCAATCGACCTGGATTAATGGCGGTCAAAAATTGACGTACGTAAACAGTCCGAACCCGATTTCACCCGATCTGACCTGGGAAAAAGCCACTACGTCGAACCTGGGTCTGGATGCCGACTTTCTGAAAAATCGATTGAATCTGACGGTCGATGCCTACATTCGGAATACGACGGATATGCTGATTCCGGGTCAGGTATTGCCTGCGGTTTATGGCGCTACCGTTCCAACCCAGAATGCCGGTAACCTCCAGACCAAAGGCTTTGAATTGGCGCTGGCCTGGCGTGATCAGTTGAAGGTAGCCGGAAAACCACTGGCTTACAACGTCTCGTTCATTTTGTCGGATTCCAAATCGGTCATTACCAAATACGACAACCCGAACAAGATTTTGTCGAGCCATTACGAAGGCAAAACCATTGGCGAAATCTGGGGCTATTCCATTGACGGCTTTTTCAAGTCAAACGAAGAAGCGCAAAGCTACACCGTCGATCAGACGTTTGTGAACAAACAGCGACTCAGCGCGCCGGGCGATTGGAGCAAGCTACAGGCCGGTGATCTGAAGTTTATTGATCTGGATGGCAATGGTAAAATCGACAAAGGGGCCAACACGCTGGCCAACCACGGTGATTTGAAAATAATCGGTAACGACCGGGCGCGTTATCGCTACGGTATTAACCTGGGGGCTTCGTGGAGTGGCTTCGACTTTTCGCTGCTGGCTCAGGGAATTCTTCGTAAAAACTGGTATCCAGGCAACAATGCGGATAAATTCTGGGGACCATACTCTCGGCCTTACTACTCCTTTATTCCGGAAAAATTTGAGGACGATGTCTGGACACCGCAGAATACAGATGCCTATTTTCCCGTGCTACGTGGCTATACGGCTCTCAACGACGGGGGCGACTTACGCGATGCCAATGATCGGTATATCCAGAATGTGGGTTATCTGCGGCTGAAGAACGTAGTGCTTGGCTACACCGTACCGGAATCGTTGACGAAAAAAGTGCGGATTGCCAGAGCCCGGATTTACATGAGTGGCGAAAACTTACTGACCTATACGCCATTGAGAACCAAATACATCGACCCCGAGCAACTGGATGGCGATGGTACCAACGGGCGCACTTACCCACTTTCCAAAACATTTTCTGCTGGTCTGAACATCACGTTCTAAAACGCTTTATCACGTAACGAGATGAAAAAACTACTCAGTATCATAACCCTGGCATTGGCTCTGGTGTCGTGCGATATGAATTTATTGCCGCTGGACGCCATTTCGCCCGAAACGTTTTTCAAGACGGAGAACGATCTGCTTTTGTATACCAATTCATTTTACAATGCGTTGCCTTCGGCCGAAGACGTGTATAACGAAGATGTCGACAACGTAGTGAAAAACAGCCTCCGCGATGAGTTGCAGGGCACGCGTATTGTGCCAACCAGTGGTGGCGGCTGGAGTTGGGGAACGCTACGTAACATCAACTATTTTCTGGAGAATTCGTATAAATGCCCCGATACGAAAGCCGTAGCGAGGTATAATGGGCTGGCTCGTTTTTTTCGGGCGTATTTCTACTTTGGGATGGTGAAGCGGTTTGGTGATGTTCCATGGTATTCAAAACCAATTGAGGTCATGGATCAGGAAATGCTCACCAAAGCGCGCGATCCCCGTACGGTGGTAATGGACTCCGTAATGGCCGATATCAATTACGCCATTGACAATCTGGATGCATCGCGGCAGGTAAGTACCGTAACGAAATGGACGGCGCTGGCGTTGAAATCCCGAATTGGTTTATACGAAGGCACATTCCGGAAATATCATAAAGAGTTCAGCCTGCCCAATGCCGACAAATTTCTGGATGAGAGTATTGCGGCTTCGGATGAATTGATGAAAAACAGCGGCTATACGATCTATACCGATACGCCCAAAACGGCTTATATGAAGTTGTTTTCGTCCGACAATGCCATCCCTAGTGAAGTGATCCTGGCGCGCGACTTCAGCGACGAATTACAGGTGTATCATAACCTGAACTATTACACCATGACCGCATCCTACGGAAAGCCAGGCCTTGAGAAAAAGCTGGTAAACAGCTACCTGATGGCCGATGGATCGCGGTTCACGGACGTAAAAGGCTACGACACCATGCAGTTTGCCGAAGAGGTTCAAAACCGTGATCCCCGATTGGCGCAAACTATCCGTACGCCGGGTTATACACGTATCGGTGAATCGACGCCCTTGGTTCCTGAATTTGGCGCTACGGTAACCGGCTATCAGCTAATCAAATTCGTATCGGCTCCGAAGTGGGATACGTTTAACAAGGACATTACTGATATGCCCATTTTCCGGTATGCCGAAGTGTTGCTGAATTACGCGGAAGCTAAAGCCGAACGCGGTACGTTGACCCAGGCCGATCTGGATCGGTCGATCAAGCCCATCCGTGACCGGGTAGGTATGCCGAATATCAACATGACAACCGCCAATGCGCAACCCGATCCCTATCAGGCGCAGCAATACACCCAACTGACTGGCAACAATGTTGGGATTATTCTGGAGATTCGCCGGGAGAGACGCGTTGAACTGGTGATGGAAAACTTCTTCCGTTGGGACGATATTATTCGCTGGAAAGAAGGGCAGCTGTTAACCAAAACCTATAAGGGTATGTATTTTCCTGGCCCCGGTAGCTATGATCTGGACAAAAATGGTAAGGTCGATCTGGTAATTTACGAAGGCACGAAACCGAACGTATCGGGTGCTCAACTGCTGAAATTGGGCAGCGAAATTTTGCTTGAAAACGGGAATAAAGGGGGGAATATCGTCGTCAATGGGCATATCACCAAGAAATTTAACGAAACCCGCGATTACCTATATCCCATCCCAACCCAGGAGCGACTGCTGAATACTAACTTGACGCAAAACCCAAACTGGGAGTAAATAGAAGAACAGTTGTCGCTTTTAGCCTTCGAGTTGATGCCGTTGCTACGTTGTGGACGGGCATCGGTATCAACTCGAAGCATGAGCGATTTGCTACGTTATCTTTCCCTGACTATGCTTTCTGACAGACGATCGTTTCTTGAAAAAATGTCGCAGATTGGCGCGCTGAGTGTGCTGCCCGGAACTGCTACGTTGGCTACTGATTTTAGGGCTGCTCCGGCGGAGGAGAAAAACCATTTTGTAGTCGGTCCTTACCTGCAAAATATGGGTACACACGAGGTGACCATCATGTGGCTTACGCATAAAAACTGCTTTAGCTGGGTTGAATACGGTGCTGGCGCACATACCAGCAAACGTGAGTTTGGTTATAATAACGGGTTAATCGAGGCCAACAACCGGATCAACAAAATCACACTCACTGGTCTGACACCCGGTACTGAGCATAAGTACAAAATTGTGTCAACGGAGGTATTGGGCTACAAGGGATCGAAGGTGGAATTTGGGGAGACGATCAGCAGTCCGATGTATGGCTTTAAAACGCCAGCGGAGAACGAGGATGAGTTTAAGATGGTCGTGTTCAACGATATTCATGACCGGCCACAAATTATTCCTCAATTGCTTTATCGGCATGGCTATACGGGCAATAAGCGCGACTACGATTTTGTCGTCTTCAACGGTGATTGCTTCGATTGGGTGACGGAAGAAAAGCAGGTAGTTGATCACCTGATCAAGCCCTCGGTCGATATTTTTGCTACCGAATTTCCGTTTATTCTAACGCAGGGTAACCATGAGTGTCGGGGCAGCTTTTCCCGGCATCTTCCGGCTTATTTCAGGTATCCTGAAGCCAACTACTATTACGCCTTTACGCGTGGTCCCGTTCGGTTTGTTATTCTGGATTCGGGTGAGGACAAAACCGACGATAGCGTTGAATACGGTGGATTGTCGGCGTTTGATCGGTATCGGGAAACGCAGAAAAAATGGCTGGAAAAAGAAATTGACAGTCCAGAATTTAAAAAAGCGGCTTTCCGAATCGTACTAATTCATATTTCGCCCTACCACTCCGGCGACTGGCACGGTACGTTGCATTGTCGCGAACAATTTGGCCCGTTGTTGAATAAGGCAAAAATTGATCTTCAGATTTCAGGTCATACGCATCGGTACGGGACTTACGATCCCGATAGCAGCCATAATTATCCAATTGTGATTGGTGGTGGGCCACTGGAGGGCAATCGTACCCTGATCAAACTTCACGCTACGTCGAAAGAGCTGAATCTGAAAATGATACGGGACGATGGCGAAGTCGTGGGGAAATACACAATTCCTAAAAAGTCGAGAACCTGATTAATAGAAACACGGGTAGAATCCTCTTTGGGGTTCTGCCCTTTTAGTGAACGTATGAGAAGAAGTTGGTACCTTTTAGCCGCACTCCTTATAGTGGAACTGATCGGCAACGTAGCGTATGGATTGACGAATCCACCGGCCAGGAAAAATACGATCCGGGTGATGACGTACAATATTCACCATTGCAACCCACCATCGGCTGGTACTCGAATTGAGATCGATGCTATTGCCAGGGTCATAACTAAAGAAAATCCTGATCTGGTGGCTTTACAAGAGGTTGATGTAAACACCGAGCGATCGGGCAAAGGCATTAACCAGGCAAAAGAACTGGCCAAACAGACTGGTATGCATTTCTTTTTTTCGAAAGCTATCGACCACCAGGGGGGAGACTATGGTGTGGCCGTATTATCGCGGTTCCCGATTCTCGATTCTACCCGGTTTATTTTGCCAATCGATCCCGCTATTGGTGGTGAGGTAAGGACCATAGCGGCTATTACGGTGGAGGTTGCGAAAGGGAAAAAGATCGTTTTTGCCAGCACCCATCTGGATTTGAAAGAACAGAATCGGATCAGCCAGGCCGAGTTAATTGTGAAGCATTTTGGCGAAACGAAACTACCCATGATTCTTGGTGGTGATTTTAATGCCCTGATGGACAGTCAAGTTATGCGTTTCCTGGGCCAGCATTTTTCGAGAAGTTGCCAGGACTGTAAGCCAACGATCCCGGTTGTCAATCCAAATCGGGCTATCGATTTCATTTTGTTTAGGCCAGACCGGGGTTTTAAAAGCCAAACGACTCGGGTTATCGACGAACAATATGCATCCGACCATTTGCCGGTTGTAGCAGAATTGACTGTACCGTAATAAAAAGTTGCCGGTAACAAGAGGGGAGGTTGACGGTAAGCTGACCCAACAAACCTATTTTAACGGGCGGAGAAGAGTATTATTTGGTTACCGCTGTATAACTTTTGTTTATTCGGATTTTGTTAAAGTAACACCTTTTAATAAATATTCAGTTGCATCGTGAGCGTGTTTTGTTTACTATTTCCTAAACAAAACACGCTCACGATGCAAGAAAAATAACGTAAATATTTATATAGGTTAATTTTTGCTTTTGTATAGTCACTTATTTTTATCATAACGTACCCGCCTGCTAGATAAAGGTACTTATGGATTATTAAAACAGCTTAGTGATAATACCTGTTGGTTATGTACTCATCAGATCACCAGCTGTTTATGATTAAACATAGTTTATCGGGTGACGACAGTCTAAAAGCATCATCAACCGTTACGTTCGACACCCTATATAAAAAATACGTCCGGAAGGTGTACAAAAAATGCCTTTCCATGACAAAAGACTTTGACGCAGCTCAGGATTACACACAGGATATTTTTCTGAAGGCGTTCACAAAGTTGCATAGCTTTCAGAATCAATCCAGTTTTTCGACCTGGCTATACGCCATAACCCATAATTATTGCCTGGATCAGTTGCAACTCAAAAAGCGATTGCCATTGGAGCGATTGCCCGATGAGGTTCTTGCTCTGGCAATTGACGAACATGAACCCAGGTTACTAGAGGCAAAGCTGCTTTTCCTGGAAGAAGTAACGAAGGAGCTGTCGCAGCCAGAAGTGCAACTCTTACGACTTAAATACGAGCAAAATTTAACGATTAAGCAGCTAAGCGAGCAATATCAGCTTTCTGAAAGTGCCGTTAAAATGCGTTTGAAACGAGTGCGGGATAAAATCGCAGGGTTGTACCAGAATAGGCCTGGCGGCTAACGACTTATGCTAATGCCACTGATACTAAGGGCCCACTGTATGCGATCGATATGTTTTTGCAATCGCCATGTGTGTGCCTGAAGATGTTCAATCAGCTCTTTTTCTGACTCGTGGTGCTGAGGTTCATCTATATCGATACACAACATTTCTAATTCCTGTACAACGGAGTTTCGTACGTAATCGAGTACGCGCGCATTATATGGTTTATTAATCGGGTAGGGAGCTTCAATTGACTTGTCCTGGCTTTGATGACAGGCAAGCTCCAGGGTAGCATACATGGCATGAAACGTACTTACGGCCTGACACCAGCAATTCATTACGTTGGCAATGTTGCCTGCAATTACAGTTGCCTGATTTTTCTGCCGTTTACCGTTACCAGTTTGTTTCATCGATTTGAGAGGGTTAAAGGCATTAGCAGTAACTGAAGCTAAAGCAAAGTTATCAGTTAGTTATGGTTGCTGCCATGCCGTTTAGTTAATTCCTAAAAGCAGAAGAAAATAGCATAATATGTTTATTGTATGTCTACTTTTTGTTGGAATTGATTAAATAAAGATAATGGTCGTTTCAGATGAATAAATGAGATGCAGAGGCTATCAATGCATATGAATAATCATCGGTAAGAGTTTTATCATATGTAGGAAGCTTCACTCTGATAAGAGCAAAAACTGAACCAGTTTTACCGTAAGTCTGCCAGAGGTTGATAAATGAATGGATAATTATCAGGCTACTCGGAACTGGACATGGTGTGACCGTTTGTCTATTTACGGGTCAAACTGAGTATCTACTCTATCCATGATCATATTTTGAGAATGCGGCTTCGTATTTATTTCCAGAAGCTATTTAGTCCTCCCAATAGTAAATACATGGCTTAACTGCCTATGAAAAGATTGATTTTGTTGCTGATAAAGTCATTGCTGGTTCTTGGGGCATATGGTCAGTCTATTGTTTTCGTAACACCAGATGGAGCTGGAGACCAGTCAGGGCGATCCTGGTCTAATTCATTGCCGGGCACATTGCTCCCAGGTCGTGTGTCGGTAGCGCTGCCTGGAACGCAGTTTTGGGTCGCAGCTGGTACGTATAAACCAACAACCACAATCGACCGGGCGGCTTCGTTCAGTATTGCGACGGGCGTGTCCGTCTACGGAGGATTCACTGGCAATGAGTCGGGGTTGCAGCAGCGAAACTACCGTATCAACAAGACAATTTTTTCTGGAGATATCGGAATCCCCGATGACTTGACAGACTCTTCCAGCTTACCGGCTTCGGCAGCTGATAACGTATACCACGTCGTTACGTTTCGGGATGTGGATGCATCGACGTTAATTGATGGGGTTACTATCCGTGGAGGGGTGGCCAATCTGGACAATGGTACGTCTTCTTATTTGCTGGGAGAAGGTGTTAAAAATAATGATTTAGGGAAAGTCGGTGGCGGAATTATTAACAGAAGTATTACCAAATGTAGCACCCCAACCATTAGCAATTGTGTTATTGAACGGAACAGAGGCAGTTTTGGCAGCGGGTTATACAGTAGAGGAAATGGTTGCGGCTCAGCCTCATTAGCCATCGTTCGAAACTGTCTGTTTACGGCCAACGAAACCTTTGGTTTAGGAAGTGGGGGAGCCGTGTACATCGATAATTTGAGTAATGCGCTACTGGAAAAATGCACGTTTATTGATAATAAAGCATTTTGGGGCGGTGGCGTTTTTGTATTTAACTGTAATCCCCAACTGGTTAACTGTATTTTCACTGGTAACCAGGCCGGTTTCAATAGTGGTGGAAGTGGTGGCGGTGTATTTATCGACGCATTCAATCAGCAGAGTAACCCTGTTTTTTACAATTGCCTGTTTACCAAAAATCAGGCTACGAGTGGAGGAGCTGTCTTTACTGGTTCGTTTTTTAACGGTACAAGTACTCCCGAATTTATAAACTGTACCCTCACCCAAAATCGAGCAGCCTCTCATCTGGGTGGCGCCATTGCCATTCAGGATAGTACGTATAGAGATGGCTACAATCAATCAAATTCGCTTCATTCGCCCCATCCCGTATTCAGAAACTGCATCATCTGGAACAACGTATCCTACAACAAAGAGTCAATTTCGTTCGGCTATAATTCGTTTCCTGCCATACGAAATTCAATTGTTGGGGGGAATTTCCTGGCCCAGGATTATGCCGCTGTGCCTGTTGAGTACAATGGGGGCAACAACCTGCCTGTCGATCCTCTGTTTGTTAACCCGGCCACTGGTAGCTTTGGATTGAGGGCGAAAAGTCCAGCCATTAATGCCGGCGAGACTATTGTTGGCAATTTCCCGGCTAATGACCTTGCTGGCGAGCCGCGTATTCAGGGCGGACGTATCGATCTGGGCGCTTATGAAGCCGCAGGTTGCCCGCCTTCTCTGTGCATTCCTTTTTCTGTGCGTCGACGCTAGGAGGGATTCAGACAAATAAATCGGGGTACGAACCGCCAATTTGGTTGCGATTTCCAGTAAACTTGCAGAACTGACTTTTTTAAAAAGCACCTGTACGGGTAGCACCTGCTTTGGTCTATTCTGATTTAGGCACGTTTGTATGAAAGTATTTTTCTTCAGTATTCTGGTAGCGCTGGGCGTTCGTGTAGCTTACGCTCAATCTGGTAGTGTCCATGCAGAACGTATGCGGGAAGCTCAGCGGCAAACTGTTCTGCTGGCGAATCAGTCGGGGCAAATTCCTCTGACATCGCTTACGAATGTAAACATGGCCAGCGTGCACGTCGATTATCCCCATCATGCGGTCTTTGATAGTATAACGACGAAATACTGGGCTACATCACCATTCTATATCAACAGTCAGCAACGTGATACGTCTTTTTTTGCGCTGCACGACAAATTGAAATTCTACAATCTGGTTCTTGTTACGTTGTCTGACCAAGCGCCGTTGAGTAAACAACTGATCGACTTTATCAACGACCAGCGTAGCATTTCCAACGTCGTGATTGTGCTGGCCGGAAACGGGAATAATCTGGCCCGGCTGGAGGCTTTGAAGGTGCCAGTTATCTGGTGTAAAGCTAATACGGCCGAAGCTTCATCGGTTGCTGCTCAAGTAATTTTCGGTGGAATCGGGATAAGCAATCGGTTAGATGCTACGTATGGAAACGTGTTTAAACGGGGAAGTGGCTATTCAACAACCAAGAGCAGACTGGGCTATGCCGCGCCCGAAACGGTTTCGATAAAAAGCGATCAGCTCAGCCGAATCGACTCGCTGGTTCAGGCAAGTATTGCCGCTCACGTTACGCCCGGTGCTGTTGTTCTTCTGGCGAAGGATGGCGATGTGATTTTCCATAAAGCGTACGGTAGTCACACGTATGCCGCAACTGAGCCAACGAAACTGGATGACATTTTCGATCTGGCTTCGGTCACGAAAGTTAGTGCTACTACTCCGGCCATCATGCGGCTGTATGATAAAAAACGACTGAGCCTGACCGATCCGATAAGTCGATACGTTGCCAGAACCAGAACGATCCCCGATAAAGCGACCATAACCATACGGGAGGCCCTGTTGCATGAAGCTGGTTACACACCCTACATTAAGTTCTACGAAAGCCTGAAACCGACCGATGTCAGCACGGACTCATCAGCGGCTTATCCGACGAAAGTTGCCGATCATTACTTTCTACGAGCCAATTATTTTGCTGACGTAATGTGGCCCGTGACGCTACGGTCAACGGTTGAGACCAGAGGAAAATTTGTATACAGTGACGTAAGCATGTATATGCTGAAAGAGGTGGTGGAAACGGCATCGCATCGACCCTTAAATGAGTTCGTGCTGAATGAGTTCTACCTACCGTTAGGCATGCGGTCTACGGGCTATCTGCCCAGAAATCGGTTCCCCCGGTCGAGGATTGTTCCAACTACTGAAAACGACAACTGGTTCAGAAATATGCTGGTTCAGGGCTATGTGAACGATCCGGGGGCGGCTATGGCCGGTGGGGTAGAAGGCCATGCCGGACTGTTTGGTAATGCCAACGATCTGGCCATTCTGTACCAGATGTACTTAAACCGTGGTACGTATGGCGGGGTACAGTATATAGAACCGTCTACGATCGATTTGTTCACAGCTAAGCAGTCAGCGGGTAGTGGCAGAGGGTACGGATTTGATCGGGCTAAACCCGCTGATCTGGCAGCCAGGCCGTATCCGTCATCGCAGGCTTTCGGTCATAGCGGATACACAGGCACGTACGTTTGGGTTGATCCAAAATACAACATGGTCTACATCTGTTTGACCAATCGAGTGTATCCCGACGACAGCAAAACCTATGGTAAACCAACCATGAATATACGGGCGATGATCCTGGATACTTTTTATGAGGCCGTTACGCGTACTACGTCAAAATAGATTGATCTTATCAACAAAGACTTTGCGCCAGAATGGTAACGGCTACGCTTTATTGCTGATTATGGCAATTTATCCAGGCTTTTGATACGTATAACAGAACGATGCAATACAGAGGAAAGCTGGCGTAGAGAGCAAACTGAGCCTTTCCTTCGGTTAACCAGAGGGCAATGTCCGACAAGCCGTAAACGAGCAGGGGAAGAATCGTGAAGACGACAACAAAAAGAGAGCCAAGTAGATATTTCGCTATCATAGTGAGTGGATTAATATCAATAGTAAGCAGATAACGTTATCGACGATAGGTAAGTTTACGTAAGATATTATTTTCGTGTATTTACATGGGAAATGTCATTCCTGTGAGCGTAAGTTATTGATTAGTAGATTTATAGATTTTGTGTGAGCGCAAAAAAAGAGAAACGCCCGATCCAGCAGATCGGGCGTTTACTTGATTATTCCTAAACCCTTAACCTAAGTTAATTACTACTATAATGACTGAATGATGGGTTGATACTCTTTTGTGCTAAGTTTTTTTGTAATAAAAAAATAGAGCCTGTGTGGTTTGTGGGCATAACTATCTGATCCTGAATGGCTAAAATCAATTGTTGTGACATTTATTTTAGGATCATTGTCAGTCTTTTAAATCTGGCATCAACCAACTGTCGAAGCAGCATTATTGACGAATCCACAAAAAGCCGTTCTTCGTCGTAAGTTTAGCTAGTTTACCGCTGTCAGCGAGTTGTTGCAGATAGCTATCGACTTCTTTCCGGTTCATTCCCGATAGCTCAGCAAATTCACGGGATGTCAGGGTATGATAGGTCGCAAATAAAGGTTGCCAATCCGTTGCAAAAACTGTTTTTAGGGCTGAAGGCTGTTGTTTACGTAGTGCCTTTTCAAATTCGGCATAAGGTTTGAAACCGTATACTTTTTCCTGATTACCAGCCTCATCAACAAAAAACATAGTGGGGAATCCCCGAACCCCTAATTGGCGCCCCAAAGCAAGGTCTTGCTGGAAAAGTTCTTGTGCTTTGCCCTGATAGTCGGCTGTAAACGTATCCAGATTCAAACCTACTGTTCGGGCGGCTTCCAACAAATTGTCCCATTTGGCGATATTCTTTTTTCGGAGGAAAACCTGTTCTCGAATTTCGCGAAGGAACAGAAGGGCTTTGTCATCGCCTTGCAGTTGAGCGGCCTTAAAGGCAATGGAAGCCGGATAAGACGAGCTCAAAGGATCTTCCAGCCACACGTCGCCATCGATTGGCATATCGTAATACTGACTGACTTCATCCCAATGGTGGGCAACGTCAGAGGGTTTACTGATTCCGCCACTATTGTAGCTCCAGTCGGGTAATAAGCCGCCCATCCGGTACTCTACCTCAAAGCTGTGTCCGTATTCGAGTTTTAGCTTACGTAGCTGCGGTTCGATGCCCCAGCAGGTAGAACAAATCGGGTCGGTATAATAAATTAGTTTGACTGCTTTTTTGGCTACTGGAGTAGGGCCGTTTTCTGATGCCGTCGAATCGGGGAGTTCACACATGCCAGTGGTTATGTCGCACAAAAGTGGGTTTGCTGTGTTTGTCTGCATAGTGTTGTGGTTTACCTGAGCGTTACTAACCTCTGTCAGAAACAGAATGAGCAGAGATAAAAATAATAAACGCCTTGTGTTAGTAGTATGAAAACTCATTTTTGAATTGTGTAACTTCCCCACAAAAATGGTCTGTTGGCTGGCATGGAGTCAATTAGTCAAAAAAAGTTGACTATATATAAAATGCAAAAAACTGAGCAAGGTTGTCCTGCCGAAGAACTACTTAAGTTGCTTTCTGGTAAGTGGAAACCACAACTTATTCGACTGGCGGTGAATGGGCCTTTACGATTCAATGCACTACTACGTGACATTGAGGGAGCTAATAAGCAGTCTCTCGCTACGTCGTTAAAGGAGCTGGTCGATGAAGGCTATCTGGATAAACTTGTAGTCAAGCAAAAACCGTTGCACATTGAATATTCGTTGTCGGAAAAAGGGAAGTCATTAATTCCTGTCTTTCAGCAACTAGAGGCAGTATCGTCAACCTAGATGGGGCTGCCTGAGCATATTAACGTTCATGTAAGAGTTCGTAGCTCTGTACTGCAATTTCCAGCTCCTCATTGGTAGGAATCACCAGGATTTTAACCGTTGCCTGGTCGCGGCTAACGTCTCGTATCTCGCTTGAATGAGCACTATTTTTTGAGCTGTCAAGGTGGATGTTCAGTACGTCGAGAGCGCTGCAGATTCGTTCGCGCATGGCGCTGTCATTTTCGCCCACACCAGCGGTAAAAATCAAGGCATCCAGGCCATTTAAAACGGCGGCATAAGCACCAATGTATTTGCGAATCCGGTACGCATAAATTTCCAGGGCTAATTCGGCGGATCGATTTCCGGCTGCCACGGCTTTACCAATATCGCGCATATCGCTCAACCCTGTCAGCCCCTGCATACCCGATTGTTTGTTAAGGAGCGTATTGACGTCATCGGTACTATAGCCAAGCGAAATCAGGTGGAAAATAATGGCGGGGTCAATATCGCCCGAGCGAGTACCCATAACCAGCCCTGCCAGCGGGCTGAAACCCATGCTGGTATCGATAGACTGACCTGCCCGTACGGCCGTCATACTACACCCGTTGCCCAGATGGATGCTGATAAGTTTAGCATCGGGCTTTTGTAGCCAGGTCATGGCTTTACCGCACACATATTTATGGCTGGTGCCGTGAAATCCATAAACACGAATTCCTTCATGTACGTACAACGTATCTGGAATAGCGTAACGGAATGCGTAGGCGGGTAGTGTCTGGTGAAAAGCCGTATCGAAAACGGCGATTTGTTTCGCCCTGGGAAACGTTTTTTCAGCAATTTCAATGCACTGATAATTGATGGGGTTATGCAGAGGAGCTAGCGGAAACAGGACTTTGATCGCTTCTTTAACCGATGGGGTAATCAGCGTAGGTTTAGCAAAGCGTTCGCCCCCATGCACAACCCGATGGCCCACAACCTGAATGTCATCAGCCGAATGAATTAAGCCCGTCTCGGTATCTGACAAGAGCTGTAGCATTTGCTCAAGCCCTTCTGCATGGTCGGCAATAGTCCCTTTTCGCTCAATGGTCAGACCCGGTTCCGTCGTCAGGATTTTGTGTCGGATGAGGGCTTCGTTCGTGCCTATTCGTTCAATGAGCCCCGTACACAGGGGCTTATCGGAGGGCATATCGAAGAGTTGGTATTTCAGGGAGCTGCTGCCCGCGTTGATAACTAAGATGTACATGCTTTGGGTAGTCTGACAGAATTGAGTCAGGTAGAAATCAGTTGAAAAGACTATACGCTATCCTGACACTGAATGGCTGTAATGACCACGGTATTGAACACATCATCTACCGTGCAACCCCGGCTTAGGTCGTTGATAGGTTTATTGAGTCCTTGTAACATAGGGCCAATCGCCAGAGCGCCTGTTTCCCGCTGTACGGCCTTATACGTATTATTGCCCGTGTTTAAATCCGGGAAAATCAACACACTCGCCCGACCGGCTACGTCCGAATTGGGGAGTTTTTGATTGCCCACCAGCGGATCTACGGCCGCGTCATACTGAATAGGACCTTCGATTTTTAAATCAGGACGCTTTTGCCGAACGATGGCCGTGGCCTGTCGCACTTTCTCTACGTCTTCGCCTTCGCCCGATGTTCCCGACGAATACGAAAGCATGGCGATACGTGGTTCGATCCCAAACCGGGCGCTACTTTCGGCAGACGAGATGGCGATTTCGGCCAGTTGAGAGGCTGTTGGATTAGGATTTACCGCACAGTCGCCAAAGACGGAAACGCGATCGGGCAAACACATGAAAAAGACCGATGACACCAGCGATACCCCTGGTTTAGTCTTGATAAATTGCAACGCGGGCCGGATCGTATGCTGGGTTGTGTGAACAGCTCCTGATACCATGCCATCGGCGTGCCCCTGATAAACCATCATCGTACCGAAATAGGATACGTCCAGCATCATATCCCGTGCCATGTCGAGGTTCACATTTTTGGCCTTTCGCAAGTCGTAAAGTGTGGCCGCATATGCATCGTAATAACTTGAGGTGGCCGGGTTAATGATCGTCACCAGACTGGTGTCAAGCGTTAAGCCCAGTCGCTTGGCCGAGGCTAGAATTTCGGTCTCGTCGCCCAGAATGGTTAACTCAACAATGTTTTGGGCAACCAGTCGGGCTGCTGCTATCAGAATCCGGTCATCATTTCCTTCCGGTAAAACAATGTGTTTTTTCTGACTACGTGCCGCTTTGACGAGCTGATACTGAAACATGTGTGGCGTGATGGCTTCCGAATGAAACGTAACAAGCCGGTCGTCTAGCGCTTTGGTGTCCACATAGGTTTCAAATACTGTAATGGCCAATTCAATTTTTCGTCGGTTGTCGGCTGTGATGCGGGAGTGAATGGCGCCAATAGCGGTCGTGGTACCAAACGTTCCCTGTTGCACGGTCAGAATGGGAATGACCGTCTGAAGTCCAGAAATCAGCCGGGTAACGGGTTCGTCGGGCACAGTGTCGGCCGTCAGGACAATGCCTGCTACTTTGGGATAGTTGGCGGATAGATTAGCCTGCAACGCGCCAATGATAATGTCACCCCGGTCGCCCGGAGTCACGATCAGTACGTTGTCTTTGATGTAGTTCAGAAAATTTGGCAGCATCATCGCTCCCGTGACGAAATTGTCGACCTGATTGGAAAGCAGGTTTTCGCCCACCAGTACTTTAGCTCCCAGTGCGTCGCGGATTTCCTTCATCGTTGGACTTTGCAACTGTTTTTCCCAGGGGATAATGGTAAGCATCATATCGGTGGGAAGCTGCATACGTAGCAGTTCCTGAACATCCTCAACCTGTTCCGGTTTTACCCGATTGGCGACCATTCCCAGTACCTGTACCTCTCGGCTTTCGAAACCCTGGAGCGCGCTTAAGGCTGAGCTGATGATCTGGGCGGTCGATTTACCTTCTCCAGTAATGATAATCAGGACGGGGGCTCCCAGGTTTTTAGCAATAACGGCGTTGGACTCAAACTCGAAAGCGATGCCTTCACCAAGAAAATCACTACCCTCAATGATTGTAAAGTCGCAGGTCTCTTCCAGTTTTTTGTACTTACTGATAATCGTGTTGAGCATCTCACCCCGCCCTTGCGACTCCATGTGCTGAAGGGCTTCCTGCCGAGTGAAGGCGTACGTATCTTCATAGGCGATCGGTAAGGCAAAGTAATCCAGAATGGCTTCGATGTGGATTTCTTTCTGACCTGGGGGTTGCTGCGTAATAATGGGTTTAAAGTAACCAACCTTCTGTGTTTTCCCTAGCAGGCTGTTAACCAGCCCCAGCGCCAGTAAGGATTTCCCCGTATAGGGCTCTACCGACGCGATAAATATGGATTTTGTCATAGTACGCTTTTAAACTTTTTCGACAGGATAAACAAGATTGCTGGATTTAAAACCGCTGTATATCCTGTTAATCTTGTCAATTCTGTCGAAAGATTTATCTGTTTTCCCAGGTCCAGTTACGTACCTCGGGCATATCCTGGCCGTACGTATTGATGTACTGCCGGTGGGCAATCAACTTGTCCTGCATTTCCTGCTTCAGGTAGGCCATCCGATTCCGGAGCTGAGGAAGTCGGTCGATCACATCCTGTACCAGATGATAGCGATCTAGTTCGTTGAGAACGGTCATGTCAAACGGTGTTGTAATGGTCCCTTCCTCTTTATAACCCCGAACGTGAATATTCCGATGGTTGGTTCGTTTGTACGTCAGTCGGTGAATCAACCACGGATAGCCGTGAAAAGCAAATATGACCGGTTTATTTTCGGTGAAAAGTAAGTCAAAGGCCGTGTCGTCCAATCCATGTGGGTGTTCGGTACTGGATTGAAGCCGCATCAGATCGACCACATTCACGACCCGGATTTTTAAATCGGGCAGGCTCCGACGCAAAATGGAGACCGCTGCCAGGGTTTCCAGGGTTGGTACGTCCCCAGCGCAGGCCATTACTACGTCTGGTTCGTCATTGATATCGTTACTGGCCCAGGTCCAGATACCAATTCCCCGGCTGCAGTGCATGATGGCTGACTGCATATCCAGCCATTGTGGTGCCGGGTGCTTTCCGGCTATAACTACGTTGACATAATGCCGCGAACGTAGGCAGTGATCCATTACCGACAGCAGACAGTTGGCGTCGGGTGGTAAATAGACCCGAACCACTTCCGCTTTTTTATTGACAACCAGGTCGATAAATCCGGGGTCCTGGTGAGTGAATCCGTTATGGTCCTGCCGCCAGACATGCGACGCCAACAGGTAATTAAGCGAAGCGATTTTACGTCGCCAGGGAATCTCACGCGTGACTTTCAACCATTTGGCGTGTTGGTTGAACATTGAATCCACGATATGAATAAAGGCTTCGTAGCTGTTGAACAACCCATGACGCCCCGTTAGCAGGTATCCTTCCAGCCAGCCTTCGCATTGGTGTTCGCTCAACATTTCCATAACGCGACCGTCGGATGCCAGAAATTCGTCTGTTAGAAGCTGATCGCCTTCCCACTGGCGGTTCGTAGCCTCAAAAACGGCGTTTAGTTTGTTCGATAATGTCTCGTCGGGGCCGAAAATTCGGAAATTCCGTTGCGATTCATTAAGCCTGATACCATCACGCAGAAATTTACCCAGGATCATTGTGTCGGATTCGTTCACTGCACCGGGACTCGTAACCGGAACGGCATAATCACGGAAGTCGGGTAGGAGCAGATCTTTGAGCAACAAGCCACCGTTGGCGTGCGGGTTAGCGCCCATCCGGCGAGGTCCCTGCGGTGCCAGGGCCTGCAGTTCCGGGCGTAACCGACCTCGTTCGTCAAAAAGTTCGTCGGGACGGTAGCTTTTTAACCAGTTTTCTAATTGGGCAAGGTGAGCCGGATTGGTCGCCGGATCGGTAATCGGTACCTGATGGGCTCGAAACGTACCGGCTATCATGAGACCATTTACTTCTTTGGGTCCCGTCCAGCCTTTTGGGGAACGTAATACGAGCATAGGCCAGCGTGGTCGACTGGTTTCGCCCTCTACCCTTGCTTTATGCTGAATGGTCTTAATAGTCAAAATAATCTCCTCGAGAGCCGTGGCCATTGCCTGGTGCATTGCGGTAGGATCGTCGCCCTCGACGAAATAGGGAATCCACCCGTAGCCATAAAATAACTGCTGAAGTTCTTCATGACTGATACGGGCCAGTACGGTCGGGTTCGCAATTTTGTATCCATTCAGGTGCAGTATAGGGAGCACGACGCCATCGGTCACCGGGTTCAGGAACTTGTTCGAGTGCCAGGCCGTCGCCAGGGGACCGGTTTCGGCTTCACCATCGCCTACGACACAGGCTGCAATCAGATCCGGGTTATCGAAAACAGCGCCAAAAGCGTGACTCAGCGAATAGCCTAGCTCGCCCCCTTCGTGGATAGAACCCGGACATTCGGGCGAAACGTGGCTGGGTATACCACCTGGAAACGAAAACTGAGTAAATAGTTTTTTGAGGCCTGCTTCGTCCTGGGTGATTGTTGAGTATACTTCACTGTAGGTGCCTTCCAGATACGTATTGGCCACCAGAGCTGGCCCTCCGTGCCCAGGGCCCGATAGATAAATCATGTTTAGATCATGGGTCTGAATCAATCGGTTTAGGTGGGCATAGATGAAATTCTGGCCTGGTGTGGTTCCCCAATGGCCCAACAGCATTGCCTTGATATGCTCCGGTTTTAGTGGCTCACGTAACAGTGGATTATCACGTAAATACATTTGGCCCACAGACAGATAGTTTGCTGCCCGCCAATAGGCATCGATGGCATTTAACTGTTCGGGAGTGGGGTTAATCGACTCAGTTTGATTGATAGTCATTGCTTTAATAGAGGAAGAGGATTGTTTCTGGATGGATTACGTAGCACTGGGCAAACTAACGGTTTTCTATAGCGGCAGCGCAGGCTAGCGGGTACTGTTACGTATCTGAAGGGACGTAGTAGGTTTAACTAGCCAAGTAGAAAGGTCCGTTTATGTGAAAGTAAGACTATATAGTATGTGCTGTTGACCACTGTATAAACAAAGATAGAGGCAAAAGAGAGGCTCCGGGCTGACTAGGGTCATCTATTAGCCTGATGATTGTCAGGGAGTAACCCTAAATGAGAGACTACCTTGTGGGTAAATACTATCGTAGCATTTTCTTCCATGAACTCCATTGATTCTGTGGCCGATTATTACGCTGATTGCGAATCAGCGTACCGATTTGAGAGTCCATCCAATTTGTCAACCTTTTGGGCTTTGTCGGCTGATCAAGTGATGACGCAGCTACAAACCACTGGTGATGGGTTGACTACTATCCAGGCGAATCAGATTCGGAGAAAAGTAGGGGTGAACCAACTCCAGGCTCACCAAAATGGCTCGGCTGTCAGTTTGCTGTTAAGCCAGTTTAAGAGTCCGATTTCAATCATTCTGCTGTCAGCAGCTTTGTTGTCTTTTTTTCTACAAGATACAACCGATGCCGTCATCATTTTCGTAATTACTGTCCTGAGCGCATTGCTTGGCTTTTGGCAGGAAAAAGGAGCGTCTGACGCTATGCAGCAGTTACTGGCCCTGGTAACCGTGAAAACAACGGTATGGCGTGATGGACAGGAAATGGACCTGCCAGTTGAGCAACTTGTTCCAGGCGATGTGGTGAGCCTGCGGGCGGGTGATCTGGTACCTGCTGATAGTTATTTGATCGCTTCTAATGAACTGTTTGTCAATGAAGCAACGCTTACAGGCGAAACCTATCCAGTTGACAAACGGCCTGCAATACTGGCAGCCAATATACCCATTGCTAAGCGGCAGAATACGTTATTCATGGGGTCGCACATCGTTAGTGGAAGCGGGCGGGCGGTGGTTGTACGAACAGGAGTGCAAACAGAGTTAGGGCGGATTGCTCAACGAATTAACCAAACGCCAGCCGAAACTGATTTTGAGCGGGGCATTCGACAGTTTGGTTACCTGCTTATGGAAATCACCCTGCTACTAGTTATCCTGATTTTTGCAATTAATGTTGGCTTACACAAACCTGTTTTGACCGCACTTTTATTCTCGTTGGCTATTGCTGTGGGGCTAACTCCACAACTGCTGCCCGCTATCATTAGTATTAATCTCGCTAAAGGAGCCAGACGCATGGCACAGCAGCAGGTTATCATTAAACGATTATCGGCCATTGAAAACATCGGCAGTATGAATGTACTCTGCTCTGATAAAACTGGTACGCTCACCGAAGGCCGTGTCCGGGTTGATCGCATGATCGACGTTTGGGGGGAACCTTCTGCACGAATACGATTGCTGGCTAACATAAACGCGCAGTTACAGCAGGGGTTTCGTAATCCCATCGACGAAGCTATTCTGACGTTTGATACCACAATAGACGTATCAACTTATCCGCGTGTGGACGAAATACCATATGATTTCATTCGCAAACGCCTAACGATTCTGACGGAAATCAATGGACAGGCGATCATGATCACGAAAGGTGCGGTACAAAATGTGCTGGATGTCTGTGCCTTTGTGGATAAGGGGACGGAACCTGCCCTAGCGTTGAATGAGGTACGGACGAAAATTGAACAGACTTATCAGATACTTAGTAGCCAGGGGTTTCGGACGTTGGGGCTAGCCTGTAAGGATACCAATGGCAAACGGGATATCGATAAACATGACGAATCCGGCATGACGTTTCTAGGATTCATTACGCTGTTCGATCCTCCGAAGGCAGACATTCAGCAAACGTTGAGGCAGTTAAATGGGCTGGGCATTCAACTCAAAATGATTACCGGTGATAACGCACTTGTAGCGAGCTGCGTAGCCGACCGTATAGGAATTCAATGTTCTGATGTGCTGACGGGTACGGCTCTACGGCAACTATCTCCTGAAGCCTTACGCCAAAAAGTAGTGGACACGCATGTCTTTGCAGAGGTAGAACCCAACCAGAAAGAAAGTATTATACTGGCCTTGCAGAAAGCAGGTTTTGTAGTTGGCTATATGGGCGATGGGATTAATGATGCTAGCGCTCTCCATGCTGCCGATGTCGGTATTTCAGTCGATTCAGCAGTGGATGTTGCCAAGGAGTCGGCGGATATTGTGCTATTACAACAAAATCTGAACGTATTGATCGATGGCATTCGGGAAGGTCGCCGAACATTTGTCAACACGATGAAATACATCTTTATGGCTACTAGTGCCAACTTCGGCAATATGTTCAGTATGGCGGGAGCTTCGTTGCTTTTACCATTTCTGCCGTTACTACCTACTCAGATTTTACTAACGAATCTGCTTACCGATTTGCCCGAAATGGCCATTGGTTCGGACAATGTTGAACCTGAAGCCGTCATGTTGCCTGCTCGGTGGGATCTACGCTTTATCCGGCATTTCATGCTGACATTTGGACCACTTAGTTCTGTCTTCGATTACCTTAGCTTTGGCTTATTATTCTGGGTGTTCCATACAGACGAGCAAACGTTCCAGACCGGCTGGTTTGTCGAGTCGGTGCTATCGGCATCGATCATTGTACTGGTCGTTCGGACGCGTCGGGTATTTTACAGAACATTACCAGGCCGATGGCTGATGATCGCTACTGGCTTCGTTATATTGACCGTTATAGTATTACCATCTACGCCACTGGCACCTATGTTTGGATTCCGTCCACTACCAGTCTCTATGTATGGAGCACTTCTGGGTATTGTGGGTGCGTATGTTATAGCTGCCGAAGGACTCAAACACTGGTTTTACAGGACATACAAAAGCCGATCAGTGCATTGAGAATAAGGTCCAGTGAGTTGCCATTAAGACTCCTGCAAAAAACAAAAACGCCCAAATCGGTGTGATTTGAGCGTTTTCTAATGTGACCACGGGGAGGTCTTATTTTCTGACTAGTATTGCATTATTTCCCCTGTAAATAAGCCATCTGAACAGTATTTTACAGGGATAAACAAAATCGTATCGGGCTATTGTTTCTGTATTGTTTCTGAAAAACGTACCTTTATTGGTATGAATATCACCTACAAATTTGAGCTAAATTATCGGCCCAACAAAGACGGACGACATACAATATTCCTGCGCGTAACGGCAAACCGTAAACACCGGAAAATTAAAACGACCGTTGCCGTAAAACCAGACGAATTTGATAAGGATGCCAAGTGGGGCAAATGGATTGCTGCTAAAAACCTCTACCATAAGGAATATAATACCAAGCTTAAAAAGGTACTTCGGGATGCCGAGGAAACGGCCGATATGATCGATGCAACGGGCGTAGCCACGCCGGTCGAGGTGATCAACCTTTTGCATAACCCAATGCCCGATGAGGGGTGGACGCTGGGCAGTTTTGCCCAGAAGGTAATCAATGATGCGGCCTCCAACAGCGTCGGCTACCAGCGCAATCTCAAATCCCGGCTAAGTGTCTTTGTTGACTTTGCTGGAAAAGAGCTGCCTCTGAGAGCTATCAATCTGGACGTATTGAACCGCTTCAAGCGGCATTTACAGGCGCAGGGCACGATGACCGGTACCCGGCATACCTACTTCAACCGGATCAAGCGGATGATGCTGGAAGCCTTGAAGCTGGAATATATCCAGAAGGATCCGTTCGCCCATTTCGATATGCCTTCCGATAAACCAGCGCCGAGACTTAAACTTTCCGATGGTCAAGTCGACGCCATTGAAGCTGTGGAGGTAGGGGGGAAGCGGATCGATGCGAAGGGCAGGCGCTACGATCAGGGAATCTGGTTGTTTCGGGCGAAATACTTGTATCTGTTTGCCTATCACATGGGGGGTATTCGATCGCGCGACGTGCTCCAACTGCGCTGGAGCAATATAGTTGGGGAGAAAGGAGCTGAGCGCTTAGAATACCAGATGTCCAAAACGGGGGAACAGATGTCAACCCGGATCAATAAACGAGCCAGAGAGATTATTGAGCTCTTTAGAACAGATCACTACAGGCCTCATGATTACCTTTTTGGGTTGTTATCGAACGAGGCTAAATATGCCCACTACCTCACTTATGAGCAAAAGAAGAAAATGCCCAGGGAGCTGGCCGTACGGCTCTTTAATGATATTTCGTCGGTGCAGGTGCTCATTAACCGGGAGTTGAAAACGTTAGCCGAAAAAGCAGGGATAACCGAGCGTTTAACGTTTCATACGGCACGCCACTCCTTTGCCGACAAAGCCCGCCGGAAAATGAAGGAATCCAAGAATATCAGTATAGACGACATCCGGCAGGCTTTGGGTCATCAGCGGCTGGATACCACCCAGCGCTACCTCAACGGGTTTGATAAGGAAAGTCTGGATACTGCAATGGATGCGATATTTGGAGATGACTAAATAATTAAGTGATTTAGAAAAATGAAACATATAAAACGGAAGTTTAGAAACGAGTTTAAGTCCGATGCAAAGGAGTTCGAAGAAAAATATAATGTAATTGATCTAAATGGTAATCGTGAAGAATTTAGATCAATTAAGCATGCGAAAGGATTAGTATGCTTTTTGCATACGGATTCAGATATGGCTGTGGAAGCCTTCCAGGTAAGAATAGACGGCAAATATTACTACATACCTGAACCTGATCTTATATTAATTTATTTTGACAGCGCTCAACGGCATTATAAGTCTATTGCTCAGCAAAAGAAAGAGATAATCAAAGCTTTTGATATTGAAACATCAGATATGAAACTGGACGTTCATAAGCTTTATACCCATTATGAATTGTGTGTGGTTTTTGTTACTTCTTTATTTACCTCTATTGAAGCCTTTATGAATAAAATTATACCAGATGATTATCTTTTCAGCGACCCTAAGAGTAATAGAGTTGAGGTTTATAATAAAGAACAAATTCAGAGATTTATTTCATTTGATACTAAGATAAAAAGAATACTTAAAGAAATTACAAATAAAGATTTCCAAAAAGCGCATCCAAATAAATATCAATTTATAGAAAATCTTAAGAATTTTAGAGATTCTATAATCCACACAAAAACCAGTAATGAAGGGAATACCCCTTATGAGCATTTATTTAAATTAGCATTTACATTTAGATATGAGGAGGTACTACATGCTGTAAGGGATTTTATTAATTTTTATGAAAATGATTATGTAGTTGAATGTGATTGTGGTGGAGACTTTTAAGCCTAACGCCAAATAATAACAGTATTAAAAGTTTTCAATGGGGACCGGAGGTCGTTCTGCCAGGAAAAACACTAATAAATTTCCATTAACTCCTCATCAGTTAATATGCCTGAAAGGTTCGATTGTACTTTAATGTTATAGTTTTTAATAGAATCATGCTCAACTATACCTAATGGTATAATGTTATCAATTTGTGCTCTAATTGATAGCATATTCAATGCGTCAGCGTAAGATAAGCAAGAAATAAGTAAAATTTCACCTTTCAACTTAAAGATTGCTCTGGATAATATCATAAATAATGGAGATTAGAATTAAAGTGAAACTAGAACACCATGCTTGGACAAATCCTGAGTATATTTATCAGCGTTAATTATAAATGCATAGTATAATTTAATTGTGGTTTTAAATTCAGTTTTAAAAACATATGCAGCTGAAGCATACCTGCTATTTTCTGGGTTATAACTCTTAAGTATATTGAAATTAAATGTTTCTCCTCCTTTAAATTTTTTGATATCAAATGTATTGATAACTGCATAATCTACCAGTATTCTTTCCATTGAACTATCCTCGTTTGGTGTACGAGATAGTAAGGCATATTTCTCTAAAAATGCAATAAGCATTTGGTTGAGATTAAAATCGTTTGAATATTCAATGTCAGAATAATATATTCGGAGGGCACTAGTGATGACAATCTTATTTTTATCTGTAATGCCTATTGATAATAACATAAACTTGTGATTTGGGTCATCATTATTAAAAATAGTTGCAAAGAGAATAATAGTCACCTTGTCATCGATATGAACATGATATACAGAATCAGGCTTAGCAAAGCTTGATTCTACATGTGATTTCCTTATGGAGAATTGCTCGAATTCTTTAAAAGTTGGATTAAATACTAATTCATATTTATTTAAAGGTAATAGGCCTTTTTTTAATAATCTTTCTTTGGCATTTTGTTTTCGATCATAAGTCAAGATTTGAGTGCTTATTTCATTTGAAATAAAAGTCAGCATTTTGGACCTTGCTTTATCTGAATTATCATTATCTTGAACGTAAACACGATTTCTAACCTCCTTCTGGGTTATTGTCAACAGAGCAGGATCAATATCGTAAGAATATTGATCAAAGGGATTAGGTAATAATCGTTCTGTTAAAACCACAAGAACCTTTTGCGCTTCTGCTGGTGGGATTGTTCTTAATGCTTGTAACATGTTATAGCTCGATTATCTGAAATTCAGAACCTTTTAAATCTTCAATAATATATTCTTTGGCAATACTTGCCCTTTTGGCAATTGGTACTAGTTTAACTCTACCCATTACCGCTTCCTGGGGTATTAGATATATAAGTGGCCTCCAATAAGCTTGTTCGTTACTATCTGCTAATGAGATGATCTCATCTCTGTCAAAATCACTAATAGTGCCAGATGCAGCAAATCTCATAGCTAACGATTTAAAGGATGCTCTTTGTTCATTGATCTTGTAACTATGACGGTCAGGGCGTACACATTCACCCTGTAACTGTTTATAAATATCGGCTGGATTGGAGCTAGGAGGCAAAAAATGACCAGCTGAATAGGTGGACAACGTTTTACTATCAAATATTTCACTACACCATATGTAGTGGACATCTTTGTAGAATTCCTTCTGAATAAAGTACTTTAAATAACAATTCGTAGAGTACAAAATCATCGGTTAGGTGTCGAAAGGGGGTACTTAGGAATTTAACTGACTATTAATGGTTTGAAGTATTTCAATCACCTCTTTGGCACTTTCAGCAAACTCAGCCTGTGCTTCATCCTTATTATTCTTAATCCAATCTAATACCTTGTAGAGCAACTTCTCTTTTGCCTTTCGTTTCTTTTGATCATCAATAATGGATAGTGTAGCATCTACTTCTTCCTGAAATCGATCTGGGTAATACTTTTCAAAATCATGTTGACTAAGCTGTTGAAAGTTTGTAGTATTCCATCCGGATTTTACATACTTAGATCTTAAACCCTCTATAATTTTATCTTCATGCTCTCCACCATCAATTAACACCCAGACTCGATTTTTATACATTGATTCCAGATGTAGGAATATAAATAACTTATCAAAGTCATTTAGCTTAGGTTCGATGTTGGTAACACCACTTGCTGAAAAGGTTTTAATCGTTGTTTGTAAAGGATCTACAAACCAGGGGATTAGCCAATCCCGGATTATACGTTCCGCTGAGGATTCTTCCAAAAACAACCAGCCTTTCCACAAACCGAAGTCAAATAAATCATACCCTAAGTCTTCAAGTACTTCCCGTCTTGCTTGTGGAGTATTGGCTACCTCTGTAAGTTGAGATATGAATAAGCTGGGCCGTTCAGGGTCAGAAAGACTATTGATAATATTAAAAATCTTGGCATCCGGTACACTCCCCAGATACTTCATGACTATATTGGAGTGCGTAGAAATGAAGATTTGATTGGTCGATGACTTTTGAATAAGTAACTCCAGTAAAGCTTTAAGGGCCTTGGGGTGAATGTCATTTTCAATTTCCTCAATAACAAATATTTTCTTTTCAGCTATACATAAGTCAACAATCAGTCCAAGCATATTTACAACACCTTCACCCATCGAACTAATGGGAATATTTTCCCAATTGCTGATACGGTAAACTGCTTCTTTACCTTGGGGAATGAATGATGTTGTTACCTCAAAACCTAGAATTGACTTACAGGCGCACACGTAAGCTGTATGCCCTGGCTCAAATGACCTGTCATTCAATCTATCTATTTTACTTATTATATTGGCAAGATCCCCAGTTACTGCATTAGAATTAACAGCATTTATATCATGTTTGAAAGTTGTAACTTTTCTTTTTGATAAATATGGGTAGAAAATATTGGTAGGTTCAACATTAGATTGAATAGTAAATTGCCTCGATTGAGAAATAACTGAAGATTGGAAGTGTCTTTCATAAGAAGGTCGACTAATAAGAATAGTTACCCTATCATAAGAAATTGGGTTAGCATCAAATTCTTCTTTATAAAAAAAATCTGAAAGGTTTAGTATGATATGACCACTTGTTTGCCCGAATATTATATCTGTATAATTAAGCCTATAATCTTGTATTTGAAGTAATGAGTTTAATATTGTAGACTTACCTGAGTTGTTGGGACCAATAAATAGATTTATTGTTGATGAAAATTCAGTTTGTGGTAAGTATTTAAACCCTCTAATGTTCTTAAGCTCAATTGATGTAATTTTCATGGTTATGGTGTAGGAAGGTACTGGATGGGAATTGTTGACTCGTTATTAAGATAGTGTAACCGTTAATTTGACTGTTAGGCATAATCAAATTCAACAGTTACGTTATCTTTGAGTTGATTGAGTTTATGGGATATATGTATGATTTCATCGAAGGAAACATCGCAAAAATTATTCACCCAATCCTTTTGCAGATCAATTAAATCGTACATGTCTGAATTGAGATATTTATGGCCAAGTTTGTTATGATCCAACATTAGGTCATAAGATGGTGAACCAGGCAATGGAGTCATTATGGAGACTACCACTTCAGTGATATTAGTATGATTGAGAAGTGATTCAATATAATTAGAAGTTGCCTCTAAAGTCTTCCTGTTTTCTCCAGGTAACCCTAATACAAAACCAAGAGCTACATTAATATTATTTTTTTCGAGCAATTTAATGGCTCGTTTTTGCTGGTCGATGGTATTGCCTTTTATAGTATTTTTTAAAATTGACTGATCTCCAGACTCAATACCAAGAAAGATTTCGAAGGTATTTAAATCTTTTAGCATCTTGACGGTTGTATCGTTTATGTGGTTGACCCTAGAATAGATAAATCGTATACCAAACTCATCGTTGAAGTTTGTTTTGTTTTCATAAAAAGAAGTAAACCAATCTAGATTGCCTAAGAAGTCATCGCCTACATCCATGATGGCATCGATTGAAAATTGCTCTTTAAGTTTTCTGATTCGATTCCAAACTTGTTTCGTGTTGTCGAATCGGCTGATGAGCTCTCGACTGCAAAATGTGCAACCTCCAGTTTTGTCTTTCCAAACGCACCCTCGCTGGGAAAGAAACGCAAGTGGACGATTGAAGGGGCCTTTGTTGCGATTTAGAGCATAATTGTTAAAGTACTTTTCAAGATCAACTAAAGAATAATCTATTTCACTTATTGTGGCGCTGTTGTTGTAGGCTAGATCATTTTCAAAAATATTGTTGCCTTGCCTATAGATTACATTTTTAATGTTTGCTAGTGATTTGCCTTTAATTAGCTCTAAAAAAGGAATTTCACCATCTCTTTTAATGATATAATCTATTTCCTTCCTGTTAAATAATATACGACTTCCGAGTGAAGAGGCATAATTCCCTCCAAGTACAACCTTTGCATTGATTGCCTTACAAAGTTTTGCTATATGGATAGTTTGTTGGTAGGAATCAATGTTGGGGGAGATCCCTACTAAGTCTGGTTGAAAATTTGCCAAAGAGTGATAGATTTCATCTTTGGACATTATTTCCTGATCATAGATCACTATATCGCACTCATAATCGGAATGTTTGATATGGGAGGCAAGAGCAAGAAGGTTAAGCGGTTGCCAATGACCCGCATCAATACAACGTATCCTATCCTCATCAATTGGGGGGTTGATTAATGCAATTCTTCTAAAACTCATACCGGTCTACTGTTGATGAAATAAAGATTCAAACCAATGATTTAACGAATGGGCTTCGTCTTTGTTGAGCTGAATATGTGAGGTTTCTGTCTTTACATCACCGATCCGTACTTCTACATAGGCAGTTAGACTCTTGATCTCTTTGCCGTCATAGATACCATATGCAGTTACGATAGGAGCTTGATTGGGCGGAATAACTCTATAATTAATATTAATTTCCTCACTTTTCTTGCCAGATTTGTGCTCCACTTTTTTTATCAATCGAATCATGCGGTTAACTACTTCTGGCTTGTCTGGTATAATATATTCATACTTTTTATCATTCTTAATATTTAAAACTATAGTGTCCAGAAATTCATGTTCATCATCATATAGATCTGGACTAATAATACGAATAATATCTGCACTACTTTCTATCCTTTTTAATTGATTGTTAGGCACTAATAATTTCTCTCGTTTATTGGTTTCATTAATGGATTCAAGTAGATTATTAGCCATTTCTGATATATTTTTAGCGGTATCGGGAACGTCAAATAGCTCTTTTAATATGAAAAAGGCTAAAAAAGACATGGCTATAGCTGTCCCTACTGTAAAGGTATAAATCAAAAGCTGATCCTTGCCGGAAATCATTCCGGTAATTTTAGCAATGACAATAGTTAATAATGGAACGGAAAAAGCTAGAATATTTGCAGCTGTAACTTTTACATTTTTTAAAGTCGCCATGTTTTTCTATTGATGTGAACGTTTAGGATTAGGATAGATATTAAAGGTTCTGGATGGGGGTAATGGACAACAGGTTGGTTAATCGCAAAAGGATCGACCTAATCTTTTTTGGTTCGAATTGTATATAGATACACATTTAGCCCCATATTCTTGGGCAGTTGGACATAAAAGCCTAGCAAGACCATCCTTATTATCTCCATCTTCAATCGTATAAACCCAAACACAAGAATGGCCCTCATAGATCACAGATAAACACGTTTGACCAAGTGATGACATTTTGCTTTCAATGGCATACTTCATGGCAGTATCCTTTTGTGCATCTGTAAGTGTATCGTTGTTTGAACTGTCTTGTTTATTTGTAGAATTGCTTATAAAAATCATGAAAATTATAACAATAGCAAACAAAGAAAAGGCCCCTATGTAAAGATACTTATTTGGTATTTCTTTTTTAGTTGGCTGGTTAATTTTAGGCCTAGGTATATAATCAATTCTTTTTATATCAGGCACTATTCCTGTTTCATCATAGACCTGTTTCTTTTCTACCATTATTTGATAGTCTTTTTTACTTATATATGCATAATGTTTTGAGCTTTGTTTTGCGGCCATTAGTTTTTTTAAAGACCGGTCATCAATTATAAATTTAGGGACATATTTCTCTAATTCTTCTACATCAATTTTTATATCATCGTTAGATTGGTAACCATTAATAAGATTTTCTACATATTTTTCGGCTTGATCGAACTTGAGGTTATGGCTTTTTATTACTGAATGGATCGCGGCTACTTTGCCTTGGTGTTTTAGGATCCATTTTATCTCATCATCAGTCATATAATTATAAACTACCTTTTAGTCCAATCCCGATCAACTTTACGCACTATATATAATTCATACACCTCAGAAAGGCGTACCTCATAAGTGGGATATTCATTTTTATCTGGATTCTTTGATGCACAGGTGATTATACCTTCTTTGATGTTATGACCTACAATGCGTTTGATGATCAGCCCGTCGTGCGTCGCAATCACGTAATCAGTGCCGCCATTCGTGTAGAGTTTATAGCCCCAGTGATCTGGTTCGATAAACTTTCCGATCGCTACATCGCCATGGCAAATAGCATTTAAACTATTGTCATTCATACTATCCCCCTTTACCTCAAAAGCGCGAAACCGGCCTTTTTCGGGTTGCGGTAAGACAATTGAATATTTGGGTAGCTCTTCCAGGTATTCAGGATCCTTCCACCCGTGTGCGTAACTGGCATAGGCATATTCCGGAACGAGTGGTATGGTTAGCAACACTGAACCATTATCCAACTCCCGGAACTCACTACCTGAGGGTGTAGTGGTAACAGCAGTTTCATCAACTAAATCAAGAGGTACTACCTCGTCATTCGGATTTGGCTCTTTGGAAATCTTGGGCTTATAAAATCCCATTCGGTCAAATTGGGGTGTTTTTCCTTCGCCCTTAACAAGCCAATCTACCTCTACTTGAGTGAATTTAACCTCCTCATACTTGAGTAAAGCATTGCAAATGGAAATGATTGTTGCCTTAGTCGCTTTGTGTTTGTTATTAATTGCACGACTTAAAGTTCCCGCTGATAGGTCTTGTTCTTTAGCCAGCATATAAGGGGTAACTTTCTTAATATCAAGCAAATACTTAAGCCTGTCTCCAAAGGTGTCCATTTGTAAAGTTGTACTTTTCAAGACAATTGAGGTATATGAAAAATATTTTTGCAATTAGTTGCAATTGCAATTAGTTGCAACTAAGTTTGTAGCACGATAACACTACAACAATAGCACAATGGTAGGACAAAAACTAGACGTAAGTCCAGAAAATGGCGTACAGACGGGGCATCCGTTGGCTAATCGGCTCATGCATGCATTTAACGGTATACCCAAGGCGTTCAGAATCCTGGCCCGTCGTGATTTCTGTGAGTATTGGGGGTGCAGCGACGATACGTTTCGGGCCAAACGGTCTGGTCAGCCGGGCTATCTGGTGACAGTGGCCGAGTGCGAGTGGTTGGAGAAGTACAAACCGGTGATTGTCCGTGATTAACCCGTTAGACTACCATGAAAACGCCTACCAAAAAACGTAAGCAGAAGCGGGATCAGAAGATTTACGCCGAGCTTCTTAAGCTCAAAGCATTGCCCGGCTCAATGCCTACCGCCTGTGAACTGGCAGTCGCTAAAAAGTACGGTGTGTCTCGATCGACAATTTACAACATCGCCAAACGAATTGGAGGGATTTCTAAACTAGCATCGGTATGAAAGTATCCGTGGATATCGAGCTTTTATCGACCTTACAGGCAACCCTGGAAGCGGCTCGGTTAGAAATTAAAAAGGCCAAGGATCGGGAGCAGGGCAATGAACCACTGAGTATTGAGGAGGCCGCTAAATACCTGAAAGTATCGCGAACAACGCTCCACACCTATGTGAAAAGTAATCAGATTGTTCCCTCTGAATTTGGGAACCGGGTTTGGATCACCCGTTCGGAATTAGATCGATTCATAGAACGGCATCGCCGGAAGGTGTACGCCTAACGATAGTCCCGCTAAGGGAGGCACGGTGGTAACGCAATGGGTGGGGGCGATGCTCCCAGCTATTCTACTCGCCGTAGAATGACAAACCCCGGCATGGCCAGGGCTAGTGCAACAGTTCAAATTCAACACAAAATTATGATTAAGCTCGCAATTCTCAAAATGCGACCCTGGGCAGTTATTGCCCTGTCGATCGCTCAGTCACGCCCGGTTCGCTGGGCTAAGAGCCGACTTTTCAAGCTGGAAGGCTGGCTGGTGTACCGTTGGACGGGCCGGTGGAATTACACCCACAGCACGGCCCGTGCCGTCTGGGTTACGACCTATGTACTCCTCATGGCCTTGTTCGCCATCGCGTTTGGTTTGTATAACCTGTTTTTGAGCCGGATATGATACGCCCAAAATCAACGTACAGCCGGTTAGCCTGGTTTAAGATCGCCATCATGGGAGCCTGTATACTCTACTTGGTTTATCATTATCTGCTCGTTCACTTCGCTAAACTTCCTGTTTCTACGCTGCCATGAGCACAAAAAGCCCAACTACGTTATTTATGGCCATGACGGCCGTTCAGGCCAGCACCAAAGAGATCGCCAATCTCTCGCTGAGTCTGGATGAGGTATACGATAAACTCAAAGCCAGTCTATTTGCCAATAGTCTGCTGGCTACCTGTAGTGTACAGGATACGATTCAGTCTGGCGAACAACTTCAGCTGGGGGCCGAGTGGACGTTTCGGTTTGGTAACGGGGATGCGATTGTATCCCGGGCGGTGGTCGTTCTACCCTGTCTGAAGCTCAGTAATGACTTGCTGCTAAAGGCGCAAAAGTTGTCTATCCTGCAAGTTTTCTTTCTGACGATTAACCCCGTCGATGAGGTCAATAAGCATCTGGAGTCGAATGGGCAAAAGCCACTGGTTACGGCTGATCAGCTGCAAACCAAAACCCCACAAGATTTTGCCGATGCCAGCCATAAACGCAAAGCCTGGGTCGATGCGGTGCCGATGCTCAATCCCAAAAAGCCAGACGACTGGACAGCGCATGCGGTGAAGCTGAAGGATTTACCGGGTCAGGATGAAGACTCTCAGAAAGAGCTGTTTAGGGAGATGAAACGAATCGCCCATGAAAAGGGACTCGCTTTCCATCCAGATACAAAGAAATTTTATCCAGCTCATGCTAAAGCCAGCGCGTAAAGCCGAATTACAGGCAAACAAGCAGTACGAAGCCAATCGTAAGCAGGAAGCTAAAGACTGGAAAGCCCGATTAAAGGCTCAGAAAGACAAGCGGGTGTAGCTACGTATCACTTTAACCAATCATAGATCTATGGATCAATTCTTTTTTGAAAAACGGGAGCTCCCCGTCAAAATAACGGATGAGCAACGAGCGGAACTCCAGAAACGAAATGCTGACATCGACATTGAGTTGCAAGTGGCGGCCGAGGAGTTTGAACGGGCTAAAGGCATTCACAAAGGGGCTACGGAGCCCATCAAAAAGGAGAAAGTCAAAAACCTCTCTATTCTCAGAACCGGTGTTGAAAACAAGGTCGTAAATGTCTACGAGTACGTCAATGAAGAGGAGGCTACGCTCGAATTCTACGATGAAACCTCTCAGCTTGTTCACGCTCGCGCTCTGACGATTGACGAGCGTCGTCAGCATCGAATTCCTTTCAATCGAAAGCGGCTGGAATCGGCCGATTAATCCTAATACTCAATTTCAATTCGTTCATTTTTAGCTGTTTATCAATACTATGACCGATACATTGCATCTTAAAATTGAATCACTCGATGAGAATGAGTTGGTGATTCGGCACGGCGAGGCTGCCAAGATTCATCTAGAACCTGCTATTAGCCTGGTTGGGAATTTCGGCGCTCCCGCTGAATTTGTCAGTAAGCGTTATACTGAATCCGTGAAAATGCTGGATCGATTTGACGTTAGTGACTGTCACGTTTATTTTAACAAAAGTGATTTGTCGATTACCCTGATTGCTGGTGAGCAGGAGCGGGATACAATTACCGTAGGAGGGAAACTCAAAAAGAATCCGTTCCTGGAATCGCTCAGCATTAACGGGCGGGGTTATCGGAACACGGAATTGCTTCAGCTCATCAAATACAAACCGCACTATTTCAAAAGCCGGGAAGAGCATAAAAGCCTGGTTCATGGCCTGATGAATTTCGAGGTCAAAACGGAATCGGATCACAAATCCGCCAATGATCGGCTAGGCTCAATCGAGAATCACCAGTACACCAAAGCTCAGTCGAAATTGTCTGGCTATCAGTTTCAGTTGTTTGTTCCCTTTTTTGACGGCTACGAGCCAGCTGTAATTGACCTCAGCATTGAGATTGAACCCAACAACGGATCTGTTTTACTCTATCTGGTTTCGGAAACATTTGAGGAGTTTTACGACGATGCGGTGAAGGCAAAGTTTGACGAGCAACGACCCATCTTTGAGCCATTTGTGATCATTGAAAAATAGTTGCGTATATAGATGGTCGTTAGTGAGTAAATAGGGCAGGGTAATACTTCAACCAACCGTATTACCCTGCTTATAATAGACTATTCGTATGAATTACATAGCCCTGTTGAATCGGTTCTGGCAGTTGCACAGGCAACAGGGTTTTCCCCCTGGAGCGACCCACATGTATACGTGTTTGCTCAATGAATTTAGCGAGAAAGGCCATAAGAGCGATTGGCCGGAATCCTGTCAATGGACTGATGGGGCGATCGCCGGTTTGCTATGTGTGAACGTAAAAACGGTGCAGCCAGCACGGGAACAGTTGGAGAGTAGGGGACTAATAAAGGTCAAGAGTTTTGGGCAGGGGAGCCGGGCGGGTCGAGCGTATTTTCTGGCATCAGAAGAAAGACTTTTCCCTCCAACATCTCCGTTAACATACCCGAAAAACGGAGATGTTAGCGGAGATGTTAACTCAACTACTTCTCCAAAAAACGGAGAGGTTAATCGGCCACTTCTCCAACAACATCTCCAGGAACATACCCAAAAAACGGAGATGTTTTCGGATAAGTCCTATAATAATATAGAATACCAAACCGGAAACAATGAAACCCAAACTATAAAAAAAAATAAGGAGGGAAACGACGTTTTGACGATTGGTGAAATTCAGAAGTCTGTCAACGCTGAAAAAAATGACCCCAACCGCGCGGCGGACCGTCCCGAGTTCCGGCCGCCCCCTTCCCCTGACGATTTGCCCGATGCCGATACCGCCGAGCTGGAAGAGTTTACGCTGAAGCTGCAAAACGATCACCGGATTTTTAAGTACGTCCGGAGCCAGAACGATCTGACCGATGAAGAAACCCTACGTTGGATTGCCCAGTTTGTTCATCTCCAATGGGCCTCCTACAACCTCCGGGACCGCCGACACCGCGATTTGCTGTATCACTGCAACAACTGGATACGGGGTGAAATTGCTCAACAAAAAGAGAATCAGGCTCGAAATCAACGAAAAAACCATGGCAACAACCATTCTGGAAAACGAACACAAGGCACTCTTAGACCTACGTCCCTCGGTCAACCTGACTACCGAGGAGAAGGCAGCACTTGCGATGTGGACCTCTGAGCCGCCCCAATATCCCGAATTAACTCAGGAGGAGCTGGAGAAGCTGGTATTCAAGGCCCGGCGCGAAAAGGGACAGGCGCTTTATTCGCTGGCTTACAGTAAACAGGCCAAAGGCATCCGCACATTCCCAACCTTAACGGCCAAAGAGTTTCGGGAGTGGATCACCAAACGGGGGCAGGCCCGGGCCAAAGATTTGGGCTGGAAGGGGTTCGACGTGGATAAGGACAATGAAAATGTCTTAAAAATCCTCGCCCTGTATTTTACCAAAGACGAGCGCTTTGAAGAGGTGAAACCCGGCTATTCGTTTCGAAAAGGTATTTTTCTGGCAGGGCCAACGGGTGTGGGTAAAACGCAGTTAATGGAGCTATGCGATACCAACCCACTGGCCAGTTACACGCCCCATACCTGTCAGGTCATCGTCGGTGAATTCTCGGACGAGAAGAAAGGGGGGCAAAAGGTGATCGACTATTATTCGCAGGACACCGTGGCCGACAATCCCGATAAAACCTTTGGCCATGAGGTGTTAGGCCGTTTTTATGATGATCTGGGACAGGAGGATGAGGGTGTTCATTACACCAAACGGCAAAACGTCATGGCTCAGATTCTTGATAATCGCCATCGGTACGGCAACTATTTCCGTACCCATATTACCTCCAATCATACCCTGGACGAAATCGGCAAAATCTACGGACCTCGTATTGAAGACCGGTTTTATGAAATGTTCAATGTAATCGAATTTCCGCCTACGGCCAAATCCCGCCGTCGGTCCTAAGCTTACAAATCCACTTCTTAATTCTTCCAGTCAGCGGGCTTGCCTGCTTTGGGAGCGCTCATGCCAAATCGTTCATAATCACCTTTAAAATCAAGTTTTATGTCACGCGAAATATTCAAAACAACTACGAAATTCAACGGAAAAGGCTTTACCCCGCAGGGCCAAAAACACCTGCCTCCAACCGACGTTTCGGGGCTGATTCCCTGTCAGGCTTATGGGGGTGATCTGATCAACAATACCACGTTCTACATTCCTGCCCACCGATTGGTGGCAACCCTTGAAAAGCATGCTGCCCTAGGTCGTACGCTTCGAATCCCCCAGGCCTACACTGTTGATGGTCAGCCAGTAGATGTGCCCAAACCAGTCAAGGTCGAGGTGACTGTTACCAAATCCCGCAAACGCAAGGAGTATATCATCTGCCTCAACGACGGAAAAATGTTCGAATCCCGTGAAGAAGCGGCCCATAAGTACTATATGGACAAATCGCACATCACTGAGCATTTGCAAGGTAGGGCCAAATTCGCTAGAGGCCGTAGTTTTCGACTAGCGACGGCCGAAGAGATTGAAGCGTATAAAATCGACGCCTGGGAATACACCGGCGAATGTCTCCCAATCGACACCTCATTTCGCCGGTAAGCCATGACTATCGAAGAGTTTACTGATGAGATAGACGGCCTCATCAACGATTTTACCAATGGAGCCATTACGGACATCGAGTTTCGAACCGGCATCATGGATACGCTGATTGCGGTAGCGGGGCCGAAGCTGGAGAAACCGAATATGGCCACTATTCAACCCGATGAGTTTGTCCGGCTGATTAACTGCATTGAGAATGCTGAATTGCTCACTGTAATCCGGGATACCGTACGGGCGTATCAGAAAACGGGTAAGCCATCCCCCCTAAAAGATGAGCGTTTCGGCTTTGCCTACGTCTTCAAATCACTCGACAAGCGAGCCATCGATCTGGGTTTTATTAAGTATTCATTCGGGTATCGTAAATCATCGAACTAAGTTCAGTATATTTAGCTGCCCAGACGCAGATTAAGGAATGGGGTATGATTCAGCATAACTTATCTTAGCGGTATACGACCATTGGAATGAGCTTTTATATCCTTAATAAATTCGTTAATTAGTAGTTAAGCAGAATTAACAAGGATTGATTTTATTGGAGGAAAACACTTGCTAACTCACCAAGAGTGCCCAGCAATCAATTTAACAAAAAACTTTTTAAGATGAATAATCCTGATGCGATTTTTGATGCTTTATTGAAGAAAAGGTTTCCTTCGGTTAAGATTGATTCACCTATCTATATTTCCTTTAAAAATTATTTAAAAACGAGATACCGGAAATTCTCAACAATTGATACGTTAGCTTTTCCTAATATGCAAATAGATTTTGATAAGCTTTATGAACCATTAACTTTGATTCAAGGGGGGAATAAATATAAAATTGATAATTCAAATGGTTTTCATAATCTGCTACTTAACCACCAACGGATAATAATTGAAGATACCGCAGGTATGGGTAAATCAACAGTTGTGAAAAAAATATTTAATTTATTTGTAGAGAAAGCAATTGATATGGCTTATTTAGTGGAATTACGTCATATTAATAAAGACAATACAATTATACAGGAGATTCAAAGGCAAGTAAATCAAAATGAGGAAAATGGCTTAGAAGCTACTACAATAATTAATATTCTGAAAAGTGGTGGATCATTAATTATATTTGATGGGTACGATGAAATACCCAATAGTAATCGAAATTTTACAACTAAAAATCTTCATGAATTTATTGATATTTGTGCTGGTAACTTTCTTATCATTGCTTCTAGATCAGAACCTTCCCTCCAATCCTATGGGACATTTTTAAAAGCAAGGATTAATCCGCTTAAGAATGAAGAAGCATTTGCATTGTTACATCGATATGATGCTTATAGTTATCGTCCAATAGCTGCAATGCTTATTAGTAAGATATTGGATGATAATGACCATACAATCAGTGAATATTTGAGAAACCCTCTATTAGTTTCTTTATTGTTTAAGTCTTTTGATTACAAAAAAGATATTCCACTGAAAAAAACATTGTTTTACCGACAGATATATGATGCGGTATTCGAAGCTCACGACCTTACAAAAGAGGGTTACTATAGACGTGAAAAATATTCTCAGCTTCATTCAGATGATTTCGAGAAAGTACTGCGATATTTAGCTTTTTTGTCAGCAAAAGAGAATAAGGTCGAATACTCAATAGATTACCTGCATAAATTGTTAAATATTATATTAGCCAAAATTCCCAACCTTAGTTTTAAACCTAAAGATTTTATAGACGATCTTTTAGAAACTGTACCCTTATTTAAAAGAGAAGGCACAGATATTAAATGGTCACATAAGTCATTGCAGGATTATTTTGCTGCAAAATTTTTATATTTGGATGCTAATAATGACCAAGAACCTCTGCTGAATAAGATTTATCATCATCCTAGGCGAGAACAATTTAACAATTTAATTGATTTGTTTTATGAGTTAGAGCCTAAAGTATTTGAATGTACTTTTTTATATTGGTTCTGTTTAGAATTTGAAGTCTTTGCCAATAAGTATATTAATATACTTAGTGATATTCCGCTGGAGATGAGAAAAGATAGAATAGGTAAGTTGTTTTATAAAACAAATAAAGTAGTTGTTATTGATTCGGAATTTAATGGTGATGAGAATAAAGTATTTAAAGTGTTACTTAAAGAAGATTTAATTTCACTGGAAGATTATAAGGAATGTAAAGTATATTTTTTTTCTCTTCCTAACGACTTAACGCTAGTTTCACTTATTAACCAACAAATGAAAAATACTGGTTTATTAAAGATAATTATGAAACAATATCCAAAAATGTTAAGTTTTATAAATAATCAACCGCCTAACGTTATACTTGAAAATGTATATTTGGAACATGATAAAGTTTACTCCTATGATTTTAAAGAAGATAATTTATTAAATACAAAAAATAATTTTTTGTATTTTAATCAATTGGTGAATTCGGATTTTGTTTATAATTATGATGCCATAATTGATAAACTAAATGAAATAAGACAAATCGTTTCTGGGAGGGATACTGAATATTTATATGATTTTACCTAATGCACTGGCAAATTTTTCTTATTTTCTTTATTGATTGTGGACATAGTTTTATTAATTTCACTCTTTTTAGAAGAGTCCATGGTAGATGATTTTGAGTTCTTTTTTAAAATTTCTATATTATATGTTAAAGAATCTAACTTCAGTTTAACTGTATCTAGATTTTGCAATACATCATCCATGTCGTTATTTAGGGATGTATTCCACACACCTATAGCTAATGTTCCTAAAGCACTTATAATTGTTATGTAGTTATTAAGGTTTTTCCACTTTCGGTCTTCATTCTCACGCTCAGCTAATATTCTCTCACGATCCTTTAATTTAATTATTTCCTGATCTTTTTTTAATTGATCATTTACATAACTGTTTGATAAACCCATTCGCTTTCCTGCATGTGTTAAATAATAAAAATTGTTTCCATATGCCGTAGCCGGTATTATAAAATTTTCATCAATTACACGCTTTAATATTTCATCTATTTCATTTGTATCTTCGCCTAATTCTCTTAAATAAATAGATAAATCGAAGGGGACATTAATTGAATGATATTGAATTCTATTCAGGAGGTTTGCTATTTTCTGGTCTCTTTCCATTGTGTCTTTTTTGGTAATTTTCTGTACTTTATTTGGCAGGATCTTAACTAAAGATTAAATTTTAGCTCTTGTTGCATTTTTTTAATACTGTGTCTATTATATCTGAATATTAGACCTTTAAATAGATTTTTAATACGAATATATGGATTGAGGTTTATAGTTGTGAGCAGAGCTGCGCTTTATATTTAATAATGAATAGTTTCTACCATTTAATCAATAAGTATATTTTTATTTGCCTGCCTTTGCAGTACTAATAAAGAGACAAATGATAATGCTTGAATTAGATTGGCTTAGCATCCGGCTATAAAGCAGGCTGAAATTGCCAGACGGTTAGGTATCAGTGTAAGCTTATTTTCTAATAAGCTTAATATGGTTCAGTATAAGCGGTTCAACAATGAGGAATTGGTAAAGCTTGAAGCGATCCGAAATGAATTGATTAATGAGTTGAGTTAATTTTTACCCACAAAGTACTTGTATTTAAAGTATATTTCTCAGATAAAAAAGCCCCAATGCTGCAATCGTGGAGGATCAGGCAAAGGGGCTGTAAACACAGTTCATTATGTTCACCGGACAAAACTACGTATTACGTGGCTTTGGCGCAAACTGCCAATGGTCATGAGACAACTGCACCAATTTGACGGGCGTACGTTACTCGTCCTAAAAACAGCGTTGGACAACTACCAACGACATCAGGCCAATGATCCTGAACTAGCCAAACCGTGGCTTTACGTGGTCGAAACGCTACTTGATCCCATTTCCAACCTTGACATTTGGGCGATCCGAAAAGAGATTTATGAAGAGGATGAGCGACGTAGCCGACGTGCAACCATGCGTGTTGTCAGTCAGGGAGATTGGGACGTGATTTCAACGCTTACCGAGCGTGAACTGGAGGTGCTACGACTGATTGGTCAGGGGCACCAGAATCAAAGCATTGCTGACTTACTGAACATATCGCTGCGAACATTAACCAATCACAAAACCCACATTATGGCTAAACTGAAGCTGGGTAGCGTGAAAGATATTCCTAAGTTCGCTGTGAATAACATGGAGCAATTACGATGAACAAGAGCTCCATTATAAAACTCACTCTATCACAGATTGATGAGTGGGAACGACTAGCCAATCTATTAGCTGACGAACAGTGTACTGATAGCCCAGATGTGAAGTACTGTGAAGTCAAAGTACAGGAGCTACAGAACGACTTAGAAAATCTTTAATCCTAAAACATTGCCTGGTTATCTGGGACCGTTGCAGCTGGTTCCAGATAACTTTAACGTAAATTTCAGTATGGAAACACTCATGCCGCCAACAGAAGGCCAGATAAAACAAACGATTCAGGATTTGCAAAAGCGATTAGCGGATCCGTTAATTAATCAAAAAATTAACCGGCCGGTAAAAGAAGGCTATAGCGAATCAATAAACGTGCTGGCTCAGCATCGTATAACGTATGATGGTATTGATCAGTTGACAACGTTACAGGGTAGGGCTATTGCTGTTCTGGCAGTGGACTACGTGAAAGGGGAATGCTCGAAAGAGGTGCTTTTGGGAGTCAAATTAAAACAGCCTAATCGATGAGAATTCTATTTGTGTTATACAATACGGATTTCGCCGTTTTCCTTGAACTACCTGTAGTACCTAGTATCGGTCATATAATACAATCGGAGTGGCTGTATTCGTTGATTAGCTCTGAGTATGATTCAGATAAGCTACCTGTAAAGAAAATATTTCTTCAATCATCTTTTAACGTGAAGTATGTTGCCTGGACTTCAAATGATGATGGGGTGTATGTTGAAGTTACTATTGATGATTCTGAGTACTACGCAAACCTTTAAGTAATGGAAACTGTATTTGATCATAATCTTACACCAGACGAAATAGACGAGCTGGGGGTATTGGACCGATGGATTAACGTTCGCCATAATCTGGTATTCCCTGAGCCTTACACTGAGGAAGGCTACAGGGCTACCATTACCCCAGGTGGAGCACTTTTTGATTTAGGGCTTTTGTACTTAAATCGTGGAGATGAGGCTAAAGCTGAGGTCTACTGGTCACAGGTTCCCGACAAAGTAGCGGAATTCAAACGAGGTATGGATTACCAGGTTATTGAGGAGTAGCCATATAGTCCCTAAGCTTTTTCAATATTTCTGCGTAATCGCCCATTAACACGGGCATCAAGTCTTTTACCGCTTTCTCTTCAGCGATACCAAGCTTTTTAAGGTCATCACGGAAACTTTTAACCCAACCTTTATACCCATAGCCATTTTCGAGCACCTGTTGTTTGTGGAGGGCATTCGAATTGAATGCTTTTAGAAACTCATCATAGGTGTGACGGGCTGTGAACTGGTTGAGTGTTTCCATACGCTCCAACCGGGATGCATTCAGCTTTCGAGGAGGGGTATTTGATTTGGCATGTAATATCTCATGCCAAAGCGCTTCTACAGAATATTCCTGATTAAAGGTTAGGGGAGTGTTTGCCTTCATTGCGGCAAAGGCTCCCCTAAGTTCTTCTGTAGGGTTAAACAGCTGCCCTCCTATAGAAAAGCTATGCGTTGAAAGGCTAATACTCGATTGGGAGGACCATTGATTGGTGGACGGGTTGTAAAGCCTGGAATGCTGCATTAAATACGATTTACTTTTCAGAATACTGACACTTTCCAACCCATTGGCGAAATGCTCTGGATGTTGCTTGGCAAATGCCATAATAACGGCCTTCATTTCAGCATTCGTAGGCACATCACCTTTAATAAGGGTTGATAGATCGATTCCCAAAAAAGCCTTTTTTACCGGCTCTGAAATCGTGAATTTGGCCTTTGCAAAGTCTTTACCCGTGAAGTTGTCTCGAATGAAAATAGGTTTGTTGGGTGAGTTTTCCAGCCTTTTTCGATTGTCTTCAACCCACGTTCTAAAATTCTCAGGAACATCATTTACCTCATTGACACTTCGGAAAGCCGTAGTATCTTCACCATTAAGAATCATTTGGTTCAGCTGCCTGAGCTCTTCCGGAGTAGCCAGAATAGACACCACATGACAGCGGCATTGCGGGTGCCAGCCAACGAATTTGAACGTTTTAGGATAACGTCCTTTTAGTTTAGCGCATACCTCACAATTACCCGGATTATTCGAGCGCCGAACCTCAAAACCCACGACAAAATCTAATGTCTGGTACCGTACATGATCCGATTCCCGGTGGGCTGCATTGATTTCTGTTCGGGTCAATCGCATCGCATTTTTGTAGCTGCTACGGTAGACACCCTGACCAGGATGATAATTCTTTGCCCGTTTGGATAGAACCAGGTTTCCCCGTTTATTCCGCACTTTGCGAAACAACATATCAGGGTCGTTGAGGTATTTACGTATATCCCGGCTCATTTGCTGAGCGGATTTACCCTCACCTAATCCAACGTCGATGGCCATTTCTAATTCAGTCTTGAACTGGCCGGTGTATCTCCAGACTCGATCCGACAGGTTTAATCCATCAATAGTACGTTCTTTGAACGCGGCTAATGCTTCCTGATTCCTGACCTTATAGTGGGGTGGCGGTGTTAGAGCGGGTGTTGTTTCGTTGGTCTGGATAGGACTGCTAAACACTAAATCGACAAGTGCGTCATTCTTATCATTTGAAAACGACCAGGCTTCATCCTGTCCTGATTCAATTGTGAATAGCATATCCAGCGCCATGCGCCGGAATAGGCTTTCTACCCGCTCTGTGGTCTGGGAATAATCATCAAAGGAAAACTGCTTTTCCGTATCAACAGCGACATTAACCGCAATCTGAGCCGCTTCGATAATGGCGCTGTAATAGATGAGGTCGATTTTACGGGTGAATGATTCTACCCGCTTCAGTTGCCGGTCGTTATATTCCTGCGGGGAAAACTTACGGTAGCTCATCGTTTTTTGCTTCTAGGATGCCAGTAACTAGGCCAGGCTTCTTCTCCTCGTACCCAAACCCGACAGCTGACAGGAACACCCATGCGCCGTTTTTCATCAATCACGGTCAGTTCTTTTAAGTAATTCATCGGCTGTAGTTTTAAATGATAAGCCTGTGTATCTGTTACCACTTTATGTTTAACCGCTTTTACCGACTTGATCATTAGTACCTGATTGATCCCCTTTTTTCCAACCCATACCATATACTCGCCTGGTTTGGGTGCACGTTCAATCACATCAATGTAGTACGTGCACTTCTTTTCGTCTGACTCGTTTATCATGTTACTAAGACTTAGACAGTGCGTTCAAATACATCACGTTCAGCGGCCTGGTCGCGTTCTTCCTGTAGATACTGCATTTCCTGATCAACATTATCAACCAAGCCTGACTGAGCAACGGCCGTACGCTGAGATAGTATAGCTTTGCCCGCAGTCGCTTCCGTTAGTTGTTTGATCGTAGCCGCTACGTCGTTGATGATAAATGGTTGCACCTCTGATTCGATGTCCATGTTATCCGCAAAAGTCTTTAGTGTGGTATTTACGTAGCCTAAATACGCTTTGATAATATTCGTACGTCGCTCCAGATACTCATCGAAAACTTCCCGTTTTTCCTGAACCTTTAGATGTGCATCCAAAAACAGCATTTTCAACGCTTCACCGCTGATTTCCCTGAGCCCTTTCACACTGTCGAACGAAATATCCGGGGTCTGGGTGAATGTGTAGATAAATCGCAACAGCGTTTCTATCTCCAGCTTTACAGCATCCGTAGCATGATCCCAGCTGAGGTAATACGCTTTAGTGCCAGATGTTCCCTGTAGGATAGCACCGGATTCACCTTTCTTGCTGAAACCAGTCAATTCCCCTTCAACAAAGATTTTAGGCGATGCGTGGTAATCGTTGGTATCGGCAAAATTGGATAGCAGGTATTCCAGCCGTTCAATACACGTTTGCACGTCGGCCCATTCTACACCATCCTGTTTGCCATAGATGACGGGGATTTTCTTAATGATATTCGGGGTACGTTGAGGTTCCTCCCATGTTGCATCCTTTTGTACCCAGACTAGTTTTTCATCGTCCGTATAGGTTTCGAAATACTTGACTTCCTTACCCTCATCATCTTTACGGGTATAAGCGCGGCTAAAAGCAATCATATCCCCTGTATCATCAAACAACGGATACAAATCGTTTCCATCCCAGGGGCTAAAGGCCATTACACGGATCTTGAATTTCGTATCGAATCCGTAGGTACTATGATTCTCCTGTTTTTCAACAGGGTACCAGCATTCTGCTATTTCAGTCGAGCGAAACAGGTCTTTGGCAATCCGACGGTTGAACGAATTGATTTTACAGTCCTTCAGAATTCGATTCAATGCGTTTAATACCTGTTTTTCCTGCTCTTTCTTCGCTTCTGAGTTAATCTTAACCGGATTCCCAAACAAGAAACTGACAGCCCGTTTTACGATAATCTTCTGCATTGGCAATGCAAGTCGATTGACTTTCTCTATAGCATCAATCGTTTTTTCCGGGTCTTCAGGGTTTGGCTTTTTGATCTGTTTATCCGGCCGTTCTACTGTGCTCATCGTATCATGGCCCTTCGGGGAATACTGCTCCCGGAATGTCTTTAGATCAAGAGCTTCCGGCCGTGATTTCAATTTGGCTATAATATCACTGATACTTTTATTTGAAGCACCTGTGCTCGCCAGTAATTCTTTAAGTTCTTTGAGAGTCATACACGTTTATGATTAAAAATATCCTGATAAATCCTTCACTTTTGAGGTTGGCTCAAACGGATAGAATGTGTTAGCCATAGCGTCAAACTCATCCGGCGACCGTTTTAGGCGTTTAATCACATCGTCCTTATCTTCAAGGATGATCGAGCCATTAGAGAGCCATTTGTATTTAATCTCAGTCGCTTCTTCTAAAAAGCCACCTCCAGGCGGAAGCATGGGCATATACACATCTGGCGTGTTGTCCGGGTAGTTTTTCGGGTTTAGCCAATCACGAACGGCCCAACCCAGATACGCCCGCATATTGGCAAATGTTCGCTGGCCAGTTATATCGGTTAGAGGTTCCCCGCTGTTATCGGTTGCGGCTTCACTGTTTTTACACGACAGCGCCCGCGATTCATAACCTAATTCTTTTGTTCGGGAATACACGCCCGCGCCCTCGCCAATGGTATCGATGAAGGCCGTTGCTTTTTTGTCGTTCTTCAGAATGTGAACTATCCGCCCAGCTACTTCCATGTGGTCAGCTTCACCTCCTGAGTTGCTTTTCGTGAAGGCTTTTCCAATGTTGCCATGTCGGTGAGCAAATACCGTACTATCCCGACCCATACCGGCAACGTCAACACCTAAACGTAGCGGTTTTGGATATGGATCAACACGAATCGTTTTGTGATAACGTACCCAACGTTCCTGTGCGGCTTCAATCCACTGTTGAGGGATGAGGACATCTTTACCAGCTTTGGGAAACTTGCCCAGTACTTTTATTCGGAAAATATCAGTAGGTCGATACCACTGGCCTTCAAATTCGAAATCATCCTGAGCTATATCAACCTGGTCGGCTTCAATTTCCTCACACCATAACTTCAACTTGTCAGTTATCCATTCGTAATCGACCTGACCGGGTATCACCTGACGTTTTTCGATGACATTGGGAGCTGTCAGCGAGTTAAGCCTGAACTTGCTCCAGCGATCCTGTTTCTGGCTACGTGCTGCATAACCAACAGTGTTATTCGGGTTGAAAACGATGAGGATACGAGAATTACCCTGCAAGTTCCCTTCAATAGCGCCAAACGTATCATCTGATATACCAGATGCTTCCGTAATGGCAAACATGGTGTTTACTGCGTGGAAACCTGACCATGCTTCATGGTTATGTTCAGACGCTTTGAAGCCAGTCAAAAACCATTCCTCATACTCGGTACGTATATCATAGACATTCAACCGGCCGGGTAAAATGACACCGTTACGTTTCGCTTTATTGTACAGCCGCGAAATTTCGGGCATCATAATGTTTTTTACCTGTCGATCAGTAGGAGCGCTGAGGGCTACTTTCGTGTTATCGATGAGGTCGCCTTCTTCATTCCACTTTGGCGTAAGAAACATAAAGCAGAAACATGCAACAGCTGTTACGTAGTCCTTCCCCCGTGCCGTTCCACTGGCTACCGATGTGCGCGGGTTGAATTGAACACTGGTAAGGATATCCTGTTGTTCTTTATCCAGCCGTGCGCCTAACACCTCATACGCAAAGTAATTCCAGTCTTCAGTAAAAGACCGTACCACGGATTCTGCCTGTATTTCCTCCTCTACTGTCATTTCTTGGTGTTTACTTTTTTGAGGAAATCATAAAAACCCTTATTGACAGACTCGCCCTTAGATGTATGATCTGTCCGATCTACCAACTTGCCGTTAAGCTTTAGAATAATTTCATTCGCTTTATCAGCAGGATACATCTTGATTTTCGGTCCGAATTCACCAACAGAGTATTCGTGAATATTGCCAACATCATACGCTCGGGATAATTCAACCAGATCAAAATAGGCTTGCTCAACCCATTTAGGTTCGTCGTCTACGTCCCGATAGGCTTTAGCATTATGCCGTAATTCAATCGTGTATCGTTGAATCCTACGTTCAATGTCCTTAACCTTAGCTTCCTGACGTTTTTTATCCCGATCCTCATCACCATCCCATTCTAGTTCAAATAGAATAGCGCTTTCTAACTCCAGTTCTTTTTTAGCTTTATCGATAAGGAATTGGAGCGGCCTACGTACTACTTCTGTTTTAAGTACTTTTCGGACCTTAATAAAGTCGTTCAGGCGTGTACGGGCAATATCACTGATATTCTTAGCGGCTTCATCGGCTGAAATCGTAAACAGCTTTAAACGTTCTTCTATAGCGTCTCGGATGTCCTTTCGTTGCAACAGATCCCAGGCAGTTTGTTTCGCGCGGCTTTTCGCAAAGCCAGCCCGTACAGCCGCCCTAGCGCCGTTACAATCCTTCGGATATTCTTCGACAAACTTCTGCTCCAGATCAGACATACCGTTACTTAACGTTACCTTTTTAGCTTTTTCCTATTTGCACTGCAACCTGTTCATTCTGATTAAGCAACTTTATCAGATTCGTAGAAAATCGGTCGAAGTGCACTTTTACAGATGGCCAATAGCTTTGTACGATCAGCCAGGCCATTAATTCCGCCGTTCACCTTCCGCGTGGTCAACTCAACGTTGTCTTTATCAGCAATGACGTTGAGGTTCATATCTGCCCAAAACTGAAAAGACGTGTGCATACCATCATCCGGCCGCTGCATGTATTCAGGATGGTTGACGTAATCAATGCCGAATAGCTTTTTGTACCGGATGTACTTGGTTTTGCCCGTATTCTGAATAGGACCACGACCCCGGTATTTCCAGCCATCGCCCGATTCTTCCGTGCCATTCCCTAACCTATTAGCATATACGTAGTTCGCTATTTTCTCAGGTTGACGGGCATACATGCCAGCAGGCTTGCCCTGTCTGGGTTGTAAAACATTTAAGGTTTTACCGGTTTCTGGGTCTTTTCTTTTTTCTACCCAATCGTATTTCACTTCTGAACCAGCATAGAACCGCGATGGCCACGTACGTACTAAGGCTTCAGCCGAATAGCTGAGGTTTTCAACTGTTGCAGTCAGACGTATGGACTCATGAAGAACCTGTGATAGAAAGTGGCTCAACCGCACATGGGTTGTTACCGCGTATTCATCGACGTAGCGGTTAATCGGATCGACGTAAAGCGACGCTGTTTTGGGCGATGCACCGCAAGCCAGCAGGATTGGCAATGTTATGATTTTCATAGTATTGAGTGTTTAAGGGTCAACGATAAAGCGGATATACCATTTAGTTTTTAATCCGCGCTCATAGCAATATCGGTTGAATAGGTTGGGCGCTTCAACGATGTGCACGTTACCTTCTTTGTCCTCAAACCGTGTACTAGGCCGGTAACTGATCGGCGGTTTGAATGAGAACAAATCGTACAAAAGCATTAGCATCAGGCAGACCACGACAAAGCATATTGCCAATCCAATCAGGCTTATTACAATCCAGTCAATCAATCCGAATAATGTCATGGCATGAAGTGTTTAGCGATGATTAAACTGTCAGGGTTTTCAGGGAGTGGGTTCGGCTCTTTATAATCTTGGGAATTATAACGTGTCCAAATCGGTGAAGGGTAGCCCGGATCTGCCCGGCCTTGATCGGGAATATACCATGCCCTATTTACCCGATCCGTTTTGAGTGGAAACACCGGTTGTGGTAAGCCCACCGGCTCGGGTTTGTTGAATATAAGCGGCATAGGACGCGAAAAGCGAGCATTGGTTCGCTTCAAGCCACGTTTTACCTCATCGGCTCGTTTCTCTGATTCCCGCCTGGTACTATCAACTTTCTGGCTTAATTGTTCCTGACCCTGTTTGATGGTATCAGCGACCGCGTAGAACGTCTTTTTGGTCGAATCGACAGCGGCTTTTACGGCGGTTTTTACCGTACTGTCGGTTTTGGCTGTCGTTTCCTGCCGAACCTTAGCCGCCAGCTGTAGCCCCCATGTGTAGCCTTCAATCGACTCGCTGAAGCCAAATAACAGCAGGAATAGCCCGCCTGCACCCAGCGCAACGTTTCGGAATATCTGGGAAAACCACCACGGCCGATATAATTCTGGGCTATCTCGCAACAGATACTTTGCTAATGCCAGCTTAGGAATGAACACAGATGAACCCGGCATTTTGGGGTTTTTCAACTCCTTTATTACCTCAGCTGGTATAGGGTATTTGCTGAAATAAAACACATTGAAGAATAGCCAAAAGGTCAACGGGCCTAATAGCATGACGAGAAACAACGTAAATCGATGAGGTTGTTTCCATAATAACAGCCCGTTTAAAACAAGGATGATAAACACGATCCGGCCTATAACGTCATGCCCCCATGACATCCGGCACGTAAACCGCCATAGCAAAAAACAACCTGTTACAAACAGTACGTATAAGCCTATTTGTATAAAACGCCCGGCTATCTCAATATACATCGAGTAGTCGAGCTGAATAGCATCAATCATGATCTTGATCTTTTTTAACGTCAGATTCCAAAAGCTTTGGCAGCTTTTTCGACACGAACCAATACCCTGCATAGCCAGCGATAAACCCGATCGTCCATTCGGGCGCTTTGGGTATCACGGCTAAAACAGCCTGAGCAAACCAGCTCATCAGGAATAAGCCTGACATCGTACCCACGAATATTTTAGCTGGCCAGTACTTAGCCGTCGGATCGTGGTATTCTGTATCAAGCTTGCCCCTACGTCGTTGTTTATCCTGATTATAGACCCGTTGCAGTACCTCAACGAGTGTCGATACAGTTGCGCCAATCAAAGGCGATGTGCCAACAATGATCTGTTCAGGAATCTCAAACACGGCCATTACTTGCGCCCAAAACTCACTTGGTACGTTCAGGAATAGCGCCGTTGCCATAACCTGCGTAGTCCACGCGGCAACATAAGCGGGCATTGCATGGACTACGTAGGTCTTCATCATTGTTGAGTGGGTAATATGGTTCACACGAATAGGCGATTAGATTAGAAAGGAGGTGTTTTTGCGTGTTGGCGTAGCCTTTTATTTCGACCAGTGAACCAGCCTTTTTGCTGAGCCAGATCCTTTCCGTCATCTGTGAATTCCCGCAACTCTTTCAGTGAATCACCTCTCAACCGATACGCTTCTTTCAATGCAGCATAACCACGTTCAACGTAGCTGTTTCGAGCTTGCATACTATCACACACACGTAGCTTTATCGTCAGCGCTTCATTTGTCGGTACGTTATAGGTGACAACCGGCGTTACTTTCGCTGTATCTGGGGGCTTCAGATAACCAGATAAGATGAGGTTTTCCAGGTTGGATTGACGTTGAGCAATGGCAGACAGGCCCGAAACTTCTAGTTTTACGTTCGGCACAACCGTTGCGTTACGCCATCTAGCATCCTCAAATTCACGTTCAATCCGTGCGAGTGATGCACTTAGTTTCGCCTGCTCATTAGCCAGGTTAAACGATTTTGTTCGTTCGGACTTCAACGAGTCGGATAGCTCCTTATTCGTTGAGTTTTGCGATTTCCCCCAACTCCGTAGGTCTGGTACAAACCAGAATAGCAGAACAAATAGAAGGGCAACACCCAGAACGCCAGTTAAGATTTTCCAGATCATGACTTATTTGGTTAGCGTAGTTGGGGGTGTTTCGTCACCGCTCTGATGGGCCGAATAATCCGTGATGAGTTTGATTGCTCCACCGATGTAAGCCACAATCGTTTGTGCCTCTGGCCATACCTGTGTAAGATTGTTGGACAGGTAGTTGACAACCGTATAAATCAGCAGCCATAGCAATGACCAGGTAATTACTTTGCTGGTCTTGAATACGGTGGCCATTGCCGTTAATGATCCCGCAACTACCGTCATGATCAGGTACGTTTTGGGCGGAAAATGGAAATGTTGGCCTGCTAAGGTCAGCAATGAAGCCAGTAGAATGAGCCAGCCAGATAGTTTGGCCGTGGCATTATCCTTTTGAAAGAATGCTTTGATTGCGTTCATGAAATTTGATTGATTTGAAAGGAAAGAATTAACGTTTACGGGCATACAGACGAACCGACCAGCCATGAGCATTACCGGATAGTTCGGCACCATCGATAGGGGATTTCCAACGTACTGTTGACTCTTGATTGCGTTCGGCGTGAGGGAAATACACAGCGTATAGTTCCCAACCCGATGATGGCGAATCGACAGCGGTAACTAAGGGAACAGGTCCACCAGCGGCCTTTAACAATTGGTCTGGATTGCCAGTAACGTACTGCTTTGTGTTGGGGTTATAGATGGGAATATCCCCAATATGTTGGCGCTTATCGGCTAAAAACACTGTGTTATTATATTGGCCTAATTCGGTCAAAGCCAACTGTTCGGCCTCTCTTGCAACCTGGTGAACATTTGGGTTCACGTTGTCGCCTTGTCCCTCAGCAGGATTGATCCGGCTGCAACAACCCAAACCCCACATGAATTTGCCATCATAGTGCATACGACTGTAGATGGTTATATACTCCGATATTTCAGGGTGCACAGGCACCTTAGTTGGGCGCTGGTTTTGAGCGTTGAGAGTCCACGGCACCCAAGATCCATTTAGCACCTGGTAATTGTCTTTATCCCGAATGAACTGCTCAAAAATTGGTTCAGTCTGGAACTCCAATGGCATGTGTGCCCAGCCCTTACGTTGCTCAATTGACCAATTGGACAAAATGTGATAAACCAGTTCATACGGTCTTGCCAGATTCGGATAGAACTTATCATACCACTGGCGGATGTCCTTTTTATCAGCTGGAGAGTCTTTCGTAATGGAAAAGTATTCTTCATAGTCTTTTCGCTTCATGAAGAATTCCCATTCGTAATGGTATGTGTGCCGATGGCCATTGATTAAGTTGAGGTTGCCCGATACGTTATAGACCTGACCATTCCAGAGCGTAATTAGCCCGTGATTGGCGGTTTCATTCGCTTCAGGGTAAAGGCCCGCGTTATTGACATCCGCCGTCAAAAAATCCGTTGGCGATAGCGGATGATTCCAGCCTGTAAGCGACTTGAAAACCGTCAGCCCATGCATATCGCCATAGAAGTGTTTCATACCCGGATTGTTCCTATCCAAATACATTACACTGATGGCAATAATGTTGCGCCATTTCTGATGTTGTGCCTGTTGAATCGCGTCTATACCTCCACGGTTATACGTATCCTGAAGGCTTTCACGGCGATTTAAAGCATAATTCCAGTACTGAACATTCCGCTGATCTTGACTTAGTTTGTCCCAATCCGACTGAAGAAACCAATTGTACTCAATATTGAAATGGCCTAATTTCACGGTAGGCACACCATCAATAAGACCATTTTGGGTCGATGTATTCCAGGCTGGCATTCTGGAAAGGGTGGTGTTGACAATCTTATCAAAATCATCAATTACACTGAGGTAGGCGGTCTGGTGCCACGGTCCCCAAAAGTTGCCCGTGTATTCGTAGAACAGCCGATCCGTCGATTTGGGTAAACCCCATGATGGCATTCCCTCATCGCCATAAAACCACAGGGCGTTGAAATCACTATGGCCGCGCTTTCTGAGCTCGTCTGGTGTTTCGACCTTGCCATCGTTACCACCCACCACAATATCACTGGTCTTCATGCGCCAACCATCCTGATAATCTGGAATGGTTTGAGCCTGCATCCGGTTGATTACGTTCGGTTTACTGGAAAATACAAATGGTACGGTCTTTCTCTCAGCGTAGGCTGTAGGTGCGGGGGGCGGAACGGTATTGTCATCCCGATCCGGTTGAGGTTTGACAGGGGCACCCGTAGACCTATCGACCACATCCAAAATGAATTTGGTTTGGACCAGCTTACCATCTTTTGACGCACTGACGGTAATGGTACGTATATCGGTCTGCGTTGGTGTTCCTGAAATCGTCCGTGTCTGAGAATTCCAGCGTAAGCCCGGCGGCAAATCGGACACGTCAACACTAGAAGGGCTTGTATTGTAAGTACTTTCTGGTACTGAAAACGTGTACGGCTGATTGACTACAGCTGTCTGAGTTTCAATTGAGCGAACAACGTAAAACACGCTGTTATCGGGCTTAGGTATTTCCGGGATTGGCGTAACTACGTCAGCCGGAGCCGGTACCGTATAGGTAATCCGGGTAGTCTGGGTTTCGCCTGGTAATTGAATCTGTAGGCTAATTTTTGTGCCAGCGGGCAGCGTATCAGCCGGTACGGATCGGGCTAAAAGCGAAGGCGTAGCAAGTAAAAACAGAAATAATCCCCCGATCCAATTAAAAAGTCGTGCTTTCATGATGTTTTTTTTCGTCTAATTTTTTGTCTAAAAACATGTCCAATTTTTTGTCTTAATTCTTGTCTAAATACAATCCCGTAAATCCAAGTCAATCAGTGATTTGTGTTCATATCCGGCAGGGTTAAAAGTGAGTGCAAAAGTGCGCGTGTTTTTGCTTTAAGAACACTGTAAATATCTGATTGATAGATAGTTATGAGCTGTAAATTTATTAGAAAGTAATTGAAATAGAAGTACTTTGAAATATATTTGCCACGGACTTAAACACAGCAACCGTACATCATGAAGGACAAACTTTTAGCCGCATTGCTGGCAGCGTACAAAAACTTAGGGTTCAGTGATAAGGCAATTCAGGGGGTTCTAGCTTATCTGGAACAAACTGTAAAAGAGGAATCCGAAATCGAGGGGGCTATCAAAGCAGTCGAACCCATGCTCAAAGCTTTTCAAAGTGAAGTTGACACGCGAGTCAACACAGCGGTGACTAAAGCGAAGGCAGAAGGGGGCAAAAAAGAAGAGGAACCAGCCAAGCCGGAACCTCAACAGCAACAGGCTCCAGCTGAAACACCCGAATGGGCAAAGTCGCTGTTTACGACGGTAAACACGCTGTCAACGAATGTGCAAGCATTAGCGGGGACGGTCAACGGGATTGTAACAGGTAAAGCCACGGATACCCGTAAAAGTCAGTTAGAAACGGCGCTGAAAGATGCACCAGAAGCCTACAAACAGACGGTTTTAAAAGCCTTCAATCGAATGACATTCGATAAAGAGGAGGACTTTACAAACTACATGGGTGAGCTCACGGAAGATCTGAAATCGGTGGTTCAGGATTCGGCTAATAGCGGGTTGGCCCAATTCAAAAAGCCAACCGTTCCCACGGGGGGCAATGACGTAAAACAGGCTTCCAAAGAGGAAACCGATACTGTTCTCAGTCAAATCATGTAATCATGGCAACAGCAAGTCTTAACAACGACTCGGAGGAAATCATAACCTCTAAAGACTCAATTGTCATTGTTGACAATTTTCAGTCGATACGTGGCGGGCGGACGCTAGATGTCACCGGTTTTACGCCGGACATCATTAAAGCGGGTCACGTTATTATCATGGAAACCGCTACCAAGAACTACAAGCCCATGCCATTGAACGGCGGGGCTACGGCGTATGCAGCACTGCCAGCCGATCACGTTTATGCCGGAATTCTGATCAATTCTATTCCGAAAAAACGGCCGTTTGCGGGTATTCTGGTTCGGGGAACGGTCAACCCCGCTGCGTGTCCATTCCCAATGGCAACAATTCAGTCGGCAGTTAAAACCGCGTTGCCACTGATCGATTTCCGTCAGGACTAATTCGCTGTAATACAGGTAAAAGCTTAGTTCACAAAACGATACTACAGGCGTAAAGCATCATGGAACAATCATTATTTGTACAGTACATCACCAAGTTTTTTAAAGGGATTGTACTGGGAGTCACGACGAAATTGAACGACTCCAAAAACGCTCTGACGTACCGCTATAAGCAAATGCTTAGAACCGAAACGTCAGTTACGGGTAAATGGGAAAGCTTTCTGTCGGATAACACGTTTGTTATGGCCGATGTAGTGGCAATGGATTCAAGCCTGCCACTCAAAATGCGCGATTCACTGTCTAAAGCGTCGGGTAACATACCTAAAATGGGTCAGGAACGTAAGCTGAATGAAACTCAGCTTACTGAACTGGAAGTGCTTACCGCGCAAGGTCAGGAAGGCCCGATTCTGAAACGTGTGTTTGAGGATACGCCAAAAGTTATCACGGCCGTTTACGAACGGAATGAAGCTATCTTCTTAGAAGGATTGTCAACTGGCCAGGCTTTAATTGATGATCCTGAAAACATCGGTACGGGTGTTCGTGTAGACTATGGCTTTAAGACCGAAAATAAATTCGGCGTAACAGCACTATGGTCTAATTCGTCTACGGCAAAACCGTTTGATGACATGAACCGGGTAAAGAAAAAAGCAAAAGCCGACGGCAATAGCATTATTCGGGTTATGATGGACCCCACCGCGTTTAATAATCTGGTGGCTACAAACCAAGCTAAAGAGCTGTATGCGTTCAAGCAGGGCTTTTTAGGCGAAAAAGTTCCAACCCCTTCGCTGGATCAAATCAATACGGTTATGTCAGACCGGCTAGGATTTACGATTGAAATCGTAGAACGTTCGGTGAAGTATGAGCGAGACGGTGTTCGTAGTGCGTACGATCCGTGGGCTACAGGAGTAGCCGCTTTTATCACCGAAGAGATTGTAGGTACATTAGTTACGGCACGGTTAGCTGAGGAATCTCACCCCGTTGCGAATGTGACTTATGAAAAAGCAGATGGCTATATTCTGGTTTCAAAATACCGCCAAAATCGCCCTTCGTTAGCTGAGTTTACAAGCTCCCAAGCACGTTGCATCCCTGTAATTTCATCTGAAGTCTACCTACTGAATTCCGGCGAGGTTCAAGCTTAATCTATTTGTGTATAGTCTAGTAGTCTTTTGACTAACAGGACATTTTCTTGTTTATCATGGCAAATAACCGCAACAAATCAACCTCCACCGACTCAAAACCGGTTGAGAAAAAGGAAGGTAAGACCTACGTAGTTTCGCAGTTCCGGGACAAAAACGACTACGATACGGTGTACCTGGTTGATCAGGATGTCTCTGATCTGGAGGAAGATCGTTTGGAAGAACTAAAGGCAAAAGGTTTGGTCGAAACCTTTGTAAAGCCAGAACCGGCGAAATAACCGCAACCTCATCACAACATGGCAACAGTTCGGGGATTTATCGAAAGCAAATTAGCGGGTTTCAACATTGAGTTAAGTGCTGATGAACTAGACGTTTTGCTAGTGGATGCAAACGTAAATGGAACAGATGTGTATTCAGCAGCAACCGCGCTCGGGGCGAAAAAGGCTATTGCACTGGCAATTCCCGAACTGTTTTTAAAGGCTGATGTAACGGAAGGTGGGTATTCGGTCAAGTGGGACAAAGCAGGCATAACGACGTATTACGGGATGCTATGCGATGAGCTAGGGTTGCCAAATAAGTTGGTTAAAACGCCAAGTATTCAGGATCGTTCAAACTACTGGTAATGATCAAGCAATATCCCTATCAGTTATGGGTGCTGGCCGTTGCTGAATCCGATGTAGACAATCAAGGCAATTTCCTTGAAAGTGAATCGCAATTCGTGCTAACCGCAAGTTGCCGGGATGAAGCCAATACAGGTGGCCAAACCGTTCAATTGGCCGATTCCTCAACGATCAAGTACGATACGTTGATTCAACTGCCTAAGTCCTGTCCGGTCATAGAGGCTGGTGCATCTATCAAAGTGCTCGATGGGTCAACCCTACGTGTTGAGGGGATTGTCAAGCGCTTTTCACGCGATCAGTTACACTGCCGGTTATGGGTATAAAGCCAAAATCAACGCAAAAGGACATCCGACGCTATTTTGAAAAGAAGAAACAGGCGATTGAAAATCTGATTCTTCGAACGCTTCAATACGTCGGTGAACAATGTGTCAATCAGGCTAGAACGCTAAATACATATCGTGATCAGACCGGCAATCTACGCAACTCAATTGGCTACATGATCCTACACAATGGCCAGGTAATGCATTCGGATTTTCAGCGTACAACAACCGGGAGCCAACCGACAACGGTAGATGGCAAACTGGTTGGGGAATCCTACGCTAAAAAACTCGTAGCGGAATACATGGACGGGTGGGTATTGCTAGTCGTTGCGGGCATGAACTACGCGGCATCGGTGGAAAGCCGGGGGCTAGATGTACTTACCTCAGCGAAGCAACTCGCTGAACGGATTGTACCACAAATGTTAGGTGACTTAAAAGAAGACATTGCCAAAGCTCGATGAAAACGACATTTGATCAGGTTAATATTCTGTATAGTAGGCTATCAGGATCAAACCTGAAGACTGCTATTACCGGAAGTATTTACAAGCTGGTACGACTAACGGATTCCAAGTTGGAAGATGTCGTTGTCAACTCGCTGCCTGTTACAAATGATCAGATTCAACGGGGCACGGCCAATGTCAACATTTATGTCCCTGACATTACCTACAAACCGCAAAACGGGAAAGCCCAGCTGGTACCTAATGCCGAACGACTTTACGAATTAGCGGCTATTGCTACACAGGTTGTGAATGAGCATTCCACGCCGGACTATACGTTCTGGCTGGTTAATCAATCGCTCATTCCCGAGCCTGAAACCAATCAGCACTACATCAATCTGCGGATTGATTTTCGATTCTTTCCATCACTTTAATTTCATCTACAATGGGTACAATAACATTCGGCGTATCATCGATAGAGATGGGAGCCATTGGCAACGACGGTGGGCCAGGGACCGTGTTAGAAGCTCTTGGTAAGACAAATCAAAACTCCTGTAATCTCAATCAGGACGAACCGACAACGACGGAATTTCGATCTGAAGAGGATGACCAGCCAATTTATTCGACAGAAACACCGGGGCCAATCGCGCTGACGTATCAGATTGTTGATCCTGACCTAGATGCAATGGAGAAATTGTTTGGGGGGGAAATTACGGGGTCAGCTGGTAGTCGTGTATGGAACATGCCTGCATCTATTATCAGCTTGGAACAAACTGTCAAGGTAACGCCAAAGGAAGGTTTAAAGTTGACGATACCAAGAGCCAAAGTTGTAGCTCGGTTTACAGGTGAATTCACCAAAGCCAATCCATTCGTATTAGAGGTGACTGCCACGGCATTAACCCCGGAAAAAACGGGTGTTGGGGCGCTTGTGTGGGCAGAATAAGCTGTATTCACATAGGCGTTTTGGTATAGCATTGGCCATACCAAAACGCCTATTTTATATCGACAAACCATGAAAATATATCTGGCAACTAGTCTTTTATCTCTTATTTCCCTGTGTTCGGTTGCGCAGGTTCTTCAGCCAAAGGCCATGCGGGTGTATCGGGTTGGTGACATGGTAGCCGTTCAGGACTCAGCGGCATCGAAAGCACCGGACTTATACCCAGTGTCAACGTTTAGCATTGGACCCGTTGGTAACAACGTCCGTGTTGGGATCGATAATACCTACCTATACTTTCCGTATAGCAAGTTTTTAGGCGAAAACGGCACGGTTTATAGTCAACAGTCGTCAAACCAGGCGGTGAACTCGTTTAAATCAAACGTGACCAACAACATTGCCGCTTCAATGCGGACGGTCAATTATACCGAACCCGAAATAATTCGAACTAACGGCCTTGATGTTGAGTCTACGGGGTTAACCTACCCGTCTGGGTTTCCGGCTTCAGCGACAACGACCGTTGCCAATAGTAGTACGATGAATTTCGGCACCAACGCGAGTCCCGTTTCACTCGGCGGTTTCAACCCACCTCTAACAAAAAAATGGTACGTTGATCATTACACGTTCGGAACGACCATGCCCGTTTTTGCCCGTGTTAGTATGGGTAGGCCAAATACCGGTGATGTGCAGTTATATACGGGTAGTGGTAGTTATGCCGCGAATGCCGTGCTATACGGCGGGGATGGAGCGATAGCCGTAAACCTATACGGCAAAACAGACACGACCAGACGGGCCGCTATTCGATTTGGGTTTCATGGCTATACAGCCAGCGCGGACAACGATGTTGCTTCACCCTACTACGTGTATTTATTTGCCGACTCCAACACAGAGGGAACATCTGTTCAGGGTATTACGTCCCGTTGGGATGTGTGGTCATGGAAGCTAAAAGCCTGGTATCAGAACGTTAAAAACCAACGGGTTTTTCTCGTTGACAAATCACTATCGGGTCAAACGTCGGTTTATTTCGACAAAATACGGTTGGGCAATCGGCTGGGAGGTACTCGAACGCCGTCCATTGGCTTTTATGTATTAGGCACCAATGACACCGATACAGCCGCTTACCGGGCGAATGTCAACAAGTTTATTTCCGACTGGATTATTCAATACCCCGACTCACCCCTGATCATTTGCGGGCCTGGTCCACGCTCATCAGGCAGTACGGGGGAGACTACAGCGGGGTACATGCGGGCCATCGATCAACAGGTTGTCGGTCAGGTAAACCGGCCAAAGCAAGTGTATTACCTGAATTTGGGTACCGCCTTTCCCAATACGTCGGAAACCTACTTTACCACCAACGACAGTTCAACATCCGGCAACCGGGTACACTGGAATGTAGGGGGGCAACAAAAGGTTTTTGAAGCGGTAACGGCCTTTCTGGAGAGCAATAAAATCGAACTGTATCTCCCTCCCAACTGATCATGGAAAACACCTCAACTAACAGTTTCGATGAGGTTTTGGCCGAAAAACAGCAGATCGATACGCTGTTAGAACGCGGGATGGATTTTACCGTCGATAAGAAAAGCCTGCTCCGGTTTTTCGGTAAAAAACAGCGGGTGTTCAAAGTGTATCAACCCTACTTAGGTACGCTCGATTATCTATCTCAGGAGTACATCAACATGGCCTTTTCGGAAGAGCGGCTAAAGGCCGATCCGGTTGGCGAGTCGAAACGACTGATTGAACACAACGCGAAACGATGCGGGCGGGTAATCGCCATTGCCGTGCTCAACTCCCAGTGGAAAATCAAGCTGTTTGCCGGGTTACTTGCCAATTACTTCAGCTGGCACCTAACACCGGGTAAACTGTTTGATTTGGTCATGTTGATCAATACCCTGACCAACATGGGGGCTTTTACCAACTCTATCAGATTCCTGTCGGTGGACAAACGGACGACGAATCCGATACTGATAGAGGAACCAAAAAATCAGGAAGCAGAAGCGTTTCTGAAGGAGTGGCAACAGGGTTAAAAAGTCCGTTTGGTTCGCGTGGGGCGATTTGCGCCCATTACGGCTGGAGCTGGCAGTACCTACACTGGGGGATTCGCTACACGATTGTACAACGGATGATGATCGATGCGCCGGGTTATAAATCGGCATCCAAATCTAAATCCGATGAGGAAAAGCCGCTACCAGCTACATCGGAAAACGTAGAAGCGTTTATGCGAAAATCCGGCATGAGTTTCGACGGATTGCCCCGTTTTTCATAAACCTAAAGTACTTAAAATAGAAGTATTTCACATGGATACGTCAGGGCCATTACATTTCGATACGCTGATCCGGGACATTAATTTCCGGAGCCAGATTGATTACATGGAGCGTCGTATTCTGGGTGTGACCAATACAGCGACCAGGGAAACCAATAAGCTCGATACCCAATTTGCCCGGCTGGGTCAGTTAGCAGCTGGGTATTTCTCGTTTACGGCACTGGCTCAGTTGCCTGCTCAAATCCTGAAGGTTCGGGGCGAATTCCAGCAGTTAGAAATTGCATTTTCTACGATGCTGGCCAGCAAAAGCAAGGCAGACACGTTGCTTACCAGCCTGGTTGAAACAGCCGCATCAACCCCGTTCGGTCTGAAGGATATTGCTAGTGGAGCCAAACAACTGTTGGCCTACGGATCATCGGCTAAAAACGTAGTGGGTGAACTCCGAATGCTGGGTGATGTTGCCGCTGGTGTTTCCGCGCCGATTAATGAACTGATTTACCTATACGGTACGCTACGTACTCAGGGACGGGCTTACGCCGTGGACATCCGGCAATTCGCGGGCCGGGGTATTCCCATTTATCAGGCGTTGGCCGACGTTTTGAAAGTCAACGTCGATCAGGTAAACGACTTTGTTGAGGCTGGCAAAGTTGGCTTTAAAGAGGTTGAACAGGCATTTCGCAACATGACCTCATCCGGGGGCATGTTTGCCGGGTTGATGGATGCGCAAAGTAAGTCACTACTAGGTTTGAAAGAGCGGCTGAGCGATGCGTGGGATGTGATGTTGAACGAGATCGGCAAAAAGAATCAGGATGTTGCCGCCGATCTGCTAACAACTGCTACAGACGTAGTTGAGCACTATCAGGACGTTATTGACATACTGAAGATAGCAGCGGCCACGTATGGTACGTATAAAGCCGCGATTCTGCTAGTGAGTGCCGCTCAACGGGCACATTTGTTTATGCTGCAAAGCATTGCCCTGGAACAAACACTAGCAGCCGCTTCCGGCGAAGTACTCACGACCCAACAGGCCCGCCAAATTGTGGTTTCCAAGCTGTTGCAGCGGGCGCAAATGGAGTTGAACGCTACCATGTTAGCCAATCCGTATGTGATCGTAGCGACGGCCATTGCCGCACTGGTGACAGCGTATTTTGTTTTACGGGAAGAGGTTCAGCAGGTAAAAAGCGCCCAGGAGTTACTAGCCGATGCGGGTAAAGATATTTCCGTTCAGTATAAGCAACAGGGCTCAGAGGTTAAAACGCTGGTTGGCATTATTAAAAACCAGAATGTAGCGGAATCCGAACGGTTACGGGCGTATGAAAAACTGAAGAGTATTGCCCCGGACATCGTTCGCGGTCTGGATTTTCAGGCGGCTAAAACGGCTGATCTGACCAAAGAAGTTAATTTATATCTGGCTTCACTCGAAAAGAAAATACGGCTGGAAACGGCGCAATCATCGCTGAAATCCGCACTGGAGCAGGATACCGAAGCCGCCAAAAAACTCAAAGAAGCGCAGGACGATCTCGTTAAACAATCCGGAAAGAATTTTCGGATGGTCATCGGTATGGGTGATCGGAATGGCCCGTTGACGGCCTTGTCCGAATCGGAAGCCGCAAAGATTCAGCTGGAAAAAGCTGTTGAGGTCAAAAAGCAAACTGAAAAGGTTGTCAATGACATAAATCAGACCATATCCACAATCTATACCGGTGGTAGTAAGGATGCTGTCAATGCTGAGATTCAACGCCTGGAACTTGTTCAAAGTGCGATTAAGGATAAGTTGTCACCCGCCTACAAACAGGTTGAGGACCAGCTAAAGGATCTGGCTAAACAACGGGAAGCCCTCACCGCAGCCGAAAATAAAGGACAAGCGCCGGTTGCCAAAACGGTCGAATACTACGATGCCCAGATTAAAAAGCTAAAGGAGCAACAGGCACAAACGGCAACCAACCGGGCGGAATACAACCGGTACCAATCTCAAATCGATGCCGCCGAAAAAGCGCGTCGTCGATTGACGGGTGAACTGACCGCATCGGAGAAAAAAGCCGCGAAGGATGCGGATAAAATTGGGCCGTATGGTTCGGTTTCGTATTGGGAAACCATCGCGCAAAAAGCACAAGAAGTGCTGGAAAAAACGCCCAAAACCGACAGGGGGAAAATTAGCCAACAACAGGCAATCTTATTGGATGCCCAGCGCAAAGCGGAAGAAGCTCGGAAAGCAATTTCGGTTAAAACCTTCGATGAGGAATTGGAGGAAAAACGCACGAAATACGAGCTGTATAACAAATACCTGTTGGAGTACGGCAAACAGACCGCTGATGCTCAGTTTAACGATTTGATTAAATCCGGGCAATCCTACGTAGATTACCTCAACCGGCAAATTGCTGACCTGGAATCACAGCGGGAAAACGTTGGGTTGACCGACAAGGAAGCGGGCAACCTGTCTAGTTTGCTGGATCAACGCAACGAAGCGACGGGCAAAAAAGCGGCTATTGAGGTGTTTACCGACCAGCTGCAACAGGCAGGCCGGGACGCTCAAAGCCTGTCGGACTATCTGGACGTACTTAGTAAAAAGCAGGCGTTACTTGATCCAAACGATAATTCGAGTCTGGCCATTCAACAGCGCCTTGCTGTTGCTGAGCAAATCCGGGCGGCTGAAAGTGATCGTCAGACGCAATTACGTGATTATCTGGCTTCAACGACCAATACCGAACAACAGCGACTCGCCATAACCAAACGCTACGCTGATTTACGGGCTGAGCTGGATAAACAGTATCAGGACAAACGCAGTGAAGCGTACCAGAATGCGCTCAAAGCGATCAATAAAGGGGAGCAGGATGAGGTTCGGCAAATTTCTGAACAAGCCGCTCAAATGTCGGACGAGTTTAAAAAACTCGATACGGTCATTCTGTTACGGGGCCGTGATGGACTCAAAGCCCGGATTGCTCAGCTGAAAGAGTATCTGGATTCTGCCGATGAAGCGACGCGTAAAACGATCACCTACCAGCAGAAACAAAAAGAATTGCAGGATGCAAATGACTCGCTGAACACGGACACGCTGGGTAGTATCAAAACGTTCGCGGGGCTGGCTGGTGATCTGGGTAACGCGCTTTCCAGTGTTAACGGCAATCTGGGGAACACCGGCCGGTTGTTGGCAGCCGTAGCGCAAGGGGCTAATCTGGTAACGGTTGCCTTTGACGAAACAGCGAGTAAAACGGATAAAATAGCGGCTGGTGTACAGGGGCTCATTGGCATTGTAACTATGCTGACCTCATCGGCCAATGAGCGGAAACAGGCAGAAGAGGAATACTACCGCTCCATGATTGCCCAGCAGAACGCTTATAATCTGGCGCTTAATGAGCAGATCGGCTTACAATCCCAGCTGGAAGAAAATGTATTCGTTAAAAATTACGAAGGTCGGTTAAAAGATAGCATTGCCCAGCTGAGCTCAGCCAATGAGAGCTACCAAAAAGCCCTGAAGAAATTGCAGGACGGACAGGTTAAATCCGGCCAGCGTAACGCGATTGATTGGGGCAATGTCGGTTCCGGGGCTGCAATGGGGGCCGCTATTGGTTCGGCTATCGTGCCGGTTATCGGTACGGCGGTTGGGGCTGTCGTTGGGGCCATTGCGGGCATTTTCGGCGGAAAAAAGAAAGAAGATGAGTTTTCTCGTCTGCTTACGGAATACCCCGAATTAATAAAAAAAGGAGCCGACGGAGTTGACGAGTTGAATGTGGCACTGGCTGAAACACTCGTTAATCAGAATCTGGTGGATGAAAATACCAAACTCATCCTACAGGATACCATCAATTGGGCCAATCAGGTAAAGGAAACGAAAGAACAGATCCGTTCCATCGTGTCGGAACTCGCGGGTAATCTGGGTAACGCGCTACGTGACAACCTGGTCAATGCGTTTAAAGACGGCACCGACAGTGCACAAGCCTTTGGCGATTCAGTCAGTGACGTACTGGAAAACATACTTTCCCAAATCATTTTCAACCAGGTGTTTTCCAAACAGTTCGACCAGCTTCAGAAAGAGATGGAAGCATCGTTTGGGCCGGGTGGGGATGGTAGCTGGACGGACGATTTCGGGCGTTTTTTCGGTCAGGCGGAAGAACTAACCAAACTGTTTAACGCCGGTTTAGAACAGGCCAATGCGACGGCGCAAAACTACGGCCTGAATGTATTTGCCAAGAATACCGCCGATAAGCAAACGAATCCAAATTCAGTACAGGGAGCTATAAAGGGCGTTTCGGAGGAAACGGCTAGTATTCTCGCTGGTCAGATTAACGCGATCCGTATTACCCAGGCAGATACAAACGGGCTGGTTCGTCAGCAGTTGATCCACCTCAGCATCATTGCCAGTAACAGCGCCTATATGCGACATCTGGAATCAATTGATGCCAAGCTCGATGTACTACAGTCCGATCCAATCAGAGCTAAAGGCATGTAATATGGGAACACTCGTAAGACTTCCGCTGAATGGAACGGTTGAAAATTTCGGAGAAGCGCCGGTAACACTCGATGTTGCCGGGGGGGAATATACAGCCGGTCGTATCGATGAGCCCGCGTTGCATTTTCCACAGGTGGGAAAGGCGGAAGCCTTAGAACAGCCATTCCCACTGGATTCAACGTACTCGCTGGCGTTCTGGGTAAAGGTGGATGGAAACCCGACAAACAGTTGGGTACTCTATAAATTTTCGGGGCTGAATCGGTGGCTTTACCTCAATCTGGCAAGCCCGCTGACCCGCTGGAGTTACATCGTCATTCTACAGCACACAGACAAAATCAGTGTGTACCTCAACTCAGTCCTACGTTCCAGCGAATCCATGCCGGACGGTTGGGGCAAGCCGACCGGCTTTTGTGTGGTCAATGATAGCCCGGCCAAATCCGGCTACATGACACTCGAAGATATTACGCTCCTATCGGGCGTAGACTACAGTTTAGTTAAACCCGCGATCCCAACGCCAACACCCACAATGGATATACGCTATTCAATCAATGGCACTGATTTTAAAACATTCGGTGTCTACGTATCGGCTTCAGATGGCTTGTTGGACAACCTGCTACTAAAAGACCCAATTGAGTACGAATGGCCGGATTACCACGGAAAAATTGTCGATCTGTCAACCCCGCGTTACCAGCCACGAACGATTTCGCTCGACTGCTTTCTGAAAGCCAGTAGCGCCGACGATTTCATAGAAAAAGTCGCGCTGTTTATCGGTCAGTTTCAACAGCGAAATACCCAGCGGCTCAAACTCAATGCGTATTCCCAAAAGCCGCACGTATTCGAGGTGTATCTAAATAGCTCGATCAACCTTAAAAAACGCTGGCGTGATGGAGATATGGTCGGCACGTTCCAACTAACGCTCATCGAACCCGAACCAATCAAACGGGTGCTCAGCTTTGGGGCGGGTCTGGCGTATATCACTCTGACCACATCAAAAATGGTAGCGATTCACTGGGGGGATGGTACCCATACGTATAACGTGTTCGGTACGGGGGTTTCTGTTGAGCACACGTATCAAACACCCGGTCCTCATGAGATCATCATTACCGGTGTCATTGAAGACATTACTGATTTTTCATCTAACGCGGCCCTGTTATGGAACAAATTATAGTAAACAGGCCCGGAAAACAACCTATACCGCTGTTTCGGCGCGTTCCGCTGACTACGGTAATGGCCGCTACCCAGAGTAGAAAACTACTGGGTGAAGACGTATTAAACGTAACGGTTCAGTGCGTGGAATCGATTGCTTTTGAGATAGGCGATAACATACTAGCTTTTGGCACGGTCTACACGCTCAACCGGCTACCCAAAGCCGCGAAGGAAAGTGACCGGGGGTTTCGCTACGATCTGACGTTTGAAGGCCCGCAGTATAGCCTTATGCGGGCGTTATACTTGAATCAGGACGCTACAGGTTTTGCGACCGGACCAGAATTTACGCTCACGGGTACTCTGGATTTGTTTGCTAACGTACTGCTTACCAATGTCAGCCGGGCGTTAGGCGCGGGGAACTGGCTACTGGGTAATGTACCGACCGGTACACCTACACTGAATCTTTCGTTTGATGGTGAAAACTGTCTGGCCGTCCTGCAACGGCTGTGTACGGAGTTCGAAACAGAATTTACCATCACTCGCAGTTCATCCGGCGTTCATACCATTCACTTTGGCAAACAGGGTGAACTACTAGGCCACACGTTTGAGTATGGCCGTGGTAGGGGCTTGTATGCCATCAGCCGCCAAACACCCAACGATGAAGGCTTTATAACCCGGCTGTATGCCTACGGTGGCAGCCAGAATATCCCGCAGAACTACCGGAATTATTCATCCCGGTTGCGGTTGGACGATGGCCTGTCATATCTGGATAACGCCCAGGTACAACTAGCCTTTGGCCTAATTGAAGGTACAGTTGTCTGGGATGAGATATTCCCTAAACGCACGGGAAAACTCAGCGGGGTTGGTATCGTAACGGACGGTGTAAAAACGTTTACGGTGACTGATGCCACAATGGATTTCAATCTACTGGAAGAATCAGGACCAGCCCAAACCGTCAACGGAAAAGAGGTCAAACAGTACCGGTATTTAATGCCGGGTGTTTCGCCCAAATTGCATTTTCAATCGGGCAATCTGGCGGGGTATGAGTTTGAAATCAATACGTATGACCATGCGAGTAAAACCTTTACGCTGGTTGGCACGAGTGACGAGCGGGGTATGGCGTTTCCCAGTGCCACGAGTGCGGCCTTTCAACCGTCAGCTGGAGATACGTATGTACTGATTGATGTAATCATGCCTGACAGCTATGTACAGGCAGCGGAACAACTATTGAACGCCAAAGCCCTGTCGTTTTTAGGTCAGCATTCTACGCCATCGGTTCAGTACGATCTAACGATTGACGAACAGTTTCTCAACGCCCAATCGGGTACGGGTAGCACGGTAAACCATTTTGAACTCGGTGACTACGTGCACGTCAAAGATGATAGTCTGTCGGTGGACGGTGCCAGCCGGGTTATTGGGTTTTCCCGGAATCTAATTTTCCCGAATCAATATCAGCTGGAGATTGCCGATACCTACCAGGTAACACGGATCGAACAACTTCTAGCCGATCAGAAAGCAACGAATACCCTCATCAAGATCAACCAGCTGACCGATGCCAACCGCGCCCGTCAGGGGTGGCGTACTACGCAGGAGTTGCTTAGTATGGTATTCGATACCGACGATTTTTTCGATGCGGGTAACATTCGCCCGGAATCCATCGAAACGAGTATGATTGTCGTTGGGGCCAAATCACAACAGTTCATTCTTAACTGTGTGATCGAACCCAACTTTGAAGGGCAGCCCAACGTCGTAAAGGGCAATTCAGGTAGTCTGACGCACTATACGGTTGAGGAAACAATTCGTACATGGCAGATCACCGGGCAAACGATCACCATTACGGATGATTCAGCCCGCTATATCTACGCGAAGTGTAACAAGTCGAATTATACGGATGCCAGCCTGCTATTCTCGACCGATCAGATAAAGCCCAATCAGGATGGGTGGTATTATCATTTTCTCGTCGGTGTTTTACACGCCAAAGACGCAACGACAAACGTTCGATGGGTTTCCCTGACGTATGGCGCTACGTCGATCAACGGGCGATTCATTAAAACGGGTCGTATTCAGTCGTTCGACGGTCTAACGTATTTCGATCTGGATTTAGGCGAAATGGGGGGTAAAATCACCTTCATAGCCACGGACGGTATCAAACGGCCCATTTCGGAGCTTACCCAAACGACCATCGACGGAGGTATCATTACGTCCGGCATGATCATGTTAGCCGGTGCCGGTGGTACGGTACGCGCTGGTATTTCGGGTGAAGGTACCTCAGATGCCAGTGTACGTTTTTGGGCCGGGGCTAGTTACACCAACCGGGCCGTTGCACCGTTTAGGGTGCTGCAATCCGGGGAAATGTTCGCCCGTAAGCGGATCGAACTGATGAACGAAAATAATGTTGGTCAGGCCGGTATTTCGGGAAGCAATGCCACGGCTGATGGAAAGGTGCGTTTTTGGGCGGGTTCCCCTTACGCAAACAGGAATACCGCTCCCTTTCGGGTACTAGCTGATGGTTCCATGATTGCCACGGCGGGCAAAATCGGAGCGTGGCAGATTTCAAACAGTGGGATTCTCAATGAAGATGGATTGGCGTACATCATTACGCGCACGTCTACGAATCCCATGCGAACCGAAGCGCGGATCGGGGCACAAGTCTTTCCCGCATCGTTCGGGGGCAAAGGGGCCGCGATGTTCGTGGCCAATGAACCCGATATGCTTTTTCCCAACTATGCAGCCGTCTTTGAAGCGGCCAACGGGGGGAATAACTACGCGATTTACGCCCAAAAAGGCACGGCTTTACTCGGTGAAGCTTTACTTAATGGACGTCGGTATTTCGGTCAAACGTTGACCGATCTAACGATTATTATCGATCCCAGTAATTACGATGTTATAGAGATTTTTCCGCAAGGTTCCAGTGCTGGTATTCGGTTTGCAACGCCTAGCCAACCCATCGGGCCGGGTAAGGAAATTGCGATTATCAACTCAAATGATACAACCAGCGGGTTGATCCTTATTAATATTATTCGCGGGAATAACAGTTATGCCTTGCCGGGCGGTTGTGTATTGACATTGATCTACTCCAACGGCTACTGGTATGGAAAATCACAATATGATAACAATTACGGCACCTCAACACCGCCGTTTGTTATTCCGCCTGTCAATCCGGCACCAACTGTCAATGGCGCGATCCCCAATTTTTCAACGACCAGCCGGGACAACAATCAATATCAGATACCCAGCAGCATTTTCAATGATCCAGGCGATACACTGAATTTCGACGTGATTTCCAATTTGCCAACCGGCGTTACTTTTAGCGGTGGGGGTAGAATACTGTATCTGGATAAAGATGTTGTCGAAAACGGATCGTTCTCGGTAACGGTCAGAGTGACGGATTCGGCGGGGCAATCGGTCGGCGGGGTGTTTCAGGTCATGGTCAACTGGCCGACGCTCAACCCGGCTCCGATTGTGGCCAATCCGATTGCGAATCTATCACTCGCAGGCAATGGGCAAAAAACCTTCAGCATCGCTACCAATACGTTTCAGGATACCGATGAGCTGACGTTTGTTGCATCCCGTCAGGATGGGCAGGGGCTACCCGATGGCTTTACGTACTCAATCACGGATGATGCGCTGTTATTTGTGATTGCAGCCGCCGTTGCCACGGGTGTTTTCCAGCTACGAGTTACAGCAACCGATACCGCTGGTCAGTCGGTCAATGCGGACTTTACGCTGAGTCTAAACCGGTCAGCGGTCAATAACCCGCCAACGGTTGTTGCACCGGTTCAAAATCAGACGATTTCCGGCAACGGGCAACAGACGTTTGGTATTTCGGCTAGCATGTTCAGCGATCCCGGCGATAGTCTAACCATCACCGTAACCGGCGCGAATGGGGGAGCGTTGCCCGCAGGCATTACGTATGACCCAACGTATCTGGTGTTTACCCTAGCGGCTTCAGTGGGTAGCGGTACCTACCCGGTTGAGGTAAAAGCGACGGATTCAGCGGGACAATCGGTGGTGTCGGGCTTCAGCTTTATCGTTGTTCGCAATGCGGATGAGGATATTGTCGTGCGGGCTGATCCGGCTGATTTCGATGAAGAGGAACCCGTATCAGGAGATGGGTTCGATACGTCCTACACCTACTCAAAAACGGGTAGTGACGTTGCCGGCAATCAGTTTGTATCTACACCCGCACCGCGTTTATTGCCTGTTTCGCAAACCAAGCCACGGCCAACCGGCAATTCCTTCAGTTTTACCCCGCAGTCGGCTATCAATACGGTACTGCCTAAGCGGTTCTCGCCACTCACACAGGTTCACCCGAAAAAAGCGATTGGTTATCCTGGTACGATCTATCTCGACTGGTCAACGCCGAATGAGATTATTGGCCTGTACACCCATACCACCGAATCGGCCAAAACCAATACAGAAGTCTACCCAACATCGCTGAAACGCATGGTGGAAGGTAGTTTCTACGTACTGGCCGCTAATGCCGCAGCGGTATTGCCCGCTGGTGATTCGCGGAAGCAACAACTACTCGATTGGGCTGGCCCTCAGCAGGCCGGATCAGGCAGTTACGAAGGCCCGCACATTCTGATTACGGATGCGAGTGCGGCCAGACTATATGGCGCTGAATGGTGGAAGATGTTCAAACAACTCGACTGGAAAGGGGCAGGGGTAGAACACTTCAGCGTGAATATGGAGCACATGGAAGAACGTACCGGCACGGCCTACACCAAACACCAACAGCAGTATCGAATGATCGGTTGGATAACGGAGGGGTGTATCAATGCCGCAGCTGCCGATGGCGTTACGTTGTTTTCGCCGTTATCGGCCGAATTTGGCAACCTTACGATTTACGCGCCGTGGTTCCACGACCGACCCGCTACGCACGATAGGGAGGGTAATGCCCTACCAAATCCAAACCCGAACATTCCGCAATACATGCACTACGCCTTGTTGGATGAATACATACGTGGGAATTCGCCAACGGCACCGCTCGGGGAAAATTCAACGCTGGCAACGCTGATCAAGACAGGGAAAGCCGCTGTTGGGGTAGGTCGCTATCTGCAACATACGATGGATGGCCAAACCTATTGGCAAAAGCAGTCCAACGGAGCACTGATTACCGACAGCAACAACAACCCGATTTTCCGGAATGAACCGGATCGGTACACGACTATTACGGGTCAGCAGTGCGTCATCTATAAAGACGATTACTACATGGCCATGATCAAACTGTACGGGATCGTCGCTCAGTTCTGTAGTAACATGCGCTTTATGGCCGGGGGCGTTGATCTGCCGTTTTCGACAACTCGGCAAGCTGGTTGGGAAGGTATGAAAGGCCAGGTTACGCAGTTCCGATTGGATGTCGAAGGGGAATCCGGTATCGATCGACCAGACGGATCCGCTTTGAATGAACGGCCATTGGCTCCCTTTATGGTGGAGGGCTACGGCATTCTGATGTATGTGTTTGCGGAATTTTTGCGCGGTTGGATGCAATCACAGATGCCTAGTAATCTGGGTGCTGATACGGGCTACGGATCGAAAGCCCGTGCCAGCGCGGAAATCTATGCCAAAGCGTTTGAACGGGCGGCTAACCTCAACTGGATTCATGACATATCCTGGCAACTGATTCAGCCTAGTATCTGGATTAAGGACCAGGGATTCAACGGCCCGGCTGACCCGGACGAGCATTTTGCCAGAAAGCCCATTCTACTCGGTGGCTTAGGGACGTATCAGGGGGATGCTGTTATGTGGTTCCTAGCCTGGTGGCCGTGTCAGGATGAGGACAAATCGACCGACATCAAGATTTGGGCCGATAAAGGTACGGGGCCAATTACGGGGTCGTATGTCGCTCGGATGGTAGGCCGTACACCATTCCTTGACTACTGGAAAATACCCGCAGGTACCCAGCCCAAAGACTGGTACATGCAATTCCAGAGCCTGACGAATATAAAGATCACCCGGCGCGGTGATTATCGGGAAGCGAAAATCACCAATCACCCAACACCGCCAGCTAACGTATAATATGAAACGTATTCTCTTACTTCTAGGGCTATTTATAAGCGTGGCTGGATTCGCTCAGAAACGGGCGAATCCTCGGGTCGAAATCAGCTACGGGGGCCAATCGTACAGCGTTACGGTTGGCGTACCGGCCCGGTACTATGCACCTACGCCAACCGGCAAACTCGCGTTTGAAAACGCGGTGTACAACGGTATTTGGACGCTGACCACCGATGATGGATGCGTCATTCCAGCGGGCACCAAGCCGCCGAATTTTAAACCAACCTGTTGTGATCTGTCGGTTGTGGTTAACTCGCCAACCACTACGTGTGGTGTAGCGGCAACGCTGACGGCATCTGTATCAGGCACCTCAGCGACTGGTGTTACGTATAAATGGACGGGGCCAAATTCCTATACAGCTTCAGGAGCGGCCATTCAGGTTGCGCAGTCACAAAACGGCTTGTATTCCTATACCGTCACGGCTAAAAACTCAGGTAATTGTAGCGCGATTGCGCAGGCGAACGTAACGGTTTCCGGGTGTAATCCACCGCCGAATACGTATCTGGCCTTCAACCGGGCGGTATTCGTCGGAAATTCCATTACCAAGCATCCACCAGCGCCCGGTATTGGCTGGCTCTACTATTGGGGCATGGCGGCTAGTGCTGAAGACAAAGATTTTGTGCACTTAATGTTGGCCGCTTTACGTACCGCCAACCCAAATTTACAGCACTACATTACGTATGACGGGGCATATTTCGAGGGTAATTATCTGGCTGGTATTCCTGATAATCTGTATAAAGCCTTTTATACGGATAACGTCGAAGCGGCATTTGGGGCGGGTAATCTGGCTGATTTTATCGGGGTGTACATCTCGGAAAATCTGGACAACGGAGCGTTTAACGAAACCCAGTTCAGAGCGCAACTTGATAAGCTATTAGCATCGATCCCCCATACCAGCAATTGCACGATTCAGTTTCGCAACAGCTTTTGGGATGGACAAAATCTGTCGAATGCCGCGATTCAGCAATATTGTTTAGATAAAGGCTATAAGTTCGTTGACATTTCATCCATCCGCGAACTATCGCAATATATGTCACCCGATGTGGATGGGCACCATCCCAACGATGCGGGTATGGCAGCACTGGCCAGCCTGCAACTCGAACAGCTTAAAACTACGTCGGGCGCTAATTGTGATTTTGCCGTATCGGTCAATTCCCCGTCTGTTAGTTGCAATACCAACGGAGTCCTGACCGCCACGGTAACAGGTAGCGGCTCATCGGGCGTAACGTATAGCTGGAGCGGGGCCGATGGCCTAACCGCGTCAACCCAGTCCATTGCCGTTCAAAAGTCGAACAACGGTACGTATGCCTATACGGTCAGCGTAGGAAAATCAGGTTGTACGGCGAAAACGGCAACGGGCAACCTGATTGTAACCGGGTGCAGTTCGTCAACGTATGTGGCTAAACCCGGCTACGGCAACCTGTTTGCTGATAATAGTACGTATGTCGATAAGCCAGAATTTAACCGACCTAGTTCGTCGCTTCAGTTCCCCCGCGCCTTTATTATTCAGGGTAATACCCGCGTTGCAATCAACACCAAATTAGGCTCGGTCATTGACTACATGAGCTTTAACGGTGGTCTGTTTAGTACCGTTAATAGTCCAATTTGGGGCAATGGGAAGGATGATGCGGGTAGACAGTTGATGGATGCAGCCTATACCAACCCGAACGGTTCGGTTAATGCTTTTGGAGAAGGGCCGTATGAAGAAGCGGGCCAATCCACGGCGCAAATGCACCCACCGGGAGCCGGTAGCATTGGCAACAATCCGGTGCAGGGTGGGGGCGCTGGTGAAAATCCGTTGTACGGTGATACCGAAGTGTGTTACGCGGATGGTAGTCTGGTGTACTACAAAACCCGACCCGTTCAATGGGATTTGGTCAACATCTACGGGCAGATGCGCATGAAAGGTTGGATTGACATTGATCCAACCAATTCTAAAGTTGTTCGGCGTCATGCCCGGTGGGAAATGCAACGGGTTGATCCTTACATTGCCAACTACCCAACGCCCAGACAACAGGAAGCGCCTTGCTGGTACACCACGACGGATTTTAAAAGGGTCTTTTACCGGTCGGGCCGTCCTTTCACCAATGCCCCGCTACAGGAATACGTCTATGATGAAGGCGGGGGCGGTCAGGAACAAATCATTGCCCCGCCAATCATTGCCAGCGAACCCGTGATTTACATGCAATCACGGACAAACCCCAATTTGTATATCGCCATAATCACTAACGGTGCACGTTTTTCCGTTGGCGGTTTTAATAACGAATACATCACGGGGAATGCGCCAACGTCGTTCAAAGCTCATTATATCGGCGCTACGCCTTTAATGAGTTTGGACCCGGACGGAGTGTATGACTTTGATGCAGCTTTCGTTCAGGGAACCCTAGCCGAAATTGACAACTACGTCTACAACCATGTGCGTTTGCGGGCTCAGTGGAATGGTCGGTTCTCCTACGTATTCAACGGCAAGTCCCGAATGGGCTTTTTTCTCCATAAGGCCAAAGACCAGCTGGAGAAGAATATCAATACGTATATATCGGTTAAACCGCTTACCAACACCGAAAACGCGGGTAAGGATTTTAACATATCCACGCCTGAAAAATGGATCGATGGCCGGGTTGTCAAGCACGTGTATGTTCGGATGGCGGTAACAAGTTCAGACGGAGCATTCTGGCTGAGGTGGGTGAAGCCTGGTCTTGCCACGGGAACGGAGTACTATAAAGAATTCAACGTCATCGCGGACGGCCAGTTCAGAACGTATGACATCGACATGACAGGCGTTGCCAACTGGGATGGGTCGGATATTACGTCGTTTGTGCTCAGAAAACGCAATAACAACGACACGCATCCGCAAGAGGAATGGAAGATTGAATTTATATCCGATACCAATCTAACACCAATCAATCCATAACATTCACGTTTAACGATTTTATTATGAGCTTATTAATGGGTGTTGGTGCCTACGGGGTTGATGAACTCGTAGAACGGGCCGAAAATGCCGCCGAAATTGCAGAAGCCGCAAAAGACCAGGTTGCAAACCGGGCCGATATGACCCGTACTTCTACCAGCCTGGTTACAGTATCGAATGGCCCTAAAACGTTTGCGTATGCTACGAGTAAAAATCTGGGTTGGACGCTGGGAATGCGGTTACGGGCTACCGCAGCTAGCGGCTACGTTGAGGGAGAAATCACGGCGGTTTCTCCTACGGCCGTAACCATCAACGTAACGTCAACGGTGGGTTCTGGTTCGTATGACAATTGGGCGATTGGTATTGTCGGTAATCCCGGCTTTAACTGGCGGGGGGCTTGGACGGCTAAAACCTACTACAATAAAAATGACGGTGTTTCCTACGGCGATCCGGCTTCCAGCTGGATACGCAACACCAGCGGGGGCGAGACAGAGGAAACCTTTGATGCTACGCAATGGGACAAATTCGCGCAAGGGGGTGGGGTTGCCGCTGGTAGCGTGGGCCGGGCTGAACTCGATTCTGATTTGTCGGCATTACTTCAGGAGTTGCCCGATACGTCGGGTTATCTGTATGTCATTACCGACAGTGCCAAACAGCGCGTGTTGGGTATTCGCCGGGATGGTTGGGTTGATGGTCGATTCCAGATCGAAGAGTTAAACATTCGGCCTAATTCGGTGAATTCCGCAGCGATCAAAAGCAGTTCGGTACTGGTCAACCACTTAGCAGAAGAGGTTAGAAATAAATTTCTGGGAGACAATAACGTCCTGCTTACCAATCTGGCACAGGATGTATTGTCCTTGTTGCTGAAGAACTTCACCAACGACGGGCGGGAACAGATGTTTACCATTCTGGATGCGCAAAATCAGATGGTTTTTCAAATTCTGACGAATGGCCAAATCAAAGGCCGGTGGGATTACTCACAGGCTCCTATTGCGTATTCGGATTTACAGGCCGATCTACAGACACGATTTGCCGTTGATCCGTTCGACAATACGTATTCCCGGTATTACCTGGTTATTCCCGATGAGAATAAAAACGTAGCGTTCGGCATCACAAAAGACGGTTGGGTTGAGGGACGGGTTCGGCTCATGGACAAAACCGTACGGGAATCCATGTTAGGCGATGACCTTCTGCAGAAAGTCAACGTAGCCGTTCAACCGTCGTTCAAGCGGCTCAATGATAGCAATCCGAACGATACGGAGGTAATCGACGATGATTACTGGCGGGGCGTTTCGGCTAGTGTCGATTTGAAAACAGAGGTATCCGGGTACGGATTCGCCCGGTTTCCCAGTACACCGGTCAAGGGGCTACGTGGATTCAATACAACGGGAACAACGTTGCAGTTTCGCCCAAGTTACGGGCTGGCCATTCACGGCAAACGGTACCGGGGTGTATTCAATCCAACTTCAGCGGGGCTGACGCTTTCGACCTATAAAGGCAATTACGGGAATGCGTTTACCAACGTGTATCCCGCGTTTCCGGTTGGAGCGGTCGGTGATTTTTACGTAGCGAACGTATCGGGTACGGCAACCAGAACCGCCAACGGTCTGACATTTAAAAACGGTGATTTAATCGTACAAACGGGTTCCTCAACGTTCAGTGTTCAGCCGGGGCCGGGCACTGGTGATTTTCAGGAAGGCGATTTCTGGAACGTTACAGCCAACAGCAAATACGCTGATTTGTCACTGATGAATGGCCATCGGCTCATCTATATAGGTGTCCAAAGTGCATCCGGGCCAAAGTACGTTCAGTTTGTACCCAGTGTGGCCGGTGAGTTCTTCTACATGGGAGAGGTAACGAGTAACGCCTTTGCGCCAGTGGTTGCCGCTCGTCAAGGCGACATCTACGTATTTGCTGGCAGCTACACCGCGCAAGGAATACCCGGCGTGGAAGGTGATTACCTGATCTATGATGGCGGTTGGGGTCTGGTGCCGGGGATGGTGAGCGAATTTGCGGACGGTACGTATATCATGCTGGAAGCCGATAACGCGAACCGCTGGGATGTGCGCCGAAAAGATAAGTCCGCAACGCCCGTCAGCCTATCGCTGACCACGTTTCGCACGTCGGTACGTCGCAAACCGACGGATAATGTCGTTCTGTTTTCGGATTCCATGTTTGGCGTTGCTACCATCGGTACAACGATTGTCAATAGCCTGGTTGCCGGTGGTCGGGTGGCTTCGTATTTCTCCTACGGTGGTGGGACATCGCGTGACGTGCTGGCTATGATCAAAAAGAAGATCCGAACGGAATCAGATCCGTTTGCGGGCAACCTTCACGTATTCTGGCACGGTCAGAATAACCAGACCGACATTGTGCAGATTAAGAATGCCGCGCTGGAGCTGGTGCCGCTGGTGGGTGCCAGTCAGAAAAAGTATGTATTCTGGTCGGTGTTGGGTCAATATACAGCAACCTGGAATGGGAGTAGAATCGTTATCGCCATTCATGAGGATGCCGTGGCCGGTACCAACCACATTGCCCAGATTGAGCAGTGGTACACGCTGATGTTCCCTAAGCGCTGGTTTTGCCCGCGTCAGGCCATGTTGAATGCCGCCTTAACTAGTTCCGTCCCTCATGCACTGTTCCCCGGCCTGGCCGAATCGCAGGTAGCCATGACCTACGGCATACCGCCACATCGGTATTTCTTTGACTACACGGGGAAATCCTTCACGCCTGCAACGCTCAATTTTGTGGGCTACCAGTCCGCAGCGGGTTTGCCATCCGGGGGGAATTCCAACGATTATTATATACGAGTGGCAAACGGAACGATTGGGCAAATTATCGTCAATGTAGCGGGTACCTGGACAGAATACACGTATGATCCGGTGCACCCAGTAAACGAAGGCGGGGTTGTGTTGGCTTCATCCTTTCTAAATTTCTTAACGACTAACAATTTATAATCATGGGAAAAGGCTTATTGATTCAATTACCTGGTGTATTCACCGTCAATCCGGGCGATCCGGTGTTACCTAAATTTTACCCCAACGATTCGCTGTTGAATGAAGGGTCGCTGTTTTTGTTCGACGCGGCTAACCCGGCTGGCTATCCATCACAGGCGGCAAATCTGGTGAATGGCACTACGTTGTTCAACCTGTTTACAACCAGTCCGAACGCGACGCTGAACGGCACGGCTGTGTATTCGCCAACAACGGGCGGTTTAGTACTGGGTTCCAACAGTAATATACAGCTGGGTAATAATTACAATCTGGCTACGCTGAATAACCCCGGCTTTCTGGCTATTATCTGGATAAAGCAGCTTGTAGCAGCCAGCGCGTTTACCGCGTTACTTCGTAGAGGTACGACAACGACCACGGGCAACATGCAGTATCTAATTGATCTGGGTGCGGATGGACAATCACCACGGGGCTACATCGGCGGTGCGTCCACCTCGGCAACCATTTCGTTAGGTGCCCATTCGTTGAACGCCGTCCATCAACTGGCCATCGCCCGTCAGGGCAATACGGTGTATGGTTTTCGAAATGGTGTGCAGGTGTATTCCGGTGGGTTTGGTGATACGTATGCGAATCCTAACGTTACTCAGGTGACGATAGGAGCGGGTACGATGGCCGGGGCTTCTATATTTCGTACCTACATGGAAAACCTAAACGTATCGGGTAAAACTTCTTTAGCTCAGGTGCAGGCGGATTACGTCAGCAACGTTGGCCGGTTTAGTTAGGTTGGTAATACCATATATATAAAGCTCAGCCGATTCCTCGGCTGAGCTTTATATATATGGTATTACCAACCTAATATTTAATAATACACAAGAATGTTGCACCCATTGCAGCTAAAATAAAAAAGCATACTATTAATGACTTTATCAAAAATGAGAGGCTTCGATGCTCGGGACTAACGGAAGGGGGGACTGGTATTTTAAATTTTTTTTCAATTTCCCTATTGAAACTAACAATCATCAAAGCTTTTTCATCCTTGCTGAATTTATCTCTGTAAGGAAATTTTTCAACAAAGGATTTTGGTATTAATTCTGGGTTTTTTGTTAAAATATCTATATATGATTTGTAATAAATGCGTTTCCATCTCCAAAAGCTAATTGTCGATTTAAAACTAGATGATAGAATAAATAATATCATAAAAGCTAATTCAGCTAAAAGGAGAATGACTGAAAGGGATCTAGCAATGAGAGGAATAGGGGGATCAAATGTATCAATGAAGACTTCTTTACTTTTTGTTGTATTTTGTTTGTCAACTACAATAATTTCTCCATTTTCTATTGATCGTTTTTGATTAACAGGTATTGCAAACGAAGAAAGAGCTTTATTATTTATAAAGTATCCTATGATTTCTATTTTTTCATCAACTAGCCATTGATCAAATTTAAAATTTAGCTCGTGCTCCTGAAAATCTACTTCGATTGGTATGCTGTTACCAGGCACCTTTTCAACTTTAACAAGATGAAAGTTTGGGTTTAAGTCTATTCTTAATTTATCGTCTAATAAATCAGAATGTTTACCTCGACCAATAATTGTTTTTTTTCCAGTATTGGCCACTTCAATTCTGCACCGCCAAAGTGATGAAACAGTATCTCCATTGTAGGTGTAATGGCTTACCAAGCCTTTTACGTTTGATTTTTGGGTAAGTATTTCGCTCTCCTGTAATCGAACCTCAATCTTCGGGGTATTACCAACAAATGATGGTATAGCTAGAAAGATACCGACAACAGATGCTAAAAAGGCAGTTAGAGTCCCTATGATTCTAATGAAATTGTTCTTTAGTAAAGTGTCGATAAAGGAACTCTTTTCATTCTCCGAGGTCATAGGTTAAATTAAATGTAAATATTTTCTTACAAGTTAATTATGTTGGATTTGAAATGTATCGTTTGGAAAACATTTCCCCCTCACCTGTCAGTAGCCATTGGGAAGAAACCCCGTAATCTTTAACTAGCCAGGTTAAATATGCTAACTCGAACGATCGATCTGGGTTAACACGTAGTTGATAGAAGTTTCCCTTATTCAATCCGTAGCGGGACACAAAGGTGTTCTTGCCCCGCATTTGCCGACGCTTTACCAGTTCATCGATTGCCTGAAAGAACCGTTTATTGATTGCTTCCGATTCGGGGTTTAACATGGCCAAAAAAAGCTATGTTTATGCAATGTTTATGTAGTAAAACAGAAAATGCACTGTAACTATCTGTTATACAGTGCATTTAAGTGTAATTTAATGTGACCACGGGGAGACTCGAACTCCCATGCCTTGCAGCACCACCCCCTCAAGATGGCGTGTCTACCAGTTTCACCACGTGGCCATCTGCTGATTGCGGGTGCAAATATAGGAGTTCATTTTTCTCTATGCAATACGACTCGATTTTCTTTTTACTATTTATGAACACCGCTCCCGAAATGAGCAAAAATTCGTAATTTTAATCCTCAAACCACGTTTTAAAGTTCTATAAGCATGGCGCTGGAATTAGTAGGAAAACTTATAAAAGTACTCCCTGAAGTAACTGGACAGGGAAAAAATGGAGCATGGAATAAACAGGAATTTGTGATCGAAACCCTGGATACACAATTTCCGAAAAAAGTCTGTATGACGGTTTGGGGTGAGAAAGCCAATGACCTAAAGCAGTTTGCAGAAGGAGATACCTTAAAAGCAACTTTTAGCGCAGAGTCTCGGGAATACAACGAACGGTGGTATACAGAACTTCGGGCATTCCGGCTTGAATTAGCCGAAGGAGGGGATACTAGCTATGCTGCCCCTGCGCGTCCGGCGCAGCAGGCCCGCCCTGTCAGCCAAAGTCAGCCAGCAGGTACGCCGTTCAACACGAGCTTTGATGACGAAAGCAATGACCTTCCTTTCTAAATCGGAGGAAAGGAAAAAAGAAAAGGGAAACAGTCCGTTTCCCTTTTCTTTTTATGGAATGAAATTCCAATGAGTTCTTTTGGAAGTGATTCGGCTGGGATTCGAACCCAGGACCCATACATTAAAAGTGTATTGCTCTACCAGCTGAGCTACCGAATCGATTGTGAATGTTGGGTGTAAGAATGACTTTTTCCCTCAAACGCGGTGCAAAACTATGGCCTTATTTCGATCAATGCAAGCCATTGCCCTTAAAATAAGTCTATTTTTCTGCCTAAGCATTCGTTTTTTTCCGGCGATGGCAGATCACGAACCATTAATCAGGCGGGCAGATTCACTGTTTCGCGCTGGTGCTCAGACTGATGCTACCAAATTATATGAACAGGCCATAGCAAAAGGGCAAAAACCCAGTGATGCCATGTTATTGAAATTAGCCAGTGCCTATGAGCAGCAGAATGACGTTCCACACCAGCTATACTATCTTCAGGTCTATTTTGACCGCCATCCTGATGATGCTGTTCTCCGACGTATGAACGATGTTGCCAGAGCTAATAATCTGAATGGCTATGAGACCGACGATTTAAATTACTTCTATTTGTTCTATAAAAAATACGGAATTTACCTACTCCTGTTCTTATTCATACCAGCCGGATATGCGTTTGGGGTGCTTATTGTAAAAATGCTCCGAAAAGAGAGCATACCCACCCGGCAGAAGTGGGTACTGTTTGTATACCTGACCGGATTGCTTTTGTTTGTCAACCTGCCAGAACGTGTTAAATCGGGTATTATTAGTCAGGAGCGCGTATTGCTACGTACCGACCCGTCGGCAGCAGCACCGGCCGCCGAAATAATCGGACGAGGACACAAAGTCAATATTATTGGAAGCCAGGATATTTATCTTCGCGTTTTTTGGCACAATGAATTGTACTACGTTCGCCGTGATAATGTCTGGATTATCTAAACCTACTGTCGTTTCAATGGCGAGTCTTTTTCTTTGGCTAACGTATTATAGACCAGTTTATCGGCCAGACCAGGAAACAACTTATTGATAAATACGGTCAGCTTACCCTGAGTTGTCAAAATCAATTCCCGTTTACGGGATTTAACAGCGCGTAAAATATGATCAGCGCATTCTTCGGCACTCATCATATTTGATTCATCGCGCATAGTTTCTCCTTTGGCATGCCCATGTGCATCGAGTGCTGAAAAGCGAATATTAGAAGCTGTAAAACCCGGACAAGCGGTCAATACGTGTACTCCTGAATGTAGCAGTTCGGTACGTACTGCTTCCAGAAAGCCATTCATGGCAAATTTTGACGCCGAATAACCCGCTCGAACAGGTAACCCCCGGTAACCAGCAATTGAGGATATGCCGACTATGGAGCCTTTTGTCTGGACGATATAGGGTAAGGCGTACCGGGTTGCATACACCGTACCCATAAAATTGATGTCCATAACTTTCTGAATAACAGCCGGATCGGTGTCAATCAGCATCGACCGCATCGAGATGCCAGCATTATTGATGAGTATGTCCAACCGGCCAAACCGGGCAATAGTCTGCTCAAACAATGCTTTAACATCATTTTCCAGACTAACGTCAGCAACCAGAGCCAGAGTCGTGATCCCGGCCTGCTTTAATTCGCTACTAACCTGCTGAAGTGATTCGGCATTGCGGGCGCAAATAACAATGCTAGCTCCTTCGCGACCAAAGGCAAACGCCAGGGCACGGCCAATTCCTGACGATGCGCCGGTAATAAGTACTACTTTTTCCTTCATAATATAGGGTGCGAAGATAGGCAGAATTAGTTAGTAGTAGCGCCTGATCAGAGATCAGGCCAGACGCTATAGACGCTTTTATTAACGGATTAATGTGACAGGACCTTTAAACGTTCGGGTGGTTGTCTGAATAAGATAATAGTAGGTTCCAACCGGATCGTTCGTTCCTGCCCATTTGAATTTTGGGTCACTGGAGGTAAACACCGTTCGACCGTTACGATTCGTGATCGTAACCGATTTGAATTGTTCGGAGCAGGCATTTTCGGGCAAATCTTTCACCGTAAAAAAGTCGTTATAGCCATCCCCATTCGGTGTAAAGACGTTTGGTATAGTTAAATCGACGCTTACATACGGATCTTTCAGATGAAACGTAACGGTAGTTGTATCGGTATGTTTAGGCTGACAGGAGCGGTCGTCGGCAATAAAATCAATGACAAACGTAGCCTCTGATTGGCCATTCAGTAGTTCGCAGGTTGGGCTCCAGGAAAAAGGAGATTCTAACGTAACGGGCCCATTTTTGTCAATATAGGCCATTCCAACGGCTTTATGGTCGAAACCTCGTCCAACGGCGGTCATCCGAATAGTATCCCGATCTGGGTCGTCGCCAATGACAGAAAATGTTGATGTAGACGACTCACTGGAGCCGACCAGTAGCTCGACTACCTGCGATGATAGCGAGGTTCGGATAGAGGGTGGTTGACTGGGCAAACCGAGTGCTTTCAGATTAACCGTAACCGTGTCCCGAAGATTTCGGCTACAGCGCGTATCGGTGACAATAAAATCGACGAAGTAGTCCGAATGAATGGCGTCCGAACAGGTTGGTTTCCAGGTAAATGGTTGCGCTACTTTCCCTACGCCGGAGGCTGAGCCAAAGCTCATACCTGCCTGAGCCAGTGAAAAACCACGACCAACGGCCTGAATCGTGATATTATCATTATCCATATCGGCACCAAACGCGGTAAACGATAGCGAAGAACCAACCGTTATACTGGCTTTATTATCTGTTAAATCAGTACTGGCAACGGGCTTGTTATTTGGTGATGGAATTACATTCAGTCGAATACTGATCGTGTCGCTCATTCCTTGTGGGCAGCCTTCGTCGGTGGCCCGGATCATAAGCGTAAAGGGCGTACCATTGCCACCGACACATCGGCCAAAGCAGAATTTTGCCCTGAGCGTATCGCGTGTACTACGAGTAAACAGTTCGCCGGGCGCAATGGTCAGGCCGGGTAACGAACCACTCATATTAACTATGCGTATCCGTTGGTTTGGGTTTGGGTCTGTAACCAGCAGTTCCAGACAATTCGTATCCTTTTCGGCAATCGTTACTACGGCTCCCTGGGTGTAAAAGCTGGATTGACCTTCCGGGCGAAATAGTAATTTGGGAGGATCGTTCTTTTGACAATCAATAACCAGCACCTGATAATCGCGACGGACGCTTCCGATCCGGACACCCCGTCGGTATTCATCAACCTGAACCGAAAAAACGTGAAGACCTACCCGATTAGGTGTCACGGTCAATAATCCGGTTCGGATATTAACCTGAAGCGGTTGGGTGCCAGGAATCTGATTCGTTACAGACAAACCGGAAGCCCAGTTGACAAGTGGATAGGGGCCAGGGTAGAAGATAGGGTTGTTAAGGGAATTGATAGCGCCAGGATTCGGCACTGCCCGATTACTGTAGCCGTTATAGGGCGTAACCAGTGTATAGGTAAGGCTATCGTTGTCGGCGTCCTTAGCACTAAAATCCAGACTGAATGGCTGGCCAACGCAGGCGTAATCGCCCTTGGGAACCGTAAAAACGGGTGAAGAGTTTTTGGTCGTACTTATAGCTGGAAATTCCAGGTAAAATGTTGAACCCGCGTCGGCTGGATTCTGAATATTCACAATGGTTCCATTCCGACAGCACCGCTCCCAGGACAGATAATAGCCAGCAGGATCATTGAAAGCGTTTGGGTCAAGCGTAACATCAATGCCATGCCGAATGAGCCTGGTACGTAGATTGGCCGTTTGACAGGAAGAGTTGGTGTAAGGAACATACTCACTGCTGATCCGATTAAGCAATACGTAACCAATCAGTTGATTGTTCCGTTTGGCAAATACCCCTACCGATACGCGTCCGTCGTCGGCTCCCGGATCGCCATTTACGTCGTCAAAATAGAGGTTTAAGTTAATGCGGTGAGAAAATGGGCTTTGCGGACCCATATAACGTAGCTCCAGTTCCCCACCAACAATATGCGTAGCGCGGGCAATCCCACTGATAATCAGTAATAAACTGATTAAACCTATCGTCCACAAGCGACTACGGTACAGGTTCACCATAAAAGGAATAGTTAGGTAAGTAGTATACTGTCCGGAAACGGCTGCTTAAATTAGCGGTTTTTTAGGATACTTATGCGTAGAAGGAGTCATAAAGCACCCGAACGGTTGTACGCGGTTTCGATTGAATCTGTTGCAGCAGAGGGAAAATGTATAGTACGTACGGAGGAGGGCGTAATTTTTGTTGAAAATCCAACCGGCGGGCCTGGCGTAGCACCGGGCGATGTAGTTGATCTACGCGTCACGAATAAGAAAAAGCAATACCGGGAAGCCGTTGCAGAACACATTCATCAATTCTCGACGGTAAGAGCTCAACCCTTTTGTGAGCATTTTGGTACGTGTGGTGGCTGTAAGTGGCAGCATATTCAGTATGACGAACAATTGCGTTTCAAACACCAGCAGGTTGTTGATCATCTGACCCGGATCGGGAAGGTAGCATTGCCCAATATTCGGTCTATCTTGTCGGCAGAGCCAACGCAGTATTATCGCAATAAACTGGAGTTTACCTGCGCCGAAGGCCGGTGGATGACCCAGGCTGAAGTCGGAACCGGGGAATCTATTGATCCTCGGGCAATTGGTTTTCACGTACCGGGCCGTTTTGATAAAGTACTGCCAATCAACCATTGTTATCTGCAGCCTGAACCGTCCAACGCTATTCGGTTGGCGGTGACGAACTACGCTTTTCAGAATGATATCAGTCTATACAATCTGAAACTGCATACTGGATTTTTACGGACGCTGATTATACGTACTGCATCGTCGGGGCAGGTAATGGTGACTGTACAGGTGGCCCAGGATAAACCAGAAATCCTGGCTGGTCTGATGGATTTTCTGCAAACGACTTTCCCGGGCATTACGTCGTTGAATTATATTATTAACACCAAGAAAAACGACAGTTATCAGGATCAGGACGTAATAAACTGGTCGGGTAAGCCATACATTGAAGAAATCATGGACGATCATAGCGGGCGTCCCCTGGTTTTTCGGGTTGGTCCTAAGTCGTTCTATCAGACGAATGCGCAGCAGGCATTCAACCTCTATAAGGTGGCGCGGGACTGGGCGGGATTAACCGGGCGCGAGCGCGTTTATGACTTGTATACCGGAACGGGTACCATTGCCTTGTTCGTGGCTCGCATGGCTGGGCATGTAGTCGGGGTAGAATACGTAGAGTCGGCCGTGGCAGACGCCCAAATTAATGCTGATGTTAACGGCATCACCAACACTACGTTCGTAGCCGGTGATATGAAGGCTATTCTGACAGATACCTTTTTTGATCAGCACGGACGGCCAGACGTCGTTATTACCGATCCTCCCCGGGCTGGAATGGATGAAGCGGTTACCAGACAATTACTCAAAGCCGCTCCTGAACGTATTGTATATGTAAGTTGCAACACGGCTACGCAGGCTCGTGATCTCGGTATTTTGGATGAAGGTTATCGAGTAGCGGATGTGCAGCCGGTCGATATGTTTCCTCATACGCATCATGTGGAGAACGTAGTGCTGCTGACGAAAAAATAATCTTCAACTAAAAGTAAACTGAACCTTTGGTGTAAACAGCCAGTTCAGCACTAGGTAAAATTCGTTATTTTCAAAAGGAGATAGTTTGGTTCTGTAAAGGCGTAATAGCGAGAAGCTAATTCGCTAGCTGTCCTTGACTGTGTGGTCGCTTTTAGGCCATTTTATAAAATTATCGCCCAAGAAGAGAATAGCCGCTCCATTTGCCTTAAATTCAGGGAGCTATTTCTTTGACAAATTGCAGAATGTGATAATTAACTATTAACATGTTCAGGTATTCATAAATACACAGTAAATACACTCAAATCCGGTTAACTGCATTTTGGCAATGCTATTCGAAACGAAACAGGATCGATTACTCAAAATGATGGAAGAAATCGACGATCATGCGATTATTCTATTAGATACACAAGGCAATATTGAGACATGGAACAAGGGAGCCGAAAAAATAAAAGGCTATTCTGCTGAAGAAATTATTGGAAAAAACTTTAGAGCCTTTTATGGAGAACCGGATCAGGAGGCAGACTTGCCGGGCAACTTGTTAGCACAGGCAACGTCGCTCGGAAAGGTGTATCACGAAGGTTGGCGAAAGCGGAGTAATAATACGCTATTCTGGGCGGGCGTAACCATTACAGCTATTCATGACGATGCCGAAAACGTGATCGGTTATTCGAAAATTACCAGGGATCTGACGGAACGAATGCAGGCAGAGGCTACGATCAGAACCCACGCGCAACACCTTGAAGCACAAAATAAAGAGCTGGAACAGTTTGTTTACATTGCCTCACACGATCTGCAGGAACCGCTACTCAATGTGAGCAATTTCGTTGAACTCTTGCAACAGGAATATAGTCAGGAACTAGATGAAACGGCCAGTCTTTATATCGATGTGATTCATCAGAGCACGCTACGTATGCGAAGCCTGATCAAAGGGTTGCTCGACTATTCGCGCTTAGGTAAGGAAAAATCGTTGGCGACGGTCGATTGTCATCAATTAATTGATACGCTTAAAGGTGATCTGGCAACAAATCTGACGGCAGCCCGAGCCGAAATCGTAGCTGTTGACTTACCCGTTATCACAGCTTACCCGATTGAATTAAGGCAGCTTTTTCAGAATCTCATCGGCAATGCGATCAAATTTAGAAAAGCCGGCACAACCCCGATTGTTACAATCTGGGCCGAGAAGGTCGATAACTTCTGGAAATTCGCTGTCCGCGACAATGGGATCGGCATTGAACCGGCTTACCGGGATAAGATTTTTTTAATTTTTAAGCGCCTGCACGACCGCGAGGTTTATGAGGGGAATGGAATCGGGCTGGCTCATTGTAAAAAAATAGTTGAGATGCACGGAGGAGAGATTACAGTCGAATCTGAGCTAGGCGAAGGCAGTACTTTCTTTTTCACAATTCCTGTCATTTACTAACCAGTTATGAAAAAATTTAAAGACCTGGACTGTGTTTTGTTGATAGATGATGACCGTTTCATTAATCTGGCTCACTCAAAAGCGGTAGAACGTGCTTCTATTGGGGTAGAAGTTAAAGCCATCAACAATGTTAAAGATGCTTTGGATTATCTGACCAGCAGCGGTACGTATGAAACGGTAGAAGGTCCATCCAGACCTGGTATTATTTTTCTTGATATCAACATGCCGGGGTTAACAGGCTGGGATTTTATGGACATGTATCACCAGCTGGATGAGACCTACAAAGCGAAGGTCATTGTTGTAATGCTAACAACGTCCCTAAATCCCGACGATCATCAGCGGGCTTTGGCCGATGGTCATATTGTCGATTTTCTTCACAAACCGCTTCGTCCGGAAATGGTCCTCGAATTGGCGGAGCGTTACTTCGAAACGCATGACTTAACAGTTACTACCTAATAAAAAGTCCGGTGATGAGCCGGACTTTTTTATTGTTAGAAAGGTGTTTCCTGATTGGGATCGGCATGACCGAAGTTAGACCGGTCGTTGGCCTTGCTTTTGAAGACGTTGCCGACGGGGGGCGCATCAAAACTACTTAGCCCATTCACGTCCGGGCTAAAGCCTTGCGTAGGAACGGGTTCAAAATAGGAATCAAGGTCGCAGAATTTCGTGAATTTATTGATGAAACGGAGCTGAATGGTGTCCAGAGAACCACTTCGGTTTTTCGCGATAATCACTTCGCCAACACCGGCCGTTGAGTTACCGTTTTCGTCCTGCGTGATGTTGTAATATTCGGGGCGATACAGAAAGCAGACCATATCGGCATCCTGCTCGATAGATCCAGATTCCCGCAAGTCAGACAACTGCGGTTTTTTGTCGCCACCCCGTGTTTCAACGGCCCGGCTTAACTGAGAAAGCGCAATAACCGGTACGTTCAACTCTTTCGCCAGGTTTTTCAGCGCCCGCGAAATCGACGCAATTTCCTGTTCGCGGTTTCCTCCTCCACGCCCCGACGTATCGCCCGACATTAGCTGTAGATAGTCAATAACGACCATCTGTATGTCGTGCTGTGCTTTCAGACGACGACACTTGGCCCGCAACTCCAGAATGGATAGGGCAGGTGTATCGTCGATAAAAATAGGCGCTTCCGTTAACCGTTGAATTTTATGGTGCAACTGAGTCCATTCATGAGGAGCCAGTGTTCCTTTTCGAATCTTTTCCGAATCGATCTCAGCTTCTGCCGATATCAAACGATTGACCAGCTGTACCGACGACATCTCCAGCGAGAAGATAGCAACCGCCTTTCCATGATCGACGGCCGCATTGCGGAGTGCTGAAACCACAAAGGCCGTTTTGCCCATGGCTGGTCTGGCCGCCAGAATAATTAATTCGGTGGGTTGCCAGCCCGACGTAACGCGATCCAGATTGGTAAATCCTGATGGTACGCCGGTTAACCCTTCCTGGTTTTTCTTGGTTTCCAGTTCGTTCAGTGCCATCCGAACGATGGTACTCATGTCGGCGTAGTTCTTCTTGATGTTCGACTCCGAAATCTTGAAGAGCGACTGTTCAGTACGGTCGAGCAGCTCAAATACGTCGGTCGTATCCTCGTATGCGTCGCGCAGAATAGTTGACGACATCGTAATCAGCGCCCGTTTCAGCGCCTGTTCCGAAATAACACGAGCGTGATACTCAATATTGGCAGCGGAGTTTACCCGGAAGGTCAGCTCTGCCACAAACCCACCACCGCCTACAAACTCAATTTCGCCCGTTTTGCGGAGCTGATTGGTCACTGTCAGCAAATCGATAGGATCAGAATTCGCAAACAGCGTCAGAATGGCATTATAGATGCGCTGATGAGCTTCCTTGTAGAACGTTTCGGGCTTTAGAATGTCGACAACGGAGGAAAGGGCATCCTTTTCGATCATCAGAGCCCCAAGCACTGCCTCTTCCAGATCCAGGGCCTGAGGTGGTAATTTTCCAAGACCCGTATCGAGCCAGTGGTTACCTGCCTGCTGGCGACCTCCCGCGAAGGCCGACGGCTTACGAAGGTGTTGGTTAGGGCGTGCGTTGTTCTCCATACTTATTATGCAAGTTTACGCAATGAATCCCGCATAAGGCAAATTCCGTTACCGGATCAGTCTCTAAGTTGGGCTGGGTAAAGAGACGTAACATTCTGGTAATGTTGCTACTACTGGCCAGAAAAAAAATCGTTTTTTTTACGCAACGTCGACACGGGGTTTTCGCGTAACTGGTAAGAAAACATACAGGCGACGGTACTATAGCAAGGTAACCAATTATTTGTTAAATTCAACTCCATTATATCAAGTGGTTGCGTATACTAAGAAAAGAAATTGAGCGAATAATTTTTCAAAAAAATGTGTTGTATAAGCAGAGAAATCGCTTACTTTTCGGAATCACATTTAAAACACTAATTATCATTTGGTCGAAAAAGTCATCACCCTCGACAATGTCTCGCTCATCGACTTTCTGGGCGTAGAGAACCACAATATTAAAGAAGTGGCCGCTGCGTTTCCGATGAGCAAAATCATCTCGCGCGGTAACGAAATCCGCATTAAAGGCACTACGCCCGAGATTACCCGGATCAGCGACATCCTGGATTCGTTGATGGAACATTACCAGAAATACGGCAAAATCACGCACGAAAACGTGCAGAACTACATCAATCATAGTGGCCAGACCACGGGTAGCAATGGTGGCGTTTTGCCGATTGTGCCTGATGATGATGAAGTGCTTGTTTATGGCAACCGGGGTATTGTTGTACGTGCTAAAACTGATAACCAGAAGCGGTTGGTAGAAGCCGCTGAGAAGCACGATCTGGTTTTTGCTATTGGACCGGCGGGGACTGGTAAAACATATACCGCCGTGGCTATTGCCGTTCGGGCACTGAAAAATAAGGAAGTTAAGAAAATTATTATTACACGACCAGCTGTTGAAGCGGGGGAAAATCTGGGCTTTTTGCCGGGCGACTTAAAAGAAAAAATCGACCCGTATCTACGCCCAATTTACGATGCACTGGACGATATGATACCGGCCGAAAAACTTAAGTTTTATACGGAAAACCGGATTATTGAAATCGCTCCGCTGGCTTACATGCGTGGTCGTACGCTTAACAATGCCTTTATTTTGCTGGATGAAGCGCAAAATACGACCCCTATGCAGATGAAAATGTTTCTGACTCGTATGGGGCCTTCGTCGAAAGCAATCATTACAGGCGACCGGTCGCAGATTGACCTGCCGAACAAGCAAAAGTCTGGCCTGATTGAGTCCGTTGATATTTTGAAAACGATAAAGGGGATCGCTTTTGTTGAACTCGATGGTCGCGACGTAGTGCGGCATCGACTTGTGCGGGAAATCATTACGGCTTATGAAAAAGCAGGTCAGTAGCCTGATTAATGACTATAAAAGAACCGGCTGGCTTTGGCTGGCCGGTTCTTTTATGTGTTTTTGTACGTATTCAGTACAGGCCCAGACTGTGCCCGACTCGTTACTAAAACGATGCGGTACGGCTGACTACGAAAAGTTTGTGCTTCAGATGCGGAACCCGAATCGGGTTAAGCAGATTCAGGAACTCAACCGCCGAATCAGTGAAGTGGAACGTAACAGTATGTCGTTACGGCAGGCCGAAGATGAAACCATCTATCGAATTCCCGTGGTTGTTCATGTTGTCCACAGTAATCCATCCGGACTAATTGGCGGAGCGAATAACCCAAATATCTCCGATGAACAGATTGCTTCCCAGATTCAGGTGCTGAACGAAGACTATCGCCGGAAAGAGGGGACCAATGGCTATAATACAAGCGATATAGGAGCCGACGCTAAAATTGAATTCTACCTGGCCACCTCCGATCCTAATGGGCAGCCTACCAACGGAATAACCCGGCACTACTACGACAAAAAAACGTCATTTAATATATTTTCGGACGATGCATTACTTTCCTCGATTGCTTACTGGCCAAGTGATCGATACCTGAATATCTGGGTTACTACGTTACAGAACAATTATTTGGGGTATACCCAGTTTCCAACGGCGGCTGATACGTTGAAAGGGCTTCCGGGGGTAACAGATGAATTTGTGGATGGCTCCATGATTGATTACCGTTTTTTTGGTCGGAAAACGGGCACGGTTACCAGTTCAACCTATTCGTTAGGCCGGACGGCATCGCATGAGATTGGGCATTGGTTGGGCCTGATTCACACCTGGGGCGATGGCGACGGTTGTGCAGAAGACTACGTAGCGGATACGCCACCCACCAAGGCGGCTAATCAAACCACGCAGTGCCGCACGACGTATTCTACCTGCTTTAATGGCGTGCAAACTCGGGATCTGACCGAGAACTATATGGATTATTCGCCGGATGCCTGTATGAATATGTTCACAAAAGGGCAAGTGGCCCGAATGAGAGCCGTGCTTCAAGTCAGTCCCAGACGGGCTAAACTAGTCAAATCGGTGTCCGCATTACCCGAAACCGATGCATTAACTATTAACGTATACCCAAATCCTGCCTCATCCAATCCAACTGTGGACGTACAGTTGAAGGGCTTTCAATCATTTTCTGTCGACCTTATGGATATGAGTGGTCGACAAATCAGGACCCTGTCGTATACCGATGCGCCAAGCACTCGTGTTACGTTGCCTATTCAGGGATTAACCAAAGGTTTATATATCGTCCGGGTAAAAACCAACGGCGAGAGTTCGAGCAGTCGGTTGTTGGTACAGTAAAAAATGGTTAGTTTGCGGTGGTGCGCCTAGCGTTTCCTGTTGTTCGTTAGTATGGGCTGATAGTCAGCCTATAAGGTTAGACGAAATTTTACCGCTTTATGATCACTGTTTTACCTGTTTCCAATTCAGACGACCTACAGACTGTTTTTTCGATAAGACAGGCTGTTTTTGTTGACGAACAAAAGGTTCGGGCCGAAGAAGAATACGATGAGTTTGAAAACACCAGTACGCACTTTCTGGCGTGGGAAGATGGCAAACCGTGTGGCACTGCCCGCTGGCGACGGACGTCAAATGGGGTTAAGATGGAGCGCTTTGCCGTACTGTCTGATTGTCGTGGTAAAGGTGTTGGCAAAGCATTGGTACGTGCCGTTCTCGATGATATATTTAGTCAGCAGCCTGAACCTATTGAAAGTATTTATCTGCACGCCCAGTTGCCAGCCATGCCATTATATGCCAGTTTTGGTTTTGTAGCGGTAGGTTCTCAGTTTGAAGAGGCTGGCATTCAGCATTATAAGATGGTTTTGCCCGGTTCTGCCTACGGGAAAGAATGAAAGGGAGCCCGTTTGTACGCTACGTAGCAGCCCTGATTGTTGGTGTTGTTGCTTATGTGCAACTTCCTAATGTTATCTATATACCTGTACTTGCCCTATGCCTTGGTCTGGGATTGTGGGCATGGGGGCAGCGCCAATGGGCAAAGCAAATCATAAAGCCTATTCAAGTCGGACAAAGCATTGGGGGCTTGCTAATACTGATGGCGTTAGGGTGGGCTATTACGTATCAGCATACAGCAATAAATCGACCAGATAACATTATTCATGTACGCGATACGTTACGTGCCTACGAAGGGGTAATTGTATCCCAGCCCGAAGAACGTGCTAAAACCTACCGTGTGGAGCTTGACATTCGTCGGGGTTTATGGAGCGTAGCGTCTGTACCGAAGGAATGGAAACCGCTGAGTGGACGGGTCATTGTTTATCTGGACAAAGCGACTCTGAAAATGCCTACATATGGCGAGGTTTGGCTGGTGTCGGGCGCTCCGCGACTCATTGATCCACCGTTAAATCCGGGTGAGTTTAATTACAAGCGCTATCTGAGCTATAGGAATATCTACCACCAGCAATACCTGCGACCGTTTCAGCGACAGGTGATTGCTTATGATCCCCCCAGCCCGATAACCCGATGGGCAACAACCATCAACCGATGGGCTGATAGCGTATTTACCCGACAGGTAGGCACTAGAGCCGAATTTGCTATTGTCAATGCCATGATTCTGGGGGTTCGCGACGATCTGGACGCTGATCTATACAGATCCTATTCAGTAGCTGGTGCCATTCATGTGCTGTCGGTGTCGGGCTTGCACGTTGGTATTTTATTTAAGGTATTAACAATTTTACTAGGTTTTCTGGCAAAACGGCCGCGCGGTAAACTGGCACTGGCGGTAGTACAACTAGCCATTTTATGGTTTTATGCGTTGATTACCGGCTTCTCTCCGCCGGTGTTACGTTCGGCGGGTATGTTTACGCTGTTAATCCTGGCCAATGCATCAGGGCGTCAGCAGCGGCTTGAGAATACGCTGGGCGCTTCCGCGTTTTTTATTTTATGCTTCGATCCATACGCGATATTTTCGGCCGGATTTCAATTGTCGTATCTGGCAGTGGCGGGTATTGGTGCCTGGCAGCCTGCGCTCTATCAGTCGTTCACGTTTCGGCATAAATGGGCCAATCGGCTCTGGGAGCTAACGGCCGTTGCTTTGGTCGCTCAACTAATCACGTTCCCACTAGGGATATTCTATTTCCATCAGTTTCCTACCTATTTCCTGCTGGCTAATCCCGTAGTTATTGGACTGTCGGAAATTTTGCTGCCGCTGTCGATGGCTACGTTGGCGCTAAGCTGGGTTCCGTATGCAAACGACGCATTGGGGTGGCTTTTGCAAAAAATAGCCTGGATGCTGAATGGAGCCGTTACGGGAATCGGGCAATTGCCGGGAGCGGCTTGGGAAGGACTATGGCTCACACCAATAACGTTGGTGTTGGTATATACCATCATCGTTTTTGGAACCGCGTTACTGCTTACTCGGCAGCGAGCTTACCTCTGGGCAACGTGTATAGCGGCATATCTCCTGTCAGCCCTACTGGTCTGGGAAAACTATGATCAGGCGAATCAGCAGAAGATAGCGGTTCATTTTCTACCGCATCGAACCGCCGTTAGTCTGACGGAAGGGCGGTTCAGTACGTTATTGACCGACCTCGATACTGCCGACCAACGCTCCTACGACTTTTATCTGAAAAATACATTCAGCCAGTGGGGTGTAGACCGACCTGCTCGTATCGATATCCGGTACCAACCAACTAGGGCACAAACGGGTGTTTCAACAATCTATCAGAGTCAGGATTATGCGCTGTGGGTTTGGCGTGGTAAGACGTTTCTGCTGGTCAATAAACTCACCGGACGTACCAAATGGAAACTGCCAGCCGTAGTCGATTACCTCATTATCCGACGTAACGCCCTGCGCGAATGGGAGCAGCTATCGGGGCGGGTAGTAGCCCGGCATATTGTTTTCGATGATTCTAACAAAACGCCATTGACTGATCGATTAGTAGCCGAAGCCAGAAAACGAAATATTGCCTGTTATTCGGTCAGGCAAATGGGAGCATACGTAGCCGATTTATAATCCGCTCTTCTCACCAAAATCTTGTTTTGGTGAGAAGAGCGGACTTTTACTACTGCTCGTACTCAATTGTTGCCAGCGTATTGTTGTCAAATTGGTTAGTAGTACTGGCGTCGTCGTTAATACTTGAGCCATAACCAACCAGAATCCCGTGGCCACCGCTTCCGCTGATACGTGTATGCCGGATTGTCATGGTTGCATTGCTGCCGTATAAGGCGAGGTTTGCCCGCTGGCCTGAAATGATCACCTTGCTGCCCGCATTCCGGATGTCGGCGTTTTCGATACTGTTCAGATGGCTGGTCGAATGGCTGAGAATACCTTGCCAATACGCTTTTGCTGAAGCTGCTCCCGTGAAAATCACTCGCTGCTCGGTTGTTCCCTTGGCGGCTACGTATCCCTGCTCATTAATAGTGATCGACGCGTCACGCGCTACTTCAACCGTTACGCCAGGTAGTAAACGCCAGCCCGAGCGAACGGCAACTGAATTTAATAGTCGGTAAGGCGTTTTATCGGTAAAGCCATGCCAGGCGATTTCAGCAATGGTTGAATTTGGGTCACCAATGTATTCGCCGTTTATTTCGACAACGTTACGTCCGTTGCTGGCCGTGAAAACCGACGCTGCATCCAGTTTTGTTACATTCTCAGTTGACAGTAGTAGACCTGCCTCGGTATTGTTGCTGAACGTATTGGACGAAAAATTACGCACGATGGCTCCTTCCTGAATAAATAGACCATACCCGTCATGTTGGGCGAAAAGAGTGTTTTTTAGCGCTATCTGGCTTTCTTTGAACATCGACATGCCCATTTTTTTGTTATCCAGCATGGGGCGGCTACCAGCATGAAGTATCTCAACGTACTCCATCAGATTAGCGTTACTGGCTGAGTAGAGCATGATACCAGCCCAATAGCCTTTGATCGGATTCACACCGATAAAGCGAATTTTTTGCTCGGGGGTACCTTGGGCGATAAGCATTCCTCCTTTATCGTTGATATCAAAGCGGGCGTCGCGCTCAAAGGCAATTACTACACCTGGCTGAATAGTTAATTCGTGTTTGACAGCAATGCTTTTGGTGACAACATAGTCGGGTAAGTCGGGATTCATGATCTGGTTTTCCAGTACGGTCTTTACCGTAATATCACTATTGATGGTGATTGGCTGGGCTACCGAGGCCGTAATTTTCACCTGATCGACGCTGGTGGCGGACCCGTTCGATACTGTTAAAGACAATTCATAATCACCAACCTCATCGGGGGTGAACGTAGCCCGAACGGCATTGGCGTTCGTTAGCGTAACCGTACTTTTGGCTGGCTTCTGGGTGAGTACCCATTGATACGTTAACGGTTTTCCTTCGCCATCGGCGGAACCTGAACCGTCGAGCGTAACCAACTGCCCCACCTGAACGGGCTGATCGGGACCTGCGTTTGCCACGAGAGGCTTTAAAGGCTCCGGTTCATCTTTGTCTTTCTTACAGCCGGTAGCCAGAATCAATAGCAGGAACAGGAAGGAAGTAGTTTGACCAATACGTTTTAATTTTCTGGTAGTGAGGAGAGCTGCGAAGATTGCAGTCCAATTGATTGATTGTTTAGTTGTGAACATGAGCTTGTGTGTTTACTGGTTGTTAAAAAAGTTGACTACGTTAAAATCCTTCAGACTTGCTGACGATAGAGAGCGAATTGGCCGCTGATTGGTGTCGCTTTTGTATCCGACAATTGATGGTGAGGCCGCAAAAAGCCGGAGAACGTACCTTTAGTGTAGTAGCTGCCTTCCTGATGTTCGATGTGAACAATACCTTTTAATCGGCTTTGAGCGTGATCAGAAGGAGGGCACGACGAGTAAATAGAATCCTGGTAGCCGTAGGTGACGATGCTGATGCCCGATTGTAGGGTAGAGGTTTCTCCGAATGGAAAACTCCCTGAACGAACGCCACAAGTGGCTATTGATAGAAAATGCTCCGGTGCTCCGCCAATGTCCATATACCAGAGTCGCATGGGTTCCCGTTCGGTTAGGGAGCAGGATTGAGGGGACGTATATCGGTAGGTTTTTCCTACGATAGTGACACTGATTGAGCAGTGATCATCGTGGGTAGTGGGTTGATCTATCAGGCTGTCATCACCCAAACCAACAATTAAAAAGTGGTTGTAGGATAACATGGTTGCTGATCGGTTTTTAGTGGAGATTCGATTGCGATTGGTAACGTCATTGTCTTTGCTGTTTTGTGGGTGATAAGCCGGAGTACGTATCGTTCCGTTTATCGACTCCGCAAAATTCAGCACTCATGACCGGTGAATGCCTACGCAGAACGGATTAGGAGCTACTCAAAACGGATTCTTGCTGCAACAGCTGTGCTTGCAGTTCAGTCGGCGAATACATCACTTGGCAACATGGATCATACAGTTGGGGCTTTACTGCCCAAGACATACGAGCAGTGGCCTTTACTTTTAGCATATCATTAGATCGTTAGGTAAAGCGTATGGCAACTACTGTTCTGCACACAACTGATGTTTTTGAGTTTGATGTACTGCCTTATCCAGGGTGGTCTAAATCGACTCCCGTTCCTCAATCCGTGGCTACGGACTTTGTCAGCCTATACCATCCTAAGGCGGGCCAAATCCAATTCAAACAGTTGGGTTTATCGCATATTCATGCCATGGAGATGCGCTGGGATACAACCGAAGACATCGAGTTGCACGATAAGACGGTCAGCAATACGTCCACCACTATTGATATCAATTTTGTGCTGGAAGGTTCGCTCGATACACAATTTCAAGGCATTGGCCATCAGCTACCCATGCGATCACAGACACATAACCTGATTCATACGCCTGAAACAGGACATATCAATCGGATGAAAGGCAGACAATCCATGTCGATGATGCTGATTAGTCTGGATAAGCAGTATTTTGGTCAGTTAATTGGGCAGGAGGATGCCTGGAGTGAGCAGGTGCTCACAGACCTGCATTTCGATAGACCCTTTTCGGGAGGGAAGGGGGCGCAAACCATAACGCCACAGATGCTGTATCTGCTGGATGATATACGCAATTGCAAAGCCACGGGGCCCATGCGTAATTTGCTGATTCAATCCCGGCTGCTCGAATTACTGGCTCTGGAGGTGGAGCAATTTAAGGGGCCGGAGTCGATGCTGTCGACGTTGATTCCCGTTGAAGAAGTGGAAAAGCTGCACCAACTAAAAGCCTATCTGGAGGCTAATTTTCTGCAGGAGCATTCGTTGGCACAGCTTAGCCGATATTGTCTGTTGAACGAGTTTAAGGTCAAAAAGGGGTTTAGACAATTGTTCAATACATCTGTTTTCAATTTTATCCGCTCGCTTCGGATGGACTATGCGGGGCAACTGTTACGTAACAGTTCGCTATCCGTTGATGAAATAGCCGATAAACTGAGTTATGAGTACGCCCAGCATTTTTCGATTGCCTTCAAAAAATACACCGGCCTGACTCCGTCAGAGTTCAAGCAAGGAAAATTCAGAACACCCACAGCATAAACTAAGTTGGCGTCTGGCGAGCATAGCTTACCGCTTAGAGGGCAGCATGGTTTTTTGAGGCATCGTCCAGGACCAGCACCCAGTCATGACCGTATCCTTTTGAAGGTGGTGTAAATTGCTGCGGCTTCTGGTTGTTGAACGTACCGGCCGGTTGGGTTTTCCCAGTGCGCGGGTCGAACCACGTAGCGGTAATGGTTTTTCCCGAAATCTTGCCCGGATTAACCGTGAATGGTTTTCCTACAGCCGAATAAATAAACGCATAATCATTGCCACGCGTAGCCTGAATTCGTTCGGGAGCAGAGAGGTTATTTTCAGCGATGAGTGATTGGTCGGGAACGCGATCGAGTAATGGACGAGCGGTCATCAGTTTCCGAACGTAACGCATCTGATTGGCTCCGGGTAAATCGAGCGCTTCCGGCCAGTAAATGTGTGGATTATTTACCGCTGGACGTTTGGCGCTATACATCTGCCAGATATCGTGGCAACCATAGGTATGTCCGTGAGCTCCGGCGAACAAATCCAGATAGGCGTATACTCGTACATCATACGCATTGGAGATGCCTAAATCGTTAGCGTTGAAACAAACCGGATGGTCTTCGTAAATCGGTTCGGCGTCCATCGTTGGCCGGGTGGGCTGGCGATTGTAGGAGACCGTAATCTGGTCATAAACAGGCGTAAAGCGGCAGTGGCCGTTCTGGTGTATATTAAAATCAAGCCAGGACTCATTATTGAACCATTTCGATGCACCACCATCCATGCCATTCGGTTGCGGATGATAAGAAATCAGGGCTTTGTCGGCCCCACCAACCGCTTCCTGAATCCCCTCAGCCATAGCGCGCCAAACAGCTACGTCCTGTGAGCCTTCGCGAGGGTTTCGATCACCGCCTAGTATCCAAACAATATTGTCACGGTTTTTGTATCGGTTGCCAACGTAGCGTCCGTACGTTCGAGCATTGGTTGGATTGAAAATTTCAGGACCTTTACCCCAGGTATTTTTAACTAATTTGTCGCCCCAGGTTGGTAGAAATGCAATCACGATCCCATACTGAGCTGCTTTGTCAATTATATAATCGACATGGGTAAAGTAGGCATCATTAGGTTTGGTCGGGTCTTCACCGATTAATGGTATTTCACCATATGGATTCGGTTCTTTTAGTCCGTCAAATTCGGCCAATGCAACGGCCTGAACTACCGTAAAACCCTGTTCGGCTCGTTTTTTAAGGTACTGATCGGCTTCCTCCCGATTCAGTCGGTGAAATAATTCCCAGGCTGTATCCCCCAGCCAGAAAAAAGGCGTACCGTTCTGGTGGATGAGGTATCGTTTATTGTCAGAAACCTTTATGCGTCCGTTGGTAAATGGTTGCTGAGCAAAGATCAGGTTAGGGTAGAAGAGAAGGGTGACAAAGAGACAGAAGCGTTTCATTTAGATTTAAGATAGGCCAGGTTTCAGTAGTAGATATTATAGTTCGGACGACGTAGCGTTAACCGATTAGATCAATGTAGATTACATGATTGATCGTAGGGTATAGAAAACCATTGAGAGCCCAAAACTACTATGCGTTAATTCTGGTGTGCTATTAATACAACACAAGAAGGGGTAAAGATATAGCCTGGGCGTACACTTTAATACCGCTATTTTGTAGGTGAAGTAAAGCCGGACGGACCAGCCGTTGATCGGAAAATGGCTAACAACAGTCAATGTACCGATTGATGGGGAAAGTGACTATGTCGGTGTAATTCTGATTATCAAAACGGCGATACATTCGGGAAGGCGACGTAACGAACGCATTGCCCTATACATTTTGGTAGAATTACGTCGCAGAAAATAGGCTCGGAGCACTAATAGAAAAATTGATCGCCGTATAATCGGCGGATCTTATCCCGTGTCCGTTTAAGGCGCATTTTTACCGCACTGTTTTTTAACTGAAGGGCTTCCGCGATTTCGTTGATATCCAGTCCATCGGTATACTTCATCCGTAGCATTTGCGTTTCCTCCGGCGATATGGTGCCTATGACGTTATCCAAATGCTGTAGCTGATTTTCTCTGATTTCCTGATCAGAAGAATCTGGCCAAACAAAGTCCTGATTCTCGGATAGATACACTGTATTGGATCGGTTCGAGTAGCGAATCTGATCCATACAATAGTTATAGGATATGGAATACAGCCAGGTCGAAAAAGCGGAGTTCTCTTTGAAATTAGTAAGGTTTCCGTGTACTCTCAGGAAAATATCCTGGGTGAAATCTTCGGCCTGTACGCTGTCTTTGGTCAACGATAAGCATCGCTTGTAGACTTTGGTTACATACCGTTTATAAAGAATTTCAAAATAATCGTTTCGATGAGTATTCAGATACAGACGTATCAACTCCTCATCCTTTACCAGATGATTCATGATTTAGGAAATGAAACAATAGGTGTTGATGATTTACTAATACCCAGAATTTAAAACTTCCTGAAACGAAATGGCTGAAAAGAGAAAGTTAGCATAACTAATACGTATTAATTACACTATATGGGCACGATTGTAAGCAAATGCTGCTCTGCAAAGTAAAGCTTTAACCAGTTACTTCCGTAGTAAATTAAAAAATCTTAATAACTTTTATACTAAACGGTAGACAAGTTGAGGATTAGGTAGAGTAATTCTTGCTATTTGAGTACTTATCGAATTGTATGTTACCGATATTGATTAAGTTATTGTACAGTACACTATCGTTTCTTGGTCTGTCCATCTTTCCGCAAACCAAGGTAAAAACCCGTGCTGTTAGGGTATAAATCGCCTATATCCGTAGCTATTGATGCATTGACTAAGAGGCCGTTCAAAATAGGTAGGGGCACCGCCAGATTGGCGACGCCTGAAAATTGGTATACTGGCGATGGAAAAGGAACTTCATAAGTCCCCAAATTCTCACTATACGAAGCCTTTAGCTGAAATCGACAGATATTCATGACTTGACCGGACAAACCCAGATGCATGACAGCCACCCGGTTATTATTCGTAAAACCATAGCGAGGGAGATCGGTTCGGGTGTCGTTGGAGGGCGTAATAAAAGGCGTACCAATTGTCATACCATATCTGGACCATCCATCCTGATACTGAGAATGATTGAAGTAATTATCGCGTCCGTGCTGACGAAGCAGGTCTGAAAAAACAGACCCACCCTGATTCTGCGTGTACAAATATTCTATTAAAATGGCGTCTAGGCGGATTCGTCTGGGATTATACGGGCGAAGATTGCGGATACGTATCCCATTCAATCCATCCCTGATATTGGCCAGATGAATCAATGAACCATCTTCGTAAATATTCTGACGATAGACGAACAGTGAGAAGTTACGGCCTGTATAATCGAATCCTAAATCGATGGTGCCCAGGTGGTTTCCTATTCTGTTTTCCCGATCAAACTGGCTGATCCGGTTGGTATCTACATTAGCCCGGTTATTAAGGGAGCTGGCCGATACCACATCAAGATAGTCACTGAAACGGGAAGGAAGTAAATTATTTTTGATACGTGTGCCTGGCAGCTGAGTGGTTGTGCCGCCCCACATTACCTGGTGATTCATGCCACCGTATAACTTAAGCCGCCAGTTAGGTTTACCCACCCGAACGTAGAGGGCTTTTTGATGCAGCATTGTGTTTTGCACGAACCGATCCCGTTCGAACCACCCGTGCGAATAAAAACCTTTGAAGGCAAACAGGCTCCGTCGGGGTGTATATTCCTGAACAGCCACCTGAAGTTTTAACATCGGTAAGGCGTTCCCCGACATGATGTAAGAGCCCGAGGTCAGCGATGAGTCGACCAGGCCAATGATTTCACGGCGACGCCCTCCCCAGATTTCTACCGATCCCAATCGTACTTTAGCGTACGCTTCAGGGATGAGTAAAGCTACGTTATTGCCTGCATTAACCACGCCTTCTGCCCGCCAACCCCAGTCGACTCGCCGATTGCGTGCCTGTAAACTATCTCGTTTTGTTTTCGGGGCATCGTGATAATCAACATGCAGGGCTTGACGCCAGGTTAAAATAGTAGGGTCATGTGGAACAATTCCGTACTGATTGGCTCTAAGCCAAAACGGATTCAGACCTGATGAAGAAAAATAGCTACCAATTTCGGTATTATACCGCAATGGCTTTGTGGTTTGTCCGAAACAAGTAATCGTACACAAGAAAAGAAGTAGAAATACAGGCATAGGCACCTAATGAATCCAGAGAATCATATAATATTACATTAGATTGAGGTGAGGAATTTAAGTCACACAACTTCGTTGGAATACTATTGAATGTACCGCTACATAAAATGTGCCATTAGTGAAAATTTGTATTTTGCTTATAATTAATTTGGCTCTGGCCTAAGATTGTACTTAATGAGTTGGTTTAAGTCGATAAAACCAGGTAAAACCATCTTATGCGTAGGAATAAGGGTTATTGGGAAGTGTCGGTCCGATGCTTCTGTTTGCTGAAAATTGATCGGTCCGTTGTCAAAACCCCATGAATATTGCTGTAACTTTGTGCGAAAATGTAAAGCCTGCTTACCTATTTCTGTTAGAATTATAACGTAGTGTCTGTTTTAGTAGATTTTGGTAGTTGCTTCAATCCATCGAATTTTTTATCTAAACAAATAACAGAAACCGTAGTATTAAAGGTTAATTGCAGCTTTGTTTTTTAGGATTTCTGAAAACACAATGCTGAACTATTTTATTGATCATTGTGTCGTCAAGCTGTTCCTTTAATGCTACAAAAAATGTAGCTTTTGATTTTATTTACCTATGGTCCCAAACGACGAACTCATCCGAATCATAGATCTCCTGAATACAACATACGAAAGTGAGGAAGCCTGGCATGGCCCATCCGTGGTTGAAGCGTTAAGAGGAGTGACTCCCGATATGGCCGGGAAACGAATCTCGCCCAATACCCACACGATTGCTGAACTGGTTTTTCACATGACGAGCTGGCGGATTTTCTGCGTTAAAAAAATGCAGGGGGATGCTACGTTCGATATTACGACACCGGAGAAGAATTTTGGTGCGCTACCCGAAAAAATTGACGATTTTGAGTGGGAGGCCCTTGAGATGGAGTTGAGTTTGAGTCAGGAAGAACTTATCAATGAGTTGGATAAGCGGGACGATGATGAGTTCCTGGAAGATATTGTGCCTGGTCGCGACTATACGTATTATGACATGTTACATGGCATTGTGAATCATGATCTATACCATACAGGCCAGATTGTTATTTTAAAGAAAGCACTCACCTTTAAAGGAGCAGGAACCCGGTTCGCGGATGACGAAGATGAGTACGGCTCTCATTATGGAAGCAGCCAGGAACACGATGATTATTATTGACTAATCACTTCGGAATATAGTGTATCAGCACAGTGTCGATAATGGCTGATACGTAATGATTTTACGCTGATATAGGATTTCTGCCGCACTGCGGAAATCCTACCTACCTAATTTATTCTGTCGTTGAATTACTGGCTGGTTAAGTCTGAACCCGAAACGTACGGGTGGCATCAATTTATTGAACAGGGACGTGCCGTGTGGGACGGTGTTCGTAACTATCAGGCCCGCAACAACTTAAAAGCAATGCAACTGGGCGATCAGGTGCTTTTTTATCATAGTGTCACGAATCCATGTGTGGTGGGTCTGGCTACCGTAGTACGCGAAAGTTATCCTGATCCTACGGAAGTCGTTACGCTTTCGAAGGATGGGGTAACACCTAAACCTACTCAGTGGGTTGTTGTGGAACTGGAGCCTGTACTTGCCCTGGAGAATCCGGTATCTCTGGCTCAGATAAAAGCAGAGCCCTTGTTGGCGAATATGGCTCTGGTGAGGCATTCACGCTTATCAGTAATGCCACTGACGGTCGATGAATTTGAATTGATTCTGGCAATGGGGCAGAAGCCTGTTGGTAACGAATAGCCATTCTAATTAATCCCTCAGTCCTTCATTCTTCATGTCAATATGGCTACCATTCAAATTATTGCCCCCGAATTCTGGGAAGAATACGAATTAATTGATACCGGCGGGTTTCAAAAACTCGAACGATTTGGACAGTTTATTTTATCGAGACCGGAGCCACAGGCTATCTGGGATAAATCATTGTCTGACCAGGAATGGGAGCGACAGGCCCACGCTATATTTCGTCGGGATCGTCAGTCGCCAGAACGGGGCGACTGGCAAATTAAGCCCGATATGCGCGATCCCTGGTACGTGACTTTTCGGCAGAAAGGTCTTAATCTTAAGTTTAAATTAGCCTTAACTACGTTTAAACACGTTGGTCTTTTTCCCGAACAGTCGGACAACTGGGGTTATATTTACGATAAAATCAAGAGGCTTGCTCAGCGGGTAGAACGGCCTAAAGTCCTGAATTTATTTGCCTATACTGGCGGAGCTTCGTTGGCCGCTCGTCAGGCGGGGGCCGATGTTACCCACGTTGATGCGGTGAAGCCCGTTATCAGCTGGGCGCGTGAGAATATGGATCACAGTGAGTTAGATAACATTCGCTGGGTAGTAGAAGATGCCGTTAAGTTTGTTCGGCGCGAGGTCAGGCGCGGAAATAAATACAACGGCATAATCCTCGATCCCCCCGCTTATGGACGTGGTCCTGATGGCGAAAAATGGGTGCTGGAAGAACACTTGACCGGTTTGCTGACATCATGTGCTGATCTATTGGATCAGGAAGACTTCTTTTTCATAATTAACCTGTATTCACTTGGTTTTTCGTCGATACTACTGGATAATCTGATTGGCCAGCTCTACGGCGATGTACCCAATGCTGAATGGGGAGAACTGGCTGTAAATGACAGCTTCCAGAAACGTCTGCCACTAGGGGTGTTTTATCGATTCGCTTCTGTTTGAAATCACTAACTTTGTTAAATGCCCGGTTACGTAGTGTTGTCCTTTACCGATAACAAATGAAAGGCTTGGCACCAGAACCAAACGCGGCAGTACTTATTCCCGTTATGCGTCATTATTTGCTCTTATTCATTCTGCTCATCACCCTTGTATCCTGTGCAGATGATGATCGGCAGTCGGCTTATATTCCTGATTTCCCTAAACCAGGTGATAGCAGTCGTACGATGGGGGCATTACGAGCCCTGACCCGGGCTATTAACCAATCGTCGCCTGCGTCGGCCTATGCAAAGCGAGCAGTCATTTTATTGGCAATGGGTCGCGTGAATGATGCGCTTGAGGATATTGACGAAGCAATTAGCCGTAATGACGATGTCGGTTCCTATTATCTGACCCGTGCTCAGATTTTACGCGCATTGCAGCAGCCCGATAAAGCAATGGTCAATGCCCAGCGTGCCGAAATTTTAGGAATTGATACGCCGGAGTTATATACCCTGCAGAGCGACCTGTTACAGCAACAGAATCAACTCGATAAGGCTCAGTTATACGTAGCAAAAGCGCTACAGATGGCTCCATATGATGGTGAAGCCTATTTTTTCAGGGGGCTTCTGGCGGCTAAACTGGGGGATACGACCCAGGCTTTAGCGTTTTATCAGAATTCGTTACGACTGAAACCCCGCTATCTGGATACGTACAATCAATTGGCGGCTATTTATAGATCGTTAGGAGATCCTGTATCGGCGCTCACCTACAATGGGCAGGCGCTACGTTATTTCCCCAATAATCCCAGGCTTTATTATGGACGTGGTTTAATTTATCATGTCAGTGGCAGACTTGATAGTGCCATGGCCTGCTATCAGCAAACATTGAAGGTACAGCCCAATTATTATCAGGCTAATTTTCAGATGGGGTTGATTAATCAGAAATATCGGAACTACTACGTAGCCTTAGCCAATTATCAGCGGGTACAGCAACTGCGGCCCCAGTTTCCGCGCATCGATACGTATATAGGATTTTGCCATGAACAAATGGGGCAGTATGAGCTGGCAATTGCCGCCTATACCAAAGCTACTACCCAAAATTCGACCGATCAGCAGGCGGCAGCCGGATTATGGCGATCGCAACGGCGTCAATACTCACAAAACTCATTACTTTTGCCAAATACGCCCGAAGAACCGTTGAATTCGACCCCGAGCCGAACAACACTTGATACGAGTCGGGTACGGGTATTAACCATAAAGCCCAAAGCACCAGCGAGTTCAGGTACGGGTGATTCGCTACGGCGAACAATTAAACCAATTGAATAGAATTGAAACGTCTTAGAAGGTGTTATAAAACTGTATGACGTAGTCTGTATAAACTATGATGTATGATTTCCAGGTTCGATTCCATACTTCATATATCATGCATGGTATGTTATATAAAAAGTTAAGTGGCTTACAGTTGTAGGTAAGCTGCGGGTGCCCACAAATAAATTAGTAAACAAATGATTGCGCAGGACGAACAAATCCGCGTGACGCTGCCCGACGGGAGCGTTCGGCAGTATCCTAAAGGAAGCTCTGGACTGGATATTGCTACTCAAATTAGTGAAGGATTGGCCCGTAACGTATTGGCCGCCAAAGTAAATGGTGTTGTACAGGATGCCACGCGACCCATTAACGAAGATGCTACGGTCCAATTGCTGACCTGGAACGATTCTGAAGGAAAAGCTACGTTCTGGCATTCATCAGCTCACCTGCTGGCGGAAGCGCTAGAAGCCCTGTATCCTGGCGTTAAATTTGGTATTGGACCAGCCATAGAAACGGGATTCTACTATGATGTAGATCTGAATGGGCAGGCTTTTTCGCAGGAGGATTTCAAAAAGGTTGAAGATAAAATGCTGGAACTGGCTCGCCAGAAGCAGCAGTATATTCGTACGCCAATGAGCAAAGCTGATGCGATTGCTTATTTCGAAGAAAAAGGCGATCCGTATAAGCTCGATTTGCTGGAGGGGCTTGACGATGGTACAATTACCTTCTATACGCAGGGCGATTTTACAGACCTCTGTCGGGGACCCCATATTCCGAATACGGGCTTTATTAAAGCGGCTAAAATCATGAACGTTGCCGGTGCTTACTGGCGTGGTAATGAAAAAAATAAGCAGCTCACCCGGATTTATGCCGTTACGTATCCGAAGCAGAAAGAGCTTGACGATTATTTATATCTGCTTGAGGAGGCCAAAAAACGCGACCATCGTAAGTTAGGTAAGGAGCTTGAGTTGTTTGCTTTTTCTGAAAAAGTAGGGCAGGGATTACCGCTGTGGCTTCCTAAAGGCACCATGTTACGTGAGCGTCTGGAGAATTTCCTGAGAAAAGCACAGATCCGGGCTGGTTATTCACCCGTAGTAACGCCACATATCGGTAGCAAACAGCTATACGTAACGTCGGGGCACTGGGATAAATATGGCGAAGATTCGTTCCAGCCAATCAGAACTCCAGATCCTAATGAGGAGTTTTTGCTGAAACCGATGAATTGCCCGCACCACTGCGAAATTTACAAAACCAGGCCGCGTTCGTATCGCGATTTACCCTTGCGATTAGCTGAGTTTGGTACGGTTTATCGGTATGAACAATCCGGTGAATTACATGGGTTAACTCGTGTTCGTGGCTTCACGCAGGATGATGCTCACATCTTTTGCCGTCCTGATCAGGTAAAAGATGAGTTCATGAAAGTGATTGACCTGGTTTTATATGTCTTTAAGTCGCTTGGTTTTCACGACTATAGTGCCCAGGTATCACTACGTGACCCCGAGAATAAAACCAAGTATATTGGTTCTGACGACTTGTGGGAAAAAGCAGAAGCTGCCATTATCGAGTCGGCTGCCGAAAAAGGATTGCCGACAGTGACGGAACTGGGTGAGGCCGCTTTCTACGGCCCTAAACTCGATTTTATGGTTCGCGATGCCTTGGGCCGTAAATGGCAGTTGGGTACGATTCAGGTCGATTATAATTTACCAAATCGGTTTGAACTGGAATACATTGGTGCCGACAATCAGAAACATCGTCCGGTTATGATTCACCGGGCTCCGTTTGGTTCGATGGAACGCTTTATTGCGATTCTGATCGAAAACTCGGGTGGTAATTTCCCCCTCTGGCTGTCGCCCGATCAGATTGCGATTCTGCCAATTTCAGAAAAGTATGAAGATTATGCGAACGATTTGTTCTTTACGTTACAGGAGCAGGATATTCGCGGTTTTGTTGATCTTCGGGATGAAAAAATCGGCCGTAAAATTCGCGATGCTGAAGTAAATAAAGTGCCTTTTATGCTTATAGTTGGCGAAAAAGAAGCGGCTGAAGGGAAAGTTTCGGTTCGACGGAAAGGACAGGGCGACCTGGGCAGCATGAGCATCGATGAGTTTGTAACAACATTTCAGCAGGAAGTGAAAATATAATATTAAATCCAGGGGTTTCAGTAGCCAGTTTTTAGAGGGGGCAGGTATCAAAATGAGCCATATTCTTTAAAAATGTGTTTCCTGAAACCCCAAACTGATTTAATATTGTTTAGTATTAGTATTTTCAATAGTTTCCTGAACTTTTTAGAATAACCAGCGTTATCCAAGCGATTTTAATTTAAGTTTCACTAAACACAATCTATGGCATTACCCCAGCGCAGACCACCGCGTCGTGTGGTTGAAGAACCGTACAAAGTCAATGAACGCATTTTAGCCCGCGAAGTCCGGGTGGTCGGTGAAAATGTAGAACAGGGAATCTACGACATAAACAAAGCTCAGGCTATGGCCCGGGCGCAGGCCCTTGATCTTGTAGAAGTATCTCCGAATGCTGTACCTCCAGTCTGTCGTATTGTCGACTATTCTAAATTCAAGTACGAGCAGAAAAAGAAGCAGAAAGAAATAAAGGCAAATGCTACCAAAGTCGTAATCAAAGAAATCCGGTTCGGTCCGAATACGGATGATCACGATTTTGATTTCAAACTGAAGCACGCCATCAATTTCCTGAAAGAAGGCGCGAAAGTGAGAGCTTATGTCCAGTTTGTAGGACGAGCTATTGTCTTTAAAGACCGTGGTACTCAGTTGCTGGACCGATTCGCTAAAGGACTTGAAGAGTACGGGAAAGTTGAGTCAGAGCCTAAACTTGAAGGTAAACGGATGACACTATTCCTGGCTCCCAAAGTAGTTAGCCCGAAGAAATAGACCAACTGACTGGCAATATATAACCCCTGCGCTTTGAAATGAGCGCAGGGGTTTCTGCTGTTGTATCTACCTTCCAACTATGATTCAGAATAGAGCTAGCCAGTATATTTCGCAGGGAACAGCTATTGTTGGAGTTTTTTCGTATCTTTGCGGCCTGTTTACTAAATTTTTTCGTATTTAAGCGGTAACTGCAATGCCAAAAGTTAAAACAAATTCAGCTGCCAAGAAGCGTTTTAAGCTGACAGGTACTGGTAAAATCAAGCGGAAGCACGCCTTCCATAGTCACATTCTGACTAAAAAAACGACCAAACAGAAGCGTAATCTGGTTCATGCTGCACTGGTTTTCCCAGCTGACGAGCGCCGGATCAAAGCTCTGCTGAACGTTTAAGAATTAACAAAAGACGTAGTTGCGTCTTGGTTTCACGTTTCACCCGGTGCCGGGCTTTGAAGAGTAGGTAGTAATGGCCTGCCGCCTGTCGTCAAAAAACAATTAACATACTATGCCACGTTCCGTCAATCACGTAGCCTCACGGGCGCGTCGGAAAAAAGTAATGAAGCTGGCCAAAGGTTTTTATGGTCGGCGCAAAAATGTTTGGACAGTAGCTAAAAATGCTGTCGAAAAAGGCTTAGGTTACGCGTATCGCGACCGCCGGGCCAAAAAACGGGATTTCCGTAGCCTCTGGATCCAACGGATCAATGCAGGTGCCCGTATCAATGGTGTCTCGTATTCTGCTTTGATGGGTTCTTTGAACAAGTCGGGCATCGAGCTTAACCGTAAAGTATTGGCTGATCTAGCCATGAATCATCCGGAAGCATTTGCAGCCGTTGTCGAACAAGTGAAGTAAACAGAACTGACTATAGAAAAGCCCCGGTGATGAGCCGGGGCTTTTCTATTTGGAGCCCATGAAAAACCGCTATTAGGTTTGAATGATTTTAGTATGAATGCCAGCCCGATCACCAGTTGCCTGCTTTCCGAGCAAATACACATCAATCTCAACATTGCCCGCGTAAAACACCTGCCGATCCGTTAATTCGGCTTCCACTAGTTGCCTGAGCTGTTTAAACTGGTCAACGCGCGTCTTCTCTTCAGCTTCATACCAATCCTGCTCGGTTGTTACAGGTGCCCAGAAGTCCTCTTCGGCTCTTTCTTCAACGAAAATGTCGAGAGGTAGCATCTGCCAGTCTTTTATCTGGCTAACCGTTAATGGTTCTTCCTGGTTAAGATAGCAGGTTACGTAGTCGATGGGTTCATCAGATTCGCTGGGGTAAAGCAAATCCGTGAGTAATCCACTAATCTGATCGCTTAACGCTATTTTTTCTGGATTTATACCGCTACTTTTCGAGCCTTCGTTCGTCATAGATAATGATACTAATTCATGGCAAGATAATGGATTCAAATTCAGGTCTCAGCCAGAATTCATCTAATTTTAGCGCGGAGTATTATCGAACCTATTCCCGTTAATTAAACCATACAAACCATGTTAGAAACATTAATGAATTTAGTCCAGCAGAATGCCGGACAGGCCGTTATCAATAACCCTGCTATTCCTAATAACCAAAATGATAATGTGATGCAGACTGTTGCCAGCAGCATTCTGAGCGGGCTTGGTCAGCAGGCGCAGGGTGGCGGTTTGGGTAACCTGCTGGGCATGGTCGTAAATGGTGGTAACGTACAACAAAGTCCGGTTACGGCAGGCGTTCAGCAGAACGTTGAGCAGAGTCTGATGCAAAAACTTGGTATCTCTCCTCAGGTGGCTATGTCGATAGCGGCTGCTGTTGTCCCTGTTGTTTTAAGTAAACTGATGAACAAAGCATCTGATCCAAACGATTCGAGTGTCGATGGCAACTCTATTCTGGGTGCTGCTACGGGTCAGCAAGGTGTCGATTGGATGGGTATGGCTGGAGCAGCAATGGCTGACGGTAAACTCGATATGAACGATTTATTACGTGTTGTTGGTCAACAGGGTGGTGGCCTGGGCGGAATGCTGGGCGGCTTGTTCGGTGGTCGATAAACCATACAATAGTGTACAAG
>NZ_JAAFZH010000001.1 GCF_010435915.1 Spirosoma terrae | reverse complement strand
AGCCGGAGCAGGAACTTAATTCAGGTTCCTGCTCTTTTTACAGCCCTAGTCATTGTCATTCACTAAACAGTGATAGAAATTTTGGTAAGTTAACTGTGAAAAGAAAATTTGGTCAGGACTAAACTTTGCATGAGAAATTATTGATTTATAGCCTCGTACATTAAAGGCTAAATCTAAGCTTAAATAATTAATTGAGCTTGGCCAAAAAAGGGTAGATTTGAAGAGGAGATAGGTTAAGATTTAAACTTACTACACTCTATAAAAGGATACAAATTTTTATGAATAGCATTCAACCGCCTCATTATGAACTGCTTAAGGCAAGGCTTCAGAATGAGTTCATTCCGCACTTACCTGAACTTTTGCCTAATAGTAAATCCCCTGAACAGCAAGTTCTTAAGAATCTATCGCGTGCCTTTAGCGCGTTTGTATTAAATCAGCTTAACAACATTTCACCAGCAGCAGCATCTGGTGCGGTTGTCGATGATTTTGATGACAAGGGTATTGACGCTATTTACTATAATATAAGTGCTAAAACTCTATATCTAATACAAACCAAGTTCAAGCAGTCAGAAAAGTTCAAGGAAGAAGATTCATTGAAATTCTGCCGGGGTGTCCGGGATTTAATAAAACCAGACTTAACTAACTTCAATGAACACGTTCAAAGAAGGCAAACTGAAATTTATGAGGCAGTTGAAAAGTGTACTCAAATACAATTAGTTGTTGCTCATATAGGTAATGGGATCAGCGACCGTGCGAAATTGGCAATCAATGAGCTTTTAAAGGATGATACACACGGAGAACAAGAGCGCTTTTGTAGTGAGTTCGTTGACTATAATAGCCAATGTGTAATACACAATTTGTTTGAGTCAGAAGCTCCTATAAAAATTGATGAGGGGTTGTATATTTATAAACATTCGAGTATATCTAAGCCGAGAGTCACCCATTTTGGCCTTATTTCGCTAGTGGATCTTGCCGAATTGCATAGAAAATACGGGCTTGATTTGTATGAGAAAAATATTAGGACGTTCCTTGGAAGCAAAACAGGTGTTAATTCAGCAATTCGTCGGACACTGGCCACTGAACCAGCTAACTTTGTTTATTTGAATAATGGTGTAACGGCCTTATTTCATTCTGTTGAACAAGGCGGGAACAGACTTGATGGGTATAAACTATTCACTTTCAGTGGAATATCTATTATAAATGGCGCTCAGACAATTGCCTCTGCTGCTCGACATGAAGTAGAATGTCCTGCTGATGACATTTCCTCTGCTGTTGTCGCTATAACGTTGATTCAGGTTTCGCCGGATGAGGATTTCGGCAAAGCTGTAACCCAAGCACGCAACTACCAAAACCAAGTATCGGCCTATAATTTTGCAGCGTTGGATGATGAACAAGAGCGTTTACGACGGGATTTGTCCCATTTGAAAATTTATTATGCTTATAAAGAAGGGAATATAGGTTTAAGAAAGTACGATCCTGATACAATTAGCCTTGAGGAAGCGTCTCATGCTCTTGCTCTTTTTCATGATGATCCTCGATTCGCCATTTGGTTGAAACGTGACCCTGTAGAGTTGAGAACTTTTGGATCTGCTCAGTACAAGTTGTTGTTTTCATCAGCGTTAACGGCGCAACAAATTGTCAATTCCGTTCGTTTCCATCGTTTGATTCAAGAGCGATTAGACAGTGTTGTAAAATCGACAGCGAATCAAGAAAGAGCCGTTTATTTGCATGGGGGGTATTTATTAAGTTGGGTACTGGCTCATCGGATTTATAAGGCGCAACAGGGGGCTACTCTAGTTGATATAACCAATTGGGAAACGATATTGAGTGTGCCTTTCGATCAGTTAAGATTGCTATTGTGGGAGGAAACTCAGCCTTTAATCGGTGAAAAGGGTCCACTTGCAATTTTTAGGAGTCAAACGGATACTATTCCTCTTTTAGAAAAAGTGCTTATTAAAAACTATGGATTGACAGATGACCCCGTTTTACAGTTTAAACGGCAACAGCAGAATCCAGAACAACCTTATCCTGTTGACCTCTTTGCATATATACTCTCAAAGGCTCCGCAGATTAGTAATTTGACATGAGTAAACATCAACGACTTGAACTTACGTGGGTAGGCAAAGAGAACCGCCCCAAACTCGAACCCCGAATCCTGCTTGAAGATCCGGCATTATCGTATCATGCCAAACATCGGATAACAGATAATGATCTATTTGATAATCAATTAATACAAGGTGACAATTTATTGGCTTTAAAAGCCCTCGAGTCTGAATTTACGGGTAAAATAAAATGCGTATTTATAGATCCCCCATATAATACAGGCAGCGCATTTACACATTATGATGACGGCGTAGAACATTCTCTATGGCTTTCCTTAATGCGTGATCGATTAGAAATTATTCGACGATTATTAGCAGAAGATGGCTCATTATGGATCACGATTGACGATAACGAGGCACATTATTTAAAAGTGCTTCTAGATGAAGTTTTCGGGAGACGCAATTTCGTTACAAACTTTATCTGGCGAAAAGTTGATAGCCCGAACGATAACAAAGTATCCATTACGCCAGACCATGAGTTTATCCTTTGTTATGCCACAGACATCGCCAAACTACGCTTCAAGAGAAAGAGCGACCCTCAAATCGCTTTGGCATACGGTAGTGTAGACGAAAATGGAGTAAGGTATAGGGACAGGCTGTTAAAGAAGAATGGGAGAAACAGCCTTAGAGAAGATAGGCCCTCTATGTATTTTGCGATAAAAAATCCTGACGGCGAAGACACGTTCCCTATACATGATGACGGCCGCCAAGCATGTTGGGCAGCTGGGAAAAATTTTGTTTTTAAGTTAATTGAGGAAAATAAAATAGTTTGGAAAAAGCGGACACTGCTAGGGAAAATGACTTGGGTTCCCTACACTCGGGAGTATGCACCCAAAAATCCAGAACGCCCCTACCCAACAATCTGGAATGATTTAACAACCATGAGACAAGCGAAAGCACACCAGAAAAATTTCTTACCAGAAGTTGCTGCATTTGATACTCCCAAGCCAGAAGAACTAGTTTCAAGGGTTATAGAGATTGCGACAAATCCTGGAGATCTTATTCTAGACTCCTTTGCTGGTTCAGGCACAACTGGTGCAGTGGCGCAAAAAATGGGTCGTAAATGGATTATGGTTGAGCTAGGTGAACATGCTAAAACTCACATTATTCCCCGCTTAAAGAAGGTTATTGATGGAGATGATACTGGCGGTGTTACGGAGATAGTTGGCTGGAAAGGTGGAGGTGGGTTCCGATTTTATAGACTTGCTCCTTCATTACTAGAACAGGACCGTTGGGGAAATTGGATAATCAATAAATCCTATAATGCTGAAATGTTGACCGAAGCTTTATGCAAATTAGAGGGTTTTACTTATGCTCCAAGCGAAACAGTATATTGGAAACATGGCTACTCAACAGAGCGAGATTTTGTATACGTAACTACGTCCACTTTGACACATGAACAGCTTCAACAGCTTTCTGAAGAAGTGGGCGAAGAGCAAACTCTATTAGTGCTCTGCCCTGCTTTTAAAGGTGCAGGTGAGTACAATAATCTTACAGTAAAAAAGATTCCAAAGCACGTTTTAAATCGTTGCGAATGGGGACATGATGATTATAGCCTTCGCATTGAAAACCTTCCTCAAATGCCTGTACCAGAAGGGCATCAACACACCTTATTTGCTGAATAATTTCCATGAACCGATACGTTAATGACATTGCCGGTCGGCTAAGTTTACGACAGCCTCAACGTCGCTCCTTAGAATTGCTCGATAAGATTACGGAACTTATTCCTCCAAAAAGAACAACAGATGTAGCGCTCGCTCTTAACATTCTTAAGAGCGAGTTTCCAACAATTACAGATTTTGAGCGTGAGTTTCCATCCGTTTGCTTTTCATTGGCTACAGGTGTAGGCAAGACTCGCCTAATGGGCGCATTTATTGCCTATCTCCATCTGGCACATGGCATAAATAATTTTTTTGTATTGGCTCCTAACCTGACTATATATGATAAACTAATCACTGACTTTACCCCTAATACGCCTAAATACGTTTTCAAAGGTATTGCCCAATTCTCTACTGCTCCACCCGAAATTATTACAGGTGAAACCTATAATCAGCGAGTTGGTAGTTTATTCGATGACTTGCTTCGTTGTAAAATCAACGTTTTTAATATTTCTAAAATTAACGCAGAAATTCGTGGAGGTAAGGCTCCTAAAATTAAGCAGCTTTCCGAGTATATTGGCCAGAGTTACTTTTCATATCTGGCTAACCTGCCTGACTTAGTATTGTTAATGGACGAATCTCATCGCTATAGAGCTAGTGCGGGTGTTCGGTCAATAAATGAACTAAAGCCTGTTCTTGGCTTAGAGCTTACAGCTACCCCATTCATGGAAACAAACAAGGGGAGTAACTTTTTTAAAAATATAATTTATGATTATCCGCTTGCTAATGCTATGGCTGATAGTCTTGTGAAAGAACCTGCTGTCGTTACCCGAAAAGATTTCAATCCAGAAGGAATGTCTCCCGAGGCTATCGAAGAAATGAAATTGCAGGATGGAGTTCGCTTACACGAAAGCGTGAAAGTTGATCTTGAAACCTATGCTCGAGAAACAGGTAGTCAGATTGTCAAGCCTTTCCTGCTAGTAATTGCCCGCGATACGACACATGCTGGAATGTTACTGCGAACTATACAATCGGCTAACTTTTTTGAAGGACGATACTATGATAAAGTTATTCAGGTAGATTCCAGTACTAAAGAAGAAGAGGTGATTGAACGCCTTCTTAGGGTTGAACATACAGATGAGCCTACCGAAATAGTCATTCATGTAAACATGCTTAAAGAAGGGTGGGATGTAACGAACCTTTATACAATTGTTCCGTTACGGGCAGCGAACCCCCGTGTCATGATTGAACAATCAATCGGTCGTGGATTGCGACTCCCTTATGGAAAGCGAACCGGTGTAGCATCTGTTGATCGACTTAATATAATAGCTCACGATAGGTTTCAGGAAATCATTGATGAGGCCAGAAAACCAGGTTCTCCGATTCGTATAAAACTTCTGGAACTTGACTCAGAACAGCTTACTCAGAAAACGAAAATAATTGTGTCACAATCACAATTAGCTAATCGACTAGGCCTAAAACCTACTCAACTAACGGAGAATACACAATTGTCTGGTCAAGATACAATTCCTTTTTTTAGAAAACCTGAAGAGCAACAAATAGCGCACATTGCTTACAGAGTGATTCGTACTTATGAAAACCAGCCAACAGCTGTTCCCACTCTAAGGCATTTACAAGACCCTGAAATTCAAGCCGCTATTACTCGTGTTGTCGAAGAACAATTACCTTCTATTCAATTAGAAATATCATTTGAAAATTCAAAGCCAAGTGTAAGTGATGTTGTTGCCCAGACAATACAGGCAGTTACCCAACAGAGTATAGATATACCTTCAATCTTAGTTGTACCCAAAGGTGAAGTCCAGACAGGGTTTCATTCCTTTAATCTTGACTTGAAAAGTTTAAATTATCAGCCGTTATCTAATGATTTATGGATTCAGCATTTACGAACAAATAAACTGGAAACAATATCATTAGCTGATAGTAGCTACACCGAAACACGTTTAGAAAACTATATAGTTGACACCCTTACAGAATTTGACGACGTAAATTATGAAGAGCAAGCAGATTTGCTATATGAACTTGCTAATCAAACCGTTCTACATTTTCAGAGCTATTTAGATGATGAAAGCGTATACCGAGTTTTATACGTCAATAAGAAGCAAATAGGTCAATTCATCCACGCCCAAATGCTTAAACATGCTTGGATTAAGTCAGATACAGGTTACGAAGTAAAGATTAGTAAAGGTTTTACTGAGTTAAAGCCTAGTTCTTATAAAGCATTTGTTAACGAGCCATTAATGGATTACAAGATATCGCCATCCGACAAAAGTAATATGGCGAAGTACATATTCACTGGCTTTAATAAGTGCTTATATCCTTTGCAAAAGTTTGATTCTGATTCGGAAAGAGTACTCGCAATTATTCTTGAACGTGATTCTCTTAGGTGGTTTAAGCCTGCTAAAGGACAGTTCCAAATTACATATAGAAACGGGAGCGAAATTGCGGAATATCAGCCGGACTTTGTAGCCGAGACAAATGATGTTATCTACATGCTAGAGCCCAAAAAAAGAAGCGAACTGGATGATACTCTCGTGGTTGCTAAGAAAGAAGCAGCAGAAGAGTGGTGCAAGAACGCTACTAACTATGCTTTACGGAATGCTGGGAAGCCTTGGAAATACATACTTGTTCCCCACGACGCTATTGCAGAAAACAAAACTCTAACCGGCTTAGCAAATCAGTTTGGGAGATTATAAAACCTATCAATTAGGAGCTGATTTGAGGAGGCTTTTACGAATATATCCATCCATTCTAACTTAAAGGATTGATGCTTATATCCCTTAATAATGCGGAGCTAAATTGCTTACAGCAAGCCAGTAAGTAAAACCATCTACAAACTCTAGGACATTATATGGAATTCTTCGAGAAAGAAGATATCATTAAACTTAGCGAAAGGGCTGGAGAAGCATACAATGCAAGTAACAAAGAGCATAAAAGCTTTAATGAACGTTATGTAAGTTACTTACATGAGCAGACTAAGTACTGGGGACATAAAGTTGCTCAATGTTTAATAGGATATATCCCCAAGACAAGCAACTATTTAGCATTTAATGGAGTTGCCAGATTTCCCTCTTACACTTGGGCCAGAATCGTTTCCAGAGAAGCTGACAAGTTAGGGGTTTATTTTACGGTTGGGGTAGATACTGGTCAAAAAGCACTAATCTATAAATTAGATTATGAACGGACAGAGAACACCCGTGGAAATAAAAGAAGGCTAACTATTGACCAGCAAAGAATGTGTGAAGCATATCTAAGTGCAAATCATGTACCTTGGCAATATATCTACATTGATCAGCTTGATGGTCTAGGATGGGACAAATTGATTCAACGGACAGTCGACTTTATTAATAAATATTCAGCAGACTACACCAATTTATTAAATACCATTTGGAATATCCGTGAGCCAGTAAGGGGGGGAGAATTGATACAAGAAGAACCGCCAAAACCTGTTAAAGCAAAGCCAAAACATTTATTAAGTACATCCAACAAAGCTCCTGATTATGATTCCTTGAATCGAACACTCAAGGCAATTGGGAATGCAGGAGAGAAGCTTGTATTAGAATTTGAGTTGAAACGACTCATTTCTGAAGGGCGAGAAGACTTAGCTAAATTTGTTCGCCAACAACCAGATGGTGAGGGATACGATATTCTATCATTTACTAAAGATGGAACTGAAAAATATATTGAGGTTAAGACCACTGTGAGTAATGATAAAAATCAACCATTTCCTATTTCCAGTCGAGAAGTTGAATTTGTACTAAGTCACCAGAAAAGCGCCTTTATCTATCGTTTATACAAATTATCTCTTTCCGAAAAAACAGCCAAATTCTTTATACTAACTGGGGAGGAATTCAGCAGTAAGGACTTACTACCAATAACTTTTCGAGTTCTAATCTAGAAGAACCACTCTTAAGTATACACTAAACAAACAAACGCACAATTAAGTGCGAGGGCAAATCTATCAACGCACTTTCTTTGTATTAACTTACCCTACCTACCTTAAGGGTATTATTATAATTCAACTCTAAACTTTAGAGCGGATATTTTGGTGTTATAGAAAAGAAGTATATGCCTGAAAGTTTTACTTATGTTTTACCTGTAAAAAAGATAAGCCTCTAACTTGTTGAAAGCTAGAGGCTTATACTATTTGTTGGCGGTCCGGACGGGGCTCGAACCCGCGACCCCCTGCGTGACAGGCAGGTATTCTAACCAACTGAACTACCGAACCATTCTGATTAGTGGTGGCTGATAAGCTAGCCGTTTCCCTTAATCGTGGCACAAAAGTAGAAGGTTTTACCATTACACACAAGAGAAGAAATAAAAAAAATTTAACCTAAACCTTCTTTTATGAGTTGACTAATTGGCTATCAGCCATTTTAGCATCAAAAAAAAATTCACTCAGGGCAATTAACGGACGCCAATTATGGCTCGATTAGGTTTTACTATGATCTGGCGTTACCTTTCAAATTAAACGTTTCTCATTTGACACTATGCTTATCTCAGAATCATACGCAGAAATGGTCGGCCAGGCATACAATCGATCTCAACGAGAAGGGAAGCGTTCATATCCTGCTGCCTGCTTTGAACTTTCCCTCCTCGCTCATGCCCAGGCACAGTATCGCCGTAAAGAAATTGAGTTACTTCATCAACTTGGTGAACAGTTTCATTGGCTAATGCCCCGTCGTCAACGGAATGGGTATACTCAAAAACTAATGGCAGGAGCCACGCTAGTGTTGACCGATGCCACTAAAACCATTCTTTGGACCAGCCAGAACTTCCTGGCCATGACAGGCTATTCTCCCAAAGAAGCGATTGGCAAAACGCCCAAAATCCTTCAGGGGCCAGATACGGACCCAGCCACGCTACGTCGGATGCGGGAAACACTGCAACAGGCAAATTCCGTAAAAGCAGATTTGCTCAACTATCGCAAAGGCGGAGAACCATACATCTGCCGATTGCAGATTGACCCCATCTATGATTATGATGGCAATCTGACTCATTTTCTGGCTATTGAGCATGAAATAACCTAGCGTTTGCCCAGTTCAGGGCCATTTGCGGCAACCGTTCAGAAAGCTTTCAGAGCTTTTGTAAACCTTTGGCCGCTGATTTGCGGTTATAGTTCCACACGGCACGCATATGAAACGGTTCTTGCTTGTACTTCGATGGAGTTTACTGGTTATTTTGTTCCTGGCAATCGGAACCTTAGTAACCGCCTGGTTTATTGATTCCCGTCAAACTAATGAGGATTTACTAGCCGAGTTCCGTCATCAACGTATACGTCCTGCTGTCCATCATTATCAAATCAAAGACGGCAATGAACCTCCCCGCACGATTCGGTTTATGGAAACCCCGGCCCTACCCGGTGATTCAGCATTACCTGTCGTTTTATTTGTGCATGGTGCCCCCAGCTCGCTGTCGTTTTTCAACGAGTTTTTTAAGGATACGAACCTGCTTAAACGCGCCCAGTTAGTAGCTGTAGACCGGCCAGGCTATGGATATTCAGATTATGGACGCGTTGAGACATCGATTGTTCGGCAAGCCGAGTTTTTACAACCGCTGATTGATCGGTACGCCAGCGCACCTTACCTAATGGTGGTAGGCTCCTCGTATGGCGGCTCTGTATCGGCAAGATTAGCGATGAACAACCCAGAAGCGGTCAATCACGTTGTTTTTGTCTCGTCGGCCCTGGGGCCGGGGCTGGAACGCACCTACCCCATCAGCCATTGGGTTGACACGCCTTTACTACGTTGGGGAATTCCGCCCTTGCTCCGGTTAGCTAATGACGAAAAATTAGCGCACCGGAAAGCCCTGGAAGCTATACTGCCAGATTGGCCCAAGATAAAGGCTAACATTACCATGCTTCATGGCCAACGCGATGAGTTAGTGTATCCAACCAACGTATCGTTTGCCCAACAACATCTGATCAATGCGCGGGTGAAGCAATTCCTTCTACCTGAAAACCGTCATGATATTGTCTTTAACAAGCGAGAATACATGACCCAGATTCTGCTCGATATTCTGGACAAACTGCCCAAAAACGAAGAAGCGAAACCGAAACAAATGGTGATGAAAGGCAAAGCTGTAGCCAGCAGATTATATTCTTCCGTTATGGTTCGCTAACTGGTTATTTCAATACGATTCTGTTCAGGGTCCAGTACAACGCTCTCGTAATAGCCATCCCCCGTCCGGCGTGGCTCTCCCACAATAGTGTACCCCGCACTACGTAGTTGTTCCGTTAACGTATCAACGGCGACTTCACTACCAACAGAGACTGCGAAATGAATGAGTCCTGAAAATTGGGCCACGGGGTCGTTGGCCGTATCGGGGATTCCGGGCCTATGCATAATCTCAAGGCGTGCCCCACCACCGGGAAAGGTTAAGAAATAAGATGAGAAGTTCTTAGTCGTGTTAACGTATTTATCGTTAGCCACCGCTCCGAAATAGTTCTCGTAAAAATGCCGCATCGTTTCCAGATCGCGAACCCACAAGGCTAGATGTTCAATATGCATGACGCAAATATCCGCAATCAGTAGAGGAAGATGCTACGTCCCCATTATCCGAAACTATTGCTGTATAGCCACATAGGCCCCTTATAGCACCAGGGCAGGAAACCAGAAAACGGCGTCGCCCAGCCAGCGGTAGCGCTCGTGTTTAAGAAAGTAGGCCGGATATCGTTGAATCCCGTACAGCGTCAAACTCATGATAGCCAGCATAATAGCCGATCGCTGAGCAAACCGATCTTCCGTTAAAAAGCAGAGCGTTAACCCCGTAGCAATTACCAGAAACGTAAGCCAGCGAAGAACCGTATCGCTACGTTCCAGGCCCAGCTCAGTGGCTAATGAAAAGGCTGGGCGCTGCGGTTGCTCCCGATTTTCCATCACAGCAAATAATAGCAGGTTTTGGAAAGCAATGCCCAAAAACATGAAAAACTGAGCGATTTCAATTCCATTGGTTTCCGGCCGCTGCACCCAAACGCTCCCCCATACCCCAACCGAATATAAGATGGCGACCAGTGGTTCTTTCAGCAAAAGGGCAGGATGTCGTTCGGGAAGACGATAGACGGCTGCTACGTATGCTGCACACACTCCTCCCAGAACAATACCAAATTTGACAACGCTTTTCGGCAGAAAAAAAGCTAGCACTATGCCTAGAACAGCTGCGCCCAGTAGTACCCGCCAAAGCAAAGGCTCATAGTGCTGATGAAATTGGTGCCGGGGCGTTTGCGTATATCCAGACTTCTGGATATCCAGTAATCGATCGAGCGTGTAAATAATAAATACCGCCACGGCCAGTACAACCGGCGTAGCCCAATGAACAGGCGTTACGTCCGATAACCGAGCTGCCATCTTATTGGACAACACGGCGCCGAAAACAACCGGTAAACTTAAGTAATAGGCGTTGCGTAAAGGTGTAATCAAAGGACTTGATCAATTAACTGTAGGCATAAACTCACAATAGTCACTTAGGTTTCGCAGCCGATACGAAATCAGTCAGCAAATTCAGGCGGAGCCAGCCAGGGTTCCTGCCGATTAACAATCTCGATGGACTGTCCGACCGAAATTGTGCCTAGCACAGCCTGATCAGTTGATGCCCCCAGCACATTCTGTCCGAACAAAATTTTCTTGTTCCACGTCCGGTACGTAGCCAATGTACGAAGCGGCTCTTTCCCTTTCTGGGCCGTTTCGGGGTCAATGGTTGTCAGCACACAGCGGGCGCAGGGTTTTACCCCGTAAAAATCGATGTTGTTGATGTTGAACTGTTGCCAGCTATCTTCCTCGTATGGCCGACTGCCCTCCACCACAATATTGGGCCGAAACCGACGCATCTCGAGCGGTTTTACCGATTCGTCATCCGTAGAGGAGACTCGGCGATTTAGTTCATCCAGTGATGCCTGGCCAATCAGCAGGTACGGATAGCCATCCGCAAAACTGACGGCATCGTTGTTTCGGGCGTATTTGGCATCAACTTCCCGATACGTAGCGTCCGGCATATAGACTAACCGACAAGGCATATCGAGTACCTGCGAGAACCATTGGTCGGCTTCAGCACTGAACGTAATAGCCGGAACTCCATGACTATCCCAGATATCAACCGCTATTGTTTCATAATCACCATCGCTTTCCGGCACGGTTAAAGGTAGCTCCAGCGTATCGTTGGGCTGATAGCGATGCCAGACACGTAACGTCGTGCCGTCGATAGCTACGTCGAGCAATGCCATTTGTGGGGTTGCTCGCTGCGTAATAAACTGGCCATCGGGCGTCACGAGCATAAACCGTCGATCGTACCGTAGTCCTTTCGGTTCCACGACCGCTTCGGATACAGCGATACCGCTAAGCGATTTGATTGGATAGATATAAAGCCCTAAAATAGTGATCATAATCGAGTCAGTTAAAAACTCATTCGTGGTAGCGGACTAACCGTTTGCGCCGTAAAATCGCCCTGTTCGTATTTAAACTGAGCAGCTATGGCAATCATAGCCGCATTATCGGTACAATAATCAAATGGGGGGATGTAGACATTCCACTGTTGCTCGTCGCCCAGTTTAGTCAAAGCGGCACGAAGGCCACTGTTGGCCGATACGCCCCCGGCTATGGCAATTTCCCGAATGCCGGTTTCGCGGACAGCCCGCTTAAGCTTCGTCAGCAGCATCTGCACTAACGTGTACTGGATGCTGGCACAAATATCCGGGAGATTTTGCGCAATAAAATCAGGATTAGCCTTTACGTTATCCCGGAGAAAATACAGAATAGCCGTTTTAATACCGCTGAATGAAAAGTCCAGGCCCGGCATCTCTCCCATCGGAAATTTATACGCCAGTGGATTTCCTGTTTTGGCGTACTTATCAATCAACGGTCCACCTGGGTAGGGCAGGTTAAGCAACTTGGCCGATTTGTCGAAAGCCTCGCCCACGGCATCGTCCTGTGTTTGTCCGATCACATCCATATCGAGCGGACCGTTGACCCGCACCAGCTGCGTATGGCCTCCACTGACGGTCAGACACAGAAAGGGAAAAGCAGGTTTGGGACGTAACGCTACGTCACCATCAGCATCAATAAAATGAGCCAGAATATGCGCCTGCATATGATTAACCTCAATCAGAGGAATATTCAGACCCAGTGCTAACGCTTTCGCAAAAGAAGCACCCACGAGCAAAGAACCCAGCAAACCAGGACCTCGGGTGAACGCAATGGCCGACAGATCGGTTTTGGCTATATTTGCATCGTTTAAGGCACGTTCAACAACGGGTAGAATGTGCTGCTGATGAGCGCGGGAGGCAAGTTCAGGAACAACACCTCCATATTGTTCATGAATTAACTGCGCAGCAATAACATTTGATTTAAGCAGACCGTTGGCTAAAACAGCCGCCGATGTTTCGTCGCAGGAAGATTCAATAGCTAAAATATTCACCGTACAAAACTAATAGATAATGATTCTTGTAGAATATATAATGGAAGTTGCTACTAAACCGTTCCCTTTGTTAGTTGTCTGACCAATAAGCTTTTTAATCGTTCGGTTGTATATTAGGCTTTTCTGGCCCGAATGCGTCAATTCTTCGCCATATTTCTAAAAACACTGCTCTACCTGCTGCTAACGGTAATCGGATTGCTGGTAGGTATCGTGCTAGGTCTGCAGGTTCCGGCCGTGCAGACGCGGGTGGTGGGCGAACTAGCGACAAGGCTTTCCGACAAACTTCAGTTTCCGGTTGATATACAGGGTGTTTCTATTAAATGGTTCGATTCGATAACGCTTACGGGTGTCCGCATTCGTGATCGGGAAGGCCGACCCATGATCCAGATTGGTCGCCTTGACGCCGACTACGATCTCCAGAACCTGATTGACTCCTCGGCCCACAATATCCATCTGGACGAGGTTGTGCTATACCGGCCAGATGTCCGGATGATCAAAAACCCGAAAACCGGCGACACCAACCTCGATGAGTTTATTGCACGGATCGAAGAGTTGACCTCCGACCCGACCAAACCAAGTATTCCTAATCAGAACGTACCCTTCACGATCAGCCATATCCATCTGGTTGAGGGAGTTTATACCCTGGAAGATCCGCGTGAACCGTTCATGCGTGATCCAAAAAGCTTTGACTATAATCATTTTACGCTTAAAAACTTAACCGCCGAAGTCAGCAACTTCCTGGTTCTTGGCGATACCATTGCCCTGGATATTAAAGGCTTATCTGGTTTTGATCGCGATTCCCGAATCAAAATCCGACAGTTAGATACTCGCTTTTTATACTGCAATACAAAGATGGAGCTGGCGAAGCTCCATGCGCACATCGGCAATTCGATCATTCGTAACAGTCTTACTTTTTTCTACGATAAACCATCCGCTTTTAGCGATTTCAACAGCCGTGTGCTGATGCAGGCGCATTTCCACGACAGCGAGGTACAATCAAAGGATTTAGGTTTTTTCTCCGACTACCTGCGGGAGCTTAACGAAACCTGGTACCTAACGGGCAACTTTACCGGAACCGTCAATGAGTTCAGGCTCAGCCATACCGATCTGCGCTTCGGCCCAAATGGACGTAGCAAACTAACGGGCGATATTGCCTGGAAGGGTTTGCCGGATATGGACCATACAAGCGTTGATTTCAACTTCACCCCTTCGGAAGTCAACATGGCCGATATTCGGCAATATTATCCTGACTCAGCCTTTAATCACACGATTCAGAAACTAGGGAACGCTACGTTCGATGCGACCTTCGTCGGAACCTTCGATAACTTTAAGACCAAAGGCAATTTTCGAACAGCCGTTGGGAATGTCTTTGGTGATCTGGCTTTAAAACTGGCCGACAAGGCTTCGCCCACAAAATACACGGCTAATCTTCGCGCGGAAAACCTGGAGCTGGGTCAACTACTGGACGATACGAAGCAGTTTGGCAAGCTGAACGGCGAAGGTACTATTACGGGAACCGGAACAGACCTCGAACAAGCCAATATAGCCTTTGATGGCCATTTTGACCTGTTTAATTGGCAGGGATACAATTACCGAAATACAGTGGCTCGGGGCAATCTGCAGCATGGTATTTTTAACGGGCAGGCTAGCCTCGACGATCCTAATTTAAATTTTGCGCTGGAAGGTGAATTCGATTTTAGGAACCCACGCAGCCGATACGATATTCAGGGTAGAGTTCGTCACGCCGATTTGCGGGAACTGGGCTTTTTAGACGATTCGCTAGTAGTCAAAACGGATCTGGACATCAAACTGGAAGGTCGCAAGCTAGATGAGATTATCGGTAATGCTTACTTTCACGATGGCGAGTTAAGCCTGAACAAACGTAAACTTCGCATCGATACGTTAACCATTTCATCCTCTATCGAACAGCGGGATTCGATTGGTTTGCAGCGCTATTTCGACCTCGATTCCGATTTTCTCATTACCCGGCTTCAGGGCGATTTTCAGCCTCAAAAAACGTTTGACGATCTTCGTCAGTTAGTAGAAGAATATAAGATGCACTTTGCTGGCGATGCGGCTGGCATGAAAACCTATTATGAAACCAAGGAGCGGCAGTCGGCCCGTCGATCCAATAACGCAACAAAGCGGTATGGCATCGATTATCAGTTCGTCGCTAAAAATATAGCGCCCTTGCTGGCGTTTCTGAGTCCAGCCATTTATATAGCACCAGCCTCGAATCTTGAAGGGCGGTTCACGAAAGATAATACAGCTTTTCTGACGGCCAATGTTAAAACCGATTCAGTTAGCTTCAAAACGATTGGCTTTGGGCCCAGCGAGCTGGACTTGACTACATCGAAATTCACATACGGCCAGGACGTTCTGGCATCGGTTATTATCTCCTCGCAGCGACAGACATTCAGTACGTTATTACCTACCCAAAATTTACAGGCAGAAGCGTCCTGGGATGTTGATCATATTCGTTTCACCAGTAGCGTAGAACAGTCAGGCAGTACCAATCGCGCCAATCTGAATGGCCAGATGTGGTTTAAGGGTGATGCGGTTGACTTAACATTCAATCCGTCAAAAATAAGAGTGCTGGATGGCGACTGGACACTAAATACCGAAAGCTTAATCCGCAAGATAGGCGATGAATACACGATCAGGAATCTGGTTGTTAGTAATCGGGATCAGGTAATACAGGCTTCCGGCAAGCTGTCTGCCGATTCGGTACAACGCCTTAATGTAGGAGCGCATAATTTTCTCCTTCACTCGCTGAATTCGGTGTTAGGCACTACGCTGGGAGGAACGCTTAATGGGACCGTAACACTACGTGACATTTACGCGACACCTATCATCGAAAGTGAATTTCTGGTCGATACGTTATCCTACGAAAAAGCACTCGTTGGTGATCTGCGCGGCCGTGCTAAATGGGATCAGGCAACGCAACGTCTAAACGTAGATGCCAATCTGAATCGTAAAGGAACCGACGTACTGACTCTTACGGGTAACTATATTCCTCAGCAAAAAGCCAGTCCGCTGGCCTTAAAAGCAACGCTGAATAGCACCGATTTACACATTCTGGAAGCGTTTACGACAGACCTATTCTCCAATTTAGGTGGAACGGCTTCGGGTAGTGTAGCTATCTCTGGCACCCCCTCAGCGCCGGTGTTGAACGGCGACGTAACGGTAAAAGGTGGCCGGGGCCGTTTCGATTATCTGAAAGCCGACTTTACATTCGACGACAAAATTTATTTTGGCGAAAATGAAATCGTAACCCGTAAACTGACACTACGTGACCCAGACGGAAACAGTGCCGACATTCGAGGGGGTGTTTATCACGATGGGTTTCGATACTTTACGTTAGGCTTCGACGCCGATCTGAAAAACTTTAAAATCCTCAATACGGCGGCCAAAGACAATGATATGTTTTACGGCCAGGCCGTGGTAACCGGAAAAGCGGAACTATATGGGCCTCTGAATAATTTAACGATTCGCGCCAATGTAGCCAGTAACAAAGGGACCCGTATTTATATTCCGATGGATGGGGCCACTACGTTATCGTCGGATGATCAGATTCGATTCGTAAACCGGGCAAGCTATCCGAATAGCCAATCAGCGGTTACCAGTAACCCGACAAGCTCTACGTCTGCCATCGACTTATCGCGCATTCAAATGGATTTCAATTTCGATATTACGCCCGATGCGTACTGCGAAATTCAATTTGATCGGCAAACGGGCGATATTATCAAAGCCTACGGTCAGGGTCGGCTGGGTATGAAGGTCGATACGAAAGGTGATTTCACCATGACTGGCAACTACGAAATTCGTCGCGGAGAATACACGTTTACGTTTCAAAATATCATAAACAAACGTTTTCAGATTCAGCCAAACAGCCGCATAACCTGGACAGGCGACCCTTATGGAGCCCTACTGGACGTAACGGCGGCCTATAGACAGTACACCTCTCTATCGCCCTTACTACCAGCCTCCAGCACCAGCGCCGATCAGTCGCGTCGTTATCCAGTCGACCTCGTCATTAAACTGAATGGCGATCTGGGCTCTCCGGCTATTAGTTACGATCTGGACGTAAAAGAATATCCGGCTTCGTCGGATTTCAGACAGGCCGTTACGGCTTTTAAATCACGCATTCAAAGCAACGATCAGGAGTTAACGCGCCAGGTAAGCAGCGTTTTAATATTTAACCAGTTACTCCCAGAAGGAACTAATTTATTCGACCAAAATCAGGTTAACTCAGGCGTAGCCAATAGCGTGAGTGAGCTAATTTCCAACCAGATCAGTCGGTTAGCCTCGAATCTTAATGAAAAACTTGACGTTGGCGTCTCCATTGGCGGTTTTACCAGCAATACGACCCAGAACGAAAACCTGCTGAACAATCTGCAGCTTCGGTTTTCATATCGCCTATTAAATGATAGACTACGTATCAGCCGGGACGGTGGCTTTACGTACGGTCAGAGTCAATATAATGCGGCTAGTCTCTTGGGCGAGTGGACGTTGGAATACTTTATTACACCCGATGGCAAGTTCCGGGCCAAGGTATATAACCGTAATCAGCAAAGTATTTTTGGGCAATACGGCCTGAGCAGTACCATCACAACGGGTGGTGGCTTAAGTTTTCTTTATACCCGCTCATTTAACCGGCTTTTCGGCAGCAAACGAAATACGCCTGGCGTTACGCCTGAAAAACCCGCCGACGATCCTACTCCTGTGCCTTACCCCACCGCTGGCAGTATTGGCAAATCAGCTCTATAAAGGGTTGCGCTCCGAGGCAGAATAAGTACCTCTTTATGAATACCTAGCGAATGTCAGAGCGAAATTTCAGCAAAAATCCTTGCGATACTGAGTCTCTGTTTTTATGTTTGTTTAAAATTAGTCTAAATAATAGATTCATTTTTACTTAGACAGCCTTTTTAGCCAAACGCAGGCATGGAACATGAACATCATCTGAGATCACTGACCCAACAGGACAACGGATATATTGGCTTTTGTGCCGGATGTGGCAGCTACAATGTGGCTTATAAAAACATGCTGTTTGTGCTGGCCGAACCAGAATATACATACTTCCGCCAGGCATTAACAGACCATCTGGGTATGCGTCCTTTCTATACGACGCACGGCAAAGAGTGGCTGTTAAAAACGCCCATGCAGAACTATTACCTCATGCTCACGGATGATGAAATCAGTGAAATGGGGCAGATGATGGACGATGCCAGCCTGTTGATGCAGGTAGATGACATACTACGCTCATCAACGGAAAGTAATCGGCGTGGAAACTGATATAGCCAAGCCAAATAAAGAGCACACGTTTTGACAACTCATAGTTTAGGTTAGGAGAAAAGGGATCGATCGTTGATTGATTCCTTTCTAAAAATTAACTAATGCATGAAGGATCAACAATCGTTATTAGCAACCGCTCGGGCAAAATTAGAGGATGCTTTAGTAGCAAAAAGTTTGCGCCGGTCGGGCGAACGGTTTGCCATACTGGAAGAAGTCTATTCGCGCGATGATCATTTCGATGCCGACGATTTATTCCAGGCCATGCAGCAAAAAGCCTACCCGGTTAGTCGCGCTACGGTCTATAATACACTGGAAGTTCTGGTTGATTGCGGCCTGGTTATCAGGCATCATTTCGGCGAGGAAGATAATAGCAAAAGCCGTTACGAAAAATCGCTCGGCCGCCAGCAGCATGCCCACCTGGTTTGTACGGTTTGCCACCATGTGAAAGAGTTTTGCGACCCCCGATTGCACCTTATCAAAACCAACGTTGGCAATGCGCTTCAATTTAACGTAGCGTCTCATTCGCTGGTATTCTACGGCCACTGTACCGACGATGGCTGTGAAACAAGGCCGGATCGCGATACGTCGGCAAGTATCCCCACTCAGGACCTCAGTCAGTAGGCTCCTATTTTTAGCCGCTTAGGGGTAAAAAAGCAGAATTTGGGCTTTTGCTTGTAAAAGCTTGTTCTGACTATATGCGTCCCCTTCAATCTTCTATCTGGCGCTTTTACCAATCCCCCCCTTGTTCTGTCAACACATCGACGTTTTGGCTACTGCTACTGTTAATGACTTTTGGCCTAACTGCCACCGCCCAGCGGACATTCACGAATCCGATTAAGCCATCCGGCCCTGATCCCTGGGTTTTTCAGAAAGACGGTTGGTATTATTATATGAATACAACGGGCAGAAACCTGACGCTATGGCGAACCCGTAATGTGGCCGATCTGGCTACCGCTGAAAGCAAGGTTATTTACACACCGCCAGCCGGTCAGCCCTATTCAAAAGAGTTATGGGCCCCCGAAATACATTCCTTCAACGGAAAATGGTACATCTACTTTGCCGCCGATTCGCTCAATAATCTGTCGCATCGGATGTGGGTCATTGAAAACTCTTCCACCGATCCTATGCAGGGCGAATGGATTATGAAAGGCAAAATTGGTGATAAAGACGACCACTGGGCCATCGACATGTCGGTCATTGAGTATCAGGGCAAGCTGTATGCAGCCTGGTCGGGTTGGGAAGGCCCCAGGAATGGACGTCAGGATATTTATCTGGCAAAACTTAAAAACCCCTGGACAATTGATGGCGATCGGGTGAAAATCTCACAGCCCGACCTGCCCTGGGAAATGCACGGCGACGTACCGCAGGAATGGCAAAAAAATGGCGAGGTCCCTAAAATCTATGTCAACGAAGGGCCCGAATTTCTCCAGCATAACAACAAATTATTCATTGTTTATTCGGCTAATGCCTGCTGGCTGGATTACTGTCTGGGCCTGCTTACCTACACCGGTAAGGGTGATTTGCTGAATCCTAAAAACTGGATCAAGAGCCAACAGCCCGTTTTTGTGCAATCGCCCGAAAACAATGTCTGGGCACCGGGGCACGGTGGTTTTTTCCGGTCAGCAGACGGCAAGCAGGATTGGATGATTTACCACGCCAACCCATCCGCTACCGACGGTTGTGGTAATAAACGCGCTCCCCACATCCAACCGTTTACATGGAACGCCGATGGGTCGCCGAATTTCGGTAAACCAATCGCCAAAAAGCCAACCCCCGTTCCATCAGAATAATAGAATCGATTCGGTAAAGAATTTGACTCTATTTATACCGCTTTCGTTATAGTTTTGATTTTATCCATGTTACCCCTTTATTAATTCCCTTACACCCATGCAGAAACTAACTCTCCCTGCACTTATAGTGGCCATGCTCACGCTCAATGGCTGCGGAACTGCTAATAAAAACGAACAAAAAGCAACTGATTCAATCGCCGTAGCTACCGGCGACACAACCGCTATGATGACAGCAAAATTACCCGATCCGGCTTCATTTGCCGGAGAGGTCGATGGCAAAAAGGCAAGTCTGTATATCCTCAAAAGTAAAGATATTCAGGTTGCTATTTCCAATTATGGCGCCCGGATTGTGGGCTTATTAGTCCCCGACAAAAATGGCCAGATGACCGACGTAGCGCCCGGCTTTTCGACCGTAGCGGACTACCAGAAACCGGGTGGTGCGTTTTTTGGTCCAGTGGTGGGCCGTTTCGGAAATCGGATTGCGAAAGGCAAATTTACGCTGGACGGGAAAACGTATTCGCTCGACCTGAACAACAACGGCAATACGTTACACGGAGGTCCTACGGGCTTCCATAACCACGTATGGGACGCTAAACAACTCGATGACAAAACGGTGAAAATGACGTACGTATCGAAAGATGGCGAAGGCGGTTTCCCCGGCACCGTAACGACCGACGTTACGTATTCCCTGACCGACGACAACGGGCTAAAAATCGTGTATTCAGCCAAAACGGACAAGGCGACTCCCTACAATCCTACCAGCCACGGGTTCTTTAACCTGAACGGCGAAGGTAGTGGTACGATCAACAACCATGTAGTGATGATCAATGCCGATAAGTTTTCGGCGGTTGATAAAGGACTCATTCCGCAGGGCGAGCCAGTTTCGGTAGAAGGGACTCCCTTCGATTTCCGTAAGCCAACCACTATTGCAGCTCGGGTTGACGAAAAGAATGAACAGCTGGGTTTTGCGGGTGGTTACGACCACAACTGGGTTCTCAATAAACCCAAAGCCGGTGAGTTAGCTAAAGCAGCCGAAGTTACTGGCGATAAATCAGGCATTAAAATGGAAGTTCTGACAACCGAACCAGCCATGCAATTCTACGGTGGCAACTTCTTTGAAGGAAAAGAGGTCGGAAAATACGGTAAGCCAATTAACCACCGCGATGCGTTTGCGATGGAAACACAGCATTACCCTGACTCGCCCAACCATTCAACGTATCCTAATACCATCCTGAAACCTGGTCAGACCTACACGCAGGAAACAATCTACCGATTCTCAACGGTGAAATAATAATACGTTCCTAAGCTCCTGCCCATGTTCAGGAGCTTTGACTATCGATCATTCTAACGCTTACCTTGTCAATGAAGAACCGCTTTTTATTGCTGGCTGCTTTACTACTAGCCACTCTCTCATACAGTCAGGATGCTCCCGGTCGCTGGTCGGCCCAGAAGGCGAATGCCTGGTATGCCAAACAACCGTTTCTGGTTGGTGCGAATTATGCACCCGCCAATGCCATAAACGAACTGGAAATGTTCCAGGCCGATAGTTTCGACCCGAAAACGATTGATAAAGAGCTGGCTATGGCCGAAAGCATCGGCATGAACACCATGCGCGTTTTCCTGCACGACCTGCTCTGGAACGACTCAGCTGGTTTTACAAAACGTCTTGATCAGTTCCTGACCCTTTGCGCTAAACATAAAATCCGGCCCATGCTGGTACTGTTCGATTCCTGCTGGGACCCAAACCCCAAACTAGGCAAACAGCACGATCCGGTGCCAGGTATCCACAATTCAGGTTGGCTGCAAAGCCCCGGCGCGGACGCTCTGACGGATAAATCACAGTACCCACGCCTAAAAGCGTACGTAAAAGGGGTTGTAGGCGCCTTTAAGAACGACAAACGTATTCTGGCCTGGGATGTCTGGAACGAACCCGACAACACAAACGACAACAGCTACGGCAAGAATAACAAGAAGTTGGAACCTGCCAATAAAGTAGCGCTGGTAACGGCGCTTTTGCCACAGGTTTTCCAGTGGGCGCGGGAAGCTGGCCCATCGCAACCGTTAACGTGTGGCGTATGGATTTATAAATCACCGGAGAAATGGAAAGATCCAGCAAAATGGTCTGCGATGGAAAAGATTCAGTTCGAAAACTCCGACATCATTACGTTTCACCAGTACTCAACACCGAAAGCACTGGAAGACGTAATTCCTGCACTGAAATCATTTGGTCGACCGGTCATTTGTACGGAATACATGGCTCGCGGGGCCGATAGTAAATTCCAGACCCATTTACCAATCGCCAAAAAATACAAGGTAGGCATGATTAACTGGGGCTTTGTGGCCGGAAAAACGCAAACTTTCCTGCCCTGGGATAGCTGGCAAAAACCATACGTAAACGGACGTAAGCCAACCATCTGGTTCCACGAAGTATTTAAGCAGGACGGTTCTCCGGTCGATCCAGCCGAGATCGCTGCCATCAAACAGGCAACGGGTAAATAAACGGTGCGTTCTTGCCGTTTTTTATAACCCTGCCCACAACGTAACGCCCCGAAAGTTTGTCAGCTTTCGGGGCGTTACGTTTCTCATGAACGATACTCTTTTAGCCAAAAATGGCCAGATGCTTTTGAAAGATAGCCTCATACTTTGCAGCTTCTGCCGTTTGTTTAGCCGCTTTGCAAGCCTCAATAATTGTCTGTAAAACATACAGATCACCGTTCGGGTGCCGGAGCGATCCCGGATTCTGTCGGGCATAACTTAGATTCTGATCGGCCCGCGTAACCATTGTGTCGGCAATAGTAAGCGCTTTTTTCGGGTCATTGACAGCGAACAGAACCCGTACGTAATTCGATGAAAGCTGATCGTAAGGAATGCTTTTATCGGGCATAACCTTCAGCGAATAATCGAGTACCTGACGCGCCTTCTCCGTTTTTCCCTCCCGAAGCAACTGATCGGCCAGACGGAAAAAAGCGATTCGGGCCGAAATAACGGGAGCGCCTTTATACGTATCGTCGTAATAAACGTCCGGATTGTCGAACTCGCGCCAGGCCGTTTTATGCATCATGTTCTCGAACATAATATCCGAGTTCACGTAACCATCCTCAGCGCCGGGGACAGCTACCGGCATAAGCCGATAGGCATAGCCTTCCAACTGCATATAGTTTTTCAGATTCTGATAATGATCGGTTGCCAGCGTGCTCGAAAAATAGATAGGCCGTTTCCAGTCGTTATTGGCAATAATATCAAGCATAATCAGATCCGGCTTGAAAAGATCTTTCTTACCAATGCTCCACTGGATAGTATCTTTCATCAACGGACGTAACGTAGCGGGCACAAACTTGGCCTGGTCGACCGACCGTTTATCGACGGGCAGAAACAGAACCGACGATGGCAAAATATTCGTCATGTCGCCCGTAGTAAGCGGTACCTGAATAGCCGGATTACTCTGTTTAACCAGGCTGATATATTGCTTCAGGTCGATGCCATTTTTTACACTCGGTACCTCGTAAAACGGAATAATATCATTTTTCCCCTTGTTAAACTGATCGTACGTCAACGACATCGGTACAGGCTCCGATTCGTATGTTTTCCGCTTCATCTGTTGAATATACCACTCCGTACCGAGCAGACTTAGATTACAGACCCGGATATCGCGCCGAAACCCTTCAACCTCCTGAACGTACCATAACGGGAACGTATCGTTATCGCCCTCGGTAAACAGAATTCCGTTTGGCGCGCAGGAATTGAGCATATTTTTCGCAAAATCGACCGAGTGAAACCGATGATCCCGATTATGATTGTCCCAACTTTTCATACACATCATAATCGGCACGAAAATGCATAGGCCAAGTACCAGTTCGTTACGTGGAATTGCCAATCTAAACCGAAGAACGCTACGTAGTGCTTCGGCCAATGCCATCACACCCAGCCCCAGCCAGATTGCGAAGAAGTAGAACGAACCAACGTAGATGTAATCGCGTTCGCGCGGTTCCGATGGAGGAGAATTCAGAAAGATCTGCAGCCCGATTCCCGTCAGCAGAAACATCAATCCAATCACGATCAGGTCTTGCCTACGTCGGGAAAACTGGAAAACTGCACCCAGCAATCCAAGTAAAAACGGTAACATGTAAAAATTGTCGCGGGCTTTGTTGGCCTTCAGCAAATCGGGCACCTGATCGTTCGACGACCAGGGTAATAAATAACTGGCTCCCTCTTCATCACTCTCCCGACCGGCAAAATTCCACATCAGGTATCGCCACCACATGTGGCCTAACTGATACGTAAACAGGAACTTAAGATTATCGCCCATAGTCGGCTTTTGTCCTTCGGCCAGGCCAAGTATCTGCCTATAGAGCTGTGGATGATTCAGGTGCGTGCTATACACACGGGGGAACAGCATCTGATCGCCCGGCGCATAGGTGTATTCCGGATAATAGTCGTAGATAACGTACTGATTGCCCTGGCGTTTCCACATAGGCGCTCCTTTTTTCTGATCGATTGGGCGCGACGTAAAGACAGGGCCATAGAGCAATGAACGACTTTCGTATTGTTCGCGGGCCTGATAAGCCCGGAAGCGGATTATATCGCTTGGGTCATTTTCGTTGAGCGGGGGATTAAAGTTGGCCCGAACCAGCACTTGTAAGTAAGATGTGTAGCCAATCAGCAAAAAAGCCCCGGCCAGCAAGGCCGTATTTAGTGCCACTCGCTGCCGCTGAACAGACCAGATTAGTCCATAGCTGATCGCACCAATAGCCAGCAATGCCGACAAAAACACGCCCGAATTGAACGGTAAGCCCAATGAGTTCACCAACTGCCGCTCCATCCAGAAAACCAGCGTCGGAATACCAGCGATAGACGCATTAATTACGCCCAGAATAACCAGGCCCACTGCCAGTGCAGCCACTCCGCGCCAGAACGTAGGTTTCTCCGATTTTCTGACGTAGTATATCAGTGCCAGCGGGGGCAGAATAACCAGGTTCAGCAAATGAACACCAATAGACAGCCCGGTCAGATACGCGATAAAAATCAGCCATCGATTAGAAGCGGCTCCATCCTCTATTCGCTCCCACCGGAAAGCGGCCCACACCACAATAGCCGTAAAAAACGACGACATCCCGTAAACTTCTGCCTCCACAGCCGAAAACCAGAACGTATCGGAAAACGTGTAGGCCAGCGCCCCAACAAGACCAGTCCCAACAATCAATAGGCTTTCCGACTGGCTGTATTCGCTCTCGGCCTTACTGACCAATTTCTGAGCGAGCATAGTAATCGTCCAGAACAAAAACAGTATGGTAAAGGCACTGGCCAGCACCGACCCCATATTGATCCAGTAAGCAACCTGTGTTAAATCGCCCAGCGATAGCATGGAAAAAATCCGCCCGATCAGCAAAAATAGCGGAGCGCCGGGCGGATGCGGAATCTGAAGTTTGAAGGATGCGGCAATAAACTCACCGCAATCCCAGAAGCTGGCCGTTCGTTCAACAGTTGTTACGTACGTAATGAGGGCGATGGCAAATACAAGCCACCCCGTCAGTGTGTTTAATCGGCGAAATGTAGGCATAGAAACGTAGCGTTAGCAGCGCTTGTTTGTGTAAGACGCTGCCAAATCTACGCTGTCACGTTTCTAAGCTTCTGTTAAAAACTGTTAACAAACCCCTGATTTACAGATTTTTAACAATAACTATCGACCACTACCGTCGTCATTGCTGATTTTCTTCCCTTTTTTGCCACCGCCCGCATTCATCTGGCCAAACCGCCATTCGAACGTTAGCCGTACCGATCGGCGAACGAAGTAGAATTGACTTTCCGATTCGAACGTCGGAGCCGACTGACTATTTCGCTGCACGATAGTTCCAATAAACGGATTGTTGATTCCCAGGGTTAAGCTTGCCTGCTTGTTCATCATCTCGCGCTTCATCGAAATGCTGTGCCAGTAAAAACCAGTGTTGGTTCCCTGTAAGCTAATCCAGCCTGAGTTATAATTTCCGTTGGCCTGAACTGTGTAGTTTTGAGGAAGCTTATAGCTGGTATTCATATTGACGCTCCAGACCACACCGTTGTTACTCTGGCCCAGTGCGGGGCTAGCTAAGTCGACGTAGCGGATATCCCCTCCCCCGTTTATAGTCCAGTTTTTAATCGGCTGACTGTTGATATTTACGTTCAAACCGTAGGCTTTGCGCTGTGCAATATTTTGCGGCTTGCCAGTGGATACGCCCGACGCATCGACCGTTGAGATGTAATCGATAGCGTTGTTGGTCTGCCGCCAGTAGATAGCCGAGTTGATCGACGTTCCTTTTTTCGTATTGACGCTATACGATAGTTCCGTAGCATGGCTTAACTCAGGATTCAGGTACGGATTACCCGTCTGAATGTTTTGCGGATCACTCTGATTCATCCAGGGGTTCAACAACCAGATCATTGGCCGTTGAATTCGCTGATTATAACTGATTTTCAGCGTATGCGTTTTAATCGCTTTCGACAACGTAACGCTCGGAATCAGGTTCGAATACTGGCTTACCAGTTTCGTTTTCGTCGTCACAAAATCACCGTTAATATCGGTATGCTCAAAACGGGCACCAACCGTCAGATTCCATTTTGTTTTGGTATCCAGACGTAGCGACGTATATCCTGAATATACTTTCTGAATATAATTAAAATCATTCGACTGGGTCGAGTCCAGCACAAACGGACTAGAACCATTTAGTGACTCTGTTACCCGATATTCACTACCGATATCGCGTATGATACCCTTCAGGCCAACTTCAAGTTTAATATTGGTTGTGTCCTTACGACCTTTAATCGTGAAAGGGTGCGTATAATCGGTCTGGAAGGTATACTCTTTATTGCTACTGTAATTGGTGCTATGCTGCCGATACGTTAATACCTCCGATGCAGCGTAACGATCTGTGTCGTAGAAGTAATTATCGGGCATTCGGCTGAACTGCGACAGGAACGAAAACTCCTGGCCGGGCTTCCGAAATGTTTTTGTATATCCCAGATCCAACTGGCCGTTTCCGTAGGGATTGCTAAAACGTATATCGTTACGAAAAGCCTGAAGCTCTTCGCCAACTGGGTTGGTTAACCGGTTCATGACACTGTTATTATTCGGATAATATCCCCCCCAGACGTTAGCGGACAAATTGATATGGTTCGTTGAGTCTGGATCATAATCGAAGCTCATTTCACCATAACCACCTGTACCTGTATTATCGGCCTTACTGGTTTGAGTTAGAATAGAGAGCGGCTGCCCGGCCCCATCCAGCGAGGTCCGACGGGTTTGGCTTTCCCGCAGATTTCGGAACTGATAGCCATTCGCCGAAAGCGAAAAGCCTATTTTTTTCTTCTTCAGGTTCAGGTTCGTACCAATGCTCCGATTCATATTACCAGCCGTTACGTTGGCAGAACCATTGAAACCCTGAAGCGCTTTTTTAGTGATAATATTAATGACACCGGCCGATCCCTCTGCATCATATTTGGCACCAGGGCTGGTGATCACTTCAATGGATTTGATGACGTTGGCGGGCATTTGACGTAGCGCATCGGCCAGATTACGGGCCATCATGGCCGATGGCTTCCCATTGATCAGGACTTTGATATTACCATTGCCACGCATCTGCACGTTACCATCCAGATCGACGCTCAACGTAGGCACCTTACGTAACACATCGGCCGCTGTTCCGCCCGCGTTTGAAATATCTTTCTCAGCATTGTAAACCAATCGATCGCCTTTGTCTTCAACCAGTGCTTTCTGACCGGCAACCGTTACTTCACCGAGCGTTTTTCCTTCGGGAGCGATAGAAATAGTACCGAGTTGGATCGACGGGCGCTCAGAAGAAATGGTTACCGGTACCGTTTTTGTCCGATACCCAACAAACGATAGAGCAAGGGTATAAGCGCCCTGCGGAATGGTTGAAAGTACGAATGTGCCAGCTTCATCAGTGGTTGTACCCGTAATAAGCTTTTGCCCATTCATTAAAGCTACCGTAGCGAACGGAACAGATTTGGCGGTAGTAGAATCAGCTAATGAGCCGGTTATCTTACCGTTATGTGTTGCTTGTGCCAGGGCACTATTCACCCATACACCCAGCATGAGCAGGGTTAGAATATGTTTCATGAAATGTTGTCAGGGACTTGTTGGGATGGAGTAATTCCGTTAAAGAGGTGATATTGGCTAACTAACGTTCAGAATGATCCGGACTCATCCTTACCCGATTCGTTGAGACAAAGAGTGGAGGAAAGCGTTGCGCGTTGCATCCTACACCAAAATAGTTTTTCAATTCAACGAAAGAGACGATTTCGAAGGCAAAGCATTACACAGCTCATCAACTTTTTCTTCAATACGATCCTACACGTACTAGCGTTACGCATCCAACTCCCTAACGTTCAGATTACTTAGCCAGATTATATAAAAAAACAGGCTACCTCGCGTTGTCATTGGCTCACTACGTATCTGCGCTACGTCCCCGGCCTTTCACACTTACAAAAAAGTATCTATAACCACATAAACCGCTAAAAAACAACAAACTAAACAACCCCAAAAGCAGACAATCAGACAAGCAATAGGATTCTAAATAACTTTCTGATTATGTACGTATATTGCCAATTATCACGGTAATTCTTTTCATTGAATTACCGATTAATGGATTTAACCGCTACATCAATCAAGGTAGTACTCTTTGCTTAATGACTCCATCAATCGTTGACTTAACCAACTGTGAACGAGAGCCAATTCATATCCTTGGCTCTATCCAGTCGTATGGCTATCTAGTAGCTATTCAGCCTGAGACATACACTATTGTTCATGCCAGCGACAATATTGACAAACTGCTTGGCATACCGGCCAGCCAGTTGTTAGGCCAGTCTATTGAACAGGCACTGGCCAATTCTGAACTGCCGGTTGGCTCCCTGGTTGAGTTTCTGAACGTAGGCCGACGTAGTGGCAGCTGGGATACGCTTAACCCCTACCAGCTCATTCTGGATCAACAGAACTGGAATCTGATTATTCATGAACACAATGGGCTGATCCTGCTCGAATGGGAGCCAGTAGGCGATCAGAATACAGCCGCCAATCAGCAACTAATTTCCCAGGCACTAACTGAGTTGCAATCTAGCCGTACGATTAAGGAGCTTTTGCAAAACACGGCCAGACGTATTAAAACTATTATCGGGTATGACCGGGTTATGGTATACCGTTTCGAAGCCGACTGGCACGGACACGTAGTAGCCGAAGAGAAAGCAGACCATCTGGAGGCTTATCTTGGTCTACATTATCCTGCTTCAGACATACCCCGGCAGGCTCGCGAGTTATATAAAATCAATCTGGTGCGGCAAATTGCAGATGCAACGAGCACGCCCTCCCGCATTCTGTCCGAAACAGACTGGCCTGCCGACCAGCCACTGGATCTAACGCATTCGGTATTACGTGCCGTATCGCCGGTACATATCGAATACCTGGGCAACATGGGTGTTCAGGCATCCATGAGTATTTCGTTGCTCTATCGGGGTGAATTGTGGGGGCTTATTTCCTGCCATAATTACCACCCCCGTTTTGTTGACTTCTCAGCCCGTCAGGCAGCTAAATTTGTCAGTCAGCTTTTATCAGCGGCCCTGGAGTTCCGAAAAGATGAAGAAGACCAAACCAACTTGCTCAAGTATCGGCAGTATGGTCAGTACATCCACGAACAACTGCTCATTGACGAAAACATTGTGCAGGCGCTGACCAAAAGAGCCCATACGATTCTGGACCTTACCGAAGCGACCGGAGCCGCTTTATTGTTTAGTAACAAAATATACCGCCTGGGTAAAACGCCCGACGAGGCCGAAATTATGGGGCTGGCCGACTGGCTAAAAGCGAGCAACACCGAAAACTTCCTGGAAACGAATCATCTGCCTGCGCTGTATCCGCCTGCCGAATCGTTCAAAGCCGAAGGAGCTGGCCTGTTAGCGGTTGTTTTATCTAAGGAGCTCAATGAGTACGTTTTCTGGTTTAAGCCGGAACGCATACAGGAAGTGACCTGGGCTGGTAATCCTGAAAAACCCGTTACAGTTGGCGAAGATGGTCAGCAGCGCCTTTCGCCCAGAAAGAGTTTTGACGCCTGGACGCAGCTTGTTCATAATACGTCAAACCCGTGGACAGAAGCTGAGGTATCTACTGTCGTGAAACTACGGGAAGATATTTTACAGGTCGTTACCAAACAGGCTAATGAAATTCGTCTCTTAAATCAACGACTTCAGCTGGCTTACGAAGAACTGGATGCCTTTAGCTATACCGTATCGCACGACTTACGTACGCCCCTATCGTCCATCCGGTGCTATTCAGAAATATTACAGGAAGAATATGGTAAAGATATGAGCGCCGATGCACAGGCACTCTTTCAGAAAATTATCGATTCGACCGAACGAATGCGATCCCTGATCCGCCATATTCTCTATTACTCGCGTATGGGCCGAACCGATCTCGATACACAGGAAATAGACATGAAAGAACTGCTGGAAGGCATACGGGAAGAAATTATGGTTACGATGAAAGATCGAGCGTTGACCTTTGAGATTGGCTCAACGCCACCCATACTAGCTGACCCGACGATGGCTCTCCAATTGTTTACCAATCTGATCAGTAACTCGGCCAAATACACTCGCCCCAACCCTGACGCTATTATTCGGATTAGCGGCAAACAATCCGATGGCGAAGTGATTTATACATTAGAAGACAATGGTATTGGCTTTGACATGAAGCAGGCTGGACGGATGTTCGACCTTTTTAAACGGCTGGAAAACGCCCGCCCTTACGAAGGTTCGGGAGTAGGACTGGCTATCGTAAAACGTATTATTAACCGACATGGTGGAAAAATATGGTTTCATAGCGAACCTAATCGGGGAACAACCTTTTCGGTTGCCTTTCCAACGGTTACTACTACCTAACCCATGACCGACGTTTTATACATTGAAGATAATGCCAACGATGCGGACATTTTCTGCCGCCTGATGCAGAAAATAGACCGTCCCGTTAGCTACACCATTATCGCCAGTGGGTCCGAAGCCGTCGATTTTTTAACCAGTCAGGGCGCTTACCAGAATCAGGTAGCTCCCTTGCCCAAACTAATTCTACTTGATCTCAATTTATTAGGCATAAGCGGTTTTGACGTAATTCAGAAAGCCAGAGAAATAGACCGGACCCGTTTCCTGCCTATTATAGCTTTCAGTACGTCCGATAATCCGAAAGACATTAAAACGGCTTATGAAGCCGGAATCAATGCGTACGTAGTAAAACCTGGCACTTATCATGCAACGGGGTCTTTACTTACCCAGCTTTTTACTTTCTGGCTGGATTACAACACTCGAATTGACAGTAAATGATATCGTTACCCGAACAACTACGGCAGGAAACCCGCTCATTACACGAACAGACAGAACAGCTTTTTTATACAGAATCGCTTAAAAACGGTACGTTATCCATCTCGGAATATACGCACCTGCTCCGAACTCACCTGGTTTTTCACAAAGCTCTGGAAGAAGCTATTCGTCAGCATCCCCTTTTTTTTCAGGCATATGATCTTCCCATGCGTACCAAAACGGCCTGGCTCTCTTCTGATTTAGCCAAACTGGACGAACCGCTTCCGGCATCAATGCCGGGGCTCTTCGACAATTGGTCACCAACGGCATTGCTGGGGGCAGCCTACGTAAGCGAAGGGTCGATGTTAGGCGGAACTATTATCTGGAAATTACTCCAACAGAATCCCTCTCTGCAACCGCTTTTATCGGAAGCTCGTTTTTACCGGGGATATGGCCCTCAAACGGGTGCGAACTGGAAGCAGTTTGGCGTTTTTCTTAATCAGCAGGGGGCCAATGATCCCAACAACGTAGTAGAAGCGGCCAAACAAGCCTTCATCGCTTATCAAACTGTTTTTCGTTACGTTCAGCCCGAATAACTATTGGCTGGCGGGCAGAAAAATGGTAAAGGTAGAGCCAACGCCGGGTTGACTAGATACGTCAATAGCTCCGCCATGACTCTCGACTACACGCTGGCAAATAGCCAGTCCAATGCCTGTTCCGCTATACTTAGCGGCATCGTGTAATCGCTGAAAAGGAGTAAAAATGCGGTCTTTGTATTTTTCGTCGAAACCAATACCGTTATCAGCAATGGTGATCAACCAATAAGCCGATGATTGCTGGTCCTGTAATCGATCAGGCAACTCTTCAGCCGAAGCCCGGCAAACGTCGATAGTCATCTCCGGTATCGTATCAGGTTTAGCAAACTTCAGCGAGTTGGCAATTAGGTTTTGAAATAACTGGCGTAGTCGAGGGGCACTACCTAAAACCGGGGGTAAGGACGTAACGTTAATAACAGCCTTTTTTTCCGCGATAACGATTTCAAGATCACTTAGTACGTCGGTTACTACGTTATGTAGCGAAACCTCCACAAAAGGAGCCCGAACTGTTGTTAGCTGCGAGTAGGCTAGTAAATCCCGGATCAATAACTGCATTCGCTGAGCAGACCGCTGAATACGACGAACCATGTCTATTTCGCCATCGGACAGATTATCAACAAAATGGGTATACAGTAAATCGCTAAAGGCCTGAATACGACGTAGCGGCTCCTGCAAATCATGGCTGGCGATGTAGGCAAACTGCTGAAGGCTTTCGTTCGAACGTCTAAGTTCTATGTTCGCTTCACGCAGCTCAGCCGCCTGTTTCATGACGGCTAGTTCCGTTTGTTTACGGTCCGTAATGTTGTTATACGTTACTACAACCCCATCACTTTTCTGTTTCACTGCCGACACTTCAAACCAGCCCTCCAGACCGAACTCATCCCGGTAATATTGCGTACTCTCCTCCGATTCGCCTGTTTCAACAACCCGTACGTATAAATCAAAAAAACCGTTATCCCGATTGCCAGGAAATACCGTCAAAAGCGTGTGTCCAACAATTTGGTCGGGTGTCATGAAATTACTTTTGATTACCGCTTCATTAGCTGTATCCATCATAAAATCAATGACTTCCCCCTGCTCATCCCGAATCGCCGTCATGGCAATGATGCTATTGATCGAAGCATCTAAAATGATACGTAGTTGGTGGGCCTGCTGCTCTACATGATACGTCTGTTCCGATACACGACGATGAAGTGTTTCTTCAGCCTGCTTACTATCTGTTATGTCGATTACGGTGCCAATAAATCGAGTGGCGATCTTGTTGTCATCGAAAAATGCCTGCCCATTAGCCCTGATCCAGCGGAGTTTCCCATCTTCTAACCCTATCGTACGGTATTCTATATCGTAACGACCACTACCATTAGGATCTAGCGCATTCTGAACAACCTGATCGGTTCGTTCCCGATCATCGGGATGCAGACCTTTTAGAAAAACGGAATAATCGACAAATGCTGAGGGTGATAAACCAAAAAGCTCCTTTGTTCGATTCGACCAGAGCAACTCTCCTGTATGCACATTAAGATCCCAGGTCCCCAACTGGGCCGCTTCGGTCGCCAATCGTAACCGTTCTTCCGTTTCCTGCGTTTTAATTTCGGCCTGTTTCCGCTGTGTTACGTCGACCAATACTCCCGAAAACGTAACCGGCTTACCAGCAGCATCATACGTAAGGCGGCCTCGGGCAAGCACCCACTGAACCGTCTGGGCATTGGGTATGATTCGGTACTCGGCCTCATAACCTTTACCCGAATACATGCTCTCCTCAATAGACTTCACTACCCGAGACTGGTCGGCCGGATGAATATTACTGACGAATAAATTGAGCGGCAACCCCTCTTTTTCGTTCGTGGCATCAACCCCAAACATCCGTAGCAAATTTGAGTCGCCAAAGACTTTATCGGTTTCAATATCCCAAAACCAGGTAGCAATCGCTCCTATACTAAGAGCCGTCTGCAACTGGTCATACGAACGTAGTAATACTGTTTCTTCCGGATGTAAATTATGTTGATCAGGATTGAGCCGACTCATACTTAGTACCCTAAAGCAATAGTTAGATTAATTACATGCTAACATAGATTTAATATGATTAGTTATTAATTGCGTCTAAACCTCTTCTCTTTCCTACGTGTTTCCGGCGCCCCCAAGATTGCTCTTGACTTAAAGCGAAAAGCCCCCCAAGGGCTCGGGAGGCTTTTCGCTTGACAAGGTTAATCAGATCTAGCGATTCATTTTCTCTTTTTTCGCTTCTTTCTTCATTTCCTTGTGCATATGCTTCATGTCTTTAGCAGCATCCGCTTTGGCATCGTCGCCCTCTTTCTTGGCATCCTTCTTCATCTGCTTGGCCTCTTTTTTCATTTCTTTATGGGCCATTTTCGCATCTTTCTTGTTCTCGTCCTGAGCAAATGCACCACCCGTCATAAGCAGTGCAACAACGGCTAGCATGATTACCTTTTTCATAGTCTTGTTAGATAAGTAAAACAATAGCTTAACGAGCCTGTAAACGCAAAGGTTATTAAACTTCCGTTAAATGACAGGCCGATCAAAAGCCTACTGGCTATCCGTGCTGGTCTTCTTTTTTTTAGCCTTCACCGTCGATGCTTTTTTGCGAACGCTACTGGTGGCGTCGGTCGACGTAGTACGATTTCCACCGGCATTGGCCGCCTGATTTTGTTCAAGCGTAGTTCCTGTTCCGGTCGATGCACCCATTGTACCATCGTGCGTATTGGCTGCCGACGGGTTTGAGCGCGCGGCATCTACGGGCGATAGGGTGCCTGTGGTTGACGACGATGTTTTTGCCGTACGTTTAGCGGGTTTATCCTGTGCTATTGCCGCGCCCGTCATAAAAACAGCGAAGGCAACGGTTGTGATTACATTCATCATCAGTATTGTTCGTTTAGTGATGATAAACTAACCCAAGTTGCCTTCAGTAGTTTTCGATATGACCAGAATCCAATCGAGCGGCTACACCGCTACGTTGAACTCGGATGTTAAATGAAACTGAATATCAGGATTATTTTGCTGGTTCATACGTAGCATCCAGTCCGATTCTGCCAGAAAAACAGGATTCATATCTTTATCGTAGGCGATCTGGTTTCCTTTAAGGCGAATAAACTCGGTTAGCTTGGTCGGGTTTTCGGCCGTAATCCAGCAAGCTTTGGTATAATTCAGCGGTACCCACCGGCATTTGGCCCCATATTCATTCTCCAGCCGATATTGAATTACTTCAAACTGAAGTTCACCAACCGTTCCAACGAGCTTACGATTGCCAATGCCAAGCGTAAATAGCTGAGCCACGCCTTCGTCTGTCAACTGCTGAATTCCTTTGTCCAGTTGTTTCGATTTCATTGGATCAAGGTTGACCAGTTCTTTAAAGATTTCGGGCGAAAAGCTCGGAATACCCTGGAACTGTAGTTCCTCTCCTTCGGTCAGCGTATCACCAATTTTGAACGTACCCGTATCGTATAAACCAACTACGTCGCCCGGAAAGCCTTCTTCCACGACGCTTTTACTATCGGCCATGAAGCTAAATGGCGAGGCAAACCGCACATTTTTATCCAGCCGCGTATGATGATAGAATTTTCCCCGTTCAAACACACCGGAACAAATCCGCAGGAAAGCAATTCGGTCGCGGTGGCGCGGATCGAGGTTAGCGTGTATTTTAAAAATGAAACCGCTGAAATTCTTTTCCTCTGGCAACACCTCGCGCTTATCGGTCAGCCGGGCAATTGGCTCGGGCGAAATATGGCAGAATCCCTCCAACAGTTCTTTAACACCAAAATTGTTCACCGCCGACCCGAAGAAAACCGGTGCCAGTTTACCATCCAGATACGCCTGCCGATCAAACGTATCATAAACGCCCTCAATTAGTTCAACATCCTCCCGAAGCTGAGCCGCATCGCGTTCACCAACTTTCTGGTCAAGCAGCGCATCATCTAGCTCAATTGGCAGTACGTCGTCTTCTACTTTGGTTTTGTTGACCTTAAAGAAATATAATTTTTTCTCGATCAGGCTGTAAACACCTTTAAAGTCTGACCCCATATTGACCGGCCAGGTCATTGGACGCACGCGAATGTTCAGTTTTTCTTCCAGTTCGTCGAGCAAATCGAACGGGTTCTGTCCTTCCCGGTCAAGCTTATTGATGAAAATAATAACCGGCGTATCGCGCATCCGGCAAACCTCCATCAATCGCTCCGTTTGCTCTTCAACGCCTTTGACGCAGTCGATCACCAGAATAACACTGTCGACGGCGGTTAGTGTCCGGTACGTATCTTCCGCAAAGTCTTTGTGACCAGGCGTATCCAGAATATTTATTTTGAGATTGTCATATTCAAACGTCATAACCGACGTAGCAACCGAAATTCCCCGTTGCTTCTCAATTTCCATGAAGTCGGACGTAGCCGTCTTCTTAATTTTATTAGATTTAACAGCCCCCGCCGTTTGAATGGCTCCACCAAACAACAGTAACTTTTCGGTCAATGTTGTTTTTCCGGCATCCGGGTGACTAATGATGGCAAATGTCCGCCGACGAGCGGTTTCAGCCTGTATATTCGTTTGCATTATTCTCAGAATCAGACGACAAAGATACGGATTGAATGATGAATTATGAATGGGAAATGATGAATGACAGTTTTTCCCTTTTACATTTCATCTTTCTATAAAAACGCCCAGAGCAGCAAAGCCCATCCAGCTATCATGGCCACACCGCCTAATGGCGTAATAGCGCCCAACCAGGTTATCCCCGTGAAGCAGAGGATATATAAGGAGCCCGAAAAAATTAACGTTCCCCCTAAAAACGAATAACCCGACCAGTTTAGTAATTTCACTATGGTTGGATTACTGCCAAATAGCTGCATTAATACGCCTACCAGCACCAGGGCCAGCGCGTGGTAGAACTGGTATTTAACCGCAGTTTCGAACGTTGCCGTTCTGCCCGATGCGTCAAGCATTGCCCGTAATGCGTGCGCTCCGAAAGCACCAATTGCCACTCCCAGCAATCCTAATGTTGCTCCTGCCTGAATAAAAAATTTCATCTGATAAAGTTTGTCAGAACCAGAAAACAATCTCTGAACCGGGATTTTAACAAGATTAAAAAGATTCACATGATCTTGCTGAAATCGTTCTAATCTTGTTGAAATTCCGGTTCAGAGATTATTGAAATCCTAGCTCAGATAGTTAATACATACGACTGCCAAAGATAGCGCTCCCCACCCGAACGAGTGTACTCCCCTCCTCAACAGCAATTTGATAGTCACCACTCATTCCCATCGACAATTCGGAGAAACAAACATTGGCCCTGGTCGACGTAGCGAGTTTATCATACAGTTGCTTCAGTCCGCGAAACTCCAGCCGTATCTTGTTCTCATCGTCCGTGTTCGTGGCCAATCCCATAAGGCCAACAATTTTCACATGGGTAAGCGTTTCCAGGTTGGGATCGTTCAGCAACTGCTCTGCTTCGTCTGTCGAGAGCCCAAACTTGGTTTCTTCATCAGCAATGTAAATCTGAAGTAAACAATCAATGACCCGATCATGCTTCGCAGCCTGCTTGTTTATTTCCTGCAATAGCTTCAAACTGTCGACCGAGTGGATCAACGTAACAAACGGCACAATGTACTTCACTTTGTTCGACTGAAGGTGCCCAATCAAATGCCACGCTACGTCGTCAGGAAGCTGCGGCTGCTTGTCCACCATTTCCTGAACTTTGTTTTCTCCAAATTTTCGACACCCGGCATCGTAGGCTTCCCGTAGCATCTCAACAGGCTTTGTTTTCGTGACAGCAATCAGCTCTGCCCGGCCGCCTAACTCAGCTTCAATCTGACGAATATTATCGGCAATCATCATAACCTAAAAGTCGGTGCTAAGCCGACCGTTTATTAATATTGTGCAAAGATAGGTTTGAGAACTACGCGAAAACGTGTAGCTTTTGGCCTTAAACCATCTTATTGGTGCAATAAATCCGTGAAACATTTAGTTTTGACTGGATCTAACTACAACTATCTGATTTACTAAATAACTCCAATGGAACCTAGACCCCAATCCCGAAACAATAGTCGCAGCTATCTGCTGGCCGCCCTACTGATTCTGGCTGCATTGAACATATTATTGCTGTATTTCTACTACCAGGAGCGCCAGGACAACAAAACGAAAGACGCTACCATTGCCGCTAAAACGGAAGAAGTGCTTTCTGCCAAAACAAAACTCGACTCTATTTCGGCACAGCTGGACGCTAAAATTGCAGAAATTCAGCAACTGGGCGGCAATGTGGATTCGTTGATGAAGGTGAAATCGCAACTGGAAATCGACAAACGCGAACTACGTAACGTCAACTCGTTCGATGGCAAGAAATATGAGCAGAAGATTCGAAACTATCAGGCGTTGCTAGCTCAGAAAGACCAGGAAATTGCCCGATTAAAAGAAGAAAATGGCGTTTTGAGCCAGCAGAATGAATCGTTAACGCAGGAAAATAACAGTCTTAAAGCCGAAAAACAGACCCTGAGCGATTCTGTTGTGGCCGTAGCCACCAAGAACCAGGAGCTGTCCGAAAAAGTCACGATTGCCGCTGCGCTACGTGCCGAAACGGTTACGGCCAATGCGATCAACAAACGCGGAAAAGAAAGCGATGGGGATCGTTACAAAGCTAAAAAGATCGATAAGATTAAAATTTCGGTACGTCTGGCCCCTAATGGTTTGGCTAAGCAGGAAGAAAAAGAACTCTATATGCGCCTGCTCGACCCCAGCGGAGCCGTAGTAGCCGATATGGCAACGGGCTCAGGCGAATTCACCTACAATGGTCAGGGCATGATATACACGGCCATGCAACGGTTCAATTTCGACAACAGTCGTCAAACCGTCGATTTCATCTATGGTCGCGGTGGTCAGCGATTCAACCCCGGTGCATACACGATCGAAATCTATTGCGAAGGATTCCGCATTGGTGAAGGTGCCTTCACCGTCCGGTAACGGAAAACCACGTAGCGCATTGAATGACTAAAAGACGGAAGTGCTTCCGTCTTTTTTTATGACTTATTTAACCGGGAACTGGCAACTAAAAAGTTTTTTACCTACCTTTGCGCCCTCATTTCAAACCAATTACGTACAATGTTTCCTAATAACTACGAAACGGTGTTCATTTTGACTCCCGTTTTATCTGAAACTCAGATAAAGGACGCCGTTGACAAGTTCCGCAAAGTGCTGACCGATAACGGGGCGGAACTCGTTCACGAAGAGAGCATGGGCCTTCGCAAACTGGCTTATCCGATCCAGCACAAGAACACGGGTTACTACCAACTCTTCGAGTTCAAAGCTCCCGGCACGATCATCGAGAAACTCAACACCGAGTATCTCCGTGACGAGCGCGTAATCCGCCATTTGACGGTATCGCTCGATAAACACGCTGTTGCGTACAACGATCGTAAGCGCAATGGATTAGTAGGTAAGAAAAAACAAACCGAAAACGCCGGGTAGGCCCAGTAATCATGAGTTTGCAAAACGAATCAGTCTCGAAAACCGAGAACCGCAAAAAATACGACCGCTTTAAGAAAGCTGGTATCAAATATATCGACTACAAAGACGGCAACTTTCTGCTCAAATTATTGAACGAGCAGGGCAAAATTCTGCCACGCCGTCTAACAGGTACGAGCCTGAAAAATCAGCGCAAAGTGGCCCAGGCTGTCAAACGCGCTCGCCATCTGGCTATCCTGCCTTATGTAGGTGATTCACTGAAATAAAGTTTTCGGTTTGTGATTTTCGGTTGGCCTAGCCTAGAAACTGTAAACGCACAAACCGTTAACTGAAAACTATTTTCAAAAATGGATATTATCTTAAAAACTGATATTGCCGGCCTGGGCTACAAAAACGACATCGTAGCGGTGAAGCCAGGTTATGGACGCAATTACCTGATTCCTCAGGGTTATGCAGTCATGGCTACCGACTCTAATAAAAAGATCGTTGCCGAAAACATTCGTCAGGCTGCTCACAAAGCCGAGAAAATCAAAAATGATGCACAGGCTATCGCTGATGGTATTGGCGAAACCGTTCTGACGATCCCTGCCAAAGCAGGTGACAGCGGCAAAATTTTTGGTCGTGTTACCAACACGCAGGTGGCTGATGCGCTACGTGAAAAAGGCTTCGACGTTGACCGGAAGAAAATTTCGGTTGATGACGTAAAGGTTCTTGGTACTTACGAGGCTTTACTGGATCTTCACAAAGATGTGAAGCACAAAGTGAAGTTCGAAGTAGTATCGGCTGAATAAGCCCACTTGCTACCACAAAAAAGTCGGCCAGGTGCTTATCTTGGTCGACTTTTTTTATGACTATACTTTCGCTTCGATCTCGCTGTAGTACCATTCTAGTGGAGCTTTATGGCGCTCAAAAATGGTCGAAATCTCCTCAAAGACTTTTGTATTTTTATATTTAATTTGTCTCCAGTCGCTGGGATCGAGTACTTTCAGCGTTTCCCGAAGAGTTAACTTCTGAGCCTCCTGCCAATAAACCAGCTTCCTTTTTTCCGCAATTGTCCGATAGAGTAAATCCCTGGCACGAATGGAAAATGATATTTCCTGAAGACGCAATTGTGGAATTTTGTCTATAAACTGTTGTCGGCGATTAATTTCATGGTGAGCCTGATTAATTAATTCATGTAGCGATTCAAAACTTAATCCTTTGATACGTTTCTGGAGGGTCATTGGACTATTGTGTATGTCGAAAAGAATGGTTTCTATGGTGAAAGTAAAAAATATCTCCATATAGCGACATACGGGTACTAACAAATAAACCTTTCGTCGCTTCTTTTTTATCTAACGCGTCGTTTTGCTTACTGTGCCGGATAAGTAGCCTTAAATCAAACACCCTTAAACAATAGCAATTAACCATCTAATAATCAGCCATTAAACCACAAAAAATAAACAAAAATCCAGGAGCTAATCAGGTGTTTTTTTTGTTTATTCTGTATGCAGTTTCATACCGAGTTTTCTCCCGAATCTTTTCCTAATCGCATCGCTCTGAACAGCCGGATCGTAACGATTGGATCATGTTTTGCAGAGGTCATGGGCCGTCGGCTTTCCGATCATAAACTAACGGTTTTAGACAATCCGTTTGGAACTATATTCAATCCGGTATCAATGGCCAAGCTTCTGACCATGTCGCTCAATGCCACTCTTCCTGACGAGAATCGATACGTTGAGCGAGCTGGCATTTGGTTCCACTACGATTTTCACTCCTCACTCTGGGCTACGAGTAAGGATTTATTACGTAGTAAACTGATACAGCAACTGTCCGACACCAATACGGCTATTCGGCAGGCCGACTTTCTGATTCTCACACTCGGTTCGGCGGTTGTGTATCGACATATAGATACTGGTAAGGTCGTAGCAAACTGCCATAAAATGCCCGGTAAGCTTTTCGAGAAATATCTTTATCAAATCGATCATCTGCGCGACGACATGAATCGTTTGTTGAAGACGCTTCGTAATGCGAATCCAAAATTGACAGTGATTCTAACGGTCAGCCCGGTACGTCACACTCGGGAAACCATTCCGCTCAACCAGGTCAGCAAGTCGCTGCTACGTGTCATGGCGCACGAACTAACCATCTGGAACGATTGGGTAGTTTATTTTCCTGCTTACGAACTCATGATCGATGACCTGCGCGATTATCGTTTTTATGAAGCGGATCTTGTTCATCCGAATAAACAGGCACACGATTATATTTTCGGCAAGCTTGCCGAAAGCGCCTTTGACGCCAGCTTATGCCACTTTGTGGCCGAGTGGTCGCAAGTAAGTAAATCATTGGCCCATCGGCCTCTATACGACGATACCAGTGTGGCTCACCGCCAGTTTCTGGCCAAGTTATTGGCGCAATTAGAAGCATTATCGAAGAAGGTAGACGTTTCGGCGGAACTGGCAGAGGTGCATCGTCGTTTAGAAAAATGTGTAATGCATGATGCGTAGCCTGTAAAGGCCTCATACACGTTATCTTACACTCTACATTACTCACTAGCCAATGTCTGATTACCGATTATCCAAAGAATCAGTTTTACAAGCGTTAAGCCACGTTGAAGAACCCGACTTAAAGCGCGACATCGTTACCCTGAATATGGTGAAAGATATTGAGCTCAGCATCGATCAGGTCCGCTTCACGGTTGTCTTAACGACGCCAGCCTGCCCGTTAAAAGAAGTAATTCGCAAACGCTGTGAAGACGCCATTCATACCCACATTGGTCCTGACATTGAGGTTAAGATCAATATGACTTCTGACGTCACCTCAACGCGCGCCAACGCGCCAACGCTGCCTGGTGTTAAAAACATCATAGCCGTGTCGTCGGGCAAAGGCGGTGTAGGCAAGTCGACGGTAACGGCTAACTTAGCCATTGCACTTCATAAATCAGGCGCTAAAGTTGGGATCATTGATGCCGATATTTACGGGCCGTCTATGCCTACCATGTTTGGCGCGGAAAATATTCAGCCCAAAATATACCAGGTAGACGGTCAAACCAAAATGGAGCCGATACGTCAGTTTGGCGTTAAAATACTATCGATGGGCTTTTTGGTTGCGCCAAACCAGGCCATTATCTGGCGCGGAACCATGGCCGGGAGGGCACTGCAACAATTCTTTTCAGACGCCGACTGGGGTGAGTTAGACTACCTGCTGATCGATATGCCTCCAGGAACCGGCGATATTCACCTGACATTGGTGCAGACCGTACCCGTCACCGGTGCCATTATAGTGACAACGCCCCAAAAAGTAGCGCTGGCCGACGCAACAAAGGGACTAGCCATGTTCCGGCAACCACAAATTAACGTACCAGTGCTGGGTGTTATCGAAAATATGTCCTACTTCACTCCGGCCGAATTGCCTGATCATAAGTATTACATTTTTGGTAAAGGTGGCGGAACACAACTGGCCGAGCAGTTTGACGTACCCTTATTAGGTCAGATTCCGCTGGTACAGGGCATACGGGAGGCTGGCGATGAAGGCCGTCCTGCTATCAGTGTCGGCGAACCAATTGCCAGTGACGCCTTTCAGGCCGCTGCCGAAGCGCTGGCTCAACAAGTTGCTATTCGGAATGCCACCCTCGACCGAACAAAGCGCGTTGAAGTTGCATAAATAAACCACAAATTGTAAATTTACCGTAAATCACAGTATTCATGGAAGCGGTAGTTAATAACGACCAACTGATTACAAGAATTGAACGCGCGCTCGACAGTATGCGGCCCTATCTGGCTGCCGACGGAGGCAACGTGAAAGTCCTGGAAGTAACCGACGATAAAACGGTTCGGCTTGAACTGGTTGGTTCCTGTGGCTCCTGTCCCATGTCGGCTATGACTTTCAAAGGTGGCCTGGAAGAAGCTATTCTGAAAGCAGTACCTGAAATAACGAAAGTTGAAGCTATAAATATTACGCCTGCCTTTTAGTAGATAGCTTAGTTTGTCAAAAAGTTGTTGTTATCTATATTACTTACGTAAGGCATAGTAGCTTTTTATATACATTTTGACCTATTGATTTTAGGCCGCCTGTCCGAAAACAGGCGGCTTTTTCGTTTCTTTGCGAATCGCATTATTCCTCAATTCAGTGAAAATAGGCATTTTCTTCGGTGGACCGGCGCGAGAGCGTGAGGTGTCGTATGCAGGTGGGCGCACAGCCTTGGCCAATTTAGATAAGGGCTTATTCGAGCCAGTTTTGATATTCGTAGATGGACGTGGCCGTTTTAGACTGGTTCAGCCCGATTTTCTCGACTACCCATCCTTACGTGATGCGTTGCCTCAGGATAGTTCCGGTTTTTCGGTTTATGATGAATCGCTGGATATAAACGTACTGGAAGCGACTCTGCCCGAAATTCGTCCCGAGCATTTTCGCAATTATTTTGACCTGGCCTTTTTGGCGATGCACGGTCCCGACTGCGAAGATGGTGCTATTCAGGGCTTACTGGAATGGTATAAAATGCCTTACACAGGCCCAGGATTAGTTGGCTCGGCAGTGGGTATCAATAAAATCCTCCAAAATGAACTGATTGCTCTGGCAAACGGGCAGCAGAAAAAAACGGCAACCATCAGCCGTGATGCCTACGAGCGGGCCGATAAAGCCCAGTTTTTCAATTCGTTAATCGAACACCTAGGCTTGCCAATCGTTGTAAAAGCTCCACATCAGGGATCATCAATTGGCGTAGCAATCGTACGTGAAGCTGATTTAGAAAAGTTCTGTCAGGCTGTTGAGCAATGCTTTTTCACGATGAGCATTCAACCCGATGGTTGGAGTAAGCTCAGTGCCTGGAACAACCTATCGGCCGGGGAAAAGCAGGAGCTAGCGCAAAAAATGGTCAGTCTGGACTCAGGAATTAGTTTTCCGGTTGTTATTGAACAGACAGGAGAAGTTATTCGCCATCCTGAGGCATTCATCCAACGACTGGACGAACTGGCAGGCTCAGCAATCACGTTGTCCTCGCTTAATGCCGAAGATGAAGTTCTGTTTGAGGAATTTATCAGCGGACAGGAATTCTCATGCGGAGTTATTCAGGACGACGATCAGATGGCTATCGCCCTACCGCCAACGGAAATTTATAACGTAACGAGCTTCGATTTTGAATCAAAGTACAAGCTCAACACGACTAAAAAGCGTATTCCGGTCGACACTACGTTAGAAAACAATCGCAAGATTCAGTTGGCCGTATCCGAAGTCTTCACTCGATTAGGCATAAACGTTTATGCGCGAATTGATGGTTTTCTTACGCCCGATGGCCGCGTACTGCTGCATGATCCGAATACGATTCCGGGCATGTCGCCTTCATCGCTTATATTCAAACAAATGGCTGAGATCGGACTGAATTTATCGAACTCGCTAACGTACCTGATTCGGCAATCACTGCGTGAACGTATTCGCACCGGAAAAGATACCTCTCATCTGAAACGATTACTGGCGGAACTTGATAATCAGCTTGCAAACCGTAAAGCCAATCCCTTACCCGACCAGGTTATTACGTTTGGCCCCATTGACGAAGAGTTTATCGGTGCCAAGCAACAGTACAATCAACTAGCTGCCTCAGGAACGGTACGTCCCGCCCTTATTTATCAAAAAAGCGAAGGTGAGTCATACCCGGTGCCTGTCCATTTTTTATTTAAAGACACGATCGCAGAACTTGACCTGGCCCTTAGTCAGCCACGCCATCCGTTACTAATTGAAACAGCTGAGCGAACAGCTCATATTACGTCACGGTATATATAAATAGTCAATAGTAGCACACTACGTTCCCGAAACCAGATTAACTGTACAACTGTCAGTTAGTCTGGTTTCGTTTTTTCTATACGACGTAGCGTCTCAGAGGATTCTGGCCATTCTATCGATGAAACTACCCTGAGGATTTGGCAGACAAAAGGGGAATTGTAACTTTGACGCCTAATCTACTAATGTATTAATCTGCCCTTTAGCATGACAACACCCCTTGACGCATCGACACAGCAGCGCGTTGACCAATGGCTCAGTGGAAACTACGATGCCGCTACAAAAGAAACGATCCAACATCTAATTGATTCAGGCAATATTACCGAGCTTACCGATTCGTTTTATCGTGATCTTGAGTTCGGCACAGGTGGCTTACGCGGTGTGGTCGGTGTAGGCTCCAACCGAATGAACCGTTACACTGTTGGCGCAGCTACTCAGGGGCTTTCGAACTATATCAACGCGGCTTTTCCCGATCAGGACATTAGCGTGGCTATCGCTCACGACAGTCGTCGGATGAGCCCTGAGTTTGCGCGATTGGTAGCCGACATTTTTTCGGCCAATGGTATCAAGGTGTATTTATTTAGCGCTCTTCGGCCAACGCCTGAACTGTCTTTCGCTATCCGCCAGTTAGGTTGCCAGAGCGGGATTGTTGTAACCGCTTCCCACAACCCTCCCGAATACAACGGCTACAAAGTGTACTGGAACGACGGTGCTCAGGTAGTCGCTCCTCACGACAAAGCTATCATTGCTGAAGTAAATAAAATTACCTCGGTCGATGACATCAAATTTGAAGGCGTACCGACAAAGATTCAGTTCATTGACGAAGAGATCGACGCGCCCTACATCGAACGGATTAAGTCTAACGCCGTCAATCCGGATGTTATCAAACGTCAGTCTGATCTAAATATCGTTTACACCCCTATTCACGGTACAGGAATTACGTTAGTGCCACGTGCCCTTGATGCGCTTGGCTTCACGAATGTCCATATTGTAGAAGAACAGGCAACTCCTGATGGCAATTTCCCGACTGTAAAATCGCCAAACCCGGAAGAGCGCCCAGCCATGCAGCTGGCTCTTGATCTGGCCCTGTCGATCAATGCCGATCTGGTTATGGCAACCGATCCGGATGCTGACCGTGTTGGTGCCGGTGCCCGCAATCACCACGGCGAGTTTGAGTTGCTGAACGGTAACCAAATGGCCAGCCTGATTATTTATTACCTCCTTAATGCCTGGAAAGATGCGGGCAAACTGACGGGCAAAGAATTCGTAGCCAAAACAATCGTAACCACTGATCTGATCGATCAGATGTGCGAGCGTTATGGCGTAAAATGCTATAATACGCTAACTGGTTTCAAATACATCGCTGAAGTTATTCGCGAGCTGGAAGGCAAGGAACAGTTTATAGGTGGTGGCGAAGAAAGCTACGGTTATTTAATCGGCGATTTTGTTCGCGATAAAGACGCTATAGCCTCCTGCGCGATGATTGCCGAGCTTACTGCCTACGCTAAAGATCGCGGGCAAAGCTTGTTCGATCTGCTGATGGCTATGTACCAGGAAAATGGTTTCTACTACGAAGCACTGGTTTCCCTAACTAAAAAAGGGAAATCAGGCGCTGAAGAAATCCAGCAGATGATGGCCGACTTCCGCGCTAACCCACCCAAATCCATCGCAGGCTCAGCGGTTGTTCGTATTGATGATTACAAAGCGCTTACCCGAACCGATGAGAGTGGACAGGCAAGCCCAATTGAAGCCGGTAAGATGGGTATCGAGTCGTCGAACGTATTGCAGTTCTTCACGGCCGACGGGACTAAAGTTTCGGCCCGTCCGTCCGGTACAGAGCCCAAAATCAAGTTTTACGTCAGTGTTCGCGAGCCACTGGAAAGCAAGGAAGCATTCGATAATACGTATGCACAACTGAAAGCAAAGGTTCAACGGGTTATCGACGAACTCCAACTCAATTAATACTAGTATTTCTACTTAGTACCAGTAATTTATTAACAACCCGACTTTTTGCACAAGTCGGGTTTTTTATTAGACAAAATTTATTTCATAAAAAATAAAGATAAATTGATTATAAAATAATCATTCATTACTTTAAGCATTAATACCCAAGCATTAGCTTGTTTATACTACCTATTCTAATTAAGATCTTATGATTTACAAACTTCTACGGAATGTGCGCAGCACATGGCCGCTGGTATTGGTATGCTGGCTTGTGTGCATAGAGGTGTTTGCCCAGGATCGTAAAATTACCGGTCGGGTTTTAGATGGCAACGACAATAATCCTCTGCCTGGAGCCAACGTTGTTGTCAAAGGGACCCAAACAGGCATGGTCACTGATGCTACGGGTCAATTTTCGCTGAACGTAGCTCCCGGACGCGATGTTCTTACTATTTCGGCCATTGGATATACCTCTCAAGACGTAACAATTGGCAGCCGTACAACGCTTACCATAACCTTAGTACCCGACATTAAAACGCTAAGCGAAGTCGTTGTAACGGGCTACGGTGCTCAGGCAAAACGTGATATTACGGGTGCCGTTGCAACGGTCGACTCCAAGCAACTTCTATCGGTGCCGTCAACCAACGTAGGCCAGGCTCTGCAAGGCCGCGTGGCCGGTGTGCAGGTCGGCAACGAGAACTCGCCAGGCGGTGGGGTTATGGTCCGTATTCGTGGATTCGGGACAATTAACGATAACTCACCACTGTATGTGGTTGATGGTGTTCCAACAAAAGGAAACCTGAATACGCTGAATCTGAACGACGTAGAAAGTATGCAGATTCTGAAAGATGCATCGGCGGCATCTATTTACGGTTCCCGGGCGGGTAATGGCGTTGTCATTATCACGACTAAAAAAGGAAAAGCCGGTAAGCCCAAATTCACCTACGACATGTACTATGGCTCGCAACGGCATGGTAAGCTACTCGATATGCTTAACACGCAGGAATATGCGAATCTGATTTGGGAATCCCGTAAAAATTCGGGCGTTGTGGGAGCTAATGGAAACCCAATCCATTCACAGTTTGGCAATGGAGCCACACCAGTGATTCCCGATTATATTCTACCTAGCGGAGCAATGGAAGGAGATCCACGCGTTGCCCAGAACGCCGATGGTACGTATAAAAACTACAACAACGATATTAACTCGCCCAATTTCCTGCTCATTACCAAAGCCAATAAAATAGGGACAAACTGGATGGAAGAAATTTTCCAGACTGCGCCCATCCAGAATCACCAGATAGGCGTATCGGGAGGTGGCGAAAACGGGCGTTACGCGATGTCGCTCAATTACTTCAACCAGGACGGTATTATGAAGTATACGGGCTACAAACGCTATTCACTACGCTCCAATACAGAATTCAACATTACCAAACGGATTCGGGCGGGTCAGAATTTTCAGATAGCCTATGGCGAGCGTATTGGCCAACCTAACGGAAACAACGCCGAGAGTAACCCTATTTCCTTCGCGTATCGGATTCAACCAATTATTCCAGTGTATGACGTAGCAGGAAATTTTGCGGGTACACGTGGTGGCGACCTCGATAATGCCTTCAACCCGATGGCTGACCTCTATCGAAACAAAGACAATGTACAAAAGGAAATTCGTCTGTTTGGTAATGCATTTGCTGAAGTCGACATTCTTCCTAACCTAACAGCCCGGACCAGCTTTGGGATCGATTATAACCTGTTTAACTATCGAAACTATTCCATTCGCAATATCGAAGCATCCGAAGCACGTGGCTCTAACAGCTTGCAAACCAGCAATAACTACGAATGGACCTGGACCTGGTATAATACGCTGACCTACAACGTCAATCTCGGCGACCGGCACCGATTTAATATCATCGCCGGAACCGAGTCTATCAAGAGCTATTATGAGTTCTTCGACGCCAGCCGGACCAACTTTGCCGTTGATGATGTTGAAAACCGCTACCTCAGCGCAGGAACCGGCGTACAGACCAATAACGGGGGCGCTTCGAACTGGCGACTGGCATCGGAATTTGCCAAAGTCAATTATGCGCTGGATGATAAATACCTACTTGATCTGACTATACGTAGAGACCGTTCCTCCCGCTTCGCACCTGAATTCCGGTCGGCTATATTTCCGGCGGCTAGTGCTGGATGGCGTATCTCAAAAGAAAACTTCTTTAAAACCACTACGTTTATCGATGACCTAAAAATCAGAGCCGGTTACGGACAAACGGGTAACCAGGAAATTGGCAACTATAACTCATTTACACAATTCAGCACCAACCCTATTACGTCGTTTTACGACATTAATGGTACGCGCACCTCAGCCGTTCCAGGCTATGAACTGACTCAGTTCGGGAATGCTAAAGCCAAATGGGAAACGACCACCAGTCTGAATATCGGTTTTGATGCTACGTTGCTTAAGAACCGATTGAACGTAGCCTTCGACTGGTATACCCGTACTACGTCCGACATGCTATTCCCGGTTCAGGCTCCCCTGACTCAGGGTGTGGCGACAGTGCCGTTCCAAAACATTGGCTCGATGCGTAACCGAGGTGTTGATCTGATGGTGAATTACAACGATAAAATCGGCAATAGCGGATTTACGTACAGCATCGGGGCCAACTTCAGTACGTATCGTAACGTAGTGACCAAAACTAACGGAGATCCCAGTACGCAGTATTTTGGCATCAACGATGAGCGGATTCAGAACTTCGTTGTTACCCAACAGAACTACCCGATTGCGTCCTTTTTCGGCTATACTGTTGACGGAATTTTCCAGTCGAACGAAGAGGCCAAAGCCCATCCTGTACAATTTGGGAATGCCGCTGCAGAGAACGTAGCGGGCCGGTTCAAATTCCGGGATGTCAATGGCGATGGCGTGATCAATTCTGGCGATCTTAGCATTATTGGCAATCCGCACCCTAATTTCAGCTATGGTGTGAATGTCAGCCTGAATTACAAAAACTTCGGACTGACGTTATTTGGGCAGGGCGTTGAGGGCAATAAGATTTTCAACTACACCAAATACTGGACCGACTTCCCAACGTTTGGGGGCAACCGCAGCACCCGGATGCTGTATCAATCATGGCGCCCTGGCAGCACCGATGCCATTTTACCACAGCTTCGTTCAAGCGATCAGGTTAGCATTCTGCCATCTACGTATTACCTCGAAAGCGGTTCGTATTTCCGCATGAAGAATATCCAGCTGACGTATCAACTCCCACAGGCATTACTATCGCGTCTGAAACTGGGCTCTACATCGATTTATATTCAGGGGCAAAACCTGTTTACAGTTACTAAATACTCTGGCATGGACCCTGAAGTTAATCTGCGGGCCTATTCAGCTGGAAACGACCGGCAAATTGGCGTCGACGGTGGCTCGTATCCAGTAGCGAAAACGATATTGGTGGGTTTAAATCTGAGCTTCTAAGATACTATCGGTTGTAGAGTATCTAATGGATGTACAAGAACAAATACATCATATACCCTACACCATACATAAAAACATTGTCATGAAAAAAATAACGGTTTCCATAACTATATTCTGTCTGGCAATCGCTACGGGCTGCTCCGACAAATTTCTGGACGTACAGCCGAAAGCAGCCTTAGCCGTTACGGTATTGCAAAACAAAGCCGGAGTCAATTCACTCCTGATTGGGGCCTATTCCTTGCTGGACGGCTGGGCAACTCCCGAAGGCGCTTATCGTTCCTACCAGTCCAGTGCAGACAACTGGGTGTTTGGCAGTGTAGCCTCTGACGATGCTTACAAAGGAACCATTGCCGGTGACCAGCCACCCATTTCTCTGATTGAGCAGGGCAACATTCAATCCGACAATATCTATTTCCGGGGTAAATGGCGGAGCGCGTACGACGGTATTGCTCGCTCGAATGACGTATTACAGGCCGTAGCCGTAGCAAAAGACATGACTGATGCCGAGAAAGCGCAGGTTATTGCCGAATCACGCTTTTTACGGGGCCATTACCACTTCGAGCTTAAGAAGATGTTTAATATGGTGCCTTACATCGACGAAAAAACGTACAACCCGAACGATCTGGAAAGCACTAAACAACCTAATAGCTCGGATATATGGCCTAATATTGTAGCGGACCTCAAGGCTGCCTACGATGTTCTTCCGGCTAAACAAACACAGGTAGGTCGCCCAACGAAATGGGCTGCGGCAGCGCTATTAGGCAAAGCCTACATGTTCCAGAAAAAATACGCCGAAGCTAAAACGTTACTCGAAGCGGTGGTAGCCAGTGGCCAGTATCGACTCATGGATCGTTACCACGACAACTTTAAGGCCGTTACCAACAACAATGCCGAGTCGATTTTTGAGGTTGAACACTCTGTTAACGATGGAGCTTCGGGCGGTGAAAATGGTAACGTTGGCGCTACGCTCAACTACCCTTATGGTGGTGGTGGCGTAACAACCTGCTGCGGTTTCTTCCAGCCCTCACAAAATCTAGTCAATGCGTTCAAAACCGATGCAAATGGATTGCCTCTGCTCGATACGTTCAACGCAACCGATATCACCAATGATCAGGGGATTGAGTCAACGGCTTCTTTTGCGCCTTACACAGGCACCGTTGACCCTCGGCTCGATTGGACAGTTGGTCGTCGGGGTATTCCATTCCTGGATTGGGGCGTTCATCCAGGCAAAGCCTACGTTCGCGATCAGTCGTATGGTGGTCCTTACTCCCCCAAAAAGCACGTTATGTATCGGTCAGATGTCGGCACGAACACATTCGCCGGTAATCCTCGCCTGAATGCCAACAACTACCGTATGATTCGCTATAGCCATGTTCTCTTATGGTTAGCCGAAATTGAAGTAGAGATTGGCGATCTAAATAAGGCACGGACTTATGTCAACCAGATCCGTAAGCGAGCTTCCAACCCCGACGGTTTCGTAAAAAATGCGGACGGAACAGCAGCTGCGAACTACGTAGTAAAAGAATACTCCGCTTCCTGGGCTGATCAGGCTACTGCTCGTAAAGCCGTACAGTTCGAAGAACGACTTGAGTTTGGTATGGAAGGCCATCGCCGATTCGATCTGGTACGTTGGGGCATTGCTGACCAAACGCTTAATAGTTATTACACCGCCGAATCCAGCAAACGGATTTACTTGAAAGGTGTTACGTTTACGAAAGGCAAACACGAATATTTCCCCATTCCAATTCAGGAGATTTTCAATAGTAAAGTAAACGGCAAAGAAACATTGCAACAGAATCCTGGGTATTAATCCGGGCGAATCAACATACAAGTGGTTAGCTGGCAAGTAAAGGTTGCCAGCTAACCACTTTTTGCTTGTAAACTTCTGCCCTTATGACTGACTCTTCCTATCGCCCTAACCGCCGGACGTTTATCAAACAAGCCGCTGGCCTTGCTACGTTCTACATTGTTCCCCGTCATGTGCTGGGCCGTGGCTTTTTGGCCCCCAGCGACCAGATTTCGCTCGGTTTCATTGGCCTTGGCCGACAAGCGAATGGCCTTCGGGGGCAATTCCTTAAAAATGAAGCCCGCGTCATGGCGGCCTGCGATGTCGATAAAACAAAGGTCACCGCTTTTTCCGAAGCCGTCAATAAACATTACGCCGAAAAAGCCGATAAAAGTGCCTACAAAGGTTGCCAGTCCTACGACGATTTCAGAAACCTACTCCAGAATAAAGACATTGACGCGGTTGTTATTGCTACGCCCGACCACTGGCATAGTGCGATAGCGATAGCGGCCGCCAAAGCTGGCAAAGATATTTATTGTGAAAAACCTCTGTCGCTCACCATTCAGGAAGGCCGCGATATGGTGAAAGCCACTCGCAAATACAAACGTGTTTTTCAGACCGGCAATATGCAGCGATCCTGGCCTGAATTTAGACAGGCTGTGGAATTGGTACGTAACGGCTACATTGGACAGATAAAAACCGTCAACGTAAATGTAGGCGGGCCTCCCCGTGATTTTGACTTAGCCGCCGAGACGATTCCGGCTGGACTGAACTGGGATGCCTGGTTAGGTCCCAATACGATTGAACGCCCTTACAACAACGTATTAAACCCATCACTGACCGACACGTTCTGGGGAAAATGGCGCGATATCCGCGATTTTGGCGGTGGTGGTATGACCGATTGGGGGGCTCACATGTTCGATATTGCGCAGTGGGGACTCGACATGGACAACTCAGGCCCAACCGAACTCGTTCCCGGAAAAGAGGGTAAAGGGTTGGTGTATCGCTATGCGAATGGCATTGAAATGAACCATACGCCAGTAGAAGGTTTTCAGTTTTGTCAGTTCATTGGTTCAGAGGGAGAAATAAAAGTAGGTCGGAAGAACCTGACAACAACGCCTGCTTCTCTGAAAGACAAGATAATCGGCGAAACAGAAAAACGGGTTTATTTCAGCGACAACCACTACAAAGATTTTCTGGATGCCATTCGTAGCCGAAAAAACCCAATCTCCGACGTAGAGGTTGGCCATCGTACGGCATCGGTCTGCACGCTGGGCAATATTGCCTATCAACTCGGGCGGCCACTACGCTGGAACCCCGAGAAAGAGCAATTTGTAAATGATGCCGACGCTAATAAACTGTTAAGTCGACCAATTCGCACGAAGTGGACCGTATAAAATAGTATCTTTACAGACCGTTCGTGTCAGAACCGGTATGCGGATGCGGTTTGTGTAGATAATTTATTCATGACAGTACAATTTCACCAGCTCGCCGAATTAGATGCTGTAGCGCATAAGCTATTGGCAGAAGGGCGAGCTTATTCAGTATGGCTGTTTGAAGGTGATATGGGCGCAGGTAAAACAACACTTATCAAGGCTTTGTGTCGAGCGTTGGGTGTCGTGAGCATGGTGCAGAGTCCGACCTTTTCGATTGTTAATGAATACACCACTCACGAAGGTCATTCCGTATATCACTTCGACTGTTATCGGTTACGGAATGCCGCCGAAGCACTCGATATTGGTATCGAAGAGTATTTCGATTCGGGCGATTACTGCTTTGTTGAGTGGCCGGAACGTATCGAATCGTTATGGCCTGCTACGTATTATCAGGTTAACCTTTCTGCCGACCATTCCGGTCGTCGAACAGTAAAAACTCTATTAGTAGACTAGTTTACGGTTACGAGTCATTAGTACCTGACTGCAACTGAAAACTGAAAACTTCTTACGCGTGACAGGATTTGAGGAATTGGCCAAACAAACGGCCCTATATCCAAAGGAATCACCGCTGGCCGTAAAAACCAGTCGGAACAGCCTATCTATTGGTTTACCTAAAGAAGTATCGCTTCAGGAGAGCCGTATAGCGCTTACGCCGGAAGCCGTATCTATTCTGGTTCGCAACGGCCATAACCTGATCGTTGAAAAAGGAGCGGGCGAAAAAGCGAAGTTTTCGGACAACGAATACAGCGAGGCTGGCGCCCAGATTGCTCAGTCTCCCCAGGAAGTCTACAATGAAGCCAATCTGATTCTTAAAGTAGAGCCACTGGTTGAGTCCGAATTTGCCTATGTAAAGTCGGGCAGTACGGTTATTTCGGCCCTGAACCTGCCGTCGCACGATCGGGCTTATTTTGAAAAAATCAACAGCAAGCAGCTCACTACGTTCGGCTACGAATACATTGAGGATCAGGCCGAAAATATGCCTATCATTCGTTCGATGAGCGAAATTGCGGGCAGTGCGGTGATGCTCATCGCAGGCGAATACCTAAGTAATGCGGCTAACGGACGAGGCATTATTCTGGGTGGTATTACTGGCGTTCCTCCTACCAAAGTAGTTATGCTGGGAGCCGGTACGGTTACTGAATATGCTGTTCGTACGGCATTAGGCATGGGCGCCGACGTAAAGGTTTTTGATAAGCATCTGTACAAGCTTCAACGGCTTAAATACTCGGTAGGCCAGCACATATATACCTCTATTATTGATTCTGATACGCTTGCCGAGGCTATTCAACGGGCCGACGTAGTGATTGGTGCTATGCGGGCCGAAGACGGCCTAAGCCCTATAGTCGTAACGGAGGAAATGGTGGGCCGTATGAAGCCCGACTCCATCATCATCGACGTTTCTATTGACCAGGGCGGTAATTTTGAAACCTCCCGCATGACCACCCACAAACAGCCGACGTTTAAGCATCAGGGAGTCATTCACTATTGCGTGCCCAATATTGCTGCCCGGGTTGCCTATACCGCCAGTATGGCACTGAGCAACATCTTTTTGCCATTCCTGCTGGAAACCGGCACCAATGGTGGCATCGAGCAAATGATGTATGCGAACCGTTGGTTTATGAAAGGTGTTTATGCACATAAAGGGACGCTTACCAACGCCTATATCGCCCGGAAGTTCAACATGCGCTTCAAGGATCTGGATCTGTTGCTGGCGGCCCGATTTTGAGTTATAAAGTTTATGGTTTATCGTTTTCGGCTTATAGTGGCTAACGCAAGGTAATTTCCGACGCGTCAGCCACCATAAACAAAAAACGATAAACCATAAACGACAAACTGAGAACCATGATCAATCATAGTAACGAAAATACACTACTCGACGACGCTAACTCTTACGATGTAAATAAAGAGTTAATGGGAGCAATTTCATCGGATTTTGTGAAAGTAGCCGATCAACTGAAAGAAGCTTCCTACCAAATCAGGAAACGAGGCTTCTCAGAGCACCCGGTTTTTGTGGCTTCGCGCCGGGACGTACCGGTGGGTCAGTTGCTTATCGGTGTTAACGAAGTGGCCGAAAATCAGTGGAATTATAAAGCTTCGTTCATTGACGAATTCATTCAGCGTGCGCTGATTGGTCCGGAGTCAGTTGACCTTTGGAAAGAAAACTATAAGAACCCCGACGAATATTGCTGTCTGTTTGTCGTACACGGAGATTTTGCCGGATTTGTATATATCCCCTATCCGGAAGATTAGTCTTACATCGATCAAATTCTCATAAGCCGGGCCTCTGCGACCCGGCTTCTTTTTTTCCTTTCTATCCCCTTTTCTAGTTGTATTCTACGTCGACTCACGGCGAACATAACGTTTTCTCGAATAATACTTTTTCGAGAAAACGCCCTGGCCCCTACTAGCCCTGACCCAAGCGATTTCGAGTGCTACGCTACCAAAGCCAATACGCCTAAAAAATCAGCGAAAACAGACCATAAGCCAATCAAAATCCACTACTTATTCTCTGTATTGCAAGGCTAAATTATTTTGCGTATATTAAGGCAATCTTATCCAAAAGGGTAGGAAAAGACAACTATTTTTTGTATTTTTACAATCTATTAGGCTCAGCTGAGTGTGTTGTTTATTGAGCCATAAACAACTATTTCTGACACGCTCTTATTCCGATATGACCAACGAAATCATTGACGCAGAAGCCCCAGTTGAAACCGCGTTAGGCAATTATGGAGCCGATAACATCCAGATTCTGGAAGGCCTGGAAGCCGTTCGCAAACGCCCTGCCATGTACATTGGCGACGTTGGTATTCGCGGCTTGCATCACCTCATCTGGGAAGTCGTTGATAACTCTATTGACGAAGCGCTGGCGGGCTACTGCGATAAAATTACCGTAACGATTAATCCTGATAACTCTATCACCGTACAGGACAACGGTCGGGGGATTCCGACGGGTATAAACACCAAAACAGGCAAGTCAGCCCTGGAGGTTGTTATGACCGTACTGCACGCCGGTGGTAAGTTCGATAAAGATACCTATAAAGTCTCTGGCGGTTTGCATGGTGTCGGCGTTTCCTGCGTCAATGCCCTGTCGACTGATCTGCGCGTGGAAGTTCACCGCGAAGGCAAAGTATTTGAGCAGGAATACAAAATTGGTATTCCGCAGTACGATGTTCGTGTTATTGGAGAGGCCGAAGACACCGGAACTACCGTTCATTTCAAGCCCGATGCCAGTATCTTCACCGAGACTGTGTATCGGTATGAAACTGTTGCTGGTCGACTACGTGAATTAGCCTTCCTGAACAAAGGCATCCATATTTTCCTGAAAGACCTTCGGGAGCTGGACGAAAACGGCGAGCCAGTCAATCAGAATGATTTCTTCTCAGAAGGTGGTCTGGTCGAATTTGTTCAGTACCTGGACGAAACGCGCCCAGCACTTGATGGGATGAAGCCGGTTTACATGGAGTCGGACAAAGGCTCTACGCCGGTGCAGGTTGCGCTGGTGTATAACTACGAAGCCGGAGAGAACGTACTGTCTTACGTCAATAATATCAATACGCATGAAGGTGGTACGCACGTACAGGGCTTCCGCTCTGCTCTGACCCGGGTACTTAAAAATTACGCCGATAAGAATCCCGGTGTTTTACCTAAGAACGCGGGTAAAGTAACCTTCAGCGGTGAAGACTTCCGCAAAGGATTAACGGCTGTCATCTCCGTAAAAGTTGCGGAACCTCAGTTTGAAGGGCAAACCAAGACTAAACTGGGTAACCAGGACGTAGTGAGCGCTGTTAGTCAGGCAATGGCCGACCTGCTCGAAACCTGGCTGGAAGAAAACCCCAAGACGGCGGCCGGTATCGTGAAGAAAGTACTGGTGTCGGCTCAGGCACGTATTGCGGCCGACCTGGCCTACAAACGGATCATGACCGAACGGAAGGACTTTATGGGCGGCATGGGTCTTCCAGGAAAATTAGCGGACTGCTCTGATACGGACCCCGAGAAATGTGAGCTTTATCTCGTAGAGGGAGACTCCGCTGGTGGAACCGCTAAACAGGGACGTAACCGGGCTTTCCAGGCTATTTTGCCATTACGTGGTAAAATCCTGAACGTAGAGAAAGCCATGGAGCACAAAATCTACGAGAATGAAGAAATTAAGAATATCTGGACAGCTCTTGGCGTTCGGCTCGAAAAGAAAGACGATGAAACGATAATGAATCTGGACAAGCTTCGTTATCACAAAATCATCATCATGACTGATGCCGACGTTGACGGAAGCCACATCCGGACGCTAATTCTGACGCTGTTCTATCGGAACATGAAGGCGTTGATCGATAATGGTTATATTTATATCGCTCAGCCTCCTCTCTATCTGGTAAAGAAAGGGAAAGAAGAACGGTATTGCTGGACCGAAGCCCAGCGAGAAGCAGCCGTTAAAGAATTGGCAGGCGCCGGTCGTGAAGAAAGTGTAGGCGTACAACGGTACAAAGGTCTTGGAGAAATGAACGCCGAGCAGCTTTGGAGTACTACGATGAACCCGGACACCCGTAGCCTGAAAATTGTAACGGTTGAGTCGGCCGCCGATGCCGATCACGTATTCTCAACCCTGATGGGCGATGAGGTCGCTCCCCGACGCGACTTCATCGAACGAAATGCGAAATACGCCCGAGTCGATGTTTAACCGAATGATAACACAGAGCGGGCTTTTTAGCCCGCTTTTTTGTTTTATTTCAACGTTTTAATTTAAGTATGCGTTATTCCCTAAATCCAAACCGTTCAATACTGGGCAACATCGTTTCCCGGTTTACCCACCGTCAACAGGATCAAACTACGTCGGCAACTGATAAAATGGCAAAAGTTAGCGAAAAGGTTAGCAGTGTTATCGATCAGAGCGACTACCTCAGTCGTGATTTAAGTTGGTTAAAGTTCAACGAGCGCGTTCTCGATCAGGCACGTAGCACTGACCGAACTCTCATGGAACGCCTGAAATTTCTTGCTATATCGGCATCCAACCTCGACGAGTTTTTTATGATCCGGGTTGGCAGCCTCTATAATTACCTCGACTACCATAAACAGCGGGTTGATTATTCCGGGCTACGGGAAGTACCTTTCCGGAAAGCGCTTTATACGAACGCCCAACAGTTCTGCCGCGATCAACGGGAAGTATTCACTCAGCAATTGCTTCCTTTATTTGCCGAGAATGGGCTACAACTCGTCAACTTCAATGAGCTAACATCTGAAGAACAGGCCGAAGCAACCGACTATTTCGACAAAGCGATTTATCCGACGCTGACGCCAATGCTTTACGACTACACCCACACCTTTCCGGTTCTGTTGGCTAAGGTGCTCATTTTTGGTGTCGTAACGCAAAATCCTGACGGAGCCAATCTCCAAAGCCTTCGTTCAGAAGACGAAGAAGATCGTCAGCGACTATCGTTCGTTCAGATTCCGGCTAATTTGCCCCGCTTCCTCTCTTTTGAGCGGGATGATAAGATTGTGTTTCTGCCTATTGCGGAGGTTGTCCGGCAGAATATCAAGAAACTGTATAGAAACATCGAAATACTATCGCTCAATCTGTTCCGTGTAACTCGTAATGGCGATTTTACACTTGACGAGAATGATGACGATGAAGTAGACTTTCTGGATGAAGTCCGGCAGAAAATTAAGAGCCGTCGTTTGGGCCGGGTTACTCGCGTAGAAGTCGAAACCAATAGCAAAGGTGAAGTAGGTTCTGAATGGATGATGAACCTGATCAAAAAGCGCTGGGAGATCGACGATCTGAACATCTTTGAATCCGACACGATGCTTGATTTCTCAGCCTTCTGGCAGATTATCGGCCATCCCGAATTTAAGGATGATATGCCTACTACCCACCCACCTGTGCCACCAATAGGGTATAGCCGCGACAAGAATGATGATATCTTCGAAGTGATCAAGCAGCGCGATCTGCTCTTGCATCATCCCTATAACAACTTTGAACCAGTACTTCAACTCCTGGAGCAAGCCGCCGAAGACCCGAACGTACTGGCGATCAAAATAACGGTTTATCGGTTAGCCAAACGTTCACGTATTACCGAAGCCTTACTGAAAGCGGCTGAAAATGGGAAGCACGTTTCCGTTCTGTTTGAGGTAAAAGCCCGTTTCGACGAAGAAAATAATATCCGCGAGGCCCAACGTCTGCAAAAGGCTGGCTGCTTTGTTATTTATGGCATTAGCCGTTACAAAACGCATACGAAACTGTTACTCGTTGTACGTAACGAAGGCAGCCGAGTAGTACGATACGCCCATATGGCTACGGGTAACTATAACGAAGATACGTCGAGACTCTATACTGATATTGGTCTGCTAACGACTAACGAAACGTATACGCACGACATTTCGGAATTTTTCAACGTAATAACCGGTCATTCTTTACCGAACGAATATCAGTATCTGATTACAGCGCCCCGCGACATGCGCGAGCAGTTGTTGCGTCTGATTAAGATTGAAGCCGATAACGCACAACGTGGCCTGCCAAGCGGCATCTGCATTAAAGTCAACTCACTGGAAGATAAGCTGGTGATTGATGAACTATATAAAGCCTCGCAAGCTGGCGTACCAGTTCGTCTCATCGTTCGGGGTATTTGCTGCTTACGTCCCCAGCGAGCAGGTTTAAGTGAGAACATTGCAGTGCGTTCGATTGTGGGCGACTTTCTGGAGCATACCCGGGTTTACTATTTCCATAACAATGGCGATCCGAAAGTATATGGCGGCAGTGCCGATGTTATGGTACGTAGCTTCGACCGACGTATTGAATCCTTATTCTTTCTGGCCGACCAACGGGTAAAACAATTGGCAATCCTGATTCTGGATTATAATTTAAAAGACAACGTCAATGCCTACGAATTGCTGGAAGATGGCAACTTTACTAAATGTGAAGTCCCCGAAGGTGGCGAGCCATTTAACATTCATAAACGTTTCTTTGACGTAACCGAAAAAGAAGCCATGCAAGCCCGCTTATTTGACCCCGAAATCAAACCAGCCGAAATCGCTCAAATAGAAGAAGAATATCAGGAAGGTGCCGAGCGAGCTATCGCGAATATTTAGTAAACAATTTCGTAGTTTTGATTGCTTAATTACAGGAAACATGGAATCGATACGCGTACACTTGCCAGAAGATTTACGGATGAACGATGATGAGTTCTTCCGCTTTTGCCAGGACAATCCTGACCTGAAGTTTGAGCGTCGAAAAAACGGCGATATTGTTTTTATGGGTATTACAGGCAGTGAAACGGCAGCTAATAATTCAGAACTGAATGCTGATTTTGTGATTTGGAATCGACAAGCCCAATTCGGAAAAGTCTTTGATTCATCGGGCGGTTTTACATTGCCAGATACCTCAATTATGTCGCCTGACGTAGCAGTAGTAGAAGGGAGCCGTTGGAATGCATTGACTCTGGATCAACGTAAAACCTTTGCTCCAATTTGCCCTGATTTCATTCTGGAACTTCGTTCGCAATCAGATCGGTTGAAAGATTGCTTTGAAAAAATGGATGATTGGATGGCTAATGGGTGCCGATTAGGCTGGCTTATCGATCTAACAAATCAACTAACATATATTTATCGACCCGGTCAGGAACGGCAGGAAGTTAACGGTCTGGAATTACTCTCGGGCGAAGACGTCCTTCCTGGCTTTTCGCTCGATCTTGCCAGGCTGGTTGACTAATCTTTTTACACATCATAAGGGGTGAAATGACGAATAATGTTTGTCATTTCACCCCTTATCGTTTACTAACCCGCACAAGCTACTCATTCATAGCCTTCTTTTTGTATATTCGCCAACCTAACTGTATTTGTATTTTCACTGAATGGATCGTTTTACCGGCCTGCTAGGCATTGCATTAATTCTGGGCATTGCCTATGCCCTTTCCGACAATAAAAAAAGAATTAATTACCGTACAGTCGGTGTCGGTCTTGCCCTTCAGTTCGGGTTAGCGGTCTTTGTCTTAAAAACTGATGCTGGTCAGCAGCTTTTTCAGGGTTTAGGCTATTACGTTGACCGTCTGCTTCAAAAAGCCAATACAGGTGCTGAGTTTGTCTTTTCATCGTTGGTACGCTCCGACGTATTAGCTAAAGCCTTTGGCCCCGGTAACGATTTTATCTTCTTCTTCAAGGTCGTTCCAACCATTATTTTCGTAGCGGTACTGGTCAATATTTTCTACCATCTGGGCATCATGCAACGTATTGTGGCTATCATGGCACGCGCTATGAAATGGCTGATGGGTGTTAGTGGTGCCGAAGCGCTTTCCAACGTAGCGAGTACGTTTGTGGGGCAGGTCGAAGCGCAAATCATGATCAAACCGTATCTGAACGGAATGACGAACTCTGAGCTACTGGCTTCGATGACAGGGTCATTCGCCTGCATTGCTGGTGGGGTTCTGGCCGTTTATATTTCACTGGGCGTACCGGCTCCTTATTTGCTGGCAGCCAGCATTATGGCCGCTCCCGGTGCCTTGGTGATCAGTAAGATTGTGATGCCGGAAACCCAGGTCTCGGAAACCCAGGGAATTATCAAAGTAGAAATAAAAAAGACCCATGCCAATCTGCTGGATGCAATTGCTGCCGGAGCCAGTGAAGGACTAAAAGTGGGACTTAACGTAGTAGCCATGCTGATTGGCTTTATTGCCCTGATTGCCCTGCTCGACAGTATTTTGTTCCGATTAGGCTTTTACGTTTTCGGCATGGATAACCTGAGCATGAACTTCCTTCTGGGCAAGGTCTTTTCGATATTTGCCTGGGCAATGGGTGTTCCCAGCAAAGATATTGAGGTTGCTGGTTCATTGATGGGGACCAAAATGGTTGTTAACGAATTTGTCGCCTATCTTGAACTGGTGAAAGTAAAACCAACGCTTGACCCCAAGACGATTGCTATCACGAGTTTCGCCCTATGTGGATTCGCGAATTTTAGCTCGATTGCTATCCAGGTAGGCGGTATTGGCGAGTTAGCGCCTGGCCGCCGAAGCGATCTGGCCCGCCTTGGCTTCAAGGCACTGATATGTGGTACGTTAGCGAGTTATATGTCAGCTACGCTGGCAGGGTTGCTCTTGTAACTCCCTTTCGACATACTAGCCAAATCATTATTCTGAATTGGGCTGCCCTCAGTAAGGCAGCCCAATTTGTTTGTCTAACTGGGGGAGTTTTTATAAATCGCACTCTTACCCTATTCCTACCGCTTTTTTGAGCCATAATTGACCTAAATTCGTTAACGGATAAACTATTTACTGATCTTTGACGCGATTTGGAATTACCCATCAACACGCCATGAACCAACAAGAAATTCTTTCTTTCATCGAGCAAAACGACATAAAGAAAATTAAATATGCTTTTGCCGACATTGATGGTATACTACGTGGTAAAATCATTGGCCGGCAAAAATTTATAGATGGCTTATCCGATAGTTACGGTTTTTGCGACGTTGTGTGGGGCTGGGATTCGTCCGATATGCCTTACGATAATGGGCGAACGACGGGATGGCACTCTGGCTATCCCGACGCTCCGGTCCGGCTCGACCTCGCTACGTTCCGCCAAATTCCCTGGGAAGAAAACATTCCGTTCTTTCTGGCGGACTTTAGCCAGCCCGAAGGCAATGATTTGGCAGCATGCCCCCGCTCGTTGCTGAAACGAATAGCGGCTCAGTGCCAGAGCATGGGCTTTCATGCCGAATATGCGCAGGAGTTCGAATGGTTCAATTTCCGGGAAACACCGCAGAGCCTTCAGGAGAAGGATTTTCGTAATCTGGAACCATTAACACCCGGTATGTTTGGTTACTCCATTTTGCGCCCTTCGCTCGAAAGCGCATTTTATCATGACTTATTCGATTTGTTAAGCGAATTCGATATTCCGTTAGAAGGTCTCCATACCGAAACGGGGCCAGGCGTTTACGAAGCCGCCATTACCCACGATGACGTAGTGAGGGCGGCCGATAAAGCAATCCTGTTCAAGACCGCTGTTCGCGAAATAGCTTACCGGCACGGCGTTGTGGCTACGTTTATGGCTAAGTGGAATGCCCACCTCCCTGGTTGTAGTGGTCATATCCACCAAAGCTTATGGAATCAGGATAAAACAAACAATCTATTCTACGCCACGGATCAACCTGACCGGATGAGTGAACTGATGAAGCAATTTATAGCTGGTCAGCTTCACTGCCTGCCCCATATCACCCCTATGTTTGCGCCAACGATCAATAGCTACAAGCGGCTGGTGGAAGGGGCATGGGCGCCAACAACCGTTACGTGGTCAGTAGATAATCGTACCACGGCTCTTCGTGTACTGAATCGGAATGAGAATTATACGCGGGTGGAACACCGGGTTTCCGGCTCCGACTCAAATCCGTATTTAGCCATTGCGGCTGCGCTCGCTTCGGGATTATACGGTATTCGACATCAACTTACGCTCGATATTCCGGCTTCGGTTGGCAATGGGTATGTCGATAAACAGCATGGCGTTTTACCGGCTAATTTACACGAAGCCACTAAAGCAATGGCAAATTCGCCAATTGCAACGGAACTGTTTGGCTCCGAATTTGTTGACCATTTCACCCGCACGCGCGACTGGGAGTGGCGACAATACGTCAGCCAGGTCAGCGATTGGGAATTGAAACGATATTTTGAAATTATATAAAATGAGTTTTCAGTTTAGAGTTTTCACGGGGCTGCCCGAGCAGTGGCTGACGCAAAGGAATCTTGACGCGTCAGCTACTATAAACCATAAACTGAAAACGAAGAACCTTCATGCGTCTAGTTGATTACCCTACTATCATAAAAAAAGCCTGGGCTAGCTTTGATCCGACGGAGCAAATTCAAAGTATCACGGATATTAGCGCCAAGGTGTCAACCAATCACGTTTTCAAAGTCACGTTTGAAGATGGTGACAGCATTATTGCCAAGCTTTCTTATTTCGGTAAACATGAGCATTTCGTAGAAGATCATCGAATCATCCACGCGCTCTCAAACAACCTGCTTTACCCATTTGAGAATGTACTGGCCAAATCGCTGGTACGTGACGGTCAGGTCTATACGTATCGCCATAAGGAAGGGCTGGTTGATGCATGGGTGGTGTTTTATAATCCTATTCGAAGTCAGTACCGACTACCCCGCCGATTAAACGAAGAGCAAATTCGTAAGCTTGGTACCCAAATCGGTAAATTCCATAAAGCCTGTTCGCGCGTCAGCCCAGTGCTGCCCAAGTCATCAAAAACGCTACGTTCCGATATCTGGGATTTACTGGATATGCTCGAAACCGAAACCGGGCAGTTTGAACACCGAATGCACGTTGATGAGCTTAAACAACAGTGCAATCTATTTCTCGAAAATCGCCAGAAACTCGTAGCTGGCTCGGTTGAGACCATGCCGGTTTTCGTAGACTGGAACATCGGCAATTTTTCCGTTACTGAAAATCAGGAATTATTCTCGCGCTGGGATTATGACTGGTTCAGAATCAGTTACCGGGTCATGGATTTCTACTTCTTTAGCCGGGTCACCTCCGACGTTGGTGATCGAACCGTATTCAGCTACGTAATAGGTCCGCTGATGGAAGAGCGTTTTATGCTATTCCTGGAGGAATACCACCGTGTGTATCCATTAACGGAAAATGAAATTCGGTTTCTGCCCGAAGCGTATCGCTTTTTTATTCTCAATTACGTTATCAAGTACGGTCGATACTTCTTCCATCGCACCTACGCAACCAAACTTCAGCGCGAAGCCTATCAAACGTATTTTCCTTCCATTGAAACGTTTGATGCCGATAAAATTCTGAAGCGGCTTGGCATCTAATCCAGATCCGACTCTCAACGAGCACGTTACTTAGAATCGTATTCGTTTAGAGTCGGCCGCTTTTTATGGCCGAAACCGCTTTATCAGCCAATTCGATAATCATGGGTAAAATTCGTCCAAAGCGCTCATCGCGGCTGTGTCCCTGCTTCCATCGTGCATAAATCTGCTGAGCAATGACGGCATTTTTATACAGCCCAAATACGTAGTAAAAGACAATGTTAGACAGATTACGGCCACTACGTTCGGCGTAGCGGTGTGCTACGTCCTGCCGGGTCAGGTTACCGGGTAGCCATGTCAGATTGAATGTACGATAAGCATCGGAGTCAGACGCTTCAGACCAGTAGGCTAACGTAGCACCCAAGTCCATCAACGGATCGCCAACAGTGGCCATTTCCCAATCCAGCACACCAACAATGGCTGGACTTGGTCCCGAACTGCTCTCATCAGCTCTAAACAGTACGTTATCGTATTTGTAATCGTTATGCAGAAAAGCCGGGGGCTGCACTGGTGGATACTGATTTACAAGCCATTCTTCCACTACGTTCATGGCCGAAATCACATCCGTTTGAGCCTGCCGATATCGCCTGATCCAGCCTTCAACCTGACGTTGTACATAACCGTCGGGTTTACCAAGCTGCACAAGACCCGTTTTAACGATATCCAGCGAATGAATGTCAAGTAAGTTATCGATCAGTGTCTCCGATAAACGGCGCATCTGTTCGGGGGCTATCTGCAGGGAAGCAGCCATAGGGGCTCGTAAAATAACCCCCGATAAGCGTTCCATTACGTAGAATGGCGCACCGATTACATCATTCGTTTCGCAATTAACAATTGGGCTGGGAACACGATCATAATGGCCTTTTAATAAGGATAACACCCGAAATTCACGCCCCATATCATGGCCACCTTTGACGGATGCCCCAACCGGTGGCCGACGTAACACGTATTCCCGATCAGGTGTTTTGAGTAGGTACGTCAGATTAGAAAAACCTCCCGGAAATTGCTGAATCGCCTGAATCGGACCGATTGCGGGGGCGTGTTCGCGCAAATAATTCACTAAAGCCTCTAAATGAAGCTCTTCGCCTACTCGGACTGAACGCGGAGAATCGATCATGGTATGCCAATAATGGAGTTGACAATCAAAACAGAATCCTGGCTAGTATTATAACTGTTCGGCGGCCATCATCCGACGAAATTCCTGCAGCTCCCGCGCTTTTTTCTTTACATCTAAGCCGTATTTTTTCAGAATACTACTAGCCAGATTTTGCTTGTGCACTTCGTCAGCGCCATCCCAGATACGGGCTCCACGTTCATGCCGATACATAGCCGACAAGACCGTATCATCGGTAATTCCTAAAGCCCCATGCACCTGTATAGCCCGATCCAGAACCCGCAAAAATGAATTTGCCACAAAGAATTTGATAGCTGATACGGCTTCCCGGACGTTGGCTGCTCCAACCTTATCAATCATGTGAGCCGTGTTCAATACGTATAATCGACTGGCATCAATATCAGCCCGGCTCTCAGCAATAAAATCCTGTATAAACTGCTTTTCGCCCAGCATGATATTATCGTCAATTTCGCGCGTTGCAGCTCGTTTACACAGCAGATCTAACGCTTTTTCCGCATTACCGATCCAGCGCATACAGTGATGAATGCGGCCGGGACCGAGCCGCTCCTGAGCCAATCGAAAACCCATTCCCTCTTCGCCGATCAGATTGGAAACCGGTACCCGACAATTGGTGTAGGTCACCTCGGCATGGCTAAACCAGCCTTGCCCAACGTCGCCAAAGACCGGAATATTCCGCTCAATGCTGAAACCGGGCGTGTCGGTCGGCACAACTATCATGCTGGCTCGCCGGTGTTGATCGGCCTCTGGATTTGTAACAACCATGACTATGGCAAAAGCAGCCCCGTCTGCCGAAGAGGTGAACCATTTTCGCCCATTGATAACATAGTCGTTGCCATCTCGCACAGCACTGGTAGCCATACGGGTTGGATTCGAGCCTGCAAACTCTGGCTCCGTCATGGAAAAACAGCTTCGAATATCACCTTCCAGAAGTGGCGTCAAATAGCGCTCTTTAATGTCGGGCGATGCAAATTGGTGCAGTAGCTCACTATTACCAATATCAGGCGCCTGGCAGCCAAATACGTAGTGTCCAAAAAAAGGAGCGTGAGCCAGTTCCTCGCTAATCTGACCGAATTCACAAAGCGTTAATCCATGCCCCAATGGCCCGCTACGTCCTTCTTCTTTAGGCAAATGTAAGCCCCATAAACCAGCGGCTTTTACCTGCTGGCGTTTCTGTTCGAGTAGTGGAATCAACTCATCCAGCTGATGATGGGAGAAACCTTTTTCGAGCGGAATAAGCTCAGTCTGGACAAAATGACGGACCTTTTTCAGCAAGGGCCGAACGCGGTCGGTAGTGAATATGGTTTCCATTCAGGCAAGCGGTTTAGGCATACGGCTAAGTCATCAACCTATAAGCCGTAGTAAGTACTAAAGTAAGTACTAAAGTAAGCGTTACTGAACCAAGGGACAAATAGGCTGTTTCGCCAGCTCGATGCCTTCCAGACTATGTTCGGTTAGTAAACAAATATTCTACGCTGGCTTTGTTTAAACTCCAATTACGTCTGGATTTACGGGGCAGAAATCGCGGTTATGTCCTTTCTGCATCCCATCTATTGGTTAACAAATCGATTCATTTAAAAGGTATGTTTCCTCAATGACTTCGATATAGCTAACACACTCATTCTTACACTTCTTATGATAAATAATCAAACAGATTTCCTTTTCAGACTGGTAATTTCGCTTAGGCTGTTTTACGTATTCGTGTAGCTCGTGTTTTTCAGTCTATTCGCTTTCAGGTAGATGTGCTCCCGCTGGGCATCGATTATTACGTTGAAACGCTTTAGGATGTCGCCCCCTATCACACTTATTTTTTGTCGTCCCAGCGCGCCCGAAAAAAAGCCGACAGGAACATTCTGCAGTACTTCATTGCCCAGCATAAACTTAGGCACAATCGCTTTTTTGGTTTTTAGTACGTTCCCAAATGAGTCTTTCAGTTCTTTTTCGGCAATGATTGTCAGTTTTTCGTCAAGCTTGTTATTCCCAGCGAAAGCGTCGTCAAACAAAATACCGCCCGAATATCCGGAGTGAATCAGGAATTTATTGCTCAATAACGTATCACCGACCAAACAGTTACCCTCCAGAAACATCATATCGTCCTCAAAAAACAACTTTACTTTCTGATATTTTTTTGTTTTTGTGGGCAGTTCGCGATGAACGAACATTGTCTTATTATCAAAATCCAGCTCGATAACTTTATTCTCGAAAAGATCTATTCCAAACTTACCGTCTGTTTGTGGGCCTGAATTTTTATTCTCCCAAATCGGTACGTTCTGCCACTGCAACCCAGCAATTTTTAGTACGTTGCTCTTACTGAAACGGGATACATTGTTCTCTCCTCCCCAACTCTTCACCGTATCGGCACCATCGAAGGATAGGCTTTTTACTTTTTTCATTGACTCTTCTGTCAACGTAACAGCATTCGCGGCCGTATGAAACATCAAATGCACCGTGTCCTTATTGTTTAGGATCGCCTGTACCGACAGGTTGTTATAATCAGTTAGTTGAAAAGGGATACTATTTATTTTCGATGACAGCCCCGTTTTGTTGGCGTCCTGCCCAAAACTTAGTTGCCATAAGAGACTGGCTATCAGCACAGCGTAAACCCGAATTGCTTTCATTCTTTAATTGATTATCTAATTTAATCCAACCTGATTGAGGGTATCAGGTAAGTGTTCCATGAACTTGTGATGTAATAAACTAAAACGTACCATTCATACAAAATGGATTTGCACGAATGGTACGTCTAGTTGATTCAATGCTCTATGCCAATAGCGCTCACCTTTGCTGATTTTAGCCGTATATACTACGTCCAGCAATGGTTTAACCAGTACTATTTCTAACTCCATACTGCCCAATCAGTGCCTAAAACGGATATGTCTTTTTGGCCAGAACGAGGCATACGCTACGTTATTTACTTTACCGCTGAAGGCGGGTTGAGGTATCGGGCCAGGAACTTGTAAATCTCGTTGCGCGATTCGCGGGCCAGCTTTGTATCGAGTCGATTAAAGCTGTGCCCTCCTGGCGCATCCTGGTAAATTTTGTACTCGAATTTTTTATCGTGAGCTTTCAGTGCGTTGATCAGCGATTCAACCTCCAGTACGTTCACATCTTCATCATTGGTATTGGTATGAATTAGCAGGGGCGTTTTGAGCTTCTGCGCATTCCAGACCGGCGACCGACGACGATATTCCGCTACGTTGTCGGACGGGTCTTTACCAATATGCGAAGCTTCCGAAAAAATAGTCCGGTATTGTTGCGGCTTATAACCAAGCCGAGCAATAATATCACTCACAGGAACGCCCGCATAGGCCACTTTATAGTCTTCCGGATGGTCGAAAATATTCATCAGCGAAATCATACCACCGTGGCTCCATCCGATGATCCCAATCCGGTCGGCATCTACCTGGTCCATATTGTCAACCGCCCAGCGTTTACCGGCCAGCACATCGTCGTTCTCATAATCGCCGTAATCAATCTGGTTGTAGAACCCACCGCCGTAGCCAACACTCCCCCGGTATTCGGGCGCTAGAATCATGTATCCCTGATCCAGCAGCTCACGAACCACATGGGCGTATAACGTACCGAAATCGCCATGGATGCCATCATGCACAAACACCAGCAACGGCAATTTTTTGGCCGAACTAAATTTCTTTGGGACAAACGTATAAGCCGGAATAATAATTGGATTAGTAGCGCCCTGCCCAGTGGGATTCTTGATTACGTGAGGGGGTTTGCTCGTATACCGGATTTTGTCAATAAGTGCGACGTCACCGACTTTCTGATACCAGAGCAAATCATCGATGTTCTTATTAACAACCTGATTTGTGTATCGCAGATTTTCTTCCAGTTGCTTAATTCGTTCGTTCACATCGCCAGTAGACGCTGGATTTTGTTGGCCATTCGCTATAAAACTCAGACATAAGAGGAACAGAATACTGTATAACAGACGCATGGAGGCCAGATAAGTTGGGTTGATGAAGCCCAATAATAACCAAAATAAGAACTACGTAACGAGTATATTACAAAATTTAATATAATCTCATTTATTTTTATCAAAATTAAATATTAACCCATTCACCGTTAGAGCCAATTAAGTTCTAATGTCTCAGAAAGAATCTATAGTACAGAATCGCGGTATGGATTAAAAAAAAGTATTCAGCCTCACAACCAGTCTGACCGGTTGTGAGGCTGAATACTCGACCATAGTTTAGCGAATTAGCACAGAAAGAACGTTTCTGGTAGCAATGCTCACCATGCCAAAACTGTCTTTATCCAACGTGCCGTAACACGGCCCAAGCCGGGCAACGTACTACGTATCAGGCCAGCAGTCCTTAACAAAATCAGTATCGGATGGCCCAATAGGGGTTTCGATGCGCTGAGATGCTTTCGGCAACATGCTGTTTAATGAGCGCATCATAAGCCGCATCATTGATCTTTTTACCTTTTGTTTTCGGCAGTTTCAGATCATCGGGAGTGAGTGATTTAAATGTTACGTTGGTTGCTTCAATGATTACATCGCCGTCATTAATATTTAACTCCAGAATCAGCCCCGGCAAACCATTATACCGCTCCGGACCGGCCGGAACCGGAATATCCTGTGCAAACCAGGCCGTAATCTTCTGTTTTTTGATTGGATCTTCGGTTTCGGCCTTCATACAAATGTATCCGGCAATGTCTTTAATCTGATTGCCGATTTTCCAGGATGGCGTATGCAAGGAGTCTTCAACGATGTAGGTTTTACCCAGCATTTCGATGATATCGGTTTTCTTATCCTTCTCGAAATTCCGATAAAGAAATAAGTCGGAGTTTCGCCAGGAGTAGCCACCATCGGTAGGCTCATCGGTAGGGTAAGCATATAAGCTCTCATTCGCGTTGAAAGCCAGCTTCATTTTTTCCTTATACTCATCGTCATTTTTCCAGGTTTGTGCCGCCCGATCCTTCTGTTCCTGACTCAGAAAGGTCAGGCGGGCAATTAGCTTGGTCCAATAGGTTTTTCGTTCGTACGTAACGATACCTTCCGTTTTTTGCGCCATAGCGGCTGAACTGGTCAGCAGGCACAGGATAATAAGTAGTTTTTTCATAGCTAGGTAAATGAATAGCGGTTGATATCAATAGAAGCCCTCCCGGCGCATCTTGGCCTGAACACCCCGCATATTATACGTAAAGCCAATGGTGAAATAGCGGGCCAGCGTCTGAATCGTTTCCGACTGCGTATAGTTAACACCCCGATTTAAAGATACCGCTACGTTACGATTTAGCATATCGATGGCCGTCAGGCGAATTTCAGCGCGTTTGGCTTTACCCAGAATGTGATACAATGACGCGTTCCAGAGCGGTATCCGCTGATCAAAGTTCAGTTGCTCGTTAATACTGATCCGGTAATTCATGGTCGTATTAATGTACAGACTGTGGGGTAAACGTAGCGTCAGCTCACCGCCCCAATTCGTGTTCGAAAAGGTCTGATCCCGGTTGGCATTAATCGAAAACTGCGTGTTCGTTACGTTGTAATTGGCATTGCCATAAAACGTCAGCCACTCGGCTGGGGTCAGACTAAGCCGTGCCCCAACATTATAATTCTGAGACTTCGTGTCGTTGAGAATTCTATTGATCTTAGCCGGGTTCGTGCCCAGATTAATGCCTCCGTTGAGATCGAGCGTTGCCTTGGTTTTCTTTAAAGGAAATCCAAAACCGATATACGAACCCATGTTCTGCCCTCCCGACAGGTTTTCGGGTGTAATGGTGGTCACCAGCGTTTGCGGGTCGGTCTCCTGGCTATACACGATCTGATTGACATATTTGGTCCCGTTTATACCGATATAGGCATTCATAAAACTACCGGGATTGAAATAATTGAAGCCAATATTCAGATTGTGCCCTAATTGAGGAAGCAAATTAGGATTGCCAACATTGATAAAAAGCGGGTTACTGTTGTTAATTACCGGCTGTAGATCGCGAGAGGTTGGGATTTGAACGCTCACATTATATCCACCATATAGGTATCGGTTCTTTTTGAGATCGTAGTTCAAGCCCACGTTGGGGATAAACGTAGTAAAAACCCGGTTAATCTGGTTAAATCGCGACGATGTCTGATCAGGAGCAAACTGCCCATCGAGCGAAAAACGCTGACCCGCCAATCCAACTGATAGGTTTAACCCCTTGTGTGAATAGCGAACACTACTTCCTAGCCGATTATAGATGTAATTGTTTTTATAATACAGACTCAGCGAATCAACCCGGGCAGCATTATCGCTACGATTGAATACATCGCGGTCTACTTCGTCGTTACGCAAGCTGAAATTATAGAACGTTTCCCACGTAAACCGTTTGGCAAATGGCTCCACAAATTGCAGGCTCGCTTTATATTCGCTCCGAATAATATTGTTTCGCTGATCCTGATGAATATCTGCCAATCGATCCGCCGTTGTAATGGGTCCTGAATAGGTATTGGTCGAGTTCAGATTTAACGTAGCGTCGTTTGTGTTTACTTCATACGTAGCGCTGGCGGCAAAACTTCTACCTTTTTTACTCCGCATTTTATGCCGATAAATGAGCGAATTAGACGTAGCAAACTGCCGCTGTGTGCTTCTATTTTCGGTAGCGTTAATTGTTGTGGCTCCGTTGCTACGGATAAGATTCTGCAATCTTGACAAATAACCGTCCCCTATTCCATAACGACTGTTATTAATAAACACCAGCGAGTTCAGCGAATCCATCTCCTGCTCGTAACGGGCACTGACTCGGTGGTTCCCATTGAAATTGACCTGATTGCTATTTTCTTCGGTTTTATATTCATTCTGCGGCAGTGTATTGTCCCGTCTACGTTCCGCATCTAATTCAATCCTCGTCTGGTTGTAGTAATAGCTACCGCTCCACTTCTTAGGCTTGGTATCGTAATTATAGTTAACACCACCAGCTGCATTATTCGAAAAGCCAACGCCTTGCCGGCCGCTTACCGGAATACCCAGCCCTTCGTCGCCACTATCCGAAAAATAGAAGTAGTTACCACCACTGAAGCCAAAATCAGCGTTCTGGTTGGAATTATAGGCATTGCTACCTCTAAAATCCTGATAATCATCACGGGACAAACCCTGCTGGTTGGTATTATTGCCTAAACCCACCAAGGAAAATTGGTGTTTGGCATTAAACTTATTGTAGCTCCCTTTCGCTTCGGCGCGCGCCGATACGTTGTTTGATGCCGGACCGCCAGCCGCTGTCACCTTCCCGAAACCACCTTTTTTGAATTCTTCTTTTAGCTCCAGGTTGACGGTTTTCTCTTTTTTGCCATCGTCGATACCCGTCAGTTTCGCCTGTTCTGTTTTGTCGTTAAACACCTGAACTTTCGTAATGGCTTCGGCCTGTAGGTTTTTAGTCGCCTGCTTTGGGTCGTTGCCGAAGAAGTTTTTTCCATCGACCGTAACTTTCTTTACTTCCTGCCCCTGCGCCCGAATATTTCCATCCTGATCGACCTGAACACCCGGTAGTTTACGTAGCAAATCCTCCACCGTTGATCCGGCTGGAACCTTAAACGAGCTAGCGTTATACTCAATGGTGTCTCCTTTAATCGTCAGCGGTGCTTTGGCCGTTTTTACCACTACTTCAAAAAGCTCTTTAGTGATCGGTTTCAGTTTTAGATCACCAAGATTCACAACCGCTTCTCCGTCTGACTTAACTACCTGGTTATACGGTATGAGCCCTACAAACGAGATTTTGAGTACGTAGCTACCCGCCTTAATATTTTTAAATGCAAAAGCCCCTTTATCGTCGGCTCGGGTGAAATTAACCAGAGACGAATCCTTGGGGCTAAGCAACATTACGGTTGATGAAGGCAAGGGGGCAGCCGCTGTGTCGACAGCTCGGCCCTGAAGAGTAAATCGCGAGGCTCCCGTTGGGGATTGGGCTTGGAGCACAACCGTAAACAGACACAATACGGCCAGCAGGAAGAGCTTTTTCATTCGAGAACAGGAAAAGGTTGAACAGGTGTACAAGAAGCAAAACTAAAGACAATCGGATCGATTGGTTACAATGTTAACATTCTTTAACTATAAATCTAGTTAAAATTTGTTAAACGGTAAACATCCTCATAAAGAGTACTTTCAGAACTGAATGTTGCTTTGCTTACAGAATAAGAGAAAAATAAAGGTGAAATTTCACACGGTTGGCGCTACTTTATTTTTAAACGGTCCAACGATAAGCGTTTACAAACCAGCAAAAGTGGGGCTTACTACGTAAGGGCCGGCAGAAAATTAATGAAGATAGTTCTCCAATACGTCCCGGATGGCCCGAGCCTTCAATAAACACTCCTCCCATTCCTGCTGCGGATCAGCATCATACGTAATAGCGCTACCCACCGAAAAAGAAGCATATTGGCTGGCTGCATCGTACAGTAACGTTCGTATAACAACGCTGAAGTCAAAATCACCTTCGGGCGTTACAAACCCAATAGCGCCCGAATAAACTCCCCGGCGGCTTACTTCCAGTTCATCGATTAACTCCATCGACCGGATTTTGGGCGCCCCGGTCATACTACCCATCGGAAACGCATTACGGATAACATCCGCCCAAGATAGTTCGCTACGTAGCGTGGCCGACACCGTTGAGATCATCTGATAGACCTGCTGGAAACCGTAAATACCAAAGAGTTCGTCTACCCGCACAGAACCGGTTTCGGCACTCCGGGCCAGATCGTTGCGTACCAGATCAACGATCATCAAATTTTCGGCCCGTTCCTTTTCTGAATTGACTAACTGCTTCCGAAGCGCAGCATCTTCAGCAGCCGTTTTCCCGCGACGGATAGTACCTTTTATCGGCTGTGATATAATTCGATTGCCCTGTTTTTTTAAAAATCGCTCGGGCGACGCGCCCATTACGTAACGATTGCCCAGTTTGATAAAGCTAGAAAATGGCATTGGCGATTTCTCATTCAGCGCTTTGTAAACAGAGAGGGGACTCAGGGCAGCCTGCTCAGCGAAAAACTCAATGCAATAATTTAATTCATACACATCGCCCGCCAGAATATGTCGTTGAATTTCTTGAACTGTATCTATATACGTAGCATCCGTAACCCGACATTGGATGGTACTCTTGCTCTGCTGCCCCGGATGACTATCTGAATCTGCTTTCTCCGAAAAAAGCTGAATGGCGCTTAGCAAATCGTTTACATCGCCACCGCCGTATACGATAGCCGTATCGGCCTCGAAGTCGATCACCCATTCAGGCTCAACAAAATAAACATCTGGAAAACCGAGCCGATCTGAATTACGACTTGTCAGTGCTTCAAGCTGATTTTTCAGATCATACCCCCAGTAGCCTACTAAAAAGGACGGATGCTCATCGTGGGCTTGCCGTAATGCCGTAAAAGCATCATTATTTGAAAACGAAATGACCCGTTTCACACCGATAAACAAACGGTTTGGAAACGGGTCATTCGGATATTTTATGTGATTATTGTTCAGAAAAGCGACAAACCCATCTGCTTTTGTCTGTTGTTCTACTGCCCAGCCTAATGCTTTCCAGCGAAACGAAGACGTAGTATCAACAATAATCTGGTTCATTCTTACTCACGAACTAATCGTACGTCAACGGCAATATCTTTACCCTCCGTATTTTGTCCTATCGTGAATTCGATTTCATCGTCAATCTGCAACTCGTTGAAATCAGTATCAATCAGACTGGTATAATGAAAAAATAGATTATTGGGCGGGTAATTTATAAAACCATACCCGGTTTTGAGGCTACGAACCGTACTAATCTTACGTCCTTCCGGATCGCCGTCAATCGTATCGGCAATGTTATAATTCGGCTCGTCCGACAGCTGAAAATTGAAGTCATCACTGTCGGCAAAAGTGCTTCCAAACCCACTCCCACCGGCCGTGGCAAGCGAGAAAGTTGGGCGCGTCTGCTGCTGTTTTACGAACAGATTTTGAATGATCATATCGTTCCGTCTACTCCGGTCGTCAATCAGGCCGTGCATGGCAACCGGATAGGACACTTCTTCCAGCAAATCCTGAGACGTGCGCGTTACCTGTTTTTCGCCTTGTTCGTTCAGAAACTCGAAGTCCCAGCTCAACACCATAATTCGTGAGCCTAACGTATTGAGTTTTCGAATTAACGGTACATAATCGCCATCAGACGTAATGAGCACAACAACATCAAACTTTTTGTACTGCGCTAATTCAAAGGCTTCCAGAGCCAGCCAAACATCAATACCTTTTTCCTGACGATAGCCCTGATACGTTTTTACGGGCAAATAATGCGTAACAACCCCTTCCGACATCAGAATATCGTCGAACAGGCGATCATAAAACAATTGATTACCCCGTTGATTAGCTTCGTGCGCATTTAAGCGACCTCTAAAATAATGAGCATCCACAATTTGACATAAACGCTCGTTAACACCCTCTTCTTCAGCTACCTGCCTACGGATAAATGCATGTAAACCTGATATACTAATCCGGCTGCGCCGTTCATGAGAATAATTATAATAATTGCTTACGTGTAAGAAATAATTGCCGTCATAGAAAACCCCGATCCGGGTCAGCCTGGATGCATTTGCTGGCATATTTTTTTTTGTAATTTATGTATGTAGTATAGTAATTATTGTACGCGGTTTTATCTAACTGTTTCGATGGGATAGCTTAGGCAGTATATTCAATCGAGTTACAAACTGATAGGACTTTATAGATAACTAATAAACTATATATATGACAGAAATCCTACGTAGCAGTATAAATCGAAAACGTTACTAGGTGGCAAATTTAATACGTTTTCTCTTACAATTCGGCTGGTGAGGTATCTTTGTCCGCCAGATATTATGTATATGCGAAAAATTTTATTCATTGATCGTGATGGTACGCTGATTATTGAGCCTCAACCCGATCAGCAGGTCGATTCACTAGCCAAACTTGATTACATCCCCAGGGCCATTTCGGCCATGCGTAAAATTGCCGAAGAAACTGACTATGAGCTGGTCATGGTGACAAACCAGGATGGTCTGGGCACTGATTCTTTCCCGGAAGAAACATTCTGGCCTGCTCACAACAAGATGATGGCTACGTTTGCTGGTGAAAATATTCGTTTTGAGGCCGTCCATATTGATCGACATTTCCCACGCGATAACTCAACTACGCGCAAACCGGGTACGGGTATGCTCACGCAGTATTTTGCCCCGGAATACGATCTGGCGAATAGCTACGTTATTGGCGATCGTCTGACCGATGTGCAACTAGCGGTCAATTTAGGGGCCAAAGCCATTTTGTTCCTTCCTCCCGATGGCTTATTGTCAGTACAAACCGCCGATGTAACGGGTTTAACGGAAGCCATGCAGCAAGCCATCGCCCTGAAGACTGACGATTGGGATAAAATTTATGAGTTTCTGCGATTGCCTGCCCGCACAGCCAGCGTTGAACGCAACACCAAAGAAACACAGATCAAAATCGATCTGAATCTCGATGGTCAGGGGAAAGCAGATATTCATACAGGCCTTGGCTTTTTCGACCACATGCTCGATCAGGTTGCCAAACATTCGGGAGCCGATTTAACGATTCGTGTGCAGGGCGACCTCCACATTGATGAGCATCACACCATTGAAGACACGGCTCTGGCATTGGGCGAAGCCTACCGGCGTGCGCTGGGCGATAAGCGGGGCATCAGTCGGTATGGCTTCCTGCTACCCATGGACGAAGCGCTGGCGCAGGTGGGTATCGACTTTTCGGGACGCCCCTGGCTGGTCTGGAATGCTGAATTCAAGCGGGAAAAAGTGGGCGATATGCCCACCGAAATGTTTTTCCATTTCTTCAAATCCTTTTCCGACACCGCGCTTTGTAACCTGAACATACAGGTGGAAGGTGATAATGAACACCATAAAATTGAAGCCATTTTTAAAGCCTTTGCCAAATCCATAAAGATGGCTGTTCAGCGTAGTATTCGGGAATTGGATAATCTTCCCAGCACAAAAGGAGTCTTATAAGATACGCCAGGAATTAGACACTGAACACAGACTTTCACTTTTTGTCTAGGTTACAGTGTCTAATATCCGATGTGTATTGTACTTTTGCACCAGAATTCAACCGACTACAGACATGGATTTATCAACCCCATTAACAATTCTGTTCTATGTTGTTCTGCTGACGGCTTCGTTTATGACTGGCCGCTGGCTGGAGCGCAACGACCGGAAGTATTAAATAAGTTTTCAGTTTATGGTTGTCAGTTTATGGTTGTCAGCAAGACAGCAACTGAAGACTATAAACTGAAGACTGTAAACTAACATATGCTAAGTACCATTGCCCGTTGGTTGTTTAAAATAGCCGGATGGCGGGTTGTTGGTCCTATTCCTCAGCTCCCTAAAGGAATATGGACTGTTGCTCCCCACACCACGAACTGGGATTTCCCTATCGGGTTAGGAACCCGAGCCACAGTTGGTATCTGGATTCAATATCTTGCCAAAAGTTCGCTGTTCACCTGGTATTCTGGCTGGCTTTTTCGCTGGCTGGGCGGCAAGCCGGTTTACAGAGACAAATCCAATAATCTGGTCGACAGCATCGTTAACGTGTTCAACCAGCACGAGTCTCTGCATATTTGCATTGCCCCGGAAGGCACACGAAGTAACGTATCGAAGTTAAAAACAGGATTTTACTATATCTCGCTAAAAGCCCAGGTCCCTATTATTCCGGTTGGTTTCGACTGGCCTCGCAAACAGGTTCTTCTTGGGCCACCTATTCAGGCAACGGGTAATTACGAAGCAGATATGATTCCCTTCTACGCCTTTTTTTCTGAAGTCCACGGCATCAAAAAAGATTGGCTCAAGAGCTGGGAAGAAACGGGATTGATTCAGGAAAAATCCAGCTAGGCCTTTTTCTGCGTCTCTTCTATCAAGAGTTCGACCATTTGCTTCCCTGCTCGCTCAGATGCTCCTGCCTCGCCCATTTTCCGGCGTACATCCGCATATCCATCCAACTGCTCGGCACGTCGGGCACCGTTAGGCAGAATGGCGTTTAGCTCTGCTTCGATACGTTCTGTAGTCAGCTCATTCTGAATCAATTCAGTCACTACATTGCGGTTGGCGATCAAATTCACCAATGAAATAAAGGGCACCGCAATCAATCGTTTAGCGATGGCATACGAAATACCTGTCGTTTTATAGCATACGACCTGCGGTACGTTCAGCAGGGCTGTTTCCAACGTAGCGGTACCCGAGGTAACCAGGGCGGCTTCGGCATTATGTAATACGTCATAAGCAGCATCGTCTACGCGCTTTACAGCAGGATAGGCCGCTAACATACGATCATACAGTGCCGATGGCAGGTTGCTTACAGTGCCAACCACAAACTGATATGCCGGAAAACAGTTACTCGCTTCCAGCATAACCGGTAATATGGACGTAATTTCCTGGCGACGGCTTCCCGGCAGCAAGGCAACTACTGGCCGGTCATCTAGTTGTAGTTTCGACCGAAATGCTGGATTAGGACTAAAAGCGGCTAAAGCGTCCAGTAGCGGATTGCCTACGTAGTGAACGGCATAGTCGTAACGAGCAAAAAACTCGGTTTCGAAAGGCAGGATGGTAAACAGTTGATCGACATTGGCCTTAATTTTCAACGCTCGTCGCTGATTCCAGGCCCACACTTTAGGCGATATGTAGTAAAATACGCGGATACCATGCTGTTTGGCAAATCGGGCCATGCGTAAGTTAAAGCCAGCATAGTCGATCAAAATAAGCACGTCGGGTCGGTTGGCCAGCAAATCTGCCTGGCATTCGCGCATAATCCGTCGAATTGTACCCAGATTTTTGACCACTTCCAGAAACCCCATGAAGGCCATCTCCCGGTAATGACGTACCAGAACAGCTCCGGCCTGCTCCATCTGCTCACCGCCATACGCACGACATTGGGCTTCGGGGTCGTATTGACGAATAGCCCGAATAAGGTTGGCCCCATGCAGGTCGCCCGATCGTTCGCCAGCAATCAGATAATAATTCATGAAGAAACTAAGCAGTAAGATGCATGAAGTAAGTAATAAAACGTAACAAACCACTCCCTAGCCTACATCCTACTGCATACGTTGATGCTTATTCGCCAAAGTAGTCAACAAAATTTTTCGGCGTTTCGTAGAGCCTGATCTGGTGAAGATGCGCTTCTGTTACGTCGGCTAATGCCTTTTCCAGAATTTTCCAGATTTCCATGACGAAGATTTCGCAACTGGCCATCTTTCCACGCATGAAATCAACATCAAGATTGAGGTTTTTATGATCGACTTTCTCGATCACTTCACGCTTAATAATATCGCCCAGCACTTTCAAATCAATCACAAAACCCGTATCCGGGTCGGGTTGCCCCTTGACCGTTACGATCAGTTCGAAGTTATGCCCATGCCAGTTTATGTTTGCGCAGGGGCCAAACACTTCCTTATTTTTTTCCTCAGACCAGGCTGGATTGTAGAGCCGGTGAGCCGCATTGAAATGCTCAATTCTATTAATATATACCATATCTCTGGTTTAGATAAGGCGGTTGCCAGAAACGCCAATTTTGCTAATGAACCGCAAAGGTACGAACTCTTTGGGCGCTATAAAACCCTCTTTTTTACAAACACGTATTCAACTCCCCCACTCAGGCTATACTAGAAAAATGCAATTTAATCATTAAAAACGCTATTACTTTCTTCATTTCAAAAGCCGTATCTTTACAGCCAATTTCGCTTCATTCTACCTGATTTTTACCTCTTTATAGAAATCAATACGTTTACTCCTAGCACTTTATGATTATCGTTACGGGGGCTGCAGGCTTTATCGGAAGCTGTTTGATCAGCAAATTGAATCAGGAAAATTTCAATTTCATAATTGCTGTTGATGATTTTTCAGACCCTAGTAAAGAAGCCAACTTAATTGGCAAACGAATTCAGGAACGGGTAGATCGCGAAGATTTTTTCGACTGGCTTGACAACAATTACCAGGAAATCGAATTTATTTTCCATATCGGTGCTCGCACCGATACTACCGAATTCGATCGGCAGATTTTTGAGCATCTGAATATCGAATACTCGAAACAGATCTGGAAGCGCTGCATCGACTACCAGATTCCCCTCGTATATGCCTCATCGGCTGCCACTTACGGTCTGGGCGAATTTGGCTATGATGATAATGAGTCGATCATTCCTCAACTCAAGCCGCTCAATCCTTACGGCGACTCCAAGAACGAGTTCGACATTTGGGCGCTCGAACAGGAACGTAAGCCATTCTTCTGGGCTGGCCTGAAATTCTTTAATGTATATGGCCCAAATGAATACCATAAGGGCCGAATGGCATCTGTTATTTTTCACGCCTATAATCAGATTTGCCAGACAGGAAACATGAAATTATTCCGGTCTCACAACCCTGACTTTACAGATGGTGGACAGATGCGTGATTTTATCTACGTTAAAGATGTTATTGACGTTTGTTCCTTTCTCATGCATCACCGGCGTAACTCAGGTATTTATAACCTGGGAAGCGGCAAAGCCCGAACCTTCCTCGATCTGGCTACCCTGACTTTTCATGCGATGGGTCGTGACGCAAACATCGAATTTATTGATACGCCAGCCGATATTCGCGATAAATACCAATATTTTACGCAGGCTAATATGGCTAAACTACGGTCTATCGGTTATGACCGGCCATTCCATTCACTCGAAGAAGGGGTATCCGACTACGTTAAACAGTATCTGAAAGAACAGAAATATTTCTAGTCGTTACGTTGATTCTGGCCCAAGATTCAAGTAATAATTAATGGCATAGCGGGTCGCTACGTCTGTAATACGTATTACAGACGTAGCGACCCGCTTATTTTCTTTAAGACTGGTGTAAGAGCGGAAGTAAATAGACAGGCTCTGTTCACCATTTTTTGAAAATAAAAAATACCGCGACGACAATAAAGAAAAAGCCAACCAGATGGTTCCAGGCTAGTTTATCCGTCTTGAAGAAAAAGACTGTAATCAGCGTAAAGACCAGTAGAGAAACAGCTTCCTGAATCGTTTTAAGTTCAAATAATGAAAATGGGCCACCCGTTTCTTCAGAACCAATTCGGTTGGCCGGAACCTGAAAAATATACTCGAAGAAAGCCAGTCCCCAGCTCAGCAGGACAATCCCCCAAAGCGACAGTTTAGCCAGCATAGGATATTGCTTCATTTGCAGGTGTCCATACCATGCTAATGTCATAAACACATTCGATAAGGTTAGTAGTAAGATACAGTAAAGCCCTTTCATGGATCAATCTAAGTTAAATACTATTTTGTTTGCGGAAGAAACAAGGTACTAGAGAACGTGAAATCTTCCCAGCGGAGGTATAACTGCCCCCCCAGTAAAGTTGTTAATCGGTAGCTTACCCAAAGCCCCAATCCGTGGCCCTCTTTAAGTGGATCGGCCCGGAAATAAGGCTGCATCAGATCAGCCACCACCCCTGATTCCTGCATTGTTTGATTCTCAATCTGAATTGTTGGCGTTTCTTTCCAGGACAGCTGAACCGTAATAACACTATTCACCTGTGCATACTTGATTGCATTCTCCAGAAGGTTTAGGAGAACATGTTCCAGCTTCGTACCATCGATCCAAATTGATTCCTTCAAAAGAGGATTTTCCTCAGTCAACTGTATGTCGACATTGTAGTCCGCAAAAACAGACTCTAGCTGAGCCAAGCATTTCTTTATGGTTTCTAACAAATCAATCGCTGATGGATTGAATGAATAGGGCCGGTTATCAGGACGACTTAGGGTCAAAAATTCGTCGAGCAGGCGATGTAAACGCCTGACTTCATCAAGCTGCCCCGTCAGAAATTGCCGAGCCTGACTGTCTACTTGATTACTATTCAGCGTTACTTCCAGCCCTGTTTTCATAACCGACAAAGGCGTTCGAAGCTCATGGGCGGCCGCACCAAAGAAGTTACGTTGCAGTTCGGCACTTTCCTGAATCCGGGCCAGCATTTGATTCAGCGTATCGGTCAACTGGTAAAGCTCATCCCGCGTATTGGGTAATGCTATCGATTCAATTGTTGTGGTATTCGTGATCTGGCTTGCCTGATTAACGATTGTCTGAATAGGCTTCAATAACCATCCAGCTACAATGTAACCGCAACCGAATGCCAGGCCCAGACTAATCAGCCAGCTTAGGCCAAACACCCATCGCAAATGAATATTATCCTGAGTTAGACTATCGTCTGGTACGCCCAGGGATAGTGTCACTAATCCACCCGGAAATTGAACGGGTGTAACTTCAACGGTTATTGATCGATAGGATCGTTGCTGCTGATTTCTGTCCATGCCTCTCCCTGCTGCATCCGGAAACCCTGGACTACGGAACAGCTCACGGTGTTGACCGTAATTCCGAAAACTTACGCGCATTTTTTCACTTTCGGAAGGCAACGGCAAAAGCACAGGATCGACGTTAACCTGCGAGAGCAACCATTCAGCCCGTGTTTCAATAGCTCTGTCGAATGCTATTTTAAGGCTTTTCTCCGCCCGATTCAGCATAAACAGCCCCGCCAGCAGACTGATACCGGCAAAAACGACCGTAACGGCCAACACGATCCGACTACGTAGGTTCATGCTCGTTGTAGTCGATAGCCACGTCCCACCAATGTTTCAATCAACCCTGTTGTTCCGATAGCATCTAATTTTTTTCGTAGCTGATAGATATGTACTTCAATGACATTACTTCCCATATCATAGTCTGCCGACCAAACTTTCTCCGCTATTTCGTTCTTGGTGACCAACAAACCTGCCCGGCGCATCAGTAATTCCAGAAGCGCAAACTCTCTGTTGGTTAGTTCTAAACGCTTACCTGCTTTCAATACGTCATGGGATACCAGCCTCATTTCCAGATCAGCTACTTGTAATACGACGCTATTTCCGGTCTGAGCCTGCCGTTGCAACACACGAATACGAGCCAGTAACTCATTAAAATCAAACGGTTTTCGAAGATAATCGACTGCTCCAAGGTCCAGGCCCTGAACTACTTTCTCGGGCTCGCTCAGCGCTGATACAATGATTACCGGAACGGTCAGGCCAAACTCACGAATATTTTTCAGGACCTCAAATCCAGTCTGCCCTGGTAGCATCAGATCGAGCAATGCAAGATCATACAATCCGCCTGCCAGCCGCTCAAGTCCTTCCGTTCCTGAATGTACCAAATCGGCAACATGCCCCTGTTGCTCAAGTCCTTGTTTGATAAACCGAGCTAGTTTTCGCTCATCGTCAATCACCAGAATTTTCATAGCTTACAAAAGCGCTTCGGCTCAATTGTCTAGGCCGAAGCGCTTCGCCGATTGAACGTTAGCGGACCAGGTACTGCTGACCGTTGATGGTCAACACCGTAGCATTCAGAATGTTTTTCTTATCCAGTTGTACCTGCCCATCCCGTAGATTTCTTGGGTAGCCCTGCACCGTAATAGAACTACCTTTGGTAGCCAGATTAGTAAGCTGATAGGCCACATGAGGAGGAACCTTTACAACGGTCTGATTATCGAGTACGATACCATTTACACGGCCATCGCGTCCTATTTTAAAATCTGTAACCTTTCCGGTTGAAGTAGTCAAAGCCGGAGCCGCTGGGGGTGTAGCCGGAACCACTGGGGGCGCATCGGCAATAGTTGCTTTACCTGCCGACAAACTGGTTAACCTAAACAGGGTTTCTCCTTCTGGATTCACGTCACTAAATCCAGTGATTGTAACCGTACTGCCCGGCTTAACAGCATTTTGAACCTGCTGCCCTAAATGAGGAGGAAACTTGACGACGGTTGATTCATTTCCGGAGCCGGTTAAGGTAAATCCATCCAGAATGGCATCGTCATTTCCTATCCATTGACCTACCTTACCCGAAACAGTGGTCAACGATGTCAACCCTGCATTGGGGCCAATTCGGTCGGGGCGGCCATAAGCACCTGGATTTCCGGGAGGTCTTCTTCCTGGTCCGGGCTGAAGTCGGTTAAATCCTACTGGTTCAGGAGGATTTGGACCATCGAGTATAGCAGGTGGTACTGGCGCACCTGGTTCAGCAGGTGCCTGTGCGTTTACGTCTGTAATAGCCAGCGTTGCCGCGACAAATAAAAGGGCCAAATAGTTTGCGTTGATTTCCATAACTAGTGAATTGCTGATTAATGATGGAAACAAAGCTACAGGGCCCACTTAAAGACGACTTGAAACTGAAATTAATTTTTCTTCATCTCGTTTTTACTCCCAAACCACCTCAATAACTTCTTTCTTCAGATCGATAGTGGTCTGGGTTTCACCAGATGACCGACGTAACGTTACTTTGCCATTGCTCACCTTTGTTGCCTCCTGCTGCAATACGTGGGTTGCGTCTTTCTTATGAAACACCGATACTACCGATTCATCGGTCGAAACCGGCACGACAAATGCTTTTCCCGATGCTTTAATCTGCCGGGCCGTAGTGGCCAATGGCTGATTTCGTAACAACGTAATAGCCCGTGAAGCCTGTGGTACACCATACCCTACGTAATTGTTCCCGTACGGATACAGATGCGAAGATTTCTCGATAATAGCCATGACCTCTTTATTGGTCAGCTTGGGATTTGCCTGCATAATACAGGCCGCAAATCCAGTAATCACTGGCGCTGACAACGACGTACCGTACAGGGAAAAGCATGATACGTTCGGTTTTAAATAAGGCAAGCTTTCTGGGCCGATACTGCTGTAACCTATTCGGTTCCAGAGCCGGGAATTAGTGGCACCAATAGCCAGCACGCCCTGTGCATCGGCTGGCGTGCTAATGATGCGCCACGAACGGTCGTCGCCTTCGTTACCCGCTGATACAATAATCAGGATTCCTTTTTTATCGGCTGCGATCTGAGCTGCCCGGCTGATCAAACTGGTATGACCATCCATCTGACTCGGCTCATAATTTTCTTTAGGGTTGCTCATTCCTTTGGCATAACCCAGAGACGTATTGATCAGGCGAACACCCAGGCTGTCCATCCACTCCATGGCAGCCACCCAATTATCTTCCTCCCCCCGATATTCACGATTTCCCTGATCGGTGCGAGCCAGATAGAACGTAGCGTCGGTAGCCAGGCCATACTGCATTTTCTCGGTAGGATCATCACCCGCAATGGCTGCCAGCACTTCCGTCCCGTGAAAATCGGACGTGGTTTCGAGCGTTCGGAAGAGGTCACTACGTGTTTTTTTCTCGTTAACGTAATCCCGTACCCGCTTAACTCCATCTCGTGCAAACACATGCTTGAGCGCATTAGCTGAATCGGCTCCAAAAAAACCGGCATCGATAACGCCAACCGTCACAAAACGTCCCGTCAGTCCCGCCTGTGCAAAATCAGAAGCCTGAATTTGGGTCATAACCGGGGCCATATGCGGCTTAATCTTTCCGTTCTGATCACCAATCGACGTAATAATAATAGCGGGGTCGATAGTCTGAATACCAGCCACGCAAGGCAACGTAGCGACTTTTGCGTACTGCTCAGCCGATAACCGCGCCGATACCGCATTTAGCCAGCGAGACTTGTTAATGGAGGTCACACCTTGTCGTTGCAACAAAGCAATGTATTCCGCCGATACCGGACGATCGGTATCGTCCAGGGAAAGATTCTGCGCCTGCCGACGGGCTATAGAAGCCGGGGACAAAGCGGGAGAAGTTGTCTGGTCTTTGTCTTTAAATAGAATCCAATATTTTGGCCAATCAGTCAAAGAGCCAGCCTGGACAACATACGTCAGGAAACAGAGAAAACTAGTTAGGCGCAACGTCATGCAGCAATTAGGACAATTAATCGTATGGTTTGTTAACGTGTATGCAGAGATATAAACACAAAAACACACAAAAACTCTTATAGCTTTGGGTTTTCTTTGCAATTTAATTAGAAAAGCCAGTTCCAACGTCCATATATGCGCTACTCGCCCATTGACAATCAACTTTTCATCCGCAATCGCCAACGGTTGGCAGCCTTGTTAAAACCAAAATCGCTGGTTATTCTCAATGCCAACGACATTATGCCGACGAATGCTGATGGTACAATGACCTTTCGACAAAATAACGACCTGTTTTATCTGACTGGCGTTGATCAGGAAGAGACGCAGTTAGTATTATTCCCAGACCATCCAGACCCTAAATTCCGGGAGGTTCTATTTCTCCGGGAAACGAGCGAACTGATCGAAATATGGGAAGGTCACAAACTCACCAAGGCCGAAGCCGAGCAAACAACCGGCATCCCTCAAAAGCAAATCTACTGGACCAGTCAGTTTGAGCAGATTTTTATTCAGATGGTTTTTGAGGCCGACCACGTCTATCTGAACACCAATGAGCATACAAGAGCTGGTATAGAGGTTCAGACGCGCGATGTCCGTTTTATCAACGAATTCAAACAAAAGTACCCGCTACATCATCTGGAGCGCCTTGCCCCCTTGATGCATTACCTACGGGTGATCAAGCAACCGCAGGAAGTACCGCTCATTCAGACGGCCATTGATATTACGGAGAAGATGTTCCGTCGATTACTCGGATTTATTAAGCCAGGGGTATGGGAATACGAAATTGAGGCAGAAATGATGCACGAGTACCTTCGAAATAGATCGCGGGGAGCGGCCTACTCACCAATCATTGCATCCGGTGCTAATGCCTGCGTCTTACATTATATCGATAATAGCCAGCAATGCCAGGATGGTGATGTCATTCTGTTGGATATTGGTGCGGAATATGCCAACTACAATGCTGATATGACGCGCTCGGTACCGGTAAATGGCCGATTCACGGAACGCCAGCGCGCTGTTTATGATGCTGTTTTACGCGTTATGAACGAAGCGAAACAGATGCTACGTCCGGGCAACCTGTGGGATGAATATCACCGTGAAGTAGGTAAGGTAATGGAAGCAGAACTGATTGGCCTTGGCTTGCTGGACAAGAACGAAGTTGCCAATCAGGACCCCGATGCACCTCTATATAAAAAGTACTTTATGCACGGTACGTCCCACTTTCTTGGGCTCGACGTTCACGATGTAGGAAACAAATACCGGCGAATGGAACCAGGAATGGTATTTACGGTAGAACCCGGCATTTATATTCCAGCGGAGAAATTAGGCATCCGTCTCGAAAACAACGTATTAATTACCGAATCCGGGAACATCGATCTGATGGCCAATATCCCTGTTGAGGCTGAGGAAATAGAAGCATTAATGAATAAGTAAGTTTATAATGTATGGTTTGTGGTTTATGGTATTCGGCCCGCGTCCGAATAACCATAAACCACAAACTATACACCTATTTCACTTCTGCTTTCTTTGTCGCTTCCAGCTCCAAAGCAATATTTAAACCTGAGTAAATTCGGCGTATAGCTGTTTCCAGGCGTTCCCAGCCTGCATCAGTACGCAGGTCAATGCCACCAATATGATCGCGCTGAGTGCTGGTCAGCACTACGTTTGTTACGGCCGCAACCATTAAGCTTGTGATAGCAATCGGATCGTACTCTGAGAATGGCGCCAGCTTGTCAACCAACTTTTTATAAGAGTTGTCGCGGAATTCAGCTAATCTACGGGCAAGTTCTGTTTCGCCGTGGCTCATTTCCCACCGGATCAGCTCTTGAGAAGGTTTGCGAGCACGAAACTCCCGCATATACTGAATGGTGTATTCTGACCAAACCTTACTCCGGTTTTCAGCGGTCAGATTATCGGGGACGGCATCCAGAAACTTCTCATTGAACATGGATAGGAAAAACCCACGCTGAACATAAGCTTCCAATAAGCCATTCCAACCACCAAAGTACCGATATATGAGCACTTTATTAACACCGGCCTTTTCGGCGACGGCATTAATTCCTGCTTTTTCGGTCCCTCGTTCAGCCATCACATCACCCATTGCCCGCAAGATGCGCTCCATGGTCATCTGACGGTTTCTACGCTTAACAATTTTCATACTGCTAGTAATTTTTGTGTTAAAGAGGGTATAATGTCTCTACATTAACTGTAGAGACAAACAAAGAAATCTACTGAAACTCCGGTCTGGCTACAAATATGGGCATAACAAATGATGTTATCAAGCGATAAGACTATGCCATACTGGAAATCTTTATAAACTAGATAATATGGCGATTTTTAGCAACGCTTACCTCTACGTTTGAGAAGTAGCAGGCAAGCCAGAAGACTTAATTAAGGCTTTATCCATGCTTTTGAACATTATTATACAAGTACTTAACCAATATTAGCTATTGTCTTACTCGAACACAAACATGTTTAGAAACTCAACATTGTCTATCACACTACTTGATTGAAACAGGTAGTTCGGATACTTATTTGTATAATGATTTAGCAATAATAGCGCTATCTAGGCAAAGCGCTACTACCAGAAAAATACAATTGATCAGAACAGGTAACGTACTGTATATACGTCAAGAAAGAGGAGCCTATAATTTATCGTTCTGGAAAAATCGCCAATTGCCCGGACAAATCCTGGATAGCGGTATCTAATTCACTTCTACTCAACAACATATCCATTTCAAGTGGAAAATCTGGGTAGGCGTGCCAATTTGGCGTAAGTGCATGATCAAGTTGAATTTTTAATCGGTAATTACCCCCTGGTAAGGCAGAGGCTTCAACACTTAAACCGGGCTCCGAAAAGGTTAAGGCAACATGATTAGCAGCCTTTCCCCAAAGTGAGCGAAGACTGCTTAACAAACGCCGAACTTCCCACGTCTGCAGCGGAGTCGATTGGGAATCGGTGTGCTGGCGCCATATAGTAGATACGCGACAGCGAAGATTGTTACGTTCCCGCCAGTTGGTAGTTTTAGGGCCATAGCCCAGAATTGAGAATTCAAAGGAGCCAGAAGAGGAGATAAATTTCATAACGAAGAATTGAGAACAGAATCACTGTTTTGTCTACTTAACAAATATACTATTGATTTGTTTGGCATACAAATTATTCCACCATCGAATTAATCCGCCAATTTGGCCATCAGCTATCGATCATGGCAAGGATCATAATCTATTAACTAACTCTCTGATTGACTTTCTCTATCTTTGCGACCGCAAAAAAAGTGATATAACTATATGGCAAAAGTGCTCATTATTGGAGCAGGTGGAGTTGGTAGCGTAGTGGCGCACAAATGCGCACTCAACAGCAATGTCTTCACCGATATAATGCTCGCTAGCCGCACGAAATCAAAGTGCGACCGAATTGCAGCCGAAATCCAGGAAATGCACGGCGTAACAGTTCAGACGGCTCAGGTAGATGCCGACGTAGTGGCTGAAGTCGTAGCCCTTATTCGGTCATTTAATCCATTCATGGTCATCAACGTAGCACTCCCTTACCAGGATCTGCCAATTATGGACGCTTGTCTGGAAGCAGGTGTTCATTATATGGATACGGCTAATTACGAACCCAAAGACGTAGCCAAATTCGAATATAGCTGGCAGTGGGCCTACAAAGAGCGATTTGAGCAGGCAGGTCTAATGGCTTTGCTGGGATGCGGATTCGATCCGGGAGCAACTCAGGTGTTTACGGCCTATGCCAACAAACATCATTTTGATCGGATGGATTACCTCGATATTGTCGACTGCAACGCTGGCAATCACGGCAAGGCATTCGCGACCAACTTCAATCCAGAAATCAATATTCGCGAGATTACGCAGCCCGGCCGGTATTGGGAAAATGGCGAATGGATTGAAATTCCAGCCATGAGTATTCATAAACCGATTGAGTATCCTGAAATTGGTCCACGCGAATCCTACGTTTTATATCACGAAGAACTGGAATCGCTGGTTAAAAATTTCCCAACGCTGAAACGGGCTCGGTTCTGGATGACATTTGGCCAGGCGTACTTAACCCACCTGGAAGTGCTTCAGAACGTAGGAATGACCCGGATCGATCCGGTTAAGTTCAATGGCATGGATATTGTTCCGCTCGAATTCCTGAAAGCGGTTCTTCCGGCACCCGATACGTTAGGCGAAAACTATACAGGGCAAACCAGCATTGGTTGCCAGATTAAAGGCGTGAAGGATGGAGCAGACCGGACGTATTACATCTGGAACAACTGCGACCACGCGGAAACGTATCGTGAAGTACGTGGCCAGGCGGTTAGCTATACAACGGGCGTACCTGCTATGATCGGTGCCATGCTGATGGTAACGGGCGTATGGCTGAAACCGGGCGTATGGAACTGTGAAGAACTTGATCCCGATCCATTCATCGAACAAATGAATAAGCAGGGCCTACCCGTTAACGAACGGGTTGATATTCCGCTTCCACACGAGTACTAGGCTTTGTAGCGTTTAGTTCGTGTTCCCCCCAACAAACACGAACTAAACGCTACGTCTTATCTTCCTGTCTTGTATGAAATACGTCATCGCCAGCCTATTGACCCTTATGTATCAGGTGGTCATGGCGCAAGCCTCACCAACCGATCCGACTGCCTATTTACGACTTAACAACCTGAACAATCCATCGACAGGGCCGCTCATTCTTCGCATCGATACACGCTATGAAGGCCAGCATGGATCACCATATTTGCTAACTGATTGGTCAAATGGGCAGGTTAGTTTAACCAATGGCAAGCAGTACAAGGATGTATCACTGAAATTTGATGCCTATCGCCAGGAGTTGATCTTGCTTCGCCCGGCATCGGGCAACGACTCTATCATTATTGCCCGACCAACCGTCAATCGTTTTCTGCTGACAAGGCCCGATGGTCAAGCCTATCTATTTGGTCGTTACCCAACGGCCAATATCGACGACGAAACTATCAAGAACGGTTATTTCCTGATTCTGTATGAAGGAAAATCGTCGCTATTGAAGCGAGTGGCCAAAACATTTAAAGCCGCTGACTATCAGGGAGCTTACTCGGCCAACGTTCGTTACGACTCCTTCGATGATTCTTTTTCGTATTACCTGCTCAAACCCGACAAATCACTGACGAAGGTAAAGCTTTCCAAAAAGACGCTTCTCGAAGCGATGAGCGACAAAGGAGACGCGTTAAAGAAATTTGCCGATGGTCAGAAGTCAGCCTTCAAGACGGAAGAAGATGCCGTAACGCTAATTAAGCAATACGATACTCTATAGCCCCTAACGTAGCGTCATCTGCAGCCAGACCGGTTTCTACCTTGTGGAATTTAGGCCACCGTGTCATCTATGCGATAAACCAAAATCGCATACAGCCATGACACAATCGGATACGTCTGCTCTTACCTACGACGACATTATTTTTCAGTCTCGGCACCGTGCTTATGGTGCATTTGACCTGCGCCAGCATTACCGCCCTGCCTTAAGCCGTGCGCTGATAGTTGGTATTGGTTTATTTCTGCTTGGATTGAGCAGTCCGATCATTTATGACCACTTCTGGCCTCATACTAGCGCCGACGCTACGTCATCTATGACTGAAGTTACGCTAACTAAGGTAACAGAACCGCCCGTTGAGCAACCCATCCAGATTCCCCCTACCGAGCAGGCTCCTGCTGTCAATACGGTACGTAATCTACCGCTGGTTGTTATGCCCGAAGCCGATGTAGTCGACGAAGTTCTCCCGCCAACAACAGATGAACTTCAGGATGCAACGTCTGGCCCACAAACCGCTGAAGGAACTGGCGATATTGAGGTGATTGCTCCGCCTGAATCCAGCGCCCCTACTATTACGGAAAAAGCGATTGAAGCCGCCCCTAAAACCGACGATGTATTTATTTCTGTTGAGCAGTTTCCTGAATATCCGGGCGGACTCGAGGCTATGCGTTCCTTTTTATCGAAAAATCTCGCTTATCCTCGTGCAGCCTCCTCAGCAGGCGTTTCTGGCCGTGTTTATGTCAGTTTTGTCGTTAATACCGATGGTAGCTTAACCGATGTTCAGGTGTTAAAAGGAATCGGTTTTGGCTGCGATGAAGAAGCCGTTCGCGTCGTCAAAAAAATGCCCTTCTGGAAACCAGGAAAACAATCAGGCCGAGCCGTTCGCGTAAAATTCAACCTGCCCATATCCTTCACACTGGAGTAACCATCTCCAGACTCCTCTTCTGTAAATGAACAAATTCTGGCAGATTCTTTTGTTGGGTAGTAGTTTGTTTGTAGCTCAGACAAACTACTATCCCATCCAGACGAAAACCCATAGCATAAAACGCCTATCCAATTAATACTTCATCATAAACTCGCTCAGGTTTATATCGCCTTCAATATCGAGTTTTTTACGAAGCCGGTACCGTTTCAGTTCAACGCTCCGGGGCGTAATATTCAGCAAATGAGCGATTTCCTTGGTCGACAGATTCATTCTCAGATAAGCGGCTAATTTCAAATCTCCCTGACTCAGATCTGGATAATTATCAATTAAGTGCTTCAAAAACTGCTCGTGCACTTTGTTGAAATTCGCCTGAAATAGTTTCCAGTCCTGCTCACTCGACATATTGGCGTCGATCAACGTATTGATCCGTTGAAAATCGTCGGCCGGAAGTTTAGTACCCGCCCGTGCTCTTATTCGCCCTAGCTCATCTTTCAACTTGATGAGCAGTTCATTTTTCTGAATCAACGACATGGTTGAGTTAGCCAGCTCCTCCGACTTCTGAATCAACCCTTGCTCCAGCTGTTCTTTTTGTAATAAAATGATCTCCCGCTGACTCTGTTCTTCCTGATGACGTAGCTGCTCTTCCAGCTTCTCACGGACTCGGTTCTGGTGCATGGCTACTCTTCGAAGATGCAACTCATAGATCCATTTAAGTAAGGCACCAGCTATCAATACGTATAACAACTTACTCCAGGTTGTCCAGTACCAGGGTGGATTAATATCGAAGACCAGTACACTCTCCGATGAATTCAGATTCGATTTCAGATGAAAGACGTAGTGCCCTGGCGACAGATTAGTAAATTCCTTTTGCTGGCTAGCTGTCCAGGGTGACCAGTGCTGCGTGCTGTTTTCCAGCCAGTAGCTGTATTTGACAGGGCGCGAATAATAAGGCGTACAGAATGTTATCAGCAAATTTCCCTGCTTGTGTGAAAACGACAAGGCGGGAGCCGGTCCCCGAAATGTATGACTACTTTCTGGACCATCCAACACAGCTATGGTACGTATGATGGGCGGCCGTACCGAACCAGCTCCAGCCTGATTCAGCTTGTCGATTGGCAATAGCGTAAAGCCATTTTCACGACAAAGGGCGACATGGTTTTCGTCCAGCGACACAATACTCTCGTACTCCTCTACCCATTGATTTGGTTTGACAGGAATCTCTACCAGCGATTGCTGATTCGGTTTCCCCCAGTATAACGATCCGTCCTGCCGCAGCACAAACACATAAGCACTATCGATTGGGAACACTTTTCGGGTTGTAGACACAAACCAGGGATATATGGATTGGGCAGGCACAAATCGATCGGCGGCCGAATCGTATCGAAGTCCTCCTTTGGCAGACGTTACTACAATTTGCTCCTGAATGCGGCATAAGTTGATCGTTGACCGTATCAGCTCAGGACCGGCATACACGTTGCTGGCTTTTACGCTACGTAAATCTGCCGATAATGTTAACCGCTGCAACCCCTGATTAGGCGCTCTGTTAACCCATATTGATCCATCAGGGCTTTCCTCCAACTGTCGAACAGAAGCCGAAAAACCATCAATAGGATGCGAAAAAGCCCACTGCCCACGAGCGTCTTTTCGGTAAATACACAGCCGGGTATAGGTACCCTGAATCAATACGTCTGGATGATGTTTTAAACGACGTAATACCCATCCTCCCGTAATAGGGCATAGCAACGTAGCACGATCCCCATCAATTCGAAAAGTGCCTCTATTGTGTCCACACATTAATTGATTATCCACAACGGTCAAATCCCACACCTGACCCTGGGTTCCTGATACCAGCCGAAACGGCGAATCAGGCGATAGTAATGATTTGTAGTAAACCCCCTGATTCGTGCCCAGATAGAGGTTGTTATTACACCGGGCCATATCGTAGAGCGTACCCAAATCACCATCGTTATCAGGAAAATAGCGAATTGGCGAATTAAGATTAATCAGATCGATTCCCTTATCGAGACCCAGCCACAAATTGTGTTCGGCATCCTGGCACATCGCCAGAACTGTGCTATTCTGTAGCCCGTTTTTCTGATTGATATGCTCCCGTATCGTTCCACTGGCATCCGTGATAATGACACCATTTAGCAATGTGCCAAAGGCGTATTGATCAGGGCCGATTAACAAGCCACGATTGAGTCGATTCAGTAGCATAAACGCATTCAACTGGTCATTGAATGGCCTGAACTCACGATCATCGTATCGATAAAGAGCCCGTTCTGTGCCAATCAGCAGTTCGGTTTCGCCTAAGGGAAGAATAGTATTTACGGTTTCACTACCCAGAAATTCACTGCCTTTTACCAGTAAAAACCGGTCGCCCTGAATTTCGTACAACCCTTTATCAATCACCCCAAGCAGTAACCGATTTCTAACCTGCCGTACAAATAAGACATTGCCAGGCGGATGTAATAACTCAACACGTCCAGCATGGAATCGATAAATAAAGGCAAACGACTGAAACAGAATACCTTGCGACGTAGCCAGAATATTCCAGATTTCTTCCCCCTGAAATGCCCGGTCTTTGACCAAAGGAGCTAATGAATGATACGCCAGTTCACCGGTTTTATCGGGTTCCCAATAGCCAAACTCGCCCAGCGCACCAGTAAAAATTCGTCCCTTTTCGTCAATACATACGGAACGTACTTTCTGCTTCTTTGGCAATTCGTACACACGCCAGCTGCTGCCATCAAATTCGAGAAGACCCTTTGAATTGGCAAAATATAAAAATCGGGTTTGCCGATGCTGAACAGCGCCCCAGTTCTGATTATAGGCCCCATAGGTCTGACGCGTAAAATGAATCAGTTCGGGCTGGCAAAAACTATACCCAGACTGGGCTGCGCTTTGGCCTGCCAGCAGGAAGCCTACACCCAGAGCAGTCAGTAATCCCCTAAAAAAGTATAATAAATAGCTAAGCCTGTTTCTCTCCATACTAATCCAGCTCATAAGTATGTTGATGGGTAAAAATCAGCGAAAATAGGCCCCAGGTAGCGAAATGATGTAGTATTGATGTATCTATTTTCTACCCGGCAAGTTATTCGTTGCATAATTTTGTACAAAAAAATATGGGAAAATTATTGACAGTTCCCATAACGTATCGCTTTTGAATTCTGAGCGTATTCGAAATCAATCACCGTAACTTGTCAAATCGGGGCTGTCTCTCAACAGGAACAGCCCCTCTTTATCTTCCCTACACGACCATGAACTCAACGCAACTCTGGTTATCACTTATTACGCTGATGGTCTGCTTTTCCTGTAAAAATGACTCGGGAAAAGCAGTTACTCCTGGTGGCTCCTTTTATACTAAAACTGTACTGGTAGATGGTATATCAGCCGATAATCTGACCTATAAAAATGTCAGGACGAAGCCCGTTATTTCGCTGTCCTTTTCATCACCTATAAAGCGCGAGTCGGTCACTCCGTCTATTCAGCTCATTGATCAAAGCACCACGAAACCGATCTCGTTTACCTACTCTTTTTCAGCTAACGACTCCACGCTGACCGTTGTTCCCAACGAACCATTGCTTTCCCTAACAACCTATAAACTCACCATATCCTCATCCCTTCAGTCAGCGCAGGCTATGTATCTGCTGGCATCGGTATCCGTTGGGCTAACTACTACGTTCGACAGCACCGACAAATTTTCGAGGATCAGTGATTCTCTGCTGCTTGATCTTGTTCAAAAACAAACCTTTCGCTATTTCTGGGATTTCGGTCATCCTGCTTCGGGCATGGCTCGCGAACGGAACAGTTCAGGCGATGTTGTTACGTCGGGTGGTACAGGATTTGGTATAATGGCTATTCTGGTTGCCATTAACCGGAACTTTATCAGCCGACAGGACGGACTGAGCCGTATTGCCAAAATCACCAATTTTCTGAGCAACCAGGCTCAACGATACCACGGTGCTTTCCCGCACTGGCTGAATGGCACAACTGGAGCAACGGTTCCGTTTAGCCAAAAAGATGATGGCGCCGATCTGGTCGAAACCTCGTTCCTGATGCAGGGTTTACTGACGGCCCGACAATATTTTAACAGTTCGACCAGCGCCGATGAAATAGCACTGCGAAAAGCGATCAACGTTCTGTGGGATGGCGTCGAATGGAGCTGGTTCACCAAAAATGGCGCAGAATCGAATCTCTACTGGCACTGGTCACCGACCTATAACTGGGATATGAACCTGCCGATTCGCGGCTGGAATGAAGCACTGATTACACACGTACTGGCGGCTTCGTCGAACACCTCCCCTATTTCAAAGGCCGTTTACGACAACGGTTGGGCTCAGAATGGCAAAATGGCCAACGGAAATAGCTATTACGATACAAAACTGCCCTTGGGGCCTGCTTATGGAGGGCCATTATTCTTTTCGCACTACTCCTTTCTGGGTATTAACCCGCACGACCTCAGAGATGCCTACGCCGACTATTGGCAGCAGAACCGGGCCCATTCGCTCATCAACTACAACTACTGCAAAGCAAACCCTAAACAATATGTCGGCTATAGCGCCGATTGCTGGGGCCTGACGGCCAGTGACGAACAAAATGGCTATTCTGCTCACGATCCCAATAATGACAATGGCACTATCTCGCCTACAGCGGCTCTGGCTGCCATGCCCTACACGCCTACCGAATCGATGCAGGCGCTACGTTTCTTCTATTACAAGCTGGGTGATAAACTCTGGAAAGACTATGGTTTTGTTGACGCATTCAACCTAACCAACAGCTGGTTTGCCGATTCGTTTCTTGCCATCGACCAGGGACCCATTATCATCATGATTGAAAATCAACGCTCGCAGCTTCTCTGGCGCTTATTTATGAGTTGTCCTGAAGTAAAAACGGGCATGAAAAAACTAGGATTCCAAAGCCCTGCCCTGAATTGATCGATTATCACGACAAAGCCAATACCCGATTAAAAAACCGATTATGAAACCACTACTTTTATTTCTCATAACCCTATGCACCGTAGCGTACAGCCAGCCCAAAATACCCACGTATACGTTTTCGGCGGCTGAAAACCGTTTTTTAGACAGCCTCGAACATGATACGTTCCTGTTTTTCTGGGAAACGGCCAACCCAGAAAATGGCCTTATTCCCGACCGGGCTCCTTCGCCCTCATTCAGTAGCATAGCCGCTGTTGGCTTCGGACTTACCTCCTATCTGGTTGGGGTTGAACGTGGTTATATCACCCGTGAACAGGCGGCCAATCGAACGCTCAGTACGCTACGTTTCTTCGCTCAGGCTCCCCAATCCGACAAGGCAACTGGCGTAGCAGGCTACAAAGGTTTTTTCTATCACTTCCTGGACATGAAAACCGGTGAGCGTTTCAAACAGGTTGAACTCTCCACGATCGATACGGCACTTTTGCTCGGCGGCATTTTGAGTGCTCAGTCTTATTTTGATAAAAACACCCCACAGGAAACCGAAATCCGGCAATTAGCCGATCAAATTTACAAACGCGTCGACTGGATGTGGATTCAAAACAATAAGCCATTCGTATCTATGGGCTGGCATCCCGAAAAAGGCTTTATACCGGCCAACTGGAAGGGCTATAACGAAGCCATGCTTCTCTACGTATTAGCACTGGGTTCGCCAACGCACCCCGTTGGTGCTGACGTATGGCCTGCCTGGACCCAAAGCTACGAATGGGCCAATTTTCAGGGTCAAGAGCACGTCAATTTCGATCCGTTGTTCGGCCATCAGTACTCGCACATCTGGATAGATTTCCGGGGTATTCAGGATAAATACATGAAAGCGAAAGGGATTGATTATGCCGAAAATTCGCGTCGTGCTACGTATGCAAACCGGGCCTACTGCATGGCAAATCCAGGCAAATGGCAAGATTACGGCCCTACGATCTGGGGGCTCACAGCCTGCGACGGCCCAAAGGACACGACGGTAGCCAATCGTAACTTTTTCTCGTATCGTGCGCGCGGTGCAGCCTCTATGCAAATCGTAGACGACGGAACGATTGCGCCAACAGCGGCTGGCGGCTCCATCGCATTTGCCCCGGAAATATGCTTACCGGCGTTACGTAGCATGAAAGCCAATTATGGCAGCAGGTTATACGGAAAATATGGCTTCTTCGACGCGTTTAATCCAACGTATCGCTATCCGTCTCCTAATGTGAATGGTAACACGGCCAACGGCTGGTTCGATATTGATTACCTTGGCATCGATCAGGGGCCTATTCTATTAATGGCCGAAAATGCCCGAACCAATTTTGTCTGGAACCTGATGAAGCGAAACCCGTATATACAAAAAGGCTTGAAACGGGCAGGCTTCACGGGTGGATGGCTGAAATAACGAGCTCATTCTCAGTAAACAGGAAGAGGGACGTAGCGTCGTGCTACGTCCCTCTTCCTGTTTACTGATGACCTGTATCGTTTATCGAAAAACTACTCTTCTGTCTTAACAATCAGGCTTCGTTGCCGCACGGCTTCATAGAGGACGACACCAGTAGCTACCGATACGTTCAACGATCCAACCGCACCGAGTAGCGGGATTTTCACGTGCGTGTCGGCCATACGTAGTAATTCCGGGGAGATCCCATCTTCTTCTGACCCCATAATAACCGCAATTGGCCCGGTCAGATCCGTGTTACGTTCGTACAGATCGCGGCTGGATTTTTCCGTACAGGCGACTACTGTAACTCCTGACTCCTGGAGGTATTTGACGGTTTCTGACAAATCAGGCTCACGACACACCGAAATGTGATTCAGGGCACCCGATGATGTTTTCATCGCATCGGAATTAATGGCCGCAGCCCCCCGACCCGGAATAACAATGCACTGCACCCCCGTACATTCGGCTGTTCGGGCAATAGCGCCAAAGTTCCGAACGTCGGTAATCCGGTCGAGCAGCAGAAAGAAAGGCGTTTCGCCCCGCTCATACACGTCAGCAATTACGTTCGAGAGCTTAACGTACTGAACCTGAGCAACCAGGCAAACTACGCCCTGGTGGTTCTTGCGGGTCAGGCGATCCAGTTTTTCAACCGGTACACGCTGAATGGTGACCCGGTTCTGAAAGGCCAGGTTCTGGATTTCGGGGTGGCTAAGCCCTTTTTCCATGTATAACTTATCGATCTGCTGATCAGACCGAAGCGTTTCGATTACGGACTGAATGCCAAATACCATCTCGTCGGGCTGGGGACGAAACTGCGGTTTGGAAGTATGATTTCGATTATAAGTAGAGCGATTTACTCGCGAATTGCGCCGGTTCTCCATGCTTCGACTATCGGGTACCAAATCGGCTGGTATTCAATGTAACGTACCAGTTCGTAATGGTCATCGACAAATTGGTTTGCTTTCTTTGTAAAGGTAAAATTAACTTCCGAGACATTGGCCCGGCGATTATAAACCCATACTTCCCGCTCACGGTTCCGCTGCACGCGATCTGGCGCACCGAGCACAATATAAATCATGCCTTTATCGGTCTTCCAGCCCTCTTTATAGGTAGTAAACAGACGGTTAGCCTCTTCAACCCGATCAAAATAAGCCTTAATGGTTTTCTTCGCCACCTCTTCGTTGCCCGACATCAGACTTAGCCAGTAGCGATCAAACGCTTTTTTCGTATCCTGCGCCTGGCTCAGTTCCGCAATCTCGCTACTCGTGCTCATATACAGAACAGGCTTGATCAGCTTTTCGGGGCGAGTCATTTTAGGAAAACGTTTGTCGGCCACAATCAGCCCAATCCCCGACTCGGCGGTGGTATCTTCCATAAAATAGTAGAGGCCTTCGCGGGGAATAACAAACGGCTGATTCGTGGTTACGTTCACGGTTGAGTCAATCGAAAGCGATTTGGAAACGGTTTTCGAAGACGTATTCATTGGCGAGGATGCCGCTTCAAAATCATGCCGATACCGGAAGCCAAACAGGGGTTTGCTAGTGCCCCGGACATCGCGAATAATAACCGTATCGCCAACGTTCAGGTAGTTTCTTAGTTGCGGTTGTGTGCCATTTTTATCGAACAACGCAAACCGATCACTCAACTTCGTATCAGCGAAACGTAACGACAGGTCGTTCCGCGCTTTGGTACCTGTATTGATCTCCGTAAATTCAGTCAGCAGAACCGCATTGGGTGCACCTTTTGGGCGCTTTACATCGAACGAGAGCGTTAAATAATTCCCTTCCCGCGTAACGTTCTGTGTGTTCATGGCTACGGTGCCATAGCCCAGTCGTTCGCGATTGTTATAATCGGGATACATGACATAAGCTACCTGAAAATGCTCGCTGAAATCGGCCGGGCTTAACACAGCCTCCCCGGTGGGCGTCTTTGCCGTCAGATTCATATAGACCCTAACTGTCGACGTATCGACAGCCAGAAATTTTCCTTTAATCGACGTAACAACCCACTCACCAACCTGTTTGGGGCCAGCGGTTGGCGCCGAACCCGGCGTAACGGCGGGCGCTCCTTCACTGACGCGAACCGGGGCTGCGGTTGCTGCAGGGCGGGAATCGCTCTGGGGAGAATGTTGGCGCGCTTCCGTGCGGGCGTCATACGCAGCATTGGCCCGGTCCTGCTGGGTTTTCTTGCTGGATGCGCAAGCCGATACAAAAAATAAGACTACTAGAGCAGATAAAATACGCATAACGAAACTGTATTTCAGATCCATAGGGGCGTTACCATCTCGCGGGTTAATACTGTCAATAAGATGATCTTCCGAATCGTTTACTTATAACGAAAAAACCAGGTCGGTTGGGTTACAGAACCGTTCATTTTTCTTTTACTTACTACAAAAGACTAATTTTGTCAATTGAATAGCAAATCAGGGTGTTGGATTATGAATGATAGCGCCTGGCGAATGGTCATTCCTCTACTAGTCAACTGCCAGCCTCACAAAATACTATGTACAAAACCACCGAAATAACGTCCGCTGAAATTGCATCGGATAATCCTGTTCACCAGCGTCTTTTGTTTCCGTACGTTGAAGCGGCCACTATTGTCAGCGGTAAAGTACTCGAAATCGGTTGCGGCTGGGGACGAGGTCTGGAATTACTCACGCAGGCTGCCGACCACTACACGGGTATCGATAAAAATACGGACCTAATCGCAGCGCTAAAAGCCGAATATCCGCAATCGACCTTCATTGCGGCCAACATCCCTCCCCTGAAAGATCTGAACGGTACACCACTTGCCGATAATACGTTCGATTTTATCGTAACGTTTCAGGTAATTGAACATATTGAAAACGACGATCTGTTTATCCGCGAAGCACACCGTGTGCTAAAGCCCGGTGGCAAACTGCTCCTGACAACGGTCAACAAAACGTTTTCGCTGACGCGAAACCCCTGGCATGTTCGTGAATACTACGCCGATGGCCTACGAAACTTGATCGGCCGTTACTTCCCAACCGTCGATACGAAGGGCGTTCACGGTAATGACAAGGTGATGACGTATTACGAACAGAACAAAGAATCTGTTAAGAAGCTGACACGATTCGACATTTTCAATTTGCAATACAAATTACCCCGTCGACTGTTGCAGGTTCCGTACGATTTAATGAACCGATTGAACCGAAATCGGCTGCTGAAGGCCGACGGTATTGCCGCCGAAATAAACTATACCGACTACCTCGTCAGCAACGACCCCGCCGGAAGCCTCGATTTCTTTTACATCGCGACTAAATAAAAACGATATATAGACTAGCCTTCGACTTCCCGACATGAGCCCACTCACACCGTTCATGTCGGGAAGTTTTCTTTACAATACGTCCTATGGAGCCCAGTCAACGCTTTCGCGTTTTATATTATCTGGATAACGAATCGGCGTCTATTGTGGAAATTAAGCGGCTGGATATCGATCCAGACAGCCCGGTTTATAAGTTGTATTATTGGCTATTCTGGAATAAAGACAATAATAATCCCGAACAACTCCGCTTTGTATCGATGACCAGTTTGGCGGATTCCGAAAAGCGTGTCTTCGAGCATGGAGCGTTGTCGTTCAACGAGCAAGAAGGTCTATTGACTATGTTGCCATCTCATCCGTATGCACTTCAACGCCGTAGCCCGCTGGCTCTATCAGCAGCCGACGTGAAACTAATCGATGACTTTCTGGATTCGATTCCTATACACCAATTGGACAAATCGCGATGAAAAGCTGGCCCGACAACCGAATTCAAACGCTTTTTGGTATTGAACTGCCCATTATTTTGGCTCCAATGGCCGGGCCGGTTCTATCAGATATGGTCATTGCAGTTTCAGAAGCAGGTGGCCTTGGCTCACTACCCTGCGCTTTGCTTACGGCCGATCAAATACGTAACGAGCTGACTACAATCCGACAACGCACCGCGCGGCCAATCAATCTTAATTTCTTCTGCCATCGCCCACCAGCTCCCAACAAAACCCGCGAAGAACAATGGCGAAAGCGGCTGGAAACGTACTACGTTGAATTTGGTATTGATCCGTTGGCTCCTGTACCTACGTCTAACCGGACACCCTTCGACGAATCGATGTGCGATCTGGTAGCCGAATGGAAACCCGAAGTCGTCAGTTTTCATTTTGGCCTTCCTACCCGTGAGTTAATTGATCGGGTTAAAGCTACGGGTACCAAAATCATGTCGTCGGCAACAACGGTCGATGAAGCGCGCTGGCTGGAAGACGAAGGATGCGACGTTATTATTGCTCAGGGAGCCGAAGCGGGCGGACACCGGGGCATGTTTCTTAGTGATTCGGTGGCAACCCAGGTCGGTACGATTGCGCTGGTCCCCCAGGTTGTCGATGCTGTAAAGGTGCCGGTTATTGCCGCTGGTGGCATTGGCGATGCCCGAGGCATTGTAGCGGCCTTTGTGCTGGGCGCTTCGGCCGTACAACTGGGTACAATCTATATGTTTTCCCCGGAAGCGAAACTATCGGTACCGCATCGGGAAGCGCTAAAAAAAGCGAAAGACAATTCAACCGCCATTACCAATGTATTTACAGGGCGTCCGGCCCGTAGTATCGTTAATCGGCTTGTGCAGGAAGTTGGCCCCATGTCCGATAGTGCTCCAGCGTTTCCGCTGGCAGGTGGCGCATTGACACCATTGCGGGCAAAAACAGAACCACAAGGCTCCGGCGATTTTATGTCGTTATGGTCGGGACAGGCGGCTCGCTTTGGCCGGGAGCTTCCCGCTGGCGAACTGACCCGAATACTGGCGCAGGAAACATTAGCCCGATTAAGCGCTCTTTAAAAATTATAAAAGAGCCGAAACAATCGTTTAAATCAATCCTCTACCAAGACTGATAAGGGCCAAAGGTCGCCTTAATAGTAAAGTTTTCGTTACTATCGTCTACCGTAATAATCTGATACGTTACTCCGCCCGGCGCAACGCGAACTACAATATGTCCTTTGTCGCTTTTGAGCCGATCCAGCAATTCGCCAATGACCAGCTTATTAGCCTCCAGCATATCGGTCGCGAACACATCACGCTCTCCTGCATAAATTTCCTGCGAATAGATACGATCCAATACATCATGACCGGGATGATCTGACGACCAGACCGGAATAACCAGCACACGCGGACGTAGCGCGGCCAGTAAATTATCGTTCTGCGAATCCCGATTGCCGTGGTGATCAAGAATATGCACATCGACGGGACCAACAATTGTCGAAACAGGCGTCTCCACATCGTTCCAGCGGGGAGCCCCAAAACGCAGTACACCGGGCATATCACCCCCCGAAAAATAATCGAACGTACCATAACGTAGCCGAATGCCGATACTACACATATTCTCGGAGGGCCGTTGGTTCGGTTGCAGGCTCGACAGGTCGGGGAATAACGATCTGGTTTCAGTTCCCTTGCCTGTCCAGAGCTGGCCATTGGCGATAATGGTACGTATCTCAAACGTATTCCTGTATGAGTCAGGGTTTCGTTTCAGCACAAGCTGGTCGTTACGTCCGGGCTGGCTACGTTCGAAAATAGTCCCCTTGTTTCTGCTTTGCCAGTCGACAAACGTTTTGTAATTCGTCATCATAACGTCCGTCTGCGGAGCTGGATACGAATAATCCGGCCAGCCCCGGTCAATAATTTTGTCGATGGGTAGATACGCAGCCACTTCCGTAATACCGGTCAACACAAAATTACCCTGCTCCGCTTTTGGTGAAACAGACGAGGGCATACCCATATGATCGTCGTGAAAGTGGGTAAGCTGAGCATAATTCAGCTTTGGCTGAAGCTGGCTCATGGTCATCATTTTCGTAATATATCGGGCAATCCATTCACCCGCCTGTCTGTCAGCGTTGGGTACAGCGGGCGTATTTCGGGCGCTCTGCGTTCGTTTGTCGGTTGGGTCGAGGGCACCAGCATCAATTAGGAGAGTAGTCCCGTCAGGACAAATCAGGAACGTAGCGTTACCCCGACCCGTGTTGATATGATGAATATCCAGCGTTCCAGCTGTCCAGACCGGTAGCCTCTCCCCTGCTTTTTGGGCATAAACGCTACGTAATCCCGTAGTAAACAATACAATCACCAGCAGTAACTGAAGCCTTGACCAACGTAGAGCCACCATGAATTGTGAATAAGCAAAAGTTATTCACAATGTTATCCACATCTGGCGTTCAGTGTATATAAGTCAGGCGCCGTAAGTCCGCTATTTAACGAATTGATAACACAGCGCCCCCTTTTGTCGATCTATCGTTACAGGGAAACAGGCGCTAGGCTGGAGATACGGTAATCGCAATCGATTTTGACGTTGGTGTATGGCTTCTGTCGGCTTTGGAGTCGATTGGAATCAATACGTTCGTTTCCGGGAAATAAGCAGCCGCACAGCCGCGCGGAATATTGTACGGAACCACGATGAAACGATGAGCGGTTCGGGTGATGCCGTCGTAGCGGCTGTGCAGATCAACGACCTGTTTTTCAGCCAACCCTAAATTCGCTATATCGTCGGCGTTCATAAAAACAACCCGGCGTTCGTTGTAAACACCCCGATAGCGATCGTCGTTGCCGTAAACGGTTGTGTTAAACTGATCATGACTACGTACCGTCATGAGTAATAACTCGCCGGCTGGCAACTCATGATGGGTTGGTACGTTCACCGTAAACTGCGCTTTTCCGGTTTTCGTCTTAAACTCCCGAACGCGTGGACCATTGGGAATATAGAAGCCGCCCGGTTTGCGTACCTTCTCATTGTAGTTATCGAATCCAGGAATCGTTTTTTCAATCAAATCCCGAATTCGGTCGTAATTACCAACAAGACTGTCCCAATCGACTGTATATTTTCCCCGTAACGTAGCTTTTGCTAATTCGCCAATGATGGCTACCTCGCTTTTCAGGTGCGTTGAAACGGGTTCCACAATACCGTGCGACTGGGCTACTACGCCGGTCGTGCTTTCGCAGCTTACAAACTGATCACCGCTTTCCTGACGGTCGTGGTCCGTGCGACCCAGGCAAGGCAGAATCAACGCCGTTTCGCCATGAATCAGGTGACTGCGGTTTAGCTTCGTGGATACGTGTACGGTCAGTTTGCATTTCTTCAGCGCTTCGGCGGTGTAGTTGGTATCAGACACGGCCATGGCGAAGTTGCCGCCCATTCCGAAGAAAACTTTCGCATCACCAGCGTGCATGGCTTGCACCGCAGCTACAGCATCGTATCCGTTTTCGCGCGGTGGCTCAAAATTGAATACTTTTTCCAGAGCGTCCAGGAATTCGGGTTTCGGCTTTTCCCAGATGCCCATCGTTCGGTCGCCCTGCACATTGCTATGACCGCGAATGGGACTGGCTCCTCCTCCCTCAATGCCGATACTCCCTTTCAGTAGCAGCAGATTAATTACCTCATTGATGGTATCGACTGAATTCTTGTGTTGCGTTAGGCCCATTGCCCAGCAAATAATCAGCTTGGGCGTGTGTTTAAACAGGTCAACAGCCTCCTGAATCTGCGCGACAGTCAGGCCACATTGCGCGGCCAGGTCGCCCAGCTCAAACTGATCCAGACTCTTTACAAAAGCCTCATAGCCGGAGGTATACGTATCGATAAAATGCTGATTAATGACGCGTCCCGGCGTTTTTCTCTCCTCTTCCAGCAGCAGCTTACACATGGCTTTCAGCAAGGCCATGTCAGAATTGATACGTACCTGCAGAAAAACATCGGTCAGTTTTTCGCCCCCCAGCAAAATATCGCGGGGACTCTGTGGGTACTTAAACGCCAATAAACCCGCTTCGTGTAAGGGATTGACCGAAATAATCTTGCCGCCATTCCGCTTCATCTGCTCCAGTGGCGTAAGCATTCGGGGAGCGTTTGTGCCGGGGTTTTGGCCCATAATCATGATTACGTCAGCTTTTTCGTAATCTTCATACGTAACGGATGCCTTGCCCAGACCGAGTGTTTCGGCCAATGCTACGCTGGTGGACTCGTGGCACATGTTGGAACAGTCGGGCATGTTGTTGGTCCCGAACATCCGCACAAAGAGCTGGTATAAAAAGGCGGCTTCGTTACTGGTGCGTCCGGAAGTATAAAAAATAGCCTCGTTGGGCGAATCGAGTGCATTCAGTTGATCGGCAATAAGCTGGAACGCTTCGCTCCAGCCGACAGGAACGTAGTGAGTGGCGCCGGGACGTAGCACCATCGGCTGCGTCAGTCGGCCTTGTTGCCCCAGCCAGAGGTCTGTTTTCTCGAGCAGATCAGCCACTGAATAACGCTGAAATAGCACGGGCGATGCCGTATGTTTGGTCATCACTTCATCGGCAACGGCTTTGGCTCCGCTCTCGCAGTATTCGGCAATGCTCGACCGGTGCCCATCAGGATCAGGCCAGGCACAGGACGGGCAGTCGAATCCATCTTTTTGATTCAGATTGACAAGTGCTTTCCAGCCACGGCCCAGATTGGTGCCTTGAAAAACGTGCTCAAACGATTTAACGATGGCTGGAATACCGGCGGCTTCGGTGTAGGGCTTACCCAGTTCAAGGTCGCCGGTGAGCTTTTCTGGTGGTGTATTTTGATTCATCGTCTAGCCGAATCAGATGGATACTACTTTAACGCAAATTACGACGCAACTAACCCGATCTGTACGGAGTGCTGATGCGCTTCAGTACTGTTTGAGAAATAACAACACGACACACCAGCCGCTTCTATTTTGTCCAGAAGCTCCTGCGTCTGCGCCTGCTTTTTGGGGCGAATTCGCCGAATATATACGCAACGGACCTGCTGCGGGAAATGTCGCACGATAGACTCGTAGATGGACGGATCTTCCTGCGAGTCATCTCCCAGTAAAATAAACTGTTGAACCGGATATGTTTCAATGATCCGCACAATTCTATCAAATTTTGTTCGATGTTTGGTTTTCCCAGTCTGTAATACCTGCGAAAGCAGTTTCAACTGACTGAGCCAATAAACACCGTCCGGCAGCCCATTGGTCCGGGAAAACTCAAGAATATAATCGTATAGATTCCATTCGCTGCTCGATACGTAGAAGAACGGGTTGGATGCATGCGGCCCGCTGATTGCTTCAGCCAGCAGCCGGTAATGATCCACTACGCCCGCAAACGGCTCTCGGCTGTGCGCATTTTCGGTCAGTAATACCAGCAGCCGTTTCGCAATGGTAGCCGAGTGCGAAATCAGGAACGTATCGTCGATATCCGAAATACAAATAAGGCGCGTTGGATGGGGCACCAATATCTGACCTTCACCCTGAGCCAGCATTTTTTCCGGCGTTAGGGTCTGCGAAACCAATTCGGCCCGAACCGTATACCAGCCGGGACTTACGCCCTGATTCAGGGGGAAATCGGCCCGAAAATAACCATCGGCGCCCGCTTTTACGTCCATGACCTGATCGTTGAAGCGAATTCGGATGCAGGCTCCTGGATAGGGTTTTACCAAAAATAGCCTGATAACCGCTAATAAATTAACCAAAGGGCTATCGCGGTAGTTTTTACGGGGTAAAGCACTCCGACGAAAGGCATGGCCGTGAATAAGGAAATGTCTTTCTGTGCCAAAACCCCGGTATACTTTAACAACCGGTTCGTTGGTAAGCCGGAGCTTTGCTAATAGAAAGTTGACCAGCCTGCTTGTTAGACTAAACTTTTGCGTGTTTTGTATCGGCGATTGCTCAATGATCATAACGTTTAACCTTACTCGCTATCTATAACCTATAATCTGCTCAGAAGTTGATCTTTTTATTTGCAATTAATCCCGTTTCGGGCGGGAAGGCCAAAACAGACTGGGAAACCGGTATTCAGAATCATTTCGCCAATTCATCACATACGGCCGAACTGTTGTACCTCGACGGAAAAACGGATGAGCAAACATTACCCAAAAAAATTGCCGATCTCAAACCCGATCGGGTGGTTGCCGTTGGGGGCGACGGAACCATCAAATTCGTTGCCGAGCAATTGCTGGGAAGCCAGATTCCATTGGGCGTTTTGCCAGCCGGATCGGCCAACGGAATGGCTAAAGAGCTGGGTATTCCAGCCGACATTGAAGGCAGTCTGAACGTACTGGAGCATGGCGTTGTCAAGCCAACGGATGTTATTTCGGTCAATGGCAATATATGTCTCCATCTGGCCGACATCGGTCTGAATGCACAGCTGGTCCGGCATTATCAGAAAAACAACCTGCGCGGCAAATTCGGCTACCTGCAGGGCGTTGTTAAGGTGCTGCAAAAAAGAAGACTGCTACGTGTCGAAATCAATAAAGGCGATGACTGTATTCAGCGAGCGGCCTTTATGATCGTTCTGGCCAACGCCAGAATGTACGGAACAGGTGCCGTCATCAACCCGGATGGCAATCCTTTCGACGGTCAGTTCGAGGTTGTGATTTTCCGGCGTTTATCGTTCTGGGAAATTTTAAAACTGTTCTGGCGCTACCGCCCCTTCGACCCTAAGAAAATCGAAATTCTGCCTGCTACGTCGATTACGATAAAAACGCACCGTCGCGCTTATTTCCAGATCGATGGCGAATATGAAGGACGTATTACGGAGCTGGACGCTACGATTCAGACCGGTGTGTTATCGATGATTGTCCCACAGGAGTATCAACCTACCCCCTAATCGATACGGGACTCGGCAGGTTGATCCGATCTGGTTGCGTGTAGATGTTAAACCGTTCGTTACGGACGAATCCGGCGAGCGTCATGCTGGCTTCCTCCGCCATCTCTACAGCCAGGCTCGACGGTGCTCCCACAGCAGCCAGCAGTGGTATGCCCGCCATCCAGCTCTTCTGAACAAGTTCGACACCGATACGTCCGCTCAGAAATACGCCAGACTGGGCCAGTGGCAACCACCCTTTCCAGAAAGCGGCTCCGATCAATTTATCCAGCGCATTATGACGACCAATATCTTCCCGAACCAGCAACAACCTACCGTCGGCATCGAACAGAGCGGCTGCGTGAATGCCCCCCGTATACGCAAACGCCCGCTGGGCTTCCCGAACTTGCTCCGGCAAGGCATGCAGTGTGGCTGAATTAATAGAGAAATCGCCCGTAACGCGACTATTGACCAGCTTCATAACCGCATCGATCGTTGTTTTACCGCACAGGCCGCAACTCGATGAGGTGAACGTATTACGTTCCAGCCGCGCCCAGTCGACCTCCACATCAGGCTGCAACTCAACCCGCATTACGTTGCCTTCTTTCTGCGAATCCTGCACACAATGGCGACAGGAAACAATGTCAGCAGGCTTTTGTATGATGCCTTCCGTAAACAGAAAACCGATCGCGAGTTCTTCGTCATGGCCGGGCGTACGCATCGTAACCGCTACGCTACGTTGCTGGCGATCGTCTACAGGGCCAAATCCAAGCCGTATTTCGAGCGGCTCTTCAACGGCCAGCAGATCCGGCGACTCGGTCAGGCTATCGCCCTGTATCTTCTGAATAGTAACGGGTGCAACCAGTGCCATGCGTTTGTGTTTACGTGTATAACCTCCGCTGACACACTAAAGTTGCCCTATTTGCTACGTTGCCCCCTATCTTCGCGCAACAAACTTGTATGCTCATGAAGAAGTTCGAATACAATGTCCTGGAAGTCCCTACGAATGGATTCTGGAGTGGCGGAGGAAAAATTGACGCCCAACAACTGATGGAAAAACTTAATGAACTTGGTCAGCAAGGCTGGGAACTAACGTCATCGGTCGATCTGAATATGGCACAGGGCCAGTCCAGAAGTGTAATCATCATGCTGAAACGTGAAATCCAATAATCAGATGACAATCAGAGAAGCGCAGGATACGGTCGATGAATGGATAAAAACCATTGGCGTTCGCTATTTTAATGAACTGACCAACATGGCCATGCTGACCGAAGAGGTTGGCGAAGTGGCTCGTATTATAGCCCGCCGTTATGGCGAACAATCGGAGAAAGAATCAGACAAGAACAAAGACCTCGGTGATGAAATGGCCGACGTACTGTGGGTACTGATCTGTCTGGCCAATCAAACGGGCGTTGATTTAACCGAAGCATTCGCCAAAAATATGGCGAAGAAGACCAATCGGGATGCCACCCGGCACCTGAATAATGAGAAGCTGAAGGACTGACCGGATTGTATTACGTTGTCCAGCGATACGTATCGTATGATTAAAACCTCTTACCAAAACGAACTTCTTTTTGCCAGTTCCCTCCAGAAAAATAGCCAGGGAACCGATGTACGACGTGTGCAGGAATGGTTATGTCTCCACGCACTACGTTACCCCAAAGCCGCCCTGACAACCGCCCTTGACGGTCAGTTTGGCCCCGCCACCGAGCGCGCTGTTCAGAATTTTCAGGTGGTATCTAAACTGCCAAAAACGGGCGTTGTTACGCCCGACCTATTCAATAAACTTAGTAGTCCGCTGTCAACAGCGTTTCAGCTCCAACCAACTGAGAAGGACGTTCGGAAAGCAGTTGTTCGCGTTGCCAAAATGCACCTGGCGCAACGATCAGCCGAAATTCAGACGGATGCCGCCCAAAATCTTGGTCCCTGGGTACGAGGCTACTGCGACGGCTACGATGGATCGCCTTTCAAATGGTGTGTGGGTTTTGTACAAACTATTCTGGACCAGGTCGCTTCTGCCTACGGGCGTAGCTTCACGGCTATTATGCCCCACACCCTGAGCTGCGACGTAATGGCCGTGAGTGCGATCGAAACGGGTCGGCTGATTAAGTCGGCGGTTATTCGCAAAACACCCCAGAAAATTCGTCCGGGCGACGTTTTTCTACTACGAAATCCAAGCAACGACGATTGGTATCACACTGGCCTGGTCACGGCAGTAGCGGGCAATGCGATTGAAACCCTGGAAGGCAATACCGACTTAAAGGGGGGCAGTAATGGCACGGCTGTTTTTGCCCGCGTTCGTAATATTCAGACCTCAACGATAGACATTCTGTCCATTGATGGCCTGTAAGGACTGATCGGGCAGCTTGCCTTCAATGATACCGTCGTTAAGGAGACGTTTTACAACGCTACGTGGTGATACTCTCTCTCCGTTTATTGGAGCTGACGATATAATAGCTTTCCAGAAAGGCTGTTCGGTGGCAACGGAGGTCATCTCAGCATTAAACTCATACGGTACCGCATAGTAACGAGTACTTACTCCACTTTGAGTTAGCGTAAGGGTTAAAATAACATCACTATGGCAGGAATCAGCCTTTTTTCGTATTTCTTCTTCAGGTTTATCGAAGGATAGCGGGCTCAGCGCCAGCGTACAAACTGAATAGCCCGTCGGAAAGGCCCGGGAGAAACTCTGCGCGTAGCTATCAGGCGTATCCCGCATTTTCGTAACGACCAGAATCCGCTTGAAAGTAGGAACAGCCTCAGATTTCGTATTTGACTGGATTCGTACACAGCTTGTTAACAAACCCATCAGGGTTACCGTTACGAGCGTCCTCATAGTCTTCAGTTTTTAGGAATAATGCATTACTAAAGTAAAAAATTAGGGCTGAAACCTAATTAAAGGCTTATTAAAGTTAGGTTCTGTTGATTCCTGGTTATCTTAACTCCAAATCGTCTCAACACTATGAATTGCTTGCGGCCACTCCTACTACTCCTTCTCTCTATTTCTACAGCCTATTCTCAACCGACCCCTGGTCTTCAGCAACCGGTCGAAATCAGTAAAGACCAATGGGGCATTAATCACATCTATGCCAAAAACGAGCACGACCTATTTTTTGCTCAGGGCTACATGGCGGCTCAGGATCGGTTATTCCAGCTCGAACTGTGGCGTCGGCAAGCCACTGGCACAGTCGCCGAACTTCTTGGTCCGCAGGAAGTAAAACGCGACATTGGCACCCGGCTGTTCCGCTTTCGGGGCGACTTAAACAAGGAATTACTGCACTATCATCCGCACGGGCCGCAGATCGTTCGGGCTTTTGTTGCGGGCATTAATGCTTACATCACCGAAATTCTGAAAACGCCGGAAAAGCTACCGTTCGAATTCAAGGTACTAAATACGAAACCTCAGCTCTGGACGCCCGAAGTAGTCATCAGTCGACACCAGGCACTGGCCTACAACGTGCGCGATGAACTGAACAACGGCCGGCTGGTTAAACTGATTGGTGCCGACAAGCTGCGGGAGCTACAATGGTTTCATCCACAACCCAACGTGTCGACGACCCAACCAGCGCAACCCGATTTAACGCTACGTGTCAACGGCGACGAGCTGTTTCAGCCCATCCTGGAATTATACGAAGCGTTTCGCCTGCCCTTGAAGTTCCAAGGCCGACCAACCAAAGCCGACGAAGACGAAGCCTACGTAACGCCCAAAACAACGGATGAGATAAACGACTGGTTCGACGTAGAAAAACAGTACGTTGGTTCGAACAACTGGATTATTTCGGGCAATAAATCGGCCAGCGGCTATCCAATGCTGGCGAATGACCCACACCGGGCCCAATCGACACCGCCGTTACGTTATTGGGTACATCTAAATGCGCCGGGCTGGAACGTTATTGGAGCTGGTGAGCCTACGTTGCCCGGCGTTTCCATTGGCCATAATGACTACGGCGCCTGGGGACTCACCATTTTCGAAACCGATAACGAAGATCTATACGTCTACGAGATTAATCCAGCCAATTCCAACCAGTATCGCTACAAAGGCCGCTGGGAATCGATGAAAACGCTTACCGAGGCCATTTCGGTTAAAGATGGGAAGCCGGTTAACGCTACGTTGAAATACACGCGTCATGGTCCCGTGGTTTTTGAAGACAAGGTTCATCACAAAGCCTATGCCGTACGAGCGGGGTGGCTCGACATAGGCAATTCGCCTTATCTGGCCAGTTTGCGGATGAATCAGGCCCGTAACTGGGCAGAATTTCGGCAAGCCTGCACCTACAGCCGACTTCCCGGTGAGAACATGATCTGGGCCGACCGTACTGGCACCATTGGCTGGCAGGCCGTTGGCCTCGCTCCTATTCGTAAGAATTTCACCGGTCTGGTACCCGTGCCCGGCGACGGACGTTTCGAGTGGAGCGGCTATCTGCCCATTCAGCAACTTCCGAATAAGGTAAATCCGCCTGAAGGATACGTAGCAACCGCCAACAATAATCTAACACCCATCAATTTCCCGCATCGGAATGCCATTGGCTGGACGTGGTCGTCGCCCAGTCGCGCTCATCGGATTGAAGAAGTGTTGAACGACGGAAAGCGTAAAACCATGACCGATTTTATGGCTCTGCAGGCCGATTACTTATCCATTCCGGCCCGAACGCTTGTTCCGCTGCTACAGAATTTGTTTTCGCCCGAAAACCGAACGGAGCAGGCCGTCAGTTATCTGCGTCGCTGGGATTATAAGCTCGATCCAAGCTCGGTAGCCGCTGCTATCTACGTAGCGTGGGAAGAACAATTAAAACGAGCCATCTACGAACAGAACGTACCGCAGTCGGCCAGAGCGTACATGAAAAGCATCCCATCGAAACGAGTCATTGATGCCCTGCTCATACCAACACCGGCCCGGGACAGCCTCCTGCTCTTGTGCATGGATCGGGCCGTAGCCGACCTAACCAAGCGGCTCGGCTCCGATATGGATGACTGGTCGTATGGACAACGCAAAAACAAGCATATTACTATTACGCACCCACTCAGCGACCTGGTCGATAAGGCGATGCAGACCAAAATCAACCTGGGCCCGGTTGCCCGGGGCGGGTACGCCGAAACGGTAAATGCTACCGGCCCGAATCTGAATCAAACACACGGCGCTACGTTCCGGATTCTGGTCGATACTGAAGATTGGGATAAAACGCTGGGCATAAACAGCCCTGGTCAGTCGGGCAACCCAGATAGTCCGCACTACCGCGATCTGTTTCCGATCTGGGCCGACAACAACTACTTTCCGGCTTATTTCTCGAAAGAAAAAGTAAAATCTGTGGCCGAGTCGACTATCATTCTAAAGCCGTAAGCGAGCAACTGAGTTTCCTAATACGGGGACAGTACCTACTTATCGGGGTTTGGCTGTCATAGTGTGAGCTGGCCAAACCCTATTGTTAAGGACATTACGTTGTAATTTGTAATTCGGCTGGTTGGGGAGTTACCTTTGTGATTCGTAATGGAATCCAACCGAATGGACATACAAGAGCAATTAAAATCCGATATACAGCAAGCTATCCAGGCACTTTTCAACACCACCGTTGACGACGTTGTCTTACAACCCACCAAAAAAGAATTTGAAGGACTTTACACCTTCGTTACGTTCTCATTAACCAAAGCACTTCGTCAGGCCCCAGCCCAGATTGGTCAGGCTATTGGTTCGTGGCTTACCGAAAACAGTACGATTGTTAGCGGTTTCAACGTAGTACAGGGCTTTTTGAACATCAGCATTGCCGATGCGGCCTGGCTCAATGTACTGAACGATATTGCGACGAACCCATCATTTGGAAATCTCGCCGCGAAGAATCAATCGGTTATGGTTGAATTTTCGTCGCCAAACACGAACAAACCGCTTCACCTCGGGCATTTACGGAACAACTTCCTGGGCGATTCGGTCAGCCGGATTCTGAAGGCCAACGGATACGACGTCGTAAAAGCCTGCATCGTAAACGACCGGGGCGTTCATATCTGTAAGTCCATGCTGGCTTACAAAATGTTTGGGAACAATGAAACGCCCGAGTCGGCGGGAATGAAAGGCGATCACCTGATCGGTAAGTACTACGTTCTGTTCGATAAAGCCTACAAAGCACAGATTGAAGAACTGGTTGGTCAGGGAACTCCAAAAGAAGAAGCCGAGAAAAAAGCGCCCCTGATGCTCGAAGTGCAGCAAATGCTACGTCTGTGGGAACAGGGCGATCCTGAAACCGTAGCGCTCTGGAGCCAGCTCAACGCCTGGGTGTATGAAGGTTTCGACGCTACGTATCGTACCATTGGTGTGAGCTTCGATAAGACGTATTACGAATCGAATACGTACATTCTCGGAAAAGAAATCGTTGAAGAAGGCCTTCAGAAGGGCATTTTTTACCGGAAAGACGACAGTTCGGTCTGGATCGATCTGACGGAAGAAGGACTCGATCAGAAGCTCGTGCTACGTTCCGATGGTACGTCGGTGTACATGACCCAGGATCTGGGCACGACCGACCTTAAATACGAGGATTTTCATACCAATCGCCAAATCTGGGTGGTCGGCAACGAACAGGATTACCATTTTAAAGTTCTGTTTGCCATCATGCGTCGATTAGGCCGGTCGTATGCCGACGGTCTGTATCACCTGTCGTACGGCATGGTCGACCTGCCAACCGGTAAAATGAAATCCCGCGAGGGAACGGTTGTCGATGCCGACGATCTGATTCAGGAAACAACCGAAGCCGCTGCCAGCGCGGCCGACGAAGCGGCTAAAGGCAAACTCGATGAGTTCAGCGAAACCGAGAAAACAGCCCTCTTCCGGATGCTTGGCCTCGGTGCACTGAAATATTATCTACTGAAAGTTGACTCGCAAAAACGGATGCAGTTCAACCCTGCCGAATCCGTTGACCTGCACGGCAACACCGGACCTTATATTCAGTACGTTCACGCTCGTATTCAGTCGGTTTTACGGAAAGCGGCCGACACCGGTGTTTCGGTAGAAGGCCAGGTTTCGGTAGAACAGTTGGACGAGATCGAACAGCAACTGATCTTTCTGTTGAGCCAGTATCCGCAACGCGTACAGGAAGCGGGCGACGACTATGCACCCTCGTATATTGCTCAATACGCGTACGATCTGTCGAAGACATTTAACCAGTTTTACGACAAGCTTTCTATCCTGAAAGAAACGGATTCGGCTAAACTGCATGCCCGTCTTGTACTGGCCAAATCGGTTGGTGAAACTATTCGTAAGGCAATGGGTTTATTGGGCATAGACGTACCTGAAAAAATGTAGATCTAATCGTTCATTCTCAGCGTATATTTCCTTCCAAACTCTATAAATAATCCCAAATCAATGAAAAAAACAGTTCTGCTACTGACTCTTGCTGTCGTAGCTCTTGCGACGACCAGTTTCACCTCGTTGTCGACCCTCGTTAAAGGTATTTTTGCCGACAAACGGGAAATGGCCGTCATGCCAGCCAACGCTCCGGCTCCGACCAAAACGCTCTATGACTTTACCGTAAACTCGCTGGACGGAAAGCCTGTAGCCCTGAAAGGTTTCAAAGGCAAGAAAGTGGTGATTCTGAACGTAGCGTCTAAGTGTGGTTTTACGCCACAGTATGCCGATTGGGAAAAATTCTACAAAGATCACGGCGACAAGATTGTTGTTTTAGGTTTCCCAGCCAACAACTTCAAAAGCCAGGAACCCGGCTCTAATGAAGAGATTGCCGAATTCTGTAAGAAAAACTACGGCGTTACGTTCCCGATGTTCGAGAAAGTATCGGTGCTGGGCGACGATCAGGCTCCTCTGTACAAATGGTTGACAACGAAAGACATGAACGGCTGGAATGACAAAGCGCCAACCTGGAATTTCTGCAAATACGTGATCAACGAAAAAGGCGAACTAACGCATTTCTTTGCGTCTAAAGTGAAGCCAGAAGACGAAGAATTCAAAAAAGCAGTAGGTATTTAATTAGTGAATGGGTGAATAATAGAATGAGTGAATACTATTTAAAGTAAATATTCACTCATTCTATTATTCACCCATTCTATCATTCAACATGAAGAGTTGGATTGCTGCGGCCCGCCCGCGCACATTACCGCTGTCGTTAGCCAGCATCATCCTGGGCAGTTTCCTCGCTGCGGGGGCCTCCTTATCAGGCAACCATTTTAGCTGGCAGATTGCTTTGCTGGCGGCATTAACCACCATTTTTCTACAGGTGCTTTCCAACTTCGCCAATGACTATGGCGATGCGGTATCGGGAAAAGATACCGAACTCCGCGTAGGGCCCCGCCGGGCCGTTGCTACGGGCGACATCACCAAAGAATCGATGATGCGTGGTATCATCCTGATGTCGATTCTATCGTTAGTCAGTGGCATCGGGCTGTTGGTCGTGGCGTTCCTCAATGCAGGCCCAAAGCTTTTCTGGTTTTTTCTGGTACTTGGATTGCTCAGTATTGCCGCAGCGATCGGGTATACGAATGGAAAACGCCCCTACGGATACGCTGGATTTGGGGATATTGCGGTTCTGATTTTCTTCGGATGGGTTGGAGTTTTGGGCACCTATTTTCTGCACACCCTGACATTCAATCCAATCTTACTGTTGCCAGCCACGAGCGTTGGACTATTTGCTACCGGCGTGCTGAATGTCAACAACATTCGCGATATTAAAACCGATACCATGACCGGTAAACGGTCGATACCGGCGCGTTTGGGCTTACAACTGGCTATCCGATACCATTGGGGCTTATTATTAACGGGTATGTTCTGTGCGATAGCCTATTCGTTTCTGACTGATGCTCCCGCCACTGGTTACCTCTACGTATTAGCGTTTCCTCTCTTCTTCATCAACGGTAGAGCTGTTGCTACGCACAAACAACCCGCCGAACTTAACGCCCGGCTGGGTCAGCTGGCCATGTCAACCCTGCTATTCGTAATTCTTTTTGGCCTGGGACAGGTTTTGTAGAGCGCTATTTATTGATGTTCATCAGGATTGAGCCATATTCAGAACTTGATGCATTTTCAGCAAGTGCCGTACCGGCCAGTCGGTGAGGTTGTAGGTATTGAATTGAGATCGTCTTACCGAGAGCAGTCTTTCAATGCGTTTGCGTTCCCCCTCGGGCATCTCGACCCATCGATTAGGCAAATCGTGCAGTAGTTGATTGATCTGCAGACAAGCCGTAGTTGGGACCGTGAAATAGGTAGCTAATCGCTCTATTTCCGATAATTTCCACAGATCGGGTTTAGTACGTCGATTCCGTATGGCCCCACTACTTAAACCAATAACGGCACTTAACTGCTCATCGTTAAGCTGGCATTCACGAAGCCGCCACATAACGGCCTGATAACTATTCACAAAAGATCGTAGTGTGCTTTGTAAAGGTTCCATCAAAGGCAGCTTGTATTTACGTGTTACGATAGATTAGCCCCGAAAGATTCTGACCAGAACCTTACCAAAGAGCGTAGCTTACCAAATTGTTTGTACAAGTTTCGTGCCGATTATCTACAAGTATTCCCCTTAAGTAGCATTAATAATTAACATTATCGGGCCTATTTATTTAAATGTGTTACCAAACCTCTAAAAGCAAAAAGGCTTACTCATACGAGTAAGCCTTTTTGCCTGGTAATCAACTAAAACTACGCTTTATCTACTTGCAGGCGAAGCTGAAATTCGTCCATGTCAATTTCGGTGGCTAACGGCCCCCGGCCGTTCAGGTCGCCAACCAAATCAAGCGATACGGCCTGTACTTCCTGTTGAATGTAATCGCGATTGGCTTCGATAGCTGTAGCCAGTACGTCGTCGTTACGTTCCAGCACAATGGTAATTTTATCAGTGACCGAGAAGTCCCGGTCTTTACGAAGATTCTGGATACGGTTCACAAAGTCGCGGGCGATCCCCTCCCAACGAAGCTCGTCGGTTACGTTCACGTCGAGCGCTACTGTCAGACCGCCTTCGCTGGCTACCAGCCAGCCCGGAATGTCTTCCGTTAAAATTTCCACATCAGCTAACGTAATAACCCCAACCGGCAGTTGCCAGCTTCCAGAAGCTTCCAGCTGTTTTAGATCGTCTTCGCTCATTGCCGTAATGGCAGCCGCTACGTCCTTTATCTGCTTACCAAATTTCGGGCCTAAGGCTTTGAAATTGGGCTTCACCTTTTTCTTCAGGATACCGCTGGCATCGTCGACAAACTCGACTCCTTTTACGTTAACCTCCGACATAATGATCGGTGCTACGTGTTCAATCTGCCGACGGGTATCGGCGCTCAATACGGGAACCAGCACGCGACTCAATGGCTGACGTACTTTTAGCTTATGCCCCTTGCGTAACGAATGCACTAACGACGATACGTCCTGTGCCAATTCCATCGACGTTTCCAGCTCGGTATCGATCAAGGCCTGTTCGGCTTTGGGGAAATTCGTTAAATGCACGGATGTATTAGCTCCCGTCAGATTCTGATACAGCCAATCCGCGTAGAATGGTGCGATTGGCGACATCAATTGCGCTACCGTTGTCAAACACTCATGCAGTGTTTCGTAGGCCGCCTGTTTGTCGGCAGTCATCTTCCCATCGGACGAAACTCCAGACCAGAAACGCCGGCGCGACAGACGAACGTACCAGTTCGATAACTGATCGTTCACGAAATCCTGAACAGCACGGCCCGCTTTCGTTGGGTTATAGCTATCAAACTGCTCTTCAACTTCCAGTATCAGCGATTGGAGTTTCGACAAAATCCAGCGGTCCAGTTCAGGCCGTTCGGCCACCGGGATGCTACGTCCGGCAAAGGAAAACGCATCCAGATTGGCGTAGAGCGCAAAGAAATTATAGGTGTTCGATAACGTACCGAACAATTTCCGCTGTACTTCGCCAATGCCTTCGGTATTGAACTTGAGGTTATCCCAGGGCTCCGCATTGGTGATCATGTACCAGCGCGTAGCATCCGGTCCATATTGCGCTAACGTAGCAAACGGATCGACAGCGTTACCCAGCCGCTTCGACATTTTATTGCCATTCTTATCGAGCACGAGCCCTGTCGACACTACGTTTTTGAAAGCAACGGAGTCGAAGAGCATCCCGGCAATGGCATGAAGTGTAAAGAACCAGCCACGCGTCTGGTCAACGCCTTCCGAAATAAAATCGGCAGGAAATGACCGGTTGAATACATCCTGATTCTCGAACGGATAGTGCCACTGCGCGTACGGCATTGCTCCTGAATCGAACCAAACGTCGATCAGGTCTGATTCGCGCTGCATTACCCGGCCCGACGCCGACACGAAATAAACTTCATCAACATAAGGGCGGTGCAGATCGTAGTCGCCACCACCTAGTTTTTCGAGGAAAGCGTTGTTTTTACTACGTTGCTCATCGGTCAGTACATCGCTCGATTGAGCCGACTGAACCCGCTTTTTCAGCTCATCGACTGAACCGATACACACTTCTTCACCGGTTTCTGAACGCCAGATAGGCAACGGTGTTCCCCAGAAACGGCTACGGCTGAGGTTCCAGTCGACCAGATTTTCGAGCCAGTTTCCGAAACGCCCCGTACCCGTACTTTCGGGTTGCCAGTTGATGGTTTTGTTCAGTTCTACCAGCCGGTCTTTTTTCGCTGTTGTGCGGATAAACCAGCTATCGAGCGGATAATACAAAATTGGCTTATCGGTCCGCCAGCAGTGCGGATAGGGGTGCTCGTATTTCTCCACCCGAAACGCCTTATTCTCTTCTTTTAGCTTGATGGCGATCAAGACGTCGGTTGGCTTGAAATCGGGATCGGCCCGTTCTTCGTCAGAATAATATTCTTCTTTGACGTAACGACCGGCAAAATCCGTGATTTCGTCCACAAACAAGCCGTGCTTATCGACAATAGGCACGTCCTTACCGGTTTCGTCCTTCACCATGATAGGCGGAATGCCAGCCGCCTGCGCAACCCGGAAGTCATCGGCCCCGAAAGTCGGCGATGTATGCACTACGCCCGTACCGTCTTCGGTGGTCACGAAATCGCCCAGAATAACGCGGAACGCGGGTTTATCGGGCTGAACATAAGGAAGTAACTGCTCATATTCGACTCCTTCGAGATGCTGTCCTTTAACTTCAGAAACAACAGCCCATGGAATAACTTTATCGTTGGGCAAATAGGCATCAAAAGCCGGGCTGTTGACGTCGGCCTGATGACCCTTCTCGTTAAACCAGCGGCTCACCAACGCCTTTGCCAGCACTACGTGAATTAGCTGAAATGTATATGGATTGAACGTCTTGACCAGTACGTAGTCAATATCTTTCCCAACGGTAAGTGCTGAATTGGCAGGCAGTGTCCAGGGTGTCGTTGTCCAGGCCAGAATATACACATCGGCATCCGACGAATCGAAAAACAGGAAGCCCGATTTGCCCGTTGGCTTCACTTTAAACTGCGCCACAACGGTTGTGTCGCGAACGTCCTTATACGTACCGGGCATGTTCAGCTCGTGCGAGCTTAGCCCCGTTCCTGCCTTTGGTGAATAGGGTTGAATGGTGTATCCCTTATACAGCAAATCTTTGTCGTACAGCTGTTTGAGCAGGTACCACACCGATTCGATGTACTCGTTTTTATACGTAACGTACGGATTGTCGAGATCGACCCAATAGCCCATTTTCTGGGTCAGGTCGTTCCACTGATCCGTAAACCGCATGACCGTTTCGCGGCACTTTTTGTTATAGTCTTCAACGCTGATACCACCTTCCGATTCCGGCTTACCGATGTGATCTTTAGTGATACCCAGTTCTTTTTCAACCTGAAGCTCGATGGGCAAACCGTGGGTATCCCAACCGCCTTTGCGCTCAACCTGAAAGCCCTGCAGCGTTTTATACCGGCAGAAAATATCTTTAATCGTCCGGGCCATTACGTGGTGAATTCCGGGGGTTCCGTTGGCTGAAGGCGGCCCTTCAAAAAACGTAAATCGAAGCGCCGGAGCGTTTGGACTTCCTTCGCGGATGGCAACAGACTGCTCGAAAACCTGATTCTGGTTCCAATACGTTAAAACTTCGGCCGCGATCTTCGCGTAGTCGAAGGACTCATATTGCTGATACTTCACGCCTGACATAATCGAATGCACGAGTGGCTCCTATGCTATTCGTGCGGTTAAAAAAATGAGTGCAAAGATACGGAAATTGACTGGGGCAAGAAAGCTATAGACCAATACGTATCGTTGGTAATCTTTATTCTGTACCAACACTAGCGTGTCTTAAAACAGTTCGTTTGCCTACGAACAGAATAACCGAGCCTTCGGGCAGCAGATACTGGACTGTTTATCTGCTACCCGAAGGCTCGGTCGTGGTTTTAGAACAGGGATCAGATTATCAGGATAACAAACTCAACCCGGCGATTTACTTTACGTTCTTCATCCGTGCCTTTCGTTAAAATTGGGCGTGTATCGCCATACCCGATCGTCTGGATACGATCGATATCGATGCCTTTCTGGACCAGATAGCGCTGGCAGGCAATAACCCGATCGCGGGAGAGCTGAAGATTCTTATCGTGATCCCCAATAATGTCGGTGTGCCCTTCGAGCCGAATGGTCATATTCGGGTTATCGTGCATCATGGCTACCAGCTTATTCAGTTCGGCATAGGAAGCCGACAACAAATCAGCTTTCGACATATCGAAATAGACATTTTTGAGGGTTATCTTATCGCCCACGGCCAATGGAGTCAGCGCAATATCGCGCGTTAGTTTTTGTCCGCCCACGGCCTTGCTCAAATCCAAAACGCCGTTTGCGGCCTGATACCCGCGCGCTGAAGCAATGTACGTATAGACCTGTCCTTTCACCAGATTCATTTTATAGGCACCGGTTGAGGCAAAACTTTGCACGGAATCGACAGCCTGCTTACTGGCCGAAAACTGGTAGCTGATGGTGGCCGTTACGGGACGTTTATTTTTCACATCGCTCACTACGCCTGATACGGCTATCAACGTCGGTGCTGGTGCTGGCTTGGTTTTAGGGCTTTCCATCTCGCCACCCGTTTCGCCCGACATCTCCGGTAATTTAGTGGGCTTGGTCGGCGATGAAGGTTTGGGCGGCACCGGCGTTGGCGTGTGAACGATCGGATCGGCGGGGTTATCGACGTAGAGATCGTACATGTTCCAGCAATAGTACTGATCGCTCGAACACTCAAAAAGATCAAAGTGCTCCAACCCTTTATCCAGGCGTTCAAAGTACAGGCGAAAATTATATCGTTGGCCAGAATAGGTTGGTGTACCAAGAAGAATTTTTTTACCCGTATTCCGATCGATCTGCTCTCGTTTTACGGGAATACCTTCTGCCTTCACAAAAGCAAACATCCGCGCACCATTGGCCGCTATCAGATGCCCAGCCGGATCAATAGCGATTTCTCCTGTTGGTATTTGTCTCCTTTGCGGGTCTCGTGGATCATATTTCGGAGCGCCCCGTTCTACATACGTCAGATCCAGAATAGTATAGTCCTGAGTTACCCGAATACTATTTACGGTTGGTACCTGATGTTCGGCATGACCAGCTGAGGGCTGGCCGCCAGAGCCAGGATATGAATCATCGGGATATTGTTGCCCACCCGTTCCACCCATTGGATAGGTGCCAAAAGCACAGCCAGAAGCAATAAGTACCAGACCTAGAAAAACAATAGAGCGCTGCTGCATATACACAAATACGGTGTAGAATATGGTTTCCAGCAACAAATAAACACGATTTAGCTTTATATATAGTAAGCTACTAAATACATAGAATTATAAGGCTTATAAGCAGCAAGCCGCTGTTCATTCTGAACTAATTACACAGAATATGGCCCGATCTTTCGTAGAAAGCTTATTTCGGGTGTCGAAACGTTTCGCCAGAACTAGCAGATCCTCGGCTACTGGCCTATTTTTGAGTCTAAAAATCAATCAACAGCTACCGCCCAAAACTCATGTATGAAACTCTATCTGAGCAAGGAATCCGCTGATTTTACCTTTACCGAGCAGGCGAAGAAATACTACAGCCTGTGCATTCGATCACGGATTGATACGTATGGATCGCCACCACCCGCCGGTACGTCTATCCGGGGAAACGCCGATGTAGAGAGCATGACCATCAAACACGTTGGCTTCAGCGATTCTACTTTACACATCATGCTGGGCGATTAAAAACTCTTGACGCTACGTTCCCACTATTTTTTTCAGACTCGTAGGGGGAAACAACTGGGCAGTTGTCATGAGGTCAACTAAGACAGCTTATACTCATGACTCAACCCAATCATTCACTTAAGGTACTCACCGACCGGCCCAAATTGGCCCGTATTCCCGCTGCTGCTTCAGCACAACGGCCGCCCGTCTGTCCAGTAAGCAATGGGGCTTCCAAATCGCATGCTTGCTGTAAGGTTTGCCGGAAAAACCGGATGGCGAACTAATCGTATTCAGACGCTACGTTCTTCCACAGTCCTGTGAATTCAGGACACATTACCCTATTGCCGATACGTTTCGATTAACGCAACAACAGCTACAATGACTCTTAAAACCATCGCTATCTTGATGCTACTCACGCTCTGTTTCGTCCAGAGTTACTCGCCAGCCCAGGCGCATAAAAAGCCGACTCCGGCGCCTTTGTCAAACCATCATCAACTTTTTTACATCCAACGTAGCAAGGATGCGAACATCATCATGTATGATGCAAACGTAACATCTGATGGTCGTTTTGATACGGAAAAACCAGTCGACGTTTATTGGATACGGTACGCTGATAAAGGCCAGCGGGAAGACTTAAGTGCGTTTCAGTGGCAAATGGCTTATGGCTACAAACAACATCGTACGGCTAGTGAGACCGATGCTTCCACAATTAGCCTGAATGCCTTCAAAAAATTGCCCATCCGGGTAACGTATCATCACGGACATCCGGTCGCCATGACAATTATCAATGGCCAGAGTGCCTGTCTGGAACGCGTGTTTGTTCAGGTAAATCCGCGCTCAGGCCTTATCCCCAAGATCGATTACATCGAGATCTACGGTACTCATCCCGAAAACAAAACCCCTGTTTACGAACGCATTAACCCGTAGCCTCCCGTTCGCCAAATCATGAATTTCTCGTCAATTTCCTCTACCGTACAGCCTTTGCTGTTGTACGCAGTGCCGCTTATTGTCTGTTGCGTTCTATTGGAGTGGTGGCTCACGCAGCACGATGCGGATAAACACTATAACAAACACGATGTCAACGCATCGATAGGCATTGGCCTCGGTAGTCTGCTCATCAATGCGTTGCTGAAGACAATCACCGTTGGTATCAGCTGGTACTTTTACAAGCTCATTCCCTGGCGACTTCCCGATACGTGGTGGGTATGGCTCATGGCCTATGTGAGTATTGATCTCTGTAACTACGTAGCCCATTATACCGCCCATAAACAACGCATCTGGTGGGCAACCCACGTAACGCATCATTCGTCGGAGCATCTGAATTTTACTACGTCGTTCCGCAACTCCTGGACTCAGTATCTTAAAATTGTGTTCTTTATTCCAGTCTGGCTGCTGGGTATTCATCCAACTATTGTGTTTGCCTGCTATCAGCTCGATTTGCTCTATCAGTTCTGGATTCATACCGAAATGATCCCCAAGTTACCGCGCTGGCTGGAATACGTGTTCGTTACGCCCTCTCATCACCGCGTTCACCACGCTCGCAATCCGCAGTACATCGATAAAAATTTTGGAACTACGTTCATCATCTGGGATCGGCTCTTTGGTACGTTTCAGGAGGAAATCGAAAAGCCGGTATACGGCCTGACAAAGCCCGTGAAGTCGTACAATGTCCTCTACCTGAACTTCCACGAGTGGGCCGACATTTGGCGCGACCTTCGCCAAACCAAAACAGTTCGACAGGCTTTGCTGGTCCTGTTTGGGCCACCATAACAATAGAATTCTGAACACATCGGTTCTGTTCACCATCAACGGTACCTAAATCATCTGTAAGCTTTCTCTTCGCCCTTCAACCGCTAGCTTTCTAGCGAAAAAGAAACCATATTTGTCTTCCTCTTTTAACTGATAATCAATCAACTCCCCTACTGACATGGTCAGTAACGATATTCCACCGACAGCTCGCTGGCTATTTATGTCGAAGCTGAGTTCCAGCCTCCTTCACTGGTCGGGCCGCATCCTGACTATAACGGTCTGGAGCAGCGCATTTCTGTTCGGTCTCTATATTCTGGCTTTTTATGCTGCCGCCTTGTATCAGGGCGATATGCAACGCTGGAACGGAGTGCTTCCGCGCTTATATGCGCCGGGCGCGGCTACGGCTACCACTGGCATTGGTGTTCATTTTGCGGCCGGGGGCATTATCCTGATTTTAGGCAGTATCCAGTTACTCGACTCGGTCCGGGTTCGTTTTCCGGCTTTGCACCGCTGGATTGGCCGACTGTATGTGCTGGCTTGCCTGTTGGCCGCTGTAGGTGGCCTGGTGTTCATTGCTATCAATGGCACAATTGGCGGGCCAGTCATGAGTGTTGGCTTTGCGCTTTATGGGCTTTTAATGGGCTGGGCAGCCGTAGAAACCTACCGGCACGCGGTTCGGCGGAATATAGAACAACATCGGCTCTGGGCACTCCGACTATATGCCCTGGCTATCGGTTCCTGGCTGTATCGCATGGATTATGGTTTTTGGGTCATGTTTACCAATGGACTGGGACATACACGCACCTTCGATGGCCCATTTGACCAGGTGATGGCCTTCTTCTTCTATATTCCGAACCTGCTGGTCGTAGAAGTCCTTGGTCGGACCGGAACGTACCGGGCCTCGTCAGCCCTGAAATTACTGGCATCCGGATTATTAATACTGGCAACGGTTTTCTTAGGTGTGGGCACCTACTATTTTACGCTATACTATTGGGGGCCGGCTATTGTTAGCTGGCTGGGTATGGCTTAGGCTTTTCGGCATCACGAACAGCAACACAACGATCGGAATCGCCCAGCTACGTACTACAAAAAACACGATCTGACCCAAATGTATCCTCTATAGGAAAACCTATATTCTGCTCCGTTCGCATTGTTGGGATCAGGAGAATTCGTTTACTTAAGCCTTATTTATCAGCGCGATAAGGCCTACTTAAGTAAACAATCCACACCCTATTCCCTGACGATGATCCACACCGGCATTTCTTTTAACATAAACAGGTTCCTAAAAAAAGTTATCGGTGTAAGCGCCGTCGGCATCGTGTCTGCGCTTTTTGTTTGCTTACAGGCTCAGTCCATCACCACTCTTCAAAAAGAACTGACAACCACCAAATCCGATACGCACCGCGTCCGGGTTTTATATGAGTTAAGCCATGCGTATTGGCTGAGTGGTCAGGATTCAATAGCCATTTTATACAGCAGGCAATCGCTCGAACTGGCCAGAAAGCTTAATTTTCTGAAGGGCGAAGGCAACGCCCGGCTACGTCTCGTTCGTATTGAAGCCGACCGCCAGGCCGACCTGGAAGGTGCCTACGCCCAACTCGACACCATTTTACAGATTGCGACCCGGCTAAATGATCGGCATATGGAAGCCGAGTCGTATGTACGGAAATCGCAGTTGCTGGGCGATAACCTGACTCGGCAAAAGGAGATCATACCGTTGCTGGATAAAGCGAATGCCATTTTTGTTGAATTGGGCGATAAATCATGGCAGGGCCTGATTTATAACGAAAAAGCGCAATTCGCCAGCCGTGGTGGCCGATACAGCCAATCCGTCGAATTTTACCTGAAAGCCCGGCAACTTCAGGAAGAAGCCAACGACCTGGCCGGGCTTCGCTCAACCCTACCCAATCTTGGGGTTGCCTACTCGGCCCTGGGTCTGTATAAAGAAGCGCTGAAAATTTTTGATGAGGCTTCTGTGGTAGCCCAAAAACGCGACGATACTATTTTAAAAGGGTTTGTACTGAATCAGCAAGCCGATATTTACGAAAAAACAGGGCAGTTTGGTAAAGCACTGAAAACACTGACAGAAGCAGCCGCTATCCATAAAAAAACCCAGACAACGTACTGGCTGCCGAAAACCTACTCCCGCATGGGCAAAGTCTATCTGCAACTTAAAGACTACGATAATGCGCTCAAATACACAAGTTTGGGAGACAAATTGTATCGGGAGGTAGTCGACTCAGAGGATTTTCTCGACCACCTTGTTCAGATTAACTACAGCAAAATTCACCTCGCCCGAAACGAGTATACGCAGGCCATCCGTTACGCCACCGAAGGATTGAAATGGACCAACGATTCTGATCCGCCGTTGCTGGCAGAACGGTCGGAGTACCATTTGATACTCGCCAATGCTTATGAAGCGTCGGGCAACGTAGCAAAAGCATTAGCGCATTATAAACAATACAAAACCGACTCCGACTCGCTGCTCAATAAAGAATCGCTGCAAAAAGCAACGGTTTCGGCCATGAATTATGAATTCGATAAGCAACGACAGCAAACGCAGTTGAGTTTACAAACGCTCAGGAACGAGAAACTAACCCAGTCCCGCAACTTTCTTATCGCGTTGTCGGTGCTGGCGCTATCGATTGCCGGATTGATATTCTGGTCGAACCGCAAACTCACGCACAAAAACGAACAGCTGACCCGTAAAAATCAGGAAATCGAAGAAGCGCTCTACAAAGGACAGCACCTGGAACGAAAGCGCGTAGCCTCCGAACTGCACGATAACCTGAATACCAAACTGGCCGCCTTACGCTGGCGTATGGAAGCCTGGGACGTATCAGATTATAGCGCGGCCGATCAAACGATGTATGCCGGTCTTATCCAGATGCTCGAAGATATCTATTCCGATGTGCGACTAATTTCGCACAACCTACTCCCTACTGAGCTACAAACGCACGGGTTGGCTTCGGCGCTACAAAAACTAACGGACAAGCTAAACTACAATCCTGATATTCAATTCAAACTACACGTAGGTACCGATTATCAACGGCCCAGCTCTACCGTGGAATTTGAGTTGTATAACGTAGCACTTGAACTGATCAATAACAGCATAAAGCATTCTCGGGCTAGTCAGGTTGTACTGAATCTGGCCCATAATCCTCAACGAACACGGCTATCCGTTAGTGATAATGGTGTTGGCTTTACGCCGGACCCGAAAGCTAGCGGCATTGGCCTTCATAACATTATGACCCGCATTGATACGTTGGCCGGGCATATCCATATTAACAGCAGCCCCGGCAACGGAACCTGTGTAGACATAGATGTTCCTGCCTGAGCCTGCAATAACGTACCGCTCAACGAACCTTGTGATAAACGATCACCTTCAGTTAGTCCGTGTCTTTTTTACGTAGTGTAGCCACTACCCGACCATTTTCAATGATGCGCGTGCTTAACACGGTTTGGGCAGGAATAGCCAGCAATAACGTAGGCTGCGACGTAACCGGCAGTGGATTTTTGGTCAGACTCGTATCGGCCATTTTGATGTAACGGACCGTCAGTACCGAATCCTGGACAAATACGCGGCTTATCGACAGCTTTGGCGGTTTGTTGGTTGGCGGCAGGGCAATACCAACAACCATCTCGTGGGAAAAGTTGGGCTTATCGACTCGTATGCCAGCACCATCAACTGGCTTAAAAATCTCCTCGAACCTGTCGGGTGTCTCAAAAACGAATAACGTTGGTTTCCCTTTCGTTACGGGCGCATCGCTACTGAGCGAATACCCACTCAGCATCCGAAACTTTAACGTAACCTGGGCCAACGTAAGGAAGCTTACACCCAGCAAACCAGTAAAAAACAGAAATTTACGCGAACGATGTTTAGAGGAAGCAAAAAACGACATACTTGTAATCAACTACATAGGCAATATATAGTGTAACGTCGATAGCGACGTATCAGTATTCAGGGTCGTTAGAAAAGAATGCTATTTCGGTTGCTGAGACGTAGCATCCAACGGATTTTCGACATTGATAGCCGCTACGTTAAAACACGAGTTCTCGTTATCGCTCTTGCATTCGAACAGATCGAAGGTGTCAATACCTTTGTCCAGCCGTTCAAAATACAGCACAAAGGGTAACTTCTCGTCATTTTTGATTTCGACCGTTTCCGGCGACATGGGCACGCCTTCCGTCTTCAGGAGTTTAAAGGTTCGCTTCCCATCCGACGTAGCCAGCACAGCTTTCGGATTAAACGAAATACTACTCGTACCGTAGAAATTCGAGTAGCGATCGCGCTGATCTTTTGCGTAGGTCATATAAACGACCGTATAACTGGCGGTCAGCCGAACCTCCGTTACCCGAATATCCGGGTCCTGCGAATGGCCAAGACCTCCTTGCGGATCGGGCAAAATCCGCGACTGAAGTTTATACGTCGGCTGGCTTGGCTGATAGTATTCGGCCCCGTCGGCTGGGGCATTCACAGCCGGAGGCCGGTTCGACGTACAGGCGGAGGCAAGCAGCAGAAGGACGACGTACGGTTTCATAGTTTTAAGTTACGACCTTTCGCCACAACAACCAAGAAATCAGTTCGTCTGTTTTTCTGTCACCCCCGATGTTATAGTTTCCCACAGCTTATCGTACACATCCGTGGCCGACAGGGCATTACCTACGTTCCGGCTACTGACATACACCGGATGATGTTCACGTGCGGTACCGATACGTCCGTGAGAACCTTTTACTAACATAGCATCCAGCGAAATTACGTTCATCAGATACCGGAACCCGAGCAATTTACGACCCAGCTTATAGCCCGCTTTCAGCTTGATAAATGGATTGGTCTGGTCCATAAACATCTCAACAGGGTCATAACCCGGTTTCTGGTGAATAGCGACTAACCGGGCGTAATCGGGTGCTTTGGCATCATCGAGCCAGTAGTAATAGGTAAACCAGCTATCGGCGTCAGCCACCACGACCAGATCGCCAGCGCGTTCGTGATCGATATGATAGGCTTTCTGTTGCTCCTTATCCAGAACCAGTTCGATACCGGGCGTATTTTCCAGCATGGTACGTACTTTATCGAACACCGACCCGTCGGACCGCGACCAATCATTAATATACACATGCGCAATCTGGTGATCGGGCGTAGCAAACGCGGGCGATGCCCCTGCATCGAACATTTCAAGCCCCTGTTCTTCGCGATACCGTATCAAACCAGCTTCGCGCAGAATCCGGTTTATGTGAATCGGGCGGCTTACATTCGTGATACCGTATTCCGACAATACAATAACCTCGGCGCCTTCCTTTTCATAATACTGAATCAGATCGCGGCAAACGTCGTCGATCTCGCGCAGATCATTGCCTATTTTCGAAAAATCCTGACCAAATTTTTGCAGGCAATAATCGAGATGGGGCAAATAAATCAGCGTAAGCGTCGGGTGATGCCATTTATCGACCAGCATCGATGCATCGGCAATCCAGCGTGTACTTTTGATGGTTGTATTGGGGCCCCAGAAGTGAAACAGCGGAAACGTACCGAGTTCCTGCTGAAGCCTGTCGCGCAGTTCGCCGGGATGCGTGTAGCAATCCGGAATTTTCAGACCATCGGATGGATACTGTGGGCGTGGCGTGGCCGAAAAATCGGCGGTAGAATACATATTGTACCACCAGAACATTTTCGAGACCGTAAAATCAGGATCAACTTTTTTGGCTCGTTCCCATATTTTTTCGCCAGCAACCAGCTTATTGGACTGTTTCCAGAACTTAACCTCCGAATCGGTCCGGTCGTACCAGCCATTCCCGACAATACCGGTTTCACTGGGCCATTTTCCCGTTACGTAGGTCGACTGAACAGACGTAGTTAACGCCGGAAGCATGGGATCGATAGTGGCCTGATGCTTACCAGCAAACCACTGTTTCAGGAAGGGTGTATATTCACCAATCAGCGAATACGATAAACCCACAACGTCGAGTACTACGGTCTTTTGCATAATGATGAATGAGGAATGATAAGTGATGAATGATATACCCGACAGGCTATTTCATTATTCATCATTCATCATTGTTTTTAGCACCCACTTTATTTCTCGCTCAATGGAATCAACCAGGCCAAGTTTCAATCCCTCGGGTAAGACACCCCAGGTATACGTTTCTACTTCGAGCTGATTCGTGAATAAACGCTCATTTTGCAGACGTAATACGTCACGAATATCGTCCTGGGTCGATTTTAACAGGCCAAAATCATCCACAAAAAGTGGCACATGAAAATGAGCCCGCCATTCCGTTTCATCGTCGGTTCCCTTGGTCAGCGCTTCCGGTAAATCAGGATACCGTACCAGATTACCCGACTGGGTTCTGGCAACAACCTGGTGCAGATAGGTTGGTTCGTTGAATTGTTCGAATGCTTTCTTTACGGCACTACGTCCTTCTGCATCTGCCGGAAACTCTGCCTTCAAAGCGGCACTGATCTGAATTTTACCGACCCGGAGACCATACGCTTTCAGTTTATCGAGTACGTCAGCAGGGCGTTCGTAACCAACGGCAAAATGACAAACATCGTAACAAAGCCGAACGTGTTCACAGATACGTGCTTCAGCCTCCTCATCGGTCAAACCAAACTGTTCTGACAGCTGCTCAATGCCCATTGGTAACAGATAATCGGTGAACCAGGCAATGAACTCGTCGGCCGTTTCGATAACACCATCGGGTTCAGGTTCCAGATCAAGATGCATCAGCCGGTCGGTTTGCTTCCGTAGCTGAATCAATTCAGCCACAACTTCCAGCACATTCTGAGTTGTCTGCGAAAAAATATAATCGCGGGCGGCTGGCTGCTCCCATTCAAACCAATGCCGATACGAGAGTGGCGATGTAGAAACGCCCCCCTGAATGGCATTGCCCAGTTCGTCGACGGGCAATAATACCGACAAGATCCGGAACAACCGTTTCGTGTACTCAACCCGCGCTTCGGTAGTCCAGTCGGGCGTATGTACCTGATCCTTCACCACTACGTCGTGAAAACCACCAAACGGGAATCCGTTCATGGTGAATACGTAACAATCCTGATCGGCCAGCCAATGTTGAAACGCAACCAGATTTTCGGGCTTTTCCAGCTCCTGACTGGCAATGTCGGACAGGCGAAGACCGATGCCAAATGGCGCATCGGGCGACAACCGTTGTTTCAGCGTTGGAATGGCATCCTGTAGAGCGGCAAAATGATCGGTCCAGGTTTCGCCCGCGTGGATATTGGTGCAGTATCCGAGGTGTCCAACTAGTTTTTTCATGCGAGTTGAACGGACGGCTCCTGTTCTTTTAGCGTTGCAATCGACTGTCGAACCAGATCATTATCAATTTCGTGAACTTCAACACCTTTGCCAATACCCTGCAGCAGCATAATGGTCAAGCGCCCACCGAGGTGCTCACGAAACTCCGAAAGGCCTTTCAAAACACCTTCGCTATGATCAGCATCAAGCATAGGTTGATAAAGCGTGAAACCCAGCGTACGTAACGTAGCGAGAACACGCGTGGTATCAGCGTCAGAAAGCCAGCCGATTTTCTGCGAATACAGACTATCGAGCGCAATGCCAATGGCAACTGCTTCGCCATGACGTAGCTCAAAATTGGTCAGTTGTTCCAGCTTATGAGCGCTCCAATGACCAAAGTCCAGCGGACGCGACGATCCTATTTCAAACGGGTCGCCACCAGCAATATGCTGAAGGTGCATTTCCGCGCAACGATGGATCAGATACGCCATCGTTTCCATATCGCGAGCGGCCAGTGCAGCCGCATTTGCTTCTATCCATTCGAAGAACGTAGCGTCTTTGATTAGCGCCACTTTAATGGCTTCGGCAATACCGGCCCGCCAGTCGCGATCATCCAGCGTCGTTAAGAACTCGCTGTCATTAAAAACCGCTACAGGAGGAACGAACGTACCAAGGAAGTTTTTCTTACCCCGATAGTTGACGCTATTTTTTACGCCAATCCCCGAATCGTTCTGAGACAGAACCGTTGTCGGTATGCGGATATGGCGAATGCCCCGATGCGATATGGCAGCAGCATAGCCAACCATATCGAGAATGGAGCCGCCCCCCAATCCGATAACGTACGAATGTCGATCGATACCGTAGCGATCAACGGCATCCACAAGCAGTTCAACCCACTTCGGATCGTTTTTAGCTACTTCGCCACCCGGAATTATGATAAGGTCCGGGACCAGCTCAACCAGATCAGCGTATTGATCGAAATACGCTTTAATGTCGGCCAGCAAATTAGGATGGGTATCGACAACGCCAGAATCGATAGCGAAGAGAACTTTCTTACGTGTTTCGTTAGCCTGTTGACGGAAAAAATCGGCAAGTATTGGATTGGTAATCGTGAAAAGCTTTTCGGTAAAGAAAACGTTGTATGCGAATCGAACCGTGAAAGACTGTTGCAAATGGCTCATCTCATTAGTAATTCACCCTGTACTGGAAAACTCAAAACTACCCAATAAACAACAGGAATGCTACAAATGTGCCTTACATGCAAAAAGAATCGAAGGAAACCGTCATTTTCGCTAGCCTTACTACCAGCAACAAGCACTTACGACAAAATAATTGGTATAATGATGGTGCCATGAGTCAAACAAAAATGCCGTGTTGTCGGCTTTGAGACACCGACAACGAGGCATAAAATGCACTAGCCGAAACCAACGCTCGTTTACCAATACAACACTCGGTACTTCACGGCTCCATATAACCGCCAGTAGACCGCCAGAAACGGGGTAGCCAGCGTAGTCAGTATGGTTTGTCGGAGATTCGTACTGGTCACTTTATCCGGCATTTGATTAACGAGCATATTTATAGTCAGCACACTCCACACTCCGAAACCCATTGCAGCAGCCATAGTACTCCCGATCAACGCTCCTAAAAAGCCAACGCTCACCCCTAAAACGGATGCGTAGTACTCCAGAATCAGGCTCCGGTCCATGGCAATACGTTGCCTGAACAGATCAGGATGACGTTTATAGAGCAACGCGTCATACCGATTTTTACGTTCGTTGGTGAGGGGAGCATACCAGGGCATTTCGCGCATTGGATGAACGACAACGGCTTCCGGGCATTTGATAATGGGAATACCAGCCTGAATAAACTTAAACTGAAGGTCATTGTCTTCCCGCCAGGCGAAATCAAACGCTTCCTCAAAACCGCCGACTCGGTCAAGTGCTGATTTCCGACAGAAACAATTGGCCGAAATAAATTCGCTCATTTCCAGATAGGAGCTTTTGGCGTTGTAGGCTGTAATCTCATCTGGTAATGTCAACCGTACCTGGCCCGTAACAACCTGCGCTCCGCGCTGAAAACTGGTCAACGCATTGGCCAGCCAGGCTGGTTGCGGCAAGCAATCTTCATCGGTGAAAGCCACGATACGTCCTCTTGCCGCCCGCCAGCCACGATTCCGGGCAGCAGCAGGCCCTCTCGATTGAGGTTGACCCAGATACCGCACTTCCAGTGGTCCGCCCGACTGAGCAATCTGCTTTGTAAAGAGAGCAACAGCTGCTGCCGTTTCGGGCGAGTTTCCATCGTCTACCACAATAATTTCGTATTGATCGCGCGGGAAGCGTTGTTGCCCCAATGCATCAAGACATTTCAAAAGCAGTGCCGGTTGCTGATACGTCGGTATCACCACCGAAAAATCAGGAATCATAGTTATAAAATAGCTTATTGCAGTTGGTTTCCAGATTGCGTCTAAGTTGTATCCCTATAGCCACCAATTTAACTGACTGTCAACACATAACCTCTATTCAGCAAAGGCGTTTATCGCTTTCTTTCAAACTGATTAAGCGGCAATCAATACTAGACAGATCTGATTTTATAGTGACTAGAGCTAATCTAATTCGGCAATCAGTAATTCATATGTAGTCAATAGCAAATTATGGGCCGTTATGCGCATCTATCCCCATAGATTGGTAAATCTGTCGTTTCCAGCCAATTTTATCGGAATCCCCCCGCTTAGATTCTATTACTTTTGTGAAGTACATACAATCTGATTCTTATGATCGCACTTATCACTGGAGCCACTTCGGGTATTGGACATGCCACTGCCGAAGCGTTTGCTGACCTTGAGTATCGTTTGATTCTATGCGGCCGTCGGCAGGAACGTCTGGATGAACTTCAGGAAGAACTGGGCGCCCGCACTACCGTTATTACCCTCAACTTCGACATTCGCTCACGCGATGAAGTGGAAGAGGCCATCAGCAGTTTACCGGACGAATGGAAAGCGATTGACGTACTGATCAATAACGCGGGCAATGCGCATGGCCTTGGCCCCATTCAGGACGGTAATATTGACGACTGGGATCAAATGATTGACGGTAACGTGCAGGGCTTACTGTATGTCTCCAAAGCCGTTATTCCACAGATGGTTGAGCAAAAACGGGGCCACATTGTTAATATCAGCTCAATAGCGGGCAAAGAAATATACGCTAACGGAGCGGTGTACTGCGCTAGTAAAGCCGCCGTCGAAGCCATCAGTACCGGTATGCGCCTGGATTTAACCCAGCATGGCATTAAGGTAACCAATATTGCTCCCGGCGCAGTAGAAACCGAATTTTCGGTGGTTCGTTTTAAAGGAGATACCGATCGGGCGGCTAAAGTATATGAAGGGTTTACTCCTCTAAAAGCCGAAGATATCGCCGATGCCATTATATACGCCGTCACCGCCCCAACCCGCGTTACCATTGCGGATATCACCATTTTAGCGGGGGCACAGGCTGCCGCCACAACTATTTTCAGGAAATAAATCTATTACCTCTGTCGGTCCAAAAAACCCTCATTATCAACCCAATATGTACTAGCCACAAAAAAACTATGCTCAAATGCTATTTTTTTCATGAATAGTAAATCCAGATCCAAACCAGGTGCGTATATATAGCCGATAACACTTTTCTTTTCCGGGCTGCTCTTTTTAGAGTAGCCTGTTTTTTTTCAAAAAAGCCCGGCGTTGCCGGGCTCTCCTTGGTAGTGTACTTTAACACAGTGCCCACACACAGGCACCAAAAACCTAAACAGTTGTGGAGTATAAGTGTTTTGGCGAAACTCGGTTCGTTGCCATACCAAAATCTGTTCAGGGCACATTGTATTCTATAGTTGCCAGATCCAACGTTTTGGCATACCGCGTAATGACTTCATTCATCAGGGAAAATTCGCCATTGGCCGCCCCATCAACACCTAGCGTATTAATTACGGGATTGCTCCGACTACTACGTCCGATTGTTGAAGCAACAGTTTCTCCCTTAAACAAAACCACGCCTTCCTCAACGTGGGCAAGAATACGTATCTGAACCGGTTCTTTGATAGCCCCAAAATCCGAAATAACCTTATACTCGGTTACAATACTTCCTTCATCTTCGTTGGCTTCGTCGATATCGAATCCGGCATCTTCCAGATAAGCCTGTACGGACTCAAACAACACTGAACCGGCTAACGTAGTCGTCACTTCAATAGCGGTAGCTCCCTTTGGAACAGGCTGAGCCCGAGCGGACAGAGCAAAAAGTACTACGTTAAAAAAAAAGTATACCAGGAGTTTCATACAGGTTGATCAGCAATCGAGTGCAAAACTATTCGCTATGTCAATCAGAGCAGATAAATGACCGAAAAAATAACCTGACCAGGCTACTCGAAAACAAAAAACGCCCGGGCAAAATGTCCGGACGTTTCGATACCCACCGTAACTTGTAAGTTGCAAAAATACAAAAAACGTTGAATGCTCTGCTTACCTATGCCCGAAAGCGTGTTGATACGTATTTTTTTTCGCTATTCCGTTATATATGATTTGATAGCGACACATATAAGTCAACATTACAGACAGCAGCACTAACAACTATTGGTATATTTATAAACTGACAGACTGACTACCTGCCTTCAATGGAATCGTTTTGCTTTTCCAACGGAGGGTTCCCGACAGATTAGCTGGCAACGTAACGGTACCCGACAGGCCTCCTGACGCTGTTTTTTGAAACTGAACAACGATAGAACCCAGCGGATGAGGGATCTGCCCATTAACCGTTGTCAGATCGCCCAGATAGGGTTCTATTCTGACCGACTTAAATCCGGGTTCGGCAGGGCGAATTCCGCAGGTCATTGACAAAAATTCGTACAAAGGCGATGCACTCCATGCGTGGCAGTCGGAACGGGTCGGCTCGGGATTTTCGGCAAAGGTGGTCAGTCCCATACCCAGCATATCGCGCCAGGGTTTGAGTTGCGCCACAAACAAATCGCCCTGCCTGGTTTTCTTCAGCGCTTCAAAGAGATAATACTTAAAATAGAACGTAGCCTGTGTCAGCGACGTATCGGCCATTACTTTTTGCAGCAACGTAGCTTGCTGATTAACGGGCACAGCATCGGTCAGAACAGCCAGAATATTGGCATGCTGGCTAAAACTACTTTTGCCCGTTTGACCGGCAGCGGCTAAGGGAGTATCCGCAAACAATCCACGGCTGGCATCCCAGCATTGCGCATAAACTGCTTTGTTGAGCCGACGACCCAGCTCCCGATAATGTTCCGCCCGTTCATTATACCCGTAGTGCGCCAGCAAATCGCCCGCCCGAAAATACGTATATGCCTGCTGAAGCGACAAAATGCTGGAACCACCCTTGCGGGCACCCGCCGGAACTCCGCCGGCAGCTTCGTCTTTTGCGTTCTGCCATTTCGACCAGTCTACGAAATTCCACCACTCCAGCGGACCATTTAAGCCTGTCTTCGCAATACGTTGTTCATGCCAGTTCAGTACTCCCTGTATTCCCGGTAGCATCGACTTCACAAATTCATCATCCTGCCGATGCATCCAGTAATCATGAATCATACAAACCCAAAACAGCGAGAACGTTGGAATAACCTGAAAGTCTGCCGATGGGTAGCGGCTTTGCGTTAGGCCGTCGTTAAAACGGCTATGGTCATAATCCAGAATAGCCTTCCGCATCAGCCGGTCGTCGCCCGTTACGTAGAGCGAAATCATCGATTGAATTCGGGTATCGCCAGTATACTGGAGTTGTTCGTAATAAGGGCAATCGTAATAGTTCTCACCCGCACAAAGTTTAGCCGTGCGCCAGCCCACATTCCATATACTCCGTAAGGTGGTATCACTGGCCGCAAAACGGGCCTTTTCTTCAAACGGATAGCCAGTATATTGACCGATCAGATCATTGAGTATAAGCGGTTCGTCTTTGGTTTCAACCGTTAGCTGGAGGTATCGGTACGTACGAAACCAAAGCGGTCGAAATACGCGCTTCGCTCCGCCGTCGGCAATAAACTGATCCTCAAAACCACGTAACGTCCGTCCCTCAATCTCATTTCGATTTCCCTTTTGTCCTTTAGCATCAATCAGTGCTTCGGCGTAGCCTACCGTAATGGTGGAACTTTTGCCCTGGCTAACGGTCAATTCAGGATACGCATTGGTGAGGTAACTTTGATCAAGCAGAAATACGGCTTTGGTATTGGCCGGTACGGTTACCGGCGATTTACCCTGCAGAAAAGCGTTGTCCATCGTTCCGTTGTCGCTACGTCGAACCGATGCCAGCCGTAGCGGACGCTCTTCCATCATAGGAATGGTACGAGGAACTAGCCCCCAGTTGCCGTCGGTACCCAATCCGCGCGGTTTGGTAGGAAAGCTAAGCGGTTTGGCAGCAACCCAGTTTTTATCGTCAAATCCGGGTTGTTCCCATCCCCACGGATACTGCGACGCATCGACCCGGTCGCCATCTCCCACAACGATATAGGTACGCAGTTTGGGAATATCGTTTTTTATTGGCGAATAAGCCTGATTCCGCCATATTTTCCAGGTCGCATCGGTATTGACTAGTTTCTCCGTATCGCCATCTCCCTGCAACACGAATCCTAACTGATAGCTCATCTGCGCAAACGGAGCGCCTTCGCCCATATACCATACCTGCGAAGCCAGTACGTTACGTCCTGGCTGTAAATAAGGAGCAATATCGATGGTTTCGTAATTCCAGTTCTGCGTGTCGCTCCGAGCCGGGCCGTGCGCAACTGCTTTCCCGTTTACGAACAGACGGTACCGATTATCGGCCGATACATGGACCACAAATCGAGCAGGTTTTTGCCCAAGATCAAACAACTTACGAAAATGATAAATGCCATACTGGCGGGCAGGAGCTGTCGGATGCAAAATCCAGCGGGCAGTCCAGTATTGACTGGTCCAGACGGAGGTTGGCGACTGGGCAACGAGCGACGTAACACCAGCAAGCAGCAAAATGCCTACGCAAAGAAGACGAAGTATACGAGAAGACACGTTCACACAAGTAGTTTTAAGGTTGCGGTCAACACGTAATGGCCGCTTTTTCAGCAAAAATAGTTCATCAACGTTATGAACTCAACCCGATTGAGGCCATGCCCATAAACTCAACTAGTTAGCTCTCTGGCTGATGAGCCCGGTACCCTACTAAAAAAAGCGAGTTGGGTGCAGGTAAACCCACAACCAACTCGCTGGATATGTAGTATGCGATACGTATTAAATTCGCTCAATGAGTTCTTTTACTCGATGCACCTCACGTCCAACGATATGATCGATGATCGACTGAGCGTGTTCGCGGCCATTTTCAATAAATACCTTCTCTGTGAATATGCCGGCCATTACCGTACCGCAGACATATAGACCAGGCGTTGTTGTTTCAAATGTTTCTTTGTTGTAGACCGGAACCTGCGTAGCCGGGTTCAGCTCGATACCACACCGACGTAGCAGTTCGGCATCGGGAATATAGCCTGTTAGTATCAGCACAAAATCGGCAGGGAGCTGGGCTTCTTCGCCGGTTTTCAGGTTTGTAACAGTTAGCGTTTTCTCTTCGATCTTCGTCACAACCGAGTCGAAAACAGTCTTGATTTTCCCTTCTTTCACCCGATTTTTCACGTCCGGCACCAGCCAGTACTTCACTGTGCTGCGGAAATCTTCGCCCCGGTGAACAACCGTTATATTGACATCATGTCGGTACAGTTCCAGCGCGGCCTCAACCGACGAATTGGAAGCACCAACAATCACTACGTTCGTAAATGAGTACTTAAACGGTTCGTCGTAGTAATGCGATACGTGCGGCAGATCCTCTCCCGGAACGCCTAGCCAGCGAGGGCGGGTAAAATAGCCCGTAGCCATAATCACTTTACGCGCCTGGTAGTGTTCGCCCGTTGTGGTCGATACCGTAAACAGGTCGTCGTGTTTTTGAACATCCCAAACCGTCTGAAACAGTTTAAAATTCAATTGAAAATAAGCGGCAACTTTCCGGTAGTACTGTAAGGCTTCATCCCGACCAGCTTTTACGCCAGAAATGGGAAAAGGTAGTCCTCCGATTTCGATATTTTCGGCGGTCGAGAAAAATCGCATCCGCCGGGGATATAACCGAATCGATTCTGTTAAGCTACCCATTTCCAGAATCAGATGGCTCAATCCGGCTTTTGTGGCTTCAATTCCGGCAGCCAGACCACATGGTCCACCGCCAACGATAATAACATCGTACACTTGCATGCTATAATTCAGGTAAAGCAATAGGCTCCTGTTTGTAACACACAAAAAGCCCTCAAAGGTTGCGTCTTCGAGGGCTTTTCCGGCATTGTCAACCTATGACTAGCGAATTTTGGTTATTTTGATTGGTACACAGCGTGGCACTCGATTTATACACGGATCATCTCCTGGCGCCGGTAACGCATCTACTGTTTCCGATACCGAACAGCCATTAGCCCCCGTGGCCGTTACCGTGTACTCGCCCGGAAGCGTCACTTCCGGCTCAATCTCCGTGCTGGTAAACCCATTAGGTCCGCTCCAGAGCAAGGTAGCCCCCGGCGCTTCTGCATATAGGGTGAACGCACAATTCGTGCAGGGAGCCGATCCGCCGTATGCCACCAGAGCTGGTTTGGCCGTATCGGCCACCACCACCACGGCCGTAGCGCTGGCCAGTGAGCCCGCGCAGGCCGGATCACTCACCGTTAAGCTATAGGTACCCGCTATGCTCACAACCGGATTCTGGGCGGTGCTGGTGAACCCATTGGGGCCACTCCAGCTGTAGACTGCTCCGGGTACCGGCGTATCATCGGTATGACTGACAGTCGCGGTTAAGGTGACCGACGTAGTAGAGCAAGTAATCGAACCGCCCGTCGCCGTCGCGGAAATTACCGTCGTACAAGGCTCATTCTGGGCAGGCTGCCCTTCCACAATCTCGGATACCGAACAGCCATTAGCCCCCGTGGCCGTTACCGTGTACTCGCCCGGAAGCGTCACTTCCGGCTCAATCTCCGTGCTGGTAAAGCCATTGGGACCGCTCCACAGCAAGGTAGCCCCTGGCGCTTCTGCATACAAGGTGAACGCACAATTCGTACAGGGAGCCGATCCACCGTAGGCCACCAGAGCTGGTTTGCCCGTATCAGCTACCACCACGGCCGTAGCGCTGGCCAGCGAGCCCGCACAGGCCGGATCACTCACCGTTAAGCTATAGGTACCCGCCATGCTCACAACTGGACTCTGGGCGGTGCTGGTGAACCCATTGGGGCCGCTCCAACTGTAGACTGCTCCGGGTACCGGCGTACCATCGGTGTAGCTGACAGTCGCGGTTAAGGTAGCCGACGTAGTAGAGCAAGTAATCGACCCTCCCGTCGCCGTCGCTGAAATTGATGGCCCAACAAGCAAGGTAGTCGCAGCCGACTGACGGCAGTTTGGATCTTCAGGGGTTGGATAGACGATCGAATAGATATAGGAATTAGTATTCGTTGTAGTAATGGCCAGGTTATACAGAACAGCCCGATTATTGGCATCAGGTTTTACAGTACCCAGCACAACACCCGTATTTTCGTACATGGCCGTACCCGATTGCGGGCTGGTAAATAAAACAAAACGAACCGAATCGACCTGGCTCGGATGTTGTATAGTAGCTGCGATTGAATCCAACCTTGCCCCCGGACAAACCTCTATTTCAGCACGTTCATTCGTTAAAACAGGGCATGAGTAAACAGCTAAATCGTGCGTAAAATCGTTTTGTCCGGCATCAAGCGTAGTAATAGGAATCTGTGCATAGGTACCATTCATGGTTGCATCCGAATCGCGCAGGTCATTATCTATAAAGTTAGATCGGTTGGCAGGCGACAACGCATAATGCCGGGTTGTTTCTGCACTTACACGTGCACCAGCTCTACGAGCATTCGCTTGTATACCAGCATTCGGTACGCGTAGGTCCAACTTCGAAAACTGTGCTGTATCGGCTCGAACTTCGTATTTATGATCGAACCGTAATCCACCCGGCACATTGGCATTGGTAAAATAATATTGGCCACCATCGTGGGTTGTTTCAGAAGCAATCTGCCTCCCCCCATCTTCCATATCATGGAGGGTTAATACAATGCCATCAATGCCAGGTTCATACGCATCCTGTATACCATCCCGATTATCGTCAAACCATACCCGATTACCAATTTGCACTGGAGCAGGGTCACACAACGCTTCGACATCACCCAAACCAGACGCTTTCCCAAAAGACCCCACTAACTGAGTATAGATGACATAACTACGATTTTCCTGGCCATTGCCGTTATGGAAAACTTTCAGACCGGCCGACTGAAATACATTATCGATTGGATCGTAAGCCGACGTTAGAACTTCGTTATAGCCAGGTATGAGCAATAGGGCCCCGTTCGTCACTTCCGAGTGGGCAATTTTATTAATAAAAAACCATTCATCTTTTCCATAAAACTCTCCTCCACCCGGCCCTTCATTATTAGCCACGCCACTGCCCGTCCGGTCGCCCGCTATACCATTACTTTCCAGCACAAATGTTCCATTGTTGTTGTAGGCACGTAGCAAATCACCGCCTGTGAAGCCATTATAAAAGCCATTTCCCTGAGGGTCATGGTTAGCAAGGCCAGAAAGGTGGCCGAATCGATCCAGAAACCCAATCAGCATGGACCCGTCATCATCAAAGGCCAGACTACTAACAATGGGTTGAGGAAACATCACGAAGGTAGGGTTAATCCCCAGACCGCAGGTTTCTGGCCAGGCATCCGTCCAGGGAAGCCAATGGTCATATTTAGTACAGGCCCGATCTGGGTTCAGCGGATCGAACGTACCGTCGGCGGGTCCACGCCGAAAATCGAGTGGAAACGACAGAATTTCGTCAAAAGCTGGCGTAGCCGAGGTAGGGTCGAATCGATAAACGGTTGCTTTCAGATCACTTTGCTGCTGCGACGTTTCTGCCGAACAGACTACCCCAACATACACTTTTCCACGATATACTTTCACCGCCCAGGGCCGGAAATCGCCGTTTGAGCAGCCCGGATCAGGAATTTGCCACGACCGTACGTCGGATGCCGTCGGAACACGAGCCGGGGTGTTAAGAAAAACACTGTAAAGCTTTCGATCGTTCAGATTAATGAGGTAGAGTGTTTTATCATCTTCCGACATATCCATTCCGCCGATACTGACTTTACCCATAGCCTTCATCGGACCGGCGTCGACACTGGCCTGCGTTTTATCGCCCCACAAACCACTATGCGGATCGTTGCCCGTATCAATGCCGATGCTTTTCAGATCGATAAAATTACTCGTGGCACCGGTTTCCATATCGGTCATATAAATACCGCCTGTTCCCAAGGGGCCAAAACTCATATGGCGCTTGACAACAGCCGCACTAAACAGTTTTTTCGACCGGCGTTGATAAGCCAGCGCCCAAATCGCCCCTACCTGATCGGCAGTTGCCAGATGATCGGGCGGAAAATTATCGGGGCCAGCAACACCATTGGCTACGTAGGAAACCCCAACAAGGGCATCTCCTTTAGCTGCCTGACGCTCTTCAGGAACCGGATTCCCATTAGCATCTGTTGTGATTTGTGTATTGCCATTGACGTAACACGGTACAATCAATCTAACTCCGTTTGGCTGGCAGTAGTCGGAAGGATAATTAATACCTAAATCGACACGTTCCGCTGGCGATTGAACAAACTGAATACTGGTTCTATTTTGGGTTCCATGTGGCCCATTGTAATAGCCAGCCGGTAGCTTACTGAATTCAATCCGAACCGATTTTCCTACCGGAATATCGCTTTCAGTGAATGAGTAGTTACCGGTATTATCCGTTGTTCGTTGAACAGGAACTTTACTTAAGCCAATAAAAGCCCGGACTGTCACCCCAGGCACACCGGTTTCAATAGGCAACGTATCAGAACGAATACCATTTGAATCGAAGTCTCTGAATACGTTACCCTTAATCTGTGCTTGTACTGAGAAGCTCCAGCAGAAAAGGAAGACCATCAATAGCGTTAACCTTTGAAAAGAGAGTGTTTGGCATGAGTAGAATTGTTCCATAAACGAAGCTTAACAAGTTAAGTACTATTTGTTACTTAAGCTTTTACGGTCAAAGTACACATATACAAAAGAAAAGTATACCTACTTTTCCAATACTTTCCTTTGTGTTAGTAGTAATTCAAACGTGATAAACAGATAGGCCCACATTGTGCAAAAGGTCTGCCATGAACTGCTTATTTTCTGTCTATCTTTACCTGACGTACCTAGTTTATTTGTGGAAAATCAGCCTTACTCCTTATTTTCTTCATTTGAGGCCGAAGAAGTCACTTTCTTTGCCGATTTAATTTTGCCTATACCGGTGCCTAAATTATTCACCTACAGAGTTCCGCGAGGGATGGCTGAGGGGCTCAAAATTGGTGCCAGAGTTATAGTGCCTTTTGGAAAAAATAATGGACGGGTGTATACAGCTATTGTAGCCCGTTTACATAACACCCCGCCAAGCCAATACCAGGCGCGTTACATCAGCGAAGTTCTTGATGAATATCCATTAACTACAAGTTACCAAATTGAGCTTTTTAACTGGATTTCAGAGTACTACATGTGCTGCATTGGCGAGGTCATGAACGTAGCGTTACCCTCTGGGCTCAAGATTTCGAGCCAATCGAAGGTACAGTTCAACCCCGATTTCGACTATCCTGAACTGCTTACCGACGTAGAGGCTATATTGCTCGCGGAGCTAAAGAAACAACCTGCCTTGTCTTACGATGAGCTTGGCCGGCTGGCCGGGACAGGCAGCAATGTACCTGCTCTTATTAAATCGCTGGTGGGCAAGAAGGCGGTTATTGTTTTTGAAGAAGTCAGGGAAAAGTATGTTCCCAAGATGATACGTAAGGTACGTCTGCATCGGAACTACGAAGAACGCGAGCAATTACTGGTACTGCTTCAACGGCTGGAAAAATTGCCAAAGCAGCAGGAAATAGTCATGCGTTATCTAAGCTATATTCCTATGCAGCGCGATCCATCCCTCAACCAGAAAGGACTGGATAAATCCATTCTGAATCAGGCCGAAGAGCTATCGCAGTCGTCGTTAACAACGCTCATTAAAAACAACGTTTTCGAAACCTTTGAAGTCATCCAGCCGCGTTTCTCCGACAATTCGCCGGCTACGTCTGTTGAGATTAAGCTAACCGATGCCCAACGGAAAGCGTCAGAGCAGATAATGACTCAATTCGAGAGTCAGAACATTGTCTTACTACATGGCATTACCGGTAGCGGTAAAACCGAAGTCTATATAAACCTGATTCAGCAGGCGCTGGAAAGCGGCTCTCAGGTGCTCTATCTGCTGCCGGAAATTGCCTTAACAACGCAGATTGTTGTACGACTACAGCGGGTGTTTGGCGATAAGATGGGCATCTATCACTCTAAATTCTCTGATAATGAGCGAGTCGAGGTCTGGAAAGGCATCGTTTCTGGCCAGTATCAGTTTGTGGTTGGCGTTCGGTCGGCTGTGTTTTTGCCCTTCGACAATCTGGGGCTGATTATCGTGGATGAAGAGCACGAAACCTCCTACAAACAGCACGATCCGGCTCCCCGCTACCACGCCCGCGACGTAGCGATTATGCTGGCGCACTGGCAACAAGCCAAAGTACTGCTCGGCTCCGCAACGCCTTCCCTGGAAACATACTATCAGGCAAAGCAGGGGCGATATGGTCTGGTCGAGCTTTTTCAGCGATTTGGCGAAGCTACATTACCCACTATTGTGCTTGTGGATACCAAGCAGGAGAAGAAGCAGAAAACGATGAAGAATGAATTTTCGTCGACGCTGCTCCAGGCGCTGGAGACCAATCTGGAACGGAAAGAACAAAGTATCCTCTTCCAGAACCGGCGTGGCTATTCCCCATACATGCAATGCGAAGACTGCGACTGGACGGCCGAGTGTTCCAACTGTGCGGTTAGTCTGACGTATCATCAGCGCGATGCCGAACTGCGCTGCCATTATTGCGGGCATAAAGAACAGGTTCCCCGCGTTTGCCCCATTTGTGGTTCCACCAAAGTTCGAACGCTGGGCTTCGGTACCGAAAAACTCGAAGATCAGCTGCAGATCTATTTTCCAGGATCGCGCGTGTTACGAATGGATATGGATACAACCCGCGCCAAAAATGCCTATCAGCAAATTATTCAGGAATTCGAAGGCGGTCAGGTCGATATGCTGGTTGGTACCCAAATGATCACGAAAGGGCTGGATTTCGATAATGTTAGTCTGGTCGGGATTTTTGATGCTGACCGACTGATTCGTTTTCCCGACTTTCGGGCCACCGAACGAGCCTTCCAGCTACTAACTCAGGTTAGCGGACGGGCAGGCCGACGGGCAGGTCGTCAGGGAAAAGTACTCATTCAAACCAATAGTCCGCAGCAAACAATCCTGCAAAAAGTCATCGACAATGATTACAAAGGGTTGTACGAGGAAGAAATTCAGGAACGGCAGGATTTTAACTACCCCCCTTTTTCGAGGCTCATTAAATTAACGGTTCGCCATCCCGATCGACATATCAGCCACCAGGCTGCCGAGCGACTTGCCGCCGAACTGACCGACACGTTGGGGAGCACGCGTATACTTGGCCCTGAAGAACCGCTTGTTGAACGCATTCGGAATCAATTTTTAGTTGATATTCTCGTAAAACTCGAACGCGACAAAATGAATGTAAAAGCCGTTAAAGCCTTTATTCAGGAACGTATTAACGACATTCTGACCGATAAGGGATTGCGGCAAGTCTCAATCGTTATCGACGTTGATTGTCTCTAACGAAACTCACTACGCTTTAATCCTGTTGGCCGTATATACAGAGTATTGTCGACGTGCCACACTCTCAACCACTATCTTCCTCAACCTATGGCTCGCGTTCTGATTCAGTTTGCCCATCCTGCCCTTAGTAAATCAAAAGTTCATAGTTCCCTGATTAATTACTGCCGTAACATAAACGACGTAACGTTTAACGACCTGTACGAGAAATACCCGGATATGTTTATCGACGTTGCGGCTGAGCAAAAGCTTTTACTTCAACACGACATCATTCTTTTCCAGCATCCTTTTTACTGGTATAGCAGCCCCGCCATTATTAAACAGTGGCTCGATCTGGTTCTGGAACATAACTGGGCGTATGGCACACGGGGTAATGCGCTGGTAGGCAAGAAAATGGGCTGCGTTATTTCCTGTGGCGGAGGACCCGATACGTATCAGGAAACGGGCCGGAATCGCTACTCGGTTAATCAGTTCTTACTGCCTTTTGACCAGACAGCCCATTTGTGCAAAATGGAGTACCTGCCTCCTTTCGTCGTACACGGCACCCACCGAATCACGAAAGAGGAGTTAATGCGATACGCCGAGCAGTATCGAGCTATTTTGGAAGCATTAGTGCATGACCAATTCTCAGCGCTCGATTATCAGAAAGTTACGTATCTAAACGAGTTAGCTCCTTCCTTACTGACAACCAAATAAATCAATCGACAGCCGATACTTATCGGCTTATATCCACCAGTCAACGCAACAACACTGATGCAGGAAACATTTTTCTTTCAGGCAATGGTTTATCTGGCCGCAGCGGTCATTATGGTTCCCATTGCCAAAAAAATAGGATTAGGTTCCGTTCTGGGTTATCTGCTCGCAGGGATCATTATTGGTCCCGCGGGTTTAAAATTTATTGGGCAGGAAGGCACCGACATCATGCATTTCGCCGAATTTGGCGTTGTCATCATGCTCTTTGTCATTGGTCTTGAGCTGGAACCTTCCCGACTCTGGCGGCTGCGTAAGTCAATTCTTGGCACAGGGGGCTTACAAGTTGGTCTAACCGCCGTTCTGGTTGCCGGTCTGGCGCTGGCTTTTGGTATTGACTGGAAACAAGCCCTTGCGCTGGGTATGATTTGCTCTCTTTCGTCGACGGCCATTGTACTGCAATCGCTTAACGAAAAGGGCCTTATGAAAACCCCCGCCGGTCAAAGCTCCTTTGCAGTGCTTTTATTCCAGGATATTGCCGTCATTCCCATGCTGGCGCTGTTTCCGCTACTGGCTAGTGGCGAAATTGCTCCCGCTACAGAAGGAGGTCACCACAGTGCTAACGTACTGGATTCTTTACCAACCTGGCTTCAGCCCATCATTACGTTAGGATCAGTTGCGGCCGTTGTTATAACAGGGCGCTACGCAACGCCGTATTTATTCCGAATCATTGCCCGGACGGGTATGCGCGAGATGTTTACGGCCACGGCCTTATTGCTGGTAGTTGGCATTGCCGTTCTGATGACAACCGTTGGGTTGAGCCCTGCCTTGGGCACATTTCTGGCGGGTGTCGTACTGGCCAACAGCGAATATCGACATGAACTCGAAAGCGATATCGATCCCTTTAAGGGGCTGCTGCTTGGCCTGTTTTTTATCGCAGTTGGTGCTTCCATCGACTTCGATCTGGTGCTGGCCAATCCGGCACTGATTTTAGGTCTTGTCTTCGGTATTATGCTCGCCAAGCTAGTTGTGTTGTTCTTTCTGGGCCGATCGTTTTCGCTCACCCGCGACCAGAATGCCATTTTCAGTTTCGGGCTTTGTCAGGTTGGCGAATTTGCTTTCGTACTGTTCAGTTTTTCATCGCAGGAAGGCATTTTATCGAAAGAAATAACCGATACCATGACAGCGGTTGTTGCGATCAGCATGGCCCTTACGCCATTGGTTATGTTGGTCAATGAGAAGCTAATGCTACCTCGCTTGACGCTTACAGCCGATGTAGTCGAAGATCGCGAGAGCGATCTCGTTGATGAGCAGGACAGTCCGGTTATCATTGCCGGATATGGGCATTTTGGCAGCACAATAGGCCGTTTTCTACAAGCGAACAATATACGGACAACCGTTTTGGACAGTAACAGCGACAACATCGATCGGTTACGCCGGATGGGCTATCATGTTCATTATGGCGATGCCAGCCGCCATGATTTGCTCGAAATTGCGGGCGCTGCCAAGGCGAAGGTTATTGTTATCGCCATTGGCGATGAAGAGAAGCGGCTGGAGATGATCGAAACGATAAAAAAACATTTCCCGGAACTACACATTCTGGTACGTTCAACTAATCGTTACGATGCCTACGATCTGATGAATGCCGGTATACTACACATCTATCGCGAAACCCTGGACACGAGTCTCCGCGTCGGTATTGATGCTATGACCTTGCTGGGCCACCGTGCGCACGAAGCAACGCGAGCAGCTAAAATGTTTTTTATGCACGATGAACGTACGCTAAAGCGGTTATCAGCGATCCGGAACGATGATGAGTATTATTCGGCCGTTCGGGAAAATCAGCAGGAGTTGAGCCGCCTGATTCAGGCCGACCGAACAGCCACTACGTTACGTGTCGACGAAGGCTGGGATGAAGAAAGCCTAATTGCCGATAACGGATCGTAGCGAACAAAGCTATTCGCTACGTCCTGGACCACACAAAACCCCGGCTTCGATACGTATCGAAGCCGGGGTTTTGTGTAATGTATCGTTCTATCTCCATAAAGAACTAAACCGGATATTGCCACTCGCCCCGATAAGCGCGGCTCAATAACTTGTTGGCTTCCGGATCGTTTTGAATCTGTTTGCCATCCCACTCGACACTACGTCCCAGTTTCAGTGACAACATACCTAACAAAGCCATATTGGTAGAACGCTGCCCGATTTCGATATCACAAACTGGCAGTTTGCTACTTTTGATGCTATCCAGAAAATTACGCCACAGCAAGGCAATATTCTGATCGTCAGGCTTATCTAACTGCGCATCCTGATGAATGATCGGCTTTTTCGAATCGGCCGGGTAGAATGTCCAGCCATCGAGCCATCCCATGTGAAACGTGCCTTCCGTTCCATAAAAATAAACGCCGACAGCCTGTTGTGGATGTGTTTTCTCAGCATTGTTTCCGGCAAATGTCCGGTGTTCCCAAACGGCAGTAAACTTGTCAAACTCAAATGTAGCGACCTGATGGTCAGGCGCATCGCTATTATCCTGTTTGATCGCCCGGCCGCCAGTTGAATATACTTTACGAGGATGATTTTCTTCAGTTACCCATAAAATCTGGTCCATCCAGTGAATGCCCCAGTCACCAAGTGTACCGTTTGCGTAATCCAGAAAATTACGCCAGCTTCTTGGGTGCATCGCTTTGTTATAGGCATGTAAGGGCGCTGGGCCACACCACATATTCCAGTCTATCTCAGCGGGGGCTTCGCTATCGGGTGTTGGCTGACCTGCGCCACCTGCGTAGTGAACAAATGCCCGCGCCATACCAATTTTCCCAAGTTTTCCCGACTGTATAAACTCTCTCCCCGATACGTTATGGGGAGACACGCGCCGGTGCATACCGACCTGGCAGATTTTCCCAGTATCCCGAGCCGCCTTCACCATCGCCTTTCCTTCGTTGATCGTGTGGCTGATGGGTTTCTCTACGTAGACGTGTGCGCCAACTTTCATAGCCGCAATAGCTATTAGCGGATGCCAGTGGTCGGGCGTTGCCACAATAACGATTTCGGGTTTTTCGGTATTCAACATCTCCCGATAGTCGCGATACTGCTTCGGCTTATCGGAGGTCAGTTTAGCGATCTCTTCGCCCGTTTTCTGGAGTTGGCGCGTATCGACATCACAAATGGCTACCAATTTCGATTCGCCAGCCTGCAAAGCAGCGCGCAAAATATTGTTGCCCCACCAGCCAGCCCCGACCAAAGCAGTACGGTATTTTTGCGGGGCTTTACGAGTAATAAAGGCACGAACTTCAATAGGATCAGTAATCAGGGAAGCTCCTGCCAGAGCCGAGGTTTTCAGGAAGTCAGAACGGTTCATGCGAAAGAAAGTATCGTATAAAATGGAAAGAACCTTACTGGCTTTCTTTACCGATTCCCGAACGAGATTAACTGGCAAACGTTACTAATTCGTGCTAGAGCAGCGGCTTTCCGGCCAATGCCTGTATCAGCAAAATGGACACAAACAAACAATACATGATCGCAACAGCGATCACCTGCCAGGAACGTTTGGCCACAAAATAACCAAACAAAGGAAGCAGTTGAAGAGCATGCATCCCGAAAAAATGAGCGATACGCAGATCGCCGTGGTACGTGCTCCAGTTCGTTACGGGCAAACCAGGCCCTCCATCGGGCGCACCAACCGTATGCCCAAGCCGGGCTGCCATCATGAATCCTTCAAAAGCAAATATGACAAAAAGGAGTATGCCGAATCGAATACCCCACCAATACGTAGCAGAAACCGTTGCGGGCTTACACTTGAAAAACAGATAACCAATGTACCCAGTCCACACGGTAAGAATCGTTATGGCAACTCCCATCACAGCAAACAACTCAACATCCAGCGCAGAACTGGTATTGAAGTGCGACAGCCTGCCCAGCGAAGCCTGGCCCGTAATGATGACCAATTCGATGCTCATCACCACCACAACTACCCAGCTATAGACGATCACGCTACGTTGCCGGGGTAGTAATCCGGTGAACCAGCCCATTGTCCAGCAGAAAATCCAGATGGACACAAAAAACTTGGCTGGCTTGACAAAAGCATTGATGCCCAATACGTACTGCTTAGTACTCATGGTCAGCACGAGACAAACAATTGTCCCGATCAGACAAAATAGCCCATACCCGTATAACAGAGCATTTCGACTTTTCAGGGTCTGTAGTATCGTGCTCATATGACTAACCTTATTTAGCCTTAGCCTGGCCCAGAACACGTAGCAGATTACCACCCCAGATTTTGGCAATGTCGGCTTCGGAATATTTTCTACGTAGCAGTTCGACCGTCAGGTTTTCAATCTGGCTGACATCTTCCAGCCTATTGACCCCTCCGCCCCCGTCGAAATCCGATCCAATACCCACGTGATCGATACCCGCGATTTTAACAATATGATCGATGTGATCAGCAATATCGGAAAGGCTGGCCCGCTCAGATGCATAGGCCTTCGATACGGAATCGCTCTGGGCAGCAATTCGGGCTTCCATTTCCGGGGTCGCCACCTTGCCAACCCGCGACATCCGAATTTTCGTTTTAGCGGCCCGATGCTCGTCTGACGGTTTTTTTAGATAATCGCTTACGAAGTTTACCTGCACAACACCCCCTTTGGCCGCAATGGCTTTGATCATCTCGTCGGTCATGTTACGTGGAAAATCGCACAAAGCCCGGCAATTGGAATGCGATGCAATAACCGGTGCTTTCGACAACGCCAGCGCATCGTAGAACGTACTGTCGGCCACGTGTGATACGTCGATCAGGATACCGAGCCGATTCATTTCGACAACGACTTTTTTACCGAATTCACTCAACCCTCCATACATAGGCCCATCGGGGTCGGTGGACGAATCGCCGATAAGGTTATTCGCAAAGTGGGTCAACGTGATATACCGAGCGCCCAGATCGTAATATTTCTGGAGCATCGACAGGTCATCACCGACGGGATAACCATTTTCCATCCCAATAAAAATGGCTCGTTTGCCTGCTTTCTGAATCCGATAGGCGTCGTCGGGCGTAGTAGCGAGTTCGGCCAGATTCGGGTATTTTTTCAGGGCCTTATGAATCAGATCAAACTGATTCAGGGCGTCCCGTTTCGCTTCGGCATGGCCTTCGGGCGTACGGGGTCCCTGTGAGGTATAAACGGCAAAAAACATCGCGTCCATTCCTCCCTGTTTCATCCTCGGAAAATCAATCTGCGACTTATCTTTCTTCGTATCGTGAGCTACTCCTACGTCAAAACCCTCTCCTTTCATCATAATGGGCGCATCGGCATGGGTATCGAGCGTCAGCACGCGCTGATGGATTTTACGGGCTTTCTTAAGCAATTCATCATCGGTAGGTTGTGGAGTCGCCAGGAGCTGTAGCGCCAGCAAAGCTGGCAGAAGGAGAGGAAACATCATGATTCAGATTGTAGAAAGAGTGGCACCAATTGGAAAAATACGGATTCGCTACTGGAATATCAAACTTTCGACCCAAACGTACCGTTATGGCGCTAACTTTGTACTGATTACTACTTGGATGAGCGAATGATAGAATGGTTGGCGAACAAATTATTCAGTCATTCTATCATCACTCATTCATAATTCAACTATATGGCCGTCGTTCCTTATAAAGATAAAGAGACCTCCAAACGTGAGCAGATTGCCGAAATGTTTGACAGCATTTCGCCAAAATATGATTTGTTAAACCATGTTCTGAGTGGCGGCATCGATATTCTCTGGCGCAAACGGGCCATTCGAGAACTAAAGCCGTACAATCCCAAAAAGATTCTGGACATTGCAACCGGAACGGGCGATTTTGCTCTGGAAGCGCTCGCCTTAAAACCCGAAAAAATCATTGGTGTTGATATTTCGGAGGGTATGCTGGCCGTTGGCCGCGACAAAATGAAGGAGCGCGGAGTTGACAAAATCATTGAGATGCGCTCAGGCGATTCCGAACGTTTACCATTCGGAGACAATGAATTCGACGCTGTAATCGTTTCGTTTGGTGTACGGAACTTTGAGAATCTGCAGAAGGGCTTAACGGATATGCAACGAGTTGTCCGACCGGGCGGTGTCTGTGTCGTTCTGGAATTCTCAAATCCGCGTCAGTTCCCGTTTAAACAGGTATATAATTTTTATTCTCGTACTATTCTGCCGCTCATTGGGCGTATGGTAAGTAAAGACGCATCGGCTTATACGTATTTACCCGAATCCGTACAGGCATTTCCTGATGGCTCTGACTTTCTGCGCATCTACGAAGCAGCCGGATTCACCAACACGAAATGGATACCGCTAACCTTCGGCGTTGCTTCTATCTACATAGGCCACAAACAATAGGATTCAGTTTACCCATGCTGATTCAACGTTTCTCTGCATGGCGCAGCTCTTGGAAGACGATGGCCCGGATGGCCGTTCTCTTCGCTCTATTGTTCTTTACGTTGCCATCAAACGTACAGGCGCAGGGGTACAAGTATGTTCGGAAGCATCTGGAACGTTACGACGATAAAGAAATCCATTACGGTTTTTTCTTTGCCATGCCCGTTACCCGGTTTAGCGTTGGTTACAGTCCTTCTTTTCTGACGGCCGACTCTGCCTATCGAATATACTCGCCCAACAAAGCCAGTTTCCGGGTGGGGTTTGTGGTCAATGCTTTTCTAAACGACCGGTTCGATCTCCGGTTAACCCCTTCGGTATCGCTGTTTAGTCGCGAAGTCCACTATGATTATCCGGGAGGGGCCCAGAAAATCGAGACGCGCGAATCGACCTGGGTTGATCTTCCACTTCTCCTGAAATACAAATCCGAACGACGTAACAATTCGCGGATGTACCTGCTGGCAGGTGGTAGTTTCAGTATTGAGACCAATGTTCGACGTAAAGAACTCCAGGGCGCCAGCAGGCTTAGCACGGGTAATATGGACTTAGCGGTAGAATACGGTGTTGGCTTCGAACAGTTTTTCGAATTCTTCAAATTTGCTCCCGAATTACGTTTTTCGCACGGGCTTTTAAATCTTTATAGGCCCTCTGCCAATGCTGCTGGCATTGGAATCAATCGACTAACTACTCACACTGTTACGTTATATTTAAATTTCGAATAAGTATTTCCTCTGTCTGTCAGTCGATTGCAAAAAACTTTAAAATTTTTTCATAGAAAAGCTTGCAAAACGGTTTAAAAGGCCCCTATATTTGCACTCCCAAACGACGACAACGGTCGCCAAAAAAAAGGAAAAATCAGGGAGTTTAGCTCAGTTGGTTCAGAGCATCTGCCTTACAAGCAGAGGGTCGGGGGTTCGAATCCCTCAACTCCCACTACTGAAAATGAAGCACTTAACAAATAATGTTAAGTGCTTTTTTGTTGGTGTACATTTTAGTGCATGTAGTACTATAAGTTTTTTCAAGATTAGGCTCGGGCGATTGTGTGTTTCGCCAATCTGGTTCTGCTACGGAAAGTTCGGCCATTAGCCAATTAATACAATCGGGTGTTCTATGGTTAGGGGTGTATGATCCTTGAGTAACCCCCAAGCTTATTGGCAAGAAGCTAAAACGAGTCGACAAGTAGCTTTAGCCTATTGGAAACGTATCTCATTGAGGGCTAACGTCCCCTAAAACTGAATCGACAGATACGTACTACGTTGCTGATTGTTATTATCTATACGGTGCGCAATCTCCGACTCAACAAAAACCAGGTCACCAACCTGGACCTCTTTTGTTGTGCCTTCTATAGTCATCTGAACGGGATGATCCAGAACGAGTAAAAGCTCCGCTGCCCGATGAGTCGGTTCCGCATGATCGCTCAAGCCGGGATTGAGGCTCGTCACCTGCATAGCCAGTCGATTGCTCATGATAGTAGGATAATTGACAGCCTGCTGAACACTACCCCGAGCGGTTTCTATAGCACGAACATCGTCCCAATCGACACAGAATGAATGCCCTTTTAACCGATCCAAATCCAGATCGGGCATTTCATTCGATGTATACCGCATCAGATAATAGACCAGCGGTTGATCGGATTTATTATCCACTCGATAGGCATCACCCGGCATAATGACAACCACACTTCCAGATCTCAGTGTCTTACGTTTTTCGCCAAGCGACAGCGTCAAACGGCCAGTTTTTACAATCAGTACACTCTCTTCATCTACTTGTTGAGTAGGCTGTTCGGGTTGATTGGCCAATACAGTAATAGCCTGAAGTAGTACGTGAGAATAATCTCGGGTTATCCCTTCCAATAAAGTCCGCTCTTCGTATCCCGGCTGGCTGGTTACCGGCAACTGAGCAGATGTAAAAACAGTTGATGTGATGTTCTGAGAGTAGCCCTGTATAGAGATCCAAATGATTCCCCAGAAAAGCAGAAAAGGTTTCATAAATAGACGTTCCTTCTGCTGTAAGCGAAAAGCAGCAAGCTTTTACTACTTCACACTAACGAATCTGGGAGTAAGCCTGTTGGTGCTTTTGCACAAGTTTACCTCCCCCAAACAACCCAAGGCAGGCTATAAGCAAACCCATAGTTTGCCAACTGCTCTGTTGCTACGTCGATACGTAGCATCAATGTCAGGCCTGGTTACTTATTGGCCATTCACGCCCAAAACCAGGTTGTTTACGCCAGCGTCAGTACGTAGCAACAAGGTGACAATTACTTTAGAGCAAGGTTTTAACGATATTCTGATTGACGTAAATCGAGCTTGCGGCTACTACTATCATGGTCATTACCTTCGCCCAGTATTCACTGCTATCCAGCCTATCCGATCATGCCAATGCTAACTACGTAGCAGAAAAGCTGGATTTTAACACTGTCCTTATCCACCAACTAGTAGCGGAACTCATGATGCTGGAACTCATAGAACCAAACCATTCATCTGGCTCCTACTGTTTAACGAGCGAAGGAATACGTAGTTTGCTTGATTATGAACGGGACAATCCAACTCTGAAGCGGTAGTTTCTACACTAACCAAGCGATTGATCGATTAGGAAGTAATACAATCAGAAGCTAAAAGACAGATCCTACTTCCTGCCACCACTGATATGTATACCCAACGATGTCGACAAATTCGAGTATAATCAAAATGGCAGCGAACAGAAGCATAACCCCCGTAATGCCCTTATTGACCAGGCTTTTTGTTCCTGCACTATTCGCAGTTACATCCGTTTTAGCTTTTTTTCTGACTTTTTTTCTCTTTCTGGCAGCCATTTTCCAATAACGATTAAGGTAGTTTACGCTCTATGTACCAACCAATTGAATCAGTACAATCGAATGCGTAGTTTAGACAACTGGAAAATTGCCGCAGAACTCTAAAAGTAAGCTTAGAAACTGCTTAGAATTTGATTAGAAACAACGCTCAATAAATACCATAAAACAAAAAGCCCAGCTCACGCCAGGCTTTCCGCTAGAATAGGTTGACTAAATTTATTGCATAGCTACAAGGCGACTGCTTGTCTCTACAGGTTTGGTCGATAGGTCTAACTGTTTGCGAATGCTCCCTTCTTTCGACACAACTTCCAGCTCATATTTACCATCAGCCAGTTGATTTACATTGAGCTTTACTGCCAGTTTATCCTCTTTACGACGCAAACTCTGACGAAATACCACCTGATTATCAGAATCACGTAATACTAGTTCGGCGTACGAATTCGCAGGTTTAATCACAGATACACGAACTTGATTGTCATTGGTCACGAAAGCACTGGCATCAAATGTCGCCGATTTAGGTGTCGTAGTATCAGTCAGAGACGAAGTGCTGATCAAGGCAGAAAGAGCTAGTTTACTTAGTAATGTTAACATGGGAGTAGTTATTTAACGTGTTGTTTATTGTTCATTCACCTATATGCCAAAGCTCATGCCAAGAATTTAAACACCCTAACAATCAACCACTTAACAAAATACATAAACTATACACCTGTCCGTATCTGGACAACAATTGTTCACGCCCGGACAAAATAACGGACCTGGCTGACATAATCTGCCAGTGAAAACTCATCTCCGAATTATCAGTAACAACCCAATAGAAGAAAAATGATTACAGCGAAGAAATGCAGCAGCAGCAGGGCCTACTTTAGCTCATATTTCGACAAAAGCAGACGCCATTTCTGATGGGAAACGTACTATTTTTGCACGAGTCAAAACCCTTTTACTGACGGGCAAAACCTCCGAGTCAATCCAGCCCCGGCCAGTTGTTTTTCACTACGTATCATCCATTATTCCATGTTCATTCCTTTCATCAAATACAGTCTATCACTCGGGCTTTGGCTTGGACTAACAACTACGCCTACCGACTGGATACCGCAACGTCAACCAGCGACCAATCCAGCATCAGCGTTCGCCGATACGCTGAACCGCCCCGAAGAAAATCGCTTCACCAAAACCATTCTGTCCAACGATCTTAATGAGCCAATGGAGCTGGCCGTTGCGCCGGATGGTCGGGTGTTTTTTGTGGAACGAGCAGGCAAGTTCTACCTCTACGACCCTGTTTCGAAGAAAACACGGCTGTTGTACGACTTTCCGGCCAAAGCCATCGATAAATACCTCAACGGCCTGTTGGGCATGACCATCGACCCTAATTTCAACCAAAACCACTACCTGTATTTCTTCTACACGGTTCAGGACAAAGAACAAACGAAACAACGTATTGCCCGATTCATTATGAATGACGACAATACGCTGGACGTAGCCAGTGAAAAAGCTATTATCGAATTTCCAATCGATCTGGAAGTCAGTGCGCATACAGGCGGCTCTATGGCCTGGGATGCGCACGGCAACCTATTTATTTCTACGGGCGACAATACGGTTCCATTTGAATCATCGGGTCACGCACCCATCGACGAACGTAGTGGCCGCTTAACATTCGATGCGCAACGGTCGGCTGGAAACCCAAACGATCTACGCGGAAAAATCTTACGAATTCATGTCGAACCCGACGGGTCATACACGATTCCTGAAGGAAATCTTTTCCCCAAAGGCACCGCCGGAACCCGGCCCGAAATATACGTAATGGGCTGCCGGAACCCGTATCGGATTTCGGTCGACCCCACTACGTCGATTTTATATTGGGGCGAAATTGGGCCCGATGCTGGTACAGATGGGAAGCAGGGCCCACGCGGCTACGACGAATTTAATCAGGCTAAGAAAGCAGGTAACTACGGCTGGCCTTATTTCGTGGGCGATAGCAAGCCGTATCATCAATACGATTTTGCCACGAAAGCCGTTGGCCCCTTGTTCGATGTGGACGCACCTGTAAACAATTCGCCCAACAACACAGGCATCAAAAACTTGCCCCCCGCCCAAAAACCCATGATTTGGTATCCCTACAACAAATCGGAAGAATTTCCGGAACTGGGCGTTGGCGGGCGCTGCGCTATGGGTGGACCAGTGTACCACTACGATGCTAATCTGCAATCAACAACTAAACTGCCTGCTTACTACGACAAAGCCGTATTTGTGTATGACTGGATGCGAAACTGGGTGTACGCATTACGCCTGGATGAGCAGCAAAACTGTCAGTCGATGGAGCCATTCATGCCGAAAACCGGCGATTTTCGTCGCCCGGTCGATATGGAAATAGGCCCGGATGGCAGCGTTTATATGCTGGAATACGGCTCAGTTTACGGCATTGATAATGAAGATGCGCGTCTGGTCCGAATTGATTTCAACGGCGGAAACCGCGCCCCAGTCGCCAACGCCATTGCCACCGATACGATTGGTCTGGCACCCTTAACCGTAGCGTTTACCGGCGACAAAAGCCAGGATTTCGACAAAGGCGATAAACTGACCTACGCATGGCGTTTTGACGGAAACACCGCTACGTCGACGGAAGCGAATCCAACGCATACATTCCGCAAAAACGGGATCTATAAGGCAACATTGACTGTAACAGACCAGCACGGCAAATCGAGTACCGATGCCGTAACCATTAAAGTGGGTAACACAGCGCCACAAGTATCGATCCAGACGGGCCAAAACCGCACGTTCTTTTCTCCTAAATCGACCCCGTTTGCGTATACTGTACAGGTCAGCGATAAAGAAGATAAACCCATCGACAAGAAGAACGTAAAGGTCGTACTCAACTACATTCCTAAAGTCAATCCGGAACCGCAGATGGGCCACCAGCAGTTGACCTCGACGTTTAGTTTGGGCAAAAATCTGATTGCTGGCTCTGATTGTAAAGCCTGTCACCAGCTGGCCGCCAAATCGGTCGGCCCGGCGTTTACGGAAGTGGCCAACCGCTACCGCGACGATAAAACAGCTACCGCCAAACTAGCCAACAAGATCATCATTGGCGGTGGGGGCGTCTGGGGCGAACACGCGATGAGCGCCCACCCGCAGCTATCCCGCGAGGAAGCGACTGAAATGGTGAAATATATTCTGTCGGTTGGGAACGAACCAGTTGAGAACCGCCTGCCACAACAAGGTAACGTAACACTCAATCAACACGTTGGCAAAGAACAGCTTGGACGCTACGTATTGACAGCCTCCTACACCGACAAAGGCTCACTGGTACCGCCAACTGGCAAACCGAAAACTCAGCTGGCTTTAACTAAAACTGACCTATTGGTACTACGTCCAACGAAAGTTCTGGGTAGCGAAGCCGACGTGCTGCACAACGTGACCCGGCAGGAGAAACGGCTCGGCAGCATTCATAATCAGTCGTATTTCGTCCTGAAGAATATTGATCTGAAAGGTATTGATCAACTAACCTATCTTTATTCATCGAAAGACAAAAACGCAACAATCGAGGTGCATACCGATTCACCAACTGGACCAGTAATCAGTACATTAGCCTATACCGCAACCGGCGAATGGAAAAATTACAAGGAAATAAGCACCCCAATCCAGAATCCGGGCGGTCAGCACGATCTGTATTTTGTATTCGTCAAGCCAGAAACCCCGAATCGGGACTTGTTTAGCTTAGAATACATTGTATTTGGAAATCAAAACGTTACGTCCTCCGCTAAAACGCCAGCGACCGGCAAGTAAATGACAACAATAGAACGCAGATGGTTATGATATATATGATCTTCATCAATCATAAAATCGGCGTTCTATCAATTTATCTAACTATGCGACAACTCCTATTACTGGTATCTTTTCTGCTCATCAGCACTCTTTGTCAGGCTCAATCGAAAGGCAAATGGATCGAACTGTTCAATGGTAAAGATCTGAAAGACTGGGCCATCAAAATAACGGGCCATCCGCTCAACGACAACTATGGTAATACGTTCCGGGTTGAAGACAAAAAGCTTGTTGTTCGTTACGATCAGTACCAGGCGTTTGATGAGCAATACGGCCATATCTTTTACAAAAAACCGTTTTCGGCCTATTTGCTGGTAGTAGAGTACCGGTTTGTTGGCGATCAGGTAAAAGGAGGCCCCGGCTGGGCCATACGTAACAGCGGGGCGATGCTCCACGGCCAAGACCCCAAAACCATGGGCCTACAACAAGACTTTCCGATTTCGCTGGAAATGCAGTTACTAGGTGGCGATGGCAAACACGAACGTCACACCGCCAACCTGTGTACGCCCGGTACGAATGTAGTACTGGACGGGAAACTGTTTACCCCGCACTGTATCGATTCGAACTCCAAAACCTACGCTGGCGCCCAATGGGTTCATGCCGAAGCGCTGGTCCTTGGCGACTCGCTGGTTAAGCACATTGTTGAGGGCGATACGGTGTTGACCTATACCAAACCTCAAATCGGTGGTGGTAACGTCATTCACGTCGATCCAGCCGTGAAAAAAGATGGCCAATTGATCAAGGAAGGCTACATCTCGCTGCAAAGCGAAAGTCATCCCGTTGAGTTTCGGCGTGTTTCGCTATTCGATTTGTCGCCCTATATGAACAAGCCTAAGCAACTAGCGGCTGTGCTACGTCAGCTACAAACCAGAAAGTAGCCAGTAGCCTGGACGTCCACGTCCGGGTAAGTCATAAATTTAGCATTAGGCTCCCGGACGTGGACGTCCAGGCTACAACTACATCATGCTACGTTCAGGATTATTACTAGCTGCTTCTCTCCTGTCTAGTTTGGCGGGACATGGTCAGCAACCATCAACCCCGAAATCGGATGCAGGCTGGAAACTTGTCTGGGCCGATGAATTCAATACAAACGGGGCGCCTGATGCTAAGAACTGGGTATTTGAGAGCGGCTTTGTCCGCAATCATGAACTGCAATGGTATCAATCCCAGAACGCACGCTGTGAAAATGGTCTGCTGATTATTGAAGGCAGACGGGAGCAACAACCAAATCCAACGTATCAGGCCACTAGCACCGACTGGAAAACCAGCCGCCCTACTATCGACTATACGGCAGCCAGCCTGAAAACAGAAGGGCTCCATAGCTGGCAATACGGCCGATTTGAGATGCGCGGACGCATCGACACCAGCCCCGGTCTGTGGCCTGCTTTCTGGACGTTGGGCGTCGAAGGGGAATGGCCGTCCAACGGCGAAATCGACATCATGGAATATTACCGGAACATGTTGCTCGCTAACGTAGCCTGGGCCACCAACCAACGGTTCAAGGCCGAGTGGCGCTCCACGAAGAAACTCATCCCTTCATTCAACGATCCCGAGTGGGCGAAAAAATTCCACGTCTGGCGGATGGATTGGGACGAAACAGCTATCCGTCTGTACGTTGATGATCAACTACTTAACCAGGTGTTATTGACAGAAACAACGAATCAGAATGGAAGCGATACAAACCCATTTCGGCAACCGCACTACGTATTATTGAACCTGGCGATTGGTGGCGATAACGGTGGCGATCCTGCCAAAACCCACTTTCCTACTCGATTCGAAGTCGATTACGTACGCGTTTATCAACAGTAACCTGGACGTCCTCGTCCGGGAGAGAAACAGTGTATCCTGGATATCAGTCTCCCGGACGAGGACGTCCAGGCTACTGATTTTGTACACGAACGGCATTCAGGATAGCCAGCATGGCTACTCCTACATCAGCGAAAACAGCCTCCCACATCGTAGCAATCCCGCCAGCGCCCAATAGTAAAACAATGCCTTTGACAACCAGCGATAACGTAATGTTTTGCCAGACGATCCGGCGCGTAGCCCGGCCAATGTCAATAGCCGTGGCGATTTTAGCCGGTTCGTCATTCTGAATAATTACATCGGCGGTTTCGATGGTAGCATCCGATCCCAGTCCGCCCATAGCCATACCCACATCGGCTAAGGCCACAACGGGCGCATCGTTAACACCATCACCAACAAAGGCAAGCCTGGCTTTCGGATTCGATGCCATATCGGCTTTCAGGCGTTCTACCTGCTGCACTTTATCTTCGGGCAATAAATCGCCATGCCATTCATCCACACCAACCTGACGGGCCACAGCCTCCACCACAGCCGTTTTATCGCCCGATAACATAACCGTACGAATTCCTTCTGCTTTGATACGTTTTATGGCCGCAGCGGCATCGGGTTTTACTTCATCGGCAATGATAAAATAGCCCGAAAACTGACCGTCAATTGCTGTCAGCACAATCGTATATGGAATCTGAGTAAGCGCTTCATCAAACGCTACGTTGAATTTACGTAACAGTTTACCATTGCCCGCCAGCATTGTTTTTCCAGCCACCTGCCCCTTCAGACCGTGACCCGGAATTTCCTCGACATTCTGCACAGCAATGGATTGATAACCGTCGCCTGCGTAAGCCAGAATAGCCGTCGCCACCGGATGGGTCGATTTGCTTTCTAAAGCGGCCGTAAGTTGAGCCAGTTGCGCTACGTCCAGATTGATCGGTTTAACCTCCTGAACCTTAAACACACCTTTGGTCAACGTACCAGTTTTGTCCATGACAACCGTTTTCAACTGCGTCATAAGATCCAGAAAAACCGATCCTTTCACCAGAATACCCTGACGGGAAGCCGCGCCAATGCCACCGAAATAGCCCAGCGGAATGGAAATCACCAAGGCACACGGACAACCAATAACCAGAAACACCAGCCCCCGATACAACCAGTCAGAAAATTGGTAATCATCTACAAAAAAGTAAGGTACTACGGTGATCAACAGCGCCAACAGACAGATGATCGGGGTGTAGATTTTCGCAAATCGCGCAATAAACTCCTGTGTCTGGGCTTTTCGACCCGTTGCCTGCTGAACCAGTTTAAGAATTCGGGAAAGCTTGGAATCCTGATAAGGCGTTGTTACCTCCATATCGACCAACGATTGCCGATTGATCATACCCGCCAGTACAGTCTCGCCTTTTCGGATGGTGCGAGGTACGCTTTCGCCCGTCAGCGCAGCCGTATCGAACGTACCGCTCTCGGAACGTAACGTACCATCCAATCCTACTTTTTCACCGGGTTTAATCTGTAGCATATCGCCCACCTGAACCGTAGCCGCTTTAACCGTTTCGGTACGTCCATCCCGAAGGCGAGTTACTTCATCAGGACGAATGTCCAGCAGGGCTTTTATGGAACGACGTGCTTTCAGGACAGCGGCATCCTGAAACAATTCGCCAATGGTGTAGAACAGCATCACAGCCACCCCCTCCGGATATTCGCGAATAGCGAAGGCGCCAATGGTAGCCACGCTCATCAGGAAAAACTCCGTAAATACGTTACCATTCACGATGCCGCTCCACGCCCGACGTACGACGGGCCAGCCAACGGGCCAGTAGGCCACTACGTACCAGATCAACCGCCAGGGATCACGAAACCAGCTACTCGCCAACTGATCCAGCGCAATTCCCCCCAGCAACAACAGCAAGCTACTGACGGCAGGGCCATAGGTTCGCCAGGTTTCTGACGTATCGGATCGGGGCGTTGTTTCCGTTGTGGAAACGGTTCCTTCCTCAGCCAGCTCTACTTCATCGTGAGTATGATCGTGATCGTCGTGAGTATGTTCGTGTGCCATGTATACGTCAGAATTCGATGAAAAAATTCAGGATAGCCAGCCCAACCAGGGTCAGGCCAGTAATCAGATTTTCGCGATGTTCGAACCAGTGGGCGTCAATATGCTGAAGTCCTTTCCGGCCAAGCATCACCATAATCAGCATTCCAGACAGCGTTATTACGTTATAGATAGCTGCAACGACCAACACAGCAAACCATCCTTTTGCTCCGGCACTCAAAAAATAAGCTTCAATCTCCAGACAGGGCGACAAAAACATGGCAACAATGAGTGATAACAGCAACGCAGAGAATGAGCGATTCTTTCGGATCGTTCCCGCATCAATATGATCGTGTACATGATGATGGCGTAAATGCTGCATGAGATACCAAAGCCCCAGCGCCAGCAACAGCAACGGAATAGCCCGTTCCGATAATTCGTGATAGCTTTCGGCCAGTTGCCAGCCCGCCAGGCTTACGAGTACCCCCAGCAACGTAGTGCTCAGCGTATGAGCTAATCCGGCCAGAGCCGTCACCATAAGTGTTTGTCGAACGCTCCATTGTTCGGTTTTACCAATCGTTACGAAAGGCAACCAGTGGCTGGGAATGAGGGCGTGAAGCAAGCTAAGCGTTAAACTTCCGGAAATAAGTGCATTCATCATTAACAATTCTTAAAAATCGGTCCAGCCATTATCACCACATCAATGCACAGGCCATACTTGTAAAAGCCAATTCCCTACCCCGATCCGATAGTATAGCAACAGGTTCATTACCAATTTGGTTGCTAATTGATTGATCTGCCCATAACATACGGAAGTTCTATCTTCTATCGGACCAGAGTGATGAGTTTGTCACAGACAGCATCCTGCTGTCTGTGTTGCGAGAGCAACTAACAAGGCCGTTCGGAAACACAGATAGCAGGATGCTGTCTGTAACAAACTCGTGTCCATGGCCACCGTGATTAAAAAAATGGTTGAACACCCTTCTACGTATCAACTGGCGATCTTATACTGGATCAGTATGGATCGTAGCCCGATTCAACTGATTGTATAAAAGCCAGGAAAGCCTGTACACTAACTCATAGACATCAAAAAACCTTCATGCGATATTCTTTCTTTTGTGTACTGCTCTTGTCCAGTCTAACGGCTTTGGCTCAGGCTGTCCCGCCAACATCACTACGTACCGACTTACTGCTTCACACTGATAACGTTTGGAGCAATGGCTTTTTAACGAATCTAACCCTCGATGCCGCCGATTCAACGCATTTTAACGGCCAGCTGGCCCTGATACGTAGTGCTCATCCGTCATTTAGCTGGATCAATCCTGATAAGCGAGCCAATAGCCGCCAAACCGCTTTTCGATTGATTGTCAGCACATCAAAAAAGAACTGTGCCGAAAACGTAGGCGATTTCTGGGATTCGGGGAAGATGGTAAGTAGTCGAAGTAATAGCATCCTGATTCCGCCCGTGCTGGACCCCGACCGAATTTATTTCTGGAAAGTAAAAATCTGGGACGATCAGAATCAGGAAAGTGACTTTTCGGCTCCGAAGGCATTCCGTACAGCTCCTAAACTGGCCGATTACGAAACGCCCTACTATCCGCTCGTCAAAACAGAAGAAGCTCCTCATTCACAGCGTACACTGAGCAAGAACCGGATGCTATATGACTTCGAGAAAGACGCCTTCGGCCAGTTCTACGTAACGGCCAGCACCCAATCGGACCGCGATACGCTGGTGCTGCACGTTGGCGAAGCCGTTACGGCGGATGGGCATGTTAATACAAAACCCGCTGGTACGTTGCGGTATCGCCGGATTCTAGTTCCCTTACAGAAGGGAGTCCATCGCTATGCCGTTCAGTTCAGGCCCGACAAACGTAACACGGGTCCCAAAGCGATTTTGATGCCCGATTATATAGGCGAAGTGCTCCCGTTTCGCTACGTTGAATTGGATTTACCAAATACCGCCCGTATTGATCACATCGTCCGGCAAACGGTCAATTACCCATTCGATGACCAGGCCACTACGTTCAGTAGCTCAGACTCGACCCTGAATCAAATCTGGGATCTCTGTAAGCATACCATCAAAGCCACTACGTTCAGCGGTTATTACGTTGATGGCGACCGCGAGCGGATTCCCTATGAGGGCGACGCCGTTATCAATCAGCTATCTCACTACGCTACCGATGCAGAATACACGATTGCCAAACGCTCCCTGAATTACCTGATTTTTCATGCTACGTGGCCCACAGAATGGTCGTTACAAAATGTACTGATAGCCTGGAACGACTACCTCTATTCCGGCGATTCTCGGGCGGTAGCCGCTCTCTATCCCGATCTGAAAGCCAAACTACTGGTAGCGCTGGCCCGCCCGGATGGACTTATCAGCACCCGTACCGGCCTACAGACGCCGGAGTTTACGAAATCAATTCATTACGAAACCTTCGACGGTCGAACGACGATTCAGGATATTGTCGACTGGCCCCAGCAGGGCGTTCTGGGACTTGGCAAAAAAGAGGTGGGCGAAACCGATGGATTTGTGTTCAGGGACTACAATGCTGTGGTCAACGCGTTTCATTATCAGGGGCTAGTAGTTATGGCGCAGCTAGCTGCTCAGCTTGGCAAAACCGACGACGCTACGTTCTATCGGAACCGCGCCAGCCAGGTAAAAAAAGCGTATCAGACAACGTTTATTGACTCGAAAACAGGGCTGGTTCGGGATGGCGAAGGAACTGACCATTCATCGCTTCATGCCAACATGATGGCGCTGGCGTTTGGCCTGGTTCCCGATAACTATCAGTCGAGCGTGCTGGCTCATATTCGCTCGCGCGGTATGGCGTGTAGTGTGTATGGCTCGCAATTCTTACTGGATGCGCTCTATAACGCCAACGAAAGTACCTATGCCCTGTCTCTGCTGACATCGACCGAAGAACGTAGCTGGTACAACATGATTCGTACGGGCTCGACTATGACCACCGAAGCCTGGGACACGCGCTATAAGCCCAACCAGGACTGGAACCATGCCTGGGGAGCGGCTCCGGCCAATATCATCGTCAGAAAGTTAATGGGAGTAGAACCATTATCGCCCGCTTTCGAGACGGTCCAGATCAAACCCCAACCCGATACGTTACGTCAGGCATCGCTCCAACTGGCGACGCTGAGGGGTACTATTCTAACTTCTTTTGAGAATGCGGCCAATCGATTCATGCTACGTACCACACTACCAGCCAATACCAAAGGAACGGTATATCTACCCCGAAAAAAAGCCAAAGGCCAGATTCGTCAAAACGGTACGGTTGTTAAAGCCAGCCAGGAAGGGAATTACTGGAAAATAGAGGGAGTTGGAGCCGGAACCCATGAATGGGAAGTCGTTTATTGATTTTGTAATCTTCTCATGTTTACGAGCCCGTCAGGATCAATCCTGACGGGCTCGTTTGCGTTTACGTATTCATTGGGCCGATGAGTGGGCGCAGACAGACATTCAATTTAAACACACTTTTTGCAAGTTCATTCAGGAAAACATTCGGTTTACCGAATTATCCTTCGTCCGTAACGGGCTTTCTATGAACTTTGTAAAGCTATCTCATAACGTACTAATGACGTTGATGTAAAACTTCTGACCTATAGCGAACTAGATCTCGATTTCATTCATAAAAGCTCCTATCTTAAGAGCACCGACAATCAAACCAGGAAAATCATGAAATTCATTTTTGCCTTTCTTTTTTTAACGGCAATGGCTACGGCCACGTTTGCCCAAATAGCCAACGACAACAGCTTTTCGATTCAGGTTGATGGCAAAAAATACGATACCCAACCGCGCCGGATACGAATCGGTAATTATTGGTGGGTAACGGCTAATAGCATCAAACCTGATCGGTCGGTTCGAATCTGGTTGGGTAGCTATGATCACAAAGACATTATCGAAACCGGTACGTATCTGATCGTTGACGCCGACAAGCCAGACACCAAAGAGAACAAGAAAAAAATTCAGGATTTGGGCAAATACAAAGGCATTGCCATTGTTAAATACGTTGAAGAAACCCGCGAGCCCCGGATGGAGTATCACGTGGGAAAATCGCAGAACAACGATGAAACCATCGACGTAGCAATGGGGGCAGACGGTTTTCTTCAGGCAACATTCAGTTGCTCACTGGCAGGAAGCTACTGGAAAGAGAAAGCCACGGCTACGGTTTTCGGCGGTGTGGGTCGACTAATCAACAAAATGGAAGATAAAGCGATCACCAAAACAACTGGCTACGACTCCGACATCGATCCCGAAGGGCGTGGGTACGCAAAACAAAGCAAGACCGATACCATTACGTTAACCAATGGTACGTTTAAGCTAAAGATGAATTAGGGTTTCATAACAGCACACAGCTAATCAAAAATGCCTCTGTAGACATCTATAGAGGCATTTTTGATTAGCTGCTCTTCCGAAAATTAGTACATCCCTACCATCAACCGTTGTTATCCAGGCTGCTAATGAGCCAGTCCAACGTGTTCTTCGGCCTCTTCATCTACCTGGTCTAACTCCTCCAGTACCGCTCTGGCAAATGAGGTTTTATCGGACTTACGATAGTTTTCCTTCAGTAAAATGCCAGAAGGTGGTACAAAATCCTGGCTGACACGCTCGCAGGCAGCCCATAATTCAGGATTCAGCTTTACTTTATATTGTCGGATTGGTGTATCTGCTCCGAACCACAGCCGGATTATATTGCCTACTGTTGGCTTCATAATAGTACCCATGATTAATATATCAGTAGAACAAAGACAAATGTTTAATTATTCTACTATAAAATTGAATATTAATCGAAAATTAATTATCTATTTAGCCGTATTTCCCATCTATATATACTTGATTCTGTAGGCATTGCAGAATAAAATTATCGAAAAGAAGCATTTATCGAACGACTCTTTACAGCCGCATTCCCTAACAATTGTTGACGAATTTGCCCCCATCGACGCCGTGAAACCGGGAATGATTGCCCATTAGTCAGCCCAACTTTATAAGCCCCCTCCTTATTTTCTATTCTTTCAATAAACTGCCGGTTAACAATAGCCTTACGATGAAGCTGGATAAACCAGACTGAGGGCAACTGGAGTTGATAATGCTTTACGGTTTTGGTCGTTAGTATACGCTGGTCGTTTTTTAAATTAATCAGGCAATAATTTTTGTCAGCCTCTAAACTGATAATATCAATTACAGCTACCGGACGCCTACCCTTACTCCTCTCATATACACTAATTATAGGCCACTCAAGCAACTCCGCCGGATTGGCTGAGGCCTGTTCAAAAAAGAAAGTCATAACATATCGTTTACTGTATGCTATATACGAGCATAGGTATCGATACAGATTGCAGACCGAACAAATAATCCACTAAACCAATAGAATTAAATACCTTCGATTCTTTTCCGAAAGAAAGGCGTATCACTAACGAAAATAACGCCGACCTACTAATTATATAAACATAAGATCAAGTATAACTTATTTCATTTTATTATTAATTTCGTCAGCTTAACAGCCGCAGTTATGGCAATTATAGTTACATTGCCTATACACATGATGGATAATACCTAGTGATAACCTCCAAATCATGCCTTCTCCAACGAATCCATTAATTTACGCTGTAGATGATGACGAAAACGAACGTTCTCTTCTAAAAGGAGCTTTTGATCATCATTTTACAGAATGTACGCTTCGTTTATTCTCAAATGGGTCAGACCTGCTGGTTCATTTAACACACCAGCTAGATCGTCGATTACCCGATCTTATTATTCTGGATCTGGAGCTGCCCATATTCTCTGGTTTTGAACTTCTTCATATTTTAAAAAGCAACGAAGACTTTCGATTCATTCCGGTCTATATTCTTTCGGCCATTCGTCATACTGATTCCATTCAACGCTGCCGTGAATTAGGCTCATCTAATTTTCTGTATAAGGACAAAGGCCGGACACAGCTCATTTCCTGTATACAACAGTTGCAGGCCATCTGGCTCGATAGTCAGGAGAAAGTAACAAGCCCCGTAAAGCCATTACTAATGACTCCTAATTTTGTTAACACGAGTTACATTTCAGTTAATTAACGAAACATAACCTTTACTAATAATTAATTTTGATTATTTTGCGTCCGAAAAAATCTAATCCACAGAATTTCTCGATGTATGGCCAACCTTTCGAATAACTCATCTGACTCCGAAACCAGCCCTGAAGAGAAATTTTACCGAATGTTAGAGGACTATACGCAGCAGGTTCGCCTACGTTATGCCATGTCGATTCGCCCAAACCTTCCCCGAATCCGCAAAAAATCGGAGAAAAGCATTCTTGAGCTTAAATAAGTCAAACGCCCCGTTTATACCTTTCCGGGTCACGTTATAGTTCTTATCCCAGCATTCTAGCAACACTACTTGTGCCGTGTACCCAGTTTACCGGTTCTGCTATGCCTGTAGATACTCACAGCCCCACAGGCATAGTGCATAGTTTTTATTTACTTTCTGTTAGCTCAAGTACCACGCTAGTTCTACGAGCATCAACTTTTGGGTTGAAACCAACTGTCATCAAATAATTTCCCGAATACGTAGTAGCATCATCATTAATCGATGATTTGGTACCCGGATAGATATTCAGCTCACGGACAGTATATTTTTTGGCGGGGTCAAGTCCTTTCAAACGAATAGGGGCTAGGCTTCCGGCTTTGTATCGATTGTTTGTCAGATAGGAGAACCATACTGCCCGATCTTTGGGCTCACTAACATACATCAGCGATGCTACGTCGCCTTCATAGGGCGACGCTAAACGAAACAGATCACCCTGCCACAAGACGTTTTTGATTTGCTCGTAGGTTTTCAGCGCCTGCTGGCTAAACTGCAATTCTTTCTCATCCAGCTTACTCACGACAATATCGTAACCCAGCTTTCCCATCATGGCTACGTCGGTCCGGAACTTTATGGGCTGTTTTCCCCAGTCTGTTACGTGATTACACGTAGCAATTGACGGGAAGAAATAGGAATAATTCCACTGGATGAATACCCGCTCCAGACCATCGGTATTGTCGCTGGGCCAGAATTCGGTAAAATAACGTAACGCGCCATAATCAACGCGACCGCCACCACCCGAGCAAAGCATCATGGGTAATGTCGGGTATTTTGTGTGCAGGCGTTCCATTACGTTATAGAGCCCCTGTACGTAATCGACATAAAGGTGCGATGGGTTCGAATTGGTAGCCGAAAATGCATTGTAAATGACCGCATTACAATCCCATTTAATATAACCCAATGTAGGATTTTTCGTAACAACATTATCAACGATACTAAACACGAAATCCTGCACCTTCGGATTAGTCAGGTCTAACACCAGCTGGTTGCGGAAATAATACTCCTGCCGGTTAGGCAATTTCAACACCCAATCGGGGTGTTTTTCATACAATTCACTTTTGGGGCTTACCATTTCCGGCTCCAGCCAGATACCAAACTTAATACCTGCCTTTTCGGCTTCTTTTACCAGGTACCCCAATCCGTGCGGCAATTTCTTAACGTTTTCCTGCCAGTCGCCCAGCCCCGCCCGATCATCATTTCTGGGATATTTATTGCCAAACCAGCCGTCATCGAGCAGGAATAAATCAACACCTAATTTTTTACCATCTTTAAAGAGTGCGGTCAGTTTCTCTTCATTAAAATCAAAAAACGTTGCTTCCCAGTTATTGAGCAACGTAACGCGATTACCCTTGCCCTGAGGAATACGGAACTTCCGCGCCCAGCGATGCAGGTTGCGACTTGCTGTTCCTTTGCCCGTGCTGGAATACGTAAACAGAAATGATGGCGTTACAAACTCTTTTCCAGGAGTCAGCGTATAGGCCGATGCATATGGGTTTATGCCAGCCATAAGCCGTAGATTATGCAATGGGTCCACCTCAAAAGCAATCTGGTAGTTACCCGACCAGGCCAGTGTTCCGGCCATTACCTCCCCTTCATCTTCCTGAGCAGGCTGGTTAAGCGCGACTAGAAACGAAGGCGGCTGAAACAAATCGGCCCGCGTTCCCAACTTCGTATCGAGTAGTTTCATTCCTTCCGTCAGCCGTTCTTCGGTCGGGTTCATTTCATTAGCCCAATCGCCGTGGAAATGCGTCAGATAATACTTATGGGCAGGGATGTACAAATTCGCCGATGCGTATTTGTGCAGAACCACATTTTTCTTTTCTGTATGCCGAATAGTGGTCCACTGTTCAATTACGTCTTCATGCTGATACGCTTTGTAATACAACGTTACGTCGAACGGGTATTGCGGATCTTTCAGATAAACGGTTGTTAACGTAACACCACTGGCTTCGGCCTTACTTTCGTGACGAACGTAGCGTAAATCCAGCGACGGGTTCCCGTCGGCGTGAGTAACCTGAATAGCGGGTTCCAGCAAATTGCGGCCACCAGCAGGCGTATAAGCAGAGTTATACAGGCCCGTATAGTCTTCGCCCCGTTTTCCATTTCCTGCAATCTGGGCATATTCATCGGCATTATTGAGCCGTTGACCGAGATGAACAATAGTTGGATTCTGGTCTTTATCGACCCGGATGACCAGAGCCGTTCGGTTGGTTTCAATCGCAATGTGTATGTCGCCGGGAGCACTCCAGGCGGTCGACATAATCAGCAGAAGTAGTACCAGCGAGGTAAAAAGTCGAGACATAGATGGGAGTAATGTAGTGCTGAAGCTTGAGAGCGCTAACGAAGCGGTGCTCATGGAGAAGAACGACGTAGCATTTACTAGCGTTAAGGCTCGTCGGCGAGACAATTGCCGACGAGCCTGGTATTATCGATTACACACTAAGCTTGCTCAGATTCCGATAGCTAATGGCAATGGATTCCAGCGGTGGGCGTTGGCAAACATCCTGCTCAACAAAATAGTGAGTCATACCGGCTGTTTTTTTAGCGTCGAAAATTCGCTGAAAATTAATAGACCCAAGCCCTACTTCTGAAAATTCGCGCTTTGGGGTTTTCGCCATGTCCTTAATATGCCAGAGCGGGAAGCGGCCTGGATGTTTTTTGAACAACGCAACCGGGTCTTGTTCCGCAAACGAAGCCCAGTACAAGTCGAGCTCCATCTTTACCAACTTAGGATCGGTCCCTTTCAGAATCATATCGTACGGCAGCATACCATCAACTTTTTTGAACTCAAAATCGTGGTTGTGGTAAGCAAACTGAATGCCAGCCGCTTTACAGGTCTCGGCCGACTTGTTGAACAGCTCAATATGCCGTTTGTAATCGTCCAGTTTACGTTCTTCGGGGAACAGGTATGCACAAACCATATACTTCTGGCCCAGCGCAGCGGCATCGTCAACGGCCCGTTTCCAGTCGTTGGTAAGCGTACCTTTCATTTTGGGCATAGTATTTCCCGTCGTATAATGTCCGCTGGGAGCTGTCAGCCCTAAACTTTTCAGCAGTGCCCCAAACTGAGCGGGTGTTTTGCCAAAAAACTTACCATCTGAGTAACCAAACAATTCAACCTCTTTATAGCCAATCTCAGCTACTTTTTTCAATGTTCCCTCTAGGTCTTTAGGCAACAAGTCACGTAACGTATAGAGCTGAATACCAATCGATTTAGCTGGCTTTGCTAATACGTCAACGCCAGAACCCATGGCAGCAGCTACCGCCAACGCGCTGGTTTTAAGGAAATTTTTACGGGATATTTTTTGCGAACCGTTCATAGGAATAGGATTAAATACTACATCAATAAGAGTCGAACGTATTACGCATACTCTTTATTTATTCGTCAGCTACGTTTTACATTCTGGGGTTGAATTACCGAAAAATAGTTGGGCTAACCACCGAAAAACACAAAGTCTTAAGCAAAGAAATTAAGTAAGCCAGGTTGATCGCTGAACGTATCATTTTATTGGCAAAATCGCGTTATTCAGATACTGCGTAACCCCCGATTCTATGTGGCATTTGTACCGGTTCTTACTTTTTATCTGCCTTTCATTTACGGTTCTTCATGCCGAGCCCATTACGTTCGTTGAAAACCGGGGCCAATGGGCAAACGAAGTACGGTTTCGGGCCGACATTCCGGGTGGTTATCTCTATCTGAAAGCCAATGCGCTGCACTACGTCTTCTACGATGGGGATGCCCTGTCGAGCCATCATACTCCCAAAGCGGGCGAAGCCGTCAGTAATACCATTCCGGGACATGCCGTCGAAGTACGTTTCGATGGAGCCAGTTCAACACCGCAGATTCAGACAAGTCACCCATCTTCTATCGTCCGCAATTATTTCAAAGGCAAAACGCCAACCGGCAACGTAGCATCGTTCGGCAAAATCATCTACCATAACCTTTACCCAGGTGTCGACCTCCAGCTTTACGCTTATTATCAGACCCTTAAATACGAATTCATTGTGCAGCCGGGCGTCGATCCGGCCATTATTCAGTTAGTCTATATAGGGGCTAGCCAACTCCGTATGGCCGATGAAAAATTAGTCATTGAAACCAGCATACAATCGATCAGCGAAAACCGTCCGTACAGCTACGTGAGCGAACATGATCGGGCAACAGAGGTAGCGGCTCGCTGGCAACTCGAACCTGGCGCACCCGGTACCCCCCGGAAAGTGCGTTTTCAGTTTCCCAACGGTTACGACAAAACCAAGCAATTGACCATTGATCCCGAACTGGTTTTCTCGACCTACTCAGGCTCCTATTCCGACAACTGGGGTATGACCGCTACGTATGATCCAGCCGGAAATCTGTATTCTGGCGGCATTGTTTTCGCGCCCGATTTTCCGGTAACGACCGGCGCTTTTCAAACCCGTTTCAGTGGTGTTGTCGACGTAGCGATTCTAAAATTCAGCCCCGATGGCAGTCGATTGCTCTACGCTACGTTTCTGGGAGGTCGTGAATCGGAAGTGCCACATAGCCTGATTATCGACAGCCAGGGCGATCTGGTGATTATGGGATCAACTTCGTCAACCGATTTCCCGGTAACGACTGGAGCTTATCAAACCAAGTCACAGCTTGGCACACCCGCATCGTATTCGTTTGCAACAACAACCAGCATTGAGTACGTTAACGGAAGCGATCTGTTTGTGTCGATTCTTAGCGCCGACGGTCGGCAATTGAAGGCCAGTACGTATGTCGGTGGCTCCAGCAAGGATGGTGTGGGCACCAGCTTTGCCGTAGGCCCCCATAGCGATGGCATATCGTTCCGTAATTATGGCGATGACCTGCGTGGCGAAGTGGTTGTGGGACCCGACGATGATATCTACGTAGCCAGCGTAACGGAATCAGCCGATTTTCCGGCCCCGGCTTTGCCCGGCAGCACGACTACGACCACCGACGCCGTCGTGTTCCGATTAAGCGCCGATTTAACGCAATTACGATGGAGTTCGCGGATTGGCGGTAGTGGGTACGACAAAGCGCATAGCCTTAAGTTAACACCAACGGGTACGTTATACGTTTGTGGCGTCACCACCAGTCGAGATCTGCCAGCAAGCGCCGATGCGGTAAAATCAAAGCCGGAGAGCACCACCCAGGCCGACGGTTTCGTCGCCCGGTTTGACAATCAGCAGCTCACTCACCTGACCTACCTGGGCACCTCTGCCGACGATATTGTTTATCTGCTCGATATTGATCCCAATAACAATCCGTATGTTTTTGGTTCTACCCGGGGTAAGTATCCCGTAACAGCCGGTACGTATCAGAATGCCGGAAGCAGCCAATTTATTCATGCCCTGGATGCAAACCTGTCTAAAACACTCTTCTCTACGGTAATCGGTTCCGGCCGGGCCACACCTGATATTGCCCCAACCGCCTTTCTGATCAACGAATGCGGCAATATTTACCTCGCAGGCTGGGGAGGAGCGGTCAACGTCCGAACGGGGTATAATCTTAGCAGCAGTACCCTGGGTCTGCCTATTACCAGCACCGCCTATAAACGAACAACCAGCGGCAGCAACTTCTGGGTAGCTCTGCTGGAACGCGACGCCAAATCGCTGCTCTACGCTACGTTTATCGGCAGCGAAGCGGTTGGTCGGGGCGATCACGTGGATGGGGGTACGTCACGGTTCAACAAACAGGGAGTTATTTATCACGCTGTTTGTGCGTGTGGCGGTACTTCGTTCCCGGCTACGGCACAAGCCTGGTCGCGAACCAACAATAGCACGAACTGTAATAATCTGGCCTTCAAGTTTGACGTAGATCGCTTACGGGCCGGATTCGATACGTATCGTGGTAGCGAAAAAGGCGTCATTACGGGTTGCACACCGCTAACGCTAAATTTCCAGAATACGAGTATCGGCGGTAAGCAGTACGAATGGCTTGTTGACGGTAAAATCATCTCGACCGATACGGCACGTAGCAGTTACGTATTCACTAACCCCGGAAAATACACGGTAAAAATCAGGGCTTATAATCCGCTCACCTGCCAACGCGTCGACTCTACACAACAGGTTATTACGGTCAACCCGGCCAATTTTCAAATTAGCCCTGACACGACTATCTGCCCCGATGCACCGGCCTTTTTGCGGGCCAGTGGAGCCACTACGTATACCTGGGCACCAGCAACCGGACTAAGTAGTACAACCATAGCCAACCCCATTGCCCGCCCAACCCAAACAACAACCTACACGGTTGATATGACGAATGAGTTTGGCTGTTCGACCCGACGTAACGTAACGGTGACTACTGATGCATCGTTTCGGCCAGATTTTACGGTACAGGTTGGCGAAGATTGTAATCAGGCAGCTAAGATCAACTTCACCAATAATACCAGGAATGCCGATCAATACGTCTGGCAAATGGGTAATGGTGATACCATCCGAACCCAGATTCCCGACAACTATCAATACGATCAATCCGGTCAGTACACCATAACCCTGACAACGTATCGAAATGGCTGTTCGCTGAGCGCTACGCAACCTATTACGGTCGAAAATCTGAATACTATTCCGAACGTAATAACCCCCAATAATGACGGCAAAAACGATGTGTTCAACACCGGTTTATCGGGTTCGACGCTCGTCATCTACAATCGCTGGGGGCGACGCATTTTTGATGCCTCACCCTATCAGAACAATTGGGGCAACGGCATCGAAAACGGGGTGTATTACTATCTGCTTACCACCCCCGGTGGTACCCAGTGCAAAGGCTGGATTCAGGTTCTTGAATAGATCAGGTATACTGGTAGGCCCACCAGATCAGTACACCCTGTAGCGGCAAACGTGCCCATCGCAACCAGGCCGGAAACCGCCGAAATCGGTTGGATGTGGCCATATAGACATTGGCGGGAAACACCGCAACCAGCAACAGGATGATTCCCCAGGCCGACAGCGATCGCGTAGCCGGGAACAATAACCCAACGCCAAGCATAACTTCCGCAATGCCGCTCAGCACAACCATCAGCTTATGCGATGGAATATAGGGCGGCATGATAGCCAAATACATTTTTGGGTTGATGAAATGATTCAGGCCAGCCGCTACGTAGGTAACCGCCTGAATATAAAGGCTCAGTTTATTCATTCTTTGGGGTTTATGGTCGTTAATTCGTGGTTACTCCAGGAAAATCAACAAAAATTATTAATCACAAACCACAAACTTTTGTTTACCAATTAAACCCTCGCTCAAAGACGACATCCAAGCGTTAACTAAACAACAAATACTGATGAACGTTAACGCAATGATGACGGCTGTAGCAGCCTTGTTTTTATCGGTTGCTACGTATGCTCAAAGTCAGCCTCCGGTTCATAAAGAAAAACCGAAACTGACGCCCGAGCAACGCGAGGCCCGGAAAGCCGACATGAAGGCCAAACTGGCACAAATGACGCCTGACGAACGGAAAGCATTTAAAAAAGCCCATCACGAACGGATGCAGGCTCGCTTAAACGCTATGACACCCGAAGAACGAGCCAAGTTTCTCGAACATCGTCGTCAGCGAAAAGCGCAACGAGATCATAAAAGTTAATCCATTAAGTAGTTAGTTAGGTTTGCCATTACCCTACCGTAGCTGAAGCGTGGGCTGCCAACTGGCAGCCCATTTTTTATTTATTCGACAATATGGCCGACAAAACCGGCCCCATTATCCAGAATGATTCCCCCCCGCCGAAAACCAAGACCACAGGCCTCTCCGGCGTAGAAAACCCCCGCCTGATAACTATATCCAGCAGCATCTTTCGGGAATTCCGCATATTCCTGGTAGACTTTCGCGTATGCGTTGTATTCACCATCAACAGCCTGCCGTTCGGTACCATCCGCATTGAGAATACGTACGTTGGCCCCTTCACGTCCAAATAAAACTTTCTCGACACAGGCTCTGCCCGCTAAAGGCTTGGTATCCGTTTCGAGCAGTAGTGGATGATTAGGATACAGTTCCCACAAGATTTTCAGTATGTATTTTGATTGAAAAAGTAGCGTATAAGCTGGGTTTAAGACAACAACCAGCCGTCTCTGGACCAGCTGTGTCAGCATTCCCGTCAACTCCGGTTCATCTTCGGCGATAGCCTCCCACGGTACCAGTTTAAACCAGAAGTCAACTTTTTCGAACTGACCATTTTTTGAGTTCTGCCAGAAAATACCTTCATCCGGCGAAAATTCGACGCTATCGATAAAATCAAACTCTACGTCAAAACCAGCTTCACGAGCGGCTTCACCAATCAGCGCTACGTTCGCGTCATCTTCCGGAAAATCGCGAATGGCTGATAAGAGTATCGTTGGCTGTAAATCAGGATTTAGCGCGAGTAACTCTTCAAACTGCCCGGTTAAGGTTTCAAATACTGTATTAAACTGCTGACTCTCGTCGAGCCCATTGGCCCGAAGATGTGCGTACTGAACAACAGCCGTTTCGGGTAAACACGTAGCGGTGTCGGCATTGAATTCAATCAGCTTGATCGGCTGTCCATCAATACCACCAACCAGATCAAATCGGCCATACAGATGAATCTGCCGATCGTCCTCCCAGGATAGCTTAATGAGTTCAATCAGATTGGCTGGTATGCCCAGTTCGTCAAATCGGTTGGTATCAATAACGTGCTGACCAGCCGCGACAAACATCTCGAATAACTCATTGGCAGCCTCATAATAGGCATCAACTTCTTCTGGTTTCACCCGCAGTACTTCATTAGCCAGATACGGTAGCGTATCCTGACCAAGCATCCAATCCCAGCCGAGATTTCGGAGCTGGGCGTTCGGTGAAGTAGAAAGGACTTTAAGAGGAATCATGACACAAAGTAATTTAAGAGGAAGAGAAGCTTTTACGCAAAAGAACAATACGCTATGGCCCGCCTACACGTTATTTTTGTTGGACTGTTGTTTACGCTGACGACCGGTTATGTTCGAGCACAATCAGTGCCAAAATCGTCGCCTAAGGCTATTATTTTTGATACCGATATGGGTCCCGACTATGATGATGTTGGTGCAATAACCATCCTGCATGCCTTAGCCGATCAGAAACAGGCCACCATTCTGGCAACTATCGCCAGCACCAACTACCCCAAAGTATCTCAGGTGCTGAGCGTTCTGAATACGTATTTCAATCGGCCATCTATTCCCATTGGCGTTCCGAAAGACAAGGCGGTTTCGGACAAAGACACCCAGCATTGGTCTGATACGTTAGTAGCCCGCTACCCCCACAGTGTCCGTTCAAACAACGACGTTCCTGATGCGGTGGCCCTGTACCGCCGGATTCTGGCCGGGCAACCTAATAAGAGCGTAACGATCGTAACGGTTGGTTTTCTTACTAACCTGGCGAACCTGCTCAATTCTCAACCCGATCAGTATTCGAAGCTTTCGGGAAAGGATCTGGTAGCCCAGAAAGTGAAACAGGTGGTCAGCATGGCGGGCAAATTCCCGAGTGGCAAAGAATACAATGTGTACAGAGACACACCATCGTCCAAAGTTGTTTTCGAACAGTGGCCAACGCCTATGCTTCTTAGTGGCTTCGAGATTGGCGAGCAGATCCACAGCGGCATCCCATTGATTCAAAATGTAGCCATCAAAAACAGCCCGATCAAGGATGTATTCCGAATTTCCATCCCGAAGGCCAAGGAAGATCAGAACGGGCGAATGAGCTGGGATCAGACAGCTGTATTGGTTGGCGTAAAAGGGTATGCCCCTTATTATACCGTTAAAGCGGGTCGCCTAACAATGAACGCCGATGGCTCAAATGGCTGGGACAATTCAGGCAAAGGACATCAGTATCTGGTCGAGAAAATGCCCGTCGAACAGGTCGAGAACATCATTAATGACCTGATGCAACACCAGCCCACAAAGCGCTAATCAGAACGCAGGTGAGCGATTTACTGTTACGTAGTAACTATGGCGGCCACTTCCAGTCAATCGCTCATTCTTTTCGACGGTGTATGTAATCTCTGCAATGCCGCCGTTACGTTTATTATTGAACGCGATAAGAACAAACATTTCCAGTTTGCATCGCTTCAGTCAGAGACAGGACAAGCCATACTACGTCAGCTAGGTCGTTCGACCGATCAATTCGACTCCTTTGTTTTGTGGGAGAACGGCCGTTTCTATGATCAATCAACGGCAGCGCTGCGCGTGGCACGCCAACTGTCGGGTAGCTGGCCCCTGTTCTACAGTTTTATACTTCTTCCTAAAGGCTTCCGCGATACTATTTATACATTCATTGCCCGCCATCGCTACCAGTGGTTTGGCCAGCGCGATGCCTGCATGCTCCCCACTCCTGAGCTAAAAAGCCGATTCCTTACTTAGTACCCTTCTTCGAAAGCTCCTGTACGTATACTGTCCGCTTAGCTTTCTACATTCTCTATTCTGATTCTTGCCTTATAAGCTGCCCGAGTCAAGAAGGTGCTACTATGTATGATCACTAGATTTTACACAAACAAATCAACATATCTATTTGTAAACAACATCAACCTCTTGATAACTTTACTAATAACCATAGAGTACATTTAAATTTATTTACAACGGATAAAATGTTTAATTTGGTAGATTTGAACCGGTAAAATACACCTATAAACAAAAGTAGTTTACTAATAACTGCATGTTTAATTACTCTACTATTCACATCAAACAGAGCCCATTTTACAACCAAACCCCACTAAACAGTTACTAACCCATTTATTGATCCTAAACAATCAAAGCCATGAAGTATTTTCTACTTTATGTTTTTACAGCCTTGAGCTTCTATGCAACAGCTCAACAAACCCCCTGCGTAGTCACTACCAGCTACTCACTTGCGTACGTGTCTAATAATGGCGCAGGAAACTGCACGTTTTCATTCACTCCTACCGTTACAGTCAACCAATCTGGTTCATCCGTCAAGCTGGCTCAGTACACGTTTACAGTTGGGTCAACGAATGTGCAGGTTTGCTACTCGGGAAATCCTGTTGCTATTGTTCCCTGTAGCAGTGCATTCAACAACTTACCTGGCGGAGCAAACCAGGTCTTTCCCACCGCTACTGTTACGCTGCCTTGCAGTACAGGTAGCTTAACTCTGCGAGGCAGTACGTCAACGCAAGGTCAAAGCGATTGTGCTACGCAGACTATTTTTTCAGGTGGTCTGCCCGTAAGTATGGTATCTTTCTATGGCACATCTAAACCCAACGGTATTCTTTTGAACTGGGCTACCGAATGGGAAAAAGACAATCAAGGGTTTTCGATTCAAAAAAGCCGGAATGCTACGTCATTTGAACGTATCGGAACTGTAGGAGGGCAGCTAAACACCACTAAAGTTTCTGGTTATGAGTTTGTTGATACAGATGTTGTGGCCGGGCAGCTTTATTATTATCGATTGAAGCAGAACGATGTAACGGGCACTGAACAAAACTCTAAAATCATTTCGGTTCGCTACGTACCTGGTCAGGATATGGCCGCCAGCGTTTTCCCAAATGCTAACGTGGGTGGAAAATTTACGCTGTCTATTCCCAACGCCGATACCGCTTTGCTTACATTCTATAATGAGTTAGGTAGCGAAATTCCTATAAACATCCATAAAACAGACGACAGTAGCCAAGTATCCATTTCCGTAAAAACTCAGGTCCCCGCTGGCCTGTATTTCTTAAAAATCGTTGACATCAACGGCTATGAGGCAAATTCACTGAAAGTACTTGTACAACAATAGTTTAGCAGAACTCACCACTTTTACATAAGATTATGAAAACTCGTACAAAACTCAATAAGTCTACTAAAAAGCAATATAGAACCCCTTCACTCAAAGTGTTGGGGAACGTAAAAAAGTTAACCTTAAAAATAGGTTCAGGCGGAGACGGCTTCGGAACGTTCACCAGCTAGCCCAATCAGCTACATCATTTACCAAAAAGGACCTGGCCCAATTGAGCCAGGTCCTTTTTTTACGTAACAACAATCAGGTATTTGCCTAACAACCGTCATGTGGTATGCCCCTTTTGGGCTGTTGTTTTGTGTCATCAGAAATCAATCACACGGCAATCATGGCAACGCTCACACAACAAAATACAACGTCATATACCACGACTAATTCAACCAGCTGGTTAACGATTTATAAAAACTTTGTGGCGAAAGCCGACTTCAACCGAATAGGATGGGCGGCAACGGCACTGGCTATTCAGGGCTGTATTCTTTCGCCGGTACTCCTACTAACGATGTCTTATTTTAATGGTGGCGACTGGCAGTTTTTAGTCAGTATGCTTGCCTTCCTGGCAGTGCTGGTTCCTGTACTGGCGGCCATGCCTGTCAACTACATCTTCAGATCCTTTGCGGTGAGTCTGGTTCTGCACCTGGCTATTATCCTGATTAATATTCTCTAAACGTATTTCACTAGTCGGGCCGAACCAGTCAATCAGCATCGGCCCGACTAGTGAAAGCCTGCTACGTATCATACGCCAACCACCTCTACCAATCTCTATGAAAACGATCGTTTTTGCCACCGATTTTTCAGCAAACGCCAATCAGGCAGCCAGGTTTGCGGCACAGTTGGCCAACAGTTGGGAGACAGAACTAGTGCTCCTCAATGCCTATCATCTATGGCCCGATAATCCGGCCAAGACAGGCAATTTTCCGCTAAGCCAGGAGGCCATGCGCGATAATAGCCAGAAGGCACTTAACCAGTTGGCATCCAGTCTGGCTAAAGAAGGCTTTGGCAATGTACCGATCCGGTCAATTGCCAAAGAAGGCCATACAAAAGAGGCTATTAACGCTGTCACGAAGGCAGAGCAGGCCGATCTGCTGATTATGTCGACCGTGGGTACGGCACCACAAAGTGCTCAGCTGATGGGAAGTACCGCCACCGACATGGTTACGGAAACGAACGTACCGTTACTGCTGGTCCCCCCTACCATCAAAGACGCCACAATCAGTAATCTGGTTTTAGGCATAAACCTGGAAGTACCGCCTAACGCCCTTGCGCTGGACACGGCCCTGCAATTTGCCAGAGGCTTCAACAGTGTCGTTAATATTCTCTGTATCAACGACAAGCCCAAAGATCCGATCATCTTAAGCCGGGCCGAACAGCTACGTCGTATCGTTAGCGATCTGCCCCACACGATGACTATTGAATACGGCCGCACTATTTATGATACCATGCTGACGTTTGTTCACGCCAACAAAGCCGACCTGATCATTATGTTTCCTCAGGAACATTATTGGTTCGAAGAATTATTCGCTGAAGGCGACACGCAGCGAATGGCCCGGCTGACAGATGTGCCTCTACTGGCCGTGGTCTGATCAATATCATTCGTTTACTATACCATTTCAAGAGCCAGCGTCGACGTGTTTCAATCGAACACGTCGACGCTGGTTGTTATATAATCAGGACCAAAATCGCCTAAGCTCCGTAATCAATCGGTTCATAAGGTAGGTATAACGCAATCAAGACCGTTCAATTTTATACATTTGATGCCATTACCAAACCGAAACGACTGATCATCGAAACGATTTACCACACTAGTATGAACACAGCCCTATCCTCAGTAGACGTACCGAAGGCCCGTGTAGCTACTCAACTGATTTTCCTGGTCTGCGGCCTTGGAATGGCCAGTTGGGCCCCAATGGTCCCTTACGCCAAAGATCGGTTGGCACTCAACGATGCTAATTTGGGCTTGCTACTACTACTGTTGGGCGCTGGAGCCATGGTTATGATGCCTACCTCGGGCTGGCTGGTAACCCGTTTCGGAAGCCGGATTGTTATAACCTGCGCGGCACTGGTTCTGGCACTTGCCCTACCATTACTACTCACGCTGTCGTCCACTGGGGCTATGGCTGTAACGCTGTTTATCTTCGGAGCAGGCGTTGGAGCCATTGACGTAGCGATGAACGCTCACGGCGTACAAGTCCAGAATCTCTATGCAACTCCTATCATGTCGTCCCTGCATGGTCTCTTTAGCGTAGGCGGGCTGGCGGGCTCCTTAGGATTAGGCTTTTTGATGAAGATGGGGCTCAACCCAGTCTATGCCATTGTTAGTATTTCGGCTCTGATGCTCATCATTACCATAACCCAGTACAAAAATCTGTTTTCTGCTGAAATCGAACGGCAGGTTATTGCCCGATTCTCTACTACGTCAGACGCGCCATCAGGGAGCAGCCAGCGTTTCAGTTGGTTACACGGCAGTGTTCTATTTTTAGGCCTGATGTGCTTTGCTATTTTTCTGGCAGAAGGCGCTATTCTCGACTGGAGTGCCATTTTTCTACGCGATAGCAAAGGAATGGACCCTGAGCTGGCTGGCGCAGGCTATGCCGCTTTTTCTGTTGCTATGGCTACCATGCGATTGATAGGCGACAAAATAGTGGCGCGTTTAAACGGTAAAACAGTCGTTGTAGGTGGGAGTCTGCTGGCGGCCGTTGGGTTGCTAATCGCCATCCTGAGCCCCTGGGCCTACGCAGCCTTAGCTGGGTTTGTGCTGGTCGGTCTGGGCGCAGCGAATATTGTCCCCATATTTTTCAGCGCGGCCGGAAAACTACCCGGCATTTCGCCAACGGTCAGTTTGTCGGCCATTACCACAATCGGTTATACGGGTATGCTGGCCGGACCCGCTTTGCTGGGCTTTATAGCCCAACAATTTTCGTTATCGATAGCCCTAGGTTTTTTAGCGCTCCTGTTGCTGCTGGTTGCGCTGAGCTATGGCTTCCAGGGAAAAACCAATTAACAGCCAGGCTCTACATCAACCTATCAGGATCGCTGCAGCGAACGACCTGTTTTTTGGGTGATCCGTATTCGATAGACAACGGTTGGCGTCGCTACGTTATCGGCCTGATCTGATTGGATGGCGGCTATTTCATCAACAAACAAGGGCGGTAGTCGCTGTCCTAATCGCTGCAAAACACCGGAACGTTCGTCGCCGGCCAGTTCTTCAAAGGTGCCGAGCACGACGACGCTACGCCAGAACGTTGGTGAAACAATCTCATCTATTTCCAGGCATACATTGGGATTTTGCCGCATCAATCGTGTTTTGGAGCCTTCGCGCGTATGGCCATAAATGTTTTGTCCGTCGTAGAAATACGTAACCGGTACAACCAGAACTTCATGACCAGCCGCGCATCCCAACCGACCAAACCACTGGTTTGTAAGCATATGGTCAATCACCTCTTCGCTCAGATACGCCAGCATAGTCTGGATGGTTAAACGGTTTGCGAAAACAAACGAGTCTGGGGCTGAGCATAATTAAGTCGCTCATCAAACGCCATACAGATGTTACGTAGAAAGGGACGTCCTGCTGGTGTTACCCGCAACCCTTCTGCATCGTATTCCAGCAGACCATCGAGCCAGAACGCATGTAGACGATCACGTAACGTCGCCCACTCCTGCTTCGACCAGCTACCGAGGTGCCAGTGCGTTTCGCCCGTACACATAATAGCCAGAATCTGGCGCCGTAAGAACTGATCCTGATCATCGAGCACATGGCCCCGTAGTAGCGGCAGTTCGCCCGCAGCTATCCGACTCATATACGTATCGAGATTCTTTTCGTTCTGCGCAAATGCCGACCAAACATCGCCAATTGAGGAAGCGCCAAGACCCACTAAAACACGCGTTCGGGTGGTTGTATAGCCCATAAAATTCCGATGCAACGTACCAGCTTCCAGCGCCTTATACAGCGAGTCGTGCGGCAAAGCAAAATGATCCATGCCGATCTCTACGTAGCCAGCCAGTTCCAGCAGATCGCGACCAGTTTCATACAGCTGTCGTTTCTGATCAGCAGTTGGCAGATCGCTGTCCTTGAACCCCCGCTGACCGTTTACCCCCTCAATCCAGGGAACGTGGGCGTACGAATAAAAAGCAATACGGTCGGGACGTAGCGTCAGGGTTTTATGGATAGTATCGACAATCGAGTCTGTTGTCTGAAACGGCAAACCAAATACCAGATCTTGACTAATGGACGTATAGCCGATCTGCCGCGCCCAATCCGTTACGTTCTGTACGTTCCCGAATGGCTGGATTCGATGGATGGCTTTCTGCACCACCGGATCATAATCCTGCACACCAAAACTCACCCGCCGAAAGCCGAACTCATAAAGAACCTGCAAATGATCGCGGGTTGTATTGTTCGGATGCCCCTCCCAGCCGTAGTCAGGCGATTCGGTCGGTAAGGCCCGGCTGAAAATACCACTCAACAGCCGGTTCAGTTGTTCGGGCGAAAAAAAGCTTGGTGTACCGCCACCCAGATGAAGTTCAGCAATTCGGGGAGGCTCGGGCAGTAGTTTACAGTACATCGCCCATTCGTTCAGTAACGCATCGATGTAGGGCGACTCGACGCCGTGATTACGAGTGATCCGTTTGTTGCAACCGCAAAACGTACATAGGCTTTCGCAATACGGCAGGTGAATGTATACACTGATTCCGGCGGTTTTATTGCTTACCGAAAAAGCCTGTTGCAGATTGGCGACCCAGGCCGTTTCACTGAACGTAGCGTCGTCCCAGAACGGCACCGTCGGATAGCTGGTGTAGCGTGGGCCGGGAACATTATATTTCTGAATGAGCGATTTCATAAAAATCAGAGAAGAGCCGATAAACGAGAGAGCAGAGAGAAGAGCACAATAGTCAGATTTCCTCGCGTACACCATGACTTCTCCCCAACCCTACCGCCTTTGCTGTTCGATAGCAAAAATGGGCAGATCAGCATCGAGAAACCCTGAGTCGTATCAGGTCGAAAACTGATGCTCATCAGGGTTTACCAGATAAGAGGTTGCCAACTTGCCGCAAATTTCTGAGGTATGAACACGGCAACGATTTCATCAACCCAATGCTACCACTGCGGGAATGACTGCACCGACCATGATATTCTGTTCGATGAGAAGCATTTCTGCTGCGACGGCTGCCAGACCGTCTACAGCATCCTGAGCCAGCATCAGCTTTGTCAGTATTACGCCATAGTGTCGGGCGATGAAACAAATCGGCCCGGCAATACGCTCAATCCCAACGGCTCACGCCAGGCCAGCACAGCCTCCAGCCGACTCGACTTTCTGGACCACCCCGATATTGCGGCCCAGCTATTGGAATTTTCCAGCGCGTCGGTGGCCAAGGTAACGTTTTATATTCCTACTATTCACTGTAGTTCATGTCTGTGGCTGCTCGAACACCTGTATCGTATTGACCCCGGCATTCAGCAGTCGCGGGTAGAGTTTCTGAAAAAGCAGGTTCATATTACGTATCAGCCCGATAAACTGACGCTACGTCAGGTAGTAGAATTGCTCAGTTCCATTGGCTACGAACCACTGATCAGTCTCAACGATGTGGTGAAGGAACAGCAGAAACCGACCTATCGTCCGCTGTTGTATCGACTGGCGGTAGCGGGTTTTTGCGCCGGTAACATCATGCTGTTCAGCTTCCCGGAATACCTGGGACTGGATGATCCTTCGCTCAAAAACACGTTCGGCATTCTGAACCTGGCACTGGCCTTACCGGCCGTATTCTATTCCGCTTCGGGTTATTTCGAATCGGTCTGGAAGAGTTTAAAAAAGGGCGTTATCAACATCGACTTCCCTATTTTGCTGGGTATTCTAGTCGCTTTTTTTCGGGGTTCCTATGAAGTGCTATTTCTCGACGGCGCTGGTTATTTCGATTCGCTGACTGGTCTGATTTTTTTCCTGTTATGCGGCAAGTGGTTCCAGCAGCGCACGCATGATTTTTTATCGTTCGAGCGCGATTATAAATCCTATTTTCCAATGGCCGTTACGGTGCTGGGACGTAGCGCCGAATCCGAAACGACCCAAAACGCTACGTATCAATCACCAGCCGCGCCAGTTACTACCGCTCGTTCACAGCCGCAAGTGATTCCTGTGGCACAGCTCCGAAAAGGCGACCGGATTCAGATACGAAATCAGGAGCTGATTCCAGCCGATGGCATTCTGTACAAAGGGAAGGCCATGATCGACTACAGCTTCGTGACGGGCGAATCGGAGCCGGAAGCTAAAGAGCCGGGCGCACTGCTGTATGCCGGGGGTAAACAAATCGGGGAAGCTATTGAACTGGAAGTCGTGCGTGACGTATCACAGAGTTATCTGACACAGCTCTGGAACAACGATGCCTTTAAAAAAGAAGCGCCATCCCGAATTCTGACCTTTGCCGACGCGGTTGGAAAGTACTTTACCCTGACAGTCGTTACGTTGGCAACTCTGGTTGGGCTATACTGGTATATGCAACACGACCCTTCGCGAGCGATCAACGCTTTTACGGCTATTCTCATCATTGCCTGTCCGTGTGCGCTCTCGCTGTCGTATCCGTTTGCGCTGGGCAATGGCCTTCGAAAGCTGAGCAGGCAGAAGCTTTACCTCAAAAATGCGGAAGTTATTGAGCAGATGGCGGCCTGCGACACCATCGTTTTTGATAAAACCGGAACACTGACCGAGGTTAAAAATGCCCAGCAAAACACGACCATCATCGAATCGTTTGTGCAGTCCTTAACGTCCTACGAACGCTCATTGGTAGCCTCGCTGGTACGTCAGTCAGCCCACCCGCTTAGCCGAAAACTGGCTACCTATCTAGCTGATAGCCAATCGGTGCCGGTGGAAGGATTTACCGAATTACCCGGTAATGGCATTCTGGGAATTGTAGACGGCTGGGTAGTGAAAGTTGGATCCCGATCCTTTGTCAATACCGAGTACGTAACGACAGCGGAGTCGGCGATGGCTGGCACAACGATTCATGTGTCTATCGAGCAGCAATACAGAGGATACTTTCAGTTTTCGGCCCAGTATCGTACCGGCCTGGATGCGATGCTCACCAACTTACGGGTCTCACATCAGCTTTATCTGCTGTCGGGCGATAACGATTCGACTCAGGCCCAGTTGAAACAATGGTTTCCAAGACCTGGCCAGATGCACTTCAACTGCCGCCCGGAAGAAAAACTGGCCTTCATCAATCATCTGCAACAGAAAGGCCGGAAAGTGCTCATGGTCGGCGATGGACTGAATGATGCCGGAGCGCTGAAACAGGCCGATGTGGGCATTGCCGTTACCGACGATACAATCCAGTTCACACCTGCCAGCGATGCCATTCTGGAAGCGTCTTCGCTAAAAAACCTGCCGGATATGCTACGGTATACGCGGTTTGGTATGCGCCTGATTCGGTTCAGCTTCGGGGTGTCGGTACTCTACAATTTAATTGGTCTATCGTATGCATTGACCGGCCATCTTTCGCCCGTAGTAGCGGCCATTCTGATGCCTGTTAGCTCCGCCACTATGCTGGCCATTGCTACCATCGGTATGCGTAGCTGGCGACCTAGCAGAAACTAATCTCTCTCATCTTTCCATACATTCATTACGTACATAAGCATGAAAAAAATAGCCGATTACTTCATTACGCTGGAAGGTCGCCTGGAAAATGGCGGAATCGTCACCGAATTGCCTTACGATGATGTGATGCAGCTGGTCAACGAACCCAATGTAGTTATTGTCAAAAACATATTCCCGGCCGATGCCTTACAGCAGGTTATCGATGCAACGCTGGCCTGGTCGAAACAGGAACCACTACGTCAGGAGCCCGATGATTTTATGTCGAATGCGCATAAACACCGGCTGCATATCAGCAATATCCAGCAAGCTCCGCAACTCTTCCACGACCATACATTTGAAAACATACCGGCGCTCCAACCCGACTTGCAGCAAACACTTCTGTCGGTTTTTGGCCCCATGAATCGATTCTGGAACCGGCTGACCAACAACGACGTACCACTAGGTCGCCGGGCCGAAGGCGAACCCTATTTCCACCCGCAGATTACGCATTACCCGCTGGGTGGTTCGTTTTTCGGACGTCACTGGCATCCGCTGAACCCTCAACAGGTTGGCTTGATTCTAGCCTTAAACCAGTACGGGAAAGATTATCACTCCGGCGGTACGGGTTACGTCATCAACGACACCATTATTGAAACTGAAGGGCACCAGAATGCGGGGGATATGATTCTATTCCGGTACGATCTGCCACACTGGGTCAGCCCATCCAGCTTTGCCGACCGTTTTAGCTGGGACGACCCTAAAGGTCGTTGGGTAGCCATTATTCCGTTCTATAACCCGTGGGGAATACCGGCCCCCAGTGAAGAACCGCAGGGCTGGAAAACCCAGATCGCCACCGCTGATTTACAGCCAGAAGCGGTATAGCATTAATTAGATAAATTAGATACGCCATGTCTTTGAGACATGGCGTATCTGGGCCGCTCAAACTATTTTTTGTCCTTGCGACGCAGGAGCATCTTCGCGTTAAGCAATCTTTATTAGTACCTGAAGATTGCTCCTGCGTCGAAATGGCAAAACGTTTCGTTGAATCTCCTATCCAAGAACTACCTGTAAAATAGCAGTGGGTGTCTGAAAAAGAGGCCAGGTGGTATAGCTCTGCAATACGTCGGCTCGGGTGTATCCCCAGGCCACGCCACCAAACGTAGTGCTGGCCTCGCGGGCAGCCTCCATATCCCGAACCTCATCGCCAACGCACAGTGTTTCTGACGACAGAACGCTGCTTTTGCTCATCGCCTTTCTGAACTTTTGCTGTTTTCCGAACAACGACGTACCGCAGCCATAATACGTAATCAGTGCGGCCAGGTCTGGGCCAAGCACCCGACGAATATTGGCTTCACTGTTTGAGCTAACAATCGCCAGTCGGACGCCAGCGTCGGCCAGTTGCTTTAATAATGCAGGCACCCCGTCAAATAATTGAATCTGATCAATATCGTCAGCCATCATCCGAATAAATGAGCGGGCGATGAGCGGTATTTTCCAGGCGGGCAACTTAGCCCGTTTCATCATTTGCCGGGCATCGAGCCCCCGGAGCTGATCCACATCGTCCGTATTGATCGTTGGAAAATTATACGTAACGGCCAGCTTATTAACGGTCCGTAAGAAATACGGAAAGGAGTCGGCTAACGTACCGTCAAAGTCAAAAATTACAAGTTTGTAGTTCATTAGTAAGCCGGATCAGAAGTATCTGACGAATTGAGCGTCATACAACTGGCCCCAATTTAACCAGAACTGGAATTACCCGGTCAGAATCCTTATCGTTGGGCGATACCGTTTCTCTCTGTCAACAGAATTGAGATCCTCTTTGGTTACTACTGTGCATTATCATATCAGTGTGCGGAATTTACATATACGCTTCGTCGCGGCCAAAGCGGAGTCTGATCACTTTCAATTCGTGCAGAATTTTCAGTAATGGATAGGCCGGGTCGAACTCATGCCAGCGAAAGCCCCCGAAGTTGGCTCTTCCACCGTATTTATGGTGATTGTTGTGATAGGATTCACCCATCATCAGGAAATCGAACGGGAGCAGGTTTTTAGCCGTATCATTTACTTTAAAGTTGGTATAGCCATACCGATGTGCGTACCAGTTGATAATAGCCCCATGAACTGGGCCCATCAGAAAATGAATCGGCAACAACAGAAATAACCAGGGAGATACCGCAAACTGAATGTAAACTAGCGTGTAGATCGTGCCCCAGGCCAGTCGCACCAGCCAACGATCACCGAATCGCTCCATCCATTCCCAGTTGGGTACCCCCTTTTTGAACTTCGCCGGAATCGAATCCCGGTTGTTCAGGATATCGTTGTAATAGATCCTGGTTTTCCACATCATATCGAACAGATTTTTGGAAAACTCCGGCGAATGCGGGTCCTGGTCGGTATCCGCATGCGCGTGGTGTAACCGGTGCATGATTCCGTAGGCGCGCGGACTCAAAAAGGACGACCCTTGTCCAATGAAGGTCAGTACGTAGAAGAACTTCTCCCAGCCTTTGCTCATGGTGAACATCTGATGGGCAGCGTAACGGTGGAGAAAGATGGTCTGCATCAGTACCGACAGATACCAGTGAGCCAGAAAAAAAGCTAGAATAATCATGTAAGAAACGCGCCGACCGTATCGGCACCAATAAGATAATTTAGAGGATATTCAGCGTTACGACCACAGACAGGAATTGATAACAGCCCGCTTTAACGCGATTAAATTCGTCCGTTAACAGCTGAAAATGAGACTCAATCGTTTTGTACAGACCAAATCGTGGCTCCCGACAAGTCTGTGATCCGGTAGGCATACAAACCAGACTTTCGCAGACCATATCAAGGCGAAGCCGCTGAAAGCGGCTTTTCAAATGATTCATCGACCCATGATACGCAAAGGCACGGTGACGTAAATTTTGATAAGAATGGGTATCGAGCAGATCCGATAAAAGCGTCAGCAGCTGATCGATCTCCTGTTCGTAGTGGGCAATAGCTGTCGCCCAAACCTGGTTCTGGTGGTGACAGTTCTGAACGAGCGACGGTTCTTCACCCAGTGGTGAACTGATCAGTTTGTCGGTCATGATAAGAGAGGTAAAATAACTTTCGGTGGTAAAAGTAATTCTGCCGGTTGGGCCCGAGGCTGATGCACGTCAGCCTCCCGAATGACTTTTATCAGCCACTCTTCTCACCTGAATTCTATCAGCTACAAGCCTGACAAAACTCATACGCTCCCCATCGAATTAGCCGCACTTTTGGGGCATCAAACCCGTATGAGTATGCACATTATATTCTTCATGATCGGCGTCAGTCTGATGCTGGCTCTTGGTTTCCTCGGCGCTTTCTGGTGGTCCATGCGTACGGGTCAGCAGGATGATTTGTATACACCTTCCATACGCATTCTCCTTGACGATAATGAACCAACTCCTTCCACCGACGCTACTGCATAACCGCCTGTTAAAACTATGAATGTCTCACAAAAACCGCCCACAATTATCTCCTCTGACCGAACGACACTAGGGCAGAAAGACGGTCCGCATCTGGAGTATTTCAGCTACGACAACCGCATCGTTCGTGACTTCGCCATCGCTACCATTATCTGGGGGCTGGTGGGTATGCTGGTCGGTGTTATTGCAGCAACCCAGCTGTTTGCGCCAGCCGCTAACCTTGGCACTCAATACACGACGTTTGGCCGGATTCGTCCCCTGCACACGAATGCCGTAATTTTTGCCTTTGTGGGTAATGCCATTTTTATGGGTGTGTATTATTCCATACAACGGCTTTGCAAAACCCGGATGTTCAGCGATTTGCTGAGTAAGATTCATTTCTGGGGCTGGCAGGCCATTATTGTAGCGGCCGCCATTACGTTGCCGCTGGGACTGACCACCTCCCACGAATATGCCGAACTCGAATGGCCCATTGATATAGCCATTACGTTGATCTGGGTGGTGTTTGGTATCAATATGTTTGGCACGATCATTAATCGTCGGGAGCGCCATCTGTATGTAGCTATCTGGTTTTACATCGCTACGTTCGTTACGGTAGCCGTGCTGCATATCGTCAACTCCTACGAAATGCCCGTTAGCCTGTTCAAAAGTTACTACGTCTACGCGGGTGTACAGGATGCACTGGTTCAATGGTGGTACGGCCACAATGCGGTGGCTTTCTTCCTGACGACGCCATTTCTGGGGCTGATGTACTACTACCTCCCCAAAATGGCAAACCGTCCGGTTTATTCCTACAAACTATCGATTCTTCACTTCTGGGCACTAATCTTTATCTACATCTGGGCCGGTCCACACCATTTGCTCTACACATCGCTACCCGACTGGGCACAGTCGCTGGGAACTGTTTTCTCGGTTATGCTCATTGCCCCGTCGTGGGGTGGTATGATCAATGGGTTGCTCACGCTACGTGGTGCCTGGGATAAAGTGCGGGAAGATACCATCCTGAAATTTATGGTCGTGGGTATAACCGCCTACGGTATGGCCACCTTCGAAGGCCCCATGCTGTCGCTCAAGAACGTTAATGCCATTGGCCACTTCACCGACTGGATTGTGGCCCACGTACACGTTGGGGCCTTGGGCTGGAACGGCTTCCTGGCCTTCGCCATTCTGTACTGGCTTATTCCTCGCCTGTACCACACTCCACTCTATTCGAAAAAATTGCTCAATACCCACTTCTGGCTGGGCACACTAGGAATTCTGTTATACGCCGTTCCGATGTATGTCTCCGGTTTCACCCAGGGTATGATGTGGAAGGAATTTACCCCCGAAGGCGTATTGAAATACCCTAACTTCCTGGAAACGACGCTACAACTCCTGCCCATGCACCGTATGCGGGCCGTGGGCGGTACGTTCTACCTGTTGGGAGCCATTCTGATGGCGTATAATCTCTTCAAAACGATGGCCGCTGGCAAACTGGTGGCAAACGAGAATGCCGAAGCCATGTCGCTGACCAAAGCTTACGTACCAACGGGTAGCGATACGTACTGGCACCGCTGGTTTGAACGTAAACCCATTCCGCTGCTCATCGGCTCGCTCGTTGTGATTCTGATTGGTTCGCTCGTCGAGCTGGTACCGACCTTCATGGTACGTTCCAACGTACCGACCATTGCAGCGGTTCAGCCCTACACCGCTCTGGAAGTGCAGGGACGTGATTTATACATCCGCGAAGGCTGCGTAAACTGCCATAGTCAGATGGTACGTCCGTTCCGTAGCGAAACCGAACGATACGGCGAATACTCCAAGGCCGGTGAGTTTGTGTACGATCACCCATTTCTGTGGGGCAGTAAACGAACCGGTCCAGACCTCCACCGCGAGGGCGGCAAATACCCGGACTCCTGGCACTACCACCACATGCGTGACCCAACATCCATGTCGCCGGGATCGATTATGCCACCTTATCCGTGGCTGCTGGATCAACCGTTGGATGTATCCAACACGTCGGACAAGATGAAAGCGCTGCAAAAAGTTGGCGTTCCGTACGACGATCAATCGATCAGCTATGCCAACGAAGACCTGAACATCCAGGCCAAACAAATCAGCGATCAACTGGCTAAAGACGGCATCAAGGTTAAACCAGACCGCGAAATCGTTGCCCTGATTGCCTACCTGCAACGACTCGGCACGGACATCAAAAAAATGGAAAAATAATCATGACGTATAAATGATGAATGATGATAACGGACCTCGTTTCAATCCAGCATCATTCATCATTTATACGCCATCTTCCCCAAGACTCATGTTCAAGCAATTCATATCCCAGATTCCCGGTGCGGACATCTATATGGTCGGTTCGTTCCTCACCTTCCTGGCCTTTTTTGTTCTGGTTGGCCTCTACCTATTGCTGGTCGACAAGACATACATCCAGCAAATGGGTCGGATGCCACTCGATGATTCGTCAACTGATTAACCGCACTCCCTTTTATGCATCTATTCATTTCACTCCATAAACAATTACTTCTCCTGGACCCCAGCCTATCCGGTTGGTCGCTGACCTCAGGAGAAGATTTGGCGCTGGTGATGCTGGCCATCTTCCTGCTGGTTGGGATTGTGCTGGTCGGAGCCGTAGCCCTGTATTTACTGGTTATCCTTCAAAAAACACTCAACCCCGCTCCTGCCAAACCAGCCGATACGCGCTCGTTCTGGCAACGAGTGTCGGGCCTGCGTCCGATTAGTCAGGAAAAAGATCTGATGATGGAGCACGCGTATGATGGCATTACCGAACTCGACAACCCCACTCCGCCCTGGTTTATGGGTTTGTTCTACGGAACCATCGCGATTGCGGTGATCTACCTGCTTGTTTACCATGTTATTGGCTCCGGCGATATCATGATCAAAGAGTACACGCAGGAAGTAGCCGTAGCCGAGCAACAGCGCGAAGAATACATCAAAAAAGTGGCCGGTTCGATCAATGAAAGTACGGTTACGCAGTTGAAGGACACCAAAGGAATTGAATCGGGCAAAGCGCTCTACACGCAATATTGTACTGCCTGTCACGGTGCCAACGGCGAAGGCGTAGTCGGACCCAACCTGACCGACGAATACTGGCTGCACGGCGGCAACATGAAAGCCGTATTCCACACCATTACGGAAGGCGTACCCGACAAAGGGATGATTTCCTGGAAAAAGCAACTCAATCCGCTTCAGGTTCAGCAGGTAGCCAGCTACATCCTGTCGTTGCAGGGTACTAAACCAGCCGGTGCCAAAGAGCCTCAGGGCGAAAAAGAGACAGCTGGCGCCCCCGTCGCTATGGCTAATTAAATGATTAGGTTGTCTGAGACAACTCCATTCAACTAAAGACTATGCATACAGACATCGCTTCCTCATCGTCTAACTTTCGGAACGTATTACCAACCGCTGATGCATCGGGCGGTCGGCGATGGCTGTATCCACGTAGTGTTACGGGTAAATTCACCCGCTGGCGGACGCTGGTAGCCATTGTCCTGCTGGTGGCTCTGTTTGCCGGTCCGTTTGTTTGGGTCGATGGGCATCCGTTGTTTCTGTTCAACGTACTCGAGCGCCGGTTTGTGTTTTTTGGCGTGCCCTTCTGGCCCCAGGATTTTTATCTGGTTGCCTTCGGACTCGTTACGTTCATCGTTTTTATTTCGCTATTTACGGTGGTATACGGCCGGGTATGGTGCGGCTGGGCATGTCCGCAAACGATTTTCATGGAAATTATTTTCCGAAAAATCGAAACCTGGATCGAAGGCGACACCAATGCCCGCAAACGTCTCGATGCCAGCCCCTGGACAACTGAGAAAGCCGTCAAAAAAAGTCTAAAACATGGCGTTTTCTTTTTGATTTCGTTCCTCATCAGCAATACGTTTCTGGCTTACATCATCGGGCGGGATCAATGGTTGCTGTTAATCACCGACGACCCCACGAAACACATAGCCGGACTGACATCCATGCTGGTGTTTACGGGTGTTTTTTACCTGGTTTTTGCCCGGCTTCGCGAGATTGTCTGCACCACTATCTGCCCTTACGGCCGACTTCAGGGTGTATTACTTGATAAAAACTCGCTGGTAGTTGCCTATGATTTCGTTCGTGGTGAACCCCGTGGCAAAAAGGAACGTAGCGCAACGCACCAGGGCGACCACGTAGCAGAACCGTTACGTAGCAGCCAGCCTATTTCTGCCCCAGCCACACCAAAAGGCGATTGCATCGACTGCAAACTGTGCGTGCATGTTTGCCCAATGGGAATCGATATTCGGAATGGCACCCAACTGGAATGCATCAACTGCACTCTGTGTATGGACGCCTGCGACGACGTAATGACTAAGGTCAGTCGGCCAACGGGTCTGATCCGAATGGACTCGCAACGGGGTATCGAAGAAGGGAAACCGTTCCGATTCACGGGTCGGATCATGGCCTACAGCGCGGCCTTGGCCATTTTACTGGGCATATTGGGCTTTATGCTGATTTACCGCTCGCCGGTCGACGTAACGGTATTGCGAGCACCCGGCCAATTATTTCAGCGCGAATCGGGCGGTTACGTATCGAATCTGTACCTGATCGAGATTGTGAACAAGACGTACCAGCCCATGCCGGTTCAGTTTCGCTTGAATCGGGCCGACGCCACGATTCGTTTCGTTCAGCCGCTGTCAACGATTTCAGCGGGCGAGCTGACCAAAGGCACCTTCTTTATCAGCTTACCCGAAAAAGCCATTCACGAAAACAGCACCGTTCTTCAGATCGACGTAGTGTCGAACGGAAAAACAATCGATCAGATCGAAACAAAATTTTTAGGACCTGTCAATAACTGACACTAAATACATAAAACTATGAACTGGGGACAAGCCATTGTCGTATCGTTCGTCCTGTTTGCAGGATTCATTTGCGTCATGATTTACCGGATGTGCCGACAAAATGTCGATCTGGTTCGCGACGATTATTACCAGACCGAAATTGCCTATCAGCAACACATCGACAAGGTAGCTAATGCGCATAAAAGTAAACCAGTAGCCATTGATTACCAGGAAGCTGCCCAAAAAGTTACGCTTTCGCTGCCCGAAACGCTACGTCGGGGCCAGATTCATTTCTATCGTCCATCGGATCGTCATCAGGATTTCAACGTAGCAATTCCAGCGATCCACACCAACCAGCAAACCGTTTCAACCGCTAAACTGGCCCGTGGCTTCTGGCGCATACAATTTACCTGGTCTGATGGGCAGCGCGACTACTACTCCGAACAGGATCTTTACTTGTAAAGAGTTTTCAGTTTCTGAGTTTATAGTGGCTGACGCGTCAGCAGTTCTCTTGCGTCAGCCACTATAAACTCAAAAACTGAAAACTATAAACTATAACCCATGCAAGAGCTTTGGTGGACAGCGGCCCTCACAACCGGCCTGGTTGGTAGCCTGCACTGCGTTGGCATGTGTGGCCCGTTGGCGATGGCCCTCCCTATTGGCCGGTTACCTCATTCGCAGCGGAAGCTGGCCATCGGGCTTTATCACATGGCTCGTATAATAGCCTACTCCGGACTGGGGCTGTTTGTCGGCACCATCGGTCAGGGGCTTCTGCTGGCAGGCTTGCAACGTCCCGTATCTATTGGAGCGGGTATTTTCCTGTTACTCTGGATGGTGCTTAAGCGTGGCAGACTGAGCGGGTTATCCACAATTAATCGGGCCAGTCGGTGGATAACTCAGCCGATGGCCCGGTTTTTACAACGTCCGACCTTATCGGCTTTTGCAGGACTGGGCTTTTTGAATGGATTGTTGCCCTGCGGATTTATATACGTAGCATTGACAGGCGCTATTGCCACGGGCCAGGCCGACACGGGAGCTATGTATATGGGCTTATTTGGCTTGGGAACGGTTCCCGCCTTACTGACTGTCCGCTCCCTTCCGAATCTGTTTCCAACGGCGCTACGGCAGAAATTCGCTTTGTTTACTCCGCTATTTACGATTGCGGTTGCCCTCTTTTTATTGATTCGTGGTGTGTATATGCCCACCACGATAACTGATAAAACCGGGCAAGAAATCCCAGTATGCCACGGGGCTACAGTGGAAGCTACTCGGTAAATGTCAATACATACTGATCATTTCGATTAGCTGAGGCAGGTACGTCATTTCATCGCCCTTCGACACAACGCCTTCCTGACGCCATAATTCCACGCCTTGCTGCACCAGCACAAAGGCAGGCAGCTCCTGTACGTCGAAACTCCGGACAACATCGGGGTGCGCTGATTCATCGATTTTCAGCACACGCACCCTGTTCCCTACCTGCTGTTGAAGCAGTTCCATAAGCCGTAGCAATGATGCTCGTTGACCACTATGTTCACGACTTACTACTGGTGGCATAAAAACCAGCAGTACGGCCGTTTTGGCGGGCACAATAATCGGATGCGGGGTGCTAAGTTCCATAAGTCAACTATCCGGATAGCCGGAACAAGAGAATTGTCCGTAAAATTGCCATACCCGCAAGCCAGTTTGTATGATGGCTGTCAAAAAATCAACTGACTTTTGACAGATTTGCTGGAATCTGCATTAGTTTCGCTAACCAGCCTACTCTACACAGTAGGCTACCATTTCAGCGTTATTTTCCATGTATTCGAACCTTCCTTCCGTTAATCTGACTGAGTTACTGTTTGAACAGAGCGACGATTTCATTGGTCTGTACGATGTGCAACTGGCTCAATTTGTCCGGGTCAACCAGGCGGGAGCACACATGGCTGGCTTTGCTTCAGAGCAGGATTTCTTACGTGATGCTGCCTGGGCCAGGTCGCTGTTGATCTTTCCAAAAACCGACCAGCAGCGTGCCGAACTGATAGAAACGATCCAGCATTCGGAACGGTACGAACAGGAAATTGAACTTCGCAGTCAGGATGGGTCCCATTTCTGGGGCCTGCTGGTCATTATTCCTATCAATGACTCAAACTCTTCTCATTTTCTGGTACGTCTGATCAATCAGGGCCGATTGCATCAGGCCGAGCGAGAACTCGAACAGAGCGTTCAGCGCTACGAAGCGGTCTTCACCAATGCCACGATTGGCATTATCGTATCCGACCGAAGTGGACAAATTGTGTCGGTCAACCAGCTGGCCCGACAACTGCTGGGCTATCCGGGCGACGAGCTGCTGGGAAAATCGATTGATAGGCTAGTACCGACCGAAGTGAGCCATTACCACGCGAGACTTCGGCAATCCTTCAACGAAAATCCGCAGGTTCGGTCTATGGGCCATAACCGCGATCTGCACGCCCGCCGTAAAGATGGGTCCATATTTCCGGTAGAAGTCAGCCTGAGCTATTTTCGGATGGACGACGAACTCTACGCAGTTGCCTACCTGATCGATATTACGTTCAAAAAAGAAGCTGAACGTGAACTACTCGCCCACCGCGACCGGATCGAACGACTGAATGCCGACCTGGAACAAAAAGTAGCCGATCGTACGCATGCGCTGATGAATACGCTCGAACAGCTGGAACTGTCGAAAGACGAGCTGGCCAAAGCACTCACCGCCGAACGGGAATTGGGCGAGCTGAAATCGCGCTTTGTGTCGATGGCCTCTCACGAATTTCGTACGCCACTGACCACCATCCTGACGTCAGCCACGCTGATCGAGAAATACCCAAACAGCGACCAGCAGGATAAGCGGCAGAAGCATCTGCAACGTATTCGGTCGTCGGTCAATCACCTCAACGATATTCTGGAAGAGTTTTTGTCCGTCGGGCGGCTGGAAGAGGGAAAAATCACCGCCAACTCAGTAGCTGTCGGCCTATCCGGACTTATTCAGGAGGTCGTGAGCGATATGCAGGGCATGCTTAAAACCGGCCAAACGATTCAGATCGATCTGGCCTGTTCTGATCAGGTATGGCTCGATCCTTCGCTGTTACGTAAAATTCTGGTCAACCTGCTGTCGAATGCCATCAAATATTCCGGCGATCACTCCACCGTTGTGGTTCAGGGTAGCTGCGCCGATCAGTTGCTGACGCTCTCGGTTATTGATCAGGGCGTTGGCATTTCGAAGGAAGATCAGGAGCATTTGTTTGAGCGATTTTTTCGGGCCAAAAACGTATCCAATACGCCTGGAACCGGACTTGGCCTGCACATTGTAGCCCGATATATTGATTTGATGGGCGGAACCGTCACACTCAACAGTGAATTAAATCAGGGAACAACCGTCACCTTAACGTTACCGTATGAAAACCATCCTCTTAATTGAAGACAATGATGCCATTCGTGAAAACACCGCCGAAATTCTGGAACTGACCGGCTACACCGTTCTGACTGCCGAAAACGGTAAAATCGGCGTCGAGAAAGCACTGGCAACCCGTCCCGATCTGGTTATCTGCGACATCATGATGCCGGTGCTGGACGGATACGGCGTTCTCCATATTTTCAATAAAAACCCCCAGCTGGCTGGTATTCCGTTTATTTTCCTGACGGCCAAAACCGAACGTACTGATTTCCGGAAAGGTATGGAGCTGGGAGCCGACGATTACCTGACCAAACCGTTCGATGAGTCGGAGCTGCTCAGCGCCATTGAAGGTCGTCTGAACCGTTTCCAGACCATGAAACCAGTCGAGCTGAAACCCGATTATAATCTTCAGCAGGAAGGCCTCAATCAGTTCCTGGACGACGCGCAGAAAGTAGGCAATCTGGACAGTTTATCGGCCGACCGCAAAGTTCACCAGATTCATAAAAAACAATACGTCTATACCGCAGGCGACGAACCAACCCGGCTGTATTTCCTGAAAGCGGGAAAGGTTAAAACGGTACGTACCAACGCTGATGGTAAGGAATTAATCACGGGGCTCTACAATGCAGGCGACTTTTTCGGCTACCTCGCTCTGCTTGAGAACACCGAATACACCGACTCGGCCGTTACGCTGGAGGACTCGGAGCTGGTCTATATCCCCAACGACGATTTTAAACAACTGCTGCTGGCTAATAATGAAGTCGGTCAGCAATTTATAAAGCTACTGGCCGGACGGATCAGTGAGCGCGAAACACAACTGGTCACGATGGCCTACAGTTCGTTACGTCGGCGGGTGGCCGATACGCTGCTCCGTTTACACGAGCAACAGGCAATGAATCACCCACAGGGGCTGATTCAGCTGTCGCGCGATGATCTGGCGTCGATTGTTGGCACGGCTACCGAATCGCTGATTCGAACGTTGAGCGAATTTAAACAGGACGGATTGATTGAACTGGTAGGTTCAGGCATCCGTGTTCTGCAACCCGACCGGCTACGTCGGGCCAACTGGTAGCCTGATAATAATCAGGTTACGAGCTAAGCCTGCTCATTCGCCACGGCGAACGGGCAGGCTATTTTTGTATCGTTACGTAAGCCCAGCCCCTCTATGAAAACGGCCTGTTTCATTACCAACTGCTCCGTCGATTCCGCCCTCACACTACGTCGTTGGGTAGACACTCATAGCGATGAAACAATTCGCATAACCGTTGTCCATCCATACGGTGTCGACGCAGGAATCACCCTGAATAAGGAAACGTGCCGTACGGCCAAGCAACAGGCAACAGCCCGCCTTGACCATTGGCTGGCCATGCTACGTAACGCGAAACCCGAAACGCTTTTTTCGTCGCCAGAGCTTGCCCTGAAAATGTATCTGCTGTTACGTTACTACGACTACGTACTCGTGGATGACCAGCTGGCCGACCTTCCTGCTGATTTTCTGGCAACGCACAAAACATCGACACTTTACCGACTGAACGACCACAGCTACTCGCTCCAACCTGCCTAATCGCCATGAAAATCGCTTTCTATAGTTGCCATTCCTACGAGCAGCCGTTTCTGGAAGCGGCCAATGCAAACGGCCGACATCAGCTCACGTTTCTGCACCAGGCTCTAACACCTCAAACGGCCTACCTGGCCGCTGGTCATCAGGCGATCTGCGTTTTCGTGAACGATCAACTCGACCAACTCACCCTGAAAGCACTCGCCGATGTCGGCATCCGGCTGGTAACGTTACGTTGCACAGGCTACAACCAGGTCGATGTTCAGGTGGCTCAGCAGTTGGGAATCCGCGTGCTGCGCGTACCGACTTACTCGCCCCATTCGGTTGCCGAACATGCCGTTACGTTACTGATGGCCCTGAACCGGAAAATCCATAAAGCTTATCAGCGCACGAAACGTAACAACTTCACGCTCGACGGTTTGATGGGATTTGATCTGTACGGAAAGCGGATCGGTATCATCGGTACTGGCAAGATTGGTGTAGCGTTTGCCCGGATTATGCTCGGCTTTGGATGCCACGTTCTAGCCTACGATAAAGTTCGTTCTGCGGTACTGCAACAGCTTGGCGTAGAGTACCTGCCGCTGGATGAACTACTGGCCGAATCAGACGTGATCTCGCTTCACTGTCCATTGAAATCAGATACGTATCATCTCATCAATACAGCAGCACTGGCCCGCATGAAACCGGGCGCGTATCTCATCAATACCAGTCGGGGCGGCCTGCTCGATACGCCTGCGGTATTGAAAGCCCTTCAAACGGGCCGCCTGGGAGCGCTGGGCATGGACGTCTACGAACTGGAAGATGAGTTCTTTTTCAGCGACTGGTCTGATAAAGAGTTACCCGATGCCGACCTGAATAATTTAACGCATCAGCCAAACGTACTGGTCACCTCGCACCAGGGCTTTTTGACTCGGGAGGCTATGCAGCAAATCGCGAACACAACCCTCAACAATCTTACCTATCTGGAACACCAACGGTTGCCGGACGATTGTGTCGTGGTTGGATAAATGAACCTAGTGTGAGTGTTGATAACCAGTCTGGGCTTCCGGGCTGGTTATTTTTATGGAACCTGTTTAAGCTGTTGATTTTATTTTTTTGTCATTCCGACGAAGGAGGAACCTTCGGATTATCCAGTAAAATAATCTTCACCCGAAGGTTCCTCCTTCGTCGGAATGACAAAAAAGTTTAATGAACTGTCAAATTTTACAAGGCCAAAGCCAAATTTTCTTTTGGAGGCAGGTTGAGTAAGGCATCAAACTCCTTCCCCGAGCGAAGTACGGCCAAGGCCACCCGAACTAACTTATGCATTACGGCGATAATGGCTGCTTTAAAGGACTTACCCCCTTGACGCAAGCGGGTATACAACTCTTTAAAAACCGAATCGCCCTTCAAGCGAATCGCGACGGTGCAGACAGGAAGCCATAGTTTTTGGCGTAGCCAGGGAACCCCCGATTGGTTGATGTGACTAGCTTTGCGCACCGATGAGCCCGACTCGTGGATCGTGGGGGCCAAGCCTATATACTTCACGAATGCTTTACGGCTGTCGACTTGCTGCCAGTCTGCAAAGCCTGAGAGTACCTCCAGAAAGGCCCCAATCGTCACCGAGCCAAAGCCAGGAATACTGCTTAGCAACCGATGATTCTGTGGATGCTGTTCACCAACAAGTTGGCTCATTCGCTCTTTAAGGCGGGCAATCCCATCGGCCAGATGGTCGAGTTGGTCGGTTAGCATCTGCTGGCTAAACGAGTCTGGGTTTGGCTCCAAGTTCAGGGCATGCTGCTGATTGCGAAGGGCTTGCATCTGCTGCTCCAACTGATTGAGTACCATGCGTTGTTGGCTCAATTGCTGGTGTTGCTCCGAGGGCAACTGGTAAGCGGGAGGCTGTTGTTGCTGCCCATATCGGGCTAACAGAACTGCATCCCGGGCATCGGTCTTGGTGATGCTCGTCAGCATCTGACCGAAGCGTTTGACAGACAAGGGATTGACTACGGAAACGCGGATGCCAGCCTGAATCAGGGCATTGACCAGTCGGAGATGATATTTGCCCGTTGCCTCCAGCACGCAATGGTCGGTTTGGGGTTGTAGACTAGCGACAAACTGACTGATCTGAGCCGGTGTTTTGTAGGCCCAGGTTTGTAGGCGGTAGCCCGTGGTGAGCTTGGCTTGAGCCGATACAAACGAGTAGGCGGCTATGTCGATACCGATGTAATTAGTTATCATTGTGCTTACTTTTAGTACTCAGTGGGCTTTGCCTTCATCCTCATCATGCACACAGGCTCAAGGCCTACCAAACTGTTCGATGTAAGTCAAAGCGGAGGGTGGGAACACGCATTAAACACGGTGTCAGGCACCTAACAGCTTCCTGTTTTTAATCCACCCTCACCACTTTGTTTGGGTGACCACCAAAGATAGTTTGGTACTAAGCCTATTCTTTCTTAAGGGGCGAAAGGTATGAACAGCTTCTCGGTAATGTCAGGGATTACTTAATCCGGTTATACTTTCTCAGCAGATTAATAACCGACTTGTGCGGCAGTGCATACGCCTTGTTGCCATTGATACCTTCCAGGGTTTCAGCAGCAACCATCGCATTGATAATGGCTTCTTCGACCGCCTGCACCGTGCCTTCGAAAAGCGGATTAATCTGATCGTTCGGCAATTCCACGAGTGTCGTAAACTTATCCCGCTGAAAAGCACCAGGGTTCGCCGTAGAAAAAGCCAGAAAAATATCGCCAGACCCATTTTCTCCACGTCCACCAACAATACCGACCCCCAACGGCACTCTGGCCGCAATACGTTTTAACTGATGCGGTAGTAAAGGCGCATCGGTAGCCACAACAACAATAATAGAACCATCGCCCGGCTGGTAAGAAGGCGGTGCCTTGAACTCATAATTCAGTGTATCCTTCAATTCCATGCCAACTGGCATGCCCGCAATAGTCAGGTTACTTTTCCGACCAAAATTGGCCTGTACCAATACCCCAACGGTATAGGTTGAATCCTTTACTTTCACCAGCCGAGAAGCGGTGCCGGTGCCGCCTTTGAAACCCAGACACATCATGCCGGTACCTCCTCCTACGTTACCTTCCTGTATGGCTCCCGATTTCGCCTGATCCAATGCCTCAAAAACGTTGCTTTCTTTGACATGGAAACCATAGATGTCGTTCAGAAATCCATCATACGTTTCAGCTACGACCGGATACGTATACCAGAAATCTTCTTTGTACCAACCCGTTTTTACGTACCATTTCAGGACGGCATCGCGTACTGTACCGACGCTGTTCGTATTGGTAATCATAACAGGCCCTTCCAGAAACCCCGACTCGGTTATCCACGTAGTGCCGGTCATTTCGCCATTTCCGTTCAGCGTATACCAATTCGCATACACGGGATTGTTGGTCTTACCCCTGGGCAGGATAGCCGTTACACCAGTTCGTACCGGACCTTTGCCACGCACATTTTTCCCCTGCCCCGATACAATGGTGCTGTAGCCTACTTCCAGCCCTTTTACGTCCGTGATGGCATTATATTTTCCGGGCGTACCCGTAAAGGGAATACCGATGTCACGCGCCCTTGGTTTTTGCGCGAATACCGAACCATGAATGGTCAAAATGACTAGTAACGTAGCGAAATAATGCATAAGGCGTAGTGGGTTTCCAATAAACATCGTGAATAAACCGCACAACCCCAAGTTCGCTTATAATCAATTAACAATCATCTTATAAGGCATGCTGAACACCACTCAGAAACGGCAGCGATTACCGTACACGTGCGTGAATCTGACGTCCCACCCAAATCACCAGTACCGGAAATAAACCCGCGCCAACGATCAATAAAAGCGCTTTCCTGTCAAGGGCCTGAATAGCGAGAATCTGAATTAGTACAGGTACGTAGTATGTCAGCAATAGTATTCCCACACAAACCAGTAAGGCAAGCCACACGTAACGGTTTCGGGTTATTTCGTTGTTGATCAACGAGGCCCGTCTGCCCGAATACAGGTTGAAAACATGCAGCAATTGCACCCAGGAGAGGGCATAGAAAGCGATGGTACTGCCCTGCTCGGCTGTGTAGTTCCATTCGTTCAGCGCATACAGATACGCTCCCAGCACAGCCGCCGTAATGATGAATGCATAGAGCACTACCAGTCGCCAGTCGGCCCGGTCGAGTAGTGGTCGGTTGGGTTGCCGGGGAGGGCGCTTCATCAACGTACCATTTTCACGACCAACCCCAAGCGCCAACGCCGGAAATACGTCGGTAACGATGTTTACGAACAGAATTTGTAAGGGTAAGAGTGGATTGCCCAGGCCAACCAGCCCAGCCAGCGCCACTACAAAAATTTCGCTGAGATTACACGACAACAGGAACAGGACAAACTTGCGGATATTTTCGAAAATGACCCGCCCCTGCCCTATCGCCCGAACAATCGACGTAAACGAATCATCTTTAAGAATCAGGTCGGCCGCTTCGGCTGCCACCTGTGTACCGCGAAGCCCCATAGCAATACCAATATCGGCTTTCTTCAGCGCAGGCGCATCATTAACCCCATCGCCAGTCATGCCCACCACATTACCCTGCTGCTGATAAAAGTCGATTAATGACTGCTTCTGAGCCGGACTAACCCGCGCAAACACCTGACAACGTAGTAGTTGCTCCCGATCTTCTGCCGTTAACGTATCGAACGGTTTCAAATCCCGACCCGTCAGCGCCAGTTTTGTCTCGGCATCAACAAGCCCTACCTGTCGGGCAATGGTCAGTGCTGTACTGGGATGATCGCCGGTTGCCATCACGACCCGAATGCCCGCTTCCCGGCAGGCTTGCAAGGCAGGCGTAACCGCCAGTCGTGGCGGATCGAGAAACCCAATCAGTCCCACAAAAGTCAGATTGCTTTGCGCAAACGTATCATCATCAGGCTTTTCTGTCGTTTCCCGATACGCAAACGCGAGGGTTCTCAAACCATCAGACGCCATTCGTTCAGAACGCTGTAGATGGCGACTGCGCTGCTCTCCCGATAACCCCGGACAACGCGCCATTACCTCCTCAATAGCGCCTTTCACCGCCACTACGTAGCGCAGCTTATGTTCATGCAGGGTTGCCATTATACGCGTATCGGAACTGAACGCCTGCTCAGCCAAACGAGGATAATCCTGCCGAATGGCATCGATTGGCTGACCGGCCCGATGCGCGAATTTCAGCAGAGCGACTTCTACGGGATCACCCAATTCGCGCGGCTGTTCAGCCTCGAAATCAACCTCTGCATTATTGCAGAGTGTTCCAACCAGCATGAGTCGATCAAGCGCGTCTCCTTCAGGAAGGTTCTGATCAACGGTGTTACTCTTCAGCTCCGCGTAGAGATCTTCCTGCAGGCCGGGCAGCTGTAAACTAAATACCTCGATACGATTTTCGGTGAGCGTTCCGGTTTTATCGGTAAGAATAACACTTGTCCCACCGAGCGTTTCAACGGCCGACAATCGCTTCACCAATACTTTTTTTCGAGCTAACCGTAGCATACCATAGGCCAGCGTAATGGTAGCCACTACCGAAAGTCCTTCAGGAATAGCAGCAATGGCCAGTGCGACCGAGGTTTCGATCAATGGTTTCAGCGCTTCGCCCCGTAGGAATCCGGCCACGGCAAACAATCCGGTCAGGCCGAACGTAACCCAGATCAGTACCCTCGACAGCGAATCAAGCTTTTTCTCCAGTGGTGTGGCCGTCTGTTCCGATTCCGTCACCAGCTGAGCGATCTTTCCCAATTCAGTTTTGCTGCCAATGGCGGTCACCAGCGCCCGGCCTGTCCCGGCCGTAACAGCGGTTCCTTTGAATAACCGATTATACTGGTCTCCCAAAGGCGCGTCATCAGCCACCGGTTCGGTTGTTTTGGCAACGGGCAGCGATTCGCCGGTTAAAGTCGACTCATCTACATCAAGCTGGTGAACCTCTACCAGTTCAGCATCGGCCACAATCACATCGCCCGCTTCGATCAATAGCAGATCGCCGATTGTTATTTGCTCCGATGAAATTTCCTGCGTTTTTCCGTCTCGGATCACACGGGCGACCGTTACGTCCAGCTGACGTAACGCCTGCATCGACTGGCTGGCGTTCCATTCGAGCACAAAGCCCATGATGGTATTAATCGCCAGCACCGCCAAAATGGCCAACCCTTCAGCCGAATCACCCAGCACAAAGGAGACAATAGCGGCTGCGGCCAGCACCCAAACGATGATGCTTTTAAATTGCCGGATCAATACGGTAAGCCAGCTATCGGCCTGCACCGTATCCAGCACATTAAGACCGTATCGCTGCTGGCGCTGTTCCACTTCGGCCGACGTCAGGCCTTGTGAAAGTGCTGTTCTTTTGGACGTAGAAGAGGGTTGATTGAGCATGGGCAAAGAGGTTCAGAAAAGAGCTACAACGCCAGCCGCCACCAGTTATAGACATCCCGGTATACAGTTATGGCTCCTGCCTCATCCATATCGAGCAACATGTAGGTTATGATAACAGGAACCGCCTTCGGCAGCTGGATCGTTTTCGGACTTATCTGTTTTTCCCGGCTTTGTAAAAAGGACGGATCAAAACGTCGGGCACCTAACAGCAAATTAGCCAGTTCAACCGGTTTTTCTACCCGAATACAGCCATGACTAAGCGCTCGGTTCGCACTGGCAAACAGTCCCCGCTGATTTGTATCGTGGAGATAGATATCGTATGGGCTGTTTATCGTAAACTTCATCAGCCCCAATGCGTTATCGCAGCCCGTCGACTGCCGCAACCGATAGGGAAATTGTGCGTTACGAACAGACCAATTTACAGAATCCGGATGAACAATAGCGCCTTTGGCATTGATTATCTGCAAGTTCATATCGGCCAGCGCGGTTGCTGGTGCTTTCCGGATTTTAGGCAATAGCTCGTTGATGGTAATGGAGCGCGGAACATTCCAGTACGGATACGTAACGATATTGGTAATCTGGGCCGTAAAAAGAGGAGTCGGTGTTTTAGGTTTTCCAACAATGACCCGGCTACTAAGCAACGTAGTGCCCTCCCGATCAATGACACGTAGCGTTGCGGATGGAATATTGACAACAACTCGTTTATCGGCCGGAAACCGGTTCAGCCACCGATAAACGTTCAGGCTCGATTTGACCTGTTCAATCGTCAATGAATCAGCCATATAGTCATCAACCAGACAACGCATACAGTAGGCTTTCAACTGCCGATACGCGCGATCGTGCGATTCGAGGGAATCCAGCAGGGGACACCAATCCGCCCCCGACAAAAACTGCTGGGTAAGACGATTGATACGTAGCGTATCGATGTGTTCAGGTAAACCCTGGTAGCTAAGTCTCGGGCTGGGTTTGCCGTAGACAATCTGGGTGAAATAAGCCGTCAGGCAAACCGCATCGGGCTGATCGCAAAGACTGTCGATACCTATTTCATCGGCATAACGCCGTAAGCGGTTCCAGTCGTCGGTAGTTTGTGCGAAAACAAACGTAGGTATGATAAGGGGAATAAGCAGGAAGAGACGTAGCATGGTAAGAAGAGGATTAGCCGAAAAGCAGCATTATCCTGCAAAATTCCAGCTTATAGCCTTCTCCGTCCCTAATGGCCGTCAACGCAATCGTTGAAACTAATCAATCTATTTGTTGATAAATCTCATTATCAGTCAACTAATCAATCGACAACTTTGTTGAAGCGATACACTCCTCGTTTAACCTCCTTCCTCCGATGACATTCGAGCCTTCATCTCAGCTATTGGCCTTTGTGCTACCCTTGTCCTTTCAGAAAGGTGATCTTACATTCTGTCGGGCAAATAACCTTTACGATTCCATCCGATTTCCGGTTAAACCCACGGCTAAACCACGACAGGTTTTCTCAACGGCACATTTGTCTAAGGGACTATGGCGCGTTTATCTGAACTGGTCCGATGGCCGTCAGCAATACCACGACGAGAAAGAAATCCGGATTGGGTAATACTAGCTACGCTTTTCGTCGTACAGTTTCTGATTCCTTACAATCCTCCCAAATCAGGTAGCTGTTTCGATAATGATAGCCTCACTTAAGAGCTCAGATCAATCAATTGCCCGTAAGTCATTCAATCACCTACCTATCACCAAAAATCACCTGCCGGTGTTTTTCGCCCCAGTTGGCAAGATTATAAATAATGTCCTGTAAGGTCCAGCCGTATTCGGTTAACTTATAGTTTACAGCAACAGGCTGGGTATTCAGGACGGTCCGTTCGACCAGTTTGTTCTGCTCCAGTTCCTTCAGCTCCTTGCTCAACTGCTTATTCGAAATCCCTTTAAGATCGTTCAGGATATCCGAAAACCGTCGCTCCTTGTAATAACACATTGATGAAAGAATAGAAATCTTCCATTTTCCACTCAGCACGTCCATCGAGTCGTGGATCGCCATAATCTCCTTTTTATGACACACGTTTTCTATCATGAGTTACTTAGTTACCGAGAATATACTGTTACATCTAGTAACAAAGTAACTAAAATAAACTTCAATAAACTATGTTTGCAGAGTAGATAATGAAACCTGAATAAAATGAAGTTCGCAAACAAAAACGTAGTTATAGCCGGCGGAAGCCAGGGAATCGGGTTGGCAACCGCTAAGGCATTTATTAATGAAGGAGCTACCGTTTGGATCACGGGCAGAAACGCGGTCAACCTGCAACAAGCTGCGAAAGAAATCAATAGCCCGAATTTAAAGACGGTAGTATCTGATACATCAAACCTAGAGGGTATCGCTGTGCTGGAAAAGGCGGTGGCAGAAAGCAAACAAAAACTGGATGTACTGCTGCTTAATGCCGCTACGGCCATAGTGGCGCCGATCGAACAGATCACTGAAGCTGATTTCGATGCCCAGTTCAATACGAACGTCAAAGGACACTTGTTTACGCTTCAAAAGCTGCTCCCACACTTGGCGGATGGTTCGTCAGTCACATTCATCTCGTCGGGGGTAGCCTCAGCTGCATTCGCAGGAAACAGCGTATACTCCGCTACGAAGGCCGCCATCAATAAAATAGCCGATATTGCCGTCAATGAATTGGCCGAGCGAAAAATCCGTGTCAATATCGTAAGCCCAGGGCCGATAAAAACACCCGGTCTGGAATCGGTAGCTTCGCCCGAAGCACTGACCTACTTAGCGTCGAAAAATGCACTTCAGCGATTGGGAACTGCTGACGAAGTTGCCAGCACGGTATTGTTTCTAGCTTCTGAAGCGGCCAGTTACATCAATGGGGCTGATATCGCCGTCGACGGCGGCTCTTTGCAGTACATGCTACAGTAAACCGCTGCTGCTATTGTCAATGAATGCCCGTTAAACTGCCTCGAAATGGCCGGAGGACAAACAACTCTTCCGGCCATTCTGTCTAACTACCCATACACCAATCCTTTGCGCTCGTCAGCTATTTATATTACGGACGAGCAGAGAAACCATTCCTCTGTCTCTCCGTGGGGATTTAAACCCATTTACTGGGCCAGATAACCGCCGTCTACAGGATAGTAAGCCCCGGTAACGAACGAGGCCTTATCGGACGATAACCAGACCACCAACTCGGCCACTTCTTCTGATTTTCCCAATCGCCCGATGGGATGTAGGCCAACCAGCAGCTTTTTCGCTTCATCTGGAATGGCATTCAGCAAAGGCGTATCGATATAGGCCGGGCCAACCGAATTGATACGTATACCTTTCGTAGCATACTCGATAGCCGTCGTTTTTGTTAATCCAACCACCGCGTGCTTGGCCGCTACGTAGCCGGGCGCATGCGCTGTACCCACCTGCCCCAGAATAGAAGCCATATTGACGATGGCACCACCCGAGTTTTGCTTCAGCATGGCTTCCAGCTCGTACTTCATGCAATAGAAAACGCTATTCAGATTAACGTTAATGATTTTGTGCCAGCCCTCCAGCGAGTAATCAGCGGTAGCGTTCGATTCGCCACCGATGCCTGCATTATTAAAGGCAATATCGAGTTGACCAAACGTAGCAACAGTCTCCTCAACCAGTTTCTGACATTGGGCCGGATCGCTCACATCGGCTTTGACAAATCGAGCGTTGGCGCCCGTAGCCTTGATTTGATCGGCAACGGCCTGCCCCTGCATCTCGTCAAGATCCGAAAGCACTACGTTGGCTCCATACTGAGCATATAAGATAGCGGTTGCCTTACCAATTCCTGAAGCAGCACCCGTTATCAGGGCCGTTTTTCCAGTTAAGTCCTTATCCATGAAGAAGGTAAATTTTCGATTAACTAAAGATTTATTAATTGACGACTGGCATCACAGGATTATACCCTCATAATCAGCACCGGAACTTTCGAATGATTTAATACGTCTTCGGCGACACTACCTTGCAGAAAATGCTGGAGCCCGGTATAGCCGTGGGTATAGAGGACAATCAAATCGGCCTGCACAGACTCCGCATACTGGAGAATGCCTTCTGGTACCGTTTTATCGTGCAACATACTGAGGCTATATGACTGATTCCCGGTCGATTTAGCAAATTCATTGAACCAGTCCCGAATACCGTCAGGCTCCCGATTATCAGTAGGCGTTAATACGTAAACAAACTGCTGGATAACATCATCCTTAAGTTGAAATGGATAGGTATGTTGTCGTTTCAGTTTATCGTCTACATCGATTCCAACAACAATATTCTGAGGATTGAAATGCGTAACAGGCTCTTTAATGACTAAAACCGGACAGGTTGCGTATCGGACAATTAGTTCGGCATTAGAACCTTCCAGCCATTCAAGAATGCCAGATGCGCCTTTTGACCCGAGCACAATCAGGTCAGCGTGCTGTTCAGCGATATTACTGAGCAATCCATTCATAGAACTACCCAGCGTAGGCCTGATCGTAACATCAGCATAGTCTGGATTGGCACTAATTTTCAGCAATGTCTCTTCGGCCTCCTGCAGCGCATCCTGATAGAACGGCGTACTATCGTATGCCAGACCAGTATTGGGATCAAGAGCCGGAATAAATTCATTCAGAACTGTATGCAGCAGAATAATCTCGGCCCGATTGGCACGAGCCAACTCAACCGCAACATCGAGTGCATACGTAGCAACGGGACTTAAATCGGTGGGAACCAGTATCGTTTTCATAGATACAATCGGCTTGTTTGATGGCTCAAAACAAGCGACTTATCTCGTTATCCGATATGAGTAAAGGCAGGCTTTACCTTGATAAACGTCAGTCTTGTACGTTGTTTATAAATGCGTAACGTTCGCTGGTTGTGTAGTCAGCCCTGCTCTTTTCAGGAATGTATTGAGTAGCGATTGATACGAATTGATCTGTTGCTGACGATGTTGATCACTCCAGTCCAATTCGCGAGCCATCAGTTCAGCTACTATTGGCAAAACCCGAATGGTAAGCTGCCAGTCCGATAATTCAAGGCGCCAGCGACGAGCCAGCACATCGCGCAACGTAACGGCCATCTCTTCCCGAACCTGATAGACAACTTCAGCTTTGATAAAAGGCTGCTGCTGGCTTATTTTTTCGCTTAACTCCGGCCTTGACGATGCCAGATCAGCGATTCGTTGAGCACGATTGCCATACGTTCGCATCAGATGTTGACAGACATCAGTTGGCAGATTCGTCTGTTGCTGGATACATTGCCAGTCGTCAAACCGATAGTTTTCGCCACCGACTAGATAATGGTTTTCTGTTTTGCCAGGCGTTGAGTTGTTCAACAACTCGCCCGCCTTGTCGATAGCATCCTGCGCCATCAACCGATATGTTGTCCATTTTCCGCCCAGCAAGCTCAGCAATCCCGACGCGGAGTCATATTCCACTTCATGATCGCGCAGGAGCGTTTTGGTGGTAGCCCGACTACTGACTATCAGCGGGCGAATACCGCCAAAGCCTGCTTCTACGTCCGACTTATCGGGGTTTTTGGCCAGATAAGGACGTAGCGTTTCCAGCAGATAATCAACTTCGGCCGGTTCCAGAACAGGCTCCTGATCCAACTGCTGGTAATCGTCGTCGGTAGTACCAACAAACACTTTGTCGCCAAACGGAATCGCAAACACGACCCGACCATCAGCCGTTTTCGGGATCAACATCGCGCAATCGCTCTGAAGCGTTTCGCGTGGCAACACAATATGCACCCCTTTGCTGGGTCGTATCCGCTGTTCCGCTTCCGGGTTCGCCATCAACCGAACGGCATCAGAATAAGGGCCCGTACAATTCAGAAAGAGTTTTGCCCGAACGGGGAACGTATCGTCGCTTAGTAGATCATTTACAATCGCTGCCGTTAACCGCCCATTATCGCGCTCAAATCCTGTTACGTTAAGGTAGTTAACAACGGCAACGCCAGCCTCATCGGCCGAATGGGCCAGCGCCAGCGCGTAACGCGCATCGTTGAACTGCCCGTCGTAGTACAGCACAGCACTGTGCATCCGGTCGGTAAGCGTGGGCATTTCCGTCAATGCTTCCGGCTTAGTCAGCCAACGTCCCTGAGGAAAGTTATCGTGACCGGCAAAAAAAGCATACATCGCCAAACCGACCGACATATACATGCCTTCGAACCAGCTAAAAACGGGAGTTAGTAACGGCAAGGGATAGGCCAGATGTGGCGCGTTACGGATCACGGTCCGGCGTTCAGCTAAACCATGTCGAACCTGACGGAGCTGAGCGAGATCGAGCTTCTTGATAGCCTGCTCCAGATAGCGCACACCACCATGAATCAGCTTGGTCGACCGCGACGAGGTTTCACTGGCGAAATCGCCCCGATCTAGTAAGGCTACACGATAGCCACGCAAGGCAGCGTCCAGAGCAGCGCCTGCTCCACTGGCACCAGCCCCAATAATACAGATGTCGAATGTCTCTTCCCTCAGCCGCTTCCGATTGTGTTCCCGGTTCATAAACCAAAGGTACGTGATTTATATTGTCTACTGACTAAGAGTACATTAAGATCGTTGCTGTTATTCCTCTGTATAGTCCAGTTCCTTACCAAATGTTTCTTCCATAGTTATCAGTGCCCAGAATCCCAATCCAAAACAAACACTAGCAACAATAGCTGCCGCGTTCAATACGCCTAACGATGGTTTTAGCGCCTGAAAAGCCGGAATGGTCAGCAACGTAGTGGCCCGAACGTTATTGGCAACGGATGTGGTGGCTGTTGCCCGAAGGTTCGTACCAAAACTTTCGGCCGTAATGGTCAGGAACATAGCAATATAACCAATCCCAAAACCCATCAGCGCAGCAAGGATATAGAACGTATCGGCCGAAGAAATACCGCCAAACAAATAGATTACAACAAAAATGGCCGTCAAACCCATCATCAGCCCAATGGCTTTTTTCCGGGATCGTAATTGCTGACTCAGAATCCCGCTCGTCAGATCGCCCAGAACGGTGCCAACATACGTAAACATCACACACCGACCCGGCTGAACAGCTTCGTCAAGACCAAGCGCTTTCCCAAATTCATTGCTGAACGTAGCGAGAATCCCAATCACCAGATACGTCGGTAAGGCAATACCCATACAACGGACGTAACGAATCAGTCGATTACCACCATGAAACAGTGCCCAGAAATTACCGCGCGATACGTTGGCTTTCTGCACTTTTTTAAACATGCCCGATTCAAACACACTCACCCGTAGCACCAGTAAACCCAGTCCTAATCCTCCACCGACAAAGTACGTAGTACGCCAGTTGAAAAGAGCTACTGTAAAATAGGCAACGACAGCCCCCAGCAAACCCACGCTGGCTACCAGCGACGAGCCATAGCCACGGAGTTCTTTCGGCAAAATCTCGCTGACTAACGTAATGCCAGCCCCCAGCTCGCCAGCTAGCCCTAACCCAGCCACAAACCGCAGCCAGGCGTACACTTGCGGGTCCTCCACAACGCCACAGGCCAGATTAGCCAGCGAGTACGTAATGATACTGCCGAACAACACCGACAATCGGCCGCGCTTATCGCCCAGAATGCCCCATAAAATGCCACCAAGCAGCAAACCTGCCTGCTGGTAATTCAGGATTTTGCCGCCAATAAGCGAAATATCGGACTCCGACAAACCCATATCTTTAAGACTCGGCACCCGAACAATATTGAAGAGCAACAAGTCGTACACATCAACGAAATAGCCAAGAGCGGCCACAATAACGGGAATAGAAAAAAGAGGCCGTAGTGAAACGGCGCTAGAAGCAGATGTTGCGGACGATTGCATGTTGGTTAAGGCTAGCCACTGGCAAGTTATAAAAGAACTGGCTAGATCGTAATGAAAAAAGGCACGGAGCAATGCTTCGTGCCTTTCTGGATTCTAACTTCTACTGTTAATGCCCCATTTTTGGTGTTTATGGCTTGCTGATCCTGCGTATCAGCCAAGCTGATGTTCTTAATTCATCGAGATATGTCGCGCTGGCAATTGCTGCTCTATGTTGGGCGTCGACAATTTGAATGTACGTTCTTCAATCTGATTACCATCCGTAATACGGAAAGTGTATTTGCCGTCTTTAATATCGCTCAAATCAAATTGCTGACGATAGCCGTTACGCTTGCCACCTTTTGTTGGCAAAGCCTCCTGAAACATTACCTGACCATTTTCATCGACCAACTGAACACTGATTTTATTATCAGCTTTATATTTTTCCAGACATAGCCACACTTTAGAGGGCTGGCTCGACGGAAACATAGCAAGAGCAAATCCTTTCTGCTCGGGCTGGTCGCCCTGTGCAAAACCAAACGACGAAACCGATACACTAACGAAAAAAGCGAATGCGCTGGCGAGAACTTTGATGGAGGTTTTCATTGAGTTGAATAGTTAAGTTTAAAACCTTTAGCTGTCAACCCAATGATGCAAATACGGAAGCTAACCGCTCGACTTAGTGAGCAACGGTCAAAGAAAGTGATGAGCGGTTTAAGGCCCAAAATTGTAGTGAAAGAAAGATATTCCTGTACTATTAACAGAATATTATCTTAGAAAGAGCCGGTTAATACAGAAGAAATAGAAGCTATGAGGTCTTTCTGAAAAACACTATTCGACAAAATCGAGGTCTTTGCCGAATGTTTCTTCCATTCGACTCAGCGACCAGAACGCCAGTCCATATATTACGACACCTAAAATACTGGCCGCTGTCAGCACGCCCACCGATGGTTTTAGCGCCTGATAGGATAGCGTTATAAAAATGACCGTACCACGCACGACACTGGGTACCGACGTAGTGGCAGTGTTACGTAGATTGGTGCCGTATAACTCGGCGACCATCGTTAAGAACATGGCAATATAGCCCGTCGCGATACCAGCTAATAGGCAGATGATATAAATACCGTCGGCGGTCCTGATCCCCCCCGACAGATAGGCAACACTCAGTAGCGCACTCACGACCAGCATACCAATAATTGCTTTCAGTCGCGACTGGAGCCATTGACTTAGCGGACCGCAAAAAAAGTCGCCAATGGCAAAACCGACGTAAATAAACATCACGCATCGGCCGGGCGTCAAACCGCCGGGAATAGCCAACGCTTCGCCGAGTTCGTTAGCGAACGTAGCCAGAATAGCCACGACAAACCAGGTTGGAATACCTACTGTTACGCACCGTAGGTATTTGATGGCCTGCTTCCGACTACTAAAAAAGTAAAGAAAGTTTCCGCGACTAACGCCCTTATGCTGCGTTTTCAGGCTGCTGAACAAGCCCGACTCAAACACACTGACACGTAGCAGCAACAGCAAAAGGCCCATGCTACCGCCTACCCAGAACGCCATTCGCCAGCTGAAATACTCGGCAGTCAGGTAAGCAACGCCTGCACCCAGATAGCCAATACCCGCAATCAATGATGTACCATAACTCCGAATCTCTTTCGGTAGAATTTCGGATACCAGCACCATAGCGGCCCCAATTTCGCCCGATAAGCCAACACCAGCCACAAATCGAAGAAAAGCATAGGTGTTTATGTCCTGTACAAAACCACAGGCAATATTGGTCAACGAATACGTAATGATACTACCAAACAGCACCGACATACGACCGCGCTTGTCGCCCAGAATGCCCCATAGCAAACCGCCCACCAGCAAACCCGCCTGCTGACAATTCAGAATGAACGTACCAGCCGTCGAAATATCGGCTTTCGTCAATTGCAACGCTTCCAGACTCGGCACCCGGACAATGGTAAAAATGACCATGTCGTAGATATCCACAAAATAGCCCAGCGCCGATACAATAACCGGCAACGCAAATAACGAACGTAACGAGACGCGAGACGAAGTAGCTGTTTCCATATAATTTTGTCAGAACCGGGGTTTATGTGATTTTACTGACTGACTTTGAGTTAGTTGATTCAAGCGCTTCTTTGAAGCGAAAAAAAATCAAAGTCGGTCAATAAAATCACATAAATCCCGGTTCTGATTATTCCTCCAGATAATCCAGATCTTTTCCGTGGGTTTCGGGAATAGTCAGGATAGCGTAAAAACCGAGTATAAAGCTGATCAGGCCGACTACGGCACCTGAGTTAATTGTATCTAAGGAGGGCTTCAGCGCCTGATACGTCAACGTCATCGGAATAACCAGACCACGCACCATGTTGGGTACCGTTGTGGCAGCAGTAGCGCGGAGATTTGTCCCAAACTGCTCCGCTCCGATGGTCACAAACATAGCCCAGTAGCCAATGCCGAAACCCATTGCCAAACACAATCCATACAGAGCAGTCGCGCTCTGAATCCCGACAAACAGATAAACCAGACTAAACACAAGAGCAACGCCCATCAGCAACATAACCGCTTTCCGGCGCGAAGCCATCGCCTGACTGATGAAACCGCTGGCCAGATCGCCCACGGCAAGGCCAACATAACACCACATGATGGCCAAACCGGGCTGCACTTCTTCCGTAATGCCCAGCGCCTTTCCAAATTCGTTACTGAACGTAGCGAGAATCCCAATAACAAACCAGGTCGGCAGGCCAATACCAATACAGCGTAGATAACGACCCAGGCGATTGGCATTGGTAAAGAACGATAAGAAATCGCCCCGACTGACATGGTCCTGCTCCGTTACGTTCTTAAACATCCCGGACTCTACCACGCCTACCCGCAGCAGCAACAGGCCAATGCCAAGTCCACCACCTACGAAAAAGGCCATCTGCCAGTCAAAATATTTTACCGTGAAATAAGCCACTACGGCACCCGAAAGCCCAATACCCGCCACCAGCGACGTACCAACAGCCCGTTTTTCTTTAGGTAATATTTCACTGACAAGCGTAATGCCTGCTCCTAATTCACCGGCAAGACCAATGCCCGCCACAAATCGCATAAGCGCGTAATAAACGGTAGGGTCCATGAACGTAACGTTCTTAATGAATCCACAGGCAATGTTGGCAATGGAGTACGTAACGATACTGCCAAACAACACCGATAAGCGGCCACGTTTATCGCCCAGAACACCCCATAGGATACCTCCGAGTAGTAGACCACCCATTTGCCAGTTCAGAATACTGGCCCCAACGGTCGAGATTTGGTCGGGAGTCAGGCCGAGATCCTGTAAGCTGGGCACCCGGACAATGCCGAACAACAACAGGTCATAAATGTCAACGAAATAGCCAAGAGCGGCAACGATAACAGGTAAACTGAACAAACCGGCTTCAGTAGATTCGGTTTTTTGAGGGAGAGTAGGAACAGCCATACGGCAGAATGAGTAAATTAAATCACAACAATTCTGCAATATTACGAAATGACCGAAGAAGATTAGGGAACCACAGCCCCTTTATTGACTATAAATGACTTAAAAGCTAACGATTAATCGATTGCCGTCTCCCTATCACCAGTATTCTCTATAGTTATTGGCGAAAAAGAGGAATTGACTGGAGAAACCGTAATTACCGGTTTGGGCAACGTCTCATACGTAGTGTAAGCAATTCCCAACGACCATACTTTCAGCAAAACCCGCGCAAAAATGAGGGCCTGCTGCACCAGCAGCATAGCGATAATAGTTGCCCAGCCGCTCATCATAACCCAACCATCAATCAGGAAATAAATACCAAACAAGCCGGTTCCGACTACTATCAATAGCCAGTATATACCGTATGTTCTGCCCAAATGACGTAGTACTAACCTACCGGCCTGCCCAAAAGCCCGTAAAGCGCGGTGCTCATCCTCCCGAAACATGAGAACTTTGGCATAATCGCCAATACAGAGAACCAGCGTTACCGTCAGCATAAACAAAGCGAAAAAACCGGCTCCAATCCAGAATAGGCCGCGCTCCGTCAATACATCTTCCAGAAGAACATTGACCAACGTACCCATAACGAGCCAGATGCCACCCCCGACTACCACAAACAGGAATGAAACTGCAAACAACCGCAGGAAACGACCAACATACTGCACACAACCCTGAAAAAACAAGCCAACGCTAAATGGTACTCTGGGCTGGGCAAAACGAAGAAGAATACCTCCCGCTACAAATACACTGACAAATAGATGGACCAGCCCTAACCAACGCCCGACACTCAGTAAAGGCATAATGGCACGGCTACTACGGTGCATAAAATCCGAATAGATCGTGTAGTCGACCCCATCCAATAGGTTCAAAAATGCCAGCGAATTCTGGGCTTCAGCCTTAAGCGTATTGTAGAACGGTAATGCCGCTACCAGAGCCATGACCAACGTAATGGCATAGAGCAACCATATAAGCCGTAATGAGCCTAGAGTCTGGCGTAACGTAGCACGGAAAATGTTCATTAGGAACGGGTCGAAAGATCGTCGGACTGGGTAGGTTCAGCACCCGAAAATACGACTTCTTTATTTCCCAGCAACGGATGCTCCGTTCTGATTTTTTCCTGCAATTTCAGAAATCCATCAATCAGTGCTTCGGGGCGGGGTGGGCAACCAGGCACATACACATCGACCGGAATAATGCGATCAACCCCTTTCACTACGTGATAACCATGTTGCCAGTAAGGCCCTCCGCAGTTGGAGCACGAGCCCATCGAAATAACGTAGCGTGGTTCCGGCATTTGTTCGTACAGTCGCCGAATCCGATCAGCCATCTTATACGTTACCGTGCCGGAAACGATCATAATATCCGACTGCCGGGGAGAAGGGCGCGGAAATATCCCGAATCGTTCCAGATCGTAGTTAGCCGCAAATGTCTGCATCATCTCAATAGCACAGCAGGCCAGCCCAAAACTCATTGGCCAGAGCGATTTCTCGCGCGACCAGTTGAGCAGGTCTTCGGAGTGCATCAGGATGACACTTGCTTCGCCAGATTTATCAGAAGGTGAGGCCATAATTACGTCGGAGTTCGGTAAGCAAACAGGAAGGCTATCGTTTGTAGCGTTCGTTTACTTTTTGATACAAATCGACTGGCACTTTCGTTTCCATTGTTGGAATTTTAGGCTGTGGTTTTACCCAATCCAGATAGCCTTTGGCCCATACATAGGCCAGACCAATCGCCAGAATGACAACAAACAGAACTACTTCGCCCAGCGCAAACCAGCCCCACAAACCATCCGTTGCCTGAATGAGCGATTCTTGCCCAAAGACCGTAGCCCAGGGAAACAGAAAAACCAGCTCAACATCGAACAGCACGAATACCAGCGCCACTACGTAGAAACGAATGTTGAACTGAATATTCGCGTTACCAACCGGCTCTTCCCCCGACTCATACGTACTGTTTTTTTCTACATTCGGGCGATTCGGACGTAGCAGGCGCGCAATAAACAGCACCAGCCCAATGAACGCGAAGGCCGCCAGAATAAACAGTAAGATGATACCAAAGTCGGAAAGCATAGAAGTCTGCGGGTCGGCAACTATTTCTTCTTCTTGGGGTATAGATTGTAAACAATCGACGCCTGAAAAACGCGGTTCTGATACGTTGCCGTTGCCTCAGGCGATACATTGGCTAGCCCATAGATGTAGCGAACGTGGAGGCTAAACTTATCGGCCATATCCAGAAAATCGTAATGAGCACCAACCACTACGCCCAGATCCGTTTTGGTGGCGGGTCCGTTCGTTGAACCCGAATTAAGCGCATAACTAAATTCGGGGCCCGCCTGTATCGTCAGTCCTTCGGTAGGAATGTAACCCAGCAGAACAGGCACACTCAGATACGAATACGTATTATTAATGGTTTGCCGTTCAGCACCAACCTGAGTTGGCAACGTCTGAAATGAACCTCCTTTTATATTCAGCAACGCTTCTGGTTGCAGCACCAGCCGGTGAAGCCGGTACCGATACATGATACCAAGATTAGGATCGAGGTTCTGTTTCGGAATATTGGCGCTGGTACCGGAAATGGCTACTCGCGTTAATGAGCCGCCTATTTTTATACCAAAATGACCGCCAACGGGCTTATTGCTTTGCGCCCGTACCAATAAGGGCGAACTCACTAAAAATGCTAAAAGTAGTAGTCGGGAAACCTGCATACAAAACTTATGGAAGGACGTTAACCCTCCAATAACGGCTAATTATCCGACAAAATTGGTTAAAAAAAGTTAAGATATTGCCGTCAACATCAGGATTGAACTTAATTCAGCCGTGGATCGACCGGATAATGGGCAATAGACTTGAATTCGCCCCCCATCTTTTTTAAGACACCACGCCAGAATTGGTCAGCTGGTGTTTCGAAAAGGAACGTAGCGTCGGCCCGGCTCACGATCCATGCTTTCTGATCCAGTTCTCCGGCGAGTTGCCCGGCATCCCAGCCTGAGTAGCCAATAAAAAAGCGAATATCCTGCTCCGAAAGCGTACCTATGTTGACAGCCTGCTTCACCTGGTCGAAATCACCACTCCAGTAGAGGCCATTGGTGACACGTATTGATCCATCGATCAGATCGGGGCGACGATGAATAAAGTGAAGCGTATTTTGTTGTACGGGGCCACCCACAAATAAAGGCTGCGACGCATATACATCTTCTATAACATCGCCTAGTTGCAAATCAGTGGTTTGATTAAGCACTAATCCAAACGTTCCTGCGGGGCTATGTTCGCAAACCAGAACAACACTGCGATCAAAGTTCGTATCGCCCATATAGGGTTCAGCAATCAGCAAGCTGCCATTAGTGACCGGTAGTGATTTTGCGTTCATGGGCATTGATAATCTAAACCTGTTACGTTAAAAACGACATACTATAGACGATGTTACCAAAATGATGCCGAAAATCATTCTTTTGGCCCCGAAGTTTTTCTTTACGGCCCATTTCCAGCTACAAAATCGTTCGGGGAGGTTACTCCTGAAAAGAAAGTCGCACTCCTCGCCCCGACACTTGTTCGAGCAATGGTTTCAGCACCTGGTTTGCATTCTGGCGAGTCTGCTCTAATATGCCTCCAGTCAGGGCCGCCTGCCGAATCTGTTTTTCGGCTTGCCGATACGCATCACTGACCAGCTGTGACTCATCTAAAAACGAAAAGCGGGTGTCGTAAACCCTGGATTTATCGTGATTTATTTTCCAGCTACACAGTTCTGGTTTAGGCAGTATCACTAGTATAGAATCGCCGTCGGCCTGAATATCCGCTGGTTTTATTTTGGTCAGATCGATACAGCCCGTGGCCTGGCCTTCTACGATCAATACGGCGTTCGCATTCGGCAAAAAGGTGTTGACGTGCTCATGTTCAATAATATCCTTGAACGTGTAGCTCACTAATTCCAGCTTCCCTAGCGCTTTTACCTCTTTTAGAACAATGCTCTGCGTGGTTTTATCGCCCCGCCGGAACCGACTCATCACGTCGCTCCCACGAATCTGCTCCCAAATGGCAATGAGCCCGGCCACCAGAACAGCAATAAACATCAACCGAAGAAGCGTATTTAAGAAACGGGACATACGTAGCGTGGAAGTCTATAAAAGCAAAACTCCCAAATCAGTAACGATTTGGGAGTTTTTAACAGTATAAGTCCGAGAATCAATGTTCCTGTTTATAATCGACAGCCGACTGTTTTTCCAGATCGAACAGATCGTTCAGTACGTCGATCAGCGTTTCGGCTTCACCCCGCTTACAGGCAGCTTTCAGCTGAAGCACCGGCAGTTTGATAATTTTTTGCATGATGCCTCGCGTAATCTTATCCACTTTCTCCGACTCATCGGGGCTCAAATGTTTCAGATGGCGGGCAATTTCGTCTTTACGAATTTGCTCCAGCGCATTTTTAAGCTTGTTGATCGTGGGCGAGACCACCATTTCTTTCGACCAGTCGCCAAACTCAGCGACAGCCTGAGCGATAATCGCTTCAACCTGTGGAATAGCCGCCAGGCGCTGATTTAACGCTTCGTCGGCCCGATTACGGATATGATCGATGTTATAGACCAAAACTCCCGGAATCTGCTCAACCGCAGCGTCCACGCTACGTGGTACAGACAGGTCAATGAAATATTTGTAGGTCAGTACGTTCAGATTCTGCAACAACGATGGCGTAATCAGTGGCTCATCGCGCATTACGGACGAAATAATGACGTCGGCTTTCCGGATTTCTTCGGTAAGGTTTGTAAAGTCGGCGGTGCGGAACCCGTACTGGCTGGCCAATGCTTCGGCTTTTGCCTGCGTACGGTTGCAGAGTGTAATATTTTTCAGGTTCCGCGCTTCCAGATTCAGGCAAACGTCGGCCCCAATTTCGCCAAGACCAATAACCAGTACGTTCGGGTTCTGATTATGACCAACAAGTTCATCAATTAATTCGACAGCAGCGTAAGAAACCGAAGCGGCTCCATCCCGGAACGGGGTTTCCTGGGTAACGCGCTTGTTGGTAAAGAAAATGGTATGCATCAACCGGTGGAGGAACGGCCCGGCCATATCCAGATCGGCTGACCACTGGTACGCATGCTTCACCTGATTCGGGATCTGCATATCACCAACTACCTGCGAATGCAAGCCAACACAAACTTCAAACAGATGCTGAACCGCATCGTTATGCGCACCGTAAAACTGGAAATAAGGCAAATACTGATCGGTATCGGTCAGACCTTTCTCAATAAGCAGTAAGCGGGCAATTTCGGCATTCAAATCCTGTTCAAATGCGTAATAGACCTCCGTACGGTTGCAAGTAGAGACAACGAGCAAATCTGACAGACCAAAAAAGTCCCGCAAGCGGAGCATCAGTTGTTTTGCTTCGTCTTCGTTAAGTGCAATTAGCTCCCGCACTTTGAGAGGTGCCGTTTTATGGGATAAACTAATTGATTTAAAAGTATCTAACATCGTTACGAATCACACTAGACGGCCTTAGCCAGCACAAAATTACAGCACAATTATCGGAGATGGAAACAGAGTGTATAATCGGTATATCTATTTAGAAATAATCCAAATAGCATGGCATTTTCTTTATTGAATCCTATTCAGATTAGTAACAGTTGAGTCGCTGTAGTCGTTCCGGTTAGCACAATTAATGTGCTTTTCTCGTTTATGAACTAAATGGCCGTCTATCCTCATCAATCAGTAGGGGTAAAGTAGCGAATTAATTGTTTATTGGCCTATTTTTATACAATAGAAGTCACTCTCAGGGTCAGTTATTTTCTGCTTGATCTGGGAAGCCGTGCGAAAACATGCTGAAATCATTTGATATTTATAACCAGAATAATTCGCTGAAAATAATTGTCGCGCTCAACCTTTTGCTGGTTGGAACGGCATCGCTACTCTACACCAATCGACTGATCAATAAACTGGAAGAACGCGAAGCACACTACGTTATTCTGTACGCCAAAACCATAGCTTATCTGGTTGACCCAAGCCACTTCGATTCGGGTGATCTTACGTTCGTGACGAGTGAGATTCTGGAAGCCAACCGAACTGTACCCGCCATCTATGTTGATCCTAATGGGCAGATATCCAAGCCCCTCAACATCGATTTCCCCGAAAACCTGACCGACGAAGGTAAGCAGCAATTTCTTCGGGATAAGACACAGGAAATGAAAAAGCGGCATCCGCCCATAGTGGTTGAAATTGGAAATGGCGAACGCGGACTGGTCTATTACGATAATTCAACGCTGCTCCGACAACTAACGTATTTCCCCTGGGTGCTCCTGGCTATTTTGGGGGCTTTAGGCGTATTGGCGTATCTGGCGTTCAGTTCGTCGCGAAGAGCTGAACAAAACCGGGTTTGGGTTGGACTGGCGAAAGAAACAGCTCACCAGCTTGGCACGCCCATGTCGTCGCTGATGGCCTGGGTCGAATTCATGCGTTCAGACCCGGCACAATACGACGAATCCATTACCGACGAAATTGCCAAGGATGTCAGCCGTCTGGAAACCATTACGGCCCGTTTCTCCAGTATTGGCTCCATTCCAACGCTAAAAGAGGAGAATATCACTACCGTGGTTGAGCAATTTACAGACTATCTGTCGAAGCGAATTTCTACGAAAGTAAAAATGAGCCTGGCCAGTCAGATTCCAGCCGACCAGACTGTCAAGATCAACAAGTTACTTTTTGAGTGGGTTATTGAAAACATCTGCAAAAATGCGGTTGATGCCATGAAAGGCGTTGGCGAATTACGACTTACTATGCAGGCGCTGTCTAACCAGGAAATCGCTATCGACATTACCGATACGGGTAAAGGGATTCCCAAAGCCAGCATGCAAAAAGTGTTTACACCCGGTTTTAGCACCAAAAAACGAGGTTGGGGGCTTGGTTTGACGCTGGCCAAACGTATTGTCGAAGAATACCACAGTGGAAAATTGTTCGTAAAAAGTTCGGAGCTTGGCAAAGGTACTACCTTCCGAATTATTCTAAACGCGGACACCGGCCAACAAAAAAAGGCCGTGCAAGCACAGCCTTCCGAAAAAGAAGCGTAGAACGAAAGGCCTACCTGGCAAACGGCAGGCTGATTGTATCGGTTTCTACTACGTTGCTTTCGTTCAGACTACGATCCCGAATTTTGATCTGAAACTTTGTCGGGTACATCTGAATAACGGTACCGTAAGGGAAAAGCTGATTAAAATCGAGCGAACCCTCAATAGCTCCTTTGGGTTTCCCGGCAGTAAGATCCGGGAACAGCAAGTTTGCGTTTACCTGATCCGTATATTCGACGTAGCGGTTATTGATGAAGCGAAACGTACGAATCTGGTAATTCCCCCAGTTGCCATTCTGAGCATAGCGGGCCGAGTCGGCTTTATAGGTTGGCGAGTTGACAGTGGTACCCAGATTACCATCACCATCTTTAAAGCCAATGGTGATCACCACTGAATCCCGCTTCGACTTCCCGATACCTTGTCCTGCCGGTAGGGTATATTTGAAGATACCTCTAAACTCAATGGATGGTGTGTCGGGGTAATCGGGTTCAGTAAAACAAGACGATAATGTCAGGGCCACTACTACGACCAGCAGGTATCGTTGAATTAGTTGTCGTTGCATACTGTTGTACTCGTATTGCAGGTAAAGTTTTTACTATTTTATTTTCTAACAATGCGTTTGCCCGAAGCAATCACACTTCGTCAATCACTACGTGAGCAGGTTTTAACGATAAGCGCTCAACGACCCACTTTTCCGTCTTTCGAATCGCTGGCGCTGGCTGTTTTTCAGTATCAGGCAACCTTCAATCCGTTATATCGCACTTATCTGCACTATCTCGGCGTCCAGGCCAATCAGGTCACTACGTTACGTCAGATCCCGTTTATGCCAATTGGCTTTTTCAGGAACCACGTTATCCAGACAGGTCGGCAACCTAATTGGCAACCCGACCCGGATACGCTGACCTTTGCCAGTAGTGGCACAACTGGCGAACGTACCAGTCGCCATTTCGTATCTGATCCAGCACTTTATGACGCCATCTGTACCGACATTTTCGAACAGATGTATGGACCGCTCAGCAACTTCCACATTCTGGCTTTGCTGCCGTCTTATCTTGAACGAAATAACTCATCGCTGGTGTATATGGTTCGCCAATTTATAGCGCAAACTGGCTCCGACAAATCGGGTTTTTACTTACATAATCACCATGAATTAACCGAACAGCTTCGGAAACTTACGCAACAACCCGATGAGAAAAAAATTCTGCTGATTGGCGTTACGTTCGGTTTGCTCGATTGGGCCGAGTCTACAGCGGATTTGTCGTTTCTCAGTACAAACGAAAACCTGATTGTGATGGAAACAGGCGGCATGAAAGGGCGCCGTCAGGAATTGCTACGGGAAGAAGTCCACCAGCTACTACGTAATCATTTGGGTGTATCGTCGGTTCACTCCGAATATGGCATGACGGAGTTACTATCGCAAGCCTACTCCGCTGGCGACGGTATTTTCAGGCCAAGTTCAACGCTACGTATCGTGCTACGGGATATCAACGATCCTTTTTCGCTATATCCCGCCGATTATACACGTACTGGCGGTATCAATGTGATTGACCTGGCTAATCTGGATTCCTGTTCGTTCATAGAAACGCAGGATCTAGGCCAGTATGTTGGCGATAAGGGCGATTTCCGCGTTATCGGCCGTTTTGACAACTCGGATGTAAGGGGGTGTAATTTGCTGGTGCTCTGAGGTCTGAACCGGGATTTTCACAAGATTTATAGGATTTTCATGATACCTATGCTAAATAGTTCGCTAGTCTTAGAAATCTTTAAAAATCCTGGTTCAGACGTTCGTTAGAAATAGGCGTATGCTTTCACATCTTCGAGCGAGATTTCCTCTCCGCCCATAATGACCAGACGCTCAACAATGTTACGTAGCTCCCGAACATTGCCTGTCCACGGAAGCGATTGTAGATAGGCCATCGCATCGGGCGTTATTTCTTTGGCGACAGCACCATAATCGGCCGCAATGTCCTGCAAGAACTTATCGACCAGCAACGGAATATCGGACCGGCGTTCGGCTAATGGCGGAACGTGAATAACAATTACACTTAGCCGGTGAAATAAGTCTTCCCGGAAGTTACCATTGGCAATTTCCTGTCGCAGATCCTTGTTGGTAGCTGCAATCACCCGTACGTTGACTTTGATTTCTTTATCGCCCCCAACCCGGGTAATTTTGCTTTCCTGCAATGCCCGCAGCACTTTAGCCTGTGCCGACAAGCTCATATCACCAATCTCGTCGAGAAATAGCGTTCCCCCATCGGCCTGTTCAAACTTACCGACACGACGGGCCGCAGCACCAGTGAAAGCGCCTTTTTCATGCCCAAACAACTCGCTTTCGATAAGTTCGCCAGGAATAGCCGCACAGTTAACCTCTACCAGAACCTGATTCGAACGGTTTCCTTTGTCGTGTATTTGCTTGGCAACCATTTCCTTACCAGAACCATTGGCTCCGGTTATAAGCACCCGCGCTTCCGTGGCAGCCACCCGGTTTATGGTTTCTTTTACCCGTCGAATTGGTTCTGACTCGCCAACAATTTCGTTGATTTTATAAATCCGTTTTTTCAACGTCTTCGTTTCCTGAACCAGTTTCGCCCGTTCGATGGCGTTACGGACAGTAATGAGTAATCGGTTCAGATCGGGTGGTTTTGTAATGAAATCGAAGGCGCCCCGTTTTGTGGCTTCAACGGCGTTTTCCACATTCCCGTAGGCCGAAATCATAATAAACTGCGTGCTCTTACTAACTTCCTGCGCCTTCTGTAGCAACTCCAGGCCTTCAATCTTAGGCATGCGTATGTCGCACAACGCTACGTCGTAGGTCGTACGTGAAATCATTTCTAATCCTTCTTCTCCGTCTTTAGCCTCGTCTACTTCGTAGCCCTCATACTCTAAAATATCCCGTAAAGCTTCCCGAATGCTTTTTTCGTCATCTACGATAATTAATTTGGCCATGCGCGTGGGTATGGGTTTTCGTGTGCCTCAGCACAAGGACGAAAATAGTGCTTTTACGTCCACAAGTGCAAACGTAAGTAATAAAGACTATTCATGATATAGACATAATGGCAGCAACAAGATATAACTTGTTATTTACCCAGAAAGCAGCTTTAAATCCTACTTAATGGTAGCCTCTACCAACGCAACGCTTCAGTTACTTTAATCAACTAAAACCCTATTTATATGACAAAGAAGGTATCCTTGATCAGACTTGGCGTCATTAGAGCTTATACCAAAGGGCTACGCATTGTTACTCCTATACCACTATACTATATTAGATCATAGCATGACTCTCTAACGCCCGGTAGCAAACCATTCCAGGGCGAAATTATCTCGTATGAGGAGCCCCCAGCAACTCCGTCGGTGTGTAACCAAAGTGTTTTTTAAAGGCAAACGAAAAGTGTGAAAGGTTTTCAAAACCAACCTCATAGCATACATCAATCGGTTTCATTTTCTTTTCCACAAACTGGTAATGAGCCAGTTCCAGCCGTTTTTGGGTCAGCCATTTTTGTGGGGTTTCGTTGAAGGTCTTCTTAAAATCACGTTTGAAAGTCGTCAGACTTCGGCCAGTCAGATACCCAAACTTCTCAATTGGCATATTGAACATAAAATTATGCTCCATATACTCAGCCAGATCAATCTTACCCGGATCTTCGAAGTTGGCGAGCATATTGTCAATACTCTTATCGATCGATCGTAGGATTGTAACGGCTTCTGTGATTTTCAGGTTAGCGATATTCTCCGGCAGATCCTGCATATCGAAATAAGGAATAAGAGAAGCCATACAGCTTTCCAGCAGCGGATGATTGTTGTAATGCCTTATTCTTGGTATTTTTTCGGGGTTAACCTTACTATCGAGTTTCGCGTAGTAGTTCTGTAACCACCCTTTTGTTAAGTGCATGACAACGGTTTTGTGCGGAAGACCATCTTTGGGATAGTTAATAATGGTGGCCAGCTGATTCCTTGGAATCAAAAAGATATCGCCCTTCTGAAACCGATACGTTCCTTCGGCCTGTACGATCTTCGTTTCTCCTGAGATAAACCAGACCAGCATATGTTGGTCGAACGTAATTTCTGACCTAAAGAATTTGTCCTCGTAACAGGATAACTTAATATCCTCCGTGATGTACTTTGCTACGTAATCCATCGACTAAAAATAGGTTTTACGATATGCCTTTAATCGGAAAGTGGTTAACGCAAAGGTAGCATACCTCCCATCCTTTTATTTTGTTTTGAGGATCAAGCGGGCTTTGTTAAGCGGACCATTTACCAGGTTTCAATGCTAAATCAGATCAATTACCGTAATCTCCGGCGTATTCCTGAGGCAATACGACGCTACGTTAGCGTAGCAACCATCTGTTGATGGCCGAAGAACCTGGTAACTCCTCAATAAGGTCCTTATTTGTTCAGAGACTGGCCACCATCGATCAGGTACTCTGCCCCCGTGATGAAGGCCGCATCATCACTGGACAGGAAACTGACCAGCTTGCCAACTTCAGCAGCTATTCCCAGTCTGCCTAGTGGCACCCCTGCAATAATAAACTCCTGCATTTTTGGATCGCCGATCCCCCCTTTCTCCATAATTTCTGTAGCAAACGGGCCGGGGCTCACCGCGTTGACCCGTATACGACGAGGGGCCAGTTCAATGGCTGCAATCTTTACGACGGCATTAATTGCGGTTTTGCTGGCCGTATAAATGGAGGTATGCGGTTTGGTAGTTGAGGCCGATGAAGACGATGTGATAATAACCGATGCGCCATCGTTCAGTATCGGAATAAACCGGCTCAACGTAAAATAGGCCCCTTTCAGGTTCAGATTCATGACCTCATCGAACAGGTCTTCGGTGGCCTCCTCAATGGTAGTCAGTTTTGTAGTACCGGCATTCACCATCAGAATATCTATCTTTCCGAATGCCCGTCCAACCTGTTCTGTTAGGGCAACGATATCGGTCAGGTTGGCGTGGTTGGCAAGCATACCAACGGCACCTAGTTCCGTAGCCGCTTTGTCGATGGCTTCTTTTCGGCGTCCAGTGATGATCACAGTGGCACCATTAGCGATTAGTTCTTTTGCGGTGGCAAAACCGAGTCCACTATTGCCACCAGTTACTACGGCAATTTTACCAGTTAGAGTTGTCATGTTCGTTTTTTTGATTTGAATTATGCGCTGAATACAACCATGTGGTAAGCTTATCTACAGTCTCGATTTTATGTCTGTCCGTTAGTACTTTTCAGGCAGTACATTGACAAGATTCAAACAGAATGTAGGTAAAACACAGGTTTCTTAAGCCACCATAGATTTCACAGAGTTTATTGGAACGTATGGCCGGAGAAAGGTTATGGACAAGTTGTTGTTCAGCAGCCGCAATCAGTTCATCGGTGATAAGCAGGTACGACTTTCCGGGAATGTTATTCTTTAACAATCGATGAGATTCGACAACTACCTCGCCGTATAGCTTGCGGAAACCGCCCACGGAGAACTCCGCCATTTCTCCATAATGTGCGATCGCTTTAAGGTGCAGGTCCAGCTTCATAGCGTACTTATTCTCCAGCTCCGCAATTTTACGATCGAAGGCAATCTTGAGTTGTTCAAACTGGGCATACAAATCATTGACGGAAGGCGTCGCTTTCCATTTGTAGAAGAACACCGCATCTCCTTCAATTTCTGCGATCTGCATATTCAGTCCATTTTTCCGAATAATGGTCGATAACAATTCATACGTAATCAGCTGTCCGGTTACCAGGTCCGTGCTACGTACCAACTGCGTAAATCCACTGATATCTGGAATGAACACCAGACCTTTTTTCGTCCTTTTGTTGGTACATCTCTGGGTATTGACTGGGAAAATGGTCATGATAGCTAGATTTTAGTGGATGAACGGATGCATCTCACGCCGATGGATTGGCAATAGTTTCCTCTATCGTTCCTGACAGCAACGATTCATACAACTAGGCAACATTCCTGATAGCGGACTAACGCATAGCCCCGAGAGCGACTAATTTGGTGGGCGGATAGCCAAAATGTCTTTTGAACGCGAAAGAGAAATGGGAGAAATTCTCGAAGCCAACCTCATAACAGACATCAACCGGCCTGCTACTCTTTTGACTACACTGGTAATGGGCCAGTTCCAGTCGTTTTTGGGTCAGCCATTTCTGAGGTGTGGTGTCGAACAGCTTTTTAAAGTCGCGTTTAAACGTAGTGAGACTTCTTCCTGTCAGGTAGCCAAATCGTTCCAGCGGCATATTGAACATATAGTTTCGCTCCATAAAATCGACCAGGTCCAGCTTTGCGGGACTGTCAAAATTGGTCAGCAAAGTATCAATATTGGGGTCGATTAGCCGAAGCAGGCTGATGGCTTCCTTGATTTTAATAGCTGCGAGATGCTCCGGTAGCGGTTCGGTCAGGTCGAAATAGGGAGCTAGCGAAGCAAAACAGCTTTTCAACAAGGGGTGATCACCAAAACGTCTGATCTTAAAAGAGCTGCCCGCTGACGATTTGATGGTTACTCCCTGATAAAAATCCCTCAGTCGACTTGTAGACAAATGCATCACAACCGTCTTATGGGGCTGATTGCCTTTCGGATAGTTGATAATCGTAGCTAACTGGTTCCGGGGGATCAGGAAAATATCGCCTGATGCGAAGGTATAGCTTGTTTCTGCCTGAATAATCTTCGTTTCTCCCTCAATGAACCAGATCAGCATATGATGGTCGAAGACAATCTCTGTTTTAAATAGCTTGTCTTCGTAGCTGGATAGTTTGATCTCCGGCGTTACGTATGTCGACTGATAGTCCATACCCTTTTCTAAATCGTCTTTTACAACCTCTCTCTGCCGGTGATTTTCCAGCTATTCGTTTACATTGAAGTTAATTCCGATCATTTCTTCGGTCAGCGTCCACAGACGTTTGGCGCTGGCATCGTCCAGTGAATACTGCTGTACACCCCGTTGATGTAGTTTGGCATTGGTAGGTATGGCAGGATCGGCCGGTAGTAATTCGGCGATGTCACCATCTTCGCAGTATACACCGCCCAGATTATTCAGGAGTGGACTGGTTGCGGCCCATACCGACGTAGCGGCACCCTGCGGAATTGTTTTTAGGTTTGCCAGTACGTCGGCGCGCATATTACCATCATCGTCCAGGAACCCCATTTGCTTCCAAAGATCCATCGATGCGTTCCGTCCCAACTCCGTTCCTGCAATTGAACCTGGGTGCACCGAAAAGGCTCGCACATTGACACCTTTCGCCCGATTGTCAAGCTCCAGCGCGAATAGATTGCTGGCTGTTTTTGACTGACCATAGGCCTGTAGGGTTTCATAGTCGCGATGGTTGAAATTAAGATCGTCAAAGTTGAACGGAGCCATGTGGTGGCCCAATGACGAAACATTCACAACACGGGCTCCATTGGCGCGTTTCAGAGCAGGCCACAACTTTGCCGTAAGGTGAAACTGACCGATATAGTTGGTAGCCAGCTGCGATTCAATACCACGTTCATCGCGTTGCAGCGGCACCCACATGATCCCGGCGTTATTGATCAGGATATGTAGCGGCCTGCCTGATGCCAGAAATTTTTCGGCAAATGCATCTATGGAAGCTGGATTCATCATATCCATGGCTTCGATCTCAACATTGGCAATTCCCTCCAGATTTTTCCGGGCTTTTTCTACATCCCTTGCTGGCACGATCACGGTTGCGCCAGCGGCTGCCAGTGTGCGGGTCGTTTCTACGCCAATACCCGCATTACCCCCCGTTACAATAGCGACCTTGCCGGTGAGGTCGATCCCTGCAATCACATCGCTGGTTGTCGATTGAGCGTTGAAACCTGTGCCGAGTGGACGTTGTAGTGCGCCCTGGTTGTTGTTCTGTATCATTTTCTTTTTTGTTTTTGTTGATACAAAACTAGGGTGCCGTTTTCCGGGCGACTTTGTTCAAAAGACCGAATTTGCTTTGTTTATAGGACCATAGCTAAAATGTCTGATTTTATACAGCTGAGCATAATTATTGCCTATCAACCACGGGCTTAACGCGGCAAAAGAAGGCCAACCACGTCCGCTACGTTAGTGCGGGTATCAATTGGACGTAACCGAAATGTATAGGTGTATGATTTATTGGCCGGGAGCTGGTATTCTGGATGAACGCGAGGACTCCAGCTGTCATCGCCCCCTAGTCCCATCTGCGCCATATCGATCGAGACAACCGTTACATTCCCGCGTTCAAGGTTTTGTTGATCAGGCTTTTTGGCGTTTAACAAGGCTTCATTGGTATAATCCCGAGCGTTGATATCAAGCGTAGCACCACTACGTATATCACTTATAATCAGCAGACCTCCCCCTTTTTCATTCGTAAGTTTGGCCCAGCGAACCTCCGTTTTGTTACCGTTTTCCTGCGCCATTATGTAGGGAAAGAACTGGTCGGCGACTTTTCCTTCATACAACCCCACTTTAGCGGCTTCCTTCCGATCGGCGTAACTTTCAAAAGGCCCTCGCCCATACCAGGCTATCTGCGTATAGGTGGCTGGCAACTGGATCTGCATCCCTACACGAGCCAGCGGAGGCAATGAACCAGACGGAGTGTAGGTTGTTGTCACCTCCACATCGCCCGTACCATACACCAGATAATCGGTTTGCTGGCGGATACTACCACCATTACCCAGCAACTCATTCGTAAAACTTACTCGCACCATCTGAGGCCGGGCGTCCAGTTTTACATCAACCGGCCTGGCTTTCATCGTATCCAGGCCAGCCTTACGCCAGCGGGCGGCAAATGAGCTGGCTCCTCCCCCTTCGTCATTATCGGTTGGTACGCGCCAGAATCCAGGTTGAAGGCCTGGGATCACGGAATCTGTCGCTGTCTGCCCTTTGGCTACTATGTTCACCCCGTGGAAAAACCATTGGCTCAGCGTACCCATTTTCTTATCGAATACAACGGCAAAATCTTTTCCCCGTACCGTTATCGACGTAGCCGACGAAGTCGCTTTCAGGACAGGAATCCGGTTCATTGCCAGCACCCGAGGCTCCAGCGACGTTAATTTTACCGGAAACTGCCCCGACGCTACGTCGTGCCCAGCCGGTGCCCAGCTCGTGGCCTGTTTAAGCCGGATGCTCACGTTTAGAAAATACTCATTCAGCAAAGGGGCCTGATTAGCAGCCATGGCCCGGGCGTTGCCCGTAATCTGCCTCATATCAATTACGTCGTCAATACGTACCGGCAATGTTAACACCTGGGTCTGCCCCGGTTTAGCGACCAGATTATTTTCGCCACCCCGCTGAACGACTTCTCCGTTACGGATCAACTCCCACTCTAGCCGAAACGGCTCCAGCGACATGAAGTTGTAGTTATTCCGTACGTGTATTTTCACGGGTTGACCCGCCGATAAAGCGGTTGGCGTTGTCAGCTTAACGTATTGATAGACGAGTTTAACTTCATTGATTTCGGGTTGCGGTGTCCGATCTGGGTTAACCAGGCCATCGCCAGCGTTGGCCCCATCGATAGCGTTAATGTGATCGGTAAACCCCTTCCCCGCTTTATTTTTCAACCGCAATCCCTGATCGACCCAGTCCCAGATAAAGCCGCCCTGCAGACGCGGATATTTGTCAATGGCCGCCCAATAGTCTTTCAGATTGCCCACGCTGTTACCCATTGAATGAGCGTATTCGCAGACAATGACAGGGCGGGACGGATCTTTTTCCATCAGCTTCACTATATCGTCGACCGATGGATACATGGTTGAAATGATGTCGAAACTGGTCAGCGACGTAGCGTTATAGGGCCTACGGCCCTCGTAATGGATGGGGCGCGTTGGATCGATTAGTTTTATAATATCGGCCATATCCCGGAAATTCTGGCCCATGTCGCTCTCGTTGCCTAACGACCAGATCACAATAGACGGATGATTTTTGTCCCGTTCCACCATTGCCCTTCCACGCGCCACAAAGGCATCGCGCCATTCGGGTTTAGCGGCTGGCGACTGCCCCTTCGACCATAATTCGTGGCTCTCGATATTGGCCTCGTCAATCACATACAGGCCATACTCGTCGCAGAGATCATACCAGTCCGTTACGTTCGGATAATGCGAGGTTCGAACCGCATTGATGTTATGCTGCTTCATCAGCCTGATATCCTGAATCATCGACTCCCGGCTGATTACACGACCCGTATTTGGGTCAAATTCGTGCCGGTTGACACCTTTATACGTAACAGGCTTGCCATTGAGCAGCAATTGTCCCCCCGCTAATTTCATCTCCCGAAATCCAATACGTTGGCTAACGGCTTCCGACGGCTGACCATCCGTTCCAATCAATTGCAGGATCAGCGTGTAGAGCGATGGCGATTCTGCACTCCAGAGCGCCGGTGCCTTCACAACCTTGCTCACCCGAAAAATAGCCTCTTCGCCCGTATCGACCGCATTTTCGGAATTGATTGTTTCCGTGAAAACCACCGCACGTTTGGGATCATACAAAGTGGCTTTGAGCCGATACGGTGCTTTTGTTCCAGTAGGCGACAGATTACGAACGCTAGCCGTCACTTTCAACGTAGCATCATTGTACTGATCATCCAGATCGGTTACGACATAGAGGTCGCGCAGGTAGGTAGTGGGCGTAGCATACAGAAATACATCCCGAAAAATGCCCGATATGCGCCAGAAATCCTGATCTTCCAGGTAACTTCCATCCGACCAGTTGATTACCTCCACAGCCAGCAGATTTTCACCAGATTTCAGCTTGTCGTTGATACGAAATTCGGCCGGGGTCATGCTATCTTCATGATAGCCAACCAACTGCCCATTCAGATACACCCGACACGTTGACTGAACGCCCGCAAAATGCAGGAAAACGTTACGTCCCCGAAAATTGTCGGGGATCGTAAACCGTAGCCGATATAATCCTACGGCATTCGTATCGGTCGTAATACGGGGCGGAGTAGCCGGAAACGGATGCTTTATATTCGTAAAGATGGGCCGATCATAGGGCCGTCCTTCGCGGGCACCCACCACCTGCCAGTTTGATGGAACCAGCAGATCATCCCAGTTTTGGTCGTTGACTGTCGGCTGAAAAAAATCAGCGGGAATCTGATTAGGATGTTTCAACCATCTGAATTTCCAGCTTCCATTCAGCATCTTCACATAGGGCGATGTTCGCCAATCTGTTACGTCGAGCGCCTGCTGCTCAGTAGCAAAGGGAATCAACGTAGCGTGTGGTTTTTCGGTATGCAGGCTGATAACCTGTGGGTCCTCCCAATCGGGTAACGTCTGTGAAAAGAGGCTGGTAGTATGGAAAGAGACAAAAAGCAGAATAAGGAGTAAACTTTTGTGCATACTCAACAACGTTATTTCGTTAACAGAACAAGGAGATGTTATGACAGAGAACGCACTAGAGGTGCGCCTATTTCTAATTTCGGCCAAATTTCGCATAAATTTAACCGCCTTATACCCTGAAAATCCATGATAACCCGCTCTCTACTCGTCTTTTTGCTTGCCATAGTACCACTGCTCACAACGCTGGGGCAATCGCGCCGACGGGCACAATTAACAACTCCTCAGTCTAACGGCCCTGTTCCGGTAGTGGCGGCCCCACAGACCCGCTTACTGGAAAGCATGGTATTCAACAGCTCGTTGCTCAACCGACAGGTCAAATTCTCGATCTATCTTCCGCCCGATTATTACACATCGAACCGTCGGTATCCGGTTGTTTATCTGCTTCACGGCCTCGGCGACAATGAAACGAGCTGGGTTCAATTTGGCGAAGCCGACCGTATTGCGGATGCAGGTATTCGCTCGGGCGATCTCTCCCCGATGATTATTGTTATGCCCGACGCTGGCGCTACGTTCTATGTCAATGATTACCAGAACAAGGTTCGTTACGAAGATATGTTTGTACAGGAGTTCATTCCGCATATCGATACCATGTTTCGTACCCGGCCACAACGGGAGTTCCGGGCACTTTCGGGCTTGTCGATGGGCGGTTTCGGCTCCCTGACCCTGGCTATGCACCATCCCGAACTGTTTAGCGCCTGTGCGGCCATGAGCGCGGCCGTCCGCACGGACGAAACCTTTGCGGCTATCCCCGAAGAACGTTACAATACGGTATATGCGCCCATTTTCAGCGGCCCCGTTACCGGCGAAAACCGCTTAACGATTACCTGGAAACGGAACAGTCCCATTACGTTAGCCCGGTCAGCGCCGGAAGCCGATCTAAAAAAAGTACGCTGGTATATTGATTGTGGCGACGACGACGCGTTAACTATCGGTAATTCGATGCTCCATATTGCCTTACTGGACCGTCAGATTCCGCACGAATACCGGGTGCGCGATGGGGCCCACACGTGGAGCTACTGGCGTACGGGCCTGCCTGATGCGTTGACGTTCATAGCCACCAGTTTTCACCGCTAGTACCTGATGCTACGTCGAATTCACTACGTATCAACGACGTTGAATCGGCACAACGGCTTCGGTTTCATCCCAGGTCAGCAGCATATTGGCCCCTTCTTTCTGCGCATCAAAGCTGATCGTAAACTGGTCAACTGGCGGGCTATGCTTTTGTGAAGATACGGGAACGCGTAATACGTCGTCGGTAGCATTATAGTTGGTGCCCCACTGCCCAGTTTCCCGATTAAAAATAATCGTCCACTTGTCGGGGGTTGGGATTGTCCAGAGCGAATACTGACCAGCATTCAACGGTTTACCGGCAATTGTTACGTCCTGGGCTAACTCGATGATCGTGGCTTCATTGGCGCCGGTACGCCAGACTTTTCCGTAGGGAACCAACCCGCCGAAAATGGTACGTCCTTTTTTATAGGGCCGACAATAAGCCACCTTTACCCGAAATCCATCCTGATCAATAATCACCTCTGCTTCAGGACTTCCCGACTTCGTCCAGAAACGTAGTCCAAAGAAACCGAGAAGCAATAAAGCGGCAATTATGCCGAGGATGATAAACACACGTTTCATAGGTGGAATTAGGGTTATAGTCTCTGCAAGATAGAGAATTCATTTAAACCAATCGGTTGCTGCGTTCCGATTACTGCGACATTCTATTGAAGGGCGAATTTTGCACAATGTTGTCTTTGGATTTTTGTTACTTCACGATTCACCAACCTCAACCAGCAAGTATGGCTAAAGAATGGACTGAAGCGGACTTAAAGGAAATTGCCCAACAATTGAGCTGTCCCTCGGGCGAAATGGGTATTGCTACCGGCGAGCGCATGAACCGCAGTAATCTGAATATGACAAAACGCGGCTTCGACATCCTGGCAATCGCCAATAACGACACGGTGCTGGAAATCGGACCGGGCAACGCTGTCCAAGCCGATGCGGTAGTGAACGCAGCCGAGGGCGTTCGTTACGTTGGCGTCGACATTTCGGAAACGATGATTCAGGAGGCTCAACGGCGAAATACCGGACTAGTGGCTTCGAATCAGGTATCGTTTGTTTTGTCGGACGGGCAAACGATGCCGTTTGCTGACAATTCGTTCGACAAAATCCTGACCGTCAACACGGTTTATTTCTGGCAAGACCCAGTCAGCTACATCGCCGAGATTTATCGTGTTCTTAAACCGGGAGGTCGGTTTGCGCTTGTATTCGCCGACAAAGGGTTTATGGATAATCTACCCTTTACGCAATATGGCTTCCAAACCTATGATAAGTCAATGGCGATCAACCTTCTACAATCGGCTCCTTTTTCATTGGAGGCTATTCTGGAAGAAATTGACCATACGATCGGTAATCTTGGACATCCAGTCGAACGACCCATTATTATTGCTCTTGCCAAAAAATAGCTTATTAGCCGGACAACGTAGTGATTTGTCCTACAGAAAGCGTTATTTATCGAGGGGAATAGCCGAGCCGACAGATACCTTTGCGGATCATTTTTATTGATGTGCCATGCTAACAATCGCCATTATCAGCGATATCCACGCCAATCTACCTGCTCTCGACGCCGTTCTGAAGGATATAGACCAACGTAACGTTGACCAGATTTTTTGCCTGGGCGATCTGGTTGACTTCGCGCCCTGGCCCAACGAGGTTATTGATAGAATACGGAAAAACCGGATCACTACGTTGATGGGCAATCATGACGAACGTATCGCCTTCGATCTCCCTACCGTTCCGCTCAAGAAACATAGTGCTACCGAGACGCAGGTTCGGTTTTCGGCTATCGATTATACCCGCCAGACAATCCGCCCCGATAACAAAGCGTACCTGGCCAGCCTTCCCAGAGAATGCAGGCTTTCGTTTACGTTCGGAGAAAGCCGGTTGAACCTTCTACTGGTTCATGCCAGCCCACGAGCGATAGACGAGTATATTTATGAAAACCACGACGAGCAGGATCTACGGGCTATGATGGAGGCCAAAAACGCCGATACGTTGGTTATGGGTCATACGCATCTATCATACATACGGTCCCTCTCTTCCGCAACGACTACCGATCCTATCCCTAAACTAGCTATAAACTGCGGCTCGGTTGGCCGATCGAAGGAAACCAAACCACTTGCTACGTACCTGCTGATTACCCTCTCGGCCCAAAGCCAGTTCTCTCCCGATGCCGTGACCTACGAACTCGTTCATGTGCCTTATCCAATCGAGCAGACTATTGAGGCTATACGAATGAGCCATATACCGGATTTTTACGCCCATTTTCTGGAACGGGGCCATATCCAGGAATTCAAAGAAAAGGCAGTGTAAGGACTGGCTGTAAAAAAGCTGGCAGGCTACGATTGCCTGCCAGCAGAATGGTTTATAAATACGTCGATATTAGGCTGTTTCTTTCTTCAGTTTATCCCGAAGCTGGAACAGTTCATCGCGCAGACGAGCCGCTTCGAGGAAGTCAAGGTCTTTGGCCGCCCGCTCCATTTTCGACTGCGTTTCGGCAATGATTTTTTCCAGGTCGCCACGGCCCATGTATTGCACCACCGGATCGGCGGCAATACGTATCTCTTCCGGCTCAACGTAGAAGTGTTTCGCTTTGGAATCAGCCACTTTAGTCTGACCCATGATTGCCTCCCTCGACTTCAATACGGTTGTCGGCACAATACCATTATCGGCGTTGTATTCCATCTGAATGGCCCGACGTCGGTTGGTTTCATCGATTGCTTTCTGCATCGATCCCGTAATGGTATCGGCATACATAATCACTTTTCCATTCGCGTTTCGGGCGGCCCGGCCGATGGTCTGAATCAGCGATCGTATATCGCGCAGGAATCCTTCTTTATCGGCATCCATGATCGCCACCAACGACACTTCCGGCAAATCGAGTCCTTCGCGGAGGAGGTTCACACCAACCAATACGTCGAAATTACCTAGCCGCAGATCGCGCAGAATTTCGACCCGGTCCAGTGTTTTCACCTCTGAGTGAATGTAGCGCGTTTTGATACCGACCCGGTCCAGATATTTGGTCAACTCTTCGGCCATTCGTTTGGTTAACGTCGTTACCAGAACGCGCTCGCCGTTTTTAATCCGGCCATCGATCGACTCCAATAAATCGTCGATCTGGTTCAGACTTGGCCGTACTTCAATTTCTGGATCGAGCAGGCCAGTTGGACGAATCAGTTGTTCGACCACAACACCCTCGCTTTTCCGCAATTCATAATCGGCGGGTGTGGCCGATACGTAGATCGTTTGTCCCGATAAATCTTCGAACTCCTGAAACGTCAGCGGGCGGTTATCCATCGCGGAGGGCAGCCGGAATCCGTAATCGACAAGCGCCGTTTTACGGGAGCGGTCCCCACCCCACATGGCCCGTATCTGCGGAATCGTTACGTGGCTTTCGTCAATCACCAGCAGATAATCGTCCGGAAAATAATCGAGCAAACAGAATGGACGTTGTCCCGGCTGCCGCCGATCAAAATAGCGGGAATAGTTTTCAATACCGGAACAATAGCCCAGTTCCCGCATCATTTCCAGATCGAACTCCGTACGTTCTTTGATACGGGTAGCCTCCTGCTCCCGAAACTCCGATTCAAAATAGCGGACCTGCGAAACCAGATCATCCTGAATTTCATACATCGCATTGTTGAGCGTATCGCGGCCGGTTACAAAGAGGTTTGCCGGGAAGATGGTTACGATACGTTCCTCCGAAATTTTCTTACCCGTCGACGGATCTATCCGCTGAATGGTTTCGATTTCATCGCCGAAGAAAATAACCCGATAGGCAAAATCGGCATACGCTACGTAGAGATCGACGGTATCGCCTTTCACCCGGAAGTTGCCACGCTGAAAATCGCCTTCCGTTCGGCTGTACAGAATCCCAACCAGTTGGTGTAAGAACTGATTTCGGCTCAGTCGTTCGCCCACACCAATATTCACTACGTTCCGTTTAAACTCTTCGGGGTTGCCCATACCGTAGATGCACGACACTGACGCTACCACAATTACATCGCGCCGACCACTCATCAGAGCCGACGTAGCAGCGAGCCGAAGCTTGTCGATTTCTTCATTGATAGCCAGGTCTTTTTCGATGTACGTATTAGTCGTGGCAATGTAGGCTTCGGGCTGGTAGTAGTCGTAGTAGCTAATAAAATACTCGACGGCATTTTCCGGAAAAAACTGCTTGAATTCGCCGTATAGCTGCGCTGCCAACGTTTTATTATGACTTAATACAAGCGTTGGGCGGTTCGTATGAGCGATAACGTTGGCAACTGAGAATGTTTTACCGGACCCCGTTACGCCCAGCAAAACCTGCGCCGGTTCGCCTTCTTTTAATCCCTTAAGCAGTTGTTCGATAGCCTTCGGCTGGTCGCCCGTTGGCTGAAATTCTGACGTTAATTTGAAGTTCATTAGTCGAGCTGAGTAATCTGGCTAATTTACGAAGATTTGACCTGAATCGCAAGGTAGCTTTACAGATAAGCAAGCCGTAAACCCTCCAGTACAGGAAAAGATTGGGCAGCATCGTTCAGCATTAACTTCTCTGGCAATTTTACGTTAAAAAGAACTACACGAGATTAGTGAGCGCCAACGCTGGCCGTCTCCTTCAAAACGCTGCTGACACCAGCTCTGGCCTGCATCCGGCGGAATGCTGTCAACAGAAGCAGTAACAGACCAATGGGCACTAACGAAAAGTAGAAGGCCGTTTGTCCGCCGTAGGTTTCGAAAACGTGTCCCGTTATTAGTGAACCAGTTGTTCCACCCAGTGCCGAAAATATAACGATCAGGCCTGCCATTGGCCCATGCTTCCGAAGCGGTAAACTGCTCAGAATGGCGGAGTTAATGGCCGGATAAATGGGAGCAATCAGCAGACCAATCAGCGGGAAGATAAACGCGGCCATTGGCGCATCGGCCCAGCCCGTCACTACGGTATTGCCCACCGAACTAGCCATGGGCAACGCCAGCATAACCAGTCCGGCAGCCGTGATCAGACAACCAATCAATAGCCAGTACCACGACAAACGACGTAGTAAAACGCCCGCCAGAAAACGGCCGATTGCTGTAGACGCGGCCAGAATACTAGCCATTTGAATACTAAGCGAGGTCGGCAGTTTCAGAATCTTACTATTGAAGGTTGGCAGCCAGCTCATGATACCCTGTTCCATCAATACGTACACAAAAGCCGTCAGCACAAAAACCATCACAACCGGCGTAATAGCCAGTTTAACCATATCTCCCAAGTCGTCGGCTAGCGATTTAGCCTGTTCATGCTCAACACTCGATTCATCAATGGGTGTACTCAGGAGCAATAGAAAAGTAATCAGAGCAATACCGGCCAGAACATAATACACCGTCAGCCAGGCGGTTGACTGCGGATTATTATCATCAACAAAGGCGCTGAACAGAAAATAACCCGACAGAACACCAATCATGAAGAACGACTCCAGAAAATTCATAAAGCTGGCGTGTTCGTTTGCGTCTTCCGTAATAAGTCCTATTGTTGCAAAAATGGAGACTTTAATGAGCGCAAAGCTGGCTCCAGTGGCAGCAAACAGTAGTTTAGTCGTCCAGAAGCCCGGCACCTGGGGCATCAGCAGACACGCCAACGTAACAATACCCAGCGCAATCAACATGGCACGTTTGTAGCCTATACGTGTGCTGTACGAAGCGATCAGAAACGAAACAAAAGCAATGGTAAGGTCTTTAAATGCTTCCAGTACACTAGCCGACGAGGCCGATACGCCATAATTATTCTGAACCTGTAAAATGACGGTTCCAACGCTGTTTAATAAGATGGCGAAAACAAAATAGTTAAGTAGGAGTGACAATTTAATACGCCAATAGTTCATAAAATACGGTGGTTACTCGTTTAGAGGTCATAAACATACTGATTTTCTTTTCCCGTTAGAATTATATTATTTCTTTTGTTCTAACAAAACCTACCGTCACATTTAGTACACTTAACGACTAGTTTTAATTACTTTGACCAAACAATCGAATCCCCTATCGCCTGACCAGCTCTTCGGTCAGTTTTTTCGTGATGTACAACTAGGCCATGTGTTCACTGACTCGAAAACCTTTGTTGACTCCGTACCGAAATCGTCCCCGGCCGAGGTGATTGCGTTATACGATACGGAAAAAACGAAACCCGATTTTGACCTGGAAACATTCATACGTACCAACTTTAGAGTACCCGAAAAAGTAGCCAGCAACTACGTTAGCGATACGTCGGTCTCTACCGCCGAGCACATCAATCGACTTTGGGACAGACTAACTCGGCAGGCCGATACGCCTGAAATGGGGGGTTCACGTATCGCCTTGCCTTTCCCATACATTGTTCCGGGCGGTCGATTCCGGGAAATATTTTATTGGGATAGTTATTTTACGATGCTGGGTCTTCAGGAGTCGCTTGAAACAACTCCCAACAGCCTTGAGCTGATCCAGGGCATGGTCGACAATTTCGCCTATCTGATTGATCGATTTGGGTTCATTCCGAACGGGAACAGAACCTATTTCCTGAGTCGGTCGCAACCGCCTTATTTCTCGCTGATGGTGAAATTACTGGCGGCTATTGAAGGCCATGACGTACTGACGAAATACTTGCCTCAATTAAAACGCGAGTACGATTTCTGGATGGCTGGCAAAAGCCTGATTCCCGATGGTCAAAACCTGCATCAGCGAGTCGTTAAAATCGACACGCAAACCTACCTCAATCGGTACTGGGATAATACGCCTACTCCCCGCCCTGAAGCCTACCGACAGGAAATCGAATTAACCGACGAAGCAAAAGAGATGGGTGTAAAACCAGAAGTGCTGTATATGCACATCCGGGCCGCCTGCGAATCGGGCTGGGATTTTAGCAGCCGCTGGTTTTCAGACCCCAACTCAATGGCCCTGATCCATACAGCCGACTTTGTTCCCGTCGATCTGAACTGTCTCTTATACGACCTTGAGCTGACACTACAGGATGCTACGTCGCAAACAGATGATTCGACAACACCCGACGACTTTGAATCACTCAGCACACGTCGCAAACAGGCTATTCAGCAACTCTTCTGGAACGATGAAACTGGTTTTTTTCATGACTATGATGCGGTAACTAAACAGCAAACCCCTTATCTGACACTGGCCGGTGTTTTTCCGCTGTTCTTCAACATTGCTACGTCAGAACAGGCTGCTCGCGTTCATGAACGACTAAAAGACGATTTTCTGCAGGCTGGTGGCTGGGTCACAACATTGGAACGTAGCAGTCAGCAATGGGATTGGCCCAATGGCTGGGCTCCCTTACAGTGGATCGTGTATCGGGGCTTGCAGAACTACGGCTTTCAGGAAACAGCCAATGAAGGCCGCGACCGCTGGCTGGCCTTGAACGACAAGGTATTTAAAGCCACCGGTAAAATGATGGAAAAATATAATGTTGTTGATGCATCGCTTACAACGGGTGGAGGAGAATACCCTAACCAGGATGGGTTTGGCTGGACTAACGGTGTGTATCTGAGACTCTTAAAAGACACCAAACCGATTTAATTCAGTAAAGGCGTAATTGTGGCATTGAATTTGTTTATAAAGTCTACTGAGGACCTATACCAAACTCATTTGTAGCCAATTACGCCATGAAGAAGTTCTATCTAACCGTTTTAGCCGCCGGAATGACCACCGTTTCCTTCTGCCAGAAAAGCTTTATTTTATCCCATCAGGATAAGAAAGGCTTCTTCGCGGTGTCTGCCGGAGCCAGTTTACCGGTTGGCCTCTTCGGCAGTTGCGCTCCTGGCGAAGAACAGGCTAGTATGGCTGGACGTGGTGTATCCATAAATTTATCAGCGGGCTATCGGCTCATTGGCCCGGTAGGTTTGATGATCAAAGCCGAACAACACCGTAACGCCTTACAAACCGACGCCCTACTAACGAACGTTTATCGATCGGAGCAGGATGTATGGACGGCCAAAGCCGACCACTGGTCTGTAACGACAATCATGGGAGGTCCGTACGTCAGTATTCCTATGGGTCGCTTCTCCCTTGATGCCCGATTGCTGGCTGGCCGCGCCATGGCGGTGCTGCCCAACACGGCCATCAATGGTAATATCGGCGATGTGAATATGTCGGTGCAGACGACCGGTTCAGAAAGCTGGGCAACGGCTTTAGGCGGTGGTCTAAGTCTGAAATATCGATTAGGGCGTAGCTTCTCACTAAACTTGAACGGCGATTATACACAAGCGCTTTGCACGTTCAACAACCTGACATCGAAAGCCAAAACAACAAACGGCCAGTCGGAAAGCTCGTATTACAGCAGCAATCGTCCTGTTAGCGTCGTTAGTGTATCGGCTGGGGTTGCCATCTTATTCGGAAACCACTATCGTCCGTTCTAACGACCGTTAGTTTACACGCAGAACGGTTTATCCGTATCTATTTGCAACCCTGTAGGAGGTGCGCTAGTTTAGTAGTTATAAACGTACCTAGTTATGACACCTCTCCGCAAACATACCTTTCTACGACGCGTAAAAGATATTACACTGAGTGCTACCCTAAGCCTTGCCTTACTGAATGGCGCTGTCTTGCTGCAAAGCTGCGGCAATAACCAGTCCGACGAACCCGAGCAGACCGAAACGAGCTTTAAACAGGGCGTTCGAACCTATATCACTGAAACAGCGCCGGGTAATTTTAAAATTACCGACGAAGTTCAGGCCGACCCCGATAAAGCCGGGGCCATTGTCAGTTACTACGACGGTCACCGCGATACACTCAGCATAGAAGCGGCTAAAAAACTGGTTGACTCCGACGAATCGACCCGAACGTACTTGCAGAATCCGGGCGCTTATCAGTCCTACCATCATCACAGCGGCCTGTCGAGTGCCTTGCTTTGGGGAAGTCTGGGCTATATGCTGGGCCGATCAACAGCCCCTCAGTATCGCGCCGATGAGCGTCGATATGGTTCTGGTTTCTACGCCAACTCTGGCGCATTTGACCGCTCCCAGCAACTACGCGAAAACGTACGCACATCGCGCGTCGTACGAACGACTCGTCCTTCGGGTGGACGTAGTGGCTTTTTTGGCGGACGTAGCAGAGGTTTTTCTTCGTAACAGCAGTACGGTTCAGGGCCGATTACTCAGTTCTTTATGGGTGCCTATGGTTTCTTGCGGGCGCACTTGATGAAGCAAGGAGACTTTTTGCTTACTTTTACGGCTGAACCGAATTAGGCACTATGTCGGCTACTAATCCTTCTGCCGTCTACTTCCCCGGCTTTAATGGGGTACGATTTCTTGCAGCATCGTCGGTGGTTTTCCACCATATTGAGCAGTTTAAAACCATTTACGGGTATACCGATACGTTCACCAGAACCAATGACTATCCGGTCGTTTATCAGGCTGGTCGTTTGGGCGTAGCCTTGTTTTTTGTTCTAAGTGGCTTTCTCATTACGTATCTGCTTCTGGCCGAAAAGCAATATGCCGGACGCATTCACATTGGCAATTTCTACGTTCGACGCGTGTTACGTATATGGCCTCTGTATTTCTGGATTGTTGGCTTAAGCTTTTTTGTTTTCCCGCACATTCCGGCCCTATACATCCCTGGCGTATCCGAGTTTGCCAACGACCATTTCTGGTCTAAGCTGGCCTTTTTCGGCATTGTCATGCCCAATATTGCCCTGGCTTTATATCACGAAATGCCTTTGTGCTCGCATACCTGGTCGATTGGCGTTGAAGAACAATTCTATTTGATCTGGCCCTGGTTAATTGGCAGTTTGCGCCCTCGCCGGACGCTGCTCATCCTGGCCAGCATAGCTTTCGTTTTAGCGGGCATTTTCTTCTGGCTACGTTACGGTCCTGGTTCTACGGCACCGGAAGCCGGTACAAGCATGCTGCTGGTATCCGATTTTCTGGCCCATTTCCGGATTGGAACAATGGCGATTGGCGGCATTGGCGCTTATCTGGTGTTCAAAAAGCACCCTATTCTTACTTTCCTGTATCTGAAACCCGTTCAGTGGGTAGTGTATGCCGTTCTGGCAACCATGCTCGCCCTGGGCGTTCGAATACCGGGCCTGAACTACGAAGGATATGCCTTATTCTTTGTGTTCCTGCTTATGAATCTGGCTGCCAACCCAAACTCGGTAATCAACCTCGAAAACAAGTTCTTTAACTTTATGGGTAAGATTTCGTACGGTACGTACATGTATCACCCGGTCGTTATCGTGCTTTCGTTGTACGTCATTCGTCAGTTCATACCATACGGGCTGGGCTTTTCTGTACTGCTCTACGTAGCCAGCTACGCCCTGACCACACTGGTTGCCTGGGTATCGTACGAATATTTCGAGAAGCAGTTCCTGAAATTAAAAGATCGGTTTGCTCCCGGCGGGAAACCTGTTAAAAGCGAGCCCGTAGTAGTAAGTAGCCGACAATAGTCTACACTGACGGGCGCTTATTGAACCACGGACGTTCCTGCTCTAGCTGTCCTGCCAGCCGAAACAGGGTAGCTTCGTTACCGAGTTTAGCCGCAAACATAACTCCGATGGGCAAGCCGTCGGGCGACCAGTGTAAAGGCACTGACATCGACGGCTGACCCGTCATGTTTGTAATAACGGTAAACGAAATATAGCCCAGTGACCGTTCGGCCAGATCGTTCACGATTTTGCTACCATTCAGGTATTTCAATCCGCCCAGTGAATCAACTAACTTCAGCAGTCGCTGTTCCGAAGCCGTGTTCTGATACGTACCAATCGGAATAGGCTGACGCGGTAGCGTTGGAGTTAAAAACAAATCGTACGTCTCATGCAGTTGCCCCATGCTACGGTTCAATGTATTCCAGCGACGCTTCTGATACGCTACGTCCACGGCCGAAAATCCATCGGCCAGCCTTGCCTGCGCCCAGGTATTTAGCTCAACATCATCCCGACGGACAGGTCGGCCGAGGTGGTTACTTAATTCACGCAACGTAGCGGCCGTTTCGCTCAGTACATTCACAAAAAAGGCTTCTGTTACGAGTGTCTTTTCGTAGGGCAAGGGCACTTCTTCTACCGTATGTCCCAGACTTTCTAACAGACGGGCGGCTTCCCGAACCGCTTTTACACACTCCTGATCTACAGGTTGTGATTCAATGAGCGTTTGGGTCGAAAAGGCAATCCGAAGTTTTCCCGGCTCGCGGCTGACCTCGTCAACAAACGGACGTACAGGTGGTGCAATTCCATAAGGGTCGCCAGGGAATCCGCCGGAGACGACATCCAACAAACCGGCGCTATCCCGTACGCTACAAGTAACGGCGTGTCCGATGACGGCTCCATTCCAAAGCTCACCAAAACGCGGCCCCAACGTAACGCGTCCTCGGGACGGTTTCAGCCCAAACAATCCACAGCAAGCCGCCGGAATACGTATTGATCCGCCACCATCCGAAGCCGAAGCCGCTGGTACGATACCAGCAGCAACCGCCACCGCCGAGCCACCACTCGATCCGCCGGGCGAATGGGTTGTTTTCCAGGGGTTCCGGGCGGGTCCATAGAGTTTCGATTCCGTATAGGGTGTAAGGCCAAACTCCGGTGTATTGGTCTTGCCGAAAAAAACCAGTCCGGCCGCTTTTAATCGCCGAACGGCTTCGCTGTCGGCGGGTGATACGTAATGCTGATAGCCCCTACTACCCGATTTCATCGGTGTTCCACCCCATTCAAATTCCAGATCTTTCAATAGGAATGGGACGCCCCGGAATGGGCCTGAGTCAGGCAATTGCTTACTGATCTCCCACCCTTTCTCATACAGTGGCGTTACAATGGCATTTAGCTCAGGATTAACGGCTTCGGCCCGTGCAATGGCTGTTTCAAGCAATTCGGCCGGTGTTACGTCGCCCGACCGAACCAGTTCGGCAAGGCCAGTGGCGTCGTGCTGAACGTAGTCGTCAAACGGTATTCCTGGCGTGGCAGATGGTGGCATGGGGTTCAGAATTACGGTTTAGGATAGCACTATTTACAACAAAATGCAGACACTACGCTCATTTTGCGACCACATCTTTACCCAGCTTTTCTTTTGGCACCAGACCATCATGCGGTCTTTCAGTCAACGTACCACCAAACCAGTGAGCCCGCTGCTGGGCGGCAGCCAAATCGTCCAGTTCCAGCAGTCGAATGCCGCCCGCCGAGTCGGCAGAAGGTGTTTCGTAGACAATCTCCAGTCCAACCCATGCCAGGTAATCGTTTAGTTTCTCTTCGAGCGACTGATTCCCGAAAATGCACAGTTCATAGTACCAGTCCAGCGGCTCCCCGGCTACTTCTTCGGTAATGGCCCGATAGTCCTCTAACGTGTATCCAACGAAGGGTTTACCAAACCGCTGCCACATCCGTTTCATAACATCATCCAACGAACGCGCATGGTCAGAGAGACGACGAATGTGTAGATCCAGAATCAGGGCAGCAATGGCTCCCTTGTGATAGACCGAAACTTTACGATCAGGAACACCCTTCTCGTAGCCGTCGAGCCATAAATCCCACGACGACTCAACCAGCGACTGAAACGCCCGGCCGTTATTCTCAAAATGACGTTTGAACAAAACCTGAAGCTCTTTCAGATAAGCCTCGTCGTTGAACACACCCGACTGACGTAGCATCAGATCGCCGTAGTACGTTGTTACGCCTTCAGCCACAAAGCAGGTCTGAAAATAGTTTTCTTTCGTAAAATCGTAGGGAAGTAACTCAACAGGCCGTATTCGGATGATGTTCCAGGCATGAAATAATTCATGCGACGATACGCCCAGTAAATCGACGTAGAGCCCTTCGCCTTCGTCGTTCGGACCAAGCACCAGCACCGTCGAATTGCGGTGTTCTACACCGTGGTAGTAAGGCACTGGCAAAATCAACGTCAGGAAGTGATAGTCCTGTTCAGGAAACTCGCCATATAATTCCAGCTGCTTCTGCGAGAATTGGAAAAAATCGTTCCGAATCCGATCTGCATCGAAGGTTGGTTCGCCATTGGTTCGCCAGCCTCCGTGAATCCAAACATGGAAGGAAACCCCGTTTATAGCATAATCGATATGCTGAATAGACGGAGCGGCAATTAGCGGACAATCAACGAGTTCATAAAAATCAGCAGCACGTAGCGTTTTCGCGTCTATTTTCTCCAGACCGCAGGCTACCATCCATCCGTCGGGAATAGCTAGCTCAAGCGTACAGGCTTCGTCGATACGTCCTTCGGCATAGACACACAAATTGACCGGATTAACGTACAGCAACGTATCGCTAATGAAGCTGCTACCGGCATTCAGCAGATTGGGCACCAGTAAAATGGCGTAATAATTATACCGGATTATGAGTTCTTCGGCCCCGTTTGTCTGTACGACCCACCGATCTTTCGTTAGTTTACGGAAGGGGAGTTTTTGGCCAGTTCCGTCAACTACGTCAAACCGCTGAATATTTTTGGCAAACTGCTGTAGCTCATATCGACCAGGTCGCCAGGCTGGCAATTGAAGTTCAACTTCCGACTGCTGTTGAATGGCTGTCAGATGAGCCTCGACGGCAATATAGTGTGGTAAATCAGGATCGGCAGATAGGCGGTAATGCATTGGCAGGAGCGTAAACAAATAATGGGTAAATGCTGGAATCAGACAGTCCAGAGTCCCACAACAGGTTGGTAATTGGTACTACCAACAGGCTACGGCACCCCGTTTGTTCTACCTAAATTACCGGATTTACCCAATAACTACGTATTAAATAGCTAACTCCTTTACAGATAAAACGTTTTTCCAAAAACAAGCTTGGTAAACTAGCGTGATTCCACTATCTTTGCGGACTCATTTGGAAATAAGGCTCTTTTAGGAAGATATATCATGAAAAGAACGTACCAACCATCGAACCGGAAGCGGAAAAACAAGCACGGCTTCCGCGAGCGGATGTCAACCGCTAATGGCCGCAAAGTGCTGGCAGCTCGCCGTGCAAAAGGTCGTCACAAACTGACCGTTTCAGACGAGAAAAAAGGCGATCGCTTTAAAATTTAATTAGTTTACAGTTTTCAGTCCACGGTTTTCAGCATCAATACGTCAGCTAACCGCTCGGGCGGTGCTGTGAAAACGACACACTGAGTAACTATAAACTAAGCCATGCAGCAAACCTTTACCAAATCGGAGCGGCTTTGCAGCAAAAAGGTTCTCGGCGAATTATTTAAAAAAGGTAGTGCGGCTGTACGGACGTTCTACCTTTTTCCATTTCGCGTACTGTATATTCCGCATACCGAAGCTTCTTCTTCTGGCCTGCCCGCTATTGTCATTACGGTCCCGAAACGAACCTTCAAACGGGCCGTTGACCGAAACCTCATTCGCCGACGTGTTCGCGAAGCGTATCGGCTCAACAAGTCGGCTTTTCATTCCGATTCATCTCATCCGGCCTATATCGCCTTTTTGTATACCGCTAAGCAGATTATTTCGTTTGAAGAAATAGAAAAAGGTATGAAATTGGCGCTAAAAAAAATGTAGCCGGATCAAGCTGGCGTTCCAGTACTCATCCTTAGCTATTGGATCGTTTCTCATGAATCTCCCGCTTTCTTCATTTCGCTGGATTCTTTTATTCACAGGATTAGTCGTGCTGATTATCGGGGCAGAGCTTTTTGCTGTTCAGTCCTCAGCCTTTAGTCGTTATCCAGATTGGGTCTCGACGGGAGTTACCATCGACATGGTCGTGATAATTCCTGCCTTTTACTACGTTCTGATTGTTCGTCAGCTTAAGATAAATGCGAAGAGTCTACTTGCCGTTTTTGGCGTAGCTCTGAGTATAACAACACGCATACTACCAGCAAACCATCAGCAATTTATCGATCTGCTACGCCAGTCGCTGATACTGCTCGAATTGTTTTTTGTCGGTTATGCTCTTTTACGTATCAAACAGCTAATTAGTCATTACCAGCAACTCAGCGTACAAAATCCTGACTTTACCAGGAATCTGCTTCATAGTCTTGACACAATACTGGGCCATTCCCGATTTAATCGTATTTTAGTAAGCGAACTGTCTATTCTACGATACGGTTTGTTAGGGAGTTGGGTACCTGTAGAAAAAACAGCTGCCGATAAAGCCTTCAGTTCGCATCAGGCATCTGGCCAAACAGCCTTGACAATAGGACTGATCCTGATTGGTCTTATTGAAACGGTAGTTCTGCATGTACTACTGAACCGATGGAGCCCCGTGGTGGCCTGGTGTGCAACGATAGCAGGTTTTTATGGTCTTTTGTTTTTTGTCGCTGACCTGGTCGCTACGATTAAACGACCAGTGTTAATTCGGGACAATCAGGTTATTTTTCGATTTGGCCTACGTAGTTATGGCGAAGTAGCCATCCATCTGATTGATCAGATAGTAGCTATCAATGATAAACCAGAGCGACACTCAGACCTGTTAACTGGTACGCTTTTGGCAGCCCCTAACCTACTGATCACGCTACGAGAACCAGTCGTAATGAGCGGTCCGTTTGGCACTCAGCGGTCTGTACGACGAATCGCTTTATTTATTGACAACAAACAGCAATTTATTCAAGAATTGACACACTAAACCGCCTTTATAGTACCGAACAGGTTATGAAAAAACACTGGAAATCCCTTGCTCTTGCTGGTGCTCTGGCCGGGGGCTTATCGTTGGTAGCGATGAAAACCGACGACCGCTTCTTCGAAATTGCCCGCAACCTCGACATCTACGCTACGTTGTTCAAGGAGCTGAATATGTATTACGTCGATGAGGTGAACCCCAACCGAATGGTTAAAACCAGCATCGACGGGATGCTAAAAGCGCTCGATCCCTACACGAACTTCTTCGCCGAAGACGAGATCGAGGATTACATGACCATGACCACCGGTCGGTATAATGGCATTGGTGCTTTGATTGGCCAACGCCAGAGCAAGAACATCGTCCTGATGGTCTACGAAGGAACGCCCGCCGAAAAAGCAGGACTACGTATTGGCGACGAAATCCTGAAAATAGACGGTGTCGATATTAAAAACCGCAAAGATGTTGACCCTGGCAAACTGCTGAAAGGTCAGAATAATACGGCTGTAAAACTCACCGTGCAGCGCTTCGGCGAAAAATCGCCTTTAGATTTATCGGTTAGCCGCGACGTAGTAAAAATGACGAACGTACCGTATTACGGTATGATTTCGGAAGATGTAGGCTATATCGATCTCAAGGATTTTACGGCTACAGCGTCGCGCGAAGTTCGTACGGCTTTTCAGGAATTGAAGGGAAAAGGAATGAAAAAACTCATTCTGGACGTTCGCGAGAATCCCGGCGGTCTGCTTAATATGGCTATCGACATCTGCAATATTTTCATTCCGAAAGATTCAGAAGTGGTAACCACCAAAGGCAAAGTAACGGAGTGGAACAAAACCTACACGGCCTTAAATCCGCCAATGGATCTTGAGGTACCAATCATTGTGCTGACTAATAGCCATAGTGCTTCAGCCGCCGAAATCGTATCCGGCGTTATTCAGGATTATGACCGGGGCGTGTTGATTGGTCAGCGGACGTATGGAAAAGGGCTCGTTCAGACCACTCGTGAGCTGTCGTTCAACACAAAGCTTAAAATCACGACAGCCAAGTATTACATCCCGAGCGGACGTTGTATTCAGGCCATCGACTATAGCCATCGCAACGCCGATGGTAGCGTTGGTAAAATACCCGACTCACTCAAAACTGCCTTCAAAACCAAAGCGGGCCGTGTTGTTTACGACGGTGGTGGCGTGTTGCCAGACGTAGTGATTGAAGCACCGAATCCAACCCCCATTGCGCTGAGCCTAACCAACAAAGGGCTGATTTTTGATTATGCGGTAAAATATCGGCACGATCATCCAACCATTAAACCGGCCCGTGAATTCCACCTCACCGACGCCGAATATCAGGATTTCGCAAAATGGGCTGGCGATAAAGAATACGATTATACGACCCAGGTTGAAAAAGATCTTGGTACGTTAGAAGCTTCAGCGAAAAAAGAAAAGTATTTCGATCAGATTCAGGACCAGCTGAAAGCGCTGAAAACGAAAGTTTCGCACAGCAAAGAAGCGGATATGATGACCTTCAAAACCGAAATCAAGACCCTACTTGAGCAGGAAATCGCAGGCCATTATTATCTTCAGAAAGGCATAAAAGAAGCCTCTTTTGCTACTGATCCCGAACTAAAAGCAGCGCTCGACCTCTTTAAAGACATGAATCGATACACGTCGATTCTGAAAGGAGGGAAATAATACAATGATGAATCAGGAATGATGAATTGATACGCAACGATTGTTTTCATATCAGTTCATCATTCCTGACTCATCATACTTAATTTATCAACCAGTGCTTATTCTTTCTATTGATACCTCTACGGCTTCGTGCTCTGTGGCCCTGCATAACAACGGTACGTTACTAGGTTGTTATGAATTGTTCACGGAACGAACGTCAGCGGCTATGCTGACTACACTGATCGAGAATGTGGTTAGTCATAGTGGTTTTACACTCAATCAACTGGACGCCATTGCCGTAGCCAAAGGCCCAGGCTCCTACACCGGATTGCGCATCAGTGTGTCAACGGCTAAGGGGCTTTGCTTTGCCCTCGATAAACCACTTTTAGCCGTCAATACGTTGGCTGGTATGGTTGAACAGATTAGGAGTTTTTATCCTGACAACTACGTACTTTGCCCCATGATCGACGCCCGTCGGATGGAAGTATACTGTGCTTTCTACGATACGTATGGCCAAGAAATACAGCCTACATCGGCCGAAATTATTGACGAAACATCGTTTGCGGATAAGCTCTCAACAGGTCCGGTCCTATTTTTTGGGGATGGAGCCGCTAAATGTAAAACCATACTTAGCCATCAGCCAAACGCTATCTTCCTCGAACAGCTCATTACTCCTTCAGCCCGGACGATCGGCACAGTAGCCTCCACTCATTATGAGCCATGTAGGGTCGATGATCTGGCAAATTTCGAGCCTTTTTACCTCAAAGATTTCATGACTACGAAGCCTAAAAAGGCTATTCTTTAAGGACAGCATCCACCGTAGCGGGGCAATCAATATGTAACACTTTTGTGAGAATCTGACCTTTTTCTCCTTAATTCGCCCCGACAAACGTCCCTTTCCCGCTCTCGTGCAGATTATTGTAGACATTGGTAATACCGACGCCGTTTTTGGCCTTTACAATCAAGCAGACTGGCAACACATCTGGCGTACGCCCTCCCGATACGACGAATCCGCCGAGTCGTACGAAGCACGGTTACGGCTATGGCTGTTAGAAGCCAATATATCGCTAAGCAGTATTAAAGCCACCATCCTTAGCAGCGTAGTACCGAACGTAACGCCCATTATTCGATCCATGCTAACGGAATTATTCGGTTACGAACCGATTGTGGTTGGCCCCGGCGTTTACCCCTTGCTGCCTATCGACATTTTACGCCCCCACGAAATAGGAGCCGATCTGGTTGCCAATGCGTTAGCGGCCTTTACACGGTACCAACGAAACTGTGTGGTTGTTGATTTCGGGACAGCTCTAACGTTTACTACGGTATCGGGCGAAGGCAAAATGCTAGGTGTGGCTATCACGCCTGGATTAAAAACCGCCATTCGGTCGCTATTCGCCAATACAGCTCAACTTCCTGAAGTGCCTATTGAGGTTCCTTCATCGGCGCTGGGTACCAATACGACTCACGCGATTCAGGCGGGCGTAATCTTAGGCTACGAAGGACTGGTCCGCTCTCTACTCGACCGCATCCGAACGGAATTAAACGGCGACTGCATAGCCGTTGCTACCGGTGGCCTCTCGAACCGTATTCCTTCTTTACGGAATGCTTTTGTCGATATTATTCCCTCTCTCACGCTGGAAGGAGTCCGTTTGATTGGCGAAACGGTAATCGATTCAACCAACTAAGTAGAAACGTAGGAAGTCAGCTCTTTTTGCCAGGAATCTTAGAGTGTATTGCTTATAGCAGGCATTCAGTATGTAAACTGTCTCTTGTCGTTAGATACTTGACCTAATCAATACCATTACTCTACGATGAAAAGATCTTTTTTACTCTGCTGCATCTTGTTGATACTTTCCAATTGGGTTTGTGCCCAGTTCACTAAATCCTATAATAAGTCTATACATATTTCGACTGAAGCCTTATGGGTAAAAGGCGATCATCAGGAACAATCTCCTGCCATTCGTTACTCCGTGTTATACAGTCAACCATTAGCAAACACGCGTTGGACGATGGAAGCTGGCCTAAGTTTTACGAGTCGATACACCAGAGACCGCTTTTATACATCTACTGTTTTCTGGGAAAACCAGCGTACCCAATTGGCAACAGTAGATGTAAGCTTTCTTTTTAACGTAATTAATCAGAAACGCCATACTGTTGCTTTTGGAGCGGGACCTTCCTTGTGGTTTTTACGCAATGGGAATACGTACGATGTCGCAGGACAAGCTAATCAAAATGGCGATATTGAGACCATTTCTTATCGCTGGGTTTACACGAGTGCGTTCAATGTGGGTTTGAATTTACGAACTACCTACACATATGCCTTAACGGATCGGTTGCTGATAGGTGCTCGGTTGGGTGTAGGGGGTAATTTGTTTCGATCGTCATCAGAAGGAACATTATATGGCACCCTTTCAACGATTGGCCTAAGTGCAGGCTACCGATTCTAATTCGTTCTGAGTTGATCAAAATTCAGATCAGATAGTTACCTGACTACCAGACATCGTTATAGTTTACGTTAGATTAAATCCATACGTAGCATATAGCATAACCCAGGCAAAATTTAGATCTGCATTTATGACCTATCTGAAAATTGCTGCTTTCTGAACGTGAGATAGACAATCCAGCCCAGAGGAATAAATAGAATGATAAAGCACCAAATTGTCTTTATGTTGAAAGATACCGGATGCCTGTAAAGCTGGACAAGGGCATAAATAGAGCCAAGCAGTTGAAGCAATACAACGATCTGCCAAAAAATAAGCCCAGAATCAGGTGATAGCATATGCATAGAACTTAACTTTCTGTCTGTCACGTTTACGGAAACGGAACAGAATAGCACTATGTACACGTGCTACGTATCCTCGTTAGCGACGCTACGTAGTAAACATACTCCTTTCTAATAGATTCACATCGATTTTCGAGCAAAACGTTTGCCCAATGTATTACGCATACATTTTACTAAGCTGGTTCCTGTTTGGGCTAATTCATAGTCTGACGGCCAGCTTATGCATGAAGCAAACGATGGCGAACAAACTAGGGACGTTTAACCGGTATTACCGGTTGCTATATAATGGCGTTGCTGTTGCTACGTTCGTACCTGTACTTTGGCTTCACCGAACGGCTCCGATTGATTACGTCAGCTCCTGGCGAGGTAGTTTATGGCTTGGTACGCTCCTCGCGGGCGTAGGGCTAACAATTGCTGTTATGGCACTACGTGGCTATGATATGGCCGAATTTGTTGGCTGGCCAGCCACTGCTAAAACTTCCGATAGCCAGGAATTACGGCAAAGTGGCCTGCTCCAATACGTTCGTCACCCTTTATATACGGGTATCATTCTCTATCTGCTGGGCCTCTTGATAACACAACCTACCTGGTCGTATCTGATTCTGCTACTGGCCGCCAGTATATATATACGAATCGGCATCCACTTCGAAGAGCAAAAACTGGTCGCGTCTTTCGGAAACGCCTACAAGCAGTATCGCCAACGGGTACCGATGCTCATCCCACGTTTTTCACAGCCTTGAACGTAATCGATGGATTTGCTGTAGACTAAGGACGGCTCCGTTACGTTATTGAGTGGTTTCAGCTTCCTATGGCGTCAGCAATTATTTACCAACGATTGACGTATCGGCCAACACTTTTTTCGTACTCGAATGACGTTAACAACCTCTTATTTACAGGAAATCTTTACTGGCCTGTTTGAGCTTCCTCTACTGGATGAAATAGCCAGGGTTGGTATCCATAAACGAGTTTCGGCTGGTACGTACATGATTCGACCCGGCGAGTTTATTCGATCGGTTCCTATTCTTGTTCGGGGCTCAATTAAAATTATGCGCCCCGATAATCAGGGCCGAGAAGCGCTTTTGTATTACCTGGGTGGCCTGGATTCCTGCGCCATGTCGCTTACCTGCTGCATGGGCGGTCGTAAGAGCGAAATCACGGCGCTGGTTGAAGAAAATACCGAACTCATTGCTATTCCAGTCGACAAAGTCGACGAGTGGATGTGCCGGTATTCCAGCTGGAAACAGTTTGTTTTCCTGACGTATCAAAAACGCTTTAATGATCTGTTACAGACCCTCGACGAAGTTGTATTCCACAAACTGGACGAACGGCTGCTGACGTATCTGCGTAAAAAAACGGACAGTTGCCAGTGTACAGTCCTTTCTATCACCCACGAAGAAATTGCGCACGAATTAGCTACGTCCAGAGAAGTTATTTCGCGACTTCTGAAACAGCTGGAGAAGGCCGGACAGGTTAAATTGATGCGAAATAAAATTACGATTCTCTAAATTTTGAGACTCCTGTAACTTTTGTCACGGAACGCCCGCCCGATGGCCCCTACTTTCGATCAAAAAAAGTAGGGTATGAGTTCTTCACAAATTGCGGGCTTCGGCGCTTCTGTGCTCATTGGCGTTAGCCTGGGCCTGATTGGAGGTGGAGGAAGTATCCTCACCTTGCCGGTACTGGTTTATTTACTGCACATTAACCCAATTCTCTCAACGGCTTACTCGCTATTTATTGTTGGCTCCACCTCACTGATTGGCTCCATCAATTATATCCGGCGCAATCTGGTCAACTATTCGGTAGCCCTGTCTTTCGCACTGCCTTCGTTTATTACTGTCATCATAGCCCGGCGACTTCTTCTGCCTCAAATTCCGGAGTCGATTCAACTGACTTCCACGACGCATCTATCAAAGGACGTAGCACTGATGCTGGTATTTGCGCTTATCATGCTGGTTGCTGCTTTTGCTATGATTCGGGAGCACAACGCCGACAGTAACTCCGAACCCGAAAAAAGAGTTAGTTACACACTGGTGTCGCTGGATGGCGCTTTGGTAGGCATAGTAACGGGTTTGCTGGGCGCAGGTGGCGGATTCCTGATTATTCCGGCCCTGGTGATCTTTGCCCGTTTACCCATGAAACAGGCGGTGGGCACATCATTATTAATTATTGCCATCAACTCACTGATCGGATTTGCCAGCGGACTGGAACACTACGTTATGGACTGGGCCTTCCTGCTCAAATTCACTACGTTAGCCGTTATTGGTATCAGCATCGGCACCTGGGCCACCCGTTATATTGCAGGGGCTATTTTGAAGAGAGCCTTTGGCTGGTTTGTGCTGCTACTGGGTCTGTATATCATGAGCCACGAGCTTTTTTTCTCGTCCTGAGCCTTGTGTGATACTTATCACTGACGGCCATTTACCGACCAACTACTTTTGTTCATCAACCTGAAACTAACCAAAACAGACCATGTTTTTTCAGCATATTTATGATAAAACGCTGGCGCAGGGAAGCTACCTGATTGGATGCCAGAAAACCGGAGAAGCCATCGTAATTGACGCCAAACGCGACGTGGATACATACCTCACGCTGGCGCAGCAAAATGGCCTGCGGATTACGCACGTTACCGAAACACACATTCATGCCGATTTCCTGGCTGGTTCGCGGGAGCTGGTATCCTTAACCGGGGCTACGCTCTACCTTTCCGACGAGGGCGGTCCAGACTGGCAGTACGCTTTTGCTCATGAAGGGCTGCGTGATGGTTCCGTTATTCGGGTAGGCAATCTCACGCTGGACGTGCTACACACACCAGGCCATACGCCCGAAAGTATCAGTTTTCTGCTTACTGACCACCCCGCTACCGATCAGCCCGTGATGCTGTTTACCGGCGATTTTGTTTTTGTAGGTGATGTTGGTCGTCCGGATCTGCTGGAAAAAGCGGCCGGATTGCAGGGAACTCAGTTTACAGGTGCTCATCAGCTCTTCGGGTCGCTTCAACGGTTCACTACGTTGCCCGACTATTTACAGGTGTGGCCGGGCCATGGAGCAGGGTCAGCCTGTGGGAAAGCACTCGGAGCGGTTCCTTCCACAACAGTCGGCTACGAGAAAATCCGTAACTGGGCCTTCCAGTACGATGAAGACGAACAAAGATTTACGGAGTATTTACTGGCGGATCAGCCGGAAGCACCCCGGTATTTTGCCCAGATGAAACGACTCAATAAAGTTGATCGTCCGTTACTCCCCCACGTACCAACGCTTAAAAAACTCAGCCCAGCCGACGTAACAGAAGCGCTAAAACAGGGAATGAAATTAATTGATACGCGCCCTAAAACAGCTTTTGCCCAGGGCCATGTACCGGGCAGCCTGAATATTCAGGGCAACAATTCCTTTGCAACCTGGATGGGCTGGCTAATTAGCTACAACGAGCCGTTTATGCTGGTGGGCGATGAGTTGCAGATGGAAGACTTTACGCGTAAGCTAATGCGTATTGGCCTGGATCAGGTCTATGGGTACGTAAATGATATCAATGATTTAGGCTATGATTTACAATCGTCCGATGTGATCAGTCTTCCAGAATTCAAAACATACCTGAATCGAGACGATGTACAGATCATTGACCTACGCGGAGCTACCGACTATAAAAAAGGGCATATCGACGGCGCTCAGAATATATTCGTCGGTACGTTACCTGACCATCTCGATCAGATCAGCCGCGACAAAACGGTAGTTGTCTACTGCCAGGGGGGCGACCGTGCCACCATTGGTTATTCTATTTTGAAAGCCAATGGCTTCACGAAGGTAAAAAATTACGCAGGTAGTATGAACGAATGGGTAGCCGAAGGTAATCCGGTCACTACCGAAACCGAAGAACCCGTCACCTATTGACCAACCTACTGATTGATAACACCTGCTGTTTTCTATCAGCTCGGCTGGCGAACCAGTTTAACTGATCGGAAACAGCAGGTAGACCGATAATTAACAACTAGTACATTCATAAGCCGCGTCACGCATGACATTTCTGGAATTGATCCGACACCCGTGGCCATGGTACGTAGCCGGGCCAATGATCGGACTTACAGTACCTATTCTCTTATTATTGGGAAATAAATCATTTGGCATATCGTCGTCGTTACGACACATCTGTGCCGCCTGTATGCCAGCCAACATCTTCTTTTTTCAGTACAACTGGCGAAAAGAAGCCTGGAATCTGTTCTTTGTGGCTGGCATCGCTATTGGTGGCTTTATAGGCGCTCACTGGCTGGACGATCCAAATGCTTTTCAGATCGCCCCGGCTACACAGTTGGCATTGCGGGACTTAGGCATCAAGGATTTCTCGGGCCTCATGCCTGCTGATCTGTTTAGCCCCAATAATCTATTCACGTTCAAAGGACTGATCTTTTTCGTGCTGGGTGGATTCCTGGTTGGTTTTGGAACGCGCTGGGCAGGTGGTTGTACGTCAGGACATGCTATCATGGGCTTATCTAACCTGCAATGGCCTTCGCTGGTAGCTACCTGTTGCTTCATGATAGGTGGCTTTGCCATGACGTATCTGATTTTACCTTATCTGCTTCAACTTATCTAATCAACGTAGCGAGATGCGCACAACATTCTTTTCTCCCGCAAAAACAGCACCCGACGAGTTTATTGCCTATAAAAAAACGACCAGTACCGAGTCGACCAGCTTCCTTCCCAATCTGAAATACCTGCTGGTGGGCATCGCCTTTGGTGTCGTATTTGTCAAAGCAGAAATCATCTCCTGGTTCCGCATTCAGGAAATGTTCCGACTCGACTCGTTTCATATGTATGGCGTTATCGGATCGGCCATACTGACCGGCATCTTATCGATATGGTTGATTAAACGCTTCAATATCAAAACGCTTACCGGCGAAACCGTATCTATTGCCCCAAAAACGTTCAGCAAAGGGCAGATTTTCGGCGGTCTGATGTTTGGCCTTGGCTGGGCTGTAACCGGTGCCTGCCCTGGCCCTTTGTTCGCCCAGATTGGCAGTGGCTATGTCGTTGTTACGGTTACCCTACTCAGTGCCATCGGCGGTACGTGGCTTTATGGCTACTGCCGTGAACGGTATTCGTTTTTTCGATAAGCAACATCAGTCAAACGTATTACGCTATGTTAAAAGGGAAAAAGCTGAACAGCATTCTTTTCAATACGTGTCCTAGATGTCAGGAAGGAGATTTTTTCGTAACGAAAAGTGCTTTCAGCAAGCGGTTTGACCAGATGCACGAGAACTGCCCCGTATGCGGCCTTCGCTACGAAGCTGAACCGGGCTTCTTCACGGGCGCAATGTATGTTAGTTACGCCCTTTACGTAGCAACCATTGTTAGCTCTTTCGTGCTGTTTGTTGTAGTGTTCGGGATGGATGAACTAAACCTACTGTGGGGCTGATACCAACTTTAATCGCACTTACCCCCTTCTTCTTTCGACTTGCCCGACGGATCTGGATCAATATGTTTGTGAGCTACGAGCCTATCTAAACTACTGATTTAACCGTATCAACTCACTAGAAAGCACGAGTCGATACATTTGAATGCCAAGTTGCAGGAAAGATCAGCCTGCTTATTTATATTTTTTCAGAGCCGTAAAAATTCCAGAATCAACTGAATTTCACAAAGGCTGCATTTGCCAGAATTTAGTTCTGATAAACAGCTTATTAACCATCCTAAATTTAGTTTCTACGCAAATTTCAAAATATTTATATATTAAAAAAATTAAATAAAATAAAAGATAAGTACCATTAAATAAGTATAGATAGTAAATTATCCTAGAGACATCCATTTTCGGTTTACTAATGCGCTGCGCCTGTAAAACAACCAGCTCAGCAGTTAGTGACCACATGAGAAAATATGTACTAGTAATACTCTGGCTAAGCTTTGTGGGAGGCAACGTATTGGCTAAAAATAGTTGGAGCCGTGGGGAGCTTACACTAAAAAATGGAGCCGTTTTATCGGGAGACGTCGAATACAACTGGAAGGCTGAAATTTTACAATACCGGGACGGAAACACGGTCAAGGCTTTTTCAGCTTATCAACTTAGCGAATTCAAATATTTTGACGACAAACATAACGCGCTTCGCAAATTCGTTTCTATTAACTACCCCGTTAACGAATCATTTCATCGACCTGTCTTTCTGGAAGAATTTGGCGTTGGCTCATTGATGGTTTATAGACGCTTTCGCCATGCACGCGATCCGATTGCCCTGGGCAACCCTACTGCTGGCGGATTGGACGAAAAGCTAATTAAAAACCTGGAAAACTATCATTACTACGTAGTAGATGGGCAAACGATGACTAACCTGGACGATTTCCACAACGTATTGTGGCCCAAGATGGAAAGTGAATATGGTACGGAACTGGCCCACTACTTAACTAGCTTACCCGCTGGCCATCGATCAACTACGTTCACTCGCTTGTTATTGATTTCCCATTACAACCAACTAAAAGCGCACGATAATTGGGTAAAGCAAAAGTCGGAGAATCACATCAGCGTAGAATAGCACAATTCGAACTCTTTATTTAATAGATAAGGCATTATTCTACTTCATAAACGCATTATTTTTAGGCACCTTACCTTGTTAATCATTGCTCTCCTATAAGGTCTTCAGTAGATTATTCTGCAAATAGTACAAAAAATGCGCTTCTATTAGGAGGGCATTTTTTGTACTATTCCAACCCAGGCAAAATAATCACAAAATTGCCTATACCATAAAATAAATGTCTATACACGAATTAATCTAAGCCTGAAATCATAAAATACAAAACAAGTAGACTTTTCTTCTATCGATTCTATTCCATCTATATATAGTCAAAAGAACAGAAATTGGACGATTTTTTCGCTGGTAACAAGGCAATTATGAACTCGTTAATTTAGCTAGCAAGCCGCATATGTCTCACAGTGTGAGCCAGTTCGGTGGCATCATGAATACACCTGCCTGACTAATTACTAGCTATTATGAAAAAAGTCTACATACAACTAACCGCCAGTCTGATTGTATTTTTTCTTCTCTCGCGATCATCATACGGATTACCGAATCCAATTTGGCATACCGGTCAACTCATCTTATGGGATAAAACCGTACTTGAAGGCGACCTCTCCTACAACTGGTCTGCCGAAATGGTTCTGCTTCGTCAATCCGATGGCCGATTGTGCACGTTTTCGGCGCACCAGGTCAATGAGTTTGGCTGGTTCGATTATACAATCCACAAACACCGAAATTTTGTTGCCTTGCCAGACAACCGGTCTAAACAGGCTACTCGACAAACTTTTTTCGAGATCTGTACGGATGGTACTCTTTCGGTAGTTCGTCGTTTACGCCGACCACACGGGTTGCTCAAAAAGGCGTTCAGCAATCCATCCTATTATGCGGACCAGCCGCAGATGGCCCAAAATCAGGAACATTTCGATTACTTCGTCTACGATGCGGGCAAGCTGCGTTCGCTGGACAAGTTTTTTGTGGATATCTACGAGCCGCTGATGACCTCTTACGACCAGGAATTACGGGAATACGTACTGAAGCATAATCTCAATGACCGCTCTCTGCTAGGTCGCCTGGTTCTCATCGACCGCTATAATCAGCTAGTACAACAGGACCCCCGAACGGCTTCGGCCCGAGAAGCCAGAAGTAGTCAGGATTAGTTGCTTACTCACTTTCTGTTGTGCTCTCCGACTCGTCGACTGGCGTATTTTTGGTACGTTTCTTCCGCTTCCGTAGGGCATCATTGAGCAAATACTCAATTTGCCCATTCACACTCCGGAATTCTTCCTGCGCCCAACGCTCCAGCTCTTTCAGCGTTTCGGGTTGAATACGTAATATAAAAGCTTTCTTTTCAGCCGCCATAACTGGTATTCATACAAAAACATCGGACCAGGAGTTCAGACAGGAATCACCTTCCCCTCTGCTCCTGGCCTGATTGCGTTGATAAGTTTATTGATAGAGTGTGCCCGCGTTCACGACCGGGCTGACTGATTTTTCTCCGCACAGTACAACAAGCAGGTTGCTCACCATAGCGGCTTTGCGCTCCTCATCGAGTTCAACAACACCTTTTTCGGCCAATCGGGTCAACGCCATCTCAACCATACCAACGGCTCCTTCAACAATTTGCTTTCGGGCCGATACGACAGCCGTTGCCTGCTGCCGTTGCAACATCGCCCCGGCAATTTCAGGCGCATAAGCCAGGTGACTGATCCGCGCTTCCATAACCCGAACACCGGCCTGACTCAGACGCTCGTCCAGTTCCTTTTCCAGAAAATGGTTAATCTGGCCTGTATTGTCACGTAACGTAAACGTTTCGTGCTCATCTTCCATGTTGTCATAAGCATGCGAACTCGCGAAAAAACGCACGGCAGCCTCTGATTGCACCTGCACGAAATTGACGTAGTTATCGACATCGAACAATGCTTTGGCAGTATCGGATACCTGCCAGACAACCACGGCGGCTATTTCGATGGGATTTCCCATTTTGTCGTTCACTTTCAATGTCTGACCGTTCAGGTTACGTGCCCGTAAACTTATTTTTTGTTTGCTATACAGCGGGTTTACCCAACGTAGCCCCGTTTGCTTGATCGTACCGACATAATCGCCGAAGAACGTAGCAGCCATCCCTTCATTCGGGTAAATGATCATAATTCCCATTAGAAGAAATATGCCCAACAGCAATAACAAGGCTGCCACTATGGGCATCTTATAGAATATTGATAAGCCACCAGCAACAAGGCAGGACAAGCCAATCAGCAGGAACCAATAGCCGGATACGGAAGTAAGCTCTTTCTCTTTCATGATTATAAAATAGTAGGTAAGAATTTGATATCAATTTGATAGTACAATAATAGCTATTATCCTGATCACACTCCTACGAATTTGTATAAACGGTCGCCAGGAACATTGTAGACCCCAGTTTTTTAGGACGAATTGGTAGGTATAAAAAGAAATCAGCCGGACAATGTTGCCCGGCTGATTCTGAAAAAAAGAAATGATAGTCACTACGGCCTGTTAGCCACATAATCGGCATACGTAGCGCACTCACGTAGCATTTCGGACTGAAACTGGGTTTTGCCGTACTCGTGTGACAATCGGGCGAAGTATTGCCCGTATTGCTCGCGCCGAAGTTTACGGCTTAAATCACGCTGAGCTTTCTCGTCAAAGTCGGCATAGCCACGTTTCACCTCTTCGATAGCCAGGCGAATCGCTAGTTCGTTCTGTTCACAGCGGGCGGCCATGTAACACGCTTTTGCTGCCAGCTCGGGTTGTTTCGCCAGCTTCATGGCCTGCTCAAAAAATGCTTTAGCGGGCTCGGTGGAATAGTAAGGTGTTTTCATCAGGCGCTGGCTGCTACGTTCCAACTCACCGGATCGGTTTGTAGCGTACAAGGCTACCCCCAACTCCGCCGAACTCCGGGAGCGTTTGACAAGTAACCAGGCATTACCAAACCAACTGAGATTATAAGCACCACATCCTAATTCATAATACATCTTAGCCGCGTCATCGCCCGTTGCCTGCCCCACCTGGCTTTGGAGTTGAGCCATACGTTGTGCAAACTGAACGGGTGTATACGGATTTGGCGGAGATAGCTCCTTGTTTGTCGGCGGCACCTCGAACGGATTTTTATCGAAATACGTAGTAAACGGATCTTCTTTCCAGACCTTGGGGGTTACTTTAGCCAAAGCCTCACCGCCTTCTTTATACCGGTGTTCGGCCAATAACCGACGGCCTAATAACGTATTCAGATAGTCGGCATCAAAGCCCGTTAGTGTCAACAGGCGTTTATCAAAATCAGTCGCGTTAGGCTGTTCCGCAAAAGCAACGACCTGCTGTACTGTTGACGCCGATGTTGTATCTTCGATTTCCAGCTGATCGGTATTAACGTTCACATACGCCCCACTCTTGTTCAACTGCGACGATGTCAGCATGGTTAGCAGATACGATTTAGCTACGGCGGCTCCACCAGCAGCTTTCTCCTTCGACCGGCTACAACCAGATAGCCAACCACTCGATTTGGCTCCGTTGCTGCCATGCAGGTACAACTCCGAAAACTGCTTACAAACTGCTACAAAAGCATTGTTGAACCGAAAATTCTCCCTATTCCCAAACTCTTCCAGATAGCCGATAAGCTTCGTTTCGGTTTCGGGCGTGATCGCTTCAGTCTGAGCGGCCAGCAACAACATCCGCTGCAACGAAATCTGTTTTTTCAGCTCGTTATTCGTTGTAGTAGCCAGAGCCGCTTTATCCAGAATCGACGTAGCATCGGTATAATCTTTATCCAGATAAGCCAGATACGAAGCCGCTGTCAGCCAGAAAGCGGGGTCATTCAGTTGTTTATTATCAGCCGATTTCAGCGCAAACTCACGTAGTTTTTCGGCGTAAGTCAGCGAGCTTTTTTTACGATCTTCAAAAGCCAGCGAATCCCGGCGGCTCGCATCATCATACCCGTAAATGGGATTTTGATCCGATAGAAAAAAGTATTCATTGCGGTTAATTTCCCGCGTCATCGTTAACTCAACCAACGGATTCTGCGGAGCCAGCTCAACCAGTTTTTCCAGAAGGGGGAGTGCATCCTGCCTGGGCTGAATGGCACAAATCGCATACACAGCGGCTTTTTCCTGATCGTTACGAGCAAATGTCAGCGCTTCTTCCCGAAAACGAATCCCATGAATTCGCAGGCTGGATTCGGCCTGCGCACGTCGGGATGGGCACCGGTCAAACACCTGGGCAAATTCATAAATGGCCCGGGCCGTATCGCCTTTCGCTAACGTAGCACCCGCATGACGGCTTAACGCCCAATCGCTGATAAACGATTTCTGACTAATCGGACCCACTAGCTGATCATAAAGCGTAATTGACTGATCGATCTCCCCTATCTGGTCGGCCAGTTTAACCGCCTGAAAGGCGTAGCGTTCTTTCAGGAACGGGTCAGCCGTCTGCGCATAGGCTGCTTTGGCTTCAGCAAGTAATTGTGTTAACTGAGTTGTGTCGGCCGGAACTGGATTCCACATATCGCCACCTCCGCTTGCCTTTTCGGCCTTATGAGCTAGTTGCAGATACGTAAGGGCAGGCGCATGGCTCCGGACCAATTGAGCATAAAACGGATTCGAACGGCTTTCATCCGCATCATAAAGCACTTTTGCAACAGAGGCCATAGATACGCTGCTTCCTGCATAACTTGCCCAGGCCTTCAGATTATCATCCGGCTTGAGTGTATCGGCGGGGTCTTCGGTGCTATACAGATTGGGAGAGAAAAAGTATCGCCGATCCTGCGGCCGCGTCTGGCTGCTTTCCGGCAGAAAATAACTCAGGAACTCATTCTCGTCGAATAATCCCGGCCCGCAGGCAAAGGCCAGCAAAATACCAATCGATAAACTAAGGCGTCTTAATCGGTTTGAGGAGCGTCTGGAGGAAATCATGAGGATAAGGAATAAGAACAGTGCTATCGAGATGGTACAAAGCAAACGTAAGTTGTTGGTTGTGGATTCGGCTCAGCAGCGCCTGCCGTGCTTGCATTAACGCCTGCTGACTGCAGGCTTCGGAACGTAGCAAATCGCCGGAACGTACTGATATGCCAAACGCTGTGGTATCGTGCAGAGCTACAAACCGATTGGTATCAGCCTGGGTTTTAAGCAAAGTGCTACGTATCAACTGCGACCGCGTTACGTTATTTAGAATAGTCAGAAAACGCCCCTGACGATACACAATTGTCCACCGGAACAAGGGTAGTACCGCGTCGAGCGGCAAGGGATATTTTTCGATAAAACCGATGTAGCGATTCGCTACGTCCATATCCAGAATAGAATTGTACGTAGTTTCCTCTTTCCAGTCGGCCATATTATAAAACATCAGCATACCCCGATCCACGGGCGGCACGCCCGTTCGATCAGCGTACTTAATCTGATGAAGTCGGATGGTAGCCGATACGGGCAGACCCAGTTGTTTTTTCACCGCAGTTAATAACGCAAAATACCGATCGCGGCTTCCCGGCGACCAATCGCAATCCAGTTGGACTTCATTAATCTGAATCTGTTGCTCTTTAGCGATCTGCTGCATTTTCATAACCATACGCTGGGCCAGCCCCGTTACGTCCGACGCAGACAATGATAACATAGTTCGGTTAGTGATGAAGACAGTAGGAATTACGGTCAGCCCCGCCGGTCGTTCGACAAACTGCACTACCGCTTTTGGTACAGGCTGACGTTTGGCAACATCCCAGTCGACATCGAAAAAACGAAGGTAAAGTCGTTTCGCGTTAACCTCACTCATTACTTTTTTATCGGTCAGCCCTGGCTTATAGACCGCTTTCCAATGATAAAAAGCGGGGGTTAGCTGCTTCGGAGAAGAAGAAGGCTCACAACTGATTAACAGCCAGAGAAAGGCAAAAATTGACCAAAAGCCATAGGATTGACCTATGGCTTTTGTAAAAAAATGACGCGCAGTTTGTCCGTCAACCACGTTAATTGGCCTTGGTTTTATCGAAAAACTGACGCATAAACAACGCCTGATACGTAATGGCATTGTTCCAGTAAGCCCAGTTATGCGCTCCCGGCCGGGTTATGTAGTCGTGGGCAATATTCCGTTCCAGCATTTTCTCGTGAAGATTCGTATTGACCCGATAGAAAAAATCCTCTGTACCACAATCGATCAGTAATGCCAGCGAACCTGGGGTCAGCAAGTGCAGCAGGTTGATGACGGTGTTTTGCTCCCAACGCTCGGGGAACTGCGCATACGTACCTAATCGCTTGGCCATGTCCCAGTTATTCGGAAAGGGACGGATATCGACACCGCCACTCATGCTGCCTGCCGCCCCAAAAACTGTCTGATGCCTGAAGGCCAGAAATAAAGCACCATGGCCACCCATACTTAAGCCTGTGATGGCGCGCCCCGACCGGTTTTTGACGGTTTTGTAGTGACTATCGATCCAGGTAACAAGCTCATCTGCTACGTAGGTTTCGTATTTGAACGACGGATCAACGGGGCTATCCCAGTACCAGCTCCCGAAATTACCGTCGGGGCATACTATAATCATCTGGTATAAATCGGCCAGCTTGTGAATATTCGGGGCTTTTTTCACCCAATCGCCGTAGTTACCGCTATAACCGTGCAATACGTATAAGACCGGCAATTCGTTGTCGTTTGCGTACGAATCTGGCGTCATAACAACGGCTTTAATCGTTTTCTTCATCGAAGCGCTATACGTATCGACCGTATCAATTTTAGCCGCCCAAACAGCTTGTCGTATAACAGCCAGAAAACCCAGAAGCAATAAAGTACGCAGATAATTCATGGTGGTAAGGTTTGCTTAATTAGCCCCTAAATTAAGGCAGGCCAGGATCAACTTTTAGAAAAATTTGAACGTACTGCCAGTTCAATTTCCACCGGAAGAATCATTCTGCTATTGCCAATTTGCGCTTATCTCTGTAAACGCCAATCCTTTTCGTTATTTTTGCGCCCTATTTCTTTGGTAGACCAATCCCTAAAGACTATACCTGTATAAAGATAAATCCTGCCCAGATACTGGCAGAATTCAGATATGCTGAGTGAACAAGAAGTAAATCGCCGACAAAAACGCGAAGAATTGATGCGGATGGGTATCGACCCTTATCCTGCCGAATTGTTTGACGTAACCACTACGGTTGCCGATATCCGGGCAAACTTCCAGCCCGATGGCCCCGAAACAGCTATTACGTCCGAGATGGATTTATCGGGCGATGAACGCTGGGGCAATGTTCAGCTGGCAGGCCGTTTAATGATCATTCGCATCAGTGGCAGCGCATCGTTTGCCGAATTGCAGGACGCTACGGGCCGTATTCAGGTCTATTTCCGGCGCGACGATATTTGCCCCGGTGAAGACAAAACCCTCTACAATACGGTCTTCAAAAAACTCCTCGACATTGGCGATATCATCGGCGTACGGGGCCATATATTCACCACCAAAACCGGCGAACTATCGGTTTATGTCAAAGAATTTAAAATTCTGAACAAATCGCTACGTCCGCTGCCCGTTGTGAAAGAGGTGATCAACGAAAAAGGCGAAAAGGAAACGTATGATGCGTTCACCGATCCTGAGCAGCGGTACCGTCAGCGCTACGTAGACCTGATCGTTAACCCACACGTACGCGACGTGTTCGTCAAACGAACGAAACTGGTCAACTCGATCCGCCAATTCCTGAGTCAGAAAGGATACCTGGAGGTCGAAACCCCGATTTTACAGCCAATTCACGGGGGCGCCACGGCCCGGCCATTCCGTACGCACCATAACACATTGGACATGACGCTCTACATGCGGATTGCCAATGAGCTGTACTTAAAACGGTTGATCGTGGGTGGTTATGATGGTGTATTCGAATTCGCCAAGGACTTCCGCAATGAAGGCATGGACCGGACTCACAATCCTGAGTTTACGCAGGTAGAATTCTACGTTGCCTACAAAGACTATATCTGGATGATGGATACCATCGAAGAAATGGTCGAAAAAGTAGCGCTGGACGTAGCAGGAACCACCAAAGTAACGGTCGGCGAAAATGTCATCGATTTCAAACGCCCCTGGAAACGCCTGACTATGTTCGAAGCGATTCAGGAATATACGGGTGTCGACGTATCAGCGATGGGCGAGGATGAACTTCGCCAGGTGGCCGAAAGCCGGGGTATTAAAGTCGACAGCACGATGGGCAAATCGAAACTGATCGATGAGTTATTCGGCGATGCCTGCGAACCGAATTTGATTCAGCCAACATTTATCACGGACTATCCCGTTGAGATGTCTCCGCTGACGAAAAAACACCGTAGTAAACCCGGCCTGGTTGAGCGTTTCGAAGCTATTTGTAACGGGAAAGAAATTGCCAATGCGTATTCGGAGCTGAACGATCCGCTCGATCAGCGCGAACGTTTCGAGGATCAGTTACGGCTGGCCGAACGGGGTGATGAAGAGGCTATGGCGCTGGATGAAGACTTCCTGCGTGCGCTGGAATACGGTATGCCGCCAACGGCTGGTGTTGGTCTGGGCATTGACCGGCTGACGATGATTATGACTAACCAGCCTTCTATTCAGGACGTATTGTTCTTCCCGCAGATGCGCCCGGAAAAGAAACTGGAACAATCGTCGGAAAGTGATTATGTAGAGGCTGGTGTTCCGGCCGAGTGGGTTCCAGCTCTGCAAAAACTTGGCTTCCTAACGGTAGAACAGTTGCGTACGGCTAATCCCAACAAGCTGTTCAACGATTTAGGTGGCGTTCGGAAGAAACTCAAAATGGATGTGCCGATGCCAGCCATTGCGGATGTACGTAGCTGGACTGGGCAGGAAGCGTAGGCAATAGAAAAACCCCGCTCACTGCATGGGCGGGGTTTTTTATCTCGTTGTCGGAGATTGATTTAGTACTCCGACTCAATTTTCTTCACCTTAACAGCGTTGAGGCCTTTTTTACCGTCAACTACTTCAAACTGCACCCGATCCTTTTCGCGGATAGTGATTCCGTTGAGACCCGTGATGTGGACGAAAATGTCCCGGTTGGTGTCATCTTCAACGATAAATCCGTAGCCTTTGCTTTCGTTAAAAAACTTTACTACACCTGTTTGCATAAAACTAAAAAAAATTAAACTAATTAAACATACAAAGGGATATAGAGTAACAAAGGACGCGAAACAGGCACCAAAGTATACAATGCACGGAACACTTGGCTGACACTCAACGGACTTTGTTGTCAATAGATAGACAAGAATTTTATATAACTCCTGCCCACGCTACAACACAAAGTAAATAAATTTGTTCCAAACACAAGGCGAAACGAATGTTTTTTTAGGTAGTTTTACTAAAAAGATATGAATTTCTGTGTAAACGGCAAACATTCTATTGATTTGGTACGTTAGTTTTATTCGTACAATGAATTCTGTACTGACTCGTTAACGTTCATAGACAAGCTAACTAAGCATGGATAAACTCAGGTATTTTGTCGAGAAGCATGCCTTTGGCGTGTGTTCAGTCCTGGGCGAGAAAATGAATATTTCGGCCAGCAGCATTCGGCTATACTTCATCTACACTTCCTTTCTTACGCTGGGCTCCCCAGTCGTCTTATACTTGATTCTGGCATTCTGGATGGAAATGAACAAGCATCTTCGTCGTCATGCCCACCCTACCATCTGGGAACTGTAGCGAAGTATGATGTAAACTCTATGCTATAGATCCGATAGATGGGTTCCAGTACGTAATACATCCTATCGCATACGTACTACTCCATTGCATTAAACGTCTTTTTGCCCTTCACAAAATACGCCCAGACAATACTTTTGGGATAAAGGGAAACGGCCTTCTTTTGCTGGCTCAATAACAGCTTCCGTTGTTTATGTAGCTGGGGCAGTTGCCCATAAAAGGCGAAATGTGCCCGAATAATAGCCAGAACATCGCGCCATTGACCCACTTTCAAAAACAGCAACGACGACACGCCGTCCATAATCAATCGTAGCAGCAACTTACCCCATAACCAGCCATCGGCAGGCCAGTTCTTATAGAGCATAAACAAACTGTTCCGGTAGTTCAGATACGTTTTGTGCGGGTTTGACTTATGTAGCGTCCCTCCACCAACATGATAGACCGTCGACTGACCACAGGCCCATATTTCGTAGCCAAGTCGCTGTAATCGCCAGCATAAATCGATTTCTTCCATGTGAGCGAAAAAAGAAGTATCAAAACCGCCGACTCGATGAAACAAATCGCTACGTATAAATAAACAGGCTCCGGTAGCCCAAAAAATCGATCGATTGTTGTCGTACTGCCCGTGGTCGGCCTCGAACGTAGCAAACACGCGACCCCGACAGAAAACATACCCGAGCCAATCAACAAAACCACCCGCAGCCCCCGCATGCTCGAACATAGTACGCTCGCTATACGACAGAATTTTAGGCTGACAGGCTGCAATGTGTGGATTGACTTCCAGCAACGACAACACGGGTGAAATCCAGCCAGGAGTTACTTCTATATCGGAGTTAGGCAGAACGTAGTACGTAGCACCACCGTAATGCGTTCGAATATGGTCGAGCGCCATATTATACCCCCCCGCATAACCGCCATTATAAGGCAGCTCAATCAGGCGAATGGCGGGGAAATTAGCGCGAACGAAAGCAACTGACCCATCCGTCGACGCGCTATCCGCTACGTAGATCGGATGTCCTTCGGCATGGGCAATAACTGTTGGCAGAAACTTAGCTAAAAATGACTGACCGTTATAATTCAGAATAACGATTGCGAGGGTATCCACAAAGAGAGTTTACAGTTTTCACGGAATAGTCCGTACAGTTTACAGCTTACAAACCGCAAGAAGTCCTGCGCTGGTCAACTGTAAACTGCAAACTTAAACACTTTTATCCCATTAGCCCATCCAGATTCAGGCCAGGAATGTTGGGTAACAATCCTTCGGTGGCCTGGCGGAGATGTTCACGGGCTTTGGTTTCGACATTAGCCATGGCTTTGTTGGTAGCCGCCACAATAAGATCTTGAAGCATTTCTTTATCGTCGGGCTTGATCAGATCAGCATCGATCTCAATTTTCAGCACGTTTTTCAGACCATTGACAGTCACCTTAACTAATCCGGCACCTGATTCGCCGGTTTCCGTAACGACCCCAAGCCCTTCCTGCGCTTCTTTCATCCGGGACTGAACTTCTTTCATTTTCCCGAACATATCCATCATATTAAAATTCATCGTCTATTTCTCTAGTAATTACTGGGCATTAAGCTAACGCTACCCTTATCGTATTAGTAACAACGCTCCGGTTCGAACAGTTTTCTGGTTGGTCAGGTCAATCACTTCAATCCTGTACATATACTGTCCCGGATTAGCCAATTGCCCGTTAATCGTACCATCCCACCCCCGCGTTCTATCATCGGTTGTAAAGATAGGTTCGCCCCATCGACTAAAAATCGTCATCCTGAACTGATCGACATAAATTCCTTTTACCAGGAACGTATCATTCGTTCCATCGCCATTGGGCGTAAAGGCATCGGGCACCAGAATTTTCGGATCGCGCCGGAATGTAAAGAAGTTAGAGTAACTAACCACCCCCGTACTAGACACGGTAACTACTCGATAGCGTTGCGATTGAAGGGTCGGATCAGCGGGGTCGGGTTCATAATGGGTATTGCCACCCATCGAAATTTCCCGTTTTGTATTATTAACTGAATCGACTATTTCCAGTGAGTAACTATCTATAGCTGCCGGAGTAAACGGCGAACCAGTCGTCCAATCGATACCCGACGATGACTGGGAAGACAAAAACACGGTACAAACTGTTGCTGAAGGAGCCGATACTTGTCCACAACCCGTCTGGTACGTTAGTTGATAACAATAAGCCCCGCTCGACACATTAGCCGACTCATCGGTAAAAACGTTCTGATTCGTTGTTCCAATTACCTGAAAAGGACCCGTTGGACTCGACGATCGGCTAATTGTCATCGTGTAACTCGCCGACGTAGCGGTAGCTGGTAACGTAGCAACGATACGCGGTTTATCATTTTCAACAGAGACCAAAACATTAGTGAAGGGTTCTAATGGCTCATTATCGATACCCGTTACGCAGGCCTGATTCGACTTAACAATTGCCTGAGCGGTGCCCGTAACCGTCGCTTCGATACTATAACAATACTGCACTCCGCATTTAATGTTGTTATTATCGGAATAAGACGAAGCTGACGGATTAACGATGGAACCGATTGGGCTACCTCCTTTGGAAACAGTGTAACGCCTTACTGACCCACTGCCGCTATAGGCTGGCCACGATAAATCGTTCTGTTTGCTAGCCGCTTTAGCGTCCAGTACCAGACTACAAACCTGATCGGATTTACTGGTAGCTGTATTGCTACAGGCATCCTGGTTTTGAATCTGAAAGCATTGCACTTGTTTGGTATTAGCCTGCACCGTAAACGTACCAGAGCCGGTGCCCGTCTGCCCATTCGGCGCAAAGATCCCCGAAGCATCCTTCTGTAATAACTGGACAGTACCCGTTGCCTGATAGCGTATCGTTATCGTATTATCGCCAGTAGTAGTGAGCTCATTAATAATAGGAGCCGATGCATTACTTGTAAGTGTCACGGTTTGCTGGGTCGTTCTGGCATCAGCTATAGAAAGTCCACAGTTAGCCGGAGCATTGTATGTACCCAGTATATAGATCGTCGGGTTTGTTATTGTCCCGGTATACGTATGCGTTTGCGGATTAACTATGTCAGTTCTACTAAATGGTCCACTGTTTTGACCATCACCCCAGTTAATAATGAAATTGTCATATTGCCCTGTAGAAGCATCTAATTCTACATTAACAGTAACTTGCCGACCAGCACAAGGCTTAGCTGTAAATTTTATGGGATTACGCGGAAGTACCGTTACGACGCGGCAGAAAATGGTACCTGTAGCAGCTCCGCCACCGCTACCCACCTGAATGATCGTGTATGAACCAGGAGCGTTATAAAGATTATTGGACTGGTTTGTCGTTGAGCTAGGCAGGCCGTTTCCGTTGTATTCAAAATTATACCCAACATTCGCTACGTTGGGGGAGGATGCCGTAATTCGAACGGGATCACCTAAACAAACTCTATCTTTTTCTAACGTAAAGCCGCCCTGAGCCGCACCTTGTGGGTTTACGCAGTAATTCTGTGCCTGGGTAATCACGCTTAGTACAACAAACAAGCCTGTCCAGATCAAAGCAATCCATCTGGCTCTAACCCCACTATCAAGCGGCCACGGTCGTAATATTCGCACAAGGGTAAAGGTTTTATCAAGTATAGTTGTTAAGAGAGTTTCTATCCCTAGAAACGACTCAGCGGACATTTTCGCGTCCAACGAAACGTATCTTTCTTAAAAACAGTTTTCAGGCATATAAGCTTATGCACGCACGCTTTTTAGGAACCTTAAAAACGAAAAGCATAAACTTGTACCGAAAATTTAAAGATACATTGGCTACACGCATCGAACAAACCAATGAGCAATAATAATACCAACATTACCGGAACCGAGCCAACAGAATCAGGCCTGGCGCCTATCCGATTGGATCGTATTGAAGACGCTATTGCCGACATTAGAGCAGGCAAAATTATTCTGGTAGTGGATGATGAAGATCGCGAAAACGAAGGCGATATGATCTGCGCAGCCGAGCTGGTTACGCCTGAAATGGTCAATTTCATGGTTCGTGAAGGCCGGGGCCTTATGTGTGCTCCCCTTACCCAGGAACGTTGCGATGAGCTTGGCCTCGATATGATGGTCACCAGTAACACGTCTGTTCATACGACGCCTTTTACGGTGTCCGTTGATTTGCTGGGGTACGGCTGTACAACGGGCATTTCGGCCTCTGACCGGGCCAGCACACTGCGGGCCCTGGTCGACCCGAACATCAAACCCGAAGAACTCGGTCGGCCAGGACACATTTTCCCGCTACGTGGGGCCGAAGGCGGTGTGCTACGTCGGGCTGGCCATACGGAAGCAGCCATTGATCTGGCCCGTCTGGCTGGTTTATCACCAGCCGGTGTTCTGATCGAAGTACTGAATGAAGATGGTACGATGGCCCGCCTGCCGCAACTACGGGTGATGGCCGATCGGTTCGGGATGAAACTGATCAGCATTCAGGATTTAATCGAATACCGACTACGTACTGAAACACTGATACGTCGCGAAATTGGTGTTGATATGCCCACCGAATGGGGCCACTTCGACCTGATTGCTTATCAGCAGAACGACACCGGCGATACGCATCTCGCCCTGGTGAAAGGTTCCTGGGAACCCAATGAACCCATCCTGGTACGTGTGCACTCATCGTGCGTGACAGGCGACATTTTTGGTTCCTGCCGTTGCGACTGTGGAGGTCAACTTCATACGGCCATGGAGATGGTTGAAGCTGAAGGCAAAGGTGTCGTTGTGTATATGTTTCAGGAAGGTCGTGGTATTGGTCTGCTTAACAAGTTGAAAGCCTACAAACTTCAGGAAATGGGCCGCGATACGGTGGAGGCTAATCTGGACTTAGGATTACCCATGGACGCCCGTAACTACGGCGTTGGCGCTCAGATTATCCGCGACCTCGGTGTTCGTAAGCTGCGGCTCATCTCCAATAACCCTAAAAAACGGGCTGGCCTGATGGGCTATGGACTGGAAATAGTGGAAACGGTTCCTATTGAGATTCCATCCAATCCATACAACGAACGCTACTTACGTACCAAACGGGACAAAATGGGCCATACCATTATGAATGAGCCCGTGAATGAGGAACAGGATTAAAAAAGTTTATAGTTTATGGTTTAGAGTTTATAGTTTTCGGTTTATAGTAACTGATGCGTCAGCAAGTATCTGGCGTCAGCCACTATAAACCGAAAACCATAAACCATAAACTACAAACTATAAACTTTTCTACTGATAAAACCCGCCATTGTCGTAGAAGCTACGGCGACGGCTGAGTTTAAGCTCCTGAAGAATAGACGACCGTACGCGTAAATCGAAGGAGTAGTTCCCCGAACGAATATTGCTTCCCGAATAGGGCGTCCAGTTGAAGGCCATTTCCCAGCAGTGAAGATCGCGGTTAATGCCGATTGTGGTCAGTGTTGGGCTCTTGAACTGGAAGTCGTAGCCCGTGTTGAACGTAATTTTCCACTTGGGCGTCAGGCTCAAATCACCCGTCAGGGTCAATGCCTGGATAACCTGCGAAATCTCCGGCGTCAGCTTGGTCAATCCGAATGTATAGCTCACATTGATCGACCAGGGAATATTGAAATCAACGTATAACTCAGGATTGTTGTTGATGGCCTTCATGGTCGCATCCGACGCATTAGGGCTGGTTTTCTTTTTATCGGCCTGCTTGGGCGCAAATCGCGTACTTACGTAAGCCTGCAAATTCGTTAACCGCGCCAGTCCCTGCCCAGCCTGAATGGCATAGACCTGTGGCACCCGTGCATACTGCTGATCAGAATAGCCGAGCACCTGAAGCAGATATTGCGAATACGTATTACCCGGAATAGCCGCAGCCCCCGATGTAGCAGCCATAAGCGCGTAGTACGCTGTGCCACCATAAGGCCGTGTGGCGTACGGATCAAACGTAGACGACAGGTTAAAGCTGACGTTCTTGAATATCTGCGTATTGGCGCTGATCGAAATCGGCGAGAGCTTATACTCTTCAGCCAGCATATTGTAGCTTCCGGTAATACTGATATTGTCGAAAATAGGAATCTTCTTAAAATCCTGCCCCGTTGAATCACCACGGGAGCGCACCTTCATCTCGAGCTGGTTTACGATCCCGAATGAAATAAACGCCGATTCCGTACTGGCCGTACTACCTCCCAACCCCCTGAACACCGACAGAGTCCGTCGATATTCGCTGAGGTTTGCCAGACTGCCCACACCCGGTAAAACCTGAAACTGCCCGAACGATGGATTTGTAAAATTAGGAATATAGCTGAACGAGATAGTTGGCGCAACCGTGTGCCGAATAGCCTCGATCCGTTTCCCCCGAATAAAATACGTACCGTAGAAACGTGTATTCATACTCAGGTTAGCCGAGAAATTATAGGAAGGAAAGAAACCTCGCGCCGTATCGATTCGGACCGCATCCCGATAGTAATTCCCCGTAACAGGGTCAACACCAACCCCATTGGTATAGCCCTCATAATTATACGTAAGCTTCTTCGTGTAAATGTTTCCCTGGAGCGAGAAGCCCGGTGTTAAGTTGATATAACGTAGCAGCTTAAAGTTAGGCAGCGAAATAGGGATACTGTATTGCGCCTGGATAGTTCGGTTTGCCCAAATCCGGTCTAAATTGTCCATATCGAACGGAATCAGGTTCGGGTCTCGAACTACCTCGCCCCGTGCAATAGCGGCTGCTCGTGCCGCACTGTCAATAGCGCGCTGAACGGCATTGATCACCGCCAAATTGGTAATAACCGGAAATCCTAAGCCGCTCGTATCAACCTGAGTACGAATGGTATTGCTGACACCGATTGACCCGCTGACATCCAAACCAACCCGGAAACTCTCATACCAGCGCCCCGTACCACCTTTCAAGGCAAACGGCGCGATCTGGTTGATACCAAAGTTAAAATCGGACGATACGTCTGTTTTACCGTTTTCGCGAACGCCCGTAACTCGGTTAATCTGTCCAAACTGCTGATTCACCCGAACATTGGCTCCGGCGCGGGCATACTGCCCAAACTGACGGCTATACTGTACCGAAGATCCCGCTACGTTCGAGATGTAAGCATTGGTGCCAGTATTGGAATTGAACTGGTTATAACTATTACTACTGACGTTCACGTTGGCCGAAAAACTCCCTCGACCACGCGGTACGGGTGTATGAGCCCAGGTAAACGAAAAATCGTTACGTGGTGTCTGCGTTGTATCTACCCGGTCGCCGGAGCGGTTGCGGTTGAATTGCAGATTTACCCCACCGCTATAGCGATATCGTTTATTGTACGCCGACGACACGCCAAGTCCCCAGCTCCCCCGCGAATAAATTTGACCTTTGAACTGCAGCCCCAGATTTTCGTTAACAGCCCAATAGTAGCCCCCATCGCGCAGATAATAGCCTCGGCCGTTCGGCTCCTCGCCATAGGTCGGCACAATGATTCCCGATACACCAATATCTTTCTTTTTCGGGAACGGGAAAAAACCAAACGGCAACCCAATGGGCAATGGCACCTGATTGATAACCAGATTGAATGGGCCAGCTACCACTTGTTTGTTATGAATGACCTTCAGTTTGCTGGCGTTGATATGAAAGTGAGGAGTAGCCAGATTACAGGTTGTATAGATTGCCTTCCCAATATATAAATTGTCTTCAGCGTCTTTCTTTACGTTCTGACCACGAATATTTCCTTCTCCCTGCTGCGTGATAACCCCCTGAATCTTGCCTTTTTTCGATTTGAAATTATACCGAATTTCTTTGGTATCATATTTGCCCTCTCCATCCTGAAAAATAGGTCGGCCGATCCATTTGCTCGTTGTTGAATCATAACGACCTTTGGCGTAAACCTCGTTGGTCAGGTAGTTCAGGCGGATGTAGTCGGCCTTAAGCGATATATCGCCATAGGTAACGCTAGCATCGCCAAACAACTCAACTGTCTGGCCGTCAGCCGCGTAAATCGTCGAGTCTTTAGCCTGATACTTAACCGTTGTGGCAAAGGAGTCAGCGCTTTTCAGCGAATCAGCTTTCGACGTATCGCCGGCAGCCACCCGGAGCGAATCGTTGCCAATAGTGGTTAAGCTTTCCGGTCTAACTATATTTGGCGACACAATTCCGGACCGTAGCGTAGTTTTTGCCTTAAGCGCAGTCTGTGAAGCCGGTTTTGTCGTTATTGTTGTACCTGACGTAGCCGTTGTTTTGCTAGACGTTGTTTTTTGGGGTACGGTCGTTTGAGTCGACGGCTTTGATGTCGGCTGATTCTGTCCTAACGCCGATAGCGCCCAAAACGACCAAAGGAGACAGATGATAACTCGTATAAACGGGGACCGTAAAATAAAGTGTCCTATTTTGAGTTTTATCAAAAAAATTATATTTGCCAAAGCGGTATTAAACCTATGGCTTACAAAGGTATTCACGAACAGTTATCCCGCTATTGCCTTGAAACGTTTTCAGCTGTTAAAAATTATTAAATCAACGAGTGTTCAATTTTCGGTTCCTTCTCCCGGAATAGTAACAACACTCGTTCTGGTTTCTTTGCCTCTTCTGGCACTGACCGTGCTACCTGCTCAGCAATCGCTTTTGCAGGATGTAAACCAGGATACTGTACGCCGGGCCGAGCAACAGGAAAGTGAAACTGCGGCTGCACCGAATCAACTCCGAACAGTTATTCTCGATGCTGGTCATGGCGGTAAAGATCCCGGCACACACGGGCGTTACGTCAAAGAGAAAACCGTCAATCTGGCGCTCGTTTTGCAATTGGGACGGAAAATTAAGAAGAACCATCCAAATATTCGGGTTATTTATACTCGTTCGTCGGACCACTTCGTCGATTTATATGAACGAGGGGCTATTGCGAACCGGAATCGAGCCGATCTTTTTATTTCCATTCACTGCAATGCTAGTCCATCGAGCAGTCAGGTATACGGCACTGAAACCTACACCCTGGGTTTACACAAGACCCAGCAAAACCTCGACGTAGCACGCCGGGAGAACGCAGTTATTTTGCAGGAAAAAAACTATCAGCAAACCTATAAGGGCTTCAACCCGAACTCGCCATTGGCTACAATCATGCTGGCAAACTACCAACACGCCTTTATTGGAAGCAGCATCAACTTTGCCGAAAAAATTGAGCGTAGTTTTCGCCGAAATGCCGACCGGAAAAGCAACGGTGTCAAGCAGGCGGGTTTTATTGTCTTGTGGAAAGCGACGATGCCGAGCGTGCTGATCGAATCGGGTTATCTAACCAATCCAACCGAAGAAAATTATTTACGGTCAGAGGAAGGTCAGGACGAAATTTCGTCGGCTATTTATAAAGCATTCGCTCAATACAAAGAGGAAATTGAGACCTCCGATTAACCCTAAAGTAAGGCAAACGGCACTTATACGTACCGCTGATCACTTTGCGTACTTACTAATGGTCGAAAATCCCATCTTTGCGGGACAAACGCAGGCTAAAGTTGGTTATACCCTTAATCAAATGGCTTGCGCGGCCTGATAGGCTGTTCACCTTCACATACGCATGAAAATTTCGCAGGAAGCAAAAGTTGGCTTGTTCGCTGTCATCGTCTTGACGATGTTTTACTTTGGATTTGAATTTCTGAAAGGTTCTGATTTTTTTTCCTCTACCCGCAAGTACCAGGTCACTTACGATAATATTGACGGACTAACTCCATCTAATCCCGTACGCATCAATGGTTTATCGGTCGGGCAGGTAAAAAGCATTGAAATTCTACAGGATCAGGCTAATAAGCTACTCGTTACGTTGGAGCTTCGAAAAGATATTCGGGTTACCCAGGGTACCAAAGCCATTCTGGGCGACGATGGTCTTCTGGGCGGAAAAGTGATTCAGCTTACCATCAACCCTGGCGCTCCTGTCCTGGAAGATGGTGGTACGTTGGTAGCCACTAAAGAATCTGGCTTATCGGCCCTCATCCGCGAAAAAACCCTGCCGGTTCTTAACAATGTGGATTCACTAACCTTTCAGTTGAATCGAGTGGTTGCTCAGTTCGATCAGACGGGCGTTATGCTGAACCAAACGCTTAAAAGCGCTAATGCTACCGTTGGTACCCTGGGTCTAACGGTTTCTGAAAACCGGGCCGCGCTCCAGGCAACGCTGGCTAACGTAAACCACCTGGCATCGTCATTGGTCGAAACCGAAAAACAGCTAAAGCCGATCTTAGCTAAAGCCGATACGTTCGCCGATTCCTTACAGGGCCTTCAGCTTAAACAAACGCTGGCTACCGTTAACAAAACCGTCGGTAATCTTCAGCAAATTCTGGGCGACATCAGTAAAGGGCGTGGTAGTATTGGTAAGCTGGCTTCCGACGAAGCATTCTATAGCAACGTGAATAAAACGACGGTAAGCCTCGAAAAACTTCTGACTGATTTCCGCGAGCACCCCAAACGCTACGTTCATTTCTCTCTTTTTGGCCGCAAGGACAAATCAGCTACTACGCCCGCAGCCAGCACAACAATCACGACGGTTGTTCCGGCAGATTCCACCAACCAGGAGTAAGGTTTGTCCTATACGCCATGTCTTTGAGACATGGCGTATAGGACAAACCTTACGGAAACAAATACATATTCAGTACGTACTGATATCTCTTTTTTTATTTTTAACCAGTCGCCCTTCAACGAAGAGCACCAGCCCAATACCGGCAGTATAAGCAACCAGATCAAGCCATTCAAACGAAGTTCCGACAACGATTCGAGCCAGTCGAAACTTACCTAGCCCAATTCTATCAACGAATTGAAAATGCTGCAAAATCTCAAGCGTATACGCAAACAGGAGCGTAAATAGCGCCGTTTTTTCCACTGATACGTTCAATAATGCTTTTATGAAGCAATAGATAAGTATAACAACCAGAAAGTCCCCAACGTAAGGACGGACAATTTGATCATGTACGAATCTGGCAATCAGAATCTCAACAACAAATAGAAAAACTGCCAGAAAGAAATACCGTTTATTGAATTGTAGCCAATTACCCATTTATCCGCACGATTCGTTCGTACCAGCGTAGACAATAAAGATAAAGTCATTTCTGACTTATCTGAAAATGTAGCCATAACCAACAGTTAGGGTAGTTGCTACGTTTCCCTTAACATACAGCAAAATCTACAGTATCCAAACCCTACATTCATGCAACCCTTCATCGACGAACTAACCCAACGGACTATTCAAACCCAACTCGGTGGTGGCACCAAGAAAATTGACGATCAGCACCGGAAAGGGAAACTGACCGCTCGCGAACGTATCGCTTATCTGACCGATACAGATCGGCCATTTATTGAAATTGGGTTATTTGCCGGCGAAGGCATGTATGCCGAGCATGGCGGCTGTCCGTCGGGCGGGGTTGTGGTCGGTATTGGTTACGTATCAGGTCGTCAGTGCGTGATTGTGGCGAATGATGCGACGGTCAAGGCCGGTGCCTGGTTTCCCATTACAGCGAAGAAAAACCTCCGGGCGCAGGAAATCGCGATGGAGAATCATCTGCCGATTATTTATCTGGTCGATAGTGCTGGCGTGTATTTGCCCCTGCAGGATGAAGTCTTTGCGGATAAAGAGCATTTTGGCCGAACCTTTCGTAACAACGCTCAGCTCTCAGCAATGGGCATTTTGCAGGTAGCGGCCATCATGGGTAGCTGCGTAGCCGGTGGAGCCTATCTGCCCATTATGTCCGACGAAGCTTTGATTGTGGAAGGCACGGGCTCCATTTTTCTGGCGGGCCCGTACTTGGTAAAAGCATCCATCGGCGAGGACGTTGATGCTGAAACCCTCGGCGGAGCGGCAACCCACACCGAAATATCAGGCGTTGTCGATAATAAATATCCTGACGACAAAAGCTGCCTGGATGCTATTAAACGAATCTTTGACAAAACCGGCCATCAGGCAACCGCTGGCTTCGACCGTATTGCTCCTACCCTGCCCGCTAAAAACCCCGACGATATTTACCAGCTTCTACCAACTGATCGGGTAAAACCCTACGATATGCAGGAGATTGTGGATAGACTGGTGGATAACTCTGCTTTTGACACCTACAAACCCGATTATGGACAGTCGTTGCTTTGTGGTTACGGACGTATCGACGGTTGGGCGGTGGGCATTGTTGCCAACCAACGTAAAGTTGTGAAAGCGAAAGGACGTACTGGCCAACCCGCCGAAATGCAGATGGGCGGTGTCATATACGGTGATGCCGCCGACAAAGCCGCCCGATTTATCATGAACTGCAATCAGAAACGGATTCCGCTGGTGTTTTTACAGGACGTATCAGGTTTTATGGTTGGTAGCCGGGCCGAACAGGGGGGCATTATTAAAGATGGTGCCAAAATGGTTAGCGCTATGGCTAACTCAGTAGTACCGAAATTTACCGTTGTACTAGGCAATTCGTACGGAGCGGGCAACTACGCTATGTGTGGCAAAGCCTACGATCCTCGTCTGATGCTGGCGTGGCCAACGGCCCAAATGGCGGTTATGAGTGGCGCTTCGGCCGCGAAAACGCTGCTACAGATTCAGGTAGCCGCCCAGAAAGCCAAAGGCCAGCCCATGACGCCCGACGAAGAGCAAACTCAGCTGAAAAAAATCACCGATCAGTATAACGCCCAATTGTCGCCTTACTATGCAGCCGCCCGGCTCTGGGTCGATGCAGTTATCGACCCGTTACAAACCCGGCAGATCCTGTCAGAAGGTATTGCAGCCGCTAATCATGCGCCCATCACCAAATCATTTTCTGTGGGCGTAATTCAGACCTAGTAGTCGTGCCGCGCTACCGTTCGCCCGAAATGGTCAGATTAAGTTGTTACTATTCGTGGGTACGGCTCAGAAAGCGCTACCCAATTCGCTCAGGGCTTATTTTTTGGGTGGCTTCGTCGCACGGGGAAGCGATAGCGTAACGATCCGCTTTTTATTATCGAAAAGTGCTAGTTGCTCAATCGCTGGGTCATTAGGGATCAACAATTCAAACGTGAATTTCCCCACCGGGCTACGCGCCCCAACGCGCTGACTTTCGCAACTACGTACACTGGCTGGGGTAGCAATAGAATAGCCCCCCAATTGTTTGCCATCTTTGGAAAGGTAGCTAATAACAAATGGTGCATCCTGCTCTTGTAAAAAAGGTAGTTTACCAGGCCGCTCAACACGCTTAACCGGCGTATAAACACCATTGTCGACCTGAACAATGACGGCTTGATGGCTATTTTTTGTATCGTTAAAAAATGCCGGATTAAACTGACCAGCCGACCGGTCTAATTTGGGGAGTTCATTCGACAGTTGATTTCGTTCCTCTTTCGAGAGTTTCTCCGTGCTGGTTTGGGCATAACAATAGCCAGTCAACATCGTCAGCAACAAGAATAGATATGTCGTTTTCATAGCTAGCGTTTATTGAGATGATCGTTTGAGCAATGCATACAGAATCCGATCGCGGCAGGGCTTTTCGTAAGGATGCATGGCTGCTCCCGACGACTCCATAACGCAACTAGCGGGGCATAACTTATACCAACCGCTAGTACCCATCTGATGCGCATCGGCAGTGGTCATACCACGGCCAGCCGCATCATTCCGACAGGCAATCAATGTCGACCAGTTATTGGGCAGTTCAGCTTCCTGCCAATGGACTCCTCCTCCATATTCGTCGGCCAACCGATAAAAACAATGGCCACTCTCGTGTAATAACGTGCCTTTTACGTAGTGTTCGGCCGAGAATAGATTTTTATCCGGCTCATTAAAATCACGGATAGAACGGCTGTGCAGAATAACTTTCCCCTGAGCAAAACTCAAATTATCCCAGTTAGAAGGCAGTTCGTGGTCGCGCGTTTCGGTATCGTAATCGTGCGCATGACCAGTGGCGGGGTTAATGAAAAAATTATATGAACTTCTAAACCGACGAATCCAGTCCTCTTCGTGAAATACTTCATCAATATCCGTCTTGACTGCATTTCTGAAGGTGGTCAGGTCCGAAGCCATATCTGTATCCGGAATAAAAACCAGATTCATGATTTTATTGACATCCCCTACGACATAGACTGGAGCCGCCTGATTGGGTACTGGATAAGGGCGGGTAGCAAACGTAATTCGATGCTGGTAGTTGTTTTTTGATCCAACCACTTCAAAACGATACGTTACGAGCCGGTTTGATCCGTAACCCGTTGAACGAGTAAAGGTGAGCGGAAAAGAAGAGGCTGACGGGCTGTTCCAGGTTTTGAGCAGCACTTCCGCAGACGGGGCCGACGTAGTACCCGCGCTATTGATCGTTTGTACCGATTCGAATAAACGAACCACCTCTACATCACCCTCAATACGACGAAGCGTATAGGTCACTCTTTCGGTATTTGAGGGGAAAATAGGCGCATGTACGGCAAAGGTTTGCGGCTGTTCTTTACAGGCAATAAACAAACTTGCTAGTGCCAGTAACCATCCGTACTGGATAAACTGTTGGCATCGTTTCATGGTTGGATAGTAATTGGTTTGACGAATAATTGATTTAGTCGGATTTACGTCTGTTAGGGTTAACAAAACGAAGTTCTCAGAGAGTATAAATCCTCTACTAGCGTGCAAATCAACGAGTACTTGTAGATGAACAGGCGTACTTTTTTTGCGCACAACAATGTCTTTCCGGTGAGACTTGCTCATCTATACCCGACCAGGAATACTATTGCACCCGCTGATAGAGTTGCTTACCTCCATTTCGGTATAAGAGAATTTTTTGCGCATCGGACGATATACCATACTCGGCAAAAAGCTTGTCTGCCCCTGCGCCACGCCCGGTATACCGTAACCAGATTTGTTCAGCGCCTTTTGAGTACCAGCGAACGCCCTCCATACTCTGAATACCATCGGACGTACTGCTGACGGAGCTTCCTCCCAAACTGGCATTGCCCGACGATGATCCTGTCGCCATACGACCGTCGGGATAAAAAATCAGCGTAGTACGTACTGACCCATAAAACTCCCCACTACCGTAGTATCGGGTATGAGCCCACGCACCAACCAGCCGATTATTTCGGAATAATCCGTCTGAACTGGCAACCGCCGACGGTTCGTTTTTCTTCATCTGAGGAACCTTTACCGATTGTTGCCCCTTCGTAAATACACCACCCATTACTGGAACAGTCAATAGCCCAACAGCAACAACCAACTTGTCGCCCTGGAATACACACTCGATCTGATATGACGTGTTATCGGAAGGAAATGTGGCCGTTCCTGCCAGTATGTTGTTCACCAAAACAGCCTTAATGCCATAGCTTTCTTCCGTGCCATTCGGAAGCCGCATCACTAAATTACCCAGGTAGTTATTGCCTTCCTGACGTAGCGTGAGCGTCGAGGCAACCTGTACCGATTGATCTTGCGAGCCAAGTAATGTTCCCTGCCAGATTCCAACGAAGGACTGGGCCTGAAGCAGGCTGCCACTTAACACAAGAGAAAAAACGATTGCCAATGTTTTCATAGTGTTGGATGGATAGTGTCTGGAAACGACGTTCAAAATCTTCTATGGCTGAATAATCCTACCTTAATTCAACCATAGGCTAATCTTGTAGGGGTTTTGATTTCACCACCCCCTGGAGTGGTCTAAAAAAAGCTGTGGAGTCTGGAGTCCCCTCCTGTTTTAGGAGGGGGTTGGGGGTGGTAAATAGCCTATTTACTGTCCACATGCCCTCCTATCACGTGCAGTATCCGGCCCAAAATGGCATTTACCGCTTCGCAAGCACCGTTACGTTCATGAATTTCTATTCCCCATTGATCCGTTCCAGATATCGTTTTTCTGCACTGGATCAGTTGTGCGGGTAGCATCAGGCTGCCGCGCATGACAGTAATGACAGGTAGAACTCAAAGTAGGGCAAGTCAGGCTTAATTGCGTTGACGAATCAGTTGCTTTTCTAGTTGGTCGATCCGCTGCTCCTGCTTGATAGCATGTAGGGTCAATTCCTCAATTTTTTCCAGCAGTTTGGCATTCAATTCGGCTAAGTCAACACCTTGATTCGCTACGTCCTCTGCCGATGGCATACCCGGCAAGTGGCCTTTCGTCTGAACGTAGCGTTCCACATCGGCAAGCGGTTTGAGCAAATAGTCAGAAGAAAACACCCGGTCAGCCCATTCGTTCGTATGCGTTATCGTCAACCGATAACGAGCCAGCACCACATCCCCCCGCTCGTTCACGCTCAGAAACCGGTCACTAGCCGTCAGCACAGGACTAGTACTGGTGAGCGCTTCCAGACGAATGCCCGACTCGTTAGCCTGCGCACTTCGGATGTGTAACCGGGCCGTTGGCGCACTCGTGCCGATGCCTACATTGGCATCCCTGCCTAACACCACCGCATTGCTCACGCTGACCTGAGCACCCGCACCGATGGCCGTGGCATGATGAAGGGCCAGCGATTCGGCGCCGGTCTGGTGGCCAATCAACGTATTGCTCACCCCCGCCCAGATTCCGCCACCAGCTTCGCCACCGATAATCACATGGTGCCCCCCCGAGCCATCACCTGCCTGTACGTTGTAGCCCATCAGTACATTGTCGTCGCTGGTGGTGATGGTCGTACCTGAATTAGGACCAATGATAATGTTGTTGCTGCCAGTAGTGTTGTTAGAACCCGCCTGATAGCCCATAAAGGTATTTTGGGAGCCCGTGGTATTTCTCCAGCCAGCTTCATTACCCGTAAAGACATTATTATTACCCGTGGTACTAAAAAAGCCAGCTTCAGTTCCTGTAAATACATTAGCCCGCCCTGTTATATTAAAATAGCCAGCTTCAGTTCCTGTAAAGACATTCCCGAACCCTGTTTTATTTGAATAGCCAGCTTCAGTTCCTGTAAAGACATTATCATTACCTGTTGTATTACTATATCCCGTCCTGCCGCCCGTAAAGATATTATTCTGACCTATTGTGTTTGAATAACCAGCGTGATTACCCGTGAAGACATTGGCGATTCCGGTTGTATTGAAGTAACCGGCCCGGTTACCTGTGAAGATATTGGATCCTCCGCTTGTATTGGAGTAACCGGCCTCATTACCCGTGAAGATATTGGCTCCTCCTGTTTTATTTGAATAGCCCGCCTGGTAGCCCATAAAGGTATTTTGGGAGCCTGTGGTATTCGAAAACCCCGATGAAAAGCCTATAAATACACTTCTCTCACCACTCATACTCAGATTACCTGCCGATGGACCAACCAACGTGTTAAAGCTAGCTGGCGTGGCTGAATTGGCGGTTCGTTGTACGTAATTGGTCTGAGCAAACAAAGTGCTACCGAATAAAATGAGTACCAGGAAGAAATAGATTTTCATAGAAAAAAGAGAGTTGTGTTGAGTGATCAGGCGATCCCGAACAGTGACTATACGCATGCTACTCTACCCTAAACAAGGCGCTGGTCAGTAACGGAATAGGAAGCAAAGGTCTGGCTTTCATAAAAATTGGTATGGATAGCGATGATGTCTGAAAACGGATGTATGTCAATCCTGAAAATCAATAAATTATTCCCTGCCGCATGGCTTCTTTTATCAAACCAGCTGCCGATTTTACGCCCGCTTTGCGAAAGAGGTTGCGCCGATGTGTTTCAACAGTTGGAACACTGATACCCAGCTGGCGGGCAATTTCACTCGTTGTCAACTCAGTGGCGATTAGGTTCAGGATCTGTTGCTGGCGAAGAGTGAGGTTCATGACTAAAGCATTGGCGTTATTTGCAGAACAAAATTGGGGTAACGGCTTCGCTTCATCCGTCATGGTTTCCCATGCTTTTCACTCATGGTTTTCCATGATTTTGTGGCTCATGGAAAACCATGAATTTTCAGAACAATTGCTGGGAATTCAGAAACAAACCGCCACTTTTAAGTTGTATTGACTCGTTTCGGAATACGCTACTAATCAGCCATGAAACCCACTCATCTGCTATACGTATTGCTTGTGCTGACCATTCGATACGTATCAGCCCAAAATCAAACCGTTATTGGGGCAAAATGGAAGGCTATTCAACAACTCGAAGCGCAGCCCACCACGTACACGCGCGATACGTTGCTGGCACGTGCTTACGCCGACTTTGTGCTTGAACTAGTCAAGAAAGAACCGGTTGATAGCAGCCGGGTTTATCTCGAAAAAGCGTATCAACTTGCCGAACAGCGGGAGTGGAAAGCGGGCGTTTTATTGGCGCTGATTCGAAAAGCAAGCTGCCTCAACATCGGCAATCGTCACTACGAAGCCATACGGGTCGGCCTGAAAGGGCTGAAACTGGCGGAGAAACAGAATGATGTTTACTATAAGGGCGTATTCCATCGGTCGCTGGGCAACAACTACGATATGCTCGATAATTACGACCGTGCCATTCCGCATTACGAAACCTGCCTGCGTCTGTCGGACCACGTTCCAGCTCTACAATTGACCCGTGCTCATGTGCTCGTTGAACTGGGCGATGCCTATCGATTAACCAGAAAACGTCCCGACCGGGCCAAAGCAATGATTGAGCAGGCTATCGCTATTTATCAACAAAAAGATACCGCTGCTCTTGGTTATGCGTATGATTATTATGGTCAGGCGCTTACCGACTTAAAGCTGTTTCGGGAGGCCGAACAATCGTTTACCCGGTCGGCCGGATATTATCATAAAACGGGCAAAGAGTACTTGATGCCTGAATTGTTGCTACACGAGGCCGAACTGTTTGTAGCCGCAAAACAGTATGACCGGGCTATGGCGAAAGCAAAGGAATGTTTGGCCTATAGTCAGCAAAAAGAGTCGCTTTATGGCCAGCGGGGAGCCTATTGGGTGTTGTATGAAGCGCAGAAAGCGACGGGGCACATGGCTCAGGCGTTAGCGAATCACGAATGGTTTGTGAAGCTAAACGATGCCATTAATGAAGATAATAACAACCATCGTTTTCAGTCGGTTCGGGCTGAGTATGAACTTCAGACACAGGCCGATCAAATAGCACAGCTCACGATTGAGAAACAGCGGCAGATTCAGCGGTTTCTGCTGATCGGCCTCGTTATTCTGGTTATTTTATCCAGCTATATTTTCTACAACAACCGCCAGCTACGGCAAAAAAACCGAGCGATCACTGCCGCTTTAGTACGTGGACAAACGATTGAACGCCAGCGCGTAGCGGCTGATCTGCACGATAATCTGGGAGCTACACTCTCGGCGCTACGCTGGAACCTGGAAGCGATGGACAAATCGAAGCTTTCGCCCGTTGAACAGAGTGTATATACCACTATTAGTCAGCAGATTAACCAAGCCTACACCGATGTTCGACTGCTTTCGCATAACCTGCTTCCCGACGAACTGGCTAAGGAAGGGCTACGGGTAGCCCTGCAAAAATTGATTGGTAAACTGAACCGTAATACGTCGGTACGTTTTCTGCTGGAAGGAACCAATACATTGCCTCGGATGAATATGCAGACCGAATTTGAAGTTTATAGTATCTGTCTGGAATTGCTCACGAATGTGTGTAAACATGCCCAGGCAACCGAAGCTTACGTTACGTTCAGCCACACAAAAGAGCGGTTAAGTCTGACCGTTGGCGATAACGGAACGGGGTTTAACGAGCAACGTACTGAAGGGCGTGGGCTCCAGAATGTAGCAGCACGAGTCGATACATTGGGCGGCACTTGGACAGTAGAGTCAAACAGAACTGGCGGTATGCAAAACGAGATTATTATACCCCTTACGACACCAGTCCATACCGCATGGCAAACTTAACCATGCCAACTACGCTTTTAACGCCGAGTTTCTGCATTAGATGGCGACGGTGCGTTTCAACCGTTGGTACGCTGATGAAGAGTTTCTGAGCGATCTGCTGTGTCTGATTTTCGTCGGCAATTAAACGTAGTACGTCCATTTCACGGTCGGTTAACGTAGCAAGTGGCGTATGATCAGGTACCAGAGCGTCATCTTCGTCGGCTAACAGCTCCAGAATGTCGCTGCTGAAATAGCGTTTCCCCTGCGTTAGAGCAACTATTGCTTTTTCGAGCTCATCCCGTCCCGACCGTTTTAGCATATAACCAGCGGCTCCAATACGGATTGCTTCCCGTATCGTTCTGGTATCTTCGGCCATGGTTAGCAACAATACTTTTATATGCGGATGGCTTTGGCGCAACTGCATGGCGAGTTCAATACCCGACACATAGGGCATGTGTAAATCGCAGACGATAATGTCGGCCGGTGTAAGAGTGAGCCGATCCAATACCTGGCGACTATCGTTGACCTTACCAACAATCTCTACGTTCGGTATCGATCCCAACAGCGACTGTAAACTATCCAGAATCAGTTGGTGGTCGTCGACGAGCAGCAAGCGAGTAGCGTTCATAATCACTATAACCAGACTAATAAGTGGGAAGTACTCAAGTGTAAATAGCTTAGGTTATTTTGAAAAGATGTTTTTGTCCTGCGTTAGCAGGACAAAAACATCTTTTCGGCTTTTAGCAAACGAGCGTCGATTATGACCGAAGTAATTTTGCCATCAACACAAGTCTATGTAAACTGTTTTTCACGCTTCCTCCTACCATCCTGGTAATCAGAAGCGCTATTAGCTATTTTAAAACTAGTGATTATTTGACATTACCCATACATCAACGTTCACCAACGGTCGTATTATTAGCAAATGAGGGCAACGTAACAACCGAAATTGCTCTATAAAAGTCTGAGCCTTCTGCTGTCGTTGTTGTTTATCGAAGGCAACCAGTTGGCTTTACTAACAAAAAATGTGCGGTCGAGATTGTGTTGGGCTTTTTGTAGGCGGACCAGCAACGTAGTGAATCTAAAGAAGTAGCACTAACTTATTGATAGACAATAAATAGCGAAGAAAAGTCAGTTTTTACTACGTTTGCATGGAAGAGATGAGTCTATACAGTCTGCTCGTCTGCAATTACATTACGGACGAGCAGACAACTATTGTTACAAAAGTTTAGTCATGGTCACTGCCCCGGCCCTTTGAGATATTTATCGAGAAACTCCTTGACGGCTTTGTAGGCGGTGATTTCGTTTTCTTTTTTCACAAAACCGTGCCCTTCATTCGGAAACGTAACGTACTCAACCGGAACGCCATTTTGCTTCACATTAGCCACAATTTCATCGGATTCGATTTTTAAGACGCGCGGGTCATTCGCGCCCTGAATAACCAGAAGCGGCTTCCTGATCCGTTTCGTATGAAACAACGGTGACTTGTTGTAAAGCGCAACGGAATCTGTTTTTGGGTGTCCGATTTCCTTAAACATGGCTTCTCGCTGTGGTCCCCACCATTCGGGCATACTATTCAGCGTACGAAGCCAGTTGGCAACGCCAAAAATATCGACCCCCACGGCAAACTCGTCGGGAGTGAAGGTCAGGCCGGCCAATGTCATATAACCGCCGTATGAACCACCCATGATCCCGATTTTAGCGGGATCAACGTAGCCCGTACCAGCGAGAAACGTTTTCGATGCCACACAATCTTTTAAATCCGCATCGCCATGTTTCCGATCATCGGCCGCATAGAACGTTTTACCGTAACCCGAACTGCCCCGGTTGTTGACGGCCAGTACTACGTAACCGCTGTTGACCAGATACTGTACCAATGGCGAATACGTTAGCCGCGTTTGACCACCCGGCCCACCATGAATAGACAGGATCGCGGGTAGTTTATCGCCTGCTTTCGCGTCTTTGGGCTTGTAAAGCAGCGCCGGAATCGTCATACCATCGAACGATTTATACCGAATCACTTCGCCCGCTACCAGATCATCAGGATTAATTTCAGGATTTAAACCACGTACCAATGGAGTTACTTTCCCTGATTTAAAATCGTAAGAGTAAAGGGTAGCGGGCGAATTAGAACTGTTGACGTAGAACGTCATGCGATTTTCGCTGTCCGTAATGTTCACGCCCGTAATGTCGCCACCGGGGAGGGCTGGCAATTTTATTGGCTGATTAGTACGTGTATCAATGATTTTTAAGGTTGTACGGGCATCGTCATTAACCGACAAAACCCGATAGCGGCCATGGTAAGACGGATAATCTGCTATAATATCCCAGTTGGCTTTGTCAAGTACGGCGCTTTGACCAGTAGCCAGATCATAGGCTTTCACATACGCAAACTCAGCCCCTTCGTCGGTAGAAAAAAGCAGCTTTTTACCATCGGGCGTAAATCCCTCCGGGCCGTTATTGACATCGCCCGTATGTTTGGTCAGCAGTTTATTCTCTTTCGTTTTCGTATCGTACAGATAGACATCGGCGTTGGTAGTAGTTATCGTTTTCGCAAGGGCAACGTAGCGTTTATCGGGCGATATATCGCCGGGTAAGAAACCGCCCGGATTCTTGAAAATCAGTTTGGGCGTCAATGTTGTCAAATCTATTTCGTATACATCAAAAGCCGATTTGTCTCGCTGGTTCGACTGGTAGAAGAAGCTTTTGCGGTCGTGGCTGAGGCCAGCAAACTGAAATTTAGCTTTTTCGGCGGTCGTCAGGTCTTTCACCGCACCATTTGTCTCGCGCAAATAAATGTGGCTCAGTTCGTTACCACCCTCATCGCTGCTATAGAGGATGCGCCCATCAGGCAGGTATCCGATTGAAAAGATGGCGTTGGTTTTGGAAACAGTTAGCTGCTTTGGCTGCCCATTGCCATTGAACGGAATTTCGTAGAGATTGAACACCCCGTCCTGATTGCTGCTAAATAATACCGTTTGTTCATCAGGTGAAATATCCGAACCACCAAATCGGATTGTCTTCATGAACTGTTCGATGGTGTATTTCGGAACTGCCTTGTGTTTCGGAACCGGATTTGCCAGAATTCCGTAGGAAAAGGCGGAGAAGCCTATTGCCAAAAAGATTGTCTTCATTGCCAGAATGATTAGTTTGGATCAGGTAACCCAATAGTCCCCTTTTCAGCAAAAGTGCAAATTAAATGCACGCCTAAAGAATTGAGCAAGAAGTTTTTATGAACCAATTTAGCGACAGGCTCCTTGGGTGTACGATCGTATGCTGTAAGCTTCCGCTTCACAGGCATTACCGTATGTTTTGCCATTACAACCACAAATAGGGTCGTAACTCAAATAACATGTAATGTATCTGACGGGAACCTCAACGCAGTCAGGATTAACTTCTTTGTGGCACCCAGCCCCAACGATAGTCCAAAATAGTAGAACGATCAACCTACGCATAGCTCTTTTATTTCTGCTATGATTCCATAAGAGGTTGATACGTTGGAACTTCCTTGTTGATTTTATAGGAATTCGGCTAGCAAATTACTGATCGATTTTTTACTTATTTCCGCCATTTCAGCGTATTCAGCAAATGAATAATGTCTTTGCGGATGTATTGGATAACGGGCTGAAGCGAATCGTTCTGCGTAGCGGTATTGAAGTACAGTGCACCCCGCAGAAAATGAGTTGTCGAATCGGTAGTGATAAACTGAACCTGACTCGGCACCTCGCCAGCCAGATCGATAACGCTGGCCTCCAGGCCCGATTTTAGGCGAATTTTCTTTTCTTCTATAGCGTATGCCTTGATGTTATGACGGGTTGCGAGTTTGTACGAATCTTCCAGCATAGCCTTCAATCGATTTATATTATCCCCAACTGGCTTATAAGTCAATTGAACACTGGCGTGGTATTGGGGGTAGTTAATAAAAATCCAGTGTGGCTCCGAGCGGGCAAACGTATCGGGCAGAATGCGCGCTATTGAATTATACTCGAACTGATACGGGTGCGTAGGCTCCAGCAGCTTGTAGGTTGCCGTTGGCAGATCAATACGTGGGTACCCTTTTGGTTTAGGCGTGTAATTCTCCGACGAGTCGTTACCACAGGCCATGAGCCAGAGGCCACTAAGCAGAATGAGCGAGTATTTTATCACGGACAACGTAGTCAGGACGGCCACATCCGGGTGTAATCGGTTGAATGATCATACCCGGACGTGGCCGTCCAGGCTACAGATAAACGAAAAAGCCCGGCAATTTGGTGCCGGGCTTTTTCGACATTTTATAGGCTGATTTATACGTTCACATCTTCCAGCTCTTCCTGACGAACAGGCTGCCCCATCAACGTAGCAAATCGGTTTATATTGAACGTCGGTTCAAACCAGACTTCGCCCATGACCGGGTGCTTGACGGGCACATCAGGATTTTGAATTTCGTTCAGTAGTACACCGGTTTCTCCTGTTGTGTGGCGTTTTACCTGCCGAATGGTGTACATCTTATCGCGCTTTGGCGTCTGCACCCCAAACTCAGCATAAAAAGCCAGTACGGGTGTGGGAAAACTATCGTTCGTGCAAATAACTTCCATCTGTTGTTTCTTGCTCTCTAAAATCGCACAAAGATAACAAGTTCAACGCAGAACTGATTCCCATTTAATCTTCAAACAAATTACCTAACTGGCCTAATACAGAGCCCCCTTCTTTGTGAGCCTGTCCGCCAGAGGGCGATAAACGCTGCACTAGTTTAGAGATCGGCATCGATTGTATCCAAACTTTTCCAGAACCACGTAACGTAGCGAGGAATAAGCCTTCTCCGCCAAAAATCATACTTTTCAGACCACCCGACCGCTGAATGTCGAAACTGATACTAGGCTCAAAGCCTACCACACAACCCGTATCGACACGTAGCGTTTCGTTATAGAGCGTGCGTTCAATCACTACGCCCCCGGCATGAATAAAAGACATACCATCGCCCTGAATTTTCTGCAGAATGAACCCTTCACCTCCAAAAAAACCGGCGCCTAATCGTTGATTAAAGTGAATACTCAATTTAGTACCAAGCGCAGCGCACAAAAAGGCGTCTTTCTGCACAATCAACGTATTACCGAAAACATTAGCCAGATTGATGGGCATAACAGTGCCAGGATAAGGAGCCGAAAAGGCAACTTTCCGCTTGCCGACCCCACGATTGGTAAAATGGGTCATAAACAGCGATTCCCCGGTTAGCACACGGCTACCAGCCTGAAATAACCGTCCCATAAAGCCCTGATCGGGTTGTGAGCCGTCGCCCATTTTGGTTTCGAACGTAATGCCATCTTCCATATACAGCATCGATCCGGCTTCGGCGATAACGGTTTCGTTGGGGTCCAGTTCGATTTCTACAATCTGGATGTCTTCACCAATAATCTTGTAGTCAATTTCGTGAGAATACATTGCTAAGAGCAGTTTTAGGTTATGCTTACCGGCAAACCCGGCGCGATTGATTAGTGGACGAAAGCTACAGAAACCTCGGTATTTCCGGATGTATTATTCGTATAAACGGCACAAAAAAAGCCCGACCGGGCAATTTAGCGGGTCGGGCTTTTTTAACGTTGATTAATGTCATCGGGCAAATCATTATCCGTTTCATCGAACAGGTCATCCTCATCCGAATCTTCGTCTTTCTCGTCGGGTTCGGGTTCACCTTTCAGATTCAGATCGGTACGGTGACGTAGTTTTTTATCATCGACCGTTTTGTTGAGAAACTGATTAATCCGGTCGATGTCGAAACTGGTTGTAATTTCTCCAAAGGAATTAATCTGAATATCGAAGCCTTCGAGTTCTTTATGAACGCGTGGCTTATCATTTTCGTCAGGATTTTTCTTTTTTGCCATGCTTATTGCATATATGATATAGGAAGTATGATGTATACTACCGAGAACAATTTCTCTTTTTTGTTAGAATGGCACTCTTGATAATCTTGAGCAGCACCTCCGCATCCGCCTATATAGACGCAAACTGCTTATCGTCTAAATAGTCTGTCGCATTTAACAATTCTAGCCAATAACATGTTTCGTCACATTCTTTCTGGGCGATACCAAATTTATGAATAAAATCAGCATCTGATTCAGCGTTGTATCCTTCACGGATATTAGCGCCAACAGAGGTGCCGCTTCGTAGTAGCTGGCGACTCAGCGTAGTCTCTCTTTTTATCCTGCGGAGATATTTCTCCAGATTGACAATACGTATGGCAAAAGCAAAGCTTTTACTTTTAATGATATTCGTCTGCGGTTTAATTTGGAGCGATGGGTTTAAAATTTACAAGTTATCGCTCCAAACATACACCATACTTCCTACATCATATACTTATTTGTAAGGAACCCAATGCCTTTTCCAAACGAGCAATCGTTTCGGCTTTGCCGATAATTTCCATTGTCAGCATCAGGTCAGGACCAGCACCAAGGCCCGTCAGCGCCAGACGCATAGCCTGCATGATTTTACCCTGCTTGATACCTGCCTGCTGCATGGCATCTGATAGCGTATGCTTGATGTTGTCAGCCACAAAATCGCCCTCAAAAGCCAGTAGGGCATCGCGGAAGGCCGTAACGGCTTTCACCGCATCGTCGTTCCATTTCGACGTAGCAATGGCTTCATCATACGTAGCAGGCGCGTTAAAGATTGTGCTCGCTTCGTCAAAAATTTCACGCGCAAAATTGACGCGCCCTTTCAGCAGAGCCACAATTTTCTCGGCTTTCTCCAGCGGACAGTCAAAGCCAGCGGCTTCTGCCTGTTGCTGAACCGTCGGTGCGAGTTCGGCATCAGGGCGTTGACGAACGTACTGGTGATTGAACCACTTCGCTTTCTGAATATCGAAACGCGCTCCGGCCTTGTGAACCTGCGCAATATCGAACGTAGCAATCAGCTCCTCCATGGTGAACAACTCCTGCTCCGTTCCCGGATTCCAGCCCAGCAACGCTAAAAAGTTGACCGTTGCTTCGGGCAGATAACCGTCCTCGCGGAAACCACGCGCTTCCTGCCCCGTAAACGGATCGGTCCATTTTAACGGAAAAATCGGGAAGCCACCCAAATCGGCGTCACGTTTGCTCAATTTCCCGTTTCCTTCGGGCTTGAGCAGCAAGGGCAGATGGGCAAATTGGGGCATAGTGCTTTCCCAGCCTAAATACCGGTATAAAAGCACATGAAGGGGAGCCGATGGCAACCATTCTTCACCCCTGATGACGTGCGTAATGCCCATCAGGTGATCGTCTACAATATTGGCTAAGTGATACGTTGGCAAACCATCCGATTTCAGCAGCACCTTATCGTCAATAGCCGACGAATGAACATTAACCCATCCGCGAATCAGGTCGTTCAGACGGACTTCTTCCTTACGTGGTGTCTTCAGACGAATAACGTAAGGTTCGCCAGCCTCCATGCGTGCCCGAACGTCCTCGGGTTTCATGGTCAGCGAATTCCGCATTTGCATCCGCGTGATAGCATTGTATTGCGCGGCTGGTGCATTAGCTGCTTCGAGCCGACGACGCATTTCGTCCAGTTCTTCGGCCGTGTCGAACGCGTAATAGGCCTTTCCTTCGTCAATGAGCCGCTGAGCTTCTTTCTGGTAAATTTCCCGGCGCTCTGATTGCCGATAAGGTCCATGTGGGCCACCAACGCCCTGGCCTTCATCGATTTCGATACCGACCCAACGTAACGACTCCAGAATATAATCTTCAGCACCGGGCACAAACCGATTCTGGTCGGTATCTTCAATGCGAAGCAGCATTTTTCCGCCCATCTTACGGGCAAACAGGTAATTATATAGCGCAGTACGTACCCCACCAATGTGCAAGGGCCCGGTTGGACTTGGGGCAAAACGAACGCGGATTTCTGAACCGGAATTCATTTGATTAAATTGATTTTCAGAATTTTGTCATCATGATTAATTAGTCGATTAGCCTGTGTATTTCACAGAATCAGGCTAATCAGTACAATCAAATAAATCCCGGTTTAGACGGCGATGACAGAAATTTCAACATTTACGTCTTTCGGCAGACGAGCCACTTCAACGGTTTCGCGGGCCGGTGGCTCACTGGTAAAAAACTGACCATATACGTCGTTGATCGCGCCGAAGTTGTTCAGGTCTTTGACGAAAATACTGGATTTCACCACATTGCTATAGTCCATACCGGCCGCTGTCAGAATAGCACCGATATTTTCCATTACTTTTTTAGTCTCAGCCTTAATATCGCCGGAAGTTGCTAATTCGCTGGCAATCTGCCCCGAAACGAATAACATGCCATTAACCTTTACGGCCTGGCTGTATGGCCCGATTGGCGCAGGCGCCTGATCAGTATAAACAATTTGTTTGCTCATGATTTTATAACTAGTGAGTGGCTACTAATGAAAAGAGAATCCAGTTCTCTTACAGATCGTCAATCGCTATTTTGCCTGCAAGTTACCACCAAACCCGCGTATGGCCGATAAGTCAGGAACGATCTTCGTTAAAAAACCAGATTTCAGCCATACGTAACACCAAAACACAATGACTACCTGGAAAGACTTTTTAGTGAATACCAGCACTGATGCCGAAGCTCAGTTCGACAGGCTCAAGAACCGGCTATTTGGACGGCTCGATGCCAAAAAGCCCTACAAAATTGTGTATTACCGGGGTTTCGGAAGTCCTACGGCGGTCTGGCTAAAGGGACGAGTGCTACGTCAGCGCGACCTGAGCACCCCCAGCGACAACGATACGTTCTGGCAAAATCTGGTGGCTACGTATCAACGCTTCGAAACCGACGAAGTGCCGGGCGTAACGGTACGTATCGAAGCTTTCGACCAAAGTCATACAACCGTTACCGACAACGAAGGCTATTTTGAATTAACCATTAACCCACCCGACGATTTACCACCGGGCCGGGCCTGGTTTCCCGTTCGCTACGCGCTCGACAACGTAGTACAACCCAATGGCGAATCGGTTATCAAAGACGGTTCCCTGATGGTATCGCCCTTATACAGCCAGTTTGGGGTTATTTCTGATATCGATGATACGGTGCTGGTAACGGGCGCAACCAGTATTCTGCAAACAGCACGGCTTACGTTTCTAGGCAATGCCTATACCCGTTTGCCTTTTCCGGGCATCGCAGCCTTTTACCGGGCGTTGCAGAGCGGACCACTCACTACGTTGTTCAATCCAATCTACTTTGTATCGAGCAGCCCGTGGAATTTGTACGATCTGCTGGTCGACTTTTTTCGGATTCAGGGCATTCCCAAAGGCCCTATCCTGCTCCGGGATTTAGGATTCGATCCTAAGTTGTTATCGTCAAAGTCACATCATACGCATAAACTCGCCATGATCAGGAAAGTGATGGCTGTAAATCCGCAGCTCCCGTTCGTTTTGATTGGCGACAGCGGCCAGCAGGACCCCGAAATTTATGCGCAGGTTGTCCGCGACAATCCGGGCCGCATACGAGCAATTTACATTCGCGACGTAACGGAAGATCGTCGCGACGAAGCCGTTCGCGAACTCATCCGAACAACGGAATCCTATAACGTACCCATGTTGCTAGTCCCCGATACGGTCGAAGCGGCCGAACATGCCGCTTCGCTGGGACTTATCGACCCCGACACCGTTCCCGAAATTCGCGCCGACCGACGAGCCGACGAGGAATGAATGATGAATGATGAATGATGAATGATGAATGATGAATGATGAATGATTTACAAAAAAGAATAACTCGTAATTTATCATTCATCATTCTCCTACACCCCCGCTACCATCTTTTTCATTTTGTCCATAGCGGTTTTGGCAACCGTCAGGGCATCCTGGGCGTAGTAGGTTTTGTTGAATACTTCCAGCGACAGAATAATGGATTTGCTGGGGTCTTTAATCAGCTTCAGCGTTTCTTTGATTGGCGCTACACCATCGCCGGGGAAAACACGGTCGGCATCCGTAATGGTCTGCCTGTTCATATTCGCGGTGTAATCGTTAACGTGAAAGATCTCGATGGCTGGTTTTCCGATTAACGGCAAACTGTCGATACTCGATCCGCCTTTGAAGATGTGGTAAATGTCCAGCAACACCCGCGCCGACGAATGGCCGCTTTCGATGGCTACGTACATTACTTCGCTCAGTCGGCTCAGGTTCTTCGAAAAACCCCACATTTCCAGTTGAGGAACAACTCCGGTTTTATCGCCGATTTCAAGAATGGCGCGATACCGTTCGGCCGCTTTTTTCAGGTCGATAACAGGCGCATCGGGCGATTGGGCTCCTACTGACGGGGTCGCCACGCGTTTACAACCAATTTCCGCCAGCAATTCCATTTCACGCTTTAATTGATCAACGCCTTTAGCGCGAGCCGCTTCATCATCAATGATCCAGGGCGCAAAGCCAATGGCGTTTTCAACCCGTATGTTTAAGTCAGCCAGTCGTTTCCGCACATCGGCTACCGTTCCACCCGATTTAATATACTCCTGCAACGTATCAATCCAGATTTCAACGGACCTGAAGCCAGCCTTCGATGCAGTTTCCAACTCTTTAACCAAGCCGAGTTTTTGCCCACGAATGGTACTCATATTCAGGCAGAGCGTAAAGGGAGACGTAGCAGCAGGAGCGGCCGATGAAGAGGCTAACGCTGGCGATACCGATGCGCCAAGCGTGGCTGTGAGCGTTGCCAATGTCTGGCGACGGGTTACGGATTGAGACATAAATGGTCGATGTATCACGGAACAAAGTCCGCTTTTAGACAGGAACGGATGGTTGATCCGTGATACATCTAAAAACAAAAAAAACGCGAAACTACTCGTTAAAGCAATGGTTCGTTGACCTGCGTATCGAACACACCCGTCAGAACGCGGCCGTTACGTTTCACTTGTACCCAGATACGATAGTGACCGGCACGGGGAAACGCGTATGGAAACTCAACCATATTGTTCGTTTTCATGGTGTGGCTCATCGGAGGCATTCCGGCCATCAACAGCTTATTTTTTTCCGCTTCGGGCAAGGTTTTCAGTTTTGCTACGTAGGCATCAATACTATCCCGAAACGTAACGGCATTCGGGAAACGAAACGTACGGCTGGTATCGGCAATGCGGTTCACCAGCGAACCCTCCGCTGCCATCGAATACGTACCAACCGGGTGAAGATGGATATATACTGTACCATCAGAGCGTAGAATGGCAGCGTGCCCACCCATTCCCAAATAAGGCTCCAACGTAACGGCTTTCCCCTGCGCATCGGCCACAGCAAACTTTAGCGTATATAACTTACTGGCTTCCAGCACCTGCGATGGCTTATCCATCCACAGCATAGTTGAACCATCTTCCAGCTTCACACTGGCGCCGGGTTTACCGCAAACAACCATATCATTGTCCAGATGCGGTACGTTAACAGCATTAGCCTTCACGCCCATTGGCTCGGTCACCAGCCAGCTGTCATCTGTATCGGTAGGCTTCGCAGCCGCTGCAGCTTCAGCGCTGATTTTTATAAAGGGTACGTCGACCGTATCGGTCAGCGTTTCGGCAAAACCACTTCGGTACACAATATCGGCATATAGTAAGTATTTGCCCCCTGGCAAGGTCGGCGGTAAAGCCGATGTGTATTGCAACGTATCAACACGGTCGGGGTGCAGATGGGCGAACGCACCCAGGCCCGGTGTACGAACCAGAAATGCATGCATCAACTTACCATGATCAGGTATTACGTAGCTGAACAGCCTTCGAATCTGTTTCTTCCTAAAGCCCGTTGTATCAAACTGGATCGTCAACTTTCGTTGAGCATCCGCTATGTTGATCGATGAACGGACGGGCGTGGCTGTATATAATTGAAGGTTACGGTAGTCTTCAGCCGTACTATTCCACCACGAACGCCAGCCAACCAGAATGAGCGTAACAACAACCAGGCCAACGCCCATACCAACCAACCGACGACGACCGAGCGTTTTCGGAGCTGGCTGACCAGGCAGGACGACCCCATCGGCATTACTGGCGCCAATGATGGTAATGATCATTACAATCAGCAACAGGCCCAGGGCAGCTAACCCCCAGCCCGTTCCGGCGGGCATATCGCGCAGGGCCGTAGCGACGGCAACGACCGGCACAACAACCTGTTGCTTTCCATCCGGCCCATCCAGACTCAGTTCAACGCTCGATGAACCTGAATCCATGAGCCATAAATCGCCCTCGTAGCGATTGGTTCCAACAGCCGTTAGTACGTCGTGGGTTGGTGCTCCTTTATCGCCGGATCGGAAGTAAATTGGCCGCGCACCGATACTGCTGACTCGTCCCTGCTCCACAAAAACGGTAACCTTGGCGGTACCAGGTACTACGTCGGGTGGCGTTACGCTGATGAGCAAATTGTACTTGCCAACCTGTTTCTGCACAATAACCCCCGAACTACCTACGTGGGCTTCAGCCTTGATCGAAACGAAGAAAACGAAAAGGAACGACCACAGTGTAAGCATCCGGTTGGTGAGCTTACCATGACTCAGTGTCTTGTTATTCATGAATTTTTGATGCTTTAGGCTCTCCTTATCGTACAACGCGTTTCATCCAGTTACCCCACAACAAACCAACACGAGCCGACAGAGTCGCATAGAGTAGCCCTTTCCCGAAAGCAAACAAGAAATCGGCGGGCGACTGTAGATTCCAGGGAGCGTAGGCAAATCGATATTCCCAATCCGGACTACTATCGTATGTCCAGGAATTAGACAGAAAGAAAGCGTTATTGGCATAGGGTGATGTTTGCAGAAATTCGCCAAATGGCCATTGGACCGCTAACAACAGAACCATGAATGCTACGCCATATATACCGGCTAACAACCAATCATTCAGTTTCCGTTTTCCATCAGCCGGATTTTCGAAACGATGCATCAGCCAGTCAACTCCCAGGGCAGGAATAACCAATACGACCGGAAACAGAAACGCCTGATAATGCGTGATCGGATTCATTACCGGGCCCAGCCGTGGCGTAGCCGGAAAGAAAGGTAGTATCCAGCTGGGTAGCAACATACCTATCATGTAAATAGCCGAAATGGTCGTAATGGGCCAGCGTAGTAAAGAAGCCCGCCCGACGGCCAGCAGATAAAACGGAAAAATAATAGCGGCTGTAACGTAGTACCGGGAGTGATGTGATTCATGCCTACGCATCGACTCCGACATCAGCGTATAAAGCACCATCAGCAGCAATCCTGCCGCAATAGCAAAAAACCATTTCAAACGAGTTGCCCGCCGATCGGCATCCGTATCAAGACGTAGTGTTTGATTGCGGTACTGATTCTGCAGAGCCAGTACGCCCACCATCGCGCCAAACTGTACCGTCATGATGCCGATAGCCAGAATTGTATGGGGAGGTGTCAGGATCTGGACATCCAAACCATACGTATTGTGCCACCAATCGTCAAACGGGGCCGATGTCAGCATGGCCAACGCTCCCCAGACGCTAAACATAGCCCCTAATGATCCATAAAAAATACCCCAGAACGGAATGGATACCACCCGGCCCGGATGGTTTTTGGTGAACGTGAGTTGTAAAATCTGGTAGGCGGAGAATAAACCAGAGACAACAGCACCTACATAAATCACGACGTGTGGAGGAGCCAGCAGCCCATCGCGACCAATGCTCATATGCCACATAATATCCCAGAGTAATCCCATCAATACGCATAATGATGAGAACACAACGGCATAGATATAAACGGGAATACCTAAACGCCAACCAGCCATGCCAGGCTTAACAGACTCCATAGAAAGAGGAACAAAACGGTTTGGATAATGATGTCGAAAGATACAAAAACGTTGCCTATAAGGCTAAAAATAATCCTATTAGCAATAACTTACCACGGGCTTTATCCGTTATAAATCAACTATATAGATTCGTAAGCGTTGACCTGTTAGCCAATATCTCTATTTAGTTGAAAGCTCTCCGCTCTGATTAAGCGAGATACAGTTCCGTGGATTTATAACGTTATTTGCAAAACAGTACGCATTTCGTTCATCATAGTATGCTTCCTTTCAATATAACGGTACGGTTGTCTGCACTCGCCACCAAAATGCTCTTTGTCGGCCTGTGCCTCTTCATGAGCGCCTGCGTACCCGATTTTCTGGTATCCAACTCCGACTGGGTTGTTATCGAAGCGGGCGAGCATGAGCCTATGCCTAAACGTAAAGTAGGGATGCTAATCAGCCCTAGCCAAATCACCGCCGAAGTAACGTTCGATAGCAGTTGCATTTACGACATCGGCGCCGTTGATGCCGACGACTGGAATAAAGTGATCGGGCTGGGTTTTGTTGGCTCCAAAGATCAATCATTGGATGGCGTTCCCCCGCACCAGGTCGATGGGGCACGGGTCGGCTGGCGCTATAATACAAAAACCGGACGTATCGATCTGGGGGCTTATGCGTACGTAGAAGGGAAACGTATCGACTTCAAAGTAGCCGAAACCGCCATTAATCAGCCCACCCGAATGACCATCAAGATTGATTATGATCGTAAGGTTTATCAGGTGCTGGGTGGAACCCCCATTCCGTTTACCCATAACAAAACCTTTGCCTATAACACAGGTCTTTATTTTGGCGGTAACCAGCCAGCTCCTCATAGAATTCGGGTGAAGATTGTCGATTAAGTTTCTGAATCCTGCTAATACGCATTTGTTACGTAGTACACGACTTTTTTATAGTCAGGCGCAAAAAGGAAGAGTAATACTTTAGGTAGTAGCCCTTTCTTTTTGCGCCTTTTCTATTTGTTGGGTGACGGGTTACCTGCGACAGGTTTCACGTCTTATAAAGTAGGTTCATTCTCAGGTTCCGATTGACAGAGTGAACGATGAAGAAAATATAAAGGCTGTTTAATGAGGTAAACATTTTTCGTTCTATCTGCTTTTAGGAAAAATATCAATGAAATATATTCTTACTGCTCTTATCTGCCTTTCTTCCACCTTCAGTTTTAGTCAAGTGTACCAACGTATCGAAAATGAAAGTATTTTTTCCTCAGCGGAAACTGTCAGACTGCACAATGGTAGATATGAACGTAAAATTTATCAAGATGAAGCTTGTTATTCATATTGGCATGTGGCTTTTGGTTATTATATGATAAAAAATGATACTTTATGTTTGCAAAAGCCAGATAGTATTATTTATACGAATACAGGTAGAGGGATTACTAAGGTCATGACTTTAGGAAAAACCTTTGTGTTCACTTATAAAGAATTAGACCAACAGTGGGTGTCCATAATTAGGGCAAGTAAAGAGCTCCAGGGTGATCCAATTTTCTATAAAGAGCTATCGAAAACAAGTTTCTCAATACAGGAGCCTACTGCGAACGACATAAAAAATTTCGATTCCGCCTATATCCGTGATTTGACACAGTTTTTTGAAAATTTCATGCCTGCTTGCTTGAAAATCAAGAAGCGCAAATTGATTCCACTTTATGAGCTATGGGGTTTTGGTCAATTCAGTCGAATGGATTTGGGGCTTGTTAGAGAATGATTGATATCTTCAGGTTTAATTATTAGCCTACTGCACTTGGGTAGGCTACCTGTAATAAGACACACGTCCCAAAGGAAAGTTTGCAGCCCAACAGCCATCAAATTCACGGGCGGAAGAACCCGGCAGAACTGTTAAATTGATCTTCTGAATGATGTTTGACAATCAGCATTTTGCAATTTATAAACCCAATCCATTTGAGGTATAAAGGGTGAAAGTCGTTTTGGTTCAGTAACCTAGCATATCCCCATCAACCTCTTTTGTCTTTCTATGACCATTTCCCCCTTCGATCTAATCTTGTTGCTGGGTACAACGCAGGGTTTTATTCTTGCAACGTTACTCTGGACAAATCCTAAGGGACACCGCCTGTCGAACCGGCTTTTGGGGCCGCTTATTTTTCTGCTCAGCCTGATGAGCCTGGCGGTGAGCGTTCCTCTGACGAATCGCTGGATTGGTCTTGCCGTTGAGTTATTGCCGCTCATCGTGGCCATGCCACTCGGACCACTCATCTATTTCTACGTCAAATCGGTGCTTGATCCATCGTTTAGGCTTAGCAAACGAGAAAGGCGGCATTTCTACCCTGTTATTCTGGACATAGGCGCACCACTGATAGGCTGGATATTTATTAGCGGCTTACTACTAGGCTTTTTCGAGCAGAAAAACGGACCAACCTGGGGGGCTGTTATGGATGAATACAACACCTATGTCGATATTCCCCGCTGGGCTTCACTAACAATTTATCTATTTCTAACGAAACGATTGTTAACAGCATCCGTTTCCAGCGATCAGCATCCGCAATTGCGTTGGCTTCGGCAGCTAGTGTATGTATTTCTGGCCTTTCAGATCATCTGGTTTCTTCACCTGATTCCCTATATAATTCCAGCTTCACGTAATGCCCTGCTCGATCGATTTGGGTGGTATCCTATTTACGTACCTATCACTATAATCATTTATTGGCTAGGGCTCAAAGGCTACTTACAAATCCGGACCACGAACGTAGGGCCCCAACCCACAAAAGCAACGGGAACCGATATTCCCCAAACAACTGTGAAGCAGGTGGTCGCTACGTTGCAACAGGCGATGGTAGCCGACCGTATCTTTCTTGACCCCGAATTAACGGTTGAAAAAGTTGGACAACATACCCAACTGGCCCCCAAACTTATCTCGGCGGTTATAAATCAGCATCTGCACAAAAATTTTAACAGTTTTATCAACGAATATCGGATCGAAGAAGTAAAGCAACGGCTTGTCGATTCCACCCATGAACACCTGACACTCACCGGAATTGCTTTCGATTGTGGCTTCAACTCACAGGCCACCTTTCAGCGAACATTCAAGCAAATAACCGGTACGTCTCCTCGGGAATTTGTGGCGCAGCACCGAAATAAGACTTCTCAAATCGGGATTTGAGTAGATATCCATACGCATTTCAGGCTGTTTTACGCCAAAAATGCGCGTTATGAAAATTCTCCAGTGGGTCATTTGTTCCCTTCTCTTTCAAAGCCTGGTTATTCCCGCACCGGCGCAATCATTAAAAACAACGGCAGAAAAGCTAGATGAATACCTCACACTGGCTGCCAGTCAGCATCGTCTAAACGGCTCCGTTCTGGTAGCGAAAAAAGGAGAGATTCTACTTCAGAAAGGCTACGGCTGGCGCAAACAATCGGCCCGCATTCCTAACGATACGTCGAGCATCTACCAGCTAGGCTCCATTACCAAAACCTTTACAGGGGCGGCTATTCTGCAATTGCAGGAAGAAAAAAAACTATCGGTTCAGGATAAACTGAGCAAGTATTTTCCCGATTACCCACACGCCAACGAGATTACAGTAGAGCATCTGTTTTTCCACAATTCGGGCATTTACGATTTTAAAAGCATATTGTATGGCCCCGACAGCGCTAAATTAACCCAACCGGTTAGTAAGGACTGGATGCTCGCTACATTTCGAGATAAACCGCTGACCAACAAACCGGGCACAGCGGTCAACTATACAAACTCGGGCTACTTTTTGCTGGGATTAATTATCGAAAAAGTAACTGGCAAACCATTCGAGTCAGTTATTCGGGAGCGGTTTATTACGCCCTTACAGCTCACAAAGACTGGTTTTGATTTTCGTAATCTAAAAAATCAGGGCAAAACAACTGGCTATACGTACTGGAAAGATTCGTTGCTCATGCCAACCCCCGTAATCGATTCGACCGTTTCTTACGCAGCAGGCGGTATGTATAGTAACGTAACGGATTTATATCGCTGGTCGAAAGCAATCCTGAATCACCAAATTCTTAAGCCCGAATCGCTGGACGCTACGTTCAATCCATCCAACAAAGGTATGTGGGGTTATGGCTGGGGAATAGCGCCGTTCGGACAGGGGAACAAACTCGTATTTCAGAACGGTAATTTACCGGGTTACGCTACGTTCTTCGTCCTTTTCCCGGCAGACGATATCAGCATTATTATGCTCGCCAATGTTGATGATGCCTCCGATATAACGACGCTCGAACCGATGATTAAAGACCTGGCGTTTGTTGTACATGATCTGCCTTTTCAGCTACCCATCAGCTATAAAACGGTTCCGGTAAGCGAAGCCATTCTGAAACAATACGTCGGTAACTATCAGCTGGCCCCCGGACGGATTTTATCGATAACGCTCGACAACGGACACGCTTTTTTGGCGGTGACGGGCCAGGGGCGGTTTGAAATCTTTCCGTCCAGCGAAACCGATTTTTTTCTCAAGGCCGTTAACGCTCAATTGACCTTTCACAAGGATAATGCCGGACGTGTTACGCAGGTTGTTGTTCACCAAAATGGCGACGTAGTAGCGAAACGATTATAAGTCATTCGAAGCACTGCCAGTAAATAATAAACTCTCTTGAAAGCTATTTACTTATTGATCCTGCTTTTTTCTTCTGGATTCCTCAACGTTCAGGCCGCAACCGATACGTTAGCCACGAAAATTCTCCAGCCTGCCGATATGCAGGCCGATTTTCGTTACCTCCGCCGATTACTGGAAGAAACCCATCCGGGCTTATACCGCTATACGTCCAAATCGGTCATGCAGGCTAAACTGGACAGTATTGATCGAAGCCTCGACCGCCCGCTGCCCTTTTACCTATTTTTCAGGACTATAGCCGGGCTGATAGCCGATGTTCGTTGCGCCCACACGCACGCTTTACCGGCAAAAAATTGGCAAAAACATTTTCATAATAATTGGAAGATGATGCCATTTTACATGTTTCCGTCGCAGCAACGCGCGTATGTTCTGCTCAATGGCACGAACGATCAGCGCATTAAACCTGGGTTTGAACTGCTGACGATTAACGGTAAACCGCTGGAGGACATCCGGCAGCAACTCTATCGCTACTACTGGACAGATGGCTACATTGAATCGTCGCGGGCTGCCACGCTGAAAGGAGAATTGATGAATTTATTTTATTACTGGTTCATTGATCGGCCCAACGAATACGTGTTCACTTTTCGCACAATGACAGGCGATACGATCCAGTTCGCGACTGCGGGTCAGCCTTTTTCGTCGATGATGAAAACAATAACCAGCAACCCGATCAACAAGCAAATGATAGACTGGTATGTCAATAAAAAGCAAAAGCATCCGTGGCGACTCTCTTTTTCCGACACACTGGCCCAGACAGCTATCTTACGAATCGATGGTTTCGGAGCCAATGGCATAAGCAATGGCGACCAGGCCATTCGGCGGTTTCAGCAGTTTATGGATGGAGCAATGACGAAACTGTCCAAAAAGCAAACTCAAAATCTGATTCTCGATCTTCGTGGCAATCCCGGTGGCTGGGATAGTCAGGGAATCGAACTGTTTACGTACCTGATGAAAACCGACACCGCCGTGGCTTACTACGCCCGTCAACACGCCATCACCGACAGTTCCGAATTCGTGAAGTTTTCGGACCTGTCCGAAGCTGATCGAAAAAACATACGAAATGAACTGATCCCCGAAGCCGACGGTACATTTACGCTAAAGCAGGGCAGCGATACCCGAGAGCCGAAGCGTTACGTACCTAAACCCAATCGATTCCGGGGCCAGGTTTATATCCTTATGGATGCCCAAAGTGCCTCAACCACCTCGGAGTTTCTGGCGGTAGCGAAGGCAAATAAAGTGGGGACCTTCATCGGCGTCGAAGCGGGTGGTGCCTATGAAGGAGGGAACGGTAGCAGTTTCATTACGCTCGACCTCCCTAAATCCGGCATTCAGGTTACCACCCCACTGGTTTATTACGATAACGCTGTACCGACACCGCCCCAGAAAGGCCGAGGTACTTTACCCGACCTCACCGTTCCTCTTACGATAAACGACGTGTTGACTCATACCGACCCACAACTAAACGCTGTCGTCAATCTGATTCGCCAGCAAAATCACCAAAAGCTGGTCCGATAAAATCGCTACGTAACAGCTTACCGAACTACCTGCACAAACGCACTCAGTGGCGATTCGCCCCCATCGGCATATACTGCTTTAAGGGCATACTGATACGTGCCTTTCTGAGCAGAACCATCCTGATAACTTTGCTGCGAAGCCGGAACATTGTCAATTATTCGAAGGGGTTGATCACCAAATGACGTGGATAGTGTAAGCATAGAAGTAAATAGTCAGGATTTGACCGACCGAGTAAAAAGCCGGCCAAACCTTCTTAACAGTAATATATATACGCAATACGAATGATTATTGTTAAGCTAGCTCACATCAATCGATGGCCTGCCCTTTCTTTTCCAGGCTAACAATAACCACCAAGCCCGTATTGTTGGAAACCAGTAGCTTACCGTTCGATTGCACCTGAGCCTGATACGTTTCGCGGCCACCGCCCCAGCTATTGAGAATAATAGTGATGGTGCCGTTGCTGAGGTCAATTTCCAGGCCGGTATTATCCTTGTTGCCTATGAATTGATTCCGGTCGCTAAACAACTGCTGGTAATTGCCCCGGAGTTTATTACCCGAATACCGTAACAGGCATTTTCCGAAGGACGTAAATCGGTTTCCAGCATTCTTAACCGTCGTAATTTCGGCTTCGATCTGGCCAGTGGTTACGTATTGCCGAAGCTCAGGCAGTGCTTGCGCCTGTAGCGGATAGGTAAGCAATAGCAGGAACAGGAAAGTCAGGATCTTTTTCATAGGAATGAAAACTGGTAGCCAATAAAATTAAAACCCGTCGAATCAGTTCGGTATGAACGTAAAATCAGGAATACCAAAAATGAAGGTATTCGTAAGTTGATCAGTCCCATCCGGATAAGTTGGCGTACTGACAGCGTACTTATATTTTGGAGCGACAAGCAGTACATTCCCAACCACTTTAGGATACGTAATGAGCGTTGCGGTTCCACTATCGAGTCGATACACCTTTTTCAGTATTCCTCCTGCGGTCAGATTAACAGTAACCACGTAACGTTTATCTTTTGAGACTACGAGTTCATCAATCGTCGCGAGAGTAGCCTTAGCGGGAGCGGTTTGTTCTACAGTCTTTTGCCGTACTAATTTGCCTGCGTTATCATCCCATAATGAAACGGTATAAACGCCCGTTTCTGGCATCTGGCATCCCAACTGTGTAATTTTCCCATCGGCATTCGCGCTAAATACATAGCCGTATTCTCCACCTTTATACGACGAAAAATCGAGGGAAACAAGTTTATAACTTCCCGTTTCAACCAGCTTAGCGGTTGGGTTCTCGGCAGGTTTTGCCGGTGTAGGGTTCGTCGTTGTCTCGTCGTCTTTCTTACAGCCGCTCACGGCCAAACACAGGGCTAATGCCCAAATAGATAACGTTTTCATGTGGATTTGTGCGAATAGAAGAATAAAGTGCCTACTCTATCTCAGGTTTTCGGCGTCGCCTGTTGGTCTTTGACCGAGTCAAACCACGTTTCTATTTTTCAATCTTGATGTCGATGATTGCGTAGTAGCCACCATTGGCCGTTTTGCCGTGTTTGTTTATGCGCATCAGTCCCTTTTTGCCTTCCTGAGTCAGAAATCGGTAGAGCATCTGATCGTAGGGAATGGCAGGAACACAATCAAATTTATCAGATCCGGCCAACTTGGTGTGGCCTTTGAGGTAGACATCTGTGTCGTCTAGTTTCTCCAGAGCTAGAGCACGCCCTACACTGAACTGTTTCGTAATATCTGCGGCAAAATTCAGGTTATTCCATTCACTGGCTGCTATTTGCCCGTAACCAGAATCACCTACCTTAACCTGATTCGCACTTACATTATCGACAAAGCCTTTACGATAAGAAGCCCATTTCTGGCCTACTATTATCTCATTCACCCTGCCAACGCCACAGCTAACTCCGCAATAGATTACTGCAGCCGGGGAATACAATTCTATATCACAATACTGGTTGAGAATGAAATCGACGTTGGCAGCATTGGCCGCTCCGTCTTTCAGCATGTACACCTGGCCTGTGCGCAGGTTCAGCAAGCAGGAGTCATTCAATGATCGAATGCCTTTATCTTCGTTTACCGTCATCCGTATATTGGCAAAGTAATAGGAGTCCGTAGCGGCCTTCATGGTAAACGCTTTGGTGCTGCCATCTTCGGCCGTAACAGCATACGTAACGTCCTTCGTAAAATCCTGCGCCACGCCCGACGCTGGCGATACGGTTGCTTTATCAGAAAGCGTAATCGTCGGCACGAGCTTCGTTACGTCGGTGCCGGCGGGCAGCAAGGCCGTTACGGTTTTAGCCGTCGTATCGACCGTTGCTTTCACCACTGGGCTTGTTTTATCGAACGACACCGTCAAAATGTTTTTCGCCGAGCTTTTCGGCGCGGCCAGTTTCGTAACGGTTACCGTATACGTTTGCTTCGTACCATCTTCCGCTGTGACTGAATAGGGCACAGGATTAGTAAAGTCCTGCGCTACGCCCGAGGCCGGTGAAACCGTCGCTTTAGCTGATATGGCAATGGTCGGCACGAGTTTCGTTAGGTCGGTACCAGACGTAACGGTGGCCGAAATGGCGTTGCTAGTGATAGTTCCGGTTACGGCTGGCGAGAGCGCACTGAACACAAAAGACGTCATGCTTTTTTCGCTGCTTTTGGCCGGTGCAGCAGGTGGATCTTCTTTTTTACAGGATACGACCCACACGAGGAGCAAACAAAACAAAATGGACAGGGGTGAATGTAACGGTTTCATATTCCGTTTGGTTTTGAGAAAATGACAAGGAGCTGTTTTTAGAAAAATTTGGAAAGCTATGAGGCCGTATTACTGCACCATGCCACTGCTGCCACCATAATAAACCTTTCCGCTTTTATCCACGACACAGGCTGAACTTGACATGTTACTACCCAAGGCAAACTCCCATTTTTTCACTCCCGTAGTGGCATCGACAGCGTATAATGTCTTCGATGAAATATTTCCGCCGAACAGGACTCCGTTTGCTAAAACTGATGAAATGTCATACTTCGTCCCAACAGAATTACTCCATTTTTTTGCTCCGGTAGCCGCATCGACCGCAACTGACAATCCTACATAAACGACTCCATTCTGAACAATTGGTCCGGCAGGGTCGTAGGACAAATCAAAAGAGGTATATTTCCATTTTTTAGCTCCAGTAGCGGCATCAATCGCGTAAAGACTTTGCGTCCAGTCAGTTATATATACGACTCCGTCTGATATGGTTGGAGAGGCCGAGGTTGTATTTCCGTCAATCGTAAAAGCCCATTTTTTTGTCCCGGTGGCGGCATCTAACGCCTGAAGCTGTTTACCATTTGTCGTGGCGGTATAGACAATCCCGTTCTGAACAGCAAGTGAATATTCTCCGGTGGCATAAGAACCTCCAGTGGTTGTCTGCCATTTTTTTGTTCCAGTGGCAGCATCGATGGCGTAGACAGCTTGTCGACCTTTTACGGAAGTATATACTACCCCGTTATCAACAACTGGATTTGTCAGGATATCATCGCCCGTAAACTCCCATTTCTTTGTACCCGTACTCGCATCCAGGGCAATCAACCGGTTATAGGTATCTGCGAAATAAATTACCTTATCGGCATAGGTGGGAGCAAAACTTGGGTTATTAGTACCTAAATACTCCCACTTTTTAGCGCCCGTACCAGCATCAACAGCATAGATTTTTTTATCACCACTCCCAAAATACACGACACCATCTACATAAATCGGTGAAGAATAGACTACCGACCCCGACAAAAACTCCCATTTTTTCCTACCCGTACTGGCATCAATGGCGTAAAGCTTTTTGTCATCGGTACCACATACATAAACAACATCGTTTGCTGCCGAAGTTATGACATTTACTTGCTTCGTCACATTCGCCGTATACGCCTGTGTACTTCCATCCTCCGCTGTTACGGTATACGTAACAGCTTTCGAGAAATCCTGTGCTACGCCCGACGCGGGTGATACGGTGGCTTTGTCCGATACCGTAATAGTCGGTATGAGCTTCGTTACATCCGTTCCCGACGCAACGGTGGCTGAGATGGTTTTGGCCGTAGCATCGATAGTAGCTGTAATGGCGGGGTTCAAGCCACTGAAAGCGAAGGCGGTGATGGCTTTGGCCGAACTTTTGGCGGTACCAGTGGTTGTAGTTCCCGAACCCGGATTGGTGGTGCCACCGCCGGGTGCGGGATCGGGGTCTTTCTTACAGGAGGCCGTCCAGATCAGAAGCAGACAAAATAGTGAGGATAGAAGTGATAATGAGGATTTCATGGCTTATTTATTTCAGATAGATCACTGGGCAGGTTCTGGACATAGGCGATTACCTATACTCTTGTCTATCCCCAGAATGAATACCTCAAAGGTCTATAGTCAGACATTGCTCATAAATCCCTGATTATGACGATTTTTTATCCTATAATTTTAGGATATACGTACCGCGCTATGTCTAAAAAAGCTTCGGTTGGAAATCAATAGAGACTTAGTAAGTTTGTTTAAGATCCACCGTCTTATGAAAAAACTGATACTATTTTTATGCCTGTTGTCACAAATCTGCTGTTCGCAGACACCTAGGTTCGATAGTCTCAGGCATGAGTTGTCAATCCTACACGAAAAGCCTGATAGCTACGCCAGAGATACACTCCTTTATAAGTCAATAAAGGCTATCATGAATGACTATGTCGATGTCAATTTAGACTCTTCAGTTCATTATAACACTCTGATGATCAAACTCTGCGAGGCACCAACCTTACAAAAAGAACTGATCTATGCTTATCAATTTGCGGGCTTTCTCCATCAAATAAAAGGCGATCACTATAAGAGCATTCAATTTCATTATAAAGCACTTTTGCTGGCGGAAAAACTAAAACAGTATACGCGCATGGCCGTATCTCATGGAGCCTTGGCCCACGCTTATACGAGCCTGAAAGAATACGACAAAGCAACACAGCTTTGCCAACAAGGTCTGAACGTTTTAAAGAAATACCCCGATGCCTACATTCAACTATCGATCTTGAATGTGTTAGGCTCTATATATCGGGAGCAGGGCAAGCTCTCAGCCGCATTAATGACTAATCAGGAGCTGTATGCTCTTGCCCAAAGAGAACATAACGAATGGTATGAAGCGCAAGGGTTGCACGCTATCGGATGGGTCTATCAAGAATTACAAATGAAGGCCAAAGCCCTTCACTATTATAATCGGGCAGTAGCCTTAGCAAGAAAAACAGGCAGCATTGATCTTGAAGGAAGTATTTTACTAAACCTCAGCAGCTTATATAGCCAGTACAAGCAATGGAAAACTGCACTCCTATACTGTGAGCAAGCAAAACAAACAGCACTACGTGTACATAATAGTAGTGTGGTTGTAGAAGCCGAAGAAAAATTCTATAAAATTTTCAAGCAATTAGGGCAAGCCGATAATGCGCTTAGAGCCCATGAAAATTTTACCTTATTGAAAGATAGTTTATCGAAAGAACGAACAGAACAACGTATTGAATCATTACAGGCCCAGTACGATAATGTACAGAAAGAGAATACCCTGCAAAAGCAGCAGGTACAGTTATTAGCTCAGCAAAACCAAAACCAGCAACTGGCTCAAACTCGCAACGCCTTATTTAGCGGCATGGCAGCCATACTGCTTATTACAGCGTTGCTTTTCGGCAATAACCGGCGTCTACAAACCAAAAACAGGGAAATTGACCGTCAGCGTCTATTACTGGAAGATGCTCAAGAACAACTTGCCCACATCAATAAAACTCTGGAAGTAAAAGTGGCAGAGCGTACTCAGGAACTCGTTAACAGCAACCAGGAGCTGGTAAGAAAGAATGAAGAAATTAAAGCCGCACTTTTCAAAGGACAAACGATTGAACGTAAGCGTGTGGCCATTGAGCTACACGATAATCTAAGCAGTTTGCTCAGTGCGGTAAATATGAGTGTGCAATCAATTAATCCTAAGAATTTATCCGAATCAGAGCAATCGATCTATCAAACAGTAAAGGCACTTATCCAGAATGCTTATTCAGAAGTACGCAATATTTCGCACAACATTCTGCCTGCCGAACTCGAAAAGGAAGGCCTCAGCCAAACGCTACGTACGCTTATCGATAAGCTAAACAAAACGTCGGCTCTTCGATTTTCACTCACCATACTAGCCTTAACAGAACGGCTTCCTATAGAGATTGAATTTAATATGTACAGCATTGTACTCGAACTCATTAACAACGCAATCAAACATGCAAAAGCAACTCAGGTCGATATTACCTTGTGTCGAACCAAATCAGGGGTTGATTTAACAGTTTCCGATAACGGCATAGGGCTGGCGTCTAGCCACATCAAACCAGGAGTAGGCCTACAAAACATTCAGACTCGATTAGAATCGCTAGGCGGAATCTTTACCACCCAATACCCTGATAAGCAAGGAACTACAATACAAATAAAAATCCCCGTCGAAGCTAAAGGCTTCGACGGGACTATCAATGATCATAAAAAAGAGTAAGTATTAAGCTAGCGGAGCTACATACCCGACAATATCTAAACTATCACGTTCATTCATCTCCCACTCTCTTACCACACTCGCTCTCATTACCTTTGGCGGACGACTAATGGGGTTTTTGTCAGCCATTAAAGTTCGAACATTGGTTATACTCCAATTCGCAATAGAATGTGTTTGCTCTTTTAACTTTTTATACTCTGCATCATCAATCTCAAGCATTACATTAATAAAATGAACAGGCTTATTATTGATTACTGTAGTGAATACCTGCTTATCGGCAAAAGCAGTATAAGGCAATGTTAAAGGGGCTTCACGAATGGGCTGTCCCTGTTCATTGAGAAGCGTAATTGTTATTTTCTCTCCCTGATACTCAATCTCGACAAAACTCTGTAACTGAATAAATCGACGTGCTGCATCAGCCATATTTCTTGTATAGTTAAAAAGTGAAACGGTTTAGTTAAACAAGTTGAAATTTAAGGGCATATTTAACCAGGCCAATCGTTGTTTGAACACCTAATTTTTGCATCAGGTGTTTACGATGGGTTTCAACGGTGGTGGGGCTAATAAATAGCTTTTCGGCAATCTGCGTACCTGAATATTCCTGAGCGATTAGCTTTAATACGTCTAACTCACGTTGTGTAATCGCTATTCGCTGTGGTCTTTCTGTTGCTGGTGTAAACTCAAGGCTAGTATCCTGAGCAAGCTTCATAAGTACTTGCTCACTGTAATATTTATGGCCCTTGACTACCATAGTCAGGGCAGTTTCCAACTCACTACGTTCGGCGCTTTTCAATACGTATCCATCAGCACCAGCTCGTAACGCTTCTTTGATGGCTTCGGGTTGATCAGCCACGGTCAGCAGGCAGATTTTTACATGAGGAAAACGTTCACGAAGTTGGAGTGTCAACTCAATACCACCCATAATGGGCATTTGCAGATCAGAAACCACGAGATCAATACCGGGCTCAATTTCCAGCGCGGTCAGCACCTGTTTCCCATTCGTATGCTTCGACACGACCTCTACACCGTCAATACTTGACAGAAGCATAGCAAGGCTATCTAGCAGAATTCTATGATCTTCAGCAATTAAGACCCGCATAGTGATAGATGTAAAGAAAGGTGTAGATAGGCTTATTTACCGGTAATTTACTGATTCCCGCGTCAAAACATACCTGTCGGTCAGCAAATTATACAATGGCAAATATCCAATCGCCTTGGCAGACTTAAAACCCTATAATCTGATGATTTTTATCCTTAAATTCTAGGATATTCATGAGCAGCCTTTCCCTTAGCCTAAAAGCCAGTGTTTGGTGCAAACCTTGTTTGATGTCATTACGTTAAGGAATAGCCTATTCTCAACGTCACATGGCCCATTACAAACTTCTCCACGACTGGAACGTAACGCCCGCCGAAGCTGTCGCCTTGCAGCAGCAATTACGCTCACAGATACGTATTGAACCGATGGCAAACTCGCCCCGTACTATTGCTGGCTGCGATATTTCATTCAATAAGTTCGAAGAAACCGTGTATGCGGGGATTGTCGTCCTGGACCTCGATACGTTGGAAACGATAGAAGAAACCGGCGTGATTAGTACGGCGTCGTTTCCTTACATCCCCGGTCTGTTGTCGTTTCGGGAAATTCCCTCGCTGCTGGAGGCCTGGTCTACGCTAAAATCGGAACCCGACGTAGTGATGTTCGATGGACACGGCACGGCCCATCCACGCCGGATTGGTATTGCGTCGCATGCGGGTCTGTTTCTGAATCGGCCAACATTCGGTTGTGGCAAATCCGTGCTGGTCGGTAAATTCAATGAACCATTGACCCAACGTGGCTCCTGGTCGCCGATGCTGCACTACGGCGATGTGGTTGGTGCTGCGCTACGTACGAAAGATAAAGTCAACCCGGTCTACGTATCGCCTGGTCATCTGATTGATCTGGAAACCGCTATCGACCTGACGCTACGTTGCCATGGCGGCCGCCGTGGATTCGGCTATCGTATTCCGGAACCAACCCGCCGGGCGCATAATCTGGTCAATGCACTACGTAGAGGAGAACGGCCAGATCTAACTAGCTAGTAGCTATGCTCTTCGAGTTTTACTTTACCCCGGAAGGTCCAGAACATAAATACAGTATACGTCGCTACTAGAGGCATACCGATAAAGGCAATCAAGAGCATTGTCTTCAAGGAACCAGTCGACGAAGCCGCTTCGTAAATACTGATATTGCCCTGCGGATCGGCATTCGACAGAACCAGGTTCGGATATAAACCCATCGCAAACAGTATCAATAAAAGCGCTGTAGTGATCGACGAAGACACAAACCCCCGTCGATATTGCCGTTTTTCGATGCTACGTCGGATGTTCAGAACAATCAGAACAGCCGCAATCGGTAGGATAAACAGTTCAGGATGGCTCTTAAAAATATCGGTCATGTGCGGTACGTAAATCAACGTCGCCATGGATGTTGCCATAAAACACAGAATGAAGAACTTACTGGTATTATTGGCCATGACGGTCAGTCGGGCAAAAATCCGATCTTCGGTTTTCATGATCAGATACATAGCACCATGCATCATAAACAACGACAGTACCGTAATAGCCACCAGCAATGCATAGGGATTGAAAAAATCGCGCAGTCGACCAATAAACTCATGTTTTGCATTCAGCGGAATACCCTGAATAAGATTACCCAATATTAAGCCCAGCAGCAACGAAATAACAATACTGGACACGCAAAAACTGATGTCCCAGAGTTGCCGCCACCATTTCATTTTCTCCTTACTGCGAAATTCAATCGAGATCGCCCGGAAAATAATAGCCACCAGAAACAAAATAAACGGCAGATAAAACACGGATAGAATGGTGCCATATACCAATGGAAATGCAGCAAATAACGAGCCTGCACCAATAACCAGCCACACTTCGTTGCCATCCCAAACTGGCCCGATGGCATTGAGCGCAATACGTCGGCTTTCTTCTTTTCGAAAAAACAGTTGAATAGCACCTGCTCCCAAATCGAAACCGTCCAGAATACCATACCCACTGATCAGCGCACCAATCAGCAAAAACCACCATGTAGGAAGATCTATACCAAGTACTGTTTCCATAAGTCAAATGATAGAATTGTTGCATGACAGAATGATTGAATTACGGTCCAGCATTGCCTCTAAACCATCCGATCGATAGATCGATTCTTGTTCAATTATTCTGTCATCCAATCATCAATTAAGAACGGGGTTCATACGCGACGATGCTTCCTCTTCTTCAGAGTCTACTACGTCTGGGCCGTGCAGGATCTTTTTGTTCAGCAGATAGACGAACAAGGCGAACAGCATGACGTAGATAAACGTAAACAGGATCAGGGAGGCCAGTACGTGTTCGGCTTTTACAGCCTGCGATAGTGCGTCTGAGGTTCGCAATAAACCGTACACTACCCAGGGCTGCCGACCCACTTCGGCCGTATACCAGCCCACCTGATTGGCAATCTGAGGGAGTAGCACCGAAAACACAAAAACAATCATTAGCCAGCGAGTTTCGAACAAGCGCTTCCGATAGAGCATAAATAACCCGAAGAGCGACAACGCAATCAGCATCATGCCGATAGCCACCATCAAATGATACGTCTGAAAAACGAAATTGACGGCCGTTGGACGATCTTCCGGTTTGATGCTGTTTAAGCCCGGAATGGGCGCCTTGACGTCCTGATGCACCAGCAGCGATAAGCCACCCGGAATTTTCAAACCCGTCGTTTTTTGCTCTTTTGCATCGACCCAGCCCATCAGATACATATCGGCTGGCGCTGATTTCTCGAAGTGCCCTTCCATGGCCGCCAGCTTGGCCGGTTGATATTTGGTAACAACTTCGGCCGATTTATGACCGGTGAACAATTGCCCCAGCGACGATACGGCGGCCACCCAGAGCGCAATCCGAAAGGCAGCCTGCGCATGCACTACGTACTGTTTCTTGAGAATATACCAGGCACTGACGCTCAACACCAGAAACGAACCCGCCAGCAGCGCGCCGATCAACACGTGGGAATAGCGCTCTATTGACGATGGGTTAAACACCATAGCCCAGAAATCCGTGACGATTGCCCGCGCTGTCATGCCCTCGCCTTCGATCCGGTAGCCAGACGGCGTTTGCTGCCACGAATTGGCAACCACAATCCACAGCGCCGAAAAAATAGAACCGAGCGCAACAAGAACAGTCGCCATGAAATGAACATGCGGGCTCACCTTATTCCAGCCGAACAAGAGAATTCCCAGAAAGGCCGACTCCAGCGCAAAGGCAAAAATCCCTTCTGCTGCCAGCGCCGATCCGAAAATATCGCCAACGTAGCGCGAGTATGTAGCCCAGTTGGTACCAAACTCAAACTCCATCACGATGCCCGTAGCAACGCCAATACCGAAAATGAGCGCAAAAATCCTGACCCAAAATCGGGTCAGTTCTTCGTAAACTTTATCTTTTGTTTTGAGATACAAACCTTCCATCACGACCAGGCAAACGCCTAGACCAATGCTCAACGGCGGATAGATGTAATGAAAGGCAATGGTGAAAGCAAACTGAATTCGGGAGAGTAATTCGACATTGTCCATATCCGTAATGATAGCGGGGACGATTCGCCGAGGTCGCAGACAGGCAGTGCGATATAGGGCGAACAAGGCGAGAAAACTATCGGCCGAAAGGTACAACCGGAAGCCAATACATCGGACGTACTGAGCGATTTATTTAGTAAACGCGGGATCCCTATCGGCTGGATTGTAGGGAAACCGATACGCTGCGCAGATATAACGTAACACAATTTGTACCTTAGCCCCGTAACAAGGCTCAACCCGGCATGAATCTTCGCATCAATGGACGTATCTGGCTCGAAACAGTATCTACTGAAGGCCCCGAACGGTTTATGGGTATCGGACGATTAGAACTCCTCGGCCACATTCAGCGGACAGGGTCTATCAATCAGGCTGCCAAGGCGATGAAAATGTCGTACAAACGAGCCTGGGAAATGATTCACTCCATGAATACCCAGGCCGACGTTCCACTGGTCATTACCCAAACGGGGGGCGAAAAAGGGGGCGGAACCATCATAACCCCGGAAGGTGAAAAATACCTCAATCACTATCAGGGATTACAGCAACGATTCCAGCAGTTCATAACTGACGAATTGGCCAAACTACCTTAACATTAAGTTTTTTCCAACACGGTCGATATGATCCAGTAAGGCAGGTTCGTCGATTCGGTTGTAAAGCAGTAAATCAACCCGAAGCGGTATCCATAATTCGTCAAGGGCAACAGATAATGCCAATAAATCGTTGAGAGTCAGGTCCGCTCCTTTCAGCGCAATATCTACGTCTGAACCCGGCTTATGCGTTCCTTTAGCGCGTGAGCCAAACAAAACAGCCTGTTCGACTCTACCGTTCATAGCCAGCACATCAACTATACGAGCTAAATCGTTGTCAATCAATCCGTAAGGCATTGCTATTCTTTGTCAAATAAGGATGATTGCTGACTGTTTTGCTCGCCTTCCAATCGTTCTAAGAGCGCACTGAAAAGATCGGCATACTCTTCTCGAATCGCTTCGACAATCTCATCAGCAGTTTGTTCATTATAGGTATGGCTGGTCAGATTACGGCTTTTCCCCATACGAACCCAGGCGTACCCATCAATATAGCCATCCTGAAACGCCTGCTCAATAACCGGCTTTGGGCCAGCTATGTCGACATAACCCTTATCCCGAAGAAAATCCTGAAGCGTTTTCCAGGCTAGTTCATATGTATACTCAAATGCTTTTATGAGCCCTTGCTCCTCCAATTCATTTAATTCTTCTCTGGCTATAAATTTATTAAACTGGCCTAAGGCCTTTTTATAGTTTGAAAAGCGTTGCTGCCAGCGTATATCCTGATCCATTACCAAAAGTACACATTCCGGCAATAGCGACCGAAATGCGGCTGCTCATCGGTAGTCACAACTGTATTGCGACTAACTTATTAACTCTATTTTGATAGCGAAAGCGCGTGCCGCTCATAAAAGTTTTTATCCCATATCGGTATACGATGACTAATTTGCAGCATGAGCAACGAACCGTTATCCTGGGCCGATTTTGAGAAAGTAGAGATTCGGACGGGTACTATTATGTCGGCCGAACCATTTCCGCAGGCTCGTAAGCCAGCCTATAAATTAACGATTGATTTTGGCCCGCTGGGAACCCGTCGTACGTCGGCACAAATAACCAGACTCTACAACGTAGCAGATCTGATTGGCAAGCAGGTGGTGGCCGTCGTTAATTTTCCGCCCAAGCAAATTGCTACGTTCATGAGCGAATGTTTAGTATTAGGTGCTGTAGACGACGACGGAACCGTAACGTTGCTCCAAACTGAACGGCCAACACAAAATGGTGTACGGATTGGCTAAGTCAACACCTGTTCTGTCTCGTCGACCTAATATACATTTGGACAGCGAGACCATAAAAAAGATCCTTGACGCTCTCAGCCCCGTATTTTCGTTTTACCCGTATGAAAGCCTTACTAACGACTCTTCTGTTTTTCTTTTTACTGGTAACCTATTCTCACGCTCAGCGTGTCGACGATACGTCGCATTACCGCTCAGTGCCCGTACCTGGGCACCTGATGCCTATTGAGCGTACGGCAGCCTCTTCGCTGGGAACGGTTTATTTTTACGGCGGCAAAAAATTATCCTCGCCCTTCGCCCTGGAGGTTCCTTTCTACGAACTGGACGACCCAACCGTCAATCATCATTTTCGCACCTTTAAAACCTTAAATACACTTAGCCGACTCACCTCACTTGCTACGTTGGCTTACGTGATTTTTAGTAAAAATGGATCGAACAGTACGTACTGGATTGTGTACGGAACATCCGTCGGGGCTTCGCTCACACTCCTGGTTATTGGCAACGGCCACGTGAACAAGGCCGTTACGCGGTATAACGAAATGCTCCGTCAGCCTCGGGTGGGTATGTCACTGTCGCCAGTACAACTAACGGGCAGCGTAGCTCCCGGCCTGGGCGTATCCTATAAATTCTGAAAGCATCGTTTCGGTGAATCAATCCGAAAACGCTGGTGTTAATTTCTGAAATCAACCTGTTTAGTATGAGATGACTTTTCCGTTCCGTTCCATGCAGAAGCCACCGATGGAATCCTATTTTCAGGAGCACTTTTCGGATGAAAGCCTGAGACGTGAGGTGCAGCGGGCCACTGTTCTATCGGCCCTGTTTCTGTTTGCTACCGCTGCGCTGGCCCTTCTGCATCCCCTACTACAATCCGATAATCTGAAGTATCTGCCTAAACCAGTGCTCCTTACGATCATGCCCTACTTTATAGGCATGAGCGTCTACGAGTGGGGAATCCGGCGATTGCTTAAACAGCAACTGGCACGCCATCAGGACTTACCGACCCTGTTCAAATTTGGGAATGCTACGTTCGAAATTACATCGATATCCTTTATTCTGCTGATTGTTTCCCGACATATGTTCGATTCGCTACTGGTCTTGAATAGTCCGCTGGCGTACATCTACATCTTTTTTATTATCCTCTCTACACTCCGGTTAAACTTCTGGCTGTCAGCCTATACGGGCTTTATAGCTGGCCTGGAGTTTATCGTTCTGTACTTTTTTATCAGCAAACCAGAATTTACGAAACCGTATCTGGAAATCGACCTGTTTCTGCACCTGCCCTTCATGTTTATCACCAAAGGGCTTTTATTAATGCTGACAGGCGTAGCAGCCGGATACGTATCGACTCAGATCCGAATAAGCATAACCGATACCATTCGGGCTACCGAAACCGAACAGCAGGCCGTAACGCTCTTTGGACAGCAGGTATCGCCGGAGATTGCCCGTGCGGTTCTGGCACAAAAAGGGAATTATAAAAGCCATCACATGCGGGTAGCCGTTATGTTTCTGGATATCCGCGACTTCACGAAATATGCCAGCCACCATACCGCCGACGAAGTCATGGACTATCAGAATACGTTTTTCAGCATCATTATCCGCATTGTTGAACAACATCGGGGCGTTGTCAATCAGTTTCTGGGCGACGGCTGCATGATTACGTTCGGTGCTCCCGTTGAGGTAAGCAACCCAGCAGAGGTGGCCGTTGAAGCCGGATTTACGATTCTCCATGCCGTACAACAGGCCGTTGATAGTGAGTTGATGATTCCGACCTCGATTGGCATTGGTATTCACATTGGCGATGCCGTGGTTGGCAACATCGGAACCGAAACTCGTCAGCAATATTCCGTCACGGGCAACGTAGTGATTCTGGCGGCCCGTATCGAACAGCTCAATAAGCCTTTTCATACCCAGTTTCTGGTATCGAAAGAGGTATTCGACTCGCTGACGACTCCGCCCGAAACGGCAATTGCACTGGGCAAAACGGTGGTAAAAGGCGTTGATGAACAGATTGACCTGTATCAACTATCCTGACTATCCGATGAGCGTCTAAAGATTAGCCAAAAAGGCACGGAGAGCACGAAGTGAGACAGGGCATTTAGTTCGCACCAAGCGCTATAAGAAGGGTTTTACCACCCCCAACCCCCTCCTAAAACAGGAGGGGGTTGGGGGTGGTAAAACCGGCTCTCCTGCCATTCATCACTACGTTAGAAAAAGAAACCAACCCGTAACATAGGAATGCGGTCCTCGCGTGACATAGCATACAACACTGAAATGACAGCCGTGTTGTAAGGAGCCAGCCAGATGCCCCCGCCGTAGCCATGATGCCAGACGTTTGACTTCTCGCCGTCGACCCACACACGCCCAACATCATTAAAAGCAACAATGCCCGCATAGGCCGGGAAGAGATACGTCCGAATGGTCAGCAGGCGCATTCGCAAGTCGAGATTATGGAAAAAGGCGCTTTCGCCCGCAAAACGTGTCCGTCGAAAACCGCGCAGATTGGTTAAGCCACCCAACGTACTGGCCTGAAAAAACTCAAAATTGTCGCTCAGATTCAGGCTGGTCCCTACGCGCGTGGCAATCGTCACTATGGCCGGAAGCCGGATTGACGCATAGAAAGACAGATCTGACTGAAGCTGAGTAAACGACCGCGACTGTTCATTTAAGCCCCGGTACGTAGTGAATGCTGTTCGCCAGAATACACCACGAGTCGTTAGTAAAGCATTATCCCGCGTGTCGACCGTAAAGCCAGCCTTCAGCCCACCGTAAAAAAACTGCTCAAACAACCGACTGCCATTCGGAATACTCTGCGCATATTCCTGAATAAATTTCTGCTGTTTCTCCTCCAGTTCGATTCGCTCGATAGATGGTCCATAGAAAAAAGTAGCCTTGCCTAACCGGTGCTGCAACAGCGCATTCAAGCGCCAGTTTTCAAACCGAACGCGGTAATAACTAACTGGGTTTTCTTTGTCAAAAACGGTTTCGTTACCAATGCCAAAGAAGTTCTGGACAAAATTGGGAGCCTGAATATCGCCATTGATCACCAGATCGGCTTTTCCTAACAGATCGGTGAACGTACCATCGTAATGAAAGTTAAACGCATTGGTGGCAAAAGCATGGTTAGCCGTTATGCGATGCTGCTGCGCAAATGGCTCTTTACGAAAACCCTGCGTTCGGCGCAAAACACCACCGCCCAGAAATAAGCCATCGTCGGGGTTGGCCTGCACAGTAATCAACGGCATGGTAAGATTATACCGAAACGCGTTTCGGTCGTAGTTGTTGACCGCTTTGTTATCCGACAGCCGGCTTCTGATTTCCGAACCGCCCGATATAGTCGTGTTTTTACGCAGATCGTACACCCACGTTTTCCTGGACAATCCCCGCACCGACGAACTATCGGTCACTACGTCGTCGCCTTTGCCACCAATGATACGTAGCAAACTACCGGCCGGAGCCGAGCCCCGGACCACAAACCGGTCGTCGCCACCCAGGCCATATAAACGAACTTCTTTGGTTTCGGCCGGATCGAACCGGCGCTTATATAAAACCTGAGTTGGTTCTTTTTCCTTGTTCAATTTATAAACCACTACGTCGGTCTGGCCATCTGGCAACCGCGTTACGTCAAATAGCTCCTGCTTATCGCTCCCCGTTACGTCGACGGCTTTGGCCAGAAAGCAATATTGTATATCAGCGTAACGTTTCAAGTCTGCCCGGCGCTGCTTCAATTTAGCAGTTAGTGTTTCGGCACTCAGCTTTCGCGCTGGTTCGGGCAGGTGATCCATAGCTTTCTGAATAGCATCGTCGGTCATGTTCCGTTGCAACGTATCGGCCATAGCCCGCCAATCGGCCCGACTCGGTTCAGTCAGGAACGAACGGTCAAAAAAGCGGGCATTATTGTTGAACTCAGGCACCAGGCGAATGGTATAATCAAACCCCTGAAACTTCGGCATGAGCCAGCGCCGACTCACGATTTTTGGTAAAATGCCTTCGTTGAGAAAAAACGCCTGATCGCGGTCGCGCGGAATAGGTTCGAAACGTAATCCTTTGTCGGTTTTAAAACTCGCCCACCGCCACTGGTCATCGTGGCGGTCCCAGTCGCCGATCCACATATCGAACAACCGCGCCCGAAGCACAGTCTGCTGATCGACCCGATTATCATTATCGTCCTGTATTTTTTCGAGCAATTTGGGTGTACTATACAGCTTGGTTGAGTTACCAAACAGCCCGGTTTCTTTATAGTTTCCATCCGCCCGTTCTTCAAAGAGCATCAACGTATTGGCAAACGTTTGTTCGTACTCCCGTAATGTCGAGTCGTTGGGCGTTACAACAATCCTTGGATTGGTATGATACACACCGGCAGCCTCAGCTAGTGGCGCTACCACCAAAGCCCCAAATGGATGCGAAGCCGAAATCTGATCCTGAACGAGGTCTTTCGCTAAATCACTACGTAGCGATTCTGGGATTGCCTTTTCTGGGTATTTCTCGATGGATCGAATGGCAAATTCGTGTTTTTTGGGATCAACAAGGCGTAACGACAGTGTCTGCATGCCTCCGCCCCGCTCGGTTGGCACCAAGCCTTCTTTCTTCAGATTCAGCACTGGCACGGTCAACGTACTTGTCCAGACATCCCGGTAGTTATTACCCAGTAGAAACCGCTTAACGGGACCGGCAACGTAACGAAAGCCAGGCACGACGCGGACGCTGTCGGGCTGCTGTGTCATGCCGGTTCGCTTTGGTAACGGATCGGGCTGCAGCTTTATGGTTGTCTGATACACCAGTTCACCCGTTGGAGTTTGCTCACTGGGGGTAAAAAATGAGATGGTCAGTTGATCGCCCTCGCCAAAATCCAGGCGGGCAAATCCTTTTTTCTCAGCCGCAAAGAGTGATTCTTTTGCTTTTTTAACGGGGGTGTGTTTCGATCCACTGCCACTGGTGAGGTAATACAAACTATCGCGCCGGATAAGCTGCATGTTATGATCATGCCCGTTCGTATAGATAAGGTTGGTGTATTTCTTAAAAATGCCAACCATGCCATTCCGCATTTCCTTATAAACCGGGTTTGGCAAATCCTGCAAACTGCCAAATACCGATCGATAAATGGGGTAGATTGAGCCAATACCGGGCAGCGGAACATACAGCCACTTCCGGATATCGGTCAGCGGGAATAAATGATCTTTGAGTGTAAAGTAAGCTCCGTGTTCACCGTGGCTATACATCGGATGATGGCCAGCCACAACTACCCGCCGATGCCGGTTTCGGAACAGAATATCGTCGAGCTGCGTCAGAAAATCGGGTAAGGTTTTAGCGCTACAATCCGAATCGTCGCCCGGTTTAGCCCACGGATGCACCCAATACTGCGTGTCCATCAACACCAGCGTTAACGAATCAGAGAGCTGAATCTCAACGGGGCCAGGACAGCCATCGTTTGGGTAAAATACGTCGCTACGTCCGAGGTACTGATGCACAAAATCCTGCTGATTTTTGATACGTTGCCAACCATCCCGCCGACCTTTATCCCAATCGTGGTTGCCAGGGATGGCGAAAATTCGGCCGCTAAATGCACGATGCAGATCCAGTTGCTGGCGCATCCGTCGTTCGGCGTCGGCCCGATCAGGATCGTCAGCATCAGGCAATCCGAACTGGTAGATATTGTCGCCCAATAAGATAAGCGAACTATTCGAACCCAGGCCCTGAAGCTGGGCTCTCAGTGCATTCAACACAGCATCGCCTTCCGCAGCGGGTGCCCCGGCGTCGCCCAGCAAAAAGACACTATAAGTTGGCGATGTCTGCGCCGATACGTTAAAACCAGCTACCAGGAAACCGGCGGTAAACAGACAAACGAGGAAGTAAAAAAATCTCATAACAAGATGATACGCACCATACCGTCTATGGCAGTTAATTGGTTAATTCATTCTTTTTACGATGAGCACTCAAGAAACCCACTGGTATTCAGAATAATAAAGAGAAAACAAATTTAAAACTGGCCCCGCAACTGAATCCGGTTTTTATTCGTTACCTTGTTGCTACCGGCTAGTTTAGTCACTCCATTTGTATGACCGTTCAGGAAACCACGCTGCTTCATCAAACCCGGATTTTTGCCGAATCGTTGCTTAAGCAGCTTAATTTAGAATATACCTACCACAACCTGACTCATACACAGGCCGTGGTAGGCTTTGTTAACGAAATTGCCGATCACGAAGGGCTGTCTGAAACGGACCAGGAAACGGTGCTGATAGCCGCCTGGCTTCACGATATTGGCTACAAAAAAGGCTGTGAAAATCACGAAGATAACGGCATCGATCTGGCGCGGCCTTTTCTGGAAGAGCACATCCGTTCGGCCAAACGAATTGATGACATTCTGACCTGCATCGAAGCGACCAAAATGCCGCAGTCACCCAACGGAAATCGGCTGGCCGAAGTGCTGTGCGATGCTGATCTGGGGCATCTGGCTGCACCGAATTTCCTGGAATTCAGCGAACAGTTACGCCAGGAGCTGAAACACAACGGCAACAAGATCAGCAAGAAGAAATGGCGGAAGAAAAACGCCCAGTTTCTGGAAAAGCATGAATTTTTTACGCACTACGGGAAAACAGTATTAGGCCCACGTCAGGCCAGAAATCTGGATTTGCTCCTCCGTCAGATTGAGGAAGATGGCGATGAGGATGACGAAGTAACGAAACCGGACAAGCACGAAAAACAGGCCAAGCACGCCAAAAAAGAGGACGTAGCGGCTTCGTTGTTCGATATACCTCTGCCCAACGCTACGTCGAAAGTCCGCAAACCTGATCGGGGTATTGAAACGATGTTTCGGGTAACCTCACAGAATCATTTTCAGCTGAGCGCGATGGCCGATACCAAGGCGAATATTATGATCTCGATTAATACGATCGTTATCTCGCTGGTAGTTAGTATACTGATTCGCAAACTGGAAGAGTGGCCCGCCCTGACAATACCAACCATCATTTTTACGGTTACCAGCGTTGTTGCTACCGTACTGGCCGTATTAGCCACACGTCCGAACGTAACGAGCGGTGTATTCAGCCGGGAAGACATTGAAAACAAAAGTGCCAATCTGCTTTTTTTCGGTAACTTTTACCGCATGGACTTATCGGATTATGAATGGGGTATGCGCCGGATGATGGACGACGCGGACTTTCTGTATTCGAGTATGATCCGCGATATTTACTTTCTGGGTAAGGTTCTTGGCAAGAAATATAAACTGTTACGCTGGTCGTATTCTGTGTTTATGTTCGGCCTGATCGTGTCAGTGATTGCATTCGGTATTGCAACCCACATGAGCCGGTAAACCACCTGATTATTTGGCCGATCGTAAACTTATCAACTTATTCATTGGCAATTATGGCCACACGAAGCGCAAACTAGGCAGGTTTGCGCTTTTTTGTTAGCTTCGCTGACCCAATTCATCAAACCTATGCAAACTAAAGCATTACTACCTCTTTTTATTGCCTCCCTACTTGCTTCTCCCCTATCGAACGCACAAACAATCCTTAACCGAGACCCACAAATTGCGGATCTGGTCAGCCAGATTTCAGCCGACAGCCTGCGGGCGCACATCAATGGTCTGGTTAGTTTTGGTACACGCCATACGCTAAGTGTACCCATGAATGCGTCGGACCAGGTTGGTAAAAAAGGACTAGGTGCAGCCCGTCAATGGATTCTGGGTAAGTTTAATCAATATGCCAAACAGTCGGGCGGCCGTATGACGGCTACGCTCGATACGTGGACCTTACAACCCGATGGCCGTCGGGTCGACAAACCCGCCAATATGGGCAACGTAATGGCTACGCTGAAAGGCACTGATCCAAACGATGACCGTATTTTCATCGTACAGGGCCATATGGACAGCCGCGTTACGAACGTAATGAACCGCGAATCGGACGCACCCGGCGCTAACGACGATGGTTCAGGAACAGCCGCCGTTATTGAGTTGTGCCGTGTCATGAGCAAATCATCGTTTCCCGCCACCATTATTTTCGTTACGTTGACGGGCGAAGAGCAGGGACTATTAGGCGCAGAACATCTTTCGGAACGAGCCATCAAGGAAAAATGGAACGTAGAAGCGGTGCTAAACAACGACATTATGGGTAGTAATAACAGTAGTGATACCCGTATCATTGAGAACACGAAGCTCCGGGTTTTCAGTGAAGGATTGCCAGCCAGCCTGCTAAAAGATACGACCGGACGTATCGCGCAAATTCAGCGATTTGGCAACGAAAATGACGGGAAAGCGCGAACTCTGGCCCGCTACCTGAAAGAGATTGGTGAACGCTACGTTGAGAATCTGGACGTCGTGATGGTATACCGTAACGACCGCTACCTGCGTGGTGGCGATCATACGCCCTACGTTCAGCGCGGTATTGCCGCCGTCCGACTCACCGAAATGAACGAAAACTACGAGCACCAGCATCAGGACCTACGTACTGAAAATGGGGTTGAATACGGCGACTATCCGAAGTTTATGGATTTCGAATATCTCCGCAAGAATACGGCCGTCAATTTGGCAACCCTCGCTAATCTGGCCAAATCACCAACCGTGCCCCAGAAAGTAACAGTCGATGTTCGCAATCTGACCAATTCAACCGCGCTTTATTGGCAAGCTCCCCAGACAGGCAAAGTAAAAGGTTACTACGTATTGATGCGGGAAACGTATTGGCCATTCTGGCAGAAGAAATTCTTCACTACCAAACTCGGCATGACGCTGCCTTACTCGAAAGACAACTATTATTTCGCGGTACAGGCTGTTAGCGAAGACGGTAACGAAGGGCTGCCCGTATTACCCGTCCCCAATTTGCGCTAATTCGTAGATCGGACATTCCTGTCCGATTTACCAACTTTACTATTATGTCCCACCTCTCCAAACGGCAATTTTTGAAAAGCATGGTCGGGGCCACGGCCCTGCCAACTATACAAGGGCCCACCCTAAATCAGGTATTCGCACAGTTTGCTAACGTACCGGCCAATACGTTGGCCCATCAGGAGGGCTTTTGGGCCGCCATACGGACAGCGTATCCGGTCACTACCGATTTTATACAGCTCGAAAACGGCTACTACTCACTGGCCGCACAGCCCGTGCTGGACAGCTATCTGAAGCATATTCAACAGGTAAATGCCGTTTCGTCCTATTACATGCGTACCCGTCAGTTTAACGATAAGCTGGAATCGCAAACACAACTGGCCCGATTGCTGGGCTGTTCGGCCGACGAACTGATTATTACCCGGAATACAACAGAATCGCTCGATACGGTGATTGCAGGTCAAAACTGGAAAGCAGGCGACGAAGCCGTGATGGCCGAGCAGGACTATGGCGCCATGCTCGACATGTTTCGGCTCCAGGCCCGACGACACGGTATCGTCAACAAAATGATTTCGATACCCAACCATCCGCAATCCGACGATGAGCTGGTTAATCTGTACGAAAAAGCCATTACGCCCAAAACCCGGCTGCTGATGGTTTGCCACCTGGTTAACATTACCGGCCAGATTATGCCGATTCGCCAGATTACGGAAATGGCGCATAAACGGAACGTGGAGGTGATAGTCGATGGCGCACACGCATTTGGACAATTGGCGTTCAATATTTCCGATCTGGGAGGGTGTGATTATTACGCCAGCAGTCTACACAAATGGTTGGGTGTGCCATTAGGAGCTGGAATTCTCTACGTACGTAAAGACAAAATTCCGGGGCTCTGGCCTATGTTTGGCGATAGCAGCTTTTCGGACGATAACATTCGGAAACTTAACCACACCGGCACGCATCCGGTTGCTACGGACCTGGCCATTCAGGATGCCATTCGTTTTCACGACAGCATTGGCATCGAACGAAAGCAGGACCGACTGCGCTATCTACAACGCTACTGGACCGACAAGGTAAGAAACCATCCCAACATCGTTCTCAATACGCCCAGTGATCCCAAACGCTCCTGCGCCATTGCGAATGTCGGTATTCCCAAACTAAAACCCGCCGAACTATCAAAAGCGCTCTTCGAGAAGTACAACATCTTTACGGTAGCCATCGACAGTCCAGCTGTGAAAGGTATTCGTGTTACTCCGCATGTGTACACCACCACTGCCGAACTCGATACGTTCGTGAAGGCGTTGAAGGAACTGGCGGGCTGAAGACGCTACGTAGTAAGTCTCTAAAACGAACTCGTTTTACTAATTTTATCCGCCTTCCAGCATCAATCCCTCAGATTCTGGCGTACTGGCGATTGTACTGTTCTTTTTTTTTGTAGCTTACGCACACTTGTCGTGTTTAGGCCCTGATTATCTTAAAAATTCAATTGTCTATGAAGCGTTATTTGTATCTACTTTGCTTAGTAGTTTCTTTTGCGGGGTTGGTTTCTTGTAGCAAAAATGACCCTGCTCCGCCACCAGCTGCTGTAGGGCGCTGGGAATTAAATCGGGGATTGGCCTCTGGCTTCCCTGCCTCTCTGAGTATCAATGGAGCTGCCTTAGATTTATACTATCTGAATTCTGAAGGCTCTACTATAGATATATTTTCTGATAATACATTTAATGAAAACTACCGTAACGTTGCCGTTTCTGACGGAACAGGAACTTGGGAATTTACGAATAATACTCTGACTTTAAAATACGACTCAGGTGCATCAGACTCCTATACATATTCTAAAAATAAGAATATTGAAGAGCTGGCGCAGGTTACTCCCATACCCTACACATTCCCAGTCTCCAGTACATCAAGTGTAACTGGGAACATTCAGTGGATATATAGGAAGTAAAAATCTTCACTGCCATTTTTCAAAGCCGATGGAAGCCCCATCGGCTTTTTTGCGTAATTTGTAGTCTACGCAAGTAGTTTACGTTCTTCATTCGAAAACACGCTCATGACAAACCGTTCTCTGTTAATCTGGTTGCTGGCACTGTCCAGCTTTGGTAGCCAGGCGCAGACAATCACGAAAAAACGCCCGATTAATCCGAAAGACATCTACCGATTACAGACGATCAGCGATCCACAGGTTGCTCCCGATGGAAAATGGATCACCTACAGCGTATCGGCGGTCGACACTACGAAAGATAAACGCAACTCTGACCTCTGGATGGTCAGTTGGGATGGCAAAGAATCTGTGCAGCTAACCAACGGACCAGAAAGCGAATCCAGAGCCCGGTTCAGTCCCGATGGGAAGTATATTTCCTTTATTTCGTCGCGGCAGGGTAATACCAAAGGGCAAATCTGGCTTTTGGATCGGCGGGGTGGCGAAGCTAAAAAGCTAACCGACCTAAAAACAGATCTGGAAGACTACGTCTGGTCGCCCGATAGCAAGAAAATTGCCCTGGTTCTACGCGATCCCGACTATGCGGATTCGGCAAAAACGAAAGTTCGAAAGCCTTACGTCATGGATCGCTACCATTTCAAGGCCGATATAAAAGGATACATCGAAAAAGGATCGTCACACTTATACGTTTACGACGTAGCGGATAAAAAACTCGATACGTTAACGACCGGTAATTACGACGAAACCTCGCCCGTCTGGTCGCCGGATGGTACAAAGCTGGCGTTTGTCAGCAATCGAAGTGACGACCCCGACCGCAACCAGAACACCGATATCTACGTCATGGAAGCCCGGAAAGGAGCGGCCACGAAAAAACTCACCACCTGGACTGGCTACGACAATAGCCCGACCTGGAGCCCCGATGGCAAGTCTATCGCTTATCTGCGCTCAACGGCATCGGGTAATTTCCTGATGTACGATCAGCCGGTGTTAGCCGTCATCAGTCAGGATGGTGGCGAACCCACGTTATTGTCCAAAAGTCTTGATCGACCCGTACGAAACCCAACCTGGGCCAAAGACAGCAAAAGCATCGGTGTATTAGTACAGGATGATCGGCAGACGTATCTGGGTCAGTACGTAGTAGCCGACGGCAAATTCACGAAGCTGGCAACCGGACAAAAGGCGTTTAGCAATCTGGAAGCCGTTTCGGGTAGTAACTGGGTGGCGATGATCAGCGATCCGCAAACACCCGGCGAACTATACGCCATCGAGTCGGGAAATCCTCGTCGGCTTACCCACGTGCACGATACGTTCCTGGCTCCCCTGGAACTGGCAACAGTAGAGGGTTTTACGTCGAAAAGTAAAGACGGTACACAGGTCTCCAATATCCTGTTTCGGCCAGCGAATGCTCCATCAGGCAAAAAACTACCGACTATTTTCTTTATTCACGGCGGTCCTGTATCGCAGGATGAATTTTCGTTCGATTTGACTCGTCAGTTGCTGGCGGCTGGTGGCTATGCCGTTGTTGCGGTTAACTATCGGGGTAGTAACGGACGCGGCCTCGACTATACCAAAGCTATTTATGCTGACTGGGGTAACAAAGAAGTGCAGGATATTCTGGGCGCTGCTGACTACGTAGTGGAGAAAGGCATTGCCGATGCCGAACACATGGGCATTGGCGGCTGGAGCTACGGCGGCATTCTGACAAACTACACCATTGCGACGGATACACGCTTTAAAGCAGCGGCCAGCGGAGCAGGAAGTTCGTTGCAACTTAGCCTGTACGGCAGCGACATGTACACGAATCAGTATGAAACAGAATTAGGAGCTCCGTGGAAAAATACGGAGAAATGGTTGAAGCTCTCTTATCCGTTCCTGAAAGCCGACCGAATCAAAACCCCAACGATGTTTATGGCGAGCGAAAAGGATTTTAACGTACCGGTTGCCGGTAGTGAGCAAATGTATCAGGCACTACGTTCGCTGGGAATCCCAACGCAACTGATTATTTACCCCGGTCAGTTTCATGGCATTACGGTGCCGAGTTACCAGAAAGACCGCGTTGACCGCTATCTACAATGGTTTGATAAGTATCTGAAATCGAAAACACTGTAAGGGCTCTAACCAGGTTGTCTCAGACAGCATCCTGCTGTCTGATTTATACTTCAGTTTAGCAAAACAGCAAGATGCTGTCTGAGACAACCCAACTGCCAATTGAAAGCAGACACGTTCAAAGTGAGTGTTTATTTTGCCTTTCAAAAAATAGCTATAGATAAATTTCAGAAAATACCTATTTGATAAAATTAAATCAAGAGCGCTCTCATTTAGAGGACGCTTTTTTTAGTATTAATTCGTATTTTCACAACACTCTATATACTAAGGGTTTATATTCAGATTTACTTTAATTTTATCGCAGATAAATCCAAAAATACTGCAATCATGTCATCACAACTAACTCGCCGGGATTGGCTACGTGCCAGCGGCCTGCTGGCGGCCAGCTTTAGTTTAAACCGGTTAAGCTCCGCCGAAGCAGCTATGCCAAACGCTCCGTTTGTCTCGTCGTTTACCAATGAGTTTGCATTTGCCGACGATCCATTTGATAAGATGCCTAAGCTCAAGGCACGTCTGCTGGCAAATGAAAATCCGCTCGGTATTTCACAAAGCGCCAAAGAAGCGATTATGAAGTCAGCAGAGTTGGGCAACCGATACGCCTGGATGGAGTTTTCGCAGATCAAAGCATTGATTGCGCCCGATGAAGGTGTCAAGCCAGAGAACATTATGATGTCGCCCGGCTCATCCGACATTCTGATGGCCGCTGCTGAATATTTTGCGAAAGATGGCGGTACGATCCTGACTAGTGCCATAACCTACGATGATCTGCTCCAGCGGGCTCAGAAGTTTGGGGCAAAGATCAAGGCGATTCCGATGACGAAAGACTATAAGTATGATCTGCCAGCCATCAAAGCTGCCATAACACCCGACGTAAAACTAGTCTATATTGTCAATCCGAATAACCCAACCGGCACCATTGTTCCCACTGCCGAACTAGAAGCGTTTTGCAAGGAAATAGCCCCTAAAGTGCCGGTTTTCATCGATGAAGCGTACATCGATTTCTACGAACCCGCTGAACGTCCTAAGCTTGGGAAATTGGTTGCCGATGGCCAGAACGTAATCCTGGCCCGAACGTTCTCAAAAATCCACGGATTTGCCGGACTGCGGCTAGGCTACGCCATTGCTCAACCCGAGATGCTGAAAACACTACGTGGGTACACCAACGGCGAATTTGCGGTTAGCATCACTACGTTGATGGCTGGTATTGCCAGCTACAAAGATGTGGCCTGGCAGAACCATTGCCGTGCCGAGAATGCGAAGGCGCGGGCCTACACGACCAAGGCACTGGCCGATATGGGGTATGAAGTCATTCCGTCGGCGGCCAATTTCATCCTGTTCCCCATTCGCATGAAGACCAAAACCTTTGAAGGACAGATGTTTGGACAGGGCATTGGGATTCAGACCCGCGAATTTAACGGACAACCCTTCTGTCGCGTTAGCGTAGGCACTATGGACGAGATGGCCATCTTTATCGACGGCTTCAAGAAAGTAGTAGGCTAACGTACCACCGACCGCCCCCGGTCGGTTTTCTTTTTTACTACGTAATACACCGGCTGGTGGCAGTCGGCACTCATAGCTTTCATGACGCGAAGAGACTTCATCAACTCAACAAGTGCCAGTTATGCCAGTCTGCTGGCCTGGGGAATGTTACCTGCCGCCCCTGCCTCAGCCATCGACTTATCGGCTAATGGTACAGGAAGTGACGGCAAAGGACGAAAAGTGATCATTTTAGGGGCGGGTCTGGCGGGTCTGACAGCCGCTTACGAGCTAGGCAAGTTAGGCTACGACTGTACCCTTATTGAAGCGCGCTCGCGGTCAGGTGGTCGGGTCTGGACAATCCGGAATGGAACCAAAGAAACCGAGCTGGGTGGTGGAGCCGCGCAAACCTGTGCGTTCAGCGAAGGCCAATATTACAATGGCGGAGCCGCCCGCATTCCGCATCACCATGAAATTACGCTTCAGTACTGCCGGGAACTAGGCGTTCCGTTACAGATTTTCAACGGAGCCAACGAGTCAGCCTACCTGTATAACGACGGCGGAACGGGCGATCTGGCCAATCGACGGATGCGTATCAGCGACTATCATAACGATATGCGCGGCTACACGTCTGAGCTGCTGGCCAAAGCCCTTGACCAGTCCTCGCTCGATCAGCAACTGACAAAAGAAGACGTCGAAAAACTGGTCGATTTTCTGAAAAATGAAGGCGATCTGAATACGGCTCATTTGTATAAAGGCACCAACCGGCGCGGCTACAAAAGTAAAAGTGATCCAGGTGCCGGAAACGTACCGGGTGTATTGACCGATCCGTATGGACTTACCGATTTGCTACGTTCAGGCTTTATGCAGCCCGTTTTCTACAACGTGGGCGATTATGCGTACGAACAGCAAACGACTCTACTCCAGCCTGTTGATGGAATGGACTCAATTCCCAAGGCATTTGAGAAAAAATTAGCCGGTAAAATCATTTTCAACGCGCCGGTTAAGGAGCTACGAAAAACGGAGAATGGCGTTAGAGTCATTTATCAGAAAGACGGAAAACCCGTGGAGATTTCCGGCGAATTCTGCGTCTGCACCTTGCCGCTACCCATGCTCAAATCGCTTGAATCAGACCTGTCGGGCACCGTAAAACGGGCCGCTGATTTTATTCCTTACATGAAAACGGGAAAAATTGGTTTGCAATTCAAACGGCGTTTCTGGGAAGAAGACGATGGTATTTACGGAGGAATCTCGCGTACCAACATGGATGTCAACCAGATCTGGTATCCATCATTTAGCTTACAGGGCAAAAAAGGAGTTCTGATTGGCTATTACAACTTCTATAGCCGGGCCGAAGCAGTGGGCGCATTACCGGTAGCCGACCGGGAGAAACTAGCGCTGGAACAAGGCGGCAAAATCCATCCGCAGTATAAAACAGAATTTGAAAATTCGTTTTCGCTAGCCTGGCATCGCACACCCTATAGCGGAGGAGGATGGGCCTTATATGACGACGCTACCCGAAAAAAATACTATCCTGCTTTACTGGAACCCGACGGCAACATTTATTTTGCAGGCGAACACACGACCTATCTCACTGCCTGGATGGCCGGAGCCTTTGCGTCGGCCCGCCGAACGGTTGAAGCTATTCATGCACGTGTGGGTCAATACACTAAAAAATAACTTTTTTTACGCACGATAGAACGCTGATCATTATGATACGTATGATTATGAAGTTGTCTTCTGTCAGGCAGAAAATGCCTCAAAAAGGTCTTTTACAAATAACTCTATAATCATAAGCATCCTACGAATCCGTGTTCTATTGATTAACTCGAATCCAACCTGAAAAGAAACGATGAAAAATAACTTCCTGTCTGTACTCCTCTTTCTCTGTTGCGCGGTTGCTACCCAATTGCTGAGTCAGCGCGTCTGGGCGCAAACGGCATCCGCCAGCATGACCCTTGACCAGCTCAAGGCCATCAAAGCCATTAAAGTCGCAAATTTGGATAAAGACACTTACTTCAAATCGGGTGGCTTTATTCTGGACCGCTACGAAGAACGGCCTGCTTACGTCTTTACGTACAGCGACGGAATCACTCGTAAAATTTATCTCTACAAAGTATTTACGGCCGAAGACACCAAAGAATTAGGACTGCTGGCTATTTATCAGAACGGCAAAACCAACGACATCAAACCGTTCGTTATTCCGGGTGCATCGGCCGACCGGAAGGCCTGGGATGCTTACATTGATGATCTTAAGTACGTTGGCGAAAAAGAACCCGGTCTGATGTCGACCCTGACATTTGTTTTATCCCGCGAAATGGCTGGCCTGCTAGCCGGTGGTGCCGGTAAATCGGACGAAGGCGGTGATAAGAAAAAAGAAGAATATAACTTCTGTTTTGCTCCCGACGCGCCTGTTACGCTGGCCGATGGTTCGTCGAAAGCCATCAGCGCCATCAACAAGGGCGATGTAGTGATGGGATATAGTGCCCAAACAAAATCGCTGGTGCCAACACGGGTCAACAAAGTGGATGCTCATGCTGGCGAGTTTACGCTGGCTGGCGTATGGCTTTCTTCTACAAATGAGTTGACCGCTGATCATCGGAATGGCCTAACCGCGCCGGTTTTACTCGAAGCTACCAAAAACCACCCTGTGTTGACGGCTACCGGCCGTAAGGCCCTGGGCGACGTAAAAGCGGGTGAAGTTTTGTATCGCTATGATGCAACGACCAACAGCCTAGCTGCTTATAAAGTCGTTCGCACCGAAGCAGCAGGCCGTTCCGTAAAACAGGTGTATAACCTATCGACCGAATCAGGGGCTTACCTGATTGGCGAAACGGTGGTATTGGATAAGTAAGCCCATTTTTACATTTTTCTGGAAGACGTATCAGCGAGTAGCCTGGACGTCTACGTCCGGGTGAAACTCTGATTTATTCACCCGGACGTAGACGTCCGGGCTACTCGTTTATCATTTTACCTCAAAACGATTGCACTCCTCAGCTTTTGCCTTTAGCTTTACGGATCAAACCGTATGCATGCATACTAATTTCAATAGACAAGTATGGCAGAGGCTTTCATTTACGATGCCGTCCGAACACCTCGTGGACGAGGCAAAAGCGACGGTTCGCTGCACGAGGTACAACCCATTCAACTGCTCACCAGCGTTCTTCGCGAACTTCGAGACCGGAACCAGCTCGATACGTCCCTCATCGACGATGTTATTCTGGGGTGCGTAACACCTATTGGCGAACAGGGGGCCGATATCGCCCGCACAGCTGTCCTCGAATCAAGTTATCATGAATCCGTGGCGGGTGTACAGCTCAACCGATTCTGCTCGTCGGGGCTCGAAGCCATCAACATGGCTGGTGCCTACGTGATGTCGGGGCAGGTAGATGCGATCATTGCCGGTGGTGTCGAATCGATGTCTCGCGTACCGATGGGGTCAGATGGCGGGGCCTTGTTCATGAATCCACAAATTGTTGCCCATCACAACATTGTTCCACAGGGTATATCAGCCGATTTAATTGCCACCAAATACGGTTATTCGCGAACGGACGTCGATCGTTTTGCGGCCGAATCGTATCGCCGGGCCGTCGATGCACAGGCTGCGAATCGGTTCCATAAAACGCTTATTCCGTTTAAGGATGAGCTGGGCGTTACGTTAGTGGACCACGACGAAGGCGTTCGACCTGGAACAACCGTCGACAGTCTGGCGAAGCTAAAACCGGCGTTCGAAGCCATTGGACAAATGGGCTTGGATGCACTGGCTCTGTTAAAATACGCGGAATACGCGCAAATCAATCACGTTCATCACGCTGGAAATTCATCCCAGATTGTCGATGGTGCCGCTGGCGTACTGATTGGCAGTCAGGAATTCGGGGAGAAGACTGGTCTAAAACCACGCGCTCGTATCAAAGCCTTCGCCGTTGTTGGCTCCGAACCAACTATTATGCTTACCGGCCCAATTCCGGCCACGAAAAAAGTGCTTAAACGCGCCGGAATGTCCATCAGCGACATTGATCTTTTCGAAGTGAACGAAGCTTTTGCGGCCATTCCCCTGCTTTACATGGATGAACTGGGAGTTGATCATAACAAATTGAATGTGAATGGTGGCTCCATTGCGCTGGGCCATCCGCTTGGCGCGACGGGTGCCATCATTTCTGCTACGTTGCTCGACGAGCTGGAACGTAGCGGTAAGCAGGTTGGCCTTGCTTCGCTATGCATTGGCGGTGGCATGGGCATCGCCACCATCTTCGAACTACTATAAGTTTATAGTTTTCAAGGGGCTGACGCATCAGCAATTATCTGGCGTCAGCCACTGCTCGGGCGGCCCCGTGAAAACTCTAAACGGAAAACTGCATGGGCAGCCCCGTGAAAACTAAGAAAAGATACTATGATACAATACGCTGTCGATCAGCACATAGCTGTTATTACGTGGGCCATGACCTCGTCGCCCATGAACGTATTGAACGACGACTCAATCCCTGCCTTCGAGTCGGCTTTGGAACAGGCATTTGCCGATGACTCGGTAAAAGGAATCATCATTACGTCGGCCAAACCCGAATTCGTGGCGGGTGCCGATCTGAAAATGATTCTTCGGAATAACGATAAAGATCCGACCGATATGCTAAAGGTATCGTCGGAGCTAAACCGGGTTTTCCGACGTATCGAAACCTCAGGGAAACCGACCGTTGCGGCCATCAATGGTACCGCGCTCGGGGGCGGCTACGAGATTTGTCTGGCCTGCCATCACCGCATTGCTTTGGCTAATCCAAAAACAGCCATCGGGCTGGTTGAGGTAACCATTGGGCTACTACCCGGCGCAGGCGGAACCCAGCGCTTACCCCGTATGCTTGGTATCCAGGTGGCTTTACCGCTCATTCTGGAAGGCAAAAAAGTAGGCGTTCAGGAAGCAAAAAGCCTGGGTATGATCGACGACATAGCCGATACCCCAGACGAGATGATGGCGAAAGCTCGCGCCTGGATCGAAGCCAATCCGAAACCGATCAAGCCCTGGGATGAAGTAGACCGTAAAACTGGCAAGATTGTCGGGAAGGATAATGTCAAGGTTCCGGGTGGCAACGTGCAAAGCGCGGTCGGAGCGCAGACTTTTGGCGTAGGCACGGCCATGATGATGGATAAGACCAAGGGTAACTACCCGGCTCCGCTTGAGATTATGGCCTGCGTCTACGAAGGATTGCAGGTGAATATCGACCGGGCTTTATCGATCGAAGCGCGTCATTTTGTAAAAGTCGCTACGTCGAAAGTGGCCAAAAATCTTATTCAGACCATGTTTCTGGGTATGAACGAGGCTAACAAAGGAGCCAGTCGACCGAAGGATATCCCCAAAACGGAGGTAAAGAAACTCGGCGTTCTGGGCGCCGGTATGATGGGAGCAGGTATCGCCTACGTATCGGCTCAGGCAGGCATCGATGTGATCCTGAAAGACGTATCGATTGAAGCCGCCGAAAAAGGAAAAGAGTACTCCCGTAGTCTGCTTCAGAAGAGCGTGGAGCGCGGCAAACTCGATCCGCAAAAAGCGGACGGAATTTTATCGCTCATTAAGCTAACGACCAGCGCTCAAGACCTGGACGGTTGCGACCTGATTATTGAAGCTGTATTCGAAAATCGCGAGCTAAAAGCCACGGTTACGCAGGAAGCAGAACCTTTTCTGGCCGAACAGGGCGTTTTTGCCTCCAATACGTCGACGTTACCAATCAGCGGTCTGGCACAGGCGTCGGCGAAATCAGATCGTTTCATCGGCATTCATTTTTTCTCGCCCGTCGACAAGATGATGCTTGTGGAAATCATCGTGGGTAAGCAAACGTCCGATTATGCCCTGGCCGTTGCCATCGATTACACGCGTAAGATTCGTAAAACCCCGATTGTGGTTAACGACTCGCGCGGCTTTTATACGTCGCGTTGCTTCGGTACGTATTCGGGCGAGGGCATGGAACTCCTGAAAGAAGGCATTAATCCAGTACTGATTGAAAATGCTGGAAAAGATGCTGGTATGCCCGTTGGGCCACTGGCCGTTACCGATGAAGTGGCGCTGGATCTGGTGTACAAGATTGCCGGGCAAGGTATTCAGGACGGAGCCATACGAGAAGACGACACCAGCTATCAGGTAGCCAAAAAGCTGGTCGAGCTAGGTCGAGCTGGTAAAAAAGCGAAAGCAGGTTTTTACGAATATGGAGCCGATAAAAGCAAAAAATTATGGTCAGGTCTGTCTGATTTGTTCCCGCTGGCTCCGCAGCAACCATCGCTCGATGAAGTCAAAACAAGGCTTTTGTATCGGCAGGCAATCGAAGCGGTACGTTGTTTTGAAGAAAATGTTGTCCGTACCAAACTAGATGCCGACCTTGGTTCCATACTGGGTTGGGGATTTCCAGCCTATACGGGCGGTGCTTTATCGTTCATCGATTTTGTGGGAGTCGATACGTTCGTTAACACCTGCGACCGGCTCGCCAATCAGTATGGAGAACGTTTTCGCCCGACCGCTAGGCTAAGAGAGCAGGCAGCGCAACAGCAAGCCGTATAACAACACTTTCTCCAAACAGCCTGATACGTATCGTTATTAGGCTGTTTTTTTACGGGAAATGCAATAGTCTTTCTGATAACTCACTGGCGTAGTGCCGGTCCAGCGCCGAAAATCCAGGTTGGCGGTATCCCACCAACTCATTCACTCTTGTATAATTGACTATAAAAAAATCCGCCTACACATCCCATTCCTGAAGTAAATAGGCATATAGTCGAGGAATTAGCCCGCGAATCAAGAGTGCCGATAAATACTACGTTATGGGTATCTATTTCCTATTATGATACCGCATAGGCTCCCTAGCGATAGCCTGTAGCATCGAAATTCCCAATAGAGAGCACAAAGTTATTGAATTCTGTGTCTGGGCTTTTAGGACCAGATCTTACTCAACTCATGCAAACAAGATGGACGATACTGGTGGCTATCAGCAGCCTACTTTTACTCCTATTTTTCTACTTCAAAATTATTCGCTTTCAGGGCCTCTATTATACTTTCAACGACATGTATATCTTCCTGCAATCTTCCCGCAGTTGGATAAACGGCCGGCCCTTACTGTACGAAAATGTCTGGGGCTACAGCGACCGGATTCATAATAACTATCTAATGCTGCTGTGGGGCCCCATAATTTACATATGCGGAGCTTACGGTGCTTTTATTGTTCAAACGGGACTTTCAATCGTTAGCTACAGCCTGATGTTGCAGTACCTCAGTCACAGAGCAAGAGCTTGGGTAGGCTGGTTGTTTTTGCTAGTTCTACTTGTTGGTCCCATCTGGTTCTGGTTCAATGACCATCCCGGCATCGGCTGGCATCCCGAACTGACCTATTTGCCGCTTTCTATACTGTTTATCTTGACGCTGCTTATCCATGAGTGCCGCTGGTTCTGGATAACGGCGGCACTCATGGTGTTGGTGAAAGAAGATGGAGCTCTATTGGCGGGATCTATTCACCTGGCGTTTTTGAGTATTCAATATCTGCATGCCGATCGAACAAGAAACATTTTTGGCGTGCTGACTCAGCAGCGTTTCTGGCTTGTTCTGGGTGGCTGGGCGATTGTTTTTATCACGGGGATGGCCTTCCTATCGTATAAAAACCACGCTTATGAACCAGAGCCCCGGCTACAACAAGCGCTGGATGTTATTGCGGCAGGCATGCGCGAACGTAGGTTTATTCTCAAAAACCTGAAGCTTCTCTTCTTAACGGCCCTGCTGCTATTACCTTCAGTGGGTATGCTGCTCTACGGGCTTTATCAGGTAAAGTGGCGCCAGAGCCGGAGCGTGCTATTAATCTATGTGATTGCGCAGCTAGCACTGCTGCTTTCCAACTGGGTGCAGGGAGCTACGTACTACGGCACTAACGCCTTTTTCGATCTGGTGTCCTTAACCTGGCCCCCTCGTTTTGTGCTGGTCTACGCCTTTTCGTTTACGTACATACTAGCATTTTGGACGTTTTTTGGGGCTGGAAAAACAGCCATCTTAGCTTGGAAGCCGACAGTGATCGGGTTTTGCTTACTGTTCATTCAGTTACCGATTGTTCAGTATGTCCGCCCCGATTTTCATCTCATCTCTATAGCGCGAACGCTACTTCGGCATCACATCGACCCGGCTAAAGAACCGCTGCTACCTTCTTTCGATGTAGCAGTTATCAAGAAACTGGCAGAAAGTATACCCGCCCATTCCAATGTGTTTGTATTTGATTTTCTAATTCCATTTTTCCACAAACACTATACCATCTGGCCGACCGAAAATCAGTGGGAGAATGCCGATTTATCCATTATCCCCAATGATGATTTTCAGAATCTTAGCGAGCAATTACCGCGAGTTATGAAGCACCCTTATCGATCGATTCAGCTACATACGTATACTATTTTTTTTACGCCATCCTTTGCGCCTTACGTCAACGAAGCGTTGCGGCCCATATCCCAATAACCCAAGATAGCAGTAAGCGGGTAAACGTACTATGACTAGCAATCTTAATTACCTGATCAAGCTGAGTTCAACAAAGCCACCTTGATTGTACATGTTACAACACTGATACTAGAGACGATAACTGACCAAGCCAACAATCGCCATCTACGTTTAGGCTAAAAACCCTTAGCCAAATTCAGGGAGGTGCATCAATTAGTACGAACATAGAGCAGATGCTTGACGAATACTAGTCGAAATAGCCAATCTGTTACTGAATCATTAACTATTTCTCTTCAATCAGTTTGCACATGCGGGCAATGATTTAGCCCATGTCCACTTTTACCAATTTCTATGTTTAACAACAAAAAAGTTATTGTGGTGATGCCGGCTTACCGAGCGGCCTTAACGCTCGAACGTACGTACCGAGAAATTCCTTTTGATTTAGTAGATGAGGTTATTCTTGTCGATGATGCCAGCCCGGATAATACAATCGAAATAGCTCGTAATTTGGGTATAAAACATATCATTCGGCACAATAAAAACATTGGCTATGGCGGCAATCAGAAAACCTGCTACGCCAAAGCGATTGATCTGGAAGCTGATATTGTCATTATGTTGCATCCTGACTACCAATATACTCCTCTTCTTTTACCAGCTATAATTTCGATTATCGGCAACGAACTGTACCCAGTTGTGTTTGCGTCCCGAATTTTAGGCAAGGGTGCGTTGAAAGGTGGAATGCCTCTGTATAAATATATTGCCAATCGGTTTCTGACCTTTTCGCAAAACCTACTAATGAACCAGAAATTATCAGAATATCATACAGGCTATCGGGCTTTCTCGGGGGAGGTTCTTCGTAGTATAGACTTAACGAATAATTCCAATGATTTCATTTTCGACAACGAGATGATTGCCCAGATTTTTTATAAAGGCTACGAGATCGGCGAAGTCACCTGCCCCACAAAGTATTTTGACGAAGCGTCGTCCATCAACTTCCGACGTAGCGCTGTCTATGGCTTGGGTGTTTTACGCACGTCATTATTATATTATTTGACAAAATTGAAAATAATTCACTGGAAGATACTTAACTAATATAAGTACATTCACTGATTCTGTTATTGGCCTCTTCCTGCTTAATCTAAGCCAGAGGCTTATGCCGTACCGTATGAAAGTAGGAAGTACGTCGGATTTATAGCGGTTTCCTTTGTGTATGGAAATAGCTTTTTTCCAGCTAACATCCTACATCGTGTTACTTGGATTAATTATCACTGCCGACTAGGTTCACTACTGACATACCGCTGTCACTGCCCTGGATTTTCTTTGTATTGTCAATTAATCGACAACTTCAACCACTAGCAGATCATGGAAAACACAGTGCAGCTTAACCCAACGTTAGAGCAGATCGTCCTCTCCCCCCAACAACTTCTTGCCCATTGGCAAGGACACCGGGGACTTACCCGACGATTGATCGAAGCCTACCCCGATGAGCACTTTTTTTCATATAGTCTGGGCGGCATGCGACCTTGTTCGGCACTGATTGATGAAGTCCTGCACATGGCTGATCAGAGTATGCAGGGCGTTATTTCAGGCAACTGGCCTTCCTATGAAAATGGTACGGAGGAATCCCCCAAAGCAACGACCAAACAGCAGGTACTAGACCAGTGGGATCGGGTGACCGAGAAAATTGATGCCTACTGGCCACAGATTTCTCCCGCTCGCTTTCAGGAAGTGGATAAGGCTTTTGGCCTGTATGAAGGGCCTATCTACTGGTTTCTTTTCTATCTGATCGACAATGAAATCCATCATCGGGGTCAAGCTTATGTCTATTTACGCACGCTGGGCATAGAACCGCCAGCGTTCTGGGATCGCCCCCAGGCATAGTTTACCAATAAGCCTTTTATAATAGCCTTTGCTAACCTTTAGATTGGCAAAGGCTATTTTTTCGCCACCACCCAACATGATACAGGGTTGACAGACAAATTACGAAAGCAATCATCTATTCTGCCACCATCGCCCAAAAAGCTAAATTCTGACTAAAAACTTATCTATATACGTAGCAGAAAACCTCATTCTTCCTGACGATGGAGGACAGTAAACTAAATAAGTCGAAAGCTCATCCGGTGATATTTGGTTGGCCCGAACTGGCGGATAGCTTCCCGATGAACCGCCGTTGGATACCCCACATTTTTTGCCCACCCATAAGCCGGATATTCCAGCCCCAATTGCTCCATCAACTCATCCCGATACGTCTTTGCCAGGATTGATGCTGCAGCAATCGACAAATAATGAGCATCTCCTTTCACGATACAGGTATGTGGAATCATCGGGTACGGCACAAACCGATTACCGTCAACGAGTAAATGTTCCGGCTTTGTCGGTAAGACATCGACAGCGCGATGCATGGCCAGAAAGCTGGCTTTCAGAATGTTGATCTTGTCAATATCTTCATGAGAAACTTCGGCAACCGCCCAGGCAATAGCCTCCCGCTTAATATCTTCCCGAAGCATGTCCCGCTGATTTCGGGTCAACTGTTTTGAGTCATTCAGAATAGGATGAGTATAATCTCTGGGCAAAATAACCGCAGCCGCTACAACCGGCCCCGCCAGGCACCCCCTACCCACTTCATCTAACCCAGCTTCCACAACGTCGGCGTTGTAATACGATTTCAGCATAATCCTCGTGTATCATTACGGTGTTAATCTTCCAGAACATTGCCAGCAATTGTGTTCTTGAGAAACAGAGCCAGCAATAAAAACGAAATTCCCCAATAGATATACACCCGATAATAGTCCTGAACGTCTTCGTAAACGATGGTTCTGACGGGCGCTTTTTCCAGTCGATCAATCTGGGCGAATACAGCTCGCAAACGGCCTGCGTCGGCCGCTCTGAAGAAACTTCCCTTACCAATGTCGGCAATGGTTTTTAAAATGCCTTCGTCGATGGTTGATGCCGCCGTCCGCGATTCGACAGTACGTCCGACGGCAATGGTGTAGATTCTAATTCCGAATGCTTTCGCCAGACGCGCAGCCGTTACGGGATCAAGATTTCCGGCTGTGTTGTCGCCATCACTTAACAAAATCACCACTTTGCTACGTTGCTTTTTCAACTGTGCCGAATCTTGCACGACCATCGCCGGATCGCGCATTCGGTTAATGCAACGGGCCAGCGCATCGCCAATAGCCGTACCCGACGTTTGGATCATTTTGGCATCCAATTGGCTCAGATATTGTTTCAGCAACGCATAATCGGTTGTTAGTGGACAAAGTGAAAAAGCCTCGCCCGCAAAAATTACCAGACCAATCCGATCATTTTTCCGCCCGTTGATGAAGGTCTGGGCCACTCGTCGGGCCGTTGCCAGCCGAGTAGGCGGCATATCATTCTCGGTCATCGACTCTGATACGTCGATCGCCAGCATAATATCGATACCTTCTGATTGCTCCTCGCGGTGCGTCTGAACCAGTTGCGGCCGGGCCAGGGCAATCAGCAACATACCCATGGCAATAAAAATGCTGATTGGCAATAAATAGCGCAGGCTACTGATTACGGTCTGTTCAATGCGAATCAGATTTCCAAACAGGCCAGCGGTTCGTTTTCGATTTGTGGTTGCCCCCAGCGACATGTTCAAACGTTGCTGCGAGCCCCGATGCACATAATAACGTAGCGCAAACAGAAGCCCAATGCCCGGAATCAGATAAAGCGCCAGCGGATTGGTAAACCGAAACTGATCCCACAACTCCGGGCTAAACCAATAAAGCGAATACCAGGGTTTCATGAAACAGTTGATTCGGTTTCTTCCGATGCGTCAGATGACGTATCGGCTACAGTTGATGTTTGGGCAATAAACCGTTGCCGTTGGTACGTTACTACGGCAACGTTACGTAGCACAATCAATGCTTCTGACGACTGAACAGAAAACTCTCCGCCGTAAATCATTCGATCGGCTTCCCGCAAAGCATCGGCCACCCGATCATCGCCCGTCCGCTCGGCAATTTCGGGAGTTGTTAAGGAGGCATACGGAAGCCCTTCCAACTGTTCCAGATATGCCTTCCACATCACAATTGCCTGGTTGGCCGTTTCGGATGCCGTGCTTGCATCGAGTCGCTGGATTAACCGATTGTATTCTCGAATAAACCGTTGTTGTTCCTGATAAAGCTGATATAACGTCCATTTCCGACGTAGCGTCTGGCCAAACAGCAGGTAAATTAAGACCATCAGTGCTCCCACACCAACCATCGCTTCGCCCAGAAGTGGGTAGTTGAATTGCTGCTGGAGGGTGGTCAACTTGGTTTCCGATGCCAGCGTTACGTTCTTTGGCGCTGTTGTTCCGGCAACGGGCCTTGTTAAATGAGATCGTAGGAATACCGTATCGATCTGCGTGTTCAGATAGGTACAGTCGCTGGAATTTACCAGTCGAATCGGGACCTGAAGTACCTGGATCGAATCTGTTTCGAACGATATCAGCGTGTACACCGCACTATCGCGACTAACAGCTCTGGCACCTTCGCCCACGGTTTTTGTCGGCCACACACTAACCTCCTTCACCCGAAACGGGAAAAAATGCTGCGATGTATCCGGAAAAAGTACTTCAGCTTTCGGCGAATGTCGATACGTTAGTGCGTACTGAAACGGCCGCCCAATCTCGATACTATCCGTCAGAAATTGCCCCCATAATGGACGCTGATCTCTCCCGCTGGTTTTGGCGGGCGCTTGCGCCCAAACCAGCGACATGGTTTGACTGGCACAGAACAGACAAAAAACAAAAAGCAGTCGAAGTAGGCAGGTCACGAATAGTCTCCTCTGAATTACTGGTATTTTCTTATGCGAAACAGGTCAATGAGTTTAGGAATAAAATCTTCCTGCGAATCAAGTGCCAGGTAGTTGGCATTATATTGTTTACAAAGTCGCTCCAACTGGGTTTGGTTCTGCAAAAACGTTTCCCGCAGCCGGTGCCGAAACGAAGCCGACGACGTATTGAGCCAGACAGTTCGATTGGTTTCGGCATCATGGACGGGAATAATACCCAACCGTGGCAAATTGACTTCCCGCTGATCGTAAAAATGAATAACGACCAGATCGTGTTTTTTGGCTAACGCTTTTAGGTTGTGTTCGTATCCCTGATCAATAAAATCAGATAGCAAAATTACGACACTACGTCGTTTAAGGCGGTTCAGTGTAAATAAAAGAGCATCGGCCAGATTCGTACGCGTTGATTCGGGCTGTAGCTTAAACAGGCTCATAATCAACTGATAACCCGTTTTTAGGGTACTCGACGGCTTAATATACAGTTCTTTCTGGTCAGAAAAGCAATATAATCCGACATGACTGGCCTCCCGAATGGCCGACATAGCCAGTACTCCGCATACCTCTTTCGTCGTATCTATTTTCGCGCGATGCCGAGGCCCTACCTGCTGCGACGCACTCACATCAACCACAAAAAAAACGGTCTGATCTTTTTCCTCCCGAAATACTTTAACAAACGTACCATGCCCTTTCGACGATACGTTCCAGTCGATGGCCCGAACATCATCGCCGTACTGATAAATACGCAAATCACTGAATTCCAGACCAGACCCCTTAAAAACAGATCGAAAACTCCCTCGCATCTGTGAGTTGACCGCTTTTCGGATCTGAATATCAAAATTCCGTAGCCGGGCTAAGAACTCGTCCATACGAAGCTGATGTTATACTATTTAAACAAGCAATCCCGAACTTTGCCCAACGGCATTAGGTCGGGCATGAATTTGTCTAGCGCAAATTCGCCGAATGGGCCCAAACTGGGCTAGCTTACAAAATTAACGCTTAAACACTATGCGTTGGCATCTTATTAAACAAACGAGTTGGATGGCTCTTTTCATGCTCGGCATGGGATTGATACCGAGCTGCCAATCAGAGCAAAATACAAAACCTGACAATTTGATTCCCGGCGACCGCATGGCCGATATCCTGACCGAGGTTCATAAGGCCGAAACGCGGGTGAGCCGTCTGGGACTACGATCCGTCGATTCGTCCAATATCGCTTATAAGCATATGGAAAAACAGATCTTCAAACGATTTAAGGTCGATACAGCCGCTTATGCCAGGAGCTACGGCTACTACTCATCGCATCCACGCGAAATGGAAGTTATTTACAAACAGGTTGTGGAAAAGCTAAAAAAAGAATCCGAAGCGCCTAAACCTAAACCAGCCAAGTCATGAGCATTGGTATTATTGGCGCGGGCATTTCTGGTTTGACGCTGGCTTACGAATTAGAAAAAAAAGGCATCGACTACCAGATTTGGGAAGCCACCGACCGAGCAGGCGGCTATATTGGTTCGCGTTGGGAAACCGGCCCTGACGGCCAGCGTTATCTGCGCGAACTGGGTCCCAACTCGCTCCTTGGCGACAGCGATTTACTACTATGGCTCGATGAGCTGGGCCTTACGCCCGACCTGGTTTTCAGTAATCCGGTCAGTAAAGCTCGGTATATCTTTCGCAATGGGCAGTACCGCAAGCTTCCGTCCGGCCCTCCCTCCCTGCTTTTCGGCGGCTTTTTTAGCTGGTCAACAAAACTGGCCATCTTTCGCGAACGTAATAACAAGACCATATCGCCCGAAGGAGAAACATTAGCCCAGTTTTTTCGACGCCGTTTTTCCAGTGAAATTGTTGATTATGCGCTGGCTCCGTTTGTAGCGGGTATTTATGCCGGCGATCCTGAAGAGCTTCTGGTTTCAGAAACCTTTCCCATTTTACTTCAGTACGAAAAAGAATACGGCTCGGTAGTACGTGGCCTGATCAAAAATCAATCTGGTAGTGGCAGGCGGCAGTCGTTCAGCTTCCGGGATGGTATGCAGGCGCTGACCAATAAGCTGGCGGCTAGCCTGACCCATTTGTCGCTTGGTGATCCCGTTCAACGTATCAGCCGAACCAGTCATGGCTGGCAGGTAGAATCAAAATCAGGCATCCAGACTGTTGATAAACTTGTGCTGGCAACCGGCACAGACGCAGCCGCCCGATTGGTTGCTACGCAGTATCCTGCGTTTGCCAATGCCCTCAACCAGGTCGACTACCCGCCGATGACAGCCGTTCATTCGGTTTACAAACGGGCCGACGTAGCGCACCCTCTTGATGGTTTCGGCGGCCTGAACCCTACCATTGAAGGTCGTTTTGCTTCGGGCCACATCTGGAGCAGCTCTGTTTTCGCAGGCCGGTGCCCCGATAATGAAGTGCTGATCACAACGATGGTTGGTGGTCGCGCGCATACGCAAAGTGCCCGGCTACCGGATGATGTTCTGTACGACAAAGTCCATCAGGAGCTGGTGTCAAGTTTCGGTATCAAGGCCGATGAACCTGTTTTTCAAACACTAGCGCGCTGGGAGCGAGCCATACCACAATATAATAGCCACCTGGCCGCCGTGCGCAAACACATCGAGACCGTTGAGAACGATGATTTACGGGTATGTGCCAACTGGTACAAAGGCGTATCGCTTTCAGATTGTATCGGCAAAGCCAGAGAGTTAGCCCGGCAGTTGGGCCAAAACACCCTCATTAACAAATTTTAATAGTTTCTTTGTACAAAAAACGTCGGCGCTGCTGTTGTATGAATAGTACAGTATCAACCGACTAACACTCCTAATAAGTCCGTGAAAGAACGTCTGGTCGTAATTCCAACTTATAATGAAATAGAGAATATTGAGGCTATTATCCGTAAAGTATTCTCACTACCGGAGCCGTTCGACGTATTGATCGTAGACGACGGCTCTCCCGACGGAACGGCTCAGTGCGTCCGTGACTTACAGGAAGAATTCTCAGGAACGGGACGTAACGCCCGCCTTCATTTACTCGAACGACGGGGAAAACTGGGTTTGGGAACCGCCTATATAGATGGTTTTAAATGGGCATTATCGCGCGGTTATCAGTATCTTTTTGAAATGGACGCCGATTTTTCCCATAACCCCGACGATCTGGTTAAGCTTTATCACGCCTGTGCCGACGAAGGTCCTGACCGCGCCGACGTAGCCATTGGCTCTCGCTACATTCGTGGCGTTAACGTAGTGAACTGGCCAATTGGCCGAGTACTGATGTCCTATTTTGCGGGCGTATATGTCCGGTTCATTACGGGGATGTCAGTCATGGACCCAACGGCTGGTTTTGTTTGCTACCGTGCCAACGTACTGGAAGTAATTCTGCACAACCCAATTAAATTTGTAGGGTACGCGTTCCAGATAGAAATGAAATTTACCTGCTGGAAATACGGGTTCCGTCTGAAAGAAGTACCGATCATTTTCACGGATCGGACCAAAGGCGTCTCTAAAATGTCGACGAAGATTTTCAAAGAAGCCGTTTTTGGCGTTCTGCAAATGAAAATCAGCAGTTTCTTCCGCCATTATATTCCACGAAAGCAGGCGCCCGAAACCATGGCCGAACCAGTAGACGCGGTATAGTTTGCCGTTTTAGCAAAATTTGCTGTATATACAAACCGACAATCGTTTCGATATAACTGTCAAAACGATTGTCGGTTTTTTCATTTCTGGACTGGTTATATTGGTTAAATTATAGCTCGGTTTCATCGTTTAAAACAATCACCGAACACATGAAAAAGTAAACATATCATAAGTCATCATAGGATTAAAGTCGCATATTTTTCAATCGATTCCTTTAAACGTTCCATTCCTGCTTATCTTTATATCTTATATGCGTCCAGACGCAAGTCATTGACGTATATAAGGTATACTCCGTTAACTTGCCATTTACTGCCTTCTTCCTCTATGCAAGATTTCTTCGAATTTTTCCAACGGTTCACCGATACGAGTGACTGGCCTCCTCGCTGGTATTGTGGCCAATGGACGGACTTCCATGGCTGGTTGTATATAATTTCCGATCTGACAATCTGGCTGGCTTATATGGCCATACCGCTTATTCTCATTCGTTTTATTCTAATCAAAAAAGGGGTACCTCTTTCGGGCGTCTTCTGGCTTTTCGGCGCTTTCATTCTGCTTTGCGGACTTACCCACCTTGTCGATGCGGCCATGTTCTGGCTACCAGCCTACCGCGTAAACGCTTTCATTCGTTTTTTAACGGGCATTGTATCCATAGCAACTGTTATTGCGCTGATCCGTTATTTCAATGAAGCCGTTGGTCTGCGTACCTCGAAAGAGTATGAACGCGAATTAGCGTTTCGGCAACTGGCGATGCAGGAACTAACACGCTCGAACCATGAGCTACAGCAATTTGCCTACATCGCATCGCACGACCTCCAGTCGCCCCTAAAAACGATCACAAATTATCTGTCCTTACTTGAACATAAGCATGGCCCCCATCTCGACGGAGAAGCTCAGCGAATGATTGGCGTATCGACCGCTGCCGCCGAGCGAATGCGTGGCTTAATCAATGATCTGCTCAATTTCTCACGGGTTGGTAGCGAAATTGCACTGGCCCAGGTCGACCTGAATATAGTCCTAAAAGAGATTTTAGAAGAATTACAATCTGATATTCAGGCTAGTGGTGCAACGATTGACGTTGATCCGCTACCTGTCATAATGGGGCACCAAACCGATCTGAAGCAGCTTTTTCAAAACCTGATTTCCAATAGCCTCAAATACCGGCGGCCCAACGTAACGCCTGACATTGCGATCCGATTTACAGAAGAAATTCACCAGTATTGTTTTTCAGTAGCCGATAATGGCATTGGCATTGATCAGCAGTATTACGACCGTGTTTTTCAGCTTTTTCAGCGACTTCACGGCCGAAACGAATACTCCGGCACGGGTATCGGATTAGCAACCTGTAAAAAAATAGTAGAGATTTATGGCGGCCATATATGGCTCGATAGTACAGTGGGCACTGGCACTACGTTCTATTTCACTATTCCTAAGGTAATTAAAACTGTCCATCAGTATGCGCAAGCCGATTCGTTGTATTCTCTTAATTGACGACGATCCCGATGATAACTATTTACACCAGTTAGTAATTGATGAATCTGGATTATTTGATACGGTTCGAATTGTAGAAAATGGGCAAAAAGGTCTTGACTATCTGGCGCAAACGGATCATCCGGACTACGTACGACCTGATGTTATCCTGCTGGATATCAATATGCCCGGCATGAATGGTTTCGAATTTCTTGAACGCTATGGCCAGCTCAACCAATCGTTACGTAGTAGACTGGTTTTGCTCATGCTTACTACGTCTATTAACTCGGCTGATACGAAACGAGCCAATCAGATCGACGACGTAAAAGGCTACCTTCCTAAACCGCTCACCAGAGCGATGCTGGAAAAGATTATGAATGACTATCCGAGAGAGGCCTTGTAAATTGTGCTTACCCAGGCAGCAACCGTTTTGCCACTACGTAGCAATACGTTCCAGAAAACGAGCGTAGGTTTCCTCCGTTACGTCCAATGCAATGCGTTTATGTGGATTGGTAAACCCCGACACAATGGATACGCTCGATTTGGCAACGCCTAATTGCTTCGCGAGAAACTCAATAAGGTAGGCATTGGCCTTGCCGTCCTGAGCAGGTGCTTTGATTTTGGCATTCAGTAGACCCGACGCATCGAAAAACATCTGATCAATTTTGCTCCCTGGCTTAACTTTGAGTTGGATCGTCACTGATTAGATCGTAATCGTATAGTTAAGCTGAATTTCGTCGCCGGTCATACCCCGAAAGCCCCAGTTGTGTGCAGGGCTTTCAAGAATGCAGATTTCGAGGTCAGTAACGGCTAAATCCAGCTGCTCACAGACTCGTTCATAGAGCAAATGAATCAGTCTTTTCTTCGTTTCAACCGTCCGGCCTTCCATCATCATAAACTCCAGGATAACGTACCGTTCTGAAGCGGTTTCCGGCCAGTAAAAATCGTCCTTGTCCAGATAAAAAAATCGGTGAGCGCGTTTATTGGCCGGAAACTGTAAAGCGTCAACGACGCACGAATGCACTACGTCTGACAACCGCTCGCGAATTGGCAGCAACTGCTCGCGCACACCATATAGTTTTACCTGGCTCATGCTGGCTGTTTCAGTTGACCAGCCAGTACGGCAATACCTTCCTCAAACGAATGAGGGTCGTAGCCCAATACGGTTCTGGACTTATCGAGAATAAAGCCGGTACGGGGCGGGCGACGGGCAACCTGGGTAAACGTCGATGCATCGGCCTGCGTAATCAACGATTTATCGAGGCCGAAATAATCGGCGGTTTTAATAGCCATATCGTAAGGCGTCAGTACTTCTTTACCCGAAATATTGAAGATTCCTTCCGCTTCCTGATCGGCAATCAGATAACAGCCCATTGCCAAATCTTCGGCCAGCGTTGGACTCCGCCACTGGTCCGTAACGACTTTAATAGTCTTTCCTTCTTCCAGCGATTTCTTAACCCATAGAATGATATTGCTGCGGCTCATATCGTGGGCAATACCATATACAAGCACAGTACGGGCAATGGCCCAGCGAAGACCAGAATGTTTTACGGCCGATTCGCCCGCCTGCTTACTCCAGCCATAAAAACTGATCGGATTTGCTTCTGCGGTCTCGTCGTAGGGTCCGGCAGCACCATCAAAAATAAAATCGGTCGATACGTGTACCAGGAAAGCATTCGTGGCTTTGCACGCTTCGATGATGTATTCAACCGCATGAACGTTCTGCGCCCAGCAGTCATCTTTCTGAATTTCACACTTATCCACGTCCGTCATAGCAGCCCCGTGGATAACTACGTCTGGCCGAACATCGCCGATAACCTCCAGCACTTGTTGCTTATCCGTAATATCCATTGGGCGGTACGTATACCCCTCCGCGAAGGGAAGCCGGTTCGTTCCTCTGGCCGTAGCCACCAGCTCAACATCCGGTTTTTGTACCAACAGGCTCACTAATTTCTGCCCTAACAATCCGTTAGCGCCCGTGAGAAGAATCCGTTTTTTCATAGTTTCCTAGTGTTGCAATTGGTTAGTACGTTACTAGTATTTATAACCAAACTGCTTTGTAATCTTTTTTTTCCTGACCCAATCGCCTTTCATGGTCATACGAATGTCCTGATCGGGCCGATCCATTTCGTTTCTGGGTTGCTTGGCAATGCTATCTATCACAGCCAGACCGTCAATAACTTCGCCAAATACCGTGTAATTACCGTCCAGATGCGGAGCGCCACCAAGGGTTTTGTAAACCTGCTTTTGCTCGTCGGAAGGAACGTGGCCTTTCATGTTTTCAATACGGGCAATTTGTTTTTGCAACTCCTCGTCATTCCAGACACGCCCCTGCACAATATAGAACTGACAGCCACTGGACGCTTTTTCTGGATTATTATCACGAGCAGCCGCCAAAGCGCCTTTTTTATGAAACAGCGTCGGCACAAACTCCGCTGGAATTTTATAGCCAACATCGCCCCGGCCCAGCGGTTCATCGGGTTTCGCCCGGCGCGAGTTTGGATCGCCACCCTGAATCATAAACAGGGGAATAATCCGATGAAACAACAGGCTATCGTAAAATTTCTGGTTAACCAGCTTAATGAAGTTCTCTTTATGTTTTGGCGTCTGATCGTACAACACAAGCCGGAGCGTTCCAAACTGTGTGTTCAGCGATACGAGGTAATCCTTTTTCTTACGGTTCTGGCCAATTACCAGCAGGGGCATTAGTAAAAGAGCAAGCAGAAGTTTGCGCATAGATAGGTCGTGAAAGGCAATCGTGATTTACAGAAATACTTGATTCTCAAACGCATCTTTAAGACGCTGATCGTGCGTAACAACAATCAGGCTGGCTCCAATCTGTTCCGACTGTTCACGCAGAAGTTTTATAACACGATCAGTATTGTCATCATCAAGGCTCGACGTTGGCTCGTCGGCCAGAATAATATCGGGCTGATTCATAACGGCCCGGGCGATACTAACCCGCTGCTGCTCACCCTGACTCAACTGATTTGTTTTTTTATTCAGATGATCCGCAAAACCCAATTGGCTGGCCAATTCCCGGGCCCGCTCTTTATCCTGTGCTTTATCGGCCAGATAATTAGCCAGAACCAGGTTATCGAGTACGGATAATGAGCTGACAAAGTGCGGTTTCTGGTAAACAATTCCGACGTGTTTGGCCCGGAATGCCGCTGTTTCAGCGGGGCCGAGTTTGGTCAGGTCAGTTTGATTGATAATTACAGAACCACTTTTGGGACGTAGCAGTAAAGCTAATAAATGCAGGAACGTTGTTTTGCCCGTTCCAGAGCGTCCTAAGATGAGTAGAGCTTCGCGATTTGCGCAATGAACATCCGGAAATGCGAACTTTTTCGCAGAGCCGTATTCGAACGTGAGTTGGTTGGTTGCCAGCATCGGATTCGGGCGAGTACTCACAAAAATAGGCAAAAGTTGCATTACCCGTACAGTCGAAGCGTGGCTCAGCTACTGATCAACAACCCAATCATAGGCTTATTTCACGAATAGAGGGTCTTTTATTGACGGTTTCACTACGTTAGCCAACGATTCTCATCTAACTTCCTGTATTCTTTCTTGTCGGCAAAAGTCGTACTTTTGGCAACTTTAGTAACCGCTACTACTTTGAAACGTATTGCCTTATTTGCCTCTGGTTCGGGCTCAAACGCCGAGAAGATTGCTACGTATTTTGCCGATAATAACGACGTAGATGTTTCGTTGATCGTATCCAATAATCACAAAGCGGGTGTCATTGACCGGGCGCGTAGACTACATATTCCGGTACTGCTTTTTGATCGGCAAACGTTCTACGAAACCGACCAGATTCTATCTATTCTGCAAAAGCAAGACATTGACCTCATCGTTCTCGCTGGGTTTATGTGGCTGATGCCAGGGCGGATCGTGCAGGCCTTCCCCAACAGAATCGTTAATATTCATCCTGCTTTATTACCTAAGTTTGGCGGCAAAGGCATGTACGGTCATTTTGTTCACGAAGCGGTCGTAGCAGCTGGCGAAACAGAATCCGGCATCACCATTCATTACGTGAATGAACGATACGATGAAGGACAAATCATTTTCCAGGCACACTGCTCCGTAAAGCCAACCGATACGCCCGACGACGTAGCACACAGTGTACAGGTTCTCGAACACATGTATTATCCCAAGGTAGTTGCTGACGTACTGGCTGGCCTTGACAATTAACTCAACAATGAAAAAAGGGGTCATTCTGCTGCTGCTGTTAACAACCTGGGGTTGCTTTAAGCCAGTCGCTTATTTGCAAACCAAAGTCCGCTATCCGGTTGAGGTATTTTACGATAACCAGCGGCCTGACCGACCATTTGACCCACTGGAAGATCTCGAAATAAAAGGCGAAGTTCCTCTAACGGATCGGCAGTCGGCCGATCGTCGGATGGTAAGTCGGGGAAACGATATGCAACAGAAAGAATTAATGCTATCCCGCCTGACTCTACAGGCCAAAAAACTGGGCGCAGATGCCTTGGTTGCCGTTCGCTATACGTATTACACCTCTGCTACCAGCAATGGCTACATGATGACAGGATTAGCGGTGCGCTACAAAAAAGAGCACGAAGTGACAACCATCGAAAAATAAATGAGGTGATCAAGCTGGCTTGATCACCTCATTTATTTTTCGATCTATTATTACTTAACTTCTTCGTAGTCAACGTACTCTCCACCCGAATAACGGGAATCCCCACCTTTCGGAGGCCGATTATCAACTTTTATTTCTCCTTCCCGACGGTTACCCCGAATATCGCCCTGACGCTTTTGCTCTTTAACCAATTGCCGCCCAACCAATAAATAGAAGACAAATCGGCGTACAGGCGGCACGAACAAAATGACAAGGGTGATGATGAATAAATACTTGAATAACATATTGAGTGTCGTTAGTAGTAAGTAAACGCCTGTGAAAGCCGTTTAGTTTTCAATTACGTCAAACGGTTTTTATCAAGGCTGATCGGTAATACTAGCTGCTTTTAATACGCTCATTTTAGCCTGCTTATTGCCCATATAAGGCTTTGGCAGCGGCTTCATACTTATCACCCGCCGACCATTGTGGACGTGTAGCCCGATCGGCAATCAGTCGTGCCGTATGCGCAAACGCCTGACAAAACCGCTGAACGTAGTTAAAATCCAACGATTCGGGGTTATCAATGGCCTGATGGTAGTATTTACCAATAGCCTCATCGAATGCTTTAAATCCCGCCGAGAATGTAGGAGCCGGAATTCCTTTCGCAGCAAAACTAACGTTATCGGAACGATCGAACAGTCCCTGCTCGGGCGCTGGTTCAGCAAACACGCTGAGCCCCGCCGATTTTGCTCCGGCTTCTATTTCTGCCCTGGCTCCCGTCCGTTCCAATCCAATCACCGACACAATGGTGGTATCATTGTAACCGGCCCCGTCTGAATTCAGGTCAAAAATGGTCTGCTTCAACGGTACTAATGGATGCTCAGCATAATACCGGCTTCCGAGCAGCCCCACTTCTTCGCCCGTTAATGCCAGAACCAGCACCGAACGTTTTGGTCTCTTTATCGACAGAGCTTTCGCTGCTTCCAGAATAGCTACCGTCCCAAAGGCATTATCGCGGGCTCCGTTGAAAATACTATCTTCGGGCTGATAGGCACTCCCCCCCTGCTTACCAACACCAACGTGATCGAAATGAGCCGATACAATCACGTACTCGTCCTTCAGCTTAGGATCTGTTCCTTCAATAATACCCGCTACGTTCGCCGATGGAACGGATGTCTTGGGCCGCCCCGACGTACGTAGCGTAACGGTTTGCCCAGCTTCTTTCAACTGCTTATACTGGTTGTTGGCATTATTTATCCATACATGAGCCACTGAGCTACTGTTTGCGCCACTAACCGGCAAGGCAATCTGTTCGCGGTTAAAATACTGGTTGACAAACCCCCAGGGAATCGATTCGCTATACAACTCGATAAGAGCAGCCGCCCCTTTTTCTATAGCCAGTTTACGCTTTTCGGCCGACGCCCGAAAAATTTCGCTGGGGCCCTTCGCGTCCGGCGAACCACCCTGCGCCACCACGATACGTCCTTTTACGTCGCGGCCTTTATAGCCATCTTCGCCATTAGTCAGCCCGTAGCCTACGTAGATGACCTCACCCGTTACGTCGGTAGCAGACCCCGCCATCACAACAAGCTCTTTTCCCAGTTTGAGCGTATCTTTTCCGACCAGGAGTGATCCCGACGTAGCTGCTTTAACTTTCTCTAGTCCAATTGGCTGAAAATAGTTGGTTTGCCCAGACGGCGTTTTTAAACCAAGCGAACGAAACTGTTCCGCGATATACCGGGCAGCAACCTGATTGCCGAGTTCGCCGGTGCGACGCCCCTGTAATTCATCGGAAGCCAGAAAATAGGTATGCGCTTCAACTTCTGCCTTTGATATAGCGAATTCGGGTAGTTGAGCAGCAGAAACGGTTTTATTTGCTGCTCCGGCCTTAGTGGTTCGAGGTTGTGCCTGCACCGATACGGTTGCTAAAGCCAGCCCGACGGCTAAGGTTGCCATAGAATATGTTTGCATGATGATTGGGTTTCGGGGTAAAAATACGAAATAACCCATCGCAGGCCCGTAGAATTTCCGCCTTTTAGCCACGCTTATAATGCTGACGGGCAAACCGCATGAACGTATCAGGCAGTCCCTCGCTAACGCCCTGCAACTGAATCGAATAAAACTCCCGATGAATAGAAAGCCCCTGGACATCAATAACTTTCAATATACCGGCGCGGAGTTTGTCCTGTACGGCAAAAACAGATACGAATGCCATACAACGCGAGCTGCCCAGATAAGACTTAATGCTTTCGGTGCTGCCCAGTTGCATTTCGATGGTCAGGTCGGTCAGTTTGAGGCCAACTCCCCGGAGAGCGTGTTCAATTACTTCCAGCGAACCCGACCCTCGCTCCCGAAGTAAGATGGGTATAGACTGTAATTCGTCTAGTGTAATTTCATCGCGGTCGGCCAGCGGGTGATCGGCCCGGCAAACCAGTACTAGCTCATCTTTCACGAAAGGCGTATACCGGATATCGCTATTATGCGTTCGGCCTTCTACTAATCCCAGATCAATATTTTTGTTGAGCAATTGCTGCTCAATCTGTTCGGTATTACCGCTAAGAAGTGAAATGGTAATATCTGCCGACTGTTCATGAAAACGGGCCAGCACAGGCGGAATAACGTATTGCGCTACTGTGCTGCTGGCACCCAGCCGAAGCGTACCACCCGGCTGACCTTTCAGGGCATTCATATCAAACTCCAGCTGGCGATACGTTCCCATGATGGTTTCAGCATGCTTCAGGAGCAAATTACCAGCCGATGTTAGACTAATCTGGTTGCCCCGCCTATCGAACAGCGCCATCCCAAACTGATGTTCCAGCTCCTGAATATGCTTCGTTACGGCTGGTTGCGTTACGTATAGTTCGGCAGCCGCTTTTGTAAAGCTTAGCCGTTTCGCAACAGTATAGAAAACATTCAGGCGGAAATCGAGCATGGATGAGTAATATGAGTTATTTCCTCAAAATACGGAGAAATAGTACTATTACCCAAACCTGCCTCTTGATGAAGCCAGTACGTTGGGAATAGATCAAACGTAGGTTAACGATTCCAAACCCGGCTCCGCCTACGCTGAACTAACCGCTGCCGGAAGGGCATCCAGACTAGAAAACGGCGAATTATTGCTAATGTATTCAGGGATAGTTTCCTTCAGGATCTGTATCAGTTGCCTGTCGTCGGAGTTGACCAGTGCCAGGCCGATTCGTACCAAAGCCTGCTCAATCAATACAGGGTCAGGCTCAGACAACCGGGCAATTTTTATCTGTGGATTATGGGTCGGTTGTATTGCTTCGTGTACGTGTAGCACTTCTTCACGTAGTTTTTCGCCGGGACGTAAACCGGTGAACAGGATATCGATATCCCGTCCTTCCCGGTAACCAGCCAGATGAATCATTCGCCGGGCCAGATCCACGATACGTATCGGGTGGCCCATATCGAATACAAAAACCTCGCCCCCTTTCCCCATAGCGGCCGCTTCCAGCACCAGATGGCAGGCTTCTGACACGGTCATAAAATACCGATACCACCGAACCAGCAGAACCCAATACGTTCCCAAATCGCGTTGTCATGAACTGGGTATCGGCATGAGCGCTTCTATACTGCACGTACATTTCGGCAAAACGCTTGGTGGCGCCCATGACGCTGGTTGGATTAACGGCCTTATCGGTTGAAATGAGCACGAATTTTTTCACCCCGTGCTCAATTGCCGCATCAACGATGTTTTTTGTCCCTACTATGTTGACCTGTACGGCCTCGGCGGGGTGCGATTCCATCAGCGGTACGTGTTTGTAGGCCGCTGCGTGGAACACAAACTCGGGTTGATACGTAGCAACGATACGTCGTATTCGGGTTTCGTTTGTCAGATTGGCTAGTTGAGTAGAGAGCGTTGTGCTAGCCAACTCATGACTCATTGTTTGCCGGATTTTTTCAACCAGGTTATACAACGCCGATTCGGCCTGATCGAGCAGGATTATTTGTTTCGGCTTCAGCAGCAATAGCTGGAGAACGAATTCGCTCCCAATAGAACCAGCCGCCCCGGTCACCAAAACGACCCGCCCCTGAATCATTCCCTCAATGGACGTATTCGTTACGTGAATAACCGGCCGGTTCAGCAAATCGTCGGTACGTATCGCTGCATGTGCGGAGTTTTCAACGTAGTGTTTAACGATGAACCGAACAACGCTCAGAAGAAGTATTGCAACCAGATAAATAACGACCTGAACCGAATATAACCATGCTCCTATACAGCCAATAGCCAGCAGCAACAGGATTAGATCCGTTAATCGTACAGCCCATCGTCGACTTTGACCAGTTGCTAACCTTACTGCCAATCGCTTTCCTGAGATCACTTTATTTCGCCTATATCAATCCGTGAACGTTGTACTGACTTTGCATACTGTCGCCAAGACAAGCACAAAACCACTAGTAAACAATCAAAGATATACAGGTTACTTAAAAATGCAAGTTATCCCTTGCAACTGACGGAATTCCTATCAGCCAAGACGCTATGCTTTGGGCCGTTTATAGAGCGGAACGGTGCTGCACGGTTCGCCAAACAGCAAACTTTGTACCACAGGACGCAGCATTCGGGTTAGTTCGACATAAGCCGCCGTGGGTACAGGCACTTTAGAACATCCTTTTACAACGACACGAGCATCGCGATAATCCTCTGGATTAATCTGGCCAATAGCGTCGAAATAAAGTTTTTCTTCCAAATCAACCAGTGAACCAAATACGATCGAATTGGCATAGGGCTGAAGCTGAAGTGTAAGAAGCATATACGCCCAGGTTGGAACAATGGCATCTTCCGTGCAGGTAATGGCCACATTCTTGCCCGCATACTGGCTCCAGTCGTGCTCTTTCAGAAAGGCCCGAAAATCTTTTTCTTTTAAAATCAGCCCCATAAACAGATTGTCTTTCACGTCATACACAACCCGCTCACCCGGATGATAATATTCTTCAAGATCAAGCGTAACAAGGCCACTATTGGCAACACGATTAATAATTTCAGTTTCCATACTCGATATCCTATGCAATACGAACCAGGCTTATTTATCCTGGCTTGAGCCCCCTCAGATTAATCCGGATAGGCTATTCTCTTCTTCCTGTTCAACACCCCTTGGGGAACGAAGGTTCTCCTGAACGACCAAACAAAAAACCGCCGTTCAGTCCATATTTTTTTGCTACTTTTGCTCTTATATAATTAATGAACAGCTTTAAACGATTGGTCCATGAAATTTATCGTTTCCTCGTCCGTACTCCTTAAAAACCTCCAGAATATCAACGGCGTCGTGGCGACCAACCCGATTGTGCCGATCCTTGAAAATTTCCTGTTTCGAATCGACGATGGTACGTTGACCGTAACGGCATCGGACCTGCAAACCACGATGACAACGCAGATTCCTGTCGATGCCTCCGAAAATGGGTCTATCGCTATTCCGGCCAAACTGCTTCTCGATACGCTACGTAGTTTACCCGAACAACCGGTTACGGTAAATATCGATACAGAAACATTTGGCACCGAGATCCTGACCGACAACGGTCGGTTTAAGCTCTCCGGTGAAAACCCAATTGATTTCCCTAAACTGCCAACAGTCAATAAAAATATGTCGGTCGAAATACCGTCGGACGTCCTGTTGGGAGCGATCAACAATACTGTTTTTGCTACCAGCACCGACGATCTGCGGCCTGCCATGACGGGTGTGTATCTGCAGCTCAGCCCTGACAATGCTACGTTTGTGGCTACGGACGGGCACCGGCTCATTCGCTATCGCCGGACCGATCTGAACGCATCGGCCAGTACGTCTACCATTATTCCGCGTAAAGCTCTTCAACTGCTGAAAGCTTCACTGCCCGACAACGTAGCGGTAACGGCCGAATTCAGCCAGGCCAATGCCTCATTTACGTTTGGCCCGACTCAGTTGATCTGTCGGTTGATCGATGAGCGTTTTCCTGATTACGAGAACGCGATTCCAACCAACAATCCGAACGTAATGACGATTGGCCGCACCGATCTGCTCAACTCGCTGAAGCGGATCATGATCTATGCCAACCGTACTACGCATCAGATTCGCCTATCGCTGAAAGCCAATTCGCTGGCGATCTCAGCCGAAGATCTCGACTACTCGAACGAGGCCAACGAGAAACTGCTCTGCGATTATGACGGCGACGAAATGGAAATCGGATTCAACGCTAAGCTGATGGCCGAAATGCTCAGTAATCTGAGCGCAAAAATGATTTCCCTTGAACTGTCGGCTCCCAACCGCGCGGGTCTGCTGATTCCGGCTGATAAGGAAGAAAACGAAGACATTCTGATGCTGGTTATGCCAGTGATGCTGAATACATACGCTTAATTCTGAACCGGGATTGAACAGATTGACGGATTAACCAGATTTTGTTTTCGCTTCAAAGAAGCGCTACAATCAAACAAAATCTGGTTGATCCGTCAATCCGTTCAATCCCGGTTCCTCTTTTTATGGCCTCCAAACGTACTGCCCCGGCACTTATTTTTATTTTCATTACGTTACTGATCGATGTTACGGGGCTGGGAATTATTATTCCGGTTTTCCCAAAACTGATTGAACAACTTATTCATGGGAACATCAGTCAGGCGGCAAGCTGGGGCGGCTGGCTATCCTTTTCCTATGCGCTGATGCAGTTCGTTTTTTCGCCCGTTCTGGGTGGATTGAGCGACCGTTTCGGGCGTCGGCCCGTGCTTCTCTTTTCATTGTTTGGGTTCGGGCTCGACTATATTCTTCAGGGATTTGCTCCTACCATCGAATGGTTATTTATCGGCCGGATCGTGGCGGGGATAACGGGAGCCAGCTTTACAACCGCAACAGCCTATATTGCCGACATCAGCACCCCCGAAAAAAGAGCCCAGAACTTTGGCCTGGTTGGAGCTGCATTTGGCGTAGGCTTTATTCTCGGCCCTGCCGTGGGTGGTTTTCTGGGTCAATATGGCCCACGCGTTCCTTTTTTCGTTGCCGCTGGTCTGACCATGCTCAATTTTCTGTATGGCTTGTTGATCCTGCCCGAATCACTGGCCCCCGAAAAACGTCGGCCTTACGACTGGAAGCGGGCTAATCCGGTTGGCTCGCTCATGCGACTGGGGAAATACCCGGTTATTCTGGGCATGGTAGCATCGCTCGTACTGATTTATATTGCCGGTTTTGCGATACAGGGCACCTGGACATTCTACACCATGGAGAAGTTCAAATGGGACGAGAAAACGGTTGGTCTGTCGCTGGCAGCTATCGGCCTATCGTTTGCAGTCGTGCAGGGTGGGCTAAGCCGGATTATTATTCCCAAGCTTGGTCAGCAACGGGCTGTTTATGTAGGGCTAACGTTTAGCGCTGTCGGCTTTATTTTACTTGGATTAGCAACCAAAAGCTGGATGCTCTTTGCCTTTATGACCGTTTATGCACTGGGCGGTATTGCAGGCCCTTCTATTCAGGGCATTATTTCGAACCAGGTTCCCGATAACGAACAGGGAGAACTACAGGGAGCGCTGACCAGCTTAACCAGCACTACGTCTATTTTCGGCCCGCTGATTATGACGAATCTTTTCTCGTATTTTACGTCACCGGCGGCACCCGCCTATATGCCCGGTGCTCCTTTCTTTTTGGGCTCGTTGCTGTTTCTGATCAGTGCAATTCTGGCTCGACGCGGCCTGAAAAAGCGAATGGCCATTAGTTAATCGTCAGATTAGTCTCATCCAGCCGAGGCCAAAACTTATAGCATTACACGCAAAGCTCACTAGCAGGCTAAAGGGCCAGGACGTTTTCCAGAGCGACCGTATCCAAAAAGCTTCGACCAACGTAACGAGCAGTTCAAGCAGATAGATGTTTCCGCCATACTGCGAATAATAATAAACCAGAAACGGCCAGGTCGACGCACTGATCAATATACCTAACCCGACAATACGGGCGGGCTTGTCGTACCGCCATAGAAACAAGAGTAAAATAGGAATTTCAATCAGCCAGGTTTTTATCAGATTGATCCACATCGCTCCGTCCGGTTTCGCGCCTTTTTTTCAAAAACAGAACCTTAATAACTGTTTGCTTTACCGCCTAACGTAGCATTCATGGCTGTTTTCGCTTACGAACTCTACGCACAATAAGCAATAGAATAACAGCAAACAGACCGACAAATAGCGTATAATTTAGTGTGGGACTTCTTGTCGGGCCGGGCGATTCAATAACAACATCGGCCAAGGCTGATGCTACCGACGTAACGGCCAGCAGAAAAGTAAGGGCGTATTTTTTCATGATGTATGTGGTTAGAAATATATTATCTGTCAAAAACTGAATCGTGCCTAAACAAACGTAGAAAGACGTAGTAAAGACCAGCCGTCAGTAAGCCCATCAACAGGAGCTGTGCCAGAACAGAACCTGACATAGCCAGCGGACTGACCGACACAAGTCCGCCAATTGCAATGGCCAACCCAAACGATAAACCGCTCACCGCTGCGGGTCTATTCGGATAAATACGTTGCCACGCCAACACACTCATCGGCGTCAGCGATTGCAGAAGACCAGTACCCAGCAGCAGCCAGACCAGTTTTCGGTGTCCCCAGCTCAACGCCGGAATAGCGACTGTCAAGGCAATGAGTGCGTATACTTTCCAGGAAATGCGATCTGTCAGCCAACCGCCAACCACTTTGCCAACCATAGCGGCTATAGCCATGTAGAACAGCCATTCGTATTGATGACTATATATCAGCTGAAGACAATTCCAGACAGCGGATCGAAGAGCAATCGCCATCAATAGCACAATCATCAGGTAATCGTGTCGATCCAGCGACCTGCGCTCAATGGATCGGTTCAGCCGCTGACCGAGCGGAAACGTAGCGTTGAGTAATACCACCAGCACCATGCTCAACCCTGCTACGACTACGTAACAGAACCAACTCACTTGTGTAGCACCGGCCCAGCCGCCCAACGCCAGCCCAAGCACCCCAAATGCAGAAAAAAGTCCGACAAATTGCGCTTTACCGGGAAAACAAACGAGCGTAGTTGCGCCACCGGCGGCATGAAAAAAGGCCGAGCTTATACCCGCCAAACCAACCGAAATCCAGATAAGCTGATAATAGAGTAGTCCCAGGGCTAAAAGCATCCCCAGCAACGAGAGAATGGCCGGGCTTCGATAATGGCCCAACCGATCGATCCAGACACCGGCGGGCAACTGCCCGCCAAACGCCAACGCATTATAGAGCAATACGGCGCTACCAATCTGAAAAAAATCTGACTGCTGCGACAAAGAGCCAATCAGGTAACCAGCCGCAGCATCCGAAAAACCATGCCCCACTCCCAAGGCCAGAACAATACGTTGGTACCTTGAGCCTCCTGCTGACAAACGGCTGATTACGTCCATGTTGGGTAGTAACTAGAGGAAATGAACGTAACAAAGGTCTCGCCAGCAAAACTCTTTCTCAATCAGGGAAAACCTATATTTTGGTTCCGGCAAACCTATATTCACAGCCTGACTTATCAGTTAAATCAGGTATTTCATTGTCGCTTAAACGTCATACCCGCCACAGTTAACGTATCGATTTTACCCGACTCACCCAGACGAAACTGAGCCAGCGCATTGCCATACCAGGCTTTTTTATAGGGTCCGTAGAACGTATCGTAGTGCCAGTGCGACAAAGTAGCATTGGTCGTATTGTCATTTACATTGACTAACAACCGATCGCCCTCTACCGTAATCTCTACCTTTCCATACAGGGGGCTGGTATAGGTACCGGCATAGTGCGCCAAGGGCAACGACGGTTTCGTATTAGCCACGCGCCCGGCAACGAAGTTTTGTCGGGCTTTTTTAGCGTCTTCTTTAGCATTTGCGTACAAGGTTTTAAACTCACCGCTCCAGTCACGATTGCCACCCAGCGCAAACCAGTCGAACGTTTTGTACATAAGCGCATGACGAACTTCAGCATGATCGTAATTCCCGAACACATAAACGCCCAGCTTTTCGTCGGGTAATTGGCCAATAATCGCCGTTAGCCCCGCCAGACTGCCGGTATGAAAATTAACTTTATGCCCTTTATAATCATGCTGATACCAGCCCAGGCCGTAGGTTCGCCAGTTTGGTTTCAGGATTTGCATGGTTGGGTATTCATCTTCCGGGAAGAACGTTTGCGGCTTGAATACCTCAGCCCAGGTCTCGGGTTTCAGCAAGCGCCCTCCGCCGTATTTACTACTATCCAGCATACAGATGACCCACTTACTAATATCATCAGCCGACGACCAAACCGCCCCCGCCGAGCCAATTTCGCTGTCGGTACCGTAATCGATCACCCGAATCGTGTCGTTAATGGCAAAATGTGGTTTTGTTTGATTGCTGTCGTTGATGTAGCTCCGTTTCGGCGCCGTCCGGGTCATTCCCAGCGGCATAAAAATTCGCTCTTTCAGATAATCGGCCCACGTCTTGCCAACGATACGTTCAATGACTCGACCAGCAGCCGAATAAAACGTATTTTGGTACACAAACCCGGCCCTGAACGAATAGCTCGGCTTCACCAGCTGCATACGCCTGAACATCTCATTGGCCGAAATGGTCATGGAGCCCGTCATGAAGTCAGTACTCCCAACGCCCGTATCGTGGATCAGCAAATCGCGAATTGTCAACGCACGCGTTACGTAGGGATCATATAACTGAAGCTCAGGAAGGTATTTCAATACGGGATCATCCCAGGCAAGTTTGCCTTCATCAACCAGCATCCCCATCAACGTAACGGTCATGGCTTTGGTCGTTGAAGCGCAGGCAAACAGGGTTTGCGTATCAACGGGTTCCGGCTTACCCAGTTCCCGAACGCCATACCCTTTTTTGAAAATTACCTGATTATCCTTGACGACCGTGATGGCCAAACCCGGCACATCCCATTGTTTTCTAACTGTCTCTACATAGGCATCAAAAGCCTGAATACGTTGGGTAGAAATTAGTTTTTGCGCGAAAACCGTACTGGTAAGTAATAAGAAAAGAGGAAGGTAGCGTAGTTTCATCTGCCAGACTATAGTTCATCCAGGTCAGGAGTACCGAATCTTATACGGCTCCCAATCAAGAATGCAATATATTCACAAAGCAAATACTACATTAAACCGAAGCATGATTCCATCTTCAGTTTTCATACCCATCAGTGATGGACGCTCAATTTTATAGTCACTCAGCATGACCGGGAACTCGCCCGACATCATCATTTTACCAGCTGATTCTTTGCGAGTTACCTGCACTGTAACGGATTTTGTTATCCCATGAAACGTCAGATTACCCTTAGCTGTCAACGTACCACTTTCGTTGGCCTTGATGTCGGAGCATGAAAACGTTACGTTCGGATAGGTAAGGCCATCCAGCACCTCGATAGCGTGCGAATCGCGATTGTTATTATCACTATCAAATGAAGCAACTTTAATCGAAACGGCTATGCTCTCGGGTTGTTTGGTGTCGTCGTTATAGATCATGGCGCAGTTCACGTCCCGGCTAACCCCCTCCCAGTTGTGCATAGGGTGCTTGGCAGCATACGTAACGGTCGAAGCCGTTTTATCGGCCATCAACTTGCGCTTGCCCATTGGTTTCGCAAAGGCACAAAGAAGTATGATGGCTAACCAGTAGCCATTCGGAATCAGATAATTTTTCATACGCTTAGAATTTTATAGCAACAATCGACGCTGCAAATGCCCCGAACGTTGTGTAAGCGGCTGCTCTGTGATAAGGTTTTAACTCGGGATTCGAATCAATCATATGAGCCAGAATATTTGTTGCCACCATTCCGGTTATATGCACAATAGCCAGGTATTTATGCAGTTTGATAGTCGTAAATCCCCGCTTGGCTCCGATCATAGGGGGCGGTGCCCCTAACGACAATACCATTGTCGTTCCATACGTAACGTTAATGATCCCGGCCATACGTTCGTGCCACTGTTTGGTATCAACGTATTCCTGTCCTTTTGCATTATAGAGTTTGGCACCCAGCAGTCCCTGGGCTACAAAACCAGCCAACGTAACAAAACCAGCTACCTGATGCGCCACAAGCATTGTCCGACGAACCTTCAGTTCATGGGCGCGCCCTTCGGTGGTTAATGGAGCCACATTAATAGCCCGTAACAAGCCTTTTTTGCCCCAGAGTGCACGCTGCGTAAAAATCATTTTATGCGGCAGCAATGGCTGAGTTTCGGACGAGTCGGTAAGATCGGCCAGTAGCGCATCGGCTTCGTTCTTGGTCGGTAATGTATCCGTCGGAGTATGACCTCCGACGGATGTTGAGTCCTGTGCCTGCAATGAACTAACTGTTCCCAGCAGACTTACAATCAACAAGATATATTTCATGCTTAAGCCGTTACCGATAACGAGTTTCCGTCTGTACTAAGTGCTGTTTTGTATTGCGTCAGCGCTCTGGTGGCCGGGCCAACCTCAACGGCTCCTGTTGTGCTGAATTCTGAGCCGTGATTATTGCAATAAAAATCATTCTGGGTTACCCGATACTGCACATCCGATCCTTCGTGGGTGCAGGCTTTAGACAGCGCAACGAACGACCCATTAGCGATTTTAGCCACAATTAAGCTGCCGACCAATACGTATTGACCCGCCGTTTTGAGCTTACTAAAGTTTGAATCCGTTAAATCGAGGGTAAAATTAATGGCTCCGGCCGATGTGTTTGCATTGCCGGTAATGCCGGTGGAGGGCGTTGTGCCCGAACCCGTTCCTGGCGACGGATCATCACTTTTACTGGAGCAGGCAGTCAAACCAGTACCCATGCAATAAAAGGCCATCAAAGCGGCACTGCTCATTCCCAGACTGCGCAAAAACTCACCGCGCTTCATTTGATCGGTCGTTGGATTCATCATCGTGTTTTTTAGAAAGTTATTAAATGTAGATACATCGAATGACGCCTAGTTAAGCAGTCTGTACATGTTTACCATACGCAGTTATAGCTTGTATCGAATTGATAAAAAAGCGCCTGTGCTCAGAAGATCTATTTTGAAAAACCCAACGCCCTTCAGTGGCGCCTTCAGAAACGGTTCAACCTGCCACGACAACCGTCGACCCAACGCCCGCTCGTAGCCCACTGACAGATTTAGCTGGCTAAACCCGTAGCCGCCCGACGGAGCTGTCCATTGCTTCACTCCATACGAGTGAGCCGAATATGTATATGAATAATCTTCTTTCAACGTAACGTAGGACGTAACGCCACCACTTACAAACCAACGACTGGGCTGTACTTGCTTATCCAATCGTGGCTGAACGGCAATATCATAACGCACATTGATTGGAATATCAATCATGCTGCATTGCCCGCTGATTTCTTCCGGTTTTTTGGGAAATTTTGTCCAGTAGTCCAGATCAGCATCATATTGATCCCCGCCGGCTTTATACCGCTTCATGCTCCAGATAACGCCCGTCTGAACGCTCCACCGGGATGATAACCGATATTCCAGTAAAGCACCAAGGTTAGTACCAGGTCTCGTAAAATTCTGTAAACCAACGGCACTTAAATCGGGCGCAACTGCCAATCGAACACTAAAACCGCGTTGCAGAACAGGCATTGAGACCGGCATAGACACAGGCTCGCCAGGTTCCGGCGCTGTTACGTCCCGATCCGCTAAACCTATCAATTTGTTCCACTTAGCGGGTCGGATAGTCAACGTAGCGATTTTAGGTAATTGACCAAGATTATCTACAGTCAACGGCAATACGGCATTCACTGTACGAGCTTGCCGATCAGCGACCAGATCATCTGATGGTCGATCTAAGGGCGACTCTTGTAACGTTTGGGGGTTTCGTGAACTCAATGAACTACCAGTTTTACGGATTGACAATTGTTTATTGCTGGTATTCCTCCGCTCATAGTTGTTGGTTCGATCGTTCACTTTCTCCTCATACGCAGTCAGGTGATCCTTTGTTGCAGTATTTCTAGTAATAATTACCGATTTACGACCTACCTGTGGATGTACGTTATCTGACCCGTTCCTGGATCTGTCATCACTATACTTTTGCTTTCTACTGATCAACTGGCTTTCTTTTTGAGCAGGTTCTGCGGAGAAACCTTTGCTTTTTTCTACGATAATCCCTGATCTAGCTAAAGCAACTGGCTCTGTCTGCTCCGCTTTGGGCCGTCCTGAATGTAAGGCTACTGGAGACTGCACCCGCTGCTGGCCTGTCTCACTTTTTTTAGTAGTGCTTACCGGCTTCGCAGAATTACTTACGTCGGGCCGAACCTGCCGATACGTATACCAGACTCCGCTCATCAACAACAGCAGCAGTAAAGGCACTCCCCAGGGCAACCATTTTTTCCAGAAAGCAGCCCGGTCCCGGTCATCAAGCTGATCCTTCATAGCCTCCCAGGCCGCCGGATCATAAGGTGGTTCAAACTCTTCAGCCGACTTTCTGAAGAGTCCGTCCAATTGGTCATCGGTTAGCTCTTGCATACTCGTCGTAATTCAATTGTTTCAATAACTGGCGTAGATTTTCCCGCGCCCGGGCCAGGTTCGACTTCGACGCCCCAACGGAAATACCCAACTGGGAGGCTATTTCGTCGTGGGTGAAGCCATCAATCACATATAAGTTAAACACCAACCGATAGGCGGGTGATAATTGTTGAATTAATCGCATCAGTTCTTCGTGAGCAAGCTGACTATAAGCGTCTATCGACTCGGTTCCAGCGATCTGATCGGCTTGTTCAACATCTTCATGGTAAAAATGACGTACCTCCTGGCGGTAATGATCCACGGCCGTGTTGATCAGAATTCGCCGTAGCCACCCCTTAAAGGACTGGGTTGGCTCATACTGATCCAGGCGGGTAAATACCTTCAGAAAACCATCGTTCAACACCTCCAGCGCTCCCTCACGGGTGGGAGCATATCGTAGGCAAACGCTCATGGCATACCCATAGAACTGCCTGTAAAGCAGCTCCTGACTGCGCCGGTGGTTGCGAAGGCAACCAGCCAGCAGTTCAGGTAAAGCAGGTATGTTTGATGCGTTGGACAAAGTTTAGGTTATCGTTCGTGGCCTGTACATGCAAACCCAATCAAAAGCACTAATTCGGGGCTACTGGCGACGTAGCATTCACAACTGGCCATACCCCTGGTCTTGGTACACTTACTCCCTTTGTACTTCCCCGCTGGCCCTGATCAGCCCCAAAGTAATACAGAGGCCATCCTTTATACGTCAGCTGCGTTTTTCCTACGGCCGTAATCGTAGCAAAATCCGTTTTAGCCAAAGCGGATGGAATTTCGCCAATCGTAGATGACGTTTCAAAGATGGGCCACGTAGCGTTATTGCTCAAATCTGCTTTGGTATACGTATTCTTCTTGAATTTGTCGGGCGCAAACGCGTAAAGCGTACGTCCTAGACTATCGGTCAGAAAAATGGAACTTCCAGTACCTTCTTTGGTATCAAAAGTATAGTTTTTACCATCATTACCAACCAGTTGTCTCGACGCCAGCATCACGGTGTAATTCGCTTTAGCCACTGACCATACATTCCCAATATTCTCCCCAGTTACGTCGCCAGCTTTCGCGTCGTTTTTGTAATAATAGAGTGGCCATCCTTTGTAGGTTGTCTGCTTATCGCCATCGGCTCGCGTAATTGTAGCGAAGTCGGCAGCTTTCAACCCCGTCCCCAACGAGGGATTCTCTTTGTAAAAAACGGGCCATGTTTCCTTACAGCCCCCCGAACAACTCGACACCCCCGACACATCGGGCGCAAAAAAGTAGAGCGTTTTTCCGCCAGCCCCGGTCATTACGTTGCCTAACGAGGTCATGCCCAACGATACGTCCGACACGGTGGTAGGGTTTTCGTCATCCTTACACCCCATTAGTGTTACGATCAACAAAGTCATTCCTACAAGCCAATGACGGCTATAAACAAACGTTTTCATTGTATCAACTGTGTTTTTTAGCGTGATAAAAAGAACAGTTGAACCGGTTCAGCCGCCAATACGGAGGGTTGCCAAAAAGGGTTGCGTCAGGAATGAAAAATAAATGCAAACGCTTCATTTTCTGCCTGAATTGATGTAAAATTGATGTAAGCAAATAAACCCCCACTATGACTGACCACGAACGAATCGATGAACTGGAACGAAAAGTGGCCCTGTTGCAGGCCAAGCAGGACGAGCAAACCAGCCGCCTGAATCAGGTTGTATCGCGACTAACGTTTTTAGAGGCCCGTCAGTACCGCATTATGAAAGAACTGGGCATGGAAGCCTCCGACCTCGAAAGCCCGGCCGTTGCCCAAAACGATGCACAGGAAATTTTGCGAACGATTCCCATTCACCGATTAAATTAGCGCCAACGTAGCACAACAGGCTGTTCTAAAGACTTTACAGCCGCGTTGCTCGTTATATTGCCGTATGAAATTGGTTTCTTTCCGCACACTGCTCATTGTAGCAGCTCTTGTTGTTATTAATATCCTATCGGCGTTTGTTTTCTTTCGTCTTGATCTAACCCAGGAGAAACGGTACACCCTATCGAAAGCAACGCAAACCTTACTGGCCGATCTGCCCGACGACGTCCATATTGACGTTTACCTGACCGGCGACTTACCCCCTGCTTTTAAGCGTCTGGAAACAGCCGTTCGCGAAACACTCGATGAATTTCAGGCCGTTGCAGGTAACAAGATTACGTATCGCACGATCAATCCCGATGCATTTACTAGCATTGACGATAAAAATAAACTCATCGACAAGCTGCAACGCTTAGGATTGCTACCCACCAATCTGGTTGCGACGGAAGGCGGCAAACGTACCGAAAAACTCGTATTTCCGGGCGTGGTTGTTTCTTACAAAGGCAAAGAAACGGGCGTATTGTTACTGAAGGGAAATAAAACAGCCTCAAAAGAGGAACAGCTTAATCAATCGTACGAAGGCGTCGAATTTCAACTAGCATCGGCCATTCGAAAACTGTCACAGACCGAAGGGAATCGTCGGCGGGTCGGTTTGCTATATGGCCATACCCAGGTACCTCCATCGCGTTTTGCCGATCTGCTGGCTTCTGTTCAGGAGAATTACGATCTGTTTTTTATTGACATGACAAAGCCCGGACCAATTGAAGGGCTCGATGTGGTTCTGGTACCTAAACCGGACCGGACATTTTCGGAAGACGAAATCTTCAAATTAGATCAGTACGTAGTAAAAGGTGGACGGGCGCTGTTTTTTGTGGATGGCCAGCGTGTCGATAGTGTAAGCAACGAAGGTACCTACGCGCAACCGCTCAATCTCGGCCTCGACGACTTATTTTTCCGATGGGGCTTGCGGCTCAATCGGGATGTTGTCAAAGACTACTATTGCGCGCCTATTCCGCTCAACGTGGGCAATATGGGCGACAAACCGAATATTCAGCTACTGCCCTGGCGATTCTATCCGCTCCTGAACAACTTTGGTAGCTCAGGAAACCCTATTGTCCGTAATCTGGATGCTGTTCTAGGACGATTTGTGAGCACACTCGACACGGTACGTTCGGCTGGTATTCAGAAAACTCCCCTTCTGCTGACGTCTCCTTACACCAAAATACTGAAAGCACCCGCCCTGATTTCGTATAACGAAGCGCGCCAACAGCCCGATCCCAAAACCTACAACGATGGCACTCGAATTATTGGCTGCCTGCTGGAAGGTAAATTCCAGTCGCTGTTTGCTAATCGTATTCTTCCGGGCGATCCACGAGCCAATGGCTTTCGGGCAGAAGGAGTAGCCTCGCGGGTGCTGGTCTGTTCCGACGGCGACCTGATTGTCAACGACGTCGATTTCAAACGTAACGCTCCTTATCCGCTGGGATTCGACCGCTATACACGGAATACGTATGCCAATAAAGATTTTGCCTTAAACGCGATTGATTACCTGGTCGACCCGGAAGGTGTTATTGCCGCCCGGACACGTACCGTAACGCTTCGCCCGCTCGACAAAATTCGCGTTGACGCCAATCGTATGGGATGGCAGGCACTCAATCTGGTTGGCCCGTTGGTGTTGATCGGCTTAGTTGGCGCTACGTGGCAACTGCTACGTCGACGGAAATACGCTAACTAGTCTACCCATAATTCGTATGCCATGTCTCGAAGACATGGCATACGAATTATGGGTAATTAACGATCTGCAAATTTCACCAACCAATCTGCTACCGTGGCGCTGCTCAGATCAAACACTAGGTTTGGGAAAATGCCCAATATCAATGCCATAATTCCCAAAGGCACCAGCATTACTTTTTCCCGAACCGTCAGATCACGTAGCGTAGCCGACATACCTTGCTGCCCTTCGAATGGCCGTACCCAGGCCGGGCCGAAAAACATGCGTTGAAGCGTCCACAGAAAATAAGCCGCCGCCAGCAAAATTCCGGTGGTCGAAATAGCCGTCAGCCAGCCCGGAATCCACTTGGACTGAAAGCTACCCATCAGCGTAAACAGTTCTCCCACAAAACCCGAAAACCCCGGTAGGCCCAGCGCCCCGAAAAAAGCAATCGCTGTGAGGGTCGTATATTGAGGCATTGGCTGGATGAGTCCCCGGTACGAATCGATACGTCGATCGTGGGTACGATCATACACAACGCCTACGATCAGGAACAGCATAGCCGACAGAACGCCATGACTGACCATCTGATAAATGGCTCCATTGATACCTTCGGCCGTCAGCGAGGCTATGCCCAATAGCACAAAGCCCATGTGCGACACTGACGAATAGGCAATCAGCTTTTTAACGTCAGACTGCGCCAGTGCATTTAATCCGCCATACACGATTGACAAGGCTCCCAGTCCGGCCAGAATGCGAACATATTCAGTGCCTCCGTCGGGAAAGAAGTTCCAGGCAATACGTAAGAATCCGTACCCACCGATTTTTAGCAGAACACCAGCCAGCACAACCGATACGGGCGTAGGCGCTTCTACGTGCGCATCAGGCAGCCAGGTGTGCACTGGAACAATAGGAAGTTTGATCGCAAATCCAATAAATACGGCCCAAAAAGCCAGCATACGGACCGGGAAGCCCCAGAGAACGGGTTCGGCCGATGGATTCAGGAACGCATCGGGCAGGTAGTTATTAGCATCCGCCAGATAACGCATATCGAACGTATGAACAATCTGAGAAGGGTTTAGCTGATTATTCTGGAGATAGGTCTGAATGGCTTGAACAACTTCATTCGTTACTTCCGACGGATCAGAGACCAGACCAGCGGCAACGGCTGTACTGACAGGGTCCATAGCCGACAGATAGAGCCCGATCATGATCAGCAGAATCAATAGAGAGCCCAATAACGTATACAGAAAAAACTTGATGGATGCGTACTCCCGACGTGGTCCGCCCCACAGCCCAATGAGGAAGTACATGGGTAGTAGCATGAACTCGAAAAACAGGAAGAACAGAAAGAAATCCAGCGCCACGAAACATCCCATAATCGTGCCCGTCAGCAATAAGTAGAGTGAATAATAGGCTTTCAGCCGATGGGTCATGTTCCAGGACGACACCACCCCGATCAGCATAACGGCTGCCGATAATACAACCAGTGGCAGGCTGAATCCGTCAACCGCCACCAGATAATCAATAGAGGCAATGCCCAGGCTACCCAGTGGCAACGTAATCCAGTCGGCTTGTTCAATCAGTTGAGGATCACCAATTGTTTTATCAAAATTGAGGTAGGCAACGCCCGCGAGCACCAGCTCAACAAACGTAACCACCAGGGCAATCCAGCGAAACTGAGACTTCTGACTATCTGGCAGCAAGGCTATGACCAGAGCGCTGAATACAGGAAGAAAAATAAGTAACGAAAGCACCATATAGAACGCAGCGCAAAGCCACGATTTAGACTACAAAAGCCACCAAAGCATCAATAATAGGCTCACGACGGCGGTTGTGATGTACGATTGTACCCGACCGCTTTGTATAGAGCGTGTTAGCTGCCCAGCCTGTCGGGCCAACCAAGCCGCTCCGTTAACGAAGCCATCTACCCCAAATCGGTCGAAAACATAACTTAACTGAGCCAGCACAACCGTTGAAATACCCGCGCCATTCACAAATCTATCCAGAACCCGCTGGTCGGCCCGGTAGAGAATTGTCGTTAATTTTAAAGCTGGATTTATGATAAAATACTGATAGAGCGAGTCTAAAAATCCATAGTTGACCGAAAGCTGAACGTAAAGCTGGCCTCGGTCAGGTTCGCGCATCCGAAAACCAAACCAGCCGCCAGCCAGTACCAGACCAATGGAAACCGGTGCCAGCCACCAGATGGTAGTCTCTTCCTCCACGGACACGACATCGAAAAACCAGCTTCCGTGGGCCGAAAAGGGATTGATAGAGAACCAGAACCACACCGATAACGCCGTTAGCATAACAATTGGCCCCCGCATTAACCAATCTGGCTCATGCGCGTCACTCAGCGGCATGTCCTCGTTACGATAGTCTCCGAAGAAAATCAGGCGCCATTGCCGAGCCATATAGAAAGCTGTCAGCCCCGATGAGCCTAACAGAATGAATGGAATCAGATAGGATAGACTACTTTCCTGAACATGAGCCCAGGCAAATGCGCCGTTAAGTATAGCCTCTTTCGATAAGAACCCAGACAGAAACGGTAGACCCGACAAAGCAGCCGCGCAGACAGTGTAACAAATAAATGTACTAGGCAGCGCGGTACGTAAGCCGCCCATACGACGCATATCCTGTGTATCGACAGCATGAATAATGGCTCCGGCACTCAAAAATAACCCGGCTTTGAAAAACGCATGTGTCAACAAATGGAACATGGCACCGCCCACATTACCAGTACCCATAGCCGCCACCATCAGCCCCAATTGTGAAACCGTTGAGAACGCCAGTACCTTTTTGATGTCGTTCTGGAAAATTGCTGAATAGCCACCCCAAAGCGACGTAATGGCTCCTATAACCGCAACAACAACCAGCGCATCGGGCGATAGCAGTGGGTGAATGCGCGCCAGTAGAAAGATCCCGGCAGCTACCATAGTAGCAGCGTGTAGAAGAGCCGATACTGGAGTTGGGCCTTCCATAGCATCGGGCAACCAGGTCAATAACGGAAACTGAGCCGACTTACCCACGCATCCCATAAACAAACACAAACCTAAAACCGTGGGAGGTATGATACTTTCGCCATCGACCGTCAACGTATCAAATTCAAGCGTATCGAAGTAGTAATAGGCCAGAAAAATGCCAAGCAGAAAGCCGATGTCGCCCACCCGATTCATCAGAAAGGCCTTTTTAGCTGCTGCTGACGCAGCGGGCCGATCCGAATAAAAACCGATGAGCAAGTAGGAAGCTAGCCCCACCAACTCCCAGAACATATACATCACCAGCAAATTGCCCGACAAAACGATGCCCAGCATAGCACCTACAAACAGTTGCAGATAGGCAAAATAACGCGACTGTTTAGGCTCATCGTGGAGATAAGACAGCGAATAAACCTGAACCAGCAAGGCTACAAAATGGACCAGCACCAACATAAGTCCAGTCAACGCATCCAGGCGAAAGCTTAACCCGAACGCTACGCCCGACAGAGTTGCCCAATCGGTACGGAATGTAATGGAGTCTTCGGGCAAACTAATCGCAACCAGCAGCGACATGACTAACCCCAGACTCGTCAGTAACGTAGCCGTAATCCCCACAAACTGCCGTTTCATGGCTGATAATGCCGCGAATCCAGCAAAAGGAAGTCCAAGCAGTAAGGCCGTGAGTGTGAGAAGAAACTGGGGATCGTCGTCAGACATTTAGAATCGGTCTTAATTGGGCGCAAATATCCCGATTCTAGCGTAGGGAAACAAACTGTACGTATTTATTCTGTTTTCAGCCATCCTGTTATGCTAAGCCGCTCGCGAGAGGCAGGCCTAACTTCATGTTCAAGGCGGCCGCTTTCAAAACAAACCAGACGCCCACCCAGTGGCTGAATCGTAATTTCTCGCTCAGTTGCATCAGTTGTTTCTCCGGGAAGAAATACAGCAAGCTGGCCACCATCTTCCTCTTTCCAGTCGGTATTGAGATAGCAAATCACAGAAAGCTTGCGTCGAGAATCGCTCCGAAACTGGTCGAGATGGCGTTTATAAAACGTACCAGGCGGATAAAGGGCGTAATGAAATTCGAAGTCGCGCAATCCCAGATAACAGGTGCGATTAACGTAATCGACAAACTCGCCGATACGGTCCAGAAAAGCAGCTTCTTCGGGTGTAGCGGTATCGTGATCGAGCCAAAGAATTTCATCCCCCCGGATTGTATTCTCAACCGTTATTTGCTGATTTCCGATACCAGCCGCTTTAAACTGCCCTGCCTGTCGACGCTCGTGTAATCGATTAGCCAGCGCTATAACTTCATCATGAGAAAGAAAATCATCGACAACCCCATACCCTTCGACCAGGACACCATCGATGATTGATTCAAACTGAGGATTCATACGTTCAGTTTTCAGTTTTCGGTTTATTGTTTTCGGTTTATAGTAGCTGACGCATCAGCAACTATCTCGCGTCAGCTACTATAAACCGAAAACTATAAACTGTAAACTGTAAAAGCTTATTGCTTTAATTCGTTCAGCTCGTCCAGTTGTACGGTACGAAAATGCCGATAAACCTGTAAGACTATTGCCAGCGCTACGGCTGATTCTGCAGCGGCTACCACCATAACGAACAAACTCAGCATTTGTCCCTGAAGGCGATCTGGGTCATATTGACTAAAAGCAACTAAATTAATATTGACAGCATTGAGCATCAGCTCAATACCCATCAACACAACAATAGCATGACGCTTGAGTAATACTACTGCCAGCCCAATAGCAAACAGAGCAGCTCCTACAATCAGAAATAACTGGCTATCAACAGGTTCCAAACTTTTTCGGTTTTCAGTTTTCAGTTTATAGTGCTGACGCGTCAGCAAGTTTCTGGCGTCAGCACTGAAAACTATAAACTTTTTTTACACGTCACAAATCAACACAGCCTCTTTCAGGCTCTTGAGCGGGTCGCGCTTGGGGATAAATTCCTGCGCTACGTAGCCTTTGAAACCCGTATCGACAATCGCCTTCATAATAGCAGGGTAATAGATTTCCTGCGTCTCGTCGATTTCGTTACGTCCGGGGTTACCGCCCGTGTGATAATGACCTATATACTTACTGCTTTCCTGGATGGTACGAATAATATCACCCTCCATGATCTGCATGTGGTAGATATCGTAGAGCAGCTTGAAGTTTTCAGAGCCAACTTTTTTGCAAAGTTCGACGCCCCAGGCCGTATGATCGCACATGTAATCTTTATGGTTGACCTTGCTGTTCAGCAATTCCATAATCATCGTAATGCCGTGCTTCTCTGCACTAGGCATCAGACGCTTTAAGCCTACCGCGCAGTTTTCGAGCCCTTGTTCATCGCTCATGCCCCGGCGGTTACCGGAAAAACAGATCACCGTATTCAGGCCAGCCGCCTTGAGTTTCGGAAAAATGGCCTCGTAGCTGGCTACCAGCTCATCGTGAAATTTGGGATCGTTAAAGCCATCGTTAATGCCTTTGCCAGCTCCCTGCGGCAACGCACAGGTCAGACCATACTTTTTCAACGTCGGCCACTCTTCGGGACCAGTCAGATCAATGGACGTAATGCCCATCTCTTTGGCGGCTTTGCAGAGGTCGTCGAGCGAAATTTTGCTGTAACACCAACGACATACCGAGTGATTGATACGTCCCTTTAGCTTTAGCATCGTGGTTTCGGACTGAGGGGTTGAATTGGCCAGAGATTCGGTTAAGGATAGCGTTAGGGCGCTACCGGTTAAGGTTTTTAGGGCCGTTCGGCGGGTGGTCATGGGCAGTTTTGAAGTTTATAGCTTCAGCTTGGAGTTTTCACAGGGCCGCCCCGTGAAAACTCCAAACTGAAAACTTTTTTATAATTCGCGAATCTTGATGTTGCGATACCAAACTTTGTCGCCGTGGTCCTGTAAGGCAATATGCCCGGTCGAGTATTTACCGAACCCTTCCCATCCTTTAAACTTACTCTCCTCAACCATCTTGTCCCATTCTGGGCCGCTGGCAGTGTATTCGGCCGTTTTCTTACCATTCAGATAATGCTCAACCTTACCGTTATGGATAACCAGACGAGCTTTGTTCCATTCGCCAGCAGGTTTAGCGGCATTTGGCGTAACCGGCTTCTGGATATCATATAGCGACCCAGCCGTACGATTACCATCACGCCCTTTTTTAGCATCCGGATGGCGCTCATTGTCAAGCACCTGCATCTCAGGGCCAGTCATGTACGTAGCTTTATATTTAGGATCTTCGTGTACGTGGTAGATGACGCCACTATTGCCGCCTTCCGCAATCTTCCATTCCAGTTCCAGCTCAAAATCGCCGTATTCTTTATCCGTTACCAGATCGCCAACTCCTCCCTGGGCCAGGTGGATGGCGCTATTATCGACCGTCCATTTTTCGGTTACGGGCTGTCCGGCTTTCTGATATACATGCCACCCTTTAAGGTCTTTTCCGTCGAACAGCGATTCCCATTTGCCTTTTTTAGGCAACCCGTCCGCTTGAACATTAACCGTGAGCGCGAGAGCCAGTAAGCCAGCAGCTGATAAGCGCAGATATTTCATGATAAATGAGTTATAGAATTTTATAAGAACACACTACTAACGAAAAGTTCGGTAGTCGATATTGTAAAGGCAACTATCACTAAAAAATACCTCAACCGTTCCGAACGATCTCTTCCAGAAACGCCCGGAATTTATCGGCAAATTCAGGACGTTTAAGGGCAAACTCAACGGTTGTTTTCAGGAAATCGAGCTTATTGCCGATATCATGACGCTTCCCTTCAATGCGATGAGCGTATAAGTTTTCGCGCTTCAGCAGCAACAGAAGCGCATCCGTCAACTGAATTTCGTTGTTTTTGCCGACCGGAGTCTGCTCCAGCATCGTAAAAATTTCGGGGGTCAGTACGTAGCGTCCGGCGATAGCCAGATTGGAAGGAGCCTCGTTAGTGGCTGGTTTTTCAACCAATGAATCCAGTTCCAGAATCCGATCGCTCAGCGATTTACCCCCAACAATTCCGTACCGATTCACTTTGTCGTGTGGTACCTCCTCAACGGCAATCACCGAACAGCCATATTGCGCATACGTATCAACCAACTGCTGTGTTACCGGAATAACGGCGTCCATAACGGTGTCGCCCAGCAGAACAGCAAACGGTTCGTTGCCAACGTGGTGCTTGGCATATCGGATAGCGTCGCCCAGGCCATTCAGTTCACGCTGGCGAACGTAGTGTAAGTTGGCCATGTCCGACAGCCGACGCATTTCGTCCAGCAGCAACTGATCTTCTTTTTCTTCGAGCCGGGTTTCCAGTTCAAAATTACGATCGAAATGATCTTCGATGGCCCGTTTGCCTTTTCCGGTAATAATCAGAATATCTTCGATTCCTGAATCGACGGCTTCCTGCACCACGTACTGAATCGTAGGCCGGTCAATGATCGGAAGCATTTCTTTAGGTTGGGCCTTCGTGGCAGGTAGAAACCGGGTACCAAGTCCGGCAGCGGGGATTACAGCTTTTTTAATCATCTTTTCAATGATAGAGCGAGTGAATGATAGAATGAGTGAGTGATAGAATGAATGATAAGATAGTAGTCATAGCGGCTTTTATTCACTCATTCTATCACTCACTCATTCTATCATTATTAAACAACGTATGGCTTTATGACACGGGCATTTATTTTTCTAAGCTCCACAAAGAGCCGGTTCAGCATGGCATCGTCGCGGTAGAGGCCTATTATGGAACCACCCGATCCCGTAAAGGAAGCCGAAGCACCACAGGCACGAGCCGTTTCGATCAGGCTCCGGTTCCGATCACTGATATTATAGATCTGAGCCCGTAAATCAAAGTTTCGGTTCACCAGCTCATTTAATAATTTCATATCCTGAACCCGTAAAGCTTCGCGAGCTTCCCGAGCCACATCAGCAATGGCGTTCATCGTCTCCACAATCAGCGGTTCGCCCTTTAGCCAGCGCGACCGAATATCGTTATGAACGCGCCCCGACTGTTTACCCAAATCAGTATTATAGGCGATGTATAGCTTTGGCAACAGGTGCGGGTCAATTGGTTCGTAGGTTCCATATCCCTGCCGCTCCATCGTTACCCGGTCGAAATCCATGTACACGCATCCCTCGTAGCACTGAATAACGCGATCCTGCAAACCAGCCGTAATACCAAGCTCCTCCGCTTCAGTGGCCAGAACCAGATTAGGAAGCACAGGCTGTGGTATCTCCACATTGTAGAACTGCATTAGCGCCCGGAACGTAGCCACAATAATGGCGCTGGAGCCCGACAGCCCAACCTGACGAGGAATAGACGTACTGTAGCGAATAGAAAAATTCTGATTAGGCAAGCGAATCTGTTCAGACTCGCAGTATTCAGCAAACTTTTTGACGGCCGCCTTCAACAAAGGCACACCGCCATGATACCCTAACGTACTCACCGCATCACGTAAATGATGAAGGCTGCGAAAGACGTTCGTATCCTGCTGCTGAGGCTCAATGGTTAGCTCTGGTGACGGATAGAGCGTTACGGACGCACCGAAGTTACGAACAGAAATGGCAATGGTTTTGCCGAAAAAGCCATCAGACGGGTTGCCAAACAGGCCCGCCCGGGCATAGGCACGGGTTTCGATAAGCAAGACTTTGGTGCGGACGATGTGTCCGTCGGCTGAATGATTAAAAAGCAAGTTTACGAAAGAATCCTATTCATAACCGAACCATAGCCATATAGACCAACAATAAAAAGAGCGACCGGCTAGTTGACCGGTCGCTCTCTTTGTTCAGTGTGTTACTTTTACTGCTATTGCGAACTTGATTTATCTTTTCCTTCGTACCCTACATTGTGCGGGTCATATCCTTCATTCGGATTATCGCCTTCTTCCAGATACGTAGCGTCGGCACGATGGAATAAGGCATCGTCTGATGGGTTCTCGGCCACCTGACTTAATTTTTCGGCGGCCTCGTCGCTCATCATTCTACCTTTTTCTTCTTCAGACTCGTTCATTACCGCTGGCTCTACGTCCCACTCTACTGTAGAACCGTATTGTTCGCCTTTGGGCTCACCAAAACGGCCAACGCCTGTATTGGCTTCACGCGTATCCTGTGTATTCTGCATGCTGTCGGATTCCATATCCATACCGGCTGTTCCGTCCTGGAAGGAATTGGTACCTACCCCTTCCGATTCCCGACCATAGTCGGAGTTACCGTGCTGTTCGGGGTCTTTCGAATAAAACTCAGCGTCTACTTTATCTGGATCGAATGGTGATGTCGTTGCCATAACGTTAAGTGATTTTTTCACTATAACCCAGAAAGGCAGTCAGTTGTTTAGGTCTGGCCGTAAACTCATAACCCAGCAGAAGGTGAACGTAGCCGCCTATATTGATTGTTCTTTAGTTGTCCTGCTGCTGTTTCAAAAGTTTGATCTCAGCCACCAGCAAATCGTTTGTTTGCTGCAATAACGCCATTCGCTCATTGAGCTGAAAAAGTAGAAATTCTACATTCCGCAATCGCTCCTCTGTGGTGATCGCTGCCGACGGTGAATTCATGGTCTTGAACATCATTCCTTCACCACGTAACAGCCAGTCGCCGTTCACCTGCGGATAAGCCACCAAAATTTTTTCGAGTGTATCGTAGCGTGGTTTCAGACGACCATGTAAAATATGATAAACTTTTTCGCCCCGATGCTCGCCAAGCTGCCGGGCAAACTCAAGGACGCTTACGTCCAGCTTATCAATCAGTTCCTGCAAACGGAGGTGAATAGACATGCGAATAAATAAATCTTACACAAATCTATGTAAAAAACGACCCATCATTCATCAACTAGAAAAAATTGGCCCCAAAGCGCCAGAAAGGAGGTTTTTTAGGCCCAAAATAGAACCACAAAACCCTGCCAAAATAGTTAGAAAACGGACTTGTTTTTTACACAAAACTATGTAATTTTAAGTCTGTAAACACAACCCTCAGAAAAGGCAAAAGGGACCGCAATATGGGCCCCCTGCTTGAACAGTAAACAACAAATACTAATGAACACACAAAACAAAGACCAAATCGAGACAATTCAAAGCGCTAATGCACTGAAAGCGTATCAAAAGATTGACGAATCGACCGGCGAAGTCATGAATATCGGGGTCACCCGACGATACAAATACCTGGAAGGTCACCCGCGCCAGTATCGTTTCGATGCGAAAGAAGGGGTGTTCAATATCAACGGTACAGAAAAATTAGGGCGCACGCTGACATTTCAGCCCATCGCCTGGCGCATCTTCACCGACAATATCCTAAACATGGGTACGAAAAACTGGGCTGAGATCTTTTTTATCGACGATAAAAACTGCGTATCGGCCATACTCTTCCACGGGTATTCGGTCGACAATATTTTCCGGCTCATCGAACCGCTCTACTATGACGACCTTACCCTGGCCGACGTAGTGATTACGGCCGTTGCCGAAAAGAAAGAGAATAACAAAATACAGCCGAAAGGCGTGTACTATATAGCGACGTTCTCCTACAAAATGGGTGACGTTGAAAAAACCAATGAGTTAAAGCAGTTTTCTCAGGAAGTCAAGATCTTCCGGCAGGAAACGCTTACCGACATTGCCAACATCAAAACGGCCATGAATTACTATAATCCGTTTGCCAACCTCACCGAAGAACCCGAGTTGTTGTCGACGGGCCAGCTGTAGTGTTACTTTCCGTTATAGCCCCTTACAGAGACGTTACGTCTCTGTAAGGGGCCTTACTTGTCTTCTCGAATGATTTCTCAACAAAGAATACATCCCGCTCAGCCGATGCTGAGTGCGGGCGACGAATATCGTGCCCTCACGCGTGTGTCGAATTCGGATTTGACACGGCTGAAAGAAGAACATCTGGGCTATTGGTCCGTGCCGTCGTCTCGGTTCATTCCCGAAAAAACCAAAGTATTTGGGCGGGCTTTTCACCAGCATCTGCTCGAACCAGAATCGGTCGGTACGGTGCTTGAGCAGTTACTGCCCGATATGACCACTGGTTTAGGCTGGAACGACCCTAATGCACTCGAGCCAGCACAGACAGAACAGCTCAATACGTTGATGCAGAAATTTCGGCAGGATACGTTCTGTAAGCGCTACCTGCGCATGTCGGAGCGGGAACGTATTGTTTTGTTTACCGATCCAACCACGGGCATTGCCTGCAAATCCCGGCTGGATATGGTGTATACAAGCCCCAAACGCCGAAACGCACTGATCATCGATATCAAAACAACATCGGCCCGGACGCAAGCCCAATTTCTGGAATCCTGCTACACCTACGATTACGATCGGCAGGCCGCTTTTTATCTGGATGGCCTTCGTTACGCCGATTCAAACGAATGGGATACAACGCGCCAGTTTCGTTTCGTATTCATTGGTATTATGAAACAGCGGCCCCATCGGCTTTTTGCCGTCGATGCTACGTCGATACCGGGTTTTATTGACTACGGGCGAAAAAAATATCGGTTCTGGCTTCGGAAATGGCGCGAAGAACAGACCAATCAGGTAGAAATGACACCAGCCTGGCACATGACAGCGTAGGCCGGTCGAACGAATACGTCAACTGAAAAACAAACGGTTATGAATGCTTCAATTATCACACTAACACCTACTCCATTAAATTTCGACTGGGGTACCGACGGGCTAGTGCTGTGGATAGAAGAACTAGCCAGCACAGACAGTTTGTCGGATCAGATGGCTGAGGTTATGGATCGTATTGCCTTTGCTATTGAATTACAAACCGGTTGGGACCATCGTACTGACGGCGACACGCTCCATCCGCTTTATGGTTACAAGCTCCTGCTACGTGATGCATCGGGCCGGTGGAACGCCGTCCGGACAGACGAAACCGGGCACTTTGACCAGCTCATACCACTCGAAGAAATGGATTATGAAGTCGCTTATGAAAAAGTCATGTGGTTAGATTAACCAACGAATTTTCTCCTATGTATCGTGATAAAAACAGCCGGAACTAAAAAAATCCGGCTGTTTTTGTATCTATCTGCGTTTATTTAATGCACAACAAACGCTATAAACTCCTTTTTCATGCTAGCCAGAAGCATAACCATACACGATGAAACAGCCCTGGGCAAGGTGCTCAATACCTACAACCTTCCCGTATCGCAGGACGTATTGACGGTGGCCGACTTAATCCGACTCCGTGTTGAACATGAAGTGGCCGATTATAATGAACGTCTTCCCGATACGTTTCAGGCACTTGTCCAGCCTACCGATGCCGAACGAGTGCTTAACGGCTATCAGATTCGTAACAAACGCCTTATCGACTCTGAAAAGCAGGTCTACGTAGCGTTGGACGCTTTTCAGAAAAATGGATTTTTCATTTTGATCGACAATCATCAGGCCGAAACACTGGACGAAACCATAGCCATACGTCCAACCACAACCATAAGCTTTATAAAACTTACTCCACTGATTGGAGGCTAACCCACTTGCCTGACCTTAGTATGAGCCTGCTTGACAAACTCAGTTCATTATTCTCACAACCTACTCCCTCATCTGATCCCGTACGAATCGTACTTGACCAATTAAATCAAATTCGTCAACTCGACTGGAACGCGCAGAATGAGCGTCGGAAAGAATTAGTTGATACCCTAAAAGCGAAAGATCCTTCGTTCCGATACGATTTCACGTACAAGCTCATCCGCGACTATGACTTCCGGAAAATAGCTCACCCGTGGGATGTGAATGAATTACTGTCGGCGCTGCATCGCTCCAACGTAGTGGAGTCGGAGCAGGATTTTGTGGCGCTTCTGACAGCCATTCGGGATGCTATGCAGCAGGAACGAGCCAGTTTCAGCAACATTCCCATCCTACTGATTCTCAAACAGCTTCAGCGTTTTGCAGCCAAACAACCGCTAACAGAAAAAACGATCTCCTTTCTTAAGGAACTTACCAACGACGAAACGTTTTTCTCGCCCTCCTACTACCGCCGAAAAGATGTCGATAACGTGAAGATGGCTCTTTCCAGTCTGGCGCATTCAACGGGCGACGCCGATACGTATCCAGCCGTTATTTTGGAAGACAGCGATCATTTTGGGAAAACAATCAATCAATTCGTACAGGAAGCCGATCCTGAGCAACGTAACGTTCTCTACGGTTTATTAGCCCATTACAAGAAAGCGTCGGGTGCCAAACCATCCGGCAAATACATCGACGAAGCCCGGAAACTATATAGGCAATTAGGCGAAACAGACCGTTACACAACAATTGCCAAACTAGGGTTAATAGCCCTCAAACAGACGGAAGTTCAGTCGCAAACCCATACAAATAATTACTCCGGCCGGGAATACTCCTACACAACCAATACGTTCCTGAACGAGATCAACGCCACCATCGCCAAGGGCTTGATATGGACGCTGACTGGACTGGCGGAGGGTGAGGCAGAACTTATAAAACTGCTTAACGATGTAGCAGAGAAAACGTACCAGAAAATTCCGGGGCAGGGTCCAGCCGCTGCGAGCGTGGGCAATGCCTGCCTATACGTACTGGCGCAATCGGGCATCGCGGGTGTGGGGCAGCTATCTCGTCTGAAACTACGTATCAAACAGGCCAATACGCAGGCGCTTATCGAGAAATACATCCAGGAAGCATCCGATAAACTGGGCGTTAGTACTGAAGAGATTGAGGATATGGCCGTTGCCGACTATGGCCTGAAGAATGGACGCTTCACCCGAGCTTTCGGCGACTACCGGGCCACAGTAACCATTACATCCGTTGGTAAAGTGGAAACCCAGTGGACGAAAGCCGATGGATCATCCTTGAAAACCGAACCCGCTGCTGTTAAGAAAGAATTGGCGACCGAATTGAAAGCGCTGAAAAGTACGGTTGCCGACATCGCAAAGAATACGACAGCTCAACGCGACCGTCTGGACAGATCGTTGGTGCTTAATCGCAGCTGGACCTGGGATCGTTTCACTACGTATTACGCCGAACACGGTCTAATGAGTTTTCTGACCAGGCAACTCATCTGGACGATTGAAAAAGGCGAACAGTCAGCCGACGTTTTCTACCAGAACGAAGGTTGGGCCGATCTAAACGGGAATCGCATCGACTGGATTGACGACACTACGCTGGTTCGGCTATGGCACCCGGTCGGCCAATCAGTTGATAACGTACTAGCCTGGCGAAACTTTCTGACCAGTCATGAGATCAGACAGCCGCTTAAACAGGCATTTCGTGAGGTGTACCTGCTGACCGATGCAGAGCTGAACACACGCGTGTATAGCAACCGCATGGCTGCACACATTCTGAAGCAGCACCAGTTCAATACGTTGGCCAAAGGGCGGGGCTGGCGATATAGCCTGCTTGGCGCTTACGACAAAGGCTATGAGAGCGAAAAAGCCGTTATTGAGCTACCCACTTACGACCTGAAAGCCGAGTTCTGGGTGAGCGAAGTGGACGCCGATGGTGCCTGGAACGACACCGGCATTTATCTCTACGTATCAACCGATCAGGTTCGTTTTAGCAGACGTAACAACGACGATCCTATTCAACTGATTGACGTTCCGGCGTTGGTTTTCTCCGAAATCATGCGCGATGTGGATTTATTTGTTGGCGTTGCCAGTGTTGGCAATGACCCGAACTGGCGCGACGGCGGCTTAACCCAATTCCGAACGTACTGGGAATCGTATTCGTTTGGTGAGTTGGGGGAACTCGCCAAATCTCGCAAACAGGCCGTTGAACGACTACTTCCTCGTCTGAAAATTTCACGGATTGCCGAAGTCCGCGACAAGTTTTTAGTGGTACAGGGAAAGCTACGTACTTACAAAATTCATCTGGGCAGTGGCAATATTCTGATGGAGCCAAACGATCAGTATCTCTGCATCGTGCCCGACCGTAGTACCGATAAGGTAACCAGCACTGTTTTTCTTCCGTTTGAAGGCGATACGATGCTATCCATTGTTCTGAGCAAAGCATTCCTGCTAGCCGACGATGATAAAATCACGGACCCAACCATTACCCGGCAAATCAACTAAGAGCGACTAATTACAAAGCCATGCAACCTCAACCAGGCAATCAGCATCTTTAGAGAAACACTATGTTCAAATCGCCTATGAAAACACTACTGGCCTCTCTTCTACTGACATGCATTGCAATGTCTCCAACGCTAGCCCAGAACACCGTCGACGCAAAGGATATACTTGCTAAAATCAATCGCAAAGAATCTGTTACGTATCAAAACGCTACGATCACCGGCGACCTGGATTTAACGAATCTGGCCAATCGCCGAGAGGTGAAAGAAGGCAGCTGGCGCGGTGAATCGCGGGAGTATCTGAGTACGGTCGAAGCGCCTGTGTCGTTCAAAAACTGTACGTTCAAAGGAAAATTTCTGGCCTATCGCACCGATGCCTCGGATGAACGGAAACTATTCAGCCGGAGCAACACGGTTTATAATGCTGATTTTAACGAAGCCGTGACGATCGAAAACTGCACGTTCGACGACGACGCTACGTTCAAATACTCCCATTTTCGGCAACGGGCTATTTTCACTGGAAATACGTTCCGGGAGACAGGTCTATTTAAGTACGCCCAGTTTGCAAACGCAGCCGATTTTAGCGGATCAAATTTTAAAGGCTATGCTGATTTCAAATACACCAAATTCAATGAATCGTCGGCTTTCCAGAAAGCAGAGTTTGGGCGCTATGCCGATTTCAAATACACTAAATTTGATGAGAGAGTCGATTTCAGTCAGGCACGTTTTAACGGTCCGGCCGACTTTAAATACACGCATCTTCCACGCGGTACCCGTTTCGATGATGCCCGTTTCAGCGGCTCAACTGACTTCAAATACACCACCCTCGACGGGCGGAAGTTCTCTCCCAACGCCCGCTAAACAGGTAACCGATCCTAGTTAACTAAGCGTGGTTAGCCTCCTCAACATAGGAGCTACCACGCTTATTTTTATTAACCAATTCAATCTATTGCGTGTTTATCAAGGCGTTACACCAATTCACTCAACGCTTTGAAACGTACTACCAAGATCCTGATCGGCCTGGCCGTCCTGCTCATTATTGCCCGGCTGTTGCTGCCCTACTTCGTACTACGCTACGTTAACAAGACCCTCGCCGACATGGGCGACTACACGGGCCATGTGGAAGATATTGATATTCAACTGATCCGTGGTGCTTATCAGATTGACGAACTTCGGGTTCGAAAAGTCAACGGAAAAATTAAAGAACCTTTTCTCTTTATTCCCAAAACCGACCTTTCTGTTGAGTGGAAATCTCTCTTTAAAGGCCGGCTGGTCAGCGAAGTAGAATGTTATCAGCCCGAACTCAACTTTGCGTTTAGCAGTAATGAATCCAGTAGTCAAACGGGGGTGGAAGTTGATTGGACTGCTTTTCTGAAGAAACTGCTTCCTATAAACATTAACCGATTTGCCGTTATTGACGGCACCATCAATCTAACCAGCCTCATCACCCAACCACGAGCCGATTTGTCGCTGAAGCAATTTCAGGGCGAGATACGTAACATTCGCAACGTAGAGGATAAGAATAAAAACCTTCCATCGCCCGTGGTAGCTTCGGCCAACGTACCGGGCTATGGCGGCAATATGGACTTTAACGCCAACATGAATCTGTTGAAGGTTGTACCAGACTTCGATTATAATCTTCGTTTCAATGAACTTCAGCTCGTAAAGCTAAATCCGCTAGCCCGCGAATACGCTAATCTCGATTTTGAACGCGGTACGGTGAGTGTCTATAGCGAACTGGCGATGATGAATAGCAAGCTGAATGGCTACGTGAAACCGCTCACCAAAGGCATGAAAATTTTTAAACTTAATGAGAATAAGGGGCGATCAATAGGCCAATTTTTCACGGAGCTGGTAGCCCAGGCCGGAACGGCCGTTCTCAAAAACCAGCGTCATGATCAGGTAGCCACGCGAATTCCTCTTAACGGTACCATTGAAAACATCGAAACAGCCGTTTGGCCAACCGTTTTTGGCGTTCTACGGAACGCCTACGTCAAAGCATTTCGGGGAGAATTTGACAATAACATTACGTTTCAGGATGCGCTAAAAACGGTCAAGGAAGACTTCAAAGCGAAACGAGCCGAACGCAAAGCCGAACGTAAGGAAAAAAGGGCCGAACGCAAAGCAGAGCGAAAGGCCAAGCGGGAGGCCCGCAAGAAGGAAAAAGGAAAATAACCATTCTCTTTACCAAGAAATACAAACCACTTAGGGCCTACTTGTCACAGACAGCATCTTGCTGTCTGTGTTGCGATAGCAACTAACAAGGCCATTCGGAAACACAGAAAGCGAGATGCTGTCTGTGACAAGCAGGCCGGATTGTAGTCCGGCCTATGCTTTTATTAATTCTTTTTCGGCATTGTATCCAGCCTGGCTCCGGATGCATTACGTCGCGGCTTATAATTATAGCTGGCTCTGGATTTCCCAGCATCTTTGGCCTGCTTATAACTCGGAATAGCATTGTCTTTACTTTCCATGTTATCTTTCTGCGATGGCTTCGGAATCGGCTTGGTTGAGCGCGCAACTGATCCCGACGATGGCTTTGTAGCACTAGAACTTGCCGTTTTCGAGTTGGTCGCCGATTTAGCAGCGCCCGAAGTCGATTTTGATGGCGTCTGCGCAACGGCAATACCGGCCGATAGCAGCAAAGCGCTAATTAGTAGCTTAATCATAACGTGTTGAGTTGGTCTATATATTATTGACCTCAGGGAATCATAATTTGTTTGATTCAGCCTAATAGATTAATCCAACGTTAATCAGTTGCGGTTTATCGGATCGTATCAACCCGTGTAGCTCCTCCCCTACGTAGCGAATCAGGACGTAACCGACGTTGTTTTCGGGGTTGCTTTTTGGGACGCGTCGTATCCTGATCCATGTTTAGGGCAGGTTGCTGCCGCCCATTCGAATTTTCCAGCATCGGTTTGGGCGGATTAGCCTGCCGACGATCTTCCGTTGACGTTGATTGCTGCATGACCGGCGCCTGATTACTCTGCGCCATGCCTGCTGTTATCAAACTCCCCACCAGCAGGCTGGCGAACCATATTTTCCGTTTCATACCGTTGAGTATTAGTGTATTTACTCAACGATTAGCAGATTGATAAGGTTATGAACGACGACTCTATTTTGAGCGTTTATGATAGGAATGCTACGTATCTGAATTAGAGTACTACTAGAATCTGGCTCCCAGTGTGGAATTTGGCCCTTTACTGCATCTAACAGATAAGAAGTCAGACAGCGCATGTTTCTGAAACGATTCCGCAGACCTAAACCCACAACCGACGCTGAGTATATCTCAGCCTACCGTGCTACGGGCGATCTGGCCGTACTGGGCGAACTCTATGAACGACACATGGAGCTGGTGTATGCTGTCTGCTACAATTATCTGCGCGATGAAGATGAGGCAAAAGATGCTGTTATGCATTTATTTGAACAGTTAGTTACCGATCTTCGTAAACATGACGTTCAGCAATTTCAGCCCTGGTTACACAGTGTAGCCCGTAACCACTGCCTGATGCTGCTACGTAAAAGCCAGACTCACCCAAAAGCCGTTCAGATTACAGGTGCCACCGATAATGACACCGAAGATTATCGAATGGCTTCGCTGAGTACCGATGAAACCGATAACCAGTTACTGGATCTGGAGGAAGATTTAAGCCGTATGGAAACCTGTCTGCAAACACTGCCCTATGAGCAACGAACCTGCCTCACCCTATTTTATCTGGATCAGAAAAGTTACGTTGACGTGGCCGAACTGACTGGGTATGATTTAAAACAAGTGAAAAGTTATTTGCAAAACGGCCGACGAATGCTGAAAATTTGCATGAGTAAATAACGTAGTGAACAGTTACGTAAGGTACTGTTTGTAAAAACAACAATGAACGACCAATTGACTTTTGATGATTTGCGGGCCTATCAGGCCGGTCGCTTAAGCGGGGCAGCACGCCACCGCGTTGAGCGGCTATTGCTGGAAGACCCCTTTTATGCCGATGCACTGGCTGGTCTGGAAGCGATGCAGCAGACAGCCACACCTACGTCTGAACAATTGGCCAGCCTACGCAGTGCCCTTCAGAACCGCATTCACGAATCGGCCACTAAAAAACGCTTATGGCCGCTCTGGATAGCGACCACAACGGCAGCCATTCTGTTTATGCTCGCTATGGCTATTTATTTTATTTTCTTTGCCCCGAATCGACCTAACAAACTAAAACCGGTTACGCCATCCAAAACAACGGTACAGGTTATGTCTCCATCTGATCATTTTCATCCTTGTTTTTCGGTCGTATAATTCCCGAAAGGGCACCTCCATTCGAAGCATTTAAATCATAAAAGCGCCATTCAGTACATAAAACAACTCAGTTTAATAAAACATTTATAAAACTCTGAGCGTTTACGGGGCATATCACTTATTCAATCAGTCTATGTTTCGCTCAATTTCGCTACGTTCTCTCACCATCCTGTCCGTAGCTATTTTAGCTTGCCTATCAAGCACTTATGCACAACAACGATTCAGCGCCGGCCCCCGTGTTGGCTTAAATTTATCCACATTTCGTGGAGATGTAACGGGCTATAAAATGGCTCCAGGTCTGACGGCTGGTGCTTTTTTAATGTATAGCTCGCTTAATCATTTCGGCATTTCAGCCGATATTCTTTACTCACAGCGTGGTGGCAAATTCACGGGTACAGATCCGGGGAATATTCCTGTTGAGTTTACCCAGCGTGCCAATTATTTAGAAATTCCCGTTGCATTACGTTACTTTCTCACGTTGAATGGGAATTTCCGGCCCAATCTGTTTTTTGGCCCTGCACTGTCCATTCCACTCAGTGCCCAGATCGTTAAGCAGAAAAGAGGAGGTGTAGATCAGCCAGACGTAACAAACTCTGAGGCTTTCAAAAACCTGGATTTAGGTGCCTTTGCTGGTTTTCAGCTGAACTTCCCAGGCTGGGGTGCCCGTCAGCGCTTTTTAATCGATGCTCGCTATAACTTTGGTCTGGCCGACCTGACAAGCCAGCCAATCAGAGGAGGTGTTGGTAATCAAAATGTGTATAATTCAACGGTTACCGTAACGCTCGGCTACGGTTTTGGCGTTGGTCCTGAATATCGTAGCCGCTACCGCCGGTAGGCCGATACGTAGTACTTTTCATAAGCGTCCCTTCTAACGGGGGACGCTTTTTTATTGGCTATTTTTTAGGTACAACCAGTGTTTGATAGTTTAATGCTATCTACAACCCTAATATAGATTTCTCATCTTCAAGCAGTTACAAACTGAATTTTTGGACCATTGAATACTATTTTAATCTTTTTTTAATACATAACAATCCGTTTTACGAGTTAGCGCGTATAGGCTTTTGATTAGCAAAATTTTTCAATGAAAACTTTTCTATTTAACGATTATGTTGCACAAAGCCTCGCTCCGTTTTCTTATCGGTTTGCTCACTGTAAGCTCACTGGTAACGCTTAATTCCTGCCAGCAGAACCAGATTCAACTGGAACCGCAGAGTGATTTTTCCCGGTCTAGTGCCCGGCTATCGGCCAACTTTCTGTTCTACGTGCTGACCGATAATAACCAGTTATTAAAGTTAAATACGCAAAATCCAGGCGTTACGTTAGGAACAACGACAATCACTGGCCTAGGTACAAACGAACGGCTGGTCTCGATCGATTTCCGTCCGGCCACAGGTCAACTTTACGGTGTAAGTAATGGCAGCAGAATTTACGCTATCAACCTGAATAGCGGAGTCGCCACGGCTATCGGCGCAGCTCCTTTTTCGCCTGCCATCAACGGCGATGTAGTTGGTTTTGACTTTAACCCAACCGTCGACCGCATTCGCCTGGTAACGAACCGGGGGCAAAATCTGCGTCTTCATCCCGAAACCGGGGCTACGGCCGCTATCGATGGAGCTATCAATGGCGCAAACGTAGCCATTTCTGGCGTTGCCTATACCAATAATCGCGCGGGCGTAACCACAACTACCCTATACGATATTGATCCCATTACGGATAAACTATATCGCCAGGATCCTCCTAATAATGGTACGTTAGTGGAAGTGGGCCCATTAGGCGTTGATATTGCCGGTGCCGGCAGCTTCGATATTGCTCCCGATGGCAGCGCTGTCGCTACGTTGATCAACGGCATCACCCAGGGTTTTTACCAGATCAACCTGGCAACCGGACAGGCTGAGCGTTTAGGCGATTTACCAGGCTTTAGTATTGTTGGGCTAGCTATTCCGACCGATCCTGTTGCATACGCGATTGACCGCTTCAACAATCTGGTCATTTTCAATCCAATGGCGCCTGGTATGCCGATAAGCAAACCGCTGACGGGGCTATTCCCTGAAGATATGATTTATGGTATCGATTTCCGGCCTGCGAACGGACAGTTGTACGCTGTTAGTAGCACAAGTCGCCTGTATACCATCAATACGTCTAATGGCATGGCAACCATGGTTGGTTCAGGACCATTCTCACCAGCTATGATGGGCGTTGATGTTGGTTTTGATTTTAACCCAACCGTCGACCGCATTCGTCTGGTAACGTCGTCGGGCCAGAATCTACGCCTTCATCCTGAAACGGGAGCCGTTGCGGCCGTTGATGGCAACTTAATGTACTCAAGTGGCCCCAGTGGCGCCATAACAGGTGCGGCTTACACGAATAACTTCGCCGGAGCCACCACAACGGTATTGTACGACCTCGACTCTCAATTGGATCGACTGGTGCGTCAGGACCCACCAAACGCAGGCGGATTAGTGGCTGTTGGGCCGCTAGGCGTTAATATTGAAGGCGCAACCGGCTTTGATATCGGCGGAACCAGCAACGCTGCCTACGCCTTGCTACGTGTTGATGCGCTAACCGGCCCATCGACCAAGGTGTACCAGATCAATCTGTCGACTGGTCAGGCAACACCTGTAGCCGACTTCCCAATTCTGGTACGTGCTATGGCACTCGGCTTAGGATTTTAAACGTCTCTGCCATAAACCAATACTGAATGTATAAGAAAGCCCATCTCTACAGCAGAGATGGGCTTTCTTATATGATGGTTCTACATCATGTATCGTTCAAAAAATAGCTTGGGACTAATAATTTCAGTCTTTTCAACCTGACCTAAGTCCAAAAGATCACGATCACCGGTAATTATAAAGTTAGCTTTTATAAATAAGGCAAGACGTAACACGTTATTATCATCTGGATCGCGAGAATAATTGGGCATTTCATTTGTAGGATAAACTAATTGTACATCCTCTCGGACTTGTACCAGAATAGTTTCCTGTAAAGTCAATGGAAGCCTGAATTTTTTGCTCTCCAGCTTTTCTGATAACTCAGCCAACATCCATTCTGAGCTGTAGAGCAAATATCGCTCGGCACAGTATTGATAGACATCACCAGCAAATTTTCTAAAAATGAAAGCGGAGAGCAGAACGTTCGTATCAAAAACGATCGCTGTAGAAGGAGCTAAACGCAAAGGCGCATCCATGAAGAAACCAGTAGAGAAAAGGACAGCCTTTTTGCCTTTATTTAAGCAATAATAAAACGGAATTCTTTAATCAGGAAATTTCCCGATAAATATCATCTTCTGTTAGAAAACCGGCCTGATCAGCATAAGGTTGTGCTCCTTCTCTAATTCTATCCATGCGATATTGACGGATATAATTAGTAACAGCTTTACGAATTAACTCAACTTCATCCGTTTTGAGCAATTCAGCTGCTTCTTTTAATTCTACTGCCAGCTTATCTTCCAATTCGACAGATACAACAGTCATACTATTTCCTGTTTAGGCTTCTAGTGTAAATATCTTCTTTCTAAACGCAAATAGCAACAAAACAGTTGAGCCACGCCGACTCGGCATGGCTCAACTGTTTTCAGGCCTTATTAATCAAACTAGCGGCTCAGATAGAGATTCCGTTCGGCGTATACCTTCTGGAAGAAATCGTCGGTTAGGTCATCGATGAAATAGATTCCCTCACCGGTCGACTTCATTTCTGGCCCAAGTTCCTTGTTTACGTTCGGGAACTTGTTAAACGAGAAGACAGGAATCTTGATCGCATAGCCTTTCTTGACGGGCTTGAAGGTGAAGTCCTTCACTTTCTTATCGCCCAGCATCACCTTAGTTGCATAATTCACGTAAGGCTCCTGATACGCCTTACAGATGAACGGTACGGTACGGCTAGCGCGCGGGTTGGCTTCGATAATATAAACAACCTCGTCTTTAATCGCGAACTGGATATTGATCAGACCAACCGTTTTGAGCGCAACAGCAATCTTTTTAGTATGCTCTTCAATCTGACGGATTATGTTCTCACTCAGATCAAATGTAGGCAACACAGCATACGAATCGCCCGAGTGGATACCCGCCGGTTCGATATGCTCCATGATACCAATAATATAGACATCTTCGCCATCGCAGATAGCATCGGCTTCGGCCTCAATCGCGTTCTCCAGGAAATGGTCGAGCAGAATGTTGTTGTCGGGAATATCCTTCAGGATTTTCATGACATGCTGCTCCAGCTCCGTTTCGTTGATCACGATTTTCATATTCTGACCACCCAATACGTAGCTTGGACGTACCAGCAGCGGGAATCCTAACTCACGCGACAGATCGAGAGCGGCTTCGGCTTCCCGCACTGTACCGAATTTCGGATACGGAATATCGAGCTTACGGAGCATATCGGAGAAATGACCACGATCTTCAGCCAGATCGAGCGCTTCCCAGCTCGTACCGATAATTTTAATACCGTAGCGCGTCAGCTTTTCTGCCATTTTCAGAGCAGTTTGTCCGCCCAGCTGCACGATAACGCCTTCGGGCTGTTCGTGCATGATAATGGCATGTACGTGCTCCCAGAAAACCGGCTCGAAATACAGCTTGTCAGCAATATCGGGGTCGGTAGACACAGTTTCTGGATTACAGTTGATCATGATGGTTTCATAACCAGCTTCTTTAGCCGCCAGAACACCATGTACGCAGGAGTAGTCAAATTCAATACCCTGACCAATCCGGTTCGGACCAGATCCCAGAACAACAATCTTCTTACGATCACTACGTACTGACTCGTTACCAGGCAATTGCGATACCGGCTCCGGCCGATCCTGCGTAATGGGCAACTGGTTATTGAATGTCGAATAGTAGTATGGCGTTTTGGCCTCAAATTCAGCGGCACAGGTATCAACGCACTTGTAGACCCGACGAATATTGTGTGCCTGACGATAATCGTAGATCTTACTTTCTTTTACCTGAAGTAAGTGGGCCAACTGCCGATCGGCATACCCTTTCTGCTTGGCAGTGCGTAGCAGTTCAGGTGGCAAATCGTCCAGATCGTATTGCTGAATTTCGCGTTCCAGCTCAATCAGTTCTTCAATCTGATGCAGGAACCAGGGATCTATTTTGGTCAGTTGCTGAATGGTACGGAACGACATTCCGGCCTTAAACGCATCGTAGATATGGAACAAACGGTTCCAGCTCGGATGCGCCAGACTCTCGGTCAGTGCTTCACGATCGGTCAGTTCGCGACCGTCGGCACCGAGCCCGTTACGTCTGATTTCGAGCGACTGACACGCTTTTTGCAGTGCCTCCTGGAAGTTCCGACCAATACCCATCGTTTCTCCCACTGATTTCATCTGTAGGCCCAGAGAGCGGTCGGCTCCCGGAAACTTATCGAAGTTCCAGCGTGGTATTTTTACGATTACGTAATCGATAGCAGGCTCGAAAAACGCCGACGTAGTACCCGTGATTGGGTTAATTAGCTCATCGAGATTGTAACCGATAGCCATTTTAGCAGCAATCTTGGCAATCGGATAGCCGGTTGCTTTCGACGCCAGCGCCGACGAACGGCTAACCCGTGGGTTAATCTCAATGGCAATAATGTCGTCAGTTGCCGGATTAACCGAGAACTGTACGTTACAACCACCAGCAAACTTACCGATACCGTTCATCATCATGATCGACAGATCGCGCATTTTCTGATAGAGCGTATCGGGCAACGTCATGGCTGGCGCTACGGTGATACTGTCGCCCGTGTGGATACCCATCGGGTCGAAGTTCTCGATAGAACAAATGATGATGAAGTTTCCGGCGCTATCGCGGAGCAGCTCCAGCTCATATTCTTTCCATCCCATTACGCTCTGCTCAACCAGTACTTCGTGAACTGGAGAAGCATGCAGGCCCGCCGTAAGGGCTTTATCGAAATCTTCAGGACGCTGAACAAAGCCACCACCCGTACCACCCAACGTAAACGAAGGACGTATTACCAGTGGGAAGCCGATCTCCTGAGCGATTTCTTTCCCTTCCAGGAAGGACCGCGCCGTACGACCTTTACAAACACCAACGCCTAGTTCCAGCATTTTCAGCCGAAATTTCTCACGGTCTTCGGTTGTTTCAATGGCCCGAATATCGACCCCGATAATCTGTACGTTGTATTTTTGCCAAACACCGGCTTTATCGCAGTCGATAGCCAGGTTAAGAGCCGTCTGACCGCCCATGGTTGGCAAAACGGCATCGATTGGCCGGCCCATCTCCTGATGTTTTTCCAGGATTTGAACGATAGACTTTTTGTCCAGCGGCAACAGATACACATGATCAGCATTGATCGGGTCTGTCATGATTGTGGCCGGGTTGGAGTTGATCAGCGCAACTTCAATTCCTTCTTCGCGCAGCGAGCGGGCAGCCTGCGAACCAGAGTAGTCGAACTCACAGGCCTGACCAATAATGATAGGACCGGAGCCGATAATAAGAACTGAGCGGATTTGAGCGTTTTTGGGCATTGTTCAGCGGGACAATGAACCGCGCAGGCGAATTCACCTTGATGATTCGGCCGGGCGGTCCCGGATGAATGATGACAAATAGTAGTTGACGACGTTGTTTTTTTGACCGTTAGGCCGTTACGGATCGCCAAAAATCCTGCAAAATTAGGGGTTTGTATCGGAATGGAAAAAGAGAATTTAAGAAATAGTCTTAATTAGCCGAAAACAAGTCAAAAAAAAACGTAAGCTGCCAACTCCAGAATAGCGCTACTAGCTCAAAACAGCACTTTTCATTCATTTACGCTATATTATTTTATTGTGAAGCGAATTGTCATTTTAGGGAGTGGAGGAGCCGGCAAATCAACATTATCCCGTCAGCTTGGGCACTTATTGAATTTACCCGTCATTCACCTTGACGCCATTTTGTGGCAACCCAGCTGGGTTTTGGTTGATAAGCCAACACAACAATCCCTTCAGCAGCAACTGATCAGCCAATCGGAATGGATTATTGATGTCAACTATGGATCAACCCTACCGATACGTCTGGCCGCATCCGATACGGTTATTTTTCTGGATTATTCACGCTGGGTGTGTGTCTGGCGGGCGGTGAAACGGATCGTTAGTTATTACGGCCGGGTCAGGCCCGACATGGCGGCCGGTTGCCCCGAACACTGGGACTGGCTCTTTATTCGCTGGATTTTATTGTATGCAGAAACACATCGACCAAAGGTATTGGCGGTCATTAATCAGTATCGGGCAGAGCGGCAGGTGTTTATACTGAAAAAACCGTCGGATGCAAAGCACTTTCTACAACAGCTGACTTCCAACCATACCCACCCTGCTTAGGTCACTGAATAAGTATACTTGGAAAGCGCCCTGCCCCCCGGTATTTTTGGCTAACCTGCTTACTCGCCTATGACTCGTCCTTACGTTTATTTAGTTTGTGTACTGTTCGGCTTTCTGACTCTCAGTTGTTCGCAAGATTATCCGGCTACTGCCCCTTACACACCAACCTCCAACCCCAACGACCCCAATACGTCACCTGGACAATTTCCTCGCCCCGAGGCCAAGCGCTTGTATCTGTCTAACGATAAAGTAAAAGTGGGAATCGATCTCAATATGGGGGGTGCCATTACGTATCTCGCCGAAGCGACCAGCTCTCAGAATATGATCAATAACTATGATTTGGGCCGGCAACTACAAACCTCGCTCTATGGCGGCCCATATCCATACTCTGTTAACGGGAAAGATCCGGTTTATGTCTGGCGAAATCTGGGCTGGAATCCAGTACAGGCTGGCGATTATTATAATCATCCTGCCCGTATTATTAGCTACCAGCAAAGCCAGAACAAACTTTACGTAAAGACGGTCCCGCTTATCTGGCCGCTCTTTAATGAATCAGCCGATTGCATCATGGAACATTGGCTCGAACTTCAGGGCAATACGGTACACGTGAAGAGCAGAACTACGGTTCAGCGGGCCGATACGACTCAGTATGATGGACGAACGCAGGAAATGCCATGCGTCTACACAAATGCACCCTGGTATCGGCAGGTAACCTATACCGGCGCTCAGCCATTCACCAACGGCGCTTTAACCGAGCTTTCGGAGCATGACATGATTAGCCATTATACGACCGAAAACTGGTCTGCTCTGCTCAACACCGAAGGGCGGGGCGTTGGCTTATATCAGGCTAATCAGTTTCGGTTCGTAACGCTCGCGTCAGGCTCAGGACAGGTTGGGGGCGAATTCGATATGACGAGTTATTACATGAGCGCGAATGGTTTCATGCAAATTGATCATAATGGTGTTTATGAATTCGATTACACACTGATTGTAGGCTCGCTGGCCGATATTCGGCAGTATGCCTATAGCCAGCCCCGTCCTGCAACTCTTCCTAATTTCCGGTTCACTACCGATCGTCAGGGCTGGTATTACTACAATGTTCATGATAAAGGCTGGCCTATTCAGAATGAGTTAGCGATTCGCTGGCAACGGGTGGATACAACGCGGGCCAATTTCCGGGTCTGTAGCCCCTTTGTCTTCTGGCGTCCTACCGAACTGCCGAAACTCTACGTTCAGGCAGCCTTTACCACAAAAGCTACCACTGCCCGGCTGGTCTGGCGCAAACCCGGCGAGATCGATTTTTACGACGTACCCGAACGCTACGTTGATTTCCCGATTGTTGGCGATGGCCAATTCAGGACCTACGAAATAGCGCTCCAGGGCCGTAACGGCTGGGATGGCATCATTAATCAGATTTGCCTGCTTAACCCGGAAAACAATCTTGAAAAAGGCTCAACCATGCGGCTACGTAGCGTTACAGCCACTCAGCCTTAAAAAAATAATTGGGTAGTTGATTGCCCGAAAACTCCGGTCAACAACTACCCAACTACTCACTCCACTTACTTACGCTAAGAACGGTGTGGCAATAGCCAATACCTGGGCTTTGGTTAGTGGTTCATCAAAAGCTCCGGTAACCTGATCGGTACCAAGGCCTGTTAAATTCACTACGTCTACGCCACCCTGCACCCGAACATCCTCACCGGCATATACAGCGGCTGGTGCGCCCATTGCACCCATAATCCATCCCCGGCTACCACCCAGGTAACGAACTTTAGCTGCGTGCATGGCTTCTACCGAGTGAATTTGAAGAGCCACTGTTAATACATCTGGTGCACTGATCAAATTAGCAGCCTGACCTTTGTAAGCCCGTACACCCGTATCTTCGAATGCCTGAGCCAATGTCATAAAGGTCTTATAGTTAGAAAATACGTCAGGATAAGCGCCTTTGGCGGTAAAGTCAAAGTTTGGCTTAGCAATGGCAGCACCACCCAGGGCTGATTTCAACAGCGCTACGTGTGCGTTTTCGTGTTTGGCGATCTGCTGGAACGTATTCCAACCTTCCATACCGGTGATCAGACCACCTGAGGCTAATCCTTTATTGTAAAATTCAGCTTCAAGGTATTCTAATGTTAGAGCGAAATTAAGCACATCAGCAACCGTGCTGCTTTGCGCATACGCTTTATTCAGGATAGCGCCAAAAGCAACGGGTGCTACGCCTGTCAGCGCTTTTTTAAGGAAGTTATGAAAAACGTGACGACGCGATACATGGTCTAGCCGTTCGTACACGTCAGCATCTACCTTTTCAATTTCATTAAGTATGTTTTGTAGATTCATGGCTATTGATGTTTATGCGCGACGTCCGTTTTTACCATTAAGAATTTCCTGAACATAAGGCCGTACTAGTGTTAGTACTTCTTCGGGCGTACGGGCTTCGCCCAATCCAGAAGCTGCAGCCACGATATCATCGCCCGAGAACGAGGTTGTCTGAGGGCTTACCAGTTCGCTAATAATAGCCGTATGACGTGCTTCTACCGAAACAATCTTACCAGCCAGTACCAAGTAATCAGGCGTAGTGATGTACTTACCAGCACCGTTGTAGGCCGATACACCAATTGCTTCGAAAACACGTGCCGTTCCTAAAACGGATGCGCGGCTGCTGAAATTGATGCTGCTGAAGTTAGGAGTCAGTCCAGGAATAGCAGCACTGCCCAGCGCAGCCTTGAACAATTCGCGGTGCGCGATTTCATGATCACGGATATCCGCTAGGATTGCCCGCTCATAACCGTTGATGCCAGCGTAAGGAGTCAGAAGCACCTGAGTATAGAAGGCTGCCTCCAATTGCTCAAGTGCATAAGCATAGTTTAATACGTTGACATCTTTCGAACCAATATCGCCGAGGTCAATAGCATCGCCAGCGCGAGCAGAGCCAGTGGCTAGTGGTTCAGCAATCTCATTCTTACAGGCACTCAGGGCTACACCAGCAGCTGCCGTAGCACCCAGGTAACGCAAAAATACCCGGCGGCCCAGTGCGGCCGATGCTTTCCCGGTCAGGCCCTGCGGAGCTGCCGTTGGGTCATTTTGTAGTTTTTCCATTGAGAATATTAATCGTTTAGTGGAGTAGTCCCCGATCATCGAGGAACTGCAATAACTACGCGAAAACACCCCAAAAGGATTTGGCTTTTTTGCCCGTATTGAGCTACACGAAGGCTTATTGAGTGAATGGGCAAGAATCGACCGTTCACTAGAGATTTAACCTATAAAAATTCAAAAACAATATCCGTAAAATCCTACAAACCAATTAGACTACTAGACCATTTTTTATCGAATTAATACGCCCGAAATATCCTGAAAACAAAATATCCCGACAACCTTACGCTGTCGGGATATTGATAAGCCAAAAAAGGTTTGATTAACTAAACATTCTGCATCGTGCTTAATCGTCGATAGAAACCCTCGTCAAGCGTCAAAAGCTCGTCGTGCCGCCCCCGTTCAACAATACGTCCCTGATTCACGACGAGAATTTCATCGGCATGCTGGATCGTACTCAAGCGGTGGGCAATTACTAACGTAGTGCGGTTAGCCATCAACCGTGTCAGGGCCTCCTGCACTAATTTTTCTGATTCTGTATCGAGCGCAGACGTCGCTTCGTCCAATATCAATATCGGCGGATTTTTAAGAATAGCCCTGGCAATACTAATCCGTTGTCGCTGACCGCCTGATAACTTGCCCCCCCGATCACCAATAATGGTCTGATACCCATCGGGCTGAGCCATAATAAAGTCGTGGGCATTCGCAATCCGGGCGGCTTCCATTACATCGGATTCTGTAGCGGAACTACCAAAGGCAATGTTATTAAAAATGGTATCGTTGAACAGAATGCTCTCCTGCGTTACAATACCCATCTGGGCACGTAACGACTCCATAGTGCAGTCGCGCAAATCGACACCGTCGATCAGAATTTGTCCGGCGGTAGGATCATAGAATCGCGGAATCAAATCCGCAATGGTCGATTTTCCGCCACCCGACGAGCCAACCAGGGCAATCGTCTTTCCTTTTGGCAGCTCGAAACTTATGTCGCGTAGCACCGGCGTATCGGCATTATAGGCAAACGATACGTTCCTGACCGATAGTTGCTTTTGAAAACCAGCCAGCGACGTAGCGCCGGGTTTGTCCTGAACCGCCGGTGTCGTATCGATCAGTTCCAATACGCGCTCACCCGAGGCCAGCCCACGCTGCGATCCGCTAAACGCATTGGATATATCTTTGGCCGGGCGCGTAACCTGCGAGAAAATAGCGATATAGGAAATGAATTCGGCGGCTGTCAGATCCGATTGCCCGCTCAGCACCAGCGAACCACCGTACAACAGAATACCTGCTACAACGGCTACGCCCATCACTTCCGAAAAGGGCGAGGCCAGTTCGCGCCGATTGGCCAGTGAGCGTACGGCGTTCCGATACCCTTCGTTCTCGCGCCGAAACTTGTCCAGAATAAACCCTTCGGCCACAAACCCTTTCACCACGCGCATACCGCCAAATGTTTCGTCCAGCAAACTCACCACAGCACTCAACCGCAGTTGGCCTTCCTGTGCGTCGCGTTTCATTCTACGAACCAGCGTCGCAATAAACCCACCCGAAATGGGAATGACGATGATCGCAAATAGTGTTAGTTTTACCGAAATGCTGAGCAGGGCAATAATGTAGCCAATCAGCAAAAATACTTCCTTCGAGGCCGCCGATAACGTATTGGCAATTGAGTTTTCTACTTCCTGTACATCCGTCGTAATCCGGGAGATCAGGTTTCCCTTCCGCTCATTCGAAAAGAAACCCAGGTGTAACCGTAAGGTCCGGCTAAATACGGTTTCGCGTAGTGTAGCCACCATCCGGGCTTTGAATGACTCCAGCTGCCGAATCGATAGGTACTTAAACAAATTGCTTAGCAGGACTGAGAGAATGATAACGCCACAAACAAACTGCAATGTCCCGATTTTGCCGTATTCCTGAAATACCTGCGCGAAGTAATAATTAAAGACTTTGGTTGGCGACGTAGCGATGGTTGCCAAAGACGGTGCAGGCTGACTCAGAAACTTCGCCACCTGCTTTGCATCTACCTGATTGAAGAGTATACTCAGCAGGGGAATAAGCAACGTAAAATTCAACACACCAAACACGCTGGCTACCAGAGACGTCAAAACGAATGGCGTCAGAAACCTGCCCAGCGGTTTAGCAAATGAGAGTAATCGTAAGTATGTTTTCATTGGTATTGCAAAGATACCGCCGGAACCGGGATTAAACAGATTCCAGGATTACTCTGATTTTAGCAGCAAGCCAATCGTACTACTACAAGAACCACGTGCAGAAGCGTCTATCAGATCCTTTTTCCATCTATCAACTCCTTATACAACTTCCAGTACTCCCCAGCCACACTAGCCCAGCTAAAACCAGCCGCCCGGCGCCGTAACCGTTCCTGACGTAACGGATTCTGAGCAAAATCGTGCAGGCCATCATGAACGATTTTAGCCATATTCTCCGGGTCAAAGCTGTCAAAATAATACGCTTCTTTACCGCCAACCTCCGGCAAACTGGTCAGATTTGAGATAAATACTGGTTTGCCGAATGTCATCGCTTCTGCTACGGGTAAGCCGAAACCTTCTGACAAAGAGGGGAACAAAAAGGCATCACAATTAGCATAGAGCCACAGTTTGGTTTCTTCATCAACAGCGCCGGGCATGATAAGCCGGTCGGCAATCCCTAATTTCTGGGCCTGATCCCGAACATGCTGTGCATAGGTATGCCGGTCTGGCCCAGCCAGCACCAGTCGATAATCAGGGAACGCTTCGAGTAGTGGTAAAAGCGTGTGGACATTCTTTTTGGGGTGAATAACACCGACAAACAGAAAAAAGGGCGCATCGCTTCCAGTCAAAAAGGCCGGTTCAGGTGCATCAGCCGCTACGTCCTGCTCGCTAACTGCCACCCCCGTATAAACGACTTCTAACGGCAACGTTTCAGGAATACGTAAGTGCTCCCGAACTACCGACGCCGTATAGGCCGATCCTGCCGTAAGTAACGTAGCACGATTGATCTTTCGCTGTAGCCGGGCTAATTTACGGGCCTTCTTCTCTGCCGAATAATCACTACGTTCCAGAAAGTTCAGATCGTAGATCGTTAAAATTAAGGTAGAACGTAGCGGCAAGTAGACTGAATCCTGATGCAGACAGTGCCAGAGATCGTATTGACCAGGAATCCACAGCTTTCGTTGCCACGATGCCTCTATATACTGTACCGAATCGCCAAAAATGCCCGTTTTCCCTTTGGGGACCAGAAATGTTAACTCCCATGAATCGGGACGTTGACGAACAAGCTCATGGCTCAGGTGCAGACAAACCTGACCCAGACCACTATTCAGATCACGCATTCGTTCGGCATCGATAAAGACAGAAGGCATTACAAATCGATTCAATAAAAAATGAGAAAGCCCAAAATTAATCAGACAATCAGGATAATCCGATGAATCGCCGTTCAAGACTATCTTTGCACCATGACTTTACAGAATGATTTATTACTGCGCACCGCACGGGGCGAACTAACCGAGCGCGTTCCCGTCTGGATGATGCGGCAGGCAGGCCGTGTTCTGCCCCAATACAGAGCTGTTCGTGAGCAGGCAGGCAGTTTTATTACGTTGGCCAAAACGCCCGAACTGGCCGCTGAAGTAACAATTCAGCCAGTAGATGCCTTCGATGTGGATGCGGCCATTATCTTTTCTGATATTCTGGTTATTCCAGAAGCCATGGGCCTTCCCTACGAGATGATCGAAAGTCGTGGCCCCGTATTTCCGGAAACGGTACGTAACATGGCCGACCTGAGTCGTCTTCGTGTTGCAGACGCGGAAAGCGATCTGGGCTACGTACTGGATGCTATCAAATTGACCAAGAAAGAGTTGAATGGGCGCGTACCGCTGATTGGTTTTGCCGGAGCCCCGTTCACTATTTTTTGCTACATGACCGAAGGGAAAGGCTCAAAAACGTTTTCGGTAGCTAAGAAACTACTCTATACTGATCCCGATTTCGCTCATGCGCTGCTGCAGCAAATCACTGACAGCACCATTGCCTATTTACAGGCACAAATTCGGGCTGGCGCCGATCTGGTACAGATTTTTGATTCCTGGGCCGGGATTCTTTCCCCCGAACAGTATCGGACATTCTCGCTACCGTATATAAAACAAATCTGTGATTTAATTGCCGGAACTGTTCCCGTGACAGTGTTTGCGAAAGGGGCCTTTTTTGCGCGTCAGGAAATTGGTCAATTAAATTGCGACGTAGTAGGCTTAGACTGGAACATGGACCCGCACGAATCGCGGGAACTCATTCCCGACCGAGTCCTGCAAGGTAATTTAGACCCTTGCGTGTTGTACGCCGATTTTGCGCAAATTCGGGCCGAGGCCAAACAAATGCTGAATGCGTTCGGCCATCAGCATTACATCGCCAATCTGGGTCACGGTATTTATCCTGATACCGATCCCGACAAAGCGCGGTGCTTTGTTGATGCCATCAAGGAGATGTAAAAACGCCAATTTCAGCAACTCTCTTAAACAGACATTCCATGTCTTGAAGACATGGAATGTCTAACTGACTAAACTTATAAACTCTCTTTGGCTTCTTCTTTCAACTGAGTCTTATCGATAGGCACTACGCCCACCGATTCGCAAACCAGTCCACCACCCAGATTCGATAAACCCGCTATAATGCTGGGCGATTGTTTCAGCGCCACGCAGCAGGCGGCAATACTAACGACCGTATCGCCCGCTCCCGATACGTCGGCAATGGTCCGAACATGAGCGGGTAGTTTATGCTTCTCGCCGTTGAAATCAATAAAAACACCACGTTCCGACAGCGTAATGAGTGCTCCTTTAATATTGAGCTGATCTTTTAGCTGGTCAACAGCGGCTTCAAATTCGACCGGCTTATCAACATCGAAATCCAGTTTAAGCCCTTCGCGCAGTTCTTTAAGGTTGGGTTTGAACAGCGTCGTGTTCTGGTAGGAGAGGAAATTACGTTTCTTCGGATCGACAACGGTTGGAATTCCCTTTTCGTTGGCGAAATCGGTAATCTCGGCAATGGCTTCTGCGCTTAACACGCCTTTGTCGTAGTCCTCAAAAATAATGACGTGGCAGGTCGGGATTAGTTCTTTTGCTTTAGTGATGAGCTGCGTCCGTTCAGTGGCGGTGATGTACTTATCCGTTTCGGTATCAACCCGCACAACCTGCTGCGAACCGGCAATGATCCGCTCTTTAATAGTCGTGACCCGATCGTTGCTCCGAATCAATCCATCACAGTTCAACCCACGCTCACCCAATTCCCCGACCAATTTATCGCCGGGTTCGTCGGTTCCGATAACCGAACAAATAATTGCTTCGGCCCCCAGCGCCTGTACATTCAACAGTACATTTCCGGCTCCCCCAAGCCGCAGCTCCCGATGATTAACAGTAACGACGGGTACGGGTGCCTCCGGAGAAATCCGTTCAACACGCCCCCAGACGTAGGAGTCGAGCATTACGTCGCCAATGATCAGGACGCGTAATTTGTCGAATTGATCGAACAATTCGTCAATGGTCATATCCAAAACTGGATTCATAGGGGCAATACAACTTGATTAAGAATGCAAAGAAACAGAAAGACGCGTCGATTTCCGAACTGGCATAAAAGGTTCTAGGCAGTGGTCGGGCGTTGATGTATGTGCAGGATTGCGTATTTTGCGGGCCTAAAATTAAACCCTTCTTCCATGTACTTTCTTGGCTTCGATCTGGGTAGCTCGTCCGTTAAAGCTTGTTTAGTTAATGCCGATAGTGGTGCGGCTGTTGCCTCTGTCTTCTTTCCTGAGACCGAAATGGCTATCGAAGCTCCTCAAACGGGTTTCGCCGAACAACAACCCGACAATTGGTGGAAAAACGCCTGTCTGGCCAGCAAAGCTGTTTTAGCCAAAGCCAACGTCAAGCCTGATGAGGTAAAAGCTATTGGTATTTCCTATCAGATGCACGGCCTGGTGGTTGTTGACAAAGACTTTAATGTGCTACGTCCTTCCATTATCTGGTGCGATAGCCGGGCCGTTCCGTTTGGGAACCGGGCTTTCGACGATCTTGGCCATGACCGCACGTTACACCATCTACTTAATTCGCCGGGCAATTTCACGGCGGCTAAGCTTGCCTGGGTAAAAGCCAATGAGCCAGACATTTACGCGCAGGTGTATAAATTTATGCTGCCCGGTGATTACCTGGCCGCCCGTATGACAGGTGACATTGTTACGACGGCTTCGGGTCTGTCAGAGGGGGCTTTCTGGGATTTCCAGGCCAATCAGCCTGCCCAGTTTTTACTCGACTATTTCGGTTTCAATCCAGATCTGATTGCGACAATAAAACCAACTTTCGCTCCACAGGGCGAACTGATGGCATCAGCTGCCGCAGAGCTGGGCCTATCAGCGGGCACTCCCGTTACGTATCGCGCTGGTGATCAGCCAAACAACGCGTTATCGCTGAATGTACTGGAGCCGGGTCAGATTGCGGCTACGGCTGGTACGTCGGGCGTGGTGTATGGTGTAAGCGATCAGGCGAATTATGATCCACAATCGCGGGTTAATACGTTCCTGCACGTGAGCCACACAGCCGAAAATCCACGGTACGGTGTATTGATGTGCGTTAATGGCACGGGAATTCTGAATAGCTGGCTTCGAAATCAGGTTCTGCAACGTTCTATCGGCTACGACGCGATGAACGCGCTGGCTCACGAAGCGCCCGTCGGAGCTGATGGCCTTACGTGTTTGCCTTTCGGAAACGGCGCAGAACGCATTCTTGAAAATGCCGATTTAGGCGCTTCATTTCATGGGCTGCAATTAACGCGTCATGGCCTGCCGCATTTCATTCGGGCCGCTCAGGAAGGGATTGTCTTTGCGTTCTACTACGGTATCCAGATTATGGAAAGTGTTGGCGTTGGCCTGCAAACTATCCGGGCGGGCGAAGCGAATATGTTTTTGAGTCCGCTTTTCCGCGATACGCTTGCAAATCTGACCGGAGCCGCCATTGAATTATACAATACGGATGGAGCGCAGGGCGCTGCTCGCGGTGCTGGTTTGGGACTAGGCTACTACAAGACGCCCGCCGAAGCCTTTGCTGGCCTGAATGTTGTTCGCACCATTGAGCCAGACATGCGCGCTCAGGAAGCATACCGGAACGCCTACGAACGCTGGCTGAACATCCTGAATCGTAACTAGCTGAGTTTGTATGCATCCTGTACTCGCTAAACTCAACTACAAGGCACAGCCTGAGATAGCGGTTATTAATGCGCCCGACGAATTTCTGGCTGTAGTTGATACGGTGCGCCTACTGGCAACCATCGTTACCGATCCTCAGCAGATTCAGTTGGGCACCTTTGTTATCGCTTTCGTAAAAAATCAGGCAGAACTTGATACGGTAAGTCATGCTTTAGCACAGCGTACAAAAGGAGATAGTATCCTATGGATCGCTTACCCCAAGGGTTCATCCAGAAAATACACCTGTGACTTCAATCGGGATACCGGCTGGGCTATACTGGGCGAACTGGGCTTCGAGGGCGTTCGGATGGTGGCTATTGACGAGGACTGGAGCGCGTTACGTTTCCGACGGGTTGAATACATCAAAAAAATGACCCGTCAATCCAACCGCGCCATGACAGAATCGGGAAAGCAGAAAACGGCAAAATAGTGTGCTCGTTACGTTGACAATGACGTTAAAACGGAGGAACTTACTTCTTTATTAACTGACCTTGTTTCCTACTCAAAACGGCGATGAAAACGATACATTACCTTGCTTTATTGGCACTATTGCTAACCGGATGCTCCCGAAATGTTCAGGTTGTTACGTTACGTGGCAACAACGTTAAACCAACCAGCGAAGGCCTTGTGCTGGATAATGATACGCTGACGTTACGGTATAAATTTGCCAGCGAGCGCGGAAAAATGCAGTTGATTGTCATCAATAAATTAAACCAGCCCCTCTACGTTGACTGGAAACGTTCATCGCTGATAGTGGGCGAAGAAAAAATTGATTATTGGTATGATGTGTCAACGGTTCAGCTAACTACCTCCGATTATCAGTTTAGGCGGTATGCGATTGGCTCGGTTGCCGGAACCATATCGAAAGAAGATCAGATCAGTTTCATTCCACCCCAGACCAAGGTAGAGAAGCAGCAATTTTTAGTTCTTCCAAGCGGTTCATTGCGTTTGCCTGGCACGCCAGACGTTACTCAGGAAAAACCCAAGTGGAATCCAGAGCGTAAAAAGCCAATCGATATCAATACGTTTACTTATGGCGATGAGAAATCTCCGCTGACCTTCCGTAATTATCTGACTCTGTCTACGGATAAGGATTTCAAAAACGAATTCCATATCGACACCAAATTCTGGGCGTCCGATGTGAAGGTAATGCCTTATAATCAGCTTATATCGGGGCCGGTACGTCAGTATGACGGTAGCTATTCCTATGCACCCATCTTCGACAAGCCAGACGCATTCTTCGTGCCTCTTCCCGTTCAATAAATAGACCTATTACCGCTTACCCATCAACAGTTGATATAGTCCCAGGGTCTACAGACCTTTGGGACTATAATTTTGTCTAAACCTAACAAACATGTCTTCTACAAAACTAACTCTCGGCGAAAAAACGTATTTCCCCTTTCTAGATAAACCGGTTCAATTTGAAGGCCGGGAATCAGACAATCCGCTTGCTTTTAAATTCTACGATGCCAACCGGCCAATTCTGGGCACGCCCATGAAGGATCTTTTCCGGTTTGCGACTGCCTACTGGCATACCTTCTGCGGCACTGGCGCAGACCCCTTCGGTCCTGGTGTTAAACATTTCCCCTGGGATGCAAACAACGATCCGCTCGCTGCGGCCCACGATAAAATGGATGCCGCCTTTGAGTTCATCACTAAAATTGGCATGGAATACTATTGCTTCCATGATGTCGACGTAGCGCCAGAAGGCAACTCAAACGCTGAGTTTGAGAAAAATTTTCGCACCATTGTCGATTATGCCAAGCAGAAGCAGGCGGCATCCGGCGTTAAACTTCTTTGGGGTACAGCCAACCTGTTCTCACACGAGCGTTACATGAATGGGGCGGCTACCAATCCAGATTTCCACGTACTGGCTCATGGTGGATGGCAGGTAAAGAATGCTATCGATGCAACTATTGAGCTAGGTGGGCGGGGCTATACGTTCTGGGGTGGTCGGGAAGGCTATATGTCTTTGTTGAACACCAACATGAAACGGGAACAGGAACATCTGGGCAAGTTTCTGCAAATCAGCCGCGACTACGCTCGTAAGCAGGGCTTCAAAGGATCGTTCTATATTGAACCCAAGCCGATGGAGCCAACCAAACATCAGTATGATTTCGATGCCGCTACGGTGGTAGGCTTTCTGAATCGATTTGGCTTACAGGATGATTTTGAGCTGAATATTGAAACTAACCACGCTACGTTGGCCAACCACACCTTTGCCCATGAACTGCAGGTAGCCGCCGACCATAACATGCTTGGCTCGATCGATGCTAACCGGGGCGACTATCAGAATGGCTGGGATACGGACCAGTTTCCGGTGGATGTATATGAACTAACCGAAGCCATGCTGGTCATTCTGGAAGCGGGGGGACTCAAATCGGGCGGAGTAAACTTTGATGCCAAAACCCGCAGAAACTCAACGGACCTGGAAGATATCTTTATCGCACACATTGGCGGCATGGACACCTTTGCCCGAGCAGCCATTGCAGCCGAGGCAATAATAGGTAAATCGAAATACAAAGCGTTACGTTCCGATCGCTATTCGAGTTACGACAGTGGCGAAGGTGCCCGCTTCGAAAAAGGCGAACTAACGCTAGACGATCTGCGTGAGTACGCCATGAACAACGGAGAGCCTAAGCAGCTTAGCGGCAAACAGGAACTCTACGAAATGATTGTTAATCAGTACATTTAACCACCATTACGCCCTAAAAGAACTAATCTTTTAGGGCGTTTCTATAAACCAGATAAACCCTTGAAAACTTTTTTACTCTTCATCAGCGTAGCGTACAGCTCTGCGCTTTTTGCCCAGAATGCCGAAGAAACCGCCATTAAAACGACTGTAAATACGTTGTTTCAGGCGATGCAAAAAGCAGATTCGACCATGCTCAAACCCTTGTTTAACCCAGGTGCTCGCTTACAAACTGTCATTAATAAGCAAGGCGACGTAACGGTTCGGGACGAGGCCATTGCTGGATTTATTAATTCTATTGGTAAAGCAAAAGCCGGAACACTGGATGAGCGGCTGTCGGGTATAGACATTAAAATGGACGGCGACCTGGCAACGGCCTGGACCCCATACGTCTTTTATTTTCAGGACAAAAAAAGTCATTGTGGCGTGAATGCCTTTACATTGGTAAAAATTGGAGGCAGTTGGAAAATCCAGACTATTATCGACACGCGCCGGAAAGAGAACTGTCCGGACTTACCGAAGCAATAATTAGTCGCCCTGCCACCTAGGTGCGCGCTTTTCAAGAAAAGCAGCCATACCCTCTTTAGCATCGGGCATTTGCTGAAGCTGTTGAAACTGATCGTGTAAATAAGCCTGCTGTTCGCTCAACGGCAGGCCTTTTAATTGCTGGAAGGCTCGCAGGCCAAATTGCATGGCTGTTGGCGAAAATTGTTTTAGTTCATCTGCCAGCAACGTAACAGCCTGATCCAATTCATTGGTTGGCACTACGTTGGTAACTAACCCAAGACGTTGGGCGTCCGGAGCCGTAAGCGTTTGTGCCCGAAGGCATAAATCAAGGGCTGTCCTGGCAGGCATACTATCAAGCAATACCGCCAACACCTGAAATGGAAACAAACCGCGCTTAACTTCGGGGAGCGAGAACGTAGCGGTATCGGCAGACACTACGTAGGTACTTCCTCCCGCCAACAGAAATCCGCCGGCATATACTGGCCCCTGCACTTTAGCGATACAGGGTTTATTCAGGTTGGCCATCAACTCTCCCAGTCGGACAGGTTTTGACGGTTCAGGCACGGTACTTGATGCGGTATCACCCGACGCTAAACTTTTCAGGTCCATTCCAGCGCAGAATGTATCCCCGGCTGCTTCCAGCACAACGATCCAAACCTCCTTGGCATAGTGGGCATACGTTAGGGCAAAAGCCAGTTCGTTAAGCATGGGCCTGTTGAGGGCATTTTTCTTTTCGGGCCGATTGAGCCGGATGGTGAAAACATGATCGGCAAACGACGTAGCAATATATTGAAATGTAGAACTAAGAGTCAGTAATTGAGCGGTTTGACTGGCCGTGTATAACATAAAAAAGAAAGAAAATACCGTTTAAAAACATTCAATAGATGCGTATACGACAAAGTAACAACCTGTAGTTATGAGAGCAAACACAACCATTTTCTCGCATTATCTTCATGAAAACGTTTACGCTTATAGCTCTTGTTCTCTGGAGTGCCTGCGCTTCCTATGCAACCCATTTGCTTAGCGGCCATATTCAGGTTAAACCTGAAGCTTCCAGGCCATTAACCTATGAAATACGACTTATTGTTTATCTCGACGAAATCAGGGGGGCAGCCGCATCCAATGCCATGACTAGCGTAACCCTATGCCTCGGCGACGGTCAAACCCGAGAAGTATTCCGGGAGAGTAGACGATTGCTAAATGGTAACTCAATCAGTTACAATAGTTTCCGCATTAACCATACATACAGCGGACCCGGAACATATACGATAAGTACCTCATTAATCAATCGTTCCCCCGTATTAAATAGTTCTAACGCTGAGGTACCGCTTTCTCTTTCGACTACATTTTTAGTGAATTCGGCCCTCAATCAAACTCCGGATTTGTCAATCCTACTTCCATCAACCGGATTCACGATTGCGAATAAACAACGAGTTGTATTTGCCCTGCAAGCCAACGATCCTGATAGCGACAGCCTGGTATACCTATTGGCTAAACCACAGACCGCCCAGGCCAATAACCTTTGTTCCATTCGCCAAATACCAGGCTATCAATATCCTAATGACTTCTCTCGGCAGGGTACTTTCAAACTGAATAGTAGAACCGGCGAGTTAATCTGGGATACCCCAACTCAACAAGGCCCGTTTAGCGTCGCCATCACCGTTTCCGAATACAGAAACGGGATACTTTTGAGCCAGACCTCCGAAGAAATTACGTTAATTGTTATTGATAAGCCAGTTACACCCGACAGTTTACCACCATACGAACCAGCTACAGAAGGCGGCTTAGTTACGGATCTGCCCGATTATCGCGATGAGTCCATCTCTTTTACTACGTTCCCGAATCCAGTAGATGATCGTTTACAGGTAGTTATTCAAACGACCAAACCGAGTCTGGTTGTCACCCAATTACTGGCTATAAATGGCCGTGAATTGTATCAACTGGCCACGGGCAAAACAGCTCAAAAACATGAACAGACCATCAGTATGAGTAGCCTGGCGCCGGGAGTCTATTTGCTAAAAGCTACTATTGACGGCCAATCGACAGTCAGAAAAATAGTAAAACGATAGTTATACCAGCTGTTTCCAGGTTCCTTTTATCCAGTTGTATTTGAGCGTACTAGGCAGTGCTTTCCACCAGTATTTATTGACTTCTACAGCAAAGGATGGCTGCATGTAACAGTTGATAGCACAACCTTCACAACCCGGCAAGCGCCCTTCCAATGCTACCAGTTTCTGAACATCATCCGATCGATACAGTTCATAGAGTTGACCATCAATAGCAAAGTCTTTTAAACCCAAATGATAACAGGGAAGCACTAGTTTGTTTTCCGGCGAAATAACAATTGTGGTACTACCCGCCCGACAAACCGGGTTGCCAACATGATTGCCTCCATCCCGTCGTAACTGAACAAATGCATCATTCAGATATACATTTTTCTGTTTGCCCCACCACGACATCTGACGTAGTGCATCCTCCGAAAAACGATCGCCCGTTTCGACCGAATTGTAGTCAAATACTGGATTCAGGATCAGCACCAGGTCGTTAGGCAAACAAATTTCCTCGTGCAGTTGCCGTATCTGCTGTACGTTATGGTCAAAAACGGTAAACAGGATATCAGGACGCTCGCCCAGATTTCGGGCAATAGCAATCGATTCTATAACCTTATCGAAACATCGTACCCCACGCGAACGGTCATGCTCCTCTGCGATGGGCGAATCGAGCGAAAAGTGCAGCATGTCGACCAGACCACGTAGCGTTTCCGCCTGTTTGGGATAGAGTAAGGCGTTGGTCGTAACGGTTGTAATGAAACCCAGCTGTTTCGCTTCCCGAAGGAGGTCAGGAAGCTGGCGATGAAGCAGCGGTTCGCCACCCGTGAAATCAATAACCCGAACGCCCAGTTTTTTTAAGTCTCGTAGATTTTGACGGGCGTTTTCCAACGTAACGTACGGAGAGGGCCGCTCCCAGATGTCGCAAAAACTACAACTCGCATTGCAGCGATACGTTACGTAGTAGTTGCATAAAACGGGGTGAGAGACAAGACGCATAGGCATAGGACGTGGGCTGAAGGGCATAAAGCAGCGAGTAGTTCTACTCCATGCCCTTCAGCCCCGTAACCTATACTATTCAAGCATTCGAAACAGATTCGTCAGTTTATCCTTCAGATCTTTCCGGTCAACAATAAAATCCAGAAAGCCATGCTCCAGCACGAATTCGGCGCTTTGGAATCCTTTGGGCAGGTCTTTACCAATAGTTTCCCGAATGACACGAGGACCAGCAAAACCGATTAACGAATCAGGCTCAGCAATATTAAAATCACCCAGCATGGCGTAGGACGCGGTTACGCCCCCCGTTGTTGGATCGGTCAATAACGATACGTATGGCAATTTAGCTTCGGATAAAAGAGCCAGTTTAGCCGACGTTTTGGCCATCTGCATCAGCGAAAAACCAGCTTCCATCATTCGGGCACCCCCAGACCGCGAAATCATCAGGAATGGAGTTTTGTTTTTTATCGCATAGTCAATAGCACGGGCTATTTTTTCCCCAACCACAGACCCCATTGAGCCTCCGATGAAATTGAAATCCATAACAGCCATTGTTACGATTCGACCATTCAACGGGCCATAAGCCGTACGAACAGCATCTCTCAGGCCGGTCTTAGCCATCGTCGATTTGATCCGATCGGGATAGGCTTTTGTGTCAACGAAATTCAGCGGATCGCCAGAAATCATGCTGGCATCGAGTTCAGCGAACTCGTTATCATCAAAAAGGATTGAGAAATACGCTTCAGAGCCTATTTTCTCGTGGTAGTTACAATGAACACAGGTATACGCATTGAGTTTATGCTCACGCGTGTGCATTATTTTCTTGCAATTTGGGCATTGATACCACAGGCCGTCGGGAGCTTCCCGCTTCATTTCGGTCGGGGTTTGAATACCCTTATCTTTTCGGACGAACCAAGACATAGTCTAAGTTTACAGTTGAAACCCACCTAAAAGCAGGTTGTTGTTAATTGACGCCAATCTGGAACGCAAAGATAAGCAGAGCAACGGCCAATTCCCTTATCTACAGGGTGAGATAATACGTTCGGCGGGCAGGTTCAAACTTTTCAATAGCGTAACGCAGGGCTGTACGGGGCATTTGGCGAATATTATCGTGTAAAAATTCTTCAAGTGCCTCAATATTTCGTTTACCTATTTCTCGCAACATCCAGCCAATTGCCTTATGGATTAAGTCATGTTTGTGCGATAACAACAAGTCGGCAATAGCGAATGTATCCCCAAATTGGCCTTTCCGGATAAAAGCCAGTGTTGATACGATAGCGATTCGCTGGCTCCATAAATGATCTTCCTGCGCAAGATCAATCAATACAGACCGATCATTGTGAAGCAGATAATTACCAACAAGATAGGGACACGTGACATCGACCAGATCCCAGTTATTGACGTAACGTCGATTGGCCAGATAACGATCCATTAGAAAGCTTTGCTGGCTTAAACTGGCTTTTTTTGACTGATATACCCATATCAACAAACCAGTCATTCGGCACTCATGAAATGATTCCTGCAATAGCTTTTCTACTTCTTCAGCTGGTAATGACCGAAATTGTTTTGCAATTATGTGTTGCTGTGGCATAGAAATGCCTAAAAACTGATCCCCTTCGCCATATTCACCAGGTTTTGTTTTAAAAAACCAGGCAGATACTTTCGCTCGCTCAGGGTTTGCCAGTAGCATCAGCTCATTTTTGACATCAGTACAAGTCACAATATAGTCCAGAGAAGTGCATTCAATAGAAAAAGGGCTTCAAACAGAAGCCCTTTTTCTATTGAGAACTAATAAATTACTCGTTCAGTTTTGAACGAACAAATTCATTTTCCGATAACATAGGCATCGGAAAGAGTACCGTTTTGTTCCGTTCAAATGTTGGACGTTCGAGATCAGAAGCCGAATACTGCCCTTTGACAAATGCCTCTATACTCCGTCGGATTAGCTCCGCGTCATCATAACGTTCTTCTTCATCCAGAACCAACGTACCACCATCGTCGTTTTGAGTTGGCTTAAACCCAGGTAATGGTTCGGGCCGAACAATGGTTGTTCCATTAAGTCCGGTTGGTGTCAGTTGTTTTCCATCAACTTTAGCCGTTATACCTACTGGCTGGAGAATAGGTTCTTCTTTTTCTGGCTCCTTAGTTACCGGTTCTTCTATCGCAACAACGGGCTCCTCGTCAACAAACTCAACAGGTTCAACTATTTCGTCGACGATTGGCTCGGATTTATCAACTGATTTAGCCCCAGCACCAAGCGTGTCCAGCAACGCATTGGTTCCATCAAAGCCAGCGGCAATAATAGTTACCCGTAAGCTCTCGCCAAGATTTTTATCAGTTATGGCTCCGAACTTAAACATCCGGGCTTCAGTCTGAATTTTTTCGGCTACATGTGCCGAGATTGCCATTTGCTCTTTCAGCTTCATGGCATGTTCTTTACTAGACGAAATAGTTAACAGAATTCGCTTAGCACCACGAATATCGTGGTCATTGAGCAGTGGCGAGTTTAGCGCTGCTTCGATGGCTTTTAACGCCCGATCTTCACCGCCGGCTTCGGCAGAACCCATCACGGATTGTCCAGCACCTTCAAGGACTTTTTTAACGTCGGCAAAGTCGGCGTTTATATCTCCCTGCGTGGTAATGATCTCAGCAATACTTTTTACCGCATTTGCCAATACATCATCGGCATGCGCGTAGGCCTCTGTCCAGGGCAACTCGCTATAGAGTTCGGCCAGTTTATCATTGAGAACGACCAGAACGGTATCGCAACTTTTCTTTAATCGCTCAATACCTTCCCGCGCCTGTTCTTTTTTATCGGTTCCCTCAAAGTAGTAAGGAGCTGTTACGACGGCTACTGTTAACAGACCCATTTCGCGAGCTACTTCAGCAACAACTGGCGCAGCACCAGTTCCTGTACCGCCCCCCATACCGGCGGTGATAAACACCATCTTTGTTGGGGGAGCTAACAGATTCCGAATTTCTTCAATGCTGGCACGAGCCGCATCTTCACCTGCCTTTGCCTCCGTTCCTGCTCCGAGTCCATCACCTAATTGTAATTTAGTCGGCACAGGATTGCTCATGAGCGCCTGCCGATCCGTATTACAAATGGCGAAGTTCACATCCTTCATCTCCAGGTTGAACATGTGCTTAACAGCATTGCCGCCCATACCGCCAACACCAACAACTTTTATGATTGTTGGATTGTCGTCTGGTACTTCGAATCTATAGCCCTGACTCAGCATTTTATTCGATGGTATCTTTTTGTGTAATAAAAACTGCCTATATACGATTAAACCGGCTTGGTTGCCGGTTACCCACAAGTGGGTTAATAAGGATCGGTTTCGCTACCCCGAACAGGCTGCAAAGCATCCTTGAGCCAACTCAACCAACCTTTTTTAGGAGGCTCTACCTGCGTCTTATCCTGCCCGCTCTGTATAGGCTGAGAAGGCGAAGGATATGTACGAATGGGGGGTTGCGTTACAACTTCTTCATTATAGCTAATCCGTGTGGGATCACTAATGAAAGAAATTCGATCATCTATTGTTTTATAACCAGCCCAAACTAGCCCCACTGCCGTTGCATAGGCAGGATCGGCAACTAGATCAGCGCGTCCGTTGGGTTCTAGATTCTCGGGATAACCTACTTTAGCTTCTGTTCCTGTTACCCGACTAAAGATATGTTCCAGTCCGGGAACGAGGGCTGTTCCTCCAGTGAGTACAATACCAGCCAGCAGCTTACCTTCATAGCCAGCCCGAATAACCTCCGCCTGAACCAAAGCAGCAATTTCGCGCAGTCGATCTTCCATAATCACGGCTACATTTTTCAGTAGGACATCTTTGGGTTTACGGTTACCTAAACCAGGCACCGCCACGACTTCGTTGATATTATATTCACCAGGGTCAGCATTGCCAAAACGCTTCTTCAGCTGTTCTGCCTGATCGGGCATGATTTTACAACCGGCCTGGATATCGGATGTCAGGCTATTACCAGCCCAGGGAAATACTGCTACGTGACGTAACACGCCCCGGTAATAGATGGCCAGCTCAGTAGTTCCACCGCCGATGTCGACCAGCGCAACCCCCGCATCCTTTTCTTCCTCGGTCAATACAGCAAGCCCCGATGCCAGGGATGACAGCATCATCGTTTCCTGCTGTAAGTTATTGCGAATAATACACTTACGTACATTTCTTGCAGCATTAGCCTGGGCAGTAATCAACTGAAAATCAGCCCCTAACTTAACACCGTTCCGACCGACAGGCTGATTAACATTCGTTTCGCCGTCAACCACAAAATCCATTGGTAATACGTGGATAATTTCCTTGTCGGCAGGGATCGATGTACGATACATATCGCTCAGAAGATGATCGATATCTTCAATCTGAATCTCATCACCAGACGACGAACGGGTAATGCTCCCACTCGATTTAACAGACAGTACATGCGACCCGCTGAAATTCACATTTACCAGATGAATATTCAGATTCGACTGATTCGATGCCTCTGATACGGCTCTACGAATAGCGCTTACCGTATTATTGACATTGACCACTGATCCTTTTGCCACTCCATCGTTCAGTTGGGTTTCGCCTACCCCCAGAACTTCCAGTGTTTCAAGATCTTTGTTGTTACGCATTACCCGGCCTGCAACTGCGCACACTTTCGTGCTACCAATGTCCAGACCTACTACAATTTTGTCGCCAATGCTTGTCGTCGTCATTCGCACACGATTTGATTTCGATATTGAACATTCACCCGGCTGTATCGGTCCCAACCTTTTGCCGGTAGAATATTCGTATAAAACAATTTCAGTTTCCTCAATTTGGCTTCCACATCTGTTGGCAATCCAAACTCAATTTTGTGGTTACCTATCTGCGGCCACATTGTAACCTCTCCCTCCTCATCTACCGATAACTCCACAATCTGAGCCCGCCAAAACGGATCGTCATAAACCTGTTTTAACAACTCAAGCAGTGGCCGGTTACGATCACTCGTCAATGATCTATTTTTGGCAAAATAACTGCCGGTCAATATTGGAACACGAGCGGAATAGTTCATTGAAATAGGGAAAAACCTCCCTTCTTCACTAACGTATTTCCCTGATACAGCCCGTACTTGCTCTCCCGGTGTCATCAACCGTGCAATTGGCCGAGGTTGTTCAACCCTGACGATTAGGTCGCCTGTCAGGTCACGAAAAACCTGACTTTTTTTAACCAGTCCGTGCTGTTGGAGCCGTTCTTCCAATTGATGAAAGTCAACCTCTTGATAGTTTTTACCTATCACAGGATCAGCTCCTCCATTTGTTAAATAACCCGTTACGTCCCGACGTGTTAAAAAAGAATGCCCATCAATTTGGTCAATATGAACAACAACTGATCGAACATGCTTTTGCCCATGCCGGATTTCGGTAAAAGCGATGAGACTAAACAATCCCAAAAGCCCACCAATTGCGACGAACCACTTCTTGCTTGATTTAAAGGTAGAAAACATCTGTGTATAAGCTAGGTCATCATTCAGATATTTTTATCTATTGGTCTTTTAAGACACTTTTAAGAGCTGGCAATAATTGGTCGATGTCACCTGCTCCGATCGTAACCAGTAGTTTCGGTTTCTTTTCTCGCACAACGTCGAGTACCGCTTCTTTGGTGCTTTGTTGTTTCTTTTTAGATCGAATAGCCTGAAAAATCAAGTCAGAAGATACTCCCTCAATGGGTAATTCACGCGCGGGATAAATATCTAATAAAATAACCTGATCGGCCAGCGATAAACTGTCGGCAAATCCTTCGGCAAAATCACGCGTTCTAGTGAACAAATGGGGCTGAAATATTGCCGTCAGTTCACGATCAGGATATAGTGCTTTAACGGATGACAAAAAGGCTTTTACTTCTTCAGGATGATGGGCATAATCGTCAATCAGCACAGCATCGTCTGTTTTAAGAATGTACTCGAACCGCCGACGTACACCTTTATAGGTATTGAGCGCATCTCGAATGGCAGTAGGCGAAACACCTAACGTCAAAGCGACAGCACTGGCAGCAACCGCATTTTCAACGTTATGAAACCCCGGAACAATCAACTGAATAGCAGGGATAGTACCTTCAGGATAGACTAGATCAAAAACAAATGTCGCGTTTTCGACTTTCAGGTTCTGACTATAGTAATCCCCCTCATTAAGTGAGTATTGCTCAACGATTGCTTTTGTTTTATCAGCCAATGACAATCCCTTTTTCATGAAAAGGGTTCCTCCTTCTTCTATTTGGCTAACGAACTTCCCGAATGAATCAAGAACAGCATCGTGCGCGCCATAAATATCCAAATGATCAGCATCCGTCGACGTAACGATAGCCAGATTTGGAAAAAGTGTTAAGAAAGATCGGTCAAACTCATCGGCTTCTACGACGCACACTACGGATCGGAGATCGTCAGAAGGGTCATTCAATAAAAAGTTAGTTCCATAATTATTGGTTATGCCTCCCAGAAAGGCGGCACAATTGACTCCGGCATGGCGAAGAATATGAGCAACCATCGACGAAGTGGTCGTTTTACCATGAGTTCCTGCAACCCCAACGGTTTTCATTTGCCCGGCCAGTAACCCTAATACCTGGGATCGTTTTTGTAAGGTAAAGCCGTTTTCTGTCAGGTATATGTACTCCTGGTGCGTTTTGGGAACCGCCGGTGTATATATGACCAATGTCTGATCTCGGTTTTCCCGGAAGGTTTCAGGAATCTGCGCTACGTCTTCCAGAAAATGAATAGTCATTCCCTCTTCCTGTAAGGCTGTTGTCAGCGCAGTAGGTGTTTTATCGTATCCCGCTACGTCATAACCATTAACGCGGAACCAACGAGCCAGGGCACTCATACCGATGCCACCGATGCCGAGAAAATAAATGTATTTAAATTGATCTAAGGTCATTATTAGCATAAGGAAGTCAAGTGCAAAGAGGTTAACAGGACCATACTAATCGGTGCTGTCGGCCTCTTTATACTGTACTCTCTGTTTTATTTCGTTAAGTGTATAACTTCTTCAGCAATATCACGGGCCGCATTCGGCTTGCCCAACTTTTTTATTTCAGTGCTTAGTCGTTTGCATAAATCAGTATCGTTTAACAGATGTAAGGCTGCAGCTACTAACTCCTCCCGGGCATTACGATCATTCACCAAAAGCGCAGCGTTACGTTCAACCAGACTCATTGCGTTCTTTGTCTGATGGTCTTCAGCAGCTGTAGGCAAAGGGACTAAAATGGCTGGCCGACCGACCAGGCATAATTCTGAGACCGACAAGGCTCCTGCCCGTGATACGACAGCATTGGCCACAGCATAGGCTTTGTCCATTTCATATATAAAATCAAACGCTTTAACCAAGGGAGAATTGACAGCCGCAACAGCCGCTCTTGCACGCTCAATAAAAGCTGCCCCCGTTTGCCAGATAACCTGAACGCCAGCCTCTATGAATTGCGTTAAATTTGCCTCTAGTGTTTCATTTAATGTTCTAGCTCCCTGACTTCCCCCAATTACCAGCAGAGTTGGACGCGTCGGATCAAGATTAAATAGTGTACGGCCAGCTTCTAGTTGCTGATCAGCAAACTGAATATCACTACGTACCGGATTGCCGGTTAATTTGATTTTTTCTTCAGGAAAAAAGGCATTCATGCCTGGATAAGCCACACAAATACGTTTGGCCCAGCGGGATAATGCTTTATTGGTAAGCCCTGCGTATGAATTTTGTTCCTGAATCAATGTGGGTACCCCCTTCAGAGAAGCCGACAATAGCAAAGGGCCACTAGCATAACCACCTACCCCTACAGCAACATCGGGTTGAAAATCACGAACAATTTGCTGAGCACGCGCAAAACTTCTACCCAGTTTAAACGGAAATGCTAAGTTGGCTAACGTCAGTTCACGCTTGATACCTACTATAGGCAACCCTACAATCTGATAACCAGCACGAGGCACTTTTTCCATTTCCATTTTACCTTCAGCACCCACAAACAGGATATCAACAGAAGGATCAATTACCTTCAGTTCGTTGGCAATAGCAATAGCCGGATAAATATGACCACCAGTACCTCCACCGCTAATAATAACTTTCATGCTTTTTGATCATCAAGACTGCTTCTCTATTCCACCCGCTCTACAACTATCGCAACTAAAATATGCCTATATTTTGCTTTCATCAGCGTCTTCACGACTCACACTCAGTACAATACCGATTGCCAGCCCTGTGAAAATAAGCGAGGTTCCTCCCATACTTAATAACGGCAAAGGCTGCCCTGTTACGGGTGCTAAACCTACAGCAACACAAATACTGGCAAATGCCTGAAATACAATGCTAAACGTTAGCCCAGCCGACAATAATCCACCAAACGGCCTTGTTGTTTTTTGAATGGCTTTTATACCTCGCCATAAGAACCAGATATACGCTAATACGACAGGAATTCCCCCTAGTAACAGGCCATACTCCTCAACTATAATAGCGTAAATAAAATCGGAGAAGGGGTTAGGAAGTGTATTTCTCTGATGACTATTACCAGGCCCCTGTCCTGTCAAACCACCATTAGCGAGAGCGATATACGATTGTTCGACCTGATAAACAACGGAATCAGAATCCATGAAACTCACCATCCTGCTTTTAGCCGTTTCGAAGCGCTCTCCTATTATTAAGGCCGCTCCGCCAAGCACAACACAAACCCCCACCATATAAGCTAAATACCGTACTGGTACTCGACCAATATACATCAACAGAAAGCAGGTTGCGGCTAGAAGTAATGCGGTTGAGGTATTTGACAGAATAATGAGCGAACAAATTACCCCAATCCAAAGGATCAGATTAAACAAAACGCTCGGATCATTCATAAATCGCTGACGCTTCGCCAGCATGGCAGCCAAGTTGGAAATAAGCGCCAACTTGGCTAAATCCGACGGCTGAAATGTTTGATTAATAATCGGGATCGTTACCCAGCGAGACGCATCATTTAGACTAGTTCCTTTAAAGAATGCCCAAAGAAGCAATGGAATCGACAGCCACAAGCCAAATTTCGATAACCGTGCATAATAAACGTAGTTAATATTATGAGCAAAGTAAGTACAGGCCAGGCCTAGCATAAGCAGTAGCCCGTGCTTGATCAGGAACACCTCCGTATTGCCATCTAATTCCCGAAACGCTTTTGTACCGGTAGCACTATATACGACCAGCACACTCATAATTGACAAATACAGTACAATCCACCATATCTGGCGATCACCTTTGAGATGAGTACGAATCCAATTGCGTAGGGCCATGTTTTCTTAAAGTAGTATTCGATAATCGGTAAGGGCAATAATTACTTTACTACCGTTATGCTTTATCAGCTACCAGTAAATCCTGAACTGCCTTTTTAAACTGATTACCACGATCTTGATAGTTTTTGAATAAGTCGAAACTAGCACAGGCTGGCGATAGCAGGACAGTATCTCCCGACTGACTCAATTCCAAGCCTTTTGCTACGGCTTCATTAATATTCTGAGTTTCATAGATCACTGCCACCTTATTTTTGAAGTAATCTACCAGTTTATGGTTATCAACTCCCAAACAAATTAATGCTTTTACTTTCTGGTCCACGATCTCGTCAAGCTGACTGTAATCATTTCCTTTATCCAGACCACCAGCAATCCAGACCGTTGGGGCTTCCATGCTGGATAGGGCATAGAAAACAGAGTCTACATTAGTTGCCTTTGAATCATTTATGAAATGGACACCATTAATTGTCCCGGCCGGTTCTAGCCGGTGAGCAGCATTCTGAAATGTTTTTAAGCCTTCTCTAATCAACTCATCGGAGATTCCTACTGCTTTTACAGCCAGGATGGCTGCCAATATATTTATGGCATTATGAGGTCCACGTAACGTAGTGTCAGCCTGGGCAATGCGCAAATTTTGCGACTCGTAGTTAATGGTTAAATAACCCTTATCCCAATACCCTCCCTGGGCTACGGATTCTACTAATGAAATTGGCAACCGCTTAACTTGTGGATCGTACTTTACTAGCTCGTGCAGAATGGGTTGGCTTTCCTGGAAAAAGATAAATTTGTCAGTAGGCCTTGCATTTTGGAGAATACGAAATTTAGAATCTATATATTTCTGAAACGTGTAATCATAACGATCCAGATGATCAGGTGTAATATTCAGCAAAACCATGACATCCAGGTGCGTTTCATACATATCATCTAGCTGGAAACTACTCAGTTCGAGTACAAAATAGTCGTATGTATTGTTGACTACCTGCTCTGCGAAACTATCCCCGATGTTACCACCTAAACCAACATTCAGCCCAGCTGTCTTAAGCAGATGATAAATGAGTAACGTAGTGGTTGTCTTACCATTACTTCCCGTAATACCAATAAGTTTGGCGTTTGTATAACGTGCGGCAAACTCAATTTCCGAGATAATGGGAGTACCCTGTGCCTTTAACTTCTGGATCAAGGGCACTTTTTCTGGTATGCCAGGACTTTTAATCACTTCCGTAGCCTGTAGGATTCGATCTTCGGTATGCTGACCTTCTTCGAAGGGAATTCCAGCCTTTTGTAACGTAGCACGATAGCTTTCTGTTAAAGCTGCCTTATCCGACAAAAAAACATCAAAGCCTTTGGCCTGGGCCAATAAAGCAGCCCCAACGCCACTTTCTCCTCCACCGAGAATTGCAATTTTTTTCACTACGATAAGCCGATTAAACTAGCAGCAAAATAACGCATAAATAAAGAAGCCCCGGCATTAGCCAGGGCTTTTAGTTTTAGTTTTATTTCTCTCCGTTGACGTCTATTCTTTTGGCGGTAATGAATTTGACAAACGAGCACGATTAGCCAGTTTAACTATTAGAAAGACCACCCAGGCTATAACCAAAAACTGAATCAGCACGTTGAGGAAATTACCATAGCGTATGGCAACTTCAGGCGTTGTTCCAACAGCCTCCTTAATAACAATCTTCATTTGGCTAAAATCAATGCCACCAATTACCAAACCTAATATTGGATTAATGATATCCTCTACTAATGATGTGGTAATCTTGCCGAAAGCAGCACCAATAATAATACCCACCGCCAGATCCAAAACATTTCCCTGCGCAATGAATGTGCGAAATTCTTTTAGCATATGATAATTTGTTTAGATTGAATGATTTAAGATAGGATACCCCTTGTGAAACTATAGATTACTCAATAAAAATCAAAATCGGCCTGGTAGCGGGGTTTCCGCTTTTTGTGTGTCCTTTTTAACCCGAAATGAACTGATATTATACACCAGGCCAATAGCCAGTGTTTGCTGTATCTGCAGCTCTGAACTAAAGTCTTTATTATACAGGGCAATCAATCCAAAATTTGTGCTCAAATACCGACTTATTTTAGCCGTTAGTAGTAAATCAAGGCGGTGATTAATATTGTTTAATCGAGCGTATTCGGTAAAAAGCTGATAGCGGGCATTTAATGATATGTTTTCCGTTAAATTACGATTCAACACTGTCTGTAGCTGAAAAGCAAGCCACTCAGTTCTTGAGCTTTTCCCAGGCTGTACGCCATAGGCTACCTGCGTCCGATCCGGAACAAACGTACCATCTGCTAACTCCCGCACGCGTACACCATCATCCGATAGAAAAGTAAACCGGGGAGCGATAGGGCTCATACGTAACGAAAACCAATCGTTAGGCCTGTAGGCTATACCTGCCGCAAACGTAAACTGAGCAGGAGCAAAAAAATTAGACACTTTAAGCCTGGTTTGGTCAGCAGGCAATTTGTCGTAGCGGAAGCCCGGAGCAAAAAAAGTATTGAATGTTCCAGACAGAAACAAATCCCATCTAGGCGCTATTTTTTGGCCTAAAACCGAAATAATCATGATCTGATCAGCCGCTTTTCGGGTGTTGCCCAACTGCGTAACATAACCTAGCTGAAGATCGGCCGTATTATCCCAGGAAACTTTACCTTTTTCATAAAAAGCACGAGCGGCAACAACAGCCCCTAATGCGATTGAATTGACCCCACCTCCCGACCAGTTGCTAAAAGAAGCCTGGTTGAAGTTAATACCTCCACTAAATGACTTCTGCCAATAAGACGTATCGGGCTTAACTACTACTGTATCTTTAAAGTTTGTAGTAGCTCTTAGAGAATCCTGCCCGAACCCATAGCTCAGGCTCATCCAACATATAAATGTAAGTAAGATGTTTTTCATGTTTCCTTAGACGGGAAACTAATCAACAAGATACCTGCCTATCCAAATTAATTAAAAAATTTCTACCTTTTTCGTCTGTAAAACCTGCAGAGGAAATACTGTGGTAGTATCACCGGTACGTAGCGTTAATGAAGTACTATCCACTTTTATAATTTCCCCCTTAACCTCATCAATCTGAATTATTTGGCCTTCTTTATACTTATTTCTTGAATAAAAAGAAGATAAAATATTAGCCATTACATCTCGCGAAGCTATGCCATAGCCAATTGCAAAGGCAAAAATCCCTCCGCCAATAATTAAATTAAAACTGGATTCCAATAACTCGGTATTAATCCCCGCCTGTGCGAGTGAGCTTATAATCGTAATAATCAGGAAAAAGACAAAAACGATCATGCTCAATAGCCGAGCCGACGAAATATTAAATGATTGGCAAAGGTTATATACAGCTCCTCGTAACGTATCAGCCAATAAAACGCCTACCTGAAGCATAATAGCAGCCGCAATAACTTTGGGTATAAAATTAACAAGCGACGAAACCATTTCTGTAATAGCAGCTACGCCTAAGGTTTCTGTCGATGCCGTAATAAAAACCAGCAGGATAAAATAATAAAGAACTTTGGCAACAATATCACTCAGCTTTATTTCTGTATTAAGCTGCTTGATAATACTAATCTCGTTTAAACGGCTTCCTATTTTATCAAAGCCAACCTGAGCTAGTACTCGCCGAACAATAAATGCAATTATTCTCGCTACGCCAACACCTATTAGCAAAATAACAATAGCCCCCAGAATGCGGGGTACAAACTCAACGAACTGATCAATAAGGGTTTGAAATGTATTTAGTAAAACTTCAGTTATATTAGGTAGTTGCTTCATAAAGTTACTGAGGCATGAAAGAGTCCGGTATTAACGAGATGGGTTAGCCATAACTGATGCCACGCCAAACAGATCTCCGATATAGAGTTCTATCACGGTAGCAACATCCCGAATCAAATCAATTTCGGAAAATAGTTCCTCTTTTAAGTGTGGTGGGCATTGGTCGTCTGTTTCTAAGGCAAGAAATGGGTTATTTGGCTCCATATGCTATAGTTAGGTTTAATATCGAAAAGGCCAGCGAATGGACAGGACTGCTTTTATTGCTATCAATAACCAGAATAAGGCTCCTTCTAAGTAATATTTACGAAGTTTATCACGCGTACGCTTCAGGCGCATTTTTACTGCGCTTTCAGTAATTCCATTCAAATCAGCTAGTTCACGTATACTTACATTATCCTGGTATTTCATTAATAATAAGCTTTGTTCGGTTGGGTCGAGTTGGTCCATAGCTTTCCTGAGTTGCTGGGCTTCCATCTCAGCCAATTCAGCAAGACCATCATCCTCTCCAACATCCAGCCGTTCCCAGCCCTCATCCATATAGACCTCAGTACGCCTGTGAGGAGAGCGCATATGATCTGTACAGTGATTATACGTAATTGAGTATAGCCATGTCGAAAACTTGGCCTGCTCTTTGAAGCCACCAAGTTTGATCACTAGCTTTAAAAATATGTCGTGTGTTAAGTCTTCAGCTTGTAATGGATCTTTTGTGAAGGAAAGACATTTTCGGTAAACTTTATCACAGTAGCGCTCATATAAACGCTCAAAATAGGCGTTCTTTTGCGTTTCCACATATAACCGGACTAACTCTTCGTCCGTAAATTGTTTCATTTGATTCGGTATTACTCTTTAAGACCCGAGAAACAAGTAAAGTAACGTAATTCGTTCACTTAGTCATAAAAGATTTAATTATCGGTAGATGAGAAGCAATATAGACAAAAAAGTAAGTTACAGGCGTGTAATAACGATTCTTAACTATTACTATAAGGGACGTGGATTACTTCACTAAAAGATAATTCATAATATAACTGGCGAAATCGATCGCGCGAGCGTTTTAAGCGCATTTTGACCGCGCTTGGAGTACTAGCAAACTGATCCGCAATCTCTCTGATACTAACTCCATCTATATATTTCATACGTAGCAATCCCTGTTCCTCAGTTTTAAGAATCATCATTGCCTGGCTAATTAGCCATTCTGTTTTATCTTTTTCGTCAGATGGCCCTGAATCCGAAATAGAAAACGCTATCCGATCCCAATTATCATCATTTATTGTTTCCTGCTTCACACGAACTATACGGGCGTGGTCTGTACAATGATTACGTACAATTTTATATAACCAAGTAGAAAATTTGGCCTGTTGTTTATACGTATTAAGTCTACTAATTAACTTTAAAAATATATCTTGAGTTAAATCTTCTGCCTGTGCTTCATCCTGCGTGAATAACAGACACTTTCTATGAACTTCACGACAATATCGCTTATAAATAAGCTCAAAATAGTTACTACTTTGCGTATTTACATACAACCGCACAAGGTCTTCATCGGAAAAGTACTCCATTGTAGATAATGTTAAGATATGGTAGCTTACAAATGGACTTACTTACGAGTAACTATTAGTTATCGATTTCATTTAAACGAAAAAACCCCGGCTATTTAGCCAGGGTTTACTAAACGGTAAGTATTGGGAGGAATTATCCAATAGCAACGCGCTTAAATGCTGATACGGTTAATCCTTTACTTGTCTTTTCAAGTAATTGTGCGATAGTTAATGAATTATCTTTCACAAACTCCTGATTCAACAAGGTGTTTTCTTTATAGAACTTGTTCAGTTTTCCTAAAGCAATTTTTTCGAGCATTGCCTCAGGCTTTCCTTCCTGACGAGCCTGCTCTTTACCGATTTCGATTTCACGCTCTACTACAGTTGCATCAACGCCATCTTTATCAACGGCAATCGGCTTCATAGCAGCAATCTGCATAGCAATGTCCTTCCCTACTTCTGTTACGTCTGTACCATTCGTATTGGAAAGACCTACCAGAACGCCCAATTTGCCATTTGAGTGGATGTAAGAAACAACCTGATCAGCGGTAACTGTTTCAAACGACGCTACGTCGATTTTTTCACCAATTTTACCCATCAGATCAGTGATATGATCTTGCAAGGCCCGTCCATCAGCTTGAGGAGTTGCTAACAACGAAGCTTTGTCAGCAGCGTTCGTAGCAACAGCTGTGCTAATTACAGCCATGGCGAGGTTCTGGAAATCAGCTACCTTAGAAACAGGTTCCGTTTCGCAAGCCAGAGCAACAACTTTGCCGCTCTTACCATCCTGACTTACGTGGGCGAGTACTACCCCTTCAGAGGTTGTATTATCGGCACGCTTGTCAGCTATTTTCTGACCCTGCTTCCGCAGAATCTCTTTTGCTTTTTCAAAATCGCCGTCAGCTTCGGTAAGGGCTTTTTTACAATCCATCATACCGGCTCCGGTCTCTTGCCGAAGCTTATTTACGTCAGCAGCGGTAATTGCCATCTTAGTGAAGTTTTCTGTTATTAAGTTTTCTGTTTTCAGTTCTGACTGTTCCTAACACGCTGGTAACAACAAGCTCCGTTAGTTACAGAATAGCCCATAGCGGCTGGCTACGGGCTATTATTACGTTTACAGTTTCCGGCTTATAGTTTTCAGTTGGCTAACACAGACTTCTCTAGAACTAATCAACTGAAGACTATAAACTAAAAACTGTAAACTGATTTATGCTTCCTGCTCGTCTTCAGCAACAGCAGCTGGAGAAGCCGCTTCGGGCGCGTCTTCGCCTTCAGCACTAGCCTGAGCCAGATCCTGATTGCGTTTAGCTTCCTCTTCTTCCTGAACGCGCTGATCATCTTTATCCTGTTTACGCTCCATCAGGCCTTCTTCAATAGCCTTACCGATAGCAAGCGTAATTAGAGAAATAGATTTGTAAGCATCGTCGTTAGCTGGGATAGCGAAATCAACCTCGTCTGGGTTTGAGTTCGTATCACACATAGCAAATACAGGAATACCTAAACGATGTGCTTCAGCAACTGCAATGTGCTCACGTTTTACGTCAACAACGAAAAGAGCTGCAGGCAAGCGGGTTAGGTCGGCAATACCGCCCAATACGCGCTCCAGCTTTTCTTTCTCGCGTGACCGGGTTAAACGCTCACGTTTGGCGATGCTTTTGATGGTCTCCTCATCTTTCAGCATCTTGTCCAGCGTTTGCATTTTTTTCAGTGACTTACGGATCGTAGCAAAGTTCGTTAACATACCGCCCTGCCAGCGATCGGTTACGAATGGCATTTTCAGACGACGCGCTTCTTCCGAAACGATCTCCTGCGCTTGCTTTTTCGTTGCTACAAACATCACTTTCCGGCCCGAACGAACAATACCTTTAATAGCATTGCACGCTTCATCCAGAGCAGCTAACGTCTTGTTGAGGTCAATAATGTGGATACCGTTCTTCTCCATGAAGATATACGGAGCCATCCGAGGGTCCCACTTGCGCGTTAGGTGACCGAAGTGTACACCAGCGTCAAGGAGGTCTTTATATTCGATTTGTGCCATTTCCGTTATGAAAAATGTTTTTTAGTAGTACGCAGCACCACCCGTCGGCATCATCTAAGGGCAGTCTGGACAAGTTTTATTGGTCTAAAGCTTTTGGTTTATTGATTGTGCCTGCTAATGAATACCTCTAGCGCCAGAACGATAAACAAAAACGATAAACAAAATTAACGTTTCGAGAACTGGAAGCGACGACGGGCTTTTTTCCGACCTGGCTTCTTCCGTTCAACCATACGTGAATCCCGTGTTAGGAAACCTTCTTTTTTAAGTGGAGAACGGAACTCAGCGTTCAGTTCAACTAGCGCACGGGCGATAGCCATGCGAGTTGCTTCTGCCTGACCGGCTACACCCCCACCACGAACGTTCACTTTCACGTCGTAACCGCCAACTCCATTAATAGTAGAAAAAGGCTGGTTCAGAATGATTTGCAGTACTTCGGTCGGAAAATATTGTTTGTAATCTTTTCCGTTTACCGAGATGGCCCCGCTGCCCGCCGACAAATAAACGCGGGAAATGGCAGTTTTACGGCGACCAATGGTATTAATACGATCCATTATGCTTAGAATTTAACTGCTTTAGGTTGCTGAGCCTCGTGCGGATGTTGATCACCAGCATAAACGTATAGGTTGGTATACAACCGACGACCAAGCCGATTTTTTGGCAACATGCCTTTTACGGCGTGTTCGATGATGCGCTCGGGGTGCTTTTCAAGCAGTAGCCGGGGCGTTGCGAACCGTTGACCACCAGGATAACCTGTGTGGCGGACATAAACTTTGTCGGTCAACTTTGAACCGGTAAGGCGCACCTTATCGGCGTTGATCACGATCACGTTATCTCCGCAGTCAACATGTGGTGTAAAATTGGTTTTGTGTTTGCCGCGAATCAGACGTGCGATTTGGCTGGCCAGCCGACCAAGCACTTCGCCCTGAGCGTCAACCACAATCCAATCCTTCTGCACCGTTTCTTTGTTGGCAGAGATGGTTTTGTAACTGAGCGTATTCACTGTTATGGAGACTAATTAATTGATTTCTAATGATTTGCTTACAAAAAAGCACTCCCGCTTCAAAACGGGAGTGCAAATATAGAAGTTATTGTGCTGAAAAACAAGGACCTGCCAAGTTTTCCTTATTAACGTAGCTTCAGCGTAGCTAATGCCAACACCGCCAGAATTATACCGACAATCCACATGCGGGTTACAATTTTAGCCTCGTGATAGCCTTTTTTCTGGAAATGGTGGTGTAAAGGCGACATCAGGAACACTCGTCGCCCCTCTCCGTATTTACGCTTGGTGTACTTAAAATAGCCTACCTGAATAATCACAGACAGGTTTTCGGCCAGAAAAATCCCGCAAACAAGCGGAATCATAAATTCCTTTCGAATCGCTAAAAACAATACAGCAATAACTCCCCCCAACATCAAACTACCAGTATCACCCATAAAAACCTGAGCAGGGTAGGAATTGTACCACAGAAAGCCGACACAAGCACCAACAAAGGCGGCACAAAAAATTACCAACTCGCCAGAGTTAGGGATATACATGATAGTCAGGTACTGCGAAGCGATCTTATTACTTGATAGCCAAGCCAATATAGCCAGCGTTATCCCTATAACAACGGATGTTCCTGCTGCCAGACCGTCAATACCGTCGGTAATATTTGCACCGTTAGAAATGAACGTAACAACAAAAATACAGACCAATACGTAGACGATCCAGGTATAGCTGTCCGGCAAAAGTCCAAACAGCAATGAACTGTAATCGAAATCAATATTTTTAACGAAAGGAACCGTTGTCAGCGTTGATTTAATATCCACATACACATCCGGTACGTCGGACGTAGCAAGTCGCCGGGGAGCATATTTACGTATTTTGACGTACTCGTTAAAGTAGAGTGTTAGGCCTACAATTAAGCCTAAACCAACCTGCCCAACTACTTTAAATTTCCCGTGTAGCCCTTCTTTATTCTTCTTGAAAACTTTGATATAATCGTCCAGAAACCCAATCAATCCCGTCCATACGGTTGAAACAAGGGCTAGCACGATGTAAACATTCGACAGTTTAGCAAAGAGCAATGCCGGAATCAGTAGCGATGCCAGAATAATAAAACCGCCCATGGTTGGCGTCCCACGCTTCTGCATCTGCCCTTCCAGACCAAGATCCCGAATCGATTCACCAATTTGCAGAGTACGAAGACCGTCAATAATACGCCGGCCAAAAACAGCGGCAATGAGTAGTGAGGTAATTACCGCGCCCAGGGCACGGAACGAGATATATTGAAAAACCCCGGCTCCGGGAAAGTTGTAGCGTTCGTCAAGAAAATGAAATAGGTAATAGAGCATATGGGAGCATGATTGAATGGCTGAGTGATTGACTGATTGACCGAGCTACCGTACTTTATACTCAATCGTTCAATCATTCTTTCATTCACGAGTGTACATTGTGTCAAAGTTACTGATTTCCGCGTTCCGCAAAAGCGTTACGTAGTACGGCACGGTCATCAAAATCGTATTTAACCCCCTTGATTTCCTGATAGGTTTCGTGACCCTTACCGGCCACTAAAATAATATCGTGCGGGCGCGCCATCGATACCGCCCGCTCGATAGCTTCGTGCCGGTCTTCAATCGTTACGGTCTTCTTGTAGTCGATTGGCGACACGCCAGCCTGCATCTGTTCCAGGATGGCCATTGGATCTTCGTTACGTGGATTATCTGAGGTTAGAATAACCCGGTTGCTAAACCGACAGGCAATGTCGGCCATGATAGGTCGTTTGGCAGCGTCCCGATTACCACCACAGCCAACAATGGTGATGATCTGCTCATCGGCCTGGCGCAACCCATTGATCGTTTCCAATACATTTTGCAACGCATCGGGCGTATGTGCGTAATCGACAATACCAACAATTTTATCCTCAGAAACCACCTGCTCAAATCGGCCAGGTGGTGGTGTTATTCCAGACAGGAGCATCAATACGTCGGCTGGATCTTCGCCTAGCAACACAGCAGCACCATAGACACTCAGCAGATTGTAGGCATTAAACTGACCGATCAGCTTAAACCATACTTCCTTATCATCGACCAGCATATTCAAACCGAATAAACTATCGGCCAGAATTTTCCCCTTAAACGTTGCCAGCGTTTGCAGAGAATAGGTTTCCTTTCGGGCGGCTGTGTTCTGGAGCATTACCAAACCGCGCTTATCGTCTACGTTGGTTAAGGCAAAAGCCGTTGCAGGCAGTTGGTCAAAAAACCCTTTTTTAGCTCGGATATAATTGTCGAACGTCTTGTGAAAGTCAAGATGATCATGGGTTATATTGGTAAAAATCCCTCCCGCAAACGTTAAGCCCGCAATACGTTCCTGCACAACCGCGTGTGAGCTTACTTCCATAAACACATGCGTGCAGCCATTTTCCAGCATTTGAGTCAACAACTGATTGATCGTAATAACATCCGGCGTTGTGTGTGTAGCCGGAATAACCTGATCATCTATCTGATTCTGAACCGTTGATAACAGACCGCATCGATAACCTAACCCTCGGAACAACCGGAAAAGTAACGTAGCAACTGATGTTTTGCCGTTAGTGCCCGTTACGCCAACCAGCTTCAACTTCTGGGATGGCTGCTGGTAGAAATTGGCAGCCACTAAGCCCATCGTTTTTGCCGAGTCCTGAACACGCACGTAAGCAACTGCCTTATGCAGTTCAGCAGGGAGTTCTTCGCATACAATAGCAGCAGCACCCTGTAAAATGGCGGTTTCAATAAAACTGTGACCGTCGGTAACGGTACCCCGCACAGCGATAAATAAACTACCAACCCCAGCTTTTCTGGAATCCATCGTTACGTTGGTAATGTCGGTTTCCATACTGCCCGACGTTGCCAGCAGAGGAATTTTATAAAGAAGATCTTTTAGCTGCATACTAAATGAACGAGCCTCATACCCGTTTTTCGACTGCAAAAAAACAGATTGAGGCTCGTTCTACCTAATTTTCTTATTGTTGCTCTGGCTGTTGCTAGCCCATCTTTATCGTAATCGTTTTTGAACTCAGTCCATCTGTCCCAGTCCCTGGATCAATAGACTGCTCTTTAACTTTTCCACGACCTTCAATTACGACCCGCAGTCCCTTATTCTCTAACAGGTAAACCGCATCACGCAGCGACAAACCCCGTACATCGGGCACGCGCCCCGAACGCGTCGGGCGCGATCGCCATCGCCCCGAAGCAGTGGTTTCAACCCAGCCTTCGCCAGCAGGTTCGTTACGTATATTCAGCGTAGAACTGATAGTGTGTAAATCATCGGCATAACCCGCCAATAGCCCTGTTGTTGAGCGCGGACCCGATGAATGACCCCGTAGTGGGGCATGCATTCGATAATCGTAGGCAACAATCCGATCTGCGACCTCTTTGAAAACCGGGGCTGCTACGGAGCCGGCATAGAGCAAATCAATATTATCTCCCTGTGGCGTATCCACAACAGTTATCATACTATACTTCGGTTTATCGGCAGGGAAATAACCAATGAACGACGTATAATATTTACCGACCTGATACTTGCCATTAATGATTTTCTGGGCTGTACCGGTTTTACCGGCAATAGCATAATTAGGGTTATTGATATGGCGGGCCGTTCCACGCGTAACAACGCCACGAAGCAGCTCCTGCGCTTTTCGGGCCGTCTGAGGAGAACAAATTGGCTCCGGTAATACGTATGGCTGGTTATCTTCCACTACCTGCTCATCAAGCTTAATTTGTTTGACAAGCATGGGACGAACCCAGCGCCCGTTATTAGCCACTGCATTATAAAAAGCCAGCATTTGCAAGGGCGTTATCTGCATTTCGTACCCGTAGCTCATGGATGTTAACGAAATCTTACTCCAACCTTTCATATCTGGGTTCCGAACAACCGGAATAGCTTCCCCCTTCATATGAATTCCTGTTGGCTTAGTCAGATGAAATCGTTGTAGGTACGAACAATATTTATCGGCCCGGCTGTAGAAATAGCTTCTCATCAGCAGGTGGGTGCCAACGTTCGATGATTTTTCAAAAACTTGTCTGGCTGTAATGGTACCCGATCCTCCTCGTTTGGCATCACTAATAACCAAATTATGATACGTAGTAGACCCGCCCCCGGTAGCCACTGGCTGTTCAAGCGAAATGGCTTTTTCTTCCAGTAAAGCCATCATGGTTGCCAGTTTGAACGTAGATCCGGGATCTGTTCGGCCAGCCAGTGCGTGGTTAAAATTCTCTACGTAATGATCGCCCTGGCGAGTCAGATTGGCAATGGCTCTGATTTCGCCCGTAGCCACTTCCATCACAATCACACACCCTTTGGCCGCATTGTATTTTTCAAGCGCCGAACGTAGCGCCGTTTCGGCCATGTCCTGATAGTTTACGTCAATGGTCGTGTACAGGTCCATACCTTTCTCAGGCTTCATATCGGGCCCATCTTCAACCGGTTTCCGAACGCCACCCGATAAGACTTCAACCAGCCCGACAGCATTTTTACCCGCCAAAGCTGGTTGAAAACTGGCTTCTAATCCCATCAATCCCCGCCCCGTTCTGACATCAAGATTGCCAATTGTCCGTTCGGCCATTTGATCAAATGGATGATATCGCTCATAATAAGGTCGGAGTACCCCACCCCGAGCCGCCACTTTTGCCGTCGACCTGAAGAATGGCCACTTACGCATCATCTGCCGTTCTTCAAACGTAACACGCCGTCGGTTTAGGGGAACGTAGCGTCGTTTATGTGACCGCGCGTCGGTTACCATATCAGTATAATCCCTGGCCGACCGATCGCCAAAGATTCGGGATAGTAGCAAGCCCAATGAATCTTTCTTGTTGTTAAAATACTCCTGTTTGGCCACGGTTGGGTCGAGACCAACAACGTAGGTAGGTAGCGACGTAGCTAGCAAACTTCCATCAACCGCGTAAATATTCCCCCGCTGAGCCCGGATCGTATCTCGCTGAATAACAGTTGCCGCAACTCGCTCCCGCCAGAATTTCCCACTTTTTGATTTCTGAAAATACTGGACATAGACCAGCCGAAAAATAACGCCCAGCGCCAACAGAATCACTACGTAGTAAACATGGTTGGCCCGCTGAATAATGTCCTGCTTAATGTTCATCGCTTTTGACTACAATTTTATGGGGTGGGTTCTCGCTATCCGTCAAACCGAGTCCTACTACACGTTTGGCCAGTTCAGACTGTTTACCGCTTTTATCAAAATTAGCCCGAAGCACGGTTGCCTGCGCTCGTAGTTCATCGACCTGATTTTTTGTTCGCTGAATTCTCCGGACAAGCCGTTCGGCATTATGATTCAGACCGATATACAATACCAGCAGGAAAGTAACCCACAAAATTCGATCGATATGGCGAATAGGCCATGCATTGTCTTCGCCAAATAATCGGTCCAGACCAATAAAATCATTCAACCAGGACGCCATCCAGATTCGGCGTCGCTGCTTTTTCTGCTTCGCTGCCCGCGCGGGCTCACGGAACGTATTTTTAGCCATTATGGGGAGGGATTCGTAGCCACAAAGTAACGAAAAACTCACTGCTACCGATAGCCCGTAAATAAGAAGCGATGACATCTTTTTTCAAGAGTCATCGCTTTCAATATTGTCCACTTAGTTGCTAGTCTTTATTCCTTCCAGCGCCATTCATTGGCAATTTGCAAGGGCGTTCGTAACCCCTGGGCCACCAGAAAATCGCGTGTTTGCGAATCGGTCTGTCGACGGGCTGGAATATCATCAGCATCGGCAAGAGCATAGAGTAGCATCCCCGCGTAGCGAACTGTATTTTTAAGCTGATCGGCATTGACCAGATTAATCCGGTCGCAATTCGCGTGGTAACAATCAAGAACTGATCTATCCAGATGCCCGTTCATACCCACAACCGGCACCCCTTCCAGCATAAATGGCTGATGATCAGAGTGCAATCCGGCCTGATTCTGCATCTGATTGGCAAAGGCTGGCTCAGTACGTTTCATCGTTTCGCCGACAGTTGTCAGGAAAGAAACCATATCCGATCGCCCAAATGCATTCAGGCCATTGGGGTCGTTGGTCATATCCAGATTCAGCATATACCGCACTTTATCCAGTTGCCCTTTTTTCCTGAGATTTCCCACCATAGCTCTTGAGCCAAGCAGCCCCTGTTCTTCACCCATAAAGAGAACAAACTCGATCGTACGTTTAGGTTTCAACTTCAGAGCCTTAAACGTCCGGGCAATATCCATAATGGCAAAGGACCCGATACCGTTATCAATCGCTCCGGTTGCTAAATCCCACGAGTCGAGGTGGCCGCCCACGACAATTTTTTCGTCCGGATATTTTGACCCTTTAAGCGTAGCAATTACGTTACGTGCCTTGATTTTCCGACTCGTGTTGGTCATGTCAATAACGGCCTGAAGCGGGCTCACTTCTTCCTGCATCCATAAACGTAGCGCCTGTCCGCTTTCGTAGGAGATACAGACAGACGGAATAGAAATCAGTTTGCCGGTAACCGAAGCCGTTCCTGTGAGCAATACATTGCCCGGCACCAGATTCACCATAATTACACCAGATGCCCCATACTGAATAGCCAGTGCTGTTTTTTCGGAACGGTGCAGGTTACGCGCTCCTTTTGTTGGAGCCGCCAATCCAATATTAACTAGTGCTATTTTGCCCTTCAATTTATCTTTCAAGGCGGCAAAATCGCCTTCCAATCCATTGCCCACATCCACAATTTCGCCTTTGACATGGGCTTCAACGGGCGAATGGGCTAACGAAACAACCTGAACATCCCGAAAATTATCGCTCCGATTAGGAACAACCGAGAGGGTTACGGTGTCCCGCGTCCAGGCTTCAACCTCAAACGGCTCATAACGAACGTCTTTAAAACCGTAAGAAGACAATAAATCAAAGGCGTAGGTTTCCGCACGAGTACCGTTTGGACTCCCTGTCAGCCGATGACCCACCCGTTGTGAGGCATCCGACAGCGTTTCGTAGGCCCGACTATTCTTCGTAACCTCCTCATTGATACGCAGGAAGGCTTTTTCGAGGGAAATTACATTGGTATAAAAGGCAGTGAGTATGCCGGCCGTGCCGATACAGAACAGGACGAGCCGGAAGCGAGGCACGTAAAACGTTCGGTGCATAGAAGGAGGGTTGATTCTTCGCTAAAGATACAAAAAGGCCACTGATTTACGGGCCCGAAAGAGTAGACACTTTATGGAATAAAAGCGTTCGTTTGCCGGCTCCAAATTCCGCAAAAAATAGTAGTCCTAAAGCGCTTCGAGTAGTTGATGTTTCATTGGCTTAAGGCGTACTGTTTGCCGACCGGCTAACCAATCCGCATCGAGGCCGGTAAGACCAAAAACCCGATCCCAGCTCCGCTCAAAACAATGGGCAGCATCTGGAAACGTAACGGATACCGACAAGGCACGCTCATAAAAGCGCAGTGGTAGCGCCCGAATGGCATCCCGATGAATGGCAAACTGGGCTCCTAACACAAAGGTGTATAGTTCAGGTCCATCGGCATCAAATAGCGCCCGGTGGAACCCCCGAATATCGAGTCCGCGGCCGTCTTCGTTTTTGCTCCAGGGCCGAAAAAGCCGTTCCCCCTGCCAATCATCTGTGTCGATCAGGTGCCCTAACCATCGAAAGTGCTTCTGCGTAGGACTACCGATTGAATCAGGCTGATCGACGAATGCTTTCAGACTTTTCTTAAAATCGTAGGCATGATCGAACGGTTTTCCCTGACAGAAAACGGTCCAGTCGGCCAGCGATTCGTAGCGGCTAACAATATGATGTAAATACGTATGTGCCTCCCGGCCAATATTCGGAAGGGATATAACCTCCTGGTCTGCTATGTCTGCCATGTTCTTAGCATATACCGTTTTTTGAATACTGGACGGTATGTTACGTAACCAGTTCAGGTTTTCGGTATAACGGGCAACAACGAGTTCAATCATGACAGCTTTTCGGCAAGAACATCAAACAAGCAGACAAAGGTCGTAAAGAATTCATTGTCCTGACAGCTTCCGATTCGGCAGCTGATAAGAATCCGTTATTTTTACCAGCAATCACCCGAAACGAACCGCAGCCCAGGACTGTTATGAAACGAACGTGTTTTACTTTTTTTATCACGCTCACGCTGTATAGCATGACACAAGCGCAACCAACTCCCGTTGCGGCTCCGAAAGCCGCTATCAAACCTAAAGAACTGATTACGAACGGCCATAAGCGAATCGACAACTATTATTATTTGAACGAACGCGAAGACCCTGAAGTAATAAAATACCTAAATGCCGAAAACGCGTATCTGGAACAGGAGCTGGCTCCCGTAAAAGGCTTGCAGGAGAAGCTGTTTGAGGAAATGAAGGGCCGTATCAAACAGCAGGATGAATCTGTTCCTTACAAAGAAGGGCCGTATTATTACTACACCCGATTTATTACTGGCGGAGAATACCCTATTTATTGCCGCAAAAAGGAATCTCTGGATGGCCCCGAAGAGATCATGTTCGATGGGAATGCCATGGCTAAGGGGCATAACTATTATCAGCTCGGAGGTTATGAGATCTCTGACAACGATGAACTGGCCCTTTTTGCCGAAGATACCGTCAGTCGTCGTCTCTACACGCTACGTATCAAGAACCTGAAAACGGGTACAGTTTATCCGGAGTCAATCCCTGATACGGAAGCGGGCAGTTTTGCCTGGGCGACCGATAATAAAACCCTGTTTTACATCAAAAAAGACCCGCAAACATTGCTTGGTTATCAGGTGTATCGGCACGTATTAGGCACTGACCCTAAAAACGACGTACTGGTCTACGAAGAACCCGATAATCAGTTCTACATGGGTTTAGGCCGCTCGAAGTCAAAAAAATATATTACCATCGGCTGCGATCACAATGGTGTCTCAACCGAATATCGCTTACTGGAAGCGAATAATCCCACCGGCGAATTCAAGGTATTTTTACCTCGGGAGAAAGGCCATGAATACGACATTGTTCATTACAAAGACAAGTTTTATATCCGTACCAACTGGAAAGCCGAAAACTTTCGGCTGATGGAGGTACCGGAAGGGAAAAATGCGGACCGGACTGCCTGGAAAGAAGTCATCGCTCACCGCCCGGACGTTTATCTGGCCAATATGGACGTATTTGTCAATCATCTTGTTCTCGGCGAACGCAAAGCTGGACTTACCAACATTCGTGTCATCAATCAGAAGACTAAAACAGATGAATATCTGGACTTTGGTGAACCCGCCTACGTAGCAGGCATCGGTTATAATCCTGATTTCAATACCAACGTACTACGTTACGGCTACTCCTCGCTGACGACGCCTAACTCAACGTTTGATTACGACATGGACACCCGCCAGAAAAAGCTCATGAAGCAACAGGAGGTTCTGGGTGGATTTGATAAAAACAACTACGTATCAGAACGCTTCTATGTACCAGCGCGCGATGGCGTACAGGTTCCGGTTTCTCTCGTATACCGAAAAGGAACCAAAAAAGATGGAACAGCACCTCTGCTTCAGTACTCCTACGGGTCGTATGGCTATTCGACCGATCCCGGCTTTAGCTCCACTCGTCTGAGTTTGCTGGACCGTGGGTTTATTTATGCCATCGCCCACATTCGTGGCGGGCAGGAAATGGGTCGTCGCTGGTATGAAGATGGCAAGATGCTGAAAAAGAAAAATACGTTTAACGATTTTGTCGACGTATCGGAATACCTGATCAAGAACAAATACACCAGCTCCGACAAACTGTTTGCGATGGGAGGCAGCGCGGGCGGACTGTTGATGGGTGCGATTATCAATCAGGCACCTCAGTTATACAAAGGTGTTGTGGCAGCCGTACCTTTTGTCGACGTAGTGACTACCATGCTTGACGAAAGCATTCCGCTCACTACCGGTGAATTTGAGGAATGGGGCAATCCCAAACAAAAGCAGTATTACGACTATATGTTATCGTATTCTCCTTACGATAACGTAACAAAAAAGGCGTATCCTAATTTGCTGGTCACAACTGGACTCCACGATTCGCAGGTCCAATATTGGGAACCGGCCAAATGGGTTGCCAAACTACGGGCGCTGAAAACCGATAAAAACCAGTTGCTGCTTCACACCAATATGGATGCTGGTCATGGAGGAGCATCGGGTCGTTTTCAGGCTTTAAAAGAAATAGCGCTTGAGTATGCTTTTCTACTGAATCTACTTGGTGAACGCCAGTAAGAATCAATTTACAAAACGCCCATTCTGCGCATATGCGGAATGGGCGTTTTCTTTTTTTATATAGTAACCTACAGGTAGTATTTTTTGACACAACCGCCTATCGCGAATTAATTAACCGGCATACCTTTCCCTTTACTTTTTAATAAAATAGGCCATTTAGAACATTATTTTTTATCATTTTCCCTCATTTTAATAAACTTAAAATCTATTAAATTACAAAAATGGCACGTCCTTTGCACCTCATTTTTAGAACTACACACACTTTCGTAAGCAACAGATAATACGTAACTAGTTATTATCGAAGCTTTTATTTAAGTCTTTTTTTAGCAAAAGGACTCAACATTTAGTGGGCGACTTAACCGGCTAACAGACAGCCAGATTCCTGGAAAGATAGGATTATCGCTTACGCATGTCCTGATTTATGGGCATACGTTTTGCGACGAAAAGGCTTACGCCTTAAGCTTCCTATAGATCTGTATGTTAAAAGTCTACCAAGCACCTCATTACCAAAATACTCAACAACCTCTTGACACTAGAGTCAATAAGCCCCCCTTCTGGTTATCCTTTTTCCCCTCTAATTCCCTCCAGCCAATCGGTTTTTTGGTGGGATTATGCCTACTCCTTTCCGGCCATCTGGCAGCCCAGTCCATATCCGGAAATGTCTTTTTCGATGGTAATAACAATGGGTCACGCGATGCGCTGGAAACAGGTTTTCCCGGTGTTGTTGTCAATGCGTATCGGGCTGGTTCTTTGATCAGCAGTGAGGCCACAGACAATAGAGGAAATTATACGCTCACTTCTGGCATTGCAATGGGAGTAAGCTACCGACTGGAGTTCATACTGCCTGCCGGTTACAATGATGGTGCTGCGGGTGGCGGTTCCAATACGTCCGTACAATTCGCGAAAGGCGGAGACAGCCAGATAAATCTGGGCATCTACGTACCAAACCAGTGCGGCTCCGATGGCAGTACGATTCCCCGAATTATAGCGGGTTGTATTCCTTTTGGGGGCGACGTAACGCTTGCGTCCAATGCGTATGACAACCATTCCGTTGGGCGTCAAAGCTGTAGTCTGACGCCCCATCAGGACGACCTTACTAAATATGAAATTGGCGTACCTTATGCGATAACGATTCACAAGCGCCAAAAACTCGCCATTTTAACTACCTTATCCAGTCCTAACCTCAGTGATTTTCCGCCCGCACCAGATGGCGCTACGGCTATTTATGCCGTTGATTACTCGGGGCCTGATTTCACCTATAAATCGTATAAGCTGCTCGCCAAACTGAGTGATATGGGCATTGAAGCCAGCAATCAATTCCCGATTTCGCCAGGTACTAACAACATCGGGGAATATGGGTTTGGCGGTATTACGATCAGCGAAGACGAGCGTTATCTCTATATCATCAACATGGGTAAGGGCAATCTTATTCGGCTCGATATTTCGGGAATAAACTACCAGACAATTCCAGCCGGAGGGTTTACCTCAACCAGTCAGCTACCTACGATTGAAATTGACATTCCCGCGGCTGTTGCCAACTGTACGAACGGGCGGTTTCGGCCGTCGGCGCTACGTATGTATGCCGGCAAATTATACATAGGGGGTATATGCGACGCATCAGCTTCCAGCGATAACTCGGGCTTATACGCCAAAATCATCGAACTGAACCCCAGTACGGGGGCCAGCCGAGTTGTATTCTCGCATGACTTGACTTCGTTCAATATCGGGGATCTTTCGGCTACTGACCTCCCTCAGGCACGCTGGAAATTCCCTTTTCGGACCAGTATAAGCGATGGCAATCCGGGCGAAAAGCAGCCTTTCTTTAATGATATTGGCTTTGATGATACAGGGTCTATCATTTTTACAATTGTCGACCGAAAAGTATTTACGACGGATACGAACCGCGAGCCAGGTTATCTGCTACGTACCTGGCGGCAGGACGATGGAACGTTCGAGCTTGAATCAGACCGGAAATCGGGGCCATTTACGAGTGCGGCCCTCATCGCCCACAGTTTTACTGGCCAACCCGCCAACTTATCAGTCGATAATGGCGGACCAGGTACTATTGCTGGTCCTAAATGGTTTTTTGAGCAAGGGATCGATATATACGGCGATGCACAAAGCTATTTTAACCACGTTAACCTGGCGAATGGAGGCATTTTCATTATGCCAGGCACAAAAGAAGTAGTGGTTGGCTTTACGGACCCCGGCTGCGTCAGTACGTCGGGTATGCGCTATTTCGACTGGACCAACGGCACAACCAAATACGGAGTAGGCCTAACCAACGTGAAGTATTTCTCCATCACCGGCATGAGCGCAGTTTGCGATCCTAGCCCTATCGAAATAGGCAACTACGTCTGGAAAGACAGCAACCGCGATGGCATACAGGACCCGGACGAACCCGCTATTCAGGGGGCAACAGTAGCCTTATATGAGAAATGCGCTGGAACACCTATTGCGACAGCGGTAACCGACGCCACTGGAAACTATTATTTTTCATCAGCTACTGGGCAATCGACAAGTAGCCATATTTACGGCGTTACGTTAAATCCTGATTCAGCGTACTGCCTTAAGGTTACTTCCTTAGGCAATACGCCCTTGGTTAACGATCTGCTGTTGACAAGAATCTCACCCACTACCGGCGAAACAAGAGGAATCCAGAATACCGGACAAACGCTAAGCAATAGCGATGCCTTTCTGGTAGATGGTTACCCTACGATCAGCTTTACGATGAATTCGGCGGGCCAGAATAACCATACGTACGATTTCGGATTTACGGACGAACCCTGCAGTTTAACAACAGCGATAACTGCCAGCAGCTGCGATCCCACAACTGATACGTATTCCCTGACAGTTGTATCAACGGTAGCGAACAGCAAAGAAACCGATACGTTAACCATTAGTGTGGGAGGAATTACGCGGACTTTCTCAACCAGCGTCAGTTTCGACAGCCAATTCACTACGGTATTTTCTGGACTCTCCGCTGACGGACAAAGCCACACGGTTACGGTTAGCCTCCCAAACTGTAGCACACTGACCACTAATTATAGTGCTCCCACAGGTTGTAAGTCACTGCTAACACTCAACAAACTGGTCGATCGGTCGATAGCCAAAGTTGGCGATTTGCTAACCTACAAACTTGTACTATCCAATACAGGTACAGGTGTTGGTTCAATACTAGTACGAGACTCGCTCAGCGCAGGACTTACATACATCGATGAGTCTGCCAGCACACCATCGGGTACAACATTTACGGCTGGCAACCCAATCAGTTTATGGAACGTAGCATCTATCAGCGCCGGACAAAGCCTGACACTGACGTATCAGGTACGGGTCGACGCAACCGGTATACTTTATAACATAGCTACTATTCCTGGCGATACCGCCAAAGTTTGTACATCGGTTCCTATCCTGATGTGTCTGGGCGATCAATTCGAGTTGACAGCACCTACCGGAAAATCGAACTATCGGTGGTATAAAAATGGGGCTTTGATTGGGGATCAGAGCAGTAATAGTTTACTGGTCACAGAACCAGGTACCTATAGTCTTCAGGTCGACAACGCCGGAAGTAGCTGCCCTGACTATTCGTGCTGTCCCATTATTTTTGAGGAAGATACGCTACCAAACGTTCAGGCCAGCGCCATACGTAGCACTTGTCTGGGGAATAGTGCCAGAGATAATGGACAGCTTGTTATTAGCAATTTTAACCCAGCTCATACGTATCAATATTCATTGGGCGCTACGTTTGATTCTACAGCGGCACTATCTGGACCCGCCAGAACGATTCCTTCCAATGGTCTACTGAGTGCTACGTTACCAAACCCAACGGTAGCGCAATTCTATACAATCCGGGTGTATAATCAATCGGGCTGTCACGCTGATGTTACGGTGGCGCTGTTACCAACGATCTGCGATTGTCCGGCTTCGATCTGTGTGCCCTACGTACTTCAGCAAACAAAACGCCCCCGTCGAATTGGGGATCCGGTTCGCTGATAGTATATCGTAAAACAACGTCAACTGCCTGGAATGCTACGTAGCGTTTTAGGCAGTTGTTATTTTTTACGGATCGTAACCGTCCAGTCGGGGCCGCTAAACACCTTATACTTCTCAGAAAAATTACCCATGTTAACTGCCACTGAGAAGTTCAGTAAACTATTGATATAAGCTACGTCATCACCCTCTGGCGCTTCCCCAAACGTATTGACCATACGAACCGATTTATCATATACAAGCTCGTTTTTATACCTGATCATTACCTGGATCATCTCACCGGGCTTTACCGAAATTTTTTCGAGCATGGTCCGGGGAATATTGGTCCACACATTCCCGTATTGCGTATCGAGCACCGGAATTGTTCCTCGTAATACACCATCCGAATAGTCGGGTTTTTGATAGGGTAACCGTACTACATCTTTCAGAACCGTTGCTCCTAACTGCTGAAACGTAATGGTATGGGAGGCCAGCCGGGCAGCGGTATAAGCATATACATCACGTCCGTGAAACGTATAGGACTCGCTGGAGTTTTTCAGTCGGTTAAGTGCTTCATCAATTTCGCGCACTTCCTGTATACCCAACTGTTCGGCAACGAGCGTGAGCGTTCCGTTATCGGGCGTAACGATATAATGACCTGATTTTGTCAGGAGCACTACCGAACGCCGGTTGGTACCTACGCCCGGATCGCATACCGAAACGAAAACAGTTCCTTTCGGATAATACGCTACCGTTTGATGGAGCCGATAGGCTGCTTCCCAGATATTGAACGCCGGAATCTCATGCGTGAGATCAAACAGCTTCAGATTAGTTGAAACGCCCATTGCTACGCCCTTCATGGCCGATACAGCGCCATCTTTCAAGCCAAAGTCTGATTGAAAAACTACGATACCATTCTGAGCCAATGCCAAGCGTTGCGAACAGAGAAGAAAAAGAAGAATAAACCTGTAAACAGTGCGCATAGGGTATAAGAAGTAGGTTATTCACTACAAATATATACCCTATGCAACAGCGCGCTACTGGCCGCTCTTTTAATTGAATCTGCTGTATTATAGCTGTATCGACATGGAGGGCGTTAACTGCACCGCTGGTTCGGATGGACGGCGACTGGCATGAAGTAGTGAATAGGTACATACCATACCGAACCCAACCATCAGCATGATGTGCAGAAAGAACATCCGAAAATCCTGAACATAGAAAGCCAGAGCTAATCCACCCAGGAAATACAGCGCGAGCATACCCTCGACCACTGTAAGCCAACTTAACTGACGATCTATGTACTTATTGGTATCCCAGCGATCCTGAGCCGTTTTTACATTGAATTTAGGTGTCCGTACAAACGGCGTTTTTCGACCGATATAGCCTTCGATGACTGCAATGGTGTTATGAAGCGAAAGACCCATCATCAAGGAGGAGTACATAGGAAAATACCAGGCCAGTTTTGCTTTGTTTTTATGTTGGAGAAGCCAGAAAGGAATCCCGTAAAACGATATAAGTATCAGCAAATTGAACTGGAACAGATTAATTACGTTGAAAACTACTTCCCACTCGGGATGCCTTTGGCGGATGTAGATCAGCGGCACACTCATGATACCCAGAATCAGAACCAGAATAAATGTTGCGCTACTGAACAGATGAAAAAAGGCATGAAGCTTCATGACCAGCGAAATACCGGGTGTGTTTATCACCCTGACAAATAATTTTCGCGCACACTCAGCCGCCCCTTTCATCCACCGATATTGCTGTGATTTTATGGCGTTCATCGCTACTGGTAACTCCGCCGGTGATCCAACATCTTCCCGATAAACAAATTTCCAGCCACGCAACTGAGCACGATAACTCAAATCCAAGTCCTCGGTAAGCGTATCGCTTTGCCAGCCCCCTGCATCAGCAATAGCCGTTTTACGCCATACCCCGCCCGTTCCGTTGAAGTTGGCTAAAAAACCTGCCGCATATCGTCCGCTCTGCTCAATCGTAAAATGAGCATTTAGCCCAAACGCCTGCAGTTGCGTCATCAGCGAAAAGTCTTCATTTAGGTGTTCCCAACGCGTCTGCACAATGGCAACCTTCGGATCATGAAAATGAGGGACGGTTTTCAGTAGAAAGTCTGGCTCAGGTACAAAGTCAGCGTCAAAAATGGCGATCAGGTCGCCTTTGGCGGTTTCTAATCCGTAAGCCAATGCCCCTGCTTTAAATCCCTTTCGTTCTGGTCGACGGATATGCTCAATAGACAAACCCCGATCCTGGTAATCTTTTAGTTTGGCAGCAATAATCTGTACCGTTTCGTCGGTAGAATCATCCAATACCTGAATGTCGAGCTTATGGTTAGGGTAATGCAGTTGAGCTACTGCGTCGATCAATCGTTCCACTACGTACAGTTCATTGTATACCGGCAACTGTATCGTTACGTATGGCAACGTACCGGAGTCGTTATCAATTGGCAGAATGGCAGCCCGGCGTTTGCGTTCGGAAAATAGATAAATAATAATCAGGCTTAGTTGGCCACAGTTGTATAAAAACAATAGCAATAAAGCCAGCCCATACAGAATCAGGACTGTGATTTCCATGTCATAAAAGTTTTTCTAACGTTGAGTCTATCAGCGACATTAACAAGGGGCTATTGTTTTTGTTACCACTTGTTAGCTTAGGTAGCTTTTGTACTCAATAGAGGTGACCATATACGAGACATTACGCCTGAATAAATTCTGAATTCGGCTAAAATGTCCTATACTTGACCATGGAAATTTCATTTGTTGGGGCCGGAAATCTGGCCTGGCACCTTGCTCCTGCCCTCGAAAATGCGGGGCACCATGTTAACGAAGTTTACAGCAGACAGCTTCAGCATAGCCGACAACTGGTTAGTAATTTGTATGATGCCCGAACGCATTCTGATTTAAACTTTGCCGATAGTCCATCCCAACTATTTATTCTTGCCGTTCCCGACGACAGTCTTGAATCGGTTTGCTCCCAGCTAGTACTTCCTGAAAATGCTATTCTTGTTCATACATCAGGCAGCCAATCGCTGAGTAAACTGGAGCGATGGGAAACCATTTATAGCGATGTACCCGTGCAGACTGGTGTTTTTTACGCGTTACAGACATTTACCCGAGGGCGTCCGTTTATGGATTTTATGGACATTCCTATCTGTGTTGAAGCCACTGATAAGGAAACGGAAGACATACTGGTGAAACTGGGTCAGGAGTTGAGCGATATTGTCTATATCATTACGTCGGCCGAACGTAGTACGTTACACCTAGCAGCCGTTTTCGCCTGTAATTTCACCAATCATCTACTAACGATTGCCCATGATCTGACAACCGCTCAGCAACTCGAATTTGATCTGTTACGTCCTATTATTCGGGAAACTATTCAGAAGGGACTTTCGGTCGACAATCCAGCTGATGTACAAACAGGGCCCGCCCGACGAGGAGATTTAAGCACTATTGAACGTCATCTGGCTCAGTTGGAAAACGCCCCACAATTAGCGGAGATTTATCAGTTAATTACTAAAAATATAATTCAGCGATACAGAAAATAATCAGAAGTTGCCTTCTTAAGAATTAATTCCAGAATCTATTACTGATTCGGACATCTCATTTAATAAAGTGTTCTATTCTTGATATAAATCGTTTAATTAAATAGCTTTACAGAAGCATTTAATTAAACGTATTTGAATACGCTATCAAATTAAATTAGCTTCATATACTCAACAGTCTATTCACTATACGCTTATTATCCAATTTAGTGTATTAATAATAGCCTCCGCACGGCTCCGCTACTAATTAAACATGGTATGGGTGTGTTACAACAACCAGACGGAAACTCCAATTCACAAGACATAAGCCCAAGGTTTGATCGTATTAGATTATATGAGCAATACGGAGCTATGGCCTACGGAATCATTCTCCAGATCATTCCCGACCCAAACCTGGCGCAACAGGCTCTGGTGAGCTTATTTGCATCGCCCCAAATAGAGCAATGTTTAGCCTCGCCCAGTAATAGCCCTGCCTGTGCTATTATCAGGCTTGCCAGAGCAAAAGCTCTTGACGTAAATCGGGTATCCTCTTCTGCAATTGGAGCAGTTTTTCCTGAACAAAGTCACGTCGAAGATGGTAATATGGGCAAATATATCTTTGATTTATCATTTAATCAGGGATATGAACTTCCAGCTATTGCCGAACGCCTAAAAATCTCATACGTAGACGCTATGAAGTCTATGCGTGATTATTTTAAGTATCTTCGTAGACCGTAACACAACATATACTCGCTTTGAAAAACTATCAATATCTAACGAGTGGCATTTTAGAGTCCTATCTGCTTGGCCTCGTGTCTGAGGACGAGAAACAGGAGGTAGAGCGTCTGGCTGCCACTGATCCAGAAATTCAGGCTCAACTACAGGAATTAGAGCTCGATATAGAACGTCATTTTTTAGAAAATGCGGTCCCTCCTCCCCCTGCCCTTAAGTATACGATCCTGGAGCAGATCAATAAAACAGAAATAAAAAAATGGGGAACAGAAAAGGATGACCAGTCTAAACAAAAAGACTCGGATAAAAGCTCTGACAAACCAAATTATATCGACGTTGAAGTAGATGATACGCACATACGAGTGCATAAATACTGGCGTCCTGCGTTTATTGCGGTATTTGTTCTTTCCAAGATTTTTCTCATTCTTGGCCTCTACTATTATTTCAAATCAAGCAGTCTGGAACAGGAAATTAATCGACTGAAAGCAACCACCGAACAGGCAGCGCCTACATTACCGAAACAAACACAATAAGCGACCGGTGGGTTTACAGACTGGCATAATTGTTTAGGCCATTTGGATGTCAATTGTATACCCATGAAACGAATTACTGGCTTTTTTCTAGCTCTTTTCTCCGTAACATCTTCAGCCTTTGCTCAGTGGCAACCCCAGTCCGTTCAAACGGACGCTAGTTTTAGGTCGGTGAGCGTGTCAAGTCCTGATATTGCCTGGATTGGTGGGACAAAAGGTACGTTTGTTCGCACTACCGATGGCGGAAAAACCTGGCAGACCGGTACGATTCCTGATGCGCAGGACTGCGATTTTCGGGATGTTCATGCTATTGATGATCAGACAGCTTATTTCATGAGTGCAGGCCCCGCCGAAAAAGGCCAGGCCCGAATTTATAAAACAGTTAACGGGGGCAAAACCTGGGATCTTCTCTATCAAACTCAACAGCAGGGCGTTTTTTTTGATGGCATCAGCTTCTGGGATAAACAACACGGAATTGTCTTCAGCGACCCTATTGATGGCAAATGGTTTATTCTGACCACTGATGACGGTGGAAAAACCTGGCAACCTGTTCCGGCAGGAAACCTCCCCGTAATGCAACCTAACGAAGCTGCTTTCGCGGCAAGCGGTACTAGTCTTGTGACTCAGGGCAAACGTAACGTCTGGATTGCATCAGGGGGCGGAACAAATAGCCGGGTCTTTCGCTCTTCCGATCGGGGCCGAAATTGGTCCGTTGTCAACACTCCCCTCCCAGCGGGCGACGCAACTGGCCTATTTGGTATGCAATTCTTTAGTGATAAAACAGGTATCGCTGTGGGCGGTAACTATAAGCAGGAACAACTGGCAGGTGCCAATGCTATTATATCACGAGATGGTGGCCAAACCTGGCAGCTCCTCGCCCAGACCGACCCTCCAGGACTGAAAGAAGCCATTTCTCTCCTGCCCGGCGATCGCATCATCGCCGTTGGCCCATCGGGAACAAGCATCTCGGCTGACCAGGGACAGACCTGGCAAAAAATGGATAACGATGGCTTTCATTCGCTTGCCTGCGCAAAAGGAACATGCTACGCTGTTGGCGCAAAAGGTAAAGTGGCTGTTCAGCGATTCAAATAACACAGTAAACCGACAGGTCGGAAGCGAAATGCTTCCGGCCTGTCAATTTCATAATAACTTATCCAACGTAATGGGCAGTTCCCGTATGCGCTTGCCCGTAGCGTGGAAAACGGCATTCGAAATGGCCGCCGGGACACCAACAATGCCTATTTCGCCCAGTCCTTTTGCCCCGAGTGGATTAACGATCGTATCGTCTTCCTCTACGAACACTACGTCCAGCTCATGAATATCTGCGTTGACCGCTACGTGGTATTCAGCCAGACTGTGATTCATGAATCGACCGACCTGATGATCCATAACGCTCTCTTCTTCCAGCGCTTTACTGATTCCCCAGACCATACCACCAATAATTTGAGAGCGGGCTGTTTTGGGATTAATAATTCGACCACCAGCAATAGCACTCACGAGTCGGGTTACCTTGACGGTTCCTAGTTCTTCGTCGATTTGTACTTCAGCGAATACAGCCGAATGTACGCTTCGGGCATATTTCCGTTGTTGAAGCATATTAGGTAACGACGTGGAGGTTTCCCGAACCGCCCGACCACCATTCGAATCCACTACGTCCTGTAACGAAACCCGTAAGGCTGAATCTGCTTTTAACTGAATCGACTTATCGAGAAATACGACATCCTGATAATCGACTTTCGAGAAGGGCGAACCAGGCAGCTTCTTAGCCAATTTGAAAAGTGTTTTCCCCAGATCTTCGCAAACTGCTTTAACAGCCGATCCAACGGTGGCCACTGTCCACGAACCTCCCTGAATTGGTGCCAAAGGCAGTTCGGTATCACCCAGTTTAAATAGTACGTCTTCAACGGGCATACCCAACGTATCGGCCGCAATCTGCGTCATTACGGTATACGTACCGGTTCCAATATCGGCCGTAGCGCTACTGACTCGCAGCTTTCCATTCACCATTAATACGGCTTCCGCTCGGGCAGGCATTTGCATCGCATCCCAAATACCAGTAGCCATTCCCCAACCAATCAGATTAGAGCCATTACGCATGGAGCGAGGCTCAGGATTGCGTTTTGCCCATCCGAACCGCTCAGCACCCTGCCGAAAACATTCGCGAAGTTCTTTGCTCGAATAAGGCAGATCCTCATTCATGTCTCGCTCCGTGTAGTTCTTCAGACGAAATTCCAGCGGATCTATTCCCAGTTTATAGGCAAGTTCGTCCACCGCACATTCCAGCGCCGACACACCCGTTACACCACCCGGCGCCCGCATATCGAGGGGAGTGTATACATCGAGCGGCACCAGTTTATAGTCGAGTATGACATTTTCGGGAGGGTACAACATACCGCTCCAGTTAACGACGACTTCCGTATAATCTTCAAACCGCGACGTTTCACTGATAGCCTCGTGATACATAGCAGTCATCTCACCGTCGGCATTGGCTCCCAAAGCAATCGTCTGATTAGTGGCGGGTCGATGCCCGAACGTAAACATCTGCTGGCGAGTCAATGATACCCGAACCGACCGTTTTAATTCTCTGGCTGCCAGAACAGCTAGAAACAACTGATACTGTGGTCGGAGTGCCGATCCAAACGCTCCGCCTACGTAAGGCGATATCACCCGAACATCACGGAATGGGATGTTGAACACCTGCGAAACGTAGAGCTGACTATTGGGCGCTCCCTGAGTTTTGTCGTATATGGTCAGCTTGCCTTTTTTCTCATAAACAACTGTCGTAGCAAACATCTCCATCGGGTTATGATGCTCGACCGAATGAACGTAACGGGAAATTGTGCGGACGGGCGCTGCGTTGAAAACCTCCTCAAAATCACCGCGAGGCTTAGGCGGGGGCGGTTTGAGAGCGCTGGCAAGACCTGATTTAGGTTTACGAGCCCGATCCTTGTTAGCTTCCAGAGACGTTTCGTGCTCCTCCTCCTCATACTCAATCTGAATTAGAGAAGCCGCATACCGGGCCACTTCGTATGTTTCGGCTACCACCAATGCGACCGGCTGACCACTGTATTTGATTTTTTCATCGTGTAAAGGCCTGAATGGCGAACCAGGTGGGGCGTCCTGATCTTTATAGCTCAGATCAAACCAGGCCAGTTTAGGCCGGTTTTCGTGCGTAAAAACCTGTAAAACGCCCTCCAGGCTCAAGGCATCGCTAGCGTCGATACGTACTATTTTCCCTTTAGTGATGGCGCTGGAAATCACAACGCCATAAGCCAGCTCAGGCACGTTGAATTCAGCAGCATATCGGGCTTTACCCGTCACTTTGTCCAGGCCATCAACGCGGTTGATTGGCTTTCCGATGTATTGGGTCATGATATCTTTTCCAGTTTTGAAGCCTGCATCAGCGCTCGTACGATGGCTCGTCTGGCCAGTTCGACTTTGAATGTATTGTGACCATACCCTTTGGCCCCGTCGATAATTGAGTCAGCAACGAGTTGAAAAACCTCCTTGCTGGCAGATTGCCCAACCAGTTGTTCTTCCGACTCGGGTCTACGCCAGGGCTTGTGAGCTACGCCACCCAGCGCAATACGCGCTTCTGTTATCGTTCCGTCATTGTTTATATCCAGCCCAACAGCTACCGATACCAGCGCGAAAGCATAGGATGCCCGATCCCGTAGTTTTAAATACGCGTAGTGATCGGCAAAACCTTTGGCCGGTAACTCAATGGCCGTTACCAGTTCTCCTGGCTGAACGGTGTTATCGTATTGTGGTGTATTCCCCGGCAAGCGATGGAAATCGGCCATCGGAATGGTACGTTCCCCTAAACGACCCGAAACGTGTACGACAGCATCGAGCGCACGTAGCGCTACGCACATGTCAGACGGATGAGTGGCAATGCAACTGTCGCTCGTACCCAGAATGGCGTGTATCCGGTTATACCCATTAATTGCTCCACAGCCAGAACCGGGCTTCCGCTTATTGCAGGGCATATCGGTATCGTAAAAATAATAGCAGCGGGTGCGCTGAAACAGGTTTCCACCGTTGGTAGCCATATTCCTGAGCTGGGGGGAAGCACCCGCCAGAATAGCCTGCGACAACAAGGGATATCGTTTCTCCACTTGTTCGTTATAAGCAGTATCGGCATTGGTTACCAGCGCGCCCAGCCGCAGACCTCCTTCAGCGGTATCGTCAATCGTCTGCAACGGTAAGCGATTAATATCGACCAGTCGGGCTGGCCGCTCGACGTTTTCCTTCATTAGATCAAGAAGGTTTGTTCCACCGGCGATGAATTTAGCCGCATGATGAACACTCAGATCATCAATGGCCACATCGATCTCATCGGGACGGACATACGAAAAGCTATTCATAAACGTCAGGAATTTTTATCGATTTGCATTACCTCACTTATAGCATCCACAATGTGCGGATAAGCCCCACATCGGCATATATTCCCGCTCATCAGCTCGCGGATGTCGTCGGTAGTTTTGGCCCGGCCTTCGTTCATCAAACCAACTGCCGAACAAATCTGTCCGGGTGTACAATAGCCACACTGGTAGGCATCGTGTTGAATAAAGGCGTCCTGCAAGGGGTGTAACTGCACCGTAGCATTCTCATCTACGGTAGCAAGCCCTTCGATAGTTGTGATCGAAGCGCCTTCTTTCATCACAGCCAATGTCAGACACGAGTTGATTCGCTTGCCATCGACCAAAACCGTACAGGCTCCACATTGTCCATGATCACAGCCTTTCTTGGTACCCGTCAAATCCAAATACTCACGAAGTGCATCGAGTAAAGTAGTCCAGGGGGCTAATTCCAACTGTTTTTTTTCGCCATTGATGGTTAATGTAACCAGGCTTTTCTCTGGTAACGCAACAGTTACCTCGGCGCTGAGAATGGAAGTTGACTGCATAGGTGTTTCACGGCTTATCAAATGGATCAGGTACGTAGTAGAACGGCCGTCTAGTGTCGATGTTCAGAAATCTACAGAAATACTAGAGATACTTTTTGTGTGGCCCTACGATGACCGTATGAATGGCTTAAAGCGCAACCCTGGTACGTATATCCACCCTGGCACAACTAATTCAGCCCTGTCATTACACGTTTCTGATTTTTACGGTCGTTGTTTAAAATAGTAGCCCGCTTCTATTCGTTATTCTGCCGTGTTGAACGCTTTGCCTCCTCGGTTATACTTGTGAAAACGGCCCTATCAATATCCGCTCTTTTAGTCAGTGCGGTCTTTCTTACGCCAGCAGTTGCTCAGATTCCAAATCAGGAAACATTTATTTGTCGATATACCGGTGGCACTGTCGGTCCGCAGGTCATTTGTGGCAACTCGGCATCCTCTTCAAACGGCCATGCCGAGCGCGTAGTTGATCGAATCCTGAAGCCGATCGGCCTAATGCGGAATTTTAAGGTAATGGAGTGCTCCAATACCGACAACTGCTTTGCTACAGTCGTGAAAGGTCAGCGATTTATAATCTACGATGCAGCCTTCATGCAGGGCATTGAAGAAGAAACCGAGACCGACTGGTCGGCAATAAGTATTATGGCGCACGAAATTGGTCATCATTTGCAGGGCCATACCATTGACGGACGCGGAGGTCAACCACAAAAAGAAATAGAAGCAGACCGGTTTTCTGGCTTTGTATTGCACCAGTTGGGCGCATCACTCGACGAAGCCACCGTAGCCGTTAAAATGCTGGGCGATGAACATGCTACGTCGACTCACCCCGCCAAACCGGCGCGTCTGGAAGCGATTCGAAAAGGTTGGCTGGAAGCCGAAGCCATGTACCCAAAGACTCGATCAGCGGTAAAGACACCGGCGGTTTTAGCCCCCAAAACGATTGCGACTAATACTCGCCCAACCCAGCCATCCCGACCCATCGAAATGCCAGCCGCCAACACCACCCGAACAACGGTAGGCTGTGTATCGGGCGATTGTGAGGACGGAAGTGGTGTGTTTGTTTATCCTACTCGGGAACGCTACGTAGGCGAGTTTGAAGAAGGCGACAAGCACGGCGAAGGCACTGAATACTACGCCGACGGCAAAGTAAAGTATAAAGGAAACTTCCGGGATAATCTTCGTACCGACTACGGAATCTATTACTACCGTAATGGCGACAAATATGCAGGCTGGTTTCAGAACAATGTGCCTAATGGCAAAGGAACGTATCATTTTGCCGATGGCGGTCGTCTCGTAGCCAACTTTAAAAACGGCCAGCCGATCCCCGGTGGTGTTTTCTACAATTCGGATGGCACCAAGGCTAGCGATTAATTAATAGGTTTTCTTTATCAATAAGTAGGGCCGGGGAATCGACGATTCCCCGGCCCTACTTATTACTACCTATCATTTAAAACGCCAGAATCGTTTTTTCGATGATATCGCAGGCTTCGTGCATCTGATCTTCGTTAATCACCAGCGGAGGAGCAAAGCGAATTTTATCGCCGTGCGTGGGCTTGGTCAGTAATCCGTTATCTTTCAACTTCAGACAGATTTCCCAGGCAGTTTCCGATCCAAGATCAGGGCGTTCTTTGATCACGATAGCATTCAACAAGCCTCTACCACGCACCGACTTAACCAGATCGGTTTTCTGAGTCAAAGCCGTCATCCGCGAACGAAATATGTTGCCCATTGCCGTTGCATTCTCGGCCAGTTTTTCATCTTCCACAACCTGCAGTGCTTCCATCGTAACGACGCAGGCCAGCGGGTTACCGCCATACGTACTACCATGTTCGCCGGGTTTGATAGTCAGCATCACCTCATCGGATGTCAACACGGCCGATACGGGCATTGTACCGCCCGATAACGCTTTCCCCAAAATCAGCAAATCGGGCTTAACCCCTTCGTGATCGCAGGCAACTCGTGTTCCGGTGCGCCCAATTCCGGTCTGCACCTCATCAGCGATAAACAGTACGTTGTAGGCTGTACATAACTCCCGAACGCCCCGTAAATAGCCTTCGTCGGGAACAACGACGCCAGCCTCACCCTGAATCGGCTCAACCATAAAACCGGCTATGTTCGGATCGCTTTTAAACGTTTCTTCCAAAGCAGTCAGGTCGTTATAAGGGATAACGATATAACCCGGCAGAAGCGGGCCAAAATCGTTCGTACTGCTAGGGTCTGTCGACGATGAAATAGCCGCCAGCGTTCTCCCCCAGAAATTCCCGGCAGCATAAACCGTTTTAGCTTCGTTCTGTGGGATACCTTTTACTTTATAAGCCCATTTACGGGTCAGTTTCAGAGCCGTTTCTCCGCCTTCGGCCCCTGAATTCATCAGCAACGCTTTGTCGTAGCCGAAATAGTCACAGAGGTATTTTTCGCAAAGCCCAGTCTTATCGTTATAAAAAGCGCGTGATGTCAGGGTTAATTGCTGAGCCTGCTGAATCATGGCATTGATAATGCGCGGATGACAATGACCCTGACTAACAGCGCTGTAGGCCGACAGAAAATCAAAATAACGTTTCTTTTCGACGTCCCAAACAAAAACGCCTTCACCCCGCGTCAATACAACCGGAACAGGGTGGTAATTATGTGCGCCATAGTTCCATTCCAATTGCATGGCCTGGTCGGTGGCAGAAATTGGCAGTGTCGTTTCCATAACTACAGTAAAAGAAGTTTAAAGTAAGTAGGTTGATGAAGAAGCTACATACGTATCGATATGGCTCATTCAGCGGCTTTCGTCTAGTGCAACCAATACGCTACACAGACCGTTTTCTCAAAAATACAGTTATTCGAGCACATGCCCAAACCCTCTCAACCGGCGCAGGAATCCAAAAAAGTTTCTGACTTATCCGACAGTGACTACTACTATACTCCCGATGGTTTTATCGTTTTTACGGCCTCCTACCACCTTAAACGGGGCTATTGTTGCCAAAATGGATGCCGTCATTGCCCGTATGGGTTCAAAAAAAGATAGAATGACATTGCAGATTATGAATAGATTAGCTAATTTTGCGCCCTCATACGGAAAACGAGTACGGTAATGGCCAAAGTTTGTCAAATCACAGGAAAGCGCACACGTGTAGGAAACAACGTTTCGCACGCTAACAATAAAACTAAGCGTAAATTTTTCCCGAACCTGCAGAAAAAGCGGTTCTTCGTCGAGTCAACTGGCGAATGGGTTACGTTGAAAGTTTCTACATCAGCTATCAAGACCATCAACAAAAACGGTCTGGAAGCAACTCTACGCAAGGCATACGAGCGCGGTACGCTGTCAGTATAGTCTTACGAACGATATTTCATGGAGCCTCTTCCGGCATGGAGGAGGCTTTTTGTGTTTGCTTTAGCGTTTGAGGCTTGCCTGACTGGCCAGGCCGTTTTTCATGTATACAAGCTCCTCAAACACTACGTAACAACATATAACTAAGTCGGATATTACGTTGAAAATAAATTTTGAAGATATCATCGTTTTTGAAAACGATGATTACATCCTGATCAATAAGCCGCCCTACGTAGCGTCGCTGGACGAACGTACCACCGACCGTGGCGGGCAAAGTATTATCCGAATGGCTAAAGCATACCATCCGGATGTACAGCTTGGGCATCGCCTGGACAAGGAAACATCGGGCATACTGGCCATTGCTAAAAACCCGGAAGCGTATCGGCACCTGGCCATGCAGTTTGAACACCGGGAAGTAACCAAACGCTACCACGCTGTAGCAAATGGTGTTCACGATTTTGATAGTGTTTCTGTCTACTTACCCATCTCGCCGATCAAAGATGGCACAGCAGTACGTATTGATCGGGAAAAAGGGAAAGTGGCCGAAACTATTTTCAATACGTTGCAGGCGTATCGAACGACGACGCTGGTTGAATGTTTGCCCATTACGGGCCGCATGCACCAGATTCGGGTTCACCTGATGTGCCTGAAAGCGCCTATTGTGAATGATCCGACCTACGGTGGCGACCCGGTTTATCTATCTGATGTGAAGCGCAAATTCAATCTGAAGCAGGGCACCGAAGAACTACCGCTTATTCAACGGGTTGCGCTCCACGCCCATTCACTGACGTTCAGCCTGCTGGATGGCGAAGAACAAACGTTTGTTGCTCCTTATCCAAAAGATTTTGGCGTATTAGTGAAGCAGTTGGAAAAATTTAGCTGAGCGGTTCAGGGTTTTTGACGTATAGTTCCTAGTTTTCGGCTTATGTTTCTCAGAATACAGCGCTAAATGCACTAGATTCTCAAAAACATAAGTTGTTAACGATAAACCATAAACCTCAATGTTCGTTCATACCGTTTTTTTCTGGCTCAAACATCCCGAGAATCAGGATGACCATAAAGCTCTGCGCGCCGGTCTCGAAACCCTTAAAGATGTTAAGGACATATCAGCAGCCTACATTGGCACCCCGGCAGATACCCGTCGGCCGGTTATTGATCATTCCTACGACTTTTCGTTAACCTTCGTTTTTAATGACAAAGCAGCGCACGATGCGTATCAGGTGCATCCGATTCATGAGGCATTTGTGCATAACTGCTCTCATTTGTGGGAACGAGTTCAGGTTTACGACGCAGTTAGTTAACGTAACGTACTGGCTGGGGAAGCCATCATCTATCTGGTTCCCCAGCCAGTATTGCTTATACCATTACTTCGACTTTCATATCAACATTGCCTTTGACGGCTTTTGAGTAAGGGCATACCGCATGTGCCGTGTCGGCCAGTTCCTGAAGTTGGGCATGTTCCATACCGGGCGCTTTCACCACTATTTTCCCCGATAGAAACATACTCTCTCCGTCTTTATTGAGCGAGATACTCACCTCCACAGCGTGCTCGGGCAAGATGATTTTCTTCTTTTGGGCAACAGCCATTAAAGCGCCGTTGTAGCAGGAGCTGTAAGCTGCCGCAAATAACATTTCTGGATTTGGAGTACCGCCTTCGCCATGCATTTCTACAGGCCGTCTGATATCCATTTCCAGAATACCATCCAGCGATTTAACATCTCCTTCGCGCCCACCAATATTGCTAACGGTGGCAGTATATACGGTTTCCATTCGTTGAGTTGATCGTTATGTTTCAAACCAATAACCTCTATTTATTACTAAAGGTTAATACAAACTCCATAACGGCTGGTCGGTATCATCCGCTACGTCCTCCGTCGTCTGTCAGCGTAACAGATAGCTATTCAGTAGATAGTGAGGCTACTACAGAAATGCTACGTTGCTAACAGATGTAGAATAGTCGGGCATTTTTGGGTAGCCAATGGCCCGTACAATAATCCATTTGAGTAGTAGTGACTGGCAAGGATCTTGCCAATAACGTAACAGAATGGCCCGGCCATTTACGGTTGCTCGTACCACTGGCTGGTCATTACCGACATTCCGCTATTTTAAACTACCTTTGTCTTAGAGGTTTATTTAGCCTAAAGTCGCAATAGTACGGGTTGAGCCGCGTTTTTCGTTAACTAAGCACCACGACACGTGACCAACATGAACACGTCATATAAATTCTACTTTAACCATTTAGTTATTGGCTTCGCTGGTTGCCTAAGCATGGTGCTATGGTTTGCCGCAAACCCGGCAGTAGCGCAACGCAAGCGCGACAAAGCAGACTCTACCGTTGCTAAACTAGCCGGGTCCACGAATACGGTTCGCATGGAGGAAGAAACGATGTTTGCCGAAGGCATGCGTTTCACGATGACCGATGAACCTGCCAAAGCGATTGCTCAGTTCGGAAAGATTCTCCAGAAATACCCGAATAACGCTGCGGCTCAGTACTCGATGGCGAATACGTTATTAAAGACGAATAAAGTTTCGGAAGCGCTCACCCATGCCTCTAAAGCACACTCCCTGGACAAAAACAACAAATTCTATTCGCTTCTACTAGCCGAAATTTTTGTTAAGCAAAAACGATACGGTGAAGCGGAAGAACTGTACGAAGCGCTGCTGAAAAAAGGGGCCGAAAACGTTGAATACGGTATTGAGCTAGCGGCTATTTACTTATTTGACGACAAGCCTGACAAGGCACTGGAAACTTACAACAAAGTAGAACGAGAAATAGGCCTGAACGAAGAGATTACTCGCCAGAAACAACGGATCTACCTTAAACAGAATAAGATCGACAAGGCGATTGAAGAAGCCGAAAAGTTAGTGGCATCAGAGCCCGGCGAAACGGATTATTTGCTGGAAGGCGCTGAGCTTCTGATCGCCAACGATCGTACCGATCAGGCTATCAACTGGATTGACAGAGCCCTGAAAATTAACGCTGATTTACCACAGGCCCACGTGCTGCTGGCCGACATTTATCGCAAGAAGGGCGATACGGATCGCGTCAGCAAAGAGATCAACCTCGTTCTGTCCAATCCTAATCTGGAAGCTGGTTTAAAGGCACGGGTCCTGTCGAGCTACGTTGGCATGACGGGCGAAAACTCGGCCGCTCAGCAGGACGCGTTGGCGATGGCGCAGAACCTCGTCAAAACCTCGCCAAACGACGCTAAAGCGCAGATCATGGTAGCTGATTTGTTGATGCAGCAGGGCAAAAAAAGCGAAGCACGGGACGCCTACGCCAAAGCAGCCCGCATCGATGGCTCGATCTACGAAGTCTGGGGGGCTTTGCTTCAGCTGGACGGCGAATTAAACCAGGTCGACAGTTTGTTAGAACACTCCCAACAAGCCCTTGAAGTATTTCCCACACAAGGCCTCTTCTGGTATTCGAATGGCTCGGCCAATCTATATAAGCGGAAATATCAACAGGCCGTTGATGCCCTGGAAGAAAGTAAAAAGCTCCTGGCAACCTCCAATAATGAAATCAAGAAAGGGATCGACGCGCAATTGGGCGACGCTTACAACGGTCTTGGCGAACATGCCAAATCGGATGAGGCTTATGAAGCAGTATTGAAAGTTGACCCTCTCAACGATCACGTACTGAATAACTACAGTTATTTCTTGTCGCTACGGAAAGAAAATTTGCCCCGAGCCTTACAGCTAGCCCAAAAGCTCGTTGAACGTAATCCGACGAACGCTACGTATCTGGATACGTATGCCTGGGTGCTGTATACGTCAAAAGACTATGCCAAAGCAAAACAGTATCTGGAAAAGGCCATAGCCGATCCTGCTGTTAGTGGAACGATCATTGAACATTATGGCGACGTTTTATTTCAACTCGGACAGCCCGATAAAGCGGCCGAACAATGGAAACGAGCCAAAACAAAGGGCGGTGGTAGCCCCGATTTAGACAAAAAAATTACCACCGGAAAGCTATAAGTCCATACGTACCTATAGCCTGACGTTTGTGATGGCATTCTCTACTGACAGTGCGTCATGAACGAAATACCGAAACCTACCCACATGAACAAATACCTGTTAATAGCTCTATCACTGGCTATCTTAATACATGCTGAAAGTTGTAGACGCCGGCCTATTTCCCGAGACAAGAGCCCGGCTCCAACAGCCTCGGCTTCTACACCTGCCTCCACCACTGTAACGCCAGACTCATCGGTAGCCGCCAATCCAGTTTCGGTTCAACCTACTGATTCAGCCGCAGGAGCTACCCGGCCAAATCGACCCGGTATCGATGAAGCCCGTGCCCACGTAGCCGAAATCGACTTTCGTTTCCTGACAGCCAAATCAAAAATATCGTTCAAAAGCCCCAATCAGGACATTGATAACGCAAACATTAATATCAGAGTCCGCAAAGACAGCCTGATCTGGCTGTCCGTGTCAAAACTGGGCATTGAGGCTGTTCGGGGGCTAATCACTAAAGACTCGATTACAATTGTCGATAAGATTCACAAAGAATACTCTGTTTACGATTTCCCGACATTGAGCAAACAATTCAATTTCGAGATGAATTTTGATTTGTTACAGGCACTGATTATTGGCAATCTGCCCTTACCCAAACAGCCCGCTCAGAAAATTAAAAATGAACGGGACTATCTCTTACTTCGGCAAAGTGAGGGTAAAGTGCTGGTCGAAAACTACATCGGGACCCAGGATCGTAAGCTCAAAAAATTGATGGTGACGGAACAGCCGACCAAGAATACGCTACGCCTGGATTATGAAGATTTCACGTCACTGAATAATTTCCTCTTTCCTTACACCAGCCTGGTAACCGTTGATTATCAATCCCGTACGGATGGCCAGTTTTACCAGACCTTACTACGTATCAAACATAGCAAGGTTGAATTGATTGATAAAAATCCGGGATTCCCGTTCAGCATTCCAGCCACTTATCAGCGTCGCCCGTAAGTACTTTCGTTTTTAACCGTATGCAACGTATCGCGTTTTCTAGTTCTGTTCCTGTCCAAATAAGCCTGGGTTTATTACTAAGCTTATGGCTTACATCCTTAGCCGGATTGGCGCAACAAACGCAACGGAATCGTCAGACGCTGGAAAAGGAAAAAAAACAGAATCTGGAAAAAATGGGGCAAATCCGGACAATCCTGACTCAGACTACGTCTGAAAAACAAGTCAGCCTTGGCCAGTTAAAAGCCTTGAATCAGCAGATTAATACCCAATCGCAACAGATCAATCTGCTCAATAAAGACCTGAAACTGACTGAATCAGAGATCGCAGAACTTCGTCAGGCCAGCACCCGATTAACCCGCGACCTGGATAAACTGAAGGACGAATACGGTTCTATGATCTATGCGGCCGATAAACGCCGTCAGCAGGTGAATCCATTAGGCTTTCTATTTGCCTCCGATAACTTCAATCAGCTCGTTGCCCGCTATCGGTACCTGCGCCAATACTCCGACGCCCGCCAGAGCCAGGTCCGCCAGATGAATAACATCCAATCGATGCTCCAGGGTAAACAGCAGGCAACTCAGCGGAAACGGAAAGAGCAGCAGGGAACCATAGCAGCGAAAGTCCAGGAAGGCAAAAAACTGGAAACGTTAAAAGAGGAAAAAGATGAGGTTGTTAAGGCGCTTAGTGCAAAGGAGATTGAACTCCGAAATGAATTAGCCGTTAGCCGACGGGCTGTTGGGCAGTTGGAATCGATGATTAAGCGTCTTGTCTTGCGCGAAGCTAAAGAGCGCGCTGAACGCGAAGCAAGAGAACGCGCCGAGCGGGAGCGTTTGGCCAAACTCGAAGCGGCCCGTAAAGCCGCCGAACGGAAGCGGGCCGAAGAAGCGATTGTAGCCGCCGAAAAGGCCGGCGAAAAACCGGCCCCTGCCGACGTAGCAACTGTTGAACGCCCGGATGAGCCGGAAGTAACCGCCAAAAAGCCCGACGAACGACGTAACAACAATCTCAACACCGAAGAAACGGCACTGGCATCGTCCTTCACCGCTTCTCGTTCGCGATTGCCCTGGCCCGTTTCCAAAGGCTTTATTTCCGATCATTTTGGCCGTAAACCTCACCCTGTCCTAAAAGGCATATACGTTGAAAACCAGGGGGTTGATATTCAGACAAACGCTGGTGAGGGGGTTCGGGCAGTGTACGATGGCATTGTTCAGGACGTAGCCAATATGCCGGGTATGAACAACGTAGTAGCGATTCAACATGGCGACTATTTTACCGTTTATGCCAAACTAAAGAATGTTTCGGTTCGCGTGGGCCAGAAAGTAAAGGCACGCGATGCCATTGGAACGGTAGCAACCGATAAAAACGGCGTCTCTGAAATTCAATTCCAAATCTGGAAAGAATTCACGAAGCTCAATCCGGAGTCATGGCTACAACCTCATTGAGTGATGGCAGGCGTATGGGGTCGATTATTCCACAGGTCTGTTAACATACCCCCTATCCGTAAAAAGCGTTACCTTTGCAGCCATTTACCAGTGTACCCAGAACCGTCAATCGGCACTAAAATGTCTGTTCATAATCCCGATATCAAACGCGTTACGACGCATACCATTCAGGAGTTAAAAAATAAAGGTGAGAAAATTACCGCTCTTACCGCCTACGACTATTCGATGGCCCGGGTGGTTGACAAAGCGGGAGTTGAATTGATTCTGGTGGGTGATTCAGCGTCGAACGTGATGGCTGGCCATGAAACGACCCTGCCCATTACACTCGATCAGATGATTTACCATGCCAGCTCGGTAGTTCGTGGCGTCAAGCGGGCACTGGTTGTTGTTGACCTCCCGTTCGGATCCTATCAGGGGAACTCATCGGAAGCCTTACGGTCGGCCATTCGAATCATGAAAGAATCGGGTGCCCATGCCGTAAAGATGGAAGGGGGTCAGGAAATTCGGGATTCTATCGTCCGTATTTTAAGCGCTGGCGTTCCAGTTATGGGCCATCTGGGGCTTACTCCTCAGTCGATCTATAAGTTTGGAACCTATGCCGTTCGGGCCAAAGAAGAGGCTGAAGCGCAAAAACTCGTCGAGGACGCCCGCATGCTTCAGGACATTGGTTGTTTTGGCGTCGTACTGGAAAAAATTCCAGCGACTCTAACCAAAACCGTTTCCCAAAGCCTGCATATTCCAACAATTGGTATTGGCGCTGGGCCCGACGCCGATGGGCAGATTCTGGTTTTCCACGACCTGCTCGGCATCAATAATGAGTTTAAACCCCGGTTCCTGCGTCGCTATGCCGACCTGCACACGGTAATGACAGAAGCCATTGCTCATTACGTAGATGATGTGAAAGCCAACGACTTCCCGAACGAGAAAGAAGCTTATTGAGTTAATAGATAGCCAGGCCGGGCTAGCGTACTAGCAGCCATAACCGGGCGGATACATACAAGTGTTTAGCCACATTGGCTGTTCAGCTTATACCATGAAGAGAAAACCATTTCAAGTCATATACGAAGATAATCACCTGCTGATTGTCAATAAAGAGCCAGGCATTCTGGTTCAGGGCGACCGAACCGGCGACGTTACGTTGCTCGACGTGCTCAAAAGTTATATAAAAGAGAAGTACAACAAACCCGGTGAGGTCTTTTTAGGCCTGGTTCATCGGCTCGACCGGCCGGTTAGTGGACTTGTTGTTTTTGCTCGTACCTCCAAGGCGCTTGAGCGAATGAACGAGATTTTCCGCAAACGTCAGGTACAGAAAACCTACTGGGCTGTTGTGCGTCAGAAACCACCTAAAAACGCCGACAAGCTGGTAAACTGGCTCGTGAAAGATGAGCAGAAAAATCAGGTAACTGTCTACGATTACGAAGTGCCGGGTTCGCAGAAAGCAGAGCTTTCTTACCGAGTTCTAGGACGTATCAATGAACATTATCTGCTCGAAGTCAATCCAGTTACGGGCCGTCCGCACCAGATTCGTTCGCAGTTGGCGCACATGGGTTGCCCCATTCGTGGCGATGTAAAATACGGTTACGACCGGGCGGTTCCCGACAAGAAAATCTATCTTCACGCCCGTCGGTTGTACTTCATTCATCCGGTTAAAAAAGAGCCGCTTATGTGTAAGGCTGGCTTACCCAACGACCCGTTCTGGGAAGAGTTTCTGGAGTTGGACGACGAGGATTACAAAGACAAGAATATGGACTTCATTTTCGAATAAATCCAATTTAACAGCCTATAAAGAAAGGCGGGGCCAACTGGCCCCGCCTTTACTAATTCAGGTTGATTCAACAAAATGATACAATACGTAGTGTAGCGAAGGCAGGATGGTTACTAGTAGCCACCGATTGGGAATGAGTAGCCAACGGATACGGCAACACCCCGGTTACGGGCATTAATGTTTACAACTGGCACTTGCACCTGGCGTGAGAACCCATGCGTATAGCGCCCCTCTACAAATAATTTCCCAACGCCAGCATCCATCGACACACCCAGTCCACCAACAGCACTTATGTCCCAGCGATTGAGCATATCCCCATAATTAACATCTACATCGATAGGTTTTGTGGATATCAGGGCCGTAGCTCGGGTCCGAACACGCCCATCCATTGCGTAGCCTACAGCCGGACCAGCAATCAGATAAGGCTGAACAGGTCCATCGGTCATGTTAACTTTAAACAACAATGGAATTTCAAGGTTTTGGGATTGATAGGCAATCCGGGCACCCAGCGGTAACGTAAATCCACCTAAATTAAGATCCATTCCCTCTTTCACGACGAAACCTTTTTGTACATAAGCGATTTCAGGCCGGAATGAAACCCGCTCATTTAATGGAATATCCAGAAAAATAGCGCCTGTTGGGCCGGGAGACGGATGTAGAGTTGGGGTTAAACTACCAAGGAAATCAGGTTTGGAAGCGAATGCCCAGTTAGCACCACCCCGAACTCCTACCTGAATCTGAGCGTATGATGTTTGACTTGAAAACACGCATAGTATGAGTGCAACAGCACTGGCAAGCACAAATCGTTTCATTGTATGACGGGAAAATTGACTATGAAAATAGGACACTAAAAAGTAATGAGTAGAGCGTCGGCAATAGGCAGTCAATTGTATAAATCGTGAAGTAGTACGTGTCAATCGTTTATTGGACGTAACATCTGCCAAAAAGATTAATGGCAAAGTCAAATTATTTTTCAACTCACTATGAATGAGCAACTAAATTTTTTATCAACCCGCGTTGAACCACTTCGACAGCAACTTACAGACCATCCGCTCTACACAGCGGTAAAGACGTTAGATGATTTACGAACCTTTCAGGAATCGCATATCTGGGCGGTCTGGGATTTTATGTCTCTACTGAAAGCCCTTCAGCGAAATCTGACCTGCGTAGACGTTCCCTGGATACCAGTTGGCAACTCAGAAACCAGGTACCTCATCAATGAAATTGTTGTTGGCGAAGAAAGTGATGTTGATCCTGATGGAAATCGGTTGAGCCATTTTGAGCTGTATCTTAAAGCGATGGAGCAGGCCGGTGCTAATACCAGCCAGATGGAAACCCTTATTGCCGAACTAGCTTCCGGCCGTCAATTGGATGAAGCCCTAGCTACGATAAACATCCCGGAAGGAAGCCGCCAATTCATCAATTTCACCTTCGAGCTGATCAGCAAAGGTCGCTTACACGAAATTGCTGCGGTCTTTACGTATGGACGGGAAGATCTGATTCCAGATATGTTTATTGCGCTGGTCCGGCAACTGCGTGATCAATCGCCAGAAAAGCTCAATCTCTTTACGTATTACCTGGAGCGCCATATTGAAGTAGACGGCGACCATCACTCTCATCTGGCCAAAGCCATGACCGCCGAACTGTGCGGATCTGACAGCCAGAAATGGCAAGAAGCAACCCTTGCCGTCGAAGCGGCCCTACAGGCACGAATAGCTTTGTGGGATAGTGTTTATGGCCAGATGTCCTTATCAGAATCGGTTTAAAAAAATACCGAATAATTTATTTCCTTTTCTCTGCCCGAACTTGCATACAACTTGTTCGGGCGTTTTCTTTACAGGACAATGTTGGATTTTTTCTTGAAAACATTGTAGCAGTCTAGTAGCTTTACTACACTGGAATTCTTGTAGCAAAGCTCAATTGAAGGCACATTCGGCTACTAGCTACACTTCTTAACCAACAATGAACTATATTAAGCCAACAAAATTTAGCTATCTGCCTAAATTTCTAATGCCTCTCGATGTGCTCGGCATCTTCGAACGAGACCCATTCGGGAACTCGCTTCTGGTTAGGCGTATGCTCATCAGCATTGTTGGCTGGCTTACGTATGCTCGTTATACAGTTGTGAACAGAATTGAGATAGAAGGGACGGAGCATCTCGAGAATCTGCCCATCAACAACGTCCTGTTTTTATCGAACCACCAAACCTATTTCGCCGACGTTATTGCCTTTTTCCACATCTTTTGCGCTGTAAAATGGGGCTTTAAGAATACACTATTACCGCCTGTTTATCTGTTTGGGCCACGTGCCCGTCAGTACTACGTAGCGGCTTCCGAAACCATGAAAAAAGGATTTGTCCCGCGTGCTTTTGCAGCGGGAGGGGCTATAACGATAGAGCGTTCCTGGCGGGCCGATGGTCGGGAAGTACAACGATCAGTAGATACTACGGCTAATGATAAAATAGCCAGCGCCTTAGCGCATGGATGGGTGGTTAGCTTTCCGCAGGGTACAACCAAACCATATGCCCCCGTTCGTAAAGGCACAGGTCATCTGATTAAAAATATTGATCCGATTGTTGTCCCAATTGTTATTAATGGATTTCGTCGGGCCTTCGACAAAAAGGGACTTCGTTTTAAGAAGCGGAACACCTTGTTGACCGTTAAATTCAAACCTCCGCTCACCTTTAGTGCCGACGATAGTGTGGATGATATTGTAAACAAAGTACGTCAGGCCATTGACCAGGACGTACCAGTATGGACACAAGAAAACCCTTAAACAGTAAACCTGCCTCTATTTTTCCGCTACGTCATCGTTACCAGTCGTAAGCATAAAACAATGAAACCCTACGTAACAACAACGCTGAAACATTCGCTATTACCCCTGTGCTTCCTTTCAGCTTCCTTTTTGGTAGCCAGTTGCAGCCAGTCTTCCCAAGGTTCTGCTGATGGCAATTTTGCGCGTGCCGTTCAGGATACGAACCCGCCCGTTGAGCCTTTATCGCCCGAAGCGAGTATCAAAAAAATGCAGCTGCCGCCGGGTTATCATGTGGAGCTGGTGGCCAGCGAACCCATGATTCAGGAGCCCGTAGCCATTGCCTGGGATGGTAACGGACGGATGTACGTAGCGGAGATGAATACGTATATGAAAGACGCCAATGGTACCGGTGAATACGAGCCAACCAGCCGTATCAAACTATTGGAAGATACGGACGGCGATGGCAAAATGGACAAGTCAACCGTTTTTGTGGATAGCCTTGTTTTACCCCGTACCATTCTACCCGTTGGCGATCAATTACTGGTAGGTATTACGAATGTCCAGCACATCTGGAGTTACCGGGATACGAACGGCGACGGCAAGGCCGACGAGAAAAAGATCGTCTTCCGCAACGACGTATTGGACTCCCGAAATCTGGAACACCAGAACGGCGGTTTCCTCTGGAATATTGATAACTGGATCTACCCCAGCCGCGACAATCTTCGGTACAAATACCGTAATGGAAAACTCATTGCCGATACGTTGGTCGATAACATGATTGGTCAATGGGGCATGACTACCGACAACTATGGCCGTTTGTTTTATTCCGAAGCTGGGCCCGGTCTGCCCGCCGTACAAATTCAGCAGAACCCGGCTTATGGGGCCTTAAATTTTGCCGATCAGTACTCCGACGATTTCACGAAACCCTGGCCCATTATTGGCACCGTCGATGCCCAGGGTGGCCGGGAAGCCCTGCGCAAAGAAGATAACACACTCAACAAATTCACGGCAGGTTGCGGGCAGTCTATTTTTAGGGGCGACCGATTACCAGTAGATATGCAGGGGGATTATTTCATTCCCGAGCCCGTTGGACGGATCATCAAGCGGGGCAAAGTGATTAACCGCGATGGCAAGATTTACATTGAAGATGCCTACAAAGAAAAAGATTGGCTGGCATCAGCCGATATGAACTTCCGGCCTATCAATACGTACACGGGGCCAGATGGCTGCTTTTACATCGTTGATATGTACCACGGCATCATTCAGGAGAGCGAATGGACAAAGCCGGGTTCATACTTAGGGAAAATCATTCAGGAGAAAGGATTGTATAAAAATCGGGGAATGGGCCGTATCTACCGCGTTGTTCATGACGACTTCAAGCGCGACAACCAGAAGCCCAACATGCTCAACGAATCCAGTAAACAGCTCCTTACCTATCTCGATCACCCGAACGGCTGGTGGCGCGACAACGCTCAGTTATTGCTCGTGATACGTAACGATCAGTCTATCGTGCCAGCTTTAAAACAGATTGCAACGGGCCAACAAGCCTCCTTAGCGAAAGCCCCCGGTCCCTTAGCCCGAATTCATGCCCTCTGGACGCTGGAAGGTTTGAACGCCATCGATAAACCAACTCTTTTCAAAGCCTTTACGGATTCAGATGCTCAGGTACGCAAAGCCGCTGTCTGGATTAGCGAAGTTTATCTGAAGAAAAAGGATTCGGAAGTTACTGAAAAACTGGCAGCCCTCATGAACGATCCCAGTTCGGACGTCCGAGTTCAACTAGCCCTGTCGCTACGTAGCCATAAAACAAACCGTACCACGGAGTTAGTCAAAACACTGCTGGCGAACAACCCCAAGAACGAGCTGATGCAGTTCTCGTTTACTACGTTCACCGAATCACAGAAAATGCTGGAAGCCGAGCGTGAACGCACCCGCAATCTAAGTCCGGCCGACCGGGCTCTGGTCACCAACGGAGCTACTATTTTCAAACAACTCTGTGCTACGTGTCATGGTCCCGACGGGAAAGGCATAAACGTAGCTGGCAGCTCACAAATGCCTGCTCCTCCACTAGTTGGCTCACCACGCGTCCGGGGCGACAAAACGCTGGTTATTCAGCTCCTATTGAATGGCATGAAAGGACCTGTCGACGGAAAAACCTATACGGACATGATGCCCGCCATGGGCAGCAATGACGACAAATGGATCGCGTCAGTATTGAGTTATATCCGAAACAGTGGCGAATTGGGCAATCATGCGTCGGTTGTTACGCCTAAAGAAGTGGCCGACGTTCGGGCCAATACGCCGGTGATTCCGGGCGGCATGACGCAGCAGGAACTGGAAATTTTCAAGCTCGGCCGTGCTGAACGTACCAATTGGAATAAGCCCCGTTGATACGTAGCATAAATCGGAATGTCCTATGAATGTCAGAGAACTGCTCCTGCCTGTTTTACTCCTTATAAACGTAGTAGGTGTGTTTGCACAACCCACTACGTTTACGAATGCAATCGGCATGGAGTTCGTATTCATTAAACCAAGTAGTATGATGGTTGGCCGGTTTCAGCCACCTTACCCAAAACCGCCTAAACCAGACGACACTACCCAAAAAACAGCTGGTTTAGCATGGACTAGCAACGATTACCATCGAGCCGAGGAGCTAGTTAAACAGGATGCTAAAAATGGGTTTACAGTTACCATTCGTAAACCTTATTACATCGGCAAATTTGAAGTAACGCAGGCGCAATGGAAGCAGGTTATGGGTACGAATCCGTCTGCCTTTCAAGGAAACGTAGTAAAAGATAACGCTGATCAACATCCGGTTGAGCAGGTTTCGTGGCAGGACGTTCAGAAATTTCTGGTGAAGCTAAACGCCCTGGATAAAACACATCGATATCGGCTACCAACCGAATTTGAGTGGGAATATGCCGCTCGTGCTGGTGCCGACGACGATATTTCCTGGAAAGCGATCTGGGCATCAGCGCAGATGGGCTCTATGACAACGGCCCCGGTTGGCCAGAAAACACCCAATGCCTGGGGCTTGTATGATACACTGGGTAACGTTTGGGAGTGGGTCCAGGATGTATACAACGAAAAAATTTTTGCAGACCCAACTCCTCCCCGATCCGGTAGCCAGCATGTATTGAAAGGAGCGTCGTTTGTGGGCGATGTAAAAAATGCTACGTACATGACTCACGCTGCCGGTCCGGGCAACGGCTGGGATGTTGGCTTTCGGGTTGTCATGGAAGCGAAGTAATCAGTATCTATCATCTTGAATATGTTTCTCCAAAAAATCAGCCTCCTGCTCTTTTTCGGGATTACCCTAAATCTGGCTCAGGCTCAGCCCGAAAAAATACCAGTAGGTTTTACGTCTATTTTCAACGGAAAAGATTTGGCTGGCTGGCATACCAGTCGAACATCTCATCAGGGAACCACCGGCAATTTCTACGTAGAAAACGGGGTCATTACGTTAAAACAACGCCCTTACGGCCAGGGAGGCATTCTGCTAACCGATAGAACGTATCGGAATTTTGAACTCTATCTGGAAGCGAAAATAGATTCGTTCTGCAACGGTGGTATTTTTCTGCGTTCCAGCGAAAGCGGTATGGCTTACCAGATAGAGCTGGCAACACCCGGTGGCCTCGGCGATTTGCTTGGCGAACGGATGAATGTCAGTAAAGGAGCTAAGGCGACTAATATTGCCAGGGTCTGGAAAACCAACGACTGGAACGCCTTTCGGATTCGGATGGAAGGCGATATTCCCCGTATCCGCCTGTGGGTAAACGACGAGCTTATGTGGGACGTAACGGAGCCGGTCAATGATTTTGTGGCCGGTGCTACGTCAGGCATGATTGGTTTACAGGCGCACTGGTCGGCAGTGTATTCAAAAGCAGCCGAAGCCTTTGAGATGTCAGGCTCCTGGAAACCCGATGCCGCTCACCGCTTCCGACGTATTGCTATAAAAGAATTGAACTAATGATCAGGCCGGAAGGTATATGGTAAACGTGGCTCCGAAGCCAGGCTGACTGGTAGCTGTAATAGCTCCCCCATGATTAGTCACTACTTTTTCGCAAATAGCTAATCCAACGCCTGTGCCACTGTATTCACTCTTCGTATGCAGTCGCTGAAATACCTGAAATATTCGGTTCAGATATTTTATATCGAACCCAATACCATTATCCGCTACGTCGATCCGATAATGATCCTGCATACTATTCAGAAACCGTAGTTCAGCGGGTAAGTCCATAGCGGTTATCCGTTTCGAGGAGATCGTAATGATAGGCGATATAGCAGGCTGACGGAACTTCAGCGCATTGCTCATTAAATTCTGAAACAGCTGGCCTAACTGCGAAGAATCACCCTGCACGGTGGGTAGGGCTTCCAACTGAATCTGAGCATTGGTTTCCTCGATCGTTACCGACAGATTTTCCAGGGTCGACAGTAACACCTGATCCAGCGAAACCGCTGCCGATGGCCGAAGGCGAGTGGATAAACGTGAGTAGCTCAGTAAGTCTTTGATCAGTACAGACATTCGACCGGCGGCAGCCTGCATACGCTCCAGATACGATAAATCTTCGCTGGGTAACGACGTATTGCGCGATCGGAGTAAATCGCCAAACTGCTGGATCTTACGTAGCGGCTCCTGCAAGTCATGGCTGGCGATATACGCAAACTGACTGAGCTTATCATTACTTTGGTTTAGCTCATTAACGGTAGCTTCCAGTTTGCGTTGCGATTGCTCCAGTTTGTTTTTTGCCTGAGCCAATTCTTCATTTTCCCGCAAGGTCTGCCCTACTATTTTTTGGGCGTCTATATTGACAGCAAAGCCCGTCCACAAAGCAAACTTATCCCTTTCGCTATTGGCTGGCTGCGCTGAAACCAGATGCCAGAAATAAGTTTGTGTCGCTTCTTCCCGTAACCGGCACTCGTGCTGGAAGAATCGTTCATTGCCAATTTGTTTCGCCCATTTCCCCCAGAAACCTGCCTGGTCATCCGGATGTATGACCTTCGACCATTTTGTTTGGTTTAGCGTCTGAATCGATGAGCCAGTGAACTCCGTTGTCCAGTGGTTTGCGTATAGAAGTTGTCCTGATTCATTGACCGTGAAGATCATTAACGGCAACGAGTTTGTTACCTGCCTATAATGATGCTCACTCGCCTGCAAACGCATAGCGAGTTCCCGTAATTGTTCATTTTTCTGCTTAATTTCATCATAAGCAGACAACGGCTGATCGGCATTGAATTGCGATCGCCAGTCGGCTAAGCGCTCATTACTGATACGTCGCGAGATACGTAATGAATAATGGAGCACAATCCGGTTGTTGACACCGGTGTTTATAACTTCCAGCTTATCGACCAATCGCTGGGCATACAGCAACCCCTGATGCAGCGGATTGGTAATCACTAAGTCCTTATCTTCAACGACTGCCGTCAGCGACTGGTTACGTAGTGAACTATCCGCACCAAGGGTCAGCATGGGGCCAGGAACCTGCTCCATAGCATAGCGGGCAACTTCCGATACGGCCGTTGCAAATGTAGTCTGAGAAGCCAGCGATAGGCCTGCCATTTCGGCCAGCTTCATAGCCCGCTTATGGGCAACAATGAGATCCATTTCATTGTCGAGCGTTACTTTAACCAATTCCTCCATAATCTCCCTGAACTCGCCCAACAAATATGGATGTGTCATCCGTACGTCGAGTATAATCTTTGTAAATCGCAGCCGCCAGAATAGATAGGTCGTATCGCTGAATAGAGGTATATCGACTAATATCCCACCGAGACTGTATGCCATCCGAGCACATAATGAGCAACTGGCCCCGCTCAACAGGTAGTACATGGTCATTCATAGTGCCGGGCAAGTTCATTCCTATAATACCGTTGTAGGCCAGGAAGCTTTTGTTCAGTAGCGCACTACTAACCCGCGTTGAAATATTACCGACGCCACACCAATTCCACTGTTTTTTCTGGCTATCGTACACGACAACAGAACCTACCAGCCCGCGTGTTTTTTTGGTAGCCCGGTGAATATGTTGAATGATATCGACAGGCCGTTGATCAGGACAGAACCGGAAAGCACTTATGGCTGTCTGAATCGCATAATTAGCTTCTGGTCCGTGCCCCAGCCCGTCGCCCAAAAAGAGCTTGATGCACGAACCGGTTAATTTAACGTAGCAGCCATCGCCACTTACGGTTTCTCCCGGTTTGGCAACCACAATGGAACGATAGTCAAATTCTTTTCGAACCGGTGAAGCTGCCAGCGTCTTTTTATAAACTCGGGCCAGCAGAATTGTTCCCCAGCCTTTAAGGGAGTATAACTGGGTCTGATCGGCCAACCGCTGAATGGAACCCAGCCCGTGCCCAAGCGTACTGGTTGTTGATATACCATCCTGCATCATTTTGGCAGGGTCGGCCATACCAGGGCCGTTATCGATACTGATTAGTTCAAGACCAGCATTGTCGGAAGATTGAAAATGCCGAACTAAAAGTTCTCCACCACCCGCATGCTTAATGAGATTAGAAGCCATTTCGGCAACAATCAGATCAATTTCTCCCAAACGCTGCGGCTGAAAGCCTATCTGAGCGGCTATATGCGTAACTTCTTTCTTTATACTCGCCAGATAACTCCGATCCGTTGCCTGAAAACGTACATGTGGGGAATTATCCATTCTTCCATTTCAAAATAGTCACTGTTGTTCCCTGCCCTACGGTGCTTTTAATGTCGAATTCGTTCACTAAACGCCGGGTGCCAGGAAGCCCCAGCCCTAAACTCTTGCCTGTTGAGTAACCATCCTGCATGGCCAGATTAATATCAGGAATACCAGGACCATTATCGGAAAAGATTAACCGGATTCCAGCCTCACGCCCTTTGCTAACCACCTCAATGCGCACTTCGCCCTGCCCTGCGTAGCGAATCATATTACGAACCAATTCGCTGGCAGCGGTGATGAGCTTCGTTTGGTTCACCAGGCCCATACCAATACGTACTGCCTGCTCCTTAACTCGATTTCGGAAGGGAACAACATCTTGCTCGCGAGTAATAGACACATTGTCTTTACTCAACGTCGTTATCATTGTCGTTTGCCAGTTCCTCATCGGGGTCAAGTTTTGATTGCAGAAGAGCCATCCCCCGTTCAACATCGAGGGCCGTATGAACACCCGTTAATGACAAACCAAGTTCGATTAGCGTAATAGCAACGGCTGGCTGCATACCAACCACCACCGTTTCAGCATCCAGCACTCGAGTCATACTGGCAATATTTCCCAGAATACGCCCCATGAAGGAATCTACGATTGAAACCGCCGAAATATCGATCAGTACGCCACGAGCACCCGTCTTATGAACCATGTTGACCAGATCTGTTTCCAGATTCAGCGCCAGCCGATCATACAAATCAATTTGAATGGTAACCAGCAAAAACGGCCCCATTCGTAGAATCGGTATTTTATCCATGACACGATTAGTCTACAATACCTTCTTCTCCGCTTCACTACGTTTAACGACCAGCCGATTCATGCTAAAGGCATGCTTCAGCGCACTGGCTAGCGTAGCTTTCGTAATGATGTTCGATAAATCGATACCCAGATGAACCACTGTCTGGGCAATTTCGGGTCGAATACCGCTGATAATACAGTCGGCACCCATAAGCCGCGTAGCACTCACTGTTTTGATCAGATGCTGGGCAACTAATGAATCAACCGCTGGCACGCCTGATATATCCAGAATAGCAATACCGCTACCCGTATCAACAATTTTCTGGAGCAGACTTTCCATAACGACCTGCGTTCGTGAACTATCCAGCGTACCGATAATTGGCAAGGCCAGAATACCATCCCACACCTGAATAACCGGTGTCGAGATGTCAGCAATTTCTTCTGTTTGGCGAAGAATAACGTCCTCACGGCCTTTAATAAACGTTTCGAACGTAATGATTCCGAAACTATCCATCAGTCGGTTTATTTTCATGCTCTCGGCTAATAGCGTTGCTGGATCATCAGCCAGATTTTCCTGAAGCAAATCGAAAATGGCTTCTTTCAGACTGAATATATACAACCCTGTTTCGCGGGGCGAGAATCCTTGTCGGGCCCGCGACATAGAAATAGCCGAGAGGACTTCGAACACTTCATCAAAATCCGTTGACTCAACATGGCTGATATTGTCAGCCGTAATCACGCTAGTCAATGTATCGACCAATTCCTGCGATTGAGCCCGTAACTCATCATCGGTCATTAAATCTTCCCGAAGACTTTCACTTGCCAATTGCTTTTGTATCCACATATCGAATAACCGGGTCTTGTTACTCGTCAATAACTGCGCTATGCTATAAGCCATCCTATTTTATATGATAAAGTAAACAAATGTAGTACTTATCATTAAACAAACGGGTTAAACAAGATTCCTGAACCGTTTTATCTATTATCAGGTTGAACACTAATACAAGAATTGACAAACAGGTTTTATTGCAACTCCGCTTTCTTTTACCTGTGTTATGCAACGAAATGCGTCTATCTGGCTTATCGATGATGATACTCAGCTTATTGAGATCATCACCCGTGCTTTTCGGTTAGAGCGGTTAACCTGCCAATTAGTAAGCTTTACGAATGACGCAGATTTACGGGCAGCTATCGACCAGTCGGATCTTCTTCCCAATCTTGTGGTCGTCGATTATTATTTGCCTGATACCGATGGGTTACAGATCATCCAGTGGCTACAAAAGCATCCAAGCGCTCAGGCTTTAAAAATGATCTTATTCAGTCAGGATTTACGAGCTGATATTGTTGCCAAAGCGCAGGAACTGAATGTTTATCAGGTTACGACCAAACCCAAAAGTTTCCAGGACTGGCGCAACTTCGCGGATGAACTGTGTCTGGCGGGTTACTTCTCCTAATACCACAAAAAAAGCCCTGCAGAACAGGGCTTTTGCGTATTGAGCAGCTGGTCTTTATAAGATCCAGCGGAAGAATATATAGAGCGTAAACGATAACAACAAGGAGACAGGCAGCGTCAGCACCCAGGCCAGGGCAATATTTCGAACAGTATCGGCCTGAAGGTTTTTAACCCCCTTGCTGGCAACCATGCTTCCGGCAATACCCGAGGAAAGAACGTGCGTTGTACTAACAGGTAATTTCAGGGCTGAAGCCAGACCGATCATACTCGCTGCCACCAATTCTGCCGATGCTCCCTGCGCGTAAGTCAGGTGCTGCTTCCCGATTTTTTCACCAACCGTTACCACAATCCGACGCCAGCCAATCATTGTACCAAGCCCCAGCGAGAGAGCAATCATCAGAATAACCCACAACGGGGCATAATCCGTATAGCGACGGAGACCCGTTTCTTCATTCAGGCTTTTCTTCAGAACAGCCAACTGGTTAGAACTTAGATTAGCCCCTTCGTCTTCGGCAATTTTATTCATGTTGCTGTTGATGAGCAACAAATCGCGCCGAACATTGATGCGTTCTTCATTAGGGATTTTATTATCGACTAGCGGGGCGCTAATCATCGATTTCAGTTCAGCCAGTTCAGTACGAGTCCGCGCCAGCCGATCCCGGTTGGCGGGAGACAGTTGGTTCGAATCTAAAGCGGCAATGGTTTGTTCGATCCCGACAATATTAGACTGCATCGACCGTGGATCAATATCTGATTTTACCGCAAACTGAAACGGTACAATTCCGATCAGGATTAACATAACCAACCCCACGCCTTTTTGTCCATCGTTACTACCGTGGAAAAAGCTAACCAGCGAACAGGTTACGATCAATATTCCCCGAATCCAGGAAGGCGGTGCCGAATTTTTCTTGGGCTCCTTAAATAATTGATCTTTCGTTTCGGCAGGTACCAACCGACGTAGCATAAACATCAGCACAATAGCCAGGCTAAAGCCGAGCAAAGGCGACAATAACAGCGCCTGCCCTGTTTCGCCCGCTTTGTCCCAGTTAACGGCAGATCCAGCCTTGTTCTCAGGCATGGTTGAGAAGGCAAGACCAACGCCCAGAATAGAACCAATCAGCGTATGAGAGCTTGAACTGGGCAACCCAAAATACCAGGTTCCCAGATTCCAGATGATAGCACTCAGGAGCAACGCCAAAACCATAGCCACACTATGGTAAACGTTCTGATCGACCAGCAACTCGACAGGAAGCAAATTCACGATTCCCATCGCCACGCCAATACCGCCGAGCAAAACGCCCGTAAAATTGCATATCCCCGACCAGACAACAGCCACAGTCGGTTTTAAGGAGTTGGTGTAGATAACAGTAGCTACAGCGTTGGCGGTGTCATGAAAACCATTAACAAATTCGAAAGCACAAGCAGCGAATAAGCTGATAAAGAGGAGGATAAAAACATCCGTTTCTAATCCAAACATAGGTGGGTGATCTTCTGTGAGTAGGCTAACAATACTTGTGTAAGCCAATGATTGCCACAAAAGTAGTGCAAACAAACCATAGGCATATTACCAAATTGTTAAGTAGAGGTCAGCAAATAGTTAGAAAACCTGTTGCTACTTACTTTTTACCCGCTAATTGTCCGCAGGCAGCATCAATATCTTTCCCCCGGCTCCGCCGAACGTTCACCGTAACACCTTTGCTATCCAGAAAACCAGCGAATTTATCTAGCGTTTGCGGATCGGTATTTTTAAACGTAGCCTCCGCAATAGGATTGTATTCAATGATGTTGATTTTAGCCGGAACCCGCTTTGTAAACTTCCAGAGTTCCTGTGCATCCTGCAACGTATCGTTGAAGTTATAGAACAGAATGTACTCAAACGTAATACGAGTGCCCGTCTTCTTATAAAAATAGCCTAACGCATCGCCCAGCGCCTGCAACGTATTACTTTCGTTGATCGGCATGATCTGATCGCGCTTCTGATCGTTCGCTGCGTGTAAAGAAAGTGCCAGATTGAATTTCACCGAGTCGTCGCCCAGCTGACGTATCATTTTGGCAATACCGGCCGTAGAAACGGTTATACGCTTTGGCGACATTCCTAAACCATCGGGCGACGTAATGCGATCAACCGATTCCAGTACGTTCTTGTAGTTGAGTAATGGCTCGCCCATGCCCATATAGACAATATTGGAAAGCGGTACGTTGTAATTTTCCTTCGCCTGCCGATCGATCGCAACAACCTGATCGTAGATTTCAGCGGCATCCAGATTTCGTTTCCGGTCCATATAGCCCGTTGCACAGAACTTACAGGTCAGCGAACAACCTACCTGACTCGACACGCAGGCCGTCATCCGGTCGGATGGTCCGTCGCCACGGTCATCGTTACGTAGCGCCGGAATTAGTACGCCTTCAACCAGATTACCGTCAAACAACCGAAACGACGATTTGATCGTACCATCGTTACTACGTTGCTGCTGATCGACGGTCAGTGGGCGAATCTCAAAATGTGCGTTTAATAGTTCCCGCGTTGACAACGACAGATTGGTCATCTGCTCAAACGACAGAGCTGATTTTTTCCATAGCCACTCATGAATCTGTTTGGCCCGAAAACCCTGTTCGCCATGCTGTCCCAGCCAGTCTTTGAGCTGAACAGCGGAGTATTTGCGGATATCCTGTTTTTCCATTGATACTGATTGACTGAATGAATGATAGAATAATTGAATAAAAAGCACGAGTAAGCGATTCAATCATTCTATCACTCAATCATTCACTAATTATTTTCTGCCCGCCATTTCTTCCCGGCTTCTAATCCTTTTGGCACCCAAACGGCAGCTTTATCCATCACCTGTGGAGCGATGGGCCGTATGTATGGGTATAGGAATGCGTTTTGGGTCTGGCTAGGCGGCATTTTAACACCCATATAGCTGAACAACCAAAGGATAACACTAATTCCAAACACCCAGGTAAAAAGACCAACAATGGCTCCGGCCACACTATCGAAAGTTCCCAGTAATGTATATTTCAAGGATCGACGTAGCGCAAAGCCCATCTGATTGATCATGAACACGGTAGGAAAAAAAATGATGGAGAACCCAAGCCAGGGCAGCAGTTTACGCGCTAGTTCCCGGCTGATGTATGGGCTAAGTAATTCTATCCCGAAAGCCAGAAACTTGAACCCCACAATCATTGCTACAACAAACGCAATTATCGCAACGATTTCGACCAGGAGACCTTTGCGATACCCGTTAAAAGCGCCCCAGGCAAGGGCTATTAGCATGAATAGATCGAGGCTGCTCAAATGCTTAAATGAGTGACTGATCGAATGAGTGACTGATCGAATAGACAACGAGTAAGTCATCTATTTAATCATCCGATCAGTCACTCATTCGATCATTTTATTATTGTAGTAGTTGTTTTACCGCTGCCGAAATGGCTTTCCCATCGGTTTGCCCGGCGAGTTCTTTCGTGGCAACACCCATCACTTTACCCATATCCGACGGGGCCGATGCACCAACGCGGGTAATAATGGCCTGTAACTTTTCCTTCAGTTCCTCTTCCGACAGTTGTTTAGGCAGATATTGTTCAATAACCGCTATTTCGGCTTCTTCAGTAGCCAGCAGATCAGCACGATTTTGTTGCCGGTAAATATCGGCCGAATCCTTGCGCTGTTTAACCGCTTTGGTCAGAATACGGGTTTCGTCTTCGGATTTCAGCTCGCCGGAGCCACCTTCTTTGGTTTCTTCGAGCAAAATCATGGATTTAATTGCCCGTAAGGCCCGCAGTTTATCCTGCTCTTTGGCCAGCATAGCCTGTTTAATATCGGCGTCAATTTGTTGTTTCAGAGACATTGTTTTAATGATTGAATGAGTGAATGATCGATTGACTGAATAAACCCGGTATCCATTCTGAACCTTCATTCTTTCTGCAAAGTTACAAAACCTAAAGAGCCAATTCACTTATTCGCTCTTTCACTCATTCGCTCTTCAAAAAAAGATGACTCGCTTAAGCGTAAATATTAACAAAATTGCTACCATCCGAAATGCACGTGGCGGCAATAATCCTAACCTGGTTCAGGTGGCTATCGACTGCGAACGGTTCGGTGCACAAGGCATCACGGTACACCCCCGTCCCGACGAGCGGCATATTCGCTACCAGGACGTACTGGATTTGAAAGACGTAGTGACAACTGAATTCAATATTGAAGGCAATCCCGACGATCGTTTTATTGAGCTAGTGAAACGCGTTAAACCCGATCAGGTAACGTTGGTTCCCGATGCGCCGGACGCCATTACGTCAAATGCAGGCTGGGACACGATACGTAACGCCGACCATCTCCGGAAACTGGTTGATACGTTCAAATCGGATGGTATTCGCGTATCTATTTTTGTTGATGCCGACGAACGCATGGTCGATGGAGCCAAAGCGGTCGGAACGGATCGAATTGAACTTTACACAGAACCATACGCGACTCACTACCCCGACAATCAGGAAGCGGCCATTGCCCCTTTTGTCCGTGCTGCCCAACGCGCTAACGAAATCGGTCTCGACCTCAATGCCGGGCATGACCTGAGCCTGGAAAACCTCCGGTATTTCAACGAACAGATTCCCTATCTGAAAGAAGTATCTATCGGTCACGCACTTATATGCGACGCCCTGTATTTTGGGTTGGAGAATACCATTCAAATGTATTTACGATGCCTCAATCGGGATTAAATGAGGAGTTAATCTGATTTTGCTTTTTGTCGTGTTACGTTATCATAACCACCCCGATTTTGTTTTTTTGTTTCTTTGAAACGCATAAATCCCTACAAAATCAAAGTCAGTCCGATAAATCAATTAAATCTCGGTTTCGGTACATGGTTAGGCAGCTCTCTGTTGACGATTTTCTGGCGAAAGCACGAACGCTCCCCGTTATCGATGTTCGGTCGCCGGGCGAGTTTGTGCATGCCCACATCCCCGGCGCAGTAAGCATTCCGCTTTTTGACAATGACGAACGAGCTCAGGTCGGCACCAAATACAAACAGGCAGGCAAAGATGCGGCCGTTCTGCTTGGTCTGGATTTTGTTGGCCCGAAGCTTTCTGGTTTCGTTAAACAAGCCAAAAAGCTGAATGCCCGGCAAAAGGAAGTACTCGTTCACTGCTGGCGGGGGGGTATGCGTAGCGGATCGTTTGCCTGGCTCCTCGATACGGCAGGCCTGACAGTTTCGACGTTGATTGGCGGCTACAAAGCCTATCGAAACGCCGTTCTGGCCTCTTTTGCCGAACCCCGAAACATACTGATCCTGGGCGGAAAAACGGGAAGTGGCAAGACGGATATCCTGAAAGAACTGGCCCAACAGGGCGAACAGGTCATTGATTTAGAAGCACTAGCCAACCATAAAGGCTCAACTTATGGCGCTATTGGCCAATTGGCTCAGCCGTCGAACGAGCAGTTCGAAAACGATTTATTCGCTCAATGGCGACATCTGGATGTCAATCGACGGATCTGGCTTGAGGATGAAAGCCGGAGTATTGGCTCCTGCTTTATTCCGTTACCTCTCTGGCAGCAGATGCGAACGGCTCCAGTCGCCTTTGTGGACCTACCGAAGGCGGTCAGAGTAAAACGGCTTGTTTCAGAATATGCCGGAATTGATCATCAGCTGTTGGTCGAAGCAACCGAACGCATTCGGAAACGGCTCGGCGGCAAAATAACCAAAGATGCGCTGGACGCTTTAGCCCATCGCGACTACGTAACGGTGGCTGACCTAACGCTCGACTACTACGACAAAGCCTACCTGCATGGCCTTTCACAACGTAACGGTTCGCACACACACGCAATTGCTATGCAGGAAGACTGTCCTTCGCAGACAGCCCAGCGCCTGATTGACTGGGCCAATGAACGTAGTACGTAGTACGAATTTCTTATTTCTTTTTCGACTCATTCATTCGTCGAACGACTTCACGTTTGCTGAACGCCAGCCGCCAGACCGCAAACGGTACGTCCTGCTTGCCAAAACAAGCTTCACAAACTGGACTATCGGCAGGAAGCGCTACGTTATAGACAAACAACGTATCATTCACTTTCTGAATATTCGAGATAGGAGGTAGCTTTTGTTTAGCATTATAGAGGTATGCCTCCAGAATTTCACGCTCTTTCTGGCTGAGCGACTTATTCTGAATATCACCGGCCCCTACTAGCCGAATATCGACCGCATATTGCGCGGCAATAGCTTTAGCCCGTGGCAGGCTTTGCAATTGGCAAAGTTTTGCTCGCTCAGCCGGATCGGTCGTTTTTTCTAAAGCGGCTGTCAGGTCCTGCTGAATAGCTTTGCTAGCCCGACCGCCTATATCATCAATCGTTTCGTTCAGATCAACGTCTGTAATCCGTTTGATCTTCGAATCGGCCATTTCCTGTTTTAGTTCAGACGTGTATTGGACGCGGTCGGTACCGCAGGCAGCTAATACGGTGATTGACAAGACATATAAAAAACTGGAGCGTATCATAAACAGGAACTTAATAGCGTAGTGTTACGTCATTTGAAAGCATAACGATGCCCTAGCAAGCTTGGTTGCATACTACAAACATAAAGCCCAACTGCGGGGATTTTTGTAATTTTGTTTTTCAGTACGTTCGGCACTGGCATTGGCGGGTAGTTCTCCCCATCCTAAAACAAGTTAGCCTTACGTTCAGTAGTAAGAATCTATTGTCTTCCCAATACTATGTTAGAACAGTTAGAAGCCATTCGCGAACGCTTCGACGAAGTAGCTCAGCAGATCGTGCAGCCCGAGGTCGTTTCGGATCAGAAACGCTTCATGAAACTGAGTAAAGAATATAAAGACCTCGAAAAGATTGTTGCGCAATATCAGGCGTATAAACAACTACTGGAAGAGATCGACAATGCCAAGGAAATCATTGCAACCGAAAAAGACGCTGATTTCCGGGATATGGCTAAGGCTGAACTCGATGAGTTATTACCCCGTCGGGAAACGATGGAGGAAACGCTCAAAGAAATGCTGATTCCGAAAGACCCGAACGACAGTAAGAACGTTATTCTGGAAATTCGGGGCGGTACCGGTGGCGATGAAGCCGCCATTTTTGCGGGCGACCTGTTCCGGATGTATCAGCGTTTCTGCGAAAAAATGGGCTGGCGCATGTCACTGGTCGATTATACCGAAGGAACATCAGGCGGCTACAAGGAAATTGTCACCGAAATAGAAGGCGAAGATGTGTATGGCAAGCTCAAGTTTGAATCAGGTGTTCACCGGGTTCAGCGCGTGCCAGCCACGGAAACCCAGGGACGTATTCATACGTCGGCGGCCAGCGTAGCCGTGCTGCCCGAAGCGGAAGAGGTAGACGTTGAACTGAATATGAACGACATTCGAAAAGATACGTTCTGTTCGTCGGGTGCGGGTGGACAGTCGGTTAACACGACATATTCGGCGGTACGTCTGACTCACATTCCAACGGGTCTGGTGGTACAGTGTCAGGACGAACGTTCGCAATTGAAAAACTTCGACAAAGCGCTGACCGTGTTACGTTCCCGACTTTACGAAATTGAGCTACAAAAACACAATGAAGCGATTGCTTCGCAACGGAAAACGATGGTTGGCAGTGGCGACCGTTCCGACAAAATCCGTACCTACAATTACCCACAAAGTCGTGTAACAGATCACCGTATTGGCCTGACTGTTTATAACCTGCCAGCCGTTATGGATGGCGACATTGGCGACTTTATCGAACAGCTACGTATCGCCGAAAACGCCGAGCGTCTGAAAGAAGGTGCAACGGCGTAAAACAGGTATAACCACAAAAAATAAGGGATGCTCAACTGAGAGTATCCCTTATTTTTTGTGTCATTCAGGACAAAATTCCTTTTCCGCTAATCGGTTCGCTGCGCTATAATAATAACCTCCAGAGACGAGGATGGATTAATACCTGCCGAAGAGTTAGCAAGCGGAATCAACAGGCTCCCTCCTGCTGTACGTTCATAGAAAAAACGGGTAAATCGACCAACGTGGCCATAGTAGACTGAATTATTTGTATTCTCAACCAAAGAAAACTGATAATCAGAATTGGTCAATTTAACGTTAACGTCTTTGCTGAAAGAAGACCGAATCCCGTTTCGTCGAAAAGAAGTTATTAGTACTGCCTGATCGGCTGCCCTTGCTTCGATGGCTATTGCAAAATTATCGACACCAATCCTGTTGATTTCGGGTTTAGAACTCAATGATTGCGCCGAGAATAACGTATCGCCCGCTACAATGTATGCCGTCACTACGTATTGACCTTTAGCGCCAGCCGCTACGCCACTAAACTGGTCAGGTTCGCAACTAAATAAACCCGCTATGGTACCCATCAATAGCAAGTTGCTAATAATACCGTTCATAGCCGTCCGCTCTTTTACTTGTCAACTCATTAGTTATCCACGCCCAGGCTTAGGGTAAAAACAAGCTGATGCTTGCATTGAATTTTGTTCTCCCAGATTTCCTGCGAATAGTGTTCCAGAAAATAGTTATAATTCACTCCCACCAGATCAAACCCCAGTTGCTGATACAACGCAATTTGGGCTATTCCTGAATTACCCGTTTTTATTACCAGTCGTTCCAGGCCTTCTTGCCGCGCTACGTTAATTGCGTAGTTAATTAGCATTTTCCCCAATCCCTGCCCCTGAAAGGTTGGTTCTATGGCTACGTTCATGATCTCGGCAGTAAGTTCATTACGTTGCAGCAAACAAATGCCTATGCTCTGACCTTTAGTGGTCAACAAGTAAACCTGACAGGTTGGTAGATACGTATCAATTAGCTGCTGGTTTTCATCGCCGAGCAATAGTAGATGATTCGGCAGCTGGTCTGTTGGCAGAGCTTCTGTGATTAGGTAGGCCACGTAGTACGTTAGTTAACCAGGCTAAACAGATGATTCCAACGAATTTTGTGCCAGATATCGGCAGGAGCGGGATCAATTGACATCCAGACAAAGACGGCTTTACCAATAATATGATCCTCGGGCACGAAGCCCCAAATGCGCGAATCTTCTGAATTATGCCGATGGTCGCCCATCATAAAATAATAATCCTGTTTGAAGGTATAAGAAGAAATCGGCTGGCCGTTAATTATAATACCCGCTGGCGTCACTTCTGGCTTTAGGTTACCCTCATATCGCTCAATGACGGGTCCATACACGGCAATGGTGTATTTGTTTATGGGAACCGTCATTCCCTTTTTGGGCACCGTAAGCGGGCCAAAATTGTCTATATTCCAATTGTAGGCTGATGAACCATAAATACCTGGTTGTACCTGCCCAGGCTGCTCAAGCAGTGGTTCAATGCCTTTTACCCAGTCAAACTCCTTAAACTTATCGATGATGGTTTTCGATGCGTAGACTTTGTAGCCGACCAACGTAGCGGTTTTGGTCGAATCATTATACGATTCCAATGGCTGCCAGTTGATGAAGGGTCCTTCGGGCGAATTAAAATCATTGACAATGTTGAACTTCCGAAAAAATCGCTCATCAAGCACTTCTGTAGTCCTGATAAAATAGCTCATCTGCGATTGGACGGGTACCGGAAATGGTTTATTATTCACATAAACGTCCCCTCGCTTAATAGTCACTACGTCGCCCGGAATACCGATACAACGCTTTATAAAATCGGTTTTTAAGTCGGTCGGATAATCCGGTTCACCGTCTTTGTGGGGTGGATAATTGAATACCACTACGTCGCCATTTTTTACGTGTGAAAAACCAGGAAGACGATACGTAGGTAATTGAATAGCTGAACTATAGGAAGGAATATTCGTGCCCCATATTTTCTGATGAGTGAGCGGAACCTGTAACGGCGTTTTGGGTGTGCGCGCACCGTAGTGAAGCTTGCTAACAAATAAATAATCGCCAACCATCAACGACTGCTCCATCGATGGCGTTGGAATAGCGAAGGCTTCAAACGTTAAAAAACGAATCAACGTAGCGGCTATTACCGCAAAGACAATGGAATCGGACCACTCTCGCAGAGCAGACTTTTTACGTTTAGCCGATTGAGTGGTAGTTTTTTTGAACATGACAGATGGCAGTTAGAAGCGTATTTCTTTTTTATCGATCAGGAAAAGATAGCTAGAACAAGCCCAAGGCCATCAGTCTTTTACACCGACGGTTGTCATGGCCAATGAAATGCACTAAACTCCACCACTTTTTGGTCAAAAATCAGGTTTAGCCCTAAAAACGAAAGCCCGGCTTCTGCGCGAAGCCGGGCTTTCGAAGTGTTTATTACTACGTATTACGCGTTGTCAGACGTCAATTTAGCGCCTAAGTATTCGCGATTCATCCGAGCGATGTGATCGAGTGAAATCGATTTAGGACACTCTACTGAGCAGGCTCCCGTAAATGAACAAGCTCCGAACCCTTCGGCGTCCATCTGCGCAACCATACGTTCGGCACGCTCTTTATGCTCAGCCTGACCTTGTGGCAGAATGGCGAGTTGCGAAACTTTAGCCGAAACAAACAACATAGCAGACGCATTTTTACAGGCCGCTACGCAGGCACCGCAGCCGATACAGGCAGCCGCATCCATTGCCTCGTCGGCAATAGTACGTGGAATAAGGATTTCATTGGCATCCCGCGCCGACCCCGTATTGACTGATACGTATCCACCCGACTGAATGATCCGGTCGAACGCAGACCGATCAACCATCAGGTCCTTGATAACCGGGAACGCACGCGCCCGCCAGGGCTCAACTACGATCGTATCGCCATCGTTGAACGAACGCATATGGAGCTGACAGGTTGTCGCCCCTGTCTGCGGACCATGAGGGCGCCCGTTGATGTACATCGAGCAGGTACCACAAATACCTTCCCGACAGTCATGGTCGAACGTAACAGGATCTTCACCTTTGCGGGTAAGAGAATCGTTCAATACGTCGAACATTTCCAGAAACGACATATCTTCTGAAACGTTGTCCAGATGATATTCAACCAGTTTCCCCTCTGTATTGCTATTTTTCTGTCTCCAGACTTTTAGGTTGATTTTCATTGTTGGTGAGTTTTTAGTTTATAGTTTATGGTTTTCAGAAGAATAGGCTACTGGCCGAAAACCATAAGCCATAAACTCACTAACTAGTTTATTTATAACTCCGCTGGGTCAATTTAACATTCTCGAACTCCAGCATTTCTTTATTCAGGAGTTCAGGCTGATCGTCACCCTGATATTCCCAGGCCGCTACGTAAGCGTAGTTGGCATCGTCGCGAAGGGCTTCGCCGTCGGGAGTCTGGTATTCTTCACGGAAGTGACCACCGCAAGACTCGTTCCGGTTCAGCGCATCTTCAACCATCAGCGCTCCCAGTTCAATAAAGTCGGCCACACGCGAAGCCTGCTCAAGCGCCTGGTTCATTTCCTGCGAATCGCCCAGCACTTTTACGTTGCTCCAGAACTCCTTCTTCAGGGCTTTGATTTTTTCACGAGCAATCTGCAGGCCTTCGGCAGTACGTGCCATACCGCAATACTCCCACATAATGTGCCCTAATTCCTTATGCAAATCATCGACCGGGCGCTCTCCCTTGATAGCCAGGAGCCGATCAATCTGCTCATGCACTTTCTTTTCGGCTTCCTTGAAAGCAGGCGCATCAACTGGGATTTTATCGGCAGGGCCGATGTTGGCCAGATAATCGCCAACGGTATAAGGAATCACGAAATATCCATCTGCCAGACCCTGCATCAGGGCAGAAGCGCCCAGACGGTTGGCACCGTGGTCGGAGAAGTTTGCTTCGCCCAGCGCATACAACCCTGGAATGGAGGTCATCAGATTATAATCTACCCACAGGCCACCCATAGTGTAGTGAACGGCTGGATAAATCATCATCGGCGTTTCATATGGATTTTCGCCGGTGATTTTTTCGTACATCTCGAAAAGGTTACCGTACTTCGCTTCAATGGTTTTTTTGCCATCCCGCTTGATAGCGTCCGCAAAGTCGAGGTAAACCGCCAAACCGGTTTTACTAACCCCACGTCCTTCATCGCAAACGTATTTAGCGTTACGTGACGCTACGTCGCGCGGAACCAGGTTACCAAACGACGGATAACGACGTTCGAGGAAGTAATCGCGTGCGTCTTCAGACAGATCGTTTGCTCTCAGCTGACCTTTCTGAATTTTCTGCGCGTCTTCTTTAGATTTTGGTGCCCAAACCCGGCCATCGTTACGTAGCGACTCCGACATCAGCGTCAGTTTCGACTGATAGTGTCCCGAAACAGGAATACAGGTTGGGTGAATTTGGGTAAAACAAGGGTTACCAAATACGGCTCCTTTTTTGTGTGCCCGCCAGGCTGCCGTAGCATTTGAGCCCATAGCGTTTGTCGACAGATAGAAAACGTTACCGTATCCACCTGTACAAAGCAGCACCGCATGACCAGAGTGAGACTCAATTTTTCCAGTAACCAGGTTACGGGTAATAATACCCCGCGCCTTGCCACCTTCAACCACCAGATCCAGCATTTCGGTCCGTGGGTACAGCTTCACTTTTCCGGTTGATACCTGGCGGCTTAGTGCTGAGTACGCCCCCAACAGCAATTGCTGCCCTGTCTGACCACGTGCATAGAATGTACGTGACACCTGCGAACCACCGAACGAACGGTTAGCCAGCAGACCGCCATATTCACGGGCAAAAGGTACACCTTGTGCTACGCACTGGTCGATGATGTTAACGCTAACTTCAGCCAGCCGATACACATTTCCTTCACGAGCGCGGTAATCGCCCCCTTTGATGGTATCGTAGAAAAGCCGGAATACGCTATCACCGTCGTTCTGGTAATTTTTAGCGGCATTGATACCACCCTGAGCGGCAATAGAGTGCGCACGCCGGGGGCTATCCTGAAAACAGAACGCCTTAACGTTGTAGCCTAACTCAGCCAGCGACGCAGCAGCCGATGCTCCCGCCAGACCTGTTCCAACTACGATAATATCATATTTACGCTTATTGGCTGGGTTAACCAGCTTTAAGCTAAATTTTTGCCGTGCCCATTTTTCGGCGAGAGGGCCTTCGGGAATTTTAGACTCCAGTTTCATTCTTTCTAATTGTGAATGAGCGAATGAACAAATGAGTGACGAAACGTTTGCAAACAGGATATTCACTCATTTGCTCGTTCACAATTCACTCATTAAATTATATGGTGAACCTGTAAAAACACGTAGATCGGCATAGCCGCAAAAATCGCCGGAACAATGATCGCAAAAAAGTATGTACCAATAAACTCAATTAATGGCGTATACTTCTTATGGCGAATCCCAAGGGTTTGAAAACCACTCTGAAAACCATGAGATAAGTGATAACCCATGGCTATCATACAGATAACATACAGCAACACGTACCACCACTGACTGAACGCTTCTTTCACAACCACATACAGGTCTTTGTACTGTTTTCCATCGTACTCAGCCATAGGAACAGCCCCAAAGTGCATTTCGAACCAGAACGTCCGCATGTGAATAATGATGAACAGCAGCAGGATGGTACCCAGAATACCCATGTTACGTGACGACCAGGCACTATTCGCTTCTGGTTTTGAGTACGCGTACTTCACTGGACGCGATGCCTGATTGTGGCGCGTTAAGACCCAGGCCATCAGGGCATGTACGAGAATGGAGGTGTACAGCAGGTACGAGATCGTAATGATAAGCGGGTTGTGCGTCATGAAGTACGTGTACTCATTGAAAGCGCGTCCGTTATCACCTTTGAAGAGCTGGAGGTTACCAGCCATGTGGACAATCAGAAAGCTACTTAGAAAAAGTCCCGTCAGCGACATAATAACCTTGCGACCGAGGGAGCTGGATAGTGTTTGTATTACCCAAGCCATATGTAAAATGACACGAAAATTTAGTGGTAAACTATTGAAAAAAAGCCGATTCAAACGGCGCACCAAAGCTAAAGCACAAACCCGATGCAAACAACTATAAAGCCTATTTTCGCCGAACTTAGCTCTAATCTAGAGCCAATAAAAATTAGAATTGAACTCTGTATTCATAACAGTTTTTATTCCCGTATCGTTTGTCACCGGCGTCCTAAAAATGAGACAAAAGAGCCAACCATACCGATTCTTTTAACGTAGCGATACCTTTCGACACTATCGATTGATTCGTAACTGTTTACAGGGAGCCTATGGCGTTTTCTTGAATAAACGTGATAAGTCATGTTACTTTGCGACCTATTTCGATACATACAACATACGCTTTAACGTACAGTCCTGCCAGCTAGGCAGGGCTTCTATTTTTATGAAAGCATACGTATTTCCAGGGCAGGGCTCACAGTTCCGTGGTATGGGACTAGACCTCTATCAACATTCTGAAGCAGCTCGTCAACTCTTCGATCAGGCCAATCAATTAGTAGGCTATGATTTAACACGTATCATGTTTGAAGGGACTGATGAAGAATTAAAACAAACCATTTACACACAGCCCGCGGTGTTGCTGCACGGTGTTGTTCTTGCGCTGACAACTGAATCATTCGCACCCGATATGGTAGCCGGACATTCACTAGGCGAATTATCGGCTTTGACAGCTGCCGGCGTCCTATCATTTGAAAATGGGCTGAAGCTAGCTTCTATCCGAGCTACAGCCATGCAAAAAGCCTGCGAGATTGAGCCATCGACCATGGCAGCCGTTTTAGGCGTTGCAGACGACGTTATTGAGCAGATTTGCGCCGAAATCACCGAAGAGGTCGTTGTACCAGCCAATTATAACTGCCCTGGTCAGGTAGTTATTTCAGGCAGCGTAGCCGGTATTGCGCTCGCTGGGGAGAAACTTAAAGCAGCGGGAGCGAAACGAGTACTTCCTCTGGCCGTGGGCGGAGCCTTTCACTCTCCCTTTATGAAGCCAGCGCGCGATGAATTTGCCAAAGCCGTTGAAGCAATGACATTTGCCGAGCCACGTTACCCTATTTACCAAAACGTAAATGCTCAGGCAACAACAGATCCGTACACAATTAAGGAAAATCTGATTACTCAACTAACGGCACCTGTACGCTGGACACAGTCGGTGGAGAACATGGTTGCAGCCGGAGCAACTCAATTTATTGAGTGTGGACCGGGTAAAGTACTGCAGGGTCTGGTCAAAAAGATCGCTCCATCGGTTGAGGTAGGCGCAGTGTAAAAAAATAATAACCCTGATAGTCAGCGAGAAAGAAGTTTTCACCACAAAAAACAACATTTTTTTAAGGCATACACTTGCTTTTGACTTATCAGAACTATTACCTTTGCACTCGCAATTGCCCGATCGTCTAAGGGTAGGACGACAGATTTTGGTTCTGTTTGTGGAGGTTCGAATCCTTCTCGGGCAACAAAAAAAGCTGCTTAATGTATATTAGGCAGCTTTTTTTGTATGCATTCGTGTGTACCATAGCCAGGACGTAATACGCTGCCTGTGAGCACATTTATATTACTTTTATTTGTATAATAAACAAAATATAATTATTATTGCCAAGATAGTAACTAATTCTCGTAGAAAAGCTTTTCTTTTCGGCAGTGCGTAACAACTTTACTAAAGACAATAGCGGTATATAATTTATCTACGTTTTGTTATCTATACTCAACATTTGACTTCTATTAGTATTTAAAAACTATTCATTTCACTACATTTTTATTGATTATACGGTCTTGATGTGACCATACCTTTTTATTTTCGTCAGACTGATATAATATTTTGGATTTTAATGCATTTTAGATACATGGAGAAGGACGAAAAGGTCAGACGTAATCGCGCTAAAACCACTCAGCGCATCGTTGAAGCGTTAGAAGAAGTAATTTCTGAGCGAGGTTTAGAAGGAGTAGGCGTCAATCGTGTAGCAGAAAAGGCTAACGTAAGTAAAGTACTTATCTACCGTTATTTTGGCGGTATGGAAGGACTATTGGAGTACTACGTTAAAATGGGGAAATTATTCCCAGTATTCAATCCAGCCGTCCTTGATCAAATTCGTCCTTTGCAGGAGTCAGATGTGGCTCGTATCTGGTATCGCCAAGTCATTCAGACCTACCGTTACTTCCGCACGTTTAAAGCAGCCCGCGAGATCTTAAAAGCAACGGTTATTGAAAACGATTCAATTGCTGAAACAACTGCTAAGGCTCAGGATGAAGAAATGACACGCCTTGTTGAGCAACTTTCGTTCGTGAAAGGGGCCGATACACAAGCGATTTCGGCCGTTGTTCTGGGAGCAATGACGTATTTGACAATTATGGCTCAGAACGACCGTACAATGATCAGCATCGATCTACGTAGCGAAGATGGTTGGAAACGTATCGAAAATGCGGTTAAGACGATTTACATCGCTCTTAACAAAATGGCCATTCAATCTAAAGAGGTTAATCTGGAGCTACAGTCGGCTAATCTACCGATGGCACAATGGTAATCTTATAATATTTCGTCCTAAAAAAGCGGCAGGGTATTAAACTCATCAAATGATGAGTTTAATACCCTGCCGCTTTTTTAGGACCAACTTTATTTAACCACTATGGTCTTTTTATCTGGCCCTACGCCTTTAATCGTTAACGATTTCCACTTCGATGGCAGCTTCGTTTTTAGCTGACTGATTCCCTTTTCATTGATATCAATCCCACCAAATCCATTCAGTACTGCCTGTAGCATTCCTCCTGCCCCAGTTGCAAAGTAGGGATTTGTACCACCGGCGGTTTCAGCCAATACGCCAAAAGGAGGCACTTCGTTGGGCTTATAGCTCTTAACAAACCAATCATAAGCTTTCTCGGGCTCGTTCAGTCGAGCATGAAGTGTCGATAATACAGACCATCCCATGGCAGGGCCTTCAGGCGAATAACGGGATTCGTAATAAGACAAATCTTTACGTACAGCGTTTTCGTCGTTTACAATCCGAAGTGGATAAGACAATAAGTTAACATCAGCCTGCTTGATCATAACTCCATCGTATGTGCGGTTTTCTTTCGTTACGCCATCCGGAAATTTTAAAATCGGAATATTGTCAGCAACCACTTTCCAGTCGGGATTAGGAACAATGCCTAAATCCTGAGCAGCCTGAATGGCATAATATAATGACGTTTTAGCCATACCATTCGTGAAGGCGTTATCGTCAATATTTTCCTGCCATTCATTGGCCCCAATAACATTGTTGATATGGAATTTACCAGGGCCTTCTCGTTCCACCCGGCTACTCCAGAAATCAGCTACTTCTTTTAACATAGGGTAGCCACGCGTCCGAAGCCACTCCTTATCTTTTGTAACCTCAAAATATTTCCAGAAGGCCCAGCCAACACAACCTGTAATATGATGCTGAAATGGGCCTGTTAGCGCCCAGACAGGAGTAGCTTCCTGCCCATCGGCATCGGACTCCCAGGGAAACATTACCCCCGCGTAACCATGACTAAAAGCATTCTGACGAGCCATTGGCATTCGTTCAAACCGATATTCCAGAATAGACTTAGCCATTTCGGGCTTCAATACCAGAATTGGCGGATACATCCATAGCTCGGTATCCCAAAACACATGCCCATTGTAGCCTAGCCCTGATAAACCCATTGGAGATAGGCTATATCCTGTACCTTCGCGAACAAACGAGTACAGATGATATAGAGCCGAGCGAACAGCACGCTGCGCATCTGGATCACCATCTATGATAATATCACTCTGCCAGAGCTTTGTCCATTCTGCATTATGGCGCATCAATAAGCGTTCTGTTCGCTCAAGCGCAGCAAACAAGGTGAGTCGCTCAGCTTCATTGTGCGGGTCAGCCGTATGGGCGGTAGACGACACGGAACCTACTACACTAAACCGATACGTCTCTCCTGCTTTCAGCCGCTTTTTGAACTTGGCCAGGTGCATATTATAATCCCAGTCTTCGTGAATAACATCTGGTTCCTGCCCGTGTGGCTCTTCAAAAATGAAACTGGTCGATGCCGCTACTGTATGTCTGCCAGTTGGGCTTTTTGCAACTGATGTCAGTAACCGTATCGTTACGTGCGAACGATCTATTTCAGAATAAAAATTCTTAACCTCTCTAAGATTTTCCGGTGTTTCGATAACGCTCATCGGACTGATCTCACAATCCTTCCTGGCCGTTATTTCAACCATTGTTAACTCTGAAAACGGCAGATGACGTAGTGCCAGCATTGTTTGCTTTACACTGACTTTATCTTTGTAATTAAACGTAGTAGTCAGAGCTGCTTTCTGCATATCAAGCGTCTGGCGATAATCATTAATATCCTTGGCACCAATACGTTGCCCATCAACTTCCAGGTTCATATTAGCGAAGTTGAACACTTTCAGAATATTCGATACACGACCTCGCCCATACGTATCGAAAGCCCCATTCAATACAACGTCCTTTACTTTCATCGGCTCAGGCGACGATACAAGCCCAATCATTCCATTAGCCACCGTGATCCCGTAATAAGTAGCAGGATTAATATTCTGCCCAACAATTTGCCAGGCAGAATTGTCAGTCTGTCCGTCTGCGTTATGGATGCTCACAAAGCAGCTTAGTAAGCAACTCAACAGAAATAGATTTCTAGTCATAGGTTTTTCCAATCAAATAAACCCTAAAAATAATACCATTTCACAAAGCAATGTATTACTCCTACGCTCCTGGATGTAAATAATTATCACAAAATTGGCTAATTAGATTATACAACCCTAATAAACAGCCTTTTACAAGTTTATTTAAAAAAATTTGCCATTCGGTGTAACAAATCAGCCAATCACGTTTCCAATGATTGTTAACACCGCAACGGCGCCAACGCGGCAATTTATCACCTCATTTCTTCGTGTTTATTGCCATGAAAACTTTTTTGTTTGCAGCTCTACTATGTGTATCTATGGTTGGTTTATCGCTGGCTCAACCAACCTCCTTTAACGTTTCGGTGACGGGTAAAGGGCAGCCCATTATCCTGATTCCAGGGTATTCCTGCAGTGGAGAAGTCTGGAATGAGACGGTTGCCCATCTGAAAGATCGTTATGAATGTCATGTCTTAACGTTGCCTGGTTATGCGGGCGTAGCACCGATTCAGAAACCTATATTGCAAACCGTTCGGGACCAGATTATTCAGTATATAAAGAACCATAACCTGAAGAAGCCCATACTAATGGGCCACAGCCTGGGAGCGTTTATGAGCCTTTGGGTTAGTAGTACACATCCAGCCTTAGCCGGTAAAATTATTTGCATCGACGGTGTTCCCTTCATTTCGTCGATGATGAATCCAAACGTTAAAGCCGATTCGTTACGTAAGAGTCCTATGTATAATGCTGATATGGTTGCTCAGAATTTCGTGAATCTACCCAACGATACGTATGAAGCCAATATGGCCAAGTCGATGCTCTCTCAGGTTAGCGATACCACCAGAGCCCGTCAGATTGCTCATTGGTCGGCCTTGAGCGACCGAAAAACACTGGGCTACACAATTGTTGAAATGAGCACGACAGACCTACGTAACGACATCGCGAGTATGGAGGCTCCTACACTCGTCTTGGGTAGCTTATATTTTAACAGCGAAGCTAGAACACAGCAAATTCTGAACGATCAATACAAACAACTACCTCATAAAAAAATCGCTGTAGCACACACAAAGCACTTCATTATGTACGATGACCCAGCATGGTTTTATCGGCAGATTGATGGCTTCCTGTCAGAATCAAATTAATGACAGCGCGAATTATGACTGTACATTCTGATTTCAACACACTCTATCAAACGTATTATCCGAAGGTGTTAAAGCTTTGTTTGGGGTACACTGGCGACTATGCCCAGGCCCAGGATTTAGCCCAAGAAACGTTTGTAAAGGCGTGGCAAAATAGAAGCAAATTCAAAGGAGAGTCGCTAGTGAGTACGTGGCTGTATCGGATTGCGGTAAACACCTGCCTCAATCACTTACGAACAGCCCGTACGCAGCCAACAGATCAACTTCAGCCCCATCACGAACAGCAGACTACCGACGAAACCAATGAACTGGACCAGCAGGTACGTCTGCTATACACCTGCATCAGCCAACTCGCGGAAACTGACCGCCTTATTATCTCGCTGGTTCTGGAAGATACTCCCTACCCAGAAATCGCCCAGATTGCCGGTATTTCGGAGGGAAACCTACGACTAAAGATTCATCGCATCAAGCAGCAACTAACCGACATTTATCACCGCTATGGACGATTTTGATAAACTTAAACAAGTTTGGCAACAACAGGCCGTTCCTGTTACCAAGCCCGATCTGGATCTATTAAAACAAAGCAATGCCGATCATCAGCGTAAGTTAGAGCGCCCGCAGCTTTTTTCGGCGATCTCCCTCTTTCTTACGTCAGCCTTTATTCTCTGGATGGGCTTTTTTAGCTCTATTACGTTCCAGTCAAGACTTACCTACGTAGCACTGGCCTTATTATCACTAGTGCCTGCCATCCAGGGCGTTATTAGCCTAACTGTGTATAATCGATTGCGACGTATAGACGTAACCGCACCAGTTACCGAACACTTATCGCAGTGGGAGCAGTACTATGCTTTCCGGCAAAAAATGGTCCGCATTAATTTACCGGTCTACTACGTCCTGTTGAATGGAGCCTTTGGCTTATATTTCATTGAAATGCTCGGCTACTTTCCCCTGATAGGCCAGCTAGTTGCCCTTAGCCTATACGTAGCGTGGATGCTGTTTGCCTATTTTGTTCTGGGGAAACGCGCACTTCGCAAAGAAAATGGCCGGCTGATGAGCATTATCGATAATCTAAAAACGATTCAACAGCAACTAGACGATAATCATTAGCGTCCGTGCCTATGTGGTCGTCCTACTCGTACGGGTCTTCCTCTACCCCGAGCGATTGCTCCCAGCAAGCCCCCCGAATCGGTTCTCATTATCCCGAATCGAAGATAAATCCCATAAAATGTTTTAGAGCTATCGGTGATTTCGTTACTGAAATCATAGTAGCCGGTTGTGAGACCGATACCCAGACGAGGAGCAACCTGCGCAATAATGCTATACGTTAATTCCAGCATTAAGCTCCCTTGACTATCAAAAACCCGACCAGCTCCAATAGTCATCTCATTCGCGAAAATCCCGTAATTCGCTACGTCCATTGTAACGCGCCCCTCCAGAAAAAGTGTTGTATCCGGACGTAGCGAATTGCGACCAAAAGCAATACCTAAATCGATTACGTTAAATGATTTTCCGATTTCGATGCTTTGAGCAATACGATCACGCGGCTTACCGGCCCCCGTATAAATTGAGAAAGGCGTTGTGCGAACATAGATAGGGGCTGCCTTGAAATTAAAAATCGATCGGGCTGAGTCTTCAGAAGATCGACTTATCCGATAATATTGCTCCCTATCCAATCGCCTTTTCGTCGTATCGTTTTTTATAGACTGGCCATAAACACAGGAACAGATAAACAATAAGACCCAAACGGCCAGTATTCGTACATGTTTTCCCATAGCGCATCAGAAACTTAACACGAGTTACAAAAAAAATAACCGCCCTCAATGAGCGGTTATTTAGCGATCTGTTTAATTGTCTCTATCGGCTGGCTACTGCCGATTTCCGGGTACGTATTTTTTGGATAACCCATTCACCAACCTGTTTGCCTTCTCCCTGCCCATTTTCCACGGCTGCCCGGTAGTGAATCCCACCATACATCCGGCTGACTGATGCTTCATCGGCAGCATTTTGAAATGATTTAAACGATCGAACACCATGCCCATACTGGAATTCCGTAGAATCCGTGAAGGCAATATTATCGCCAATGAGTTGGGTCAATACCGTTGCCGCTGCCGTTGAGATTACACTATGGCCACTTGGATACTCTGGAAAGGGTGGCGTCTGCAAAAACGGCGTCCATTTAGGATCAATGTGTTTATTGATAACTGTTTCGGGCCGAACCGTCTTGGTACGGTATTTTTCATCCCAGCAGGAAATAAAACCATCACTCAGGGCAAACGATGTAAGCGCATACGCTTCAACGGTTTGCATCATGTTTAGCTTTTTCTGACGGGCTACCGTTTGGGCAATGCCCAGCCAGTGTCCGCCCGGCGTCATTTTCTTACTAGCATACATAACGTGCCCTGCTACGTTCATCACGAACGCATTATCGTCCCAGAAATAGGCAATATCCTGTTTCTGCTTATCAAGATTCTTACCGATCTGATAAACCTCTTCCAGTTCTTTTTCATAGGGGCTACCCTTCTGTAAGCTATAGGCCGGTGGACGAGGAGGCATAAACTGGCTACACGTATCCATTGCCCAGCAACGTAGCTTGTTCCATTGTGGCTCTGCCGCATCCATGTAAGCCGGTGGCGTTGGCACCCAGCTTCCTTCTTCGTTCGTTACGGTATGTTTAAACCCACGAGTTTGCTTGTAGCTATCCTTGGCAGCATAATCGAGAATGTGCTTGGCTACGGCTTCGCCATAGGCCATTGACCGCTCATAAACCTCATCTGATACACCGTCTTTTTTATATTGCTCGTAGAATTTCTTTTCGAATTCATCGTAGAATTCAACGGAGAATGTCAACGCACGGGCAACCGTCAAAAACGCATGCGTACTAGATAGTGGGAAACAATATTCTTTGCCTGCGTCTGGCTTCGGACTAGCCTCAAATCGCTTTAACTTTCCACCCAGTGACTCATACTGAGAATCGAATGGAACCAGTGCTTCATAACCAGCCAGATTAGCGTAACTATAAATTCGGCTGGCAACGGGAGGAGAAAAAATATCGTGAATAACAACCTCGGTCAGTTTGTTGAGCGCAGAGTTATAGTATTCAGGATTAGAGGTTTTAGCGTTGTATTCGGCTGGCGAAGTAGATTTCTGACAACCGGCAATCAAAATCATAAAGCCAGCCAGCAACAGGCTGGCTCGAAGCATTATTTTCATACGATCAAATACCAAGTTAAATTGGGTCTTTAGTGAATTATCCCCAATTGGCATCTACAAAATTAAGGAAAAACACGGCAAAAAACCGAGTAATTATAACCGTGGTCTTCCTAGCTATGCGTCTAAAATTGCTCGGTTGTTATTTAATCAATAATGGTTTAAATAGCTGTAAACCTGAAGCATTTCTCGCTACAGCAATTAGCAATCCCTGACTGGTTTTGAGCGGGCGAATGTCTCTAATTTCGCCATTGAGCAGGAAGCCTGTAGCGATTGGAGATAGGGCCACGAAATTACCTTTTCCATTGTTCTGAAGAACAAGTCCATAACTGGCATCGTACCGCCCCTGATACGTACTGACTCCATACTGATTGCCTCCGCCCAACACATCCAGATCACCATCATGGTCAATATCGATTGCCTGTAGCGCAAACAGTTTAGATACCTGTGCTAGCATGGGCAACTCGTGCACGACAAACTTCCCGTTTTGATTTTCCAGATAAACCGATGCAAACTGATTGACAGAAAACTCTTCAGCCCCTTTTAATTCATCGTCTTTTACAACTTCATCCAGGGGTTTTCCGGCAAACGTTACGTAGTCAGTAAATCGTTTATTGATAATGCCCGGCATTTGTTTGCCCAGTTCATCCTTAAACGCTAACGGATACCATTGCTTTCCTCGATTATAAGCGAGAATCTGCTCAGTTGTCTGATTGTTGTCAATATCTTTCACCCACATCCGTAACTGTGAATCGGGCGTTTTACGGAGCTTGGTATTTGTCCCCAAATTACCAGCGATCAAATCAATATCCCCATCGCGATCGAAGTCGGCAGCGATGATACGTTGGTAAAAACCATTCAACGGGGTGTCGTTGGCCGTAATTGGCGCAACTTCTTCAAATCGACCTTTGTTATTAGCGAAGATGCGTATCGGCATCCAATCGCCTGCCAAAATTAAGTCGGCATCTTTATCGCCATCATAATCAGCCCAGACAGCATCAGTAACCATACCCGCTTTCCGCAGACCGGCCGCCAGCTTATCGGTCTGATCCGAAAAATGGCCCTTCCCATCATTAATTAGCAGATAAGAGTTCGGAGATTTACCATAGGAAAAGGCTACAACCCGTCCCCCCACAAACAAATCGAGGTCGCCATCCTGGTCAATATCAAAGGGCCGAACACAGCTTTTATTATCATACATCGGCGGCAGTGCATTGGCAGAACGGCTGAAATTACCTTTTCCATCATTCAGGTACAGACGGTCCATCAACTCTGGCATCTGTTTATAAAATTCGTTACCACCCGACACTACGTATAAATCCAGATCCTTATCCCCATCAGCGTCGAAAAAGACGGCATCGACATCCTCATACGTAGAATCGATGGTAAATGCGGGTTGCAGAATTGCACGGAATCGCCCATCAGGCTGTTGAAGAAGTAAGCTACCGGCTTGCCATTTGGCTCCTCCTGCGTAGATATCGTCCAGGCCATCCCCATTTACGTCGCCTATAGCCAGATGCGGCCCTTCTGAAGAGACCTGAAACGGCATTAAGGGCTCACGCACAAAATCAAAATACTCCTTATTTTCTTTATGGGTATAAGGGATTGAATCAGTTTTCGTTACGTCGGCGAAAAGCGGAATCTGGTTCGACGTAGCGTACGTATAATTTTTGCCGTCAAGCTGTGCATCCTTCTGATTCAGCACAATGGATTGGTTTGCTTTTACGTTTCTCCGAACCTCCATCTGCTGGTTCGGCCAGATAACGATTAACGAATCTATCGTGCTACGTCTACCAAGCCCAAACAACAATTCCGGAGCCACCGACGACTCGAAGCCACGGGTTGGCATTAGCTGTTGTATCAACGTAGTGCCACGTGAATCAGCATATTTTAGAATAACCTTTGCTCCTACGCCAAATGTGTTCGGTGCGTTTCCTTTCAATTTTACTGTCAGATGTTTATTATCAGGAAATAGCACTGTCGCATCGTTCTGGTAGATACTGGCCGGTTCATCGATATTGTTCGTTACCAAATCCAGGTCGCCATCATTATCCAGATCGGCGTAGGCAGCTCCGTTTGATAAGGAAGGAGCACTAAAACCCCAGGCTTCTGACTTATCTTCGAACTTCATATCCGGGGTACCCCGGTATAAATAATTGTGGACTTTTCCCTCAGGCATTCGCTGAATTGCAGCTTCATCCAGCTTCGATGACGTTCCCAGTTGCCTCTGTAGCAAACCGTCAGAGATATATTTAATGTAATCCAGGTTATTAGGACGACGGGCAATGCCATTAGCAACGAACAGGTCCTTTATACCGTCATTATCGTAATCAGCCAATAGGGGTGCCCAGCTCCAGTCCGTTGCAGCAACACCCGACAGCATCCCGACATCCATAAATTTCTTGCCACCTACGTTTATCTGCAGGCAGTTACGGCTATACTGGTTCATATAGCCGTAGGAAAGTTTGTATTGGTAAATATCGAGCGGATCTTCTCCCTGCGATGCCTTTTCTACGCTCTCGTCAGCCGGATACATATCCAGCGTTACTACATCAGGGTATCCGTCATTATTCACATCTGCTACGTCATTTCCCATCGAAAACCGGCTTGTATGCGCAAATGCCTCCCGAACACTTTCGTTGAAGCCTCCTTTGTGATCATTTACGTAGTAATAATCGTCTTCGTGGAAATCATTCGATACGTAAATATCCTCCCAACCATCGTTGTTGATATCGGCTACGGCTACTCCTAATCCATAACCCATCACGGCTCCGAAAATGCCCGCCTTTTCGCTGACATCCTCAAAAGGAATAGCATTTCCTCCGACTAATGCCTTTTTTTCCACGCTCATATTCCGAAACAGGTAGTCGCCTGATTCTCGATCACGAATGGTACGGGTAGACACTTTGTCAAAACTTCGGGATGTATGAACGGCGTGGTTCAGTAAAAAACAGTCCAGATCGCCATCATGGTCATAATCAAAAAAAGCGGCCTGCGTTGAGAAACCAGCGAAATTGAGTCCGTACTCAGCCGCTCGCTCCGTAAACGTAGGAATCCCATCAGGACCAGGTCCGTTGTTTATATAGAGTTCGTTGGTCCCTTTTAACCCTTTAAACTTACTGACAGCACACACATAAATATCGAGCAAACCGTCGCCGTTTACATCGGCCATCGTTACGCCTGTCTGCCAGTCAGCATGGCCGCCTGCGTTCGATTGGCGGGTAATATCAGCGAAAGCAAGACCTCCTTTATTCAAATAGAGTTTGTTCTGTCCTTGATTAGACACAAAATATAAATCGGTCAGGCCGTCGTTGTTCAAATCGCCAGCCGCCACCCCGCCACCATTGTAGAAATACAGATAATCCAGAATAGACAGGCTATCCGTATTGTGCAATTTGTTGACAAACCCGATACCAGTTTTCGTAGAATCGACTACCTGAAACAACGGCTTTTCCGAAGAACTGGCGCTATTCTGACAAGATGCCAGCCATGCGCCCCCAATCAGAAAAAGCATGACGTAACGTATCATGGTTTTCTTCCTTTAGCGACCGAAAAAATCTGTGCCCGGTCGTTATTTTTGGCTAGTATAATAAACTGCCCTCCATTAGCACCCTTTGCCATCTGCATGCGCCTGACCTGGCCTTTTACGAAAAATCCGGTTTCTTCAGGTTTGGTCCCGGTAAAACGTAGCTTCCCATCACCTAGCAGCAACAACCCGTAATTGGCATCATAACGGCCTACTTCCGTCAAAACGTCGAAGAAGTTTCCGGCCAGTAGAATGTCCAGATGGCCATCCTGATTATAGTCGCCCGTTAGAATGGTATGAATTGGCGATGTCTGCGCCTGAATTGGTAACGCTTTGCGCGTAAACGTACCATTGCCATTATTAATCAATATGGATGTCTCAGCGGTTTGTACGGTTTTTACGGTCATTCCTTCGCGTTGCTGAGCCGAAAAAATATCCTCAAAGCCAGCTTTTGCATAATCGACGTGCTTGATATATTTTGTTTTGATAGACGGCAACCGTTTCTGTAGATCAGGCTTTTGCACCATCACGCACTCCCGGGGTTCGCCATCAGGTCCGGGCCGATAACAGGTTATGATTTGTTCGTATGATCCGTTACGATCAAAATCGTTGCCGTACAAATGGGCAGGTGCGCTTTCGCTGGCTACCATCCGGCTATTCATCCCCATATTGCCAACCACAAAATCGATATCGCCATCCTTATCCAGGTCAGCGGCCTGAATGGTATTCCACCAACCTCCTGTATTAGCCAGTGTTTCAGCATCCATCCGCTCAAAGCCTTTACCTTTTTTGTTCTTCAGGATAGTGATGGGCATCCAATCGCCCACCAGCACCAGGTCAGGATAACGATCGTTGTCAATATCAGCCCAAACGGCATCTTTTACCATCCCTATTTCTTTCGAAAACGGCATGAGCTCCTGCGTGGCTTTTCTGAACGTACCATTACCATTGTTGACCAATAACACCTGGTCAGGATTCTGCCCGTATTGTCCCGATACCATTCGACTACCGACAAATAGATCCAGATCACCATCGAGGTCAAAATCAGCTGCTTTCACGCAGGAGTTATTTTCCAGTGTACGGGGCATGTTCTTATCCCAGGTAAAATTTCCCTTACCATCGTTTCTGTAAAAGCGATCGGCCAGATACGTTGGGTCCTCGAACTCATTACCACCGGTAGCGATGTATAGATCCAGATCCTTATCGCCATCGGCGTCGAAGAACGTAGCGGCTACGTCTTCCATATAATTGGCATCCAGTAAAAATGGCTGTTTCTGTAGGGTAAACGTACCACCTGGTTGCTGGATGTAAAGCGAACGAGGCATATCAGCCGCTCCACCCAGAAAAACATCGTCCAATCCATCACCATTGATATCCCCGACAGCCAGGGCAGGACCCTCACGAGACAGCATCTGCTTGAGTAGACCATCGCGATTATAATCCACGAAGTCATTCTCATGATGCGTAAAATCAAGCTTGGAAGAAGCCGTTACGTCGGTAAACAACCGTGGAGTCTGGGGTACTTTTGGCATCTGCACTACAGTCTGATCGGCATTTTTTGCGTAGAGCTGTAGCGTAGTGTTGATTTGAGGAGTACGTATTACCTGCTTTTTGTCTAATCCACTCACCAGGCCCGGCCAGATAACGGTCAGCGAATCAATTACTGGCTTTTTACCATTCACGTCGCCCCCCAAACCGAAAATCAGCGATAAATCGACCGACGACTGAAATCCCCGGTTCGGCATTTGTTGCAGATACTGCGTTTCCTTGCCCTGGTGAACATAAACTTTAGCTCCTATCGCATTCAGGTTCTGACTCGCACCGTGCAGTTGAACCCGTAGAAAATTCTTTTTCTCTTTCTCGACTGACAGGTTTTTGTAGATCGACACTGGGGAATCGTTATTATTGACGACCAAGTCCATATCCCCATCATTGTCGAGGTCGCCGTATGCAGAACCATTGGAGAAATTTGGCTCTCCCAAGCCCCACTCGGCTGCCTTATTTTCAAATTTCATTCCACCGCCTGCATTTCGGAACGCATAGTTCGGCAACGGATTGGAACTCATTTTATTGACATACTCTTTGTAATCGAACTTCCTTGTTCCTTCGATCATCGATTGCAAATCGGAATTGTCGGCCAGAAACGCGACAAAATCCTGATCGGTCAGGTCTTTCAAGATTCCATTCGCAACGAAAATATCCTTGTTGCCATCCATGTCCATGTCGAACAGCAAGGCGCCCCAACTCCAGTCGGTAGCACTTGTTCCAGCCATCCGGCCGATTTCAGAAAAGGTACCGTTTCCATTGTTCAAATGAAGCATATTGCGCGAATCCTGATGATAAAAATCGCGCGATTCTTTCAGTTGAACCAACTCATAACTATCGAAAGATCCAGTGGTTTTTAGCCGGTAATCGTCGTCAGGCAGCATATCTGTCACAAAAATGTCGAGATTACCATCGTTGTTGATATCGGCTACGTCAGCCCCCATTGACGACAGGCTGATGTGGCCCATCTGGTTTTTGATATCTTCTTTGAACGTACCGTCTTTCTGATTGATATAGAGATAGTCTCGCTCGTAAAAATCGTTTGAGATATAGATATCGAGCCAGTTGTCGTTGTTAACGTCTCCAATAGTAATGCCCAAGCCGAATCCAATCAGGCTTCCATAAATACCTGCCTGTTCGCTGACATCCGTAAATTTCTGATTGGGGCCATTGTTTCGAAAGAGTTTATCGCCACCTAGTTTATCTCGTGTATCGCGCATATTGGCATAGCCCAGCCGATCCATCGGAGTAAAGCTATTATTTAGCAAATACATATCGAGATCACCATCACGATCGTAATCAAAGAAAGCCGCGTGAGTAGAGAAACCACCGTCTTCCAGACCAAACTCTTTGGCTTTTTCTACGAAGGTAGGCATAGCGGGCGCACTGCCTCGTTTCTGTACCCCCTGATTAATGTACAATTGATTACCACGGGCATCGCGGCTACCGGAATTACAGACGTAGATATCTAACAGGCCATCACCATTCACATCAGCCATCGTTACGCCTGTAGACCAGAACTTTTTGCCCGTAATACCTGCCTTCTCAGTAACGTCTTCAAACGTTAGCCCGCCTTTGTTAAGATAAAGCTTGTTGTTTTCGAAATTCGATGTCAGAAAAATATCAGGTAAGCCATCGTTATTAACATCACCGATGGACACCCCACCTCCATTATAGAAATTGCGGTAGCTAAATATGTTGAAGTCTTTCCGGTCTAGACTGCGATTAATAAAGTCAACGCCTGTTTCGGAAGCCGGCAGGGATTCGAATAGCTTATGCTCCTCATCCGTATGTCCATTACAAGCCCATACGCTCCATGCAGCAATTACGATCAGGCCTAGTTTTGTTTTCATTTGTTACGGTATTTTCATTACTAGGCAGTAGCAACCCCTAGCTTGCTTATCCAACCAACTATCTTAACTTGAACATCATGGCTTTTTCACTCACGCGACCAATCACTATAGACTTCCCGACTTTTTTAATGTCCCGTACATCGCCCCGTACAAATAAGCCCGTTTGGTCTGATGAGCGTTCGGCAAAACGCCAGTTTCCCAGATTGGTCAGCAACAATCCATTATTAGCATCCACTTTACCAATACGAAGTCTCATGCAGGAATTATTGCCCATTAGCAGCAAATCCGTTGTACCATTGTGATCAAAATCATCAGCCAGAATACCATAAACCGGAGCATATTGGGCAGACAGGGGTAATGGATGCGGCACAAAGGTACCGTCTTTATTTTCCAGAACCAGCGTCCGTAGTTCATTGATCTGCCTTGTTTTAGCCTGCCGGAGCTGCTGTTCATCAAAGCAATTTTCGATACTGGCATTAGCATATGCCTTGTAACTTGTGAATCGCTTACGTAGTGAAGGGACTTGCTCACAGATTTCATCCCGAGAATAGGCCGGATACATTTTACCTCCAATGGCATAGCTCATAAAAAAATCGAGCGTGCCATTCTGATCAAAATCGTCATAAGTCAACGTAGCCGGTTGTTCGGCGCTGGCAGTGATCTGGGTATTCTGCCCCAGATTTCCCAGAATCAAATCGAGGTCTCCATCTCCATCCAGATCCGCCTTTTCGATACGGTTCCACCAACCGGCCAACTGATCATACACGCTTGTCTTTTTGGCCGATAGTTGGCCCTTCTGGTTCAGCAGTACGGTTACGGGCATCCATTCGCCCACCACTACCACCTCAGGCCAGCCATCCCGGTCAACATCCAGTACAGCCGCATCGGATACAATGCCGAGCGTTCCCAAGGACTGCTTCGTGAAATTGGCTTTCCCATCGTTGATCAATAGAAAACTCTCATCGGCCGCTGGGAAACGAAAGGATTTAATACCGCCACCAACGAACAAATCCAAATCACCATCACGATCCACATCAATCGTTTTTACGCAACTTCCATTCTCAGCTTCGGCTGGTAGTGCTTTTTCAATCCACCCTCCTTTCTCCATTAACCAAAGTTGATCCTGTTTTTGCGCAGCATCCCGAACATCGTAACCGCCGTTTACTAGGTATAAGTCGGCCTGTTTGTCACCGTTGAAATCAGCCAGCACAGCATCCTGGTTAGGTCGGGCCGTCAGCCCGGCAATGGGCTCTTGGGCAAAAGTTCCAGCAGCCTTTTGTGTGAATAACTGGCCCTTCTTGACTACGCTTCCACAGATAAAGAAATCAGGCAGGTTATCCTTATTTACGTCACCAACGGCAATACGAGGCCCAGTGGCTGAATACTGCATCGGCAACAGAATTTGCCGATCAAAATTATTGACCGAATCGATCTGATGACTAAAATCGACGGCATTACTCACCTCTGTGAATATAGTCCGCGAGGATTCTTTTCTCAGTTCCTGCCCTTGATGCGCGTTCCGGTAATCGATTACCAGGCGCTGGTTAGGTGTAACATGGTCAATGACCTGGATTTTTCCATCTGGCCAACGTACCGTAATACGTCCCGCTTTTGAGGTCTCATTCAGACCAAATAATGAATGGCCATGACTGCACGACTCAAAACCTCGCGTGGGGAAATATTCCTGCACCTGTGTTAGTGTATCGAACGTAACGGTGAGCTTAGTACCAATACCAAATGGGTTAGAAGAAGGCCCTTTCAAGGCAATACTTAAGTAGTTGGCATGGGCTGTTTCCTGAGTGTTATTTTTATACAGGCGAGCCGGTTCGTTTAGGTTATTGGTTATGATTTCTAAATCGCCATCATTATCCACATCAGCATAGGCACAACCGTTTGAAATAGCCGGTTCATCGAAGCCCCAGCCAACCTGCTGATTAGTAAAGGTTAGGTTTCGGTTATTCTGGAAGATGTAATTTTTAGTAGGCGTTGAGGGCATTTGCCTGATTTGCTCAAGCACAGGCAAATTCGCTGAATTATCCGAAAACTTAATAAAATCGGCATCTGTGAAATCCCGCAGAATACCGTTGCTCACAAAAATGTCCTTATAGCCGTCCAGATCGAAATCAGCTAGTAATACCCCCCAGCTCCAGTCCGTTCCGGCCACACCCGCTAACTGCCCTATTTCAGCAAACTGTCCATTGGGTTGCTGGATCTGAAGCATATTACGCATATTCTGATGCCAGAACCCATTACGTAACTGGGCTTGATACACATTCCAGCTATCAGGCCAGGGTAGTGTTTTTTGACGCGCGTTGCTTTCAGGCAACATATCGAGCGTCATGATGTCCGGGCGAGTATCATTATTCAGATCAGCCACATCGGCCCCCATCGCTGAATAAGATGTATGGGCTACTCGCTCACGCAGTTCATCCCGAAACGTACCATTACGTTGGTTTATATAGCAGTAATCGTCCTCTACGTAATCGTTCGTTACATAGACGTCAGGGTACCCATCGTCGTTAAGATCCGATATCGAAACGCCCAGGCCAAAACCCAACGGATTACTTTTGACACCAGCTTCAGCCGATACATCCACAAAATGGCCGTTATCGTTTTTAAATAGTTTGTCCCCTGCGTTATAGTCTCGCTCGGTTCGCATGATTGCGGCTTCTTTGCGCTGGTACTCTTTGAGATTATGGTTGATCAGAAAACAGTCGAGATCGCCATCCAGATCGTAATCAAAAAAAGTAGCCTGTACTGAATAGCCGCTATCGGCCAGCCCGTATTCTGCAGCCCGGTCTGTAAATGTCAGGTTATGGTTGTTGATGAATAATTGATTGCGACGTAACGAATCGGTTCGCAAACCAGAATAACAAACGTAGATATCCAGCCAGCCATCAGCATTTACGTCAGCTAACGTAACGCCCGTTTTCCACCCTCCGGCACGGCCTGCTACGCCCGCTTTTGTTGTGATATCGGTAAAATGAAGCTCTCCTTTATTGATGAATAACTTATTTGGAACCTGATTTCCGGTAAAATATACATCAGCCAGGCCATCGTTGTTCAGGTCGCCAACAGCAACACCGCCACCATTATAGAGATACTCAAAAGCAAGGACGTTTTCCTGTTCCGTTTCCTGTAGCTGATTGATAAACGTAACGCCTGTTTCAACAGGGTCTGTACGGGTAAATCGTGCTTTTTCTGAATGGCAGCCAGCCAAAGCAAGCAAAAAGAATAGGCAAAAAATAAGTTTCATCCATGAATAAACGTAAAAGTATCGCTCCTCATTCCACCATCTGGAAAACAAACAGCAGCCTTCTGGGGCTGCTGTTTGCAATGGATATCAGGAAGCAACTCTTAGTAACCAGGGTTTTGCTTCAGATTTGGATTACTGTCAAGTGCCCGTTGTGGAATTGGATAAACCACTTTCGTATCAGCTGACTTGGTAGGACGGTTGTCAACAGGGTCCAGGAATGTACCAAAGCGAATCTGGTCGTTCCGGCGCCAGCCTTCGTAATACAGCTCAAAACCGCGTTCGGCCAGAATGGCTTTCAGATCGATTGGCGTTTTAGCGGCTACGCTACGATTTGCCCGAAGGTCATTGACAAGTTTTTCAGCCGTTTGACCCATTGGATCTGTACCTCCCCGAAGAATAGCTTCTGCCTTCATCAATACTACGTCTGCATAACGGAAGAAAACATAGTCATTAGAAGGGTTGTCCAGGAAGCCAGGCTGAGGAACGTATTTCATAACCCGGATACCTTTCGCTTCGGTTGCATACGACAGATTCACATCAGGCGTAAATACCAGCGGATTACCACTACGATCTTTCAGGGCAACACCTTTTTCATCGTACTGCTGCCCAACCAGGAAGCCAGCGCGTGTACCAATTTTATCGGTAACGCCTGGATACGCCTTCCCTAGACGCTCATCCGCTTTATCGAAGCTGTTGTAGAAATCAGCTAAAGTTGTAAAGCCATTCCAGCCGCTGGGTTGCTGGCTATAGTGCAGTCCCATGTAATAACGGTTACGCACGTTACCAGGCTGAGATGAATTGTCATTCGCGATAACAAAGATATTCTCCTTCGACAGGGCTGTATTGTCGGGCGCAAACATATCGAAGTAGCCTCCCTTAGGCTGGATCGAAAACTTACCTGACGACATAATCGTATTACAAGCAACGATAGCAGCATCCATATCCGCCTTAGCAAATGTAAATGGACCGGCTGGTGTAGCAGGAGATTGCTTATACACAGCTTTGTTGAGCAGTACTTTAGCTAACAAGAACTGTGCTGCTTCTTTAGATGCTTTGTTGTTGGTAGATGCCGTAACAGAAGGTAATACAGGTATAGCAGCCGCTAAGTCCGCAAGAATATAATCGGTAGCAGCTGATCGATCCAATACTTTTGGATTGGCATCAGCTGCATCCGTAGCTTCACGAACAGGCACCTGACCATACAGGTCAACTACATAAAACATGAAGAATGCGCGCAGGAATTGTGCTTCTGCCTTAATAGCAGCATTGTTGCTTGCTACAGATATCGTCTGCGTTGCCTTAAAGACACCACTATTCAGGTTGTTCCAGGCATCAATAATCTGGTTGTGCTGCGAATCCCAGGTATGCTGGTGTAGTTTACGCCAGGTCCCAAAGTCGTCCCAGTCAGTTCCCCGTGTCGGTCCCTGCATTTCGTCAGACGAGTGTTCTTCCAAAGCATACTGGTTTGCCTGGTCCGCAAATGAATTCAGAGCCGAGTATACACCTTGCAAGGAACTGGCAGGGTCAATGGCCACTCCCCCTGTGCCTGTAGCCTCCGTAGAGGATAGCTTTCCAAGCACCGTATCATCCAGATTGGAACAACCTGCCGTACCGAGCAACATGCCAGTGCACAGCAGCGTGATTGTTTGATATTTTGAGAAATTCATGAGTTGACTTATTAAAAGTTGTTGACTAATCACGAACCTTATGTATGCCTTTTCTTCTAGCTGCTATCTACTCCACACAAGCCATACAAAAGGTTCGAACTATCAGTTTTTTAGAATCCAACATTAAGCCCTAACGTTACGGTACGCGGTACAGGGAATGGCGTGTAGTCGATAGCTAACGATGGAATGTTATTCAATGTTTTAATTGAGTTCACCTCAGGATCTAACCCCGTGTACTTCGTAATCAATAACAGGTTTTGGCCTGTGAGTGATAGATTCAAGGTTTTAGCAAATCCACCCTGTGGTAAAGTAAACGTGTATCCAATCGATGCATTCGCTAACCGTACAAAATCGCTTTTCTCCAGGAACCGCGTCGATACAGCCCCTGAGTTCAATGGATTCTCGGAGCTACTAGCTACGTCCTTCGTTACGTTACGACCATTTTTCAAAATTCCTTTCAAGAATAACGCGTTGGCGGTGTTGTTGTATACATAGCCACCAAACTGGCTGTTGAAAAACAGGCTGGCATTAAACTTACCGAACGTAAAATTGTTGGTCAAGCCAATACGGAGCCGAGGAAATGGATCGCCCTGAATGGAAGATGGAGCAGCTTCTCCACCTGCATAGGTAGAATACCCATTTGAGTCAAATCCAGTAAACGTTGGAATGTAAAACGAGAACGGAGCATAGCCATCGCGAACCGTTTGGGCGTAGGCACCTGATAGTCCCTGGCCGTTGATTGGGCCTGTAGGCACAATTGTACCAATGCCTTTCACAATAGGCTTCAGGATGGTAGCGTTGGCCGATACATCCCAGCTGAAGTTTTGTTTCTGAACAGCTTGATAGTTTAATACGACTTCAACCCCTTTGTTAATTACTGAGCCTGGCAGGTTTACCCATCTGTAGTTAACCGGAGCAGGCTGTGCGTAAAACACCTGGAACAGCAGGTTTGTGGTGGTTTTATTGAAGTAGTCTATCGATCCGCTCAGCTTCCCTTTCATCACCGTGAAATCAAGACCAGCTCCGTAGGTTGTGTTTTGCTCCCATTTGATGTCTGGATTTGGGTTATTATCCTGCGTAGTTGAACCATCTGAATTTCGGATAAAGATGATTTTTGATACGCCACCAGCAAAGTCCTGATTACCTGTTATACCGTAGTTAGCACGTAGTTTCAGATCATCGAAAATGCTCTTCGGCACAAAGCTTTCCTGCGACAAACGCCAGGCACCTGCCAACGATGGGAAGAAACCGTATTTGTTGTTAATACCGAATCGTGATGAACCATCAGCCCGCAGGGTTGCCGTTAACAAATATTTATCCTGAATGTTATAGTTAACCCGGCCAAAATAAGACTGCAGATCATTTTTGCTATGATCTGAGGTCGCTCCAAACGCTTTGTAAGTCAAACCGTTAGCTCCCCCCAAATTATCCGTATAGCTAATCAGATCCAGGTTATACCCAAAATAAGCAGCTAGACTTGTATTCTGCTGATTATTAAAGTTCTGGTAGGAGAAACCAGCCAAAGCGTCCAGGGTACTGTTACCTATCTTCTTATTATAGTTGAGGGTATATTCGACCAGTTTAGACGTCCGGTATTGGTTATTGATAATGGCAGCCCCAGCACCCAGAATATTGACCTGGTTATTACTGATTCCTATACTAAAGTTACCGCCAAGTCTAGAATCTACTTCTGTCCGCCGTACGGCAGTGGAATTATCAATAGCAAAATTAGCCTTAGCCTGCAATCCATCCAGAATTTGCCAGGTGATGCTTGCATTAGCCAATGTACGGTTAGTTACACCCCGGTCTCTAATGTAATCCAAAAGAGCTGCCGGGTTCCGGAAGTCACCACCGGGTTGATAGAAGGTACCATCGGCATTCCGAACCGGATAGGTTGGGTTGGCCTGGATAGCGGCTCCAATCAGGTTACCCTGTGCACCAGCGTTCGTCGTATTCAGTACGTATACATCCTGAACATTGGATGTCGTAGCATTAACTGCCAGTGTCACTTTATGATCGAACAAATCATGGCTGGCATTGACACGACCTGTAATACGCTTCTGACCCGCTTTTTTAATGATACCTGGCTGGTCCTGGTAACCGAATGAGAAACGGTAACGCGTATTTTCGTTACCGCCACCGAAACCTAAGTTATAATTCTGGGTTACACTGGTCCGCAAAATTTCATCCTGCCAGTTCGTATTCGCTTTTTGGTCAACAACAGACAGATCGCCACCTGCCGCCTGAACACCGGCCAGAAATTGCGGAGCAGTCAGCAGATCATAGCGCTTGTAAGCTGAAGCTACGCTGGACGACGCTGAGAATGATAGATCGCTTTGACCAACTCGGCCTTTTCTTGTTGTGATCAACACAACACCGTTAGCGCCACGAGCACCATAGATAGCAGCGGCCGATGCATCCTTCAATACTGAAATGTTTTCAATATCTGACGGATTCAAGAAACTCAATGGGTTACGGGCTGGTGACGTACCACCACCAAAGTCAGTTGACGTACCGGCATCACCACCATCCAGAGGAACACCATCGACAACAAACAGTGGGTTATTACCTGCCCGCAGCGATACAGCACCCCGAATCGATACGTTGATCCCAGCTCCTGGCTCACCGCTTGCCGGAGTAATTTGTACGCCCGATACGCGACCTTGTAATAACTGCTCAGGGGAAGCAATTACACCTTTGTTGAAGTCCTTAGGCCCAAGCGATGCAACAGATCCCGTTGCATCTTTCACTTTTTGGGTACCGTACCCTACGACCACTACTTCCTGTAACGCCTTGGTATCATCTGCTAATTTTACATCAATGGTAGCCTGATTCCCAACAGCAATTTCCTGGGTGGTATACCCAATGAAACTAAATATCAATGTGCCGTTATCAGGAACATTAGCCAACGTGTATTTACCCGATACGTCAGTAGTTGTCCCGCGCTGCGTTCCTTTAACCTGTACACTTACTCCAGGCAAAGTCGAGCCGGTAGCATCCGATACAGTACCTGTTACGGTACGTCCTTGCGCCCATGCAATCTGATTCGCCAGGAACATCATAGCCAGCACTGTCAAAAAGCCAGATAGAGCTTTCCATCTAAATGACTGGGGTTGAGAAGTCTCAACCTGACCTACGTAGCCACGCAAATGGCTACTTGTGTAGGATTTGTCCATCATAGGTTTATCGTAAAAAGTTTAAAATATGGTATGTTGTTTTAGGTTAAAGATTGTACGCTATATTCTGCCTTACCTCCAAAACATATAGGAGTATGTACCTAACAGACTCTTAGTCAATTTGTCTGTAGAAACTTAGTCAGAATTTATAGAACATATACCTGAACCAGCTGGCAAATTACTAAATACACCTGCTAAAATACAAGTATGGTATGTTAAAATTAGCTTATTGGCGGTCAATTTTGTATCATAACAACTGTTAAAATACCTATTAAAATACGCTTATTGCAATCTTATAGACTAAGCATTTTTCACATAAATATCTGATTATAAGAACCATTCCTTAGTGTAACAGTACCACTAAATATAATTTCCCCGAAATTGAGATACCCAGTAATTTCATGAAGGGCCCCTGATAATATTGAGGGAATAAAACTAATTTTGCCTGTATTCTGGCAATTGCCACCGTTCTGCATTTATGGATTCAGAAGTTATACGGCGCCTGGCCGATCAACTATCAGGGGATATTTACGATGATAATACGTATCGTACCCTCTACGCAACCGATGCTTCAGCTTACCGTGAGGTACCTACTGCAGTAGCCATTCCCAAAACGATTGAGGATCTCAAAACACTGATTGCGTTCGCGCGTGAGCATAAAACCTCCCTCATACCACGTACCGCCGGTACGTCGCTGGCGGGTCAGGTAGTGGGAAATGGAATTATAGTTGATGTATCAAAGCATTTTACGAAAATTCTGGAAATTAACCCTGAAGAACGATGGGTACGTGTTCAGCCAGGCGTTGTTCGCGATGAGCTGAATGTTTTCCTGAAGCCATATGGCCTTTATTTCGGGCCAGAAACATCAACGGCCAACCGCGCCATGATCGGAGGAATGGTTGGGAATAATTCCTGCGGTTCCAATTCTGTCGTTTACCGGGCCACTCGCGAACATACATTATCCGTTAAAGCATTACTGGCCGATGGGTCTGAAGTTGAATTTGGTAGTACCAGCAACTGGGATTACACAAAACTGATCAGTGAAGCCAGTCGGAAAAATGGATCTGCTACGTTGTTTGAGCAAATTCTTCTAAAAACTAACTCCATTTTAGTCGATCCAGCCAATCAGCAGGAAATCAGAAAGAATTTCCCGAAACGGACAATAGAACGGCGCAATACTGGGTATGCGCTGGATGCTCTACTCGATATGGAGCCATTTACTGCTGAGGGCGAGCCATTCAATATGGCTAAATTTATTGCCGGATCAGAAGGTACGCTTTGCTTCCTGACTGAAATTAAATTAAACCTGGTGCCTTTACCACCCAAAGAAGGTGGGCTTGTTTGTATTCATTGCCATTCCATTGATGAAGCCTTGCGGACAACGCTGGTGGCTTTGAAATACAAACCGTACGCTGTCGAATTAATTGACGACATTATTCTTGAACGAGCGGATTCTAATCCCGAGCAACGGAAGAACAGCTTCTTCGTTCAAAAAACACCAACCGATCATTTTCCTATTATTCTGGTGGTTGATCTCTCGCGTGACACACGGGCTGAGATAGAAGCACTGGCCACGCAGATGGAGTCGGAGCTACGAACTGCCGAACTAGGCTACCATTATCCATTGCTATTTGGAGACGACACCAAGAAAATATGGGCGCTACGTAAAGCCGGGCTTGGTTTGTTAGGCAATCTGCCCGGCGATGAAAAAGCCGTGGCCGTTATTGAAGACACAGCCGTTGACGTGCATGACCTACCCGACTTTATTCGGGATTTCAACGAAATTCTTCAGAAGCATAACATGCACGCTGTGCATTATGCGCATGCTGGTTCGGGAGAAATACACTTACGGCCGATTATTAACCTCAAAACCGAAGAGGGACACAAACAATACCGAACCATTGCCGAAGAGATCGCAACGCTCGTAAAAAAATACGATGGCTCGCTTTCTGGAGAACATGGCGATGGTCGACTACGAGGTGAGTTTATCCCGCAGATGGTTGGTCCGCATAACTATCAGTTAATGCGGCAGATCAAACACGTTTGGGACCCGGAAGGCATCTTCAATCCCAACAAGATCGTTGAAACTCCGCCAATGGATACGTTTCTTCGGTATGAGGCCGGTCAAAAAACGCCGGAGTTTAAGACGTATTTCCGCTATAAAGACCAGAACGTTCTGCAACATGCTGAGCAGTGTAATGGATCGGGAGACTGCCGCAAAACGCAGATATCGGGTGGAACGATGTGCCCGAGCTATATGGCGACACGTAACGAAAAAGATACTACCCGCGCCCGGGCCAATATCTTACGTGAAATGCTCACGCGCTCTCCAAAGGAAAACCGATTCGATCATCAGGAAATCAAAGAAGTCTACGATCTGTGCCTATCCTGCAAAGGTTGTAAGAGTGAATGCCCTTCAAACGTAGACGTAGCAAAGCTTAAAGCCGAATTCCTGCAACAGTATTACGATAGCAATGGTATACCGATTCGATCACGACTGATTGCCAACTTCGCCCGGCTATCGGGGCTGGCATCGTTGGTTCCCTGGGTCTGGAACGGCGTACTAGGCACGCCTTCGCTCCGGCGACTAGCCAATCGTATGGTTGGTTTCCATCCAGAGCGTACTATGCCGCTTTTGAGTAATACAACGTTAAAAAACTGGGCCAAACGCCGAGAAAAAAATACCAACGCAACAAGGACCGTTCTGCTCTTCTGCGACGAATTCACGAATTATAACGATGTTGAAGTCGGGCAGAAAGCGATTCAATTGTTTGAGCGGCTGGGCTATTCCGTCGTCATTCCAGAGCATGGCGAAAGCGGCCGGGCGGCTCTGTCGAAAGGCATGCTCAAATACGCCAAAACGCTGGCCGAACGTAACATTCAGCTACTGAAAGATATTGTTACGTCCGAATCACCGCTTGTTGGTCTGGAACCATCGGCAATTCTAACATTCCGCGATGAATACCCCGACCTGGTCGACGAATCGATGGTGGCCGAAGCCAGACAGTTAGCCGCCAATACGTTGACATTTGAGGAGTTTATTGCTCGCGAAGCAGATGCCGGGCATATTACGTCTAATCAGTTTACGTCAGAAAAAAGGCTTATTAAACTGCATGGGCATTGTCAGCAAAAAGCAGTCTCATCGCTGGTGCCAGGTAAAAAGGCACTTTCTCTCCCTGTAAACTACACAACGCAATTGATTCCTTCAGGATGCTGCGGTATGGCGGGCTCATTTGGCTATGAAGCCGAACATTATGAGGTTTCTATGCAGGTTGGCGAACTGGTATTGTTCCCCACCGTACGTCAGCAACCTGCCGATGTACTTATTGCAGCTCCGGGCACATCATGCCGCCATCAAATTAAAGATGGCACATCACGTAAAGCTCAACACCCTGCCGAAATTTTGTTTGAAGCGCTGAAATAAGCAGCTTATTCCATTACGTATCGCTTTGGTTGTTCTGATTCAAACTCATGAACGGCCAAAGCGATTGTGTTTTCTAACAATGTCAACTAAATAAAATTAGCTATTATTAGTATAGAAACTTTTTACTTCTATTGGTTTATAATTTATAAAAATTAAATTTTGGCAAATAAATACCATACTTGAGAACCTTAATAAAGGTAATGGTAAACTTTATACGTCTCCTCGTTCTAAGCGCCTGTTTTTTAGTCAGCGTGACGGTATCAGCTCAACGAACTCCGCCAGCAGACCCACCCCTTTGTGCTACACCCGATCTGACCAGAGATGAGCTGAGGGCTTTAAATGCCGCTGCTACGTTCGCGTTGACCATGAAACAAGCATCGGGAACAGCTGTTTCGGGGATTACCTATGTTCCGATAAAGCCACATATCTACCGCCGAAGCAATGGAACAGGCGGTATGACATTAAACAAACTCAACAACGTAATGGCTATAACAAATAGCTATTATATGCTTAACGGTAGTGGAATCCAGTTCTATTTTTGCGGCACAACGCCTGATTACATAGATAACGACGCGCTCTATAACAGTTTTCAGGCTTACGTTGAAACGTCGGCAAATGGCCGTGATGCGTTGAATGCAATGAACTTATACTACGTTAATGCATTCAGTCAAAGCGGATTAGGTGGGTATGCTTATTTCCCCAATAATACAATCCAGTCGACACGCTCCTTTATTTTGAACGAAGCTGATGAAGTAGACCTGGCAAACCGACTGTTACCCCATGAAATTGGGCACAATTTTAGTCTGTACCATACATTCGGTAATTCAAATTCAAGCACAAACGAATTGGTGACACGGGGACCCGGCGCTAACTGCCTCACTGCCGGTGATGAGCTATGCGATACGCCAGCCGACCCTTATGGAAAAACGGGAGCCAGCATTATTAGAATCAATGGTTGCGACGTCTACAAAGACGATGGCGCGGTAGACGCTCAGGGCCAGCGCTACGTCCCTTCCATGACGAACATCATGTCCTATTATTTTCCCTGTACACACGATTTCACTCCCGGTCAATATGAACGAATACAGGCTGGGCTAGCGCTACGTCAGAGTCATACCGCCTATACACTAAATTGTCCGCCAACAACTGTTGCGGCTCCAACTAACGTAACAGCAGTTGCTAGCAATGGAAGTATAGTAATCACCTGGCAGGACAATGGTAGTAGCGAAATGGGGTATTTCATCGAGCGTTCTACCTCATCTACTAGTGGATTTGTACCGATTGGCGGTGTAGGTACAAATGTTACTACGTATACTGACGTAACGGCAGCTGCTGTGATGACCTATTATTACAGAGTCCGTCCTTCCAATAGTACCACTCAGGGAGTTAGCGGTGTAGCCAGTGTTTTTTCACCCGGTTGCCGTCCCATCTACGGCCCATCCAATTGTACAGAAGGGGATGGACTAAGCAGTTTTGTTTTCAACGGGACTACGCTAAGCCAGAATTTAGGTTGCTCAACTGGAGGGTATAATTCCAGTACGATAGTAACAACAACTGTTACGCAGGGGCAATCGTATTCTTTTAACGGTACGTTATTATCATCAACGTATCAGGAAGGCGTTTCGATTTGGGCTGATTTTAACCGAAATGGAGCCTTTACGTCAGATGAACTGGTATATCAAACGCCAACCACAATTAACCAGCCTTTTTCGGGAAGTATCAGTTTTCCATCCAGTCTATCAGCTGGTCCCATAACGATACGCGTTGTTGTTGCCTATAATACAGTTCCGAACGACCCTTGCGGTATTTATCTATACGGTGAAACCGAAGATTACCAGCTACTGGTAGCCCAACCCGCTTCCGCCGATTTAAGTCTGACTATGCAGACAAGCACTCGCACGTTGCTCGTCAATCAGCCAGTTAATTTTTCAGTTACGATCCAAAACGATGGCCCTAATCAGGCAACCGGAGTTAGTTGGCAAAATCGATTGCCGCCAAATGTAAGCTTCGTCAGTGCAGATGCCGGTGTTGTTAGCTCTGGGTCGGCTGTCAGTGGCAGTGGTATATCCATCAATAGTGGAGCATCAGCAACATTTGTTTATCAGGTGCGACCAACCCAACCAGGCACGTATATCAATGCTGCCCAAATCATCGCCAGTAACCAACTGGATCCTGACTCAGAACCGAATTCGGGCACCGGTGATGGGCAGGACGATGCAGCAACCATAGACATTCGAACCATATCCAGTGCGGCTGGTAGCGTTTTTACTTCGCCCAATCCGAATCAAACCCCACTACCAGCGGTTTTGTCCAGTCAGCCTCCAACCGATCCTAATAAAGCCGATCTATCTTTAGCCATGATGGTCGATAAACGAACGGCCCAACTTGGACAGCCGGTAACATTTACGATTGTTATTTCTAATGCGGGCGGCTCTTCAGCTAGTGCTGTAGTGGTCAGGGATACGTTACGTGGCTTTACGTTTCTCAGTTCTCCGTCAGGCGCAACTATAGTTGGTAGCGGAAGCGGCTACACTATTCTTGAAGCAACAGTTAATACGATTAACGCTGGCAATTCAGCATTCATCCTTTTCAGCGCAACACCAACCATCAGTGGTTCTGTAGTTAGCAGGGCGCAAATCTGGTCAACACCAACGCCCGACCCTGATTCAAGACCGGGATCCGTTACGCCAACAGGCAATAATTTTAATGGAGAAGACGATACGGCCTGGATTGATCTGAGAATTACTCCCTGATGAGCTTTTATCAAAATCCTGTTAATTGAACGGCCATTGGCGACGTACGCCAGCAGATACCAGAAAAGCCACCACACCCAGGCCTATTACGGTCAAACCCGATAGCATGAACGTAGTGCCGGTAGAAAAGAAAATAAAGAGCCATATGCCGATTGCCAATAACACAGGTAATGGATATAACGGCATTCGAAACGGGAACTCTGACGCTTTTCGCCGGCGATGCAGTAGCAATAACCCTACAGCCTGTCCAACAAACTGGATAACAATTCGCATGGCGAGAATAGCGGTAATCACATCGCCCAGCCTGAATAACAGGCTGAATACAAAGCCGAGCCCACCCAGAAACAACAACGATACGTAGGGGAATTGGCGGGTAGGATGAAGTCGGGCAAAAATACGGAAGAACTGCCCATCGGCAGCTGCGGCATAAGGAACGCGCGAATAGCCAAGTAAGACAGCAAATAACGAAGAAAACGCGACCAGCAGGACTAAAATGGTAGCCAGTTTAGCGGCCGATGGCCCGTATAACGTTTCTACGAACGTACTAACGATAAAGTCACTATTCTGAGCCTGCTGCCAGGGCACTACGCTAACAACGCTGATATTCATCAGGAGATACAAACCCGCGATACCCGCAATTGAAATGAACATACTCGCCGGAATATTCCGGGTCGGATTTTTAATTTCACCGCCCAGATGGCAAACATTGTAATAGCCTAAATAACAATAAATTGTCTTCACTGATGCCTGCCCTAGCCCAGCGGCAATAAGTCCCCCACTGACCGTCCCCATCGACCCTAACGTTTCGGATAATGGAATTTGGGGATTACTTAATCCACCAATAATAATCCAGCCCAGCGTAATTAGTACGGCCCCCCACATGATCAGGCCAATTTTCCCAATCGAGTCAATCTTTCGGTATAATAAGATAATAATCAGAATGACAACGCCCCCTGAAACGGCTCTACGCTGCCAATCATCCAGCGGCATTAGGTACGACATATATTGAGCGAAACCAATTGCTCCCGACGCTACAACCAATGGAGCCTGAATCAGCGTTTGCCAAACATATAGAAAGGAGAGTAAACGCCCCCAACGTTGCTCGCCATACGATATTTTGAGAAACTTATAACTCCCCCCAGCCTGCGGAAAAGCAGCCCCCAGTTCCGACCAGACAAAAGCATCCACCACAGATACAACGGCTCCTAATATCCACGCCCACAAAAACTGGGGCCCGCCGAGTGTTTTTATTACCAGCGGCAATACCACAAATGGACCAATACCAACCATATCGATCATGTTCAGGGCGGTTCCCTGAAGCAGATTAAGACGTCGTGGCAAAGTCAGATTATCACCCGTTGACGCTGATGAGTCCGAAGAGGGATGAGAAGATGTCGAATCAACCAATGGCGTAAAGGAAAAAGCCTACCTAACTCACAGGCAACGGTTAGTGTCGCTGTAAAAGTTCGATTCTACTCTTCATTTTCCGTCGTCGTTCTTCAATCAGGAATAGCGTAAAAAAAAGTGGTTGCCAGTTTTAGCTAGCAACCACCCAATTGATAGTTATCAGGAACCGCTTAGTTCAATAGTTGATCAAAATTCAGACTAACGTAGTACATCGAGCCAACCAGCGGATTCCCCCACGATTGTGTGTATAACGTACCTAGTAAGTTGGTTCCGCCTACTTTCAGGATAGACTTGATCGCTGGTACTTTCTTACTGATTTGGGCATCAAGCGTACCATAGGCCGGGATGATTGTCTGCTGGCGGGCCGTAGCCACGGCATTACCAAAACTACCCTCCCACAGGAATGAATCCTGACGGCGATAAACGACGTTGAAACCAAAATTGCTTCCGGCAATATTCCGATTCCCAAACGATACGTTATAACGATATTTTGGCGTGTTGAAGAACGTAACAAAACCAACCGGGATCTGCTCTTTGTCCATCAGATAGTTTGACGATACGTTGGCCCCAATCGTGTAATTACCTGGTAACAGATAATCCAGACCAATGGCCCAACCAGCATTTTTGATCTGAGTGGTTGAATTGACTGGATAGAAATACACGTTTCGGGTTGCAGAACTGATCAATTGCAAGGTAGACGTAGGATCAGTTAACGAAACGGGCTGTTTGCCCTGCACTACGGTCTGGGTTCCCAGGAAATTCAGGAAGCGGTTGTAGTAGTAATAGGCATCGATAAACAGCTTATTACCGATCAAGCCTTTATAACCGACCTCATACGTTTCTACACGCTCAGGATCATAGCCAGGATCAACAGCAGGTTTTAGCAAACCGAGCGCCTGCGGAAGTGCTGCTGCACCACCCGTTTGCAGAGCTGCTCCGAATGACTGAACAGACTGAAGCGTATAAACCGGGCTGCCACTGAAATTATAGCGCTGCTTAAATAAAGGTAGACCACCAATCAAATGCGCACTTGGCGTGTTCAAATCAATGTATTGATCCTGCGTTGTTGGAATGCGGAATCCGCGCTGGAACGATGCCCGAACGTTATGCACCTTGGCCAGGGTTAATACCGCCGATAAACGGGGGCTAACCTGCGCCTTAAAATTCTGGTTTTTATCGTAACGTAGCGATCCAGTCAGCTTTAAGATGTCAGCGAGTGTTTTAGATACCTGTGCATAAGCACCATATTCGTCAATGGTAAACTCTTTCCCGTTTTCGTCACGGGCAAAAAGCGTCCCTTCTGAATTCAGCGCATACCGGCGGAAGTTGGCTCCAACAATTAACTCAACCAGTTTAGGATCAATCAGCTTGTTGAAGTTATACATACCCTCCACATGATACAAATTGGTTTTGTCGAGGAAACGCGCTCCTACACCATTGGCATCGCCCGGAATTGGTTTGGCCGCTACAGCGTCGAATGCCTGCTGGAAGCCTGCTGTTCCCGGCACCAAACGGCCCTGATCAGCCGTACCACGCGCTAAATTTAACCAGGCTGACTGCTGGCTGGAAGCATATGCCTGTGCCGCAGTAGCCGCAGCGGCCTGTGTTTGTCCGGCACCAAGTGCTTGTAGAAATGCACCTGCATATCCCTGGAAAGCGGTTTGGGCGTAGGTGCCAAAAAATGTGGGAAACCACTTGGCGGCACTGCCACTCCAGGCTTCGTTGATACCTTGCCCAAGCGTTCCGGTTGCATACGCATCGCCCGAGCGTTCCTGAGTCGTATAGGCCCGAACAAAGAAATTAGAACCACGTAGCTCCAATTTGTACTGACCCAGTTTGAAGCCTTTGATATAATAGCGATCGGCTCCTGTGTATACCGTAGTGCCCGTTCCCCAGTTCGCCTGCAAAATAGCCTCTACGTTATCATTTAACCGATAGTGCAGGGCTCCGTTGAGTTTAAGGTTCTTAGCGTCGTAATTCACCAGTTCATTCTCCAGGTAACCCGTTCTGGAAATGTCCAGGCGGGGAATCATGGCGTCGAAGATTTGCTGTGGCGTAAGTCCGGTTAGCTGAGGCAGAGTTCGGTTTCCGGCCTGTGGAATCGGTGTAGAAGCAATCAATCCCAATACCTGTGACGTACCATTTGCTCCCGTTCCGGGCTGACCATTGCCAAACAGATTGGAGTAAAGATTAGCACTGGCATCGCCATAAATATTGATACCATCGTATCCGGGATTGTTAGATCGCGTTCCGTTATCCAGCGTGTAGCCATTCGAAAAGCTCTGATCACGATAGTCTGTAGCCTGCCAGTCTTTAGCAGACAAGTACGATACGCCCACTTTAAACGCCAGCCGGTTGTTAAAAGCCTTTGCATACCGAAAAGCAGCATCATAAAAAGGTGTCGTTGCTGTGGAGCGGTTACTGGCATTCATCACCCCTCCTTTTACGTAAGCACTAAGCCCCTGATACTGGAACGGACTCTTCGATGTCATGAGCAGTAACCCGTTAATTGCATTAGGGCCGTATAGGGCCGACGATGCACCGGGCAGGAGTTCTACGCTCTCCAGATCAAGCTCCGACACACCAGCGATATTCCCTACCGAAAAATTCAGGCCTGGCGCCTGGTTATCCATGCCATCCAGCATTTGCACAACCCGCGTATTACCATTTGAGCCGAAACCACGCACGTTAACCGACTTGAACGTAAGGCTTTGCGTGTTCATATCAACCCCTTTGATGTTCTGAATAGCATCATAAAACGAGGCTGATGGCGTAGACTGAAACGAACGGATATCCAGCCGTTCGACAGACACCGGCGATTTCAGTACGCTCTCCTCAACGCGCGACGCAGCAACTACTACTTCCTGACCTAACGTAACCTGCTCTTTCAGAGCGATTGCGAAATCGGTCCGATCGCCGTTAACGACAAACTCCTGCGTCTGAAACCCCACCGAGGAAACAGCAATTGTAAAAGGAATAGGAGTATTCGTTGTCAATGAAAAATTACCTTTCTGGTCGGTAATGGTACCTACGACCTTGCCTTTAACGGCAATGCTTATACCAGCCAGGGCTTCTTTGGTATCGTCGGCGGTTACTTTACCCGCAATACGTGTTTGAGCTTTAGCACTAACACTCCATAAAAAGAAAAGCCCTATTAAACATAAGGAATACGTAATCGATTTTTGCATAGGTAATTTGGTAAGAAATGGCTAATGTGTCAACACATTTACTTTGACGATAAACATACGGATAAGTAGTCTTTTTGTGCAAAAAAATCTTGACATTAATAAATTTTCTTCGCGTATGTAGGATTCTACTCCGCCGGCATCATCGTTACTATTATTTATTTTACAAAAAGTATGACTTATCAATTTGTAATAATAGCCAATAAACTAAGCCTTATCTGTTACTTCTCTAAAACTTAATACGTCCTCCATTCAGTAATAAGCAGATAGCCACCAAACAAATAGTAAATCCACACCAGTCGTGCCTTTTCGTAAATAGCTTTCAACCGATATAACATACAATTATGGCAAACGAATCGAACCGACGTGATTTCCTCAAAACCTCCAGCCTGCTGACAGGGGGAGCTATACTAGGTAGCCTACCTTTTGCCTCTAAGGCAGCTACGGGTAAATCGGGCTACCATTTTTCGGTAAACGATACTATTAAGGTAGCACTGATTGGCTGTGGAGGTCGTGGAACAGGTGCGGCTCAGCAGGCCTTGAGTACAAAGCAAAACGTGCAGATCGTTGCGATGGCCGATGCCTTTCGCGATCGTCTCGACGAATCCTATAAAAATATCACCAACTTCCTGACAGCCAAAAATTTAAAGGCAGCCGATGGAACATCAAAACTAAACGTACCAGACGCTAATAAATTTGTAGGCTTTGATGCCTATAAACAGGCAATGGCCCTGGCCGACGTAGTGATTCTGGCTACTCCTCCCGGTTTCCGGCCAAGCCATTTCGAAGAAGCAGTTCGGCAGGGTAAGCAAATTTTCATGGAAAAGCCCGTTGCTACCGATGCGCCCGGTGTTCGTCGTGTTCTGGCAGCCGCTGAAGAAGCCAAAAAGAAAAAGCTTAACGTAGTAGTTGGCCTACAGCGTCATTATCAGCCTAATTATCGTGAAATGATTAAACGTATTCATGATGGAGCCCTGGGCGATATTGTAGGCGGCCAAGTGTACTGGATCAGTGGTGGTGTCTGGCATAAACCGCGCAAGCCGAACCAGACCGAAATGGACTACCAGATGCGGAACTGGTATTACTTCAATTGGCTCTGTGGCGACCATATTAACGAGCAGCACATCCATAATATCGACGTAGCAAACTGGGTGAAAAAAGGATATCCCGTTTCCTGCCAGGGCACGGGTGGCCGACAAGTACGTAATGGCAAAGACGACGGCGAAATCTTCGACCATCATATTGTTGACTTCACCTACGCCGACGGCACGACTATCAACAGTCAATGCCGCCATTACGAAGGGACCTACAGCAAGGTTGACGAAATGTTTCTGGGTACGAAAGGCCGGGTCGATTCTTTTGGTCAGAAGAGTATACTGATGGATTATAAAGGTCAGCCGATTTATACGCATAATGGAAAAAGCGATGGTAACCCGTATCAAATTGAGCACGATGAGTTGTTCGACGCCATTGCCAAAGGCGAATATAAATTTGCCGATGCCGAAAATGGTGCTAAAAGCACCATGACCGCTATTATGGGTCGAATGGCTACCTATTCAGGAAAGGTAGTGAAGTGGGACGAAGCCCTAAACTCGCAAATTGATCTCTTCCCCGACAAGTTGGCCTGGGATGCGATGCCTAAGAGCCTACCCGATAAAGATGGCTTCTACCAAATTGCGGTACCTGGTAAAACGATTACCGTATAGGGGATAACGTAGGGGCATGACAAGCCTAGCGGCTAAACCTGGTTCGCACAAAGCAAAACCACATCTGTGAAAACATAGGTGTGGTTTTGCTTTTGTTTACTACAATCACTTTAACCAGTACATCAGGTTTATGTTCTCAATGCCTAAGAATTAGCCATCACATAAAAACAATCTCATATTTAACCTTATTTTTGAGCTTGCTTACCTGAATATCTTGATAGGAAATGGTTGTTTGCAGACCATTGAGTGACATAGTCCTTATGCCACTCAATATATGATTGTTTTTATAGAATGTCTATTGCGATTGAGAAAGAATCCCCAGAACAGTTTCTGGCTGGCGGAGGGGAGATGGGTAAGCTAATCCGATCTATGGATTGGTCTAAAACACCACTGGGTCCGGTTTCATCCTGGCCACAAAGTTTACGGACTTCTGTGAGCCTCTGTTTATCATCCACCTTCCCGATTCTAATCGCCTGGGGTCCTGAAACGATCCAGATCTATAACGACAGTTACCGCCCTATCTGCGGTGCTAAACACCCTGAATCAATGGGGCAAAACTTCCGTATTTGTTGGGAAACTGCCCTTCCGGTCGTTGGCGACGCTTTTACCAGAGGCCAACAGGGCGAAGGTACCTATATTAAAGATCAGCGTATGTTCCTCGATCGATTTGGGTATCTGGAAGAAGCCTTTATGACCTTCTCGTTTGCTCCCATCCGGGATGAGTCGGGCGAAGTGGGCGGTATTTTCCACCCTATTACCGAAACAACAGACAAAATGCTGAGCGCCCGTCGCACACAGGTATTGCGCGATGTAGCAGCCCTGACCGGTCAGGCTAAAACCAATCAGGCTATTTATGACAGCCTTGGCACTGATCAGACCGATTTTAGCCTGGACTTGCCTTTTTTACTATTCTATGAATTTCAGGATGATGGTAAACAAGCCCATCTCTTGCAAGCAGTTGGCTTAAAACCTGGCTCCTCTCTTCCTGACAACTTACAGGTCTTAGATGTTTCGAGCACAAATTGGGTCTCCAACCACAGTACGTCAGTCATTATCGATAATCTCAATCAGACGATTGGCAGCATAGAGGCCGGACCGTATGACAACAATCCTCATACAGCCCTACTTCTCCCGATTCTGATTTCAGCCAGAGAGAAACCATATGGCTTTTTGCTGGCAGGAGTCAGTCCGCATCGTGCTCTCGACAACGATTATCTTAATTTTTATGAACTCCTGGCCAATACCATTAGCACGGCTTTCTCCAACGTTAATGCGTATCAGGAAGAGCAAAAGCGAGCCGAAGCATTAGCGGCTATCGATCGGGCTAAAACCGCTTTTTTCAGCAATATAAGCCACGAATTCCGTACTCCTTTAACCTTAATGCTAGGTCCACTGGAGGAGCTGATGAATGCTGTTCAGGACCAGAATTGGGCTTACAAAGATCCTATTGAAACAACGCATCGCAATGCCTTACGCTTACTGAAGCTAGTCAACAACCTGCTCGATTTCAGTCGTATTGAAGCCAATCGGGTAAAAGCTACGTTCCGTCCGGTTGACCTGGTTAAACTAACCATTGACCTTACCAGCAGTTTTCGATCATTAATTGAAAAAGCCGGACTGGAGTTTATTGTGGATTGCAAACCTTTTTCGGAAGCAGTCTACGCTGACGCTGAAATGTGGGAAAAGATTGTGCTTAACCTTCTTTCCAACGCATTTAAGTTCACACTTCAGGGTACGATTCGGGTCCAGTTAACAGCCGAAAGTGAAGAAGCGGTTCTGCGTGTATCTGATTCGGGAGTAGGTATACCCAAACAGGAGTTACCCCACATGTTCGAACGATTCCACCGGGTAGAAAATGCGGGAGGACGCTCCTATGAAGGAACCGGAATTGGCCTGTCATTAATTAGTGAACTGGTCAATTTACATCATGGACGTATCAGGGTAGACAGTGAAGAAGGCAAAGGAAGTACGTTTACCGTACGTATTCCTCTTGGGAAATCTCACTTACCAGCTAATCAAGTCCTGGAAGCTGAACATAGCCAGGAAATTAGTAGTCTGGCCTACACATTCCTTCAGGAAGCCCGTTCCATGCTGTCAGACGAAAAGCAAACGTCTGAGTCATCTACCCTGGCAAGTCATGAGTTACCGACCGACAAAGCAACAACGATTCTGATTGTTGATGATAATGCAGATATGCGAGCTTATCTGACTCGCTTGCTCGACCCATACTTTACTATAAAAACTGCCGTCAATGGCGCTGATGCCTGGCAGCAACTCCAGACCACCACACCTCAGCTAATTCTGAGCGATATTATGATGCCCGTTATGGACGGGAAAGCCTTACTGCAGCAGCTGAAAGAGAACGCAGCCACCAGCCAGATTCCGCTCATATTTTTATCGGCCCGGGCCGGGCAGGAAGCCCGGATTGACGGACTCGAAGCAGGTGCCGACGACTATCTGGTAAAACCATTCTCAGGCCAGGAATTATTAACCAAAGTCCGCAATCAGGTGCAGCTCACGCAGTCTCGCCGGCAGGCAGAAGATCGCCTGCGCAATCTGGTTCAGCAGGCACCGGTAGCGATGCTACTGGTAAAAGGCGACGACCTAAAAATTGAACTTCTCAACCAGGCCATGCTACGGTTAATAAACCGCGAGATGGACGTACTGGGAAAACCGCTGCTTAGAATAATGCCAGAACTGGATGGACAAGAAGTTGTTGATCGATGTCGACACGTGTACCAAACCGGGGAACCGTATTATGGCGTAGCCGAAACCGTTAATCTGTATCGGAATGGACGTATTGAAAACGCTAATTTTAATCTGAGTTATACGCCCTATTATGAAGGCGATCAACGAACAGGAGTTTTGCAGGTAGTTACTGAAGTTACTGATTTGGTAAAGATTACACAGCTAGCCCAGGAGAACGAACTACGGTATCGGGAGTTAGCTTCTGAATTAGACTCCCGCGTTAAACAACGTACGCAAGCTCTGGAAGATGCTAATCTGGACTTACGTCGATCAAATCATAATCTGGAACAATTCGCCTACGTTGCTTCCCATGATTTGCAGGAACCACTACGTAAGATTGTTGCTTTCAGCGATTTACTAAAAAATCAGTACGCAGTCAGATTAGGTGACGGTGTTGATCACCTCAACAGAATGCAGGGAGCCGCCAACCGAATGTCGATGCTGATCAAAGACCTGTTGAGCTTCTCCCGCATTTCTACCCAGCGAAAAAGCATAGGTCCTGTATCGCTGAATCAGATCGTCAACGATGTTCTGGTCGATTTAGAACTGATAATTCAGGATGTAAATGCCACGGTAAACATCGATACGCTACCAACCGTTTCGGGTGATCGGTCGCAGCTGGAGCAGCTATTCCAGAATTTATTGACTAACGCGCTTAAGTTTCGTCGCCCCAACGTACCGCCTTTTGTTAACGTAACGAGCCAGATAGTGGCTGCTGAAACCCTCCCCGCTTCAGTTAAGCCTTCTCGTAAGGTGGCTACTTATTATCAGATAAATGTATCAGACAATGGCATCGGCTTCGACGAAAAGTATCTCGATCGGATCTTTCAGGTCTTTCAACGATTACACGGCAAAAATCAATTTGCAGGTACGGGGATCGGGCTGGCTATCAGCGACAAAGTGGTAGCCAATCATGGTGGAGCCATAACAGCCAGCAGCAAGCCGGGAGAAGGGTCAATCTTTACCATCTACTTACCAGCAAATGCTACGTCCTAAAGACAAGAAAGCCCGGCACATTGGCCAGGCTTTCTTGTCTTCCAAGCATAACGGTTATTCCATCGCCACTAAGCGGCTTGTCTTTTGAGCAGGTTGCGTCGACAGATTCAACTCTTTGCGAATACTTCCTTCTTCTGACTTCACTTCCAATTCATATTTTCCATCCGCTAATTCGTCGACATTTAGTTTCATCGCATATTTAGCCTCTTTTTTATTAATCTTTTGGCTAAATACGATTTTATTGTCGGCATTACGTAGTAGTACCACTACTGGCACTTCCGCTGTTTTATCAACCGACACCCGAATTTGATTATCAATCGTTACGAACGCACTAGCTCCGAAAGGTAAGGCCTTGGGCGTGGTAGGGTTAGCGAATGTTGTTGCACTAATCAGGATCGAAGCGGCTACTTTACTAATTAAGGTTAACATGGCAGTATTTGTGTTTAGTGTTATAGATCGTTGTTATGTTCTGTTTCTGTTGTTCACTTGTTCGATTATAGTAAGCCAAATGATGTGCCAATTGAGCCGATTATTGATTATCAACACATTACAAAAGATGAATAACAAAAAACTGTCCGCAACTGGACATGCTACGTTCAGTTGCGGACAGTTTTTTTAACAGCATTAGTTAGAACGTAGCGGACTGCCACGTATACGCCCGGCCGTTTTTATTTTCCAGAATAAGGAGTGTAGCTCCAGGGAATTTTTTCAACAAATGGCGGCTTCTCCGAATCCCTGCCACGCTAAACACCTTTGTCAGAGCGTCGGCCTGATAGCCATCAGGCGCCATAACCGTAGCACGGACAAAACGCCTGAGCCCTAAACCAGAACGAGGGTCCATAATATGTGAATACCGCCGACCCTTATAATTCAGGAATCGGTGCGTATCGCCAGACGTAGTGATGGCCGAGTTTTTCAGGAAAATAATCGTATCGGACTTGCCCGTTTCTTCCGCGCCAATGCCAATACGCCATCCTTCCGAATTGTCGGGCGGAGGGTCGCCAACCAGAATGTCGCCACCGATATCCAGCAGCGCCGACCGAATACCAAATTTGCGCAAAACCAGTATTGCTTCATCATTGGCAAACCCCTGCCCTATGCCGCCAACATCTAATCGCATGTTTGCTTTTATAAGACGTACTGATCGGCTCAAACTATCCAGTTCCATTAGCCGATACCCAACTGTTCGCCGGGCCTGACGTAGCGTTGCTTTCGTCGGAAATTCGTTCCGTCGAACGGCCCGACGCCATAGCTGAGATAACGGGCCAACTGTTGGATCGAACCGCCCTTGCGACAACCGCGCCATAGTCTGAGCTTTCTGGAGAACATGAAACAAATCAGCCGATACGTGTATCCATTGTCCGGAGCCGCTCGCTGCCGAAAGACGATTGATTTCAGACCCTTCCAGATAATCGCTCATTACCTGATTTAGCGAATCCATTCGGGCCGAAACGGCAGCATACGCCTGTTGAGCCAGCAAACTGTCGGATGCATAAAACACGACATCGAACTGGGTGCCCATTAAGCCCCGATGGAACTCAAAACGGGTTAGTTTGCCAGGCTGAGCAGCAACAAAAAATGGCAGCAATAAATTGACTACCATTTGAGGGGTTACAAAACCCAGAGACAATTTGAGCCAGAAAGTAATTTTAGCTAGTAACTTTATCAATTAATTCTGCTATGGTCACGATTAAAAATAAATTCGTTCTGCTGGCTGCCGGATTCTGGATCATCGGCATTGTTCTCCTTTTAGTAGGTGCCTGGGCTAAAACCAATAAACCAGACATAGCTGGCTCATTGCTAAGCTTCGGTATTTTGGGGCAGGCTCTTGGCTTCGGCTTCCTTGGCTATGCCATTATGCAGGCTGTCCTGAAGAAAAAGTAAGATTGCTTTAAAGCTGCGCAACTTTATTACGTAGATACATATCGACCAGCACCAGCGCAGCCATTGCTTCAACAATGGGTACGGCACGCGGTACTACGCACGGATCATGACGTCCTTTTCCTGAAACCGTTGCGGGTTGCCCGTGAATATCGACGCTATTCTGATCCTGCATAATGGTGGCTACTGGCTTAAAAGCCGTTCGGAAATAAATAGCCTCACCGTTGCTGATTCCGCCCTGAATACCGCCCGACTTATTAGTTCTGGTTCTAACCCGACCTTCTTCATCAGTATAAAACTCATCGTTATGCTCTGAGCCGAATAGGGCTACACCGGCAAAACCGCTACCATATTCAAACCCTTTCACGGCGTTGATACTCAACATGGCTTTCCCTAATTCAGCATGAAGTTTATCGAACACCGGCTCTCCCCAACCCACCGGAACACCAGTTACAACGCAATCGACAATTCCACCAATAGAATCCCCTTTTTTTCGGGTTTCATCGATATACTGGAACATCTGTTCTGCCGTTTCGGGGTCAGGACAGCGTACAGCATTATCTTCGGTCTGCGCTAAATTTAACTCCGTGTAAGGTTTATCGAGCTTCAAGGAACCGACCTGCGATACGTATGCCTGTATCTGAACCCCTTGTTGCGCTAACAGTAGTTTAGCCACTGCTCCTGCCGCAACCCGAGCGGCTGTTTCCCGCGCCGACGAACGACCTCCGCCCCGATAATCACGCGATCCATATTTGGTTTGATACGTATAATCGGCATGAGAAGGGCGAAATTGCTCAGCAATATGGCCGTAATCCTTGCTACGCTGGTCGGTGTTACGTATCACCAACGCAATGGGCGTCCCCTGTGTCTTTCCCTCAAAAACGCCCGACAGTACGTCAAACTCATCAGCTTCTCGGCGCTGGGTTGTAATTCGGGACTGGCCTGGCTTACGGCGATCCAGTTCGTTCTGAATAAAGTCAGTATCAAAAACCAGTCCAGCAGGACAGCCATCAATAACAACGCCTATTGCCGGGCCGTGCGATTCACCAAAAGTGGAAATTTTAAATAATGTTCCGTAGGTACTACTCATGTGCTTTAACGACCATTACACATCAGATTCTGGACATACTCAGTAATAAAGGGCCCAAAATCGATTGCATCACTTCTTAAAAAATACAAAGATCATTCCTAATAGCATCAATACAATCAACACATTGGCAATTGAACGAATTAAACCAGGAATACTGACTGGCTGCTCCGTGCTATCCATCAATTCTATACCAGCGTACAGGGAATCGCCCATCGGCTTTCCCTGCTCAGCGCCTATGGAGCCAGACAAAGCATCATTGGCTGGCAAACTGGCCGTTACCGACTCTCCCTGTCCACCTACACGTAGCTGTAGTTTTGGACGTAACGTATCGTATCGGGCAGTTTGTGGATCGAAATAAATCCATTGGAATCGATTTATCAACGAAACCGAGCCATTTTGATGAGGAACCAGAAAATACGAGAATACTTTTCGGCCCGTCACGGTATTACCATCGTTCGAAACAGTATGTCGTTCCTTCGGCGGAAACACATCAATACTGGTTGTATCACTTAATAAAGCCGGTGCGGGTAACGTAGCAATATTCCCCTCACCGGTTATCCCAAATGTGTAGCGTACGCTTTGCCCTATCTGAACCCGTTGCCGTTCCAAACCTTCTTCTAACCGAAAGCTTCCCACAGGCACTCGCCCCCGTAGCGGATGGGCGGGTAAAGTACGTACTGTTACAGTAATGGGTTTACTGGTCAGAACAAGCGTTTCGGGCTTTGATGAGGGCGGGCCAATAACAGGCTGGCGGCCCAGCCAAAGCGATACGGCAGGTATGTTTATTGTTTGTTTGGATAACGGGAAGAACACGGACTGATATAGTCGGTATTCGCGAAATTTTTTCCCGCCCACAACAACGGGAACTGGATTCAGCTCATTAATAGTCAGGTTCTCTTCCCACGCATTGGCCGGATGAATCTTCTTGGTAATGGCCTGTAATTGTTTTTCGAGCGCCATAAACTGTAGCTGGTATGGATAGTTGTCGGCCACAAAAAACGACAAGGTCATAGCCAGGCTTTCACCGGCATATATAGCCGATTTTGATGTCCGTAACGACAAGAAAGCAGATCCATTGGGTGGCGGAGTAATGGCAGTCAACGTAGCTGGAGCCGAGGCCGTGGGCGATGGGCGAACCACCAGCAGCGTTCCTTCCGACTGAATGGTTTCGTCATTTACCTGAATGGAGAAGGCAGGAACCCGAAATCGGCCAGGTGCCTGTGCCTGGTAATTTTGCGTAATAACTTGATTTGTAATTGTTTTGCCATTAATTTCACTTGGCGTCACGCTAGCCGATATACCTCTTTTTATGAAGCCAGTTAGCTCAGGGAAATTAATGGTTGGGCGGCTTTCACTGTTCGGAATGATGACCGAGATAGTAAATGGCCGTTCAATCGGAAAATTAGTTTGCCCTAATTCTATAGTTATTTCATTTTCAGTTGCTTGCCCAAGCGCAGCAACTGAAATAATATAAAATAATACAAAAAAATTTCGGAATATTCCAAATAACATTATTATTTTTGAGCAACAATTTTACAAGCGAAGCCGTTACGATACTATACGCTCGTTTAAGAATGTACCAGGCAGCCTCTTTCGATGTCCATAAGCTTCTTTAACCAAACAATGACGTACCATGCTATCTATGCTTGAGTATATCAAGACCATCCTTCAGAAGGTCAGTTTTGATAAAGCCCTATTTGAAAAGGAATTGGCTAAAGCCATTAAATTGCTTATTCCTAAAGAAATAAAACAGCTAAAACGCTGGTGTTATGCCCAATTTGGCAAAGTTTATCGTGTTGTACTAAATCGTTGTTTTACACGAGTTCCGCGCGTCCGCTTCACCTGACAACGCTTTTATTGCTTTAAAGATTACATACCCCGGCCCGAACGACCGGGGTATTTTTTATGTCTGCATCCAGAAACGATCTGTCTGCCAACTATAAGACTACTTTTTCTTTCATATCAGGAATGTCGACATGGCTGAATCCAGCGGCCTGCAACTTTTCTTTCCAGATAAGTTGCCTGTCATATTCGCCATGCACTAGAAATACTCGTTTAACCCTGGCCGGGTCTTGGCAACTCAAAAACTGAAGCATTTCCCGATAATCGCCATGCGCCGAAAACGAGTCCATAACCTCAATACGAGCTTCTACCCGATAACGATCCCCAAAAATAGTAACTTCTTTGTCACCACGCTTCAGCGCTCCACCCAAACTAGTCGGCGATGCGTAGCCAACCAGCAGAATAGTGGTACTGGGATTTTCAACGTTGTTTTTAATATGATGCTTAATCCGACCCGCTTCGGCCATCCCCGACGGAGCAATAATAATACACGGTTCGCGGCTGTCGTTAATAGCTTTTGAACGCTCTACATCCGCTATGTAGTGTAGGTTTGGGAAATTAAAGGCATCACCATCCTTTTTGATATACGCCAGTATTTCGGGGTTAAAATCTTCCTCATGATCCCGAATTACCTGCGTAGCTTTCACCGACATCGGGCTATCGATATAAACAGGGAGCCTCGGAAGACGGCCTTCACTCGACAATTGATCCAGCGCATAAATTAACTCCTGCGTCCGGTCGACGGCAAAAGCGGGGATGATAAGCTTACCACGGCCTTCAACGCAGGTTTGCTGGACGATACGTAACAAATGCGCTTTCATATCGGGCTCTGCTTCGTGGAGTTTATCGCCGTACGTCGATTCACATATAATGTAGTCGGCCTGCGGAAATTTATCTGGCGAACGTAGTATTTTATCGTCAGGGCGGCCAATATCGCCACTGAAGAAAAGATGCTTTTCCACCATTTCTCCGTCAGCCTCTTTTTCACGAATTGTTAAGCTTACCGACGCACTGCCTAATAAATGAGCAGCATCCGTCAATAAGCCAATCACCTCATCACAAACAACGAACGGTGCGTTGTAGTGAACCGCTACCATCTGATCCAGCGCCTGTTGCACATCTTCCTCGTCGTATAGGGCTTCCAGTTCAGGCTGTCCTCGACGCCGTCGTCGCTCGTTCACACGCTCAAGATCGCGCTCCTGAATACGAGCACTATCCATCAGCATCACCTCACACAGATCGATGGTTGCCGACGTAGTATAAATCGGCCCCTTGAATCCCTGACGCACCAGGCGGGGGATCAATCCTGTATGATCGATGTGAGCATGGGATAATACCATATAATCTACCTCGGTCGGATTAAAACCAAATTGTTGATTAAGCTCGTCGGTATTGATCCCCTGAAAAAGGCCACAGTCGAGCAGAATCTGCCGACCGCCATTGGTGGTAATTAGATGTTTACTGCCTGTTACGGTGCGGGCAGCGCCAAAAAATTGAACGATCATTGTCTAAATCGATATTTCTCAGATTAAGGGATTTATTGGATTTTTGTTGTTACTTTCTGCACACAAAGCACGCAGATACGTTACGTAGTACAGGCGATGAGTAGGTCAATATTGGGAAACGTTCGCATCATCACCAAACGAATCTGGCAACTCCATGTAACGAAAGTTCTTTTGGTGGCTTCTGGGCTATTTTTGGCCATCGATTTTTTATTTCCTGTCAACGTAAATGTTCCCTACGCTACGTTAATCACAGCCCGCGACGGAACTATTTTACACGCTTTCCTGAGCCGCGACGATAAGTGGCGTATGTATACCGAACTAACTGAGATTACACCTACTCTTCGGGAGGCTATTTTGTTTAAGGAAGATAAATACTTTCGCTACCATTTTGGCTTCAATCCGGTGGCGATGCTACGGGCCGCTGGGCGAAATATGCTGTCGGGACGACGAACATCTGGGGCATCAACCATTACGATGCAAACCGTCCGACTGCTTGAACCTCGCGAACGAACGTACTGGAATAAAACCCTGGAATTGTTCCGGGCCGTTCAGCTGGAGATTCATTTCTCGAAAGATGAGATTCTTCAGTTATATCTGAATCTGATTCCGTACGGCAGCAACATTGAAGGTTTAAAATCAGCCTCGCTGTTGTATTTCGGGAAACCGCCCAAAGTGCTTAGTCTTGCTGAAATAACAACGCTGACCATTATTCCCAACCGCCCGTCGAGTTTACGGTTAGGCAGTAAAAATGGCCTGATTGTGCAGGAGCGTAACCGCTGGCTGAATCGCTTTCGACGTAGCAAGTTGTTTGATGAGGCTGCTATCGACGACGCCCTAAACGAACCGTTGAACGCCTACCGACGCCCAGCGCCCCAACAGGCTCCGCATCTGGCCCGACGTTTACGGACCGACAATCCGACCAGCCCAATCGTTCAGTCAACACTACAACCAGCCTTGCAGGCTACAGCCGAAAGACTGGTTCAGAATTATGCAAATCGGATCAGAGCGTATAATATCCACAATTCGGCCGTACTGGTTGTGGATAACCAAACCCGTGAAGTCGTTGCGTACGTTGGCTCTACTGACTTTGGTAATACGTTCGATGGCGGGCAGGTAGATGGCGTTCGGGCGATACGTTCGCCGGGCAGCGCCTTAAAACCGTTGCTGTACGGTCTGGCATTCGATGCCGGACTCATTACGCCCAAAACAAAGCTCAACGACGTACTAACCAATTTTAGCGGCTACGAACCTGACAATTACGACCGCCGATTCAATGGTTCAGTTACAGCGGAGTTTGCTCTGGCCAATTCATTAAATATTCCGGCCGTATTTTTGTTAAAGGAAATCGGTACGCCTACGCTAGTGTCTGCCTTACAAAAATCCGGTTTTTCGACCATCAAAAAGCAGGCAAAAGAACTTGGCTTATCCATGATTCTGGGCGGATGCGGAGTTTCGCTCGAAGAAATGACCCGCTTATATGTTGGCATGGCTAGTGGCGGAGAAGTACGTTCACTACGTTCGGTAGTACCGAAAACCAGTGATGAACCAGCAACGAAGCTACTTCAGGAAAAAGGGTTCCGCATTCTTTCCCCAGAAGCCGCTTATCTGATCACGAATACACTCTCGCAAATTACCCGCCCCGACTTACCCAACAATTTCGATAACAGCTATCATCTACCCCGAATTGCCTGGAAAACTGGTACGTCGTATGGCCGCCGGGATGCCTGGAGCATTGGCTATAACCAACGATATACGATTGGGGTTTGGGTTGGTAACTTTTCGGGGGTTGGCGTGGCCGAACTGAGCGGAGCCAACACAGCCACGCCGTTGCTGTTTCAACTATTTAATGCTCTTGACTATAATTCGCCACGCGGTTGGTTTCGAAAACCAGCGCAAAATCTGTCAATGCGATTAATTTGCCCCGAAACGGGCGACGTACCAGGCGAATTCTGTACGAAACCTGTTACGGACTATTGCATCATGGGCGTGTCGCGCTATCGGCGTTGCCAGCACCTGAAAGCTGTTTTTACCAACGTAGCAGGTACACTTTCCTATTGCCCCCATTGCAAACCCGATAGTGGTGCCATACGTCGTGCTTATCCAAATCTGGCACCCGAAATAGCCGCATTTTACAAAAGCAAGCATATTCCATTTGAATCCGTACCTCCTCATAACCCAGCCTGCGAGCGAGTCTTCGGACAAGGCGGAACAGCACCGCTCATTACCAGTCTAAACGATGGAAGCGATTATTTTATAAACCCCAAGCAACCCGCTGATCTGGAATTAGGCTGCCAGACCGCCAGCGATGTGCAGACCGTTTTCTGGTATCTGAATGATAAACTCTATCGAAAAGCCAGCGCAACTGAATCTGTTTTTTTCAGACCTCGTCCCGGCCCACTCAAAATTTCCTGCGCCGACGACAAAGGACGATACAGCGATTTGCGGGTAATGATCAGGAATGAGTAGTAGTTTCTTCATTTTGCTTTTCAACTAGTTATCAACACATTTCTACCCGAAAACCAACCATATTCTAATGAAACTAATACTATTTATTGTAGCCCTCTTACTAAATACGGCAACGTTCGCTCAGCAAGCGGATGTCAATCAGGACCCAACGACCCTTGGCAATGCGTTCTTCAAAGCTCTCCTGGATGAAGACGGAGCAACACTTGGCAAGCTCGTTGCCAGTGATTTTAGTTTGACCAGTTTTGACGGACATTCCGTAGAAAGCGATATGCTGATGCAGGGTGTTAGTGGCGGATACGTAGTAGTTGATGCGGCCACTGTTTCTGATACGCGTATACGGCAATACAACAACGATGCGGCTGTAATGACAGGCACCTGGAAAGCGAAGGGTAATGTTCAGGGCCAATCTTTTGATAATACCGTAACCTTTTCCGTTGTCTCAGCCAAGCAAAACGGAAGCTGGAAAATTGTCAATATTCAATTCACGCCGATACGTTAACAACCGCTCAATAAGTCATTCTCCGAAATATAAACCCGCTCACCAATTTTGAGTGGGTTTTTTCGTCTAGAATAGACTATTCCCCACTTTTCGTATGACAACTCGCCCTTCCCTGATACTTCCCAACAGGCTGTTAGTTACTCTACTCTGCGCAACTCTGCTGCTCAACTGCTCTCGCTTGTCGTTCAATGAGGTTAATGTGGTCGGGCGCAATTTTGACGATGAAATTCAGCAGACTCAGAATCTAACGTTCTCCTTCAATAAAAACGTTGGCCCTGCCAGTCAGTTGGACCAATGGGACTCCACACAATACGTTCGCTTTATTCCGGCCGTTCGCGGTAAATTCAAATGGACAGCCCCTAATGAACTGGTCTTCTCACCCGCTGTTGCTTTTGAACCGGCAACCGATTACCGAGCGGAGCTAACGGCTACTATCCTGACAAAATCAGCAGACAAGGATCTGAAAGTGTCGGGTGACGACATTACGTTTCACACGCCTTATCTGCAACTAACCAATACCGAAACCTGGTGGACTAAATCGCGGGAAACAGGTCAGCCTGTGGCAAAGCTTCGGCTGAATTTTAACTATCCAGTCAGTTCGGCAGAGGTATCAGGAAAACTGAACGTATCGGCAGACGATAAGGCCGTAGCTACCCAAATTGGGCAAAGTGATGCGCAGAGTACTATCGCTGTTACGTTAGCGAATGCACCAGCGCAGAAAAATGAGCAGCCCTTACTAATAAAAGTAGACAAAGGAATAAAAGTCCCCAACTCGGCTTATGTGAGCAAAGACCCTATTGAAGAAACGGGTATACTACCATCGCGGTACACGATTGACATAGCCGACGTAGTAACCAGTTTTGAAAGCAGCGGCAACGGTGGATCACAAGGTGTTGTCCGCGTAATTACGACGCAGGAACTTCAACCCGGAGACCTGACTCAATATTACACCATCCAGCCATCCGTGCAAACAACCGCCGAATTAACAGAAAACGGTTTTATTATTCGGGGAGACTTTACGGAAACCGATACGTACGTACTGACGCTCACAGATCAGATCCGGGGAACGTTGGGGACAAAACTGGCAGAACCCGTCAGTCGGGATTTGTTTTTTGGAAAAATGCCCGCCAGCATTCAGTTTGCGACTAAAAAGGCGTTGTATCTCTCGTCGAAAGGAGCCCAAAATGTTGGTCTGAAGATTGTAAATGTCCCTAAAGTACAGATCAAAATTGCCAAGGTTTATGAAAATAACATCCTGAACTACCTTCGTTCGGGCCGTTACGAAGAATACGCCGAAAACAGCCAGGGCGAATGGCGGCCTTCTGGTACGTTCAGTTATAGCGATGATGAATCGGGCGATTTGAGCGATGTGTTGGTTAATAAAACAGTCGAAACAACTGACCTACCCAAAGTCCGGGGTGTTTCGGCACTGAATCTGGCGCTACCCAGTCAGAACAAAAATTTCAAAGGCGTTTATCTGGTATCGGTCGGCTCGAAAGAAGAAGCCTATCTACAAGCCAGTCAGCTCGTTTCAGTCTCTGACATTGGCCTGATCGCTCATCAGACAAAAGAGGAAGTTCTGGTCTGGGCCAATTCCATTCGGACTGCCGAACCGCTGCAAGGCGTAGAATTGACGCTCGTCAGCAGTAACAATCAGTCGGTCTATACGCTCAAAACTGACGGAACAGGATTTGCCCGATTCGATAAAGTAACCGAAAAAGCACCAGGCTTTAGGATTGCCCTGATCACTGCCCGACAGGAGAGCACCGACAGCGACGATTTTAATTTCCTGTTTCTGCCCGATACGCAAGTAGAAACATCCCGATTTGAGGTTGACGGAAAACGCGATAATGAATCTGGCTTTGATGCCTTTGTCTATGGCGATCGGGACATTTATCGACCGGGCGAAACGATTCACTTCAATACCATCATTCGTTCCCAAACCTGGCAGAGCGTCGGCGAGATTCCGGTAATTATCCGCTTACTGATGCCCAATGGCCGCGAATGGCGGGCTTTTCGCAAAATGACCAATGCGCAGGGAGCCGTTACGACCGACGTAGCGTTGGACCCGGCAGCCGTGACAGGGAGTTATACGATCGAGATTCTGAATGCCAATAACGTACTACTGGCTTCGCAACCTGTCAGCGTCGAGGAATTTATTCCTGATCGCATCAAAGTAGATGTTCTTACAGATCGGAGTCAGTACAAAGCCGGGCAAACCATTACGTTGTCGGCTACGGCCCTGAATCTATTCGGGCCACCAGCGTCGGATCGCTCCTATGAGATGGAGTTGCAGGTAAAGCGGAAAGTATTCGCACCTAAAGGATTTGAGGACTACTCGTTCGATATTCCCAATGAAACTACCTTCCCGAAAGAAGTACGCCAGGGACGTACCAATGCAAACGGGCAGGCGACCGAACGATTTGCGATTCCTGCTCTTTATCAGGATATAGGCATTCTGGAAGGTAAACTTTTCGTTACGGTATTTGACGAAAACGGGCGTCCTGTTAACCGACTCCGACGGTTCGATATCTTGACGCAGGACACGTTTTATGGCGTACGGCTACCCGATCGTTACGTTACGACAAACGCTCCCGTTACCGCTGAGCTGGTTGCTCTTGACCCGGTGGGAGCGCTACGTTCCTCCGCATCGGCGCTGGTTGAGGTGGTTCGCTACGATTATCAGACAGTCATCGAAAAGAAGAACGAGCAAATCAAATACACCACGAAACGACACGAGAAAACGGTCTATACCAACACGTTGTTGTTTAAATCGGGCCGGGCTGCATTTCGCTACGTCCCCACAGTTTCGGGCGAATATCAAATCCGGATTCGTCGTTCGGGAACAAGTAATGAGGCCATCAGCCACTACGCAGCTACCGGTTTTTACGCCTATGGGTACGGCAGTACATCTGCGTCATCGTTTGAGGTCAGCCAGGAAGGGCAGGTACTCATGACCCTCGACAAACCTGCTTACCAGACTGGCGATAAAGCCAAAATACTGGTCAAAGCCCCATTTGACGGTAAGTTGCTACTAACCATTGAACGGAATCGCGTTCTGGAATCGCACTGGCTCACCACCAACAATAAATCAGCCGAATGGAGCTTTTCGGTAGGCAATGAACACTTGCCCAATGTTTACGTAACGGCTACGCTCATTCGGGCAATCGACGGCACCAATCTTCCTCTTACGGTTGCCCACGGTTTTACGCCCGTTATGGTTCAGAACGCCGACACCAAAATCCCGGTAGCTATTACAGCGGCAACACAATCACGCTCGAAAACGAAACAAACGATACGTATTAAAACGGTTCGTAATGCTCAGGTCACGGTAGCCGTTGTTGACGAAGGCATTCTTCAGCTCAAAAACTTCAAAACGCCTGATCCGCACGGCTTTTATTATCAGAAACGGGCGCTGGAAGTTGGCAGTCACGATCTGTATGCGCTTCTGTATCCCGAACTGTCACTACGTTCTTCTTCGAGCGTGGGGGGTGATGGTTACGATCTCGAACGGCGGGTCAATCCGCTGAGCAACGGCCGGGTGAAACTGGTAGCGCTCTGGAGTGGTATTCTAGATACAGGCTCGGACGGAGAAGCTGAATTTTCGGTAGATATTCCCCAGTTCTCGGGCGATCTGCGGGTTATGGCCGTGGCCTATAAAGACAACAGTTTTGGGTCGGCGAACAGCAATATGAAAGTAGCCGATCCGATCGTGATCAGCACGGGCGTACCACGCTTCCTGACGCCCGGCGATCAGGTAGAGCTGCCGGTAAATCTGAGCAACACGACCAAGCAGCCAGCCAGCATAACCGCCCGACTGAGTTTGACGGGCCCGTTAGCGACTGACAGCCTGACAACCCAAAAGCTAACTATTCAGCCGGGCCGGGAAAGCCGCACTACGTTCCGGATTTCGGCTAAGCAAGCCATAGGCCCAGGGGCTATTACCGTAACCGTTAATGGACTTGGGGAAACGTTTACCGAAAAAACGGACATTACAGTTCGCCCGGCGGCTTCGCTACAGAAAAGTACCTTGTCAGGCAGCGTGGCTGGCGGAAAAACCCAAACACTGTCTCTAACGGATGCCGCAACACGCTTTCTTCCTGGAACAACTCGAGCCAGCGTTACACTAAGCCGGTCTCCAGCCGCTCAATATGGTAAGGAGCTATCCTATCTGCTCGGTTATCCGCACGGCTGCCTGGAACAAACGATATCCAAAGCATTCCCCCAAATCTATTTTGCCGACCTGACCAAACAGATTGGCTCCACTACGTATTTTGTCCGCGCCAATGACAGCGATCTGAACCCTGCTACCAATGTTCGTCAGGCTATTCAGAAAATAGAAGGACTACAGGCTCAGAATGGCGGATTTGCCATGTGGCCCGGTCAAACCGAAGTCGATGAATGGGCCACCGCCTATGCTGTCCACTTCCTGGCGGAATCGCAGGAGGCAGGCTACGAAGTTCGAAGTTCAGTCCTTAGCTCGGCCATCGACCATCTAACCAACTTTACTAATAATCCGGCTACGGAGAACGTAACGTCGTACGATGAATCGGGGGGACGTAGCGTCAGGAAAATTGCCAGCCGAACCGCTATTTATTCGTTATATACACTGGCCATTGCGGGTAAACCGAACCGGTCGGCCATGAACTATTACAAGCAAAATAGTGCGTCACTCACAACAGACAGTCGTTATCTGCTGGCAGCCGCTTTCTTTCGCGTTGGCGATACCCGAAGTTTTGCTACGTTACTGCCTAACCGATACGTCGATAACACAACCAGCCGGGAGACAGGCGGAAGCTACGCGTCGCCACTCCGCAATCTGGCGCTTGTTGTGGATGCACTGGTCGACACCGACCGGGATAATTTACAAATCCCATCATTGGCCCGTCAATTATCGACCGCAGTACGTCAGTCCCGATACCTGAATACACAGGAATCGGCTTTCGCTTTTCTGTCGCTGGGAAAACTAGCCCGGCAAAACGCGTCTAACACAGCCACAGCCACGCTTTCGGCTGGCAATCAGGTGTTAGGCACGATGAAGGACGCCTTTCTGTCGATCAAACGCGTTCCGACCAATGTCCCACTAACCGTATCGGCAAAAGGTTCTGGAACAGTCTACTATTTTACGCAAAGCGAAGGCGTTCCGGATGATGGGAAAGTAAAAGAAGAAGATAACGATCTGATCGTGCGCAGGGAATTCCTAAGCCGAGATGGGAAACCCATCCATGAGATCCGGCAAAACGACCTAGTTGTTGTAAAAATAACGCTGGCAAGCACGAACGGTTTGACCATAGACAATGTGGTGATTACTGATTTATTACCCGCCGGACTCGAAGTAGAAAACCCTCGCCTAACCGAAGCACGTGATATGCCATGGATTAAAAACCCCACTCAGCCCGATCATTTTGACTTACGTGACGACCGAATTAACTTTTATACTAAGGCGACCGGAACACAGCGAACGTTCTATTATCAGGCTCGGGCAATTTCAAAAGGACGGTTCGTTCTGGGACCAGTTTCAGCGGATGCGATGTATAATAGTGAGTATAGAAGCTACAATGGGGCTGGCTTTCTTTCAGTCAACTAGTGTGTCTATATTTCCCCATTGATATACTTTTCAAAATAAAACTGGTCATTTATTTCCACAGTTTTTGGGGAAATAGTGTCCACAATGGTCGGCTAAATGAGGTCTTACGGTTCAAAAAGCGGCATGGTACGTTTTTTGAACCGTCTTTGTATAACATTACCAACGCAAATAACAGTAACGTTATGGAAAGGAGAACCTGGGTTGTAGCGGCTATGCTGGCAGCCACTACTAGTTTAACATCCTGCGCTTCGTTTGAGAGCTGGCTCTACGGCGATTCTAAAAATAGTAGACAGGATATGGTACAGCGAGATCGCACGAGCAATACCCGCGACTCTCGTGACCGGTCGACCTATGACGACAATGACCGAGACAGTTATTCAAATCGTAACCGTCAGGATCGGGATGAATCTCGCGACAATCGTATGAGTCGCAACGATTCACGCGACTACAACTCAGCGGGTTCTTACCGGAACTCATATCGCTCTTCAATGGATCGGGACGATCGGCCAAACCGTATGTCGGGAAGCAACTACGACGATGATCGCTATAACGATCGGGATTCGTATAGCCGCAACGATGATCGCGACCGTTCTTCTGACTATCGTGAGTCTTACAGCCGCCGGGACGATTACAACGACCGTGACTACCGCGACTCGCGCGATACATACGGTTATCGGTCAGACAGCCGACGTTACGACGATCGGGATTCCAGAGACAATCGCGATTCCAGATACGATAATTACAATCGCGACAGTCGCCGGGACGACGACAGATCCGATAGATATGATCGTCGCGACGACCGCCGGGACTCAGATCGGCGTTATGACGATCGCGATCGTCGGGATGATGACCGCGACCGGGATAACCGGGGCGTTCTTTCTAACCTGTTCGATGGACGTAACCGGGATCGCGACAACAATGATCGGGACCGGGATAACAACGACCGGGATCGGGACAATAATCGCGATAATATGAGAGACGACAATCGGGATAATCGGCGAGACGAACGTCGAATGGATGACCGCGATCGCCAGGATGAAAATCGCGACAGTCGCCGGGATGACCGTAGCGACCGCCGGGATCGGGATAACGACCGCAACAGTCGGAACAATGATCCTTTGGCCAATGACCGTAAAGATCTTTCGGATCGAATTTCGGAACAGATGGATAAAATAGACGATCAACTCGACGATGCCAAGGAAGAAGTGAAAAACGAAAGCCGCAAGGCCCGCAGAGATCGAGAGGATCGTATCAAAGATCTGGAAGATAAACGTCGTCAGTTGTCAGACGCATACTATAAAGTACAGCGCTCCGGTGAAGATGACTTTAAAAAGGTAAAACGCGAAACGAATCGGACTATTGACGATATCGGAGACGCTATTGATAAAATGATGGATAAGGTTGATAAAAAATAGTTGTTTTTGAACCTTCCCTCGAGAGGCTGGCCGTTTAGGTCAGCCTTTTTTCTTGTCCGGGTATATGATCAACCATAAAGACAAGCCACGGCCATATATTTGCAGTATGGCACTACTCAAACCGGTCAACGGCATTCATCCTTCATTTGGCGACAATTGCTGGTTCGCTGAAAACGCTACCATTGTTGGTCAGGTCACTATGGGCCGCGACTGCACCGTTTGGTTCAATGCGGTCGTTCGTGGCGATGTCAATTCCATTACGTTTGGTGATCGCTGCAATGTTCAGGATGGCGCAGTCATTCATTGTACGTATCAACGTCATAAGACTACCATTGGCAACTACGTTTCTATTGCGCATAATGCGGTGGTGCATGGATGCACAATCGAAGATAAAGTGCTGATTGGCATGGGCGCTATTGTTATGGACGGGGCGGTAATCGGAACTGGAAGTATTATTGCGGCTGGCGCTATTGTGACCCAGAACACCATTGTTCCCCCCGGTTCTATCTATGCTGGTAATCCGGCCAGACTGCTCAAACCGGTTTCCGCTGAGCAAGAAGAGATATTTATGCGAACAGCCAATAACTACGTCATGTATGCAGGCTGGTTCAAAGACTAGCCTATTGTCACGTTGACAAAGACAATACATGGCAAACGAAACGCTTCTTTCGGCAAATGGATGATTTTCTTATTTACCTCAGACTTGGATTTGATCATATTACAGACCCCAGTGGCTACGACCATATTCTTTTTGTGATTGCTCTCTGCGCTGTTTACACGTTACAACAGTGGCGGCAGGTGCTCATTCTGGTCACTGCTTTTACCATCGGGCATTCTATCACACTGGCGCTGGCAACATTGCAGCTCATTACGTATAAAACGGACCTGATTGAGTTACTCATTCCAATCACTATTCTTATTACCGCCATTACCAACTTCTTTTTTCAGGAGCCTAAAACCCGAAGTAACACGGCCAAACCATCGCATCAATCATGGCGTTACGGGTTGGCAATGGCCTTTGGATTGATTCACGGAATGGGGTTTTCCAATTACCTACGTAGTCTTCTGGGCCGGGAAGCCAATATTATAAAACCGCTGTTGGCCTTCAATATTGGTCTGGAAGTTGGTCAGCTCATTATTGTTAGTATTGTTTTAGCCCTAGCCTACCTTATTCTTAACGTAATACAAAGCAGTAGGCTTCGCTGGACCCTTATTATCTCTGGAATCGTAGCCGGAATGGCGCTCTCATTGATCATCAACAATGAGTATTTGGGCGAGTTGATGCAGTAACGATATACCGTTCCTGTGTATGTTCTTTGTATTCATCAGAATACGATTCTAGCAAACTTCTTTTTTTTGTATTTTTAGCACTTTAGTCAACAACTACAAATCTGTTTATGCAAAAGATAATTTTGCTGGTAACAAGTTTAACCATTTCAACATGGTCTGCCTGGGCTCAGTCTCCCACCCCACCGTCGCAACGAGCTAATACGCGATTTGAGCAGCTCGGCCCCATGCTACCAACACCGAATACGTTCAGAACAGCCTCTGGTGCTCCTGGAAAAGACTATTTCCAGAACCGTGCTGATTATGACATCAAGGTAGCGCTGGACGATGCGCATCAAAAGATTACAGCTTCGGAAACGATTACGTATCACAACAACTCAACCGACATACTCCCCTACGTGTGGATACAATTAGATCAGAACCTGTTTCGTCCTGATGTTATCAGCAAAACATCGCAGACGGGTGGTATCAATGCCGAACGAGGAGCCTCCCTGCAGCAACTAAACGCGACTAAAAGTCTAGCCGAGAAAGATTATGGCTATAAAATTACCTCCGTCCGTGATCAGGCCGGAAAACCAATAAAATATACCATCAATGAAACCATGATGCGGATTGATCTGCCCCAACCCGTATCACCAGGTAAATCGGCTACGTTCTCGATAGACTGGAATTTCAATATTGTTGATGTTAGAAACGTAGGAGCACGGTCTGGCTATGAGTTTTTCCCGAAAGATGGTAATTACATCTACGAAATGGCTCAGTGGTTTCCTCGTTTATGTGCCTATAACGACGTAACGGGCTGGCAGAACAAGCAATTCCTGGGTCGTGGCGAGTTCACACTGATTTTTGGTAATTATAAAGTGGCTATTACCGCACCGAACGACCATATTGTTGGCGCAACAGGTGAGCTTCAAAACGCAACGCAGGTGTTAACTCCCACTCAGCAAAAACGCTGGAATGAAGCGAAGAACAAGGGTGATAAAGCGGGTGAAAACCCTGTTCTGATTGTGACCCAGGCCGAAGCCGAAGCGGCCGAAAAGGGCAAACCAACCGGAACAAAAACCTGGATCTATAAGGCCGATAACGTCCGTGATTTCGCATTTGCCAGTAGTCGCAAATTTATCTGGGACGCTCTTCAGCCAAACGTAGAAGGCAAACGAGTTTGGGCCATGTCGCTCTATCCTAAAGAAGCGAATCCGCTTTGGGGCCAGTACTCAACCCGGTTGGTAGCCCACACGCTACGTTCCTACTCACGCCGGACAATTGCTTATCCATATCCGGTAGCCTACTCGGTACATGGTCCCGTTGGTGGCATGGAATATCCAATGATGAGTTTCAACGGCGCCCGTCCAGAGGCCGATGGTACGTATTCGGTCGGAACCAAGAACTTCCTGATTTCGGTAGTGATTCACGAAGTCGGCCACAATTTTTTCCCCATGATTGTGAACTCCGACGAACGGCAATGGTCGTGGATGGACGAAGGGTTAAATACGTTCCTGGAAGGGCTAGCGTGTCTCGAATGGGATGCTGATTTCCCAGCTCATGGCATCGATCCTCAGTATATCGTTGATTATATGCGACTGGATTCGACCCAGCAGGTGCCCATCATGAGTAGCTCAGACAATATTCCGGGGAATACCTTTGGGCCAAATGCCTATACCAAGCCAGGTACGGCCTTGAATATTCTTCGGGAAACAGTGATGGGCCGCGAGTTGTTTGATTATGCCTTCAAGGAGTATGCCCGGCGCTGGGCCTTTAAATCGCCCGAACCGGCTGACTTTTTCCGTACCATGGAAGATGCATCAGGCGTTGACCTGGATTGGTTCTGGAAAGGCTGGTTCTATACCGTACAACCCGTTGATCAGGCATTGGTGAAAGTAGACTGGTTCCAGGCCAGCTCTCAAAACCCCGACATTACCAAAGCCGACGCTCGCGCTGAAGCCCAGCGTAAAATGAATACAATCAGTAAGCAGCGGGATGCGCTGAGTAAAGATGAAACGGTAGTAGCTCAGGACAGCACCATGCGCGACTTCTATAATCGCTACGATCCCTACGCAGTAACTGATAACGACAAGAAAAAATATCAGGACTATCTGGCTTCGCTAACGGCCGAAGAACGGTTGCTGGCCGAAGCGGGCACTAACTTTTATACGCTGTCGCTACAAAGCAAGGGAGGCATTCCGATGCCCGTTATTATCCGAATGGAATTTGAAGATGGCACCGATTCGGTAGCCCGGTTTCCAGCCGAAATCTGGCGTTTCAACGACGTAGCAGTCAAAAAAGTTATTGCAACACCTAAGAAAGTAAAGCAATGGACACTCGACCCATTCTACGAAATAGCCGATATAAATACGGAGGATAATTCATTTCCTCCTGTGGCTAAACCGACTCGATTCCAATTATTTAAGCAGCAGGGAAGAAGCAGTGCTCCTAACCCGATGCAGCAACAACGGCAACAGGCTCCTGCCCGACAAGGTACTGGTAAAAATTAACCCAAGCATTTAACTTCCAATAGACTATGAGAAAAACAGTGTTACTAGCTGGTTTGGCCCTGTGGTCATCTGCCTTACTGGCTCAGGCACCAACCGCTCCGACGCAAAACGCCAATACGCGTTTTGAACAGCTCGGCCCCATGCTCCCTACGCCAAATACGTTCAGAACAGCGGCTGGCGCTCCTGGGAAGGATTATTTTCAGAATCGGGCTGATTATGACATCAAGGTTGAACTCGATGATGCGAATCAAAAAATTATAGGTTCTGAAACCGTTACATACCACAACAACTCGACCGACGAGCTGCGTTTTATCTGGTTACAGCTCGATCAGAATCTGTTTGCGAAAGGTTCGATTGGGAGCGTAACACGTACAGGAGGAGTGAATGAGAACGGAATGAGTTTCACTCAATTACAAAATCTAACTTCCGTTCGGGAACGTAGCCAACAGCAGGCCAGCGATAAATATGGGTATAATATTACAGCGGTTAAAGATGCGAAATCGAACAACCCGCTGAAATACACCATTAATCAGACAATGATGCGAATTGATTTACCGGCTCCTCTGAAGCCAGGTACCAGCTATTCGTTCAATGTTGACTGGAACTACTACGTTACGGAGTATTACGGACGTAGCGGTATGGAGTTTTTTCCAAAGGATGGTAACTACAACTACTTTATTGCTCACTGGTTTCCTCGTTTGTGCGCTTACAATGACGTAAACGGCTGGCAAAACAAGCAGTTCCTGGGACAGGGTGAATTCACATTGATCTTCGGCAACTATAAAGTAGCAATTACCGCCCCTGCCGATCACGTTGTAGGCTCTACCGGAGAATGCCAAAACTACAAACAGGTATTATCGGCAACGCAGCAAAAACGTTTGGCTCAAGCCGCTACGTCGAAAACCCCGGTTGTCATCGTAACACAGGCAGAAGCAGAGGCCGCAGAAAAAGCAAAGCCTGGCGATACAAAAGGGAAGAAAACCTGGTTGTTCAACGCCCAGAATGTTCGCGACTTTGCCTTCGCCAGCAGCCGCAAATTTATCTGGGATGCTATGCAAACAGATGTGTACGGCGATGGCCATAAAATCTGGAGTATGTCTTTTTATTCTAAAGAAGGCAACCCGCTTTGGGGGCAGTACTCAACTCGCGTCGTTGAACATACACTAAAATCGTACGGCAATCGGACTATTAAATATCCCTATCCAGTAGCCATTTCCTGTCATGCTACGTCTGGTGGCGGAATGGAATATCCGATGATTTCATTTAATGGTGGTCGTCCTGAGCCAGACGGTACGTATTCAGAGCAAACCAAAGCGGGCATGATCGGCGTCATTATTCATGAAGTTGGTCATAACTTTTTTCCCATGATCGTCAATTCCGACGAACGCCAGTGGACATGGATGGATGAAGGCCTTAATACGTTCTGCCAATACCTTGCAGAAAAAGAATGGGACTATAACTTCCCAAGCCGTCGTGGCGAGCCTCAATACATTGTCGACTACATGAAGTCTGACAAATCAGTACTGTCGCCTATCATGACCTCCTCCGACAACGTAATAAGTCTTGGTCCGAATGCCTACGCTAAACCAGCGACAGCCCTAAATATTCTTCGGGAAACGGTAATGGGTCGCGAGTTATTCGATTATGCGTTCAAAGAATACGCTCGGCGCTGGGCATTCAAATCGCCCGAACCGGCTGACTTTTTCCGCACCATGGAAGATGCATCAGGGGTTGACCTGGATTGGTTCTGGAAAGGCTGGTTTTATGGCGTAGAGCCAGTTGATCAGGATCTGGTAGAAGTGGACTGGTTTCAGGTAGACTCGGGCGATCCAGTAGCAACCAAAGCGGCAGCGAAAGCTGAAGCGCTACGTCGGGCCGGAACTATCAGCAAACAGCGTGATGCAGCTACAAAGGCTGAAACAGTAGTGGCACAGGATAGCAGTATGCGTGACTTCTACAACAGCTACGATCCTTATGCGGTTACAGACACCGACAAGAAAAAATATCAGGACTATCTGGCCTCACTCAGTGAAAGCGAACGTAGTGCTTTAGAAAAGAGCGCAGGTACCAATTATTATACCTTATCCCTGAAAAATAAAGGGGGAGTACCGATGCCCGTCATTATTCGGATGGAGTTTGAAGATGGCACGGATTCAGTGGCCCGGTTTCCAGCCGAGATTTGGCGTTTCAATGACGTAGCAATCAAAAAAGTTATTGCAACACCTAAAAAGGTAAAGCAGTGGACACTCGATCCTTATCAGGAGATAGCAGATATTGATACGGAAAACAATTCCTTTCCTCGTGTAGCACAACCGACTCGCTTCCAGCTGTATAAACAGCAGCGCTTCGGACCGCAGGGGTTGAATCCGATGCAGCAACAGCGCCGGACCAATCAGCCCCCTGCCACTCAGGGAAGTAGTAAAAACTAACGGATCGAGAGTAGAATGAACGCAATACAAGAAAGAAATTTCACATCCAGTATTGTTCATTCTACTCTCTTTGCTATTTTTGCGCTCCGATTCGGGATGTAGCGCAGTCCGGTAGCGTGCTTGCATGGGGTGCAAGAGGTCGTGGGTTCGAATCCCGCCTTCCCGACTAAATCATTAAGACGCAGTAATGCGTCTTTTTTTATAACAAAAAACGGCCTTTCGGCCGTTTTTTGTTATTTACAAGCAAAGTATAGCTAATTCATAATTGCCTGATTGGGTTCATAGTCGACCAAGTCCTTCCAGAACGAGGTTCCTCGCCATAGTGATAATAAGGCATGTGTCGTAAGCGCTCCACAAGTCAAGGCAACAATATCGAGTAAAATAGAAAAAGTTAGCCAGCCAGCAAATGGCCATTTTTCTGATAGGCTAGTAAGCTTCTGAAAAAAATCAAACGTAGTTACACCTAACGTAGCAAATACGGTTATAAATCTAAAGCAGTATAAGTATATCATCATCTTGAATGGTGTCCTGCCAAACTACAAAGAACCTGGGCTGATCAAATAAAACGTATAAATAATCTAAGTTATTTGATAACCCTAACCTATTTAAGTATAATTTTTTATTAGTATCAACCAATACGTATATTATATACGATTAGATACTTCCTGTAGATTTCAGTAAACAAAAAAATTTTGTTCTGCTTTATGGAATCCAGAAAGTTGATGCATCAATAGACTAAAAGCAATTCAACAATTTTTTGCTAAGACTTTCTTAACAATTATTTTATGAACAAGGCCCCTCCTATTCGTAAGCGACTCAACATCAGCTATCGGGAAGTTTGGCTGTTGGCACTTGAAAAACAAGGTTTTACCGGACAATTCATCTATAAAATACTGGAATTATAAAACAAGGAGTATGATGTTAATTGTCGATAAATTGTAAAGAGCAAAGAAAATTTGGCTAATACGTTTGCATTGTATTCGTCGGAAAAACCTTAGTTTTGTAGAGGTTTCGAAGGCTTTCACTCAAATTTTTAACTGAACAAACCGAAAGAGTCTAAATTTTTTGCTTTTTTTACCGGGCAAACCAACTTTCAAATTTAACCCTACAGTCTAGTTCCAATGAAAACACAAACTCCTTCTCCAGCACCAGCCAAAGCAGCGGCACCAAAAAAGAAGTCAGGTGGCTTGAACCCCGCATTAGTAATTCCAGTTTTGCTGCTGATTGGTATCCTGACGTACATGTTCGTCTTTGGTGATGGCAGCCACTTCCAGGAAGGTGACAACACAAAAGAACCTCTACCAGGCGATTACTTCGGTACTGTCTATAAAGGTGGATTTATTGTACCAATTCTGTTTACCTGTTTCTTAACCGTACTTGTGTTCTCTATCGAACGGTTTATCACGATCGGCCGCGCTAACGGTACAGGATCAATCGACGATTTCGTACAAAAAGTAAAAGCTGCGCTTGACCGCAATGACGTAGCATCTGCTATCCAGGCTTGTGATAAGCAAAAGGGTTCAATCGGTAACGTTGTTAAAACAGCCCTGGTAAAATACCAACAGTTAGCTACTGATACGCAGTTGGACAAAGAACAGAAACTAGTAGCTCTGCAGAAGGAAGTGGAAGAAGCTACTACGCTTGAGCTACCAATGCTGGAAAAGAACCTGACGATTATTGCTACGCTTGCTTCGGTTTCTACACTGATCGCCCTACTTGGAACGGTACTTGGTATGATCCGTGCTTTCGCAGCTATGGGTGCTACGGGTCAGCCTGACACAGGTGCTCTATCGACCGGTATTTCTGAAGCTCTTGTAAACACCGCTCTTGGCATTGGTACAGCTGCTATTGCAACGATCATGTATAGCTACTTCACTAGCCGTATTGACGTTCTGACCTACAACATCGACGAAATTGGTCTGAGCATTCAGCAGAACTTCGCTGCTCACTACTAGTCGATAGTGTATAATTAATCACCTGCTTAGCTTAGGCTGGGCAGGTAGCAAACAAAATAACTCATGCCAGCAGTTAAAATTAAACGTGCCAGTTCTTCGGTGGACATGACGGCAATGACCGACGTGGCATTCCTGCTGTTAACATTCTTTATTCTGACAGCGCAATTCCGCTCTCAGGATGCAGCAGCAATTGAAACGCCCTCGTCTATTTCCGGCATCAAAGTTCCCGATAGCGACATCATGACCATTGGTCTTGGCAGAGATGGAAAAGTTTATTTCGGTATTGATAACCAGCAGCACCGCCTGGCCATGCTTGACAACATCGCAGCAGCAAAAGGCATCACTTTCTCTCCTAAAGAGAAAAGTGAGTTTGCGCTCATGTCAAACTTTGGACTTCCTATCAGCCAGCTGAAATCATACTTGAATCTACCTAAGGAGCAACAGGCAAAAATTAAACAGCCAGGTATTCCAACAGATTCAACCGGAGCCGGAGCAACGAATGAACTTAAAGATTGGGTATTTAACGCTCGTAAAGCTAATAACGCTCTTCGGATTGCTTTAAAAGGTGACAACCTGGCTAAGTTTCCTGAGTTTAAAAATGTATTAGCTACGCTTCAGGCGCAAAATATCAACAAGTTCAACCTGATTACAGGTACAGAAGCCCCTCCTGCTGGGTGGAAACCTGATTGATTGCACAAAAACGATTTTTCACCACGCGAATCTGTTAAGAAAACATGGCAGAAATTAACACCGGTGGTGGTGGTGGTAAGCATGACGGTGGTAAGGTACGGTCAAAGAAAGCGTCAACCCGTGTGGATATGACGCCAATGGTTGACTTAGGCTTCCTTCTCATCACCTTTTTCATCTTAGCCACCACCTTGAGCAAACCATCTTCGATGACGCTCAACGTGCCGGATAAAACTCAAAAAGAGGAAACAGAGCCTATCAAGGCTTCGAACGTAATGACGATCTTCCTGGGGAAAGACAATAAAGCGCATTACATTTTCGGTAAGGCCGCAAACGAAGAACCAGAAGTAAAGACCGTTGGATATGGGTATGACTTTCGTCAGGCCATTCAGGAGAATGCAAGAAAAGTACCAGCAGATAAGTTCGTAGTAGTTATTAAGCCAACAAAAGAGTCATCTTACAAAAATATGGTAGATGTACTTGACGAAATGGCTATCACGAAAACGAAGCGGTATGCTCTGGTGGATCAGTTAACACCAGACGAGAAAAAGCTTCTCAAGGACAAAGTAAAATTAGACGCATAACACCATGGCAGAATTAGACGCAAAGGCAACACTCGATGATATCGTGTTTGCCAATCGGAACAAAGCATATGGTGCCTACGATCTGCGGAAAACCTATCCCAAGACCGTTACTCGTGCCCTAGTTATTGGTGGTATTTTATTTACACTAGGTGTTCTAACACCGACCATCATCACAGCTTTGACCCCAGAACCGGAAGAACAGGCAATGGTAGAAGTGGATTTAATGAAACTTCCACCACCACCTATCGACCCGAACGAGCCACCACCACCGCCACCACCACCGGTAGAAGTACCAAAAGTGAACACGGTGAAATTCCTTCCACCGGAAGTAAAGCCGGATGAAGAGGTGCCGGAAGAAACTCCTCCACCAGCTGTAGAGGAACTCAAAGAAGCTGTTGCTGCTGAGAAAACGCAGGAAGGGGATCCTAATGCAGAAGAAGTAATTGCCGCTCCTGAAGCTACAGCCGCTCCAACTAAAGTAGAAGCTGCCGTAGAAGCCGCCCCTAAAGAAGAAGAAATCTTTACGGTGGTTGAGCAACAGCCAGAGTTTCCAGGTGGTATGGCCGCTTTAGGTCAGTACCTTGGTAAAAACCTCCGGTATCCAGCAGCAGCACAGCGTGCTAACATATCTGGCCGCGTATTCGTAAGCTTTGTCGTAAATACGGATGGTAGTATCCAGGACGTACAGGTACTGAAAGGCTTAGGATTTGGTACGGATGAAGAAGCGCAACGCGTTGTAAAAAGCATGCCAAAATGGCGTCCTGGTAAACAATCAGGCCGTCCGGTTCGGGTAAAATACAACCTGCCGATCAACTTCACGCTGGAATAAATCACTCTATGCGCGGACAAAATCGAGGTCCAGCGAAGCTAACACTATTCATTTCAGTACTAGCTTCGCTGGCATACTTGGGAGGAGGCATCGCACTGATAGCCTCCTCTCAGTCTTTTGGAGTGTTTCCTGATCCAGGATTTCTCCGATATGGATTAGCAACACTGCTATTACTTTATGGAAGTTTCAGAGCTTATAGAGCTTACCAAGGTTTTCGAAGCAATGACTAAATTTAGAATTTGGTGGGCAGTTCTGATTACGGGATTGTTTGTTAGCTGTGACAATGGAAAGCCCAAATTAGACAACCCATCCAGAGGTACCATTGTAATAGCAGCCGACGAATCGTTTAAACCTTTAGTCACTCAGCTTACCTCCGCTTACTCAGGTATTTACCCTGATGCCCATTTTAAGATTGTATATCGTCCTGAAAAGGAAGCTATAAATCTTATGCTCCAAGATAGTGCGCGAGTTGCTTTTACGACCAGAACCCTAACAAAGGGAGAGCAAGCTGTTTTAGACAAGAGTAAAATTGTAGGATCAGCAACTAAATTAGCGACGGACGGGGTGGCACTCATTATTAATCGGACAAATACTGACAGTTTGATTACAATGAGTGAGCTAAAAAATATTTTTTCTGGCAAAATCAAAAACTGGTCACAGTTACCAGGCGGTAGTCAATCGAATCCTATAACCCTTGTATTTGACAATAACAATTCGTCAAATTTAGAGTTTGTATTAAATACCTTTGGCATTACAGACGTAAATAACCTACGGATATTTACAACCAAGTCGAATCGCGAGGTTATTGACTTTGTCCGTGATAACCCATCAGCTTTAGGTTTTATAGGAGTTAACTGGATTAGCGATGGTGATGAACCACTAACTGGAGAACTCTCAAAAGACCTTCGAGTAATGGGTGTTTCACCAAAAGATAACCCAACAGGGCGGGCTGACTATTTTCAGCCTTTTCAGGAAGACTTAGGTATGCAACGTTACCCATTACGTCGGCCGGTATACGCTCTAAGTCGAGAGGCTCATCCGGGGTTGGCTGGTGGATTAGTAAATTACGTTATTCGGGATGCCGGATCGCTTATAATCTATAAGTTAGGCCTTTGGCCCTCTGTACCATATAATCGAGAGGTTAATCTAAGAAAATAGGGAAGTTTTTAGGTTTCACCGCAATTTTTTAGTTTTGTCAATTGTTTAGTATTCATAAAACCTTTTTTTCAATTTCCAACCTGAAATACATGATGAACAACCAGAGAAAATCGCTGTTGACCATCCTGTTCATGGGGGCTACCCTGACTACTCCATTAGTAGCACAGGATCTCCAAACCGCTCTGAAAGACGTGGAGGCTGAGCGATTTACCAAAGCAGGCCAAACTCTTACCCAGTTAGCCTCCAGTTCACCATCAGCTGAGAACCAGTTTTATTTAGGCTATTATTATCTCAGAAGCGGACAAATTGATCAGGCTAAAGCAGCTTTTGAAAAAGGCGCAGCTGCAGATGCAAAAAATCAGCTAAACAATGTAGGCTTGGCCGGCGTAGCATTAGCAAAAAAAGACCGTGCTGCGGCTAAAACATTGATTGATAACGCCGTTGCAGCTACCAAGAGCAAAAATCAGGATGTTCTGATCCGCGCCGGGGAAATGTACACTCTGGAAGAAACAAATGATCCAGCTGAAGCAATACGTCTGCTCACTATTGCCGATGAGAAAGACAAAAAGAATGAGAACGCTGAGATTGAAATGCTTCTTGGTGATGCATACTTCTTGAAAAACGACGGAGGTAACGCTATTTCCAAATATGAAAATGCATTAGCAATCACGCCAAATCTGGCAGAAGCTAACTACAAAATTGGTCGTCTTTATCTACGTGGTAAAAACTACACCAAGGCACAGGAATATTTCAAGTTAGCGATTCAGAATGATCCAGAGTTTGCCCCTACGTATCGCGCCTACGCTGATGCTCTTGCCAACTCTCGGGCCTACAAATCGGCTGCCCAAAACTATGAGCTATACGTTCAGAAAAGCGGTACAACAGATCCAGAGCAGTTACTGGACGTAGCACGCTATAAGTTCCTTGCAGAAGATTACCAAGGTGCTATTACATATCTTGATCAATTAAAGGGCAAAATTAACAACCCAATTATTGATCGGATGTATGGATGGGCTTATACGGCATTGAATAAAAACAACGAAGCTGTTGAGTCTTTGAACAAATTTATCACTACAGCACCCCAAAAAGTAATCTATGATGATTACAAATACCTGGGTCGTGCTTATGGCCAGTTAGCAACTCCTGAAGGAGACTCTCTGAGCGTTATTAATCTGGAGAAAGCAGCTGCAGAAGATACAGTTGATAATTTGTATCGTGAAATCGCTAAGAAATATTATGACTTGAAGCGGTTTGACAAAGCAGCAGCTTACTACGACAAAACAATTAAGCATGATAAAAAACCGCAGAATAACGATTATTTGTGGTTAGGTCTGGCTAGTTACCAATATGCTCCACGCGTTGGTCGCGATAGTACAGCTGCACCAATGGATTCAGCTCAAACAGCTCAGTTGAAGCAACAGTATTATCTTACTGCCGACTCTGCTTTCCAGCAAATGGCTCAGAAAATCGAAGCGGATGGTAAAACATACCCACTTGCTTATTACTACAGTGGAATGGCTAACTACTACGCTTATTCTAAAGACCCAGAAAAAGCTAGTGAAGCAGCTACGCCTATCTTCCTGAAGTTCATTGAGCAGACCACGGATAAGAAAGATCCAAACGACAAAACCGATTATTCTCGCTACCAGGTAACGGCCTATAAAACACTCGCAGGCTTCAGTATTGCGAAAAAAGACGATGCCAAAGCCAAAGAGTATTTCAACAAAGTTTTGGAAATAAGCCCGAACGATGCCGATGTTAAGAAAGCGTTAGAAGGGCCTAAAGAAACCCCTGTGCAAGCGACAAAACCTGCAGGTAAGCCAGCGGCTAAACCAGCAGCGAAGAAAAGTACAGCAGGTAAATAAAAACAACTGATTAGTTTGTAAAAAAGCGTAGATGATCCATCTACGCTTTTTTATTTGATTTCCAGTTAATAAAAAGCGCTAGCTAGCCAACAATCCTTATATTATTTTTCGAGTGTAATCGTAACTTTGCGGGCGCAAATTTTCACCCAGACGACACTACTAAAAAAAGCCGTATGCTTAACCTTGTACTGTTTGGCCCTCCAGGAGCCGGCAAAGGAACCCAAAGCGAGAAACTGATCCTTAAATACAACTTAGTTCATTTATCTACGGGCGATTTGTTACGTTCACAAATAGCGGCAGGCACGGAGCTAGGCCTACGGGCAAAGCAACTGATGGATCAAGGCTTATTAGTACCGGATGAGGTTGTTATTGGCATGATTGAAAATAAGCTGCAGGAAAATCAGTCTGCTGCAGGCTTTATTTTTGACGGTTTTCCACGTACTGTTCCTCAGGCGGAAGCCTTAGATCAACTATTAGCACAGCATAATACTCAAATCACAACAATGGTTGCATTGGTTGTCGATGATGAGGAATTAACACGTCGCTTATTGTTACGTGGACAAACGTCTGGCCGGCCAGACGACCAAAATGAAGAATTAATACGTCGCCGAGTAAAAGAGTACAATGACAAGACGGCTCCGGTTGCCGGCTATTATAATCAACAAGGAAAATTTGCCGCTATCGATGGCATCGGCAATATTGAAACAATATTTGACCATATCTGCGCTGAAATTCAGCAAGCAAGCAATTAGGTCATTCCATCGTTAACAGCTACTCTGTGTATGTATGATAGCTGTATGGCACTGTAAAACATATGGCTTCATCTAATTTCATTGACTACGTAAAAATAAATTGTCGTTCAGGAGCGGGCGGAGCGGGCTCGGTACACTTTAGGCGAGAAAAACATACGCCGAAAGGGGGGCCTGACGGTGGCGATGGTGGACGAGGAGGACATATTATTTTGAAGGGCAATGCCCAACTCTGGACATTACTACATTTAAAATATCGGAAACACGTAAAAGCCGGAAATGGCGTTGCAGGAGAAGGTGGCCGCAGAAGTGGGGCACAAGGGGAAGATGTTATTCTTGAGGTTCCTCTAGGAACAATCGCCAAACACCCTGATACTGGCCAGCAACTAGCTGAAATTACCGAGGATGGTCAAGAGCTGATTCTGTTCCCAGGAGGTCGCGGAGGTTTAGGGAATACTCATTTTAAGTCATCGACACAACAAGCACCCGATTATGCCCAGCCTGGCGAAGCGGGTATGGAAGAATGGGTAGTACTAGAGTTGAAGCTTTTAGCGGATGTAGGCCTGGTTGGATTTCCTAACGCGGGAAAATCAACGCTCTTATCTGTTCTCTCAGCAGCCAAACCCGAAATTGCTGATTATCCGTTTACAACCCTTGTACCCAATTTAGGAGTCGTTGCCTATAGAGAGTATAAGTCATTCGTAATGGCTGATATTCCAGGTATTATAGAAGGAGCTTCACAGGGTAAAGGATTAGGACTTCGGTTCCTGAGACACATTGAACGAAACTCTGTATTACTATTTCTAATACCAGCTAATAGTGCAGATATCCGCCAAGAATATAATACGCTTTTAAACGAACTGCGTGAGTACAATCCCGAACTCATGGATAAAGATCGGTTATTAGCCATTTCAAAAATTGACTTAGTTGACCCGGACGAATTAGTACGTATTAAAGAATCGTTACCCAAAAAATTACCAGTAACATTTGTTTCGGCAGTCAGTCAACAAGGATTAAATGAATTAAAAGATAGCATTTGGCAGTGTTTAAATACGACTGCTGAACCGACTGAATAAACAGATCGATCCATTTGGCCTTTACGGTACAACCTGGCCGCACTTAAAACGCTATGAAAAATATTTCGTTGGCCTGCAGTATTGTTCTCAGCATCCTACTGCCGACATTAACGATGGCCCAGCTTCAAGTTTCCTTCCCGACGAGTCGAGCGGTTTTTCAGCGAAATAGTGCTAACCAGGCCACATTCCGCATTACAGGTTATTATACGACGGCGATCACAGGCGTCCAGGCTCGCGTTCAAGCCAGAAATAATCAGGGCACTTCAACCGAATGGGCAACCATACAGGCAAACCCCACAGGGGGAATATTTGCTGGCGACATAACAGCCACAGGTGGTTGGTATGATCTTCAGGTCAGAGGGCTAAATGGCGATCAGCAGGTGGGTGATATTCTAACAATTGAACGCGTAGGTGTAGGCGAAGTTTTTGTCATAGCCGGACAATCAAACGCTCAGGGTGTACACAGAAGCGCCCCCCCTTCTACTGACGATCGCGTCAATAGCGTAAATTATAGGTTTCCAGATGGTGGCTTCCCTAATGACCCTCCCACTCCGCAGTTCTCTCATCTGGATAATAACGACAACTCCTTTATTGCCCCTCGTGGAACAGGAAGCTGGTGCTGGGGCCGACTTGGCGATTTGCTGGCCAGCCGTTTAAATGTCCCGATTTTATTTTTCAATGCTGCTTTTCAAGGTACATCGGTTAGAAACTGGAGCGATAGTGCCCCCGAAGGCGGCCAAGCTTATGGTTACGGAGGTTCGCCGTATCCAGCTCGTCAACCCTATATAAACCTAAAGCTGGCTTTACAGTATTATGCCAATATGCTTGGCATTAGAGCCATATTATGGCATCAGGGTGAAGCCGATAATTTATTTAATACGAGCACGGCCAGCTACGTAGCAGACTTAAAATTTGTTATTAATCAAACTCGGGACGATTACGGAAAACCCCTTAGCTGGATGGTTGCCAGAGCTTCGCACTATGATCCACTCGGCTCAAATCAAAATATTATTGCAGCTCAGAACCAAGTAATTTCAACCACAACAAACGTTTTTGCTGGCCCGGCAACAGATACCGTTCAAGTACCCAGAAACCGTCCTCCATTGAATGATCCCGACGGTGTGCATTTTGACTACAACGGGTTAGTTTCCGTATCTAATCTGTGGAATAGTAGTTTAAACGATGCCTTTTTCCAAAACTCAACCCCTCAGCCGCCTGCTTTAGCTCCTACTGTTTCGGTTGCTTGTTCAGGAAATAATCTAACCTTCACCGTTAATGGCAGCTATTCGTCCTTTCAATGGGAGTCTGGCGAAACAACACAAAGCATTACGAAAGGCCCTGGTTTATACCGGGCAAAAGTGAAAGACGCTAAAGGTAACACAAGCTTTACAGGATATGTGCGCGTATCAGCGACTCCAGTAGCTAGCGTAGCCAATAATGGTCTCCCAGCGATTTGTGAAGGTAGCGCACTGGCATTGACCAGTAACTATGATAACGTAACATGGATTAGTCAACCGGGCAATACAAGCCTGGCTTCTGGCCGGGCATTCAATGCGACCACTGCCGGCGGGTATGCGGTTCGGTATCGAGATGTGAGCGGCTGCGACTTTATTTCAAATACGCTGCAACTGTCTGTTAATCCTCTACCAGCCACACCAGTAGTTACCAATAGTAGACCAACAACCTTTTGCCAGGGCGATAATACGGTGCTGATAGCCTCCAGTAATAATGTTACGTATAACTGGAGCGACGGCCAAAAAGCCAAACAAATTACCGTAACGGGGTCAGGCTCATACAGTCTTACTGTAACAGACCAAAACGGTTGTACCTCGGCTCCTTCTAACGTGATTCCAGTAGTTGCGAACCCGGTTCCCGCAAAACCAGTTATCACTGCCAGTGGCTCAACAACCTTCTGTGCAGACCGTAACGTAGTGCTCTCAGCTCCCACTGATGCAGCCTATTTATGGACTAGTGGTCAAACGGTGCAAAGCCTGACGATTAGTCAATCAGGCGACTTTTCGGTTAAAACTCAGAATGTGTATGGTTGTACATCTGTCTTATCTGACGTAGTATCTGTTAAGGTTAATCCACTTCCAGCAACCCCGTCTGTAGCTGCTGCTGGAGCTACTACGTTCTGCGCCGGTAATAGCGTAGCCCTATCCGCAACAACTCCACTGAACATCGTGTGGTCAGACGGTCAAACAACAAAGACAATCTCAGTTACTCAATCAGGTAACTACGCAGCCCAGTCGCTTGACCAGAATGGATGCCTGTCTGTTTTTTCGACAGTCATAAATGTTCGGGTTAATCCTCTGCCAAACGCTCCAACGATTTTATCGAACCGTTCGCCAGAAATTTGCGATGGCGACCGAGTGACCTTCACCGTTGAAGGACCTTATACTGTTTTTTGGTCTACTGGAGATTCTACACGTAGTATTACAACGGGCACGGCCGGTGGTTACTCAGCAAAGGTGCGCGATCAGAATAGCTGTATTTCTCCTCAATCCACTACAACAACGGTAACAGTTAGAGCTTTGCCCCCTGCACCCTCTGTCAACGCCATAGGAACGTTTACACTCCAGGCTGTTAGCTCAACAAATAGCGATTTATTCAGATGGCGTAGAGATAGTGATTCGCTAACTGTCCAGACAGCAATCATAAAAGCGGGAACATCTGGAGCCTATACGGCAAGATCGTCGCAGGTTTATTCCAATACGCTTGTTTGTTACTCTCTTCCCTCAGTCCCTTATACACTCACGATTGACCCGAGTGTTAACGGCTTAAGTATCTATCCCAACCCCAACCCCGACAAAGTTGTTACTATTGAAACGCAGGAAAATATCGCGAACGCGACAGTGTCAATTTATACCCTAAATGGACAGTTGGTAACGACCCGAACTGTCAGCATTTTCGATGAGCGTAAACAACTCATCCTACGTGAAATTCCGGCGGGCGTTTATATTCTACAAGTACAGGGAACGAATTTTTCCCGCTCAAAACGAATTTTGTTAGGTTTATAATATTATAGCTCAACCTACCGTTCAATCAAAAAAACTACGCTCTACCCGCCCTATATAACAAAATAGTGCAAGACTAGAACCGTAGGGTTGAGTAAGGTCTGATTGTTGCATTGGTGCCTGCACAATTTGCGATCATCAATGTATTGTCAACAACAAGACCGATTTAAAGCGACACATGAGAAACAACTATTCATTATTATTATTTCTACTATCGCTGGTAGCAATAATATCTTTTCGTGTTCAGGCACAAACTACTCCGGTCATCAAAATTACGTATCCCGAAAGTCGGGCCGTATTTCAGAGAGGAAACGATAATATTAGTACCATTTATTTATCAGGGAACTTCTACCAACCCATCGATAGCGTCCAGGCCAGAGTTGTTGCAGAAGTAACGGGACAAGGATTAAACACAGATTGGGCAACTATACAAAGAAATCCTCAGGGCGGTATTTTTCAAAGCTCAATACGGGCACAGGGTGGTTGGTACCGGCTCGAAGTTCAGGCTTTTTCGGGAGGCACTGTAATTGGTAGCGATGTTATTCGAAAAGTTGGTGTTGGTGAGGTATTTATTGTAACAGGTCAATCAAACGCACAGGGCTTCCAGGGATTTGGGGCCGTGGGCGCTGCTGATGATCGTGTGAATTGTGTTACGTACGATAATATTGCGGCTAATTCACTTGCCGATCCCCCGGCCCCAAGCTTCCAGCAACTTAGCGCTAACTCTCTGATTGGCCCCCGTGGCCAAAGCGCCTGGTGCTGGGGTGTTTTAGGCGACCTGATTGCTAAGCAATACAATGTTCCTGTATTGTTCATCAATACAGCATGGCAGGCTACGGTTATTAAAAATTGGCGGGAGAGCGCTGATGGTATAGTTACGAAGAATATTTTCGCCATGGGTACTCCCAATGAAAATTTTCCAGCTGGTATGCCGTATGCCAACCTTCTGATTGCTCTACGTTATTACTGCTCTCTCCAAGGTTTACGCGCCGTTTTATGGCAACAGGGGGAAAATGACAACGTACCGCTTCACTCTACCCGTACGGCCTATGCTAATGATATGCAGTACCTGGTGAATAAAACCCGCTCCGATACTGATCGTTATCCTGCGTGGGTTTTAGCACGATCCTCCTACAATACAGGGCAGGTGAGCCAAGACATTATTCAGGCTCAGAACGATGTGATCAATACGTATAACAACAACGTTTTTGCAGGTCCATTTACGGACAATATCCAAATACCTCGCTACGAAGGCGAAGTGCATTTTGGTGGCGATGGCTTAAAACAATTAGGCCAGGCCTGGTTTAACAGCTTAAATTCGATCTTCTTTGCCACCTCGCGCCCGCTAACTCCGCTTGCTCAACCCTCTGTTCGGGTTGTCTGCTCTGGATCTAATAATAGCCTGACTGTCAGCTTACCCAATGCCTACAAAAGCTACACATGGAGTAGTGGCCAGACAACGCAAAATATTACGATCACCCAACCCGGCGTTTACCGGGCAACGCTAAAGGACAACACAGGTAATACTTATTTGTCTCCTTCGATTGACGTTCAGGGAGTTGTTCAACCTACGGTTCCTACTATTACACTCAATAGTCAACCAAATCAGGCAGCGGCCAGTCAGCAACAAATATGCGCTGATTCTGTATTAAGTTTGGGAGCCACAACATCGGCAGGCAGCTTTCCACTTTGGAGTACAGGTGTGTCTACCAAAACTATTTCGCTGACCACCTCCGGTACCTATTCTGTACAGGCTATTAATGTGTATGGTTGTAAATCGGCTCAATCGTCAGCTATTACGTTAACAGTACGTCCTAAACTGCAGGCACCAACCGTTCAGCAGGTAGGGACCTACTCACTCGAAGCTACCGTACCAACATCTACAGGAGCACAAACCAACCAATTTGACTGGCGACGTGCCAATGAAGTTATTCCTCAAAATAGCTCTGTCATAAAAGTGATTGTAAGCGGCAACTATTCTGCCCGGACAAAGGCTACGTTTACAATTAATAACGGTTCTAATTTAACTTGCTATTCTGACTATAGCGTACCTCAACCATTTGTATTTGATCAAACAACTGGCGGAGTTAGTGTCTATCCAAACCCAACGACAACAGGTACTGTAACTGTTGAAACAATCGAAAATTTAAAGGATGCCCTGGTTGACGTTTACTCACTCACTGGCCAGCAAATAGCTTCATACACAGTGCCTTTATTTAACGAGCGGAAGTCTATTGATCTATCTGGCCTTACACAAGGTGTCTATATTGTTCGGGTTCGTGCCGCCGGGTTCGATGTTGCCAGACGGATTATAGTAGCCCCCTAATCAAAGTTTTCAAAACGCTGGAATGCCAAGAAGACCTTCTCGTATGAGAAGGTCTTCTTGTATAAAATACGCAATCTACTTCGGCTCAATTGGTTGAATCTTGATTAACCAACGGTTATGCCGTATATTTGAATGATGTTCGGGATAAGAACCCGTTGCTGACAAATGGGCTATTGGTTTTATCGTTACATTTGCCCCCGATATTCAGACTTTGTGATATGAACGCAACTTACGTTCCTGCCGACTATCTGCCGGTTCTCATTCAACTAGGTTTAGCCATTGGTTTCATCGTTACTACGATGGTGGTTACACACGCGATTGGGCCCAAGCGCAATAGCCAGAAAAAAGATGACCCTTTTGAGTGTGGTATTCCGGTTCAGGGCGATGCTCGTACACCAATCTCGATCAAGTATTTCCTGATTGCCATCCTGTTCGTTCTATTCGACGTAGAGGTTATTTTCTTGTATCCCTGGGCAGTCAATTTCAAAGGGCTGGGTATGACTGGCTTTATTGAAATGGTCCTGTTTATGGGATTGCTACTGGCAGGCTTCTACTACATTATCCGCAAGGGTGTACTGAAGTGGGAGTAAGGCCTAACAAATGAATCTTTGAGCATATTTATTCGTTGTTTTAGTAGGTAACTACAACCGCAACGGCGGACCGTGTTTCTTATGGCAACTGACATTAAATTGGCGAAAGCCCCGGCGAGTTACGATGGCCCCGGTTTCTCAGCCACTTCATTCGATAAAATCATAGGGCTGGCCCGGGCAAATTCGCTCTGGCCATTACCATTTGCTACGTCCTGCTGTGGCATTGAATTCATGGCAACGCTGGCATCCGACTGGGATCTGGGCCGCTTTGGGTCAGAACGCAATAGTTTTTCGCCCCGGCAGGCCGATATGCTGCTGGTAGCTGGAACGATTGCCAAAAAAATGGCCCCGGTTGTGAAACAGGTATATCTCCAAATGGCGGAGCCCCGTTGGGTGGTGGCAATTGGTGCCTGTGCATCCAGCGGTGGTATTTTCGATACGTATAGCGTTTTGCAGGGCATTGATCGAATTATTCCGGTTGATGTTTATGTTCCCGGTTGCCCTCCCCGTCCCGAGCAGATCATTGAAGGGGTTATGCAAATTCAGGAGCTGGCAAAAAATGAGTCATTACGTCGCCGTAATACCGAAGAATATCAGCACTTATTGAATTCCTATAATATTCAATAATGTATAGAATACGGGTTCTCATATAAACGAGAATCCGTATTTAATAGCTAATTAGTCAATCATTAGTTCACCCCACCAGTATGCTGACCAACGAGGAAGTTGCGCAGACCATAATTAATCAGTTTGGCGAATCCGTTCGTGATTTTGATGATCCATACAATCTGCTAACCTTTTCAACGACGCGGGAGAACATTATTCCGTTGATAACGTACCTGAAAGATCACACTACGTATCAGGTTAGTTTTTTGACAGACATTACAGCCATTCATTATCCAGATTCGCCGGGTAAAGAATTCTGCGTTGTTTATCACCTGCACAGTCTGATCAATAATTTCCGGCTACGGATCAAAGTCTACCTAACAGCAGAAGACATTCATATTCCAACAGCCACTACGTTGTATGCCAGCGCCAACTGGATGGAGCGGGAAACCTTTGATCTGTTTGGCGTAATTTTTGACGGTCACCCCGATCTTCGTCGCATTCTGAATATGGAGGAAATGGATTACCACCCTATGCGCAAAGAATATCCGCTGGAAGATTCAACTCGGGAAGATAAAATTGACGCGTTGTTTGGACGATAAAGAGTTTTCGGTTCCCAGCTTGTCGTTTTCAGCGGCTCTATCTGCTCTGCGAACTACAAACTGAAAATTGAAAACTATAAACTCTTTTAACATGGTTTCTGAAGATCTCGATATAGCGAACAAAAACCTACCAGCCGAACAAGGTCCAGTTCAGTACGTCAACGAACTCACGACGCTTAACCTTGGGCCAACTCACCCGGCTACACACGGTATTTTCCAGAACATCCTGCAGATGGATGGGGAGAAAATTGTGTCGGGCGAGCAAACGGTTGGCTACATTCACCGGGCGTTCGAAAAAATCGCCGAACGTCGTCCGTTCTACCAGATCACGACGCTTACCGACCGGATGAATTATTGCTCCTCCCCCATCAACAACATGGGATGGCACATGACGGTGGAGAAACTGTTGGGAATCGATATTCCGAAACGGGCACAATATATCCGGGTTATTATGATGGAGTTGGCTCGTATTGCCGACCACATCGTTTGTAACGGTATTTTGGGTGCCGATGCTGGGGCACTCACCGGTTTTACCTACGTTTTCCAGGAACGCGAAAAAATCTACGATATCTACGAAGAGATCTGCGGTGCGCGTCTGACTACCAATATGGGACGTATCGGTGGTATGGAGCGTGATTTATCGCCAACAGCCATCCGCAAGATTCGTGAGTTTCTGGTACGTTTCCCGAAAGTGTTGCAGGAGTTCGAAAATCTGTTTAATCGTAACCGGATTTTCATGGACCGCGTGATCAACGTAGGAAGCATTACGGCCGAACGCGCGCTTAGCTACGGTTTCACGGGCCCAAACCTGCGGGCTGCTGGTGTCGATTACGACGTACGGGTTATGAATCCGTATTCGTCTTATGATGATTTCGAGTTCGATATTCCCATCGGTCAGAACGGTGATACGTATGACCGCTATATGGTACGTAGTGAAGAAATGTGGCAGAGCTTACGGATCATCAAGCAGGCAATGGACAACCTGCCCGAAGGTTCCTATTACGCTGATGCCCCACAATATTATTTGCCGCCTAAACAGGAAGTGTACAAAAACATGGAAGCGCTCATCTATCACTTTAAAATTGTGATGGGTGAAATTGATGCTCCAGTTGGCGAAGTGTACCACGCTGTTGAGGGTGGTAATGGTGAATTAGGCTTCTATTTGATTAGTGATGGTGGCCGTGCGCCGTATCGTCTGCATTTCCGTCGGCCATGCTTTATTTATTACCAGGCTTATCCGGAAATGTGTAAGGGACTGACTCTGTCAGATGCCATTATCATCATGAGTAGCATGAATGTTATTGCAGGCGAACTGGATGCGTAACACAGTTTTCACTGGCCGCAAAACGAGCGGTTTATAGTTTTAAACTATGAGTAAGACTCTTGAAAATAAGGCGGTAGTTTTCACCCCCGAACGGTTAGCCAAAGCCGAGGAAATTATTGCACGTTACCCCGAAGGTCGGCAGAAATCGGCTTTATTGCCATTGCTTCATCTGCTACAGGAGCAGGAAGGCTGGACCAGCCCCGAAGGTATGGACTACGTAGCACGACTTCTCGATATTCAACCAATTGAAGTATATGAGGTAGCTACGTTCTACACCATGTATCATATTGAGCCGGTTGGTAAACACGTCATCGAATATTGCCGCACAGGCCCTTGCTGCCTGATGGGTGGAGAAGACGTACTGGCTCACCTGAAGCAGCGCCTTGGCATCGAGACAGGCCAAACTACAGTAGACGGGCAATTTACACTTAAAGAAGTAGAATGTCTGGCTGCCTGCGGTATGGGACCCGTTTTCCAGATTCGGGAAAAATACTACATGAATCTGACTAACGAGCGCGTAGACGAAATCATTGACGAACTGTCGAAGTAAGGAATGGCTACCAAAATTTTAACCGAGCATATTAACGTTCCCGGCATCGAAACATTCGACGTTTACCGGAAACATGGCGGCTACACCGCTGTTGAAAAAGCCCTGAAAACGATGACGCCCGACGCCATTGTTGAAGAAGTCAAGAAAGCTGGCGTTCGTGGTCGTGGTGGAGCAGGCTTCCCAATGGGCATGAAATGGAGCTTCCTGGCCAAACCCGAAGGTGTTCCACGGTATCTGGTCTGCAACGCCGACGAATCGGAGCCCGGTACGTTTAAAGACCACTATTTGATGAAGATGATTCCTCACTTACTTATTGAGGGGATGATTGTTTCATCATATGCGCTGGGAGCCAACAAATCGTTCATCTACGTTCGGGGTGAATTGATGTATGTCATTCATATCCTTGAAAAAGCCATTGCCGAAGCAAAAGCAAAAGGTTTCCTGGGGAAAAATATTCTTGGTTCGGGTTACGACCTTGAACTGGTTGTACAACCCGGTGGCGGTGCCTATATCTGCGGTGAAGAAACAGCGTTACTCGAATCGCTGGAAGGTAAACGCGGAAACCCACGTAACAAACCACCGTTTCCTGCTGTGAAAGGACTTTACCAGTCTCCAACGGTGGTTAACAACGTAGAATCAATTGCTACTACGTCGTGGATTGTCAATAACGGTGGTGATGCGTATGCGGCCATTGGCATCGGACGTAGCACTGGCACGAAATTGATTTCGGCATCGGGTCATATCCGGAAGCCAGGTGTTTACGAAATTGAGCTTGGTGTTCCAGTTGAAGATTTCATTTTTGCCGATGAATGGTGTGGCGGTATCCGTCCCGGTCATAAGTTCAAAGCCCTCGTAGCAGGTGGTTCATCAGTACCCATTTTGCCATCAAACCTTGCGCTTACCTTAGCTAATGGTGAAAAACGCCTGATGAGCTACGAATCGCTGTCGGATGGTGGTTTTGCAACGGGTACCATGCTAGGCTCGGGTGGTTTCATTGTTTTCGACGAAACGGCCTGTATCGTACGTAACACCTGGAATTTCTCCCGATTCTACCATCACGAATCCTGTGGTCAGTGTAGTCCCTGCCGCGAAGGAACTGGATGGATGGAGAAAGTTCTCCATCGCATTGAATACGGCCACGGCCACCAGCAAGACATTGATTTGCTGGTCGATGTAGCGAAAAAAATCGAAGGAAATACCATCTGTCCATTGGGCGACGCAGCAGCATGGCCGGTAGCCAGCGCTATCCGGCACTTCCGCGATGAGTTCCAGTGGCACATTGACCATCCAGCCGAAGCTACTCAACCCGGTGCCGTATACCGGGGCGAAATGGCATTGGTATAACCATAAAATTTTTATGGAAGAATTAGAGACATTGCGAAAACTGATAGAGGAGCAGGATTATACTGGCGCATTGACTCTGATTGATGAAATGGATGAAATGGCTAAAGATGATAAGATTGCCAAAGTTGAAAGTTTTTTAGCCGTTTTACTCATTCATTTAATTAAACAAAAAGCAGAATCCCGAATAACAAGCTCATGGAAGCGATCTATCAACCATGCGTTATTTGGTATTTTTAAAGCGAATAAACGACGTACCGCAGGTGGCTTTTATTTAAAACCAGAGGAAATGAAAGCTGCCATTGATGAGTCATTCTCTTTTTCACTAAAGGAAGCCGCAGAAGAGGCATTCGGAGGAGCATACAATGCAGAACAACTAGCAGCGATGATCGATGCTGAGCAAATTAAGCAGGAAGCCTTCGACCGAATTATTAATTACAAAATTTGAGCTGTAGCAGCGAATGGAAGACGTAAAGCCGCAATTGTTGAAAGTTACCATCGACGGTATTGAAGTCGAAGTGGAGCCGGGAACGACCATTTTGCAGGCCGCCCGCAAAATTGGTCCGGAGGTGGCTCCTCCGGCCATGTGTTACTATCAGCCATTGAAAGGCAGTGGCGGCAAATGCCGGGCCTGTCTGGTACGTGTTGCCGCCGGGTCGGCGAAAGACCCACGGCCTATGCCAAAACTGGTAGCTTCCTGCTTAACCGCCGTTCAGGATGGGATGATCGTAGAAAATACGACTAATCCGCAGGTAGTAGATGCTCGCAACGGAATCGTTGAGTTCCTGCTGTTGAATCACCCACTCGATTGCCCCGTTTGCGATCAGGCTGGCGAGTGCGACCTGCAGAACTTCGCATTCGATCATGGCAAGGTTACAACACGTTATGAAGAAGACCGTCGCACGTTCGAAAAGCATGATCTAGGCCCATATATTCAGTTGCACATGACGCGCTGCATCCTGTGCTATCGCTGTGTATTTACGGCCGATCAGATTACGAACAAGCGGGTTCACGGCGTATTGGGGCGTGGCGACGCGGCTGAAATTGGTACGTACATTGAGAAAGCGATCGATAATGATTTCTCAGGCAACGTAATCGACGTATGTCCGGTAGGTGCATTGACCGACAAGACGTATCGGTTCAAAAGTCGGGTTTGGTTCTCGAAGCCCGTCGATGCTCACCGCGATTGCCCAACCTGCTCGGGCAACGTAACGCTCTGGTATCGGGGAGAAGAGGTGATACGTGTTACGGCCCGTAAAAATGAATGGAACGAGGTTACTGAGTTCATTTGTAATACGTGCCGCTTTGAGACGAAGAAAACCAGCGACTGGACGATTGAGGGTCCAACCAAAATATCGCGCAGTTCGGTTATCTCAGCCAATAAGTACCGGGCCGATACAATCAAACCTTCGTTTGGTCAGCGGCTGGCCGCAGCAGAGTACAAGCAGATTCACGATGAGCGCGATACGTCACAGTTGCAAATCGAGCAATTAGCTCCCGAACGCTTTGCGAAAGTGTTACCTTCGGCATTGGAACCAGAACCTTAAGTAAGTTACAGTAAATGAGTTTGCAGTTTATAGTTTTCAGGAAGAGTTGCATAAACTGACTGAAAACTGAAAACTGAAAACTGAAAATTGAAAACTTAAAAAAATGGACCTAGTCATATTATCTGCGAAAGGGATTATCATTCTGGTTCTTTTCGTCATAACGCTCCTGATTGCGGCTTACTCAACCTGGGGAGAACGTAAAGCGGCTGCTTTTTTACAAGACCGTCTGGGACCTAACCGCGCAGGTGTTTGGGGACTCATGCAGCCTTTGGCAGATGCGGGTAAAATGTTCTTTAAAGAAGACTTCATTCCGGCGCAGGCCAGCAAGTGGCTGTTTATTCTCGGCCCGTGCTTAGCCATGCTGACCGCTCTGATGTCGAGTGCTGTTATTCCATTTGGCGACAGCATTCGATTCATGTGGGATAAAGTCAGTTATGAAGTGCCGCTTCAGGGCACAGAACTAAACATTGGCGTACTTTACATTTTCGGCGTTGTATCGCTGGGCGTGTATGGCGTTATGGTCGGTGGCTGGGCTTCGAACAACAAATTCTCACTACTCGGTGCGATACGTGCCGCATCGCAGAATATCAGCTACGAAATTGCGCTAGGTTTGTCCATCATTGCTATTCTGATGATGACGGGCTCGCTGTCGCTACGTTCTATTGTGAACGAACAGGCTAGTTTCTTTGAGTGGAACGTATTTACACAGCCATTGGGATTCATTATATTCCTGACCTGTGCCTTTGCGGAATGTAACCGTACACCGTTCGACTTACCCGAGTGCGAAACGGAACTGGTTGGTGGTTATCACACTGAATATAGCTCGATGAAACTCGGTTTCTATCTGTTTGCCGAATACATCAACATGTTCGTGTCGTCTGCCTTCATTTCGACACTATACTTCGGTGGTTTCCATTACCCATTCATGAATGAAGTAGGAAGTGCTTTAGAGAAGTCGATGGGAGCCATCACAGGCCATAATATTGCTACGGCCATCCAGTTCATTCTCTTCTTCGGGAAGATTTTCTTCTTTATTTTCTTCTTTATGTGGGTTCGCTGGACGGTTCCACGTTTCCGCTACGACCAACTAATGAACCTGGGTTGGAAATCGTTGATTCCACTGTCGATTCTGAATATTGTTATTACCGGTGCCGGATTGTTATTCAATTTCAAGTACGCAAGCTGGTTGATTGCGATCGTCATGATCGTATTGGCAATAACAACAACGGTGAAGGCACCCAAACGGGAAATGCTCACGCAACAGTCGTAATAAATCATGTTTGAAGTTTGCGGTTTGAATCCGCTACGTATCGTTTCAAACCGCAAACCACAATCTTCAAACACATCGTATGCAACTAACGAATAGAGCCAAACAAGTCAGCAATAAAGAAATGACGCTGGCGGAGAAGATGTACTTACCTGCTTTTTTTAGCGGTCTGGGCATCACGATAAGCCACCTTTTCAAAAAGAAGGTAACGATACAATATCCAGAAGTAAAGAAATACCTGGGTCCTGTTTACCGGGGTCACCACGTACTGAAACGCGACGAGCAAGGCCGTGAACGTTGTACAGCCTGCGGTCTATGCGCGGTTGCCTGTCCTGCCGAAGCTATTTCGATGGTAGCGGCCGAGCGCAAAAAAGGCGAAGAAAACCTCTATCGCGAAGAGAAATACGCAGCGGTGTACGAAATCAACATGCTACGTTGCATCTTCTGCGGTCTGTGTGAAGAAGCTTGTCCGAAGCAGGCGGTTTATCTCCGTCACGACCGCATGGTTCCTGTGTTTATGGAACGCGATGAAGTTGTTTATGGAAAAGAACGGCTCGTTGAAAAAATGGACGATCGCTACGTTCGCGCCAACAATTCTGAAGTAAAAGCAACCCCAACTGAACCGAGTCTGACACGGGCCGCTACGTAGACGAGCCTACCTCCTATCGTCCTACATTTACCTGAGCTATGACTGAATTTCTAAATTTCTTTAAGACATTAACGCCAACCGGCTATCTGTTTCTTGTTCTAACGGCTCTTACGCTTTTTAGTGCAATTGGTGTTGTAACAGCTCGTAACCCAATCTATAGCGTACTGGCGTTGATTGCTACGTTCTTTTGCCTGTCTGGTCATTACATTTTGCTTAATGCGCAGTTTCTGGCAGCTGTTAATATCATCGTCTACGCGGGGGCTATTATGGTACTTTTCCTGTTTACCATCATGTTCCTGAACCTTCGCCGGGAAGACGAAGAGTCGAAAACAAACCTGACCAAAATGGCTTCGGTTGTAGTTGGCGGACTGCTAATGGTCATGCTGATTACGATTTTCCGAGCCAAAAATGCGCAGGTTACCACGGTTAGTTCAAATACGTCATTTAATCCAAATACGGGTTTAGTTGAACACCTTGGTGGCCTTCTCTATAGCGACTACATATTACCCTTCGAGTTGGTATCCGTACTATTTCTGGTAGCAATGGTAGGAGCCGTGATGCTCGGGAAGCGCGAAGCGGGTGATCGCCATTTCTAACCTATGGTTCTTTTAGTTGACTACTAAGCCGCTCAACGAGCGGCTTACTTATTTTTACGATATGCGACTTTGCCTACTATTCCTACTACTGACCAGCGGGATATATACCGTTAAAGGACAGCTCATCAATGATTCCCTGCTGATTGAGGGAAATCAGCGCACGTTTCATTTTTTAACGCCAGCGCGCCCAAAAGCATCATTATTGTTTGTCCTACATGGTTCAGGTGGTGACGGAGTAGGTATCAGACGGGGTGCAGGAAAGCTGGAAGAGATCGTACCTAAAGAGAATATACTGCTGGTCTATCCGGATGGCTACAAGCACTTTTGGAACGAATGCCGTAAAACAGCGAACTCAGAAGCAAACCTGAAGAATATCAACGACAATGCCTTTTTCGAGGAAATGATACGTTACTTCGAAAAAAAATATCAGATCAATCCGAAACAGATATTCGTAGTCGGTACGTCGGGGGGTGGCCATATGGCTTATAAACTTGCGTTAACAGCACCCGAACGGTTTCGGGCCATATCAGCCATTGTCGCAAACCTACCCGACACCAATAATCTGGATTGCCCCGAAAAACGACTGGCAATTCCCGTAATGATTACCAACGGTACCGATGATACCGTAAACCCCTATCAGGGTGGCGAGGTAATTACTGGTGCTATCAGCCTGGGACTGGTGCGGTCAACCGACAGAACATTTCATTACTGGTCGGAGCTAGCAGGCTATAAAAACGACCCCGTAAAACAACTCTTACCCGATACCGATCCCAACGATGGTAAGATTATTGAACGCTATACCTACAAGCAGAAGGGAAAACCTGAAATTACACTTCTAAAAGTATTAGGCGGAAAACACGATTATCCTAACGATATTAATGTATATCTGGAATCCTGGGATTTCTTCAAACGGCAACTGAAGCCTTAGCAATTCAAACGCTAAACGTCGATTCCGACTTTATCACCCACTGATCGAATATACGTAGCGGCCTGCTGATAGGCTTCCATAGTAGACAAATGTTCTAACATGAGGGGAATATTTTTCAGTTTGCTAAGCTCTGTCAGAAACATGGTGTAATCTAATTGCCCTAATCCAGGCCGACATTCAACCAGTTGTGGAGTGTATACATCTTCTTTGAGGATAATGTCTTTCCCATGGCAGCTTCGGATATACGACCCTAGCTTGGCAAAGCACTCTTTGATTAAAGCACTGTTCGAAAAGAAACTTCGTGGACTATCGATAATATTCATTGGGTCCAGATGAACGGCAAACCGCTTCCGGTCGATGGCCTTAATCAGCCGTAAATACGAATCCGGCGAATCTGGATAACTCCAGGGCATTAATTCCAACGCAAAATAGGTCTGTGTAGGTTTAACCTCATCAATAATACGTCGGGTAACCTCTACAATTTGATCAAAGGTTGCTGTAGAAAAGTTGTCTTTATGAGGGCCGGCCCACTGCGCCGGGTTTTTTGACCCACTGATATTAACGCAGCAGTTGGCGCCTATCGCTTCTGACAGAGCTAATGAATCAATGCATTTTTTGATAGCTGTACGGGCCATATCCGCATCGGGGCTAATCGGATTACTCCAGGCTCCAACTTCGGCAATAACAATATCGGCTCGTTTGGCAGCTGTTTGATAGGCTTTAATCTGATCGGCAGGAGCATCCGTTTTCAAAGGGCAATAAGCAGCCCGGTACCGATCTTTCTTCAACAAAGCGATCCACTCATCTGGCCCATCGAAACGCTCCAGCAAGGGCGCTCCCAACCGAACAAAAGGCTTCGCCGAGACAGTTGTTTTCAAAATTGGCAGATTGAGCGCTGTCATCACTACCCCCATATTCTTTGTGAATTCTCTACGATTCATACAGCCGTTTCAGGTATCACTACCATATCAGTTTTGACTACAAAAAGGGAACGGGATTCCTATTTTACTAATTCGGGCGTATTCCATTTACTTTTATGACGTACTAAACAGGCCACATAATAGTATGCTTGCATAATATTTTCGATCAATTCTGTAATTATTCACGTAAAAAATGAGTTATTGCAATGAGTTTCCTGCTTAACCAGTAATCAACAGTCTGTTTTATGGACGCATATATTGTAGCCGGATATCGCACGGCTGTAGGAAAAGCCCCTCGGGGCGGCCTCCGCCTAACTCGCCCCGACGATATGGCGGCTGAAGTTATCAAGCATTTGTTAGGGCAAGTTCCCAATCTGGACCCTGCCCAGGTTGAAGACCTCATTGTTGGGAACGCCGTTCCGGAAGCCGAACAAGGCATGCAGATTGCTCGATACATTGCCCTTTTGTCATTACCTAAGAGCGTACCGGGCATGACCATCAACCGCTATTGTGGCTCGGGCCTGGAAGCTATAGCCATCGCTTCGGCAAAAATCCATGCTGGTCTTGCTGACTGCATCATAGCTGGTGGAACAGAGTCGATGTCACTAGTGCCCGTGATGGGCTGGAAAACGGCACTAAACTATGAGATCGCCAAAACGAATCCTGATTATTACATCGGCATGGGCTTAACTGCCGAACAGGTAGCCCAACAATTTAAGATTAGTCGTGATGCCCAGGATCAGTTTGCGTATGAGTCGCATCAGAAAGCCTTAGCAGCCCAGAAGGAAGGACGATTTGCGAACGAAATAGTGCCTATTAATGTAAGTGAAACTTATTTTGACGCAGCAAGCGGTAAAAAGAAAACCCGCAACTGGACGGTTTCTCAGGATGAAGGTCCCCGCGCCGATACCAACGCTGAAGCATTGGCCAAATTAAAACCTGTTTTCGCGGCAGGCGGGTCGGTAACGGCGGGTAATTCATCGCAAACTTCTGATGGAGCCGCCTTCGTCATCGTGATGTCAGAGCGCTTGGTGAATGAACTTAACCTACAGCCAGTGGCTCGCATGGTGTCCTATGCTACGGCTGGTGTCGAACCCAAAATCATGGGAATTGGTCCGGTAGCCGCCATACCTATTGCGCTAAAGAAGGCAGGTTTGCAACAGGATGATATTGATCAGATTGAATTAAACGAAGCTTTTGCGGCCCAATCGCTGGCAGTGATCCAGGAACTAGGACTTAATCCTGATAAGATTAATCCAAACGGCGGTGCTATTGCCCTGGGCCATGCGCTCGGTTCAACGGGTGCCCGATTATCGGTACAGCTTCTTAACGAAATGCGCCGACGTGATCAGAAATACGGCATGGTTTCGGCCTGTGTAGGTGGAGGCCAGGGCGTTGCAGGTATCTTTGAGCGTTTAAATTAATTCATTTATAGTAGCTATATGATGCTGGCTGATAGCGATGTCTATTAGCCAGCATTTGCTTTATATACCAAAACAGACTGAAAATAATTCAGCTATTAATCGGTTTGTTCTGGAAAAAAACATAAAATAGTATGCTTGCATACTATCAAAAAAATCACTTTCTTTGTTAGTAAATTAGTATGCAAGCATAATAAACCCCCTTCTGACATGATTGCGACAGAGCCTAAAGCTTCCATTAAAGGTGGCGAATTTTTGATCAAAGAAACTGAAGCGTCACAAGTCTTTATTCCTGAAGAATTTACTGAAGAGCAGCTAATGATTTCCGCCAGCAGCCGGGAGTTTCTGGAGCGGGAAATCTGGCCACGGCTCAATGAGATAGATAATGCCAAATCACCAGAGCTAATCTCATCGCTAATGGATAAAGCGGGAGAACTAGGCCTGCTGGGTACGTCGGTACCAGAAGAATACGGCGGTTTCGGCATGAACTTTAATACATCGATGCTGGTAGCCGAGACGACCGGTGCGGGCCATTCGTTTTCCGTAGCGCTATCTGCTCATACAGGTATTGGCACATTACCGATTGTTTACTACGGTAATGAAGCCCAAAAAGCAAAATACCTGCCTAAGCTGGCTACCGGCGAATGGAAAGCGGCCTACTGTCTGACTGAGCCAGACTCTGGATCGGATGCCAACTCGGGTAAAACGAAGGCCAAGCTCACTGAAGATGGTAAACACTACGTTCTGAATGGCCAGAAGATGTGGATTACCAATGGTGGCTTTGCCGATGTGTATATTGTCTTCGCCAAAATTGAAGAGCAGGGACAGACTGACAAAAACCTCTCGGCCTTCATTGTAGAACGTTCGTATGAGGGTATCACGATGAACGAGCCGGAGCATAAAATGGGTATCAAAGGCTCCGATACACGTCAGATTTTCTTTAACGATGTACAGGTTCCCGTTGAAAACCTTCTGTCGGAACGAGGTAACGGATTTAAGATTGCAGTCAATATTCTGAATATTGGCCGTATCAAGCTTGGCATAGCAGCAGTGGGTGGCTCCAAAGAAGTTATCAACAATGCCGTTCGCTACGCCAATGAACGGAAACAGTTCAAAACATCGATTTCGCAGTTTGGTGCTATCAAGCACAAACTGGCTGAAATGGCCATAAAAGTATATGCGACCGAAACCTCCTGCTACCGGGCTGGCCAGAACATCGACGATCTGATCGAAGACCTCAAAGCGAAAGGTACTGAAGATGGTCCTGCCAAACTCAAAGCGCTGGAACAATTCGCTATCGAATGTGCCATCATGAAAGTTCACGGTTCCGAAACATTGGATTACGTGGTCGATGAAGGCGTTCAGGTGTATGGCGGTATGGGCTACTCAGCCGATGCACCCATGGACCGCGCTTACCGGGATGCCCGCATCAATCGAATATTCGAAGGCACCAACGAGATAAACCGTATGCTCGTTGTCGACATGCTGATTAAACGAGCCATGAAAGGCGAACTAGATCTGATGGGTCCAGCCATGGCCGTTGCGAAAGAAATCATGTCGATTCCTGACTTCAACATGGACGAGGAAGAAGGGCTTTTCATCGCTGAGAAAAAAGTGCTTCGAAATCTGAAAAAGGCCGCCCTGATGGTGGCCGGTGCTGCCGTTCAGAAATTCATGATGACGCTGTCAGACGAACAGGAAATCATTATGAACATTGCCGATATGGTTATCGAAATCTACGCGGCCGAATCTGTCTTGTTACGTGTCGAAAAGCTAATAGGCCTAAAAGGCGAAGACGCTGCTGCGTTACAGAAGTTAATGGCCCAGGTTTATCTGCACGAAGCCGTCGAAAAAGTAAATAATTCCGGACGCTCAGCCATCACCTCATTCGCTGATGGTGATGAACTGCGTGGCATGCTGATGGGGCTCAAACGGTTTACCAAGATTGAGCCTATGAATCTCAAAGATGCCCGCCGTCAACTAGCCGATGCTATGATTGCCGAGAATAAATACATTTTTTAATAATCATCAACAACTAGTTTAATGTAGCCAGCCTTATCTTGAGGCTGGCTAATTTGTTTTCCTGAAAACTCCATGCTACGTTATGAGTAAACGGACATTCCTGAGCGCTCAATGGCGCAACTTGCTGATGTTGAATTACGAAGTTAGTCCCTACGTATTGATACCTCATTTACCCCCTGCTACTGAACTGGACTTATGGCAGGGAAAGGCGCTGGTCAGCATGGTAGGTTTCAATTTCCTGGAAACAAGCGTACTGGGTATTCAGTGGCCCTGGCATGTCAATTTTGAAGAAGTCAATCTGCGCTTTTACGTGCGACACTTCGATGGTAAAGTCTGGAAACGCGGAGTTGTATTCGTTAGTGAGATCGTACCGAAGCCAATGATTGCCATTATTGCCAACACCCTATATAACGAGCGGTATCGGTCGCTTCCCATGCGGCATAGAAAAGTACCAGTCGATAATGAGCAGTTATCCTTGCGGTATGAGTGGAAACACAAAGGCCGCTGGAATTCGCTGGGAGGAACAGTTAGCACTACGCTACAAACCATGCCACCTGATGGCCCCGAATCCTTTATTTTTGAGCACTACTGGGGATATAATAAACTGAGCGAGACCACAGTCCATGAATATCAGGTCGAACACGTATCCTGGCAGATTGCCGACGTACGTAATGCTTACCTGGATGCCGACGTAGCCGATTTATATGGCGAAGCCTTTGTGCCTTTTTTAGCTAAAGACCCGGTTTCAGTTTTCTACGCCGATGGTTCGCCTGTTTCAGTTCGAATAGCCGGTAAAATTCACACCTAACCCGTTTTCTGCTGACATACGGCTGTCACCACGTTGGGCGACCTTTGTTGTGGTCATTCATCAATCTCCAATACTTATGACAACGCAACTGTCGATTCCAGAAAACGCTTTATCTGTTCAGGAAACCAATTCATTTACGGCGCTTACATTCACTACACGGACTACATTAAGTACGCTCTCGCAACACGTACGTACGGTTGCCGAAGACCTGTATGCCGAAGCCAATCGACTTAATTTAGACGTATCGGGGCCTATTTATTGGGTTTATACAGGGGCCAGTGGCGACGAAAATCAGGAATTTCAACTGGAAATTGCCTTGCCTATTGCTCAGGAAAGGGAAGCATCAAGCGAGTTTTCCTATAAAACATTTCCTTCCTTTCGTTGTGCATCTTATACATATGCCGGCCCCTGGAGCGATTTTAAGGAGGTCTATAGTATCCTGTTTTCTCAGCTTTACCGGGAAGGTTATCAGGGCACTGGCAACGTTCGTGAGGTATATACTGTCATTGATTTTGAGAACCAGGAAAACTGTATAACTGACATTCAGATTGGTATCGCATAGCTTTTTTTGTGTTGCTGATGAGACTCAGTCTCATCAGCAACATGCCTACCAGTAGCTCCTTACAAAGTTATTGACGTACCAAACGTGCCCCACTAGAACTTGTACTCCAGAGATAGTGAGGCATTTCTATTTTTATAACTGCCATTGTAAAAAGGGAAATAAACAAGGCCTGTGGGAGCAATATTCTTCAGACCCAGTTCGTAGCTAACGCCTATTATAGTCCTCCCTATCTCAACGCCAATACCCGAACCGATTCCATAATCGAATGACTGAAGGCCACGACTACCGAATGTTGGCTCCTTCAGCGTACTATATTCAATCATATCCCCATAAATAATATCGCCCGTTAGTTGGGATTTGCCACCTATGCCATGAGCAAAATAAGGACCGCCCGTCAAAACAAGTTTAGTTGATGAGGATATTCCAATTTTATAGCCAACATAAACAGGCACTTGCAAATAGAGTTGGTTACTTGTTAAAACAGCTTCTTTACCGGGATATAGTATACGTTCTGAAAACCCTAGTGGGGCTGCCCCTTCGACCCTTGTACCTTTCATCGAAAAAGCCAGTCCAGATTGCAGAAAAAGATGCTGAGTAACGTTGTATGTAGCCGTTACGCCTACATTAACCCCTGGCTTGACGCTCTGAGGAACGTCCTTGTTTTCCAGAGCCAGACGGGACAGATTCAGCCCTCCCTTCAGTCCGAATTCAAATGATGGAACCTGAGCAAACACAGGCAGATTGAAAATAAGTAAAATGGCAACTAGTGAAAGGTTTTTCATGATAACAGATAAGGGATTTAGAAAGACTATAGTAACGGATGAACAACGAATCAGACAACGCTCGCTCACCCTAGCCTATATACGATCCGTTAATTCAGAAAAACGTTGTAAAAACCGACTTAAAATAGCTTAACTGGTAGAAAGTTATCGTTGCTCCCTTTTGAGAGTCAGTAAATGATTGCGTTCAACCATAGGCTATTCATGAAAAATCAACCGCTAAACTCCCGACGAAAATTCCTTCGTAATCTGGGTGCAGGTGCCTCTGCCTTGTCGCTTCCCTTTCTAGGGTATGCCGACAATGAATTTGTTCGACATGAGAACAACGGGCTCTACACGCTAGATAAGAATCTTAAAGACCTGGCCCAGCCTGGACGTAAACTCGGTATTGCTCTTGTTGGTCTTGGCTATTACAGCAAAAACCTTCTGGCACCCGCCCTGCAGGAAACCCAATATTGCCGCCTGGCCGGTATTGTGACGGGTACGCCCACCAAAGCTGAAGAATGGAAACAGAAGTATAACATTCCGCAAGCCAACATTTACGATTACAAAACCTTCGATCGAATTGCAGATAACAAGGATATTGACGTAGTATACGTCGTATTACCCAACTCGATGCACGAAGAATACGTAGTACGGGCGGCAAAAGCAGGCAAACACGTCATCTGTGAAAAGCCGATGGCTATTACACCAAAAGAATGCCAGAACATGATTGATGCCTGTAAAAAGGCCAATAAACAACTAGCTATTGGTTACCGGCTTCATTATGAACCATTCACGAAAGAGGTGATGCGACTAGGTCGCGAAAAAGTCTTTGGTGCCGTTAAGTTCGTAGAGAGCAGCGACGGATTCCGAAGTGGAGATCCGAATCAGTGGCGGTTAAAGAAAAGTATGGCTGGCGGTGGTCCCCTGATGGACGTTGGCATTTATGCCATTCAGGGCGCTCGCTACGTAACGGGCGAAGAGCCGATTTCGGTGACGGCTCAGTTTGCACCGAAAACCGATCCACAAAAATTCAAAGACGTCGAAGAGACCATGTTCTGGCAGTTTGAGTTTCCAAGCGGTGCGGTTTCTAATTCGACAACCAGCTATGCGGCTGGTGTTGAGCGTCTATACGCATCCTGCGAGAAAGGATGGTTTGAGCTGGCACCCGCTTTTGGTTATGGCCCACTGAAAGGACGTACCAGCAAAGGTCCTATTGAACAGCCCGTTGTTAACCACCAGGCTACGCATATGGATGGTGTCTGCAAGGACCTTCTTGATGGTAAAACACTCCGTGACCATATAACTGGCGCCGAGGGTCTTTGGGATGTCAAACTTCTACAGGCAATTTATCAGGCTGCTGAAACAGGGCGTAAAATCTCGTTGAAGGCCTGACAATCAAACCCAAAAAGTTTATTTTCTAGGAAGTCCTGCCCCCGCAGGACTTTTTTTGTTGGGTGCTTCTGCAAGTTATACCCAGCCTCTCACACAATTTATTTAGATTTTGTCTTAATAAATATTGCAATAAAAGCTTCAATCATTACTTTTGCTATTATTTTTAATAAGTCTAAATAATAAATCATACTCATTAAAGGTGCTATTAGTGCTCGAATTCCTACTTAACAAACTGACTATAAATCAATAAATGTTGGCCTACCCAGCCATCTGCCCATTTACGTGACTGTACAGAAATCACTATGAAAAATACGTTTATCTGGCTTCTTCTGCATATAGGCTTAATGATACTTCCTGCTATCAATGGACTTAACGCGCAATCATTGGCAGGCTCTACTGTAGAAGGTAACGTAACAGTAGCTGATGGATCACCGGCAGCATTTGCCACAATCCGGGTTAAAGGAAGCAAGAACGTAACAGCAGCGGATAAAAACGGGCATTTCATGCTAACTAACCTGCTACCCGGCAAGCACGACATACAGATCTCAATGATGGGCTATGAAACCAATAGCCAGTCAGTCACTATAGAAAAAGGCAAACCAGCCCAAGTAGTGGTTCAACTGAAACCGGGCCACAATCAACTAAATGAAGTGGTCGTAACCGGTCAGTATGAACCCCAGTCGCTTAAAAAGTCGGTTTATAACGTCCGCGTAATTGATAGTGAGCGCATTCGCCTACGGGCTCCCGTGAACGTAATGGGCGTACTGAACAACGAGCTGGGCTTTCGCTTTTCTAACGATCTCACTCTCGGTACAACCGATGTTCAGTTGATGGGCATGTCGGGACGTAACGTAAAGATTCTGCTGGACGGCCTTCCGATGGTCGACCGGGGCGATACTCGGGAAAGTCTTAATCAGATCGATATCAATAGTATTGACCGTATTGAAATTGTTGAAGGGCCAATGTCGGTTTCGTATGGCTCCGATGCGTTGGCTGGCGTTATCAATATTATTACTAAAAAGCCCGGATCTGAACAGCTAGGCATTACTGCCCGGATTCAGGAAGAAACGGCTAATCAGGACTATAACTTCCTGACCAATCAGGGGCTGCATATTCAGAACGTAGGCGTTACGTGGCAGAAAAAAGGCTGGAACGCATCGGCGGGTATTACCAACAATACATTTGGCGGCTGGCAGGGGCAATCGATAGGACGTGCAAAAGAATGGCTTCCTAAAGATCAATTATTTGGACATGGTAAACTTGGCTATCGTACCGATAACGCAACTATCTACTACCGGCTGGATGCCCTAAAAGAAAACTTGCTAAGCGAGGGACCTGCTAACGTCAATACGAACCAGGCCCGCGACCAGAAATACATCACCTATCGATACGTTCATCAGCTTCAGGGCGACTGGAAAACAAGCGACCGTTTTCAATTAAATACACAGGCGTCCTACACGGACTACCAGCGACGCACACAAACGACCATTCTGGACGTAACAACTGGGCGTCGGACCCTATCGCTGGGCGAAGGCGAACAGGACGTATCGAAATTTTCCAGTCAGACGTATCGGGTTACGGCTTCGTATAAAGCCTCATCGATCGTTTCCGTGCAACCGGGTCTCGACATCAATCTGGATGGCGCTACTGGCGCACGAATTCAGGGTTCACCAACCATCAACGACTTTGCTTTCTTTGTTTCATCAACGCTTAATCCAACTTCTCGCATCAGTATTCGTCCGGGTCTGCGATTTATCAAAAACTCCGTTTACGACGCGCCACCGGTTATTCCTTCCCTTAACACCAAGTTTGCTCTTACCTCTACCCTGGATTTGAGGCTAACCTATGCCCGTGGTTTCCGCTCACCAGCCCTGCGCGAATTATACTTTAACTTCTTCGATGCCAGCCATTCCATTAAAGGCAACCCTAACCTAAAAGCAGAAAACTCAAACAGTTTCAACGGATCGCTGGCCTGGCAACCAACCCGTACGTTCAAATCAACACTCGGCTTCTTTTACAATAGCTTCAATAACCTGATCAGCTACGGCATAGACCCAAACGACCCACGAATTTCGATGACTATTAACATCGATAAGTTTAAAACAACGGGCGCTACGTTAGAAAACGTATTCAACTGGAAAGATCTGAGTGCCACGATTGGCTTCTCCTACATTGGCCGATACAATAACCTGCTCGCTACACCCGACACTGTCTCCTACGCAAACGGACAGCTTACTACGTTCATGTGGTCGCCGGAGGTCAATACCAACCTGACCTATACCCTCCGAGCAATCGATACAAAAGTCAGCCTGTTCTATAAGTACTCAGGCAAACGCCCCAATTATCTGGCAACCGTCAATTCAGATGGGCAGGTTACCGCTACGTTAACAGAGATTGCCGCTTTCCACTGGGCCGACTTAACCGTTACGAAGCCCATTGCGAAATTCCTGACGCTCACGGCTGGGGCTAAAAATCTATTCAATATTACCCGGCTGGCCAATAACTCAACCGATACGGGTGGAGCCCATAACGCCAGTGGCCCTTCGCCCGTCAGTTACGGACGCTCTTATTTTCTGGGGCTGAACTTCCAATGGTACAAAAACTAATTACGACTGGCTATACCTAACCCATAAATTACTCATTATCAATACCTCACTCCCAAATAGTTGAATTATATGAAACGAGTTATCGTATGCATGCTCATTCTGGCAGTCAGTACATTAAATGCCTGTAAGGAAAGTGATCCACCATTACCAGACAACGTAGTGCAGTTCGAGAGTGCCGAACAAGGTATGGATGCGGCCACTAAAGCATCGACCATTAAACTGAAATTATCGCGGGCGGTTGATGCAGCTACGCCCGTAACGATTCAGGTTACGCCTACCGGCATTACGTATGGAACTCAGTTTTCCACCACACCAGCCACCACCCGCAATACGCTTTCGTTGACGGTGCCCGCTGGTAGCAACGAAGCTTCCTTTACGTTGACCAAAGCCGATAATCTTTTCCTCAGCGGTAGCGAAACGATTGATTTTGCCATCACGTCTGCGACGAGTCCGGTTCTGGTTGGTACGACCAAAGATCTCAAGGTTAAGTTCACGTCGATTGTTTCGGCTGGCACTACGTTAACGCTCGATGGCGGAACGGGCGGCTCCAGCGCTGTCAACTCTGTATTTGCCGATTTGAGTAATAACTCCGCTACGTCGGTACGTCGGGCAGCCTGGGATTTGGGTTTCTATTCGGGGACTGATTTCCGAGTCATCATCAACAACACAACAGGAGCAGCGGCTATTGCCCTGGCTAAAAACGATTTAACGCAGGTAACGGCGGCCGACACCGTTGGCCTGGTGCTGAGTACCAGCAACTTCGACCCAGCGGGATTGAAATTAATCGACGACGTATCAGGCGATATTACCAAAACCGTAATAGCTGGTATTTCGGTTACGGACACGGATAATAAAGTGTTTATCATTAATCGGGGCACCGGCGGCTCCGTAGCGGCCAAAGGATGGATCAAAATCAGAGTATTACGTAATGGAACCACTGGCTACACCCTTCAATACGCAGGCATTAAAGAAACTACCTTTAAAACGGTTTCTATTTCGAAAGACGCTGCCTATAACTTCAACTACGTATCGTTCGACTCGGGCACTGTAGTTGACGTAGAACCCGCCAAAACCCGCTGGGACATTGAATGGACGGGCGGTCTTTACAAAACCAGCGATGGCGCCAACGATATTCCCTACTACTTCTCCGATCAGGTTTATATCAATCACCTCGGTGGAGTAACCGCAGCCGAAATTCTGACCAGCACGGTATCGTATGATGCGTATGGCGAAAGCAACATCGCCACAACCACCTTCAAGAACGATAAGCACGTAATAGGCTCAAACTGGCGGGCCACAACGGGCACTATTGGCGTCAAAACCGATCGGTTCTACGTCATTAAAGATGCTGCGGGCAACGTCTACAAACTCAAGTTTATCAGCTTCACTACCCAGGATGGTGGCGAACGGGGTAAGCCTAAACTCGAATTCAAACTGGTTAAGCAGGGCGCCTAACAACGTAACAACTTATCGCACTGCTAGCCATGCTGGCAGTGCATTTTCCATCAAACAACAATAGGCATGAAAACAATACCTGTTTTAAAAGCGTGGATTGGCGGTCTGATTCTCGGGCTTCTATTGAGTAGCCAGGCTATTTTTGCGACAAAAGCGCCTAAGGATGAACCCGTCCGAATTGTATCGCTGGACGGTACAGTGAGCGAAATTTTATGTGATCTGGGTCTACAGTCGCACCTGATTGGTGTTGATGTGACGAGTACATATCCAGAATCGTTACAAAAACTGCCCAAAGTAGGACACAACCGGACTATTTCGGCCGAAGGTGTTATTTCGCTAAAACCAACCCTCGTGCTGACATCCGTTAATGCGGGCACCAAGCCAGAAGTCATTGAACAGATCAAATCGGCGGGCATTGCCGTCATTACGTTTCAGCAGGAATATAGCGTAGCAGGCACCAAAAAACTGATACAGGATGTGGCCAATACGTGTCAGGTCCCCTCACGGGCTAAACCAATTCTCAAAAAACTAGATGCCGACCTGGCCCAGGTAAAAAAAGCAATCAATAGTCCGAAAGTCCTTTTTATCTACGCTCGCGGTACGGGTACGATGATGGTTTCGGGCAAAGGCACGCAGGTCGACAAAATGATTGAGCTGGCCGGTGGCGTCAATGCTACGTCTAGCTTCGAAAACTATAAACCCCTCACCGCTGAAGCCCTCGTTACGGCCAACCCCGATGTTATTCTCCTGTTCGACAGTGGGCTTGAAAGCCTGGGCGGAGCGCAGGGACTAGCTAAAGTTCAGGGTATTGCTCAAACAAACGCGGGCAAAAACGGCCGAATTATTACGATGGATGGACACTTACTGACCGGTTTTTCTCCCCGATTGGGAAAAGCCCTACAGGAGTTGACCCAGAAAATAGCCCAGAAACCCAAAGCCTGAGTCTGATGAATACCACTGCCGCCACAATTAACGCTCGTACCACGATCAAAAAGCCACCGACGTCAGCTATCAGAACAGTTGTGAATCCGTGGCTTATGCCGGTTCTGGTTATTACGTTGCTGGTTACTATTGTCGTATCAGTGGGTATTGGAGCTTTATACGTTAGTCCGTACGAAATTTGGCTGATTCTCGCCAAATCGCTGGGGTATTCTGCCGCTGTCGACGCTACTAAAGAAGCCATTTTATTGGCCATCCGCCTACCGCGTGTTTGTCTGGCCCTCCTGATTGGTGCTGGACTCGCGGTTTCAGGAGCGGCTATTCAAGGGCTTTTCCGTAATCCGCTCGCCGATCCCGGACTGATCGGTATTTCGTCAGGTGCTTCTTTGGCAGCGGTAATGATGATTGTTCTGGAAGTAAAGCTTTTTCAAACCCTGACGGGATTGCTGGGTATGTATGCCCTATCTATTGTTGCTTTCGCAGGTGCCTGTGCTACTGCTTTCCTTGTTTATCGCATAGCGCGCATGGCCGGTAAAGATGTGATCACAACAATGCTGCTTACGGGTATCGCCATTAATGCCTTATCAGGTGCTTTGACGGGCATCATGACTTATCTGGCAACCGACGAACAACTACGTAACATTACGTTCTGGAGCCTGGGAAGCCTAGGTGGAGCCAGTTGGACATCGGTGCTAAGCATTTTACCCTTTACGGCCGCGGCTTTGGTGGGTATTCCAAGATTAGCCAAGTCGCTCAATTTGCTGGCGCTGGGTGAGAGTCAGGCTAGTATGCTGGGTGTAAACCTGAAAAGCATTAAACGGCAGGTCATTATTTTTTCAACAATGGCCGTCGGTACGTCGGTTGCTGTGGCGGGTATTATTGGCTTCATTGGGCTAGTTATTCCTCATCTGATACGTATGGGTGTGGGTTCTGACCATCGCCGTGTCCTGACGGGTTCGGCGCTGGGCGGGGCTATTGTGCTGACCTTGGCCGATTCACTGGCCCGGACCATTGTTGCCCCGGCCGAACTGCCCATTGGCATCCTGACCGCTTTACTGGGAACACCTGTGTTTTTATGGATTTTATTCCGCGAACGCCGTCGAGCAGCCGCCTAAATACGAAGCCATATGCTGGAAGTAAGAAACATCTCGTACCAGATACGTAACCGAAAACTCCTTGATGGCGTTTCGTTCCAGGCCAAAGCGGGCGAACTGCTGGCCATTGTTGGGGCGAATGGTGCCGGGAAATCCACATTACTCAAACTCTGTACACGAGAGCTAACCACTTTATCTGGCGAAGTACGGCTCGACAAAAAAAGTCTTACTGCCTATTCCGATAAAGAACTAGCCCTGGTGCGGGCCGTTCTGCCGCAGCAAAATTCGGTTGTCTTTCCGTTTCTGGTCAGCGAATTAGTGCTGATGGGCCGGTATCCACACTTCGATTTTCACCCCTCCGACCACGATTACTACGTTGCCGAAACGGCTCTTAAGAAAGTGGGGATGTGGGAATTTGCGTCTCGCGTTTTTACTACGTTATCGGGCGGAGAGCAACAGCGCGTTCAGTTAGCCCGAGTGCTGGCCCAGATATGGGATGTCCCCAAAGGTATTTTATTTCTGGACGAGCCGACTACCGGCCTGGACCTGCTTCACCAGCATCAGATGCTGGAATTAGCCCGTGAGTTCACGCAGAAAGGCTTCTGCGCCGTCGTAATTCTGCACGATCTAAATCTGGCGGCTCAGTATGCCGATCAGATTGTTATGCTACGTTCTGGCCGGATTGAGGCCATCGGTCGTCCGCAGGAAGTCATCACCGTCGAGACTATTAAGCACGTATTCAACTTAAATGTGTGGCTCGTTGAGCATCCCGAACTAGACTGCCCAATGGTGATTCCACAGCAACATCAGTTTTCTAATCGTCACTAACCAAACTAGTATTATCCAATGATTACAGCACAGAGCCTCAAAGAACGCTGGGCTACGTTCCTGGAAGAGAACCCTAAAACAAGAATCCGCGATGCGGCTAAACAACTGGGTGTCAGCGAAGCCGATCTGCTTGCGACGCAACTAGGCGAAACCGTTCAACGACTGGAAGGCGATTTTCGTGAGTTGCTTAAAGAAGTACCGACGTTGGCCTATGTGATGGCCTTGACACGTAACGACAACATCGTTCATGAGCGGAAAGGCGTGTACGAGAACGTATCATTCAACGACCAGACAGGCCTGGTGCTGGGTCCGGATATTGATCTGCGGCTGTTTATGTCGCGCTGGCATTTCGGTTTTGCTGTCGATGAAAATGGTCGCAAGAGCTTACAGTTCTTCGATCAGGACGGTCTGGCAGTACACAAAATCTACCTGACTGATCAATCTGACGAAACGGCCTACGAAGCGCTTGTTCAGAAATACCTGGCCGCCGATCAAACGGAAGCCATTGTTACGGTGCCTTATCCCGAAAAAGAAGCAGAGTCAGCTAACGAGACGGTTGATGTTCAGGCATTTCAGGATGCCTGGTTAGCGATGCAGGACACACACGAGTTTTTCGGCCTGCTCCGGAAATATAAGTTGGATCGGGAAGAAGGAATACGGCTGGCTCCGGCTGGCTATTCGGAGCAGATTTCGGTCAATCAGCTGAAAAAGGTATTTGAACTGGTCGCCGAACGCGAACTACCGATTATGATTTTTGCCTCAAGCCCTGGTTGTATCCAGATTCATACGGGTACCGTTAAAAAACTGGTCAGCATGGGGCCCTGGTATAACGTACTGGACCCAGCCTTCAATATGCATCTGCGCGAAGATCAGATTAATAGCATCTGGGTAACCCGAAAGCCCACCAAAGACGGTATCGTAACTGGCCTCGATCTATTTGATAAAAAGGGGAATAGTATTGCGTTGATTTTTGGCAAACGTAAGCCCGGCGTACCAGAAATGCAGCAATGGCGCGATGTCATTGCTGACGTTATTTCTGCTTAGTCATTAATAAATACAGCTAATTGGTACGCCATATCTCCAAGATATGGCGTACCAATTAGCTGTATTTATTAATGATGATGTTCTTCCGTTTCGCCAGCAGGAAGCTGTATCTGACTACGTAGTTGATTAGCCCAGTCGGCAATCAGTTTTGCTTCTTCAGGCTTCAGCTTTGCGTCCTGATGGATTCGGAGGTAAGACGATAAAGGCATCCAGCCATCCGTAACAGCCTCAGCGACTTCTTCCAGCTTATGTCTGGCTTTTTTGGGAGGATACGTAGTAAACTCCGAGAAGTTAAGCTCCGACTTCCCTTCTTCGATGTGATTGGCCAGCCACCAGGAAACGGGCTGAATATTATCGTACCAGGGATATACTGTGTTGTTCGAATGGCAATCGAAACAGGAGCGTTTTAGAACAGTCTGTACGCTAGCGGGTACGGCATACTTTGTCGAAATATCGTTGGGCGAAATGCCCTCTGACTGATTTTTTTCGGGCCGGAAAAACTGGATAAGCACGAAGATCGCTAACAGGCCGATGAGTACTTTACGGAGCATACGTTTTAGGAATTTTAGGCCAATATACTACGCTTATATTAAGAAATACAGCACAAAAAAGATCACTCTTCTGACGATTGCATCAACGCATGTGCTTTACGGATGTTTGTATTAATTCGATCCGTTTCAATCAGGCCATCACGGAGTCGAATAATACGGTGCGCATATTCGGCAATATCTTCTTCGTGCGTTACCATGATCACCGTATTTCCCTTACTGTGAATCTGATCGAACAGATCCATGATCTCATAGGACGTTTTCGTATCCAGGTTTCCAGTTGGCTCATCGGCCAGCAAAATGCTGGGATCATTCACCAACGCCCGCGCAACGGCTACGCGTTGGCGCTGCCCCCCCGATAACTCGTTGGGCCGGTGACCAGCCCGGTGCTCCAGACCCACATTTTTAAGGGCTAACATCGCCTTTTCAATCCGGTCGGCTTTATTATATCCTGCATAAATGAGCGGTAGTGCTACGTTCTCCAGCGACGTTTGGCGGGGCAGCAGATTGAATGTCTGGAAAACAAAGCCAATTTCTTTGTTACGTACTTCGGCCAGATCGTTTTCACCCATCTGACTCACATCCTGCCCATTCAGAATATAATGCCCGGATGAAGGCGAGTCCAGACAGCCAACAATATTCATCAACGTCGATTTACCGGACCCTGATGGTCCCATAAATGCTACGTACTCCCCTTTCTGAATACTAATCGTAATCGACTTCAGAGCGTCAATTACTTCGGTACCCATTACGTAACGTCTGGCAATATTGTGGGTTTCGATAATATTCATGTATGATGAAGTTAGGACGTAGTAGCAGCGGCTACCATTCGGTAGGAAGTACTAAAATGACTCGTTAAAATAATACTATCTGAGAAGAAGTTCGCCGTTGATACCAGCATTATTACTATTTCCCACAAATCGATTGTACAATTACTGGCAATCAAACGCTTGCAGTTAACAAAGCTAACTTATTGCAGGAATTTTTGCCGACTCTTTTCGATTGACGCTAGTTTTTCCTGATAAGTTATCCGAAACGCCTGATAATCGGCAGGCGTCGTAATTGGCTGCAATTTGGCCAATCCGGCCTCAGCATAGTCGGATAAATGCAAATCGAGACACAAACTGATGTATGTTTTGAGTAATTCAGGATTGTCTTCATTATAAGGCAGCGCTCTTATCACCAGGTCATAGGCTTCTTTGCTACGTTGCTGTTGAGCGCCCAGCTGAGCTGCCGACGTAACAATACGTGCATTCAGCGGAGCTAAGGCTAAGGCACTACGATACAATTGATTCGCCTTACCTAACTGGTGAGTACGTTCGTAGGTTTGCGCTAACCAGTAATTTTTTTCAGCCTGAAACTGAGGCAGTATAGGTTTTGTGGCCATTGTTTCAGCCGACCCTACACTTCGGCGAAAAGCCGATAATCGTAGAGCCGCAATGGTCCGTTCCGAAACGGCGATAGGGCTGATCTGGCTGGAATCAGGCAGGCCCGACAAAACCAACTGCGCATTTCGCCATTGAAGCTGATCAAGATAATCGTCGGCCAACGCGACACCAGCCACCGTTTTCAGGCTAGGGTCCTGAATGGTTTCCCAATACGCACCCCGATTCAGATCATCGATCCGGTAGATGGCATAAAATGCTTTTTCTGGATCAGTTTGCGGTTTTCGCTCCTGGTAAAGTACCTGTTTTAAAGCCGATACGGTCGGATCACTGGCAGAGGCTGCTTCCCAAAATGATTGTGCTACGGCCAAATCCCTGGCTTTAGTCAATGCCATCGCCCGATAGTAAATCGACGTCGTATCGGTGTTATAGCCAAACTGCTCGGCTGCCCGGCGATACAATCCCTGCTCCAACAGCCATAAACCCGCAATCGAATGATACGTTGGACTACTTTTCGGATCACCCTCTGCCAACTGGCTGACTAAATTGAAGGCATTGGGGTAATTATGCTGATTATATTCCGTTACGGCCCGAGCCAATAACAAATCGTCTGTAAAGTCCTGATTGCTAGGATCGGTAGTTAACCGTTTGATAGCGTTGGTTAACGCCGTGTCGGCCTGCTGATTGCTAAGCGCATAATTATACAAGCTGGCAAATCGCCCAACACTTAGTCCCTGGCCAACGGCATCAGTAGTTAACCAATCCGGTTTGGCTGGCGATACGGTATCTGAACGCGCAATCATTTTCAACACCAGTGCGTTCGCCTGATACGATTCATAACCTGATGGTTTAACCGACTGCGCCAACGTTGAATCAGCCAGCAAAACGGCGGGATTCCGGGCATAAAAACCCAGTAGATTCGATTCTGGCACTTCGCCCCGACCAGCATTGTCGGCGGCCGATTTCAGGTAATAATAAGCCGAATCGGCTACACTCGTGCGAGTATAGAGATAACCGAGGTTATTCTGCAGTTCGCCACTACCGGGAAAAGCCCGGAGACCCCGCTGCAACGTTTTAACGGCTTCAAAAAATAGGTCAGCCTGCAAATAAGTCTGGCTCAGCCCTGCATAATCCTGTGGATTAGGCTGTTTTAAAAGTGCCTGCTGGAAATAAAAAGCAGCCGCTGTCTGATTATTCTGCGATAAGGCCATTGAAGCCATCGCATAGTTCGATTTATGGTTCTGGAACTCCTGCTCCAGCGCCAACTGATAAAACGCATTAGCCGACGTAGGCTCTTTGCTAACTGTGTAATAATCGCCCAGACCGTTATAATAACTGGCAACAGCCTGTCGAAACGTAATGAGTCCACCCGAACCCAGCAACGCGACTACTACCACAATACCAACAATTCGGAACAGGCTTAATTCAAGACGTTTTGGTTTGTAGAGAATTCTATAAACCGGTAAATGCTGCTGGTAGATGGGCAGAAAGTTCAGCACTACGTATGCCACAAAACATAAGCCCATGCCCAAGTGGGTGTAGACGATGATGTCTTCAAACATCTCAACCAGAGGGTCGTTGGCTGTAACAAACGCATAGACCATAGTAAGCGTCGTGAGTAAAGCCAGACCAAGATACAGATACGCCCCCGAATCGTGGAAGGCAATCGACTCCTGCTGTTCAACCAACCGACGAAATCCCCAGATACCAATAATGACCGAAATCAGGTAGAGCACGAACGGACTGATTGCCAATACGTCCCAATCAATAGAACGCGTATTTTTCAACCAGATCAGTCCCAGATTCAGCAGATAAAGAAAGCTGATAAACAAAAGGTTATTAATTCCCAATGTTCGGCGCGGGCTGATCTGCGGAGCATTACCCTCCGATCTTCCCGCTGATGTTATCCATACCAGCCCCGCAATTATTTCCGGAGCAATAAAGAAAATAAAACCAGTTCCTATAGCCAGCAACACCGGTAGACCGTAACTCACAACAATCATGGCCGGAAATGCCACGGGCGACAACAAGCCTAGTCCGATAGCGACCAGGCCCACTACGCTCCCAAACGCCAGGAGTCGCACTGAGATAGGGTAATCGGACCGAAACGCATGGAAGTAATAACTGACCGATCCAAACAGGAACGCCAGGATAAGAAATAAGTAATTGCCGCCAAGCCCCGGAATTTCGAGCATTTCCCACCGAAAAAAAGCCAGTCCTATAATCAGCAGGGCCATACTGATCAAATACCGTATGCGATCAAAACGGGTTATGGCACTCAGCAACAAAACGAAAGCACAGCAAATACCGACCAGAAACGTAGTGGCATGGGCGGGCCTGATTTCCATAGCAGATGCTACAAATTGCTCCGATACGGTGTAGGCTTTCCCGTTGACCGCATAATTCAACAGCCCATCAGAGAACGTTTGAAACGTAACAGGAAGCTCATTGAGTTCGCTTAATACGTCCCAGTGAACAACGTTAGACAATCCACGAGCCCACGATAAAGCAAACAGAATCAGACTAATAGCAAACAAAAGAAGACTTACTACGTATGTGAGCCGATAATTACGACGCCACGCAGACCAAAAAAATAAGGATGACATGAAACAGAAACGTGCTTAGCGGGTAGTTAGTGCCTTGTGGCATCATCACTACTCCCAAAAACGATAATAGTAAGAAGGGAATTCTAGGACCGCAAACTACCTGGACTATTCTTGCCTAAGAAAATCGGCCAGAATCCGAATTCCTGCTCTCTTTGCCAAACCTCCCTACCATTTTTTTGTACCACTAGTAAGACCCGGTTACAGATACGTATCATTCAATTTTAGTATAGCATATGGAATATAGACAAGTTGGCGATTCAGAATTGACCGTATCGGCCATTACGTTCGGAGCCTGGGCCGCCGGAGGCTGGATGTGGGGCGGAACCGAAACCAAAGGAGCCATTGAAGCCATCAAAGCATCGTATGATTTAGGCGTTACGTCTATCGATACGGCTCCGATTTATGGACAAGGGGCAAGCGAAGAACTAGTTGGTAAGGCAATCAAAGGCATTCCCCGCGATAAAATACAGATCCTGACTAAATACGGTATGCGATGGGACTTGGCAAAGGGTGATTTTGCCTTTAAAAGTCAGGACAATTCAGGCAAGCCCATTGATGTCTACAAATACTCGGCAAAAGACAGCATCATAAAAGAATGCGAAGACAGCCTGAGACGCCTGGGTACAGACTATATCGATCTCTACCAAATTCATTGGCCGGACAAGACGACGCCCATTGACGAAAGCATGGAAGCCGTTGTCCGACTAATTGAACAGGGAAAAGTTCGCCAGGCGGGTGTCAGCAACTATGACGCCGAGCAGATGCAGCAAGCGGAAGCCGTGGTAAAACTCGCATCCAACCAGGTTCCATTCAGTATGCTTAACCAGGCCATAAAGGAAACCGTCGTTCCGTACTGCCTTGAGCATAAAAAAGGAATTTTGGCTTATAGCCCTATGGAACGGGGATTGCTAACGGGCAAAATCAAACCAGGGCATCAGTTTTCGGCAGGTGATCATCGGGCTGGTTACCGGTTCTTCAAGGAGCAGAATATCGTTCAGGCTGACCTTCTCATGGAAAAAATAAAACCACTCGCCGATGAGAAAAATGCCACGTTGGGCCAGCTGGTTGTTCGGTGGACCATTGAGCAACCCGGCATTACAGCAGCTTTGGTAGGCGCCCGAAATGCCGAACAGGCCACTCAGAATGCCAAAGCCATTGCCGTGAAGCTTTCCACTGATGAACTGGCTTTCATTGATCAGCACATTCAACAACTGGAGTTGGTATAATTACATGTCATTCGCTCAAACGGCAGTATTGCCGTTTGAGCGAATAGGTTATTAAACGCCTTCAATACGCCCTGTCATCTTCGTCAACTTAAGCAACTTCTCGCCAGCTTCATCAGTTAGCTGTCCTGGTTGCAGACGCCATTGCCAGCTTCGCCCACCCAGACCGGGCGTGTTCATTCGGTTCGTTTCATCCAGATTCAGCACATCCTGAACGGGCATGATTGCCAGGCGGGCGACCGACTGCATGGTCAGGCGGCAAATCTGATCAACAACGTTTTCCTCGGTAATAGGAAATCCGATGTAGTCATCCAGTCGCTGCCTCACTTCTTCATCAGATTCCCGGAACCAGCCCAGTGTTGTATTATTGTCGTGCGTACCCGAGTAGGCCACTACGTTCTCTGTATGGTTATGCACCCCATGAGACGAGGTCGGCAGATCGTCGCCAAAGCCAAACTGAATCACCCGCATTCCCGGAATTCCGTAATGACGCAGATGTGGCTGCATATCGGCCGTCCGTGCTCCCAAGTCTTCGGCAACGACCGGCAGATGCACAAACTGACGATACATAGCGTGCATAAAATCTTCAATTGGGGCCTTTACCCATTCGCCAACTTTAGCCGTTGGCTCGCTGGCCGGAATTTCCCAATATATAGCAAAACCCAGAAAATGGTCCAGGCGGGTAAGGCTATACAAGGACATCTGATGGCGCAGACGGTGCATCCACCAGGCAAACCCAGTACGTTTATGCTCACTCCAATCGTAAATTGGGTTGCCCCAGCGCTGACCATATTCACTAAAATAGTCGGGAGGAGCGCCCGCTACCGATAGAGGCTGAAAGTTTTCATCGAGTTTGAACAGGGTTGGGTTTGCCCATACATCAGCACTGTTAAACTGAACGTAAATGGGAATATCGCCAATGATATGAATTTTACGGCTATAGCAATAAGCAATAAGCTCATTCCACTGCCGCAAAAAGAAATATTGGAGCACTTTCACAAGTTCTATCCGCTCCTGTAATAACTCCTTTTGTTCTGCCAACGCAGCCGGGTCCCGTCGAACGATGGCTTCATCCCAGCGAATCCAGGTAGGTTCGCCGGTGGCTTCCTGCAAAGCCGTAAATAAAGCATAATCGTCGAGCCAGTCGGCCTGCCAGCCACAAAATCGTTCATAATCACTACGTTGCCCTGCTGTTGCATCGCGTAGAAAGTTTTCGGCTGCCTGCTGCAAAAGCGGTCTTTTTTTGATCCAGGCAGCATGAAGCGTAGAAGGCGCCAGTATTAGCGGACCGGCCAATACAGCCGGAGCGGAGTCGCCCGATGAAGAAGGGGCTTCACTAACGGTAACATCCTGAACGGGCTGTTCATTAAACACGGCCAAGTCTTCCTTACTCAATAACCCTTCTTCGGCCAGCATTTCCAGGCTAATCAGTAATGTATTACCAGCAAAAGCGGACGGACTGCTATAGGGCGAAAAGCCAGCCCCAGGGTCTACGGGAGTCAGCGGGAGTATCTGCCAGTAGGTTTGCCCGGACGCATGCAGGAAATCGGCGAAGCGGTACGCTTCTGGTCCCAGATCGCCCACGCCGTGGGCTGAAGGAAGTGATGTGATATGAAGTAGAAGTCCACTGGAACGTTGTTGAAGCATGAATGAGTAGCAGTTAGAGTGATTGGCGATTTTAAATAAATAACTCTGAGTCATGACCCAATAGTTATTTATTTATTACCTAATCATTAGTGGTCAACATAGTAACAACTAGCTTTTGTACAAATCCGCTCAACGGTCATTTTGTTTGCGCCTTAGGATAAAAACCTAACTACCAAATGCATTCCATACCTAAATAACCGGAAAATGACTAGGCACTGCCTTGACCTTACGCTGTTTTTCTCCTACTTTTGCAGTCCCAAACAATGGGCAATATTTTAATAAGTTACATCATAGATAAATGAGTACGGCAACGGCAGTCAATACGGGTAAGATTACGCAAATAATCGGGCCAGTTGTAGACGTGAGTTTCGAAGGCGAAGGCACTCGGATTCCGGCTATTCTGGACGCCCTCAAAGTAACGAAAGCGAATGGTCAAGAGGTAATTCTGGAAGTTCAGCAGCACCTTGGCGAAGACCGTGTTCGCGCCATCGCCATGGATTCGACCGACGGGCTGTTTCGCGGCTTAGACGTCGTTGACCTTGGAGCTCAAATCACCATGCCAACAGGCGACGGAATTCGCGGACGCCTTTTCAACGTAGTAGGTCAGGCGATTGACGGTATTCCTCAGCCAAAGAGCACTGGCGCAGGCTTGCCGATTCACCGGGCAGCACCAAAATTTGAGGATCTGGCCACATCAACCGAAGTACTATTTACTGGTATTAAGGTAATTGACCTCCTCGAACCCTATGCGAAAGGTGGTAAAATCGGTCTTTTCGGCGGTGCTGGTGTTGGTAAAACGGTATTGATTCAGGAGTTGATCAACAACATCGCTAAGGCCTACTCAGGTCTGTCAGTATTCGCCGGTGTTGGTGAGCGTACTCGTGAAGGAAATGACCTGCTTCGCGAAATGATTGAAGCGGGTATCATCAAATACGGTGAAGCGTTCAAACACTCGATGGAAGAAGGTGGCTGGGATTTGTCGAAAGTTGATTCTGACGAGTTAACTAAAAGCCAGGCTACATTCGTTTTCGGTCAGATGAACGAGCCTCCTGGAGCCCGTGCCCGCGTGGCCTTGTCAGGTCTGACTATTGCTGAACACTTCCGCGATGGCGACGGTGAAGGCGCCGGTCGCGACATTCTGTTCTTCGTTGATAACATCTTCCGGTTTACCCAGGCAGGTTCTGAAGTATCAGCTCTGCTGGGCCGGATGCCCTCAGCCGTAGGTTACCAGCCAACACTGGCTACCGAAATGGGTATCATGCAGGAACGTATTACGTCGACCAAACGTGGTTCTATTACGTCGGTACAGGCCGTTTACGTACCTGCCGATGACTTAACTGACCCCGCTCCGGCTACTACGTTTGCTCACCTTGATGCAACAACGGTATTGAGCCGTAAAATTTCTGAGCTTGGTATCTACCCCGCAGTGGACCCACTCGATTCTACATCGCGGATTCTGACAGCAGAAATCCTTGGCGATGAGCACTACAACACGGCTCAGCGCGTAAAAGAGATTCTGCAGCGTTACAAAGAATTGCAGGACATTATCGCTATTCTTGGTCTGGAAGAATTATCAGAAGAAGATAAGCTGGTTGTTGCCCGCGCTCGTCGTGTACAACGCTTCCTGTCGCAGCCATTCTTCGTTGCTGAGCAATTCACGGGTCTGAAAGGTGTACTTGTTCCGATCGAAGACACGATCAAAGGATTTAACGAAATCATTGACGGCAAGCACGATTATCTGCCAGAAGCAGCTTTCAACCTCGTTGGTACAATTGAGGATGCAGTAGCTAAAGGCGAAAAAATGCTTCGCGAAGCTGGTCAGCGATAAACATAAATCTGGCATACGGTTCATAATTTAACGCTTTATTAACCGTATGCCAGAAACCAACCTTCTGTTCTCAAGTCTAATAGCTACAACAAAAACAAGTCTGGTTTTTATGAAAATGCACATTAGATTGAGTCTGGCAGCCACTATAGTACCTTTCTGCCTAGTATTAGGAACGGGGGCTTTTGCCCAACCCGAGATGTCCTTTGTGGAGATGGGGTTGACAGGAGGAGCTATTAACGAGGTTTCTATTGTTCCTGATTCTTTTCAGGACAGTGCATCAACGACCCATCTGGATAATGCAGTAGCGGCTCTGGAAAAAGGAGACAAAGCAGCAACCACACAGGAGTTGAAAGCTGGCATCGCCGGACTAGAAGCCGAAGCACAGCAAAAGCCAACCTCCTTTAAAGATAAACTCCTGTCTCAGGCCAGCAAGCTAAAAGCGCTACTTCCTTTGATTCCAACTGGGGCTTTAGGCAACGGCGCCTTAGCAAAGGCGGTTAGTCTGGCAAAGCTGGCTTCGGGCGGGAATAAACTGGAAGGGATTCTGGCAGCAGGATCACTCCTTGGCAAAGGTAGCCAGTTAACCAGCGGCTTAAGTGGAATCGGTAGTGCTTTGTCGGCACTCGGTGGCGGCACCCAGTCAACTGGCCAGTCGCTGATTTCAACTGCTCTGGGAACAGTTGGCAAACTAGATCAGGGTGGATTGGTTGCCAAGGCTGCGGAGCCCGCTGCAAAAACACAACTTACTAGCGTACTCAACTTCGTAAAAGGAGCTTTGTAATAAAATGAATGATGAATTATAAATGATTTTTAGACGTCTATTCATCATTCATCATTTATAACTCATCATTGAACAGTATGACCTTAGATATTATCACACCCGACCGGAAGGTCTTTTCTGGAGAAGCCAGCGCTGTTACGTTTCCGGGGAGCGAAGGGCAGTTTCAGGTTTTGAATGATCACGCCCCTATGGTTAGTACGTTGGCTCGTGGACCTATTGTCGTACAGTCATCGTCTGGTCAGCAAACCTTCACCGTTGACGGTGGCGTTGTTGAAATTCTACAAAACAAGGTACTGGTTCTTGCCGAAGCAGTAGTCGTGTAGATTTCCAACGACATTTCTTTTAGAGCGTTCGGTTGTCATAAACTGAGCGCTTTTTCTATGACTGAGTTTACCGACAAATAGTACCCGTTTACCGAGTTCTGTTTCAGGAACGAGTAGGGTTCATTACCTTTCTGCCTCCAGAATTGTATATGAACAGGAAACTATCCCTCATCGCCATTCATGTTCTTGGCTGCCTGCTTTTTTTAGCACTGCCCTACCTTTTTGTAGATGAAGGTTTTGCCCGATTAGATCAACTTTCGTACAATTCACACGAACAGCGTACTTTTCTTTCGTACGTATTTACGATTCTCTTCTTCTACCTCAACTATTACGTATTAATTCCCCGATTTTTCTTCGCAAAACACTACGTCGTTTATGGTCTATGTATTCTGATTAGCTTTCTACTCATTCAGCAAACACTCGCTATTGTCAACAGGCAAGGTTTTACTACGTCTTCGTCAATGCCACCGCCGGATCGAATGGAGCATCACTCGCCGTTTGCGTCAGACCAACGGCCACCCATGCCACCAGGCCACTTTCCTGAGCGGATGCCAAAGTACCCTCACCCCGACCGACCTCCCGAAATCAGCCAGACTTTTTTCCTTTTCTTAACGGGTTTCCTGCTGTCGCTGGCGATTCGGGTCAATAATCGGTGGCGCGAAACAGAACGAGCACGTTTGAACACGGAACTGTCTTATTTAAAAGCGCAGATCAACCCTCATTTTCTGTTCAATACGCTCAACAGTGTTTATTCGCTGGCTATTGAGCAATCCGATAAAACAGCTGAGGCCATTGCCCGTCTCTCAGCGCTAATGCGCTACGTTATTCAGGATGCAAACGGCAATCAGGTTCCTTTAAGAAAAGAACTGGAGTATATCACGCATTACGTTACGTTGCAAAAGCTACGTATCGATGATACTGCCCGAGTCGATTTTTCTATTACAGGAACGCCCAATGGTTTTCAAATTGCCCCGCTGATTCTGATTTCGTTCATTGAAAATGCCTTTAAATACGGCATCAACCCAAGCGAAGATTCTCATATTATAGTCACATTAGTGGTAGAACACGATGAACTTCATTGCCATGTTTTCAACAAAAAAGTGCATATTTCGCAAAACACCTTACCTACAAACGGCAGTGGTATTGGTCTGACGAATACGAAAACGCGTCTGGATCTGGTTTATCCAAATCAGCATCGTTTAGTCATCAATGACCAGCCTGCCAGCTTTACGGTCGATCTGTATCTTACGCTGACATGATTCGCGCTATTGCCCTAGACGATGAGCCCCCTGCCCTCCGGGTACTCGCCAGCTTTTGTGGCCGGCTCGATTTTATTGACTTACAGAAGACGTTTGTTCGCATGGATGAGGCATTAGATTATCTGACCAACTTTCCGGTTGATCTTTTGTTTCTCGACATCAACATGCCTGCGTTGTCGGGTCTCGATTTTCATAAGCTTCTGCCACGGCCTATACTGGTTATTTTCACGACGGCTTATTCTGAATATGCCGTTGATGGTTTCACGCTTAATGCGGTTGATTATCTGCTCAAGCCTTTCACGTTCGAGCGATTCGATCAGGCTGTCCATAAAGCCCAGGACGCCTATCGATTCAGGCAGCAACAAGCAGAAGAAAGTAAACCTACCTTCCTATACGTTCGAGCTGATTATCGGCTTTATCAGATTCCTTTAGCCGATATTCTATTCATTGAAGGGCTCGACGATTATATAAAAATTCACCGCCAGCAAGACAAACCCGTAGTTTGCCGGATGACCATGAAAGCCATATTGCAACAATTGCCTGATACGGTCCGATCAGCAGAAGGCTTTATTCGGGTCCATCGCTCCTTTATTGTACCGCTACATCGAATTGAAGCGGTGCAAAACAAAACAATCCTTCTGGCCGGACGCGAAATTCCCATCGGTGCCAGTTACGAAACCGAATTCTTTCAACAATTCAGATCGTAAGTCTAAACAATGCTACTGGTCAGCTTATGAGCCCGGCTATTTTACCGGCACAATCCTCTCATTTACCTCAAATAGCCCATTCAATACAACGATCCTGTTTGTCTCTGCGTATTAGCTACTAAATACCAAAACGTGTATCGTAAAAAGATATGGAACGCAAAGAGTTTTTGAAAAGAGGGTTCGGTAGCCTGCTCGGAATTGCCGCTATTAATGCCTGCAAAAGTACAGACGTTGACCCTACTACATCGACGGGCACCAGTACGTCGACCGGATCAACCAATGGTAGCTCATCCAGTAATTGTACGGTTACGCCAACGGAAACGGAAGGCCCCTTTCCAACCAAATCGCCCGCTAATTTTGTTCGTAAAGACATTCGCGACGACCGTACAGGTGTTGCCTTTACGATGAATATTACGATCAAAAATGCCAATGCAAGTTGCGCGGCTCTTTCCGGCGCTCTGATTGATGTATGGCATTGTGATAAGGATGGTAATTATTCGGAGTATGGCGGGACAGGCATGCAGAGCACGAATTATACATCCGTTGACTTTCTGCGTGGACGTCAGACGACCGATTCAAATGGCCTCGTTACGTTCACTTCTATTTTTCCTGGCTGGTATTCAGGACGGGCGCCACACATCCATGTACACATTTATAATGCATCAGGCAAATCATTGTTGGTGACACAGATTGCCTTTCCGTACGACATCTGCAATACGGTCTACACAACTGGCCAGTCGTATGGATACACCAAAGGGGCACAAGACACGACTAACGAACGCGATAACGTATTTGGCGACGGATATACAAACGAACTCGCTACGGTATCCGGCAGCTTATCGGGCGGTTATACATTAACCCACACCATTGTTGTTAGCGCTTAACAGAACAAAGGCTCCGTTTAGAGACATACTCTGAACGGGGTGAGTTTCATATGACAAAGGGCCTCATTCGTCTGAGTTATCGAAAAATCATCGATGCCTCGTCCCAGAAGCTCTGGGATAAATATGTATTCGACGATACGCACATGGAGTTTTATATGCAAGCTCAGCTTTATAACAAAGACGATAAGTACAATACATTTCAGGAACTCATCGACAATGTTCCGCAGGCCGAAAAGCTCCATTATCTGACAAGCCGGGCTGCTGTTGGCTATATACGCCAGTTAAACGGAGTTATACCTGATGTTCTCAATAGCTCGGGGAAAGTATGCCTGCCTTTTACGCAGTTTACATTTGAGATTCTGCGCTCACACGTTAGCAATAAGGACATGCACAAAATTGCTCTTACTTTTTATAGTGAGCCGATAACCTGGATTGATACGTTGGGCGACGCACTGCTGATTGCGTATGGCGACAAACGGGAATCCTTGTCGAATGGTGATGAGGTTGAAACCGACACACTTTACTTACAACCTTTTCTGAGCATTTCGTCATTACAAGCAACCAGACCATCGTAAAAACATGGATACGCAAACAGAAGCCCAGATTTACCTATCCGATCAGCGAGGAAGTTCGCAGCTCGACTCGTTCCAGAGCTTTCACAGCTTCAACTTTGGGAGTTATTTTGATGAAAGCCGGAAACCTTTCGGTACGCTTCAACTCATCAATGACACGACTCTGAAGGCCGGTCACAGCCTCCATATGAGAGTTGAGCAACATACGGATGTTATCATCATTCCATTGATAGGAGGTCTTGAATATACCAGCAGCGTAGGTAACGGGTTTCTGGAAGCCGGACAGGCAGAAATCGTCTCACTGGCAGCGGGTATGAATTATCAGATCATCAATCCATACGAAAACGAACGTATTAACTTCCTCGACATCTGGATAGCTGCCGATACATCTTCATTCACCCCTACGTTACGTCAAACCAATTTTGACATTAACAATACCAACAAGCTTGTACCTGTTTTCACGAATCAACGTAGTCAGGGGCTTATAGGTAAATATGGCGGTCGGCAGGAGGGCTTTTTTCAGTTATCAACGCAGGCCGAAACTGGAGTTTTTGTGTTTGTTCTTAGCGGTGTTTTTGAAGTGCAGAACCGATTACTCCACGACCGGGACGGGTTATCTTTGGTGAATCCTAAAGATGGGATTATCGAATTTGAGGCCTTATCGAACGATGCAATTTTATTGCTGATAGAGATTCCACTCACCAACGTGCATAGTCACTACGCGTAGCTATCAGCGAATACAATCTTTTTCCATAAATCAGTAATAAAAAACCCGTCATACTGTTGCATGGCGGGTTTTTCGTTAAGAGCAGAAAGCTCGTTTAGCTTATGCCTGCTGTGTAGCGACAGCCTCTTCAGCAGCTTCAGTAGCATATGCTTCTGTCGGAACACAAGCGCACACCAGGTTACGATCCCCATATGCAGAATCGATACGGCTTACGCTCGGCCAGAACTTGCGGGCTCGCAGGTAAGGTAACGGATAAACCGCTTTCTCCCGGCTATAAGGTCGATCCCATGTATCAGAAAGGGCCACCGTTGCGGTGTGTGGTGCATTCTTCAATACGTTATTTATCCGATCTGCCGCGCCGGTTTCGATCTCCCGAATTTCTTCCCGAATGGCAATCATAGCATCGCAGAATCGATCCAGTTCCGATTTCGATTCCGATTCGGTTGGCTCAATCATTAACGTACCAGCAACCGGGAATGAGACGGTTGGCGCATGGAAACCATAATCCATCAAACGCTTGGCAATATCTTCAACCTCAACGCCAGCGGCTGCCTTAAATGGCCGACACTCCACGATCATTTCGTGGGCAGCCCGACCATTGGCACCCGAGTACAGTGTTTCGTAATGCCCGTTTAAGCGAGCCTTAATATAATTCGCGTTCAGGATAGCACGCTTCGTCGCATTTGTTAACCCTTCGCCACCCATCATCGCGATATAGGCGTACGAAATCGTTAAAATGCTGGCCGATCCATATGGAGCCGCCGATACCGCATGGATAGCCTGATCGCCACCGGTGTGTACAAGTGCGTGCCCTGGCAGAAAAGGAGCCAGATGGGCCGCTACACCAATAGGCCCCATACCAGGGCCACCACCACCATGAGGTATACAGAATGTTTTGTGCAGATTCAGGTGGCAAACATCAGCGCCAATAGTAGCAGGCGATGTCAGGCCGACCTGAGCATTCATATTAGCACCGTCCATATAAACCTGCCCGCCGTTGGTATGGATGATTTCGCAGATTTCCTTAATACTTTCTTCGAAAACGCCGTGCGTTGATGGATAGGTCACCATCAGACAAGACAGTTCGTTGCTGTATTGCTCAGCTTTCGCTTTCAGATCCGCTACGTCGATGTTACCGCGCTCATCGCATTTAACGATAACAACTTTCATACCGGCCATCACGGCACTGGCCGGGTTGGTACCGTGTGCCGACTGAGGAATCAACGAAACCGTACGGTGCTGATCTCCGCGGCTTTCGTGATACGCCCGAATAACCATCAGACCCGCATATTCACCCTGCGCTCCCGAATTTGGCTGCAACGACATGGCAGCAAAACCCGTGATTTCGCAAAGCCAATCATTGAGATCGCTAAAAATCTGCTGATATCCGGCAACCTGGTCTTTGGGTACAAAGGGATGCAGCTTACCAATCTCAGGCCACGTAACTGGTATCATTTCAGCCGTAGCATTCAGCTTCATGGTACAGCTACCGAGCGAAATCATGGAATGAACCAGCGAAAGGTCTTTTTCCTCCAATGATTTCAGGTAACGTAGCATTTCATGCTCGGTATGATGCGTATTGAATACCGGATGAGTCAGATAGTCGGATTGCCGAACAAGACGTTCTGGCCAGGTAATTTTCAGATCAGCCAGAATGGCCTCCAAATCGCACTTAGCGCCAAAAACGGTTAGAAGTTCTGTTACGTCCTCCAACGTCTTCACTTCGTCAAATGAAACACTAACACGCTCACCATCGGGCCAGTAACGTAAATTGATGTGAGTAGCCCGGGCCGATTTCTTGAGCGATTCAACATCGCCAACTTTTACCGTTACTGTATCGAAATAATTTTCGGTACAAACCTCATGAGCACTCCAGCGCAGCGCGGTCGTAAATACGTTGGTCAACCCATGCACCTTCTCCGCAATTGTCCGGAGCCGCTTTGGGCCATGATAGACCGCATAGCTACCAGCCATAACCGCCAACAGCACCTGTGCCGTACAAATATTAGACGTAGCTTTTTCCCGACGGATGTGCTGTTCACGCGTTTGCAGAGCCATCCGCAGAGCAGGCTTCCCTTCGGCATCCTGCGATACGCCGATAATACGTCCGGGAATCTGGCGTTTGAACGCATCACGGGTAGCAAAATAAGCCGCATGTGGTCCACCATAGCCCATAGGCACGCCGAACCGTTGCGCCGAACCAACCACTACATCGGCCCCCATTTCGCCCGGGGGAGTCAGCAATGTTAACGCCAGCAAATCGGCAGCCACAGCCGTCGTAATACCTAGTTCATGAGCAGCCGCAAACAGATCGGTATAATCAAACACTTCGCCATCGGAGGCTGGATACTGAAGCAGCAGACCAAAAATATCGCCATTCGTTAAATCAACAGTACGGTGATCACCGATCAATACGTTGATTCCAAGGGGCGTAGCACGGGTCAGTACTACGTCGATGGTTTGAGGATGAGACCGCTCCGAAACAAAGAACGTAGTAGCTGTCTTCTTTGAAGCGGGACGCATGGCATAGAGCATATGCATCGCTTCAGCGGCTGCCGTTCCTTCGTCGAGTAACGACGCATTGGCCAAATCCATACCGGTCAGATCAGAAACAACGGTTTGGAAATTCAGCAATGCCTCCAGACGCCCCTGCGCAATCTCGGCCTGATAAGGCGTATAAGCCGTATACCAACCCGGATTTTCGAGAATGTTACGTAGTATTACGTTAGGCGTAATAGTGTCGTAATAACCCGTGCCGATATATGATTTAAATAGTTTATTTTGACTGGCGAGCTTTTTAAAATCAGTCAGGAACTGAGTTTCAGATTTAGGCTCAGGCAGATTAAGTGGGCGAGAAAGCCGAATTGCTGCCGGTACCGTTTGTTCTATCAGTTCGTCGATGGATTGGACCGAGAGGCCGGTCGCTGCAATGGTCTGGAGCATTTCGGACTGAGCCGCATCAGTCTGACCGTGGTGACGATCTTCGAATGACTCCTGGTAACGAAGGTTCAACTTCATTGAAATATAGCTTCTGTATAAGATGCAAATTTACATAACAGTATGGTAAAATTTGTATGATGAAGCTATAGCAGGCATCAGAACCTGAAATAAATGAATGGATTATACGTATCAGCAGCCAGATACATAACCGCCATAATAAACAATCCGAAGAGGCCGATAATATACCCCATGTCCATTACGTACCGTATGATGGGTAGACCAGCACGAATTTGGATTCGCTGCCAAAACTGCTGAAAAGAATGATAAACCGGCATGGCAAATAAAAACCCCAGCAGTAACGAGCCAACGACCTCCTGGCTCAGGAAGTACGTAATCGGATAAGCTAAAGGAATGGTCGATTGCGCAGGCACGGGCAGTGCACCCGCCATCTTTTGAAGATAAATAATAGCATCCTCCAATGTTTCGGCCCGGAAGAAAACCCATCCAATCAGAACAACCAGCAGGGTATACACATGAGCCAATGGTGCCCAAACCCGCTCAAGCTGCTTGCTAAGCCCCGCTCGTTCAGCCAACTGAAAAACGCCATGATAGAGACCCCAGACAATAAAATTCCAGCTGGCTCCGTGCCAAAGTCCGGTCACGAAAAAGACAATCAGCAGGTTGCGATACGTGCGAACTTTGCTACCTCGGTTGCCACCAAGTGGTATGTATAAATAATCCCGAAACCAGCTCGACAGCGAAATATGCCAGCGTCGCCAGAAATCCTGAATTGACCGGGCAATGTATGGATAATTGAAGTTCTCCTTAAAATCGAACCCAACCATTTTTCCCAGGCCTATCGCCATGTCGGAGTAGCCCGAGAAATCGAAATAAATTTGTAGGGAATAAGCAATTATTCCTAACCAGGCTGTCGAGGTAGAATAGCTGTCAGAGGGAGCGTTAAAAATGGTATCGGCAAGCTTGGCAAACGTATTGGCAAGCAGAACCTTTTTACCCAATCCGATGATAAACCGCTCGGCCCCGACGCCAAACTTCTCAATAGTAACGTACCGTTCGACCAGTTCTGGGGCAATATCGGCATAGCGAACAATGGGTCCTGCTATCTGATGCGGAAACATAGCTACGTACGTACCGAAATCTAAAAAACTCTTATTAGCCCGAATTCGGCCCCAATAAATATCCAGTGTGTATGAAATCCCCTGAAACGTATAAAAACTGATACCAATCGGTAACGCGATATGAGCCAGCGACATACTATCAGCGACCGATACACCCAATGCCTTAGCCAGTCCCTGGGCGGTATCCATGGCGAAGTTTGAGTATTTGAAATAGAAAAGAAGCGATAAACTACCGACCAGCGAAAGCCATAACCCAGCCCGACGATTCCCATGTTCAATAAGGCTTCCCGCTACGTAGTTAATTCCGGCCGATAACAATAAGATGGCAACAACGACTCCCTCTCCCCAGGCGTAGAAAATAAGGCTGGCACCAAATAAAAAGGCATTATGCCATCGCCGGGGCAAACAGTAATAGACAATTAAAAAGATAGGTAAATAAAAAAAGAGAAAAGTCGCTGAACTGAATAACATATTTACAGGTGTGTTTAAAACCGAGCCAGCCAGTCCAGATTCCGTTCAACAATTTCGATGACAACAATATCAGGTTGCTCTGCCTGCACCAGGGCAGGATCGAATCGGCTCGTACGGACAAAATACGATTCGCGAAAATAACCCGGCAGAAACTGTGTCATGCTGTGAGAGAACGAATCACCAATCAATAGCAATTTAGGACCCTTGGCATTGGCCCCTGCAAACCGCAACGATGGGAATCCGGAACGGGCGCGGCCCGTGACCGTATCAGGCACCTCAGCTAGTTGGCGAGCGGCTACGGATATAAGCGGTTTTATGTCATAAAAAACCTTATCTTTTATAACATTTTCCAGCATCAGCATCTGTACCAAATCCCCGCCCACTCCTTTCGTACGAGCAATTTGGTAATTAGCCAATTGAGCGGCTGGCACATTCCCAAAATCATGATGAATGCGATTTAGCAAACTAGCACAGCCTACCAGCGTACCATAGTCGTTCCAATGCGTATCGGTCTGGTAATATACGACATGCTTAGCCTTAGCTTTCCGCAAGGTATCACGCACATCAATAAACGGTAAGTTTGTATTACGTGTAACGTATTGACTCAGCACATCAAGCCGGGATGGCCTGTCGCTCACCTGCATTTCGCTCGGCAAATATTCGGGATAAATCGTGTGCGAATCTGGCGCAATAAATACATACAACTTTCGCCCCTGGCTGGCCAGCTGATTTTGGTAACCTACCAGATTCTGACCAATAATCTGTGCTGAATCAGCAGAAAGAGGGATTAAGCCGCGATGCTGATCAATTACTCTATTATAACTGTTGCCCAGATAGAGCCAATTGTCGTGGCCCACTATTACTTTTTCGGGTAAGGGAGATTCGTTAAGCACCCGTAATTTCCAGCGGCTATAGGTGTAAAATAGCGCATTACGGAAGCCAAAATTCTCTTTGTAATATCGATCAAACTGTTTAGCAAACGTACCTACATGCGGCCAGTGAAAACGAGGAAATCCTTCAAGCCTCCGATTTTCGGACTGCCTGACGCCAGACGATAAACCTAAAAACTGATCGGCAAACGGTAAAAGCAGGAAGATGCCAAAACCAATGGCCAATCCAATAAATCGCAGCGATTTTTTATCTGACATACAACGCAATAATAATCCCTCATCTGCTCTTTCATAGCAGATTCATAGTGAGATGGGACTACGATTAATGCCCAAAAATATAAAAAAAGCGTAAACTGCTGGGTAATTTTGAGTAAGGGGTATAGGATGCACTGAGGCCAGGAAACAAAACCCGGTTTAGCCGGGCATCATAGTATTTTTATAACTTGACCCAAACTCACTACGTCATTACTGATTAGTTGCGGCCCCGATTGCCTGAAATCAAAATCTGCCCCCGGCAAACGTAGTGATGGCCCGATAATTGTAGAACCAGGCTTGATGAATACGCAAACCAATCCTTTAGTATCGGTTATTATACCCGTCTACAATGGGGAACGTTTCATTAGTGAATCCATACAAAGCATTTTAAATCAATCCTATACCAATTTTGAAGTCCTCGTCCTTGACAATGGGTCAACCGACAAAACGCAGGATATACTGGCCAATTTTGCCCGGCTCGATAATCGGATTCGGATTATTCTGGAATCGAAGCCGTTGGGTTATGGGGGCGAAGTGGCCAGCAACGTAGCAGCCCGGCAGGCAAACGGCCTATTCATTGCCAAACTTGATGCCGATGACGTAGCAACGCCCGATCGACTAGCGAAACAGGTTACCTTTCTGCTTGCTCATCCAGACATTTTTATGGTAGGCAGCCAGTTGACACTCATCGACGAAGCCGGTAACGTAACGGGTTCCAGAGCGTACCCCACCGACCACGATGCTATCTACAATGAGTTTTATCTGAGGTTCCCGATGGCCAATCCAGCCGTCATGTATCGAAACATACTACAAGACGATCTGTATCAGATTCGGTTTCCGCATTTTAATGATTATTACAGCTTATTTTTACTGATACGTAACGGATATCGTATGCATAATTTGCCCGAGCCATTAACGGCTTACCGAATCCATACCGCCAATACCGTTTTCACGAACCTGAGAGCTAAATGGCGTAGTAATATGGCAATAAAGGAAAGTTTTGTTCGTGAATTTGGCTACAAGGCTTCCAAAACACACCAAATCAAACTGGTAATGATCACCTGGGCCATTAACCTGCTGCCCGAACGATTTCTAACCAGCATAATGAACCAGGCTCGTCAGGTATTAAAAGCATAATAGATTATGATAGGACGCATTCTTAAACTTGGCTCGCAACTCGTGTGGGGAGGAGTTAAAGCCGTTCCCGCTTATGTTAACGATTATTTTACGTTAAAAAAGCAACTAAACGGCCATTCCGACTTTCCGATACGTAGCTACTACCCAGCTATTTTTGACCGATATGCAGAAAGTGGCGAACTGATAAAACATTATTTCCTGCAGGACTTATACGTAGCACAGCGGATCTTTAAAAACAATCCCGTTAAACACATGGACATTGGGTCGCGGATTGATGGCTTTGTGGGGCATGTGGCTACTTTCCGACCCATCGAAATTATTGACATTCGTCCGCTAAACCGGGCCATTCCTAATGTTAGTTTTCGGCAGGCCGATTTAATGAATCTTCCGCCCGACCTTGTTCACTCAACCGACTCAATCTCGGCCCTTCACGCTATTGAACATTTTGGGCTGGGACGATATGGCGACCCAATTGATGCCAATGGTCACCTCAAAGCCCTCGACAACATTCGGCAGATTATTAAACCCGGCGGCACGTTTTATTTTTCATCGCCTATTGGGCCGCAGGGTATCGTTTACAACGCCCACCGAGTCTTTTCAATTCGTTACCTGCTTAACTTATTTGAACCTCACTACGTTATCAATCGCTTTTCGTATATTGATGACAATGAGATACTTGTCGAAAATGCCGACTGGTATTCAGAGGCCGCACAAACAAACTTTGGTTGTTCTTACGGCTGCGGAATTTTTGAAATGACCCGACGATCAGAGTAAGCAATGAAGAAATTTCTACAATGGCTATTAGCCCCGATTCGTGTTACGTTGCTCCAGCCCGTTTACGAAAAGCTGTATCTGTTCACACTCTATGCCATGAATTATGGCGGAGGATCGTTTACCGATGAAAGTGGCGAACGTTACGTTGTTCGTTATGTTAGCCGTAAAATAGCTTCCGACAACAGGAGGGCTATTATCTTCGATGTAGGTGCAAACGTAGGCACATATGCCCGTATGTGGCTTAACGAGATTGAATCTACCATTTTAATACATTGTTTTGAACCCTCGAGGGCTACTTATCAAACCCTGACGACCAATTTACCGGAGCCAACGGTTCAAAAGCATAACATCGGTCTAAGTGATCACAGTGGCGAATTAGCACTATTTACCGACGCCGAACAGTCAGGAATGGCTTCCGTCTATGAACGTGACTTACAACACATTAACGTAGCGTTTGCTCAACAGGAAATTTCTACGTTCAGCACAGTCGATGAGTTTTCTCTTGCTAACTGCATTACGCAAATCGATTTACTGAAAATTGATGTTGAAGGGCACGAATTAGCAGTTTTAAAGGGAGCCAGACAGATGATTAGCGAACAGCGGGTTCGGTTTATCCAGTTCGAATTTGGGGGCACCAGTATCGACTCACGTACGTATTTCCGCGATTTCTGGCATCTTCTCTCCCCGAACTACACGCTATACCGGATTGTGGGCAATGGCCTGCGCCGGATTAACTCTTACTCGGAGTTCCTGGAGATATTCGTTACCGTTAATTTTCTGGCAGAACGTAAATAAACGATTCCTTTTTCGGGCAGGTCTGACATATGGTAATTTCTATCCTTGCAGGTGGATTAGGGAATCAGCTTTTCCAGTATTCATTTGGCTTTAGACTAGCCTGCCAGCTCCAAACCCCACTCCGACTTGAACGGCATTTACTCGATAGCCGGTTGCTGGCCCGAGTTCGTCAGTACACGGCTCGCCAGTACGAACTCGATGTATTTGGCATCGAGCAACGTGAAGCCTCGTTAGCTGATACGTTAGGCGGCTTGGGTAAAGCGCTTATTCCGGGTTTCAGCGCTATTTTTTTACGGGAGAATGCTCAAACGTCGTTAGATGTGATTACTCCTAACATCAGCGATGTAGTTTGTTTGGGCTATTGGCAGTCGGACTCTTATTTCCAGCCAGTCTCAGCAGCTTTACGTAACCAGTTAATTTTTCGAAAGCCAGTTTCTGAACAAACAAGACGGATAGCGGATTCAATCAGGGCTCACAGCAATGCTACGTTTGTGCATATACGTCGTGGCGATTATGTTTCCAATGCCACCGCAAATCAACATCATGGAGTGTGCGACGTATCGTATTATCGACAGGCTGTCAAATCACTACGTGATCAGGTAGCCAATGCCCATCTTTTTGTGTTTTCCGACGACCAGGCCTGGGTTAGGCAGGAGTTAGCGAATGTACTGGGATCCGCTACGTTCATTGATCACAACAAAACCACTGATAGCTGGCAGGATATGTATCTGATGAGCCTGTGCCGACATGGCATCGTTGCCAACAGTTCGTTCAGTTGGTGGGGTGCCTGGTTAAATGGCGAAACGAATCGAATCGTTATTGCCCCTAAACAGTGGTTTGCCAACCAACCCATTGCTAATGAGCGAATTACTCCGACTTATTGGCATCGACTGTAGTATGTTTAGTGCACATTTTCTCTTCCTTTGCGTGCGTGATTGTTTCGGCAGTTTTTGATAGCGTTCTGTCGGATAATCTGGGTTAAAATAATATCATGCTGCAGCAGTCGGCGGTACAATACGGCAATTAGCAGAAGAAACCCCGTAAACAGTAAATAAAAGACCAAATCGACGCCCCGTCCTACACCCAGCCGGTTGGCAATGTAATAAGGCAGCTCAGGCACAGTCACAAACAAAATACCTGTCAGAACGATAGCAACGAAGAACAAACGGTATAGCAGACGGTTCCGAAACAACCGTAATGAAGCCACAGCGACCACCATCAGCAATAAAGACAGCAGTAATTGTATGGGCGTGAAATGAAGTTGAATATCAGCCTGCATTAGCGGAAATATTTATTAATGAACACATCGATCAATATATCAATTGCACCCTGCCAGCGTTGCCCTTTCACCTGAGAATATTCAGTATAAATAATATGAGTTGGCGATTCTATGTAGTGAAGTCGATTTCTACGAACCTGCATCAGAATTTCGGTGGCATGAGCCATGCGGTTTTCCTTGAGCTGAATAGAACGTAGCGCTTGTCTGTTCATAACCCGAAATCCATTATGTGCATCAGAAAGCCACAAACCTGTCAGCAGTCCATTTACCACCCTGGCTACTCGCAACAAAAAACGCCTTAGGCGTGGTATAGCCAGAAGATCCTCCTGCCGCATGAATCTTGAGCCCAGAACCACATCAGTTTTCTGAGTTTTGAGGACTTCAATAAACCGATCAATATCAGCTGGATTGTGCTGTCCATCCGCATCGAAATGAACGACAATATCGGCCCCTTGTTGCAGAGCAAAATCCATCCCAGTTTGCAAAGCTGCCCCCTGGCCAAGATTGATGTCGTGCCGAACGTAGTAGATCGGTAAATCACGAACAGCGTTGGCCGTATCGTCGGTCGAAGCATCATCGACCAGAACAATGTGGTACTGATTTCCCAGCGATCGTATCGTCTGGCGAATAACCTTTCCTTCATTGAAGGCTGGTATTATGACATAGATCTGGTCAGTCATTGGTTCGATAGATTTCAAGATTACCCATTTTTGCAACTTGCTTCATGCATCGAATTTCTACCGGCTGTGGCGTACGATCAAAAATAATATACCGTACGTTTAGCTTTCTGAGTTTAGGCGAACAAGGATCGAGCGCTACCTGATAACCGTCTTCAAAATTGCTCTGCATGATAACGGTATCCGGATGAACCGGGTCGATATACGTATTGTAGATGGCATGAGCATAGCGGTTGTAGGCAGAGTCTCGCTTAGCCGTAGGGTCTAATACTCGCATTGTTTTAAAGTCGGGCTGGTTTTTTACGCCACTGAGCTGATTAACACCAGTTGCCGTAACGATATACGTAATATACTGATTACCAAGCACAACCCAGCGAGCCTCAGGCTCCTGAAGATGAATTTCCCGTACTTTTTTGTAGAGCGCATTATCGGTTATTGGCGTCATTCCTTTGCCAACCGGGTTGATTTTCAGGTTGGGTAAAGTAAAGAAAACCACGGCTCCAACCACCGCAATTTCTTTACTCGGGAAATTGACAACGGGCAGCAACAGCCAATTGAGCACGATGAAGAACAGCGTGGGTAAGAACAACTGATACGATTTGTAAACGCCCTGCGCATCGTCCAGATTCAGCCAGGCCGCGTAAACCATAAAGCCAATGACCGCCACTGAAAGTGCTGCCACTAACGAACCCTCTACTTTTATCTTCTTTGCATGGATATACCCCATGTAGAGTACGGCCAGCACCACGTTAGCGATACCGAAGGGGATTTGTGTTCGACGGGTTGGACTGACATCTAATAACGTTGCTTTTGCCAGAAAAGCGGGAAAGCCTATTTCAATCCAGATCAGCAAAACCAATACGTATCCCAGAATAATGGCCAGCAGAGGATCTATCTTTTTAGTCCGGATAAAGTAAATTAGCGTACTTACCGCAATAACGGGTGTGAACGTAATGAAATGCGATAATTCGCAGATATTCAACCAGGTCTGAGGAAATTTCTGATCAGATAGCAACCATCCGGCGTAGTATTCCGAAAACCAGTTTGCCACAAATCCTGTCCCACCCGTTTCGCTACGTTTACCCGGATAAACCGTATTGGACATTACGTCGATCGTTGACTTGGCATCCAGGTAATACATATAGAAAATGAACCCCATACTGGCAAAAGCCACTGCAAAAACGCCTAGCTTGAGCCAAATCTTACTGAACAACAACTCTTTATTAAAATGCTGCCAGGTATAACCGACTAGCAAAAACACCAGCAAATACCCTAGCGGAACCTGGTAAGGCGGGTATAAGGTCAGTGCGAACATCGAGAAGCACCAGAAAAACAAAATACCGGCAATCAGAATAGTTCTGGTTTTCGTAGCAAAAAACATGTATGCCGAGGCAATCAGCATTCCAAACCCGGAATAAATACTAGTCAGTAAGAAAAACGACCACCAGGCCAGCCCAGGGGAGAAAATGAGCCAGATGGCTCCTAAAACTGATAACCAGAACTGATTTCGGGTCAGAAGCATAAAAGCCAGCATGACAGAAATCAGCCCAAAGCACAAAATAAAATTCCAGCGCCAGGCAAACCCATGATCAACATCAAACAGATAAAACCCCCAATAGTCGGGTCTAAAGAATGAAATAAAGTGATTAATAGGAAAATAGCCTACCAGCGCTACTTTTTCGCCACCAATGGCTGGATTTTCGAGCGGGAACCCCTGATTGGCCTGCGACAGCATGAACGGCGCTAGAATGGCCCACTCGTCCATACGTATCGGTTTGGGATTACCCGAGATAATACCCCGTTTGGCATCCGACCCATCGGGCATAATGGTGTTCCACATACCGATCGACGAATAGTTGATCTTCGCCAGTGTTAACACCAGAAACAGGCCGATACAGAGGCCAATAGACCACTTGACCCGTTTATCGAAACGTATTAATTCAAAAGGCCGGTCTGACTCATCAATTGCGGTAGGAATGGTTGGTGTTGATTCTACTGGAATAGAATTTGATTGTGTTTTAGACGGTTTAACTACCTGACTGGTCGCATTGATAGGATTAGGGACTTTCCTTTTCTTTGACATGAGAGAATACTATCTATCTGATTGGGCTATGGGTACTCTTTCTATTACCTAATCAAACTTACCAATACCGTGCCAGTCTGCCAAAATTCAGTAATGTGTTTATGAAATTCACTAATTTGCCAACATGAATAGCCCATTTATACGGCAAGTAGTGCCGATTGTAGTAGCGGTTGGCCTGCTGTGGTACGTCCTGAAAGATGTTCCAATTGCCGAGCTTTCAGCCCAGTTCCAGCAAGCCAATTACCAGTGGTTGTTCATGGCAGGCGTAACTATTGCCATCTATCATCTCGTTCGGGCTTCCCGCTGGCAGCTCACTCTTCAGGCGATGGACTATACCCCTTCTTTGTTCAGGACTGTCATAGCATTACTGGCGGGCGCAATGGCCAGTATGATCATTCCCGGTGCCGGTGAACTCACCCGGTGCGGCACCCTGCAACGTACTGACAATGTTCCTATAGCTCAAGGATTAGGATCGGTTGTTGCCGAACGGGTGATCGATATTTTAATGCTGTTTATTCTGATTGCACTAACGTTTTTTCTGGAATTTAAACGAGTAGGGCAATTCCTGACCAACCTACTCAGTCCCTTGTTGCCTGACGCCTACACGAGCGGCAGCTATACCCTACTTTTAGCTGGTTCTGCCGGAATAGTATTGGCAGGGATTGCCTTCATCTACTCGCTAGTACAGAACCAAGCCTACCGCCAGCATCCACTGGTCCAGCGAATCAATGGTGTTCTTCACAACGTAGCGAAGGGCTTTATGTCCATTAAAAAAGTAAAGAAGCCTGTTCTGTTTGTCGTTTTAACCGTAACCAGTTATGTAGTTGCCTTTTTAACAACATATCTGTTATTTTTCGCATCATCCCAAACCGTGTCGCTGCCACCTTCGGCCGCTTTAACCATTCTGACCGTGAGTTCATTGGGAGGTATTGCGGTGCCAACGCAAGGCGGCATCGGTACATACCACTTTCTGGTTAGCAGGGTTCTTATGCTTTATGGTATGGATGAAACTGCCAGCGTAGTAATGGCCACCTTCCTACATGCCGCCCAGACCGCTTTTTCGCTTCTATTCAGCAGTCTTAGTTTCTTGATTGTACCGATACTGATCAAACAAAAGAAAAACCCTGCTAATGACTCTTTACTCTCCAATCAATCCATATGAAAGACCGATTCCAACCGAACAGCCACGGGGGAGTTATCGGGATTGGTGTCCATCAGGTCAGCCATATAGGCCCACCAGCGCTTCATTACGGGCAAACTAGGCAGCAGGTCGGCAGTATGGCCTTCCAGCCGTTTTTGAACGCCGAATAACGTACCACTCGACCGGTCCAGAAAAATAGAGTAATCGCGAATACCCGCTTCCGTCAGGGCAGCCGAAAGTTCGGGCCATATTTCGTCGTGACGGCGTTTATACTCGGCTTCATTTCCTGGCTTCAATTTCATGGCGAATGCGATTTCTTCCATAGATCCTATCTTTTTTATTCTCCCTAAAAACACAAATATCAATAGCTCTTACTTACCCAACTATACTAAAAATCGCCTGAACTCATCTTCTGATGAGTTCAGGCGATAGGCAATAGATATATAAACTTAATTCTTCCCGCCCGATACTTTACTAGGTTTCGGTGCTACGCCTGGCTGAGTTATTTCGAAATTTTCTTTCTCTTTAGCGTCGGCAACCATCTGGCGAACATCGGCCAATAGTTTTTTAGCGTCATAAACAACACCATCTTTCACCGTATATGTTACGCCACCAACACGCTCCACTTCGTTCTTTTCGTTCAGATGGATGGCGCCGGTACCGTACAAGACTTTCAGATTGGCGAGTGGGTTCTGATCAACAATTACAAAATCGGCCAGCTTACCCACTTCAACCGAGCCAATCTGATCAGTCATCCCGAGTGCTTCGGCTCCTTTCAATGTAGCGGCACGGATCACCTCCAGCGGATGAAAGCCAGCTTCACGTAATAACTCCAGCTCACGGATATAAGCAAATCCGTAGAGTTGATAAATGAATCCAGAATCAGAGCCTGCTGTTACGCGCCCACCCCGATTTTTATATTCGTTGATAAATTGCATCCACAGCTGGTAATTCTTCTTCCAGGCTACTTCCTGCTCGGTTCCCCAATTGTGCCAGTACGATCCATGCGAAATCCGGCTGGGACCGTAAAAACGCCATAAACTCGGCATTGTATAGTCATCATGCCATTCAGCCCGCCGGGCAAGCATCAGTTCGCGGTTGGCTTCGTAGATATTGAATGTAGGGTCAAGCGTGAAATCCAGGGCAATCAGCTCATCCATTACTTTATTCCACCGTTCGGTACCGGGCTTGGCGGCTTGTTGCCAAAGATTACCCGCTTCTTCAAATCGGTTCTGCTCGTTACCGTAGTTATAAGTTGCCGGATAATTCTGAATGGTTTTGTCTTCGAACAACGCTTCCGGTAAACCATACCAGTGCTCCAATGACGTCAGACCAGCTTTTGCCGTAGCCAGCGCATTCATACGGGCCACTTCCAGCTGCGCATGGTGGCAGGCCGACCGAAGGCCAAGTTTCTTATTTTCCTCCAGAGCGGCCCGAAATATAGCAGGCTCTGCCCCAAAGAACTTAATACCATCGGCTCCGCGCTTGGCGTTCAGTTGTACCCAGGCCCGTGCCTGTTCGGGCGTACTGATTGCCTCCTTAGCTCCCTGCCCAAAAACAGTGTAGGCTTTGATACGTGGCGCCGTAATTTCGTTACGTTCACTTTTGGCGCGATGTTCAAGTACCCAATCAAGCCCATTACCACACGATGGGTCACGAATGGTTGTGATGCCATGAGCCAGCCAGAGTTTGAAAACGTACTCCGCATTGGCGCCCTGCGCCTGCCCACCAATATGACCGTGCATATCCACAAAGCCCGGCATCAAATACATTCCTTCGCAGTTCAGCTCCTTGTCCCCGGGAGCCGCTTTCGGGCGTCTTCGTTCTTCAATGGGAACGCCTGGATGGCCAACTGACTGAATCTGAACAATTCGATTTTTTTCAACGACAATATCCATCGGGCCCACCGGAGGAGCCCCAGTACTGTTGACGAGTGTAACACCTCTGATAATTAGCTTTCCGAAGGGACCATCACCTTCGTGTCGCGCTGGCGCTTTGGGAACCTGAGCCCTCAGCGAATGAAAAATAGAAAGGGTAATGTAAACAATTAGCAGGAGTCGTGAGTAAGGTTGTATCATGATTGGGCAATTGTTTGGTAAAGAGTTGTAAGATAAGCGAAACTGCCTGATTTTTGCCGAGTTGAACCTGAAAGCATTCTATGTTCATTCAAAAAAATTTTCTGCTGATCGTCCTTGCTCTGGCTGTTGTATTCGCGTTTGCGATGCGAGCAACCATTTTTCAGCAGCAAACGACTAGCACGCCACCACCAACGAATGGAATAGCCACCAATTTTGCGGATTACTGGTTCGCGAATAAGGCTGAAGTCAATACGTATCGACTTGAGCAGGCTGACTATGGCGTTTTAAATCCGGGCGATGTCGTTATGGTTTTTGCAACCGTAAACTTTCGGACCGATAAACAGGTAGAACTCGATACGGCCTTAAGCGTAACGGACAAGGACAAAGCAATACCGGTCCTGAAAACGAACATCATCAAAAAATTCACAACGGGTCTTCACGACCATTCGCTTCTAACCTCCGTCTTTACCCCAATTAACACCGGCGATAGTCGGTCAGGCCCTTTCGCCAATACACTGAAAGTCAGCACAACCAGTCAGGATTGGCTTGGCCATACCTATCTCCAGCTTAACTACAGGAATAGCAGCTACCGCGTACAAGGCAATTCCTATTTTGAGCATGAAGTCGATGAAGACTATACCGTCAGCAAAGCAACCCTGGAAGACGAACTCTGGAACCGAATTCGTTTAAACCCCGAAGCGCTGCCCAGGGGCGAAACTCAGTTGATTCCGGGAACAATGACGGCTCGACTGCGCCATGCCCGCCTTGATCCGCTACCGGCCAAACTCAAAATCGACAACTATGAAGGAGTGCTTTATCCGGGTAAGTTTCTCAAATCATACACCATTGAATACCCTACCGACGACCGAACGCTGATCATCATTTTTGAAGGTCAATTCCCGCATAAAATTGTGGGGTGGGAAGAAACCTATAAAACTCGGGATAACCTTCTGACCACCAGAGCCGTTTTACAGAAAAGCATAACAACCGATTATTGGAATCACAACGCTCCCGCCGATAGCACGCTACGGAAAACATTACTCTTGAACCAGTAAGATGGAGCACCACCATACTATGAAACGAACGTTCACACTGAACTGGGCTTTATTCTGCTTTTTTACGATAGCCCTACTAGCCTGCTCCAGCGATAGCGATAAACCTAAAGTTGATACGGAAGGGCCGATTTATACCCTGATTTTTCTCGATAAAACACGTAGCGTCAATATCAACAAAGCCTTTGTTGCTCAGAAGTATCAGCAGGCTATAAATGATATTATCGAGCAGAATATCCGCCAGAAAGGCGACAGGCTTGAGGTCTACTTCATTCACGAAAATACATCGAAAGCCCGATCGCTAAACGTAACGGTACGTTCTGAAATGGAAGACGTATCGGCAGCCAGTCCAACTGACCGAGAAACTGCAGAAACCGAATTCGCCATGTCGCTCTCTCGCGAAAAAACGCAGATACGTCAGCGTGTCTTACAGCAGCTGGTCACTCAAAATGCGGGCTCATCGAATCAGGAAACCGATATATGGGCCAGCCTTCCGGTCATTGCCAAAGCCAATGAAACAGGTGCAACCGTGAAAGTGTATTACCTGAGCGATATGATTGAGAGCGTAAAAGGGGCTACCCGGCGCGATTTTCAGGTGAAACCGCCAAAAGATAACGCTCAGGCCGACGAATGGGCCAAAACCGATGCTGCACAGTTAAAAAAATATGAGATTGGCAGTCCAGAAATCACGATGGTTCTACCTTTCGAACCCAACGCTTCAGTTAAAGAAAATAACCCGGCGGTTACGCAATACTGGCAAACGCTTTTTTCGGAACTGGGTGCCGGGAACGTAGCAGAAGAATAAGTAACAGAAAATACTTCCTCAACAAAACGAAGTCCTCCCAAATGCTTATCATCTTTGGAGGACTTCGTTTTGTTGAGGAAGCTACGCTACGTATCGAATTTAATCGGCCAGTGGCGTTTCTTCCACCTCAACTTCGGAGGGAATCTCGAACTGATAACCCTGATCGAAGCCAGAAAAATCACTTCGCAGACAATAGGACGTTAAACGCAGTCCATCGCCTTCGCGCCGAACCGCCAGATAATGGAACAATGGTTTATACGTAGTGGCTAGGTCAGGGAGTCGCGTGGGCGACATGTTCAGCGGCTGACGTAGCCCTCCTCCGCCCCCGATTACCAGAAACTCTTTTCCATCAAACTGATAGCGTTCAAAGGCGTGCGAATGTCCCGTAATAAACAGCTTCGTTTTACGGGCTTTCGTGTAGGCTGGCACAAATCGTTGTTGCACCAGTTTCGATGATCCAACCAGCTTACTGTTTGAATAAGGTGCGTGATGACACGTAACAATAGCAACATTAACCGCCGGGTCTTCATCCAGATCTTTCAGGGTCTTTTCGTACCAGGTTTGCTGCTTTACCAGCTCCGCAATGGATAGTGTACTGAAGTTAGAGTTCAGCATCACGACGGCAATCGAATCCGTTATTTTCACGTAACCCGTTGGAATGTGTTCGGGGAAACGCTTCTGGAAATTTCGGGCACCTTTTTTAGGCCGTCCCATTACGTCGTGGTTACCCATAATGGCATATACGGCCGTTCCAACGGCTGTACATTTAGCCAGAAATTCGTCAATGATTCGCCACTTATTGTTTCGATAGCCTAATGATACAATGTCGCCCAGCCAATACAGTACGTCGGGCTTCAGACGAATAATTTCGGCAAAGATTGTTGTGGTGGCTTTTGTGTTCTGATGCGTACGTAATACCAAGCGCTCAACCCACATAGGAGCTTGCGTATCGCTCAAAAATAGAATTTCCTTTTTATGACTTTCCTGATCCATAACGCTCTATTTATAGCTAATAACGGCAAATCGTAATGAACAATTATCTACCAGGAAAACGCTCGCCATACCAATTGTGCTTCGGCGGTGAAGGCTGCGTTTTTAACTGCCACAGCATCAAACCATTTCAGTTCCCCAGCTACTCTAAAACGACGGCCAATCGGATATGTGTATGAAACGCCTGCCATCCAGCCCGGACTAACCGTACTCGAAAGAACGCGCCCACCATAATCCAGTTGAGAATGATTAACGTAAGCACCCGTTCCGACCGTAACGGCCATACGCCGAACCAGATTTCGTTCGATCCCTCTAATCCAGGCCAAAGGCATTGAAAATACCAATAGAATAGGTACTGCTGACACATAGACATGCGTGCGTTCGCCCGCTACGGTTCCCCGATAATTATACATCGTGGTCCAACCGCTTTCAAGGCCTACCCGCAACCGATGATCAGGATACCACATCACCCGTAGCGATGCAGGCGAACCAAATCGGCTAATACGGGGTCGCTCCAGATTGGATGGAATGCCCAGATGAGTAGCATAATAAGAAAGTCCTCCTCCAGCCGTAACCACCAGGGCATAATCCCATCGTCGGGTACGAATAGAGTCTGGCAATCGCCGTCGAAAACGGGTTGTGTCATTCGCCAATCGCCAGCTACGTCGGATTCGGGTCGAATCGGTGCTACGTTGGCGTCTCTGTGCACTTGCTACGTTATTGATCAGGAGCAGCAGAACAATCAGGCCAATACAGTGGGAAATATTTTTCATAATTATTGGCTTGAGTAGTGATAATAAGCCACAACGGACGAATAATTAGACAGAATACCGTCGAAGGTGTTTTGCGCAATAAACTCCCGGATAAACTCTGGCTCATCGAGCGTCCAGACGAATACGGTCCGGCCCTCTGCCTGCATGGCCGCAACTTCAGCCGTTTGCGGACCTAAGGTCCAGCGGGGAGCCCAGATTCTGGCGTTCAAGCTTCGGGTAGTTGCCGTGTCCAATTCGCACAGAATCGGCGTGTTTTCTTTATCACTTAGAGCCTGATAGGAAGCAACAGCATCTGTTGACGGTAAGCCAATTACGATACGTAGATTCCGGCGGGCCAAAATAGCTCGCTGCCGGTATTTTTGCTGAATAGCCTGTACTTTATCCATCGGCCCAATGTACTTGGTATCGAGCCAGACAAACTCCAACGACGTATTGTTAAGAACGGCGTCCAAGGCTTCTTCCAGTGTCGGTATTTTTTCGCCATTGATGAGCCGCACCAGATTATTTAGCTGCTGATACGTATAATTTTCGATGGGACCGAGCAGGCCGTTTTTCTGAACAAGTCGCAAGTTCAACGTATTGTCGTGGTACAGAATGGGCACACCATCTTTCGTATAACGCACATCAATCTCAATCCCGTTAGCCCCCAGCCTGGACGCTAACTTGATCATATCGACCGAATTTTCGGAAGCTGGCAGTAAATCGGATGTTCGGCCTCCACTACGATGTGCCATTATAGCAAACGGTCGCGAATTCAGTGGCCTACGATACGTAAAGGTTACTTTTTGAGCTGGCTCAGCATCATCATTACCATATGCGCCATCGATCACTAGCGTATCACCATCTGTTAGACTACCAGAAAAAGGCTGTAGCTGCCCGTTCCGTTTTTCCCGCACTGTAAGACGAGTCTGTCCCTTTTGCGTGTTCGTCAACTTACGCCAGTAGCCCGATAAGGCCAGACTATCGGCTTTTGTGTTAATTTCCAGGTTGAAATAGGCTACATCTACGCCCGAAAATACGGAAAGGTAATGAGTCGTGTCAGTCCCTTCCAGCGTATAAGTCCACTTTAAAACGACCTGATCGCCAAACACGCCAGCCCCATCTGTTACGCCATAAACACCGTTCATAGCCTGGCGAATAGCGGGTGTGAATTTTCCCGATCCTGGCTGATTCGTAAATGTATAAGGCACAGGGGCTTCGTACTCTTTCCGGCATCCCCAGAAAAGCAGCAACAAGAACCCGATACCGATGATGCCGTATTGTTTCACAGAATGAATCCGAAAATTAGTTGAGGATAAAACAGATTGCGGTCAAACGTATCATAGAGTGACCAGAGCTGCCAGTTAAAATTGGAATATGCTGCACGGAAGCCAACTGATACGTGACGTTCTTTATAAAATGGCTGTTCGAGGATAAACGTAACTGCAACGCCATTTACCTGCCGCCGATCATACACAACAGCCAGGTTACCGACCTTTGATCGATAATAGAGATCCATAATGGCTTCGCCTTTAACGGTTAACTCCAGATCTCTTGTCAATCGGTAACCAACAGACAGATTGGGAAAGCTTTGTGCGCCAAAAGCCTGACTGTTAAACACGTCTTTGATTTTTAGCGCGCCAAACCAGCCGGTCAGATCATAACCAACGGCCATATGCAATCGATTTGTAAGTGGGGTTGCCCAACGTAATCCTACAGCCAGATTACTCTGAACAATCTGCGTCTGCAATCGACCAACCAGAAACAAATGCTCCGTTAAGCCTCGCTGAACATGAAAGTCGATAGCCGGAACGCTAACCCGTACTTCCTCGGTCAGTTCGGGCGGAGTCGTTGTAAAAACAGCGCCAATCGATTTGCGCCACTGCCCCGGCAAAGGAGCCTGAGGGAAATAAATTTCTGGTTGTTCGGGCCATTCAGAGGCAGGCAATTGCGCAACTGAAACAGTAGTTACAGACGCAAGCACCCCAAGGAATAGACAAATTTTTGTAAATGTAGTTCGAATGGAGACCACCTATATACGTGATAAGAATAAACGTACTGATGGATGTAAACTACACGATAAGGGATTATGTTAAAAAAGAACACTGGGTTCAGTGTTCTTTTTTAACTGCGCTTTAGCCAGCTCGTTTATCACTCACGGTTTCTGGACAGAGTAAGCCTGTAGCGGTCGCTGATTAATACCAAACAATAGGTTATTTCCCACCGATACAACAGAACGGACATCGCCCTCAACGCCAAAGCCAGACTGGGTTTGCGGCAAAGCCTGAAAATTGCCTTTACCGTCTCCTTTCATCAGGAGCCCATTGTTTGCATCGGAACGGCCGAATCGTAAACGAACCTGCGTCGTGTTTCCACATAGCAACAAATCCTTGCGCCCATCCTGATTATAGTCTAACGAAGTGATTGTAAAAACGGGTGAGGTCTGTGCTGATAACGGCAACGTTTTTTCAGTTAGTTTTCCGCTCGGTGTACTCATAAACGCTGTTGTTGTCAAGCAATTAGCCGTCAACCGTTTAGCATCCTGTATTTCTTCTTTCTTGAATACATCCGTCAACGTAGCGTTTGAGTAGCTGTCGTAATTAGTAAACCGATGACGTAGCATACCGAGCTGTTCCAGCAACTCATCGCGCGTGGCATGCGGGTAGCTTTTCCCCTGCACATATAGGCACAGGATAGGGTCTATTTTGCCATTATTGTCGAAATCTTTGTAATACAATTCGGCTGGCTCCTGGTCGCTGGCCCGGCATTGTGTATTCATCCCCTGATTACCTACAATCAGGTCTGGGCGACCGTCGTTGTTGAAATCATCAATTAATACCTTATTCCACCAGCCGCGATAGTCTTTATCTAAGTATGTTTTGGTCTGATCCGTTAAGCGGCCATTGTCGGAACTGAGTATGGTAATCGGCATCCATTCGCCAACAACAACCAGTTCCGGCTTTCGGTCTTTGTTAAGATCTATCCAGGCCGCGTCGGTAACCATACCCAGTTGCGAGAGCATAGGGGCAAGTGCCGCTGTTTTATCCGTAAAACGAGGAATTCCGTTCGTTGTCTCATTGATGAGTAAATAACTGGTCGGTGTTTCAGGATAACGACCCGGCACTACACGCCCACCTACAAACAAATCAGGCTTACCATCGCCATTGATATCGGTAGCCCGAACGCATCCCGCACTGGTGCTCATAGCAGGCAAGGCTCCTGCAGTTTTTGTAAAATGCCCTTTCCCATCGTTCAGATACAGACGATCCTGCAAACGCGAATCGCCCAGCGACAGATCACCATAATAACCGCTACACACATACAGATCAGGGAAGCCATCACCATTGGCATCGAAGAACGTAGCGTCAGCATCGCTGTAGGCGTTATCGGCCTCAAAGGCAGGTTGTGCCGAGCGGCTAAACTGCTGATTTGCCTGCTGAATAAATAAAACACCCGCCTGATCGCCACTACCTCCCGCATAAATATCCTCGCGACCATCGCCATTGACATCAGCTTTTACCAGACACGGGCCATTGAACGATTGAGCATTAACCAATAACGTCTGCCGTTTAAAGTCATTGACGGAGCTGATCGGATCGGCAAATGCAATTGGCGCTTTTACTTCTTTAAAAATAGCCGGTGTATTCGGGGTCGGCGAATAAGTCGATTGGGCGTTTTTTTCCTCAATTGTAAGCAATTGATCTGCTTTTACAGCTCTAAGTACCTGTTGTCTACCCTTCGGCCAAACAATACGTAGTGAATCAATTGTTGCGTTCTTACCTAATCCAAAATGCAAGCGGGGCGATACACTCGATTGATAACCACGTATTGGCATTTGCTCCAGATACTGCTGTTTACCAGACTGGTAGAGTGTTAGCTTTGCGCCCACCCCTTTTGTGTTAGCTCCTGATCCGACCAATTGAACAGATAGATAGTGGTTCGCGGATTTCGAACGAGCTTCATTCTGGAAAATAAAGGCAGGCTGATTAGTGTTGTTCACCACCAAATCCAGGTCGCCATCGTTGTCCAGATCCGCATAAGCCGCGCCTGTACTGTTCGATGCTTGAGCTAATCCCCAGGCAGACCCAACATTGGCGAACGTAACGTCACCCGCCGAATCGCCCCCCCGATTCCGAAACATATAGTTCATTACGTTGGAGGATGGGATTTTATGAACGAGTTCCAAAACGTCTTCCCGCCGAAAGTTAGCGGGGCGATTGCGCATGTAATCGGTCATAAACTTTAAAAAGTCCTGGTTCGTATAGTCCCGAACATACCCGTTTGTTACGTATAGATCTTTCCAGCCATCATTGTCATAATCGGCCAGCAACGGAGCCCAACTCCAATCGGTATTGGATATGCCAGCCAGTTGACCCACTTCCGAGAAGATGGGCACGGCCTTGCCAGTTTGATTGTTTCCCGTTATACCCTGCTCAACGCCCATATTCAGCTGCAACATATTCCGCATGTGCTGATAATGAAAGCCTGATTCTACTGCTAGATTGAACTTTTCGTAGTTATCGGGCGCCATCAGAAGCTTCTGCCGCCGGTTATCTTCGGGCAACATATCGAGAGTCAGAATATCCGGACGGGCATCATTATTCACATCAGCCACATCGTTACCCATTGAAAAATGCGACGTATGCCGAACGCTGTTTTTCAGTTGGTTGGTAAAGGTCGGTCCGTTGCCACGGTCATCATGATTATTCAGGTAGAGATAATCAGGAATCGTGTAATCATTCGATATGTACAAATCAGGCCATCCATCGCCGTTTAAGTCAGAAACGCCTAACCCAAGCCCATAACTCAACACCGAACTGCTAATCCCCGACCGCTCCGTTACGTCCTCAAAGCGATTACCTACGTTACGTAGTAGCCGTACGCCAATTTCTGGGTTACTCTGCTGCAACAAGGCAGCTGTTGGGCCGGGATCGAGAACGGGCAAAAGACGCGGATTATGATTCAGCAAAAACAAATCCAGATCACCGTCGAGATCATAGTCAAAAAAGGTGCCCTGCGTACACTGTTGCGGATTCGCGAGGCCATACTGTGCTGCCTGATCGGAAAAATGCGGAACGCCCTGTTGATCGACGCCTTCATTGATAAATAACTGAGGAACTCGCTTAAATGGTGGCAAACTTCCCGAATAACAAACGAATAAATCAAGTCGCCCATCGCCGTTTACGTCGGCCATTGATACGCCCGTTCGCCAGGGGCCTTCCCGACCAGCCACGCCGGCAGCAGCCGTTACGTCTGTAAATTGCATTAATCCTGTTTGGCCTTTGTTCAGATACAACTGGTTGGGCACCATATTGCCACTGAAATAAATATCCTCAAAGCCATCGCCGTTCAGATCGCCTACTGCCACTCCGCCACCGTTGTAGAAGTATTCATACATCAGTACGTTCGTATTCAACCCTTCAGTCAGATTGTTGGCAAACGTAATCCCTGTCTGCTCCGGCGTTAACGACGTGAATAAAGGAGCTTCAGGAGGGCCAGCCGATTTTTCAGCATTCTGACAGGCACTTAACCAAAAAATACAGACCAAAAGGGAGCAGCACAAAAACGTTCTCACAGCTTAATAAAGGATATAAATTGGCGAAAAATAAGTCAAAAAATGCCAGCGCACATAGCGCTGGCATTTCGAATCAACCCTTATATAAACAAGTACTAGTAGCCCGGATTCTGAATAAGCTTACTGTTCCGATTGATCTCATCCCGGTTGATGGGCAGGAAGTAAAGCTTATCATTCCACTTGCGGTTCTCCTTACCAACACCCAGATCCTGTACGCTATAGGTATAGCTATAGTTATCCTTACTGTATTTGTAGGTCGTTACCGACTTACCCGGTTTGAGCTTACCCGTAATCACAATAATCTTGGCCTGGCTACCCAACGCGGTTGGCGCAATCATCCAGCGACGGACATCGTAGAAGCGTTGATCTTCGAACAGCATCTCAACATTCCGCTCGTTCTGATAACGGGCCATCAGCGCAGCACCTGATTCCGTCATGGCTGGCATACCCGCCCGGAAACGAACCCGGTTGATCCAGGTGCGAGCTTCTTCATCCTGGCCTAAGGCCATGCAAGCCTCGGCATAGTTGAGAACCACTTCCGTATACCGGATTTGAATCGATGGAACTTCCTGACGGATATTCATATCCACCAGCGTCGGATCAGGGTCCATGAACCGACGGATGCCGTAACCGGTCCAGGTACCATTCCAGTTCTCGATCGTACTGTTACGTGTATCAAGTCCGGCATAGGCAGTCACGGTTCCACCGCCTGTTCCGGTTTCGTAGAAGCCCATCTGAATCTGACCGGCGGGGTCGATACCTGCGCCATCGGGCGTGCGTGGTTTCCACTGCGCACCGTCGTACAGAATCGACTGGTAGAAACGAGGATCACGGTTTTCGTAAGGAGCAGCCGCATGCGTCGGATTTTTCCAGTCGAACTTCGTACCGTCCATCATCTCGTAGCTATCAACGAGTTGCTGCGTCGGTTGGCTGGATGTCCAGCCGTGGTAACCGTTCGGCATGTTGTTACGAGGATACCAGGAGCCCCAATCGTCGAACGAAGCCCGGATGTAGTATTTCAGGAAAATACCGTCGGCTTCTCCTCCATTACGTGACAGCGACAAGTTGAGGTAGTTCTGCTGGCCTTCGGTCGGAGAAACCGGGGCCGACAGGTTGAGTTTGTAGCCGTACTGGTTCAGATCCATAACCGCTTTGGCGGCAGCCTTTGCTTTCTGCCAGCGAGCAGCCCGGTCTCCACTAACGTAACCCAGCAACTCCGGATTAGTAGCGCTAGCGATTACACTCGATTTAGTTTTAGCGGTTGGAATGTCGTGCAAATCACTGGCTGCGTAGAGCAGTACGCGGGCTTTCAAAGCCATAGCAGCTCCCATTGTAGCCCGACCAGCCGCCATTGTTCTGCCTTTGAGCAGAATAGCCGCTGAATCCAGATCGCTTACGATAGCGTTTACACACTCTTCATACGTATTACGAGGAATGTTAAAATCCGCTTCGTTTAACGTATATGCAGTTTTGATGATCGGAATACCGCCATAATAACGTAGCAATTGATTGTGATAATAGGCGCGCAGGAAATACATCTCCCCTTTCATCCGATCAGCAATGCCGTTCGAATTATCAAATTTCGGCTTAGCCAGGTTAGCCAGCGCGATGTTGGCGGCCCGGATACGCTGATACATAGGGCTCCATTCCATCGTGTTTTTAATAGTCCCTACATTAGAGGGGCTCACGTTGGCTTCGTTTACATCCTGCTTACCGAAACTGTATAGGGCGTTATCGGTCTGGCAGTCAAAGCTCATCTGATCCAGAATACCATCCCGCAAGCCATTGTACACATCTGTTACAAAGGCGTCCGACAAGGATGCATCTGCCCAGACAGCGCTACCCGACACTTTATCGACGGGCTGCGTGTTCAGGAAGTCATGGTTACAGCTGATTAGCGTTGCCCCCAACAGCACTCCCCCAATCAGGCTTTTTAAAGTATAATTCATTTGATTCTTATTTGAAGGTTGAGGGTCAGCAGTTGTTACGTCAATACGAACACAATCAATCCCCGACTCTCAGCCGTTAAACACATTGATTAGAAGCTCAGAGACAGACCCGTGTTGATGATGCGCGACTGCGGGTAGTACTGCGCGTTACCGCCAGCCGACTCTGGATCGAACAATCCTTTCATAGCTGGTGCGTACGTTGCCAAGTTCAGCGCGTTCACGTAAACCCGTAGGTTGCTCAATCCGATCCGATTGCCCACCGTTGCAGGCAGCGTATAACCCAGCTCCAGGTTTTTCAGACGGATGTAGTCCGTACTCTTGAGCCAGTAGGTAGTTCCGTTGGAGAAGTACTGGTTACTACGGTCAACGATACGAGGATGAACCGTGCTTGGATTATCAACCGTCCATCGGTTATCGTAGCTGTACTGAAGGAAGTTACCAATCGTACCCGACTCTGTTTGCAGGAAGATCTGTCCGCCTGTTGCCGCCTGGAACAAAATCGTCAGGTCGAAGTTTTTCCAGCGCAGGTTTCCGTTGATACCCCCCTGGAAGCGAGGCAGGTTATTCCGATCGGCCCGTACCCGGTCATTAGCATCAATTTTGCCGTTACCGTCGATATCCTTGAGTCGCATGTCGCCAGGACGTAGCGTGCTGGCCCCTACTCCGCTGTAATCAATTTTGTTAGCGTCGATATCAGCCTGTGTAGAGAAAATACCATCGTACTGGTACATCAGTGTTCCATTTTGCTGGTTCGGGTCATTGACATCCGTCGGGATGGGTTTACCGGTCGACCGTTGCCATTCAGGTGCTCCCGGTGTTTCGTCCCAGAACGTAATGGTGTTCTTTGCGTAACCACCATTGACGCTTACACTGTATTTGAAATCACCCGCCTGACCATTGTAGCCAACGTTAAACTCATATCCGCTATTGGTAACCTTCCCAATGTTGGTAGCAGGCAACGTAGCACCCGTGGTTTGAGGAATAGATGCGCTTTTCCGCCATAAAATGTTCGACCGCTTATTCTGGAACACATCAAATTCGAAGAAAATCTTACCGTTCAGCAGCGATCCTTCCAGACCTATGTTGGCATTGTTTGCCACCTCCCACGTTAAGGACGTATTAGGCACACCGTTTTCGTACAGCGTCTGCGCTACCTGATTACCAATTACGTAGCCCCAGTTGGCGTTAACAACGTCGCCATAAGCATAGGTTGGTAAGTAATCATATTCCCGCAGCGTATTGTTGAAGTAAACCTGGTCGTTACCCAACTGCCCCCATGATGCACGCAGTTTCAGGTTGCTAACGACTGGAAGGGCTTTCTTGAAGAAACTTTCTTCAGAAATACGCCAGCCTGCCGATATACCAGGGAAGAAGCCCCACCGGCTCGACGCAGGGAACATGTACGACCCATCATAGCGTCCCAGGAACTCGACCAGATAACGTTCTTTGTAGTTGTACGCAGCACGACCAAAATAACTCATGCGCGCACGCTGCCAGAGTGGGGTTTGCGTAGGGCTATTTCCCGAGTTTTTCTCGGCACTACCACCGGCAAAGAGTTGATCGATAGCCGTTGAAGCAAAGTATTTCCGGAAGGCAAAGAAACCGTTTGAGTTCCCCTGCTCTTTCGTGATACCGGCCAGCAACGTAATGGCATGATCACCCGAGAAGTTCCGATCGTACGACAAAATCCCCGACAACAGCGAATTGAACTGATCGTTGGTGTACTGGTTCAGTTCAGCCTGAGCCGGCCCCTTAGCTACGCGCTGTAAAAGAGGCTGGTTATTCGCATCATAGGAGGTGTAGTCCCAGCTGTAAACGTACCAGGGGGTCTGCCAGCGTTTCCCCTGCTGAATATATTTGTCCAGGGCAACGCTACCGCTAAATTTCAAACCAGGCACCCAGGGGTTTGTGACATTCACCGTGGCATTGCTTTGCAGGTAGTACCGTGTATCGCGATCGTAACCCGTGGCACTCGTCGTTACCAGTACTGGTTGCTGCCCATTTTCAATATCGGGAGCTGGTAAGCCATTAGGCCAGTAAGCTGGCTTATTTGGATATCCCCGCATCAGCATTCGGAAAATATCACCTGCCCCTACCGTTGGGAAAAAGCGGTTTTCCTGACGACCAACGACACCCGTTACCAGACTGATGTGCTTGCTGACCTTGGCATCGAGATTCAGGCGGAAATCATACTGCTTATAGCCCGTTGCCGAGTTCTTGTAATAAGCATCCTGATTCTGATAGTTGGCAGAAACCAGATATTTAATGTTTTCACCACCACCGTTGAGCTGCAATGTGTGGCGTGACTGTGGCGACCAGTTTTTCAGGGCAGCGCCGAACCAATCCGTGTTGGGATATTTCCAGGGATCGGAACCATCCTGATACTTCTTGATTTCATCAGGCGTATAGGCCGCTTTGGCCACAGCTCCATTGTCTGGGCGGGTGTATGTCCCTGTTGTGTTGAACGCATCGAGTGCCGGCTTCCAATACTGTGAGGGCAGGTTATAGGCGTTGATTTCGTTGTTCAACTGTGCGTATTCAGCGGCTGACGCCATTTTAGGAATAACAGTCGGCTGTGCCCATCCCTGGTTGAAGGTATACGACAATTCAGGCTTGCCTGTCTTACCGCGCTTGGTCGTTACCAGGATTACGCCGTTAGCCGCCCGCGAACCATAGATAGCCGCCGACGCATCTTTCAGGACCGAAATACTTTCGATATCGGCTGGGTTCAGACGATCGATACCCCCGGCCCGGGCTGGTACTCCGTCAATAACGATCAACGCATCATTGTTACCCAGCGTGTTCGATCCACGAATACGGATTGCCGATCCATCATAGCCAGGCTCACCACTACGGTTGGTAGCAATAACGCCCGGCATTCGCCCCGCAATAGAATTGGTCAGGTTAACAGCCGGTGACTTTACCAGATCAGTTCCTTTAACAGATACAACCGACCCGGTTACGGTTTCTTTCTTCTGTTCGCCATACCCCACAACAACAACCTCATTCAACATTTTGTCGTCCGATGCCATTGTTACGTTGATTTCTGTTTTTCCATCAACCCCTATTTCCTGGGTTAAAAACCCAATGTAGGAGAATACCAGCGTGGTAGTTTTAGAAGGCACATTCAGCGTGTACCCACCATCTGCCGATGAAACCGTACCAGTTGTTGTTCCTTTCACCAGAATACTCACCCCTGGCAGGGACATCCCCTGAGCGTCAGTAACTTTCCCTGAAATTTTCGATTGTGCAAATGAATAAATCGACGTTAATAAGCAGAAAACAATCAGTATACCTGTGGTATATGGTCGGACTCGCCTTCCATTATTCCCCAAAGGCTCCCTTTGTCCGCAAAGAGGCCCCTTTTCGGTAAATCGTCTTTTCATGAAATCATCCTGTTTTTGTTCAATTGGATAAAGTAAAAAGCACTAATTATCTACTGACTCTATATTAATGAGTATAGAGCTTTTTTTTACCTTATTAAACCAAAAATAGGACTAATCATAGATTAAAACTCTTAAAAATCTTACAAAAAGGCAATAAACTCATAAGTATTTATACCATATAGCCTTATTGTGAACCCTGAAAATATATTTACTTATCATGAAAACAATAAACAGAATTCGAAAAAATAAATCAGACTATTTTTACTTAATATACATAAGGCAATGATTTTGACTGTAGCTCTACATGGATAACCCGATCAATCCCATAGATAAATGATCATAAAAAAACTGCGATTTCAAAACTAAGTAGTATTAACAAATTCAGGGGCTAACATGGTATCCATTACTTACTATTGTACCACCAACCGAAAGTAGACACAATTTGATAGATGTTGGATTTCTCCCCACCCCATTATCCTAACATGCCTAACTGTGAACTGAAGTAGCTCAGACTTTATGTTACTGAGGGCAGATGGTGTAGAAAACTCTCAGATAAGATGGCATTTATCTCCCCTCTTCAGCACCGGGTAACTTTTCAATAAATTGCCGTTCAGCTTAATTGAATTCAACGATTTCATTTAGTCTTCTATCGGGATTAGCCACCGAACTATTTTTAATCGAATTTTTATGTCTACCCAGAAACACAGATAAGTAGAATTACGTATTAGAGAAATAGACATTCTTTTGGCTATATTTCTTCTAATGAACCGATTTGACTTTTTAAAATCCCTTGGGCTTACAGGCGCTGCCCTAATGGCCGCCATGACGTCCTGTATTCATGAAGAGGATACGGTTGTTAATGCGCTGACAATCCCCGGCTCGCAAAGCACAGCACCAACAACATCTACAGTTGCTAGTGGCACAACAACATCGCCAGCCTCGAATACAACGACAGCTGGTTCGGGGGTTGACTTAAGCAAGATTACCAATCGTCTGCTGACCATCAACCTGACAACAACGACTGCTCTAAAAACCGTAGGTGGCTACATAGCTCAAAGCGGCATTGTTGTAGCACAGGTTAGTACGGACGTTTACGTAGCCGTTACCCAAACCTGTAGTCATGAGCCTAAAAAGGCCATCATTTTCAACAAAACAGAATTCTATTGTACGCAGCATGGCGCTCGGTTCGATTTGACGGGCAAGGGCAAAAATAGCTTTGGTAGCAAGGGACTAACCGTCTACAAAACCGCTACTGACGGTACTACACTCGTCGTATACAGCTAAGACGAACCAAAAAATCAACACTAATCCAGCTATAAGAAGTCAATGAAAATTTTCGTGTTATCGCTACTTGCGCTACTAACAGCAACAGCTCCAGGCTGGCAAGTTAACTTCGATCAGGCCAAAGCCGAGGCAGAACAAAGTCATAAATTGATACTGCTCAACTTTTCGGGCTCCGATTGGTGTGGGCCTTGTATCAAATTGAAAAAGGATATTTTTGAATCGGCAGAATTTAAGGAGTTTTCCTCAGAGCATCTTATCTTGGTTCGGGCCGATTTTCCAAGACTTTCCAAAAATAAACTGGCTGCTACTCAGGAAGCACATAATGAAGCCCTGGCGGAGAAATACAATAAGCAGGGGAAATTCCCTTTTACAGTATTACTCGAACCAGATGGTCGTGTACTAAAGGAATGGGATGGGTATCCACAATCGATGACGGCAGGTTCGTTTATGGCTTCTATTCAGGCCGTAACATCGAACAGGAAGTAGATGGAATCAGCCACACGAATTCATCGCTGGTTTGGACGGCTCATGGGCAACCGTTTTGAGATTAGCGTTGTAAGTTCAGACACCGATTGGGCCAATACCCGACTCGCTGACGCCGTGGCTGAAATCAGACGGATTGAGCGGCTACTCACTACGTTCGACGATACGAGTCAGACGAATCAAATCAATGCAAACGCGGGTATTCGACCAGTGCAAGTCGATGCGGAAGTATTTGCCCTTATAAGCCGCTCACTACGACTTTCAGCGCTTACCCAGGGAGCATTTGATATTACGTATGGCTCTCTGGATAAACGATTCTGGAACTTCGATACAACCATGACAGCGTTGCCCGACGCCAAAACTGCTCGGCGCCTGGTACGGCTCATCAATTACCGCCATGTTGTGCTGGACGAATCCGCTTTGACCGTATTCCTGAAGGAAAAAGGGATGCGGATTGGATTTGGCGGTATTGGTAAGGGATATGCGGCCGAACAGGCTAAACGACTCCTCCAATCGCTGGGAGTAGAAAGCGGCATTGTCAACGCAGCTGGTGACCTCACAACCTGGGGCAAACAACCGAACGGTCAACCCTGGACAATTGGCATTGCTGACCCTGACAATCAGGGCGGGGCTATCCGTGCATTTTCTTACCTGACCATCAGTGATATGGCGGTTGCTACGTCGGGTAATTACGAGAAATACGTTTTAATCAACGGTAAACGCTATTCGCATACGATTGACCCCAAAACAGGCTATCCCGTATCAGGCATTAAGAGCGTAACAGTCATTGCTCCCAATACTGAACTGGCAGATGCCCTGGCAACTCCCGTAATGGTGATGGGTGTTGATGTTGGCCTTCACCTCATCAATCAAATGCACCACATCGCTTGTATTATTATCGATGAGGAGGACCAAATTCACACATCCAGCAACATCCGAACGATAACACCGGCATCAGTTTAAAACCGTAACTAGTACTGATTGATCTATGATGAAACGAATCGCCTGCCTAACACTACTCACCATGTCTCTGCTAGGGGCAGGTTTGTCGGGCTGTGTTTCCGTTAAGGAATACCAGAAAAGCCGTATTAACGACGCTGACATGGAATTGTCGGCTCGCAAATCGGAGAAATTTGAGCAGAATTTTTATCTCTATCGCGAAGGGGCAGCAGGTGCCAACGGCGGTAAAAGTGGGGGCGGCTGTGGCTGTAATTAAGTACTTATCAGCATGAAGAAGATCTGCCTATCAGTTGGGCTGCTACTAAGTTTGTGGCGAGCCGGACAAGCCCAGCAAACACCCACCTACGAAAAACGTAAACTACAGGTCGCTGAAGTGAATTTGGTGTCGAGCTATTACGAACAGGGAGGACAAAACTCTGCTGTTACGGGTGGTATCGGCTCAGAATATTTGCGCGACTACGCTCAATCCTTCGATTTAGTACTCAAAACAACCGATCGCCGGAATCGGGAGCATAGTCTTGTTTTTGATTTTAACCTAGATCATTACACATCAGCCTCCTCCGACCAAATCGACCCACTAACTGTTTCGTCTGCTTCCCGTAGTGATACGCACATATATCCGTCTATTTCCTGGAGTATGCGCGATGATGCACGGCGTACGACCAAAGGAATTTCAGTTGCCTATTCAACGGAATACGATTACAAATCCTATGGCGTCAATTTGAACTTCAGTAAATTATCGGCTGATAACAATCGGGAGTTTAGCGTAAAGGCGGGTGCCTTTTTTGATACGTGGACGGTGATTTTACCCGCCGAACTTCGACCAGAAGGGTACGGCTCGGGAGCCCACGGAGACCGCGACCCGGTCGATTACAAACCGCGTAACTCCTATAATCTGGGGTTATCGCTTTCTCAGGTAATCAATAAACGGTTGCAGGCTTTTTTCACCATAGAGCCCGCTTTTCAGCAGGGGTTGTTAAGTACGCCTTTTCACCGAATTTATTTCAGCGACGGCTCCGAGACAGTCGAACGATTACCTGGTTCTCGATTCAAGCTGCCTCTGGGCATGCGGCTGCACTATTTTCTCGGCGATCGCTTCATTTTTCGCACCTTTTACCGCTACTATCTGGATGACTGGGGCATGAAAGCCCATACTGTAAATCTGGAAATGCCCGTTAAACTGACCTCATTTATCTCGCTCAGTCCATTCTACCGCTATAGTAATCAGACAGCAGTGAGGTATTTTGCTCCATACGGCCAACATGCTACAACTGACCGCTATTACACCAGCGATTACGATATCTCAGGCTTTCACAGTCAGTTTTTCGGGATGGGTATCCGGTTGGCTCCTCCGGGTGGCGTGTTGGGGATTGGTCATTGGCAAAGCGTTGAATTACGCTATGGACGCTACGATCGGAGCGCAGGATTAGGCATGCAGGCCAACAGTTTGACTTTTTTGGCTAAGTTCAAGTAGCTGTATCAATTGGTAATGTTGGCTTCTCGGGCTGGGGTTCAGGCTGTCTGTTTATATCCGACGCGGGCCGTTCGAACCTCAACACCTGATCTGATTGCTCCGTATTACACTCGATTAACTACGGATCTTATTATTTGACGTAACGCACGAAATGGATCACACTTCATAGCTTTTGCAACTGGTCCAAAGGAGATCTGTTTCCATCCCCAATTACTTCCACGAATAAAATCAAAAACGCCTGATCAGCTTTCTATCGGCTAATCAGGCGTTTTACTTAGTAGCGGGAGCTGGACTCGAACCAGCGACCTTTGGGTTATGAGCCCAACGAGCTACCAACTGCTCCATCCCGCGATGTTGGGACTGCAAAGGTACGAACACTTTTTACTTTTACAAGTACCTTTGCAAAAAAAGTTTATTCTTTTCAGGAAACGTTTTTTCTCACGACATAGTTGTTCCCTAAAGCCGCTGTAAATCAGTCAGCGGGATCACCTAGATATGAATACAGAATTAATACAAAATTTTCCGGCCGATCATAAGGCCGGCTTCATCAGTATCGTTGGAAAACCCAACGTCGGAAAATCTACCCTGATGAATCAGCTCGTTGGTGAGCGTTTATCCATCATTACTTCCAAAGCCCAAACAACCCGGCACAGAATTATGGGTATCCTGAACGGTACTCACAATGGTCAGGAATTCCAGATTGTTTATTCTGATACACCGGGAATTATCAAACCGCAGTATAAACTTCATGAGTCCATGATGAGTTTTGTGCGCGGTTCTATTGAGGATGCGGACGTAGTGTTATTTGTGACCGACATTTTCGAGCAACATGATGAAAACGACGTAATAGCACGTCTACAGAAATCAGAAGTCCCCATTCTGCTACTGATCAACAAAATTGATCAGGCTACTCAGGAGCAGGTCGACGAAAAGATTGCCTACTGGCAACAACACTTTAAGGCCCAGGAAATTATTCCAATCTCTGCGCTCAACGCCTTCAATATTGACCGGGTCTTCGAAGCCATCATCAGTCGTCTGCCCCAGCATCCGCCCTATTTTCCTAAAGACGAACTCACCGATAAACCTGAGCGTTTCTTTGCGTCAGAAATTATCCGGGAAAAAATTTTCCTCAACTACAAAAAAGAAGTTCCTTATAGTAGTGAGGTCATTATCATTGGGTTTAAGGAAAAGGAAGATATAATTGTTATCCAGGCTGAAATTCTGGTTGAACGAGCCACTCAACGAGCTATTCTGCTGGGCGAAGGCGGCAAAATGATTAAGAAGACGGGGATTATGGCCCGCGAGGAACTTGAACGCTTCTTTGGCAAAAAAGTATTTTTAGAACAATTCGTTAAAGTAGAGCCTGATTGGCGCCAGAAAGAGCGAATGCTTAAGCGGTTAGGATACGACGAATAATTCTTACAGGAGTAAGCACCGGAAAAGCCGGAAGTTTGACCAACTCTTCCACTCATCGCTTTCTACTTACTCCCTTTCTCATCTCAAAAAATGGCAAATATTGTTGCAATTGTTGGCCGCCCAAATGTGGGTAAGTCTACGCTGTTTAATCGCCTGACGGAACAGCGACAGGCCATAATGGATAACCAAAGTGGTGTTACCCGCGATCGTCATTACGGAACGGCGGAGTGGAACGATAAATATTTTACGGTTATCGATACGGGTGGATACGTTGTTGGCTCGGAAGATGTTTTTGAAGAATCAATTCGGGAACAGGTTGAAATTGCCATTCAGGAATCAACTCTTCTGCTCTTCGTTGTCGATACACAAACCGGACCGACCGGACTCGATGAGGATTTTGCGAATGTGTTACGCCGTTCCAAAAAACCGGTTTACGTAGTTGCCAATAAAGCTGAAACGTCAGAAAGAGCGCACGCAGCTGCTGAATTTTATTCATTGGGGCTGGGGGACCCTTACCCTATCTCGTCAATGACAGGTACCGGTACCGGTGACCTGCTGGACGAAGTTGTCAAACACTTTCAGATCGATGGCGTTGCTGATCCAGATGCTGGTATTCCCAGAATAGCTATTCTGGGCCGTCCGAACGTAGGCAAATCGTCGTTCCTGAACGTATTAACCGGCCAGGATCGTAGCATTGTTACGGATATTGCCGGAACAACGCGCGATGCTATTAATACACGCTATAAAGCCTACGGAAAAGATTTTATTCTGACCGATACGGCAGGCATCCGGCGTAAAGCCAGAATAACTGACAACATCGAATTTTATTCGACGCTACGTTCGCTTAAGGCCATGGAAGAGTCGGACGTGTGTATTATCATGCTCGATGCTACGCGAGGACTCGAAGCGCAGGACTTAAACATTATTGGCCAGGCGGTTAAGGCTAAAAAGGGCGTTGTTATCATGGTCAATAAATGGGATGCTGTTGAAAAAGACCACCGCACAGCCGATGTTCTCCGTAAGGAAATGATTCAGCGAATGATGCCGATTGATTATGTGCCAATCATTTTTGCTTCTGTCCATGAAAAACAACGAATTTTCCAGGTAATGGAAAAAGCCATGGAAGTCTATGAGAACAAGAGCAAAAAAATTACGACGTCGAAGCTCAATGAAGCTATGCAGCCTGAAATTGAGGCCTACCCTCCTCCCTCGCTAAAAGGGAAACAGATAAAAATTAAATACATGCTGCAGGTTCCTACGCCATCGCCAACATTTGTATTTTTCTGTAACCTGCCTCAGTACGTTCAGGAATCATACCAGCGATTCCTTGAGAATAAACTTCGCGCCCACTTTGACTTTACGGGCGTACCGATTACGCTATTCTTTCGGCAGAAGTAAGTTCAACAGGGCCTGGTAGTAATAACCAGGCCCTGTTAGTATTCATTCACTACATGACTCCGCAATCCTCGCGCGTTCGCTACTGGCTTGGGGCTTTTCTAGTCTTTCTGGCAGCTTTTTGCTTTGCGATGAAAGGCGTTCTAATAAAGCTGGCCTATCAATATCCCATTGATTCGATCTCGCTGCTGACGTTACGTATGCTGTTTGCCCTCCCATTTTATGTGATTATAGCGTTACGTCTTTCGCGCACAAAGCCAATTAACCACCTGACCCCTAAACAGTGGATCATACTGGCTTTATTGGGTATTACTGGCTACTATCTGGCCAGTTATTTTAATTTTTTGGGGCTTGTTTATGTAACCGCAGGTCTGGAGCGGATTCTATTGTTTGTGTATCCCACCTTTGTCCTATTGATGAACGCCCTGGGGTTCGGTCGTCGCGTAACTCGACTGCAGATTATAGCTCTGTTGCTCACCTACGCCGGAATTCTGCTGGCTTTTCTGGGTAATGTGGAAACAGGACAGCAAAAAGATATCTATCTGGGTGCCTTTTGGGTTCTTTTAAGTGGCCTGGTATATGCCGTTTATCTTGTTGGCAGCGATCAAATGATAACTAAAGTTGGGTCTCAACAGTTTACATGCTATGCAATGATAGCAGCCACTGTTCCAACCGTTTTACATTGCGCCTTACAGAACGGACTTCAGCTTGGTGGCTATCCTCTGCCTGTTTATGTACTTGGGGTAAGTATGGGAATTTTTGTTACCGTAATTCCTACGTTTATGATCGCTGAAGGGATTAAGAGAGTGGGGTCTGGAAACGCATCAATCATTGCTAGCATTGGGCCCATCTTTACTATTATCCTGGCAACAACGATTCTCCATGAGCAAATCAGCTGGCAGCAGGTTGCGGGAACCGTATTCGTTTTAATAGGTGTGTTTCTGATTGGCTGGCGCGGGCAAACAAGAAAATAATGGCCTGCGAGTATAATTTCCCAAAAAATACTTTTTGGTAGGTAGGCTATATTTATTAATATTTGTCTTTGTGTTTATTCAAAAGGCCCATAAACCAATCCTCATTCGATAATAGGATACAATTTTTACCTTTGAATAAATAATATCTCATTCACGACCTGTTAACCCGCAGTAATATTATCTCAATAACTTAACTTAGATAAAGCACACCTAACCATTGAGTCCTTGTATGGCTACCGAAATGACTACAGAAGATGAAAGACGAGTAGACAAAGCAGCCTATGTGCTAAAGGCTGTCGCTCACCCTTTGCGCATACGAATTATTCAGATGCTGAATGATAGTAAAGAGCTGAACGTATCAACAATCTACAAAAATTTAAATGCCGAACAGTCTCTCATTTCACATCATCTGATCAACATGCGCGACAAAGGTATCTTAGACATCCGACGTAGCGGAAAAAACATTTACTATTTCCTAGTAGATTCAGCTGTCTCTGACGTCATTGACTGTATCTACAAAAGCAAAATTTTGAATTAGTATTATAGAGCAAGGCCAGACAAATTCAATGGCCTTGCTCCATTTTGCTCGCCTGATCAGCCAAATAGCTCCCCAGTCTTATAATTCGGAATGACGCCCAAGTGTATATAGGCTTTCTCGGTGGCTTCACGGCCACGTGAAGTACGCTTCAGAAAGCCTTCCTGAATCAAAAAAGGCTCATATACTTCTTCAATTGTTTCGGACTCCTCGCCACAGGCAGTAGCAATTGTCGAAAGGCCAACCGGACCGCCTTTAAACTTCTCAATGATCGTCGATAAAATTCGATTGTCCATATCATCAAGTCCATTCTGGTCAACATCAAGCGCACTTAGCGCAATCTCTGCAATGTCAACGTTGATATAACCATTTCCCTTCACCTGGGCAAAATCGCGCGTCCGGCGCAACAGGTTATTAGCAATACGTGGTGTCCCGCGACTACGACGGGCAATCTCATAAGCCCCCTGCTCGTCGATAGGCGTTCCCAGAATAGCCGACGAGCGCTGAATGATGCTGGTCAACAATTTAGCGTCGTAATACTCCAGACGGCAGCTAATGCCAAAACGCGCCCGCAATGGCGATGTCAACATTCCGGCCCGAGTAGTGGCGCCGATCAGCGTAAAGGGATTTAGTTTGATCTGTACGGTTCGGGCATTGGGACCAGAATCGAGCATAATATCGATTTTATAATCTTCCATTGCCGAATACAGATACTCTTCTACAATTGGATTCAGTCGATGAATCTCGTCAATAAACAGTACGTCGTTTGGCTGCAAATTGGTCAGCAGACCAGCCAGGTCACTGGGTTTATCCAGAACCGGACCAGAAGTCATCTTGATATTGGCATTGAGTTCATTGGCGATAATATGTGATAGGGTTGTTTTACCCAGTCCCGGAGGACCATGTAGTAGTACATGATCAAGGGCATCACCTCGCTGCATAGCAGCCCGAACGAATACTTCGAGATTGTCGAGAACTTTAGCCTGCCCGGTAAAGTCTTCGAATGAAAGCGGTCGAAGTGCCCGTTCGATTTCTTTGTCGGTAGCCGACATTCCCTCGCCCGTTCCTTTCAGAAAGTCGTTTCGCATGGTTTTGTTTTAGTGCGTTTATGGCTAAAATCACACATTATTTTGCGTGTTTTTAGCCATACCGTTTACTTCAAAAATACGAAAAAAAACGCAGAAAAACACTATCTGACCAGTAGGACAGACCCTCGTTTTACAACCGTTCCCCGCTCTGGATATGACTCACTTTTGTAGGTAATTACGTAGGGGTAAAGCATGGGCGGATACAGCATTCCCTTGTAGGTTCCATCCCATTTTTCGTCGGGATGATGCGCCGTAAATATTACCTCCCCCCATCGATTATAGACGCGCAGCTGATAGTCGGTTACGTAGGACGAGAATACCTGAAGCATATCGTTAACTCCGTCGTTGTTCGGCGTAAAAGCATCCGGTACGTTCACGCGTGGTTCGCATTTGTTAATGACGAGCGACACGCCAGTGGCTGTACACCCCTGCGGATCAGTAACCACAACCTGATACTGACCAATCCGATCTACGGTAATTGCCCTCGTGGTATCCCCCCTATTCAACCATAAATAACGCAAATTAGCGGCTCCGTTGGCAACAAGCTGAATCACTCCCCGATCGCCTTCGCATAAGACGGCTTCGGCTGGTAATGAGAATGGCGGAGCCGCCCTGTCGCCCACCTGCGTTCTGCTACGTCCAACGCAGCCCGTTTGCGTGTTACGTACTACCAGACTATACGTACCAGGCTGTGTTACGACGATGGACGGCGACGAGTCGCCGGTACTCCATTGATACGTATTACCGGGCTGCTGGGCATCCTCCGGCGCTAACGTTACGTTAGCGCCTATGCACTTAAGGTACTGCGGGGCAAGTCGAGCAAAGCCGGAGCTATCCAACCCTACTTTTATACTATCTTCCAGCGCCTTACATCCATTCGCATCGGTTACCTGTACGTTATACAAACCGGGCGCAGCTGCACCAAACACGGGCGTATTTGCCAGCTGATTATTATTGAGATCGAGCCATATATAACTCACCGCAGTTCCACCGGATATGTTCAGACTGATTGTTCCGCTGTTAGGCGTACTACACAAAGCATCTCGGACAATAGGTGACAGTACCAATTGGTTGGCGGCTGATTTTAATGTAAAAGCCGTGTCGAGTTTACACCCATGCAATGTATCGGTCACGGAGATTCTATAGCCTCCTTCCAGCAAACCAGTCTGCTGATTGGTTGTTCCCGGCAAAACGGCTCCATCCGATCGTGTCCAGGCGTAGTTGTAAACGCCGGCAGGCGTCGGCGTTAAGAGAATAGCGCCATCAGCCGATGTACAGGACCGTGGTTGCGTCAGGTTAGCAGCTACCCGTACCTTGGGCAATTCTGCTACGTTGATTGTATCCGAGTTTTCACAAACAGCGCCGTCAATTTCTGCAGAACGGGCCGTTACAATGTACGTTCCCGCGTTCGATACGGTAATTGTCCGTGTATTGCCGCCGTTACTCCACTGAAACTCCCGCCAGGTTTGTTGAGGCACAGTCAGATTGACCGATGTGCGATAGCAAAATACCGTATCGGGACCCAGATTAAGCGACGGAACTGGTTTTATCTGAACATTGATGGTATCGCTCTTAAAACATTCTCCATTAGCGGCCAGGGCGATGACAGTGTAAAAGCCCGGCAATTCCAGCTTTATGGTTCGCTGCCTACCCCTTACGGCTCCGTTAACCACCCAGGCGTAAAGCTTAGCATTTACTTTCATATCCAGCGTAATCCCTTTCCGGTTACAGATGGCCGTGTCGGCTCCTAGCTTTATATCGGGGGGCGTTTCGAGAATTGTCAGTGTATCTTTAATGAGCGTGTCTTTACAAATACCACCAGAGCTGGTTCTGGTAACAATGTGCAAACTAATCGGATATTGACCCGGATTAGCGTACGCATGGGTGATAGGCTGGGTAGACGTTGTCGATACAGGCGCACTTCCATCGCCGAACGTAACGGTATACGTTTCTTTCAATTTCGGACAGTTCGGGCTGATCTGGAATACGGTTGGCGCATTAGTACAGGTATCGGAATACGTAATACCCGGCCCGCTCGACGGTTCATTAAAGTTGGTCACCAGGTTCGGTAAACCTAACTGGCTTGTCTTGCCGCCCAGCGTTTGGCCTTCGGGATTGAAACGTAAGCTATCCAGTAACCCACCGTTTGGGTTTTCGATTACGCCTAGCGTACTACTTCCTTTTATGGCAACATACACCCTACCATCGGGCCCGATCTGAACCGAACCATATTGGCGGGTAGTACTGCTATCGACTACCGTTCGGGATGAGGCCAGCAATGAATCGCTTTGCGTCAGATCGTACTTGAGAATATAGGATGAGCCCTTCTGACTGCCATCGGAATTGGTATCAGCCAGCATCGTTACGTATAGATTATTACCATCGGGCGAAAATTCAACCCCATAGGCCTTGGGCGGAGCCGCTCCCAGATCGAGCGTTCGTTCAAATTTCATCACTCCCGTAGAGTCGTTGAACGTATACAAATCAATGGAGTTTTTAGGTGGTCCCGGAATCACTACCGCCATTGGCCGATTACCCGTATTGCCACCAGTGGTATCGGCAGGCCCGATTTTAATATATCCTTCTCCGTTCGTTAACGAATCCAGCGTCTGCCCTCCGCTGTAGGTCGTTACGGTTGGCGTTTCACTGGTAGTCAGGTGGCGAATTTCGAACGTGTTTGTTCCATAAATCCGGGATATGACCCAATAGGTTGAATCGCGGTCATTACGTACTGATGCCGATTGCTCGGTTGCCTTATCAGATAAAGGAATATTTTTCTCAACAACAGCGCCTTTACCTGCATTCTGACGCATATCGACTACACTATACGTCAGTGTTTTCTGCCCACGAATTTCGGACGTAGTATAGACGTAATACAAGTATTCACATCCCCGGCAGGTTGGCTTGGGTACAATAAGCGCCGATTGCGTAGAGTTTTTATTCCCTTTTAATGGAATCTGGACAGCCCCTGTATCGCCCGGAACCAGCGACTTCATCGGTTCGCCATCTTTATCATAAATCGTGATCCCGTCGGTATAGAACAACAAAACCCCTTTGGTATTTGAAATAGACGATGATCCTTCTATCGTATTCAGCTTGCCGTCTGTGATGGGTTGCGGAGAACCTCCCCCACTAAAATCAAGACCAGCGTTCGCCCCAAAGTACCACTTTGACCCCTGCGATTGTTTCTGCTCCCCGCACACATCAACATTAATCCGATCCTGATACGTACAGCCCGTTATAGGGTCAATAGCTTCTACCGAATAACATCCTGAGCTATCTACTTTTATACTTTGTGTGGTATCGCCTTTGGGGTACCATAAATAATTATATCGGGTTTGCTCACTACCGTTGTAAGGGTCCAGGGTTATTACTTCTCCTTTACAAATTGTTGTATCCGTCCGCCAGTTTGAGAATGATTGTGGCCTATTACCAACTCTGATTGATCTTGTGGATACTACACTCACGCCATTAATTGTCCGTGTTAACGTGACTGTAAATGGAGTAAGCGTAGTGGCCTGTTGATAAACATGTTTTGCGATGGAATCATTTTGCGTTGTAAGAGTGTTACCATCACCAAAATTCCAGACACGAGTTGTTATTCCGGTCCTAATACTATCAGTAAATACTACACTATCAGGATCACACTCTACATCAGGCACACATGCCTTGCCGCTAATTTTGATCGCTTGTGCCCAAGACGTAGTTACTCCCGCCAGCAGCAGTAGCACGGCCCAAAGCCCAACGACACGAAGACGGTTAATAAAAGTTATCATGAAAAACGCTGAATAAGCCCTCCTGCACAATTTCGACCCCTGGCATAACAGACAACGGGGGCATTACGTTAGTATAAACGAAGTCAATCCATTAAAATTTTATCGTCTGCCAACCGTAAAAATCGCTTTAAATACGGCTAATTTTAGCGATTGTATTATGTAAATAAATACTCTTTTTACGTTAAGAATGTTGCAATCATAAAGTTGGCCTAGTCTTTGCCATCATATCGTCGTTATGAGTAAGAAATACGTGATGTCGGTTTTGTTGTTGGCGGTCAGTCGACTGGCCTTCGCCCAAGACCCACAGTTTACCCAGTTTTATGCCGCCCCGCTTTATCTGAACCCAGCGTTTGCCGGGTCGGCGCTGGCTCCACGCATTACGGCCAACTATCGAAACCAATGGCCCGCCATTACGAACTACGTTACAACGATGATTGGTTTAGACCATTATTTTGATCGTGTTAACAGTGGTGTTGGTTTATTGATCCAGAATGATAACCAGGGTCAAGGAAGGATTCAATCTACCGAAATAGGGTTGCAATATGCATACCAGTTTCAGGTGAGCGAATCCTCTTTTATTCGTTTAGGTTTGCAGGGGTCATACGTTAATCGGAACGTAAATTATTTTGGTTTAACTACTGGTGATCAGTTCACTGAGCAAGGGTTTATTACGGGCAGCGTTTCGCAGGACCCTATGCTGTTAGGTGGCTCACCAGTAAATAAATATTTGGATTTCTCGACAGGGGCTTTGTTTTATTCGGACTGGTTCTGGCTGGGAGCCTCGGCTCATCACATTAACCGGCCTGATCAGGGCTTCTTTGTGAGTGGTCAAAATCGATTGCCTATTAAAGGTGGGATTCAAGCCGGGCTACGTATTCCGTTGGGCGGCTTCACGGGTCTGGCCGACGAGATGGACCGGGAAATCAGTTTTTCGCCCGTTGTACTCTATAAATTTCAGGGGAAATACGATCAGTTAGATATTGGCGCTTATTTGACCTATGCTCCGCTAACGGTGGGCGCTTATTATCGGGGTATTCCCTTCAAAAAATACGAGCAAACGATCAATAACCACGATGCTGTTGCTTTACTGGCCGGTTGGCGAATGGACAAATTCTCTATCGGGTATAGCTACGATTTCACCATCTCGACTCTCGGAAACAGTGGTGGATCGCACGAATTGTCGCTTTCCTACATCTTTGAAAAGCCAGAAGGCCGGCGGCCCGGTGTGCGTAAGCGGGATAAAAAACTTCCTTGCCCTAAGTTTTAAATTCGTTACGTAGTTAGCTTTTAACGCTCACAAACGCACAAAGGACACGGATAGCTAATGATCTTTTCTCCGTGTCCTTTGTGCGTTTGTGAAAGTCAGACTTCTGTTTATCCCAAGTCCTTTACGACTAGCTGTACGGTATAACGGCTTTTCTGCTCCAGCAATAATTTCTTGTTGACCAACACCCGATCAATTGTACTCTGATCGTAATAACGTATCGTAATCAATTCCAGATTGTTATTATAGTTGACCCGAAAATCCTGCTTTAACTGGTCCAATAGTGCCGGAACACGGTCGGGGTTGTTATCGATTACGACCGAAAAGCTAATTGCTGTATTCTGCATCAGATTGATCTTAACCCCAGCCTGCGCGAATCGGCCGAAAATCCGGCTCAGATTATCTTCTGCAATAAAAGAAAAGTCGTTCGGATGCAACGACACCAGTACCTGATTTACCTTGAATATAAAGGAAGGAATCATCAGGTGATGCTCATAGTTGCCGATAACAGTGCCCGGAGCCTCAGGCTTCAGAAACGAGCGTACGAAGAGCGGAATGCCTTTATTCTGTAGCGGCTTTATTGTTTTAGGATGAATGACCGTAGCCCCATAATAAGCCAACTCAATAGCATCCTGATACGTTATTTTCTCCAGCAACACCGTTTCATCAAACCATTTAGGATCAGCATTCAATACCCCCGGTACATCTTTCCAAATGGTAACACTATCGGCGTTAAGACAATAAGCCAAAATAGCCGCTGTATAATCAGAACCTTCCCGTCCGAGCGTCGTAGTCCGCCCGTTGGGCGCCTGTCCTAGAAAACCCTGGGTTATCGTAATGCCCCCTCTTTTGATCGTTTGCGTTACGCGTTTAGCCGTTTCTTTCCAATCAACACGACCTTCCCGAAACGTAGCATCGGTACTAATTAACTGACGGGCATCAGTCCATTGTGCCGTTACGCCCACTGCGTTCATATAGGCAGCAACGATCTGAGTCGACAACACCTCCCCTAAGGAAACAATCTGATCGTACACTTCATCATACGTACCTGTCAGCGGTTGCTTTATGATCTCGTCCAGATCGCGTAATGTCTGCTTAGCCTGTTCAAAATTGCCCATCAATTCGCTCATGATAGTCTCATGATACGTACGGATGTCTTCTAACCGGGCTTTGCACGTAGTGGTCTTCAGCGTCATATAAGCCCGTACCAATTCTTCGAGCGAATTGGTTGTTTTACCCATTGCCGATATAACCACCACGGCGCCTTGCCCTTGTGTACGGACAATATCTACCAGATTTTTTACGCCAGCTGAATCTTTTACGGAAGCTCCACCAAACTTGAATACGTTCATAACAAATAAAAAAGACAGGATTACAGCCTCAACAAGATTAGAAAAATCCTGTCAATTCTGTAATCCTGTCAAAAAAAAATCTTAAACCGTTATTGCTCGGCCGGTAAAAAGTAGTTCTCGAACGGCATCGGCAATACCTTGCGGATCGAAACCACACTCATGGTGTAGCTCAATCTGCTCGCCATGCTCTACAATGGCATCTGGAATGCCTAATCGTTTTACGCGGGCCATGTAGCCATGATTGGCCATAAATTCCAGCACCGCACTACCAAAACCGCCCATTAAGCAACCATCCTCAACGGTGAGTATCCGATCGAACCGGCTAAAAATCCGATGAAGCAATTCTTCGTCCAGCGGTTTAACGTAACGCATATCGAAATGAGCAGGCTGCACGCCTTCTTTAGCCAGCATCCGAGTAGCTTCCACTGCATAATTACCGATATGGCCAATTGTCAGAATCGCTACGTCTTCTCCATCAGAAATCAGGCGACCTTTTCCAATCTCCTGTTTTTCCAGGGGCGTGCGCCAGTTAGGCATCGTACCCTCTCCTCTCGGATACCGAATCGTGAAGGCCTGTTTTCCGCGCTGCACCTCGTCAGACTGGGCTGTAAACATCATGTTACGTAGCTCCTGTTCGTTCATGGGTGCCGCCACAATCATGTTTGGAATACACCGCATGAAGGCCAGATCATACGCACCGTGGTGGGTAGGTCCATCGGCTCCGGCGAAACCAGCCCGATCCAGACAGAAAACAACCGGAAGCTCCTGAATACAAACGTCGTGAATGACCTGATCATAAGCCCGCTGCATGAACGTAGAGTATATATTGCAGAAGACAACCTCGCCCTGCGTAGCCATTCCAGCCGAGAACGTAACAGCGTGTTGTTCCGCAATGCCTACGTCGAAAGCTCGTTCAGGCATTGCCTTCATCATGATATTCATTGATGATCCCGAGGGCATGGCAGGCGTAACACCCACAATACGTGGATTCTGTTCAGCCAGTTCTACCAACGTATTACCGAAAACGTCCTGATATTTAGGCGGCTGTGGCGTATCGTAAACCTTTTTCTTAATAACACCGGTTACCTTGTCGAACAAACCGGGTGCATGCCATTTGGTCTGGTCCTTTTCGGCAGGCCCGTATCCTTTCCCTTTCACGGTCAGTACGTGTAAAAGCTTGGGGCCGGGAATATTTTTAAGATCATCCAGCACACTGACCAGATGATCGATATCATGCCCATCAATTGGACCAAAATAACGCAGGTTGAGCGATTCAAACAGATTACTCTGGTCTAACAACGATGATTTGATACCCGACTCAATCTTGGATACAATATCCTGAGCGCTTTTACCAAACTTGCTCATCTTACCGAGCAAATTCCACACCTCGTCTTTAACCTTATTGTAGGTTTGCGACGTAGTGATATCAGTCAGGTACTCACGTAAAGCCCCCACGTTGGGGTCGATACTCATGCAGTTATCATTTAGCACAATCAGCAGATTACTGTCTGTTGCGCCAGCATGGTTCATTCCTTCAAAAGCTTCGCCAGCAGTCATAGCCCCATCGCCAATCACAGCAATGTGGTTCCGTTGCATTTTACCCTGAAGTTTCGAGGCTACAGCCATCCCTAATGCGGCCGAAATCGATGTTGATGAGTGGCCGACACCAAATGAGTCGTACACACTTTCTTTCCGCTTCGGAAAACCAGACAGTCCTTTATAGAACCGGTTGGTATGAAAACGATCGCGACGACCCGTTAAGATCTTGTGCCCATAAGCCTGGTGGCCTACGTCCCAGATTAATTGATCGTCGGGCGTATTAAACACGTAATGTAACGCCACGGTCAGCTCCACCACGCCAAGGCTGGCACCAAAGTGCCCACCATAGACAGATACATCGTCAATAATAAATTGGCGTAATTCGTCGGCGAGTTGGGGCAGGCGGGATTTATCGAGTTTACGAAGATCGTCAGGCGTGTTGATGGTGGCCAGAAGACTGCCAGGGGTAATCAGCATGGTAGAGAGCAGTAAATCGTCTGTTAGACACTAACAAACGTACACAATGCAATGTTTTTCTTCGGCGGTTGACCCGTTGATTCAGGGGGCGAAGGTACTGTATTTTTATCAGATTTATAAATAAACTAAGCCTCTGATCGCCGGAACATATACGTACGAGTCAGAGGCTTAGATTTTCAAAAGATTCCATAAGTAGGCGTAACTACTTTTTAGTCTAACCGGTATTGGCTAAATCATAAATCTTTGCTTGTAGATGATTTTAAAATCATTTCTGGCTAAGAAAAAATTTAGTAGACGGGCTATTAATTTCGTTGACTCGCCCGGAAAAGCTTCTGTTTTTCTTCACGGGTTAAACTTTCATAACCAGAGCGGGAAATCTTATCCAGGATCGTGTCTACTTCATCCTGATCGGGTGTAGATATAGACGTCGAAGCGCTTCCTGCCGATGCATACACACTACCCTGAGCACTCGTACTGCTACGTTGCCGGTACGACACTTTTACGGCTGGTTTTGGCTTGAACAAATTACTCCATGTATCAACTACCCAGTAGATAGGCCGCCCTATGTCGGTACCGTTCTGAAGGAGTTTTACATAAACGAATCCCATTAAAGCACCTCCCAGATGAGCGAGGTTACCGCCAGCATTAGGACCAACAGATTGGGCAAACGACAATACAACAAAGAAGAAAACAATGTATTTGATCCGAACCGGACCAAAGAATAGCAGATGAAACGTGTAGTTAGGTAATAAAGTAGCGGCACCAACGGCTACTGACAAAGCGGCTGCCGACGCGCCCAGCATAGGAGGTCCACCAACCTGTTCCTGAAAATAAGGCACCAGATTATACATGGCCAAAAAGAATAAACCACCGGCAATACCACCCGTAATATAAAGACCTACTAATCGCCGACTTCCCAGATACTCATCGATCAACCGACCGAACCAGTACAGGAACAGCATATTGAACAGAATATGAAAGATCTCCTCATGGGCAAAAATATGCGTCAGCAGCGTCCAGGGCCTATGTAGAAAAGCATTCACAGAGGACGGTATAGCCAGGTAACCGATGACCGTATTGTAAATATCCGTAGTCTTCGCTATGTGCGACACTACGTATAGGATAACCACGGCCAGATATACAACCGTGTTAACAAGTATCAGTTGCACCAACGTATTGTTGGGCTTACTGAATTCGTTCCGAAAGTCATCGAACAACCCGCTCATTACTAATAAAAAGTTTTCCGCTGTGAATTCCAGTATTTAACTAAAATGAATGCAAACAACATACCGCCAATATGGGCAAAATGGGCTACGTTGTCGGTCTGTGCTCTATAAACGCCAGAGTACAGTTCATAGGCTCCGTAAAAAATAACGAGGTACTTAGCTTTAATCGGTATAGGAGGAAACAATAAAAATAGCTGAGTGTTCGGAAACAGTAAACCAAATGCCATAATTACCCCAAAAATAGCTCCTGAGGCACCGACCATTGGCTCATTAACCTGGCTTCCAACTATTTGGTTTACAATAGTGAGGCTGTCCTGAACCGTTTTAGGATCGTTCGGATAGCTCTTGAATTTTTCCATAAAAGGGACCAACTGATCATAATACGAACTGGCATGCTGATCTATAAACGCCGAAAACGCGTCATAGCCAGGCTCCAGCCGATAATTCTGAACAGCATCCACTACATCTTTCATCTCCCAGTAATTTACACCCGAGAATAACAAAGCGGCCCCTATCCCACAAAAGAGGTAAAAGAACGTAAATCGACGTGAACCCCAGAATTGTTCGAGCATTGGTCCGAAAACAATTAAACCGATCATATTACTGAAAATGTGGCCAAAGCCACCGTGCAGAAACATATGAGTCAGTAATTGAATCGGATTAAATCGATCCGACAAAAACGAATGCAGCCCAAATTGTCCTATAATGGCATCATTTGTAACAAAAAAGACTAATACGTTTAAAATCAATATAACACGAACTACGGGGGTTAAAGAAAACATCTGATTTAATTTTACAATTTACTTCTTTAACTAATTTGTTATCGAAAAAGTCCCGCAATTTTATCCAACGTCAAGAGCGTTGTAACGGGTTCGCCACCTGGCGTATAACTTGGATTCGATGACGCAAATAACTGATCGACCAGGGCTTTACGTTCAGTCGAGCTCAGGCGGGTAACGTATCGTTGGGCCGATCGGCGAGCCAATGACCTTGCTAACGACTCTGCCCGATCCAACTTTAACCGCCCTGTTTCAGCACGAAGTTGCGCCAGCAGGTTTGCGAATAATTCCTCTTCGTTTTCGCCCATGGTTAGTGTAGGAACGCCCCGAATCACAAACGTATTCTGCCCCAGCTCATCGAATTGAAAACCCAGATTGGTGAGATCCTCCCGCAAATCCAAAGCGAGTTGAAAATCAACCGGAGTTAACGTAACGGTTTTCGGAAACAATAATTGCTGCGATACACCATTCCGTTTCGTTAGCGCGGCATGAAACTGCTCGTACAAAATTCGCTCATGAGCCCGCTTCTGATCAATCAGCATTATTCCTGACTTGATCGGGGCCAATAAGTAACGGTTCTGAATCTGAACAATGTTTTCGTCTTCAACCACAGTCGCTGCTTCTAACTGATTAGCCCGACTACCGATGGTAACCGCTTCGTTTTCAGCACCCTCATTAGATGCTGTCGATGGGGCTGGTTTAACGGAATTCAGCCAGTCGCCGGGTTCGGCAGCGGGTTTTGCGTCTTGAGAACTGCTTAACCCGTCAAATAGGGCCTGCCAGTTTTCGGTACTTGGCTTTTTAGGAATATCGAAGCTACTGCCAGCCGCTTTATCAAGCGAATCACTTCGAAACGTAGCACGCTCACTTTTAGGCTTATCATCCAGACGACTACCCATCATCCAGGACGGCGTAACTGGGCGCGGAACGCTCGACGGTACATCGCCTGACTTGGAATCGTCTGACGATTTGCTGCCCGATGATCGCCCGCCCGATAGAAAATTGACGTCAGAGTCGAAGTCGAGGGAGGGGGCCAGGTTATACATTCCAACCGCTTTCCGAACAGCCGCCATCATAATGGCATATACGGATCGCTCGTCATCGAACTTTATTTCTGTTTTTGTTGGGTGAATATTGATGTCAATATGCGATGGATCTATATCGACAAAAAGCACATAGAACGGATGACTTCCTTCGGGCAGCATTCCTTCATAGGCCCCCACAACAGCATGATGCAGGTAATTGTGCTTTATATATCGATTATTAACGAAGAAAAACTGTTCATTACGTGCTTTCTTCGCTGATTCGGGCTTGCCTATATACCCACGTACTGTTACGTAGGGAGTCTGCTCTTCACAGTAGTTGAGTTGTTCCCGATAACTCTTGCCAAACATGTCGATGATCCGGCGGCTGAGCTTTCCGGCAGGCAGGTTATATATTTCCTGATCGTTATGGAAGAGCGAAAAACCAACCTCAGGGTTTGCCAACGCCACCCTCTGAAATTCGTCGATAATATGACGCATCTCAACGGAATTCGATTTCAGGAAGTTACGTCGGGCAGGAACGTTAAAGAAGAGATTTTTGATCAACAGATTGGTCCCTGGCAAACAGGAAATGGATTCCTGAGCTTTTATATCAGACCCTTCGATACGTATCAACGTACCCAATTCATCCTCGGCCCGGCGGGTTCGCATTTCGACCTGCGCGACGGCCGCAATCGAAGCCAGCGCTTCGCCCCGAAAACCCATCGTCCGAATGCGAAACAGATCGTCAGACGAGCGAATTTTCGACGTAGCGTGACGCTCGAAACTCATTCGGGCATCGGTTTCGGTCATGCCCACGCCATCATCCACAATCTGAATCAGATTTCGGCCGGCTTCACGAATAATAACCTGTATGGATTTGGCCTTCGCATCTACGGAGTTTTCAAGCAATTCTTTCACAACCGATGCCGGGCGCTGTACCACTTCACCGGCAGCAATCTGATTGGCAATCGAATCGGGTAATAGCTGAATAACATTTAACATGACAGAAGGTCTCTCCGTTGTAGTTGTTTACCGGGTCTATACAAGATACAACAAAATTAGCCCTAAAAAAAGCCCCCGTCCAACGCTTTTTTACGAAGAACAGGGGCTTTTGACGTTTTGAGTTTATAGTTTTCAGTTTATAATGGCTGGCGCGAGATACTTGCTAATGCGCCAACCACTATAAACTCAAAACTTTTTACAAATGGATCGCTTCACCGTAGGCAGCTTCGGTGGCATCCTTGATGGCTTCCGACATGGTTGGGTGCGGGTGAACAGCCTTCAGAATTTCTTCACCGGTTGTTTCCAGCTTGCGGGCTGCCACGACTTCGGCAATCATTTCCGTTACGTTGTTACCGATGAAGTGAGCGCCCAGGAACTCACCATATTTAGCGTCGAAAATAACTTTCACGAAACCTTCAGGCGCACCAGCGGCTTTCGCTTTGCCCGATGCCGTAAAGGGAAATTTACCCACTTTCAGCTCATAACCAGCTTCACGGGCTGCTTTCTCCGTATAGCCAACCGACGCAATTTCGGGAGTACAGTACGTACAGCCTGGAATATTGTTATAATTCAGTGGCTCAACGTGTGGCAATCCGGCAATTTTTTCGATACAGATGATCGCTTCCGCCGACGCTACGTGTGCCAGCGCCTGGCCTTTCGTTACGTCGCCAATAGCGTAGTACCCTTCAACGTTCGTACGGTAATAGTCGTCCGTTACGATTTTGCCCCGGTCAACCGAAATACCGACTTCTTCCAGGCCGATGTTCTCGATGTTGGCCACAACACCTGCCGCCGATAGTACTACGTCAGCTTCGAAGGTTTTCTCGCCATCCGGCGTTTTGACAAACACTTTGCAGCCTTTGCCGCTCGTATCTACCTTCGTCACCTCCGACTTGGTGTAGATATCGATACCCAATTTCTTGTACTGCTTGGCGAGTTCTTTCGAGATATCCTCGTCTTCAACCGGCACTACATTCGGCATGAACTCAACAATCGTCACTTTCGTGCCCATGCTGGCGTACACGTAGGCAAACTCAACGCCGATCGCACCTGAACCGATAACCAACATCGAGTCAGGACGCTTTTCGAGCGTCATTGCCTTACGGTATTCGATTACTTTAGTTCCATCGAATGGAACGGCTGGTAACTGACGAGCCCGTCCGCCCGTAGCAATAATGATATGCTTGGCTTCGTATTCGGTAACTTTACCATCGGCAGCCGTTACGTCGATTTTTTTGCCAGGCTTCACTTTACCGACGCCATTGATAACATCGATTTTATTTTTCTTCATCAGGAACTGGACGCCCTTGCTCATGCTATCGGCAACGCCCCGACTCCGTTTGATGACGGCCCCAAAATCGGCCTGCGACTCGCCCGAGATGGTAATCCCATAATCGGCCGAGTGCTTAATGTATTCAAAAACCTGTGCTGATTTTAACAGCGCTTTGGTTGGGATACAGCCCCAGTTCAGACAGATACCGCCGAGGTTTTCACGCTCAATGACGGCCGTTTTTAGACCCAACTGCGAAGCCCGGATGGCGGCTACATAACCGCCCGGTCCGCTACCCACAACGATTACATCGTACTGTGAAGCCATTTTCTATGTATTGGAGTTATGTCAGGATTTCGCAGATGGGTTTAGCAGTAGACCACAACTGGTACGTCTAAACCCATCTACCTTTCTGTTTTGAGAACGCAAAGGTAGGTCGAAAAGTTGAGACAGGGTATAACGTCTCTCGTTATACTTTCGGTTAGTTTCCTGTGAGTTGCAGAAGCTCTTCACAGACAAGACAACGTTTTTTGGTTTTATAGCCTCAACGAATTAAGCCTGCGTTTGGTCAAGTACCAAAACCACAGACCCACTTTCTTTTGTTGTATCTTTGTAGGAATTGTCTGCCAATACTGACTAGTAACTAGCCAGTATTGGCAGACAGCAAACCAATATTTAACCATTACGACAAGTTCATGACAACTGATCAGTTGAGCGACTTGAGGGCCAGAGTAGAGGCCCTGAGGGGGTATCTTTGACTACGATTCCAAGAAAGAGCAACTAACCGAGCTGGAACAACAAACCTTCCAACCCGAATTCTGGAGCGATGCAGCCCGTGCTGAGGGCGTAATGAAACAAGTTCGGGCGTTGAAAGGCTGGATCGCCGGTTACGATAAATTAATGGGCCAATTCGGTGATCTTGAAACGCTGTTCGAATTCTACGAAGCTGGCGACGTAACCGAAGAAGAAGTCGATGAGGAAGGTGAGAACGTAAAAGCAACGCTCGAAGACCTTGAACTTAAAAAAATGCTGGGTAATGAAGAGGATCAACTCAGCGCCGTTCTCGAAATAAATGCTGGTGCTGGTGGTACCGAAAGCCAGGACTGGGCCGACATGCTGTACCGGATGTATATGCGTTGGGCCGAAAAACACGGCTACAGCCTAAAACAGGTTGATTATCAGGAAGGAGATACGGCTGGTATCAAATCAGCAACCATCGAAGTGGATGGACCGCTGGCCTATGGGTTCCTGAAATCCGAAAATGGCGTGCATCGACTGGTTCGTATATCGCCTTTCGACTCAAACGCTCGTCGGCATACATCATTTGCCTCTGTTTTTGCTTATCCATTAGTGGACGATACTATCGAAATTGAGGTTAATCCGGCCGATATCGATTGGGATACCTTCCGATCGGGTGGTGCAGGTGGCCAGAACGTAAACAAGGTCGAAACAGCCGTTCGTTTACGTCACCGCCCGTCAGGATTAATTATTGAGTGCCAGCAGGAACGTAGTCAGCTCCAGAATAAGGAAGTGGCTATGCGTTTGCTGAAATCGAAACTCTATGAAATTGAGGTTCAGAAACGTAATGCAGCCCGCGCTGAAGTAGAAGCTGGTAAGCAGAAAATCGAATGGGGCTCACAAATTCGCTCGTACGTACTGGACGACCGACGCGTCAAAGATCACCGTACTGGTCATCAGACGTCCAATACCGATGCCGTTCTGGATGGCGATATTGATCCGTTTATCAAAGCGTTTCTGCTTGAACAAGAATAAGATTAGCCTGACTTACACTGATTTGCCAGAATCCAGATTGATATAAATCCCGTTTATGTCAATCTGGATTCAACATATTGATGAAATGCTAAACTTAATCTTACCAATTCTGACGGCGATCACTTCAGGGCTTTTCCTTGCCTGCGTTCAACCCCTTGATAACTCTGCAATGCTCACAAACCCTGACGCGGAAAAAGCTAAATTCTCGTTCCTTTCCCTTGGCGACTCTTATACAATTGGAGAAAGTGTCGACGAGTCAGCTCGATGGAGTGTACAACTGGCAGATCTGCTACGTCAATCCAACGTCGACGTAACAAACCCCGATATTATTGCCCGCACTGGCTGGACAACGGCTGAGTTGCAGGATGCCATAAAAGCGAGTGGTAATCGAAAAACCTACGACCTGGTTTCCCTGCTGATTGGTGTTAATAATCAGTACAGAGGCCAAAGCCAGGAACGTTATCGGACAGAGTTTCGTGATCTATTACAAACCGCCATCAAATTCGCCAATGGCAGGCCAGGGCGGGTTTTTGTGTTATCGATCCCGGATTGGGGTGCTTCTCCATATGCCCGTGGCCGGAATCGCAACCAAATCGCGGATGAGATAAATGCGTTCAATGCTATTGCTCAGCAGGAATGCAAGTCGGCAGGCGTTTCTTACGTCGATATCACACCACTGACTCGCCAAGCCGCTGGTGATGAATCGCAATTTGCTTCTGACGGGCTTCATTATTCCGGGAAACAAATGCGCCAATGGGCTGAGATTGCTCTCCCAACGGCTACGTCTCTCCTGGCTACACCTTAATTGTATTGAGCGCTGCGGTTGTTCCTGCCAATATTTTGCTATCTGGAACAACCGTAGCGCTTAGTTTACTTAGGCAACCAACGATTGCGGAGTCGCTTGCTTGGCTTCTTTCTCTGCAAATTTCTTCTTGTAATAAGTGACAGTACGGCCAATCAGCATGCCCCCAATAATCCCCGGAGCAATCCAGCTGGCGATTGCTGTCCACTCAGGTGAATTGGCGGGTAGCACTCGACTAATATTGGTTACTAAAGCGGCCGTAAACGTAGCAATATAAGAACCTCCCATTCGGGTAAAGTGCTGAAAGAACCAGTGCATTTTTTCCATTGGCTGATTTATGGCCTTAATATCCCGGCCAGCAAAGGTGAATGTCAACACACCAAAGAACGAAAACAGAATGGGAAAAAAGGATGGCCCGTTTAACACCAGCAGATAGATACCGAAGCCAACCATCGCTACGCTCACCAAAGCTGTTACGTAAATCAGGGCTTTATCGAGAATTGTCACTCTCCCGTCTTTCTGTTTGGTAGCCCGCCAGCCCGACATGCTCAGGTAAAAGCTAAATACAGCGATCCCTGTCAGGAAAAGGCGCATCATTTTAAATGGCTGAAGTACGCATAGCAACAAAGCGGTGATAGCCACGGTAATCATGCAATACACATAGACCAGACCAGTAAGATTATGAAGGCGGCTTCCTTTTTTGGCAAACATGGGTACAAGACCAACGAGCAAAGCCGTAAAACCAGTAAGGATGTGCGTAATCAGCAGAGTAAAAATGAGCGTTTTCATGACCGTATGTCGGTTGCGTTTGACTGAGACAAACCTACGGCAACAAACTCATTGTATGCTAGTTAATGGGGCCAGGAACAGGCTTTGGGACGTTTGACAAACAGAAATGCTGTTTATCCCCGGCTCTGGGACGATTTACAAAGATTTTAGTTCGGCCACTAACGTATCGTTGTATTTTCGGGCTACGGGTACTTGAAACTGACCGCCCAGCAAGTGTAGTTTATACCCCTGCGCATTACCGGTTACTCGCTCAACCCGATCCAGATTAACGATGTATGAGCGGTGGCATCTAACAATATGAGCCCGTGCAATCTGGCTCTCCAACCGACTCAAACTGCTACGTAGCAACGGTTTCACCGGTTGGCGAGGCCCGGCTGGGCCGTCTTTCAGATAAACGACCGTGCAGTAATTATCGCTCGATTCGATGAAGAGGAGATCGGCTGCGGCAAACGTAATGGCATCTTTTTCGTTGTCAGCCAGCAACGTAATGGTAGCTGCCGGGCCATCACCAATCTCAGTATCTGTTCCGTTACTTCTTATAGGCTCCGGTAAATGAACTGGCAATTCCGCAGCCGCAGCAGTATACTTTTTAAGCTGGCGAATATAGCTGAACAATACGGCACCCGTAACCGGAAATATACCAATCAGGAAGGTCGCAATAAGCATACCGCCCCAGCCAATACCGCTTTTGCCCCCCGCTATCAGAAATTCCAGATAAAAGCGGTTGGCAATGGCAATCAGCAATACGTTCAGCATCGCCATTAAGATCTCACGCCCAACAGTCCAACGTTTATCCGAGAATAGATCAGGCAATAAACGGGGCCAAGCAATAAAGTTAAAGGCTGTCACTATAAACGTAACGCCCCCAAAACCGAGCAGTTTCCAAAGTTTATGGGGTGTCGTCCAATCATTTAGCCCAAAAGGCTGAAAGGCAATTAGAAACAGGCCAATGAACAGGCCTATCAATGCCGCCCTCAGGAAATGCCGCCCGAACGAATCTTCAACCGGAAAAGGCTGATTAAATACAGTAAACATAGCCTTTTTTCAGCTAAGCATTAGAATAATCGCCAACCGGCAATTTGCTCGAAAAACTGCGGTAATACGGGTGGGTAAACTAATATAATAAAGGCAATGCCAAATAAAGCGCCATAGATGTGAGCATCGTGGTTGACGTTGCCCATACCCCGGCGCGACTCGTAATAAGAGTACATCAGGTATATTGGCCCAAAGATAAATCCGGGAATACCGATCGGAATAATGAACAGGTATAGTTTGGTTAATGGGCTAATTAAAATAGCGGCAAAAATTATAGCCGATACGCCCCCCGATGCTCCCAGTGAATTATAGCCTGAATCCTTTCGGTTTTTCAAAAAGGTAGGAATGTCTGATATGACAATAGCAGTCAGATAAAAACCAACGTAATACAAGGCTCCACTCACACCAAACAACTGATCGAATACCTGCTCCATCAACTGCCCGAACGCATAGAGGCTAATCATGTTAAAGATCAGGTGCATCCAGTCGGCATGCAGGAAGCCAGACGTCAGAAAACGGTAATATTCATTCCGTTTAGCCACTTTATATGGGTTCATGACCCAGCGATCCATGATACTGTAATCGTTCCAGGCCCACAAACTAATGCCAACGGTGACCAATATGATAACTAATGTAATACTCATAAATGGAAGAAATGATGTATGGAATATGACGTATAATGTATGATGTATGGTATACATTTATATCCTACTCCATACATCCTATATCATACTCACTATTTTAGCTTTCCCGTTCAATTAACTGTTGGGTAAATTGTATTAAAAAATCCTTGCGGGCGGCATCAGCCTTGATTTGGTCGAAATTCTTCAATCCTTTTGCAAAGTAGCTGTTTATACGCGCTTCTGTAATTTGTCGGATTCCCAATTGGTCGTAAATGGTTGTAACGGCCTTTACCTTTTCGGCTTTATCGAACTCGGAGCGATTGAGCCAATCGGTCAGTTCTTCTTTAACAGAGCCGCTGGCCTGCTCAAGCGCTTCTATGAGTAGGAACGTTTTTTTATTTGCGATAATATCGCCCCCAACTTGTTTGCCGAATTTCGCCGGATCGCCATATACATCCAGCAAATCGTCTTTTAATTGAAAACCAAGACCAATATTTACGCCACCTTCATAAAGATGGGCGACCGATTCGGCATCGGCCTTGCCAATCAAACCACCGAGTTCAAGGGCGTAACCTAGTAACACAGAGGTTTTCAACCGGATCATATCGATGTATTCGGCTTCCGTTACGTCCCAACGTGTTTCGAAATTCATATCCATCTGCTGCCCTTCGCAAACCTCAGCCGCTGTTTGGGTGAAGCGAGCCATGGCTGGTTTCAACTGATCAGCATCTACGTTCAGCATCAATTCATAGGCACGCACCAGCATAACATCGCCCGATAAAATGGCAATGTTTGGATTCCATTTTTCATGCACCGTTGGCTGGCCCCTACGTAGTGGCGCCTGATCCATAATATCGTCGTGCATTAACGTGAAATTATGGAAAACCTCGACCGCCAGCGCGGGCCGAACGGCTTTTTTCCAATCGTCAGTGAAGAGATAGGCCGACATCAGTGTCATTAGCGGACGCATTCGCTTGCCGCCCAGACTCATAATGTACCGGATCGGATCGTAAAGTTCGGGTGGATATTGACCGTACTGGGTAAGTTGAAGTTCTTGTTGAAGGGCCTCAATAAATACAGCTGGACTCATTCGATAGGGCAGCATTTGCCGGGTTTTGGGTCAAAAATAAGGCAAATAGCCCCAAAACCCTAACCCCGAATACTCCTACGATAATGTTGCTGCCTGGCTGTACTGATCACCCAGATCAATCGTCCCGACAAAATGAAATAACCATCCCGCTTCGTGCTATTGCCACGCTTGGCACCAGCCGCATTGAGCGGTAGCCCAAGTTCTGAACGCCGATCCGACAGAGCCGCAGCGATCGGCAGCATAGTGCTGCGATCTGGATAGACAGTACTGACATCATCGAGATAATCGCTCATTACGTGGGTATAGATACCTTCGAGATGCCACTTGAATCGTTCTCCGGCCAAAATAGGCACACCAATACCGTACCGAAGAATCAGCGGCAGACGATTATACGTAACGCCTTCGGTACGTAGCGGAGCCAGACTGTAGGTTTGTCCTTTATAGGTGGTTTTGGGCGTCAGATATGTCAGGCCAAAGCCAGCTATAGCATAGGGAACGATGATATGATTTTTGTCTTCGGGATGCCAAAAGTCGAACTGGACACCCGCCCAGACTTCAGGATTCAGACTACGAAACGATAGATTATTATAGGACAGATACGTATCGGCCTGGCTCCCCCGCAGGAAATATAGCTGTGTTTCAGCCCGAAACGTCAGCCGGTTGGAGAACCGATAAGCTGCTGCAACACCGACTGAGACTCCCAGCCGCAAATGTCCCAGATTACCTCTTTCGTTCAGATCACCCAGGTAGCGAGTTGTCCCTACACCGGTATTTAACAGCCACGATCCCGGTCTTTCACGCCAATACTCAGAGCGTTGAGCAAACGTCTTTAAAAACGACAGGCAAATGGCTATTGCCATCAACAATTGAATTCGGAAGTATCTCATTAGGTAGACGTTACGGTGTTATTTTTTGAAACAAGGTAACTAATCTACCCAACAAATGATATGTACCTAATTTAATTTATTTTATTTACTAAACTAAAGCTCGCCAATATCTTCATTCCAGAGCGTCGGCTTATCAGCAATAAACTGATTCATCATCTCAACACACTCGGGTAAATCCAGATCAATAACTTCTACACCGTGCTGCTCCATAAACTCCCGTGCTCCGGCAAATGTCCGCGACTCGCCCACAATCACTTTCGGAATCTTAAACTGAACAATAGTCCCCGCACACATGTAGCAGGGCATCAGCGTCGAATAAATCACCGTATTTTTAAACGATCCCACTCGTCCGGCGTTGTTCAGACAATCCATTTCCCCGTGCAGAATGGGGTTGTTCTCCTGAACCCGCTTGTTATGGCCCGAAGCCACCAACTCGCCATTCTTGATTAATGCGGAACCGATTGGAATTCCACCTTCACGTAAACTTTTTTGGGCCTGACGGATAGCCTCCTGCATAAATTCGTCCATAAGTTGCGTATGTATGGTTAATATCGGCTAACTGAACAACTTCAGAAATTTGTTTAAAATCGTAAGACTAACGCTATTTTAATCGAACCACGTAATAAAACGCTAATATTTAACATTCCATAGGCATTTATTAACCGAATAAAGCCAAAAAAGCGTTGTTTTGGGGTTTATTTGCTCGGCGCGTCATGAATGAATTATTATCAACAAACTTCTCTTCTGATGAATCGCTCTGGGAGCGATTCAAAACTGGTGACCGCAAAGCGTTTGAACAAATCATCTCGCTTCATTATGCATCCCTGTTTCGTTTCGGCTCTCGCTACAGCAAAGACACCGGCCTGATTGAGGATTGCCTGCACGATATGTTCGTCTATATATGGGAACGACGAACACACATTAGCGGCACCGATAGTATCAAAAAGTACCTCCTTAAGTCATTTCGGCATAAAATCCTGCTGGAATTACAGCGCACCCAGCGCCGGGGCTGGGTCGACGAAGACGAAGCGCTCGACCATGCCCCTGAGCAGAACTTCGAAGAGTTTGTTGTTCTTATCGAAACCGAACAGCTCTCTGCCCGAAAGATAAAAACCCTGATCGATCTCCTGCCTCAACGCCAGCAGGAAGCGCTCCATCTCCGTTACTTCGAAGAGCTCGATATTGATACCATTGCCCAGGTAATGAGCATTAATCGCCAGTCGGTATCCAATCATCTGCACAAAGCCCTGAACTTTCTGCGGGAACACTGGTAATACTTTTGCAGTATTTCAATAAAAAAAACGCAAATACAGGGTATGGGATGAGGTTCGGCTAATTATATCAATATAAACAGCCCAAAATAGACCTTTTCTATGAAATCATTTGATCATTTCGAGCTACATGATTTCCTGGAAGACGAATCATTCCGATCGTGGGTATTTGAACGAGCCTCGCCGTCCATCACGGAATGGTGGGATCAGTTTCCAGCCATGTTTCCTGCAAAAGCCCTGCTGATGATGCAGGCCAGGGAAACGCTATTGGCTATTTACGACGAACCACTCGTGCCTACACCGGCTAGTATGGGCCAGCGCATCCAGCAAATCATGCTGGACACTGAACCTGGCCAGCCATCCCAACTCTCGTTCTGGACATATCGGCGGGCAAGCTGGTTAGTAGCCGCTTCGCTCGTGCTATGCTTAGCAGGCTGGTTCGCCTGGACAACGTACCAGGATAGACCTGCCGCTACGTATAAAAAACTGGTCTCGTCCGCTCAGCTTCCTATGAAGGAAGTGGTTAATACAGGAACTAAAACTCATCTGGTATTATTGGCCGATGGTAGTTCGGTGTTGCTGCAGCCCAACAGCCGCATCAGTTATCCGAGCAATTTTAACAGCCATACGAAGCGCGAAGTGTATCTGATTGGAGAGGCCTTTTTTGAAGTCGCCAAGAATCCTCACAAACCATTTTTTGTCTACGCCGATAATCTGATCACGAAAGTATTAGGCACCAGTTTCACCGTTCGGGCGTATGAGAAACATACGGTAGACGTAACAGTCAAGACGGGGCGGGTGTCTGTTTTTTCACGTTCCGACAGCGAACGAACTCAGAAACAAGAATCACACACACTAACCGGGCTTGTTCTTACCCCCAATCAGCGCGTTCATTTCAACCGGGATACCGATCATCTGCTACGTACATTAGTTGAATCGCCTACGCTGCTCGACATGCCCATCCAGCGTTCGATGTTCGAGTTTACTGGCGCTCCCATGTTGCAGGTATTCTCATCGCTGGAAAAGGCGTACGGAATCGAGATTGTTTTTGATTCGGAGGTTATGAAAAACTGCTATCTGACAGCCTCTTTAGACGACGAACCGCTTTTCGAAAAACTGCATATGATCTGTCAGACGCTGGACGCGGAGTACGAACAGATGGATGGAAAAATCTTAATTACTAGTAAAGGATGCCAATAGAAATACTTAAACCAATTTTCTAGCCTATGCCCGAAAAACACCTCTAAGCGCCTATTACAAAAAAGAGTCAGCGATGCTGCAACACCACTGACTCCTGAAGTAATTCCCCACTTGCTCTCTTCCAAAAAGCACCCTGAAGCAGGGTAAGGGAATTTTATTGCCGATTCAAACCGACAACCAATTCAAAAGTATGACAATTCGAATACAAATGCAGCAAAGGCTGCTCAAAATTATGCGAGTTAGTTTTTACCTGTTTTGCGTAGTAACCGTCTTTGCTTCCATAGCACAGGCGAGCGATACGTATGGTCAGGAACTACTCAATCGGCGGGTAAGCCTGCAACTTTCTAACCTGACCGTTGAACAAGCCATCAATCGTATTAGCAAAGAAGCCGATGTGAAGTTTATGTATAACCCTCGCATCTTCACTCAGCAACGTATTGCCCCTCTTACATTTACGAACGAACGCCTGGCCGACGTACTGGAAGCTGTGCTGGGCCCAGCGTCTATCAGCTACGAACTCGGAGGAAAGAATATCATACTAAAACGTACGCAGTCTGTCGGCCCAAACGCCGAAAAACCCGTTCCTCCCATTACCGTCACAGGTCGGGTTCTTGATGAAAAGGGCGATGGTCTGCCCGGAGCGACGGTACTGGTGAAAGGTTCAAACAATGTTGGAACAGCAACGGATGGCGACGGAAAATTCACGCTGAACGTACCGGATGGTAATGGTACGCTGGTTATCTCCTCCATTAGCTACACGTCGCAGGAAATTGCCATCAACAATCGCACTACGTTGCCCGACATTAAACTGGCTCCGGATGTAAAATCACTGACCGAAGTTGTCGTTGTAGGGTACGGTACGCAGCGCAAGAAAGACTTAACTGGCGCGGTTGCCGTAGTTAACGTAGCCGAATTACAGCAACAACCTACGGCTCAGATTACGAACCAGCTACAAGGCCGGGCATCGGGCGTAACGGTTTTGGGATCAGGCCAGCCGGGTGAAGCTCCTCAGGTTCGGATTCGGGGGTTAAACACGTTCGGCAATAACCAGCCACTCTATGTTGTAGATGGCGTACCTACGCAAAACATCAACGACATCAACCCGAACGACGTAGCGTCGATGCAGGTACTGAAAGATGCCGGCTCAGCGTCTATCTACGGTTCACGGGCAGCTAACGGCGTTATTATCATCACCACCCGCCGTGGTACCGGCAAAGTGAAAGTTCAGTATGACGCCTACTACGGTGTGCAAACACCTAAAAGCGGAAACGTCTGGAATTTGCTGAACCCGCAGGAAACCGCTCAACTGAAATTCAATGCCATTCGAAATTCGGACCCAAATGCGGTTATCAACGATCCATTGTATGGTAGCGGAGCAACGCCCGTCTTACCGGATTATATAGCCCCTCAGGGCGCTAAAGAAGGCGATCCATCCGTGAACCCTTCGCTGTATAATGTTAACCCAACCTATAACAGCGCTGATCAATACAACTCGTTTTATCGGATTACGAGAGCCAATAAAGCAGGTACCGACTGGTTCCATGAGATTTTCAAGCCTGCCCCCATTACGAGCCATAACCTGGCCGTTAGCGGTGGCGGCCCACAGGGAAACTATCTGTTCTCGTTTAACTACTTCAATCAACAGGGTACGCTGATCAATACGTACCTAAAACGCTATACGATACGCTCAAACAGTCAGTACAATATCCGGGAAAATATTCGGGTGGGCGAAAACCTGGCTTTTTCAGTGACCGACAACCCACGGATCAACGCCCTGACCGAAGGAAGTGCCATCGGTATGGCTTTCCGCGAACAACCCATCATTCCCGTTTATGATATTATGGGAAATTACGCGGGCGGCTATGGACAGGGACTTGGGAATGCGAACAACCCCGTAGCGATTCAGCAACGGACTAGTAATAACCGGGGGCTCAGCAATCGATTGTTTGGGAACATGTATGCGGAGATCGATTTCCTGAAAGACTTCACGGCTCGCTCTAGTTTTGGGGGCGAATTGTTCATGGGCAATTTCCGATCGTTTTCGTATCCTACGTACGAAAACCAGGAAAACACCACAACGAACACGTATACCGAAAACACATTCAGTGGCTATAACTGGACCTGGACCAACACGATTCAATACCAGCACAACTTCAACAATACCCACGATCTTAAGGTCGTCGTAGGTACCGAAGCGTATCAGAACCGTGGTCAGAATGTAGGGGGATCAACACAGGGTTATTTTTCGTTCGATCCTAATTTCACTAATCTGTCTACCGGGGCGGGAACACCCACCAACTACAGCAACCGGTATTCGGATGCCCTGTTTTCCCTGATCGGCCGCGTCGATTACTCGTTGAAAGATAAGTACTTATTGGGAGCAACGATCCGACGCGATGGTTCTTCTCGCTTCCAGACCTATCAATATGGTTGGTTTCCGGCGATCAGCGCAGGCTGGCGGGTTTCGCAGGAAAGTTTCATGGGCGGCTTAACCTGGGTGAATGATTTAAAAATTCGTGGAGGTTATGGTATCATGGGGAACCAGTTGAATGTTGATCCAGCCAACGCATACACGACCTATGGTGGCGATCGGACTTCCTCCTATTACTCGGTCACAGGCTCTAATTCATCAAACGTTTTGGGCTTCCAGCGTACGCGAATTGGGAATCCTGACGCTAAATGGGAAAAGAACATCAATGCAAACATCGGTTTCGATGCTAGCCTGTGGAAAGGGAAGCTCGACCTGACTGTCGATTATTACCACAAAGAGGTTCGTGATCTGCTCTACACACTTGAGCTGGCGGGAACTGCCGGTCTGGGTACTGCACCGGCCGTGAACGTAGCAAAAATGCGCAACCAGGGAATTGATCTGGCTGCATCCAGCAATTTCAACATCACCAGCGATCTGAAACTGAACGCTACGTTGACGTTCACTACGTATAACAACAAAATTGTTTCGCTGGCCGAAGGCATCGACTATTTCGATCAGGAAGGTCGCCGGTTTAACGGTAGTTATATTGTCCGTAACGCTGTTGGTCATTCTATCGGGCAGTTCTACGGCTACAAAACAACCGGTTTCTGGAATTCACAGGAAGAGATCGATGCTGCCAATACGCAGGCCCGGCAGGCTACAGGAAATCCGAACGCCGTCTACCAGAACGACGTAGCAGTTGGCCGTTTCCGTTACGCCGATACCAACGGTGATGGCCAGATCACGGACGCTGACCGGACGTATCTGGGTAACCCGAACCCAAAATTCAGTTATGGTTTGAATCTGGGGGCAAATTACAAACAGTTTGATTTCAGCATTTTCTTCTACGGAACGCAGGGTAACGACATCTGGAACAACGTACGGTGGTGGACTGATTTCAACGCCAATTTCCAGGGTGCCAAAAGTAAAACCGCTCTATATGATTCCTGGACGCCCGAAAACCATAACGCAAAGGCTCCTATCCAGGAAACGGTTGGATCGTTCAGCTCAGCCAACGTACCAAACTCGTATTTCGTAGAGAATGGATCGTACTTGCGGGCTAAAAACGCGCAGCTTGGTTATACGCTTCCCGGCAATACACTGAAAAAACTGGGTGTTGAACGGCTACGCGTTTACGTTCAGGCGGCCAACCTGTTCACGATCACCAAATATTCAGGGCTGGACCCCGAAATTGGAACCACAGCGAATACCAACAACAGTTCGGGCGGCAGTTTAAACCAGTCTTTCTCGAACAATACGTCGTTTGGTATCGATGAAGGCGTTTACCCAAACCAACGCCAGTTCCTGTTTGGCCTGAATGTGACGTTCTAATTTCTCTTAACTCGACATACAATGAAAATTCCTCATTATATAGCAGTTCTGGCAGTTACGGCCGTCGGACTAACTTTTGATTCTTGCCAGAGTACCCTCGATATTCCGGCTCAAGGTGCGCTTAGCGATCAGACACTAACGACCAAAAGTGGCGTCGATGCGCTATTGACGGGTGCATATGCCGCTCTGGATGGTCAGTACAACAACGGTTCGGCATTAAATCTTGCCGGATCAGACGCCTGGCAGGCTTCGCCCAGTAACTGGACGTATGGAAGCATTGCCGGTGGCGAAGCACACAAAGGCAGTGACGGTAGTGACCAGCCCGCCATCGACGCTATTGCTAAATTCACGGCGGATGCGAGCAATGGTTTTTTTAATGGCAAATGGCGTACCGTTTACGAAGGAGTCAATCGTGCCAATTCCACCTTACGAATCCTGGCCCAGACTACGGACGTAACGGATGCCGAACGGACCAGCTTCACAGCTCAGGCCCGATTCCTGCGTGCCCACTACTATTTCGAATTGAAAAAGATGTGGAACAAGGTGCCCTGGATCGACGAAACGGTTGAAACCACAGCGGCCAGTTCAAAAGCGAATACGGAGGACATCTGGCCCAACATTGAAGCCGATTTCAAGTATGCGATGGACAACCTGCCTACGACGCAATCAGATGTGGGCCGGGTCAACAAATGGGCGGCAGCTTCGTATCTGGCCAAAGCATACATGTACGAGCACAAGTATTCGGAAGCGAAGGCGTTGTTCGATCAGATTATTAGTCAGGGTGTTACAAGCAATGGCCTCAAATACGCGTTAGTCACGAAATTCCACAATAATTTCGACGCGGCTACCGAGAATAACTCAGAGTCTGTTTTCGCGATTCAGATGGTTGCTAACGATGGAACCGGAACCATTGCCAGTGCGAATCAGGGCGATATGCTGAACTTCCCCTACGGGAATAGTCCGTTCCGTTGCTGCGGTTTCTTCCAGCCCTCGCAGGATCTGGCTAACTCCTACCGTACCGACGCTACGGGGCTACCTTATCTGGACGACTACAATAGCCACGCCGTTAAAAGCGACCAGGGTGTTGCTTCGAATCAGCCATTTACGCCGGATGCCGGTAATCTGGACCCACGTATCGACTGGACGATTGGCCGTCGGGGTATTCCTTATCTGGATTGGGGCAACCATCCGGGTGCCGACTGGGTTCGGAGCCCAGGTCAGACCTATGCGGGACCATATTCACCGAAGAAGAATATCTACATGCAGGCTACCCAGGACCAGTACGCCGACAATCACTCGTGGGCACCCGGCACGGCTATAAACCTGAATATTATCCGCTACGCCGACGTACTACTTATGGCCGCTGAAGCAGAAGCTCAGTTGGGCAATCTGGAACAGGCACAGACTTATGTTAATCTGGTACGTGCGCGGGCTGCCGACCCAGTCAATTTCGTTTATACTTACGCCAGTGCAACCGATCCGCTGGCGGGCTATACGGCAACACCAGCCGCCAATTACAAGATTGTGCCATACCCAACGGGCAAGTTTGCCAGCCTGGGCAAAGACGGTGCGCTGAAAGCCATCTACTTCGAGCGTAAGCTGGAGCTAGCTATGGAAGGCCATCGGTTCTTTGATCTGGTTCGCTGGGGAACAGCCTCAACGGTGCTGAATGCTTACTTCTCTTATGAAAGCACCATCACTACTGACATTCGGGGTGGGCAATTTCTTACGGGTAAAAACGAGTATTTCCCGATTCCGCAGCGGCAAATTGACCTGAGTACCTCAAGTGGTAAGTCGTCGTTGACACAGAACCCTGGGTACAATTAATTGACACGTTATCGTAACAAAGGGGGCAGTCGTTATGCTGCCCCTTTTTAGTAGCAATCGATCCGAATGTGGAAGTTTTCTTTGGGCTCCCTACTCCTCCTCATCAGCGCCGGAAGCGTATTGATGAATTGTCAATCGTCAACCAGTTCGTCTGATAAATCGAAGGACCCAACCATAGCTGATGGAGAAAAATTAGCCCAGCAATACTGTGGCTCCTGCCATTTGCCGGTATTACCCGAGGCATTGGATAAAGAAACCTGGAGCAAACGCGTTTTACCGGCTATGGCTCCTAAGTTAGGGCTGGAAGTCTGGCAAAAAACGCACTATTACCGGCCTGCCAATGCGGCTATCACGCTGGAAGAGTGGACGAAACTGGTCGCTTATTATCAGGAGCTAGCCCCCGAAAAGCCTAATAAGCCAGCCCAGTCGGTCAAGCCAGTCAATGACTGGTCTATTTTCAACCTGATAAAACCAGCCGAAGCCAGAAGCCAGATCGCGACGACAACGCTGGTTGCTTTCGATTCTGTTTCTCACACTATCTACAGCAGCGACGAAACAGGCGCAGGTCTTTATCGCTGGAATTCGTCATTACAGTCCACACTCGTCAGAAAGCTACCATCACCTGCGGTTCAGGCTACGTTTACACGTAATGCATCAGGCATGCCGCAAACCGTCTTAACCTGCATCGGTACCATGCAGGCCGTTGACCGGCCGGTGGGCGAAGTCATTGCATTTGACGCTAATAAGCCCAAAGGCCAGCTCACTACGTTAGCCCAACAACTGCCTCGCCCTGTTCAATCAGTGCCGGGCGATTTCAATAAGGATGGACTAATGGACTGGATCGTTTGCGGATTTGGCCACAATACGGGCGGGCTATACTGGCTTAAACAACGCCCAGACCATACCTTCGACAACGTAGTAATCAAGGCCGTTCCGGGCGCTACGCAGGTTATTCCGGGTGATTTCAACAAGGATGGCTGGCTAGATTTTATGGCTTTATTTGCCCACGCCGACGAAGGAATCTGGCTATTCACTAACGATCAGAAAGGTGGTTTTTCGGAACGTAACATCTTGCGTTTTCCGCCGGTTTATGGATCAACAAGCTTCCAATTGATTGATTTTGATAAAGACGGCCAGCTTGATATTCTGTATACCTGTGGTGATAACAGCGATTATTCACGTATCCTAAAACCGTTTCACGGCCTTTATCTTTTCCTGAATCAGGGAAATTACCAGTATAAGCAACGGTTCTTTTACACGATCAATGGCTGTAGCAAAGCCGTAGCGGCAGATTTTGACTTGGATGGCGATCTGGACGTAGCAACCATCGCCTTTTTCGGCGACCTGAAAAATAACCCAGCCGAGACGTTCATTTATTTCGAACAGCAGAAGCCTCTACAATTTCTGCCTCATACAGTTCCCATACAGGAATACGGCCGCTGGATTTGTATGGATGCCAGGGACTGGGATCAGGATGGCGACGTCGACATTGTACTGGGTAATTACGCCCAGGGATTTCTAAACGAAGTAGGCCTGAAACCGAGTTGGAATAGTTATCTGCCGCTCATTGTCCTGGACAATCAGAGTAAACGGTGAGCCTTCTACTTTTTATGCAACGTTTTTGTCATTGCGACGCAGGAGCAATCTTCGGAGATAACATTATTCACACTCTCCCGAAGATTGCTTCTGCGTCGCAATGACAATTTTTCTTTACGGCTAATCCGTATTTAAACAGAAGTGGCCAATCAACTTGATGATTGGCCACTTCTGTTTCTTTATCGTCGTCCCCGACCTCCTCGTCGGTTTTGGCCTTTGGCAGCTGGTCCTTCCTTGCGGCTGGATGACCCGCTTCGTTTTGATGAAGCGTTGGTTGATGATCGCTCTTCGCTACGTCGTCCTGACCGACGGCTTGGTTTGGACTCCACCACTCGACCAGCTTTATCGCTGACCAGCACAAAATCCATACTCCGGCGTGCCAGATTGGTTTCTTTCACTTTCACCTCCACCTGATCGCCGAAGGTGTACATTTTCTTGTGCCGATTCCCGATAATCCGATAATTGTCTTTATCGAACTCATAAAAGTCATCGCTCAAGTCCTGCATACGTACCAGGCCTTCACAACTATTCTCGGTGATCTCGACAAAAATTCCAAATTCAGTAACGCCGGAAATAACCCCTTCAAACGTACGGTCGGTTTCCATCCGACTCATGAATTCGACCTGCTTATACTTAATGCTGGCCCGTTCAGCATCGGCTGCCATTTTCTCGCGTGCCGATGCATGTTTACACTGCTCTTCCAGCGGGTCGCGTTCGGCAGGTTTACCTCTGTCCAGGTAGTGTTGTAGCAGACGATGCGCCATCATATCGGGATAGCGACGAATTGGCGACGTAAAATGAGAATATCGGCGGAAAGCCAGGCCAAAATGGCCAATATCATCAGTACTGTATCGCGCTTTCGACATGGTTCGGACCGCCAGTTGCTGAAGCATATTTGCTTCGGGTTTCCCTTCGATACTATCCATGAATCGGTTCAGGGAATTCGACAATTGGCCTTCGCCAAGCTTAAGTCGATAGCCCAAACGGCCCGCAAAGTCGGCAAACTGCTGTAACTTCTGATCGTCCGGTCCTTCGTGAACCCGGTAAACCATCGTATTCTCCTCGCCGTTTTTGTTCCGTTTCGACAACGAGTGTACGAACTCAGCCACCTGCTTATTCGCCAGCAGCATAAACTCTTCAATGAGTTTGTTCGTATCCTGCCGTATTTTCGGGTAAACCGATAGCGGCACCCCATTTTCATCCAGCTTAAACCGAACTTCAACGGTTTCGAAGTTGATAGCTCCGTTTTTAAACCGTTCAGCGCGTAGCTTATAGGCTAGCTCGTTCAGCAATTGAAGTTCGGCCAGATAATCGCCCTGATTATTGTTCAGGATTTCCTGCGCTTCCTCATACGAAAACCGCCGATCGGAGTGAATGATTGTCCGACCAAACCATTCGCCCACAATTTTCGCGTCGGGAGTTAGTTCAAAAACCGCCGAAAAGGTCAATTTATCTTCGTTCGGACGTAGTGAACACAGGTTATTAGACAGTTTCTCAGGCAGCATTGGCACTACGCGATCAACCAGATAAACCGACGTAGCACGCTTGTAGGCTTCCTCCTCTAATCTGGAACCAGGTCTGACGTAGTGTGTTACGTCGGCAATGTGAACCCCAATCTCATAGTTTCCATTTTCCAGGACTTCTACCGATAAGGCATCATCAAAGTCTTTCGCATCAACGGGGTCGATGGTGAACGTCGTTACGTTACGCATGTCGCGCCGACGGCTCAGCTCACTTTCCTGAATGGTAGTCGGAATAGCCTCTGCCTCCCGATCCACTTCCTCCGGGAAATGGATCGGCAATCCGAACTCCGCCAGAATAGCGTGCATTTCGGTATTGTTTTCACCAGCCAGGCCCAACACCGTAACCACTTCGCCCTCAAAGCGTTGCTTGCTGCTATAAGCTTCCGGATATTTGGTTAGCCGCACAATGACCTTGTCGCCATCGTTAGCATCGCCCAATTTCTCCTTAGGAATAAAAATATCGTCGTAGATCTTTTTGCTATCAGCAATAACGAATCCGTAGGTTGGCCAGACTTCAATACGTCCAACCAGCTCAGTACGTCCCCGTTCAATAATACTGGCCACTTTGCCCTCAATCCGGCGGCCTCGGTTCCGTGAGTCCGTAAAACGAACTACTCGAACCTTATCGCCATCAACAGCACCGGCCAGATCCTCGGTCGACACCCAAATGTCGTCGTCTCGATCAGCACGTCCGCCAAGCGGGGAGGTAGGCACAACGAAGGCAAACCGGGAATTGACGTGATCGACGACGCCCTCGATCAGATTAGCATCTGCATCAGCGCGGAAACTTCCATCGGCTTGCCGGATCAGCGTTCCTTCGTCAACCAGTTCTCCAATAAGACCGTGAATGATCAGTTTCATTTTACGGTCGTAGATATCGAAATGCTCCAGAACCTGCTCCTGGGTAAACGAATCGTCATCATTAATCTGAAAAAACGCCATCAGATCGTTTTTCAATTCATCCAAAAAAGAGTTTGCCTCCTGAACAGGTCGCCCTTTCTGCTGTTTGTCCAGACCTTTCTCACGCGGACGAGCCGAACTCGACTTGCCGGTGGCGGGTCGGTTATATTTATTTTGTTTTCCGTTTTTCATACTATTGCTCAACTATATAAGTGAGCTAAAATGGTTAAAACACAGAGCAAGCTAAGGATATCACACAGTTTCAGAAATAATGGTGATCCCTGCTCACACTTTCTCTCTGTGTATTGTAATCCGTTAGTCACTCAAGACTATATGCTCGTCGGCCACGAGCGGGGCACCCACCATGCGCATATACACCTGCACGAGCATAACCATCGAGTCGCGGGCATATTGTTCGATGCGCGGCCAGTCATGTTCCCGGTAATAGACCTCACTGGTTCGGTCGCCTGTCCATTCGAGCGGGCGAGACGGGATGTTCAGTACGGCGGCCAGCAGATCCAGGGGAACAAAATGACGTTTATCGCCAAACTGCCATTGTTCGAGCGTATCCTTGTGGGGAATCTCCCAGGGTTTTTTACCCGCAATTTGTAAGGCAGGTGGCAGCGGCAACCCATTTGCCATTAACCGCCGGGACAGATAAGGAAAATCAAATTCCTTGCCATTATGTGCGCAAAGCGTCAGTTCACCGGGTGGGTACCGGTTCACGATGGTCAGGAATTCTTGCAGAATGGCTTCCTCATCATCACTGCTGAGCAGCTTTACTTTCAGATGTGGCTTATCATCATCATCAAAAAACAAACCACCTACGCCGATACAGATAATTTTACCAAACTCCGCGTAGTAAGAAGCTCTTCGGTCGTACCAGCCAGCGGCCGACAGCTCATCCTCACTTTTGAAGTAGCGGCTTTTCTCTTCCCACTGACGCTGTAGTCGTGGTTCTACAGCCGTCAGCGACGGCTCTCCAGCCACTGTTTTGATATCGATAAACAGGAAATTTTTTAGTCGGCGTTTCCAGGAGACGGCTTGAGGCATAGGATTTTAGGCAATCGTTCTTCTCTCCTTTTGGAGGAAGGTTTAGCTAGTAGTGCAGAACTAATCGTGCAAAATCCCTTCCAATCCTAATGCAGGTACGGTAACGAGATTTTCTTCGACAATACTGTCTGGCACGAATATAAACTTTTTGTCGAAAATCTGATCGCCAATGAAATAGCTCACCCAGTATTCATTATTCAGATGAAAAACGTCGGGCATAATCGATTCAACGACTTCGTAGGCACCTGGATTTATTTCCGTGAAAAAGTGCCGGAGCGTCGACGTTTTTTGCTCCTGCTCATTTTTCTGGCCATAGCCTTTCGACGTAACAAATACGGTTTTGATCGGTACGTCGTTCTGGTTGATCAGAAAGACCTGCCAGTCGTATTCACCGGCTTCATTTTCTTTACGCGCAATAACTATCTGTACGCCCTCAACGGGCAAAAAATTAATGTCTTTTTTCATAATCGAAATCCGACAGAGGATGGGAAGAACAGCAAAAGATAAACAAAGTCTATACGACAGGCAATAGTTTAACTTCGGTTTCTTTCCTCTCTGTTACTATCATATCAAATAAATGGGCCATGTGGTGCTGAACACGACCCGACACCTCCTGCAGCGGTATGTTACGTCCTAGTTCGAGCGACATCGACGTAACGGCCTTGTCGGAAATGCCACAGGGAACAATATGCCCAAAATAACTCAAATCTGTATTTACGTTCAGCGCAAATCCGTGCATCGTTACCCAACGGCTGGCTTTGACGCCCATAGCACAGATTTTGCGAGGGTTTGGTCCACCTTCGTGATCGAGCCAAACGCCGGTTAATCCATCAATCCGGCCAGCACTGATACCATAATCGGCCAGGGTTAGAATAATGGACTCTTCCAGCAATCGCATATAGCGGTGAATGTCGGTAAAGAAATTATCCAGATCCAGAATCGGATAGCCAACCAGTTGTCCTGGTCCATGATACGTAATGTCGCCACCGCGCCGGATTTTAAAGAACGTAGCACCCAGTTCCGTTGTCAGGCGTTCTTCGTCAACCAGCAGGTTATTTTCATGGCCGCTAGTCCCGAGCGTATAGACATGTGGGTGCTCACAAAACAGCAGATAGTTTGGCGTTAGCTGTTGCTCTTCGACCGCTACAGCCCGATTCTGTAGTTTCTGATTAACAATAGTAGAAAACAAGCGTTCCTGCATATCCCAGGCAGCCTGGTACTCAATCAATCCTAATTCCTGAATGTCAACTTGTTTATTGATTCGACTATTCATTGTTTTACCAAAAACCACGGAACTCCCGCTCCTTTTATAACAAGGGAAACGGCCGGTTTCGTTCGGTTCGTAACTTGTAACCTTATCGACCAATGGCCCAACACAACGAAACCGGCAAGCAAGGCGAAGCGGCCGCCGTTCGCTTTCTACAGGAAAACGGCTACGAAATTGTCGCGACAAACTATCGGTATCAACATGCCGAAATCGATCTCATCGCTAAAAAAGGCAAACTACTCGTTTTTGTAGAAGTCAAAACACGTAGCAATCTGAGCTACGGCCAACCCGAAGAATTTGTCTCGTATACCAAGGCCAAACTAGTTATGAAAGCCGCTGAACACTACGTTTTCGCCCATGACTGGCTACACGATATTCGCTTCGATATTGTAGCTGTTACGTTAGCCGGAGCTAATCTGCGAATCAACCATATCGAAGACGCTTTTGCCTAAGTCAACGTATCAACTAGTGGCATCGCGAACAAAGATTGTATAGGATTAAAACCTCTGTATACGTTGTGCCTCAGTGGGCAAACCAGTAATGATTTATACCTATGCTTCCGGCTTAGTCATTCGGCGACAAATTTTAGATTAACAGCCTTTTAGCAAATCATTTCTAGCGTATTTACGTTATAAATGCACACGTCCATTGGCATCAACAATTACTTATGACCATCCCTCTTGCGTTACGTCCTGCTTTGCTCGTTACGTTAGTTTCGGCTTGTTTGTTCACATCCTGTGAAAAAGAGTACAACCCAGATACTGTTCCCTTAAGTAACTTACCAGCCACGAATCAGGAGGTCAATAACTGGATTTTAACGAACATGAGGTATTACTACCTCTGGAACGATAAAATCCCGGCCAACACCGATACGACCCTTACGCCCGACAAATACTTTTTGTCGCTTCTCTACGATCGTAACAACTCGGCGAATAGGGATCGCGACCGTTTTTCGTGGATTCAGGCCAGCGCCGATGAGTTGAAAGCATCGCTGGGCGGGCAATCGAAAACAACGGGTATGGATTACAAGCTCTATTATTTCGATCAGGCCAGAACGACCATTGCGGGGTCAGTGATTTATGTACTTCCAGGCTCACCTGCCGCAGCGGCTGGATTCAAGCGCGGAGATATTTTCACGAAAGTGAATGGGCAGGCTCTAACCACAGATACATACTCCAGCCTGTTAGCGGGCGACGTACTGACGTTCACGATGGGCACCCTGGTCAATGGCGTTCCTACCGATGCCAATCAAACCAGACAGGTCACGAAAGTAGTTTTTCAGGAAGATCCGGTATTGCTCGACACCGTTTATACAATTGGGGCCAAAAAAATTGGCTACGTTGTTTATAATCAATTCAATCCGGGCGTTTACAAAAGCAGCGGCCCAACGGATAAAACCTACGACAACAAACTCGACAACGTATTTGGCGAGTTCAAACAGCAGGGCGTTAACGAATTAGTTCTGGACTTTCGCTATAATCCAGGCGGTTACGTCAGCTCATCCAACAATCTGGCGAGTTTGGTGGGCAAAAACATAGCCGGTAAAGTGTACTACACTCAGCTATGGAATCCTAAGGTTACTGCCGATTATGACAAAAAATATAATCCAGGCTGGAACACGCAGAATTTTATAACCAAAGCGACCAATATTGGCGGCAATCTGAACCGCGTTTTTATCCTGACTACAGGCAGCACAGCATCGGCCAGCGAATTAGTTATCAATGGCTTACGGCCGTTTATGACCGTAACTACCATCGGCAACACTACGGTAGGTAAGAACGTTGGCTCCATCACCATTTCTGATGCAAACGGACGTATCAAATGGGGTATGCAGCCATTAACGTTTAAGTCGGCCAATTCGCAGGGTTTTACGGATTACCCAACCGGCTTTGCTCCTGCGGTTGAGGTGCGCGAGCCAGCCTATGCCATGAAAGCCTTTGGCGACTTGAGTGAGCCTTTACTGGGCGAAGCCATCTACCAAATCAGCGGAACACGTACCACGGCCCGTCGTGGCGTAATTACGAATGAAAATTTTATTGAAGCTGGTTCATCGCTCGATCAGAAAGCAGGTGGCGGTAATATGTTTGTCGATATGACCGATAAACCAGTTAAGTAATACTTATTCGCCGGTCAGTACAAAAAGGCAATCCAGGGGGTTGCTTTTTTATTTGTCAAACTAAACGTTGGTCTAACAAATACTATCTAAAAAGCGAACAACAATTCCATAACATACGTTTTTGACTAGCGGAGGCATGGCTTTTGTAGCTTTGTGTCTGTAATTTTAGCATCAGCAAGCAAGCTTTTACCACCATGTACGAGAAGAATGTAGGCACGAAGCAGAAAGCATTACGAATCAATCTTGACCGCCGTATTTATGGCTCGTTTGCCGAAATCGGTGCTGGTCAGGAAACGGCAGCCATGTTTTTTAAGGCTGGTGGTTCATCGGGTACAATTGCCAAAACCATGTCGGCCTACGACATGACGTTCAGTGATTCGATCTATGGCGTTGAAGAAAGTGGCCGCTACGTAGTGGAATCACGGCTCGTCAAAATGCTCAGCAAAGAATACAGCCTTCTTGAAAAACGATTAGCCGAAAAACGTGGCCCCGACACTACGTTCTTTGCTTTTGCCAATACGGTTGTTGCCCTTAATTACCAGAAAACCAACGATGCACACGGTTGGATTGGCTGTCGTTTTCAGCTAACCCCCCAAGGAGGTTATAACGACGTGATTATTCACGTTAAAATGCTGGATAACGAAAACATTCTGCAGCAGCAGGCGCTGGGCGTTATTGGCGTCAATCTGATTTATGGCTGTTACTACTATGCGAAATCGCCCGAAACGCTGGTGCTGTCGTTGATGGACGATTTAACACCAGAACGTATTCAGATTGATATGATTCGGTTTATGGGCCCCGATTTCACGGATGTCGATAATCGGCTTATGAGTTTGCATCTGGTAAAAAATGGTTTTACGGATGCTGCCCTGTTTGGTCCAGATGGCCAGGTACTGCAACCATCGGAAGCGCTTTATAAAAAGAATATTCTGGTCATGCGCGGACGGCTACGCCCGGTTACCAACGTTCAGATGGACATGATCGAAAATGGCTTGAAACAGTTCAAAGCGGAGCCCGATGTAGACGAGAACCGGGTGGTTTCGATGGCTGAGCTTACGCTTCATAATCTAAAAGCCAACGATCAGGGAATTGACGAAAAAGACTTCCTGGACCGGGTAGATATTTTGTGCTCGATGGGTCAGACAGTTATGATTTCCAATTATCTGGAGTATTATAAACTGGTTGCTTATCTGGCTAAACTGACGCGGCTAAAAATTGGTCTGGTAGTCGGTATTCCTAACCTCGAATACATTTTTGAAGAAGGCCACTACGAGTTTCTGCCGGGCGGTATTCTGGAATCATTTGCTACGTTGTTTAGCCGAAAGGTGAAACTCTTCGTTTATCCGACCCTTCGCGACAACAAGATTTATACCTGCAATGAATTCCAGCTCCCTCCAACGCTGGAGCCTTTGTTTCACTATCTGTTCCGCAACGATAAGATTGAGGATATTCGGGACTACAACGAGCAGAATCTGCACATTTCTACCGATCACGTACTGGAAATGATTCAGGCTGGCGAAGACGGTTGGGAGCAGATGGTGCCCGAGCGTGTGGCAAAGCAGATTAAAGACAACTGCCTGTTCGGTTACCCCTGCGAGGTCGATTATGTACCTATTGGCCAGCAGGTTCGTCAACAGCAGCAGGAACAGATCGCGCGAGCTTAACAGGTGTTCGGGTTAATTCCTAAACAGGCAAAGGAATCGACTCGAACATTTTCACTTTCTTACAGCAGGTTTGTCTTCCTCCGCAAAAAGAAAATTCCGGCCAGATTATAGAGTAAGATTGCACCCGTTTCTAGAGCCAATTCTATGTAATTTTGATGGTATATACCCGTTTTGAAATCCTGTACCCAATCAGCAAGGGCTATAAAATACCAGGAGAACGACACGAGGCTTCCTAGAACAAAGGCTACGATTAGCTTAGACCGATGCATGTTTTTTATTAATGAGAACACTCAGCTGAACAACCCTATTAATCCAGACAATTGTTGCAGGAAGAGGTTTAATGAAGGCAGAAATTAAATTTACGTATCTCCACCTCCGATTCATTGTCCACTTCGATCAATACGTCACAATTCCCAGGCCAATAGTTTACCAAAACTATTACCGTATCAACAAATAGTGGACAGGTGTTTTAATTTCCCTTTTTCTTAACATAAAACTGCTTGTCGTAAGAACCAAAATAGCTCATCGCAAACAACTAGCATGATTATTGAGCTTCTGGGAACATAGCTCAACCCGTCCGTAATCTATAGCACTACGTGGCTTATCAAGAAGCTTTACCTACCTTCTAATCAATAAAGCAGTACAAATAAATCTCATCAGCGGCTTTTATCGTACTACTAATATACCTCAATATAGGGAGTGAGGTTGAAACTGACTAGATAGAAAGCCAGCCTACCATGTAGGCTGGCTTTTTTTGTGGCAGCCAGTTGCCTCATACATGATCCGTGTACATAAAATACGCCACTTTATTTGGTTGTTTTTGTTGCCAGCCAATTAGTACGAAACGTTTGCATATCAGCCGGGAGGCCACTGACTGCCTTCTCCAGCAAATCGACGGCAGGTAGCGGATCTTCCAGGAACTTCACCGACGCAACTTTTTCCTGTCCTCGATGGATGTACGTGATTTTACCCATATCGCCCGGTTTATGCTGACTGAGCCAGCTACGTAGCCCATCCACTTTAGTAACTGGCTGACCATCTAAAGCCGTAATCAGGTCGTCAATATCCAGGCCTGCGTCATATAGGGGCGTTCCTACTATAGTATTGCTACTAATCTGCAACCCTTTATCGGTCTCCGTGTACCGTACTGTCCCAACCCAGGCCTGGCCAGCATTTGCTTTTTTAACGACAAACCCAGCTTTAGCCAATAAGGGCGCATAATCGATCCGTTCATGTCCGTAGATGTATCGGCTAAAAAACGACCGGCCAAACTCATCATTCGTTAGTTTGCTTAACACGGATTGTAAACCATCAATGGTATAGGGAACTTCTGTTTTCCCGAATTGCTTCCAGACGGCCTGCATATACGTATCTAATGATTGATTGAAACGCTGACGTAATTCCAGATCCAGCGCCAGTGCCAACGAAGCTCCGTAGGTATAGTATGAGGTAAACATGTTCGGATAATTAGTCCGATCAATCGACACCCCGGCATCGACAAAAACAGCATGATGACTGGCATCAATGGGTGAATAACGAGTCGCACCTGGCGTATTTTGTTTCGTATTCAACAGGCTCGACAGCGTGCGGGTGTACTCCTCTAACGACGTAAAGCCAGCCCGAACCAGCAGCAATTGCCCGTAATACTGCGTAAACCCTTCGGCAAACCAAAGCTCATGGCTCATGTTGCTTTTCTCAAAATTGAACGGTTCCAGCGTTTTGGGGCGAATGCGCTCTACGTTCCAGCCATGAAAAAATTCATGGGCAAATACCTCAAATACGTTTTCGGAGCCAGTGAAAACCATAGGCCGGGCAATCATAGTTGAGTTTCGATGTTCCATTCCGTCACCCCGAACGTATGGGTTCAGGCTCGCCAGAAATGTATAGCTACCATAATCATAATCGGGAAATTCGCCATACACTGCTTTGGTCTGATCAACGATTCGCGCTATTTTCTGTGCAAAGCTACCGGCTACGGAATCGGCTACGTCGGCTTCCAGCGCCACCCGGAACGTAACAGGTTTTCCATTAGCGTTGGTCCGTTGCCACTCCTTGATAGCCAGCTGACCAATTTTAGTGGGCGAATCCATAAAATACTGCAACGTTGGGGCTTTAAACGTATAGCGATCCGATGTAGGAATCAGTTGCGTAGCCACAACTCCCTTATTGCCGTCCGGCAAATTGAATTTCACTTCAATAGGCAACTGATCAAATCCTTTGATCCATAAAAAAGTCGCAGGCATGTTGAGGTGAATGCTTTGCGGATCGATACCCAGATACGTACCATCGGCGTAGTTTCCGAACAGCGTATAGATAACGTTAATGGTTCCAGTATGGGTAGGCACTTCGTATACATCGCCATCCGTCCGATTGATTGTCAGCGGTTTGCCCTGCTGGTCATAAGCCCGCACATCATATACATTTTTTCCAAACTCGTGTGTAGCATACCGCCCTGGTGATGACCGGCTCATCCGGAACACGGCCGGTTTAGCAGGCAATTGGCTGACCGTTAAACTAATCTGTGCTTCGTGGTGAATGGCATTGGGGAATGATAACTCATAACGTATTGTCTGAGCAACGCCTGACCGGATCAACAGGCAGGCAAACAGGCTCGTAAGGAATAGTTTCATAAAACTAAGTAAACAGCAAAAGCCAGATCTGGCTCATGGTTGATGAACTGGGGCGAATCACGAAAGTAGTGATTTATGGTCTTGTACTTTGCAAAATCTCACGTTCGGATAACAACAGAAGGCATTTAGGCCACTAAACGGCTGGTGGGAATGTGCAGCCGGAACAAGGTCCCTTTTTCATTGAGCAGATCGAAATGGCCATCTAATTGCTGGCTCAGCGACATAATCAGACGCTTCCCAAACGATGGCCGGGAATCAGGCTTTCGCCAATCACTGACTTCAATACCGGGACCATTATCCTGCACCTCCAGCACAAGCCCGGAAGGAGCGGGACTGTTATCGCCGTGCAGGGCGATACGTAGCAAAGGCTCCTGCTGCTCCAGATAGGCGTATTTGAAAGCATTTGTTATTAACTCATTAACAATCAGACCTATTGGAATAGCGATATCGACATCTAGCTCCTGTTTTTCAATATCAATCTGCAGCTTGAACGTAGCAGGGTCATAGCCATAAGCCCGTATCAGGCTCTCAGCCAGGCTAGTCAGGTATTCGTCCATGTTGATAACTGTCAGTTGGTCGGTCCGGTACAATTGCTGATGAATCAACGACATGGCTTCAACCCGCTGCTGCCCAATCCGAACTGCCTGAATCGCCTTTTCATCGTGGAGGCTGTTTACCTGCAAATTCAGCAAGCTGGATACGATAGCCAGATTATTTTTCACCCGGTGGTGCAGCTCCTTCATCAGCGTACGTAGCTGATCCGACTGGCTTGACAGATCACGGCTATGCTGCGTAATAACCTCATTCTGAACCGAAAGCCGACGATTAGCCCGACGAATGACGTAGTACTGCCCCAGGAGGATACTCACCAGAATCACCAATATACCTACGCCACCCGTCATTAACTTAATTTGCTGAGAACGATTCTGGTTCTCCTTGTCGAGGCTGGCAATCTGCTCTAATCGCTTCTGGGTCTCGTATTTCGTCTCAATTTCGGCCAATTCGCGGGCTTTTTCTACGTCAGCCCGGGCTTTGATTTGCGCCAGCCGATGCCTTTCTTCCCGTTGGACAGCCGCAATTTGTTTCGTCTTATTGGCTTCAATACTGGCAATCTGCTCTGCTTTGGCCAATTCTAGTTCAGCCTTGATTTTGGCCAGTTCCTGAGCCTGCTGTAGCTCATACTTACCCTGTAGCTGCGTAATGGTCCGCGTTTTTTCCAGACTCATCAACGTATCTTCAATCCGTTTCTGCTCCAGTACCGATCTATAGGCTTTATCATACTGCCCAGCCGCTTCGTAAGCTTGCGAAAGCACACCATAGACCGATCGGGACAGGGGCACCTCTTTGCTACGCTTGACCTCAAATAAGGCTTTTTCGGCATAGAGCAGTGCCTTATCTGATTGTTTTAATCCAAGATAAGCCGTTGCCAGATTCCGATAATTATGAGCCAGACTGCTGCTACGGTCCAGTTTCAGATTAATAGGAAGTGATTTGTTCAGATACGCAATAGCTTGCTGATATTCGCCTTCTGCATTGAAATTCCGACCTAAATTATTATAAATGACCCGATTTTCATCAGGATTAATATTCGCCTGGTCACCCAGCACCAATGCTTTAAAAAAGCACTCCCTACCTTGTTTGAATTCGCCAAGATCTTCATAAAGAATACCCAGGTTGACATAGTTGTCGGCTAAATCCTGGAGTGAATTCAGGCGCTGGTTGATAGCAATAGCCTGTTGCATATGCTCAAGTCCCTGCCGAGTATAGGCCGCTACGTTTTGACTCTCGCCCATGGTCTTATAAAGCCATCCCATGTTATGATGCACCTGCCCAACCAGTCTGAGCTTACCACTTTTTGTAAATGCTGTAATTGCAGCCTGATCAAATGCCAACGCTTCCTCAAACATCCCCTTGCGCATGTGCATAGCTCCCTGAAGACGATTGTAGTTACCAAGACCCGCTACGTATCGACTACGTATACAAACTGACCGCATCAGTTTTAAATACTGAGTCGTTGAATCGAACTTATTCTGCTTATAAAAAGCGTTGGCTATATCATAAAGCGTATTAGCCCGGGTTGTATCGTGCAATCGCTTTGTAAGCGTCAATTTTAAGCTATCGATTAGTTTGTTCTGAGCAAACGTAGATTGGCTGGTTAGTAAGGCTACCCAAAAAATGCAACCAACGAGCCAATAGCGGATTTTCATAGAGAGACAGAATCTATAAGTCTGTTGTAGAAGCTGAGCGACAAACAAGCGACCATTTATACCCAATCAGCTACTTTGATTTCTATCTCAATGCAAGATTGGTGCACGCCAGGTTATAAAAACAACAAGATACTGACTATTATGGATAGACAAAAGATCAATCATTGACAAAGAGGGCCTACACCAGGCCCTAGGCTACCTTTTGGCTATTGCATAAGCGACCGATACACCGATACGTATTCCCTGGCGCTCTTATCCCAATTGAAGCGTTTGGCATTATCAATTATAGCCGTTGCCAATGCCTGTTCCTGGTAGGCACTCATACCCTTCTTAAACACATTCTGGATGGTGCTAGCCTCAAAATCCGTGAAATAAAAAGCCACTTTCCCCCCTACTTCTGGCAGCGACGTACGATCCGATAAAAAAACCGGTTTGCCAAATTGCATCGCTTCGATGACAGGCAAACCAAATCCTTCGGCAAGCGAAGGGTGCACTAAGGCTTTGCAGTGACTCAGATACCACATCTTATCCGCTTCCGATACGGTCCCCAACAAGTGTAATCGCTCAGCAACGTCTTCGTTTTGCGCCCATTCCTTCATCTGGCTTACATAAGCCGGGTCGTCGTGATGGCCGATAATAATCAACTCAAGATCAGGATTGCTTTGTAATAAAGGGAGTAGCACATGAAAATTTTTCTTTTTGTTTAGGTATCCAATACCCAATAAAAACTCTCTATTGGGTTTATAAGCCGCTACGTCTCCAACGGACGTCGGGCTCCTATTGAGTCCATTATAGATGACATGTACCGGCTTCCCGTTTGTATGACAATGGCTTAGCAGATCATTTTTCGTGAATTCAGAAATACAGACAATCGCATCGCTCTGGTCAATTAATGTCTGTGTCCGGGCAATACTTTTTTGTTGCTCCTGTTCTGGTTTTCCTTCGTGGAGTACATTCAAATCATGAACGGTGAGAACCACTTTCAGGTGCGGGAATTTGCGTTTGTTCGGCAAAATTCGTCCCGATTGAAACGGCGCATGCCACACTTGGCAATCGTTTAAAAAAGGTTGCAAAAACTTATGCCACTTACGCTCTACCAGATGCCAGGGTTCATCCGTAAGCGTCAATTTTTTATTTGGCGGAAGATACATACGCATCAACTCCTGCTCCTCTTCCAACAGCACGCTATTTATATGCTGAGCTAAATTCTGGCAATAATGATAGAGTCCCGAATGGGGAAACTTCATTAGATCGCAGTCAAGAATAATACGGGACATACAGCAAATCAGACATTTATACGCCAGGACCTTACAATCGTATTTTATGGGGTTGCGCAACATTAACCCTCTATAACCAGTATTCTTTACAGAGAAGTCCTTGATCACTCCAACCCTTATTCATCATAAAGTATCCTAGTACTAAACAATGGTTCGTTTTAGACTTGAACCGTTGTAATAGAAGTTACCTTTTTTGATAGGGGTATGTTTCAAGACTTCTTTATCCAACATGTTAAACTAGAGCCTTATGATTCGTATTGTGTTTGATTGTGAGCGAATGAAGTACATCAATACCGGACTGTACTATTATTGCCTCAATTTAGGGCGAGCCATCCAGCAAAACGCGTCCCAGGAGCAGTTATCGTTATTTATTCCCGAGCATGTACGATCGACCTTCGATCCTTCACTCTCCGCCATTACTCAACATTCATTACAGAAGTTCTTTATGCCCTCGCTAAACAAATTTGATGTTTGGCACAGCACGTATCAGAATTCGCAATACATTCCACAACGAAATAAGAAGATAAAAGTCCTGCTTACCATTCACGATCTTAACTTTTTGCACGAAGACAAAACGGAGGAGAAGAAAGCGCGCTGTCTGAAACATCTGCAATGTAATGTTGACCGAAGTGATGCTATTGTCTGCATCTCCGAGTTTAGTAAAAACGATCTGCTGAGCCATTGTGATACAAATGGGAAGCCGGTACATGTCATCTATAATGGCACCAATGGCTTGCCCAAACCGGCGCTGGAGCCAGAATCCTACCGCCCACGAACCCCCTTTCTGTTTAACATTGGGGTTATTGCCCGCAAAAAGAACCAGCACCGAATTCTGCCCCTGCTACGTTCCAATCCAAAACTCGAATTAATTCTGGCCGGTCGGCACGAGGATAAAGACTATGCTCGTTTTTTAAGACAACAGGCGTCGGACTTACGGGTCGACGATCGGATGCATCTGGTGAATGAAATTACCGAAGGCGAAAAATCCTGGTATTATCATAACTGCCAGGCCGTTGTGATGCCATCCCTGGCCGAAGGTTTTGGCCTGCCGGTTACCGAGGCCATGTCGATCGGCAAACCGGTATTCCTGTCGAAACACACGGCCCTGCCCGAAATAGGGAAGGATATGGCCTTTTATTTCCAGGACTTTGAGAATATGCAGGAAGACTTCATGGCCGGAATGCAATATTACAACAACGCGGGTAACCGAATAAAAGAAGCAATGAAAGCCTACAGCGCTACGTTTAACTGGGAAGATTCGGCCCGAAAATACCTCGATGTCTACCGAGCGCTGGCCTGACAACGTAGTGATGGTACTTTGCTTGTTTATTTACTGTAACTTCAACCAATGAAGATTTATAAACGGCTGATGGTGTATGCCCAGCCTTACGGACGATTTGTAATTCCTTTTTTCATTTTCACACTGATCAGTGTTTTTTTCAACGTATTTCAATTTGCGTTGATCATACCGTTGCTTAATTTTTTATTCGATCCGGTCAATACGGCCGATGCTGTCAAATATGAATCAATGCCAGCATTCCGGTTTTCGCCCGATTATTTTAAAGATTCATTTTATCATCTTATCTATTACTTCAAAACCACGAACCCTATTCATGCGCTCTACTTTCTGGCGGGCATGATTGTGGTGGCGGTGGTATTTACCAATACGTTCCGGTTTCTGGCCCAACAATGCCTGCTTAAGGCCAGAACGCTGCTGGTCAAACGGTTGCGAGAAGCCCTGTTCGACAAGATCAACCACCTGCATCTGGGTTATTTCACGAAAGAACACAAAGGTGATTTGCTATCCCGACTCAATGGCGACGTTTATGCCATTGAAAGCGTAGCGGGCAGTTCCATTGAAGTCGTGTTTAAGGAGCCCTATATGCTGATCGGCTACTTCGTGGCGCTCTTTCTGATTTCGGCCAAGCTAATGGTCTTCACGCTGATCATCATTCCGATTTCGGCCGTTGGGATTGCCGCTGTCACGAAAAAGCTGAAAAAAGAAGCTCAGGATGTACAGGCATCCATGGGCCGGATGCTGACGCTTATGGACGAAACATTGCTTGGCATGCGCATCATCCGCTCGTTTAACGCTACCCGGTTTGTTGTTGATCGATTCAGCCAGGAAAATGATTTCCACCGCAAGGCGAGTCTGGAAGGCTTTAAACGGCGGGAGTTAGCTCCTGCTTTTTCCGAAGCTTCCGGTGTATTCGTGGTGGCCTGTATTCTTGTGTATGGCGGTAGCCTGGTTCTGAACAGCGATAGTAATTTACAGGCCAGTTCGTTTATTGCCTTCATTGCCATTTTTTCGCAGGTGATACGTCCCGCCAAAGCCATTGTTGTAGCGCTGACCAACATTCAGCAAGGCCAGGCTGCGGGCGAACGGATTCTCGAACTGCTCGACAAACCCGTCGACATTCAGGATAAACCAGATGCTAAAACGCTGAATGGTTTCCACCGCGACATTGTTTTTGAGAATGTCAGCTTCAACTATTCGGATAAGCCCGTTCTTAAAAACATCAGTTTCCGGCTTGAAAAAGGAAAGAAAATAGCGCTGGTAGGCCCATCCGGCGTTGGTAAATCAACAATTGCCGATCTGATTCCCCGTTTTTACGAAGCAACAAAAGGCCGCGTTACCATCGACGGTACAGACGTAAGAGACTTCACGATGGAGTCGTTACGCAAGCAGATGAGTTTCGTAACCCAGGAGATTATTCTGTTCAACGATACTATTTTCAATAATATAGCGCTTGGCCAACCAGATGCCCGACTGGAGGATGTTATTGAAGCCGCCAAAATAGCCAATGCCCATAGCTTCATTATGGAAACCGAAGATGGCTACAATACCAATATCGGCGACCGGGGTATTCGCCTGAGTGGTGGCCAGCGCCAGCGGTTAAGTATTGCCCGAGCCGTTTTCAAAAAACCATCTATTTTGATTCTGGACGAAGCGACGTCGGCACTCGATATTGAATCGGAAAAATCGGTTCAGGATGCACTGGACAATTTGATGGAAGGCCGCACTACGTTGGTTATTGCCCATCGGTTAAGTACAATCAAAGAAGCCGACGAAATCCTGATTATGGAAGGCGGCAAAATTATTGAACGCGGCAACCATTTCGAGCTGCTCAGCAATAAAGACAGCGTTTATCGACGACTAAACACGATGCACGAAGTGCTGCAATAACGCTACTTATCGCCTTTTTACTACGTAGTCGATGGTCTTGTCGAACGTCGACAAGACGGTATTCCAGGTGTAATACTGCTGAACATACGCACGGCCATTTTGGGCCATGATAGACGTATCCTGGGTGAGTATTTGATTGATGGCTTTTTCAAAATCAGCATAATTCCGGTACGACAATCCGCCCTGGCTGCCCTCAATGTGATCACGTAGTACGGCACAATCGGCGTTGGCAATAACCGGAATACCAGCGGCAAAGCTTTCCAGCGTTACCATCGACAAACTTTCGTAGGGCGATGGCATCACCAGGGCTTTAGCACCAGCCAACAGCGTTGCTTTTGTTGGCTCATCAACAAAACCCGCAGTCACTACGTCGGGATGATCAGGAATTGGCATAAACGCCTGCCCTACCAGCACCAGTTTCAGCCCGGATGGATTGGCTTCTTTGTAGCGTCGGAACAGATCAAAGAGCAGGTCGCACCCTTTTGCTACGTCGATTCGGCCAATGTAGAGTACGTAGTCGGCGTTCTGGCCAAGTATGTCTGCGGGTGATTTCTCCGACACCGCTTCCGGCGATTCAATGCCAACCCCAATGATGTCGTTGTAGATAGTACTGTTCTTAAACTGCTTATGCACAAAGTCCTTTTCTGCTGGTGTCAGGAATAAAATAGCGCGTGGCTTTCGAAAGACAGATTGGAAAAAAGGCAGATAAATAGGGATCTCGTCGTGGGCAGTGGGAATAAAAATAGACTTTTCCGGTGCTACATTCAGCCCGATTACGGTAGGGTAGTAGAGATACGTAATAAAAATCAACGCATCGTACTGCTTATGGTTGTGTTTGAGATAATCGACCAGCCCAGGTGCATAGGGGCCCTGATACTGCGCCCATCGTTTACTATACTGGCGAACCGTTTTTCCAACAAGTGCCCGACCCCACATCCTTAACCAACCCAAGCCCTGCCACTCCTCCGGCCGCGACCATTTTTTTATTTTGGTTTCAACTTTTGAATACTCTTCTGCTTTATCCTGCCGTTCATATTCTGTTGCAAAGCGATGCACTCGAACGTTATTAATCAGGGTTGTTTCTTCTCTGTACCAGTTAGCCCACGTAACGTAATCCAGTGCGCAACTGGTCAGTACATCGACCTCATACGTAGCGGTTAACCGTTCGGCCAGAATGCGACAGAAATATTCCGCTCCTCCATTTACTTCTACTCCATAACGCTGAACAACAAAGGCAATTTTCTTCATTCTAGGGGGTAAATTAGGTTTCCCTTTACGTAATTAATCTACAGGAACGCAACAGGACTATGTTTAGATAACGCTCCATGTTGAACGAAATGATCAAACGAAGAGGATTTTGATTGTATTACCCACAAAAAATCCACAGTCATGATACACGACTGTGGATAATCTTATTAATCAGCAAGAACGTTACATACTATGCAGGCCAACACCCTGAACACTTAGGGACATCGTGCCAATAATAGGGCAACTTATTCCTTTTATGGCTTCAGCCAGCAAAAGATCCCGTTTAGCACTTTCTTCATCCAGCCGCTGCTTTACCAGACTTATGTTTCGGCGCGATATGTCTAACCGCATGCCATTTTTCATAATCAGGTAGCCGTATGGGCGCTTACCTCCCACAATGAAATAATGGTGAACGTGGCGGGTATTGATCAAACTAGCTTTATGAATACGGAGTAAACCAGGGAATCGATCAGCATACCATTTTAAGGTTCGGCTCTGAAGCTGAGTTACACCCGATACGCGATGGACAAAACTGTAATTGATGTCTGCTGTGATGACAACAATGTCGTCCAATGTTAATCGGTGTCGTACACCAGCAGCATGTAAAGTTGACATAAGCAATTCCCGGAAAGTTGTGGATCAGTTATAAAAGAGGAGAGAAAATTCCTGATTCGTTTGCATTGCTCAGGCTATTAGGCCTGTAGCGTAGCAGATTACTACCATGATGTGGATAAAAGCGGAAGCGCGCTTGTTGTTCTTTATGAATTTATAACAACAAAATTATTCCATGATTCAATGATCATTGTGTCAACTTAGGGGCACAAACGTATCATGTAGCCCATCAGCGTATCATATTAGGTATATTATCGTATCAGCACCCTAGTTCTAATCCGTTTTCAGGTACTCCGACGGTAGCTTTCCGAAACGATTTTTGAACGTAAGTGAAAAATGTTTCACCTGCCGCAGTCCAACTCGCTGAGCGACTTCTTTAACCGTACTTACCTTCCGATTCTCCAGAAGAAAGCGGGCTTGTTGCAACCGCGACTCCATTATGTACTGAGCCGGTGTTAACCCCGTAAGCCGTTTTACTTCCCGAAACAACGTACTTCGACTCACCGACAGCAGGTCGGCCAGCAGATCGGCGGTAAGATCAAAATTGCCCAGCTCCTGCTCTACGTAACGCTCCAGCCGTTCCAGCCAGTTTATATCGTTACTTGATGTGATTACGGGTAGCGCTATCGGTTCAGGTACGTTATCAGTCGTTGATTGCAGGCGAAGCGATAGCTGCGTAACCAGATTGGTTACACGCGCCATCAGTTCATCCTCATCAAAGGGCTTCACGATATAATCGTCTACACCTATACGTAACGCCTGTAATTTGTCCGACTTATCGGTTCGGGCCGTCAGCATCAGCACCGGAATGTGTCGATACGTATCAGCACTTTTCAGGGCGGTTAATAATTGAAATCCATCCATAACAGGCATCATCAGATCAGATATGATCAGAGCAGGCAATTGCAGTTGCGACGCCAACAGGTCAAGCGCTTCCCGACCGTTCTGAACTGTCAGCACCGTATAAGCGGGCTGAAGAATAGTTGTCAGATACTGGCGTAGACTCTGATCGTCCTCCACCAGCAATACGCTTTCTCTACTGGTTTCTATCTGTTTTTCAACAAGGTAATTACCCTGTAAAGCCTCTGAATCGGTGTCTGCTCTATCCCGATCCAATTGAGCTACCAATGGTGTTACAATACGCTTAGGAATTTCTACGTAGAAGCAAGCGCCCTGCTGCCATTGGCTTTCTACCCATATTTTCCCACCCAACAATCTGGTAAATTCGGCGGCCAGCGCCAGTCCGATGCCCGTGCCCCCTTCGCTGGGCGCCCCTGGCTGCTGGGTTTGAAAATACCGATCAAATACGTGTGGAAGATCGCCCGGATGAATTCCTCGCCCGGTATCCTGAACCTCCACAAGAATCCAATCTGCGGTTTCGCTGGTTTTTACGGTAATCTGTCCGTTAGAGGGCGTAAACCGAAACGCATTGATCAGCAGGTTATCAATAATCTTCTGAAACTTATTGACGTCAAGTGCAATTTGCAGATTCGGTTTAGTGTCAAACTGCCGTTTTAAGTGAACCGCCGACTGTTGGGCAAGTGACTCAAAATTAGCCACGATCTGACTCATCAGCTGATTTACTCGTACGGCGTCATAGACAACATCCAGTTTACCGGCATCGAGTTTTGTCAGATCCATAATTTCGTTTACCAGCTCAAGCAAACGACGGGCATTCTGATCAGCTGTTCGAAGAAGTTCTGCCTGGTGCGTAACCGGCGGAGTTTGCTTTAAAAGGCTACCGAGCGGGCCAAGAATCAGCGTTAAAGGCGTCCGTAGTTCGTGGGATACGTTGGCGAAAAACTGACTCTTCAACGTATCGAGCTGTCGCAACTGATCGGCCTGTTCAGCGGTTAGGGCCATTTGATGGCGGGTAGCCCGTTGGCTTTGCCCCTGAAAATAGAGTGCTACGGCGGCCGTTAGTAACAACAGCGTTACCAGCACAATAACGATAACTAAAAAGTGCTGCTGTTCTTCCTGTTGTTTCAGCAGTAAGTTTTGCTCCTGGTTATGAAAAATAGCCTCCCATTGAGATAAGGCGGCAGCATTCTGCGTTTGATAGCGCTGGCTTACGGTCTGATATTCTTTTTCCAGTGATGTCAGGGCATTTGTTACGTTTCCGTTACGTTTCGCCAGCTGATACCACAGCAGATTTGTTGATGTGGCATAGGATCGGTGTGGTGTCAGAAATTGACCTAGCGAATCTATTTTCTCCAGAACCTGAGTAGCTTCCTGCGTCTGATTTTTTGCCATGAGTATCTCAAATAGCTCCTGGTAGCCATACTCAACGTAAAACAGTTCGCCCGCTAACTGGCTCAACCGTATACTTTCCCGGACAAATGGCTCATGAAATTCCGCTAATGACGTCGGTAATAAACGGCTAGTCATCAGAAAAAGCCTGGCTTTTATTCGGGGAAGCGATTTGTTATTAGCCAGCGGAATCAGTTGCAGCAAATAATCGACGTGTTTATCAATTCGACCGGCATCGTCGTAGTTTAATGATAGAGCCAGCAATTCCTGCGCTATCAGAATGGTATCTTTTTGCGCAAAGCCGATTTTCAGAGCGGCCTGATGATAGGGAATCGCTTTCAGTGAAGCACCAAAATAAACGCGCCGGTTAATCATGCCCAGCACCGATAACGCATGCGCTTCCAGAGCCGGATCGTTCTCTTTCCTGGCCAGCGCCAGCGATTGATTCAGGAGCGAATAAGCCCTCGAAAAGTTTGTCTCCTGGCCGAACAGTGCCCGTGATAAGATCAGCTTTGACCAGCCCTGGAAAATCTGTAATGAATCAGCCAGTCGGACAGCTCGCTCACTATATTCCCGTGCCGTACCATATTTAGTTTGCTGCACGTAGTAAGCAGCTTTCAGAATAAGTGCAGCCAGATTACTACCCTCATAGACGTTAACCGACGTAGTGTTTATTGACCGAAGCTGCTTTTCAATACAGGCAGGTGTACTTATATACTGGTTGCTGAAGACTGGATAAAACCACTGCGCCGGGTTCGTTTTTTCAACGTTAATGATATGCTCAGGACAGGAAATCACTGCCTGTTTCATATGCAGCTGACACCAACCAACTAACTCTTTAATATTGCCTGGATCAGCAGGTTGACGCTTCGTTGGCGTTACGGCCGACCAAAAACTGACAGTGCTATCTGCCGGTTTCTGGGCCTCTACTCTGATTACGAACAGACAAATAAAAAAAAGAGGAAAGAGTTTACGCATCTGCCTGTAAAAGTAAGTCTATCGATCTTCTCTACCCTTAAAATATGATTATTTAATCCTTTGTCGCAGAGACTCGCGTTTATAAGTACCTGGCCTAGCAGCAAGCGTTCACTTACTTATATCTCCGTGTCCCATTTCAAGTAGTAATAACTATCCGAGCAAATTTGTTTGGGAGAATAGGATAGGGCGGCAGCGTAAAATGTTTGCTGGACTAGTAAATACAGTATCTTGTTACGTAATCCTGAATGCGATGCGGCTAACCTGGACATTTTACCCTAAACAACAGCCTGCTGTTACGCTCACGGTTATCTATTTACCCAAACTGGATGGGCAGTCCTCGGCGGGGTATCTGGAAATCAACAGCAACACAGCTTATGTCGGCTGGAATAGCTTTCGAGTTTTCAATCACGGTGACCAGACCGAAAAGAAAGCATTGTTTGCCTCATTGATCAGAGTAGATCAATTTAACCCGGTAGCCATCGACAATTAATTTCTCGGCGGCTAAACCTAGCTACTACGTACTATTTTGCAGGTTAGCTAACCAATTAACTTATTCTGAATCAAGGCAATGATCTCTTTCCGCTTCTTTGCCTTAGCAAACTCTAAGGGCGATTGTCCATCGTGCGACAGCAAATTTAAATTGGCATTAGCGGCTAACAGTAATTTAACGATGTCGATATTATCCTGCCAGATGGCATCGTGTAAGGCCGTATATCCGTTATAAGGCCCCTGTTTGTTGATATCGATATTATGTTCGATCAGGAGTTTAGCCGCATCTGTTCGACCAGCATAGGCAGCGGCATGGAGAGCGGTAGCTTTCATACCCGGATCAACCGCCGTTACGTCGGCCCCGGCTTCTAATAACGCTTTGACAATTTTATCGTACCCCTTATAAGCCGCCATCACTAATGGCGCATCCTGATTTCCATCCAGTTCATTAACATCGGCTCCGTTCTGAATCAGTTCTTCAACAAGGGGCAAATTATTTCTGTTGATCGCAGTCATTAAAGCAGTCATCGTCAGCGCTATAAATTGGTTAAGTGGTAAAAGTCACGATCTGCAACCTTCACCAAAGAAGAGGATAATTTCTACAAAGTATCTGAAGATTTGTCTCAGAAGCTAATTGCTTTATTTTCTGGATCAGAGCATAATTTAGTCATAACCAGAGAACGGCTCACCAGGTTTTTTGGAGGCTTATCCAACTACCTGCCGAGCGGGTTAAAAGCGTGCCCTCATCTACGGCCCCAGCTACCGTTATCGCTAAACCTTTTACGGGCAAAACCGCCCATCGGACCGCTACCGAAGCAGAAAATTGATCAAAAGGATGCGGATATGGCTTGCTGAATGTCCCTAGATTTCGGCTGTATGCCAGCCGGGTTTGAATGGTAGGTCCCTTATAAAAAGCGGCTTCCAGGGCCGTGTACCAGGCAGTAAGTCGATTATTCGGAAAAAAACTGCCCCCCAGATTCGCAACATCCGGCGCCATTTCGGTATAGGGCGCTATAAACGGCGTCCCAATCGTACGCCCCTGATACGTCCATCCTTCGCGATATTGGCTATGATTGAAGTAATTATCTGCCCCCTGATAACGAGCCGTTTGATCGAACGTATCACCACTCTGATTGGTGGTCTGAAGCCACTCCAGAACCCAGCGTTTCAACTGAAACTTAGCCGACGACAACTTTGTCTTTTGAAAACGAAGTCCTGTCAAACCATCGGGTACATTTTGTAGCGCAAGACCAGAGGCATCTTCGTATATATGCTGGTGGTATAATAACCAGTTTTGATCGGATTGCCGCCACTCAACCGCAATATCATAGCTGCCAATGTGATTGCCAATTCGATTGGTGCCATCAAAATCGGTAAATCGGTCATTTTGTAAGGCCTCTGGATAACGTCCGGTTATGAGCGACAGATAATCCTGAAACGATGTTGGCAGGTGTCCGTTAACAGCCAACGGAGTTCCAACCAGATAGTCGGCATGGCCACCCCACTGCACCTGATGATTCAGACCAGCCACTACCCGCACCCGCCAGTTTGGCTTACCCAACCGAACATATAGATACTTCTGATGCAGATAACTACCGCGTATGTAGCTATTGGCAAACCATCCATGCGCATAGCCCGCCCGAAAGGCCAGTAACTTTTTTGTAAAGCCTAGTTCAACAAAATCGGGGGTGTGAATCTGGATTTTGGGAATAGGAAGCGCATTACCGGACCAAACCACAAAACCGGAGGTTAGCAACGTATCGCCCAACCCAACCACTTCCTGACGTTTGCCAGCCAATAATTCGACCTTGCCCCACTTGATTTTCAGGTAAGCTTCGGGCAGTAGAAGGGTAGGGATTTTATACAAGGAAGGAGCACTAATTGTAGCAATACCTTTGATCCCAACGCCCCAGTCGAACCGTTTTTTTTGATGTGGTAACGTATCGGTTTGAGTCTGATAATCTTTTACAGTAGCCAATCTCAGCGAACTAAACGAACCACTTAAGGGAATTGTCCCGTTTTGATTCGCACGTAAGAAAAATGGAATATTGGCTGAGGGCGCAATGATACTGGCAGACTCGACCGAATGCTTCCACCCCGGCAGAAACTGCGCTAATGCCGTATGACTGTAAAGAAGTATGAGACTAATAAATAGACGTATTGTCATATCAACTAATTCTATGCGCCGACTCAGCTAAGCCAAGGAAAATCAGATTGCGGGTAGTTATGTTTAAGCTTCTATCCTATCCCGTATCCATAAATTCTTTATCAGCCATTCCGCTCGAAAATATATCTCAATTTCACGGAATATAGACTTTAACAAACATTAATCTGTTTATTCGGTAGTCTATATTGTACTGAAACTCACTGGTCTACGTTTTACGTAAAATTCATGATACGACAGTCCTATTTTACCCACTCTTTCAGCCAAACAGCCAGACGCATGCATCATGGATTTTAACTGGAATACTATTTTTATTAACGACTTAGACTGGAGCTTAGCCATTGAAATTGTCCTGAGAACGCTGGTCATGTTTACCCTGATTCTGGTGTTCTTGCGATTATCAGGGAAGAAAGGTATCCGACAGCTATCTATCTTCGAAGTAGCCATTATTATCGGGTTAGGCTCGGCAGCGGGCGACCCGATGGTGAACGCCGACAATGCTATTCTGCCGGCTGTTATCGTCTTCATTACTATTCTTTCCTTTTATCGGCTCATTACGTACATAGCTGCCAAAAATGAACGCTTTGAGAGTGTACTGGAAGGCGATCCGCTCTATATTATTGAGGACGGACAATTTGTACTGATTGCAACCAGTGACCACACATATGCCAAAGATGAGTTTTTTGCCGAAATGCGTCAGCAAAATATTGAGCACGTTGGTCAGGTGCAGACGGCCATTTTGGAAACTAACGGCCAGGTTAGTTTCTTTTACTTTGAGGATGAGGAAGTCAAACCGGGGCTTCCTATCCTGCCGAAATTATACCGACAAAAATCATTACTCATTACACAACCGGGCCAGTATGCCTGTACCAATTGCGGTCAGGTTGAAGAGCTTAGCGCCGAACAGGCGACCTGCCCCCGTTGCCAAGAAAAGGAGTGGGTCAAAGCCATACAGACCCGGCGGAAGACATAGGAGTTTCAGGGAAGCAAGCCCAATTTCCTGGCTAGCAAGGCCGTTTTAACCGATAACCAGCATCAGGCTACACGTACTGTTTTCAAACCAAATGCATCTTCTACAACTGGCCTCGAACCGATCAATGTTTCGGCGAGCGGACAGAGCCGTAGCTTTGTTTTGAATTTAGTATTATTATTGGAAAATTTTTCCCTGAACCATCCTCGTGAAGAAAGCGATATCAATCGGTTTGTCGGTCCTACTCCTATACCATACGTTAGCGTACGTACTGGTATGTGTAGGCACGTGGTGGCAGGCTGAACACGACCTTTCGCAACGACTACTGGTATACCGCTCTGTCGATAGTATCGTCGATTTTCAGATCCCGCTCAAAGACAAGCCCGATGTCAACGCAATCAGCCGCACTACGTCGGATGGGTTTACATACCGAGGCCAATACTATTCGGTAATAAGCATGAGCATTCAGGGTGATACGTTGCACATTGCCGGTTTCCAAACAGAAAGTAATTCATTCTGGCAGAGTGATTTATTGGCATTTATGCAGGAGCACGTAACGAGCTCAAGCGACTCCCCCAAGAAAGCCAATACGTTGCTGAAATTGCTGCTGAAAGAATATTCTCCAACTCCACGACTGGCTTTCAGTTTCTATTCGCCCAACTGGCAGAACAATAGTCGCATTCCTGAAAGACCGTTTCTGCTCCGTCAACTAGCCACACGGGTCACATCGCCACCGCCCGAAGCCTGATTCGGATTTACTGTTTGTTTTGAGCAATCGCAGTCTGTCGCTACGTAGCGTCTGGACGTACTGTCGTAACGCTATACGTAACGACAGGAACGCGCTATGGCCTACAAAACTCAATTTAGCCAAAGACAGCTGCGTTATGCCTCCACACTCACCCGGCAACGAACAGAATTCCTACACTCTCCAATAACATCTCTTGTTCTGAAAAGAACGGTTCCAGAATCATTCTGGCCGTTTCCGAGCGCTGTATAAGCGTTTAAAAACGGCGTGTGCTCCATTTGTTAACAACCACCACGGCAACCACAGCCCATACAGACGTAGCGGTTATGGCTGCCCCAATATTGACTTATATCATGCCTCATATTCCTCTACCAGATCATTTACCGGGCATCACGGGCTTGCTCGAATACCGACTCGATACGGCTATGCCGATTCGGGAACTAACCCAAATTCTGCTACGTGGCGAATCGACGTTGACGCAGGGCGAACGAGAATTAATTGCGGCCCTCGTCTCGTCGCGCAACTGCACTAACTTTTGCAACGCTGCTCACACCAAAGCCGCCGATTTACTGCTGGGTGAAGACCAAACAGCGGCTGCCGTAAAAGCGGATATTGAAACGGCTCCCATCAGCGAGAAGATGAAAGCGCTATTACAAATTGCCGCACAGACGCAAAAGTCTGGCCGCGCCGTTACGTCGGAAGCCGTTGATCGTGCCCATACCGCTGGTGCTACCGACCGCGAAATTCACGATACGGTACTGATTGCCGCGCTGTTTTGTCTGTATAACAAGTACGTAGATGGCATGGCTACCGTTACGCCGACCGATCCGGCCTATTACGACACGCTGGGCGACCGCATCGTCAATCGGGGCTACAATCGTCCGCCAGGAGGCTATCCGGCTCCGCAAAAGTGATCAATCATTTACCATAAAATCGATACGTAGCCCTACCCGCGGTGTGAGCTACGGAAATTATACCAAGCATTTCAACTCATGAACATAAAGAAGTACGCCTTGCTTTGCGCATGGTTCTGGCTTATTAGTACCCTTACACTAGCCCAATCGGTGAACGTAACGGGATCAATTATGGACCCTGTTTCGCACAAGCCACTCGCTGGCGCCACCATTACCGCCAAAGGCCAGACCTCGGGTACGGTTACAGACAACAATGGCCATTTCTCTGTCTCCGCTAATCGTAAAGGACCCATTACGCTACGTATCTCGATGATTGGTTATGAACCACAGACAGTTACCGTAACCGACACAAATGCTCCGCTCAGTATTTACCTGAACCCATCGGTCAGTGAATTAGACGAAGTGGTGGTTGGAGCCTCACGCGTTGAAGAACGACTGGTCAGAGCCCCCGTAACGATTGAAAAAATGGATAGTCGCAGCATTCGTGAAACGCCGTCCGCTACGTTCTACGAGGGCATTAATAACCTCAAAGGCGTTGATATGGTAACGAGCGGTCTGACCTATCGACAGATTAACACGCGGGGTTTTGCCAGCACCGGGAATAGCCGTTTTCTGCAACTCATTGACGGTGTCGATAATCAGCCCGCCGGATTCGGATTCTCCGTGGGAAATATGTTCGGACTGAGCGATTTAGATGCCGAAAGTGTAGAACTTGTACCGGGTGCAGCATCGGCGTTGTATGGTCCAGCCGCTTTCAACGGCGCGTTGCTGATGACCAGCAAAGATCCATTTACGTATCAGGGGTTGAGCGTTCAGGCAAAAGTCGGTGTAAACCACCTCAATGACCCCAACCGGAACGCCGGACCGACAGGAGCCGCTATTTATAACGATCATGCGATTCGCTATGCCAAAGCCTTCAACAACAAGCTGGCTTTCAAACTGAATGCGTCTTACATGTGGGGGCTCGACTGGTTTGCAACCCATTATACCGACGTAAACCAGTCCACGCCCGTCGAGCAGCGTGGGAGACAAAATCCAGCTCGTAATGGACTGAATATTTACGGCGACGAGGTGGTCAGAACACTGACGGGTGCCGGACAAGTGTCGCGAACCGGATACTTGGAGAAGGACTTGACTGATTATAATGTGTACAGCCTAAAACTAAATGGCGCGCTTCATTACCGAATCACTCCAGCCTTGGAAGCCATTTATGCCTTTAATTACGCAAAAGGCACCGCCAACTATACAGGTTCTAACCGCTTTTCGGTCAATGGGTTTTCGCTCACACAACACCGACTAGAATTACGGGGCAAGCAGTTTTTTGTACGCTGGTATAGCAACGCTGAGGATTCACACGACTCATATAACACGCGGTCGTTGGGTCAGCAGATTAACCGGACATGGGTTCGTGACCTGAACGGCAACGTAGTAACACCCGATAAAGCCGACGATACGTGGTTTAGCCGGTACGCTGCGGCTTACGGCGGCACCATAGCCAATGTGGCAGGCAACAACCATACAGCCGCCCGCTCTTTTGCTGACCAGGGTCGACTACTCCCCGGTACGACCGAATACGAAGCACAAAAAAACCGGCTAACTGCTATTCAGGGGCTGGCCGGCGCTGGTATTCTGAGCCAAACAAGCATGTGGCATGCCGATGGTCAATACAATCTCACCTCAGCCCTCAACAACGTAGCCGAAGTGCTGGTTGGTGGCAATTTCCGACAATATAGCCTGTTCACTAACGGTACGTTGTTCGACGACAAAGGCGGACGGATTCTCTATCATGAATACGGAGCGTTTGCCCAGATCAGCAAGGCGTTTTTAGCCGATAAGCTTAAACTAACCGTATCAGGCCGGTACGATAAAAACCAGAACTTCGCGGGTTATTTCACGCCACGAGCTTCAGCTGTATTTTCGGCAACCGACCGGCATCATTTCCGGGCGAGTTACCAGACAGGTTTCCGCAACCCTACCCCATCCGATCAATTCATCAAACTCAATGTTGGCCCTATCACGATTTTGGGCGGGGCTCCCAGCAACAGCGCGGGCATGGATGTGTATGAAAATTCCTATACAGCCGCGAGCGTAAATCAGTTCGGAGCGGGCTTTGGCGCCGATGTTAATAAGGTAGGCCCGCAGCAGGCAGTACTGAACAATAAGGACAAATTGCAGAAATCGAACGTACCGTACATTGCTCCCGAACGCGTCAATAGTTTCGAAGTTGGTTATCGCGGACTCCTTAGCAGTAATCTGTCGATTGACGCCAATTACTATTACGGCGTTTATAACAACTTCATTCTCAACACGGTCGTGTTACGTCCCCAAAGTCCCGTGCTAGGTTCAGATGGCAAACCCAATCCGGCAGCCGCGCAGGATATTTTAAGCGGTCGGGTGCAGGCCTTCCAGCTTTACACCAACGCTCCTGATAAAGTAGCAGCCCAGGGAGCAACACTCGGCCTGACGTATCGGACTACAGGTGGGTATCAAATTGGGGCCAACGGAACCTGGTCAGCGTTTGATATTCGCAACGCTGATCCTAACAACGTAGCGGCTTTCAACACGCCCCGGTTTAAAACCAACGTAACGATTGGCCATCGCAACATTGCCCCAAATATCGGCTTTAACGTAGCGTGGCACTGGCAGGAAAGCTTTGAGTGGGTAGGTTCGTTTAACTCGCTTATTCCGGGTCCCGTACCAGCTTATCACCTACTCGATGCGCAGGTAAACTATCGGATGCCATCGCTAAAAACGGTGCTCAAACTTGGCGCCAACAACCTGACGAATCAGTACGTCGTGCAGTCGTATGGTTCTCCGGCAGTAGGCGGCCTCTACTACGTATCACTCGTGTTTGATCAGGGACTTAAATAATGATAGACTGTGTGAATGATAGAATGAGTGAATCGCTTATCGGTGATTTTTTATTCACACAGTCTATCACTAAAACCATGGAAGCAACCTTAACAAAACCGGAAACACTACGTGCCGACTGGTTCGCCTTTAGTTTGTGCTCTCTTTCCTACTTGCTGGGCGGGACAGCCTCTACGCTCATGGCAACGTTTTTGCCGGTTGCGATACCGGAACTGCTTGGAAAATCGGTTTCTGAAGCTCAGTTGGGCGACGTGGGAGCCTATATCAGTGCTGCTTTTTTGTACGGCTGGATGGCCGGTGGACTTTTGTTTGGTCTAGTGGGCGATCGGATAGGAAGGGCGCGGGCCGTTGCTTTCGTTACGTTCCTTTACGGTATAGCTATGGTACTGACCGTTTTTGCGCCTAGCTGGCCTATCATGCTACTCTGCCGATTTTTGACAGGCGCTGGCGTAGGTGGTGTATTGCTACTGACTACCGTCTATCTGTCAGAAATCTGGCCAGAAAAGAGCCGGGCGGTGGTCCTAGGTATTCTGGCCGTTATGTTTCCGGTAGGTATTGTGGCCACTGGCGGCCTCAATGCAGGCCTGGTACCGTGGCGTCAAGCGTTCTGGCTAGGAATAATTCCGGTATTGGTCTCTTTACTGATGTTCGTGCGCTTACCGGAATCCGATAATTGGATACGCCTACGTCAGCGACCAAATTCTGAAAAAGCCTGGACACCTGCCGATCGGACTAATCTGCTGACGGGCGTAGTGATTTTCGGCGCGGTTCTGATTGGGCTGTGGGGTACGTTCTCCTGGATTCCAACCTGGGTACAGTCGCTTTTGCCCGCAGGTCAGGCTGGTGGGCGGGAGCGCGGACTGACGATGATGTTGCTTGGTATAGGCGGTATCATCGGCGGTATGTTGTCGGGCGTACTCATTGGTCGTCTCGGTACTCGAACCACACTCCTGCTCACGTTCGCAGGCTGTGCCGGTGGCTGTGCTTTGCTCTTTCTCTCGAACCGTCAGTTCTCGCCGGTTATTTATGCCGAAACGGCTCTGGTTGCGCTGTTCTTTGGTATCAGCCAGGGCGCTTTATCGAGTATTATCCCAGCGTTGTTTCCCGTTCGCATTCGGGCCACAGCGGCTGGCATCAGCTTTAATATTGGCCGTTTCTTTACGGCAACGGCTGTCTTTTTTGTCGGTACGATGGTAGCCGGACTGGGTGGTTTCGGGAATGCGTTACTTATCTTTTCTATCGCCTTTCTGATTGCCTGGATGGCTGTATTCGTCCGATACAGACCAACCGCTCCCAACCCGTCGGCCAATGCTGCGAGGTAATTTCACTCAATTAAAAAAATACCAAAATGCCACATATACAACTCAATAATGATGCACCAGGTATTCGTAGCCTGGTTATATACCGACCCGACACAGGAAAGCCGCTTTATGAACTAGCTCAGGCCCTACTACGTGCAGGATCTCCGGATAGTACCCTCCTGGATGCCGAACGCGAGTTAATTGCTGCGTTTGTATCAAACCAGAACTGCACTGATTTTTGCCGAAATAGCCACGCAGCTGCTTCACGCTATTTATTTGGTGAACAGGCTTCTGTTGTTGACCAGACCCTGCAAAATCCAGAAACAGCTCCCATTTCAGCTAAACTTCGAGCCTTACTGACTATTGCCGAGCGTGTAACGGCCGACGCCCGGACCGTAACCAACGACGTAGTAACAGCTGCCCGAGCGGAAGGCGCTACTGATGGCGACATTCACGATACGGTACTTATTGCCGCTTCCTTTTCAATGTATAACCGCTACGTTGACGGTCTGGCAACCGTAACGCCCGACGACCCAGATGCCTATGTCGCCATGGGCGAACGCATGGGAACAATCGGATACGTATTACCCAAATCGAACTAAACCTGACGACACTATGCCTCATATTGATTTTGTACCTGGTCTGCCTGGTATTCGCGGACCAATGGCCTTCAGCCCCGAAACGGCCCGACCGCTCAACGATCTCGTTAACGTACTGCTACGTAGCAACGCCACTCATCCCGACTCTACCCTCAGCGAAGGAGAGCGAGAGCTGATTGGTACGTACGTATCGTCCCGCAACGACTGTTTTTTCTGTCAAACCATTCATGGTGCCGTGGCCAGCCATCACCTGGGCGATACAGACTGGTCGCTGATTCAGTCCGTCAAACAAGACTATATTCATGCCGACATTTCGGAAAAACTGAAGGCATTATTGACTATTGCCGGAAGCGTACAGCAGGGCGGGAAGCACGTAACAACAGATCAGATCGACAAAGCCAGAGCTGAAGGCGCGACCGACCGCGATATTCACGATACGATATTGATTGCGGCAGCATTCTGTATGTTCAACCGCTACGTTGATGGCCTGGACACGCGGGCCCCTGAAAACCCCGAACTATATCGTTACCGGGCCCAGAAAGTGGCTGAATATGGCTATACTCACGAAGATCATTATATGCCTCCAGCCTAAGAATTGGAGGCTCCCCTAACGAATGTAATCGTTTTCATCAATAGCCATTAAATAAGCAAAATCAACACCTGTTGCCGGTACTGGTTATTGATAGCAGGTATAGTTTAGGGAATTTTCGAAGTTATTAGTAAGCCAGACTCGGGTTGAGTCTGGCTTCTTTGTTTCAACGTAGTATTACCAAGTGACGAACCTTACTGCAATATTGACGAAAGAATAGTATCTTCGAGTGCGTTTACTAAATCGCTTTGCAGATACCATCGCATTCGTGTATCCTTATCTGCCTAATTAACAAGAAACCATGAGAACGACTAAAAAAGAGTTTTGGCAGGAGCGGGCCGATAAGTACGAAAGTGAGTTCGAACGAATCTCGGAGCAGATCCACCGGATTGAATCGACCCCCGAGAAACGACAGAAAATACGAAACTATGTTTGTTTTCAGCGGGAGGTTTTTGGTAAGCTGATTGAAGCGAAGAAAAATAAATAAGCCCGGTTACTATGGAAGGAATCGACCCTCAGTATGGCTCAGATGACGCTGTTACGGATGCTCAACGTCAACAAATAATCAACGCTATACTCCTGGCTAATCCAATGGCTGACATTTCAACCATTAAAATCACCCGGGGAGAAACAGGGATTCAAGTTGAAGGGCTGGACGATGCATCGGCAAAGGCAGCTCCGGGTCAGGGTGACGAATAGATTGCTTAAATTTCCTTTTGGTATTTATACATCGTAACGCCGTGCAAAGCAACCTGCAATCGCTTTGCCAAAGCATCCATGTAGTTGAAGCCTATTCCCTGCAGCGAATTTTTCGCTGTGTCATACGTAACAGGCGCAACTCGATCAGAAGTAGCGGAGTTTTTTCCTTCTTCTTTTCTTCTAACCCATCCCGAAAGGCTAACCAAGCCTGCATTCACCATAAGCTTACCTTCAAATACAGCCTGTTGTTTACCAAGTGATGTAGGCTGCTCCGAACGTATTAGTAATCCATTGTCGGCTGCAGTAAAAGCAATACCCGCCTGAGTTAACTGATCAGCAATAAGCAAATACGTTTCCTTGTCGGCCATGCTCGTGGTGATAACTATTCGATTTGCGCCCTTGAAAGGATTATATTGGCCCAGGCAGATCAGTGAAATCGCCCAAAACAAGGGGGTTAACGAGTAGATTAATTTTCGTTTCATAGCAGTAGTAACTGTCTTAATTAGTGATCGAATGAGCAAAAGCTCCGCCAGCTATGCGAACCCTGACGGAGTCTCTTGCAGCTTATGCCGATGGCTAAAACTGAGCAGTAGAACTATGACAGATATGAAATGATTAATTATCTGAGCGAACGGTCAACCTAGTTTCGGAACCAGGCTAACGATGTTAACCTTAGTCTTCTACCAGTAGATAAAGCACTCACAAACAACGCAAAAACAGAGTTTAGATAAACTTAGTTACGGAGTTTAACGCAAATGAATCGAGTGCTGAAAAGAGTACCAAAAAGCCAACCTAATACTGGGTTGGCCTTGAGGTATTAAGAAATAGTTTTCAATCAATATTCGTACTTGATGCCCATCTTCTTAGCCATGTCGGCAAACATCTGAGGATCAAAGTCATCCGCCCCAGGCGCATTTAACTGAGGTTCTTCATCCAGGTCTGGTGGCGTATGTCCCGGAATAGCCCCTTCTATAACCACACACTCCTGCCCGTCTTCCGGATGCGGACCATTCCAGATCAAGCCAGCCTGCTTATAGTCTTCCTGACTAAACGTATATAACTGAAGGTGCAATTTCTGCTCCATAAACTTTTTGGCTTCGGGGAAAGCCTCATTACTCAGATCAGGAATAGGCAACAACTTTGTCACTTCCACACCAGTTAGTTTCTCCAAAGCTTTTGCGTAAGCCACAACATGAAGGCCACCCCGCACCAGTAGATAACCAACCATGGTACGTGCCGTAGGGTCATCAACCATCTCGTATACGCGCATCTTGTTAGCCCGTGCTCCGCATTCCAGAAAGAAGTTATGCAACAGATCAAGTTTTAAATTGCCACTGTTGAACACATTGTCTCCGCTCCAGAAACGGCCCATAGAATCCATGGGAAGAGCCGACTGGCCACTGGCAATAAAATGGCTTGTATTACGGGCATCGACGCCATTCGCCAACGGGGTAGTTGTTGGATCGAACCCTCTCTTACTGGTTCCGGTCAGTAACAAGTTTGTTGTGTACGCGACGACTTCAATATGACCGTATTCTTCACCAGCGATACTACAGATCAGATCATAGAAAGGCCGCAGTTTTTTTCGTCCTCGAAAATTGAACGATTGATACGTATAGTTCATTAAGGTTGACATCTCCCCAAACTTGCCGCCCAGCAACTCCTGAACAGCAGCAGCATCGTTGGGCGAAGGATTTTTAGGGCGAGGGAGCTCAATGGGTAGTTGATCTATTTTCAGAATCATAACCTTGAGATGTTAGGGGTCAATTGACCGTTGTTCATGAAGTCAACTATACCCTTCCTGTTTAGTTGAACAATGTCTTACTTCAGGTACAAACTAATGGCTAAAGTAAGCGAACGGGGAGGCTAACATCGATACTACCAACTTTCTGTCAGAGGAGGAATAGCTGAAAAGCCATTGGATATCAGCTTTATTTCGCAGATATGGAACAGCTGATACAATTGAGCTTTACTATTACAAGGCATGAATGTCAAGTGCAAACAAAGCCCTGCTGAGTTTTCCGCACCTGGCCCAGCTAACCTAATGTCTCATTACACTATGTTTCGCTCTAAACTTGCCTTTGATCCGGGTTATTGCAGAGTCTTTAGCGTCCAGTACCATATAAAAAGCCCCTTCTACGCTCTTGTCGTTAATTTTTTGGATCATTAAACGCCCTGCTCCACCCTGCTGATCTGTTCTGGAGAAAACTTTGGATTGGCTGTTGACAAAACGGCCTTGTGTCAGAGCAATGGTGTCTGGTCCAACAAGGTCATGACGGACTGACTGCATATAGAGAGTAAGGGGCCGTTGCCCCTTAGCCGTCATTTCGAGAGGCCCCACCACCTCAAACATGAATTTCCCTTTTGTTCTCGTAAATCGAAAGACTTTAAGGGTTGCATCATCAAACGTATAGGTATCATCATTCACTGTAGCCTGGAGATAATAGTTGTCTTCCAAGTCGGATATGGGCTTGAAGCCGCCTATAAGCAACGCTACCCATATCAATAAGCTTCGCCTGTTTACTCTCATGTAAGCTCGTCATTAAAACGCGCATAGCTTGTCAATAAATCCCAGCCGATAAGATACAAAAATTAGAAGGGAGAGCCCCATCCGACAGCAAGACTTATTTAACTTCAGAAAAATAGGGAAGCAAACTCTGAACAGTTAACCAGAGTTTGGAGCGAGGCAAAACCTGGATTACAAATTAAGTGTTGGATAGCAATCTGACTTGGGTTACTCTGTCACGAATCAATTGATACGTCGTTAGACCTGGATCACTATCGCCTGAACACCGGATTAACTAGTCTTTGATAACAAATGCTTTCAACGCAGCCATTTTACCATCGCGAAATCGCCATACATCACAATATGAATAGCTAGCAGCTTCACCCGTTTCGTCTTTCAGGGTGATTTTACCAATTGCAGTCACAAAATCCCCCTCGGCAATCAAATTCTCGGCCATGAATGTTGGCGGCTCGGCGTAGACTTCTACCATGTATTGTCGAACCGCTTCCTTACCTTGTAAGATTCTGTCACCTATAAATATCCATTCAGTATCATCGGTACAATGAGCCAGAAAACCCTCATTGTCGCCCTCACGTATAGCCTGATTTGCCTTTTCTAAAATTGCTTTGTTGGTCGCACTCATTTGAATATGGCTTTTAATTGGAGTCCCTAATGAATAAGTACCCAAAATAGAGAATTGTTTTCCCAATCAGGAAGATAGTTGGCAAGCTGATTTCGCCAGTCAGATCTTCATTTACCCAAGGAGTATTACAGCTTGAAGGTGTTATTCATATAGCTTTTAGTGCCGTATTTCTTCCAGACGTACAACGCCATTACTACGCCCGCTACTAGCAACATAGCATGAGCAAGCAATTTGATGAGCAGTACTGCCAGCACAAGGACAACTACAGCAATAGCGAACAGAATAGAATATCGGATCAGGGTATGAAGCATCATTATCGTTGTGAATTGATGATCCAAAGGAAGTGAGTGAAAGAACTGCAGAGGAGTGGATTGGTACAAGCGGCTGTTTTTTTGGTTGGTCCCGGCTATTAGCTGTATGGAATGCGTACTATACTAAGGGCTGTTTAACCACTTGCCGAATCATTGATTTGCGTCATTAATGGTTGGAGCTCATCATTTACTTATCTTAGCGAGCTATTTTTTTTGACTTAATCAATCCCATCTATTACTATATGAAATTATTCTACTCGGCTATTTTTTTGTTGTTAGTTACTAGTTCACTAATAAATGCACAAACTAATTATGTAGTCAATATTCCTAACTCTATGACGCCTGGACAAAATAATACTTTCGTTGGACCTAAGGCGGGAGGTGTAAATTATTACTATGGTGGAAACAATACAATTGTTGGCGCTGAAGCGGGGGCAAACAATAACGCAGGAAGCTCGAATGTTTTTATGGGTTATCAATCTGGAAATAAGAATATCTATGGATACAGTAATGTCTTCCTTGGTTCTCAGGCAGGTCTAAATAATTTTACGGGTGGTCATAATGTATATATCGGAGATAGGGCCGGCGCAAACACTAAATATAGTTTCTATAATGTGTCGATAGGCACTGATGCTGGTTTCACAAATCAAAATGGAAACAGCAATATTTACTTGGGAGTTAAATCTGGTTTTTTGAATCAAATTGGTTACTATAATATAGCGCTAGGCGATTCATCGGGTTATAATAACATAACCTCAAATAATATCTTCATCGGCTCCAAATCAGGCTTCAGCAATATAAACGGCGGAGGAAATACATTCCTAGGCTATCAATCCGGCTATAACGCCCTTGCTGATTCCAACACATTTGTAGGCTACCGCTCGGGCTATATAACGACCACTGGCAAAGGCAACACCTTCTTCGGTACGTCATCAGGCCGAGGGAATACGACTGGCAATAATAATACGTTTGTCGGTAATGGGGCAGGCCCAGCCAGTAGCAACACCGACGATAACGTTTACATTGGCTTCAATACGGGCAATCATGACAGTGGTTCCCGCAATACGCTGCTTGGTACCGGAGCCGATGCCATTGCGCAGAACCTGACGAATGCTACGGCGATCGGTGCAGGCGCTACGGTTGCCGTCAGTAATGCCGTTATCCTAGGCAATCAGGCTAGCGTCGGGATTGGTACCTCAGCACCAACTGCTCGTCTGGAAGTGAACAGCGGTACGGAGAATGAGTCCGGGGTTCGCTTAAGTCGACTTACTGCTAATAGTCCTGTTCAGTTTACTACGACAGACAAGCTACTCACCGTTGACGCCACAGGTAAACTAGTGTTAACCTCTGCAGGTCATTACTCAGTACGTAGCGTAGCTGACTGGTCGGATAAGGTGTTTATGAGTGACTACACGCTACGTTCGCTTTCAGAGGTGGAGCAATACATACAGAAACATCAGCATTTACCAGGCCTGCCTTCTGCGGCTGAGGTTGTCGAGCAAGGTATTGATGCGGCTAAGATGGACGCCAAGCTACTAGAGAAGATCGAGGAGTTGACGCTGTATAGTATTGAGTTGGAGAAGGATAAGCTTCAAATGAAACAGGAATTACAGCGACAACAAAGTAAGCTCAATCACTTGGAAGAGTTAGTCAAACAACTAATGGAGAGAAAATAGGCTAAAATGATCTACTAATAAATAAGCTGAACGTCATACGATGTTCAGCTTATTTATTAGTAGATCATTTTAGCCTTCAAGTAGTTGATAAACAAACAGATACGCTTTTTTTGGCTTATATCTGGCGTTTTGGGCTCAAATTCGGAATCCGGCCCATCCCTCTACAACGACACTAGGCTGCTGGACGGCCAAATGGAACTAAGCCAGCAACGATGGGCTCTCAAAGCGCCTAACTCATCGACTTGTTGTAGTCGTAGCAACAACTCAATTATAATATAATATTGAACTGTCTGCTAAGCAGGGTTATCCTAAAACTAGTTTAAGCTCAGTCATTAACGCGGATACACAACTTTGAAACGGCCGCTTACGCTCGCCGAAGCGGGCAGGTTCGCTCCTTTTTTCTCATACAGCGGTGCGTCAACAATAGTGTAAGTGCCTTCGATCAAGTCGGGTGTAACGCTTTGTACGTTGACCTGCCATTTCGTCGTTGTGCTGGCCAGTGCATAAGGCGCAATCCGCCAATAGTCACTATCTTGTAGATTATTGAGGGCATTGGTAAACGAAAGTTTGACCTGATCACCCGTGTAGATACCCACCCCCGTGAAGTTCGGCCAGGCTATAGAAATCTGATTCCAGCCCGCAGCCGCATAATTGGTTCCAGCAGCATATTCGACGTAGACCTGTTCCTGGGGCGGCCGGGTTTGGTACAACGAAATTGTTTGCCAGTCGACCGGCTTAGTGGCTCTTTCGTACGTAAAATTGCTAATAGGCGCATTGAGGGGCGTTTGATTAATCTGCACTCGTGTCGTCGTCGGAGTCAGGTAATTACTCAGACCGTCGGCTGGCCAGGGAATATACGCCAGGGCTTCGATCTTACGGGTCATGTTTGTATAATCCCAGAAAGGCTCCCCCTCTGATTGCGCCCGCAGGTTCATGTTCTCATTAAGCAAATTTTTGACGCGTATGTTCAGCCGCTCCTGAGCGGCCCCCGTCTTTTTAAGCGTAAAAAAGAATTCGATGTCCACGTATTCAGGCGTAATGGCACTGATCCGGAGCTGATTATTGGGATCGGCTATGTTGAGAATATCCCGGCCATTCTGCCCTTCTGGAACGCGGATGTAAGGTATGACAAGATAAGGATCGTCCTTAGACTCTCCATTGTCAACGGAAGGGTCATAGACTCTATAGTTTCGCCCAGCTTCGAAAGGGCCGTTGAAGTACATCGAGATGTTGTACTGAGCATTCTGGGCATGCAGTTTGATAGACTTCGATTTACCTTCGTTGGGAGTAAAGCTGGTTAAGGCTTCCAATGGGAAGGATTTATCGGGTCCAAAGGCAATAGGGCTCCCATCAATTGAACCGACCATCGTACCAGTAATATCATCAAGTGTACTGTTACGAACACCTGGTGCGCCGGTAAACAGGTAAGAACTAGTCTGGGTAACAGCACCTATCTTGGCTGTTGTAATCAGGTCGTCAACTGGCTCAGGCGACTGGCAAGCCAGTAGCGTACAAGCAAGCACTGTGCTTAGACAAGCAGGAATAGGTCGTAGACGCATAACGTTTAGCGTGTTAAAACTTGAATTGAGTAACCAAGGCAATGTTGACTGAAAACTGCGCCCGTCAGTAGGCGCTGTCGGCTGTTTGTCGAGGCCATAGACACGCCAGGGCTAACAAAGTGTTGCACGCCACTGATTTTTTTACTTAGCGAATTTCTTCTAAAAAAATAGGACGAGTACTGCAACAGTTAAACACACTTTTTGTGTCTGTAGTCATGCCAGCGGTTAGGAACAGTCAAGCCCGAATACGCTGATACGACTATTACCTATGAATTTTGTCAAACAATACGTCTGGATTGGCTTATTACTCGGCTGGGCCAGTAGTTGTAATCGCTATACCGATCGGCAGCCAACGCCCGACACTGGCCCTACGCCAGGCACGGGTCAGGCCCTTATCCAGCAATACCCACAAGCGGAGAACATCGTATTTACCACTCTCGTTGCCAATCAGCTCTGGCAGTCTACCTTTACCCAGCAGCGACAGCGTTACCAGGCGCTGGTCGGACCCGCGCGGTTGATAACCGTTGATCAACTAGTCGAAGGATCGCTTCCCGATTCGCTCACGCGCATTCTAAGGTCAACTGCGGTCGCGGGCGGTACGTTCAGCAACCCTCGTTTTCGCCAATATACCGGATGGTACACAACTCCTCGCCTGAGCGGCCCGCCCTCGTACGTATACGCTGATTACACCTGGCAGCAACAGACTTACACGACACGCTGGTACATTGATCGGTCGAACTCAGGTCTACCTTTCTATTACACCGAACTACTGCCATTCCAGCAGGCCAGCTATGAAACTAATGCGCTGACCGATCTACCGGAATCGATACAGTCAACCATACGAGATCAAGGGTTAACATTTGTTTACGCTATAATATCCGTTGAGGGTTATAATAAACAGCAGTACACGGTATGGATCAGCCAACAAAACCAAACCTGGGAACTCACCTATAATAATGCGGAGCAATTAGTAGCCGCAGTCAGCGCTGGTACAGCGCAACCTATTCAGCAGGTCAATCAATTACCATCCGCTATTCAGACGTATCTGCAACGCCCCGAACTGGCAGGTTTCGACTTGAGTCGGACGGGAGCCTTGTACGGCTACACCACTCGCCATACTTATGGCGTGTTGAATACGTATCGGGTGAGTCTAATAAAGGAAAACCAGGGCTGGCTGTTTTTATTTTCGGAAAATGGCCAACTTATCAGTCGATCTTTTATGACAATCAGCTACTGACAATCGGCTCCACATCCATATATAGAAGCCCTCATCTCTGACCCGTCTCCTATATGGCGCTATTCGGCCATAAGTCTTACCGAACTCTTACCGAACTGGTCGTGGGCTGTCAACAGGGGCAACCACGGGCACAGCGGGCCTTCTACGAACGCTACCAGGCTAGGATGCTGGGAGTATGCGTACGATACGCCCGGACGGTGGCCGAAGCCGAGGATATTTTTCAGGAAGCTTTTGTTAAAGTGTTTGCCCACATCGAAGAACTGGACAAACCCGAGTCGGCTGACAGTTGGGTGAAGGCAGTCGTGGTGCGCACAGCGATCAATTATTACCACCGCGTTACCCGCCCGCAGGAAAATCTAACTAGCTACGAGGCCCTCAGCGAGTCGCCCAGCAGCGATGATCATCTAAAGCTACTGGCAGGTTACGATCAGGAAGCTATCCTGGGTCTACTGGCCCGTCTGCCCGATGCATATCGACTTGTCGTTAATTTGTACCTGATCGAAGGTTATACGCACGCTGAGATTGCTCAGCTCATCAATGTTCCCGAAGCTACAGCCCGTTCCCGTTTCAGCCGGGCCCGCCAATTACTCTTGACACTCATTAATCACCATGGCCTCCAACGACATGAATTCTTGGGGTGAAGACCCCGATGAGCTGCTGCGCCAGCGTTGGCAGCAGACGTTCGCTGAATTTGAGGTTCAGTCCCGGCCTTCAGTACGCCGACGTATTTTTGGTCAGCTAACAGCCCAGAACCAGCCCAAATCGACGACTTGGCTAGTAGGGATCGTACTGTTGTTGCTATTCAGCTTCGTCTTGGTTTATACGATTCGCCGAAGTGACCGTTCTGCGTCGGTCCAGAGTAGTAGTGCCAATGTTCAGCTTACCTCCCCCACTCATACTGAACGGGCTACCGCTCGTCGACCTACCATTCCGGCCAAGCATGCTACGTCACTAGATAAATTCGAAACTGTCCCACGGGTTAACGGGATTTTGGCCGAGCAGCGGCTGATGAATCATCAACCAATTATATCCAATACAGAATCCGACGTTGCGAAAGGTCAATCCAAACGCCACGGGACGCCAACCAACCGGTTTCGTTTACGCGCTAAATCAAACCTGCCGCTGACAGATTTCTATCGCCCAGGTCGGCCTTTCGTCGAATCAGCTCCTTTTTCAGGCACTCGCTCCCCCATTACGTTGCCTCCCGTGGTTGGTATAAGCAATCGCCAGGGGGTAGCGGATCTGGTGGAACATGTGGATAAGGCTGCTAGCGATTCTACTGTCGAAAACCACGTATTGAGTAGTCGGCCAGCAACCTCTTTTTCTCCCCTAATATTTGCGCAGCTTCAAGTCCGGGCACTTTCTGCTCTACCTTCTTCTATACGTACATTACCCAACCGACTCCCGGTTGAAGAATTAGTGATTCTTTCGGCTGCTGGTGCCGAACATCCCAGCCGCCAGTACAACCAGTGGTTTGTCGAGGCCGTACCACTGAGCAGCTTCCAATGGATGAGTACATCATCTACGTCAACCGCTTATCTCACACAAGTCAACGCCCCGGCGGCATTTTCACCAGCTACCTGGGGATACCAGATTAATGGGGGTGTCCGTTGGCAACACTGGCAGGCTTACCTATCCATAGGGCAGCTTCGGCGCTGGGCCTATTACACAGTTAACGAGAACCGGTACCGCATGGAGTCTACCCCATCTAACTCGTACCAGATGGTGCGGGAAAAGCACGTAGTAGCTGAGAATGTAGCGTTGTCTATGATTGGTGGTGGTATAAGCCAGTATCGCTTATTGGGACAGGGCCGTTACATGGTCGAACTGGGTAGTCAGGTGCTATATTCACCAACAAGCGGTCAGACCCTGGCCAGTCTGCGGGGAGGGGTCGGCCGACGACTACCACTTCCCGTAAGCCAGCTATTTGAGTTACAAACGGGATTAATGGCTGAATATGGCCTCACGCGATTAATGAGCGAACAGCAACAGTTGATCATTCATCCAATTGTGGTGGGCATTAGTATACGAGTTCAACCTCGGCTTCCCCAGAGGAAGTAATGTCCAGCTGAAGGTCACATTCATCATTAGGGATGGACAATCGTTCTCAAAAGAAATCAATCGCCATCCTACACCTGTTAGGCCATGATTTAAGCTTACTTTTTGAAAACCTGCTAACCGCTTCACCACTAATTCCTGCCCCTTAGACGAAGAGCGTTGAATGGAGCTATGTAAACCTCGCAGCGTTTAAAAGCAAAAAGCACTTACAGGAAAACTGTGAAGTGCTTTTACATGAGCGGGAAATGGGTCTCGAACCCACGGCCTGCAGCTTGGGAAGCTGCCGCTCTACCAACTGAGCTACTCCCGCTTACTAGTTGTGCTACAAACATACACCCAACTAGTAGACTTTGTCAATACTTTGGGGCAGACGGTATTTTTTCCTTTCTTTCGAGGAAATTTGATCTGTTATGACACCTAATCCTACGCCCACCCATAAACCGTTTACGTCAGCCAATGAGTCGCCAGCCGAATTTACACTTAAGGCAATCATTACCGGCGCAGTCTTCGGCGTTTTGTTTGGCGCTGCCACTGTTTATCTGTCTCTTAAAGCAGGTCTCTCCGTATCAGCTTCTATACCTATCGCCGTCCTGGCCATTTCACTAGGACGCCGGTTCCTGAACACCACCATTCTTGAAAATAATATTATCCAGACAACCGGATCAGCTGGCGAAAGTATCGCTTCGGGAGTTGTCTTTACTATGCCAGGCTTTTTGTTTCTGACGGGAGGAAGCGGAGCCGACTTCTTTAACTATTGGACTATCCTAACGTTGGCTATTCTCGGCGGTCTGATTGGAACGCTGATGATGATTCCACTACGTAGATCATTGATTGTCCAGGAACATGGTACGCTTCCGTATCCCGAAGGGACAGCTTGCGCATCGGTACTGATTGCGGGAGAAAAAGGGGGAGATTTTGCAAAAACGGCTTATCAGGGCTTAGGGGTCGCGCTACTCTACGCCTTTCTGCAAAAGGTATTACACGTAGTGGCCGAAGTCCCGGTCTGGGCTACCAAACAAGCCAATCGTTATTTCCCGTCCGCTCAAGTATCTGGAGAAATTACGCCGGAATATTTAGGCGTAGGTTATATTATCGGCTTCCGAATTTCAGCGGTTTTGGTTGGTGGTGGCATTCTGGCCTGGCTGGGCTTGATTCCGTTATTAGCGTCTGTGGTACCGGGCGACACCATAGCTCTTCAGCTCCAGAAACTCGGTTATCTGGATAATCTGCAGACGGCTGGAGGCCCCGGCGGCTGGAACCCGCAGACTCATACCTTTTCCGATACGGCCGCAGCCATTTATCGGGCTTATATTCGGCAGATTGGCGCTGGCGCCGTTACGGCTGGTGGCTTTATGACGCTCATCAAAACCATTCCAACTATTGTCTCTTCATTCCGGCAAAGCTTCAGTAAGTCATCGATTAATGCTATTGAAACTGAAGATGCACTAAGCGAAAGCAACCGTACTCCCCGCACTGAGCAGGATCTGAGCGTACGTATCGTGGTTATTGGTAGTATTGTTCTGGCTGCGTTGATGGTGATACTACCTCAAATTCCGGGCGACTCCCTCATCACCAAGCTATTAATTGCCGTTCTGGTCATTGTGTTCGGCTTCTTTTTTGTGACTGTTGCCAGCCGTATTGTTGGTCTGATCGGATCCAGTTCTTCGCCAGTTTCAGGAATGACCATTGCTACGATCATGGGCACTGCACTGGTTTTTATTGCGTTTGGCCTCACCGGAAAAGCCTATGAACCGGCTGTATTGGTGGTGGGCAGTATGATTTGCGTAGCGGCTGCGAATGCCGGCGGAACGTCGCAGGATTTAAAAACGGGTTATTTAGTAGGCGCAACGCCTAAATATCAGCAGATGGCGCTGTTTATTGGCGTTATCGTATCCTCATTGGTCGTTGGTGCTACGGTCAAAATTCTGGACACGCCAACCCCTGATCTGGTGGCCCAAGGCATTACGCATGCCATTGGCTCCGACAAATTCCCGGCTCCACAGGGTACGCTCATGGCTACACTTATCAAAGGCTTACTCTCATTTAACCTCGATTGGCAGTTTGTTTTGGTTGGAGCTTTTATGGCGTTCGTTTTTGAACTCTGCGGAGTGAGTGCCCTGGCGTTCGCTGTAGGGTTATATTTACCTTTATCTACTACGTTACCAATTTTTGCGGGCGGCCTAGTCAAATCCATTGTTGAGCGAAACGTCGCCCCGGTGGATGCGAAACGAAAAGGTATTGTCGAAGAAGATGCCGATCTGGGTAAAGGTAGCCTGTTTGCGACAGGCTTAGTGGCGGGTGGAGCGCTAGCCGGCGTAGCAGTAGCTCTATTATCCGTCAACGAATCCATTTATAATGGATTGGCTTCTTTGACGCTGGAACCCGCTCTGGCCGAATCGCTCGGCGAAGAAGGTTATATGCTTCTGGGCGCTCTTGCCTTCGCAGCCTTAGCGGGTATTTTGTGGCGAGTGGCAGAAAGCAAACATGAATAGAGTTGGCGATTAACGAACCTGTCCAGCTTTTTTCAGGAGTTCTACGACTTTATCGACCGGGAGTTGTTCAATCTGATGCCCCTGATCACCAGACATTGTCTGGGCAGCAAATAATGAATTGATGATAGCCTCTTCGGTAGCTTCAATGGCAGCCATAAATAAAGGCGACACGTTATCGTTACGTAACAGTTTCATTTCATCGAATGAATTCGTCGTTTCGTGCGGAATCTGATACGCCGTCGAGACAGCAATGACGTAATCGCCACTACCGTTCGACGCAATACCGCCCGTTTGCGCCAGTCCCATAAAGGCCCGTTTCGCCAGTCGCTTGAGGTTTCGGGCATCGAGTGGCGCATCCGTTAGTATAACCATCATACAAGACCCGTCGAGCTTTTCTTTGAAGGAGTATTTGCCCAACGCTACGCCAACTGGTACACCACCAATTTGTAGAACACCGCCAAAATTGGTCTGGACCAACGCGCCTACCGTGTAGCCACCCAGCGACGTCGGTAGTTTACGGGAAGCCGTACCAATGCCGCCTTTGAAACCAAAGCATACCGTTCCGGTCCCAGCTCCCACATTCCCTTCTTCAACAGGGCCTGTTTTAGCCGCACGAATGGCTTCCAGAACGTGTTGCTTAGTCACATGACGCCCACGAATATCATTCAGGAAACCATCGTTTGTCTCACCAACAACAGTATTGACAGAACGTACTTCCTCATTCCCTTTTTGCGATAATGTATAGTCAATTACGGCATCAGCAGCAGTAGGCACACTTAGCGTATTAGTCAGTACAATTGGGGTTTCCAGCGTACCGAGTTCGTCAATCTGACTATACCCCGTTAGTTTACCAAATCCATTGCCGATATAAATTGCGGCTGGGCTCTTTTGCTGGAACAGATTGCCTGTATGTGGCAAAATGGCCGTAACGCCCGTACGAATAGTAGTCCCCTGCCTGATCGTTACGTGACCTACGCGAACACCCGGCACATCAGTGATGGCATTGTTTTGCCCGGTAGGTAACACGCCCAGCTTAATCCCATAATCACGTGTGCGCTTCACAGACTGAGCCATTAGGGAAGAGTATACGAAAAAAAATGGAATAGTTAACAGTGTTAGTTTGTAGAAGAAGGTCATAGTAGCAGCTGCAAATTACTTAACTCGCTAATTTACTACGTAGCGTAGCATATCCATGCCAACTTTCTCGCAAAACAATACGCCTATGAATGGCTAGGATTCTTACCGTTCGAGTTGCTCGTAGAAAAACAGCCGATTTTGAAGCTGTTGTAGTTGCCCCTGTAGTTCTTCAAGCCGTTCTACCAACCCAAACACTACGTCCAGATCTTCTGGATGAATAGACAAATCCTGATGCAGACGAACCAGCTTTTCGAGCCTACCCAACTGCTCGGGCTGAACGTACGTGGATTGTTCAATAGTAATAATTTCAACGAGTCCCTGCTGCTCCAGCAAATGCACGAACGAGACTTCAATATGATGATAGATGCAAAAATCGGCAACAGCAATTAGGTGGTCGGGTTGCATGGAAATGTGGTTTTATCGTTTTGGGTTTATGGTTTTTCGAATAGCACGCATAAACCAATTACATACTCGCCAGTTTTCGGAACAGCTCTTTTTGCTCATCGGTGAGATTAGTCGGCAGCTTTATTTGCCATTGCACGTACAGATCGCCAAAAGAGCCTTCTTTTTTGTAAACTGGAAACCCTTTTCCTTTCAAACGAACTTTAGCCCCATTCTGTGTTTCTGGCGGTACGGTTACCTTCACTTTACCATCCAGGGTTTCAATAACCTTTTCGCCACCTAGTAGCGCCGTGTACAAGTCAATTTCTTCGTTAACGTACAGATCGTTGTCTTTACGCTTATAACGACTATCGTCGGCAATAACGAACGTAATGTATAAGTCTCCATTTGGTCCCCCGTTTACACCCGGCGAACCGTAACCAGCCAGCTTTATTTTCTGACCATTTTCTATACCTGCCGGTACGGTGATACGTATGTTTTTGCCATCGACCGTCATTGTCTGTTTATGCGTGGTATACGCATCCCGCAGAGTAAGCTGTAGCTCGGCCTGATAATCCTGACCACGGAAGGTAGTCTGACGACCGCCCCGGAAACCGCCCTCCTGCCCAAACATGGATGACAGAAAATCTGAGAAATCGGCTCCACCAAATCCGTCTGAAAAATCGTAATCGCCTGCATCGCTCCGGGCATACTGCTGACGCGACTGCTGCTGTTGTCGCCGGGCTTCTTCGAACTGCTCGGCGTGTTGCCAGTCTTTACCGTACTGATCGTATTTCTTCCGTTTTTCGGGATCGCTTAATACTTCATTGGCTTCGTTGAGTTGCTGAAACTTCTTACTAGCCTCTGGGTCGTTAGGGTTCAGGTCCGGATGAAGTTTCCGGGCCAGCTTTCGATACGCTTTTTTTATATCGTCGTCAGATGCTGTTTTGGGTACGCCCAGCACAGCATAATAGTCTACAAAATCCATGGTATATTTTGGGCGGGATGTCCTGAATACTGGTCAACTAAATAACACAGAATAAGCGGGGAAAGTTATGAGTCTCCTGTATTGTTTGCAACAACCAGCGACTTCCGGGTAAATCCTTCCGGGTTCGTTCTTTCCACAACGTATGGTTTTATACGAATCCCATGAAAAAACTCTTTCTGACCTTTACGTTTATTACGTTCTGCTTACTGAGCGTCAACGCACAATCGAAAACCGGAACGTTAACCGATATGAGCTTTCTAGAAGGCCATTGGCGTGGTACGTTTAACGGCGGGCCAATCGATGCTGTATGGATAGCGCCGGCTGGCGACAACCTGACCGGGTTTATTCGAATGATGAAAGACAACAAAGTAACTATGTACGAAATGTTGATCTTTGAACAAACCGATAATGGCCCAATTGCGCTGGTCAAACACTTTAAACCTGGTTTGATTGGGCAGGAAGAGAAAGATAAGCAGGATCGCTACAAATTTCTGGAAGCCAAGAAAGATTACGCACTCTACGAAAAAGAAGATGGCTCAATCCGAATTATCTACGAAAAGCGTTCAAAAGATCAATTGGTTATTCAACGTGGCCAGTCCAAAGATGGGAAATGGGCTTTTAGCGATCTGTTCGTGTTCAATCGTGTTCGCAACTAACAGGAGGCTATGAACTGGCAAATTTGCGACATTCAACCAAGTTTTCTGCCAGCGTTACGTCAACTATACCTGGAAACACGCATTCAGACATTTACCTGGATTGATCCTTCTATATTCCAGCTCAACAATTTTGACACGGCCACACAGGGGGAAGGGCTATTGATTGCCCTAATCGACGGGCAACCTGTTGGCTTTATATCCTGGTGGGCTCCCGACGATTTCGTACATAATCTATACGTTGATGTCAACTTCGCCCGATTGGGTATTGGGAAAGCCTTGTTAAGCCAGTGTTTAACACAAATTGGGCGGCCGGCTACGTTGAAATGCTTACAGCAAAACCAGAACGCACTCTCCTTTTATCGGGCTCAGGGTTGGGCTATAAAAAGTGCGGGACAATCGGCAGACGGTAATTACTTTCTGATGGCTCTTGATCAATAAAAAAGGAGAGGTTTTCACCTCTCCTTTTTTATTATTTCCCACTGCTAAGCTTCGACGCTTTTGCTTCGTTTATGTCTTTGAGCAATTCAGCCACAGCCCTATCCAACTGGCTATTTTTTTCCGAGTAGCTCTCTCCTATTGGCCGCGTTACAGCAATATCAACCGGACGAGGAGCCAATTCCATGTTTTTGCCCGCATTGTCCGTAATCTTGATAAAGGGCAATCGTACACTGGACCCATCAATTAGTTGAGCCGCCGATGTGTAAATAATCCATCCACCCGTGGGTTCGCCTACCACCTTACCTAGCTTAAGCGAACGATAGCCTTCTGTGAAATCTTCTGCATCGGACAGAGAGTGTTGATTCGTCACGAGAATGGTGGGACTTTCCAGCGCCCGTTGCCCTAACTGTGTCCGGGCCGGGGCTGCGGGTAAACCGCGTGGAGTCATTGTCATATACCCTTTCCGCGTAAATACGTCCAGCGCATACGCATTGACAAAGCCGCCATTGTTGTTACGTACATCAACCACAACACCTTCGCGAGCGTGGTTGTCGGCATCCAGATCGATACTTAACTGCGCCAGCGACTCAGCCGACATATCGTACATGTGGACGTAGCCCAATCGTCCTCCGCTCACTTTATCAACGTATTGTCGTTGTTGCTGCACCCACTGTTTGTATAAAAGCCCTTTTTCAGTCGTCAGATTCACAGGACGTACCACTATTTCGCGGGGCGTACCGGTGGCTGTTGAGGCTACCATCAGCGAAATCCGACGGTTAATCTGATTTTCCAATAACTGGTCGAGGTTGGTAGCCGACGTGATTTCTGTACCATCCACCGCCAGCAGGTAATCGCCGGGTTTGATCGAGCCAGTCAGGGCCGCCGGACTCAACGCCACGATTTCCGTAATTTTCAGCTTGCCGTTACGTTCATACTCGTCCCGGTCAAAGCGCAGGCCAATACGTCCGGTTGTGGTTTGATTGGAGCCAGCCGGAGCCGAAATGCCTGAGTGAGATGCATTTAGTTCACCCAGCATTAAACTAATCAATCGACGTAGTTCATCGGGTGTACGGGCGCCAGCCGCCAGGGGCTCATAGTCAGCCCGTATCGCTTTCCAGTCAACGCCATGAAAGGTCGAGTCATAAAATCCTTTGTTCTGAATATCCCATGCCTGGCGGAACACTTCCAGTTTCTCATTACCGAAATCGACGTCCATTTCAGCCGTTACGGCCAGCGGTTTCGCTTCCCGTTTGTCTAGTGCAATAGACTGAATACGGCCTTGTTCCAGATAAAAAATCTCTTTTCCATCCGGCGAAAACTGAGCACTGTTTTTGCTGCCTGCTGTTGAGGTTAACTGACGCGCTACGCTCTGCTCCCGGCCAAGCTCATCGAGCGAATAGGTATATAAATTTTGCTGACCAGCCACCGTAGCCGTAATCAACAGTGTTTTACCATCTTTACTGATCGAATGAGCATCGACATCAACCCCAACCGGCAACAGGCTAAGCCGCTGGCGGATATCCTCGAACACAATCGTTGTTGCTCCACCCTTACCCAATTTGGCTGTATCGCCCAGTGCCCGCGCCGTTGTATCACGGGATTTAGACGTAGCAGTTGTAGCTGGCGAGGGTTTTAGCGTTTTCGGAATTTCTTCGTTGAATAGATCGCGAAACTGATCTTCCCGGAATTTTGGAGGACGAGGAATAAGATCAATCCGGGCAATCTGGGCCGTTTCAGTACGTTGGGTGGTGCTAAACAGAATATATTTTCCATCAGGGCTCCAGCTTACATTACCACCGAACGTGTTGGCCAGAAAACTAACGGGCTTACTGTCGCCACCAGTCGATGGAATCACGGAAATATTACGGAATGTCTTTGCCCCAAAAGAGGCAAAAGCAATCCATTTCCCATCGGGCGACCACACGACCGAGCCGCTGGCGGCAAATGGCGGACGGCCCAGGTATGCCTTTTTTAGGAGTCGATCTTTCTTCGTTGACAGATCCAGCACACGTAACTCCTGTCCATTTCGAATAAAAGCCATCGACTTGCCATCGGGTGAAAAAACGGGCGACCCATCGTCCAGGGCACCATCTGTCAATTGAGTTTCGTTGCGGGTGGCAACGTCATACTGATAAATATGTGCTACGCCATCGCGCGTTGATACGTATACAAGGCTACGGCTATTGGGCAGCCACGCAGGTTGCGATTCATTGGCGGCTGTATGACTGATACGGATTGCTTCACCTCCCTCTTTCGACGATGCCGCAAACACATCGCCGTGGGCAACGAAAGCCACTTTTTTACCATCCGGCGACAGCGTTAATTCCCGAAATTGGTTCGATAACTTCAGGCGTTCCACAGCCGGGCTGGCCGCTACGCCCCGAAGACGGACTGACAGTGGTGCCGCCTGACGGCTGGTTACGTCGTATTTCCAGAGCTGGAAATCTCGCTCAAACACAATTGTTTTCCCATCATAAGCTATGGATGGCCACAGTACGCGTCCTTTCGTAAACGTAGTAAGCACTGTGGGTTTTCCGCCAATGGGCTGCATCCACAAATTCTGGGCCTGGTTACGATCTGATACGTAGTAGATATTTTTTCCGTCGGGACTCCACATGGGCCATAGCTCTTTAGCACCGGGTTCCGTTACACGCTCGTAAGCCGTTGCTGCTTTTTTCGAATCCATATGATAAAGCCATATCTCGGCTTCGTCGAGATGACTATGCCCTTTACGCCACCACTGGTTCGATGCAATGCCACGTGCCGAAAAAGCCAATGTTTTTCCATCGGGCGACGGTACCCCGTAGAATTCATTCGCGTAACGATCGGCCGTAACTGCCATCGGTGTTCCACCCGAAATCGATACCCGGTAGATATCATTCATGCCCGCAATGTCTCGGCTGGTTGACTGAAAATAGAGCATTTTCCCATCCCTCGACCATCCACTGAGCATCTCAGCCCCATCGTCATACGTCAGCCGCTTAATGGCTCCTGTTTCGATGGTTAACAAATACACATCTCCATTACCGGTACGAGAGGACACAAAAGCCAGGTATTTTCCATCGGGCGAGTACAGTGGCCGGGATTCATTATCAGGATGGGAAACCAGTAACCGAGCTTCTCCGCCAGTAGCCGGTACGGTCCAGATGTCGCCCCCCGACACGAAGGTGATTTCAGCACCATCGGGCGATAAGCTCGGTTCGGCAAAAGCGAATGCGGGTGCAGGCGAGGTAGGCTGTGACTGGGCTGAATAAGTACCCAGGATAAATAGAAAGGAAAGTCTAAGTAAACTAGTAACAGACATACGGATTGATGAGTGCTTTTCCAGTATTGAGGTGATTCTGTACAAGAACAGGAGCCTCAATTTAGCCATTATTTGCTTTCATAAATGCACTATCCATCATAGCTCGGTGGTCTAGGCAACAATAAAAAAAATTGCATATAAAAGTTGGGTTACCTAATTACCAACAATGTATTAATAGACGAAAATGTTAACCAACACACATATCTACCATGAAGAATATCGTAAAATCTGCATTCTTTTTTGCAGCCATGCTTACGTTGGCTGTAGGTTGCCAGTCTAAAAAAGCTGAAACTGAATCAACTGCCGGTGATACTACAACCGTTGTTGAAAGCGAAACCCTGACGAGTGGCGACACTACGCTGGTTGTTTCTGATACAACTAAAATGGTTCCTGCTGCCGACTCAGCGAAATAATAGTGTACAGATAAATAAAAATAGCGTGATTCTCGGCCGAGAATCACGCTATTTTTATTTATCTGTACGAATAAGGCCATCATATAGAATGATGGCCTCATTTTTTTACAAAGTTTTCAGTTGCAGATTCCGCCAGCGGACCTTAATACCACCCCCATCATGAATTTGCAACGCAATGGAACCATCGGCAGCGCCAATTTTCTCATCGCGCATGTCAACCATTTGCTGACCATTCAGATATGTCTGCACATGATCGCCTTCAACCCGAATGCGCATTTTGTTCCATTCGCCGGGCTTTAGAATGTTTTCTTTTTCGTCGGGAATCTGGAGCAGCCAGCCCCGACCGTATGACTCGTAAATACCGCCGGTGTCATGATTTGGTGGAGCCACTTCTACCTGCCAGCCGCTAACCTTAGTGCCTTCTATCGTAGACCGAAAAAACACACCACTGTTGCCATTGGCTTCTTGTTTGAATTCCAGTGATAAATCGAAGTTCTTGTAAAATTTGTCGGTTGCCAGATAACCATATCCTTTGTCGGGACCACTTTCACAAATAAGCTCTCCGCCATCAACGTACCATTTTTCGGTACCGTAGACTTTCCAGCCACTTAGATCTTTACCATTAAAGAGTTTCACCGTTTTTGTTGGCGCTGTAAAAGCCAACACAGTAAATAGCAGGCCAAAGGCCAGAAAATATCTCATTGAGTACTATGATTTAAGGTGAATAACTAAATGATTTTGGGCTAAAAATACACTGATGTCGTTATTTCTTTGGCAAACCGCCCGAAAAACCAGTGCTGACTTACGCGCTTACCGAGCGGCCATAATGATACAAACGGGAGCCGGAACCTTAATGGACTGCCCCGTATAAGTCAGCTTGCCTGTTTTTTGATCCCGCTTAAAAATGGTAATGTTGTCCGAATCCTGATGAGCCACAAAAACAAACTCGCCTTTAGGATCGATCAGGAAATTGCGGGGTGTTTTGCCTTCCGTTGGCTGATCGCCCACTTTTGTGAGTTTGCCATCGTTACCAATCGCAAAAATTGCCAATGCGTTATATCCCCGATTCGATTGATACAGAAACTTGCCGCTCGGATCAATGTGAATATCGGCGCTGGTATTCTTATCCGTGAAATCATCGGGCAGGGTTTTTACATTATCCTGTATCATTGTCAACGCACCAGTTTTAGGATTACGGGAAAAGGCAGCCACCGTTGACGTGAGCTCTTCGACTAGATAAGCGTATTTACCGTTCGGGTGAAACGTGAAATGGCGAGGCCCGGAGCCAGGTGATACCGACGCATAAGGCGTTGAAGCAGGTTTAACCGTACTATTTTTTGTATCGATTTCAAAAATATTCAGCTTGTCGAGGCCCAAGTCTGCTACGTATACGTACCGATTATCGGGAGCCAGCGTTGCCGAGTGAACGTGCGCTTTCTCCTGACGTTGTTTACTAGGCCCAGAACCAGCATCCTGAACGCTATCTGTTGGCGCAGCTAATTTACCGTTTGCGTCAATGGGCAACACGGCCAGACTACCTCCTCCATAATTAGACACAAAGGCCGTTTTTCCGGTCTTATCGACGCTTATGTGACAAGGTCCTGCACCAAGCGACGACTGACCGTTCATGTAATTGAGCTTACCCGTTGCTTTATCAACTGCATACGAACTAACGCCACCTAGTTTATCGGCCCCTTCATTCACCGAATACAGATAGTTCCCGGACGGATGCAGCGCCAGAAAAGACGGGCTTTTCGCGTTCGAAACAGCCTGTATCTGTTGCATTGTTCCCGCCTTTCGGTCAAATTCGAATACATAAATTCCTTCACTGCCCCGAAGCGAATACGTACCGATGTACATAATTTCTTTTTGCGCCTGAACCTGGGAAGCGATACCTAATCCGACCAAAATACTTGTGAGTAGCTTATTCATAAAAGCAATAAATAGATCTGTTTAATAAGGAGGAAGCCGAAACAAACTACCGATGCTGGTCGTAGAAGTTCGGGGAAAGCGCTGTGGTTAATTGCTCCCATTCCGATTGAGACAACGGTTGGCTCTTGCTACTACGTATAGCGTCAGCTAATTGTTTATCGGTACGTATACCCACAACGGCCGACGCTACGACAGGCGGGTACAATGCAAACTGAATAGCCGTAGCCGTTTCGGTACGAGTTTCGTCTGAAACCAGCGCTACCGCTTTAGCAGCTTCGCGCACGTCATCAGCTGTATAATTCAGATAAGCCGTAGCTGGCTTATTGACCAGTAAGCCTTTTGCCAGACTTCCCCGCGCCAATACACTGATCTGATTTTGGTGTAAACTAGCCAGGCAGGATTCTTCTGGTCGCCGATCAAGTAGGCTATACTGCATCATTACACTCACGATGTTCGAGCGACGAATCCATTCTCGAATAACGCCAGGACGAATAGACGAAATACCGTATTCCCGAATTTTACCCTGCTGTTTTAATAACTCAAAGGCTTCTATTGTTTCATCGATTGGATCCTCCAACGTACCGCCGTGAAGCTGATATAAATCAATGTAGTCGGTTTTTAACCGTTTCAGACTTTCTTCAACCGCTGTCAGAATATAGGCTTTTGTTGGATTCCAGTCCCAGCCCGATCCATCGGGCCGCCATTGATTACCGACTTTTGTAGCTATTACAACCTGTTGCCGCATCCCGGAAAATGCCCGCCCAAGCAGTTTTTCATTTTCTCCATGTTCGTAAAGATCAGCCGTGTCAAAGAACGTAATACCGCCATCAAAAGCTTTGTGAAGCAACGACACATGCGGCTCTGGTTCGCCCGTTAACGACATACAGCCGAAGCTGATTTCGCTGACAACAACGTCGGATTTACCTATAGAATGCTTCTTCATAATTCTTTTTTATCCAGGCAAAATCGGCCATTTTTTGCACTATTTCTTTATTAACCGGGAAATAATACAAAAAGAATCGTGTTACATAGATAATGGTATTGAAACCGTTCGATAGAATCAATTACTTTTGCAAAACGATTGACGTTTGTAAGCTGCGTCTTTCGTTGAAACCTAACTTTTCGTTACCCTTCAATATTACAATCATCTGTATGAAACGTGTTCTGATTGTTTTCGCGGCTGTGGCAATGCTTTCTTCCTGTAACAGTAAAAAGCGGCTGGCAGAAATCAAATCCCTACAAGAAGCCCGAGATAAGGCTGTTGCTTCTTTAAATGACTGCGATCAGCGTACTGCTGACCTCCGCACTCAGTTATCGGCGAAAGACAATGACCTGCAAGGCAAAGACAAACAAGTATCGGATTTGCAGGCTCAGATCGACTATCTGAAAAAGACAAATACCAACCTCCTCGATCGGATGTCGGATTTGTCGATTGTCAGTAAATCAGGCGCAGAAAGCATCAAGAAATCGCTGGAAACCCTGAACGAGCAAACAAAATATACCAATAACCTGAATGCCAGCATTCAGCGGAAAGATTCGCTTAACCTGGCGCTGGTTATGAGCCTGAAACGCTCACTGGACGATATCAACGACCAGGACGTACAGGTTGAGGTGAAAAAAGGTGTTGTTTACGTATCGATCTCCGACAAACTCCTGTTTAAATCAGGTAGCTACGACATCACGCCTAAAGCCGAAACGGTTCTGGGCAAAGTGGCTAAAGTCGTAAATGACCACAAAGAGCTGGATATTCTGGTTGAAGGTCATACGGACGTTGTCCCTATTTCAACGAACTTCATTAAAGATAACTGGGATCTGAGCGCCCTGCGTGCTACGTCGGTTGTTCGGTCGCTGCAAACCAAATTTGGTGTTTCGCCAGAACGTTTGACAGCTGGCGGACGCTCAGAATTCGCCCCTAAAGACGATAACACTACGTCGGTTGGCCGTCAGCAGAATCGCCGTACGGAAATCATCATTACGCCAAAACTGGACCAGTTCTTCAATCTGTTGTCGAGCGGTCAGGCTGGTGGTAGCCGGTAAGAGTTTCTTGCATCATTAATGAAAAAGCCGGGCTCAGAATTTGAGCCCGGCTTTTTCATTGCTATGCTACGTAGTGTTTCTTATGAAATCGTAATGGTAAATGATGCGGTAAATACTTTTCCTTCCCCTACGTGTTGAATCGCTTCTTTTTCTTCGATTGGTTTTTGAGGGCCTTCGCTATCAGCGCATCCTAGCCAGGGTTCAATGCAGACGAAGGGAGCACCCGGCTTTGCCCATATACCCAAATAGGGAAATGCAGGAAAGTCCACCGTAACAGCATGGCTGTTTTTACTGCTCCGAACCGCCACCCGACGCGATTCCAGATTTTTAAATACTAGGGCATCCTGATTAAACAGATGCTTGGTTAATGGCAATCGGTTTCCATCGGTCATCACCTGTTTCGTTTCACCAGAAAAGTAACCGGAAGCCGACAGCATATGCGTTACTAATTGCTCCTGTTTCTCAAACTCAACGTAATAATCTTCATAGTCTTCTCCCTTTAGGAAAGGAATCGCAAAAGCAGGATGAGCGCCCACCGAAAAGAAGACCGTTTTCTCATCTTCATTTACGACCCGATACGTAACACGTAACGCAGGCCCATCGAGTTCATAGATGATCTGAAATTCGAAATCATACGGAAAGTGAACACGTGTTACGTCGCTGGACGTAAGCGAAAAGACGGCGTGCGTTTGCGTAGATTCAGTTGTCTCAAAAATTGACTGCCGCACAAACCCGTGTCGCTCAATGGGATACGTCTTACCGTCGATCAGCAATTGATTGTTTAGGCAACCGCCTACTACGGGAAACAAATTAGGAGCATGCCAGCCCCAAACACCCGGATCGGCCTGCCAAAGGTGCTCGATACCACTTGTTTTATGGTAGATGGACGTTAACTCTGCTCCCTTGGCACGGATAGAGACGCGAAGGTGGTCGTTTTCTAAAGTCGTCATATCCTGCAAAACTAAGAAAGCCGCTCAATGTTGAGCGGCTTTTCGTGTATTTGGTAACCACCGGGAATGTGGTTATGAATTGGTTTAGAACCGGAAGTGAGAGAACGCCTTGTTGGCTTCGGCCATGCGGTGCGTATCATCTTTCTTTTTCACAGCTGCTCCTTCACCTTTCGATGCGGCAACGATTTCAGCTGCTAAACGGTCTACCATTGTTTTTTCACCCCGCGAACGAGCGTACCGGATAAGCCATTTCATGCCTACCGCGACTTTCCGATCAGCCCGTACTTCGGTTGGCACCTGGAAGGTAGCACCACCTACGCGACGGCTTTTTACTTCAACCGAAGGCATTACGTTATTCAATGCCTTTTTCCATGTGTCCAGACCGTTTTCGTTCGTGCGTTTTGCTACTACGTCCAGCGCGTCATAGAAAATGGAGTACGCCAGGCTCTTTTTGCCTTCGTACATCAGGTTGTTAACAAATTTGGTTACGAGAACCTCCTTAAATTTAGGATCAGGTAATACGTAACGCTTGGGCGGTTTCGCCTTTCTCATGATTTCTTCAGATTTTTAGTCTTACTCTGAACGTAGCCTTTCCAACGTCCAGTCAGTTTTTTAATCTATGATCTATAATGTATGATGTATCGTTAAAAACACGTCATATATCATACACCATACTTAATTCTTACTTCTTTTTACCTTTTGCAGGCGCGCCTTTGCCTCCTTTTACTGGAGCCTGACCTGGTTTCGGACGTTTCGCACCATATTTCGAGCGGCTTTGCAGACGACCATTTACACCAGCCGTATCCAGAGCACCCCGAACGATGTGGTAACGAACACCTGGTAAGTCTTTTACCCGACCACCCCGAATCAGAACGATTGAGTGCTCTTGCAGGTTGTGACCTTCACCTGGGATGTAGGCGTTAACTTCTTTGTTGTTGCTCAGGCGAACCCGGGCAACTTTACGAAGAGCCGAGTTAGGCTTCTTCGGTGTCGTGGTGTACACACGTGTACATACGCCACGACGTTGTGGGCATGCGTCCAAAGCAGGCGATTTCGACTTGAATTCAAGCTTCTCGCGGCCTTTACGCACTAATTGTTGTATAGTAGGCATTCTTTAAATTGTTTACAAAAACAGTCTTCCCGAATTTTGAGGTGCAAAGATACAGAAAACTCTTTGAACATCAAGCTCTAATTCCGAAGTATTTCTCAAAAATGGGCAAAGAAAAAGAGCGTTTTTGCGCTCTTCTTACTCTCTTTATGCCTGTCCTACTGGCCCACTAAAACCGCCACTTGGAAATTTAAATGTATCGGTAGGGCTGTTAATGTCACCGTATGCTTCTTCATACCGGCTAATGTTCTCCCGAAGGGCTTCTAAAAGTCGTTTCGCATGTTCTGGTGTTAAAATAATACGGGCTTTTACCTTGGCTTTAGGTACGCCCGGCATCAACCGGATAAAGTCCAGAATAAACTCACTATTTGAATGGGCAATCATCGCCAGATTGGCATATACACCCTCGGCTATTTCTTCGCTCAGTTCAACGTCAATGGAGCCGTCAGGGTTTTGTTGTGGATTCGTCATATAAACGCTGTTTTTGGCAAAATTACAGTAAAATCCCCCGTTCTACGGGAATTTCGGTATTATTCTTGCAACGGTTTGAACAAAAACGTTGCAATTTTACCTTCTTTATCCTGGCTGATGTAAAAATCCAATGGCATCAAAGCAAAGACTGCTTTGTAACGGGCGACTTCCCCTTCAACTCCTCTTGGCTCCATAGATACCCATTTTCCAACCTGACCACCGAGCTGTCCCAGCACCTCTTTCAATTTATCCAAAGAAATTTGCTGCTTAAAACCAGCTCCCATTAAGCTATAGAGCGAATCGGCCTGATTACTATTCATATATCGCTGCGATAGTCTAGCCAAAGAATCTAATGGAGGAGCTGGCTGGTTCGGCAGTGATTGTGCCAGAGAAATTCCCATCGAGAGCATAAATAGGATGCATACATATAAACGCGTCATTCTTTTCTTCATTTGATATGAAGTACAAATAACAAATTTCCGAGGCTCCTACCTACACCTGCTGCTAATTATGGCCTAATACCAACCGGCACGCATCCTTTTTCCGATTAAAGCCTAAGGTTAGCTAACCATATATTCTTTGCAACGTAGCGTAACGTCTTCATTTATCCAGTATTATAGCGTATATTTACTGGTTAACAATAACCTATTATGCCAGTCGGCAAATGAATACGCAACCGGAGTTAATTGCTGGAATTTATAATTTTTGTGATGCATGGTGTGAGCGTTGTTTGTTAACACGCCGATGCCGAAGCTTTCAGCTACAACAAGAAGCAAGTTTGGCCAACTCACAGAATCCGGGCGACAAACTGATTCAGCAATTAACCGAAGCCTTGAACCTGACCAAGCAATACGTAGAGAATTTAAGCCGCAAGCAGGATTTCTCCGGTACTGAACGGCCAACCGAGGATCAGGCTCAACAGCTAGAGTATAACGCCATTGGCTTCCCTGCCAATAAGCATCACGCGCTTACGAACTTGGCTAAAGACTATTTGCAGCAAAGTGGACTCTGGCTAAAAGAAGAGAAGAATCTGTTGGAGCAGATCGGGCAGCAGCAGATACGTGAAGTAGAATTAGGCTTACGCACTCAGGAAAACGTTATGCCGCTGCTATTAGCGTTAAAAGATGCCTGGGATATGATTCGGTGGTATCGGACGCTAATTCCAGTTAAAGCACAATCAGTTGTTCGGGCTTTACAGGACCCTGTGGATGATACTCAGCTGCAGAACTATTACCTGGGCAAAATAAAGCTGATATTAGTCAGTATCGATCGATCATTACTTGCCTGGCAGACGATTATTCAATACGTACCCGAAAAAACCGACGGGCTACTGGAGCTAATGGCCTTGCTAAGCCGGCAACGTCGCGAGTGGGAAACATTTTTCCCCGACGCACGCGCCTTTAAACGGCCCGGTCTGGACTGACCCGTCTCCACTGACGTAGCAAAACACTACGTCTGCCTATTTATTGATAATCATAAACTCAACCCGTCGATTTCGCTGACGGCCTTCTTCTGTATCGTTGGCTGCTACGGGCTTTGTTTCGCCAAAACCTTTACTACCAACTCGATCCGGCTCAATCCCTTTACTGATAAAATACTCCCGAACCGCATCGGCCCGATCCTGAGAAAGCTTGTTGTTGATCTCATTGGAGCCTGTATTATCCGTATGGCCCCGAACTTCGATAACCATTTTGGGGAATTCATTCAGCGTCGTTACCAGCCGGTCTAACTCTGGGCTTGATTCAGGGCGTAGTTCCGATTTACCTGTATCGAAGAAAATATTATTCAACCGAACAACACTGTTTTTCTCAATCGGCACCATCTTCAATTCCTTGCCCTTTATTTCCTGAAAACCCTTCGGTTGCGTCAGATCAACATTATCGCCTTCGGCAATAAAATCCTTTGCAATGGCCCGCATACTGTATTTTTTTCCGTACGGAAGCACAATCTTGTATTCGCCCGTTAGAGGGTCAGACGTAGCTTCGCCAGCCTCAGCCCCATCGGGCAGGGTTTGGTAAACGATACGTGCCTCAACTGGCTTTCCTGTTTTTAAGTCGATCACTTTCCCGCTGATAAGCGCTACAGGATCAGGACGCGTTACGTCCGTTTTTCCAGCAACATCGTCGCCCCCGCCACCCAGTTTGCCTGGCTGGTTCGCGGGCTGATCGTCGGAGATTTTTACCCGAACAATATCGCCTTTGCCGATCGTATTTTTGAACGTAGTGAGATAGGCATAATCACCAGCGGCCGATAGCGTGTAATACGCGTCATACCCATCGGTGTTCACTTTTGGTCCCAGATTGACGGGTTTTGACCAGTGTTTCCAGGTTTTATCAACTCGCTTACAAACGTAAATATCGTTACTCCCCAGACCGCCTTCGCGGTTACTGGAGAAATACAACGTAGCACCATCGGGAGCCAGAAACGGAGTCGTTTCCGTAAATTTCGTATTCACTTCAGGACCTAGATCCATCGGCTTTGTCCAGGACCCATCTTTCTCACGAAAGCTAACGTAAAGGTCATCTTCCTTGCTGTTTTTCTTCTCACTGAAAGCCATCAGCAACACTTTTCCATCAGCCGACATAAACCCGCAGTCGAACTGACCTTTACTCATGTTAACGTAATTGGGAATGTTGATCTTCTGAGGAGCCGACCAACCGCTGGCTGTGCGTTTACTGAGCGAAAAACCACGGGTTTCGTAGTTTCCGTTAGCGTACTGCCCTTTTATGAGCATCGTATTACCGTCAGGCGTAATGCTGTAGGCGCAATTGTACTCATCTTTGTTCAGCGGAAAGCCCATACGCCGGGCAGGTCCCCATTTGCCACTAGCTGCATCACGTTCAGAATACCATATATCCTGACTTCCTTTAGCACCGTGCGTATTGTTTGGGTGGCTGATTCGAGCGAAATAGAGCGTTTTCCCGTCCGGAGAGATAAGCGGATTGATCTCGTTATATTCTGAATTAACCTGATTACCCAGATTCTCGGCTCCTGCCGCCCCTGTCGAGTCAGCTTTAGGCTGGCCTGTAGCACCAAATGAAAGTAGTAGACTAATCAGACTGGCGGCTATAGCACCGTAAACATTCATAAACTAACAAAGGATAGTGGGATATTTTTTATAGGAAACGCTCGATGTAACAACAATTGTATGCACCTCAGGCCACTTCGTTTGGTAACATTTCCCAACTACACCACGCGCAGTTTTGCAAAACTTAAGAGCAACACTTTCTCGCCCACCGTTTCGAACTGAATGGTCGCTTTGCGCTCGGTTCCGTTTATGTCCACCTTTTTCACCATACCAAAACCAAATTTAGCATGTTCAACCCGTTGGCCTGCCGCTAGATCAGCCGTGCTAGTCGGCGTAAAATCGGGCGAAGGTGTGTGCGACGGACTTTGTTGCGGAGTCTGCGTTCGCGCCGTTTTTTGCGCTAATGATCGCACAAAACTCATCGAGCCGGTCGATGTACTTTCGCTTCTGTCTCGTTCAGGCCGATCAAAATCCATGCGGCTGGGAGCCGACCGGAGCTTCGACATTTTTAGATAGCGCTGGTCCATTTCCATCAGGAACCGGCTTGGTTCGCACATCTTAAGCCGACCGTAGTGGTACCGCGTTTCGGCATAAGACATAGTCAGACGTTTCTCAGCCCGCGTGATGGCTACATAGAAAAGTCGTCGTTCTTCTTCCAGATCGTTCCGACTTTCGAGCATCATCTGGCTGGGAAACAGATCTTCCTCCATCCCGACGATATGCACGTACTTAAATTCCAGCCCTTTAGCCGCGTGAATGGTCATCAACGTCACTTTATCGTTGTCACCATCATCTTCCTTCTCATCGGCCGTTGTCAGTAACGAAACCGACTGCAGGAATGCGCTAAGACTTTTATCGTCATTATCAGGATTATCGACAAATTCTTTGATAGCGTTCAGCAATTCCTGTACGTTCTCGTAACGCGCCAGCCCTTCAACGGTTTTGTCGTCATATAGCTCTTTAAGCAACCCTGAAGCCTTGGCAATATGTGATGCTACCTCAAACGCATCTTTCTGATCTAATAGCAATTTGAAACTCTTGATCAGGTCAGCAAACGCTTCAATGGCGATAGCCGCACGACCCGCAATGTGCTTATTGATTTCCGCAACAATTTCCCAGACAGAGTCTTCTTTTTCGGCGGCCAGTACACTGATTTTAGCGACGGTTGTATCGCCAATTCCGCGTTTAGGCAGGTTAATAATCCGTTTAAATGCTTCCTCGTCCTGCTGATTGACCGTGAAACGCAGGTAGGCAATCAGATCCTTAATCTCTTTCCGCTGGTAGAACGACAGCCCCCCAATGATCCGGTACTTGATACTAACCTTACGTAACGCTTCTTCAAACGCCCGCGACTGCGCATTGGTCCGGTACAGAATCGCAAAATCGTTGTTCGCGAGACCATTGTTTACCTTTGCCTCAAAAATGGCCGACGCCACCAATCGCCCTTCTTCGTTATCAGACGAGGCTTTAATTACGTCGATCAGCGATCCGTCTTCATTATCCGTGAAGACGTGTTTGTCTAACTGATTCTTGTTACGTGATATAACCGAATTGGCGGCCTCAACGATTGTTTTAGTGGATCGGTAATTCTGTTCCAGCTTTACGATCTTGACGTTTTCCTTGCCGTAATCACGCTGAAAATTCAGGATGTTTTCAATATTGGCACCCCGAAACGCGTAAATACTTTGGGCATCATCGCCCACAACACAGATGTTCTGATGAACAGCCGCCAGCTTACGGGTAATGAGATACTGTGATACGTTGGTATCCTGAAACTCATCGACCATTACGTGCTGAAACTTGTGTTGGTATTTGTTCAAAATATCCAGATGGTCGCGAAATAAGACGTTTGTGTTGAACAACAGGTCGTCGAAATCCATTGCGTTGGCCTGGAAACAGCGAAGGCTGTACTGCTTGTAAATCCGACCAATCTGCGGCATCCGGGCCGACTCGTCATCAGCCTGAATAACGGGATTGTTGATATAATCATCAGGACCAATGAGCCGGTTCTTGGCACCCGAAATACGTCCAAACACATTATTGGCCCGGTACACTTTATCGTCCAGACCCATTTCCTTGATGATGCTTCGCAGCAACGACTTCGAATCGTCCGTATCGTAAATCGAGAAATTGCTCGTATAGCCGATGGCTTTGGCTTCAATACGTAATATTTTGGCGAACACCGAGTGGAATGTTCCCATCCAGATATTCCGGGCTTCCGTTCCAACAACCTTTTCAATACGGTGCCGCATTTCGCCAGCCGCTTTGTTGGTAAATGTCAGAGAAAGGATGCGGAATGGATCAACACCATTTTCGATGAGGTGGGCAATCCGATACGTTAGAACGCGCGTTTTTCCCGAACCTGCACCTGCTATAATCATCAGTGGACCACTGCCGTGCAGAACGGCTGCCCGCTGAGGGTCATTCAAACCAGAAATGTAATCAACCATATAAAGACGTATGATAGCAAACGCTGGATGCTGGATTTAACAAAGGACCAGCCCGCGATGTCCAGCATCCAGCGTCTTTATATAACAATCAAAACTACGAAAAAATTTGGTGAAAGCGGGGCAGAAACCGAATCGTCTTCCTGCCCGAACTGATCTATTCCTGTATACAAGAAATCCCGAAAGTTTCTGATCTTTCCGGTCGAAAAAACATTCCTCCCATCATGACTAAGTCCGATATTCAGGTGATGCCGCAGTTTTTCGACCGGTACATCAATCTGGCCGATAACATTGATTGTATCGACGCCCTGACACAAACCGCTTCGTATGCCAGCTTAATTCCTATCGAAACGGCCGAAGCCCTGGGCCAACTCCGTTACGCTCCTGACAAATGGACGATAAAAGATATTATGCAGCACATCATCGACAACGAACGTATCATGACGTATCGGGCGATGCGTTTTGCCCGTAACGACAAAACGGCGCTACCGGGCTACGACGAAGTACACTTCGGCAATGTTGCCAACGCCAACCGACGTAGCATTGCTGATTTATACGACGAATATGCTGTTCTACGCCAGGCCAGCATTTGCCTGTTCAAAAGCTTTGACGACGAAATGCTGCTTCGTAATGGCATCTGCTTCAATCAAACCATTTCAGCCCTGGCACTTGGCTACGTAGTAGTTGGCCATGCTATCCATCATGCCAATATTGTTCGGGAACGCTACGTCCCGCTGATTAGCTAGATAATCTACTGCTTCATGGAAAGGGGGTAAAGAATAATCATTCTCTACCCCCTTTTTCGTATTTTCGCCTGTTAGACTAGAAAAGTAGCTATGCTAAAACGAACTTTCCTTCTTCTTTTTCTGACGACTCAGTTTGTGTACGCACAAACGAAAAACAAAGTCGTCGTTACCGATCTCACCCGTATCAAACAGGTGGGCGGTATTGAACTATCGCCCGATGGCAAACAGGCCGTTTACGCCCTAACGACCATTGAACCCAATCCCGATCAGAAAGAAGAATATGAGTATAAGACTCACGTTTATCTGACCGGTTTACAGGCTGGAGACCCAAAAGCGTTGACGCGTGGCCCCGAATCAGCCCGGCAGGCTACGTGGTCGCCCGATGGTCAGCGAATTGCATTCGTACGAACCGTAAAAGGCAAAGGACAGATTTTTATCATGCCCTTAAATGGTGGTGAAGCCTGGCAGTTAACAACTAGCCCGTATGGCGCATCCAGCCCGGCTTGGTCGCCCGACGGCAAAAAAATCGCCTTCACCAGCGTTGTTACAACGAATCAGATGCTGAACGATTCAATCCTGAATCCCGGCAAAAACGGCCCGCTATGGTCACTTGAAAAACCAGGTTTTTCGACGAATAACTTCATCAAGCCAGACAAAAAAATTAAAGCGAATCCTGATGGATCGCTCGCCGAAATTCGTGCTTACCTAAACAAAGACGTTGACGATAAAAAAGCCAAAGTCATTAACCGGCTTAACTTCCAGGGCGAATCGACTACTGAGCCGGATCTGTCGTTCACTCATCTTTACGTAGTAGACGTTGCCGAGGGAGCTGCCCCCAAAGCACTCACCCGAGGCTTTTGGTCGTTTCAGGCGGCTAACTGGTTGCCCAATGGACAAGGTCTGTTAGCTGTAACGGATCGGGACTCGCTCAAACACCCGGATCGAGAATCTGACAACGCTATTGTTTTCATTCCGGCCAGTGGCGCAGGAACCCGTACGGTTGTATTGGCCGAAGCAGGCAAAAGCTACGGATCGCCCGAAGTATCGCCCGACGGCAAGCAGCTAGCCTTTATGGTTAGCCCATCCGAAGGCGTCAACTTTGGTCAAATCGGTTTAGCTACGTTGAATGGCATAACGGCTTCAGGTACCCAGCTCGTTACGTTCGACCGGGCAGCCAGCAATCTAACCTGGGCCGAATTACCAGCCACCGGAAAAGGGAAAAAGGCAGCCACTACGTATGCCATTTACTTTTCGGCCTCTTCGAATGGTGGGGTTCCGCTTTACCGGCTCAATCCGGCAACCCGTGAGGTTGTCCAGCTAACCAGTTACGAAAGTGGCGTTACTGCTTTCGATGTAGTCGGCAACCAGATTGTTTTTGCCAAAACAGAAGTTACAAACCCCTCCGAACTGTACGTGACCGATGCGACCGCCAAAAACCAGACGAAGCTCAGCAATCATAACGAGTGGGTTTCCCAAAAACAGTTGAGCTTCCCGGAAAAGCACACCTACAAAAATTCGCTCGGCCAAACCGTTGATTATTGGATTATGAAGCCATCTTTCGTCGAAAACGGCAAAAAATATCCGCTTCTGCTCAATATGCACGGAGGTCCAACGGCTATGTGGGGACCTGGTGAGGCTTCTATGTGGCACGAATTTCAATATATGTGTTCTCAGGGATACGGTGTTGTTTACGCAAACCCACGCGGCTCGGGCGGTTACGGCATCAATTTTCAGCGGGCTAATATTAAAGACTGGGGCACCGGCCCTACGGAAGACGTTCTGGCCGCAGCTACCGCAGCCGCCAAAGAAGCATGGGTCGATACAAGTCGTCAGGTTATTACGGGTGGATCGTATGCGGGTTATCTGACAGCCTGGATCGTTGGCCATGATAATCGGTTTAAAGCTGCGTTCTCTCAGCGAGGGGTGTATGACCTCACTACGTTCCTGGGAGAAGGAAACGCATGGCGATTAGTTCCGAATTACTTCGCCTACCCCTGGACAGCCGACGCGAAAGTGCTGGATGCTAACTCGCCTTACACCTTCGTCGAAAACATCAAAACACCCCTGCTGATCAAACACGGGGAGAATGATCTTCGCACGGGGGTCATTCAAAGCGAAATGCTCTACAAAAGTCTGAAGATTCTGGGCCGCCCGGTCGAATACGTTCGGATGCCAGGAGCGACCCACGAGCTAAGTCGATCAGGCAATGTACGTCAACGTATCGACCGTATGCTACGTATCTATGAATTCTTCGAGCGTTACGTCGGACCTGATGCGCAGGGACTCACGCAGAAATAATTTCGTAGAAATAATTTAATTTGGCAGACACAGCGGAAGCCGGGATATTCGTGAATTCGATGAATATCCCGGCTTCCGCTGTGTTTACAGACTTTATGCGTACGTTCTTACTCCTCTTATTAACCTTTGCGGGTTTTTCTCTGAACGCCCAACCCCTCTCCGATTCAGTGCAGGTACAAAAAGCGAGCTGGCGTACCCGACAAATCAAAAAGCGGGTTGTCTGGAAAGAAACCCATTTCGATAATCTGTTTGGCTCAAAGCAAAATATCAATCTGATCGTTGTCAAAAACAGACGTAGCACACCTGTTATCAGCTTTGCTTCGGCAGGTGATAGCCTGAAACCTACCAGCTGGTTCGGTAAGAAATTCAATGCCACAGTTGCCTTGAACGGAACATTTTTTGACGTAAAAAACGGCGGCTCCGTCGATCTGATTAAAGTTGATGGCCACCTAATGGATACGACTCGCTTGTCCGAAAAAGGGCTTGTAGAACATCAGCAAGCGGCCATTGTTATCCATAAAAATCGGGTTCAAATCGTATACGGTGGTAACAAACCTGGCTGGGACCGTCAACTACCCGCTGATAACGTAATGACGACTGGCCCTTTGCTCCTTAAAGATGGACAACCGCATCCCTTGCAAAAAAATGCTTTCAACGATAATCGTCATCCACGGACCTGCCTCTGTCTGGGGCCACGAAAACAACTCATTATGGCAACCGTTGATGGACGTAACGCCAATGCCCAGGGCATGAATCTCCACGAACTCACCAGCCTCATGCGCTGGCTCGGTTGCCGCGATGCTATCAATCTGGATGGCGGTGGTTCTACAACCTTATGGATCAGTAGTGTTGGCGAAGGCAGTAACGGCGTGGTTAACTATCCATCCGATAGTAAACAATGGATTCATACGGGCGAACGACCGGTTAGCAATGTAATGATCATACGATAAACCAATATGAGCAACTATAAAGAAGAAGCCCTTGAGGATGCCCCAAAGTTTCGTTTCTGGAAACAACAGATGGAAAGCAATGGGCTAACCATAAACGGCATCAAGGATTTTTATATTCGTCGCAGGCACAATGGCGAAGTATTATTCGCTATGCTTGAAGTGGATGCCGACACTCCTGAAGGCGATAAAATTCCACCTGCCCTGTTTCTGAAAGGCCATGCTGTATCGATGCTGGTATGCCTGATTGATCAGGAAACGAAGGAAAAGTTTGTTGTACTAGTCCGGCAGCGACGTATTGCCGATGGTTCTCATACGTATGAGCATCCAGCCGGTATGGTGGATGCCGACGACGCTCCCGACGAAGTAGCAGCTCGTGAACTGGGTGAAGAAATCGGCCTGGACGTAACGGCCGCCGACTTAACGAAGCTCAATCCTAAATTGTGGCACCCTAGTACGGGTACGAGCGACGAAGGCATGCATTTCTTTTTCATCGAGCGTGAGCTTTCCCGCGACGCAATTATGGCGTTTCACCACAAAGACATGGGCAACCAGTCGGAATTTGAGCGGATCACTACCGTTGTTACTACGTTACCCGAAGCGCATAAGCTAGTAACGAACATTAACGGTTTACTGCTCCATTTTCTGTACCTGCAGCATGTTGCTGATTATGAGACAATGAAACTTCTCTAAATAGCATACGAAGAGGCCAGGTAAAAACCTGGCCTCTTCGTATAAATCAGAAATTCAGGGGATCAAGATTCTTAAAATGCCCATTCATACGGATACGTTGCTTGGTACGTTCCATATCGGCTACTACGGGCAATACGTTGTTGAGATGCTGGATAAGGAACAGCTGGCGTTCAGCTTCGCTTTCCAACGTTAAAATTTCATATTCCTGCTCAACCGATAAGCCAACTTTGTGGGCTACTTTATAGGAGAAATTTTCACTGGCCGGATCATAATCCGTTTCGATCTGCAGCAAGGTATAAAGTCGTTCCAGATGCTGCTGAAGCACCGATGCATGAGCACTGAAGCTGTCGCCTGGCTCAACCAGTTCTATTTCTCCGCCAGCATACAATTTACCCGGAACAGGATTTTCAAAGTTTACCAGACGAAATACCCGTAATCCTTTTGATTTGATATCCATTCGGCCATCGTCGTACCGTTTATGCAGGGTTGTCACGTGCATCTCGGTACCGTAGCCCGGCAGTTTGTTGTTAATAAATGCCGGAATGCCAAACGTCCGTTCTTCTTCCAGACATTCATTGATGAGCTGGCGATAGCGAGGCTCAAAGATATGCAGGTTCAGATCTTCGCCTGGATAGACAACCAAATTAAGCGGAAATAGCGGCAGCGTTTTCTCCATAACGCCTAAAAGGTAAGGCTTTTCATCTAAAAATAGCATCAGACGTAGCAAAAAGCACCTTTTTGCTACGTGCCTCGGCGTAAATTGGATCCGCAAGGTAACCCAGCCCTGTTACGTCCGACATACAATCCGTTACGACAACAAGTTTAGGTACGAGTTCTGGCGCATAGTCCAGAATTTGTTTCAGGCTATTAGCTACGCAGTGTGATTTTGCCTCACCCATTAGATATACTCTATCGAAGCGTACCAGATCAGCAATCAGTTTTGTATTGAGCTGTGTCTCAGGAACCGATGGATCCGGAACCTGCGCCTGGAATATGCCAAAATGTTCCGACAGCGGATGTAATCCCTTCTGAATAGCAACGTAATCAAGCTCCCGATGACGTGACCAGTCTTTCAGGGCATTGAGCAACGTATCATGCAACGAAGCACCACGTGAACCAATCAGGCAATGTTCTGGCCATATAAAATGCTGAAACTGCCCACTGGCTTCCAGATCACGAACGTAGCGTTTCGCTGTATCGACCGCAAACCGGGGTATCCATCGCCCATTATCAACGTCTTCCGCTGAGATACGGGTAAACGGATCAGGATGATTTCCTGTAGCATCCTGCCAGAACATAGGATGGGCAATATCGAGCAGGTGGTGCGTATCGAGCGTAACAACAATATGATCGATGGCATTGGTATGTTGTCGGATCAGGTTGCTTATCCGTTCGATATCCTGTTCGGCACCGGGCACGAACAAAGCCCCGTCTGGGTGGCAAAAATCAAACTGAGCGTCAATAATCAGGAAAGCGGTAGTCACAGGTCTTTGTTTTTCGTAAGTGCTCTAGCTGTCTTTATGGTGTGGAATAACCGTCCAATGCTTCGCGCCGGGTTTTTGTTCGGCTATAATATCAGCCGCTACGTCTTCCAGGTTTTCTTCATTGGTAGTAAAGAATAAGCTTTCTGGATGCTCATCATCCTGCGTTATTCGTACTTCGTAATATTCATTGTGATGTTCAATAGCGTGTTTTTCTACGAGTTTGTAAGTAGACATAGGACAGAATTATTTTTGATGTTGACTTATGAATGGAATCAGTCAATTTGCTTTAAACCTAGCAATCATAACCGAGTTTATAAGTAGATGTTTACCCAAACATAGTAATCATTACGGCTCCCGCCACCATAATGCCCGCACCTATAAGCTTACGGAGTATGCCACCTTCGTTGAAGAACTGATAGCCAAACAGAACACTGACCAGCGCCGATGTCTGAAAGAGCGCCAGAGCATATCCGACCGGCATATCGGCCAGCGCTATATTACTGGCGCCCTGTGTTACTCCCACGGTTAGAAATAAGGCTAAATACAGACTTTTTTGGGAAAACAACAGTTTTGTCTGCTCCTGCCATTGTTTCCTTAAAGTCAGACAAATCCAGATAAATGTGAAGCCAAACCCAAACAGGCACCAGTAGAAGAACGCAATGGTTGGCGTTGACAGCACGATTGCTTTTTTCAGAAAAGCACCATCGACAGCCGAAAACACTAGAGCGGCCAGGCGTAGCTTAACTTCCGGGCGCTTGAAAACACTCCACGCAAATCCCTTACGCTGCTGTTTCGTTCCCAACACTACGTAGCTACCGGCAACAATCAATAAAACACCTGCTAAGCCCCAAAGCCCCGGAATTTCGTTCAGGAGAAAGATACCCACAATCAGGCCGATCACCGATTTATAGGCATTAATTGGCCCCAGCACCGACAAATCGCCGATATGCAGCGCTTTTACTAAAAACAAATTACCAACCACCGCAAAGACCCCAACAATAACCATACTCTGCCAAAACTCCGACGACAATCCTGTAAATTGTAGTTGCGGCCAAACGGCCAGGCAAGCCATTGCCAGAAAACCATAGGTAGCGGCAATAACAAACAACGGATCCGCCGAGCGCTGCGTCAACTGCTTTTGAAATACATTGGATAATGGATTCGCTACAATACGAACCAGAACGGCCAGCCAAGTAACCGTAATGATGATCAACAACATAATATAAAACCCAAACGTGTCATAAGAGTTGACACGTAGTGTCGGTATTGGTATGGTGATAAGTTAATCCAATCAGGCATTATTTCCCTGAAAAGGCCAGATTTTTTCGCGAGCTAAAAAACCTTTTTAGTTATCACTTTACTGATTCACAAACATTTCGTACCTTTGCGGTCTTATTTTTGGACCGAACCGCCAAAGCGGAGGACACAGAGATGAATACATTACGCGCATACGACATAAACATTGTCGGTTTAGACAATAAACGGCACGAGTACGATTTTACGTCGGGCGATGCGTTTTTTGCTGCGCTTGAACAGGATTTGATCGAGAAAGGCACTATTCACACGCATGTCGTGCTGGAGAAGTCTGAAACGATGATCCGACTGGATTTTCATATCACGGGCACGGTTGAACAAACGTGCGACCGAAGCCTGGATGAGTACGAAGAGCCAGTGGATACGCAGCAAATTATGTTGCTGAAGTTCGGCGATCATAACGAAGAATTGAGCGACGAAATTGAACTTATTGAACGTAGCACCGCCACGATCAACGTAGCCCGTTACATTTTTGAGTTCATCAGTCTGTCGCTACCGATGAAGCGATTGCATCCTCGTTTTCGTGATGAGGATGAAAACGAAGCTGACGATGAGCAGAATGGTAAAGTAATTTATCGCTCTGACGCAGAGATAAATGACGAAGACGACCAGTCGGCGATTGATCCACGCTGGGCCGCCTTACGTAAATTGAGTGACAATTAACACGATTTCAGTTTACGGTTTTGGTATAAGGCCGAGATCGTTCTGCTGAAAACATGAACCGCTACGGCGGACTACTAAAAACTGTAAACAGACAACTGTACATTAATCATGGCACATCCCAAACGACGCCACTCCAGTACCCGTCGCGACAAGCGCAGAACTCATTACAAAGCTTCGGCTGTAACGCTTTCGACCGATGCGCAAACCGGTGAAGTTCACAAGCGTCACCACGCTCACGTTTTCGAAGGAAACCTTTTTTATAAAGGCCAGATGATCGTCGAAAATTACGTTAAAACAGCCTAGTTATTACCGCATTATAAAGAGTATTTCGTTGACGTCTTCCTGAAGATGAACGCGAAATACTTTTTTATTGCCCGCCACCTCCCTATTTTTACGCATATTTTTTTGCAATCCAGCTGAGCTGGAAAGTATGAACTAACGGAGTCGATGAAAATTGCAGTGGACGCAATGGGTGGCGATTTTGCTCCCGAAGCAATTGTAGAAGGAGTTGTAATGGCCGCTGCGGAATTGCCGGAAAATGTAGCTATCGTACTGATTGGCAGGCAGTCCGTTATGCAGGAACTTATCAAAAAATACGGTGCCGAAACGAACACCAGCATTGAATTAGTTAACGCTGACGACGTCATTGAAATGAGTGAGCACCCCACAAAGGCGCTCTCCCAGAAACCCAATTCCAGTATCGGAGTTGGGTTTAAGCTTTTGAAGGATGGTCAGGTTAATGCGTTCTGTAGTGCTGGTAATACGGGTGCTATGCACGTAGGAGCCCTGTTTAGCATCAAAGCGATCGAAGGCGTTTTACGTCCTTGCATTGCTGGCTTTGTCCCACAAATTACGGGGGGCCATGCAGTGATGCTGGATATAGGAGCCAACGCCGATTGTAAGCCCGAAATGCTGGCTCAGTTTGGCGAAATAGGCTCCATTTACGCCCAGTATACATTCGGGATTGAACGACCTCGCGTTGCCCTGATGAATATTGGCTCCGAAGAGCAGAAAGGTTCATTGGTAGCCCAGGCAGCTCATCAGCTTCTGAAAGATAGCCGGAAAATTAATTTCGTCGGTAACATTGAAGGTGGTGATTTCTTCGCGGGCGAGGCCGACGTTATTGTAACCGATGGCTTCACTGGCAACGCTATGTTTAAACTGGGTGAATCCTTTTATGGCATAGCGGCTCAACGGGGTATCAGTGACGACTTTTTAGACAAAACCAATTACGAATCTGTAGGTGGCAGCCCCATCCTGGGTGTCAACGGAAACGTAATCATTGCCCACGGCATATCGTCGCCGTTGGCTATAAAAAACATGATTGGTCTGGCCATCCGGCAGGTTGAGTCCGACGCGTATACTAAAATTGCACAAGCCCTCAGTTAGTTTAAGTTTCCAGTTTATAGGTTTCATACTCGATTCATTGATATCATAAACCAAGAAAGCTATAAACCGTAAACTATAAACTCTTTTTGTACCACCAACTTATGAGTAAAGCTGCCATAACAGGAATCCACGGCTACGTTCCCGATTACGTGTTAACCAATGCAGAGTTGGAACGTATGGTAGATACGAGTGACGAATGGATTACGACCCGTACGGGGATTAAAGAACGTCATATTCTGAAAGGCGAGGGAATGGGCTCCTCTCACATGGGTGCGAAAGCAGTTGCTGGATTACTCGAAAAACTCAATATCAGGCCAGCCGAAGTAGATTTGCTAATTTGCGCCACCACTACGCCTGATTACGTATTCCCGTGTACGGCGAATCTTATCTGCGACATGGTTGGCATTCGTAACGTTGGCAGTTTCGACATTCAGGCAGCCTGTTCCGGCTTTCTGTACGCACTAACTATTGGTACACAATTTATTGAGACTGGCAAGTACAAAAAAGTTGTGGTTGTCGGAGCTGATAAAATGTCGGCCATTACCGATTATACTGATCGCACAACCTGCGTTTTGTTTGGTGATGGTGCGGGGGCCGTTATGCTGGAGCCGAATGATGAGGGCGTAGGCATACTTGATTCGATTATCAAATCAGACGGTATTGGACAGAACCATCTCTTTCAAAAAGCAGGTGGCAGCCGTTATCCACCCACCCACGAAACCGTTGAAAAACGCTGGCACTACGTCTATCAGGACGGACCGGCGGTGTTCAAATTCGCGGTTAAAAACATGGCCGACGTATCGGCTGAAATCATGGAGCGCAATCAGTTATCAGGCAACGATGTAGCCTGGCTGGTACCGCACCAGGCCAATAAACGAATCATTGACGCTACGGCGAACCGAATGGGTATCGAGCCGGACAAAGTCATGATGAATATCCACAAGTATGGCAATACCACCGCAGCGACCATTCCGCTCTGCCTGTTTGATTACGAATCAAAACTGAAGAAGGGAGATAACCTGGTTCTGGCTGCCTTTGGTGGTGGCTTTACCTGGGGAGCTGCTTACGTCAAGTGGGCGTATTAAAACTGAGTTAGTCTGTTTGCCGTTTATACATTTGTAATCGATTCGAAACAAGTGCATTCACAATAAACAGCAAACGTTAAACTACGAACTACAAACAATTTATTAAGTAATGGCGACGACCGCAGATATCCGCAATGGACTGGTCATAAACTTTAATCACGACCTTTTTCAAATTACCGAGTTTCAACACGTGAAACCTGGCAAAGGAGCAGCCTTTGTACGTACAAAACTGAAAAGTTTAACTACGGGCCGGGTTATCGATAATACATTCAACTCAGGCGTAAACATTTATCCGGTTCGAGTCGAGCGCCGAAAATTTCAATTCCTCTACAAAGACGAAACTGGCTTCAACTTTATGGATCAGGAAACCTTCGATCAGATTAACATCGACGAAAAACTGGTTGATGGAGCCGATCTGATGAAAGAAGGTCAGGAAGTGGAAATTCTGATCAACGCCGAAAACGAAGTTCCTCTATCGTGCGAATTACCGCCATTCGTTGAACTGGAAGTTACTTATGCCGAACCCGGTATTAAGGGAGATACCGCCAATAGCCCCAAAAAACGGGTTGAAGTTGAGTCTGGTGCTAAAATCATGGTGCCTCTTTTTATTGACTCTGGCGAAAAAATTAAAGTGGATACCCGTACGCGGGAATATGTAGAACGCGTGAAATAAGTTTTTGAGGAATGATGAATGTGAACGATCCGTAGTAGTGATTGTCGATTCTTAATCATTCATAATTCATAATCGCTCCGGCGACCCGACCCTGTCATCATTCAAAAGCTATGAACACAAAAGACATTCAGCAACTAATCGACTTCATCTCACAATCTGGATTAGATGAAGTAAACATTGAAACGACTGATCTTAAAATCAGCGTAAAACGGTACGGAGCAGCCGCACCGGCAACTCCTGTTTCCGCTCCGGCACCAGTAGCTTCTGCTCCGGCAGCCCCTGTTTCCGCTCCGGCAGCGCAGCCTCAGGTAGCCACTGCCACTCCGGCCGTAGTAGCAGCCCCTAAGGCTGATACGTCCAATTACGTTACTATCAAATCACCAATGATCGGTACCTTCTATCGCTCATCCAACCCGGAAACACCAGCTTTCGTTGAAATCGGAGACAGTGTGAGTGAAGGAAAAGTGGTTTGTATTATTGAAGCGATGAAGCTTTTCAACGAAATCGAGTCGGAAGTATCCGGACGTATCGTGAAGGTGCTCGTTGAAAATGCGACGCCGGTTGAGTACGACCAGCCGTTATTTTTGGTAGAACCTAATTAAGTCTTCAGTTTTCAGCTTTCAGCCTTCAGTCTTCTCACTAGAACTAACTGAAAACGAAAATCTGTCAACTGTAAACTGGAATTTTCATGTTCAAAAAAATATTAATCGCTAACCGGGGAGAAATTGCACTGCGGATTATCCGTACCTGCCGCGAGATGGGTATCAAAACGGTAGCAGTCTATTCGACCGCCGATCGTGATAGCCTACACGTACGATTTGCTGATGAAGCGGTCTGTATTGGGCCACCGGTTAGTAAACAGTCTTATTTAAGCATCCCCAGCATTATTTCTGCTGCCGAAGTAACTGGCGCTGATGCTATTCACCCTGGCTACGGTTTTTTGTCGGAAAACGCTGAGTTTTCACAAATCTGCGCCGACTATGGCATCAAGTTTATTGGTGCTACTGCAGACCAAATCAACTCTATGGGCGACAAGGCTACGGCCAAGGCAACCATGAAATTGGCTGGCGTTCCGGTTATTCCTGGCTCAGAAGGCTTGCTGGAATCGATTGAGCAGGGCAAAAAACTGTCGGCCGAAATGGGGTATCCGGTCATCATCAAGGCTACAGCTGGTGGTGGTGGTCGTGGGATGCGAATTATCCGTTCGGAGAGTGACTTTGAAAAAGCCTGGAACGACGCTCGTACTGAAGCGGGTGCCGCTTTTGGTAACGATGGCTTATATCTGGAGAAGTTCGTTGAAGAACCTCGCCATATTGAGATTCAGATTGTAGGCGACCAGTTCGGTAAAGTTTGCCACCTCTCTGAACGCGATTGCTCTATTCAACGCCGTCACCAGAAGTTGGTTGAAGAAACCCCTTCGCCCATTATTTCACCAGAACTTCGGGAAGAAATGGGTCAGGCAGCCATTAAAGGGGCTCAGGCAATCGGCTATGAAGGTGCCGGAACCGTTGAATTCCTGGTCGATAAACACGGGAAGTTCTATTTCATGGAAATGAACACCCGGATTCAGGTTGAACACCCTATTACCGAAGAAGTAACGGATTTCGACCTGATTAAAGAGCAGATCAAAGTGGCGGCTGGTGTTGAAATTTCGGGCCGCAACTACACACCAAAGCTCTACGCTATGGAATGCCGTATTAACGCCGAAGATCCGGCCAATGGCTTCCGTCCATCTCCTGGTAAAATTACGGTGCTACACATGCCGGGCGGACACGGTGTTCGGGTAGATAGTCACGTATATACAGGCTACACGATTCCGCCTAACTACGACTCGATGATCGCGAAACTGATCGTATCGGGTCAGTCGCGGGAAGAAGTGATTACGCGGATGAAGCGGGCTTTGCAGGAGTTTGTTATCGAAGGAATTAAGACAACTATTCCCTTCCATATCAAGCTGATGGATGACCCAGGCTTTAAATCCGGACATTTTACAACTGCCTTCCTCGAAACCTTCGATTTCAGCAAGTTGTAGTTTTTCGGATTAGTTAACTGGTATAAAAAAAGGGTGTCTTGCTTTGTAGCCAAGACACCCTTTTTTATTGCTACCCCAATGAACCACCTGGCCACCGCTGACTATATCGTTTTTTTCATTTATTTATTTGTAGTCGTTGGCTACGGTTATTGGGTTTATCAACGACGGCGATCCGCTACCACCAGCACGACCGACTTTTTTCTCGCCGAAGGCGCCTTAACCTGGTGGGCAATTGGCGCATCACTGATTGCCTCCAATATTTCAGCCGAACATTTCATCGGAATGGCTGGCTCTGGTTTCGCGATGGGACTCGCCATTTCATCGTACGAATGGTTCGCAGCGGCAACACTTGTTATTGTCGCGATCTATTTTATACCAATCTATCTTAGGAATCATATCTACACCATGCCTCAGTTTCTGGCGCAACGGTATAGTGATACGGTAAGTACTATTCTGGCCGTGTTCTGGCTGGTTGTTTACGTACTGGTCAATCTAACATCTATCCTCTACCTTGGGGCCATCGCTATCGAATCCTTAACGGGCGTTTCCTTTATGGCGTGCACGTTTGGGCTGGCTATTTTCGCCATTTTCATTACGTTAGGTGGCATGAAAGTAATTGGCTATACGGATGTGATTCAGGTGATCGTCCTGGTTTTTGGCGGATTAGTTGTTACGTATCTGGCCTTACAACTGGTTGCGGAGCAGACAGGAACAGGCAGTGTATGGAATGGCTTATTAACGCTACGTCAGCAGGCCGACAGTCATTTTCATATGTTTTTGCCCAAAGGGCATCCGCATTACGACGCCCTACCTGGAATGGCACTAGTAACAGGTGGTATGTGGATCAATAATTTTTCGTACTGGGGCTGCAATCAGTACATCATCCAACGAGCATTAGGCGCCGATCTGAAAACAGCACGTAGCGGTATTCTCTTTGCTGCTTTTTTGAAATTAATGATTCCCCTAATTGTGGTAGTTCCAGGTATTGCTGCGTATGTTCTCTATCAGAATGGGCCTTTCCGCGAGGCCATGACGGATGCATCGGGCGTAGTGAAGCCAGATCACGCATATCCGGTCCTGATGAATTTATTACCGGTCGGCATGAAAGGGCTGGCTTTTGCAGCTTTAACGGCAGCTGTAGTGGCTTCGCTAGCCGGAAAGTGCAACTCAATCTCGACGATTTTTACGCTTGATCTCTACAAGAAATACGTTGATAAAAATGCATCAGAACAAAAGCTGGTCAATGTTGGCCGATGGGCTGTAGTCGTGGCTTTTGCTATCGCCATTACCATTGCGCCGTTACTACGCTCCCTCGATCAGGTGTATCAATACATTCAGGAATACACCAACTTTATCACACCGGGCGTTTTCGCCATCTTTTTGTTGGGATTCTTCTGGAAACGGGCCACCAACCGGGCTGCCCTGACCGTAGCAATTCTAACAATTCCCCTGTCCACACTACTAAAATTCTGGCCGGAAATCACGAACGTAGTTGGTATTGAGTCAGACCCGATTCCTTTTCTTCATCGCACCACCCTCGTCTTTTGCATCGATATGGCCCTGATGGTTATTGTCTCTTTAACGGACAGCGTCCCAACCAAAGTTAAAGGGGTAATTATGGATCGACAGATGTTTCGGGTAGCCCCCTCATTCGTTATTGGCTCAGTGGGAATTTTCAGTATTTTGGCAATACTATATGCCGTATTCTGGTAAACTCCAATGACTAAGTTCCTTGTCGCCAGCCTGCTTCTTATGTCCATCTCAGCCAGTGCGCAGTTAGCGACCCGGCTCGATTCGCTTATGCAATCGACCGCAAAGGCCAATCAGCCAGGCTCGGCTCTAATCGTGATGATTGATGGGAAAGAAATATACAGTAAGGGCTACGGCTTGGCGAATGTTAACCTGAAATCAGCCATTACGTCTGAAACTAATTTCCGAATGGCTTCCGTTTCGAAGCAGTTTACGGCTATGGGCATATTGCTCCTGGAAAAAGGCGGAAAGCTATCTCTGGACGACCCACTCCTTCGCTTCTTCCCTGAGTTTACGGGTACTGTTGGGCGAAACGTTCTGGTCAGACATATGCTTACGCATTCGTCGGGATTATTGGACTATGAGTCCGCTATGGATCCAAACCAGCAGAAACAAGTATTGGATGCCGACGTACTGACGCTACTAAAAAACCGCGACTCACTGTATTTCGAACCCGGTAGCCAGTTTCGATATAGCAATTCCGCTTATTGCTTATTAGCCTTGATTATTGAACGAGTATCAGGAAAACCCTACGCTACGTTTGTTAAGGAGCGGATTTTTCGGCCATTAAACATGACGCGATCCATCGTCTACGAAGCTAGTCAATCCATCCCGAACCGGGCAATGGGTTATAGACTGGACAAAAATGATACGTTCACGTTCTCAGACCAGAGCGTAACGAGTGCCACAAAAGGAGATGGTGGCGTTTACACGTCTCTGGACGATTACAGGAAATGGATCGAAGCCTTAGCAAACAATACATTACCAGACCTAACTACTACGTTGATTCGTACAGGCAAACCCATTTCGTCAGCACCAGACAGTTATTACGGAGCGGGTTGGTTTTACAGACAGCCATCTGATCCAATTTTGTTTCATTCTGGTAGTACCTGCGGTTTTAATAACTACGTAGTGTTTATACCCAAAAAGCGATTTCTGATGGCTTATTTTGCTAACAGAGCCACTAATAAAGCCAATGCTGAAGCGATAACCCATCTTTTATCGGAGGCAGGCTACCCAAACGTAGCAGCCATACTCAGGCTGGATGAACTTACTCAGTAGAATCCTTGCCAACACTCAGCCTATTCTATTGGTTATCAGCAATAAATTTTAGAGATTTACTGTAAATTCTTTCACTTAGACATGATAAGCGAAAACGCACCCCTTTCTAGCCTTGATGTGTGGGAAGACGATCTATTAAGTCGCTACCCAGAGCCTGAGCATAAATCAAAAGAAGAATACCGCAACTACGATTCTCCAGAGCGTGACACGGTTCGGGAATTCTATCGGCTTAATCACACGTACCAGACCTACGATTTCGTGTTGGAGAAGGAGCGTGAGTTTTTAAAATTCGACAAGAAAGAACTACCCGTTTGGGGAATTGCAGAATTTTTAAACACGCTGGTTGATGACTCTGATCCCGATACTGATCTCGATCAGCTTCAGCACCTACTACAAACCTCCGAAGCGATCCGAGCCGATGGCCATCCCGATTGGTTTGTACTAACCGGCTTTTTGCACGATATGGGCAAAGTGCTGTGTCTCTTCGGCGAACCACAATGGGCTGTGGTTGGCGATACGTTCCCGGTTGGATGCGCCCATTCCGATAAAATTGTTTATCCTGAATATTTTGCGAATAACCCGGACAGCCGCGACGAACGCTACAACACAAAGTACGGCGTTTATGAGCCTAACTGTGGCCTACGTAACGTACATATGTCCTGGGGCCACGACGAGTATCTGTATCAGATCATGAAGGATTATATGCCTGAGCCTGCTCTATACATGATGCGCTATCACTCGTTCTATTCGCAACACCGTGAAGAAGCCTATACGCATTTAATGGACGAGCATGACCACGAAATGTTTAAATGGGTCCGCAAATTCAACCCGTACGATCTGTATTCAAAAAGTCCAAAGCCACCAGTTGTAAGCGAATTAAAGCCTTACTACGAAGAGTTGATTGCAAAGTATCTGCCCAATACGTTGCGATTGTAAATGCATATAAGTAACCTTGCTCAAGAAAACAGTATCCACCGAAGATTTATATCTACATGTATCTTGAAGAACGTATTGAGCAAGTAGAGCGTCAGAACTTGAAAACGGCCCGCGCCGTAGCCGATCTAACCGTTGATGTGCGCGCTATCCGGCAGGATCAAAATGAAGGATTTAAGCAGATTAATGCTCGTTTTGATAAGGTAGAGCATCGACTGGATAAAGTGGAAGCCGACATAACTGAACTCAAGCAGGATGTGGCGGAACTTAAACAGGATGTGGCGGAACTTAAGCAGGATGTAGGTACTATTAAGCAGACACTACAACTGGTTTTGACTTACCTGCACGAGAAATTGCCTTAAAATAAATTGTAGGCTATAATCCTAATAGCTAAAAAGCCGAAGCGCAGAGTACGCAAGAATCTTGTGTACTTTGTGATTCGGCTTTTTAGCTATACCGATGCTTATATCTCTCATTGCTATTTACCTCCTCTCCAACGTAGCGGTTGGTATCTGGGCAGCTCGAAAAGTAACTACATCGCAGGATTTTGTGCTGGCCGGACGAGGCCTCCCATTACTGTTAGCCGCTTCTGTTACGTTCGCGACCTGGTTTGGTTCCGAAACAATCATGGGTGCTCCGGCTATGTTCGTTGAAGGAGGGCTGCTGGCTGTTATTGAAGAGCCTTTTGGCTCATCCTTATGCCTGTTTTTAGTAGGAGCCTTCTTTTCGCGACCTCTCTACCGGCTAAACATCACGACGTTCTGCGATTACTTTCGCATTCGATACGGTCGATCAGCGGAATTGCTATCCGCTCTAATGGTTATTCCTTCGTACTTCAGCTGGATAGCCGCTCAGCTAGTCGCTATTGGCATTGTGCTGAACGTAGTGACTGATATTCCCCGTGAGTACTGCGTTATTGGGAGTGCGGCCATCGTCATGGTCTATACTCTCTTGGGTGGGATGTGGTCTATTTCGGTCACCGATTTCTTCCATAACCTGATTATTATTCTAGCGCTGGTTGTTTTGGCCATTATGCTTTGGCAGGAAGTAGGTGGCTGGACAACGATAGACAAACAAACACCTGACGATTTTTTCCGCTTCCTGCCCAAACCGACCGGCAAGGATTGGCTGGCTTATCTTGCGGCCTGGATTACGATTGGCTTAGGCTCCATCCCCCAGCAGGATGTTTTCCAGCGAGTGATGTCGGCCAAAACTGAAACAATCTCGGTTCGGGCATCCTTCCTGGCGTCAGGCATGTACCTGACCATTGCGATGCTGCCTTTATTCATTGCCTTAAGTGCCAAAATTCTTCATCCCGATTTACCCAAGGATAATCAGTTGATCATACCCAATATGGTGATGCGGCACGGAGGTTTACCGCTACAGGTGTTATTTTTTGGCGCCGTTACGTCGGCCATTCTGAGCGTATCGAGCGGGGCTATTCTGGCACCGTCAACGGTTTTTGGCGAAAATATCGTCAAATTTTTCCGACCCAATATTAGTGATCAGGCACTGCTAAAAACGATTCGCTGGGCAGTTGTTATCATTACTGTTGTCTGCGTGTTGATGAGTACAACGCGGGATGCCAATATTTTTGAATTAGTTGGCGAATCGTCTGCTTTTAGCCTGGTTTCTCTATTTGTGCCGTTAGCGGCCGGTATTTACTGGAAACGGGCCACATTAACCGGGTGCCTCTGGTCGATGGGGATCGGCCTGTTCGTCTGGCTTGCCTGTCTCGGCCTGGACACAGACATTTCGCCCATGCTTTGGGGCTTGTTCGCCAGTCTGATTGGGATGATAGCCGGGAGTTTACTTAGTCGCGTCGACAACGATTAACGATCTAAAAGACGGCGGTGATAGTTGATCTGACCAAGATGATACGTTAAATGCGTAGTGAGGTGAACAAGCAAATATCCCGTTGGCGTTTTTTCATCAAAGACCAAAACCGGGTATTCTTTATCCAAATCGTCCTCGTTTAGCCGATTCAGCGCATCCTCAACAATCCGACTCGTCTGTTCGACTTTATCGATAAGCTCAGCTTTTGGAATATCCTTAAGCGAAAATTCAAGCTCCCGGTCACGTACGTACCCCGTTTTACCTATTTCTGCACCAATGTACGTATTTAAATTCCCTACCAAATGCAGACACAAATTTCCAGCCGAGTTGGCGATGTTACGTTCTACCTGCCAAATCACCTGCTCGTTCTGGTAAGAACTAATTTCATGTTTTAATCGGCTTAAATCCCGATTAAACAGTTTTTTTAACGTTTCTATAAGCATACTAACCGAAATATTGCTGTTCAATACGTCCAACGTAGCCTAGATACGTAGCAGAACGAAACCAGGGCTCAAGTTTAGAACCAATGTTAGGATATAGATTCAGTTGATCTAGTTCGATAACAGGTTTCCAAACCAACTCAAGAGCCGTTGTTTCAGCGGGATTCAAAACGGGTTCCCCCTGAAGATTACGAGCGGCAAAAACCACATGCAGTACATCGTCGTTACGTTGAGTTAACAGCATTTCTCCGGCCAGAATCATCTCACCAACTTCTACCGACACCCCTAATTCTTCCCTGATTTCACGAATAACAGTTTCGGGCAAGATTTCACCGCGATCAGGATTACCCCCAGGCAGGGCATAGACATCCTGACCGCCATAATTGTAACGCATCAATAATACTTCCGTTTGATTGGCGCTTAGACGCCAGATGAGTGCAGATGGACGAACTTTCATATCGGCAACTTAAAAAAAGCGGTTGTCTTTCCCAATTCAGACTGGGAAAAGACAACCGCTAAGCCGTTTTGGCCAGGTAACCAACGTAGTTAATTTACTCCAGATCGCGGGAGGTTTCGAACAGAAACCAGGTCCGTTGCTCGGTTTCGTCAATAAAATTTTCGAGCAGACTGGCCGTTGCTACGTCTTCCGCATCATCGGCAATCTGATGGGCTTCTCTCATACTCTTTGCCATTTTCTTGTTTTCGGCAACCAGATCCAGCAGCATGTCTTTCGGCGACACAAAATCTTCGTCGTTATCGTTAACCCGCTGCAGTTGAGCAATATGGGCCACTGAACGAATAGTATTACCACCTATCTTACGAACTCGCTCGGCTAATGGGTCAATTGTGGCGAAAATCTGACCCGCCTGTTCATCAAGCAGCAAATGGTAGTCGCGGAAGTGCCGACCCGATACGTGCCAATGGTAGTTTTTGGTTTTGATATATAAGGCAAAAGCATCAGCTACAAGTCGATTTACGGCTTCTACAACTTTTCCCCGGCCTTTTTCCTCTAAATCAGAGGGGGTATCCAGAACGTCAACCTGATTAATCGCTTTCATGAGTATTCTATTTAATATCAGCTATTCGACATATATAGAACCCCTGTTCAGCATCTATTGTTCGTTAAGAATCGCTTAAAAACGGGCCAAAACTTTCTCCGAAACCGTCTTCCCAATTGATAGCGACGACGTAGCGGCAGGCGATGGCGCATTCACTACGTTAATGGCTTTGTCAGTCTCAAGAATGGCAAAATCATCGAGTAAGCCCCCTGTACGGTCACAGGCCTGGGCACGAACACCAGCCCCACCCGGTTCAAGGTCGGACTCATGAATTTCCGGAATTAACCCCTGCAATGCCTTGGTGAATGCCGATTTCGAAAACGATCGATACATTTCTCCTAAGCCTGTTTCCCAATATTTAGCCGCAACTTTCTGAAAACCGGGCCAGGTTAACGTCTCGAACAGTTCTTTCAGATTAATATCCGATTTAGCATAGCCCTCACGCTGGAAAGCCAGCACCGCATTGGGGCCAGCCTCCACTCCGCCATGAACCATGCGCGTAAAATGCACGCCCAGGAATGGGAAATTCGGGTCAGGCACTGGATAGATGAGGTTTTTTACCAGATACTCTTTTTCGGGCCGAAGTTTAAAATATTCTCCTCTGAACGGCACGATCCGTACGTTGACCGGTTGGGTTAATTGGGCAATCTTATCCGAATAGAGCCCGGCACAGTTGACAACGAGTTTAGTTTCGTACCGGCTTTTATTCGTTACCACAATGCTCAGACTTGTTCCGGGCGTTACCTGCTCAACACGCTCAGCCAAACGAATTTCACCCCCTAATGCCTGAAATTTCTCTGCGTATTTCTCAGACACCTGCTTATAGTCGATAATACCCGTTTGCGGAACAAACATGCCCTGCACGCCATTGACGTGGGGTTCGATTTCCCGCATTTCGGCCACCGACAGTTTCTTCAGGCCAGTTAAGCCGTTGAGTTGACCACGATCGTAAAGGATATTTAACTGAGGAACTTCTTCCTGTTTGGTCGCAACGACTATTTTACCACACAAATCATAGGGAATACCCTCTGCATTGCAGAAATCAATCAGCATTTGGTAGCCTCGTATGCAATTGGTTGCTTTCAGGCTGCCTGGCTTATAATAAAGGCCCGAGTGAATAACTCCGCTATTATGTCCCGTCTGATGGCGAGCAACGGCTGGTTCCTTTTCAATCAAAATGACCTTCAGTGCTGGTCGTTGCTGTTTAAGCTGTAAGGCCGTGGCTAAACCAACAATACCTCCTCCGATAATTACTACGTCTGTCATGCCCCAATGGCTAAATTCGAGCCATAAAGGTACGGCATTCAAGCCTAACTAATCGGCTGCGACCGCAATTGTCCTTCAATCCAATCTAATCCTCGCCCGTAAAGGGCATAGGCAAACCGAACCCGGTTTGCAAAATCAGTATCGTTGCAGCTGCCTTCTGTCATAAACTGACGTATCAACTGGGCATTTGCAGTAGCTTGCGGATGCTCGTACTGGGCATCAGACTCCGTTCGGAATGCCGAAAAAGCGGGTGCATCGCCCTCAAAATGTTGGTAGAACATGTGCCCTCGTGGGGTGCGAACAGCACATAGAATACCAGTAGCCCGGCTTGTCGATGGCGCTAAACTTCCTTCGAGGCCACGTTTCAGAATAATAGCCGCATCGAACCCAGCCATCATAGCCAGCTCAGCCATTTTCATCTGATACGTAATATGAAAAACGGAGGTAACTAAAATCTGGGCATGGCATGGATTCAGTACTTTTTCGAGGGTAGCCAGAAAAGGTCGTTTAATGAGTGTATGCCGCCGGTCGACCCAACGGTTAAGCGCAGGCGACAACGCTTTCTGATCAAGAACCCAACCGTATTTTTCTAGTGGCGTATCGAGTTCATGATTGCTCTGGAGAAACTGGCAGCCCAAATGCATATACAGATCAAGGGCGTTGAGCGTAAATTTAGGACCTCCCGAACGCCCAACCATCGATAAAGCGCCATAACCGCGCTTTTGGAAATACTGAGCCAGCAAAGGCGTTAGTAAATAGCTGTTGTCGACGCCGTCAAACGGTTCCGCTAGCTGCACCAGCGGCCGATCGGCACAGCTCATTGGGCCAAAACCGGGCGTAAACGTCCGTTCTGCCGCCCGCATAAGCCCTAGATATTCCTCGTTTGTTTCGTGCCGAACGCGCATAATACTGGCGGCCAGCCCCCGGAACGTTTCACAAATACCGTTTCCGAATAAATAATCCCCTAGTTGTTCAGCCTCTGTCACCTGCAGATTGCCACCCCGAACTAATTTAGTTGCAATGGGTAATAAGCCCTGTGGTAGATCAGGACAAATTTTGTTCACCAGAAACGTAGGATGTGAAAAGGCTCCTTTCCCAATCACTTCTTCTAACGTCCGCTCCTCCGGTGTTGGCCCCTTTGCCAATAAGGCCCCTAAAAAAGCGCCTAATTGAAGCGGATGAGTCGCTGGGTCAGTCAACGCGGTCCGGCATTCGACAAGCATTTCGGGAGTCAACGGCTTACTGCCATATTTACCGATACCAATATGTTTGATACCTCGCCCAAGAGGAGTATCTGCAGGCGTATCTAACGACAAATCAATAACGGACATATCAGACATAGGAGTAGGTGATGGCATAAAAGTGATGAGACAACAACGAACTACTTATGGTTGCGCAAAACTCTATCCTGCTTTACCAACAGAAACAATACGCATTAATAAAGGTTAATTTTTACGTTCATTAATACGTACTCTGTTAACTCTGATACGTATCAACCAACAAGTACATGGCCAACAATTCTGCTAATTGTAACGCTAAAAATCAAACAAAGAAAACCATATACAATCCGGCAATTTTACACAACCAACGAGCATATTTCAAAATATTTAGTACATATTTTTATAATAATTAAAATTTAATTCCACATTAATATAGTTAATCAAAATATAACAAAACACACAATTTACTTGCTACAGCTTAAGAAGATAGCAACCAAAATTGATAGCGTAGCATCAATTTCCTGCTTTACGGCGTTTATGTATAATGTCACGGCAACAGTGGACAAACAATAACGTAACGATCTGGAATCTATCTTACTAATTTTACGTAGCTACGTTTGGCACACACTAAACCAGCTTTTTACATGTTAAACTCTTTTTCAGTATAGATGGCAGAACGCATCACCTACGGCAAGACGTGGTGGGGACAGCAATGGCTCAATGCCCTAACGAGCATAGACATGGCCAATCGGCTCCCGCGCGGTAAGACCTATGCCAATAAAGGAGCAGTGCTGGGGTTACTTATTTCTAACAATCAGATTAGTGCATCAGTCAGAGGAACAGCTCCAAGACCGTATAAAATAAAACTGTCGGTACCCTTATTTTCAGAACAGGAAAAAGAATGGCTTCTGACCGAAATCCGGGATAATCCTGCTACGTTAGCCCAGCTTCTTAACCGGCAACTCCCACCGGAACTGGTTGATTTTGCCAAACGCCGACGTATTACTTTGTTCCCAGACTCATTTCACGATCTGGCGATGGGCTGCTCCTGTCCCGATGTTGCCGTTCCCTGCAAACATTTGGCTGCCGTAGTGTATGTGATCACTAACGAAATTGACCGAAATCCGTTTCTAGTCTTTCAATTGAAAGGTCTTGATATTCTGGAAGGGCTTCAGAAAGATCAGCCCGAAACTGTGGGCGGAAATATGGGAAACGTGTATTCGTTTAAAGCCATTTGCACCGATGAACTTCCCGAAGACGAAGATTGGAAAGCCGATGAAAAAGCTCGGACTCGTCTGGATTTTTCGCAGATTCCGCCATTGGCCGATCAGCTATTAGGGTTACTCTCGCCCGATGTTACGTTTGCCAAAGGTGATTTTCACAAATCGCTCACCAAGGCATATAAGCTTTTCAGCAAACCGCCTATTGACGAGCTCAGCCCGAACGAAGGACCAACTCCCGAATTTAGCGACAGCATTGAGTTGCAACTCGATGAGGTAATGTCAGTTAAGAAAATCAGCGTATTCAGCGAACATGGCGATCAGCGCACGCTGCCCGGTTTTAAGATGAGCGACTTAAGCAACTGGCTCCGTTCGCTAACCGAAGACAACTGGCCCGAAATGAGCGATTCGGTACGTGCCTTATACTTAACTCAGCAATTTTCGATGGCGTTGCTACGTCGGGGAGCCGTTGTCCCTCAGCTATTGCGGGTTGGCACATCCGACGAACATTACCGCGTGCGTTGGCTACCAGCCACTCTCAATGAAGCGGTGCAGCAGCAAACCAGCTTACTGGCCACGCAGATTCCCCCTTCGTTGCTTACCGTACGCTGGCAAAAAGAGTGGCTGGCCTTACCCGGTGAGGAACTGGTTTTAACGCTCTGCTCGCTATTCATGCGTCGGGTTATCAAACCAACCACTATTGAACTTTGGGAACGGTGGCCGCTCGAAGACGCCGATCGTCTGTTTTTTGGCCTGGAAACATTACGTTTCGAGGGTTTCGGCCGAAAGGAAATGCCACTGGCTATCCAGCTTTGGGTTAATGATTTCTTTCTGACTCACAAACGGTTTGTGCCGATTATAGCCGTTGAAGAAAATGACCATGGGAACGGTTACTTCAGCGATGAGCTTCGACTTCGTTTGCTGGTTCGCGATCGTGAAGCGCCAACCGACAAAGGGGTTGTGGATCAACCTATCCCACTACCCGACCTGCTGACCAAAAAGAAACATGCCGCCATTCGAATGGCCGTTCTGCAGGATTTACTGGTTCTCTCGCGCCATTTTCCCGATTTATCAAAACTGACCAAAATAGGCGGCCCCGAATTTCTCACGTATTCACCCAGTTTGTTCGTTGATGTATTGCTCAATACGTTGCCACGAATGCAACTGCTGGGTATTGCGCTTTGGCTACCGAAATCACTTCAGCACTGGGTACGGCCACAGGCAGGTGGGCGGTTAAAAGCGAAAGTTACGGCCGATAATGCCTTTATGCGTCTGGACGATATGCTCACCTTCGACTGGCAAGTAGCACTTGGCCAGGAGATGATGAGTGTAAAAGAGTTTCAGCAACTGGTAGGACAAACAACCGGCTTGGTCAAAATCAAAGATCAATACGTATTGATTGACCCAGACGAGCTGAAAAAACTCTACAAACAACTCGAAAATCCGCCCGAACTGACGGGGTCGGACCTGCTCAAGGCCGCTTTGTCAGAAGAGTACAAGGGGAGTCGATTAGGGCTATCAGCAGAGGTCCGAAAACTCGTTAAACAATTTACGGAGAGTGCTGCCCAGCCCTTGCCCGACGCACTAAACGCTACGTTACGTCCTTATCAGCAACGAGGCTATGAATGGCTGCTTAAAAATACCGCACTGGGCATGGGTAGTTTGCTGGCCGACGACATGGGCTTGGGCAAAACGCTGCAGGTAATTAGTCTGCTGTTGAAATTTAAGCAGGAAGACCGTTTCAAGAAGCAAAAAGGGCTGATTGTGTTACCCACTACGCTGCTCACAAACTGGCAGAAAGAGATTGCCCGGTTCGCTCCTGAGCTAAAACCACGTATTTATCACGGCTCTAATCGAAAATTACCGACCGAAAAAACCGACGATTACGATGTCTTACTGACTACTTATGGTATTGTGCGCTCAGATCTTGACGCGTTAAAAAAACCTACCTGGTCCGTTGTAATTATCGACGAAGCCCAGAACATCAAAAACTCAGATACCGAGCAAACAAAGGCGGTTAAATCCCTGAAAGCGCCTATCCGAATCGCTCTCAGTGGTACGCCCGTTGAAAACCGTTTATCGGAATTCTGGAGTATCATGGATTTTGTCAACAAAGGCTATTTGGGTGGTTTGAGTAAGTTCAACGAAGAATTTGGCAAGCCTATTCAGCAGGAGCGCGATCACCAGAAACTCGACCTTTTCCGACGTATCACTAGCCCATTTTTACTACGTCGGGTTAAGACCGACCGGAGTATTATCAGTGATCTGCCCGACAAAATTGAGAATAATCAGTTCTGCTCACTCACTACCGAACAGGCGGCTTTGTACGAAAGCGTCGTGAAGGAAAGTTTGCGGGCCATTCAGGAAAAGGATGGAATTGCCCGGCGTGGTCTGGTGCTTAAACTGATGACCGCACTCAAGCAAATTGGCAATCACCCGCATCAGTATTTAAAACGAGGCAACAGTACACCCTCCCTGTCGGGCAAAGCAACGCTGCTGCTCAATCTGCTTGAGAACATTTACGCCAGCCACGAAAAGGTGTTGATTTTCACCCAATACCGCGAAATGGGTGAACTGCTGTCGCAGTTTATCCAGCAGACCTTTGGCACTCAGCCACTTTTCCTGCATGGCGGTACATCGCGGGATGACCGCGATGAGATGGTCGAGCAATTTCAAAAAAACCGCTCCGACCATACCTTTATTCTGTCGCTGAAAGCAGGCGGTACTGGTTTAAACCTAACGCAGGCAAACCACGTCATCCATTATGATTTGTGGTGGAACCCAGCCGTCGAAGCGCAGGCAACGGACCGTGCTTTCCGGATTGGACAAACCAAAAACGTATTGGTATATCGACTCATGAATCAGGGTACGCTCGAAGAAAAAATCGACGCCATGATACGTAACAAAAAAGAGCTGGCCGATCTCAGTGTCAAAACTGGCGAAACCTGGCTCGGCGATATGAGCGACGCTGAATTGAAAGAACTGGTAACGCTGGGATAAATTTTGTTTATAGTTTCTGGTCTATGGTTTTGGTAGCCCAAATTATTCCGCTACCAAAACCATAGACCAGAAACTATAAACAAAAGCCCCAAACGATCATCGTGGTATATCGCCCCGTTTCAGAGCTTTTGCGGCATAATCTGCCGCCCGTGCTGATAGGGCCATGTAGGTTAGCGATGGATTCTGACAAGGCGATGAAGTCATACAGGCACCATCAGTACAGAATACGTTTTTAACCAGGTGATGCTGATTAAACTTATTGAAAACAGAATTTTTAGGGCTGGTTCCCATTCGCGCCGTTCCCATCTCGTGAATACTTAATCCCGGATGCGCCTGGCTATCGAACCCGTCAATATTGGAAAAGCCTGCCTTTTCCAGCATGGCTACGGCCTGTTCCTGCGCATCTTTCCGCATAGCTGTTTCGTTTTCGCGATAATGCACATCCATTTTCAGAACAGGTTGACCCCATTTATCCGTTACGTCTTTGGTTAGATAAACTCGATTATCTTCATACGGCATACATTCCCCGAAAGCGTCCAACGTGATTTTCCAGGCTCCAAACTGGGTAGCTTTTTCTTTAAAATCGGCACCAAATCCGTCTAATGAGCGTGCATGATCCCAATTTTCGCGATTTGTGTACACCTCAAAACCGTAACCCCGCTTAAATGCCTGCGGTTGCTGGCCAGGCAGGTTCCGAAAGCGAGGAATATACAATCCAGCCGGGTGGCGTCCGTAATAAATTTTATCCAGATCGTGTTCGTAATCGGCGGTTGCCCCCACATGAAAATGATGATCCATCAGATTACGGCCTAATTGCCCACTATCATCCATCCCATTCGGAAAGCGGCTGGACGTAGAGTTCATCAGAATATAGGTAGACCCCAGGGCCGAAGCGTTCAGAAAAATGACACTGGCGTGAAATTCAAGCCATTCGTTCGTTTGTTCATCAATAACACGCACGCCTGTAGCACGGCCTTTCTTTTCGTCATAAATAATTGAATTGACAATAGAATGCGGACGAACCGTTAGTCGTTTGGTACGTCGGGCAGCCGGCAACGTAGCCGATTGCGTGCTGAAATAAGCGCCGTATGGGCAGCCTCGCATACACAAATTACGGTACTGACACTTAGCCCGTCCCAGATTCATTTGCTCGGTCGTGGGTGCTGTAAGATGAGCCGCCCGGGCCGAAATCACTTTACGATCAGGGAACGTAGCATTTACCGACTGTCGCAAATGCTGTTCCACACAGTTATCGGGCATAGCGGGCTGAAATAGACCGTCAGGCAGATGGGGCAAACCATCGCGGTTACCGGCTATCCCAGCAAACTTCTCAACATAATCATACCAGGGCGCCAGGTCTTTGTAGCGTATTGGCCAATCGGTTGCGATTCCTTCTTTGGCATTCGCTTCAAAATCCAGATCAGAAAAACGAAATGAATAGCGGCCCCACATCAGCGAGCGCCCTCCGACATGATAGCCCCGTATCCAGTCGAACGGTTTTTCTTCTACGTATGGGTTATCCAGGTCGTCCACAAAATGATGGTGCGTGGCTTCGGTGATCGTAAACCCTGTCCTGTTCTGAACAGGGTATCGTTCCAAAACTTTTGCCGGGACGTTCAAATTATGATGCGGAAAATCCCAGGGATTCATGGTCGCCGTATGATAATCAGTAACGTGTTCAATCATGCGCCCCCGTTCCAGCAGCAGTACGTTGAGCCCTTTTTCGCATAACTCCTTCGCCGACCACCCTCCACTGATACCAGAGCCAACAACAATAGCGTCGAATTTTTTCCCGGACGGAATAGGCGGCTGTAGCGAAGCGGACGAGGTAACCATAGGTTATTGAGTTTTGTTGGATACTGCAAAAGTAGGCAAGCTATTCTATTCGGGTGGTTGGCGATGGAAGAATTCAATGAGCAGCCCTTTGCAGGAAAGCGGCTATTTCCATTCCCCAGGCAATGCCAATATGGATCAGTAAGCCACCCCAAATGCTACGTGTACTTAGAGCCAGCACGCCTAACAAATAACCACCAAAAATGGACGAAATGGCCTCCCCCAGCGGACGGCCAAAATGAATGGCACAGTACCAGACAATCATCGGCAACACGGCTCCCCGGCCCAGAACCCGACTCATACCAATTACCAGAAAGCCCCGAAAAAGCAGTTCGGTTGGAATAAAATCCCAGCCGTAACATAATTCGTAAACCAGTGCCGTAACCCACTCAGGAACACCGAAAAATTCGTTTGCATTCGTGTCACGATACGTTGGATATGACTCCAGAAAGTCCGGCTGAAACGAGGCAAACGTAATCAGAGGTACCATTAAACCTAAAAGGATCAGGTACAAAACCAGTCCTTTACGCTTGGGCACCATACCATAGAACGAACTGGGATATGTATCAACAAACTTGTAAAAGAGGTATAAGGGCAACACGATCGTTAGCAACGACTGAAGATTATGCAAACAGTAGTAAGCAAACACATAAATCTGTCCATCGAAGAGTTGTCGGCTCCAATCGCTGTGGGCATAAAAACCCGAGTAAACAGAGTAGCAGACTAAAGCGCAACCACTACGTAGCCAAAACTCACGGTTTTTCCATACATCGAGTCGTTTATGAAAATAGGTCCAAAGCCAAACGCTGACGTAATACGTTGTTGCATAAAGACCGAAATAAAGGATTGGCCATCGAGGATCCCCCTGATACGTATCGATGTAAGAATCTTCAAGATCAATAGTATAATTGATCGTTAACAGCAGAGTCAGCCAGCTGGCAGTCGATAGATAGAGATCGGAGCGGAAATCAATGCGAAGATGATCGCGCAGGTCATGCCAAAGGCCTTTCACTGAGTTTATAAATACAGAAAATAGTTAAAACCTGATTCCCAAAGGCAAAATAGTTTAATTTTCGGCCCGCATTCTGGCGTTACTACGTAGCAATATATGGCAAATTTTACGAACCAGACAGTTTTTATCACCGGTGCCGGATCAGGCATTGGCCGGGCCACCGCTCTGGCATTCGCCAAAGATGGGGCTCAGGTTGTTGTAGCCGATATTAACGAAAAAACTGGGAAGCATACCGTTCAGCTAATTCAGGACGTAAACGGCCGTGCCTTATTCGTGCCCTGCGACGTAACAAAACCAGCCCAGATAGAGCAGGCCATTCAGCAAACCGTCGATACGTTCGGACGGCTGGATATTGCCGTTAATAATGCGGGAATTGGCGGTCGGTTCGCCCGACTGCTGGATCAGACCGCCGATGATTTCAATCAGATCATGGCAGTTAACGTTGGTAGCGTTTTCTACGGGATGCAGGCTCAAATCCGCCAGATGTTAACTCAGTTGGAAGACGACCAGTCAAGTCGAGGCAAAATTGTTAATGTTTCCAGCATTGCAGGGGTTCGCGGAATGCCGATGGGCGCCCCTTATAGCGCATCGAAACATGCGGTTATTGGCTTGACCAAAACAGCTGCTCTGGAATACGTCAAGAAGAATATTCGGATTAATGCGATTTGCCCGGTTTATACGCATTCGGCCATGGTCGACGAACTCATAAGCGCTGCCCCCAGCATGGAGGAACGGATGCGTAAACTCATACCGATTGGGCGTTTGGCGCAACCCGAAGAAATTGCGCAGGCCATTCTGTGGTTATGCGATGACGCTAATGTTCTTTTCACGGGTCAGGCCCTGCAAATGGACGGTGGCCTAACGGCCGGTTAGCCTATAAACGGCTGACCCATTCGTCTTCTTTGGCCCGCATCGTTACCACTTCTTCGTCGGTTTTGTCGCCATAGCCGCAGAGATGGAGAAGACCATGCGCCAGGACCCGAAGCATTTCCTGGTCGGCCGACACGCCATGTTGTTTGGCATTATCGATTACCCGGTCAACGCTTATAAATATATCGCCTTCAATTTTATCATCTTCGTCGCTCTGGTCGAACGTAATGATATCGGTGTAATAATCGTGCTGTAAGTAATCTTTATTGACCTGCAGCAGATACTCGTCGGAGCAGAATATATAGTTTAGATCACCTACTGCGTAACCTTCCTCTTCGGCCTGGCGTTTAAGCCACAAACGTGTCGCCTGTTTCTGTGGAAGTTTGTAGGTTACGTCTTCGTTAAAAAATCGAATCATAATACGTAGACGGGTAATGGATACTGGATGAAAAGGTGAAGTATCCGCTCCCTTTTGCAAAGATACGGCGAGATAATACCTAATTGGCAAGAAGTACCAATCTGACAACCGTATGAACGCTATTCGTCTCCCAGCTATTCATCAGCCCGTTCAGTACACAGACGTCCCTATACCTATTATTGGGGCGGGAGATGTATTGATTCAACTTAAAGCGGCCGCCCTGAATCATCGCGATGTTTTTATTCAGCAGGGATTATATCCGGGCATTAAGCTGCCGGTTATTCTCGGTTCCGACGGAGCCGGGATTATTGCCGAGGTTGGCCCAGGCGTCGATCCAGCCTGGAAAGGGCAGGCTGTTCTTATTAACTGCGCCCAAAACTGGGGAGAAAACCCTAATTTTTATGGCCCGGATTTTCATATTCTGGGGATGCCTGCCAATGGTACGTTTGCGGAATACGTTTCGGTCAAAGCGACTTATATTCACCGTAAACCCGACCATCTATCGTTTGAACAGGCAGCTGCCATTCCACTGGCGGGCGTAACGGCATGGCGTACGCTCATGACTCGTGCAGGTCTGCATAGCGATGGAGCCACTACGCTCGAACGAGTACTGATCACCGGCATCGGTGGTGGCGTTGCCTTATTTGCGCTTCAGTTTGCGGTCATGTCGGGGGCAGACGTATGGGTAACGTCTGGATCAGCCGATAAACTAGCGAAAGCGCAAACGCTGGGTGCAATCGGTGGCGTTAATTATCGCGAAGCTGACTGGGCTAAACAACTGCTCGCTCAAGCCAATACGTATCAGACTAATCCAGGCCGAAAACATCCGCTCCGGGGTTATTTCGATGTAATTATCGATAGCGCTGGCGGTCCAGGCTTTGCCCGTTTAGTAGACGTCGCTGCGCCAGGAGGCCGTATTGCTTTTTACGGAGGCACTACTGGAAACCTAGCTGACCTAGTTCCGGCCAACGTATTTTTCAAACAGTTGAACATCCTTGGCTCAACTATGGGCAATGAGCATGACTTTGCAGCCATGCTGTCATTTATCACTGAAAAACAGTTGGTTCCGGTCATCGATTCGGTCTTCTCACTGGCCGAAACAGCCCAGGCTATGCAACGAATGAACGATGGTCACCAGTTTGGAAAAATTGTTCTTGCGATTGACGGGTAACGGTTGTTTACCAGAAAAGTTTTTGCAAATCATGGGCCATAGGATCATTTATTATTCAAATAATCCTATAAAAGTATAGTTATCCACATTACCAATGTGGATAACTATACTTTTATTCACATTTTCAGAATAGACTTCACTAAATGTGAATCGTCTGCGAGAGTGGTTTTACCTTTGTAGTCATGTCAGAATCGACAAACTTCATAGTAAAAGCACTAGCTGAACGGCTACATGACCGGCAGCAAAGCGGTCTGTTACGCCAGCTCAGCACAGCCGACCATTTGGTCGATTTTTGCTCGAATGATTATCTGGGTTTTGCACGATCTGCCAAGTTGAAAGCTCGTATTCAGCAAGCCGACCTTAGTGATAATACCAATCGCACGGGTGCTACTGGCTCCCGGCTTCTGGCCGGACAAACAGAACTGGCCAATCAGGTTGAACAACAACTGGCTGATTTTTATCAGACAGAAAACGCTCTCGTTTTTAATTCGGGCTACGACGCTAATATCGGCTTAATGGCCTGTTTGCCTCAGGCTGGTGATACGTTGCTGACCGATGAGCTGATTCATGCCAGTATGATCGATGGAGCGCGGCTGTCCTATGCTAACCGGCAACGCTTCCGGCATAACGACCTGGATGATCTCAGCGCAAAGCTTCAGCAGGCGAATGAGTCCCGACAGCAAGGGCAACAGGTTTTTGTGGCCGTTGAATCCATTTATTCGATGGATGGCGACATGGCTCCGCTGCCCGAACTGGCCAATCTTTGCGAACAGTACAATGCGGCCCTATTGGTCGATGAAGCCCACGCAACCGGCGTTTATGGATCCAATGGCGAGGGGTTAGTGGTGGCGTATGGTTTACAGGACCGCGTACTGGCCCGCGTTCATACGTTCGGGAAAGCGTTGGGCGTTCATGGTGCGGCTATAGTTGGGCCAACCGTCCTACGTAATTACCTGATCAACTTTGCGCGGTCGTTCATTTATACAACCGCTTTGCCTCCTCATAGCTTTCTGGCCATTCGGTGCGCTCATGAGCACTTACAGGCTCAGGCTACCGTGGCTGAACGGCTGCAAAAAACGATACGTCATTTTCAGGAACGCGTGTTAACAGCATTACCCGAGAGCCAGTGGACTACTAGCCAATCACCCATTCAATGTCTGATCATACCGGGTAATGATAACGCCCGCTACGTAGCAAAAGAAGCACAATGGGCCGGTTTCGATGTCCGTGCCATTCTCAGCCCAACTGTTCCGGCGGGTCAGGAACGACTACGCATCTGTTTGCACGTATTCAATACTACGTCCGAGATTGATCAATTAATTTCCGTATTACAGTCGGCACTTGCCAACGTACTAACATAATGATTCCAGAACATTTTCCGACTCAATTCATTCTTGCCGGCATCGGCACTGAAATTGGCAAAACGGTGGTCTCCTCCATTCTGGTCGAAGCCCTGCAGGCCGATTACTGGAAGCCAGTCCAGTCCGGCGCTTTGGAAGACTCCGATACCGAAACCGTACGTCAGCTAATCAGTAATACAGTTTCTCAGTTTCATCCAGAAGCGTATCGACTCACGCAACCACTCTCTCCCCATGCTGCGGCTGAGATCGATAACGTACACATCGACCTCAACATTATTACGTTACCAATTACCAGCAATGCGCTTATTATTGAGCTGGCTGGTGGTCTGATGGTTCCTCTGAATGACCATGAACTCAATATCGATCTTGTCCAAAAGCTAGGCTTGCCGATCATTCTTGTCTCACGAAATTATCTGGGCAGTATCAATCATACCCTGCTTTCTGTTGAGCTGTGTCGCAACCGGAACATTCCCATCCTCGGAATTATATTTAACGGTCCCACTGTTTCATCGACTGAACACTTTATTCTTAACTACACAAACATTCCGTGTCTCGGCCGAATCGGGCAGGAAAATCAATTAACCAAGGATGTTATCCGAAACTACGCCAACCAGTTCGCAGAACTTATCAGATCGCGATAAGGCCGTTATCTGGCACCCGTTTACCCAAATGCAGACGGCGCCTTCTCCTATTCCGATTGTTCGGGGAAAGGGTTCCGTTTTATACGATGCTGATGGCCGCGAGTACCTGGATATGATTTCGTCGTGGTGGGTCAATTTGCATGGACACGCGCACCCATACATTGCCCAGCGAGTTGCCGAACAATTACAGGTACTTGAGCACGTTATTTTTGCTGATTTCACCCATCAGCCCGCCATTGAGTTGGCAGAACGGCTGCTAACGATTCTGCCGCAGAATCAAACAAAAGTTTTTTACTCCGATAATGGGTCAACAGCCGTTGAAGTCGCGTTAAAAATGGCGTTCCAATACTGGCATAACCTGGGATTACCCCGTTACAAGGTTGTGGCGCTCGAAGACGCCTACCACGGCGATACGTTCGGGGCAATGGCCGTTGGCGGGCGCAGTGCCTTTACGTCTCCTTTTGTACCCTTTTTATTCGACGTCGACTACCTTCCAACGCCAGTTCCGGGCCAGGAAGATGCAGTACTTCAGAAAGCACGCGAACTATTCACCGCCGACGTAGCAGCATTTATTGTAGAACCGCTCGTGCAGGGATCGGGCGGAATGATTATGTATGAACCATCCGTACTGAATGAACTCTTCCAAATGGCTCGCCAGAACGGTACGCTCATTATTGCGGATGAAGTCATGACGGGATTTGGACGTACTGGTAAACTATTCGCATCCGATCATATAGAAGAAAAACCTGATCTGATCAGCCTGTCAAAAGGACTTACGGGCGGCACAATGGCTTTGGGCGTAACAACCTGTACGCAAGCTATATACGACGCCTTTCTATCGACAGACAAAAGTAAAACGCTTTTTCACGGCCACTCGTTTACGGCTAACCCCATCGCCTGTACCACCGCCCTGGCCAGCATGGACTTGCTGTTAGCGGCAGAAACGCAGACAGCTATTCAACGTATTGCGGCAAATCACACCGAGTTTTCCCAAAGACTGGCTACGTATACCACAGTCCGAAATATTCGGCAGCGTGGTACGTTATTAGCCTTCGAGATTAATGTTGGGGAGGCTACTTCTTATTTCAACACGGTTCGCGATCGAGCGTATCGATTCATGCTGGAGCGTGGCGTATTGATGAGGCCATTGGGTAACGTACTGTATATGATGCCACCTTATTGCACTACCAATGAGCAGCTTCAATACACCTACGATCAGGTTGAGGATTTTCTGAAGAGTTTTTCGTAAAAAACATAAGCCATTTCTGTCATGAAATGGCTTATGCTAAACCTCTTACTGTAGCTGACGAGTGGTGTAATGATCCACAACATCGCTCGGGTGAATTTCCAGCACGTTGGCCAGCACTAGCAGCACAAGCGTTCGGGAAGCGATTCGCCGGGAAATACCAGCAATCGATGCAAACAAATCAACCGTAATACTATTGTGCTCATCAAGGTGCTTCATGAGCTTATGCTCTTTCTCGCCGTAGCTAAACCTAATATCGCGTTCGGCCTGCTCACCTTTCAGAATTTCGCGCACTTCGCGACTGGCCTGAACTGATTTATCGGCCACCCGAACATACACTTTCTTACTTTCTGGCTCGGCTGGGTCGGTCAGGATGTAATGCGGTCGGGTTGGGCTGCGCGGAACGCGAACCACCAGTACTTCGCGTTCATCGTAGAGCTGAACTCGTTCTATGGTGTAGCTAATCCGGGGGAAGCAATATTTGTTGATGGCTCGAACGAGGAGGTATTCGTCTTCGTCAGCATATTTTAAACCAACGATCTTCTTGTCGTCACCGACACCGATCAGCATGATGCCGCCGTTGGTATTTGCGAAAGCGACAACACCCCGGATTATTTTTTCAGGATGGTTCGTTTTCAGTTTGAACTCTAAACTACTACTCTCTCCCCGTTTAACCAGGTTTTTGAGTGCTTGATAGTCCATAACCGATGGGTTCATCTGGTTGAGCACTGAGTTGTGATAAAGATACGGCTTTTCTTCAAACATGCAAGTATTTGTTACGTATCTCTACTTTTTGCCAAAAGTCAGCTCTAACAAACCAACTTTTCAGTAGAACAAACCGTTACTAGGTATCAATTGGGAGCTGTTTCTTAAGCGTTAAAACAAACAAAATTTCTATTTCCCAATTACTTTTGTATTACATAAATAACATAAAAATGCTGTTAAACGTTGCTTTGGTTTTGGGAACATTTGCCTTCATGGAAGGAGTTGCCTGGTTCACACACAAGTACGTTATGCACGGTTTTTTATGGGACTGGCATCGCGATCACCACAATCATCATAAAGGCTTCTTTGAGAAAAACGATCTGTTTGCCGTTGTGTTTGCCCTTACAGCCATCAGTCTTATTCTGGCAGGTGTTGAGATCCCCGAGTTGAGCTTTCTAACCTGGATTGGTGCGGGCGTTACACTCTATGGCTTCTTCTACTTCGTTTTTCACGATGTTATCGTTCATCGCCGGGTAAAGATGAAAGTAGACACAAGCGGTCGCTACATGCAACGGATCATGCGAGCGCACTACGTTCACCATAAAGTCCATACGAAAGAAGGAGCAGAAGCATTTGGTTTCTTATACGCCCCCAAAAAGTATGACCGTTCTGTCAGAAAATCGGTGACCGAAACTGATAACGGGGAGAAAATCAAGTAAAAGACTACCCGTAAATCAAAAGGCGCAATTCGTGATCACGAACTGCGCCTTTTGATTGTAAAGCTGGTTTGACTCCCTCAATACTCATCTTCATTGAAGAAGAAATCATCTTTGGTTGGGTAATCCGGCCAGATTTCTTCGATGCTTTCGTAAGGTTGGCCATCATCCTCCAGTTCTTGCAGGTTTTCTACAACTTCCAGTGGAGCGCCAGAGCGTATAGAATAATCAATTAGTTCGTCTTTGGTGGCAGGCCAGGGAGCATCTTCCAGGTATGATGCGAGTTCGAGTGTCCAGTACATAGTGTCTTCAGTATTTAATGATACTTTTTCAATGAGGGTGCAAAAGTAAAAAAACCGTTAATATCCAAGCACTTTTCTGAAAAAATGTTTTTAAACGCGTTTTTATAAGGATTTAGGCCATTAACAGCCAAACGCAGCTTTTGTTCAGAAGAGTAAGCGTATTCAGCCTGAAAACGTATTTTTCAGTCAAAATACATACTTTTTTGAATTAAGAATGATTTTCTGCTGTAATATCTCCATAGAGAATATCTTTTCCGTTTCATACTAATTCATGTATACATGTTCATTGAAGTTTGTGCTTATTCGCTCGAATCGTGTCTAATTGCTCAACAAGCCGGAGCTAATCGGATTGAGCTTTGCGGGAGCTTGAGTGAAGGCGGCACAACGCCCAGCGCCGGCCTTATTCAGTTGGCCCGACAGCATTTGTCTATTCAACTCTTCGTCATGATTCGGCCACGGGGTGGCGATTTTTTCTATTCAGAGACCGAACTCGATGTCATGAGAGCCGACATTGCGATAGCCAAATCCTTAGGAGCTGATGGCATCGTTCTAGGCATCTTAAATGCTGATGGTACCGTTGATGAAGCGCGCACCAGAGAATTTGTTGAGCTAGCCCATCCCATGCCAGTTGCCTTCCACCGGGCTTTCGACATGACCCGCGATCCCAACGAAGCGTTGGAAGCCGTTATCCGGACGGGCGCCATTCGCATTTTAACCTCAGGCCAGCATAATAGTGCCGAAGCCGGATTAGACGTTCTCAAAAAGTTGGCCCAAAACGCAGCTGGACGTATCGAAATTATGGCAGGTGTAGGTGTTTCGGAACGTAACGCCGGCCTATTTACAGGTATTGGCCTCGATGCCGTTCACTTAAGCGGAAAAAGTAATCTCCCTAGCCCAATGGTTTATCGACGGCCAAACATACAAATGGCGTCGGCTGTCCTGGGCGAATACGAACGTATCGAAGCCAGTGCCGACGCCATTCAGGGCGTAGTAAATCAGGTCAGAAACCAGTAATTACCAGAATACAGCGTAGAGAATTACTACGGCCAGCAGCACAACACCCGCGCCAATGGCAAAGGAAGGAGCTACTTTAAACATAGTAGAATCGATCTCCAGACCTTTTGTACTGGGTTTCTGTAAGCCCAGTACAAACATCACCGCAATACAGATCAGGAAAACAAAGCCCATCGTATCGAGGAAAGGAATTGTATAGATTCCATCAGGATTCTGCACGGCAAAGCCCAGTGGAGCCAGGAATTCGAGGTTGACCAGGTCTGGCAATAGGTATTTAAAGAATAGCGACAACAGGAACCCACCGACAATAGCAAATAACGCTCCCTGTGAGTTAGTCTTTTTCCAGAAGAAGCCCATGATAAAGGCGGCAAATACACCCGGCGATACCAATCCGGTCATTTCCTGAATAAACTGGAAGCCGCCCTTCTTATCGATACCCATAAACGGCGAAATCAGAATAGCCATTACCATCGATACCCAGATGGTAATCCGACCGACACGTACCATTTGTTTTTCGCTGGCGTCTGTCGAAATATATTTTTTGTAAATATCGAGCGTAAATATCGTCGAAATAGAATTGGCTTTACCTGCTAAAGAAGCTACTACGGCAGCCGTCAAGGCCGCAAACGAGAGGCCTTTTAAACCAGCAGGGAGCAGATTCAAAAGAACCGGATACGCATGGTCTTTATTCACCTCACCCGTAGCATCGAGCATTTCCTGGTGAAATAACCCTTTCTGATACAGCGTGTAAGCCGCAATACCCGGCAAAACAACTATAATCGGCATCAGCAGTTTCAGAAAAGCGGCAAAAAGAATACCCTCACGCGCTGTTTTCAAATCCGCACCCAATGCCCGCTGCGTAATGTACTGATTACAGCCCCAGTAGTTTAGGTTCACAATCCACATACCCCCAATCAAAACGGTCAGACCCGGCAATGAAGCGTAGTGTGGATGACCTTTCGGGAAAATCATCTTAAAATGGTCGGCCGACTGGGTAAGCATCTGATTAAATCCACTGGCAACCCCTTCCATACCATTCTCTGACGCCACCAGATTGATCGCCAGATAGGTAGTAGCCAGACCACCCATGATCAGGAAAAATACCTGAATAACATCAGTGAAACCAATCACTTTCATCCCGCCCAACGTAATGATTACGGCAAATACAGCCAGACCAAGCATACAAACCGTGAAATTCAGCCCGGAAATGGTCGAAACGGCCAGCGCTCCCAAAAAAAGGATAGATGTCAGGTTAACCAGAACGTAGAGAAATAGCCAGAAAATGGCCATAATCATCGACACCGTATTGTTGTACCGCTGCGTCAAAAACTGCGGCATCGTAAAGATTCGGTTCTTGAGATAGATTGGCATAAAGAAAACAGCTACTACGATCAACGTAGCAGCAGCCATCCATTCGTAAGTGGCAATGGCTAAACCCATCGCAAACCCATCGCCAGATGCACCAATAAACTGTTCCGCTGAAATGTTGGATGCAATCAGCGACGAGCCAATAGCCCACCAGGTAAGTGAACCTTCGGCCAGAAAGAAATCAGTAGTAGAGATATTTGCCGATTGCTTCTTCTTGTAAATCCAGTACCCATAGGCACTTACAATAATGAAATAGAAAAAAAAGACGATATAGTCCAGCGATTGAAGCTTTTGCATGATACAGCAGGAACAGGGAATCGGGGTTAATGGGATTTTTCAGGTCCGAAATATACCATATTCCGGAAACAATCGAGTAGGCTTTTTCAGCGACTTTCAGTTAAAATCAGCACATATTATCAATATACGTAGTCAAATGTATCCTAAAAGCTGTGTTTTATAGAACAATAGCGCGATTTCCAGAGATGAAAACCCGATCATTAAAAACAAGCTTCAATGCCTGTGATAGAACAATTTTCTCTACGTCTTTACCTTCTGTGGCCATATCGCTGGCCGTATGGCGATGATTAACTTCCGTTACGTCCTGCGCAATAATGGGTCCTTCGTCCAGATCGTTGTTAACAAAATGGGCAGTTGCCCCAATAATTTTTACTCCTCGCTCGTAGGCCTGCCGATATGGATTAGCACCAATGAACGCTGGAAGAAACGAATGGTGAATATTAATGATCCGGTTAGGAAACTGGTTAACAAAGTTCGGCGTCAATACCCGCATGTACTTGGCTAAAACCAGATATTCCGGTTCATAAATGGATAATGTCCGCAGAATAGCCTCTTCGTGTTCTTCGCGCGTTTTACCTTCGTGAGAGACGTAGTGAAATGGAATACCAAATTTACTAACCAGGGGTTGTAGGCTATTATAATTACTGACCACAGCCAATATAGTCGCATCCAGCTCGTCGAATGCATAGCGAATCAGTAACTCCCCCAGACAATGATGCTCTTTCGTTACCAGCACCACAATATTTTTTTTGCGTTTTGGATTAAGCCGGAACGTAATGCCCGGATCAGGTAAGGTTGTTTTTAGTTCGGCCAGCAATGCGTCGTTATCGAAATCGCCTTCAAATTCAGTCCGCATAAAAAACTGGCCGGACGGACTTACGTACTCATCGTTGTGAATAATGTTTAAATTATGCCGGAATAAAATGCCCGTTACGTGATAAATAAGCCCCTTATTATCGGGGCCATCCATCAGCAAAATATGCTTTCTGGAGTCTTGCATAGATCATTTGTAATAAATCGATTAAAAGTAGTAAATGCCAACTGTTTATTCCTTTATTTTGGGCCATAAGTAGCTATAATATGATAAATCGTCGCCATTTTTTGTCTGTTAGCTCGCTGGCTGGCCTCTTTCCATCATTATCCTTTCAGACTCTTTCATCAACATCCGATGCCGCCCCATCCGGCATCCCGTTAGTTATTTCAACCTGGAATCAACCCAAAGCAAATACAGCGGCTCAGGAAGCACTGGATCGTGGCGGTAGCGCCCTTGATGCCGTCGAAGCCGGTGTTCGCGTACCAGAAGCCGATCCTGCCGATATGAGTGTAGGCTATGGTGGCCGACCCGACCGCGATGGCCGCGTAACGCTAGATGCCTGCATTATGGACGAAAAAGGCAACGCGGGCTCGGTTGTTTTTCTGGAACATATTATGCATCCAATTTCAGTAGCGCGGGCCGTAATGGAAAAATCGCCCCACGTCATGCTCGCGGGAGAGGGAGCTTTACAGTTTGCTTTATCGCAGGGATTCAAGAAAGAAAACCTGTTGACAAAAAAAGCCGAAAAAGAATGGCGGGAATGGCTTAAAACGGCTAAATACAAACCGATTGCCAATATTGAACGGCATGATACCATTGGTATGCTGTCAATTGACGCCAAGGGTAATATTTGTGGTGCCTGTACAACCAGCGGCCTTGCCTATAAAATGAATGGCAGGGTCGGCGACTCCCCCATTATCGGAGCTGGCCTTTTTGTCGATAACGAAATTGGGGGCGCCTGCGCAACAGGTTTAGGCGAGTTGGTTATGCGAACCTGTGGCTCTTTTTTAGTGGTAGAATTAATGCGTCAAGGCCGAACTCCTCAGCAAGCCTGCGAAGAAGCGGTGATGAGAATCGTAAAAAAACAAGATTATAAGGATATTCAGGTTGGCATGCTGGCTGTCAATAAAGAGGGCGAAATGGGCGCATTTAGCATTCAGCCGGGCTTTAACTACACATTAACGCGTAACAAACAAACACAAGTAACAGACGCTCGTTCATATTTGAAGTAAACAAGTTTGTCTTTTATTGTTTATAGTACTTGATTGCAGTGATTAGCTCCCGTAATCTGTACTCGTATTCAATACCTAAAACCACCAGTTAATTTGGAATCGGTATTTTCAACATCAAAGCGGAAGTTACTGCTTGAAGTCGCCTGGGAAGTGTGTAATCAGGTAGGCGGTATCTACACGGTCATCCGGTCGAAAGTACCGGCAATGGTCGAAAAATGGGATGACAATTATGTGGCACTCGGCCCTTATTTCGCACAACGGGCTGCCGCTGAATTTGAACCGATTACAGACCCTGATGCAACCGAGATCGGGCAAACCGTTCGGAAGATGCGCCAGATGGGCTATGCGGTCGAGTATGGCTATTGGCTCGTAACTGGCCGACCACGTGTTGTTTTGTTCGATCTAAACAGTATCGGCAATGACCAGCTCAACGTCATAAAAGCACAGTTGTGGGAACATCATCAGCTCTCGACACTGAACGTAGAAGATCTGGTTAATCAGACAATCAAATTCGGCGACATGGTTCGGCTATTCATTACGTTACTAGCTGAAGAACATTCTCGTCGAGTCGATTTCGTAGCCCATTTCCACGAGTGGATGGCTAGTACCGGGCTCCCGGATTTGCGTCGGGATAATGTAAAAGTGGCCACCATTTTCACCACCCACGCTACGATGCTGGGACGTTATCTGGCGCAAAATGAAGCGGGCTTCTACGGTAAGCTTCCGTTCTTTGACTGGAAACGGGAAGCAATCCACTACGGTATTGAGACGCAGGCAACTATTGAGCGACTGGCCGCTCAGCAGGCCCATGTGTTTACGACCGTCAGCGACGTAACGGCACGCGAGTGTGAAGTATTCCTCGGCAGAAATCCTGATTTGATTTTACCAAATGGTCTAAACATTACCCGTTTTGCGGCTACCCACGAATTCCAGAACCTGCACGTTCGCTATAAAGAGAAAATTCACGAATTTGTGATGGGCCACTTTTTCCAGAGCTATTCGTTCGACCTGGAAAAAACATTATATTTCTTCACATCCGGTCGATTTGAGTTTTCGAACAAAGGGTACGATCTAACCCTCGAAGCACTCGCCCGGCTCAACTATCGGATGCGGGAAGCTGGCATGGACATGACCGTGGTCATGTTTATGGTTACGAAACAGCCATATACGTCCATTAATCCGGAGGTTTTACATTCGCGGGCGCTACTCGACGAAATCCAGGAAACCTGCGAAAGCATTGAAAAACAGGTTGGCGAACGTCTTTTCCTGGCGGCCGCATCCAGTACCGACAATACGTTACCTGACTTAAATAAATTCGTTGACGATTACTGGCGGCTTCGACTCCGGCGCACCGTCCAGAGCTGGAAAACGAAGCATTTACCTCCTTTTGTTACGCATAATCTGGTTCAGGAAGACGACATGACCCGTTTTATCCGGCAGGCCAATCTCGTTAATAATGAGTATGACCGGGTTAAGATCGTTTACCATCCCGATTTTATTGCCTCTACCAATCCACTTTTTGGATTAGACTATAGCCAGTTTGTTCGTGGTTGCCACTTGGGCGTGTTCCCAAGTTATTACGAGCCCTGGGGCTATACCCCATTGGAATGCGTTGTGCGCGGTATTCCTACCGTAACAAGCGACCAATCGGGCTTCGGGGATTTCATTATGCAAATCATGCGGGACTATGAAAATCGGGGTATCTACGTCATCAATCGTCGTACTCAGAACTTCAATGAAGCTGCCGATCAGTTAGCCAATGTTTTGTTCCGCTTCGTGCGAATGGCCCAGCGTGATCGTATTGCCCAACGAAATCGCGTAGAAAGCATTGCCGAAGTATTCGACTGGAGCAATCTACGTTCTTACTACGATACAGCTCACGATCTGGCCTTAAAGCGCAGAAAGCCTTAATTCTTCTTTAGTTTATGGTTTAACGTTCATCGTTTTCGGCTTGTAGTTGATGAATGATCATCAGCCCTGAATATGACCGTTAAACCATAAACCATTCTCCCCATGATTAAAATCGGTATCATCAACGTTTCAGATCGCGCCAGTGCAGGCGTTTACGAGGATATTCCCGGCAAAGCCGTTGTTCAATTTTTAACAGAATGGCTTACCAGCGAATGGGAACCCGTGTACCGGGTCATCCCAGACGAACAGGACCAGCTAGAAGCTACGATGATTGAACTAGCTGACGTAGAAGGCTGCTGCCTCGTTGTAACAACGGGTGGTACAGGCCCCGCCCTCCGCGACGTTACGCCTGAAGCCACTGAGGCTGTATGCCAGAAGATGCTGCCTGGTTTCGGTGAGCTGATGCGCCAGGAAAGTCTTAAATACGTTCCTACGGCTATTTTATCCCGGCAAACGGCCGGTATCCGTAACCAGACACTTATTCTGAATCTCCCCGGTAAGCCAACCGCCATTGGCCAGTGCTTATCGGTTGTGTTCCCGGCAATTCCTTACTGCATTGATTTGATCGGAGGCCCCTTTCTGACTACGGATGAAGCAGTCATGAAAGTTTTCAGGCCTAAAAGTTAGCCTTATTTACTGCGGAAAGCTAACCTTACCCATCGAAACGGTTGGAACACCCTGGCGGTCTCCAAAAGACGTATTGCCACCTGCTAAGCTCTCATTGGCCAGAACCGCAAACAAAACGGCTTCCTTGGCATCGCCATTGATGCCGAGCGAGTTTGTGGTGTCAAACGTGCAGTTGGGCAGCCGTTTTCGAATGGCTCCGGTCAGCACGGGATTATGCATTCCCCCACCGCTCATGTACACGTGATACGTATCGCTACGTTGCATAACCCGCTCAATCGAATGCGTAATCGTGTCTGCGCTAAACTGTACCAATGTTGCCATCAGATCAGCATCTGACAGGTTCTCAGTCTGGCTTTGTGTCTGTGCCTTTTCGACATATAACGTATTAAACACTTCAGGGCCAGTTGTTTTGGGGAAGGGCGCATCGAAAAATGGATTGGTCTTCAGCGCTGCTAGCAACGACTCACTAACCTGGCCACTGGCAGCCAACTTTCCATCTTCATCGTATGGTTTGTTCAGGAAACGACGCGCGTAAGCATCCAGCAACGTATTACCAGGACCTGTATCGGTTGTAAATACTTTACTGGCATCGCCATCGGCGGGTAAATACGTAAAATTCGCAATTCCACCCATGTTCAGTAAAATACGGTTCTCACCAATTTTAGAAAACATGAAATAGTCTCCATAAACGGCTAAAGGCGCTCCTTCTCCCCCGAGCGCTACGTGTTTTTGACGAAAATCGCTGAACGTAATAATGCCCGTTGTAGCCGCTACGTGGTCGCCGTCGCCAATCTGCAACGTAGCATTAGGAAATTTAGGGTTTCTATGCTGCGTTTTGGGTGCGTGATAGACCGTTTGACCGTGGCTGGCAACAATATCGACCTCGCTGGCTTCTATTTTCCAATCGTCCAGAACACTACGTATCATCGTACCATGCAGTCGCCCGATGTACGGATTTAGCAGGCACAACTGTTCGAAATCGATTTCCCGTTTGGCAAAGATGGTACGAATTTCTGCCTTGATATCGTCATTATACGGCACTGTCGTAAACTGTTCGATCGTTACGTTAGTAGCAGGTCCACTTCCTTCTATACGACACAAGGCGATATCGAGTCCATCCAGTGATGTTCCCGACATTAAGCCAATGATCCGTCGCTCGGCTTTTTGGGCAATGTCGTACAAATGTTGAATTTGCTTATTCATAAGATGCAATCGATTCGGTGGTTGATAACCTAACCCCACGGCATCAGGTTATACACTATCATTACGCGAATAACGCATGAATTTTTGGGGAGACGAACAACTTTCTTTTTTTGAGAGCATTCTATTTTCAGCACTGGGGAAGCCAGTAGAGGTTATCGAAACGCAGTTTCTGTCCGGGGGCGATATTAACACATCGGCGCAGGTATTTTCCTCAGAAGGTGTATTTTTCATTAAATGGAATCATGCCGACCGTCAGGATATGTTCGAAACAGAAGCCTGTGGCCTCGATATTCTTCGCCAAACCGAAGCCCTTTATATTCCTCAGGTTGTTGGCTACGGAAAAGAGCTCGATAAATCGTATTTGATTCTTGAATATATCGATCCGGGAAATCCGGCCAAAAATTACTGGGAAACACTGGGTCAGGCACTAGCCGTACTGCATTCACACACCCAACCGAAGTTTGGGTTACAGTTTAACAATTACATTGGCTCCCTTCCTCAATCGAACACACTTACTGCTAGCGGCATAAGTTTCTTCTTCGAACAGCGCTTACTTCCTCAAGCCGGTATGGCTCTCTACAAAGGCCTGCTAGCTAAACAGGCTTATGACGCACTGTTCCGTTTGTATGATCGCCTGCCCCAAATTTTTCCGCACGAACGCCCCGCTCTTCTTCATGGCGATTTGTGGTCTGGCAACGTAATGGTTACCGAAACGGGGCAACCGGCGTTAATCGACCCTGCCGTTTACTACGGCTTCCGTGAATCGGACCTGGCTTTCACCAAACTATTCGGTGGTTTTGATCAACGATTCTACAGCGCCTACAACGAAGCATTTCCGCTGGAAGATGGGTTTGACGACCGCGTGGCTATTTATAATCTTTATCCATTACTTGTGCATGTGAATCTGTTTGGCTCCGGATACGTTAGCGGAGTAGAACGAGTATTAAAACAGTTTTGACGTAAGTCGCTGTGCTCGGCTAATTACGTTTTTTTATATGGAGATTACTTCTTTTGAGCAATTCGATCTGAATCGTCAGTTGTTAAATGCTGTCGCCGATCTTGGTTATACCGAACCCACCCTGATTCAGCAAAAAACGATTCCTCTTAGCCTGGGGAACCACGATGTGCTGGGTATTGCCCAGACCGGCACCGGCAAAACAGCGGCTTATCTGTTACCCTTGCTGATGAAGATTAAATATGCTCAGGGATCTAATCCTCGTGCTCTAATCTTGGCCCCTACTCGCGAGCTGGTGATGCAGATCAACGAAGCCGTCAGTCAGTTGGGCAAATACACTGATATACGTCATGTAGCCTTATATGGCGGTCTTGGTCCTAAAACACAGATTGAAACCTTAAAAAAGGGAATTGATCTCATTGTAGCGACTCCGGGTCGTTTTATGGATCTGTATCGGCTGGGCGAAATCGCTACGAAAGATATTCGGACGATGGTACTCGACGAAGCCGATAAAATGATGGATATGGGCTTCATGCCCCAAATTCGATCCATTCTGGAGGTTATTCCCTCAAAACGGCAAAACCTGTTGTTCTCTGCTACGTTTGGCGGGCGAGTTGAACGGTTGTCGGGCGAATTTCTGGAAGCCCCCATCAAGATTGAGGTGACGCCCCAGGCATCAACGGCGGAGATGGTTAGTCAGGTTATTTATGAAGCGCCCAACTTCCGCACGAAGATTAATATGCTGGAGTTTCTGATAAAAAACGAAGCGTTTCAGCGGGTTATCATCTTTGCCCGTACCAAAACGACCGCTGAAAATATTTATAAGTTTCTGGCACGAAAGGTGATTACACCAGATGATATCCGGGTCATTCATGCAAATAAGGGACAAAATACCCGAATCAACGCTATGGATGCTTTCAAGGAGGGTAACATTAAAGTGTTGGTTGCCACAGACGTAGCAGCCCGAGGAATCGACGTAGCCGACGTGAGTCACGTTATTAACTTCGACGTACCACTTATCTATGAAGATTACGTGCACCGCATTGGTCGAACGGGTCGCGCTAACCGTACTGGTGAGGCTATTACGTTTGTAACCATGTCGGAGGAATATCACATACAGAAGATTGAAAAAATTATTCGTATGCAAATTCCTCGCGAGCCATTGCCTGCCGACGTAGAGGTCACCGAAACGCCATTTGACGAGAAGCAGGAGATGCTACGGGCCATAGATGAGCAAAGACGGAAAGAAGATCCAACCTTTTTGGGTGCCTTTCACGAAAAAAAAGAAAAAAATACGCCATCGGGGAAAGGACGTACAACAACAAAATCAAAACCGGGTGCATCAAAAAAGGCACCTTCCAGACCTGGAAAGCCACATTCCGCTTCGGGCGCTCGTAAATCAGACGTAGCAGTTGGTCGCTCGAAACGTTCAGGCCCACGGGGAGGCCGTCGATAGTATTGTTAGAATGTACTAACTTGGATTCCCCTTTCGTTTTACCGTAATACGAGCAGTGTGTTAGTCAGTATGAACGTTCGGATGAATCTGGTACAGTGGAGTTTAGCTATGTTGCCTTTTTGGGCAATGGCTCAGCCCAAACAGCTTATGACGTCTGCTCGGCCCAACTCCGTTCTACCAGCTAGTAATACTAAAACAACTAAAGAGTCGAATACGGCTAAAGTAGAAACGGATGCAACCGTTTCTGAAGTAGTTGTATCCATCAATATCCTACCTCTTTTTGGCGAACGAGCTAAAACGGCGGAACAGATTGATCAGGAAATTCACTTTCTGAACGATTGTGATCGGAATTTTGGCAGTAGAACGGAAGCCAGCGATTTTTTTGCGGCCCGTGGCTGGGACTACGTAGCGGATGGGCAATTAGACACAGCGGCTTATCGCTTCAACCTGGCCTGGTTGCTCAATAATCAAAATTCAGATGCTTACTGGGGGTTGGGCGTTGTTTGCTATCAGAAAGAGAATCTGCCCGATGCGATACGTATGCTCAAAAGAGGTTTGGCCGTATCGGATACCAACACAGTTTTGATGACCGATCTGGCTACGGTCCAAATCAAATATTATCAGGAAAAAGCCGATTCGGCTGATCTGGTAGAGGCAGAACAAAATCTACAGAAATCGCTGGCTATTGGCCCAGCCAGTGCCGTAGCCTATCAGAAATTATCGCTGGTCAATTTCTTGAAAGCAGATTATGAACAGGCCTGGGAATACTTCCATCAGGCAAACAATCTTGATTTTTCTGTTCTGGATTTAACGTATTTAAACGACCTGCTGTCGAAACGTCCAGACCCTAAAGGCGTATTCAAGTAATTGGGATTAGTTTTCGGTTTCTTCCTCCTGAATTACTTTCTCTTTAGCCCGTTCAAAGGTAACTTTTCCTTTCTCGTCCCACTCAGTAATCACGTAGGGTTCAAAATCGGTATCCCATTGGTCGCTGGCATGCTGCATCAGTTTTTTACGCATCCGACGACCGCTCGGATTTATGGGATAAAACTCCGTCCAACGGCCAACTTTTACGCCATTATCGTATTTCCCTTCTTCGGCCAGCAAACCATTCTCATGAAAGGCCATATACGTTCCTTTGATTTTACCGTGCTCAACCGGAATAATTTCCTTAATTTTCCGATGAGTCGAGTCGTAAAAGGTTAGCCTCGATTCGGCAGGAACCCCTTTTGTCCAGCGAGTTTTGTCTAGTAGCATAAAATGAGCGTCATACTTTTCCCAACGTCCATCCTTCATACCTGCATAATAGAAACCCTCTTCCATCAATTCTCCGTTCTGGTAACGCTTATAAGGACCATGTAACAGCAATCCAGTTCCCTCATCTTTAATGATTGAACTCGTTACCCGGCCACTCCGCTGGAAGTATCGATAGACATCGCGAATGTATGGTAATGGCTTAGCAGCATCATTGTCTCTTAAGACATGAAATTCTTCAACGATGGTTCTGTCACCGCTTCCGAACTTCGTGTATGCTTTAATCATAGCCACGCCTTCGTATTCATTTTTTACGTTCTTTTTCTTGGCTTTCTTCTCCGACTTAAGTTTCTTTAACTGTTTGACTTTTAGACCCAGATCGGGCATTACGTTCGACAGATAAGCATCTTTCTGTTCCTTCAGCGACTCCATTGATGGCAACCCCAGCGTTGTCAGTGAAGAAGGTACCGATGAAAAAGGAGAGGCAGGCGCCCCAGACGGAGCTAAGACCGGCTTTGTAGCCGTGGTTAGTGACGAAGGCTGCGAAGTTTGCGTCTGGGCCATCAATGTTCCTGATTCTAGCAGCAAGACAACAATAAGAAAACGCTTAATTGATAATCTGAACATAACTAACTAGAGCAAACGATTGATAACTTAACTTTGTTAAGTTTGCAACGATTTAGTGCCTATTAATATTTTGCCAATTTGTTTATCGTAAAATTCGGCATATTTTAAGATACTATATAACTATACATTGTGGAAAAACAGGCCCGTATTTATGTTGCCGGACACCGGGGAATGGTCGGCTCAGCTATTACTCGCAAATTACATGCCGAGGGTTACGAAAATATACTAACACGCACTTCATCTGAATTAGATTTACGCAATCAGGCTGCCGTTGCCAACTTCTTTGCGGAAGAAAGACCAGACTATGTTTTTCTGGCAGCCGCTAAAGTAGGCGGCATTATGGCTAACAATACGTACCGGGCTGAATTTCTGTACGACAACCTGCTCATCGAATCGAACATCATTCATAGCGCTTATGAAACAGGGGTAAAGAAATTGTTGTTCCTTGGTTCGTCGTGTATTTATCCAAAACTAGCTCCTCAACCTCTCAAAGAGGAGTATTTGCTGAGTGGCTACCTGGAATCGACCAATGAGCCATACGCTATTGCCAAAATCACCGGAATTAAGCTTTGCGAAGCCTACCGCAGCCAATATGGCTGCAATTTCATTTCGGCTATGCCAACGAATTTGTATGGCCCTAATGATAATTACGATTTACAGGGTTCGCACGTATTACCTGCCTTGATCCGTAAATTTCACGAAGCAAAAATCAATGATCAGCCAACTGTTGAGGTGTGGGGAACCGGGTCACCGCGCCGTGAGTTTTTGCATGCCGATGACCTCGCTGATGCCTGCTTCCATTTGATGGAGCATTATAATGATGAGCTGTTCGTTAATATCGGTACGGGCGAAGACGTAACTATTCGCGAATTGGCTGAGCTTGTTAAAGAAACCGTTGGTTACGAAGGTGAGTTACGCTGGAATACCGAAAAACCCGACGGAACACCGCGTAAACTGATGGACGTATCGCGTCTTCACTCGATGGGATGGAAACATTCAACAGAGCTGAGAGATGGAATAGAACGTACCTACCAGGATTTCCTGGCCAACGAAGTTTTATACGTAGAATAAAGACTAAAAAGGGGCTTTCTTGAGAGAAGCCCCTTTTTAGTCTTTATAATTTATTGGCGGGATTACCGAACACCGTCTTTCCTCCCTCAACGTTTTCAATAACCACGGAGCCTGCTCCAACTCTGGCGTTCTTGCCAATGGTCACTCCGGCTACAATCGTTGCTCCTGAGCCGATAAAAGCACCTTCTTCTACTATTACTCCGCTGTTTATTACGCTTCCCGTTCCGATCTGGACGTAGTCACCCACTTTGGCCTGGCTTTCGATAACAGCTCCCGACTGGATAATGCAATGCTGGCCAACTTCAGCAAATGGGTTGATAACTGAACGAGCTGCCACCAAATTACCGTGACCAATTGTTGCCATCTCCGACACAATGGCCGTGTCATGAATCGCATTGACGGGCTGCGTTTTGCGTCGATCATTGAGCATTTTAATCAGGCGCTTCCGAACCCGGCTATCACTAATAGCCACAAACGCTTCGCACTTTTGCCCGATAAGCTTCAAAAAACCATCGTCGTCCGTCTCGCCTAATACCGAAACGTCGCCAAATTCTTTACCATGCAACTCCTTGTTGTCATCTAAAAAACCATAGACAACAACATTGTTACGTTGAAATAAATCTAAAGCAGTTAGCCCAAGGTTTCCTGCTCCAAAAATCAGCACCGGATTTTCCATTATTTGTATTAAGTCAATATGAACGATTGCCTTATAAGGGCATTAACATTGTCAATTTGGTAACATTAGGATAAATCTTACTTCATAACTGGGGGGTAAATTCGTCCATGAAATCAAGTACGCAGTTTCGCACAATTGTGCTCTCTGATATTCACCTCGGCACTGCCGGTTCTAAAGCGAAGGAGGCTACGGAATTCTTACGAAATTATTCCTGTCAGAAACTCATTCTCAACGGTGACATCATTGATGGCTGGCAATTGAAACAGTACGGTACCTGGAAGAAAAAACACACCGCTTTTTTTAAAACTGTTTTAAAGCAAATCGTTCATTACGATACCAAAGTTATTTACCTCCGGGGTAATCACGACGATTTTCTGGACCAGGTAATGCCCTTAAAAGTCGGAAAAAATTTTTCGATCCGAAAAGACTATACCCTGAATTCTGGCAGCAAGAAGTTTTATATAACACACGGCGATGTATTTGACTCTATTACGTCGCAAATGAAATGGCTGGCCTATCTCGGCGACCTGGGCTATACGTTCCTTTTGTGGGTTAATAAGTTCTACAACCATTACCGAACCTGGCGTGGTCTTCCTTATTATTCGTTATCGCAACGTATTAAAGGACGTATCAAACAGGCCGTTAGCTATATCTCCGATTACGAACAAAAACTGACTGAATTAGCTCGCGCCCGAAACTGCGACGGCGTTATCTGCGGCCATATTCACCAACCGGCTATTCACAATTTCGACGGTATCCTCTACATGAACTCAGGCGATTGGGTTGAATCACTCAGCGCTTTGGTTGAAGACCACGATGGCAATTGGAGCTTACTCTACTATACATCGGATCTGGATGAGGACGAAGAAGAGAAGAATCAACTGGCTCCATACTCAGAGACTATTCAACACTAAGTACCAGAAACTATTGGCAACATGCGTGTTTTATTTTTAGTACAGGGCGAAGGTCGAGGTCACTTAACGCAGGCCTTATCACTAGAGCAGATATTACGTACGGCTGGGCATGAAGTAATTGGCGCTATTGTTGGCGTTACGTCTGAGAGGGATGTACCGGCTTTCTTCAGCGAAAAATTTGCCGCTCCTATTACGCCTATATTTAGTCCTGGGCTTGTGTATAACGCGGGCACAAATGAACTGGAACCCTTCAAAACGACAGTTCAGGCAATACGTTATGCTCGTCCTTTCTGGAATAGTTTAAAGCAGGTGCACGCTATTATTGAATCGCAGCGCCCGGATGTTGTCGTTAATTTCTACGAAATGCTGGGCGGGCTCACCTACGCCTTGCTACGTCCATCTGTCCCAATGGTTTGCATTGCTCATCAGTATTTTGCTTTCCATTCGAATTTCCAGCGCCCCAAAAGGCAATGGTTTTACCGCCAGGCGTTTAAGATCAATACGCGACTAACCTGTTTTGGCGCTCAGGAGTTGCTGGCCCTGTCGTTCGATAAACAGCCAGATGAGCCCAGCCAGCGGATACGTGTTGTGCCCCCATTATTACGCCAGGAAATCACGGATCTTAAACCGATCGATGGTAATTTTTTATTGGCTTATGTTACGCAGCCCGGTTTAAAAGTAGAACTGCTGAAAGCCCATCAGCAACATCCCGATATTCAGATGGATGCCTTTCACTCCGGGGTTAACGTACCAGACGATGTTATTGATGCTACGCTAACCTATCATGCTATTGATGGAAAGCGCTTCCTCAACTTTATGTCTCGCTGCAAAGCAATCGTTACAACAGCGGGTTTTGAATCAGTTTGCGAGGCTGCTTATTTAGGGAAGCCCGCCTTGATGATTCCCCAGCCGAATCATTTTGAGCAGGCTTGTAATGCAATAGACGGACAACGCGCGGGGGTAGGTGTTGCCGCTGACGGCTTCGATCTTGATCAATTATTGACTTATCTACCCCAGCATGACCCTACTGTTAGCGTTCGTTTCCGGGAATGGTATGCACAGGGCTATTTCCTTTTCTTAGCCGCTCTAAACCGCGCTACAATGCCTAAAAGGAAGCCTTCTGATGGTTTCTTCAGAACACGGGTCCGTCATTTGCTTCGTTCCTGATAACGGGCTATACTACGTAATAAAATTGGAGCGGATCGGCGTATCGGAATTGATACGTAGTTGCGTTCAGTAACTTATCTGGGCTGATGATTTTATAGCTGTTAGGTTCTTCCGGCGTAACAAACGTTGGTAATGTATAACCAAAATCAGCGCAGTTTTTCCGATAGATTGACTCACGGGTAGGATGCTCGGGCGAGATCGCATTAAAAACACCAGTGAGTTTATTTTCTATCAGGTTTTGCAGGATACCAACGGCGTCGTCTCGATGCAGGTAATTAACAGGAATGGCGCCTGTATCAATCGTTTTGCCAGCAACGTATTTACCCGGAATGCGATCATAGCCTAGCAGTCCTCCGCATCGTAAAATTAATATAGATCGTTCAGAGCTTAGCCCTTGTACAAGCTGCTCTGCTTCAACCAAAGCTGGTGTTGCCGACTGCCCTGGCTCCTGGACATCATCTTCGTAGACCACCCGATTCAACTCCGGATAAATGGATGTTGAGCTAACGAAAATAATATGTTTTACTGGCGACGGCCGAATTGCCTCTACCAGATGCCGAATCTGTTTGGGGTGAAAATCCTCGCCTAACCGTGAGGCCCGGGGCGGAATATTAATGATAAGCGTATCGGCCTGCAGTAAGTCATAGCTATTACCGATAATAGCCGGATTCAATTCTAATTGATACGCTTCAATGCCCTTTTCTTTAAGATTTGCTACTTTTTCGGCAGACGTAGCACTGCCCTTAACCCGATAACCGGCAGATAATAGCTTTTCGGCTAGTGGCAAGCCTAGCCAGCCACACCCTAGTATAGAAATGGTTTCCTGAATCATTAAAACATTATACCAAAACTCAATGTACGTACGTCTGGCCCCCGACCCTCCTGAAATACGGGATTCAGATCGTATTTGACAAATAAGCTTGTTCCAACAACGCCAATGTGACTTACTAAACCGTATCGAAGATCATTCAGATAGAAGCTGGCATGATCGTGTTCTTTGTCGTTGTTAGGGAGCTTTATTTTTGTATAGCTATCTAGTCGATACCCCACAAAGCCACCTATACCGAGGTGAAACACTTTTTTACCTGAAGCATTGTAGAAGCTTACGCGTGGAACCACCGGAACCTGCAGAGCAAATGTAGTCAGCTTGCTTTTCTTTAGTTGTTCAGGATGCTGTTCAAACTCGACCTGACTAGCTCCTTTTCTGGCCACTACGTTGTTTTCGAACATATAGTTGTTCCAGGATCCCTCTATGGCATAATATAAGCTCAACCGCGCCCCTTTACCCCTGATCAACGTAGGGCGCTGAGAAAAAGCCACCGCAAAATACCGAGATCCTAATGGCTTGAGCGCATAGATATCAGTAGGATAGGCCGCTACGTTTGACTGATTTAAAAACGTATTTAATCCTATTTGAAAATCGATACTTCTCGACCAAGAATTGATACCTTTTCGTACAGTCGATTTTTTATAATCGTTTCGGTGATTTATCGAATCAGAACGAGTGCTATCACTATCGCCTTTCAAAACAATGGTGATACCATCCTTTTTCTTCGTAACTACCAGCACCGTATCTTTTACGTAACGATCCCCTCCCTGCGATATAGCCGTCTGTCCGTCAGGGACAGAGTCGAGTTTCATGCTCATTTCCCGTACAATCTTGTTGAGATCATAATTGAGCAGCGCCTGAATACCGGCTTTGTCAGGCGCATAAATGACCATGCGGGTTCGATTAGCAAACCGAATGACTAATGAATCGGCGGGCTGTATTATAGACGCCTGAGCAGCGTAAATTGGTGTTAATGCAATTGCCAGAGCAATTATTTTCAGCGCGCGGTTCATTGTTTGCTAGATTTTTCTTTATCAAAGCTGTGTTTTAACCCGTTATAAGCACGACCAAGCAACCCTCTTTCGTTTTCGCCATCGTCTCCGCGAGCCAGTACCTCCCCTTGTTTAAAGCGCTTTACTTGCTGCCACAAATTGGGTTTAGACTCTTTTTCCTGATTATCCCCAACAGTCTTTGCTGACTTTTCTTCAACCGAGGTTTTAGCCGCCTGACGAGCAGCTACCAGAGCTTCTGGTTCAGCAATTGTTACCACCAGCACTCGCTCTGAATGAGGAGTCTCTTTATTTGCCGCCACTGTTGGTTGTTCCTGTGGAGCCGTAATTGGCTTTGAAGACTCAAGTGAAGCACGTTCTGGCTTTGTTGGGTCTTCCAGCGGTTTATTCTGAGCTACAGCAGGAAGATCAGTGGCTGGCAAACTACTGTTATCTTCTACGTTACGTTGTTTCTTGCTTTGTTTTTTAAGCGGATTCTCGATTGCTTTAACCTCGTTATTGGACGTAGTGGCCAACTGCTCATTTTCGGTTTCTAGTATGTTTTTACCAGAACCAGGCGACATATTGGGAGCTGCGGTGTCCGTTTTGGCCGTTTCTACAGGTTTGTTATCGGCATCAGGTTTAGGTTTATTGCTAGCGACCTGCTTTTTATTCTCACCTACAGCTGCTACGTTACCATTATCTGTTGACTGGCCGGATGGCCAGTATAGCCAGCCAAATAAGCACACGATTAGCAGACAGGCTGCCGCTGCCATGTAGCGATGCACTACTGGGTTTTTCCAGATTACTATCTTAGCTTCCTGCTTCTGTTTACCCATACGTGCCTGTAGCCGCTCAAAGCCATCTGAGCTTGGCGGCAGTGACATATTACCCAGCTTTCGGGCAAATAGGTCATCAATTGGCTGTCTTTCGGTATGTTTTTTCATAGTTTCCGGTCTGGTTCCGGCGTCCCGGCTCCTGTTCCATTTTTTTCAAACTCATTTGTAAAATCGCTCTGGCGCGACTCAACTGCGACTTTGACGTTCCTTCCGAAATACCTAACATGTCGGCAATCTCCGCATGGGAATATCCTTCTATCGCGTATAAATTAAATATCGTCCGATAACCATCGGGTAGCTGATTAACGATACGTAGTAAATCACTTTCATTCAATGCCGTATCGGCCCACTCATAATCAGGTTCGACCGTTACGTCTTCAATAGAAGTCTCCTGACGCCACTGCTTGGATTTGCGCAGAAACATTAGTGACTCTGTTACCATTACTCTGCGTATCCACCCCTCAAAACTACCGTCTTCCCGAAACTGCTCAATTTTTTCAAATACCCTCATGAATCCATCGAGCATCACTTCCTCGGCATCATCCCGATTGGAACAATAGCGAGTACATACGGCCAGCATTTTACCCGCAAACCGCTCGTATACGACTTTATGAGCACGGCTTTCGCCACGCTTCAATGCAGCTATCAACTGCGATTCAGTCGTAAAAAACGGTATTAGTCGAAGCATAATTGTTTAGGTTCATTAACAAGATGCAAAAGGGAAATCCTCAGGTTGCATGGTAATGAAAAAAAATTCTCTTTTTCTCACAATTTAATTGACTACGTTATTGTTTGGGATAAGCTAGCTCACAAAAAAAGGGCTTCTACAGCCCTTTTTCATATTTCACACCTGCTACGTAGTGTAGCCAGATTACTCTTGATATTCGAAAATTGATTGGCGCAATCAATACCATCAGAGGTGCAATTACACCAGCATATACCCAACCGTCGGGATCATTGGCTAGATAAAATAATAGAAAGCCAACAACTAAAGCCACCCCGCCTGAAATAGCGTAGCTTACGTACATGGCCCCAATGAAATAACCTGGCTCGACCTCATAGCGTAGCCCACAATGCGGGCATAATTCATACATATCGTCGAAGCCTTTTAACGAATAAAAGGGTCTTCTAAATATTTTACCCTGCCTACATCTGGGACATCGCCCGTCTAACACGGCCTGTAATTTCGAGACGTTTTTCATGTTCCCGTCTACTATTTCGGTACCACATAAATCCAATTGTAGCTACAATCAGATAGGGTACCATTAAAAGATATACAATACCAAAATTCAACTCGGAAGCAATTACGCTACGTCCATTACTTACTGTGCTTTCTACCGTGCCGCGGCACATTGCACATTGCGCCATTATATCCGGTGCCACAGTAATTAGTACAAGCACAATTAACCACATTTTCCAACTCTTCATTGCTTTTCCAATTAATGTAGATAATACGGTTTAATCATCAGATACACGATCACACCTGTAATACTGACATACAACCAAATTGGGTATGCATATTTTACAGTTTGTTTATGCTTTAAGATCTGGCCAGAAAGCGCAAAATAAACAGCACGTAGCACGAACCACACCACCACAATGGACAATACAATATGCGAAATCAGTAAGAAATAATAAACTGGCCGTACCCAACCCTCTCCTCCAAATGGAGTCGATTCATTAGTTAAATGGTATAGTACATAGCTCACTAAAAAAAGCGAACCGAGGGTAAAAGCAGCTAACATTGTGCGTTTATGGGCTTCAATGTTCTTCTGCCGGATAAAATAGAATCCCGCTAGTAGCAGTATAGACGTAACAGAATTTATTATTCCATTGATGTGCGGCAAATAGCTCGTCCAATCACCAAGATCTACTTTCTGCCGAATACCCAGTAAAACCGCTACGGCTACCGGAATAGCAATAGACAACGTATTTATAAAGCGATTTGCTTTCTGTTCCTGAACTGGTTGTAAACTTTCCATAGTAAAGAATTTATTCCTTACGATATATATCCAGTAAAACGCGAATTTCCAGTACTAATCGATCTACGTCCACTTTGTCGGTCCCGTCGTAAAAGCCTCTGACAATACCCTGTTTATCCACTAATACCAACTTTTGGCTGTGAATAAAAGTTTCGTCTGGCTTGCCTTCTGGTACGTTCTTATCGACAACAGGTAGATAATAGCCATGCATAGCAAGGTCGTATATTTCGCTTTTGCTCCCCGTTAAGAAATACCATTTTCCAGGGATAGCACTGTACTTTTGAGCATACTCTTTTAACTGCTTAGACCGGTCATGCTCGGGATCTACTGTATACGAAAGAAAAACGATATCTGGATTTTCCTGGAAAATATCCTGGACACGAGTCAGCTGAGAAGAAAGTTTGGGGCATATGGTGCCGCACCGGGTAAAGAAGAAATCTGCTACGTATATTTTATTCTTTACTATAGACTGGTCCACTAACTGACTATCCTGATCAATCAGTTTGAAAGCAGGAATACGGTTATAGATCGTATCAATTATTTCCCGCCCATCCGGTAAGGTTACTTTACCCATTAGGGGCTCTCCTTTTGTGGAGTCAATTTTGGGCAAATAACGAGGCAGCGAGTAATGATTTTCGGTACCGAACCGCAGAAATACATATAGCAAAGCCGGGACCAGCAGCGTAGCAAGCAGGATCCCGGCTTTTCGAGTGGCCGTCATAACTTATCGCAATTCAAAAATCGAACCGCCTTCGGTTAATAAAGCAACTAATAACCAAACGATAAAGATCACAGGCACAACAATTGCCCAGATCAAGCTTTTCACCTCGTGTTTTAAGTGCATAAACTCACCTACGATGTAGAATGCTTTTACTAAGGTCATGATTACGAAAATTGACGTTCTTAAGCCGCCAGCTTTCATAAAGTACGCAAGTGCGAATTCAACAGCTGTGATGCCTAAAAGAATCCAGAATGTACGCCAGATTATTTCCGTTTGCGCTGGAGCAATTTCTCCAGCGTGGTGGTCATCGATATGTGAATGATCAGACATTGTAGAATGGTAATTATTTATCAGACCAAATAAAAGAAGGTGAATACGAATACCCAAACAAGATCAACAAAGTGCCAGTATAGACCAACTTTCTCAACCATTTCATAATGGCCACGACGATCGTACAGTCCTGTTGCAGCACGATAGAAAATAAGAATATTCAATACTACACCACTTAAAACGTGGGTTCCATGGAAACCTGTTATAAAGAAGAATAAGTCTGCAAATGCTGGAGGACCGTATTGGTTTTCGGCCAGATTAGCTCCGAAAATAGTACGTTGAATCATTTGCCCATTTACAAGCTCAGTGATAGTTGTACCTGTTTCGGTTCCATGAATAAAGTGGCTCCATTCCCAAGCCTGGCTACCCAAGAAGGTAAACCCACCCAGGATAGTCCATAGCATATACTTTTCTACATCTGCACGGTCCATACGGTGACCGGCCTCAACAGCAAGTACCATTGTTACGCTACTGAAGATAAGTATGAATGTCATGATACCCACAAATACGAGTGGAGCATGTACACCATGAAGGAATGGTACGGAGGCATATACCATTTCAGGTATTGGCCAGTATAGATTCGAGAATTGAAATACTGCGCCATAGATGGCGGGGTCCCAAGCTGGATAGCTATACCGAATCAGACCGTACGTCACCAGCAGAGCTGAAAACGTGAACGTATCAGAAATCAGGAAGAACCACATCATCAGCTTGCCGTAGCTTGCCTTCATTGGCTCGACACCCCCCATCCAGGTTTTCTTGTCGAACACTTGTCCCGAGTCGGTCGTTAGGGTATCGGTCGTCACAGTAGCCGCCATGCGTCTAAAAGATTATCAATGAAAATAGACTAAAAAGAAAAACAAATACAACCACAAAATGTCTAAAAAATGCCAGTATGTAGCGGCAATTTCTATTTGATTTAAGCTTTTAGCATGAATTCGCAAACGGAATGATGCTACCAATGCAAAAACAAGCACAGTTAAGCCTGAAATCAGGTGAAACGCGTGTAATCCTGTAAATATATACATGAAAGAGCCTGCAGGATTACCAACAAAAAATACTTTTAGCTTAACTAATTCTACCCAGCCTTGAAATTGCATGTATAAAAACACGATTCCGAGTGCAAAAGTAATAGTTATAGCCGTCTTCAGACTGCTGAAATTATCTTTTTTTGCAGATGTGTAAGCCCAATGCATAGTCAGGCTACTAATCAACAATACAACGGAACTGTAGGAGAACACAACCGGGATTTCGTATTCAAGCCAGTTTCCTTCGGCTCTACGCACTAAATAAGCGCTTGTCATAGCTGCGAACAGCATAACAATACTAACAATGAACAGCCACAGAATGAACTTCCTGGGGTTCATCGAAAGGGTTTCTTCCGGTTCTTCTATTATTGAAATGTTGTTTACTAACTCACTCATGATTTTTAAACTTTGTCTAACAAGTAAACAATTTGTACAACTGGCAGATAAAGTAATGATCCAAACATCATTTGCAGCGCTGCTTTATCTGTACAAGTCCTCATTAAGTGAAACGTCTGCATTAAAAACAAGATTCCCCCTACCATTGCTACCAGTGCAGAATTAATACCAGTTACGCCAAGCAGGTAAGGAAGCCAGCCTACAGGAACCAGAAACAGTGTATAAATCATTATCCGAAAGGCGGTATCATACGTTTTCCCATCACCCGGCATCATTTGTATACCTGCTTTTTTGTATTCATCAAAAGCAAGCCAGCCTATAGCCCAGAAATGAGGGAACTGCCAGAAAAATTGTATGGCAAATAAAATACCTGGTGCCCAGCCAAAATGATTTGTTGCAGCAACCCAGCCAATCATAGGGGGAAATGCTCCTGGTAAGGCCCCCACAAACACAGCAATTTGCCCCTTCCGTTTAAGTGGTGTATAGACAAACCCGTATAGAAGTAAAGATAATACAGCTAATGCAGCTGCTCTGATATTAAAGAACTGAACGTATAAATAGCAGGCTAAACTGAACAGACCAAAAGCAAAAACAGCTGCCTCATTAACCGATAATCTACCCGTAGGCAGAGGTCTGGTAGCCGTTCGTTTCATTATTTTATCAGAGTCTTTCTCAATAATCTGATTAATGATATTCGATGCTCCAGTAATTGCTATCGATGCAATAATAAGTATGACTATCTTAATCCAATCAACCTGATCAGCTGCTAAGCAGTACCCAAATACACCAGAGAAGACGACAGCTAGTGTGAGTTTTAACTTTATTAACTCAATATAAGCTTTAGCTTTTGTATTAAAAACACTCAGAACAACCGTTTTTTCCATTCTACACCTTTAATAAATTTGACACGCTAACGGATTCTTCAGTAGTGCGTTTCGTCCAAACCGTACTTAACCAAACAACAAACTGTATTCCAATTATAATCATAGCAAACAGCAGATGAATTGGTTGCGCAAAAGCAGGGACTTCCAGATAGGCCATCACTACGCCTGTTACAATTTCAGATGCCACTAAAACTAGTAACCAGTTAGCAGCTTTAGAAAACCAGGATACGTCGTTTAATTGGCGCAGCTTATATATCACAGCTATATGTAAAGCCAGTAAAACTAAGGAAAACGACCTGTGTACGTAAAACTCCCAATCTAAGCTGCTAATCCAATTGCTACGATTCTCGTACCCTATTTGTTTTACTACTTCGTCTAATGATTCCCGCACAAATGTCCCTAATAAAACCTGACTTAAGGTTAACACCAACGTAAGAAGTAATAACCCTTTTAGTCCTCCAGATTTATTTCCAGTGAAGTGGGGAGTAGCGTTTAGACTAGATTGAGTATAAACGAAAAGTAGCGCAAATACGACCAACACAGCTAATGACAAGTGTATTGTGATCATATATTGAGCTAATTCTGTGGCTACGACTCTAGAACCAAGCCACCCATTAGCCCCAATCAGGAGAAAAGCGCTCAGGCTACCGAGAAATACAGTCTTATTATTCTTTATATACGAAAACGAAGCAATTAGCGTAGCTAAAACGAAAAAACCAGATAAAACGCCAAGTAGTCTATTGACGTATTCAATCCAGGTCTTGGTAGCATTAAACTTTACCTCCCCCTTGAGCTTGGCTCCGTAAATTTCTTGATAATTAGGAGGTAGTTGAGAGGCTTCGGTGGGCGGTATCCATCGCCCAAAACACTTAGGCCAATCTGGACAACCCATTCCAGAGCCTGTTCCTCTAACTATACCGCCTGCCAGGATAACCAGATAAACAGTAATGATAGTTAGAAGCACCAGGCTCCGGAACCGCTGTCCTTGTTTATTAGTGAGGCTGTTTGAATTGATCATTCAGGTTTTGTGCCTCAATTTCTTTCTCCAGCGAAATCAATTCATTTTCGTGAGGTAGATTAGACTCTGGAGTCTGAGAGTATGGCACGTTTTGAGGAATGAAGTCATCCTTCGCACCAGGCTTGCTATAATCATATGGCCACCGGTAAACGGCAGGAATTTCACCAGGCCAGTTACCATGCCCTGGCTCGATTGGCGCAGTCCATTCAAGGGTGTTAGACTTCCACGGGTTTTGTGGAGCCTTCTTCCCTCTGAACATGCTATGCACGAAATTATAGATGAAGATCCACTGCGCAGCAAAACTGAATATAGCAGCCAGACTTATAAAGCTATTCATATCAGCGAAAATATTCTTCGTGAAGTCATAGCTTGTAAAAGCATAGTAACGACGAGGGAAACCCGCTATACCTATATAGTGCATTGGGAAGAAAACCAGGTATATACCTATGAATGTCAACCAAAAATGGATATACCCAAGCTTTTCATTCATCATTCGCCCAAACATTTTAGGGAACCAGTGGTACACACCCGCTAAAAGACCAAATGCAGATGCAGCTCCCATTACAAGGTGGAAGTGAGCAACAACGAAATAGGTATCGTGTAATTGGATGTCCAGTGCTGAGTTACCTAAAATAATACCAGTTAAACCACCTGATATAAAGAACGATACCAACCCAATTGAGAACAACATAGCAGGCGTAAACCGGATGTTACCACGCCATAGTGTAGTAATGTAGTTGAAAGCTTTTACAGCTGATGGAACAGCAATAATAAGCGTCAAGAACATAAATACAGACCCTAAGAATGGGTTCATACCCGTTACAAACATATGGTGAGCCCATACAATAAACGCCAGGAACGCAATACCCATCATAGACGCAATCATGGCGCGATAGCCAAAAATTGGTTTACGTGCATTGGTAGCAATAATCTCTGAAGTCATACCCAGAGCAGGCAAAAGAACGATATATACTTCTGGGTGTCCAAGGAACCAAAAAAGGTGCTGGAATAAAATAGGGCTACCTCCTACGTTCGGCAGTGCTTCTCCCTTGATATAAATCTCAGATAGATAAAAACTGGTACCAAAGCTCCGGTCAAAAATCAAAAGCAATGCAGCTGATAGTAACACCGGGAACGATATTAATCCCAGAACTGCAGTTAGGAAGAACGCCCAGATCGTTAATGGCAACTTGCTAAACGACATACCACGCGTCCGGAGGTTAATCACCGTAGTAATGTAATTGATACCGCCTAATAACTGTGACACGATGAACAAGGCCATACTGACTAACCAGAGTGTCATACCCAGTTCAGACCCTTTATGAGCCTGTGGCAACGCACTTAATGGTGGGTAAATAACCCAACCACCAGCTGCTGGGCCTGTTTCAATAAACAGGGACACAAACATGATAGCACCCGCCAGGAAGAAGAACCAATATGACAACATGTTCAGGAAACCTGAAGCCATATCACGTGCGCCAACCTGTAAAGGAATCAGGAAGTTCGAAAACGTACCACTCAAGCCAGCTGTCAATACAAAGAATACCATAATGGTTCCGTGCATTGTTACCAGCGCCAGATAGAAATCCTGATCTAGTTTTCCGGCTTCATTAATCCAACCACCAAGAATTGGACGCAGAAATTCAAGTTTCATATTGGGGAAGCCCAACTGAAGACGGAACATCACGGATAAACTAATACCGATTATTGACCAAAGAATACCTGTAATCAGGTACTGCTTAGCAATAGTTTTATGGTCTTCCGAGAAAATGTATGTGCGCCAAAAACTTTGCGGCTCGTGGTGATCATGCTCTTCCACATGAGCCACAGTTGCCGAATGAGTTGATAGAGTCGCCATAATATTTTTAGTTCTATGAGTTTAGAGATTAACGGATCGTAGCACTAGCTACAGATATACCACCTCCTTGATTTGTTGATGCTGTTGAACTGTCAGATGGGGCAGATGCAGCATCGGCTGGCAAATATTTAGCAGCTTTTGCTTTCAAGTTCGCAGGAATGCGGGTAGCTAAATCAGGAGTTGATGTTAACAATGGCTTCTGCTCTTTACACCAGGCTTGCCATGATGCTTCATCTTCAACTATTAAACGAATCCGCATCGAAAAGTGTCCTTGTCCACAAATTTCAGTACAGGCTATTTCGTAGCCAAAATTAGGATTGCCAGTAATATTACGCATTTCATCAGTAGTCTTATCAGCCACAAACCAGAAACGAGTTGGCATACCAGGCACGGCATCCATTTTCACACGTAAGTGGGGAATAAAAACACTATGAAGTACGTCACGAGCGCGAATTTTCAACAATACTGGTTTACCAGCAGGAATATGCAATTCCGATGTTGAGACAAAATCATCAAAAGACGCTTCATCCGTATAGTCTACACCTACCTCGTTATTGTTGTCAATTAACTTATAGTTATAGGCCCCCAATTTATTGTTATCAACACCCGGATAACGAACGATCCAGTTGAATTGCTTACCAACTATCTCAAAAACCTGTGCGTCAGCAGGAGCTTCGGCCATGATATCGCGCCATGCTCTCCAGCCTGTAAATACCAACACAGCCATGACAACAGCAGGAATAACAGTCCAGATTAACTCAAGCTTGTGATTTTCTGGATAATAAGCAGCCTTACGTCCTTCTTTATGCTGATACAAATAAGAGAATAAAAACAGTAAAGCATTTGTTACTACAAAAGCCGCTGTAATAATTCCCATTGATAACCAGAATAGAAAGTCAGTACGCCGACCGTGAGGAGAAGAAGCCTCTGGCAGGAAAAACTGCTGTGCATATAAGAAAGACCAGGCAGCTCCAATAACTCCCAATACAAAAAATACAATAAATAGAGCGGCATTAATTCGGTTACTCATGCCGATATGACCTTCTTCTACCGGGCCTCTGGCATTCTTTATGACGGCAGCCATTCGGGAAACTACCAAAATAGCTAAGCCCAAGAAGATAACCGATAACAAAGCAATTATATAAACCATGTTCTATGCGGGTTATTGATTAAATGTCGTGGTGTAAACTTTCCTCTAGCATTGGATGATTCTTTGGAATCAAATTAGCTTTCGTTAATTGGTTAGAGAGCGACCAGACGAATCCGCAAGCAAAAATAAGAATCATGCCAAACTCAATAGGACCGAATCCACCATGCTCACCCACCGTTCCCGGCATAATATTGGTATAGAAATCAAAGTAGTGACCTACGATAATTCCCCAAGCAGCCAGTTTAAGGAAAATATATGTACGCTTAGCATCCCGTGTCATTAAAACAAGGAATGGAAAGACAAAGTTTAATATCAAATTTATAAAGAATGGCGCTTTATAAATACCTCCATAACCGCTGAAACGCTCCCGGTAATAAATAGTTTCTTCAGGCAAGTTCGCGTAATAAATCAGCATAAACTGTGCAAACCAAACGTATGTCCAGAAGATGCTAAACGCGAACATGAACTTACCCAAATCATGTAAGTGGCTTTCATTTACAATTTTTAGATAACCCCGTTCTTTCAAGGTTACTACTGTTAACGTAATGATCGCAAGACCTGTTACGTGCCAGCTAGCAAGCGTATACCAGCCGAACATAGTACTAAACCAGTGCGTATCGATTGACATCACAAAATCCCAGGCAGAAGTCGATGACGTCACGCCAAACACGACTAAGAAAGCTGTACCAAATTTGATACTTTTCTCGTAATAATCTGTACCACCATAAAGATCCTCCTGTAACGAGAAGTTTCTTAGCAGACGCCACAAACCATACCACAAGCCGAAGTATAGTACAATCCGAATTAGGTAAAAGGGCGTGTTCAGAAACCCTTTTTTACCATTTATTATTGGGTCAAATTCAGGGCTGCTTGGATCATATAAACCAGGATGTGTCCAGTGGAACAGATCATGGCCCGCAATTAAGAAGACAGCTAAGATTGCAATACCTGTGAAGGGCAAAAATGCAGGCATTGCTTCAGGTATCCGTTTAAAAGCAGAAGACCAGCCAGCTTGGGCCAGATAGTTATAGGATAAGAAAAACATTCCTATTACTGATGCTCCTGTAAAGTACACTGCATTTAGCCAGACATTTGCCCACAAGCGGTTTGTCCACTTATATGCGTGATGCCCTGCTTCATGGCCCTCATGGCCGCCTGCAGCGTGAGCAACTTCATGCGTTTCATGTGATCCGGCGCCCGATGCCAATAAGTACGCGCCGATTGCTACCAACGCGACTCCGGCTCCGATGCCGATAATCAGTCGACGCTTGGATTCCGCAGTAAATTCAAATTCTTCGTCTAACGACGGTATTGCGTGAGCCGATGCCATTTTCTAAAAGTTTGCAGCTAAAATTTGCAGTACGGTAAACTGCATCAAATCAACTGATTACTGCTACTAAATTATCCTTGTTGTAATTTATGTACGTATTGCACAATCTTCCAGCGGTCTTCCGGTGTGATTTGTGAGCCGTGAGGCCACATACGTCCTTTACCATGTGTAATGACATGATAAATATGACCGTCATTCATGCTTTTATAGGCATCCGTTGTATAATTCGGAACCCCTTTGTATTCTTTACCCACGGGTCCATCTCCCTGTCCTGTTGCACCATGACAGTGAGAGCAATAACGTGTATACAAAAGTTGGCCGTCCGCCAAAGACTGCTCTGTTTGAGGAATTGGGTTCACCAATACTCTTTCTGCAATACTGATACTATCGGCAGGAATGTTATAGATCATAAGATCCGTCTTTGCACTATCTCCTTTACCGAAGGTTGTATGGTAATTAGGCCGAGCAACAGTACCTCGAGCCGGTAAACGCATGTTCAACCCGGTTGGGTTGATTGGGTTTGGCTTAATCTGGCGGTAAGGTTCGTACCCAACAGATTCATACATGTTTGGTGCAAACTCAAGGCCAGGATTATCGTGCCCACGTTTACAGGCTACACCCGTAAACAGCAAAGCAACGATAGCCAATGTCGTTACGCTTTTATGTTTTGTTATCATTCTCATCCTGACCATTAGAACTGCTTAATATTTACTTCAGCAGCCCCTGATTTTCTCAGAATCTGCTCTATATCACCTTCCCCAATAGTATTCTTGCTAAGATCAATAGTCATAGCAAATTTATTATCAGTAGTTCTCAGATCATACATTAAAGGCTTAACTGTAGGTCCCAGCCCATTAGAAACCAGGAACGTACCAACCATTCCCAAAGCACAGAATAGTACTGTCAATTCAAAAATAATAGGCACGTAAACAATAGGAGAGTAAGAATCTTTGCCTCCGACAATCATTGGCCAATCAAAGCTTTCTGTATAAGCTGTTAAGAGCAGCGCAGTTGTTGTACCTGACAACCCAAATAGGAAGGCAGCAATCCCAAGTCGAGTACGTGGGTGACCAAGTGCTACGTCTAATCCGTGAATAGGAAATGGAGAATAGACTTCATGAATACGGACACCTGCTGTTTTTACGTCTTTAACGGCCTTTAAAACGACATCATCATCATCGTAGATGCCGACCAAAAATTTACCGTTACCATTTACATCTGACATGATCAGTGATTATGTGTTTGAGGTTTTTATCCTTCACTTAATTTGGTATCAAGTGAAGGATATCCGGCAGACCGGTTCTAATTAGTTTATTCTACACTCTTATTGAACGCTGGATTAGCAACTCGCTCTCCCTTAGCAACTCCAGATACAGAGGCAGGGAGTTTTTCAGACGACGACTTAATGACAGTTTTCACTTCAGCCATATTTACTACCGGCAAAAACTTCGAGAACAATAAAAATAATGTGAAGAATAAGCCGAAAGAGAAAATATAGTCGCTGATATCAAATAGAGTGGGGTGGAACATTGCCCAGCTTGATGGCAAATAGTCGCGGTGTAGAGACGTAACAATAATTACAAAACGCTCAAACCACATACCAATGTTTACTACAACAGATAGCGTAAAGGTCCATACAATACTCCGGCGAATTGTTCTTGACCAGAAAAGCTGTGGAGAGATTACGTTACAGGTCATCATAGCCCAGTATGCCCACCAGTATGGTCCGGTAGCCCGGTTAATGAATGCATAACTTTCGTATTCAACTCCAGAGTACCAAGCAATAAAGAACTCCGTTAGATAGGCAACCCCTACAATTGATCCCGTCAATGTGATGACTTTGTTCATCGACTCGATGTGCTCAAGCGTAATGTAATCTTCAAGCTTGAATACCACACGAATGATCAACATCAGGTTTTGTACCATAGCGAAGCCAGAGAAAATAGCTCCGGCAACGAAGTATGGAGGAAAGATTGTTGTATGCCACCCAGGAATAACGGACGTAGCAAAGTCAAATGATACAATCGTGTGTACAGAAAGTACAAGCGGTGTAGATAGACCAGCCAGAATCAAGCTCATATATTCATAACGAGCCCAGGTTTTCGCCGATCCGTTCCAACCTAATGAGAAAGCACCATATATATAACGAGACACCTTGCTCCGAGCACGATCACGAATCGTAGCTAAGTCCGGAAGAAGTCCCATATACCAGAACACTAGCGACACGGTGAAGTATGTGCTAATCGCAAATACGTCCCAAACCAGTGGTGATTTAAAATTCACCCAAAGTGAACCAAACGTATTTGGTAGCGGCAATGCCCATAGAGCCAGCCATGGACGCCCCATGTGCATAAGGATAAACGACGCAGCACATATAACGGCAAAAATAGTCATAGCTTCTGCTGCCCGGTTTACGGCCGTCCGCCATTTCTGACGGAATAATAGCAGAATTGCTGAAATCAATGTACCCGCGTGTCCAATACCTACCCACCAAACGAAGTTGGTAATATCCCAGGCCCAGCCTACGGTTTTATTTAAGCCCCATACACCCAGTCCTTCCCACCAGGTCCAGAATACACAGGCTGCCCCATAGATTAATACTATTACCGATATGGTAAAAGCAATGGTCCAGGCGCGCGTAGGTTTGCCCTCTACCTGTCTGCTGATATCTTCCGTTACGTCGGCGTAGGTTTTACCACCAGTGACCAGGGGAGTTCTTACGGCTGATGTTACATGCGACATATACTTACTTTTTAAATTTTTCGGTTTACGATCTACAATCTAGAGATCCCTGCCCAATCTTTTCAGATTAAGCCTCTACCCTAGATTGTAAGTTACTTTATGCATGTGATTCCTGACGAGTAGCCTGCTTAGGTTCTTCGTCCTTGTTGCGAATTTTAGTCAAGTAAGAAATTTGTGGTCTTACATTGATTTCTTCAAGCACATGGAAAGCGCGACCATCTTTCTCTTCAGTTAGAATTTTCGAGATTGTGCTTTCTGGATTGTTCATATCCCCAAAGATAATCGCACCAGTTGAACAAGCCTGCGAACAAGCAGTTTGTACCTCATCCGGCTCCAGTCTACGACGCTCCTTCTTAGCCGTCAATTTGCTTTCTTGAATGCGCTGTACGCAGAAAGAACATTTTTCGATTACACCCCGTGAACGTACTGTAACGTCTGGGTTAATGGCCATCTTACCAAGGTCATTATTGAAGTTGTAGTCGAAATTATCGTTATCGAAATATTTGAACCAGTTGAAACGACGTACCTTATAAGGGCAGTTGTTGGCGCAGTAACGTGTACCTACGCAACGGTTATACGTCATTTGGTTAAGTCCCTCGGTGCTGTGCGTTGTAGCAAGTACTGGGCAAACCGTTTCACAAGGGGCATTGCTGCAGTGCTGGCAAAGCATTGGTTGGAAAGTTACTTCAGGATTTGCTGATGCCACTTCCAATTCCTTTAGATTTTCGGGCTCAGCATCACTGCTGTAATAGCGGTCGATCCGAAGCCAGTGCATTTCCCGGCGGTTGATAACTTCCTGACGGCCAACAACGGCGATATTGTTTTCAGCCTGACAGCTAATAACACAAGCTCCACAACCAAGGCAAGCATTCAGGTCAATAACCATTCCCCATGAATGGTTAGGCTTGCCATAACCGTTCCAGAGAGAAATATCTGTTGACGTTTTAGGGCCTTCAGACGTTACAACTTTAGGTTCAAATCGACCTGCTTTTGGATTCTTCTGGTAGTTAGCAAGAATTGTTTCCTGCAAGACGGCATGACGGCCCATAACCGTATCATGGGTCTGAGTTTGTGCAATCTCGCGAGTCCCACCCGCTTTTTCTACTTTAGCACTGAACGATGACAACGTAACATAACCACCGGCCACTGATGCGAAAGGATATGCATTTTTGCCAACACCATTAGCTGCTTTACCAGCCTTTTCGCGACCGTATCCAATAGCTACAGAAACCGTATTATCGGCCTGACCTGGTTGAATAATTACAGGTAGTTCAATTGACTTACCGTTAACCGTAACATTTACCAGATCATTCTGAGCTAAGCTTAACTCATTTGCTGTTTTCTGCGACAGCGCTGCATAGTTGTCCCAGCAAGCTTTCGTCACAGGGTCAGGCATTTCTTGTAACCAAGGGTTATTGGCCAATGATCCTGTACCAATACTTACTTTCTCATATAAGGCTAACTCAAGTCCGGTAGAAGGCTTGTACCGTTGCGAAATACCAGTAGCCGCTTGTGCTACGTTACCGGCAAAAGAAGCTCCACCAGCAACACCAGCGCCTTTGTTTGGCTCAAATACACCGTCATTCAGGCATTTAACCCAGAACGCGTCAAATGAACTAAAACCAGAAGCCTGCGGATAGCGATTTGTACGCCAGAAGTTTTTCAGATAAACCTGAAAATCACTTGGCTTACCGATCCACGTTAGAAGACTAGACTGGAATTGGCGAGTTTTAAAGATATTAGTAATTGCTGGCTGAGCCAAGCTATAGAATCCTTGCTTTGGTTCAGCATCACTCCAACATTCCAGATAATGCGGGGCAGGAGCAATGTACTTAACTAATGAAGCCGTCTCATCGGCACGATCAGCAAATGATACTGACAGTGATATTTTTGAAATAGATTCGGCTAGTTCCGCTCCACGTGGGTGTTCATATACCGGATTGGCTCCGAAGAATAGAACCGCTCCAACACGTCCACTCTTAGCTTCGTCGATGAATGCATTCATCTGCTGGTCGTTACCTTGACGGTAATTAACCGGCGTATTTATGTCAATTGTTGTCCCATAACTGCCAAGAAGGTTGTTTAGAGCATTAACAACAATCTGAACATTTGGATCATTAGAGCCCGACACAACAATTGCTTTGCCACGAGCTGCGGCTAAATCATTGGCAGCCTTATCCAGATGCGCAACGTCAACCGATGCTGTACTGATAGCAGTACCGCCTAGTTTTGCAGCAACTTTATTGTAAAGGGCAGCAACAACCAAACCTTCTTGCGATGGTTTAATAGCTGTACGGTAATCAGCATTGGCACCGGTCATTGATAGCCCGGTTTCAAATTGATAATGACGAGACATCGTCTTTTTGCCATTACCAACTGCACCAACTTTACGACCTTGAGAATATGAATGAGCAAACTCAAATGGAGCAATCCACGTCCCCAGGAAATCGGCGCCGACACTTACAATAGTCTGGGCTTTACTGAAATCGTAAGAAGGAATAACTGCCTTCCCAAATGAAGCCTGATTTGCCTGCACTACTCCAAATGCCGAATTCGCATCATACATAATATGACTGGCAGTCGGATATTTGGCAATAAATTCAGCAATCACTGCTTTTGTAGCAGGACTAAGAATAGTTGACGTTACAAGTCGAATTGCACCTCCGCGAGCAGCTACCGAGTTTAACTGACTGATGATTTCACGATCAGCTGTTGCCCAGTCAATATCAGATTCACCACGTTTTGGGCCTTTCAGTTTGTCAATGTCATATAATGACAAAACGGATGCCTGAACACGGGCAGATGTACCGCCTTTAGAGACACTTGATAGTGTATTCCCCTCAATTTTTATTGGCCGACCTTCCCGAGTTTCGACTAGAACAGATGCATATTCTCCACCTTCAGTATAGGTTGATGCATAATAGTCAGAAATAGAGGGGAACGTAAGATCTGGCTTTTTAATATAAGGGATAGCCTTGTGCACAGGGGCTTCGCAAGCTGCTAACGTGACAGCTGCCATTCCAAAGCCCATTACTTTCAGGAAATCACGGCGTTGGGTATTTGATCCACCGAGTATACCATCAAGGTCGTTGGATGAGTCGCTTAGATCAGGGTTTGCAAACTCACTGTTGGCGTTCTTTACAAACGTTGGATCGTTGCGTAGTTCTTCAACCCCTTTCCAATACCGTTTGGTCTTATTTTCTTCCATGCGTGTTGTAATCGGTAAGATACCTATTGGTTGAACCGGTGGGTGATTAATAGTGACACTTAGAACACTCAAGACCGCCGATATTAGCCACTTTAAGCGGTTCCTTACTTTCTTTTTTGTGCAGGGCTACTAGCTTATCGTAGTATGCGTTGTCTTTCGTATTGACCTCCGTTCTACGGTGACAGTCAATACACCAACCCATTGTCAACGATGAGCGTTGCTCCACTACTTCCATTTTCTCTATTTCACCGTGACACGTCTGACACTGTACGTTACCTACGTTCACGTGCTGTGCATGGTTGAAGTATGCCAAATCTGGCAGGTTATGAACGCGAATCCATTCAATAGGCCGATTCTGTTCAATAGCGGTGTATATCTTCTGAATCTCAGGTGATTCCTTTTTGATCACACCATGACAGTTCATACAGATATTAGCAGCAGGAATCGTTGCATTCTTACCTTTCTGAGCGCCTGTATGACAATAGTTGCAGTCAATCTTATATTGACCAGCATGAAGTTTATGCGAATAAGCGATTGGCTGCTTAGGCGCATAACCCTGCTGAATTCCAATCCCATAAGCTCCGTCTAACGTCTCTTTAACAGCAACAAACAGGAAAAGCCAGATAATGATTGACCGAAGTGTTGGATTATTGAAGGTACTAGAAAGACCTTCTTTCAACCGTTGTCCAAACGAAGACTTTGGCTGAACGCCCTCGGCTGTTGGCGTTACGGCTTTCGATAGGATTGTGACGATTACGAGCAGAACGCCTAAAACAAGAAGCATTACGACAAGTAAAGCGACTAACACGAACGTGAATAGTTCAGATGGCCCTGAAGCAGCACCCGATCCACCACCCGATGGCGCAGGAGTCGTCGTGCCGTCTCCTCCACCTGTTGGAGCTGCAGGTTTATTTGCCTGGTCGATGTAGGCTAGAATACCATCAATGTCAGCATTCGACAAATTCGGAAAGCTGGACATCTGCACTTTGCCATTGGCATTAAATACCTGGTTAGCATAAGCATCACCAGAAGCAATTAGCGCAGACGAATTTTGAATCCACTTGTGTAGCCAGTCACGGCTAGGAGCACGATCTTCAATTCCTTTTAAACCTGGGCCAACTACTTTTTCATCTGTCACTGAATGGCACTGAGCACAGTTATTCGTAAACAGAGTTTTACCTTTTTCAGCATCACCACCTCCTCCTGAAGCTGGTGTAGCTGCAGCCGAACCACCGTCTGCACCCGCAGATGAGTCCTGCGCCTTTACCTGACCGCCGTTTATCAACAACGCCAGCGACAGAGCAACTGCTCCGTAAACCCTAGACAAACGACTCATTTTTAGACATCTATTCATTGAGTTGATCAACATAATCAGCACTGCCCTTTCATAGGCCCACAAAAGTACGACAGGATTGGTGTATCGGCAAAAATTGACGTTTAGTTATTTTACCTTATCAATTTTATTTATATTGTTTCTAATTAAGAAGATCATTCCGATTGGACTTATTGAAGTCAAATTTTGTCATTCCAACTACTGACCAGATTAGCTTACTGCTTACTGGTAAATTGCCACTGTTTACACTATCAAATCTATAAACAATTCATTGAGTACGCATATCCATCTTTTATAAACGCTAGTATATACGAATAGTATCATTCATTTTGCAGAGGCATCTTAGTTATTAAGGATTCAACAATAAATTAGCCCCATGCTCTAGTTTTAGCTGTACTGGTAAATCGTAAATTACTTGACGAGCTTTTGCCGAATAACTTTGAGGGATAACTACGGCGTGGTTAAGATGAACCACACCTATACTAGTTGGTATTTGTCCGCATGACCAGGTTTTAGGGTTATCCCAGTTCCCTGCCTGGGTAGAATAGTACATATCATTGCAGGGAGGACTTATTTTAACAATCCAGGGAGTTATTTCAGCTATTGTTTTTCCCTGTAAATCTCCATCAATAGAAGCAGTAGTGCCAAATAGCAAGTACCCTCCATCATCGGCTGCTACAGTACTCCTAATTAATTCAGTAGAAGATCCTCCAATCCGTTTCGCCCAACTAGGCCCTTGCGACATTAAGGATTGTAGTCGTATATCTCCACTATTCTCATTGACAACATCAACAGTGGTGTAACCCTCAGCTCCTTTTACCAGAGATGATTTTGAATTTGAGAGTCGATTAGACTGGGTAAACTCACTACTTATAGCTCCATTTGCATCGAACTTAATCGTTTTTGTAGTAGATGAACTCTCGGAACCTATAGCAATATATGAACCTAACTGATATGGGTCCTGAATCACATCATCAAATTCAGTAATACTAAAATTCTTTTGCCAAATTTTATCTAGCTGAGTTGTTAACCTAGCAGCCCAAGCGCTCGTAGTGACCAAGTCTTTTACAGTAGCTATCCCAACCAGAAGGTATCCCCCATCATTCATTTGAATTATTTTCTCAGCCCTAGTAGATCCTCTAGCATTATTCCCATAATCATTAATGATGCTTTTTGTAAGGGTTAAATTACCTTCACTATCAAACTTGTATAAAATTGTTGCTGTACCATTTCGGCCATATTGCGTAATGTCGCTAGCCAGAAACCCGCCATCATCTGTGCGAATTAATGAGGAGAAACTACGCTCTGTTGTACTAGTACTCCGAGTCGCTTCGACAAAAGATTTATACCAAGCAACACTACCTGTATTTTCTATACGTATTAAATACCAGTAATAAGAATTTCTTGCCAGAACCATAAAGCTGCCGTCTGGTATGGCAGTAATAAACTCGGCATACATAGTCGTCGGAAATGGTATCTGTATCTCTATATCCCATAGGATACCCCCTGACTCGCTTAGTCGTATTACCTTTCCATTATACACTAAAGCATACCCACCATTACTGGCCTTAATCGCCTGTAGATTATTAGAATAAACCGGTGCGTTAATTACTCGTTGCCATTGAATGGAAGGAGCCTGAGCACTAACTGACAACTGGATCAAACTAACTAGAACACCACAGCCGAACTGAAACAGCTTTTTGTATTTCTTTCCCATATAGTAAATCAGACAGTAAGTATACAAAAAGCCAAAGCCCCCTTCTGAAAAATTTTTCAAAAGGGGGCCTTCCTTAGAGGTTCCGAGCGGATTCGAACCGCTGTAGGAGGTTTTGCAGACCTCAGCCTAGCCACTCGGCCACGGAACCATAGTTCCCGAAATAATTGCTTTTGGTTTCGGGACTGCAAACATACGATTTTATCTTTTATGTTGGCAAAAACGCTAAAAAAAATCCCCGAATCTTTCGACTCAGGGATTTATATACGTATTAGAGAATCGCCTAGTTGCGACCTTCAAGCTGTTCTTTCAAAGCAGCGAGAGCATCAAGGTCACCTAACGTAGCGCCACGCTCTGGCTGGTTAGTCGATGAACTTGTTTTTGTCGAAGCAGCTTTAGGTTTTTGCTCTTTAGCTGGTTCGTTTTTCTCCTGCCATGTTTTTGTGTGCGACAGCATAATGCGCTTCTCTTCTTTCGAGAATTCGGTCACTTTGAAGTCAAGTGTTTCACCTACTTCAGCGAATGAACCGTCTTCTTTAGACAGATTTTTCAGCGATGAGAAGCCTTCGATACCGTAAGGCAGCTCCAGAGTAGCCATCTTGTCGTTCTTGCTGATGATGGTGCAACGGTGAGTCGTACCTACAGCAAATACGGTTTCAAACGTATCCCATGGATTTTCTTCAAGCTGCTTGTGGCCTAGTGCTAAACGACGGTTTTCGATGTCTAGCTCTAAAACAACTACTTCCAGTTCTTCACCAACTTTGATGAAATCAGAAGGATGCTTGATTTTCTTCGTCCAGGACAGGTCAGACACGTGTACTAAGCCATCAATACCTTCTTCCAGTTCAAGGAACAGGCCGAAATTGGTCAGATTACGTACTACACCTTTATGCTTGGTACCAACTGCATACTTCTCCCGTAGTTCTGGACGAGTCCAAGGATCTTCGGTGAGTTGTTTGATACCAAGTGACATTTTACGGTCAGCACGATCAAGCGTCAGAACAACAGCCTGAACGTCGTCACCCACTTTCAGGAACTCTTGTGGGTTACGCAGGTGCTGAGACCATGACATTTCCGATACGTGGATCAGACCTTCTACGCCAGGCATGATTTCCAAGAACGCACCGTAGTCGGCTACGTTTACAATCTTGCCTTCTACTTTCGATCCAACCTGAATATCTTCTGGCAGAGCATCCCATGGGTGAGCCTGAAGCTGCTTCATGCCAAGCGAAATACGCTTTTTGTCTTCGTCGAAATCCAGAACCACTACGTTGACTTTCTGGTCCAGATGAAGGACTTCCGATGGATGGCTGATACGTCCCCACGAAATATCCGTGATGTGCAGCAGACCATCGACACCACCAAGATCGATGAACACACCGAAGTTGGTCATGTTTTTGATAACGCCTTCCAGAACCTGACCTTTTTCGAGGTTGTTCAGGATTTGAGCGCGTTGTGCTTCGAGGTCTTTTTCGATCAGGACTTTATGCGAAACAACTACGTTATCGTTTGCATAATTGATCTTAACGACTTTAACCTCCATTTTCTTACCAACGAAGATATCGAAATCGCGAATTGGCTTCACGTCAATTTGCGAACCTGGTAAGAAAGCTTCAATACTGAAAATATCAACAATCAGGCCACCCTTCGTCCGGCGCTTCACGAAACCATCGATTACGAGGTCGTCATCAAGAGCCTTCTGAATTTTCTGCCATGCTGTAATTACTTTCGCCTTTTTACGAGAAAGTACCAGCTGACCATTAGGGTCTTCCTGATTTTCTACATAAACTTCAATTTCATCACCCATTTTCAGGTCCGGCATATCCCGAAATTCGGAAGCTGGAACCAACCCGTCCGACTTGAATCCGATGTTCAACAGTACCTCACGGTCTGTAATACCAACAACGGTTCCCATTACAACTTCTTTCTCTTTTACTTCCGACAGGGTGTTGTCGTACAGTTCCTGTAGTCGGTTGCGCTCCGCATCCGAGTACCCACTTCCGAATCCTTTGTTGTCTGCCCGGTCCCAATCAAATGCCGGCAGTTCGCGTTGCTGCGTTTTGCTCATAAAAAAAGTTTTCTTGACCCACTCAGTACATCAGCCCGTGGGTCAATGGCGGACTGACTTTTAGTTATAAATAGAACCCTTCTAAAAAGGACTGCAAAGATAGCAATTGCTTAACGAAAAAAGTTTCTCTATCATCAAAACTCTTTGAAATTGAGGGAGAAAAGACATTAAAAATCAAAAAGAGGAGTCAAAGCGTTAAGGAACTGCCTAGAGCACCTTCTTTTCTTTGACTCCTCTACTCTTTAATTTAAACTAAAAACTATTGAAATGCCTTTTCTTTTTTACTTAGGAATGGCATCCAGCTTTGTTCAATGGAGCCAGAAAATTCGCGGAGAAAAACTAAAAAAGTAGGCTTGAAGGGTTTTTGACGCAATTTCATATTAGCCTCTTCGGGTGTATAATCGCCTTTACGGGAGTTGCATCGTTTACAGGCGGTAGCGAGATTATCCCAACTAGTTTTTCCTCCTCGGGATTTGGGTAGAACATGGTCGAGCGTCAAATCGTCCGAAGTTCCACAATACTGGCAATGATGGCCATCGCGCTTGAAAATATTCTGCCGGGTTAGCATAACGCCTTTGTAGGGCAGACTTACGTATCGATGTAACCGGATAACCGACGGCATCGGGAACTCTGCGGAGACGGTTCGGAGCGTAAATTGCTCAGATTCGGCGACGAGTTCGGCTTTCTCTAAAAAAACCAGCAAAAATGCTTTTGGAACGGAGCAGATGCTGAGTGCACTGTAATCTTGGTTTAAGACTAAAACTTTCCTGCCCATATCGCGTTTAAATGCCTCTGTACGGTAGCAAGTTACAGAGTTATCCACATAACGACAAGAGTTGTGGGAAAATTAGTACTGAGCGTCAAGAGTCTTAGTAACAGGACCTATTTACGACCATAAACGGAATAATCGCTCCTAATACCGCTCTCGCTGTAAATCCCGTGTGACTTCACGTTCTTTAATACTATCCCGTTTATCGTAAAGCTTTTTACCTTTTGCTAAAGCAATTTCAATCTTGGCAAACCCTCGGTCGCTCGTAAATAATTTAACCGGCACAATAGTTAGCCCTTGGTCTTTCAGTTTTTCAGTAAGCCGTTTAATCTCCCGCTTAGTAAGCAGAAGTTTACGATCCCGTAAGGGCTCATGATTATAGTGAGTCCCTTCTGAGTACAGAGAAATATTCATCTGACGAATAAAAAGCTCGTCTCCGTGAATTAAACAATAGGCATCTTGCAAGTTTACTTTACCTTGACGAATCGATTTAATTTCGGTTCCAGTAAGTACAATACCCGCAGTATACGTCTCCAGAAATGAATATTCAAACGACGCACGTCGGTTACGTATATCGACCTGTTTTACAATAGAAGCAGAAGCCATAAATCAATTAAAAATGGATTGAATAGATGCCACAATAACTCCAGGGGATCAACCATTCAACGTTCGTTTTTCAACCAGAAGGCTACAAATATAACGTAGCAAGGAAAAGAACACCCGAAATCACGCAGAGGTTTATAACAGGCCAAGAAAATGTATATGCCTTCAATAACGTAACAAGGGATGCTTTGGTGAAAGCATCCCTTGTTACGTTATTGAAACACTACGTTGTTATTTCTTCTTAGCCTGGCTTTGTTTTGCCTGGTATTCCTGATTTAGTCCAGCCAGAATTTTACTAGTCTGGTCATTAGATGGATCGGCAAATAAAATACCGCCACCTTTAGTATACCCTAGAACAAACTCGTATTTGTTTTGAGCATTCTGTTTTTTCAGGTAGTCAAAAATCTGATCGTATAGCTCTTTGTTCTTATCCTGTTCTTCTACAGCCAGGTTTTGGGCTGCTCTTTCACGGAAAGCAAGAATATCCTGCTGTTCTTTCTGAAGAGATGCCTCAGTAGCCCGTCCTTGCTCCTGTGTCATGGTAGCGGCCCGTTGCTGGAAGAAAGCGACTTTGTTTTGTAAGTTACGTCCTTTAGCAGCCAGATCGTTTTCTAATTGAAACCGCTTGCTTTCCAGAACTTTTTGCGTGTCTTTAAAATATTCGTATTTCGTTAGCAGCGAATCTACATTTACATAGACAATGTTTTTGCCTTTAGCTTCAGCTGGAACCGCAGATACCGAAGCAGTTTCGGGTTGGCGATCTTTAAAGTGCAGGTAATACAAAACAGCTACAGCAATTGCCAGAACAGCATTCAGAATCAATGAGGCATTCTTCACAGGAAAATGGATTGGTTAGTTGCAAGTTTATCCTACAAATGTAGGAGATTTCCGGTTCAAGCAGTATGACTCATTGATTGATTTCCGGTTACTTGTCTCACAAAGTAGCCCGACAATCCAGCTAAACCACCAGCCAATCCCCCCAGAATAGTTGTTCCTACAAAGGGTAATACGGCATTATTAGCTTTAAATACTAATTGGCTGATACGCATAATAAAAACGCCATCAGTTTGGCCATACACCCATAGGGAATAGCCTAACCAAACGATCGCTATGCCCAAAAAACTATAAACAAAAGCGGTTAATGCGCTTGAACTTCGCCAAAAGCAAACAACAAACGTAACAATAGCCAGACTCCACCAGGGGAGTACGAGTTGAGCAATAAGGCTAAGTATGGCAATAACTAAAATCTGAATCATAGATACTGTATGCTATCTTGAATGTATTAGAAGCCGCTCCGTTTATTTGAGCGTTATTTTCCGTTTTAAGCGAGAATTTTTGTCTTGTACTGACTGCAAGTATACCAGTTCCTTGAGCTGACCCTGGCGCCATGTTTCAATCATATTCTGGTAGTTTGGACTTCCTGGGTTGCCAGACTGCCCTCCCGGATAAACGCCATATGCCTTAGGAGTTGGCCCTAATTCAACGACCATCCGCCACGAGGGGCCAGTACGTTCGGTAGTAGCGTTTACAATACCACTACCACCTCCTATCTGCACATTTAAAGCACTAAAGGCATCCAAACCGGGAACAAGGTGGCGAATAGATGTAGCTTTATGTTTTCCCCATGCCCAGGATGCACCAATAGGGCCATGCATTTTTGCCAACGTATCACAGGTAGCCATAAAACTAGTTGTGGCTATATCTGGCAATGTTTCGATAGTTTTTGTTTTAACATTATCGAACCAATGCGATTGAGGATCGCGCTCAATTAATCGTAGGGTACGATCAAAACTTGGCAAGCGAGTTAGAACAGAATCTCCCCGATCTAATTCATCCTTCCAGATTGCTTCGCTCAGTTGTCGGTTCCACTCTGTGAAAATGGTTGCGCCAATGGAACTGGTATCATTCTCGTAGTCCCAGCTTTTTAGCATCGCCAACGCCTTAACGTGATCCCCTTTTAATTTGGAGTCAGCAATAGCGGGCAAAAGTTTAGGTAGCACCATAGCCGCTCTAAGATTATACAAATCGTTTTGTAGCTGACGCATACTATCTGACGTAACGTTATTCATGGCCGCTAAACGCTGGTTGATACGTATTCCTCGTTCAGCAGGAGCAAACTGCCAGTTTATATAGTATGGGTACGTAGGATCAGTAGAAAATTGGTTAGCAGAACTCACAAAGCCTCTCGCCGGATTTCTAACCCGTGGATTCTGGGCTGGGGGAATCCAACCTTGCCAATCGTGGGCGGGGTTAGTACCGTCTAACAGATATTTGCCCTGTTCCTTCCATTTCAACGGAAATTTTCCATTTGGAGAAATAGCAATTTCCTTATTGACATCAGCAAATATGAAGTTTTGTGCAGGTGCTCCATAATACGCCAATGCCTGTACATATTCATCATACTTTTTAGCTCGATTTAAGATGTAATAGCAGTGTAGTTCATTGGTAGGCTCATGAGCGATCCAGCGAGCAGCGTATCCCGACGGAATATTTGCCCGAAAACCCTTTTGACCACCTTGGTTCACAATAGGACCATGATGTGTATAATAGACTGTATCAATAACATCGGGCAGCCCCTTAACCTTAATCATTTCGAGTCGGCGACGTACAGGTTTCCAAACACCGCCGTGTAGGTATTCCTGCTTTTTCGCATCCCGAAATTTTATTTTATAGAAATCCAGTACGTCGGCCCCCACATTGGTTACACCCCAGGCAATGTCTTTATTGAAACCAATAATAACGCCAGGCGAACCCGGTAAGGAAACACCACAGGCATTCATTGTGGGCGAAACCAACTGAATCTGATACCAGATTGAAGGTAAACTCAGTGTCAGGTGAGGATCATTAGCCAGAATGGGATAGCCGGTAGCTGATTTTTGGGCGCCAACTGCCCAGTTATTGCTACCTATTGCCGGATTGCTACCAGGCCAGTTCATAGCAAGCCCGTTATCTACGGCTACAGAATCCGGCTGCTTAGGCGTAGGTATTGGTTTAAAATCCCATTTTGTTCCCGGGGGAATAATTGGATCTTTATGATCCGGATAATCGGGAAAGAGGTCGTTCGTAACAGCTGAGCCTAATAGCTGCCTGACATTACTCATTTGCAAATCATCAGCGCCACTAGCCAGCGTACTCGTCATAGCTTTTAACAGAAGCGCACACTTTAAAGCCGACCAAGGTTCGGGAGAATAGCCTAAAAGCTTGTATTCGATAGGATATTGAGCAGGTTTCAGGCTTTTAATCCAGGCATTAACGCCTGCTGTATACGCTTCCACTATCAGCTTCGACGTATCATCCTTCATCATAGCTTCCAACGCTTTTTCAGCACCATACAACATACCGATTTCCCGATTGAAGCGATCTAGTGGTAGCGCTCTTTCTCCTACAATTTCGGAAAGACGACCTGCAGCCGCGTGGGTTTGAAATTCCATTTGCCAGAGCCGGTCGCGAGCAGTAAGATACCCCTGAGCAAAATAGACATCATAATCATTTTGCGCGAAAACATGCGGTACGGCCATATCGTCGATGAGTACGGTTACCGGTGCCTTTGTGCCAACGAGCGAAATTTCGTCCTCTGATCCTGTTGACGGATCAGCATTTTGCCAGAAACCAACGAACGGACTTAAAAGTCTACCCAAAGCCGGAGCACTGCCCCAAGGCCGATTCAACCCCCAAATGAGTAATACAGTTAGTAGAGAAACTATAGCAGCTTTCAGATAGCGCATATAAACGGGAAGAGCTTAAGTAAATTTGACCGATAAAATTATCGTTTTGCACCCAACAAATAAAAAATATTCTTTTCCTAATCGAAACTATTCTTAGTACATTTGTACACCTAACTCTGGCCTTGGCATTGTCACACAACCGTTTGGTCATCTATAAAATATTATAGAGAACTAGACGGATGCTTTGTTCGAAAACTACGACGAAGAAACGTACGAAACTATGTTTCGATGGCATTATCTCTGTTATAGTACAGCACTAATCGAGAAATAAGAATTTTTACTATCGTTTCGAGCCCCTGTTCGAAACGTGTCTACTTAACTAACAAACGAGCTTAACCAAGTAGAAACTATCTCTCAACAGCTATGCGCCACCAAATGATCAATACGCTCCGCGATGAAAAACGGGCTATTTTACGTCATCTTAGCCATCATAATAGTCAATCCGATTCGCAAACATCGGTAGAAGAAGCGCCTGTACTGAGTGAATATGGTGTGGTAGTGCTCAATGGACTGCGTCAGCTTTCTACGGAACGCCGTTTGGTATTCATTTTACGCGCTGAAAACAATCTGACGGATGATGAAATAGGCTCTCAACTTCAGATTTCCAGCTATACTGCCAAAAATCAGTATTATCATGCCTGCCGCTTTCTGCGCGATTATTTACGGCAACACGCTGGCACCGAAGCCATGATTGCCGGTCTGGCCGCCTTCTCAAACTAAACCATAGCAGCTCAACAGATTGGACATACTACAGCTGTTTTGACATCCCCTAAAAGTGCATTCTAAAAAGAAAGTGTACTTTTGGGTAGGTATCTATTCAGTTTATGCCATCAGTCGTTCTACTAGTTTACCTGATAGTCAGATCCTTTTCACCGCCTGACTCTGCAGATTTTGACATACAGGGGCATCGGGGCTGTCGGGGATTAATGCCAGAAAATACACTTCCTGCGTTTCAAAAAGCACTGGATTTAGGCGTCACAACGCTGGAAATGGATGTTGTGGTAACCAGAGACAATCAAGTTGTTGTTTCGCACGAATCCTATTTCAGCGCTGCTTACAGCCTGGGTCCCGATGGAAGTCCGGTAAATAAAAAAGAGCAGAAAAGCCTGCTTTTGTATCAGATGGATTACGCTACGATCAGGCAATACGATGTTGGATCTCGCGGAAATGCAGCTTACCCGGAGCAGGAAAAAATTAAAGCGTACAAACCCTTACTGAGCGAAGTTATTCATCACCTGGAATCATACAAAAAGGCTAAAAACTTACCTGACTTCTCTTATAGTATTGAGCTAAAAAGTAATCCATCCAATTATAATAAAAGTCAGCCGGAGCCTGCTCGCTTCTGCAATCTGGTTCAGGCAGTGATCAAAAAGACCGTATCAAACGAACGTATTGTCATTCAGAGCTTTGATTTTAACATTCTGCAATACTGGAAACAGCAAATAAAAGCTGGCACTTATCCAAACTGCCGCTTGTCAGCTTTAGTAGAAAACCTACGAAGCCCAGAAAAGAACATCGCCGACCTAGGCTTCAAACCTGATATTTATAGCCCTCATTTTCGATTGATAAATAAGAGCAAAATTACTCGCCTGCATGAGCTGACCATTAAGGTGATTCCCTGGACGGTTAATCAGCCGAGTGATATAAAACGGCTGAAAAGCTGGGGTGTTGATGGATTGATTACCGACTATCCTAATCGGTTAAGTAGTTTGTAAACTAACTCGTGCTTTCGTAAGTTTCTATCTCAGAATCTGACCTCGTCAGATTAGTTTATGCGTATTTACCAGTATGACCTTCCTGAACACTACGCTAAAATGGCTTTTGCAACGACGTATTCCACGTATCGAGGCAATGATGCAACACCCTGGTGAGGTGCAACAAAAGGTCTTTGGCCAACTCATCCAGGCGGGTTGCCGAACAGAATGGGGTAAGAAACATCACTACAAGTCGATACGTGGTGTCCGTGATTTTCAGGAGCAGGTTCCTGTATCGAGCTACGAAGATCTATTTCCTTATATAGAGCGGGTGATGCGCGGAGAAAATAAGGTACTATGGCCATCGCCAGTACGTTGGTTTTCAAAATCTTCCGGCACAACGAATGCCCGTAGTAAATACATTCCTGTTACTACTGAATCACTCGACGAAAGTCATTTTAAGGGTGGAAAAGACATGATGGCTCTGTATGTAGCCAACAATCCCAGTACGCTTACATTTGAAGGAAAGGGCTTATCGATTGGCGGTAGCCTTCATTCAAACCCTTACGGTAAAAACAGTGCCGCCGGTGACGTGTCGGCTGTTGTGATGAAAAACCTGCCTAGCTGGGCTCAGGTTATTCGTACACCTTCGCTTGATATTGCTCTTATGGACGAGTGGGAAGCCAAGCTGGAACGAATGGCCGAACTAACGTCGCAGGAAAACGTAACCAGTATGCTGGGCGTACCGACATGGGGTTTAGTGCTTATTGATAAGATTCTGGCGCGTACCGGCAAATCAAACATTCTGGAAGTATGGCCTAATTTTGAAGTTTTTATTCATGGCGCGGTCAACTTCCAGCCCTACCGCGAGCTGTTTCAGCAGCAAGTGTTCCCGTCAAAAATAGTTCGCTATCAGGAGGTGTACAACGCATCGGAAGGCTTTTTCGCGATTCAGGATGATCTGACACGCGTTGGTGAAATGCTTTTAATGCTCGACTACGGCATCTTTTATGAATTTATTCCGGCTCACGAAGCCGATCAAGTACATCCCAAAGCGCTGACCATCGATGAGGTTGAACTCGATAAGAACTATGCACTCATTGTGTCAACAAACGGAGGCTTATGGCGCTATAGAATTGGCGATACAGTGCGTTTCACGTCGCTCTACCCACATCGCCTGAAAGTTAGCGGCCGCACAAAACATTTCATCAATGCTTTCGGCGAAGAGGTGATCGTAGAAAACGCCGAGATTGCCGTTACGCGCGCCTGCGAAACCACCGGTGCTGTTATTGCCGACTATACGGCTGGGCCTGTTTATATGAGCAATGGAGCAAATGGATGCCACGAGTGGGTAATCGAATTTGCCAAAGCTCCTAGCAATCAACAACTCTTCAATCAGGTTCTTGATAAAACGCTACGGGAAATTAATTCTGATTACGACGCGAAACGCTATAACGATATGGTGTTAAAGCAACCTCGCATTCACATCGTTCCAAGGGGTACTTTCTACGCCTGGATGAAGCAGCGAGGCAAGTTAGGCGGCCAGCACAAAGTTCCTCGCCTGGCTAATTCCCGTGAATACCTGGACGATATTTTGGGGCAGGTTCTTGAATTATAATCGAATAGCTTTATCGGTTTGATTCTGACAACCAATGGAATTGGCGCTCAGTCAACTGAAAATGTCGTTTCTGTCGCTTTAGAGCGACAACAACAGAATCATTTCTAATCTTCCCCCGCAAAACGATATTGTTTGTATCGGGCATTACGTAGTGCATCGTAAATAAAGGGATCGAATCATTCGCAAACCGTTTAAAATCCAGCGTCTGCTTCAGCGAATCGATTGAATAGCTGAAATAACCACGACGATAGCGCTGCCGAAACAACGTATCGCTAGTCTGAATACTGCCTGAGTTAGTTTGTTCAAAAACAACGTCTTTCCAACGAAGACTATCCGCTACGTTACTCTGAAATTGATCGACCGTAAAAAAGCCCGTAGTTAGTTTTGGTGACGTCGACGGATTAGTAGCTGCTCTTGCCCCATCAAAAGATCGATAAAGAGGGAGTAGTAAAAACAGAATGGCAAAGGCGATTTTTAGAACTAACTGCCCGGTTCTCATCCACTGTTTAGGTAGCGTCAGCCGAGTTGCCGGTTTGGTTGCTTTGTTAAATAAAAAGAAATCCAATAATCGCTTCGCATCGCCCAGCAAAAGAAAGTTGCTGAACAGAAACATATGTATAGAAAACAGCTTAACCGGGATGTCGTAGCAGAGATTTAACACCATTACATTAAGGAAAACACCCGCAGCAACTAAAGCGCCTAACGTACTGGTCCGACGAAATAACAAGAGTACACCCGCCAAGACTTCAACCGCTCCTGAAAAAAATTGATAGGGCGTTGAATAGCCAATAAAATACCAGGAAAACCGCATGGGTAGCAAATCGCCGAGCGGAGTAGCCAGAGCACTCAGCGACGGAAAAATCATTTGGAGACCAAACAATTTTATGATGCCATAACTCAATGACACCATAGCTACGTAGTACCGAACAATTACTAACAACCAGTAATACGCTACGTCATAATTGCTACGTTTGTCGAAAACACTCCAGATTACGGCACCCACTGTGGCGGTCAGTAAAAAGAAGCATAATTGAGCATAGCCATAGGACGTATCACCACTTCCATTTAAGGGCACCAATACGTCCCTGACATGAAAAATATAGGTATTACCAAGGTTTACTAACCAGCTTTCTCCCAGTCCGTAATACTCAGCAATAAGGCTAAACAGAGGAACACCGCCAAGCCAGTTCCACGGCGACATATAAAGCAAGAGGTAAATACAGAAAAAGCGAAACAAAACGCTAAGCCACCATGACCATTGATCGGTTGACTCTATACTATTCGCAGACATAATAAAAGGAAGGTAGGAGGTGATCAGTCAAATATAACCGAACTGATGGTTAATTTTGTACCGAACAAACTTCTAAACGACGCTGTTCTTCAATTAAATGCCCATTGGTATGCTGGCTATTTACCATTGGCTCACTGGCAAATCATGAAATCATTCGATATTCCCGATTATTACCGTAGCAGTATTATCACTCCTTTAAAAGAATTTCGTCGGAAGCGAGATAAACTAAAACGTGATTTTACGCCTACGCTGCTTGATTTCGGCCCAGTTCGTTTCCTGCTTGCCCGTCATTTTGGCTTCTGCTACGGCGTCGAAAACGCCATTGAAATTGCCTACAAAGCCATTGCAGAAAACCCAGGCAAGCGTATTTTTCTGCTTAGTGAAATGATCCATAACCCCGACGTGAACGCTGATTTACAGAGTCGGGGAATACAATTTATTATGGATACCAAAGGGGGACAGTTGATTCCGTGGGAAGAATTACAACCGGACGATATTGTTATTATTCCCGCTTTTGGCACTACGTTGGAAACCCAGCATACCCTATCATCAATCGGGTTAAACGTAGAGAAGTATGATACAACCTGCCCTTTCGTAGAAAAGGTTTGGAACAAAGCGAGCCAGATTGGCCAGAAAGATTATACCGTTGTTGTTCATGGCAAGCCTAACCACGAAGAAACACGAGCAACATTCTCACATAGTAAGGAAGCTGCGCCCACGGTTGTTGTAAAAGATATGGCCCAAACTCAGCGACTAGCCACCTATATCACTGGCGATTCGCCCGCCGAACAATTCTACGCTGAATTTGCCGGGCAGTATTCTGCCGGTTTCGATCCTGTCCGCGATTTACAACGTATTGGCGTGGTCAATCAAACAACGATGCTGGCCTCCGATACGCAGGGGATTGCCGATTATTTAAAGCAGGTTATGATTCAGAAACACAAGTTAGAAGATGGTGCTTCTGTTGATCCTTACTTTGCCAATACACGCGATACGCTCTGTTACGCTACCAACGATAATCAGGACGCTACGTATGCTTTGCTGACCTACCCAGCCGATTTTGCCGTAGTGGCTGGTGGCTACAACTCATCCAATACGTCGCATATTGTTGAGCTTTGCGAAGAGAAACTCCCGACCTATTTTATTGAATCGGAGCAAAAGATTTTATCCGACAGATTGATCAGACACTATGATTTCCACAGCAAACAGGAAGTCATAACCGAAAACTATATTCCACGGCTCGACCAATCTTCTGACGAACCCGTCACGATCTTGCTCACTTGCGGAGCCTCCTGCCCTGATGCAACCGTAGAAGGCATTCTGTTAAAACTGGCTGGTTTCTTTCCGAATACCCGCCCGGTCGACAACGTAATGAATGAGTTTCTTTCCTAACGGACTTTTACGGTAACTTCCTGGCTTTCGTTGTGAAGTCGGTCCACAGCCGTCACCGCATACGTGTATTTCTTTTTTGGATCAGCCGTCTTGTCAATGAAACGCGTTGTCGATTCACCCATACACTGAGCAATAATACAACGCGGATCATTTAGCCTTAATTTAGGACGACGACCTTCAAAACGATACACTACGTAGTAAGTGGCACCGTCGCCATCTTCTGCTTCTTCTGGCTGATGCCAGAATAGCTCAACACCATCTGCGGTATCAGCGGCTTTCAAATCGCGGGGCGACAATGGTGGAATACTATCCAGCCAGGTCATAGGTGGAACCAGAGCCGGATACTTATAGAAGTTCGTTTGAAGAGAATCCCGAATGGCTAGTGGATTATTTTTTAACGATTTTGCGCTAAAAAACACACTTCCTAAAACCGCCTGCTGCTGTCGGTTATAACGCATCTGATCGGGGAATTCAGTAAAACGTCCCCAACCAGGGTCCCGTTCCGATCCACGGCCTACCCGATACGCGCCATGACCAATGTATAGATGGCATTTGCCCGCGTTACGACACCACCACTCAACCAGCGTTTTATAAGGTACTCTACTGAACTCGGTACTGAAATAAACCTGAGGAACGATGTAATCAATTAACCCCTCCCGAACCCATTTTCGAGTATCGGCATAAAGATCATAATACGATTGCCCACCGTTAGTGGCTGAGCCTTCGGCGTCGTTGCTTCGGTTTTTCCAGATGCCAAACGGGCTTATTCCAAATTTAACCCAGGGCTTATTGTCACGTATCGAATCACGGATTTCGGTGACCAGTTTCGTTACGTTATCACGACGCCAGTCATCTTTTTTCATGCCATTAAAATTGGCCTGATACGTACTGTCGTCGCGAAGTGTCTGTCCAGGAACGGCGTATGGATAAAAATAGTCGTCAAAATGAACACCGTCAATATCATACTCACGCACTACGTTCGCCACAATGCCAGCGATATACGTGCGAACTGTCGGAGCACCTAAATTAAATAGTTTGCGCCCGCCGTAGGTTAGTATCCATTCAGGCTTACGATAAACGATATTAGTCGGTGCAACACTGGCTGTTTTACTAAACGTAGCACGATCAAGATTAAACCACGCATGGAACTCCATTCCCCGCTGGTGGGCCTGTTCAATCATAAACGTCAGTGGATCGTAAAACGGATTGGGCGCTAACCCCTGCTGACCAGTCAGCCACTCAGACCAGGGCTCCGAACTTTTAGCATAAAAGGCATCGGCAGCCGCTCTGATCTGCACAATCACCGCATTGACACCCATCTGCTGTTGTTGATCGAACATCTCAATCAATTCACGTTGCTGGCTGGCAACGGGCAATCCTTTTTTGCTGGGCCAGTCGATGTTGTCAATAGTTGCAATCCAGACAGCTCTAAATTCCCGTTTAGGAGGTACTGGGCCATTATCGATCGGTGTTTCATCCACTAATTCCTCAGCTTCAAGCGTATCAATACGGGTAATCGGAGCTACAATGGTAGCTGTAATTGGTTTGGTAGGCTCTGGTTTTACTGCCACAGGCTTCTGCGGAACAGGCTTGGCAACGGGCGGTTTCACGACACGGGCGGGCGGTCTTTTTGTAACAACGGGTTGAGGGCGACGACAACTATTTCCCAGAAAGAAAACGATGAGCAGAACTAAAAAGGCGATTGATCGCATTCGACAAAACAGGTTAATCGTCAAAAATAACGATAGTATAGCAGAGCTGCGTTTAGATGAACGTTGATTTTTGCATATCTAATCATCCGGCCATCATTATTCTTGTAAAAGGGACCAATAACTTTTATAATTTACCAAACGTCTACAGCTTTTCTATTGATTATCGATCACTACTTTATCTACATCGCCAACAAAATATCCTGTTTCCTAAGCACTGACGCCGTATTAGTAACATTTATTTATACCACCATTCAATAAATGTCTAATTTGGCATCTTAGAGATTTCCTTTAATTTTGTGCCGCTTAACTAAAATAAAAGCAACAATTCTTTTGAAATTTGCAAAATGCCAATATCTTTTTAGATTTTTTTAGTGTAAAAGATAGTATTTTTGCTACATCCTGCAACGAAGTTTCCACAGACAAAACTGAGTATGAGCCATAAATTAGATCAAATAGATCGTAACGTACTAGAAATTCTCCAGGCCAACGCTAAAATTACCAACGCCCAATTATCGAAAGAAATAGGTCTTTCGCCAGCCCCTACTCTGGAGCGCGTTAAAAAGCTTGAAACATCGGGAATCATTCAGAGCTACCACGCTCAGCTAAATCGCGAAAAAGTTGGCCTGGGCGTAACAACCTTTGTTATGGTTACGTTGGTGGGCCACAAAAAGGAAACAACGATGTCGTTTGTTAATCGGGCAAACGAAATCCCTGAAATCATCGAATGCCACCACATTACGGGCTCGGGCGACTTCCTGCTGAAAGTTATTGCTAAAGACATTGCCTCTTACCAGGCGTTGATGCTGGATGTAATTAATGAAATCGACGAAGTTGCCAGCACGCAGACAATGGTAATCATGTCGACTTTCAAAGAGAGCAAAGTGCTTCCAATACCTTGATAAATTATGAGTGATAAATTATGAGTGATAAATGCTTCGTCTATTCAATCGTTTATCATTCATAATTTATCATTGAATTGATTTTATTCCCTCCGGCGCCGACGTTCTTCGCGCCTTAATTTCTTCTGCTCATCAAGCAGTTTTTTCGCTTCTTTATACTGACTTGATTTCCGATCGGCTTTGTCCATTACTTCTTTGAAATACGTCTGAGCCTGATCGTAGTTTTTCTCATCAGTTGCTATTTTCCCCAGTGCCAGTACCGACGACCAATAGTAACCAGCATTCAACGCATTGGTCTGCTTCGCGAAATCAATGGACTGCTGATAATATTTCTTTGCTTCCGCAGGATTCTTATAGAACAACTGATTAACATAGGCCAGAATATAGGCCGCTGTTCGTCCACTCACTCCTTCATAGCCCGACTGGCTTCGTTCAATTTTAGCCAGAATATCTTTTGAGATCCGCTCCGCTTCATTCAAACGCCCCGTTACGAATGCTGACCGGGCAAAGTAACGCTCAAAGAACGGATTATCTGGGTACTGCTCGGACATATACTTCGACAATTCATAGGCTTTGTCGTACTGGTTCTCCATACTATAAATCTGAACCAGAAAATAACGAGCCTCAACACGGGTATAGAAAGCAGTATTAGCTGTCTTTTCAAGCTCTTTGATGCCATTTACTTTGTTTCCTTTCGGAAAAAACATCAGGATTGGCTTCAATAGCGGATAATTCTCAGGAATCCATTGGGCATAATAGTCATACATACCATCGCCAAATAGCAACTCGGGGCTGAAATCAGCATTCCCTTTACATTTTTCAAAATACTTGAGCGCATTTTTGCCCGCAAATGTTGCCTTAGTCCATTTCTTTCGCTCCGAATATAACCTCCCCTTGAAGGCATAAGCAGCAGCCAGAAAAAAAGCGGGTTCGAGCTTATTCTCGCTATTATCGTAAAGCTTTTCGGCCAACGTAATGGTTGTATCCATCAAAGCCAGACAGCGATCATCATAATCTGTTACGTCTGTATTAGGCACAATTTTCCACCACTCAGCCAGGCCCATCAAAAAGTAGGGCATTGGATGTTTGGGATAGCGAAGTCTTAGCCACCGAAATTCCTTATCGGCGTCATAAAACTTGTAGTTATACATAAGATTGATGGCTTCAGCAGACTCAATCTGCACCCCAGGGTGCTTTAATAAGCCATCGTATTTCTTATCAAACGCCGACGGATCGTATAGTTGAGCATTCGCTATTACAGCTAAACCCATAAGCCATACCGTCAACACTAGTTTTTTCATTCGTTACAGTTGCTTTAGCTTTCTTACTTTGTATCAACGTAATCGGAGCGCAGTACGTTTACCTTCGCTTATTTTTTGGCGATTTTTTGTCCGCCCTTAGTCCTCGATGTATCTTTGCCGCCACGCATACGCTGATATGATAACCATAAAAGACAAAACCTTCGTCCCATTCATTGCGGCCGAAAGCATTCAGGCGCGAATTCAGGAATTGGCCGACCAAATAAATCAGGAATATGCAGGAAAGCAGCCGCTCATTGTCGTTGTCTTGAATGGGGCGTTTCTGTTTGCGGCTGACCTCGCCAAGCACCTGACTATCCCCTGCGAAATCACCTTTATCCGCGTAGCATCTTACAATGCCACAGAATCGAGCGGCACAGTAAAGCAGATATTAGGCTTAACTGAAGCGATTGAGGGACGTGATTTAATTGTTGTAGAAGACATCGTTGATACAGGACTCACCATCGCGCAAGTCTGCGACCAGTTACAGGAAAAACATCCAGCCTCATTGTCGATTGCTACGTTGTTATTCAAACCGGCAGCCCTCAAAAAACAGCTTGACTTACACTACGTTGGTTTTGAGATCGAAAATCGATTCGTACTGGGTTATGGCCTGGATTATGACGGCTTAGGACGTAACACCCCAGATATACTGGTGCTCGAATAACGATTGGCCTAGTTTAGACAAACACAGAGCTAAGCCAGCGTTTTATCTTACCGATCTACTTCGCCCATTACAAGATCAATCGAGCCAATAATGGCGACCAGGTCGGCTAGCATAGCCCCCTTACTGATTTCACTAATCACCGATAGATTATGGAAAGAGCAGGACCGGGCTTTGCAACGTAGCGGTACGTCTGATCGGCCGTCTGTACGGAAGAAAAAACCGAGTTCGCCTTTCGCACTTTCGGCCCGGATATAAAAATCCATCGCCTTCGGCCTGATTTTTTTGGGCACTACTGCCTGTGGATCATAGTCGCGGGTGCGTCGATAGTCTGTGGTAAGTTTATCCAGACATTGCTCAACAATGCGGATCGACTCGTGGCACTCCTTCACCCGAACGTTGTTGCGGTCCCAGCAATCGCCTACAGTTCCTACGGTTCCTGTTCCAATCGGGATGTCAAAATCCAGTTCGGGATAAACCGAATAGTTATCGATACGGCGCAGGTCATAACGCAGGCCAGAACCACGTAGTACGGGGCCAGTGCAGCCATAATTGATAGCAACAGCCAGCGGTAAAACGCCGACATTTGCCGTACGCTTAATGAAAATTTCGTTTTCAATAACTAGTTGCTGTAGCTCAACTAGTTTAGGTTTCAGGTACTTTACAAACTCCCGGCAACGTTCTTCGAAACCAATGGGCAAATCATAGAACAAACCGCCCACCCAGATATAGTTATACAACATACGCGCCCCACTCACCCATTCCAGCAAACGCTGAATGTGCTCCCGGTCGCGCATAAGCCACAAGAAGGGCGTATAAGCACCAATGTCAAGGGCGTAGGTTCCAATAGCGACAAAATGAGCAGCAATACGGTTTAGCTCAGCAACGAGTACCCGGATATATTCTGTTCGTTTTGGAATATCATGCTGAATACCCAGCATTCGCTCAACCCCCATCACAAACGCATGCTCGCAGTTCATCGCAGCTAAGTAATCGAGCCGATCCACGAACGGAATCGTCTGATTAAACGGCAACTCCTGGGCATGTTTATCGAAGCATCGGTGCAAATAACCGAGGTGTGGCACTACGTCGACAATGATTTCACCGTCCGTAACGATTTCAAGCCGCAGAACACCGTGGGTCGACGGGTGCTGCGGTCCCATATTCAAAATCATTTCGCCTTCATCCAGCATGTCGGGCCGATACACGTTCGGTTCCGACGCCCGAAAATGGCCGGGAGCGTATTCGTATTGGATTGTTTGCGTGGTCATTCTGTTCGTAAAGGTCGCTAGCGAAAGCCCGAAAGCCAAAAATAAAGCCCGTTTCTCTGTTTAACTAACTACAAATCATCACTTTTTCTTTACCAAGTATTGGCTAAGTGAAAGAAATTTTGTACCTTTGCGCTCCTTATCGAGAAAACGAACTTCAGCAATGGCAAAGAAAGGCGCCAATAGAATCCAGGTTATTCTGGAATGCACCGAGCAAAAAGACAGCGGTGTACCCGGCATGTCCCGGTACATCACCACGAAAAACCGGAAAAATACGCCGGCCCGTATCGAACGGAAGAAATACAATCCGTTCCTCAAGAAAGTAACGTTGCATAAAGAAATTAAATAGTTTCTGGTTTATCGTTTTTGGTTTAGGTGTTTGACGACTTAACTTTAGTCAGAATACTAAAACCAGAAACCATAGACAACAAACCATAAACCAACATGGCTAAAAAGGTAGTTGCAACCCTGAAAACGAAAGACAACGGTAAGTCTTTCGCTAAAATCATCAAAGCTGTAAAGTCGCCTAAAACAGGTGCTTACACCTTCAAAGAAGAAATGGTCCCGGTTGACGAAGTACAATCTGCGCTGAAAAGCTAGTTTTGTCCGCTCAACTCACTGCGTCAATACATGTGTCCCACGGCCTTCAACGGCTTTGTGGGACTTTTTTTGTTATAGCTTTGTTGGATAGACGTAATTCTGGTAACAATTACTCCCTGGATCGAACCGCATAAGCGGCCCCGCGCCAATCACCAGCCACAAACTCTTGTATAAAATGGCTCTATTTGGTTTTTTCTCGAAAGAAAAAAAAGAAACTCTCGACAAAGGTCTTGAGAAAACAAAAGATAGCTTTTTCTCGAAACTGGGTCGGGCAGTTGTCGGAAAATCTACTGTTGACGAAGAAGTGTTGGACGAAGTAGAAAACGTGCTTATCTCCTCGGACGTAGGCGTTGAAACGACCGTTAAAATAATTCGTCGTATTGAGGAACGGGTTGCCCGCGACAAATATATGGGTACCGATGAACTGGATCGTATCCTTCGCGAGGAAATTGCAGGTTTGCTTTCCGACAGCAATACCAGCGACGTAGCCGACGATTTTGAACTACCAGCTAATAAAAAGCCATACGTCATTATGGTTGTTGGGGTCAATGGCGTTGGCAAAACCACAACGATTGGCAAACTGGCGGCCCAGTTTCATAAACGCGGAAAGAAAGTTGTTCTTGGAGCCGGTGATACGTTCCGGGCGGCAGCCGTCGATCAGCTCAAACTCTGGGGCGATCGCGTGGGGGTTCCCGTTATTTCACACGGCATGAATACTGACCCTTCGGCCGTTGCCTTCGATGCTGTCAAAAAAGCGGTTGATATGGAGGCCGACGTAGTGATTATCGACACAGCCGGTCGTTTGCACACCAAAGTCAACCTGATGAACGAGCTCACAAAAATCAAACGGGTTATGCAAAAGGTTACTCCCGAAGCACCCCACGAAGTATTGCTCGTTCTCGACGGATCAACGGGCCAAAACGCATTTATCCAGGCTACGGAGTTTACCAAAGCAACCGAAGTATCTGCTCTGGCCATTACAAAGCTGGACGGAACGGCCAAAGGTGGCGTAGTGATCGGCATTTCGGATCAATTCAAGATCCCCGTCAAATATATCGGTGTAGGCGAACGGATAGACGATTTACAAACCTTCAACAAAATGGAGTTTGTCGATTCGTTTTTTAAGAAGTGATACAATACATACTATAGGACTGCTTAGCTGGTTTATATCAGAAAACTATGCATCGTTCATACGCATTTGTGCTTTTTAGCTTATTTAGTTTTTTCGCTTCGTGTACGGCGCAAAAGCAAAAAAGTCTTAAAGCGCTTAAACAAGGCATCTGCGGAACCGTCGTAGAAAAACGCGGCAACTTCATGCCTGGGCCTGGTAAAAAGAATGGGAGCGGTACGCCCGTTGAGCGAGAAGTACTTATTTTCCCGCTTTTAAATCTGAGCCAGGTTGAGGCTGGCGATAATGGATTCATTACGTCGGTACGCGAAGCGAAACCCGTAAAAACCTTACGAACAGAGAAAGATGGTACGTTTTGCGTGAGTTTACCTGCCGGGCGCTATTCGGTTATTGTTCAGGAACCCAAAGGGCTATACGCCAACGTATCGGACACGCAGAACAACATTTTTCCGGTCAACGTACAGAAAAACCGTCAGTCAACCATTCGAGTAGAAATTACGCATCAGGCTGTCTTTTAGCCTTATGGAACGTGCATTGTTCGTACTGGCAGCTCTATTTATTCCGTTCATCTGGTTCATTTACAGGATGATCCGTTATACCGATGATACAATCGGAGAAAACTCTCCACTCTATCGCGAGCGGACTTATGAAATTCTGTGGGAGCACTATTTTGTAGCATTCTATAAAATCATGCTTGTCGTCATGTTTATAATGATGCTTCTGTTAAGCAAAATTATTTTTACAGAAGCGACACGGCTGCACAATCCGCTGATTTTCCTGCCCGCTCTTTTCTTTTTTGGCTTTGCGATTTATCTACTTTTTGTCTTTTATGTCGATTGGCAATATTGGACCATTACCCGAGATGTGCAACTCACTCTCAACCCATTCGACCCCAGCATTCACGTCGAAAGCCCAGACCAGATAGCCACAATCACGCCAGAAAACGTAACGCAGATTGAATCACATCTCCGCAAAAGCGATAACCCTAAAGAACCTCTTTACGGCTATGGCTATTTGCTTTTTTACCTGACAGACGGCACTATTGTCCGGATTAATAATCTATTCTTTTCTCATTACGGCGAATTTCTGGAGCGCTTCTTTCAAGACACCCCGAAAACAACTATTTACCATCGGACTCCCTGGATTAGTCCGATGGATTAAAATGAAAATCAAAGACGTCCGAACTTTGCGGCCTGAAATAGACGTTAACAAGTACTGAGTCGCAGAAATTTATATTTGTTTTGAAAACCAAGGGAATACGTAACAATAAAATCAACATCGTTACGCTGGGATGCTCGAAGAATCTGGTGGATTCTGAGGTGCTGTTTACGCAACTGAAGGGCAACGGCATGGACGTAACGCATGAATCGAAAAAAGACGATGCGAACATCGTTGTCATCAATACGTGCGGATTCATCGATAACGCCAAAGAAGAATCAGTCAACACGATCTTACGCTACGTTGACGCCAAAGACGCGGGTGTTGTGGATAAAGTATACGTAACAGGTTGTCTTTCGCACCGCTATAAAGACGAACTAGAAGTAGAAATTCCGACGGTCGACGCCTGGTTCGGCACCAACGAAATGCCCCGACTTCTCAAAACATTACGTGCCGATTATAAGCACGAACTGGTTGGCGAGCGGCTCCTGACTACCCCATCGCACTACGCCTATCTGAAAATCGCCGAAGGCTGTGATCGTCCCTGTTCGTTCTGCGCTATTCCGCTCATGCGGGGTGGACACATATCGCGACCGATTGACGAATTGATTACCGAAGCACGCTCACTGGCTCGACGCGGCACCAAAGAACTTATTCTGATTGCGCAAGACCTAACGTATTACGGTCTTGATTTATACAAAAAACGAAACCTGGCCGATCTGATCAACCAATTGGCTGATGTAGAAGGCATCGACTGGATTCGGTTACAGTACGCTTATCCGTCGGGGTTTCCTATGGATGTACTCGACGTCATGCGTGAACGCTCAAACGTGTGCAGTTACCTCGATATGCCGCTTCAGACTGGCTCAACGGAATTGCTGAAATTGATGCGTAGAGGTATCACACGCGAAAAAACCGAATCGCTTATTCAATCGATCCGGGAAAAATTGCCTGATATTACGTTACGTACTACCCTGATCGTTGGACACCCCGGCGAAACGGATGAGATGTTTGATGAGACGTACGATTTCGTCGAACGGATGCGTTTTGACCGTATGGGCGTATTTACGTACTCGCACGAAGAAAATACACACTCCTTTTCAATGCCCGACGATATTCCGGCAGAAACGAAGCAGGAGCGGGCCGATGAACTCATGGAGCTTCAGCAGGGAATCTCGCAGGAGTTGAATCAACGTAAAGTGGGACAGACCTACAAAGTTCTGTTTGATCGGAAAGAGGGCGGTTATTTTATCGGCCGTACTGAAGCCGACTCGCCTGAGGTGGATAATGAGGTGCTGGTTCCGGCCTCACAATACGTTCGGTTAGGCGATTTTGCCAACGTCCGTATCAACCGAGCCGAAGAATTTGATTTATATGGCGAGGTCATTGCCTAAATTTATTCAAGACTCAAGGTTTGGGACCAATCATTCATAAAACCCCCGAACCTTGAGTTTTTTTTCGTTGTTGAGCCGAATAAATCCCAACCTGCATGGACTGTCAGTACCTGCCTCTCGAATCTACCGGCCAGTTTTCTCCGTTATTCCTCGATTACATCAATAAAAAAGATACCCTTAAGCCCTTTTACGGTCGATTTCCCGAGCTTTCGGCCTTCGGAGAGCAGATAAAAGCAAAATCATTTGATCAGACGAAGCGGCAAATTCTCGTTGATGCGCTCGAAAAGCAGTACGCCCAGATCGGTCAAAAACCTGATTTTTCGATTCTCTTGAATCCCAATACGTTCACCGTAACGACCGGGCATCAACTGAATATTTTTACGGGCCCGTTGTATATCATTTACAAACTGATCACAACGATAAATCTGGCTCGACGGCTAAAAGAAGCGTATCCCGACTACAATTTCGTGCCGGTTTACTGGATGGCAACCGAAGATCATGATTTCGCAGAGATCAACCATTTCACGCTCTTCGGAAAAAATTATGCCTGGACAACGGAACAGCGTGGGGCAGTTGGCCGCATGAATCCGCAGGAGTTAAAAACACTCTTTGCTCAGATTCCAGAAAAACTAACTCTATTCGAAGAAGCGTACCTAAAGCATGATACACTTGCCGATGCAGCTCGTTACTACGTACATGAGCTGTTTGGTGCAGAAGGTCTTATTTGTCTGGATGCCGACGATGCTTCGTTAAAGCAGGTTTTTGCCCCCGTAATGCGCCATGAATTAGTACAGCATATCTCTGGTGAGCTGGTTGCGAAACAAACAGAATTGCTGGAAAATCTGGGTTATAAAACCGTTATCACTCCGCGCGACATCAATTTGTTTTATCTGGATGATCAGCTTCGGGAACGTATCGAACAAAAAGAAGACGGAACGTATCGGGTTCTACACACCAAACTAACATTCACGGAAGCAGAGCTATTGGCCTTACTGGACGAACATCCCGAGCGCTTCAGCCCCAACGTCGTGTTACGTCCTTTGTATCAGGAAACGATCCTACCAAATCTGGCCTATATTGGCGGCCCATCGGAGGTTCCCTACTGGTTACAGTTAAAGCCCGTTTTCGATCATTTCGATACTACGTTCCCTATCCTGATGCCGCGCAATTTTGCGATGTATATACCGGCTGTTAATGCCAAACGGATCAGAAAACTGGGCTTAACTCCTGAAGAACTCTTTAAGGATACATTAGCGCTCAAGCACGAATTTGTTGAAACCCATACGCGACACATTCTCAAGTTTGACAACGAAAACAAGACTGTGAACAAAGCGCTGGACAATATTCTTCATAAAGCTCAAATGGTTGATCCTACGCTGGAGAAGGCCGTTCTGGCCGAGACGAAGCGGTTCGCGAATGCTGTGGCCCGATTGGAGAAAAAAATGCGACGAGCCGAAGAGCACAATCAGGAAGTTGGTGTTCGACAACTGCTGGCTGTTAAAAATGAGCTTTTCCCCAACGGCGGTTTGCAGGAACGTAGCGAAAACTTTCTGACATTCCATATCAACGACCAGACCTTTATTCAGCAAATGCTTTCCGTTTTCGATCCGTTCGATTACCGAATGCAACTCTGTCTGCAATAGATAGGTATGACAAAGGCGGAACTACGTAGACAGTTTCTTTCTCAACGAAAAGCATTGCCGAAAGAAGCTATAGAGGCTAAAAGCCAACAAATCTGTCAGCTTTTTTTAGGTCAGGAATGGGTGAAGCCGCAAAGTACCATTCACACATTCCTGCCTATCAGCCGTCAGAACGAAGTTAATACCTGGCCTATCGTGCACCGTCTTTGGCAGGAATTTCCACAAGTTCAGGTAGCTGTTTCCGTCACCGACACCGAAGCGTATCAGCTTACGCACTACGTCCTTACGCCTGATTCCATATTAGTCGAAAACCGTTGGAAAATTCTTGAGCCACTGGCCGAAGGAGCTTTACCCATTAGTACGCGTACAATCGATATCGTACTGGTTCCACTCTTGGCATTCGATCAGACAGGGCATCGAGTTGGCTATGGCGCCGGTTTTTACGACCGTTTTCTGGCCGACTGCCGACCCGATTGTTTAAAAATCGGCGTATCGTTGTTTGAACCCATTGTACAAATCGACGATACTGACGAAACAGATATTGCCCTGGACGTTTGCATTACTCCGGACAAAATCTGGTTTTTTTCGTAATAATTATACTGTCCGTCAAACTTTTACCGTACTTTTGCACTCCAAAATACAGTGCGGGCTAAAAATCCGCTTTCACTAACCAATTAACGCGGGTTTTTGCCCGCATAGTCAAAATGAAAATCGCAGTCGTTGGAGCCACAGGCCTGGTCGGTGGCGAAATCCTGAAGGTTCTGGAAGAACGCAACTTCCCTGTTACCGAACTCATTCCCGTTGCATCCGAGCGGTCGGTTGGTAAACAGGTGGAGTTTAAAGGTAAACAGTACACAGTTGTTAGTTTCGAGGATGCCATTGCTGCGAAGCCTGCCGTTGCGATTTTCTCGGCTGGTGGCGGTACGTCGCTGGCACTGGCTCCTAAATTCGCTGAAGCAGGTATCACCGTGGTCGATAACTCGTCGGCATGGCGTATGGACCCAACCAAGAAACTGGTTGTTCCAGAAATCAACGCGAATACACTTACTCCTGACGATAAAATCATTGCCAACCCAAACTGTTCAACCATTCAAATGGTGGTTGCGCTGAAACCACTCCATGATCGCTATAAAGTGAAGCGTGTGGTTGTTTCTACGTATCAGTCAGTAACCGGAACGGGTAAAGCAGCGGTTGATCAACTTTTCGCAGAACGTAATGGCGATGAGAGCGTATCGAAAGTATATCCGCATCCGATCGACCTGAATGTACTGCCTCATATCGACGTTTTCCTCGACAATGGCTATACCAAAGAGGAGATGAAAATGGTCAACGAGACCAAAAAAATTATGGGTGATGACTCCATTCAGGTTACGGCCACAACGGTACGTATTCCAACAATTGGCGGTCACTCGGAAGCAGTTAACGTTGAGTTTGAAAATGACTTCGAATTGGCTGAAGTTGTTTCTTTATTAGCCAGCGCCGAAGGCATTATCGTTCAGGACGACCCACAAAATAAGGTTTACCCGATGCCTTTGACAGCGCACGGTAAAGATGAAGTTTTTGTTGGCCGTATCCGTCGCGATGAAAGCCAGCCCAATACACTAAATATGTGGATCGTAGCAGACAACCTACGCAAGGGAGCAGCTACTAATGCTGTACAGATCGCAGAATACTTGTTAAAGCATAACTTAGTGGAAGCAGGCGAAGTAGTAGCCTAACCACTGAAATAAAACTAAAAAATCCCGTCTGGTTGATTACCGGACGGGATTTTTTAGTTCTGTATACTAGCTTTTACTGTTAAATTCTGGCTGTAATCTTTGTCAAAGTTCTAAACTTTGACAAAGATGAAAATTCAGTACAAGATGCCGTTTAGCCAACATAGAGCTAGAAAAGCTACTTTTTACTCCCTATCAATTTTAAATGAATATCGATATCCGGCTGAATAAAGTTGGCATCGGGCAAGGTCGGATCTGATGCGTAGGTAATACCCCATTTAGTCCGATCAACTTTGAGTGTTCCCTCCGCTTTTAGTTCATTACCGTTTAACTCTATTTTGGCCGGGAAACTCACAGCATTTGTCTTTCCCAACATTGTCAGATCCCCATTGACCAGATAATTGGCCCCACTAACACTTCCAGACGAGGTTCCTGAATAGGACGTAACATTGGTGATCGTGTACGTAATGTTAGGATGAACGGCCATGTTGAAAAAGTCAGCGCTTTGCAAATGATGGACGAGCAAATGCTTGACCGAATCTGTCGGCAGATTGTAGTTAACTATCGATGACACGGGAATAGTAAAAACGCCCCCGCTCACCTTACCATCCTGAACAGTTAGATTTTCGCTCTGAACAGTAATGGCTCCCTCGTTAAAATAGCCAGTGCGCAAATGCCCTTTCCATTCGGCTACTGATTTTGTCTCATCAAGCTTATAGGTATTGGCAACGATATCTTCGTTTTTTTCACAGCTCCAGAAAAAAGCGGATAAAGCTAAAGCCCCTACAAATGCTATCTTTTTCATACGTTTTTGATTGACAGTTTTGATTGTATTCATATTTATTCTGGCCAGATCGACTAGCTTTCAGAGGTATTATGACTCAAAACTACCAAGACTATAGAGGGTGCTGAAGCAGCTTAGTGATGAGCTGACTAATAGACTAGTTCAGTTGTAGATTTGTCAGTATCAATCGATGACGCGGTCGTAGAATAGCTATGTAAAAAGCAAAAGCCGCAATCTATGAGATTGCGGCTTCATTCTGTGCCGAAGGCGAGACTCGAACTCGCATGTCCGTAAAGACACACGCCCCTGAAACGTGCGTGTCTACCAATTTCACCACTTCGGCAGAGCGTTCCCCTTGTTTGGGATTGCAAAGATAACGTACCAAACAGCGTTCACGCAAGCACTTCGCTATATTTTTTCAGATTAGCGATTAAATGCCATCCGTTTTCCTGGTTTGTCTGTCAGGAATTTTCCGTCTGCATACACTAGCTCTCCTGATACGATTGTATGCGTAACCGATGATGCGAACGTATGCCCCTCCAACGGCGACCATCCACACTGATAGAGAATGTTCTCTTTAGAAACAGTTATCGGGCGATTCGTATCGATAAGGACCAAATCAGCCCAGTAGCCCTCCCGCACATAGCCTCTTCGGTCGATTTGAAAACAGTCGGCTGGCGCATGACTCATTTTACGGGCGACCGTTTCAATAGACAGTTTACCCTGGTTCACAAAGTCAAGCATTAACAACAACGGATGCTGAACCAAAGGTAAGCCAGATGGAGCCTGCCAGTAAGATTGCTGCTTTTCATCCCAGGTATGTGGCGCATGGTCAGTCGCAATAATATCTAACCGATCGTCGAGCAAGGCTGCCAACAACGCTTCTTTATGATGGGGCGCTTTTATGGCCGGATTACATTTAATCAGATTCCCTAGATGATCATAATCTGTTGCATCAAACCACAAATGATGCACACAAACCTCTGCCGTGATACGTTTCTCCGACAATGGCCGATCGTTACTAAATAAACTTAGTTCATCGGCGGTTGAAATGTGTAGAATATGCAGCCGGGCGTTGTGTTGCTTCGCTAACTCGACGGCAAGTGATGACGATTTCAGACAGGCTTCCTCATTACGAATGAGCGGGTGCAAACTCGCCGTTGCCGTCTCGCCATACGCTGCTTTATATCGCTCGGTGTTAGCACGTATCGTTGCTTCATCTTCGCAATGCGTAGCAATTAGCATTGGACTTTGCCGAAACAACTCATCCAGCACTTTCTCATTATCAACCAGCATATTACCGGTTGATGATCCCATAAATACTTTTATACCACAAACGGTTGTAGGATCAGTACGTAATACTTCATCAAGATTGTTGTTAGACGCCCCCATAAAGAAGGAGTAGTTTGCCAGAGACGTTTTTGCGGCAATGGCATATTTGTCGGCCAATAACTCCTGAGTGAGCGCATTCGGCACCGTATTGGGCATTTCCATAAAGCTGGTAACGCCCCCAGCAACAGCCGCCCTTGCTTCCGACTGAATAGTTGCTTTATGAGTAAGCCCAGGCTCACGAAAATGCACCTGATCGTCTATTACGCCTGGTAAGACGTAATGGCCGTTTGCATCAATAATCTGACTGATACCTGCGTCCAATAGGCTCCGGCCAATCTGCGCTATGAATCCATCCTCTACCCGTATGTCTGTTTCGATGATACGTCCTTCGTTAACCAGGCGGGCATTTCGAATTAAAAGCTTACTCATAAAAGACGGGCTGCTTCTTTAGCGAAATAGGTTAAAATTACGGAAGCACCAGCTCGCTTGATAGACAATAACACTTCCATCATGGCCCGTTCGCCATCAAGCCAGCCCTGCTGAGCAGCTGCTTTAATCATAGCATATTCACCACTCACATTATAGGCTGCAATCGGCAAATGATACGTATCGTTCAACAATTTGATAATATCAAGATACGATAACGCTGGTTTGACCATCAGGAAATCAGCGCCTTCTGCAAAATCGAGTTGCGCTTCAATAAGCGCTTCGCGGCTGTTCGCCGGGTTCATTTGGTACGTCTTCTTATCACCAAATTTCGGGGCAGAATCGAGCGCATCGCGGAAAGGTCCGTAGAAAGCACTGGCATATTTAGCGGAATACGACATAATGGCTACGTCGTGGAAACCGCCCTCATCGAGTACCTGACGAATATACCCTACCCGTCCATCCATCATATCGGAAGGACCGACAATGTTTGCTCCGGCCTGAGCCTGAGCCAGCGCCATTTTGCCCAGCACGTCGAGCGTAGGATCGTTCAAGATTTTACCGTTCTCAACAATACCGTCGTGCCCGTCTGAACTATAGGGGTCCATAGCCACATCGGTCATGACCATTACGTCGGGGAACTTGTCTTTAATGGCCCGGATCGCCTGAAGATACATGCCATCCGGATTATAGCTTTCCGTAGCATATTTGTCTTTTTTGGCTTCTGGTAAATTGGGGAATAAATCAAAGGTTTTGATTCCCAGATCAACGCATTCCTGAATTTCGTCAAGCAGCAGATCCAGCGACAGCCGATAGATACCAGGCATCGAAGCTACTTCAGAACGAACATTTTGCCCTTCCATGATAAAAACGGGCAGAATAAAATCGGTGACCGACAGGCGTGTTTCCTGCACCATGTCACGAATAGCCCCGGATTGACGGTTCCGACGCGGACGACGTATCAAATTCATCGTATTCGAGATTCGGATAATTGGCTTGCAGCGCTACGTAGCGGAGCCAACCAACTTCCATTAAGCAATCAGTTTAAAACCTTCGCCGTGTACATTAACGAGCTGAACGCTGGCATCTTCTTTCAGATACTTACGAAGCTTCGTTACGTATACATCCATGCTCCTGGCGTTGAAGTATGAATCATCCCCCCAAACCATTTTCAATGCAAAGCTACGGCTGACGGGCTGATTCAGGTTCTGAGCCAACAATTTTAATAACTCCGATTCCTTACTGGTTAGTTTCTGAGGCTGGGTTTCTATTTCACCATCTGGCAAATTTTCTGCCGATCGGCTTAGCAACTGATGCGGGTAATCAAAGGAAAATGAGCCAATTTTATACGTAGTAGGTTCGATGGTATCCGACAACCGCTGATATCGACGTAGTATGGCCTGAATCCGCAGCAGTAGTTCTTCCATGCTGAACGGTTTTGTTACGTAATCGTCTGCACCGACCTTAAACCCCTGGATTGTATCTTCCTGCATCGACTTTGCCGTTAGGAAAATAATAGGAATCTCACGATTGGCCATACGAACCTCTTTAGCCAAGGTGAACCCATCTTTTTTAGGCATCATTACGTCGAAAATACACAAGTCATACTGGCTTGTGTCAGCCATAAATTTCTGCAGTCCTAGATTGCCGTCTGTAGCTCGGTCGGTCGTGTAGCCTTTCATGGTCAGGTATTCCTGAACCAGTTGGCCTAAATTAGGGTCGTCTTCAACGAGAAGGATGGTTGGCATAACAAATAGATAGGGTGTATGATGTAGGACGTAACGTTGAGAAACACTACGTTATACCTCCTGCTTATAGGGCAAAATCACGTCAAATGTACTGCCTTTACCCGGCTGGCTCTCCACAGTAATCTGGCCGTGATGTTCCTCGATCATTTTCTTGACATAGCTTAGTCCTAGACCGAAGCCTTTTACATCGTGACGGTTGCCAGTCGGAACGCGATAGAATTTTTCAAAAATCCGATTAATCTGCTCTTTCGTCATGCCGAGCCCCTCGTCCGAAACGCTTATGCTAACTCCTTCCGGTAAACTACGGGTAACAAGGGTTATATGTGGCTTCTCGGGTGAGTATTTAAGCGCATTGTCCAGTAAGTTATACACAATATTGGTCAGGTGAACCTCATCGGCCTCCACTACTTCCCGATCAGCATCAAACTCCAGATCGAGCTCTCCTTCTCGCTGCTCGATTTGTAAGCTCATATTATTCAGCACTTTTTCAATAACATCGTGCACATTGACCGACGACAGCTTGAGTTTTATCTCCCCTCGATCAAGCAAAGCCATCTGCAGCACTTTTTCCACGTGTGATCCCAGACGACGGGTTTCATCGCGAATAATACCCATGTAACGCGAAAGTCGCTCGTTGATCGATGACTCGTCTGAACCCAACACAGGATGACTCACCTGTTCCTGCGCCATTTCTACGGCTAACGAGATGGTAGAAATAGGGGTCTTAAACTCGTGAGTCATATTATTAATAAAGTCGTTCTTAATATCAGCTAGTTTTTTCTGCCGAACGATGGTACTGATGGCAATATAAAAACAGGCCAAGATAACCAGGATCAATACCGCCGATGCCCCAAACGTAAACCATAACTGACTCAGAATGAATTGCCGTTGCGTTGGAAAATAGATGTACACATAGTTACCCGTTTCCATCATATTATTCGGAAACAAGGCTGCTTTGTAGCCGCCTTCACTAAACGTCTGAGAATTCATCCCCATTGACGTGAAAAGAAAAGCAGGCTGCGATTTAGTGCGAACCCCAAAAGCAAACGGTATGCTGATTCCCCGCTCCTGTAGAGACTGCCTTAACAGCGTATCGAGGGCAAGCCGATTTATCCGATCTTCGATTGGGCGATCAGAAAATAGCAGCCCTTTCAACACTTCTTTAATCATTTTCGACTGTTCGCCTGCTTTCTGAGCGTTGAGTCCAGCAGGAACAGTAGCCACTCGCTCTTCGTTGACAGACTCCTGATTAGCCTGCTGTAACTTACGTTGGCGGGCGGCCTCCTTTAGCTTATTCCTGACTCGTTTTAGTTGTGCCAGCGAATCCTGCCGACGAGAAGCTGCTACCTGCCCGTTGATCTGATTTAGTTCGTTAATCAGTATCTGATCAACCCACTGATTGAATTGCTGCTGTTGAGCTAATTGTGCCTGCCAGTCGCCCACGGCCATCAGTTCATCCTGCTGACGGAAAAATTCTTCAACAACCGCCATCTGTTCCGGCGAAAGCGGATGAGCGACCGGATGTAATACGTCGGACTGAACAACTACCGCCCCCGCCGGAGCCGTACCGTAGGCGATCCGATTTGGATCGGATTTATGCGTTTGTTCTGGTAAAGCTGGCTTCGTGTTTTCGTGAGAAGCAACCCGTTGTTTGGTTTTTTCCTCGGGCAATTTGGTTACCGGAGCTGCCTGAGCTTCCTTTTTACCAATAGCCATCAGCTTTCCCTGATGCTCATGAGCCTGAATCCGCTGCTTAGTCAGGTACATAATCTCCTGGCGCTCCAACGTTCGAACCACCTCCTGCAACGCATCAGTAACCTTATAATCGAACTGTTCTTTCTGTAAATGCAAGGCACTACTAATCCAGTACGATTGGAGACCAACAAGTCCCAACAATCCTACTGCCATTAACACGACAATCCATCGAATTCGCTGTGTCGACATTTTTTTCGGCCTTTATGCAACCTTAGGCCTTTTTTTTCATCTATGTGTAAAACAATCTAATCAGAATTAACCTCAATACGGTCAATTTTGATTGGGCTATCCGTAAAAGTACGAACAGCAGCAGGCAGTCATTGAGCCTTTAACAAACTTTAACAGCCCGAGCCTCAATGGCTTTCAGCACACCCCATTAGTCAATCCATTAACGTTTTGTACTATGAAAAAAACAGTAATTCTGCTATGTCGGTTCGTTCCGGCTTTGTTTATCGCTGGTAGCTTAAGTGGCATTGTTAATGCACAGAAAGCCACAAAACCTGCTAAAGGAGAGGAAATTAATGTTCGGATTATTGAACGTAACGGCGATGAGGTTCGTGAAACCGAACGTACGTATCATGTTAATGGGTTGACCGACCCAGAACGTGATAAACTGGTTATGGAGCTTGTTGATTCGTTAAAGGCAGCTCGAAAAGACAAGGGTGGTAGACGTCAGATGACCATCATCGTGGACGACAATGATGGGGAACGTATCGCTCGGAAAGAACGTATTGCTCCACGGCTAAAAAAATCACCAGGCGATCTGTATGTACAACGAGGCAAATTACCCCGCCACTCCAACGACCCTTGGAATTGGGATGGCCAAACCTGGCGTTATGAATTTCGGCGCGGCACCGATTCGCTGGCCGACCGCCTGAATCGATTTAAATTTCAGATGCCTCTCGATTGGGAGCGTCAGTTTGCCCGACCCTTCGAAGACTGGTCACGTAACGTTAGCAGCAAACCATCGACCATTCGCGGTTTGGAAGCCTTCCCGAACAACCCAGACCACGAACAACTCAATGTTCGCTTCACAGCACCTACTAAAGGTGATATCAGCATTATTGTGACGAACACAAAAGGCAAAGAAGTGGCAAAGCGGGAAATAAAGGACTTCTCTGGTGAGTTTGTTGGTCAAATCGACTTAGGCAAAAACTCAAAAGGTACTTATTTCATTACTGTCACTCAGAACGAAGATGGCGCCGTAAAACGCATCGTGATTGATTAGGCATTAGCTTTTCAAAGGAAGACATCTTGTTTTATAAGTAATTTCCCATATTTTGTTTACTTATAAAGCATTTTGGTCTTCCTTTGAAAAATATTTGCAAAAATTTAGTACTATGTATTGCAAGATACCCAACAAAGCCTATATCTTTGTGTTATCAATTAGAAACAACAAATCGATGAAAACCTTACTGATTGCCGGAACATTATTGCTAGGATTTAGCGGACAGGCTTTGAGCATGGGCCATCCGCACAACATCTTTGCTGCTCGTAAGCAAATGCGTGCTAAAGCATCGGCGTTATTAAACAAACCCAAGTTGTCATCAACGGCTTCTTGCTGGCAATCAATTGTGCAGGTTGATAAAGCCGAATTAAGCAAACGACTAATAGAGGCTCTTGCCAGTGTGAGTCCATCACGGGCTTATTAATACCTGGAAAACTCCTAACGGGTTTCTTCTCACTATTCTTTTTCTCCTCCTCACCTTGCCAGTAAAAGCAAGGCTCCGGCTTTTAATAGAGCCCTTTTGATGTTGCTTAGATAGAAGCACCTCTCCACTTCCAGACGAGATTATTCGCGCCTTCTCTCCTGAATACGGCCGAAAAAGCAAACGCATGGTATAAAGTTTGCCTGCTGATTATCAACGTATTTGTTACGTTACTCATCCATCTGGCATTACCATTCCAATTTTTAATTTTGTATTAATCCAGGATGGGAAACAATTACCCTATATTATTTCGTTAAAAATTTAGATAATTTCAATAAGCGCTATTGTTTTCGATAGGGTTTGGCTACTTTTATAGTTTGGCGCTTACCACCGATAGCCGACTGTACCATTTACCCAATTGAGTACCCATGCGGAACAACATTGTACGGCCGATTCTACTAATCGGTTTGCTGTCCGTCAGTTTGTTGACTGCGTTTGGCTTAACGAAGCCAGGACGAAATTTATGGACCCGACTTGCTCCGTCGGCCAAAGCTCATAAAGCAAAAGTCAAGCGCGTTATTACGCACGCGCCTGTCTCACGCACCTATGCTCCGGCCCAACCGGTCGAAGTATTTGCGTTGCCCGATAGTGGCCAACGATGGGTAGACAGCGTATTCCAGACACTCACTGCTGAGCAAAAAATTGGTCAGTTTTTTATGGTGGCGACATTCTCGAATCGCCATGAAAACCACTATCAATATATTTCGCACCTGATTCAGAGCAACCATATCGGTGGTCTCATTTTCTTTCAGGGTGGCCCCTATCGGCAGGCGGCTTTAACCAACCGGTATCAGGCGTTATCAAAAGTGCCGCTCCTCATTGGCATCGATGGTGAATGGGGGCTTGGTATGCGCCTGGACAGCGCAATGGATTTCCCGAAACAAATGGCCCTGGGCGCTATTCGGGACAATGAGCTGATTTATCGGATGGGCGCCGAAATAGGTCGGCAGTGTCAACGTTTAGGAATTCATATCAATTTCGCTCCCGTATCAGATATTAATAGTAACCCTGCGAATCCGGTTATCGGCGTCCGCTCGTTTGGCGAATCGAAAGAAAATGTAGCCTTGAAAGCGTCGGCTTATATGCGTGGCCTTCAGCAGACACACGTCATAGCAACAGCCAAGCACTTTCCGGGTCATGGCGACACCAACGCGGATTCTCATCATACACTCCCAACGGTCAGCCGCTCTTCAGAGCAAATGCGCGAAATTGATCTATATCCATTCCGTAAGCTGATTGCAGATAGTTTGATGGGTGTTGTAACTGGCCACCTCCACGTACCAGTAATTGATAATACCCCTGCGCTGGCTGCTACGTTATCCGAAAAGATTGTTACTGAGTTACTGAAGAAAGAACTAGGCTTTCGCGGTCTAGTATTTACCGATGCACTCAATATGGGAGGCATTAGTCGCTCGCCCAAGGCGATGGATGTCAATCTGCGGGCTTTAATGGCCGGAAACGACATTTTACTGTATCCAGAGAATGTACGGGAAGCCATGCAAAACATCCTGAACGCCATTCAGCAAGGTGTTATTTCGCAGGAATTCATTGACGAGAAAGTAAAGAAAATACTACGTGCCAAATATTGGGCAGGTCTTAATAAGTACAAACCCATCAATATGAATGGTTTGGCTGGCGACCTTAATTCGCCTGAGGCCCAATTACTCCGACAAGAGCTTTGCGAAAAATCAGTAACTGTACTGAACAATCGGGATAATATCCTGCCTTTGGGCAATTTAGACACGCTTCGGCTGGCGTCTATTGCGATAGGAGCTGAATCCGATAATATTTTCCAGAAGACGCTTAACCAATACGCCCCTTTTCAGACGCTTTCCTATTCCAACAAGATGGTTTCGGAGGCTGAGTTGAATGATGTACTAACCCAGGTCAGTACGGCCAATACGGTGGTGGTCAGTTTCCACAAAATGAGTGAATCGGCTTATCGGAAATTTGGTATCACAAAAACCTCGCTGGACCTTGTGAATCGATTGAAACAGCGCGGAGCCAAAGTAATTGTTACAGTCTTTGGATCACCTTACAGTTTAACCCAGTTTGCCGATACTGATGGTTTAATTTGCGCTTACCAGGAATTGGACGAAATGCAGCGGGTTGTTCCTCAGGTTTTATTTGGTGGCCTGGGCTCAAACGGTATGCTGCCCGTTTCTATTGGTGATCTGAAGGTTGGAATGGGTGAATCGGTAGCCCCAGAAGGCCGCCTATCAGCAGGATCACCGGAAAGCGTAGGCATGAAAACGGCAGTACTGGCCAAAATTGACGCCATTGCTCAAGGAGCCGTTCGTGACAAAGTCGTTCCGGGCTGCGAAATTCTGGTAGCGAGAAAAGGTAAAATTGTTTACAGCAAAAACTTTGGTGCTCTCACCTACAGCGCAGGCGCCGAAAAAGTAACCGACGAAACTTTATACGACCTGGCCTCACTAACCAAAGTGCTGGCTACCTTACAGAGCGTAATGGTTCTTCACGATCGGAAGCAGGTCGATTTAGCGCAAAAAGCGTCTTTCTACCTCCCCGAATTAAAAGGTACGAACAAACAAAACATTATTATTCAGGATTTACTGTGGCATCAGTCCGGTATGGTTTCTTTTTATCCAACCACTTGGGATAAAACCAGAAAGCCGGGGGGAGGACTAAAAGCTGAATATTATAGTGCAACACGCGATACGTTACACACACTCCAAATAGCGCCAACGCTCTGGGCCACTCCTGCTATTAAAGATTCGGTATGGAAATGGGTTATCCAATCACCTATGACGCGAAAGATGGATGAATCTGGAAAACCAGCGTATCTGTACAGCGATTTGAACTTCCTCATGCTGCAAAAAATTGTTGAGCGAGTCAGCAAACAACCGCTTGACGTATTTGTCACAGACAATGTATACAAGCCTCTGGGCCTTCATCAACTTGGCTTTACACCATTACAACGCTTACCTAATCCGCACTGTGCTCCCACTGAGCAGGATACGTATTACCGAAACCAGCTACTCGTAGGTACCGTCCATGACCAGATGGCAGCCGTGCAGGGAGGCATATCGGGCCACGCGGGCCTGTTCGGCAATGCCCGAGATATTGCTACGTTGCTTCAGATGAATTTGCAAAAAGGAATCTATGGTGACCAACGTATTTTGCAACCAATGACAGTTCCCTACTTCACTCAGACGCTTAGCAACCGTAGTCACCGGGCGTTGGGCTGGGACAAGCCTAATGCAGAGAGCAATAGTAGTGTTTATTTAGCTTCTCAAGCCTCGCCACGTTCCTTTGGGCACACGGGTTTCACTGGAAATGTCGTTTGGGTCGATCCAGATCAGGAACTGGTTTTTGTCTTCCTATCGAATCGAATATATCCTACGGCTGGCAACAATTCGATCAATACAACTAAGCTCCGCCGTCGGATTCATGAAATGATTTACAGCGCTATTGAAAAAGAATAGGCCATCTAGTGCTAGACGATAGAATAAAAATGCCACTGTAAAAAGTGGCATTTTTATTGTTAGCAAGTATCTATTTGCCGGGAAATAGCTACCACCATACCATCTTTATCCTAATCATGTAATTGGTTAAATTTAGCCACCACAGTCACATTCCATTAAATGCTATGAATGGACGTCTCCTTTATTTATCGTTCTGCATCTGTTTGGGTGCTTTGGGGCTTTCCAAAGTCAGCTTTGCACAGACAATCACAGTCAGTGCCTTATCGTCCAACTCTATTTGTGCTGGTATGGGCGGTAGTTTCTTTGTTCCTTTTTCGACAACGGGTGCATTTACGGCAGGCAATACGTTTACAGCCCAACTCTCCGACGCAAATGGCGTTTTTTCGGGTACAACTCTTACCATAGGTACACTAAGAGTTTCTCCACAAACAGCAGCGACCAATACCATTACGGCCACTATTCCATCGACACTAGTAGCCAGTAGTAACTATAAAATCAGAGTAATTTCAAGCACGCCCTCAAGAACCAGTACCAACAGCCAATCCGTTTTTCTCAACGCTCCTCCCAGTCAGCCAACAGTAACCGTTCCTGCTCCTTATTGTAAAGGCGATACAGCCAAACCACTCATTGCCACAACGACCGCGGGAGGTACGTTGAATTGGTACGGGACCAACCCTAATGGCACACCGACTTCTACGGCTACTGTTCCTGATACCAGACAAGCGACGGCTGGTACATTGTACTACGTTAGTCAGACGGTTAATGGCTGTATGAGTAGCAAAGCGACTATCCAGGTGATTGTACGGGACAAACCTACCGCCCCGCTGACAAGTAGCAAGGCCTATTGCTTAGGGGAGTCAGCGATTCCGTTATCGGCTACAGCCACATCGGGAGCAACATTAAACTGGTATACAGGACCAGTAGGTGGAGCAGCATCGACGGTTGCGCCTACTCCTCCTACTACCCGGGCATCATCTACTGCTTATTACGTCAGTCAAAGCATAGGTAGTTGCGAGAGTCCACGAGCATCGGTTATTGTGACGGTAAATAGTCTTCCAGATCCACCTAAAGTAGCAATACCACCGTCTATCTGCCAGGGTACTACGGCCGCTCCGCTAGCAGCAACGGCAACCAGTGGAGCGGTGTTACGTTGGTGGGGTACCAGTGCAGCAGGAGGAAATTATACAACCGCTGCTACCGTACCTAATAATCAGGCGAGTGGAACGTACTACGTCAGTCAGTTTATGGGTAGTTGCGAAAGTCCACGAGTCGCCATTGCCATGACAGTTACTTCCCTCCCAGCACTTCCCTCTGTCCCCTCATCAGTAAGCTATTGCCAAAATTCACCAACACAGCCTTTACTAGCAACAGCATCAACAGGTGGCAAATTGAACTGGTACGGGACCAACGCAACAGGCGGAACAGCATCGACCAATGCGCCAACACCGACAGCAGCCTCTGTTGGAACTGTTGGTTACTACGTCAGTCAAAGTGTTGGTAGTTGCGAAAGTGCCCGCGCTATGATTCCAGTTCTGGTAAAAGCGAACCCGACTACGCCAACGGTTTCCAGCCCGATTCTTTATTGCCAAAGCCAGCCCGCTAATCCATTACGAGCTACGGCCGCTACAGGCGGTACGTTAAATTGGTATGGAACTAACGCAACTGGCGGAACAGCTTCCACCAACGCGCCAACTCCTCCAGTGACGACTGCTGGTTCCACTACATATTACGTTAGCCAGAACGTTGGTGGCTGCGAAAGTCCTCGTATTGGTATAGTGGCCACCGTAAACCCACTACCAGCCGCACCCAGTGTTTCGAATCTAAGCTATTGCCAGATTCAGAAAGAGCAGCCGGGCCAAAACATTCCACCATTAACGGCCGTTGGCCAAAATCTTCGGTGGTATGCCTCCGATGGCAATCCATACACCAATGCGCCTACTCCGCCCGTCTCCCAGACCGGTACGTTTAGTTTCCAGGTAACCCAAACCGTCAATTCATGTGAGAGCCCTAAGGCCACCCTTCAGGTTACGGTAAAAACAATTCCGGCCCCAGCAACACCTAAGCCCACTGTTTCCTATTGTGTCGATGAAAAAGCGGCTCCTTTAGAAGCGGTTGGCGATGCTGGTAGCACGTTACGTTGGGTTGACCCCTATGGGCGAGACACGACGCTTACACCCGTACCTCCTACACTCAACGTTAATGTTCAGCCAGGGGGCGATATTTATTACGTATATCAGGTAAATGCAAGCGGCTGTTACAGCGCACGGTCGGCCATCCGGGTTATTGTCAATGCAATTCCCACCTTGTCACTGACAGGTTCTGCCAATGTTAATCTTGGCCAGTCAACCCCTCTCCGTTTAACCTTCACGGGCAATCCACCATTCAGTTATACTATTACAGGTGGTTATTCTGGCATATCGAATAAAGCAGATACTACTATATCCGTACTTCCCAGAGGAAACACTACGTATCAGGTGACGGGCGTAACCAACAGTTGTGGAGTTGGATTGCCAGGCAATCCGGCAACGGCAGTCATAACCGTAAACACGCCAACCGTTACGACTGGCGCACTTAGTACCAGTTCTTTATGCGCAGGAACATCGCTGTCTATTCCCTTCACCACAGCAGGTACTTTTATGAATGGCAATGTTTTTAGCGTCGAATTGATCAGTACTACCGATACAACCAAAAAATATGACCTCCAAACAACTGGTACGTCTAGCCCAATTACAGCTACTACGTCCAGTACGTTGACCAGCGGTCAATATTACGTTCGCGCAAAAGCATCCAACCCTAATGTCGGTGTAATTGGATCGACGAGTCCAACTATTCTGACAATCCGTTCAAAACCCATTGCTACTCTCACCGGCTCTCAAACCATTGCCGAAGGAACACCAGCCAGCCTAACAGTTACGTTTATGGGTGATGGACCGTGGACAATAGCATATGTAGATAGCCTTCGGTCTTACTCAGCCATAGCAACAACAAATCCTTATGTTCTGGAAGCACGGCCTGCCCGTACAATAGCCTACAGGTTAACCAGCGTCAGTAACGATTGTGGGGTTGGAACAGCCTCTGGCTCTGCAACGGTGACGGTTAATGCCGTTTTAGGTATTGAAGATAATTCGCTGGAATCGTTGATTCATATATATCCGGTTCCAGTAATCAATTCGTTGGCTGTCGATATTGATGTACCTTTAGGGCGAACTCCGGCAGAAATCTCATTGATTAGTTTACAGGGTATCCCGATCTATCAGACAACGACCCGAAACCACCGGACCGATATTGACCTGACCAGTCAGCCAGCTGGCCTTTATTTACTACGTGTTCAGGTCGGTGATCGGCAGTCTGTCCGGAAAATTGTTAAACAATAAATGAGCTGCTAGTGACCAGTTCTATTTTGGCGAATACCTAGATTATGTTCTCCGACGAATACTTTATGGAAATAGCCCTGAGTCTTGCCGAAGAAGCAGCGGAAGCAGGGGAGATACCAGTCGGAGCCGTTGTGGTCTGCCGAAATCGAATTATTGGAAAGGGCCGAAATCAAACTGAAGAATTAAACGACGTAACGGCCCACGCCGAAATTCTGGCCATTACGGCGGCTACCCAATATCTCGGTGGAAAATACCTTTCTGACTGTACGCTGTATGTTACGTTAGAGCCGTGTGTGATGTGTGCAGGTGCTTTGTTCTGGGCTCAGATTGGTCGTCTGGTTGTCGGAGCCTCTGACCCAAAACGGGGTTATAGCCGTATTCAACCATCGATATTGCATCCCAAAACCCGGCTCGAAACGAGTGTCCTGGCGAACGAAAGTCAGGAATTATTAACGAAGTTTTTTCGACGGTTAAGAACATAAACTCCCATAGCCTTGTTAACCCAACCGAAAGAACTTCCATTTTAACTCTTTATTCCAATGGCTTTTGTATTAGACCCACTGCCCTACCCTAGCGATTCGCTTGAACCAAACATAGACAAGCAAACCATGGAAATCCACCATGATAAGCACCACAATGCTTATGTTACGAATCTTAACAACGCTATTGCTGGGACAGAGCTGGAAAATAAGTCTATTGAAGAATTGCTGAAAACAATTAGTCAGGCTCCGGTTGCTGTACGTAACAATGGAGGTGGTCACTATAACCATACGTTATTCTGGAACACCATTTCTGGTAACGGCGGTGGACAGCCTACAGGCGAACTGGCTGAAGCTATCAACAAAAAGTTTGGCTCGTACGATGCATTCAAAGAAGAATTTACAAAAGCAGCTACAACCCGATTCGGATCAGGTTGGGCATGGCTTATTGTTACTCCAGAAGGCGACGTAGCGGTAACATCTACCCCTAATCAGGATAACCCATTGATGGACATTGCTGAAGTGAAGGGTTTTCCAATTATTGGCCTTGACGTTTGGGAGCACGCTTACTATCTGAAATATCAGAACCGTCGCCCCGAATATATCTCCGCTTATTTTAATGTAATTGACTGGAACGCTGCCGAAAAGCGTTATCAGCAAGGTAAACAAGCGTAATATCTGCAACTGGATTATACGTGGTGAGCTGTAGTTTTCGTATTTGTACAAAAAAAATATAGCTCATCATGTATAATTCAGCAGTAAGTTTTATCTTTGCAGTCTCAAAACGGTGGATGTAGCTCAGTCGGTTAGAGCGTCGGATTGTGGTTCCGAAGGTCGCGGGTTCGAGCCCCGTCTTTCACCCTGGTAAAGCCTCTTGGATTTCCGAGAGGCTTTTTTATTGATACCCTATCCCATTTTTCCTGTTGACTGCCCGTTTTTCTTAATAGTTGGGATGAATCACGGATCATAACAGATTTAAAATGATCTGCTTTCGTTACAAATTTCTAAAAGTTGTGTTCTCACTCACTGCTACTTTATCTCAATTTCTACCAGTCTTTTTACTGACTAGATGAAATATATCTTTAACCCTTCCCCTATTCATACAGCAATATCATTCTGTCTTAATCGTAGGTTTAATTTGATAAGATCACCTTCGTATACCTATTTACTCAAATAGCTCTCAGCAAGATTCCTTTATTATAAGGTCTAGTTTGTTTAGACTTTATATATCAACGTTAAACAAAACTACTAATATCCTGTTATATTAAGACTTCTGCTAACCATGCCTTCTGGCTATGGAAAGTATAGGGTAGTAGCCTTCTCAAGGCTTCGCCCTTGTCTTCTTTGTAAGCAATCAACAAATCTGATTAACATGAGTAGCTATTCAATTAAGGATTTAGAACAGCTTTCGGGTATAAAAGCCCATACGTTACGGATATGGGAGCAGCGCTATAGTATCATTACGCCTAAACGCACAGACACAAACATACGCACATACGATGATCAGGACTTAAAGCTGGTCCTTAATATTTCCCTGTTGAAAGACCACGGCTATAAGATCTCTGAAATCTCGAAAATGTCCATAGAGGATATGTATCGTGAAGTCGTCAAGATCTCTGATCGTCAGCAGAATTACCCTGACCAGATTCACGCTCTTACGCTGTCAATGATTGATTTGGACGAAGAACGCTTTGAAAAAATTGTGAGTACCAATATTCTGCAATTTGGCTTCGAGAATACGATGATTCATATCATCTTTCCGTTCCTTAACAGAATTGGTACGTTATGGGTTACGGGATCAGTGGGCCCGGCTCAGGAGCATTTCATTTCAAATTTGATTCGACAGAAGCTTATTGTTGCAATCGATAGTCAAGCCAACAAGCACCGGCCAGAGGGTAAAAAGTATATGCTTTTTTTACCTGAAGGTGAACTGCACGAAATCAATTTGCTCTTCAGTAACTACGTTATCCGGGCGCGTTACAACAAAGTAATTTACCTGGGTCAGAGCCTTCCGTTCAACGAACTGGCTTTTGCCTACAACCTACATAAACCAGACTATCTGTTCACGTCTATAACGTCGGTTCCGTCTAACCACGAGGTACAGCCTTACGTTGACCAGCTAGTACGTGCCTTCCCAGAATCACATTTACTGCTAACTGGCTATCAGGTTATTGGTCAGGATATAACAATTCCTGATAATGCAACCATTATCAATCAGATTGACGATCTGATCCGTATTGCCAGTATCTAGCTTATATAGTACCCTGAGCAAAGGCCAGCGCCCGCCTTTCGGCATACGTATAGGTATCGCGGGATAGCATAAACCCGACGTGCCCGCCAGTAGGTGGGGTTTCCAGATAAATAGTTTTATGCGCTTTAGCCAACCAGTCTGGTGAACATTCGGACGATAGCAATGGATCGTTCTGCGCATTCAGTAACAAAACCGGCACTGTAATTCCCGGCATAAAATTGATAGCAGAAGCTTGCTGATAAAAGTCATCGGCATTCAGATACCCATTTACCGGCGCAGAGAAAAAGTCGTCAAAATCGCGCCAACGCTTCACTTCCTTTAATTTGTCCATATCAAGCCGACCAGGAAAACGCTCTGCTTTCTGATTTAGCTTACGAATCAGCTTTTTCATAAACCGATTCCGATAAATACGATTCGTGGGCCAATCCAATAGCGACGCGCTAGCCCCTAAATCGGTTGGAGACGAAATAGCAATACCTTTCTTTATAGCCGCTGGAATAGCGTTACCGTGTACGCCAAGGTATTTGAGAATAATGTTTCCGCCCATGCTATAGCCTACAAGTACGACCTCATCATAGGATTTAGTACGTAAAGCATGAGCTACTACGCTAGCGATATCGTCAATTTCTCCATGATTGTACAAACGAAACTGACTATTCATCTCCCCACTACAGGAACGGCAATTCCAGGCCAGTACGTCATAACCATCTTGGGAAAATAGCTTTGCCGTTCCAAGAATATACTGGCGACTGCTGTTGCCTTCCAGTCCATGAGTTAAAATGACAAGGCGATTTTGTCCGCGATCAATCCAGTCCAGATCAAGAAAATCGCCGTCTGGCAACGTTATACGCTCTCGTTCATATACAACGTCGGTCACTTTGCGTATAAGGCTGGGTATAATTGTCTGAAGATGGCCATTATACAGATAAGCCGGGCCGCCCAGGTATGCAGATTTAAGTAATGGCATATTCACGAACAACTATTACTTTAAACTCGTTGTTCCATGAGACATTCATTATGCATTTCGCCAGATATATTTCGGTCATTATTGCCAGCACGATAAAATTTATCGGAGGACCACTAACAGGCGCTACGTTGGGCCTGTCATGGCTTGAAACATCGCTCTGTACGGTAATGGGCATGATGTTTACCGTAATTGTGGTCACCTATGCCGGAACTGCCCTACAGGCATTGATTGATCGCTACCGAAAGCGACCGCCCAAACGGTTTTCCACCAGAACCCGCTTCGCCATTCGTGTCTGGAAGCGTTTTGGCTTACTGGGTATTGCGCTGCTAACACCACTGATTTTAACCCCGATCGGTGGCACCGCGCTTGCTGTTTCTTTCCGGGCCGGACGTAGTAAACTACTGCTATATATGTTGATTAGCGGTGTCTGCTGGGCTGTTGTACAGACGCTGGCGGTTTACCAAATACCTGGCCTAAAAGGGCTCATCACAAAATAAGCCAGGCTACCTGAGCAACCTGGCTTAGTTAAAAATCTATTCTCTGGTATCGATTTATCTACTCACCGTTTGAGCCGCTGGTGCCGCTGACTTTTTCCGGAAATCACCGCGTGAGAAGTATTTTTCAATAAGGCAATACATCAGAATAAAGAAATAACGACTACCCATTTCTTTAATTTTCAGTTTCGACTCGCCATATTTCCGGTTTGTCCAGCTGTTGGCAACCACTTCAAACGTGTATCCCCGCACAATTGCTTTCAATGGTAACTCAACCGTCAGATTAAAGTGCGGAGACAAAAAGGGTTTTATTCCTTCTATAGTTTCACGCTTGTAAAGTTTGAACGCGTTAGTCGTATCGTTGTACTTAATCCCCATTACCATCTTCACAATGAAGTTAGCAATACGGTTAATAAATTTCTTAAGTGGTGGATAATCAATCACTTTCCCGCCTTTTCCCCAGCGCGACCCGAATACAGCATCTGTATTCGTCTCCATCATTTTGTTATAAAACTTCACAAGGTCTTCTGGATCGTCCGACATATCGGCCATAAAAACGGCAACGCAGTCGCCCGTAAAGCGTTCAAGGCCATAACGAACCGCATAGCCAAACCCATTAGGGCCGGGGTTTGTAAAATAAACCAGCGTTGGAATTTCATTAGCAGCCAGATCCTGCAGGACCTTTAGCGTTCCATCTTTCGAGTTATCGTTTGTTACGCATATTTCGTGAGGAATACCATGCCTGGCCAGTGTCTGGTACAAAGCCCTCAACGTAGGCGGCAATGATTCTTCCTCATTATAGGCCGGAATGACAACGCTTAGTTTCATCATAATTTTGTACGTCAATCGCCGTTAGCTTATAGTTCGTATTTGCTGTTCGTCAATAACAAGTTAATCGATCTGCCACTAGTAAACTACCGATGGGGTAACAGACGAATTGTACTGTATAATTTTGCCAATGGCTTTGGAATAATATAATCGCGTATAACGTCTTTTGTTTTATTCCAGTCTGGCCTCCCCATGTAAAGATACTTCATTGCTAACCGCGCCCGCCGAAAATAGCTTTGCTTGTATTGTTTTGAATCGAGCATCATCCGGTAATAGCGGGCAATATTTCTACGTAGCACACGATCGTACTGGTAATCCAGTTCGCGATTGATATCGCTGTACATTTGAATCCGATTACGTAAGAACGTTTCGTCGTAATAATTATCAGCAAAACTAGCTCCTCCCCGATTCTTACGATAAACCGACATTACGTCTGGAATATAGCCAATTTTACCGAGTTTCGCCTTTAAGATCAGTCGGGGAATATCGCCACTAGATGATTCACGGAACCAGGTCGGGTACTCTTTTATGTTATTCCGGTACATGGTACTCGACGTTGCCATGAACCAGATTTCATCATCACCAATCAGATCATCAACCGTATAATACGGCTTCATGTCGGGACCATTCAGCAAATGCGATGGCGAGCCATCTTCATAAATAATGAGCGCGTTGTTGAAAACGGTAGAATAATCAGGATGAGCATCTAACATATCCGCCTGCTTTTGCAGTTTAAGCGGGTCAGTCCAGTAATCATCCCCATCCATCAAGGCATAATATTCTCCTTTTGCCAGTTTCAGGGTTTCCAGAAAATTGATACCACCGTTTTTACCCATATTACGTGGGTGTAAAACGCCAATGACTAAGCCAGGGTGCTTTTGCTCGTATTCCTGAATAATCTCACGCGTACCGTCGGAAGAAAAATCGTCGCCCACCAATATTTCTATGGGAAACGTTGTCTTCTGCTCCAACGCGCTATCGATAGCCGCGCGAATAAATTTATGCTGATTATAAGTGATAATCAGGACACTGACTTTAATCATTTATAAGAATTTTTCAGGGGGCGCTCAGTGTTTTCGGTCTTCAGGGAATATAGTAGTCATTGAAGACCGGAAACAACTGAACAGGTAATTTAAACAGCTGCTTCTGACGTAGCCGATTTAGCCGCCTGAATATGTGTTTTCCAGCCTTGGGGCTCATCTTTTTCTGCGGGCGTGCCCCATGGATTGTAGAAAGGCAGGATAGATACCCAACGTCCGGCCGGATCTTCCCAGCTAAACCGATCAGCAAAGCTCGATGGACTAACCCAGTGAGGCAGATCATATCGGAACAGAATCATATCGCCCATATCCTGGTAGCCTTCGGTCTCCACAATATGGTCGTTGATTACGTAGCCTGTACCGCCCGATGTATAATCTTTTCCGTATTGGTTCAGCGCCAGAATTACACCTACTTTTTGTGGATTGAGCGGATGCCAGTGCCGCCCGAAGAAGCTTCCGCCTAATGGATAATGAGTAACCTGCGGATGGAAATAAGGCTCTCCTTTACGGATTCCAAAGCTTTCGTTGTTTCCGGTTAAACTATTCCAGAAATTCCGCATAGGATCGAAGACGCTCAATAAGGTCTGCTGGAACTCAGCGTCCAAATCCAGAAGAGCGTCGAACGTATGATCGTGGAACAACTGGGGAGCTTGTTGTATTTTAGCTATATGAAGCCTTTGTTTGTGCTGGTTGTTATCGAACGTGTCAGGGCCTTCAGCTAAAGGTGTTTTAGTCGCCCAATCACGAGTTCCAGCAATAACCTTTGCCAGCGTTTCCTGAGGAATGCCGGTTTTAATGATGACGATATTAGGTTCATTAACCAACCGCATCACTTCATCATAGGGAATTTCAGGAACAATTTTGCCGTCTTTGAACTCGGCATCCACTTTTATCAAATATTTTGCTACTTCTTTCATGGCTAGTTCGCTTACGAATTCAATACAAAATAGGTTGCTATCTATCTAAAATACAAATTCATCCGTTAGGACTTAGTTTGTGGCCGGCTGCGTTGCATAACCAAAACCAGAAGCCCCAAAACCATTTCCGTTATAGAACATAACCCACTGATTTTGGTGCGGAAAAATATGACAATAATCCATCATCAGTGAGTCCCAGCCCTGTGCAGACCGCTCGATACCCGCAAGCTCGTCTTTACGCTCCCAGGTTATACCATCTTTCGACTGAGCATAGCCTATGCGGTAACTACGTTTAACATCGGTTCGATAGTTCGTAGCATTCCGGTACGAAAAATACATTTTGTACAAATCTCCATCTTTATAGACTGTTGGTCGGCCAATGGCATCGGTAAACTCATCGTAGCCAACACAAACATGACCGGTACGTTCCCACGTAATACCATCTTTCGATTCGGCGTATTTTACGTCATAAAATGGCTCAGGATGTCCATTGATTACGTCAATCTTTGTGCAGGACAGATACCACATTCGCCACGTATCACCTTCACGGATTACACAAGGCTGTGCTACCCAAACCTGGTCGTAAATAGAACGATCCATGAGAGGCCCGTTATACTTACGCTGGAATGTCAGACCACCATCGCGGCTAATGGCTAGCCCAATGCCTAACCGATAGCTGGCCGTTTCGCTCTTGTTCCAACCCGTATAATACAACCAGATTTCGTCTTCTACGGGCAGAAACCAGGATGGCATCGTACCTGTTTCGTCAAACATGCCGACGGCTCCTTTTGTTAGACAAGCCTTATCGTGAATGTAGGTCACTTCTGACAGATTATCAGGATTCAGCTCAACGAAAGAAACGGCTGAGGATATATTCTCGTCGCGGGTGGAAAAATAAACGCGTAGTTTATCGCCCATTGGATAGCCAAAGGGCACCTGAGCGTGTGTACGACTAAATGGTTTTGAACCGTCTGGTTTATAAATAAGTCCGTGTTTCGTCCACATAAAAGTTAATTTTCAAAATAGTAATCCTGTTCACATCACCTAAATACTACGTAGGTCACTAAACTACTGCTTCGGATTCAGACCAGCGACCCGGTCATTACGAACGTAAATCCGGGTATCATTAACAAGGCCAACGTACGTGTAATGTGCGCTCACAAACTGGCCTAGGGGTTTAATAAGTTCATGCCCCTGGGTTTTACGGTCATTCATCCAAAGATTCTGGCTACCGACTGCATCCACAAAAACAGGCGGAGTAGACCGTATAAAATCACTAACGTAACGTTTCTGATAGTCAGCCAGCATTGGATGATTAAACGCGCTACGTATCGTATGGTTTTCGGCTACGCCCTGCGGCATCTGTGTTTGAACGTAATAATCACAACGCCAGCCCCAGACAGCTAGTTTTTCACCTGGTCGTGCATAGGTCAACACTCTTTTTGCTACCGACGATTGCTGCACAACCCAGCCGTTTTGCCACTCCGACGAATAAGGATTCATCGGCGTTTTCTGGATATAATTCTGAACCGTTTGTATCCCAAACAGCAACAGAAAAACAGCCGTTGCGCCCAAAGCAATCCACTGCCCTGTACGTTCATTGGTTTGTAGCTGTTGCCAGCCATAGGCTAAACCAAACAACAGTGGGCCGGTTAAGAAGTACAAATAATGCACGTACTCTGAGCCCGTTCGGGTAATGGCGAACAACGTAGCAATCAGCAATGTGATGATAAATGCTGCGATCTGAACGGACTCAATAGTAAATCGAATTTTCCGGCGGACAGCAGCCACAAATCCTGCAATCCAAACCAATACGACAAACTTGACCAGCCAATCGAATTCGCTGCCCCGTTGAAAAAACTCGGGCAAACGAAGCAAACTCTTTACCTGATCGGTATTGCCAGCATAGCGAAAATTCCCGATGATATAGAACGTAATGAAATCGTTGTAAACGCCATTTATATAGGTCAGAAAAATAACCAGCAACGGGAACGCTGCACTACATACGCCAAGTAGAGCAATACGTCCAACTTTAGCCTGCACAGACAAATTCTGACGTAGCAGAATAGTAATTCCTACAAACAAGCCAACAACAGCAGCCAGCGGCACAGCCTGTAGTTTTCCAAATGGCACCATACCCAGCAGCAGGCCGATTAGCCCAATTCTCAGCAGCGATGGTTGCCGGTCGGCCAACAGTTTGGCATACAGATAATAGCTCCAGCTTAGTAACACCAGGGCAATTAGTTCACTGTTGTAATGCAGGAAATCGCCATTCTGGGTCAGGCCGAACATAAAAATCAACGGTAGCAACGCTAGTCGGGCGGCTTTACTACCAAACCAGCGTTTAGCCGTCTGAAATAACAGCCAAAAACATACGGCTACCAATCCGAAGGCGGTCAGATGAGCGGTAATAAAATCAAATGGTAAGCCTATAAAGCTGGGTATGATCAGGAAGTAGCTATCAAGTGGACCACCTGTTGTACCATCTACCGATCGAAAATAAACGGGATCATACCGCAGCGTCAACGCCTGTGTAATCATCTGACTCTCGTCAGGATTGATTTCGTTGTTGAATACGATGCTGGGTAGACGTAACAAAAACAGAGCCAGCAGTGCCGATGCAATAAAAAACCGCTGATTGGTTTGCGGCCTTATAGCAAGCCATAACAAAACCCAGCAGAGCGCATAAACGGGTAACCAATATACGGTTGGATAAGTGTCGAAATGGGGCATGGACGTAATACTAAAAATGCCAGCTTGTTCGACTGGCATTTTTAGGGAGTAAAGCTTTTATTATTTCACTAAGGCTAACCGGGCAGCCATACTGTCATGAATTTGAATCATGGTCTGCTTCAGATCGTAGGTCCAGTTCCAGTCTGGGTAGTGCGCCTTAAATTTCGTCAAATCAGAAATATACCAGATATGGTCACCACTACGTGCCGTCTCGGAATACTGATAATTCATTTTATTGCCCGAAATTTCTTCACACAGCGCAATGGCTTCCAGCATAGAACAGTTGGCGAATCGGCCACCACCAGCATTATATACTTCACCCGCGCGTGGGTTCTGATAGAAATGCCAGAACATATTCACTAAATCCCAGCTATGAATGTTATCCCGAACCTGCTTGCCTTTGTAGCCAAAAATGGTGTACTGATTTCCTGTAATGGCACATTTCATCAGGTAAGACAGGAAGCCGTGCAACTGCGCGCCCGAATGATTTGGTCCTGTTAAGCAACCTCCCCGGAATACTCCTGTTTTCATACCGAAATACCGACCGTACTCCTGCACCATTACGTCGGCGGCCACTTTCGAAGCGCCAAAGATGGAGTGTTTGGTATGATCCAGGCTCATTTCCTCATCAATACCATTCTTGAAATATTTATGATCCTGGTCGATTTCCCAGCGAGTTTCGGTTTCGATCAGTGGCAAATAGTTCGGATTATCGCCATACACCTTGTTGGTAGACGTGAAAATGAAAACAGCCTCGGGACAATGAAGCCGGGTCATTTCCAACAGGTTCAACGTACCAACCGCATTGACGCCAAAATCAGTAAATGGTTCGCGGGCGGCCCAGTCGTGAGAAGGTTGAGCAGCAGTATGAAGCACTAACTTAATATCACTACCATACTCCTGAAAGATAGGCTCTAACTGAGGCACCTCCCGAATATCGGCCGCATAATGTTTATAAGTTGCGTAGGTGTCGGCCAACCGATTGCGGTTCCATTCCGTTGAGCCATCAGCTCCGAAAAAGTACTGCCGCATGTTATTGTCGATACCAATAATCAAATCAAATTTATCAGCAAAAAAGGCAACGGCTTCACTACCAATGAGCCCAGCCGACCCCGTTACTAATGCAATATTCATAGCGATTATGCTGTTTGTAGCGATTTACTTATTCAAAAAGTACTATAAACCTTGTACTTCAATTGGACAAAGTAAAGGAAAAAAAATAGATACTTCTATGCCTTACACTCAAAAGCGACGCACCGGTCAGGTTAACCAATACATCGCTTTTGCTTAAGACATATACAGTATCTTCAACGGCTAATAATCCCTATACGTTTTATTAACCTTTACCTTCAGAAGAGACTATTTTTTAACTGACTACGCTCCCTGTGGGCCTGAGCCTGGTCCGTATAGTTTTTGACGGATTTTCTCAACCTTCTGATCCAGTTCAGGATTTGGGGTATACTTATATTTTGTCTGCACAGCAGCCGAATCTTTACCAGCTCCATATACTTCAGGATCGCCTGCCCGATAGTTAGCCCGGAAGTCGCCTGCCCGGTAATCAGCCTGACGGATCGTGTTATTTTTCTGATAGTCACAGGATGCCAGTGATAACACAGCTGCTACCATCAAACCTGCACTGAATACGCGTTTCATAGCCACTTGATTACGAATTGATTCTGCAAACTTACGAAAGAGTCGTTAGTCAAAGGCAGTTAACCCACAGATTTTTATTGATTTTCTCTATAATTCCTTACTTCTTAAGCGCTTCTATCTCCTGCCCGACAAACTCCATCAGCTCCTGAATGTGTTCGCGGGAGAAATCGAAAGGTACGTTAGCAGCCGCATATATCTCCCGAATAGGTGTCTTATAACCTAGGCTCAACGCTTTTTTGTAACCTTCCAGCCCGGCCACCGGATTGCGTCGATAATTACGCCATACGCCAATAGCCCCTAATTGGGCAATGCCATACTCAATATAATAAAAGGGCACTTCGTATAAATGCAATTGCCGTTGCCAGATATATGCCTTAAACTTCTCCAGACCCGCCCAATCGGTTACGTTGTCGGCAAACTGGTCATAAATTGATAGCCAGTTCTCACGCCGGTCAGCATCGGTATGGGTTGGATTTTCATATATCCAGTGCTGGAATTTATCTATCGTGGCCACCCAGGGCAGCGTTTCAATAATCGATTCAAGGTGCTGTAGTTTAGCCCGGCGCAACTCTTCAGGATTGTCGAAAAATACATCCCAATGATCCATCGACAGCAATTCCATACTCATCGAGGCCAGTTCGGCCACTTCCATGGGCGGATTTCGGAATGCTTTTAATGGAAGCTCCCGCGTTAGGAACGAGTGAACCGCGTGGCCGCCTTCGTGTACCATCGTAACCAAATCGCGCAGACTGGACGTAGCATTCATAAAAATAAATGGTACGCCAATTTCTTCTAAAGGATAGTTATAGCCTCCAGGTGCTTTCCCCTTCCTAGACTCCAGATCAAGATGGCCCATTGCCCGCATAATACGCAGGTCGTCACCTAAAGACTGGTCAAGTCGATCAAAACAAGCGATAGTTTTTTCCAGCAGTTCCGTTCCTGTCTCGAAGGGTTTCAGCGGAGGTCGCCCTGCTACGTCTACTTTAGTATCCCAGGGACGTAGCGGATCAACAGCCAAGTGCTGCTTCCGCTCCTGAGCCAATTTATTGAGTAACGGTACAACGGCATCGGCTACCGAATTATGGAAATTGAAGCAGTCTTCCGGTGTATAGTCGAAGCGACCCAACGCAGCAAAGGAATAATCCCGAAAATTAGCAAAGCCAGCATTCACCGCTATCTGATGACGTAGCGCGCGTAATCGATCAAACAGTTGATCAAGTGCGTCATGATCCTGGTAACGACGCTCCCAAATCGAGCGCCAGGCATTCTCCCGAACAGCCCGATCCGTTGCCTGAAGCAAATCACTCGCTGCGGGTAATGTCAGTTCCTGTCCATCGATAGTAACAGTCATTGCCCCGACCAGAGCACCGTATTTACGTTCTTCGGTCTGCATTTCTGTTTGCAGCGGAATATTTTCCTCCCGAAAAATATCAATGGCCTTTTTCATACCCCGTATCATCACCGAATACCCCTCCTCAGTCAGTTGACTCAAATAAGGGCTATCGATTGTTTTGATGTCGAGTTCGTTGCCTAACGCCGTCATGGGCGGCTGAATTTCGGCAATAAAGAAATTGAGCCGATTAACCAGGTCTTCGTTGGCGGTATCACACGTCATCCGAATGTAACGCCACGCAAAGTTTTCCGATAAATAGGATTCTAGTTCGCTCCGATCGGTTAACCATTGTTTAAACTCATCTACACTAGTAATAGGACGATTAAGTAATTCTTCATAGAGCGGTTTCACATCGTCCCAACTCCGTAAATCGGCCGTATCGGTAAAGCGTTCTTCGCCAATGAAACGGCGTATCGGACGGTTAGGGATTACTAAGGTTTCGTTTGAATTCATCAGTAATATAGGCAAGCTGGTTTGCCAGCAGTTTAGTAGTTCCTCAATAATGCTACAAAAATAAATAAGCCTTCTAAAATTTTTTTGTTCAACTAGTTGCATCTACGAAAAGCTTCGTATATGTTTACTACGAAATCATTCGTAGATACTATGAAACCAACAGATGCTGAACTCGAAATATTACACGTACTCTGGGCAAATGGCCCCAGCACAGTACGTCAGGTACATGAACAGCTAAGTCAGAATCGAGAAATAGGATACACGACAGCGTTAAAATTAATGCAGATCATGGTCGACAAAAGCTTGCTAAGTCGCATTGAAGATAGCCGCTCTCACACGTATTCAGCGGCTGTCAGCGAAGAAGATACCCAACGCGGATTAGTTGATCGATTTGTTGAAACAGCGTTTCGGGGCTCGGCCTCAAAACTCGTGATGCAGGTGCTGGGCCAGCACAAAACATCGCCTGAAGAATTAGACGAAATCAAAAAACTACTCAGTAGCCTAAACCGAGACTAATCCATTTTAACTGATTACCAACATTTTGCCATGAATACCATCTCTTATCACCTATTGAGCCCGGTTATTTATGCGCTGGGCTGGACGCTGTTCCACGCTCTCTGGCAGGGATTTGCCATTGTTCTGTCGACGGCTTTACTGCTGCATTTACTCCGACATCAATCCAGCGCGCTACGTTACCGACTGGGTATTTTCTCCCTGCTCTCGCAACTGCTTACGTCGCTAGGAACATTTGCCTGGTACTACAAACCCGTTTCCTCAGCCACTCCATTGCCCAACAACTCAGTACCTATGCGCTCACTGGCTATCCATTGGCAAACTATTTCACAAAACGTACCGTGGCATCAGCAGATACAGCTCTTTCTGAATGAACACCTTAATCAGTTTGTCATTATCTACTTGCTGGGGGTTATCTTGTTTGGTATACGCCTAACCGGCGGCTGGCTTTATCTCCAGCACCTCAGCCGGTCGGCCACCAAACCCACCTCCGACCGATGGATTCAACTATCCAACCAACTCCGAACCACTTTAGCCATTAAAACGGTGGTGCGTGTTCATGAATCGGCCCGTATTGCCGTACCAATGGTTATTGGTATGCTGAAGCCAGTTCTTCTTCTCCCTGTTGGCCTGGCAACCAGTTTATCAACGAAAGAAATAGAAGCGATTTTGGCCCATGAACTTGCTCATGTTAAACGTAACGATTATGCTGTCAACTTGCTGCAATCCATTATGGAGGTTCTTTATTTCTTCCATCCCGCTATGTGGTGGCTATCGGCCCGCGTCAGAGAAGAACGAGAACATTGCTGCGATGATCTGGCCGTACAAGCCTGTGGTGGCGACGGGCGCGTACTCGCCCAGGCATTAGCCCGTGTCGAAGAGATTCGATTAGCACAGGCAGGTTTCACCCCTTCTTTAGCGATGGCTTTAACAACCAAGCGACAATTACTCTTACAACGTGTGCGCCGAATGCTGGGCGTTCCGATACGTCCAGTCGTTTCAAATGGTAGCCTGGCGGGGTTAACCTTAGCCACCTTATTACTAGTAAGCGTATCGGTTTATGCGGTCCAAAAGCAGGACAAACCTGATCAAAAAACCAAACAACCTAAACCTACCCGCCGTCATAAAGTAGATACTAATTCAGAGTACGGTATGGCTGGCAATAAACAGGTCAGCTACGTAATCTGGAAAGGTCAAAAGCTACCACCAGCACGGGTAGCTAAATTACAGCAACAACTCAATCAGGTTATGGCGGGTAAGCTTTCGCTGGATATGGTTCAACAACCCGACCGCGATATTCTGCTGACTATCATTGAAAAGAATCAGGCGTTCGACGGCAGTATGGACGCTCTTACTGAAAGCTTATCCCACATTGATTACGACAATATTGTGGTCACGGCCGAAAACGGTGTGAAAGCTACGTTGGCAGAACTTGACAAGATCAATTATGATAAGATCGTCACTGAGGCACAGGCTTCTATATCGCAACTCCAGCCTTTGTCCGACTCGCTGTCCCGGCTACGTTCACTCCATAACGTTCAACTAGACAGTTTACATCGTCTGATGGCGCTTCAAACGAAACAAATGGACGCACTGCATCGGCAGATGGAGAAATTGCGGTTCCCCATTGAAGAGTTTGAACGTAATGAGGAAACGCTGGAATGGCGCAAACAACGCCTAATGGAACAACGGGAAAAGATTCTCGAAAAACGGCAGCAAATGCTACGTAACGAGGGCAAAGCAAAACTGGACGCATCTGCTGTTGAAAAACAGCTCGAATTACTCGAACCCGAAATTAAGAAACAGGAACTTGGCATCGAAGAGCTGAACAAACAGCTGGAAGAAGCCCGTGAAAAACTGGGAAAAGCTCGTCTGCCAATGGAGAAATTCGACAAGGAGATGGAACAGGTAAACCAGCAAATGGAATCGCTCTCGAATCAGATGAGTAAATATGGCGAAGATATGTCCATGAGCGACGACTTAATGAGAGAATACGAAATTGACTTAAGATCGGCACCCAGAGTTTATCATACGCCCAAAGCCGCCAAAACGCTACGTGGTGTGGCGGCTCCGCCCCCTCCGTTACCAGCCAAAACAATAAAAGGAGCCGCTGTAGTAAATCCCCCGGCCCCGCCCTCTCCACCTGATCACGTAGCGCCTGCAATAGCTCCCGAACCGGCTGTTGGAGTTGGTACAGTAGTTACCCCCAAAGTCGCTCCCTCTCCCAGGCGAAAAAAATAAGCAATGGCTAATGGCACGTCTGCGACGCGACGAATAAACAAAAAGGCCTGGTATTGATGCCAGGCCTTTTGTCTATTCTATTTCGATCACTACATCTCGCCCAACCGGGTGAGCAACGCAAGTCAACACGTAGCCAGCTTTCAGTTCAGATTCTGACAACCCATCTTCTTCATCTAGTTTTACGGTCCCGGATATACACCGTCCCATACAGGCCGTACACATCCCCGCCTGGCACGAATAGGGAAGATCAATATCCAGATCGAGCGCAGCTTCCAGAATAGTCTGATGTGGGGCTACGGCAAATTTATATTCACTGCCTTCGTACAAAATTGTCACCTCCGGCGACCCCTCATCACCGGCCGATATTGGATCTTCAATGACCTCCCCGGCAGCTACGGGCGCCGTTATGAAGCTTTCCTTAAATACTCTATCAGTAGGAACACCAACCAGAGCAAGAGCTGAGCGAGCTTCTGCCATCATTCCGTCAGGTCCACAGAGGTAAACGCTAGCATTCTGACGCTCCGCCGACGGAAGTGAATCGAGCAGTTTCGTTATGGTATGTTGATTCAATCGCCCCTCCGGGCCGGTCCATCCCGCTGAAGGCTGGCTTAGCACGTGGGTTACCTGAAAGCGCTGTTGACCATACGCCTGCTCCATCGCATCCAGATGCGCCTTATAGATAATCGAATTCTGATTGCGGTTGCCGTAAATAAGCCATATGCGGCTGTTTGGCTCTACGTGCAGGGCCGACTTGGCCATAGAAAACAGCGGTGTAATACCGCTACCAGCTCCAATCAATACGATAGTACGTCGGTTATTCGAATCCAGCTTCGGAACAAAGGTTCCCATTGGCTCCAGCGTTTCAATAATATCGCCGGGCTTAATCTGATCGCAGAGATAATTTGAGGCTAATCCACCAGGCACCCGTTTTACCGATACGGCTAATGATACGTCAACATAAGGCGACGAAGCCATTGAGTACGAGCGACGTACTTTCTGCCCATTTATGTTCAGTAGGAATGTCAGAAACTGACCCGGCTGATAGCGTACTTCTTCGTTAATTGGATGCCAGAAGGTTATTGTTACAGCATCCGATGTCTCCCGAACAACCTCTTTTACTTTTAAAAAATACCGATTTGCCATTACTATTCAGGTTGTATTGGTCTGTGAATGTAGTTTTTGGTCTATGGTTTATAGTTCATTGTGTTAGCTTAGCAATCAGGCCCAACAACAAACCATAAACTATGAACAATAAACAGTCAATCATAAACCCAGTTGCAAAGGTACACTAAGCAACTCGTCGATGAAAATCAACCAGTTTTTCAGCGGGAGCTTTTATAATGTCGCCCATCAACAAGGCAGTTTCCTCAACGGCTTTTTTTAGCTGATCCGAAAAATAATGAGCAATTGACCCGACAAAATGAACAGCGTACTGCTGGGCTTCAGGTAGCCGAGCTACGTAGGTCGACAAAAAGACCTCAAATGCATCGGTCACCAGCGTATCTACGTAGCGGTCAGCTATATGCTCTGATAAAAAAGGCGTAAAAGCCGCGAAATAGCGATTTGGAAAGGGTTTCTGGTATGCATTTTCCAGCAACGTAGCCCGATCCAGTGCGTAACGCTTCTTGAACGTATCGGCTAAATGCTTCGGCAATCGCTCCTGAAAAAAATCACGAACAAGTGTTTTACCCAGATAACCTCCACTCCCTTCGTCGCCAAGCCAGAAACCCAGGGTCTGAATTCCGCGCTCTATTTGATAACCATCGTAAAAACAGGCGTTTGATCCTGTTCCAAGAATACACACAATTCCTGGCTTGTGTCCCGACGCACCACGGGCGGCCCCTAACATATCGCTGTTTACCTCAATCGTATCCAGTGTAGGCATGACGGCCTGTAATGCATCAGCTACGATGTAATTGACGGCAGGCCCACTGCATCCGGCCCCGTAGAAAAAAACAGCCGACACCGGAGCCTTTTCCAGATGTGGAACGAGTTGTTCCTGTAGCGTAACGGAAATCTGTGATGTTGTTTGATAATAGGGATTGAAACCGTTCGTTTGAATAGCACGAGCTGTTCCATCCTGAAATACAAGCCGCCAGTCGGTTTTAGTAGAACCGCTATCGGCAATAAGGAATGTGTTCATGGTTTATGGTTTTCAGCTTATGGTTAAACCCTTTGTTAATTATCGGGTAGCCATAAACGCTCAATCGTTACGTAAGCCGTCCGACGGCTGGAAATTTGGCGAAGACCCAGTCAGCATGAGGAGCATTGGCCAGTTCATGAGTCAGATCCTGGCCCGCCCAATGTTCATAATGCTTGCCGTTTCGCCATAAACGCGACGTTGATACATCGTAGATGATGCCTTCATAGGCACACCAGATTTCTTCGCGATCGGACCCATTGCGAAGTGCAAGCTGAGCTCGGGTATACCGTTGTAATAAAGTTGGGTCGATTGGCATTGATTGTCCGTTTAGTCAAAACGATTACGTATTAGAGGCATAGAATTTGCGGGTGACAACAAAAATAGTTTAACTTTAGCCACTTGAGTTTATATACAACAATTTACAATGAGAAAGACTCCCCTCATCGCTTTTCTATCGATAACCTTGCTTGTTGGCTTACTGATGGGTTGCGGTGGTTCAAAAACCCCGCCTGTTTCTGAGCGGATCGCTAAAGTATGGACTGCTCGTACGGTAGATCATGATAACGCAACAGTATATACCAAAGGTGGTACTAGCAATGCTTCCGACTATTCTAAATTTCAGTTGGACCTCAGTGCAGCACCTACTGTAAAATATACCGACCTGTACGGCAACGTATTTACAGGCCAATATTCTGTTCCCAGCGATACGCGTCTTGTGCTGACCAACCTGAATCCTTCGCCAACCGGTGCCAATGGCACGCTTGAGTTCACGATTAACTCCATCAGCGATAACGAATTGGTTATTACCGCTACGACAGCCAGCCAAAAAATAGGCAACAAAATTGCCAAGTACACGCTATCTAACCCATAGGGTCAGCAAACCATTTTCAGCGTTAAGCCGTTCCGTAGGTCAAGCGGGGCGGCTTTTTTGTCGATATACGAGCCATTACGTTGTAGCCCCTGCAGACTTTTATGACAAATCTTAATTCCATTGGCGAATTTGGCCTGATTGATCGTATTCAGCAGGCCAGCCCAGCAATTATACACCCCGAAACAGTACGTAGCATTGGCGACGATGCGGCAGTTTTTGACTGGGGAGATGACTATGGTTTATTAGCAACAGATATGCTGGTCGAGGGCGTCCATTTCGACCTCATGTATGTTCCACTCAAACACCTTGGCTACAAAGCTATAGCCGTTAACGTATCGGATATTGCCGCTATGAATGGCCTGCCCGTTCAGCTTACCGTAAGTCTGGCGTTGAGTAGTCGTTTTACGGTCGAAGCGGTCGATGAATTATACGCCGGAATACGGGCGGCCTGCGAAGATTATAAGGTTGATCTGGTAGGTGGAGACACTACGTCGTCTCGCTCGGGTCTGGTTATATCGATTGCGGTCTTGGGCAAAGTGCCTAAAGACCTTATTACGTATCGGAACACGGCCCAGCCCAACGATGTCATTTGCGTTACCGGCGACTTAGGAGCGGCCTATCTCGGCCTGCAACTGCTGGAACGGGAAAAACAGGTTTTTCTGGCCGACCCCAATATGCAGCCAAGCCTTACCGAAGAACGTTCGTATCTGATGCAACGTCAGCTTCGTCCTGAAGCTCGTACAGACATTGTTCATGAGCTTCGCGATCTGGGCATCCGCCCAACGGCCATGATCGATGTGTCAGATGGTCTGGCGTCTGAACTTCTCCATATTTGCAGGCAATCGGGAACGGGGGCTGTCATTTTTGACGAAAACATCCCCATCGACGATCAGACGCATCTGGCAGCCGATGAGTTTAAGATTAGCCCAATTACGGCGGCTTTGAATGGTGGCGAAGATTATGAACTCCTGTTTACGGTTCGTCCGCAGGAATTCGATAAGCTTTCTACAAACGCAAGAATCACGGCAATTGGTTATCTGACCGCCGATCCGAATCAATTAGTATTAGCCACCAAAGCGGGCCAGCAAACGCCTATTCGGGCGCAGGGCTGGGAGAGCTTCCAGAAATAATAGAGCGGGGATTTATCCTTTTACGTAGTCGTAGATCAGTTTAGATACAGTAGCCATTACGTTCTCAACGGCCTGTTCGTTCTGAATGTCTTTTGATAAAAGCACGAGTACATATTTACGACCGTCCGGAAGAAACACAATGCCAGAATCGTGCAGAACGCCTTTGATGGAACCGGTTTTGTGAGCAACCTTTACGTCTTTCGGCAATTTGGCGGGAATTTTCGTCTTGAAGCGCTGGTCAAGCAATGTCTTGATCATCGCTTCTGACGCAGCAGGGCTCACGGCCTTACCCAGTGCAATTTTCTCAAAAATTACCATGAGATCATAGGCGGTAGTTGTATTGTTGAGCCCCTGCGCAAACGCCTTCGAATCTTCCACTCCTCGACGTACCTGAATATCGTTTGCGCCCATCTCGCGCATGGTTTGTGTTACTTTCTGGGCATCGGCCAGTTCGATGACCAGATTGGTAGCCAGGTTGCTACTCCAGATAATCATATCGTAAACCAATGAATCGATGGTACGTTTCGTCCCAACGTACTTGTAGATGCTTGTATCGCTATCTGTTTTTGCATCCAGCGTATACGGGCTCCCATCCACAATACTTTTAAATTCTGTTTTGATCGTAATTGAATCGTCGAGAGACAGACGTTTCTGAGCCGCCTGCTTATAAATTTCGATCATAACAGGCGTTTTCATGGTGCTGGCGGCATGAAATTCCTCGCGTTCCCGAATGAGCAGCTCCTGTCCTGTTCCCAAATCTTTGAAGGCCACCGCGAAAACACCGGGCTGTTTCGCTAGTTCCTGATTGACCTGCTTTCGGAGGTGTTCTACTTTTTTCTTAGACTGGGCCCAACTAACCGCAACGGGCATGGACATGCACAAAACACTGGCAATCAAAAAGATTGTCTGACGGTTCAGAAACTTCATTCGTGTAGCAACTTTTAGACGTGATGAGTGACTATAAACAGCAACTCTTATCGTACCCGTGAAAATTTCAGGTAACAGTTCCCTTCGCATTTAGGCTTTAATACTAGCATGTCGCCATCAAATGCGATTCCCTGTCTGAAATATTGATTAGCCCGGTTCGTGCTGATGTACAGATTAACACCCAAACCCTCCTGATACGTAGAGTCCACCCGATAATATTTGATCGGGTTATAATAACTCATTTCATTTCCTTCTGCCGTCAGTTTGCCATCCGCGCTAAAAGAAAGGGTTTGCTGTCCTTGGACAACTTCCAGTAGCTCTTTTTTCTTGTCAAAAATCAGTGTATTTCCGGCTTCGATTTGATAATACAACGTATTATCTATTGGCCAATAACGGCGAGTTACGGTCGAATCAAGAGTGATCTTTACTTGCTGCTTATCAACAATAATGAAACCATAATTATAGCTTTTATCTTCACTAACAGAATCTGCCGGAAATCGTCGTTCGGCAAGCTGCCAGGTACCAACTAAGCGCTGATCACCAGCACCAGGCGAAAACTCCTGGGACGTATCTTTGCAATCGGTCAGTAAACCAATTATGCCCAGGCAGATTGATAAAAATAGAGCTATTCTTTTCACAAGCGAATAAACAGTTCACAAATCTAACAAAAGACTCTTTCTTTTTTGTCTTGTTCCGTCTGACGTAATCAGTCCTATTTTTTTTGCCGCGCTACGTTAGTTTCCACCAATCCGAGCAACTTCTTCAGGGAGTTACGTTATCAATGGTTATAAATAAAGAAGTGGTGCGATCAGGAGAAATCACACCACTTCTTTCAGATATCTTTATTTACACAAAATGCGTGCCTTTTTCTTTGGCGTCGGCCACAAAAGCTTTCACTTTCTGTTCGTCCTCTTTACGACAAATCATAAGCACATTATCGTATTCGGCGACAATAAATCCGTCCAGGCCATTGATGGCTACTAGTCGATCTTTCGGTGTTTTGATGATACAGTTTTTCGTATCGTACAGTAGAACATGACCATCCACTACGTTCAGGTCGTCGTTTTTATCGGATACTTCATACAACGACTTCCAGGTTCCCAGATCAGACCAGCCAAATTCACTCAACACGACGTAAACGTTCTGCGCCTTCTCCATAACGCCGTTGTCGATCGATATGCTTTTAGTCAGCGAATACGCTTTATCAACAAAAGCCTTTTCTGCTTCCGTGTAATAGGCCTCTTTTCCTTCTTCGAAAATTTCGGCTACCTCTGGCAGGTGTGCCTGGAAAGCTTTTATAATAGCCTGTACATTCCAAACGAAAATACCGGCATTCCAAACAAACTCTCCACTATCGACAAATTGTTGAGCGAGTTCGAGATGTGGTTTTTCGGTAAATGTTTTCACCTTTTTAACCGTATCCCCCGATTCAGGAATGTATTGGATATAGCCATAGCCCGTATCTGGGCGGCTCGGCTGAATACCCAGCGTTACCAGAATATCCTGGGATTTGGTAGCATCGAGGGCGGCAAGAATAGTCCGTTGAAATTCTTCTTCTTTCAGAATAATGTGGTCGGCTGGTGCTACCACAATATTAGCCTCTGGATCGCGCTGGGCAATTTTGTAGCACGCATAGGCAATACAGGGCGCTGTATTCCGAGCCACCGGTTCGCACAAAACCTGTTCGTCAGTCAGCTGGGGTAGCTGCTGCTGACAAAGATCTTTGTAGAGCGAACTGGTAACGATATAGATATTTTCGGGTGGACAAACACCATTGAAACGATCCGCTGTTTGTTGAAGAAGGGTACGACCAGTGCCTAAAACATCATGAAACTGTTTCGGGTAACTTGTTCGGCTAAAAGGCCAGAACCGCGTTCCGACTCCTCCTGCCATGATGATTACATACGTATTATTCATCGATAATTTCCTTAAAATATATAGGGATTATAACCCAAGTTGCCACTATCATACCTAATAATCTCACAATAGTTTTGAAATTTTAGGCAGTGAAACAATGGTTTTACGAGCAAAAATAATCGAACAATCAGCTAGTCAGCTACTATTCGATCATTTTGTTTCTCAAAAACCAACTAACGAAACTACCAGTCACCACCCACCGCTCTCAGTAACGCTATGGCAAACTGGGTTTCCTGGCTTCTTAACTGAACCATTTGCTGCTCAGAGGTTAAAATAGTCCGCTGAGCATCAAGAACTTCCAGATACGTAGCAAGCCCACGCACATATAATTCCCGATTATATAACTCCGTACGTCTCGCCAGTGATAACGTCTGGTTTTGCAATTCTATTTGCTGTCGTAATAACGTTAGATTGTCCAGCGCCGTTTCTGCATCGCGCTGAGCCAATTGCAATGCCTGCTGATACGTTTGCTGACTGGTTTGAGCCATTTGTTTGGAGAGTGCAATGTTCTGTTTAGCCCGATGCCCTTCGTAGAGCGGAACCGACGCATTAATACCGACCAGATACGTAGCGCTGCTCGGTGTCAGCCAGGGGCCTACCCGCCCCGACAACAAACCACCTGACCCTACCAACGTAACACGCGGTAGCGTGGTCGATTGTTGAAGCGTAACCTGCGCATTGGCTACCTGATTCTGGCGAACAAACTGTAACAAATCTGGTCGACGCTGAAGTTGCTCAACCGCTACAGCCGCGTAAGGATACGACGGTACGTCGGTAGGCAACGTACCAACTGGTACCGAAAACTGGTTTGGGTCCTGAGCGCATAACTGGGCTAATCCATTCACCAACTCAAGCCGGGCCCGCTCGAGACCTTTTAACGTAACCTGGAGTGTTGCATAATCCGTTTCGGCACGTTGCACATCAATCTGGCTAATAAGACCTACCCGGAAGCGTTCACGAATAATTGACAATGTAGTGTCTCTGGATTGAATATTCCGACGAAAAACCGCCTGTTCAGCATCATTACCCCGAATAAGCATATAGGTCCGGGCAATGTCGGACGCTAGTGTCAGTCGAAATGACTGGACATCAGCATCGCTCGCCTGGGCCTGCAGATCAGCCACCGTGATACTATTACGGATACGTTTGAATAAATCCAGCTCATAGCTTGCATCAATTGGCAGAACCTGGAATGTATTCAATTGAAACCGGGGTAGTTGGTCTGCGGTAGAAATAGTAAGCGGACGGCGCTCCGACAAACTTTGCGTCGTTACTAATAGAGAGCTACGTATCGAAGGAGCTAAAAAAGACTGAGCTACTTTCACCCGAATACGCGCTTCTTCCAACCGACTTAGTGCTGATTTTATATTGGGGCTATTATCTAGTCCCAACTGGATCAATGATTCGAGCGTTGGATCGTTAAAACGCCGAAAACCAGTAATTGTCAACGCGGGAACCGGAGCATCCGTGCCTGGCGATGTGGTAGCTGTGGACGTCGGGCTTTCTGATATAGCCGGTGCCTGCGATTGTACCGTTCCAGATGTACCAGCGGGTAGAGAACCTGGCTGGACAGTTACGGAGCCACCCGGCGGATTAACAGGCGTTGTTTGTGCCTTTAGTACGGTACAGGAAACTAGTAAGAGAAAACTATATACTACGCTTTTTTTCATTACTGGGCTACACGTTTTTCAACTACATACTCTCGGAAACTGGCTTTTAACAATCATTAGGCCGGTACGCTACGTAGTAGGTCTGACATCTAAACGATCCTGAACGCACCACTACCCTCCGACTTATCGATTAGCTTATACGTTCCACGGCTACAACTGCATCCTTGTTAAGAGGACCATACAAATGGGGAAACTGCTCATCATTGGTAGAAACTTCATATTTTAATTCTCCAACCAAACGACCAGCATCAATATGTACTAACAATAAATCCGGTACGCCCTGATAATATCGCTCGAGGACGCCCGGAACCTGATCTTTTTTCGATAAGTGAATAAAGCCCTCAGTCTGAAGACTATCTGCTTCGTAATACGATTTCTGTTGGTATTTCGTCCAGTTACCGTCCTGAACAATATGATAAATCAAGTCCATTTTACCCTTTTGAAGGTTATGTTTAGCCGTCGCTCTTACGTCTATTTAAAATCAACCCATAGGATTCAGATTCTCTAAATCCTATGAAAGAAACTATGCTAAACCATCAATCCATTGAATCGATACGTTTATTGAACTTGTATTGCTGGGCAGGCTATCCCCAAATGACATGAATTTATCCGTTACAAATTACCTGACAAAAGCTATCAACAACAGAATGGATACAGACTAAGGAGACTTACCGAAGTAATATTACCTAACCCGCCAACCGATACTAAGTACAATTGTACAAAAGCAAGACAAATCAAGGCAATGATCTTCCTTTCTGACTTATCGTCAGGCAATTTAGTCGCATTATCCTAAAAAACCGAATTACAATATTGTCTTATTTCAAGAATAAATTTCTCCACCTATTTGGCAAAGATTTCCATGATAACTTCATCAGAGTATTAATTCGTAGCGTTGCTCCTGTATGGTTTGCCCCCACATCTGAACAGGTTCATGTTCATCGGTGAGTTCAAACCCAGCCCGTTTATAGACATAATGTGCTGTAGCCTGATCAGTGGTGGTCAGAAGATATAAGCTTTTATAGTTTTGCTCACGGCCAAAAGCCAGCGCCAAATCGACCAGTTGCTTGCCCACACCCTGCCCTCTAAACGACTTATCTAATAAAAACCAGCGCAACTGACCGACACTGGATAGACGACCTACAATAGCGATACAACCCACAAATTGCCCGTCAACTTCGGCAATCCAGAGTCGATCTCGCTTAGGTGAATAATTCTCCGCAAACTCACATACGGTTTCTGCTACGTAGCCTTCAAAACTCATATCGTAGCCAAACTCGGGCGCGTACCAAAGTCCATGATAACGCGTAACTAATCCCAAATCACCCGGCCGAAGATCATGACGGATTGTTATGGAGGGCTTTGAACAATGATTAGTCAACAAATTCTGAATGGTTTGCATACTGCTGGCAAGCTCTCCGTATTGCTGGTTGCTCAGGTGTTTAGTTAGCGCTGCGAGTTCCTGTTCATAAGCCTGATTTAGCGTCTGAAATAAATCCTGTCCAAGGGGAGTCAATGCCAGATTGCTGATGCGTGCATCCAGCGTTGAGCGATTACGGGTTATGAGCCCTTCTCGCTCAAACCGTCTGATAATACGGCTTAGGTAGCCGGCGTCTATATGTAAGCGATCTATAAGATCTGTTTGGGTGCTAATTGGGTAATTGGCTAGTTCGAACAATACTCTTGCTTCAGCCTGCGACAGATTATTTTTTAAAACATGTTGTTCAACAACACTCATTACGTTCGTGTAATACCGGTTAAAAGCCCGGACTTCGGCAACAGAAATCATACCAAATAAATCTATAAATTGTACAATATTACAGAAAATACTTGACACAGTCTATCAAGTGCCGGGATTACACAGACCTCATACTTCGGACAACACACGTGAACCAAAGACCATAATTCGTTGTAATTTTGTTGCTACAACAAAATCGATTTCAATTATGCCAAAGGCACAAATGAACACCGATAAAGGAGTAATGCTTATTGAATTTTTCGAGAAGGATGCTCCCAAAGCGGTCGACAACTTTATATCGTTAGCCAAAAAGGGATTTTATGATGGCGTTACGTTCCACCGAGTCATTCCTAATTTTATGATTCAGGGTGGAGACCCAACCGGAACCGGTGCTGGTGGCCCTGGCTATACAATTGACTGCGAGTTAACCGGCGAAAATCAGTATCACGATCGTGGCGTATTATCGATGGCTCACCGTGGACGTAACACGGGAGGATCGCAGTTTTTCATCTGCCATAACCGCCAGAATACGCAACACCTGGACCGAAACCATACCGTCTTCGGTAAGGTAGTAGACGGCCTGGATGTGATCGATCTAATTCGTCAAGGCGACAAAATCAACAGCATTACAATTCTTGAAGAATAAGAATACGTAGTGTATCCAACAACAAGCCCCGCAATCCAAATGGATTGCGGGGCTTGTTGTTGAGTAAAATCCGAGATTTACGAATAAACTGGTGTTTTCCTGGAAACGAGTCCAATAACGGCCAATAGTACAGCAACAATAGCACCGGCACCGGCTATTAGAGGAATTTGTCCATTCCCGGCCTGTTCCACAGCAATGGCTGCGTAAGCCCAGGCAAACACTAAAATGTAGGCCACACTTCTATACCGATTAAAAACAATGGCGCCAACAACTAAACCAACTATCAAAATAGCGATGGCCCATGTTTGCTCTGCGAGCCCCATCAAACTAAAGGAAGTAGCTTTTAGAAAAACCGCTACGTTCAAAATGGTAGCCACAGTTAGCCAACCAAAGTAAATCGAGAAAGGTACTCGGACAAGCCATGTTTCAGTTACCGAAGCAGGCAATTCGGGCAAACTCGCATCAGGATCGGTTGGTAGGAACGGAACCTGTAGATGCTCCAGCAGTCGTTGCTCAATAACTGCTAAAGAAAATAGCATAACCAGAATAACGACTAACGCTAAACCAATCTGCTCACGATTAAAAAGCGGACTCCAGATAGCGTTACAGAAGGCATTCAGAACAACCCATCCACCTATGGCGCGAAAACGTGGATTGTTACGTTGCTTCGGCGTTGCCTGATATACTGCAAATGCTAACAGCCCCAGAAAAATCAGGCCCCAAATAGAAAAGGCATATCCCGCTGGCGTAATGAGCGTATGGTACTTATCCGAAATATCCTTATTTGTACTGCCGCCAAAGACACCTATGTTCGACAAATAATTCATTACAATCAGTAACACGATACTGACAATGACGAGGATCTGACGGAGTTTATCATTCATGATCTGTAAGGATTAATTATAGAAAGGTCAAATTGAACGTAGCAGACAACTCACCTCCTTTAATTGGACGCTATAATAACCAAAATGTGTTCTAATAGTTAGAATTGCTTTTATAGCGACGTATTGCTCCTTACCGATCAAGCCCCTGCCTCCAGACGTTCCTATTTTGTGACGACAACTATATCCTGAAACGTAACGGCTTGCGTTCGGCCGCACCAACTTCCCGGATATACAGGATAGGTCTTCAGGAACCCATGCCGAATAAACAGATCGCGTACAGTTAACTCATCAAATGCAGTACCCAATTCTGGATCTTGTTCATTAAACACGTAACGTCCATCCTGCTTATATTGAAAATTATAGGTACTTGTAGGTTCTGCCATAAGAATACGGGATTCATCAGTAAGCAGAAAAAACGTAGCAAAACAACGGCCTCCTGGTTTAAGTACGCGACTAATCTCAGCTAAATAATTATCTACATCAGCCAGGGGCATATGTGTAAACACCGATGTTAAAAAGACAAAATCAAACTGATTATCTGGAAACGGGAATTTATAGTTTTTTGCCTCAAAGGAGCCGTTAGGATTGTAATGGCCATTATAAATATCGGCCTGCTGGAACTTGAAATTCGGGAAGCGGGGCGTAATCATTTTCCTACACCAATCAATCCCATGACCAACTATATCGAAGCCTTCGTAGTACCCCGGCGACTGAATGTAATCCGTTAAGGGAATGGCCATTCTACCGATTCCACAACCAACATCCAGCACAGAATCCGTGGGACGTAAACCACCTAGTTTAATAAAATGTTGCTTAAACTCCTGCCCTACGCGTTTAAAATCGCCCGAGCCAATAAAAATACGGGATCGGGGCGGGGTCAACAGATCCCGAAAACCCAGTACAAGTTCACCGTAATCAACTACGGATGTGTAGGCTTGCTTTATAGGTTTTCTTAATATTGGAGGAAGCACTGTTCGCACTAAGCTGGGAATTAATGTATGTGCCATATTACAGATCGGATTAACACCATTTTTGTGGTCAGTTGAAAAATAGATTTGAGTATGTATAGAGAAACCCACAAAAAGGTGAATGAATACCGACACTATTTGAATCAATAGGGAAAACAACCGGTATACTACGTCCACTTTTCAATTAGGCCGACATAGTCTCTCTACCTGTTATCTAAAATGAGTAACCTGTGAATTGATTAGCGAAAACGGGCTAAACAATACTTAAATACTTCCAATTGAGGCACTTTTACCGAACATCGTTGATCATAAAAAAAGGAGCTAACTGTTATTATTCAGTTAGCTCCTTTTTTAAGGACTTCTTTTATTAACGGTTATAGCTCCAGAATTTTAAACTCTGTGCGCCGGTTACGCTGATGCTCTTCTTCAGTTTTCGCATTTTTGACGATCAGCTGTGTTTCGCCATATCCTTTCGCCACCATACGCCCAGGATCAATTCCTTTGGATACAATATAATCAACGGCCGATTTAGCCCGGTTTTGTGACAAACGCATATTATAGGCATCAGGCGCACGAACATCGGTATGAGAGCTTAGTTCGATCTTCAAGGTTGGATTGTCTTTCAAAATCGTTACCAGCTTATCTAGTTCCTCTGCTGCATCAGGACGAATATTATACTTATCGAGGTCGTAATAAATATTTTCGAGTACAAACGTCTTATTCAGCGTGGCTTTATCAAGCAAAATTGCTACGTTGAAAGTCGTGTCAGTTTCGGGTTTAGTCAGGAAGATTTCAGGAATACTTTTTCCCTGCATCGTAAACTGCTCCCGACGTGTTAAATACCCTTTCCGTTCGGCCAGGATCGTATAATCCTTACCTTCTTCCAGCGGGTATTTGCCAAATGTTCCTGGCTGGCCAGTAGTTGCTTCGGCAATTGGCTGCCCGGTTGCATCATCCAGAATTCGAACTTTGGCCGAATCAAGCGGAGTAATTGGGGTTTCATTAGTAGAAACCGTTCCGGCCAGAAAATACTTCACCTTTTTTGGGCCACCACGCTTGTTTTGAACAATCGTTGTTGTATCGGCAGCTGGTCCTTCCTGGAAGAAATAAATATCGTCGTCGCCTTTGCCTCCAGCGCGATTAGAGGCTAAAAAACCTTTGGTAGGATTGATGTACATCAACCCAAAATCGTCGGATGGCGAATTAATAGGTTGGCCCATATTCTCTACTTTCGTTACACCACCAGACCGCGTTGCTACAAATACGTCCAGTTTACCTAGGCCTGGATGTCCATCCGAAGCAAAATACAATTTAGCATCCGCACCAACGTATGGAAACATCTCATCTCCGGGCGTATTGATATCCCGGCCCATATTTACCGGACGACTGAAACGGCCCGAAGCGTCGATGCTTGTCCGATATAGATCGATACCACCGGCACCACCAGCCCGGTTAGAGGCAAAATACAGCGTTTTACCATCGCCTGAAAAAGCGGGTGACCCATCCCAGGCAGTCGAATCACTGATCGGTAAACGTAGCGGTTGACTCCATACGTTTCCTTCTCCTAACCGGCTAATATACAGGTCAACATCCAGTCCGCCTTTACGTTTCCCATTATTGCCACGGGCAAACACCATTGTTTTGCCATCTTTTGAGAAAGCAGGTGTTCCTTCGTTCACCCCTCCCTGAAATATGTTGGTACTAAACAATTCAGGCTGACCAGTCGATACGACATTACCCGTTTCGTCAGGGGTTTGATTAAGCTTGGCTTTATACAGGCCCAACATCGGCAGGCCATTATTTTTATAGATCTGTTCTTTACGCGACGCAGTAAACACCAATTCATCTCCGCGCAGAATAGGCGCAAACTCCGCTCCCGGCGAATTAAGGTTATCCATGCTTTTGAGCGTAATCAACGATTTGTTTCTGGCGATTACGTCAACAGCCTTAAGGGTTTCGATCTCGCGCTTAGCTTTATCCAATATTGGCTTTGCCGTTGTACGTGGGGCATTGGCAACGTATTGTTGCAACTGCTCTAACGCGCCGGGGTAATTTCCCTGCGATTTTAGGGCATAAGCGTAATAAAAACGGGCTTCGGGTTCAGTCGTTTTAGCTTCAATTGCTTTCTGATAAAACGGGACAGCATCGCCAAATCGATTGGATAACCGATAGGATTCGGCCATATAATAATTTAATCGGGCAGGGTCGATGGTACCTTTCGACGCTTTTTCAAACTGGGTTAATGCCAGATTATATTCACCGGCATCATAATGACGAACTCCTTTTTTGTACGCCTGCATAGCCGAGTTGCAGCCAGCCAATCCGGTAGCCAATCCTAATGCGACCAGTACTACAGACAACGTATTGATTCTCATATAGATAATAATGCAGAGGCAATTCTTCACCCAAGATAAGGTAAATTTGGGTGGGTCTTACTTTTAACGAAACAATCCCCGATTTATTGAGGATGATTCAACAACCAAAAAGTTACTATTTAGCCAGGGCAAGTTAGCAAGCATTACCAGTAAATTACCAGCCTTTTTACATTTACTTGTTTTGATTATTCCTACTCTTATGCCCACATACGTAGCAGCCATTGACCAAGGCACCACCAGCACCCGTTGCATTGTTTTCAATCGTCAAGGTCAGATTGTATCAGTAGCCCAGAAGGAGCATCAACAGATCTACCCCCAACCGGGTTGGGTTGAACATGATCCGGAAGAAATCTGGAAAAATACACTTGAAGTGATCGCTCTGGCCCGTATCAAAGCGAAACTGTCCGCCCAGGATATTGTAGCCATTGGAATAACTAACCAACGCGAAACAACAGTCGCCTGGAATCGGCGGACTGGCAAACCCTACTACAATGCCATTGTTTGGCAGGATATGCGTACAGCCGACCTCGTGAATACGTTTGCGTCTGATGGTGGACAGAACCGTTTCCGACAACAAACCGGCCTTCCCCTAGCAACTTATTTTAGCGGTTTAAAACTGAGGTGGCTCCTCGACAACGTAGCAGAATTACGAGCCGATGCTGAAAAGGGTGATGCTCTTTTCGGGAATATGGACACATTTGTGGTATGGCACCTGACTGGCGGCACCAATGGAGGACTACACATTACCGACGTAACGAATGCAAGCCGGACTCAACTTATGAACCTACGGACTCTTGATTGGGATCAGGAACTACTTGATACGTTTAAGATTCCTCGGACTATGCTTCCGCAAATTCGTCCAAGCAGTGAGATTTATGGAATGGTTTCGTCGGAGGTTTTGCCGGGCGTTCCCATTGCCGGTATTCTTGGCGATCAACAAGCGGCTTTAGTCGGCCAAACCTGTTATGAGCCCGGCCAGGCAAAAAATACCTATGGAACAGGCTGCTTCCTGCTCATGAATACAGGAACAGAATTACGGGAATCGAATTACGGGTTATTAACAACGGTCGCTTATCAGTTTCAAAACGAACCGGCTCATTACGCTCTCGAAGGCAGCGTAGCCATTACAGGAGCGCTTGTACAATGGCTTCGCGATAATCTGGGTATCATTAAGAAAAGTACCGATATTGAATCACTAGCACGGTCGGTAGAGGATAATGGAGGTGCCTATTTCGTTCCTGCCTTTTCTGGATTATACGCTCCCCACTGGAAATCTGATGCCAGAGGCATTATTGCTGGTTTAACCCGTTTTGTCAATAAAGGTCATTTAGCAAGGGCAGTTCTGGAAGCTACTGCTTATCAGACGGTAGACGTAGTACGTGCCATGGAAAAAGATGCAGGTGTTCCTTTATCATCCTTACGGGTGGATGGCGGCATGGTTGTTAATTCACTCCTTATGCAATTCCAGGCCGACATTTTAAATGAACCGGTTATTTGTCCACGTATGACCGAAACAACCGCGCTTGGTGCTGCTTATGCCGCAGGTCTGGCGGTTGGCTATTGGCATAACCTTGATGACTTACGTCAAAATTGGGGCATCGATCGAGTATATGAACCTGCTATGGACGAACCGCAGCGCCAACGATTAACGCGCGGGTGGCAAAAAGCAATTGAACGATCCTTTGGCTGGGAAGACTAGAATGAAAAAGAGGACTTTAACGAGTCCTCTTTTTGTACCAGGAGCGGGAATCGAACCCGCACGGGCTTGAGGCCCACAGGATTTTAAGTCCGGCGCGTCTACCTATTCCGCCATCCCGGCGTTCTTCCACATAAGTGGACGAACATGTATGAAAAAAGCACCGGGGTCGGTGCCTTTTTCATGGAGCGAAAGACGGGGTTCGAACCCGCGACCTCGACCTTGGCAAGGTCGCGCTCTACCAGCTGAGCTACTTTCGCGTTTATCAATTTACCTTGTGTCGGCGAATTGTGGATGCAAATTTAAGGGCTTTTATTCGTTTGTCAAGCCTATCGACTATTTTTTTTCATCTGATTACTTCAACTAACAACCTTAAAACTGATTATAAAGCAGTTAGGGTCTAAAAAAAATCGGCAAACAACTAGCCGTTCAACAGAAATAAGCCTAGGTTAGAATCTTCCAGCGCATCAAGCCTAGTTTCGTTAGAAAATAGAATAGCGATGTCTTCAGTACCCCTAACCCATAGATGGAACTCCGACGGAAATTAATGGATGAGGCTTCCTCAAAATATTTAGTCGGACAAGTTACCTCAGCAATTTCATAGCCTTTATAAAAAATTTGAGCGATCATCTCATTGTCAAAGATAAAATCATCTGAGTTATGAGTAAAATCTAAGTTTCTCAGCACTTCGCCTGAAAATGCCCGATAGCCAGTATGGTATTCCGACAACTTTTGATTCATTAACAGATTCTGAGCAAACGTCAAAAAACGATTGGCGATATACTTGTACATAGGCATACCGCCTTTGAGAGCACCTTTACCTAAAATCCGGGACGCAAACACAACAGGATATAAGCCATTACCGATAATTGAAATCATTGCAGGTAATAGCATCGGAGTATACTGGTAATCGGGGTGAAGCATTACGACTATATCAGCACCAAGCTCTAATGCTTTAGCGTAACATGTCTTTTGGTTTCCCCCATAGCCTTTATTTTTATCATGTCTGATAACATGCTTTATACCTAATTGACGTGCCACCTCAACTGTATTGTCTGGACTAGCGTCGTCGACTAGAATAACATCATCTACAATATCGAAAGGAATCTCCTTATACGTACGCTCTAATGTGAGGGCGGCCCGGTAAGCGGGCATCACTATAATTACTTTTTTATTATTAAACATGGTTCAAAACTAAGGTGTAGGTAGCATTATGCCAATTATTTACGTAAGGAAGCCATTCACTTCACATATTGCACGTAGATTTGCAACTTGATGTTAGGTCATTAGCACGACATCAGATTTTATCTGCCTTATTGTATGCTCTCAAACGAAACATTATTTTTCCTTGCGTTTGCTGCTTTTGTTTTGCTCATTATGGCTGTGGACCTGGGAGCATTTTCCAAGCAAAAAAGCCATGTTGTTGAATTCAAAGAAGCCGCCATATGGAGCGCCATCTGGGTTAGTCTATCAATAGCTTTTTACTTCTTCTTACAAAATTTTGGTTATCTGGTCCACGGAATCACCGATATGGCCCGGCTTCAGGAAATACGAAATCGCTACGCTGAACACGTTAAGCTAGTACCTAGCAATTTTCCGGCCAGTTTAGCACTTTTCCAGCAAAACATGTCCCTTGAATACATCACAGGATATTTGGTGGAATACTCTCTTTCTGCGGACAATATTTTTGTCTTTATCCTGATTTTCAACTCGTTTGGTGTTCAACAGCGGTATTATAAAAAGATTCTCGTTTGGGGTATTCTCGGCGCTATTGTGCTGCGGTTTATTTTCATCTTTTTGGGATCTGCTTTGATTCAGCGCTTCGAATGGATTATGTATCTTTTTGGCGCTTTTCTGGTCTATACAGGATTACAACTCTTCTTTCAAAAAGAGGAAGATGAAACTATTGAGCCCAATAAGCATCCTGTTGTACGGTTTGCCAGCAAGTACTTGAATATCTATCATCGTAACGTTACCGACAATTTCTTTGTGCGTCGTAAAACAGATGGCAAGTTGTTCGTGACTCCGCTGTTTATTATTGTTATTGTTGTCGCCTTTACGGATCTGGTATTTGCGGTTGACTCGATTCCAGCTATTTTCTCAATTACGAAAGACCCCTACATTGTTTTCTTCTCTAACGTCTTTGCCATTATGGGGCTACGCTCGATGTTCTTCTTCCTGTCAAGCATTATGAGTCAGTTCCGCTTCTTAAAAGTCGGCCTAGCTGTATTGCTGACATTTATTGGAGCAAAAATGCTGGCTGAACATTGGCTAGCGGAATTAGGGTTCCAACCTGTTTATTCCCTGTATATTATTGTGCTGATTCTAGGTGTCAGCATCTTGGCGTCCTGGTTAATTCCGGAGAAAAAAGAAGCCTAAATTAGTTTTTATCACTACTTTAATGCTGTGCGAATACGTCTTTATCGTTACGTAGTAATCATACAGCATTAACGTATAGGAATGAATCAGCATTCTGTAGTTCTACGTGCTTTTCGCCGTCGGTTAACAAACCTTAGTAGCCGCAATAGATCATTGTTATTGGCCAGTCTGCCAGCAAATCAATTCCTCGATTTGCACGATGCCGATTTCCTGCTACAGAAACCATCGTTTAGCCTGATTGCCGATTTAATTGAAAAAAAATCGGCAATTTCAATTTGTGATGTTCTGGATGCGCGTCAGGAACGTAGCAATGAGGTAAGTGCTAAACTCCGTAAAATTGCCCGAACAGCCAGATTCATTACAGAAGAGCGTGGTACGGAAGATTTATTTGTCGGGTGGCCATTTGTGCGGGGTAAATTTCTCGATGAAACGGTTGTTCATACTCCTTTACTTTTTTTCCCCGTTGCTCTGGAGCAGCATGGGAAATCCTGGAAACTGCTACGTCGTGGCGATGAGCTAGCTTTTCTGAATCCAACGTTTGCATTAGCTTACGGACATTTCAACCAGGTTAAAATTCCTGAAGATACCCTGCGCAAAACCGTTGATGAGTTTGACCGGGATGCTCTTTCATTCAGAACTCAACTATATGAATGGCTAAAATCAAGCCCATTTGAACTTAATTTCAATCAGGATTTATTCGTCGATAAGCTCCAGTTCTTCAACAAGCTAAGTAGCAAAAGTCTCAATCAGTTAGAGCACGCAGGCGAACTGAAGTTATATCCCGAAGCAGTGCTTGGTATCTTTCCTCAGGCAGGTTCGTTTTTAGTACCAGACTACGATGCCTTGCTCGAAACAAACGAATCGGATGAAGCAGATAATCTAGACGTATTATTTCCTTTTTTATCGGATTCTACTACGGACCAGCCTTATTTGCCTGAGAACAAAATTCACACACCTCTACCGTTAGACTCGTCGCAGGAAGCAGCATTACGATTGGTCAAAGCCGGGCAGTCGCTGGTCATTCAAGGGCCACCAGGAACAGGCAAGTCACAGCTTATTGCCAATCTTATGGCCGATGCGGCTGCATCTGGAAAGCGAGTACTACTTGTTTGCCAGAAACGAGCTGCTCTCGACGTAGTAAACGAACGGCTTAGTCAGGTTGGCATGGCTCCTTTTTTGGCCCTGATACACGATTTCCAGGACGATCGGCGAACATTGTATCAACAGATTGCTAATCAGATTTCCTCGATTGACGACTATCGCCAACAGAATAGCAGCCTGAATACAGTACTGCTCGAACGGGATTTTGATCGAGATAGTCGCCAAATAGATGAAGTCGTAACAGAACTAACTACTTTCAAGTATGCTCTGTTCGATACTAGTGAATGTGGTGTATCAATAAAAGAGCTTTACTTAACTAGTGATCCAGCAGCTGTTTCCATACCTCTGGATGACACTTATCCACAATTCCATATTGACAATGTGGATAACTTTGTTCAGCGGCTTGTTGCTTATCAGCAGTACCAACAGCAATTGCCCGTAAATCATCCTTGGTTTGACCGGGTGAGTTTCGCTGATTTTTCTTCGCTTGACCTTACTAAAATCGAACAGGTTATTAACCGTTGGCAGTCAGTCAATCAAAATACCCGCTCACAATTTATTGAGCTACTTGGCTACCCAATATCATTAGATCAGGTAGTTGACTGGCAAGCGTATAATTGGGAGCTAACAGCTTTACTAACAACTATTGATACTGCATCTGGTAGAGAGCTCTGGCCAACCATACAATTTTTACGTAATAACACCACGCATGCTGCGTATTCTTCTAGTAAGCTAGACTTAGAACAACTCGCTCAACAGTGGGACAACGTATTGTTAAGTCCTGGACCTGAACAGAGTCTTAATCAATCGGAACTATCCTTTTCAGTAAGCTTACTTAACGATGCGCTTCAGGCCCGTTCATCGTGGCTACGTTGGACAATGTGGCAACTTACAGACTCCCGTAAAGAAAAGCTTAATCAATTAGCGACAGCAAATAATCTGACTCTGTCAGAAAACGATTTACGCATTTTACTACAAAAAATAGAAAAACGCCTACAGCTAGAAGAAATACAATTACAAGCTGATCCCCTATTCGATAAACTTCCACTTCCTGCCAGCCCTACCAGCTTACGATTGTTACGTCATGCAGTACATGTTGCGGAACAATTGAACGATTTAACGCCATTACGTAACCTTCCTCTATCAGCCTGGTTGACGGCTCAAACATTTAGCCATACTATCACCGCTTTACTACGTCTGGTCATACAAGTGGAGGCCCAATATCAGCAGGCGCAACTATACTTGACAGATAATCAGCTCCAAATTCTTTGGAAAGATGATAGGCATGCGACCGTTCTTCTCCAATCGCTGCGTCAGGATTTTGATTTACTAGTAGAGTCAGACAGATTATATAACGGATTTTCGCAAGCTGAACTATCTGTTCTTAAGCTACTAGTAAATAGCTCTTCCAGCCATTGGGCAAGCATCTTTCAAAACTCTTTACGACTAGCGTGGATTAACCATATAGAGCAGAAATATCCTTTACTACGTAGTGTTTCTTCTTTAAGACTGGAACAGTTGGAGCACTTGTTGCAAGAATGTATAGAGCGAAAGCAGGCGCTTAGCCGAGACATACTGATTACTAAGCTACGCTCGCAAACATATAAGAATTTACTTTTTAATCGCCTTAATAACGCTGTTACGTATCGCGATCTTTTTCATCAAACTACGAAGAAAAGATCCATCTGGCCCGTTCGCAAACTCATGGAATCGTTTGCCGACGAAGTATTTAAACTCGTTCCTTGTTGGCTTGCATCCCCAGAATCGGTATCTGCCATGTTTCCACTGCAGAAAGGCCTTTTTGATCTGGTAATATTTGACGAAGCTTCTCAATGCTTCGCAGAGAATGGCATTCCCGCCATGTTTAGAGGGAAGCAGGTAGTCGTTACCGGAGACAGTCAACAACTTCGCCCCAGTGACTTATATAAAGTTCAGTTGGACGAAATGGAAGTCGAAAATGAACCTACTGTCCAGACCGTCCTGGAAATTGAATCATTGCTGGAACTGGCATCGCAGCAATTACCGCAGGTTTCATTAACAGAACATTATCGCAGCCGCACCCTCGATCTTATTACGTTCTCTAACCGCCATTTTTACAAAAATAAGCTACAACTCCTACCTTACTTCGACGATGTTAACAGACAAGAGCCAGCTATTCATTATGTCAATGTTAAAGGAATCTGGAAACAAAATACCAATCTTGCAGAAGCTGAAGCGGTATTAGCCCTTCTGGAACGTCTAGCTATAGAAAACCCTCTTTCCTCAGTGGGGATCGTTACGTTCAACTACCCTCAACAACAGCTGATTCAGGAGCTTCTGGAAGGTCAGCCATTTTATAATACTGCTAACAGTCAAAATAATAATAAAGTTATCTCCTCTCTATTCGTAAAAAACATTGAAAATGTTCAGGGCGATGAGCGCGATATTATCATTTTCTCGGTTGGTTACGCTCCGGATGATCACGGGCGCATAAATTTACAATTTGGCAGTTTAAATGCCGCTGGTGGTACCAATCGACTAAATGTAGCTATAACCCGTGCCCGCGAGCAAGTGTACGTTATTACGAGCCTTTGGCCTCAGCAGTTGGCTGTCGAGAACGTAACAAACGATGGCCCTAGGTTATTAAAAGCTTATTTAGCATATGCTCAGAACGTAGCGCAAGGAAATTTCCAGTCACAATCTCAGCTGAATACAGTTTTAGGAACCAACGTATTATTAAAAGACCGGTTAGCCCACAAGCATCCAGACTGGCAACGAGAGCTTCCTTTTGCTGATTTAACGGTTAAGAGGAATGGTTTCTATGAGTCTCTTGTCTTAACTGATGATGAAGCCTATTATCAGCAATCTATTAAACAATCGCACGCCTACTTACCGGTTTCTTTACAAACTAGAAGATGGCCATTTAAACGACATTGGAGTCGTGAATATTGGCAAGGGCGTTGCTGAAATGGCAGCCAAACATATTACCCTATTTTAGGGTGCCTTATAAATACAAAAGCCACTTCACTGTCAGGTGAAAGTGGCTTCTGCTCATTTAGTTTACGAGTCTATTCCTTCATCATTCCCACAAACTGGTCAAACAGATAGTGTGAATCGTGTGGCCCCGGTGAAGACTCTGGGTGATATTGTACCGAAAAAGCAGGCTTATCTTTACGGCGAATACCTTCAATAGTCTTGTCATTTAAATTAATGTGCGTTAACTCGACATTATTGTGATCCATAATTTCGTCGGCACTCACAGCAAAACCGTGATTTTGAGAAGTTACCTCGCAGCGGCCCGTAATTAAGTTTTTAACTGGGTGATTCAAGCCACGATGACCATTATGCATTTTGTAGGTAGAAATTCCGCTGGCCAACGATAGAATCTGATGTCCCAGACAAATGCCAAACATAGGCTTATCAGCATCAAGCACTTGTTTAACCGTTTCGACAGCATAAGGCATTGCAGCCGGATCCCCTGGCCCATTGGCAATAAAGTAGCCATTAGGTTTCCAGGCGGCTAACTCACTGTAAGGCGTTCTGGCAGGAAATACTTTGCAAAAAACCCCGCGCTCATTAAAGTTTGATAGGATACTACGCTTAACGCCTAAATCCAAAACTGCCACTCTAAGCTTCGCTTCCGGATCACCTTGTTCGTAGGCTTCTTTTGTACTAACTTCAGAAGAAAGCTCAAGGCCTTCCATATCAGGGACTCGTTGCAACTCAGCCAACAACAGGGCAGGGTCAAGAATCTCCGATGAAATAATACAATTCATTACGCCTTTGGAGCGAATGTAACGTACCAATTGTCGTGTATCAACTCCATGAATCCCGACAATGTTGGCCCGTTCAAAGTAATCCTGCAATGAACCGTCGGCCGTATAACGAGAATGAATGTCGGAGAAAAAGTTGCAGACCATTCCTCGTATTTGGACTGCATTTGACTCTTGCTCAGCATTATTCAACACCCCGTAATTCCCGATATGAGACGTAGTGTTAATAATTACTTGACCATAATATGATGGATCTGTATAAATCTCCTGGTATCCGGTCATACCTGTGTTGAAACAGATTTCTCCACCGGCGGTCCCCTTTTTACCAAGAGCCAGGCCCTTATACACCGTTCCGTCTTGTAATACTAGTAAAGCTTCAGGTTGCTGTGTATGTTTCATCTATGCGTTTTGGCTTAAAAGATTAAAAAAATGGGCTAACTGTCACCAGTTAACCCATTTCTATATGACTTAATGCTTGATTCACCGTTTATTCTTCCTTACCGCCTTTTAAACGATCCTGCAGTTCTTTCAGTTCATCCCATTTGCCATCACGTGCTAAAGCAGCCTGTTCGTTCCAGGTTGTTGCATCATGGACATTGAAACGAGGACCAGCTTCTACTAGAATCTGCTGAACAGCTTCATCTTGAGCATCGGCTAATTGAGCAAACGTGGTAATACCTGCATTGTTCAGAAGTTCCGCGATTTTAGGGCCAACGCCTTCAATCTTCGTTAGATCATCACCAGAAGCTTCAGTAGCAGGTGCCGCTGTTTCTTCGATTACTTCTGCTGCCTCAACAGTTGCTGCAGGCTCAGTTTCAGCTGCCTGGCGAGAAGCGCCACGGCGGCTACGACGCGTTTTGGTTGCAGCACTTGCTTTTTCAGCAGCCGCAGCAATCAGTACTTCATTAAAATCAACTAATTCAATCAGGCAGGTTTCTGCATTATCTCCTAACCGGCTACCCAGTTTGATAATACGAGTATAACCACCCGGACGGCTAGCAATTTTATCAGCTACTGTCCCAAACAGTTCTTTTACTGTTTCTTTATTAGTTAATGTCTGAAACACCATCCGACGGTTCTGGTAGGTGTCATCTTTAGCCCGCGTCAAAATCGGCTCCACAAACTTGCGGAGTTCTTTTGCTTTCGCAACAGTCGTTTCGATCCGCTTATGCAGAATCAGCGACGACGCCAGATTTTGCAACATCGCTTCGCGGTGCGAATGTGTGCGGCCCAGGTGATTATCTTTTTTACCGTGTCTCATTATTTTTTGAGGGTTACGGTTTATAGTTTACGGCTCATGGTCAACTATAAACCATAAACCATAAACCGCAAACCGACTTAGTCTTCGTCTAATCTGTACTTAGAGACGTCCATACCGAACGTCAGATTTTTTTCTGCTACTAGTTGCTCTAACTCCGTTAATGACTTTTTACCGAAGTTGCGAAATTTCATCATGTCAGAAATTTCTAGCCGAACGAGATCACCTAACGTACGAACATCTGCCGATTTAAGACAGTTATAAGCACGAACTGAGAGATCCAGGTCAGCCAATGAGGTTTTAAGCAGTTTGCGCATATGCAGTACTTCCTCATCAACTACGTTCTCTTCTTCTGGCTTGGTCGTTTCAAACGTCATCGTTTGATCCGAGAAGAGCATGAAATGTTGAATGAGAATATAAGCTGCTCCTTTTAGTGCTTCCTCTGGGTGAATTGAGCCGTCTGTTTCAATATCCAGTAACAGCTTTTCAAAATCTGTTTTTTGCTCAACCCGAGTATTTTCAACGCTATATTTTACATTTTTGATTGGTGTATAAATAGCATCGATTGGGATATGTCCAAATGGTAATTCATTTGCCCGTGGTTCGTCAGCTGGAACATATCCACGACCCTTTTCCACAAAAATTTCCATTTCCAGATCTCTTGTATCATCGATATGGCAGATTTCCAATTCAGGATTCAGCACTTCGAATGATGGAGAGAATTTGGATATATCACCAGCCTTTAGGACTGACTGCTTCTTAATGTTGACTGTAATTTTGTTGTCAACCATGTCTGAAATCTTCTTAAAACGAACCATTTTTAGGTTCAGGATGATTTCAGTCACGTCTTCAACGACGCCCTCGATAGAAGAGAACTCGTGCAACACACCGGGGAATTTCACGCTTGTGATGGCATAACCTTCCAACGATGACAGCAGAATACGCCGAAGCGCATTACCGATCGTTACACCATATCCTTTTTCAAGGGGTTTGAATTCAAATACCCCGTGAAAGTCGTCGGCTTTCTCCACTACGACTTTGTCGGGCATTTGGAACGCTAAAATTGACATACGTTTCGTATTGTTTACAGCAGTTCTCTGCCTTGGCGTGAAGACTCAATTTTTAGCCTTTAGTTAGTAGCGCTTAGTAAACCTATTTAGCTTTTACTAGGCGCTACCCACTGCAAACTATCTATTATTAAAGCAAAAACTCCGTAAAAGGAATTCAGCCCGATTACTTCGAATACAATTCGACGATTGCCTGCTCGTTGAAGTTTTCTGGAATCTGGTCACGCTCAGGGTAGCTAATAAATTTACCCGTCAATTGCTGACTGTCCCACTCAACCCAGTTATAACGTTTTGTGCTACGTGCCGACAGACTAGTTGTAACTGCTTCCAGCGACTTCGACTTTTCACGAACGCCAATTAACTGGCCAGGCTTTAATGAATATGAAGGTATATTAACTACTTCTCCGTCAACAATGATATGCTTGTGCGAAACAAGCTGACGCGCAGCACGGCGAGAAGAAGCAATTCCTAAGCGATATACGGTGTTATCCAACCGAGCTTCGCATAATTTTAAAAGGTTTTCCCCGGTAATACCTTCACGTACTTGAGCACGGTGGAACAAAGCTCTGAACTGACGCTCAAGGATACCGTACGTATATTTAACCTTCTGTTTTTCCAATAATTGGAGCGCATATTCAGATTGTTTCCGCTTGCGTCCACGACCGTGCATACCCGGTCCGTAATTTTTCTTTTGAAGCGCCTTGCTCGTTCCTAAAATTGGTTCTCCGAACTTACGCGAGATTTTGGCTTTTGGCCCAGTGTAACGTGCCATTCTTTAATGAATGAATAATTGTGAAACATTGGACAGACACAACCAAATGTCGCCTGCCCCTATTCATGCCATCCGTAACTTATACGCGACGACGTTTTGGCGGCCGACAACCATTATGCGGCAGCGGAGTGATGTCGCGAATTGTCGTTACTTCAATACCAGAGTTTTGAATGGTACGGATAGCCGATTCACGACCAGATCCTGGACCTTTTACAAATACTTCTGCTTTCCGCATACCTAGATCATGAGCAACGGTAGCGCAGTTTTGCGCAGCCATCTGAGCAGCGTATGGTGTATTTTTCTTAGAGCCACGGAAACCCATTTTACCGGCCGAACCCCAAGAAATAACCTGGCCATTCATATTCGTGATCGAGATAATAATATTGTTGAAAGTAGCCCGGATGTGTACCTGGCCAACTGATTCAACAACTACCACCCGCTTTTTCGCTTTGTCTTTGCGTTTTGCTTGAGCCATTGTTTTAGGTAATCGTCATTGCCATAAGTCCCCATAATTTGTTATCCTTACAATAACGGCACATGGTTATGTATGACTCGAAACGACCTCTTAATTATTTAGTAACTTTTTTCTTGTTAGCAACAGTCTTCCGCTTACCCTTACGAGTACGAGAGTTGTTCTTTGTGTGCTGACCACGAACTGGCAGACCTTTACGGTGACGCAGACCACGGTAGCAACCGATATCCATTAAGCGTTTGATGCTCAATTGAACTTCTGAACGTAGCTGACCTTCTACTTTGTACTCGTTCGCAATAGCATTACGCACTGCGCTTGCTTCTTCGTCAGACCACTCACTGGCTTTTTTATCTACATTGATACCAGCGTCTGTCAGGATTTTTTTAGCCCGACTACGGCCGATGCCATAGATATATGTCAGCGCAATTTCACCTCGCTTTTTATCTGGAATATCAACACCTGCAATACGTGCCATTCTTAGCCTTGTCTTTGTTTATAACGGGGATTCTTTTTGTTGATCACGTACAGTTTCCCTTTCCGACGGATCACGATGCAGTCTTCGCTGCGCTTTTTAATTGACGCTTTAACTTTCATGTTCTTAGAAGTTAAGAGTGAAATCTAACGAATGGAGGTTAAGCCATACTGGATAAACCTTTTCTGCCCTTCATCCGTTATTCTTCACTTACTTATATCGGTACACAATCCGCGCCTTGCTTAGATCGTAAGGCGACATTTCTAACTTAACGCGATCTCCTGGTAAAATTTTGATGTAATTCATCCGCATTTTACCTGAGATGTGAGCTATTACCTCATGCTTGTTCGCTAGTTCTACCCGGAACATCGCATTTGATAATGCCTCCAAAATCACACCATCCTGTTCTATAGAAGTCTGCTTTGCCATGTTCGCTTTATGCCGCTATTAGTTCCTGACTATCAACCATCAGGCTAGTATTTGCGGTAACTGCTTCAATGAATTCGAAGGTTGTAAGAATTTCGGCTTTCCCTTTGCGCACAGCTACTGTGTGTTCAAAATGAGCCGAAGGTTTGCGATCAACAGTCCGAATTGTCCAACCATCACGCTCCTGTACAATCCCTTTCTTTCCGAAATTGATCATTGGTTCTATTGCCAAAATCATACCTTCCTGTAATTTCGGACCTTGTCCTCGTTTACCGTAATTAGGGACTTCAGGGGCTTCGTGTAAATTTTGGCCCACGCCGTGACCAACTAATTCACGAACCACTGAGTATCCTAATTTTTCTGTGTATGACTGAATAGCAAAGCCAATATCCCCAATTCGATTGCCTTCAACTGCCTTTTCAATACCTACGTATAACGACTCTTTTGTTCGAGTCAACAAACGTTTTGTGGCAGGACTTACATTACCAACTGGATATGTATAAGCACTATCGCTATGATACCCATTTAGCTTAACACCGCAATCAATAGATATAATATCTCCATCGCGCAATTCATACCGGCCTGGTATCCCATGCACTACTACATCATTGATGGATATACACAATGACGCAGGGAATTTATTGTATCCTAAGAAAGATGGTGTCCCTCCATTATCTCTAATGAACGCTTCAGCTACCTTATCAAGTTCCTTTGTTTGTACACCAGGCCGGATTAGCTTAGCAACTTCTGCGTGAGCTTTACCAAGTATCTGTGCACTATTTTTTATGAGAGCGATTTCTTCGTCGCTCCTGTAAAAAATCATTTTATCTTTTTTGTCAGAACTTGCCATATGTATTAGGCCGCAACGGTCTCATTTGTCCGACCTTGAACACGTCCAGACTTCATCAAGCCTTCATATCGACGCATCAATAGGTAGCTTTCAACTTGTTGTAACGTATCAAGTACAACACCGACCATAATGAGTAGCGACGTACCACCAAAGAATTGAGCAAAACCACTAGTCATACCCAACAAGTTAGCGATAGCTGGCAAGATTGCTACAATAGCCAGCATGATTGCCCCTGGTAGAGTGATGCGGTCTAACACCGTACCAATGTACTCAGATGTCTGAATACCAGGTTTAACACCAGGAATAAAGCCGCCACTACGTTTCATATCATCTGCTATTTGCGTTGGGTTAACGGAAATAGCAGTGTAGAAGAATGTGAAGACAATAATCAGTAAAGCAAACAGGACGTTATACTGCCATGTAGTGTAGCTTTGGAAAGCATTTTGTACACTAGCAGCAAAATCGCTTTTATCTGCAAACAAGCCTGATAAGTAACCGGGAATAAACATCAAAGCCTGTGCAAAAATGATCGGCATAACACCTGCTGCATTCAACTTCAATGGCAGATATTGACGCTGGCCGCCAACGACTTTATTCCCAATGACCTGTTTAGCGTATTGAATTGGAATCCGGCGCACGGCCTGGGTCAGAACAACGGCTCCCATTACAACAAAATACAAGGCTACCAACTCAAGTACAAAAATCAAGAGACCACCTGTGCCTCTGGACTGTTGCTCACCAATAATTGCTCCTGGAAGTCTGGAAACAATTCCAATCATAATAATCATTGAAATTCCGTTTCCTATACCTTTATCTGTAATCCGTTCACCTAACCACATACAGAAAACTGTACCGGCTGTTAAGATGAACAACGAAGAGACAGTAAATAATCCACGATCAATTAGTAGTGCTTCCGCTGGTATTGTCGTTCGGATATACGTAACAGCTTGTACTGCTGTTACGCCGATTGTAAGTACACGCGTAATTTGGTTCAATCGCTTACGGCCAGATTCACCTTCTTTCTGCATTTTTTGAAAGTAAGGCAAAGCCAGTGTAAGTAGCTGAATAGCAATAGATGCCGAGATATACGGCATTATGCCCAATGCGAAAATAGACGCTTTGCTGAACGCACCACCTAAAAAAGTGTCCAACAACCCAAGCAATCCCTGCGGATTTAAGTTGAGCTTGTTAGGATCAACGCCCGGTAGCACAATTGCGGAACCGAGACGGAACGCCGTAATAAACAATAACGTGTTGAGAATTCTATTCCGCAACTCGTCTATTGCAAAAATATTCTTAAATGTGGTGATCAGTCGGTTCATAAAAGTAGGCGGCTGATGCCGTGCTCACAACTTAATTCGCTGCTTCCTCTTTCGCTGGTTTAGCGGGCACAATTGCTTTACCTCCTGCTTTTTCAATCGCTTCTTTTGCGCTTGTTGAAAAAGCATGTGCATGAATCTCTACGGCCGAAGTTAACTCACCACGACTTAAGATTTTCACAAGATCTTTTTTACCTACTAAGCCATGTTGCAGCAAGAATTCGATGTCTACAACAGTTGCTTTGGTAGTATCAACTAATGCCTGAATAGAATCCAGATTGAGCGGTTTGTACTCAACACGGTTGATATTTTTAAAACCAAATTTTGGAACACGACGCTGAAGTGGCATCTGACCACCTTCAAAGTGTGTTTTACGGCTGTAACCAGAACGCGATTGCGCTCCTTTGTGACCACGCGTAGACGTACCGCCCATGCCAGATCCTTGCCCACGGCCGACTCGCTTGCGCTCTCTGACGGAACCTTTTGCCGGTTTAAGGTTGCTTAAATTCATGTTATTATAATTAAAAAGATGATTCTTTTGGCTACTTTCCAGACCATACTACTAAGGCATGGCGAAACAGGAAGCCAAAAGAATCGCAAAGATACTTAAATTTCTTCAACCTTTACTAAGTGCTGCACCTTATTGATAGCACCTTTCAAAGAATCATTGTATTCTAACTCAACGCTACGGTTGATTTTTCCCAAGCCTAATGACTTGATCGCATTTTTCTGAGATAGCGGTCGCTTAATAGTGCTACTGACCTGCGTGATGCGTACTCGTGCCATGTCTATTGCTCCTTTCTAATTAACCGTTAAATACTTTAGCCAAGCTCACCTGACGCTGAAAAGCAACTTGGTGAGGTAAACGCATTTTCAAAAGAGCGTCAAGAGTGGCCTTAACCACGTTGTGTGGGTTTGACGATCCTTTTGATTTTGCCAGTACGTCGCGTACGCCAGCTGATTCAAGAACAGCCCGCATAGCACCACCAGCAATAACACCTGTACCAGGAGCTGCAGGTTTCAACAATACAAACCCACCACTAAACTTACCCTCCATTTCGTGAGGTACAGTATGTTTTAAAAGAGGAATTTGCACTAAATTCTTTTTAGCATCTTCAACCCCTTTAGCAATAGCATCTGTTACTTCGTTGGCTTTGCCTAATCCGTATCCGACGACACCGTTACCGTCTCCGACAACGACAATTGCCGAAAAACTGAACCGGCGACCACCTTTTACCACCTTCGCTACGCGGTTGATGGCTACCACCTTTTCTTTCAGGTCGGCTTCGTTAAACTTTGTCGGTCTTGCTGCGTTCGTGTTCATCCTTTAGAACTTAAGGCCACCCTCGCGGGCTGCATCGGCCAGTGCTTTTACTTTACCGTGATACAAATAGCCATTACGATCGAATACTATAGTATCGATGTTTTTGGCAAGCGCTTTTTCAGCCAGTCGTTGTCCGACTTTTTTTGCCGTCTCAACGTTGTTGCCTTCAATCTCGCTCTTTAATTCAACTGATGAAACTGAAGCTAGTGTGTTTCCAGCTATGTCATCAATTAATTGAGCATAAATCGCTTTGTTAGAGCGAAAAACGGACAACCGTGGACGCTCAGCAGTTCCAGACACTTTTGCCCGAATACCAAACTTAATCCGTTGTCTTCTTTCTTGTTTACTTGTTGCCATGTTATTTGATTCCGACCAAATAGGCGTTTATATGTATATGTTGATCCTGTAGGCTGAAGTTTGTCGCTAAACGTAGAATCATTTCAACAACAAACCTCAACTGACAAGCTTTATTTTTTAGACGAAGATTTACCAGCTTTCCGACGAACTTGCTCGCCAACGAAACGGATACCTTTGCCTTTGTATGGCTCAACTTTACGTAGTGAGCGGATTTTAGCGGCTACGTCGCCAAGGAGCTGCTTATCAGAACCTTCCAGATATACTTTTGGATTCTGACCTTTTTCCGTTACAGCTGTTACTTTTATTTCTGCAGGAACAGCTACATACACATTGTGCGAGTAACCGAGTTGCAATTCAAGAACATTGTTTGTAACGGCAGCTTTATAACCAACCCCAATAACTTCAAGGTTAATTTTAAATCCTTCGCTAACACCCGTAACCATATTGCTTACCAGAGCGCGATATAAACCGTGTAACGCTTTATGACGTTTCTGTTCGGTTGGGCGTGTTACTTGGATTTGACCGTCTTCGACTGCTACCGAAATGTCCGGGTCGACCGACTGGGTCAGGGTGCCTTTAGGCCCTTTTATCGTTACAACATTCTCTTTGTCAACAGAAAGTGTAACGTTACTTGGCAGGGCGATGGGTTTCTTACCTATGCGTGACATCGTTCAATTCGGATTAATATACGTAACACAATACCTCTCCGCCCACGTTAAGCGTTTTCGCTTCTTTATCCGTCATTACTCCTTTCGAAGTCGAAATGATGGCAACACCCAATCCGTTCAGGATACGAGGCAGGTTATCAGCACCGCGGTACTGGCGCAGGCCTGGACGGCTGATACGTTGTAGGTCCACGATAGCTGATTGCTTTGTGGTTGGGTTGTACTTCAGAGCAATTTTAATGGTGCCCTGCGCAGAAGTATCATCGAACTTATAGTTCTGAATGTACCCTTTATCGTACAAAACTTTCGTAATTTCTTTCTTTATATTGGAAGCAGGAATTTCCACAACCCGGTGCTTAGCCCGGATAGCGTTTCTGATACGTGTCAGAAAATCTGCTATTGGATCTGTATTCATTCTTAGCGTTGCGTTACTTGCAAACCCCTGTTTCCAAGAAAGTTCGCAAAATTACGGAAACTGAATTACAAATGGAAATGGTAACTGGAACTACCAGCTTGATTTTGTTACACCTGGAATTTTACCTGCAGAGGCCATTTCACGGAACGTTACCCGGGAAATACCAAATTTACGCATGTAACCCCGTGGGCGACCCGTTAATTTACAACGGTTATGTAAGCGAACAGGTGATGCATTTTTAGGTAACTTGTCCAAACCGATGTAATCACCGGCAGCTTTCAGAGCAGCTCGCTTCGCAGCGTATTTAGCTACCAGTGCTTCGCGTTTCCGCTCGCGTGCTTTGATTGATTCTTTTGCCATGTCGATCGGTTATTTTTTGCCAGAATTTGCAAATGGCATACCCAATGATTTCAACAACTCGTAGCTTTCAGTATCGGTATTTGCGGTAGTAACGAACGTAATGTCCATTCCCGAGATCCGAGCCACTTTGTCAATACTAATTTCAGGGAAGATGATTTGCTCCTGGACACCGAAAGTATAGTTACCACGGCCGTCGAATCCTTTATCACTAATGCCTTTGAAATCCCGAACCCGAGGTAACGAAACGGTCGTTAATCGATCCAGAAATTCATACATACGCTCCCCGCGCAACGTTACCTTCGCACCGATGGGCATTTTTTCCCGCAGCTTGAAGTTCGAAACAGCCTTCTTCGATAAAGTCGGAACGGCTTTCTGTCCTGTGATAGTCGTTAATTCCTCAACACCTACGTCAACCAACTTTTTGTCAGCGACGGCGGCACCGATACCCTTGTTAATGACAATTTTAGACAGACGCGGTACTTGCATAACCGACTTATACTGAAACTTGTCTTTTAACTGAGCTACGACCTCGTTTAAATATTTTTCTTTCAGTCTTGGCGTTGCCATTTTCTTAGACTTTATTATTTACGACCCGCGTCAGGAATAAAATTACCGCTCTTCTTAGAGAAGCGCTGAAGTTTACCCTTATCATTCAACTTACGGCCTGTGCGAGTTGGCTCGCCAGTAGCAGGATCAACCAATTTAAGGTTACTGATATGAATTGACCCTTCCGTCTTTTCCAGGCTTCCCTGTGGGTTAGAAGCGGTTGGTTTCATGTGCTTCGTAATCATAGCGACGCCCTCAACACGAGCACGATCTTTCTCTACAATGACTTCTTTCACCACACCGCGCTGACCTTTTGAGTTACCACCAATCACGAGGACCGTATCGCCCGTCTTGATGTGGAATTTATGCTTTGGCAGCGTTTTTTTCTTTTCCATTGCTTACAATACCTCTGGAGCTAACGATACGATTTTCATAAACTGCTTCTCACGCAATTCACGAGCTACAGGCCCAAAAATCCGGGTGCCACGTGGCTCATCGTTGTTGTTAAGCAGCACAGCCGCATTGTCCTCAAACCGGATATACGAACCGTCTTTACGACGTACTTCTTTTTTTGTCCGAACGACAACAGCTTTAGAAACTGTGCCTTTTTTCATGTTGCTGGACGACAGAGCTTGCTTCACTGTGACGACAATCTTGTCACCGACAGAAGCGTAGCGTTTGCCTGTACCGCCCAGAACTCGGATAACCAGCACTTCTTTAGCGCCACTGTTATCTGCTACTCCTAATCTTGATTCTTGCTGTACCATGGCTTACTTCGCTTTTTCGATAATTTCGACTAAACGCCAACGTTTATTTTTGCTCAACGGGCGGGTCTCCATTACGCGAACTGTATCGCCGATTCCACACTCGTTATTCTCGTCGTGAACAGTAAGTTTCTTCGTTTTATGTTGAAACTTACCGTACAAAGGGTGTTTCACTTTCCGTTCAACGGCAACAGTGATTGTCTTTTGCATTTTATTGCTTGTCACCCGTCCGATACGCTCTTTCCGAGCGTTCCGCTCTGCTTGCGGCTGTTCTGTTGCTGCAGCTACTGGCGTTGCCTCCTGTGGTGCTGATGCTTGTTGCTCTTCCATCGTCGTATCTTATATTAGGCTTGCCGCGATTTAACCGTCAGTTCAGTGTTCAGGCGAGCAATCCGTTTACGGCTCTCGCGAATACGCATTGGGTTCTCAACTGGAGATACTGCGTGAGCGAACTTCAGCTTTAGCAGACGATCTTGTTCCGCAACGATTTCGTTACGTAATTCGTCGGCCGACAGTCCTTTTAAATCTTCTTTTTTCATCTTGTTCGTCGCTTGAGGAGTTTATTCGCCTTGCTCCTGATAATCACGGCGGACTACAAATTTGGTCCGAACTGGCAGCTTTTGAGCTGCTAAGCGTAAGGCTTCCATGCCTGTTTCCAGACTAACGCCCGTTGCTTCGAACATAATTGTGCCGGGTTTTACTACGGCTACCCAGTATTCAGGAGCACCTTTACCTTTACCCATCCGTACTTCAGCTGGCTTTTTGGTAATTGGCTTATCTGGGAAAATGCGAATCCATACCTGGCCTTCACGTTTCATAGCACGTGTTACGGATATCCGAGCGGCCTCTATCTGGCGAGCGGTAATACGACCCGGTTCCAACGATTTGATACCAAACGTACCAAATGCTATTTCATGGCCACGAGATGCGATACCAGGAATCCGCCCTTTTTGCTGCTTGCGAAATTTTGTTCTTTTTGGCTGTAACATCTTTTTAAGAAGTCTACAGTTTACAGTTGATTAGTTTTCAGTTGTAGGTTTGGTCCAAAGCTGAAAACTGAAAACTGAAAACTAATCTATCGTCTTTGGCCCCCTCCACGGTTGCCGCCCTGGCCTCCACGGTTGCCACCCTGGCCTCCACGGTTACCACCACGGTCATTACCATCACGGCCACGGCCACCACGATCACCACGGTTACGGCCACCACGGTCATTACCATCACGGTCACCACGGGCACCCCGACGATCACCACGGTCGTTAGCACTTGCGGTACGCTCACCAGCCTGAGTTTGACTCATCATGGCAGCTGGAGAAAGATCACGCTTGCCATACACTTCTCCTTTAAAAATCCACACCTTAATGCCGATTTTACCGTAAACGGTTTGTGCTTCAGAGATAGCGTAATCAATATCAGCACGTAGTGTATGAAGAGGGACACGACCTTCTTTATATTGTTCTGAACGTGCAATTTCTGCTCCGCCCAAACGTCCTGATACTTTAACTTTAATACCTTGTGCTCCTACACGCATGGCAGACTGAATAGCCTGTTTCATAGCACGACGGAACGAAATCCGAGCTTGAAGCTGCTGAGCGATTGCTTCACCAACTAGTTTAGCATCGATTTCAGGACGTTTAATCTCGAAGATGTTGATCTGGACATCTTTGCCAGTCACTTTCTTCAACTCTTCTTTGATTTTGTCAACTTCACCACCGCCTTTACCGATAACAATACCTGGACGAGCTGTGTGAATTGTGAGAGTTACACGTTTCAGTGTACGCTCGATAACAACCCGAGCAATGGCTCCTTTAGGGATACGGGCGGCAACGTATTTCCGGATTTTTTCGTCTTCAACGAGTTTATCAGAAAACTCTTTACCGCCGTACCAGCTCGATTCCCAGCCACGAACAATACCAAGTCGTAGGCCAACTGGATTAATTTTTTGTCCCATTTCTTAGTTCTCGTTTTCTGGGGTTTCTGCTTCTGCCTGATCTAAAACTGGCTGAGCCGCACTATCCACCACAATAGTGATGTGGTTAGAACGCTTCCGAATCCGGTGTCCACGACCTTGTGGAGCTGGACGCAGACGCTTTAGCATTGGGCCGCCATCTACGAAGATCGTTTTTACATAGAGGTCTGCATCTTCGATACGTTCCCCATCATTTTTTTGCTGCCAGTTTGCAACCGCCGATAACAGAACTTTCTGTAATACGGCAGCGCCTGCTTGTGGCTGATATTTTAACAGACCCAACGCCCGGCTAACGCGCTGACCACGAATTAAGTCGGCGATTAACCGCATTTTACGGGGCGACGTGGGCACATCTCTAAGTCTTGCTACTGCTTCCATTTTTTTGAAGTTTTCAGTTTCAGTTTTCAATTGACATCAGAAGAGATCAACTAAAAGCTATTAACTTTCTTATCGTTTGCCCTTGTCTTTCTTTGCAGTGTGTCCCCGGAAATTCCGCGTTGGGGAAAATTCACCAAGCTTGTGACCTACCATGTTTTCGGTCACATAAACTGGGATAAATTTGTTGCCATTATGTACGGCGAAGGTATGGCCTACGAAATCCGGCGAAATCATTGAGCGACGCGACCAGGTTTTGATGACCGATTTCTTGCCCGAATCATTCTGAGCCTGAACTTTATTGTCTAGGCGAAAATCAATATAGGGGCCTTTTTTAAGTGAACGTGCCATTGTTATCTGTTACTTTTTGCGTCGGCTAATAATCATGCTGTTCGAAGCCTTATTCTTCTTACGGGTCTTCTGACCTTTAGCGAACTGGCCGTTACGTGAGCGTGGGTGACCACCAGAAGCCCGGCCTTCACCACCACCCATTGGGTGATCAATTGGGTTCATCACAACACCACGAACGCGAGGACGAATACCCAGCCAGCGGTTACGACCAGCTTTACCGACTACTACGTTCATATGGTCTGGATTAGAAACAGAACCAACTGTTGCCATACCAGCGCTTAATACACGACGAGTTTCACCTGATGGCAGACGCAGAATTGCGTACTTATCTTCACGGCCAACTAACTGAGCATACGTACCAGCCGAACGAGCCATTGAACCACCTTTACCAGGCGTTAATTCAATATTGTGAACGATAGTACCGATAGGCATTGCCGATAAAGGCATTGCATTTCCTACGTCAGGAGTTACCCCTTCACCAGAAATTACGGTCTGACCAACTGTAATTCCCTGCGGTGCCAGGATGTAACGCTTCTCACCATCAGCATACTGAACCAGTGAGATACGTGCTGAACGATTAGGATCGTATTCTACAGTCAAAACTTCGGCAGGTTGGCCGACTTTATCGCGCTTGAAGTCAATAATACGGTAGTGCCGCTTATGACCTCCACCAATGTAGCGCATAGTGCGGTGACCTTCATTGTTACGGCCACCGGTTCTCTTTAGGGGCTCCAGCAGACTTTTCTCTGGCTTGGAGGTTGTTATTTCAGCAAAGTCAGGTGCTACGCGGAAGCGTGTACTTGGCGTTACTGGTCTTAGTTTCTTAACTCCCATGACTGATTAATTGGTAGAGCAATGCTCGTTTACAGGTCAGCGTATATATCGATTACTTCGCCTTCTGCAACCGTAACGATTGCTTTCTTCGTAGTAGGGGTTTTGCCCGTTACGACGCGCCCGTTAATATTTTTGCTACGTTTTTTACCTAGTGAACGTAACGTGTGAACAGACTCGACGTTTACACCGTATAGTTTTTCTACGGCTTTACTGATTTCGAGTTTGTTAGCTTTCAAATCAACCTCAAAAGCATACTTTCCCTGCTTGTTAAGGCCCGTCATTTTCTCGGTGACGATTGGTCGTTTTAGTATGCTCATGATTATTTTTCGAACAACGTTTGAATAGTTGACAAAGCTTCTTCGCTAATTAAAAGCTGATCAGCATTCATCAGATCATAGGTATTTACCTGTGATGTGGTCGTCACTTTAGCCTTCTGCAGGTTCCGGCTCGAAAGCACAACGTTCGTATTCACATCTGGCAGAATAAGCAACGTCTTACGATCACTTACGTTCAGATCAGCCAGAAACTGGATATAATCTTTAGTACGTGGAGCTTCGAGCGCAATGCTATCAATAACCGAAATGTTATTTGCCTGTGCCTTCACCGCTAAAGCCGACTGGCGTGCCAACGACTTTACTTTCTTATTTAGCTTGAAGCTGTAGTCGCGGGGGCGAGGACCGAAAATAGTACCACCACCAACGAATACTGGCGATTTTAAGCTACCAGCACGAGCGCCACCGGTACCTTTTTGTTTCTTCAACTTACGAGTTGAGTGAGCATTCTCAGCGCGCTCTTTCGCTTTGTGTGTTCCCTGACGCTGGTTGGCCAGGTATTGTTTCACGTCGAGGTAAATCGCGTGCTGGTTCGGCTCAATACCGAAAATCTCTTCCGATAGCGTGACTTTCTTACCAGTGTCCTCGCCTTTGCTGTTATATACGATTACTTCCATGACCTACTTCTCGATAATAACGTATGAATTTTTGGCTCCCGGAACCGAACCGCTAACAACGAGCAAATTTTGCTCAGGCAGAATACGTAGTACACGCAGGTTTTGAACTTTTACGCGGTTGCCGCCCATACGACCTGCCATACGGAGGCCTTTAAATACGCGCGAAGGGAACGAGCAGGCACCAATCGAGCCTGGGTGACGACCCCGGTTATGCTGACCGTGCGTTTGACCGCCAACCCCGCCAAATCCATGACGCTTCACAACGCCCTGGAAACCGCGACCTTTAGCTGTTCCAACCACATCAACGAAGTCTCCTTCGCCAAATACGTCAGCTGCTAATAGCGTATCGCCTAAGTTAAACTCCTGTTCGAATTCTTTGAATTCAACCAGTTTACGCTTAGGGGTGGTGCCAGCTTTTTTGAAGTGACCCAACTCCGGCTTGTTGGTGTGCTTTTCTTTCTTATCGCCGAAACCCAGTTGCACAGCCGTGTAGCCATCTTTCTCAATGCTACGAACTTGAGTTACGACACAGGGACCTGTTTCAATCACTGTACATGCCAGAGCCTGCCCGTCCGCATTGTACACGCTGGTCATCCCGATTTTCTTGCCAATTAAACCAGACATTTTTGTTTGTTTAAAGTAAGCAGGTAAAAAATAGGTACTATTTCCGCACTCAGACCCTCTGAATCGGGCCGCAAAGGTAGGCATTCTGTAAGACGAATCCTATATATGCCTAACAATCAGAAGAAAAAAGAACAAAAAAAGGTCAGGCGTAATACACCTGACCTTTTATGACTATACCGTACCTACACACGTAGGTAAGTTTAATCGAAAGTCAGGTGTGGTTTCCACTTATCGTAGACCTTCACCCTCGTATGTCTTTTTGACCCTTTATCGAGTTTGGGAGTGCAAAATTATGAAATTTTCTTATAAAGAAAAACTTTTCCTAAAAGAAGTTTTTAATAATTAGACACTTAGGTTGCTGTAACCAATAAAAAATAGAGGTTTGATAACAAATGTATCAAACCTCTATTTGCAAAGCCTTTCTATTAATTGTTAGACTTTAATTTCCACATCAACACCGCTTGGTAACTCAAGCTTCATCAATGCATCAACCGTCTTAGCACTGCTGCTATAAATATCAACCAAACGCTTATAAGTACAAAGCTGGAACTGTTCCCGTGCTTTCTTATTTACGTGAGGAGAACGTAATACCGTGTAAATCTCTTTGTCAGTAGGCAAAGGGATTGGACCACTTACAACAGCACCGGTTGATTTAACGGCTTTAACAATTTTCTCAGCCGACTTATCAACCAGCATGTGGTCGAACGATTTCAGCTTAATGCGAATTTTTTGGCTCATTGTGTTTTGGTTCGTTATATGGTTAAACTAAGCACTGCCGAAAGAACCATTTACTCCGACAGCACAAAAAATGGGCAGTAAACCAATTTAGATTTACTGCCCAATATCGAATAGGCTTATGCCTTCACGGTACCTTTTTCTTTGGCAACTACCGTATCAGAAATATTCTGAGGAACAACTTCATAGTGCGAGAAGGTCAAGTTAGCCGTAGCACGACCTGACGACATCGTGCGCAGATCCGTTACGTAACCGAACAACTCCGACAGAGGTACGTCAGCCTTGATCACTTGTGATCCGGCTTTCGAATCCATACCTTTCATTACGCCACGACGACGGTTAAGGTCACCCGTGATTGGACCGGTGTATTCTTCTGGCGTTAGCACTTCAACAGCCATGATTGGTTCAAGCAGTTTCGGACCAGCCTGACGAGCTGCTTCACGGAAGCCCAGGCGAGCTGCCATCTCGAATGAAAGTGAATCGGAGTCAACGTCGTGATACGAACCGTGGAACAACCGGACTTTCATGCTCTCGAGTGGGAATCCTGCTAATGGTCCATTCTTCAGCGACTCATCGAAGCCTTTCTGTACGGCAGGAATGAATTCTTTCGGAATCACACCACCAACAATACCATTAACAAACTGCAGACCAATTTTTGTGCTGCCATCTTCTTCCTGATCCCGTGGTCCCAGTTCAAAAACGATATCAGCAAACTTACCACGACCACCCGACTGCTTTTTATACACTTCGCGGTGTTCAACACTCTTGGTTAGCTTCTCTTTGTAAGCAACCTGAGGAGCGCCCTGGTTCACTTCTACTTTGAATTCCCGACGCATCCGGTCAATAATGATCTCGAGGTGAAGCTCGCCCATACCACGGATAATGGTTTGACCAGTTTCTTCGTTCGACTCAACCTTCAGGGTTGGGTCTTCTTCGATCAACTTACCAATTGCTTTCGAGAAGTTATCCTGATCAGCCGTTTTCTTCGGCTCAATCGCGTAACCGATAACCGGATCTGGGAATACCATCGATTCCAGAACGATTGGGTTCTTCTCGTCTGACAGCGTATCGCCAGTCTTAATATCTTTAAAACCAACCACAGCACCAATATCACCAGCCTCCAGACGCTCGATCTGGTTCTGCTTGTTGGCGTGCATTTGGAAAATACGCGAAATACGCTCCTTGTTACCCGAACGGTTGTTCAAGATATAGGAGCCCGATTCCAGTACACCCGAGTATGAACGGATGAAGCAAAGACGGCCTACATATGGGTCAGTAGCGATTTTGAAAGCCAGTGCCGAGAACGGATCGCTTGCCGATGGTTTCCGCGAAATCTCTTCGCCCGTATCTGGGTTCGTACCTTTGATGTTCTCTTTGTCCAACGGCGAAGGCAACAGCGCCATCACGTAGTCGAGCATGGTTTGAACACCTTTGTTTTTGAACGACGAACCGCAAAGCATCGGAACAATTTTCATCGCGATGGTTGCTTTACGCAGAGCGGCAAGAATTTCGTCCTCCGTGATTGACTCTGGATCTTCGAAATACTTCTCCATCAGGCTGTCGTCGAATTCAGCAACAGCTTCTAGGAGTTTCTCACGCCATTCGGTCGCTTCGTCCAGCATATCGTCCGGAATAGGAACAACCTGGAAGGTCATACCTTTATCTGATTCATTCCAGATAATACCCCGGAAGTTAACCAGGTCAACTACACCTTTGAAGTTATCTTCTTCACCGATAGGTAACTGAAGAGGGACAGCGTAGCTACCCAACATTTCTTTTACCTGACGGCATACGTTCAGGAAATCAGCTCCAGAACGGTCCATTTTGTTAACGAAGCCCAGACGAGCTACGTTGTAATTGTTAGCCAGACGCCAGTTGGTTTCTGACTGAGGTTCAACACCATCAACGGCACTGAACAAAAACACCAGACCATCGAGTACACGTAACGAACGGTTTACTTCTACAGTGAAGTCAACGTGACCCGGAGTGTCAATGATGTTAATATGGTATTTTTTGTCCCGATAGGTCCAATCAACGGTAGTAGCAGCCGACGTAATAGTGATACCACGCTCCTGCTCCTGCTCCATCCAGTCCATGGTAGCAGCACCGTCGTGAACTTCACCGATCTTGTGGCTTACCCCGGCGTAATAGAGAATGCGTTCGGTTGTGGTCGTTTTACCTGCGTCAATGTGCGCAGCGATACCGATGTTTCTCGTGAAGGTTAAATCGCGAGCCATTAGCTTGTTATACTGAAAGTTATGTTTCCCTAAATCTAAGTAAAGAGTCTAGCTAGTATCAGCCAATCCCCTTTCTACAAAATCAGGTCGCAAAATTACTGAAAGTCAATTAGAAAACCAACGTATCACTAAAGAATATCAAAGAAACTATTCTTCTTTTTTGTCCATTTAAGGAGTGATCACGTCTCAGTAAATGAGACTATGCCTTAGAATCATGCAAAACCCGTATATAGCACTTTTGCGAACAGCCTGGCAATACGCCCGGCATGAAAAACGGCAATATGTGCTTGTCTATTTCCTATTCATTCTAGCCAACGTAGTAGCGGCACTACGTCCCTTACTATTTGGCTGGTTTGTGGGTCAGTTTCAGCAACCAAATGTCGACATCCTGCGTCTGGTTTGGCTTTATGCGGGTGGTTACGTAGCGCTAGAAATCCTGGAATGGGCCTTTCACGGTCCTGCACGGGTCATGGAACGTCGATTAGCCTTTAATTTGAGTCGCAATTTTCTAGATGAATTGTTTCATCAGACACTCCATTTACCTGTTGGCTGGCATAAAGATCATCATAGTGGCGTAACAATTAACCGAATTCGTAAAGCCTATGACGCGCTGAAAACCTTTTTTCAAGATGGCTTTATCTATCTTCAGGCATTGGCAAAATTTGTGTTTTCGTTCGGGGCAATGCTTTACTTCTCACCTGCATTTGGTCTGGTGGGTGTGCTACTAGGAGCACTCACCATTTGGGTGATTTTGTGTTTCGACCGACCATTTATCAAAGCGCTCGACGAAACCAACGAACGGGAACATGTTGTATCGGCCACGCTCTTCGACAGTTTATCCAACATCATTACCGTAATTACGCTACGTTTGGAAGCCCGGATTCAGGCAGGCCTGGGATATAAAATTGCCGAGGTTTTCCCGCCGTTCATGCGGCAGGTAAAAATCAACGAGTGGAAATGGTTCGCGGCTAGTATGCTCGTTGCCTTGATTTATGTCGTGATGGCTGCGGGTTACGTGTATCAGCATTATACACCTGGCCAGGTTTTTATGGTGGGTGGGCTTGTTACATTACTAGGTTACGTGAATCAATTTACCAGCGTTTTTCATGACATAGCCTGGCAGTATACAGAGATTGTAAAGTATAACACAGACGTGCAAACGGTACGTAGCATCAGCGAAGCTTATGCTCAGCATGAGCATCCAGAATCAGCTGCCTTACCTGATAATTGGCATAACATCGCTATTGCTCAACTTAACTTTTCGCACGGACGTAACGTAACAGGAACATCGCAAAAAATAGCCAATCTAGATAATGTAAGGCTAAACCTTAGTCGCGGAAAACGGATTGCGTTTATTGGAGAAAGTGGATCTGGGAAGAGTACGTTACTTACTTTGTTACGTGGTTTATATCAGCCAGAGCCAGGCCTGTCGGTTTTAGTTGATGGGCAATTATTTCCTGACCTGAACGCGATCGCTAATACTGTTACGTTATTTCCCCAGGAACCCGAAATATTCGAGAGTACAATTGCCTATAATATTACGCTTGGCTTACCCTTCAGCGACGACGAGATACGCCAGGTATGCCGTGTAGCTCGCTTTGAGGAAGTCTTGAAGCAACTTCTTCATGGGCTCGACACCAATATTCAGGAGAAAGGCGTAAATCTATCAGGGGGGCAACGCCAACGATTGGCACTGGCTCGTGGTGTGCTGGCAGCCCGAACGAGTGATATTGTGCTTCTCGACGAACCAACGAGTAGTGTAGACCCTAAAACGGAGTTAGAGATTTACCGCGAACTATTGCGCGAATTTGCCGATAAGGCAGTTGTCTCCACGCTCCACCGGCTTCATCTGCTCCCTTTGTTCGACTACGTTTATATTATGCAGGACGGGCATATTGTAGACGCAGGAACATTCTTAGAACTTCGTCAACATAGTGTTATCTTTCAGGATATGTGGGCACACCAGAAAGAGGTCCTGCAACAAGCTAGTGTAAACTAAAAAGGGCTGGCATCTATAATAGCCAGCCCTTTTTAGTGATAGTTACTGTGTTACTCCACAGGAGCCTCTACAATGGTTACAATTTTCCACATTCCCCTGATGTCCTGCAAAGGAACTGTTACGTTCCCTCCATTTGGGTTATCGGAGTGAAGAGTAAGATACTTCCGGGTTATTAATTCATTGTCGCGTATTCGCTTGACAACGAAATAATCGCGATACATTACCGCGTAGACTCCCCCTGATTGATATTCCCAATCGCCCTGGCTAACAGGTACAGCCAATACTTTTGCGCCGTGAGCAAGTTGAGGGCTCATACTATTGCCTGATATTTCAAGCACAACCGCTTGCTTATAGCCTTTCATGACAGGCCTGCGTACTCGAAACAACTCGGTTTCTCTATCACCTACTCCATCGGAATAGCTCTCTACAAACGTCGCATAAAATCGAACTGGAACAAATGGTATTTCAACTGTCTCATCATCTGAGCCGGTGAGTTTTGCATTTGCTTCTGGAGAGTTCAATACGGGCAGAATACCCCGAATCAAATAGTCTGCGCTTATCTGAGGGTAACAAGCCAGCAAACTCATAATGGTATCATAAGATGGTTTTGCTCGTCCATTCAGAATATTATAGAATTTCGACGGGTTCTCCCCTAACTCTTTGGCGATCTGATATATAGTAATTCCTAAAGCATCAAATACCTGCTTTAACCGATCTTGTATAGTCACTGTATAATTAATTTTTTCTGAACATTTTTCTGCCATTGTAGTATAAGTTGTTGACACTATAATACAGGTAAAATATATTGCAATTATATTACAACAAACATACAACAATTATAGACGGCTTGAGATCAACAAAGCAATTTTCTTTTTGTAAAATTAATGAACCGAAATCGACTTACGAATCATAATTTACCTACTGTACTCTTTGTTGACATGAATAGCTTTTTTGCTTCGTGTGAACAACAGGTAAATTACTGGTTGCGCGGGCGACCAGTAGGTGTCTGCGTTTATACAGGCAAGCATGGATGCATTATCGCTCCGTCTATTGAAGCTAAAAATAGGGGGGTAAAAACGGGTATGCGTCTAGATGAAGCGATAGATCTCTGTCCCGATTTAGTGCCAATAGAAACGCATCCGAATCGATATAGGGAATATCATACTAAAATTATAGCCGTCTTACGTACATTCTCTGACGACGTAGTACCAAAAAGCATCGACGAAGCTGTGGTTGATTTAACAAACTATCAACTAGCTTATAAGGACATGCAACAGGTAGCCAAAGACATAAAACAGGCTATCCGTGAAAAGGTAGGCGACTATTTGAAATGTTCAATAGGAATTGCTCCTAATGTTTTCCTGGCAAAACTAGCTTCCGACATTCAAAAACCCGATGGCCTAACTATTATCACCCCCGACTCAATAGACGATATACTCAAAACTCTTTCACTAACAGATTTGCCTGGCATTGGATACCGAATGGCTGACAGGCTCCAATCTAAAGGCATAAATACCCCTATACAGCTTCGATATGCTTCTCCCGACCATTTACGTATTATCTGCAAAAGTATTATTGGCTGGCACTGGCATATTCGACTCAATTTTGGCGGAGAAGTCGATCTGGCAACTCAGGAAGGCAATAAAAGTATGTCTGCTATGAGAACGATCTCTGCCGATCAACGACAAACCTCGGAACGACTCGACGAATTACTACAATCGCTATGTTTAACACTTGAGCGACGAATGGTCCGACAAAAGGTCTTCTGCCAGGATTTATCATTTTCGTGCCGATATCATACGGGCAAAACGTTTAATTACGAAGTACACTTTCCCGAGCCTAAACAGGACGGCATTGAATTATATCAGATTATTAAAGACAGGCTTGCCAGGTTTCAGCAGTCACACCACTGTGAACCCGTTTTGAATGAACAGCTACGTAACATGAACGTAGTAGTTTTTCGATTTATCCCCACTGACGTAGTACCTCTTAATTTATTTGAAGACAATAAGCGTAAGAATAAATTTCGCCAAACCCTATACGACCTGAAAGCAAAATTTGGTGCAGACAAACTAGTACGCGCGACAGAGCTACGGGATAACCCCATCTATAAGGATGTCATTGGTTTTGGAAATATTAAAGACCTATAATACTACCTGCTCTTTCGGGCAAAAAAAAGTTGTTCTTCCTCCAACAACTGACCGCTCTATACGGGTATGACAACGTGGACAAAATTTATGAGCATCCAGATCATCGTACGGCGAATCGTCCCACTCACGAACATGTATAAGAAAACCTATCGGAAAATCCCGATACGTAGCTTCACAACGTATTGCCGTTTCAAGAACTAAACGAACTGAATCATAAATGTTTAGCAGTTGACTGTCAGTCAGCGTGTCAGCGCGTTGCTCTGGATGAACAAAGGCCTGAAATAAAACCTCATCAACGATCCAGTTTCCTAAACCCGCTACGATACTTTGATCCAGAAGTACGGGCTTAATTGGCGATTTTTTCTGTTTGATGCGTTTTGATAATTCACTCAACGTTATTTCTAAAGCATCCGGGCCGATCTTTTTCTGCTTTAGAAATTTGTCTATATCGTCTACTAGACCAATGCGTTCAAACTTCCTTGGACAAAGAAATCCCAGCTTAAAACCATTTGTAAATTCGAAGACGATGCGTGCAAAGCGCGGTTTGTCAACGGATGCATGATAATACTCCAGATCACCAGTCATGCCAAAGTGCATGTGCATAATTACGCCTGGTTCGTCGGTCAGCACAAATAAGTTTTTACCCACTCGTCGTGTACCGGTAAATTGACGATTATCAAGTGCAGCCAGAAGAGTAGTATAGTCTGTATTAAGCAGACGCTTATCTTCTACTTCTATATTACTAATTGGCTGATATAGCGAAGATGACTCTAAATATTGGCGTCGAATTTCGACTTCAGGAAGCTCGGGCATTGCTTTTTGACAGATAACCAATCCAAGGATAAACTTGTTATAAGATCATCATACACTGCGTTACGTGGCCTCACAGAGCCACTTTCCATTTTTTATTATTCGGCATAAAAATTTGATTATCACTAGCTTTTATATTTCTTTGTAACATACCGCTAGGAAACCTTTTTAGACAAGAACTAGTTATTTTATGCAATATGCTAGTATAACCAGGCGTTCCGAGATTACGCAAATACATAAAAACAGCTCTTTATCGATACGATTTTACTTTCTTAAGCCTAATCTACAGTCAGATGTAACAACCTCTACACAACCGCGAAAGCGGCTTTTTTAGTCTGTGCATGTTAAACTGTTAAACTGAAAATTGCTATGGAGAATAATCCGCCAAGGTCAAAATCGAATGGAGCCCTGTTAGCAGCCCTAATCATTATGACGGGTTTAGCTGGTATATCCAGTTATCTATATTTTGATCAGAAAAAGGTTTCAGAAAATCAAGAAGTAACAATTTCGGAGCGTGTTGAAGAGCTGTCTACAACACGAGTAAAGCTGGATTCTATTTCTACAGCACTGGATGCCAAAATTGCTGAAGTACAAAAGTTAGGTGGTGACGTCACCGAGCTAGAGAAGGTGAAAGCCCAACTAGAGGCAGATAAAGCATCATTGCGCAAAGGAAATCGTATTTCGATTGCTAAATATGAGGTCAAAATTAAGCAATACGAAGCTTTCCTGGTTGAGAAAGATAGCTTAATCGCTGATCTTCAGCGTGAGAACGTAACGTTGGCAAACAACGTCAAAGTCCTGGATGAAGAAAACACCGGATTAAAAACGGATAGACAGCGTCTTTCTGACTCAGTTACGACAGTTGTAGCTCAAAATCAGGACTTATCTACGAAGGTGACACGAGCAGCGGCTTTGAAAGCTCAAAACGTAAAAGTTTTCTCGGTTAACGCGAAAGGTAAAGTGAAAGAAGACGATGCTTATAAAGCAAAACGTCTGGACAAGATCAAGTTGGTTTATACCCTTCTCGATAATCCTCTTACTAAAGAAGAGCCTAAAGAGGTTTTTGTCCGCGTCCTTGATCCAACTGGGGCTGTTGTCTCTGATATGGCTAATGGATCAGGAACTTTCACTGTTGATGGCAACGAAACTATTTATACGACCAAGCAAACTGTTAATTACACAAGCAATGGTCAAAATGTGGAGTTGTTATATACTCGCGGCATTCCTTACAAACCAGGTAAATATACTGTTGAACTCTACTCAGAAGGCTTCCGCATAGGGTCTGGCGAGTTTGCGGTTCGATAGATTCCAACTCTCTCAAGTTCAAATAGAAGAAGCGTAGCATTTTAAAAATGCTACGCTTCTTCTATTTATAGCCAGTAAAATATATGAAATCCTGAGGAGTCTTTTGCCAGTTAATTCGTAAAACCTGGCCTTCCTTTTCCATTCCTTTATCGGTAAAGATACGGTCTGTTTGGATAGAGCCAATACTCGCTTTATTAAGCTTGAGTTGAATACTTTCTGCCTGACGGCTTAATAAAACATGCTCTAACTGCCGAATTTCTTTATCAGGATAAAACCTGGTATAAGCGATTGTTATCGTACTGTCTGTTTCTTTTTTTATCTCGGCATACGGCATTTTACCGTCTGGTATTGCCACGCAGGAGGGGTCTAAAAAGAAGTTGGTTTGGTATAAGCCTGAAGCTGCGCTCGTTATTGCCTGATTAGGCCGAACATCATTCTCATTCTGACAGGCGCTCAAAGCGACCAGTAATGCAAAAAAAAGAAGTTGTTTCTTCATCGGCCCCTGTAAATTTAGTTAATAGACCCAACCAAAAAATCAATCGTTTGAATTGCTCTAATTTTTCTCTGTACTAGCTTCATCGACAGCATTGACCCAAACTTTCATGTCGTTTAGTGTCATGGCGCCAAACTGCGTTGTAAAAGCAACATCGGCTGCATCGCGTCCGTAAGCAACTGTAATACGATTACCACGCGGCTCTTTCTGAGTCGCATCAAATGTAAACCAGCGGCCATCCACATAAGCTTCAAACCACGCGTGAAGATCCATAGGATCTAATTGGTAAAGATAACCAACAACCATTCTCGCTGGAATATTTAAAGCGCGGCAGAGTGAAATTCCTAAATGAGTAAAATCCCGGCAAACACCAATGCGTTTATTCGCTGTATCTACCGCCGATGTACTTGAGTCGCTGGTTCCATATTGATACGTTACGTTCTCGTGTATCCACCGCCGAATGGCTTCGGCCTGATCATAGCCGGCTTCACTATCTTTAGTAATTTCAACTGCTAAATTACCCAACTGATCGGATTGACAATAACGGCTTGGTAAAGTGTAATGTAATACGCCATCTGGTAATTCTTCTACAGGCGTATAGGGAGCCCCTTTCGCTACGTCAATCAAATCGGCAGTCTGCACGGACGCTGAAAAATGAATAGAAAATGGGCCCGTAGGTGCTACAACTCGTTGACATAGATTGCCGTAGATGTCGGTAAATTCCGTAACATTCACAGCAGGAGTTATCTGATACTCCTCCCTAATAATCCACTGCCCGGCTCCTGATCGAGGACGTAGCATTAGTACTAATGGCGTTGGTTCTTTTGCTTCAAAAGACAGCTCACAGCCTGCGTCGAGTTGCATGATGTATCTTAAGTATATGTTCGATAGAATAAGTTTTTTTTCGATCAGTTTGTTACAAAAAAAGCCCCAATTGAGTCAATTGGGGCTTTTTATTCATAAGCTATTGATTAAACAGTAGCACGTTTTTTACTGCGAGCATATTGCTCCCGCGATTCAGTAAGCGATTCCAGTTCTTCTTTAGAACCAACAATAGCGCTCTGATAACGGCGGAGACCTGTTCCGGCTGGAACAAGATGTCCAACAATAATATTTTCTTTCAGGCCGTCCAGTGCATCCTGCTTACCACGTATAGAGGCTTCGCTAAGCACTTTTGTCGTTTCCTGGAACGAAGCAGCGGACAAGAAGCTGTCAGTACCCAGTGAAGCCTGCGTAATACCTAGCAGCGTTGGTTGAGAAACGGCAGCCATCGCGTCGCGCACACTTACAAGAGCCATGTCACGGCGTTTCAGGGTAGAGTTCTCATCGCGAAGCTGGCGACTCGTAATAATCTGACCAGGTTTAAAGTTGGCCGAATCACCAGCGTCTGTAACAACCTTAGCATCAAGAACTTTATCGTTTTCCTCACGGAAAAGCCACTTATCGACAACTTGTCCTTCCAGGAAGTTCGTATCGCCAGAGTCAACGATCTCAACTTTCTGCATCATTTGGCGCACGATCGCTTCAATGTGCTTGTCGTTGATTTTAACCCCTTGTAGACGATAAACTTCCTGAATTTCATTTACCAGATACTCCTGAACAGCAGTTGGTCCTTTAATAGCCAGAATGTCGCTCGGTGTAATAGCACCATCAGAAAGTGGAGCACCAGCCCGTACGAAGTCATTGTCCTGTACAAGGATGAACTTCGACAGCGGCACCAGGTATTTTTTCTTCGTACCATCTTTCGACTCAATGAAGATTTCCCGGTTACCACGTTTGATTGTACCATACGTAACAACACCATCGATTTCACTAACAACTGCCGGATTAGATGGGTTACGAGCTTCAAATAATTCCGTTACACGTGGCAGACCACCCGTAATGTCGCGAGTTTTACCAACGTTACGTGGAATTTTGGCTAATGGTTGACCAGCTTTGATAGCCTGTCCTTCTTTTACAACAAGTCGTGAGCCAACTGGTAAGTTATAACCCTTCTCCGTAATTTCTGGTAGCAATGTGCTTACACCGCTTACAACAATAGCTGGGTTTTTAGACTTATCACGAGTCTCAATGATCACCATCTCCTGGAAGCCTGTTTGTTCATCAAACTCTTCCCGATAAGTGATACCGTCCTCAATAGCATCGAACGTTAGTGTACCGGTAAGCTCCGACAGAATAACGGCGTTATACGGATCCCAGGCGCAGATATCGTCGCCTTTTTTCACCATATCGCCATCTTTCACGCGTAGGAATGCTCCGTATGGTACGTTATTGCTAATAAGAACAATGTTACGATCTTCCGGACTAACGATCCGAATTTCGCCCGAACGACCCATTACAACCGTTTGTGCGTTTCCTTCAGCATCTTCCGATTGAACCGTACGCATTTCCTCAAACTCGATCAATCCATCGAATTTGGCTTTAATCGATGCATCTACAGCAATGTTAGAAGCCGTACCACCCACGTGGAAGGTACGAAGCGTAAGCTGTGTACCAGGCTCACCGATGGACTGAGAAGCAATTACCCCTACTGCCTCACCAATATCGACCATCCGGCCTGAAGCCAGGTTACGGCCGTAACATTTAGCACAAACACCCTGGCGAGATTCGCAGGTAAGAACCGAGCGAATTTCAACCGTTTCGATGCTTGTTTCATCAATTTGAGCGGCAACCTCTTCCGTAATTAATTCACCGGCACCAATGATAAGCTCTTTTGAAAGCGGATCATAAATATCGTGAACAGTTGTACGGCCCAGGATACGCTCAGACAGAGGCTCAACGATATCTTCGTTATCTTTCAGAGCAGACACTTGCAGACCGCGAAGCGTACCACAATCGTCTTCACTAATAATAACATCCTGCGCTACGTCGTGCAGACGGCGGGTCAGATAACCAGCGTCAGCCGTTTTCAGAGCGGTATCGGCAAGACCTTTACGAGCACCGTGCGTTGAAATAAAGTACTCCAATACGTCAAGACCTTCTTTGAAGTTCGACAGAATTGGGTTTTCAATGATTTCACCCACTGAGCCTTGCAGGTTTTTCTGAGGCTTGGCCATGAGCCCCCGCATACCACCCAACTGACGAATCTGCTCCCGCGAACCACGCGCTCCCGAGTGCATCATCATATAAATCGAGTTGAAACCGCCTTGGTCTGCCTCCAGCTGTTTCATCAGCGTTTCGGTCAAACGAGAGTTTACACGAGTCCAGATATCAATAACCTGGTTGTAACGCTCATTTTCCGTAATCAGACCCATCAGGTAGTTATCCCAAACGCTCTGTACTTCAGCTTTTGCCTCTTCAACGAGTCCCTGTTTAGCTTCAGGAATCATTACGTCGCTCAAACCAATTGACAGACCGCCTTTGAATGCCATCTGGAAGCCTAGTTCTTTGATATCATCAAGGAACTGCGCCGTGCGCGCGCCACCCGAGATTTTGAAGATCAACGCAATAATTTGTTGCAGTTTTTTCTTCGTCAAAAGCTCGTTGATGTAACCAACTTCTTCTGGTACAGCCTGGTTAAACAACAACCGACCAGCAACCGTATCGATTACTTTGTAGACAAGCTCACCGCTCTCGTCACGTAACTTAACTCGGCATTTAATATTCGCATGCTTGGAGATCTTGCCTTCATTGATAGCAATAATAACCTCTTCAGCACCGTAGAAGGTCATACCTTCACCCAGAATTGGGTATTCTGGTGTGTTCTTACGTCCTTTTGTTACGTAGTATAGGCCCAATACCATGTCCTGCGATGGTACCGTGATAGGTGCGCCATTGGCAGGGTTCAGAATATTGTGCGATGCAAGCATCAATAACGATGCTTCCAAAATAGCCTCCTGACCCAGCGGTACGTGTACAGCCATTTGGTCACCATCAAAGTCAGCGTTGAACGCTGTACAAACGAGTGGGTGTAGCTGAATAGCTTTACCTTCAATCAGTTTTGGCTGGAACGCCTGGATACCCAGACGGTGAAGCGTTGGAGCCCGGTTCAACAGTACAGGGTGACCCTTCAATACGTTCTCCAGAATATCCCAGATAACAGGATCTTTCCGGTCAACGATTTTTTTCGCCGACTTAACTGTCTTAACGATGCCGCGCTCGATAAGCTTACGGATAACAAACGGTTTGAATAACTCAGCCGCCATATCCTTCGGCAAACCACACTCATGCAGTTTTAACTCAGGACCTACTACAATAACCGAACGACCTGAATAGTCGACGCGCTTACCAAGCAAATTCTGACGGAAACGCCCCTGCTTACCTTTCAGCATATCAGATAGCGATTTCAGAGCGCGGTTACCTTCTGAACGAACAGCGTTTACTTTCCGAGAGTTATCGAAGAGCGAGTCGACTGCTTCCTGTAGCATCCGCTTTTCATTACGCAGAATTACTTCAGGTGCCTTGATTTCGATCAGGCGTTTCAGACGGTTGTTCCGGATGATAACCCGACGATATAAATCGTTCAAATCAGACGTAGCAAACCGACCACCATCCAGAGGGACAAGCGGACGTAGTTCAGGTGGAATTACCGGAACCATTTTGATAACCATCCATTCTGGACGGTTTTCAATCCGACCGTTAGCCTCACGGAACGCTTCAACAACTTTCAGACGCTTTAAAGCTTCCGCTTTACGCTGTTGCGATGTATCAGTAGCTGCTGAGTGACGTAACGAATACGACAGCTCGTCCAAATCCAAACGCGATAACAACATCTCTAATGCTTCAGCCCCCATCTTAGCGATGAATTTATTTGGGTCTTTATCGTCGAGGTGTTGGTTCGTGCTCGGCAGTTTATCAATAATATCAAGATATTCGTCTTCTGTTAAGAAGTCGAGTTGGTTAACGCCGTCTTCAGCTTTCACACCAGGTTGAACAACTACGTAACGTTCGTAGTAGATAACCTGATCCAATTTTTTAGTTGAAAGACCTAACAGATAACCTATTTTGTTTGGTAAGCTGCGGAAGTACCAGATATGCGCAACGGGCACCACCAGTTCGATGTGGCCCATGCGTTCACGGCGAACTTTCTTCTCCGTTACTTCAACACCACAGCGGTCACAGATAATGCCTTTGTAACGAATCCGTTTGTATTTACCACAGTGACATTCCCAGTCCTTAACTGGCCCGAAGATGCGCTCGCAGAACAAGCCACCCATTTCAGGCTTATAAGTCCGGTAGTTGATCGTCTCCGGCTGTGTTACCTCGCCGTAGGAACTCTCCAAAATAGACTCCGGCGATGCCAGGCTGATGGTCACGCTCTGGAAGTCGCTATTGAGTTTCTTGTTCTTTTTGAACGACATTGGTTGGAGATTATAGTTTTTAAAACGTTGTCATTGTGGCCATTATAATCGTTTATAGGCATATATTACCTGAGTAACTGATGACTATAAACGACTACAATGACACTAAATGACTAATTCTACTCTAATGTAATTTCAAGGGCCAAACCACGTAGTTCGTGGACAAGTACGTTAAATGACTCTGGAATATTCGGCTTCGGTAAGTTTTCACCTTTTACGATTGCCTCATATGCTTTCGCACGACCTACTACGTCATCTGATTTAACGGTCAGAATTTCTTGTAGGATATTCGATGCGCCAAAAGCCTCCAGTGCCCATACTTCCATTTCACCAAACCGCTGCCCACCGAACTGTGCCTTACCACCCAGCGGTTGCTGAGTAATAAGCGAGTACGGTCCAATCGAACGAGCGTGCATTTTGTCGTCTACAAGGTGACCAAGTTTCAGCATGTAAATAATACCTACTGTAACGGGTTGATCGAATCGCTCCCCGGTCAAACCATTGTATAAATACGTCCGGCCAAATGATGGAAGTCCGGCGGCATCTAATTCATCAGCAACTTGTTGCTCAGTAGCCCCATCAAAGATTGGTGTTGCATACTTCCGATTTAGCTTCTGACCTGCCCATGCCAACACTGTTTCGTAAATCTGACCAAGGTTCATCCGAGAAGGTACACCTAATGGGTTCAGAACGATATCCACTGGTGTTCCATCTTCCAGGAACGGCATATCTTCATCACGCACAATCCGGGCTACAACCCCTTTGTTACCGTGACGACCAGCCATTTTATCCCCTACTTTCAGTTTACGCTTCTTAGCGATATAAACTTTGGCAAGCTTCACAATACCTGCTGGCAGCTCGTCGCCTACTTCAAGAGTAAAGCGCTCGCGTTTGAAACGGCCTGTGATTTCGCTCCGACGGTTGTTGTAGTTTTTCACTAGCGCTACAACCATTTGGTTTAACTTATCATCGTCCGTCCAGCCATCAAGATTAAGATCAATCAGCAAGTTAGCTTCTTCGGGAACAGCATAACCACTTTCATCGCGATAAGCATTCTTGTCAGGGAATAAGTTATCGGTAATATTCTTACGATTAAACTTGACACCCTTACTCACAATTTCGTCACCGAATTTGTGTTTAACTCCCGCGCTGGTTTTACCGTCCAGCAACTCCACTGTTTTTTCAATCATACGAGCACGGAAGTCATTCAACTCACGGCTGTATTTTTTCATTAGTGCTTTGACCTCGTCTTTATGCTTACCTCGCTCTTCTTTAGCAGGACGAGCAAAAAGCTTCGTATCAATGACAACCCCTTTCAAGGATGGTGGTGCCTTTTTCGAAGCATCCTTTACATCACCAGCCTTATCGCCGAAGATAGCACGAAGGAGTTTTTCCTCTGGCGTCGGATCGCTTTCACCCTTAGGTGTAATTTTGCCGATCAGGATATCGCCTTCTTTTACCTCAGTACCTACGCGAACGATACCATTTTCATCGAGATTACGAACGGTTTCTTCTGATACGTTCGGGATTTCAGAAGTTAATTCCTCTTCACCACGCTTCGTATCACGGACTTCCAGTTCAAACTCTTCAATGTGAATTGAGGTGAAAATATCTTCACGAACAACACGCTCAGATATTACAATAGCATCCTCAAAGTTGTAGCCCTGCCATGGCATGAAAGCAACTTTCATGTTACGTCCAAGAGCCAATTCACCAGCCTGAGTCGCATACCCTTCACACAATACGTCTCCTTTTTTCACCTGCTGTCCTTTCAGAACAGTCGGTTTCAAGTTGATGCATGTATCCTGGTTAGTCCGACGGAATTTAATCAGATTGTATGTCTTCCGGTCATCATCAAAAGAAACGGCCAGTTGATCATCATCTAATTCGTATCTGACAACGATTTTTGTTGAATCAACGAATTCAATAACACCGTCTGCTTCAGCAATAACCAATGTCCGAGAATCAACAGCAACGCGTCCTTCCAAACCTGTACCCACAATCGGGGCTTCTGGACGAAGAAGTGGCACCGCTTGACGCTGCATGTTCGATCCCATCAGGGCACGGTTAGCATCGTCATGCTCAAGGAACGGAATCATGGAGGCCGCTACCGATACAATCTGATTCGGAGCAATATCCATAAACGTTACGTTCGTAGGCTCAGCCATTGGGAAATCACCTTCAAAGCGAGCTTTTAGGCGATCCACATGGAAGTTACCCTTGTCATCAACACCAGCATTTGCCTGCGCGATATAATGGGTATCTTCTTCTTCTGCAGTTAAGTACTGAACAGGCTTGTCCATCGACACTTTACCGTTTTCGATAATACGGTATGGTGTTTCGATGAAGCCCATGCTATTGATCTTAGCATATACGCACAATGACGAGATCAGCCCGATATTAGGTCCTTCAGGCGTCTCAATAGTACACAGACGCCCGTAGTGCGTATAGTGTACGTCACGTACTTCAAAACCTGCCCGTTCACGGGAAAGACCTCCAGGTCCCAGTGCTGACATACGACGTTTGTGCGTCACTTCAGCTAACGGGTTGGTTTGGTCCATAAACTGCGACAGCTGGTTAGTTCCGAAGAAGGAATTAATAACTGACGATAGAGTACGGGCGTTAATGAGGTCAACTGGTTTGAAGTCCTCGTTATCCCGAACGTTCATCCGTTCTTTAATCGTTCTAGCCATACGGGCCAGACCAACACCAAACTGAGCATATAATTGTTCACCTACAGTCCGTACACGACGGTTGCTCAAGTGGTCAATATCATCAACAACAGCCTTCGAGTTAATCAGACCGATCAGGTATTTAACGATAGAAACAATATCTTCCGTCGTTAAAACTTTCATGTCTGATGAAATATCCAGACCGAGTTTTTTATTAATACGGTAACGGCCTACATCTCCTAGATCATACCGCTTGTCTGAGAAGAACAAGCTTTGGATAATTTCGCGAGCAGTTTGCTCATCAGGAGCATCAGCGTTCCGAAGCTGGCGATAGATTTGCTCAACAGCCTCTTTTTCTGAGTTCGAGCTATCTTTTTGCAGCGTATTATAAATGATATTATAGTCGGCCATGTTCATATCCTCCTTATGCAGGATGACAGACTTTTGACCAGAATCCATAATTACATCAATATCATCAGCTGAAATTGCAGAATCACGCTCTAGCAATACTTCATTGCGGCTGATAGAAACAACTTCACCAGTGTCTTCATCCACAAAGTCCTCCGTCCAGGTACGTAATACACGAGCCGCTAACCGACGGCCAATGGCTTTTTTGAGGTTAGCTGGTGTTGCTGGTACTTCTTCAGACAGACCAAATAAATCCAGAATATCCTTATCGGAACCAAAGCCGATAGCACGTAATAACGTAGTAACCGGGAATTTCTTTTTCCGGTCAATGTAAGCATACATTACGTTATTAACGTCCGTCGAGAACTCAATCCATGATCCTTTGAATGGAATGATCCGAGCTGAATATAATTTTGTACCGTTTGTATGCTTGCTCATTGAGAAGAATACACCCGGCGAACGGTGCAATTGGGAAACAATCACCCGTTCTGCTCCGTTAATGACAAACGAGCCTTTCTCGGTCATATACGGAATATTTCCTAAGAAAACTTCCTGCTCAATTGTCTCGAAATCCTCGTTATCAGGATCATTATTTGACAGCCGCAGTTTGGCCTTCAAAGGAACAGAATATGTTAATCCCCGATCAATTGATTCATCAACTGAATATTTAGGAGGATCAACAGAATAGTCAATAAACTCCAGTTTGAAGTTTTCACGAGAGTCCGAAATAGGAAAATTCTCCTGAAACACTTTAAACAGCCCCTCTTCTGAACGCTGGTTAGAAGGTGTATCAAGCTGGAAAAAATCTTTGAAGGATTTTACTTGAATATCCAGAAAGTCTGGATACCCAATCACTGGCTGAATCGTCGCAAAATTTTTGCGCGTACTGTTTTTCGCGTTTGTAGCCAAGATTGTGCTTCGTTTAGTTGCGTAACCGATTCTATATGAGTGCGTTACAATTTCCTTTAGCGCACCCGAATTAAGCGGCTATTCAGACCCCAGGCGTCACCCAACCCAAGGGGCGTGAATAGACAACGTAAGGCAATAAAAATAAGTTTGTCTTTTACAAGCGTTTAGACAAAAAAGTCTCCAAACAGGAAAAGACCAGACGTTGGTCTGGCCTCCCCTGCCTGGAGCGATATACTAATAAGAGAGTGCTTACTTCACTTCTACTTCAGCACCAGCTTCTTCAAGTTGCTTACGCAGTGATTCAGCTTCGTCTTTGGCAACACCTTCTTTTACTGGTTTTGGAGCGCCATCAACTAATTCTTTCGCTTCTTTCAGGCCTAGACCTGTAAGATCTTTAACTAGTTTCACGACAGCCAGCTTACCAGCACCAGGTGCTTTCAGGATTACGTCGAACGAAGTTTTCTCAGCAGCAGCTGGAGCAGCATCACCACCACCTGCAGCACCACCAGCTACCATTACGGGAGCCGCAGCAGCTGGCTCAATTCCGTACTCATCCTTCAGGATAGCAGCCAGTTCGTTAACTTCTTTAACCGTCAGGCTTACAAGCTGCTCAGCGAACGCTTTCAAATCTGCCATTGTAGTATTCTTAATTTGATTGTTATACGATGTTGAAAATAAGATGTCGGAAAATTAAGCTGCTTCCTCGCGCTCCGACAACGTTTTGAGGATACCGGCCAATTTGTTGCCACCACCTTGCAATGCCGAGATGACATTTTTCGCAGGTGATTGCAGCAGACCGATGATTTCGCCGATCAACTCTTCTTTGCTCTTTAGCTTAATGAGCGTTTCAAGTTGGTCAGCACCAATAAATAGGCTATAATCAATAGACGCAGCCTTTAACTGCAGCTTGTCATTCGTTTTACGAAACTCTTTGATAAGCTGCGCTGGCGCTTTTTGGTTCTCTGGATGAAACATCACCGCAGATTGACCATGTAGCACCGTCTCGTTGAACGGCGTATAATCCGTATCTAAGGTTTCGAGTGCTTTTTTGATGAAAGAATTTTTCACCACTTTGTACTCGATTCCCCGCTCAAAACACATCCGACGGAGATTGTTGGTTTCAGCAACCGTTAGGCCATTGGCTTCCGTGATGTAGAAGAAGGGAATGTTCTGAAACTTTTCAGTTAATTCCTCAATAATTACTCCTTTTTCCTCGCGTTTCATGGCTTAAACTCCGGCTACAGTTCCTTTATCAATCTTTACGCCCGGACTCATCGTACTCGACAAGTTGATCGTTTTCACGTAGGTTCCTTTAGCCGAAGAAGGCTTCAGTTTCAGCAGCGTGCTGATAATTTCCTGCGCGTTTTCAGCCAGCTTCTCTGGCGTAAACGATACTTTACCAATGCTTGTGTGAATAGCACCTTGTTTATCGACTTTAAAGTCGATTTTACCTGCTTTCACCTCACGAACGGCTTTACCCACTTCAGGAGTTACTGTTCCTGATTTTGGGTTCGGCATCAAACCACGTGGACCAAGTACTTTACCCAGACGACCAACTTTGGCCATTACGTTCGGCATCGTGATAATCACATCAACGTCCGTCCAGCCTTGTTCAATTTTCTGAATATAGTCATCAAGCCCCACGTAATCAGCACCAGCCTCTTTCGCTTCGTTTTCTTTATCCGGAGTGCAAAGCACCAGAACGCGAACCGTTTTACCCGTACCATGTGGTAACGTAGCAACGCCACGAACCATCTGGTCGGCTTTACGCGGATCAACGCCTAACCGGACGTCAATATCCACAGAAGCGTCGAATTTGGTATACGAAATCTCCTTCAGAATAGAAGCTGCTTGTTCCAGCGTATATTCTTTAGAAGCATCGTATTTCGACTGAGCTTCTTTTTGTTTTTTCGTTAACTTAGCCATTTCTGTATTTGCCTGAGCAAGTCTATTAGTTCTGGAATGGCGATGCGCCTGTCACCGTAATTCCCATACTGCGAGCCGTACCGGCTACCTGCTTCATCGCTGACTCAACCGTGAAAGCGTTCAAATCAGGCATTTTCGTCTCAGCGATTGTCCGGACTTGATCCCACGTTACAGAGCCAACTTTGTTGCGGTTTGGTTGAGCAGAGCCACCTTTCAGTTTCGCTGCTTCCATCAGCAGAATTGGTGCTGGCGGAGTTTTGATGACGAAATCAAAGGACTTATCCTTATAGTACGTAATCAAAACTGGCAATACCATACCCATTTTGTCCTGCGTACGGCCATTGAACTGCTTGCAGAATTCCATGATATTTAAACCCTTGGAACCAAGCGCTGGACCGATCGGAGGTGAGGGGTTAGCTTGCCCGCCTTTGACTTGCAGCTTTACATAGCCACCTACTTCTTTTGCCATCGTTTAAAAAATTTTACGACCGCGTGGGCGGCCCCCGTTACTAGTTGGTTTCCAATTGACTCGTCACATAGCCAATCCGCACACCGTTCATAACAAATCAACTGGTTTTAGCTGGTCGCCCTCAGAGGGAAGCATAGGACGCCAAACTACAGAAAGCTGGAATAATTAGCTTTCTTTTTCTACTTGTGCGTAACTGAGTTCTACCGGAGTACTCCGGCCAAATATTTTTACAACGACGTTCAGTTTCTTCCGGTCGTCAAATACTTCTTCTACTGTGCCGATGAAACCACCGAATGGTCCATCAACAACCTTAACGTTCTCTCCTTTTAGATAAGCAACTGTTGGTGTGGCTACCTCTTGTGCTTCTTCCTCAATCCGCCCTAACATTCGGTTAACTTCCGATTGACGTAATGGAACGGGAATTTTGGTGGTTGAGCCTGCTTGTGAATTTCCTAAAAAGCCTAAAACTCCTGGCATATTTAAGATTAAATCAAGTGCACGGTTATTGCTCAGATCAGCCGAAATCATAATATATCCAGGATAAAACGACTTCTCACGAACCCGTTTCTTTCCATTACGCATTTCATACACCTTTTCAGAAGGTATAAGCACTTGCGGGATAATTTCGTCTAACTTTTGCCGGATAATTTCGTTATCGAGGTATGATTTGATTTTCTTTTCCTGTCCCGAAACAGCCCGTATAACGTACCACTGTATGCCGCTCATATCGTTTAGAGTTTAAAAGTTTATCCGTTGCAGATCCTAGTTTTTGATACAGAATCCTGAAGCACGTCAAAACTTAAAACACTACTATTTTAGAATGACTGATAGAAGGCGTTCAGGCCGTTCTCAAACACTAAATCAATTAACCCGACCAGCAGCGCAAAAATCAGCGACGCCACCAGAACTAATGTAGAGCTGGATTGCAAATCGCTGAATTTAGGCCAAGTCACGTTATGCTGAACTTCCTCCCATGAGGCTTTCAGAAACGAGAGAAACTTGTCCATTATATATAAGGATTGGCACGGGTGGAGAGATTCGAACTCCCATCAACGGTTTTGGAGACCGCTATTCTACCCTTGAACTACACCCGTGTAAATAATTATGTAAAATTCCGACAGCGCACCTCTGAAACGGACTGCAAAAGTACGAAATAATAGTAAAAAAACAAGTGCACCTCTGTAAAGAAATGCACTTGTTTTCAATTACTATCTTAGTCCAGGATTTCGGTTACCTGACCAGCACCTACGGTACGTCCACCTTCGCGGATAGCGAAACGAAGACCTTTTTCCATAGCGATTTTGTTGATCAGCGTTACTTCAATCGTGATGTTATCACCTGGCATTACCATCTCAACGTTAGCAGGAAGAATGATTTCTCCTGTTACGTCTGTGGTACGGAAGTAGAACTGTGGACGGTACTTATTGAAGAATGGGGTGTGACGACCACCTTCTTCTTTTGATAGTACATAAACCTCAGCTTTAAACTTTACGTGTGGAGTTACAGAACCAGGTTTGCAAATAACCATACCACGACGGATATCGGTTTTTTCAATACCACGGAGCAGAAGACCTACGTTATCACCGGCTTCACCACGGTCCAGAATTTTCCGGAACATTTCAACACCAGTTACAACTGACTTCAGGTTTTCAGCACCCATACCCAGGATTTCAACTGGCTCACCAGAGTTGATAATTCCACGCTCAATACGACCCGTAGCAACTGTACCACGACCAGTGATCGAGAATACGTCCTCTACTGGCATCAGGAATGGAAGATCCGTCTGACGAGGAGGTAGTGGGATGAAGCTGTCAACAGCATCCATCAGTTCTTCAATCGTAGCAACCCATTTAGCATCACCGTTCAGACCACCAAGAGCTGAACCTTGAATAACTGGGATGTTATCGCCGTCGAAGTTATAGAAGCTCAATAGTTCGCGGATTTCCATTTCTACGAGTTCGAGCAACTCTGGATCATCCACCATGTCCACTTTGTTCATGAACACAACGAGCTGAGGAACACCTACCTGACGAGCAAGCAGAATGTGCTCACGAGTCTGAGGCATTGGGCCGTCCGTTGCAGCTACCACGAGGATAGCACCGTCCATTTGAGCAGCACCCGTTACCATGTTTTTCACATAGTCAGCGTGGCCCGGGCAGTCAACGTGCGCATAGTGGCGGTTAGCCGTAGCGTACTCAACGTGCGATGTATTGATGGTGATACCACGCTCTTTTTCTTCTGGAGCGTTGTCAATCGAGGAGAAGTCCCGAATTGCGGCCAGACCCTTTTCGGCCAGCACTTTCGTAATGGCAGCCGTCAGCGTCGTTTTACCGTGGTCAACGTGACCAATCGTACCGATGTTTACGTGCGGTTTCGAGCGGTCAAAATTCTCTTTTGCCATGTTTTTAAAACGCTATTATGAACTGTTTTTGTTATTGGGTGAACTCGCTGAACGTCAATTAAGCCAGACGACATCACCCATTTGGGTCTGACACCGTTTTGGCTTGAAACCGCACGGGCGGCCCCGTTTAAAAAAAGACTTCATAGTGAAGTCTTGAGCCGTTACGGGGACTTGAACCCCGGACCTCTTCCTTACCAAGGAAGTGCTCTACCGCTGAGCTATAACGGCAAAAAATCTTTACATGGAGCTTATAGTTCCCAGCATGTTCATTGTGTTGAATGAATTAACCGAAAACTATAAACTTACTAGAGCGGAAGACGGGTCTCGAACCCGCAACCTATAGCTTGGAAGGCTATCGCTCTACCAATTGAGCTACTTCCGCAAAAAAAATTCCAGTCAACAAGTTTTATGCTAACAGTTAGACAACTAGACTAAACTGCATTAACTGATTCGCCAAAACTTAAAAACTGAAAACTATTTTGGTGGGGAGTGGAGGATTCGAACCTCCGAAGGCGTACGCCAGCAGATTTACAGTCTGATCCATTTGGCCACTCTGGAAACTCCCCAAAAAAACACTTTTAAAGAACATTCCCGTCCCCGTTTCGGGTTTGGAGTTGCAAAATTACACGGTTTTATCTTGTTGTCAACACATAGACAAAAAATAATTTAGTAACTCAGCCAAATAGTTGAAAAAACATGCGCTCAAAACGCTTCTAGGCCCTACAAACCCTATTTCGAACTGAATTTGTTAAACCTAATTTTTCATCATTGGTAGCCTCAACACTGTCTATTGGCTAGCTCCTCATTAATCCGGCGAGTCTTTCTGTCTATTGTAAGCTTTCGTATTGTGGTTACTAAATGATTCCGAAACAACTTTTGTGTGCATCACTCTACTCTAAAAATTACGTTTACTCGACTAAAGTTGTTAACTGTTTCCCATCAGGGTAAATTATATCTGTAATGCGCCATCGCCCACTAACTTGTAATAGGTCAACTTTCAACTCTACCGGATTACCGTTCTGTTGAAATGTTACGTATACAATGGCTCTTGTATCACCAACGGCGGCTGGCTCAACCCAGATTTTCTTGACGGCTTCATCCGAAGCGTTAAATAGTAAGTTAATTTTCGCTCTATTTATTTTACCAGTGCCTCTTTGAGCATCATTCCAGATAAGATCAGCCGTTGGTTTCGCGAAAAACTGGTCAATTAATGATCGATCTTTTTTCTCGCGAAGAGGATTCTCTTTTACATTATGCTCAAAATACAACGCACGTACTAGACGGTCAGCAGCTGACCGGGGGGCGTCTGGTCCTGGCCGTTTAGTTAGGCTTGAGGCACTGTCCTGCTGAATAGCTGCTCCTGTCTTCTCATTCCCGGCCTCTTGGTGGGATTTAGTCTGGCAGGAAAAGGTAAGTGTTAACAAAAACAATACTGATCGAGATATGTGCATACAAGACAAATTAATATGTGACTAGTCCTATTTTGCCATCAATATAAAAAATTGGACAGTTTAACGTAACAATTCAGTTCCTGTTAAGCTGTCCAATTTTTCAATCCTTATCCTATTTACCAAACTTTAATACGTTGCTCCTTGGGTTTATAGAGCGGGTCTCCTGGCTGAATACTGAAGGCTTGATACCAAGCGTCAATATTTGATAATGGCCCGTTCACTCGATACATATCCGGTGCGTGTGGATCGGTTAAGATACGCTGCGCTGTTGATTCAGGTAATTGATTGCTACGCCAAATTTGCGCCCATGACAAAAAGAAGCGTTGATCGGGCGTAAATCCATCAATTTTTGTTTTCGATTTGCCCTGTGCCGTTTTTTTGAATGCATCGTAAGCAATAGCGAGTCCGCCCAGATCGGCCAGATTCTCACCTAATGTAAGTTGCCCATTAACTTTTATAGAATCCAGCACCTTGAAGCCAAAAAACTGGTCGCGCACTTTATTGGCTCGTTCTTTAAAATTTGAAGCATCATCTTTTGTCCACCAATCACGTAGCGTACCATCAGCATCATATTGACGCCCCGAATCATCGAAGCCATGTGTCATCTCATGACCAATTACGGCACCGATACCACCGTAGTTAACAGCGTCATCGGCGTCAAAGTCAAAGAATGGGAACTGGAGAATAGCAGCCGGAAACGAAATGTCGTTGTTGATAGGACTATAAGATGCATTGACTGTTGGTGGCGTCATCCCCCATTCGGTTCGATCGACGGGTCTTCCTAATCGGCTAAGAATATGATTGTATTGCCATTTACTGGCCGACTTTACGTTGCCGTAGAAATCATTCCGGGCTATTACAACTCCTTCATACGTTTTCCATTTATCGGGATAGCCAATCTTACGTTTAAAAGCAACCAATTTTGTCAATGCTTTTTTCTTAGTTTCCTCACTCATCCAGTCCAGATTTTTGATGTGCTCTTTAAACGAGGACTCCAGATTGTCGACAAGTGTCAGCATTCGCTGTTTAGCTTCCGGCTTGAAATAAGTCTGTACGTATAGTTGGCCAAGCAAATCACTGAGCGTACCGTCAATCAGGCTACTTACCCGTTGCCAACGCGGAGTTTGTTCTTTCTGCCCCGTCAACACTTTGGTGAACGCAAAATTCTGAGCCACAAAAGCATCACTTAAGTATGGAGCTGCCCCTTTAATTATGTTCCACCGAAGATAGGTTTGAAGATCTTCCAGCGGAGTAGCAGTGATCAGGCTATCGAGAGAATGAAAAAAGGCTGGACTTTGCACCAGAACTGTATCTTGACCTTTGGCGCCATATTTTGTTAACTGGTCGGCCCAATTGAGCTCGGGCGTTAACCGATTGAAAGCGGCAATACTAAGTTTATTATACGTTTTATACGGGTCACGCATGTCTACTCGGGGCATCTGAGCGCGTGCCAAAGCGGTTTCGATACGCATAATCACATCCGCATCCTGCGAGGCCTGAGTTGGCTCTTCGCCAATTAGTGCAAACATTTTGAGCAGATGATCACTATAGGCAGTACGTATTGACTGGCTACGAGCATCGCTTTTCAGATAATAATCCCGATCCGGCAACGTAGTGCCCCCCTGCGCAAATTGTGGCAAATATTTATTGACATTCTTACGATCAGGCGTAACACCAAAGCCAAACAGCATGCCATTGCCCTGCGTCCGCTGATACGCTAGTTCATCAAAGAAAGCGGCCTTATTATTTACTTTGTCGATACGGGCTAAGTCGGGCTTGATTGGATCGAAACCTCTTTTTTCCAGCGTAAGACTATCCATACCGCTTACGTAGTAATCGCCAACCATCTGGTATAATCGGCCTCTGGTAGTTGTTTTAGAAGCCTCTTCCAGCAATGTTTTCATGGCATCAAGGCTCTTTTCCCGGAGTTCATTGAAACTTCCCCAGGAGGTTTTAGACGCTGGAATTGGGTTGGACCGTATCCAGTTCCCATTAGCATACTGATAAAAATTGGTCCCTGGCTTTACTGATAGATCCATATTCTGGGGATCAATAAATTTCCGGGGGGGAGCAACTACTCTTTTATCTTTTGCGGGCGGGTATGAAGCAAACCAGGTTGTTGATGCATTACCAGTCATTGACGTTACTGACATAACAGCCAACGACAGGAAAAACAGTTGCTTATTCATGCAGTCTTGTTGATTTGGGTTAGTAAAGACTACAAAAGTACATGAGAAACGGCTATTCTTGTTGCTATAAAAGCCGTTCGGCGGTTAGTCTAACTCTTGAGAAAGCTAGACCAACCGCCGAACGACTTTACTATTTATAGCCTTATTTGCCAGCTAATGAAGATTGATACGCCTTGGCGTACGTACTAGCTTTGTATTGGTCGAAGGGTTCTTTCTGATGATAATTGTTACCGAAATACGTAATGATTTGATGGAACGTACGCGGCTCTAAATAACCGGGTATTGGCTGAATCAACTGAAATTTTTCGTCCAAAAAGACAGTGGTTGGATAACTCATTTGATTTCTTAGGAGCGCGGCCGCTAATTCATGTACTCCCCGACTTCCTGCACTGACGAATTTAAATGTTTCCTTGCCAAGCTTAATATCCTTCCGTTGCTCCGCATTCAGACGAACAGCATAGTAGTTTTCATTAACATAATCGACGATGGCTTCCTTAGAAAACGTCTCTCTATCCATCACTTTGCACCATCCACACCAGTCGGTGTAGACATCAACCACAAACTTCTTCGGCTTTTTTTGCGTCAGCGCATAAGCTTCTTCGATGGTCAACCATTTTATGTGCTTTGCTTCGGTTTTGGGAGAACTGGTAGGTTCACCTGGCAAAGTTGTCCGGAATGCGCTAATGGTAAGTATCAGAAAAGCGCCGAAAAAGAGAAATAAACGGTTCATAGTCTGTTGGATCGTAAAGCAGTTTTTTATGATAACGCCTTTACGTACTAAAAATTAGTTTAATACCTCATTTTATTACGTTCATGGGCTGGTGGCAAGTGGTTATAAAGGCTTGATTGCCCGTAGAATATCCCGTTTATGAGGTGGGCCCGGATGCTTTTCAACAACCAGACCAGCTGCTCTCATATTCCGCTGCACATAGCTTTTAGAACAGTACGTCGTCAGTCTACCATTTGGCAGCAATAAGTCTGCCATTTGCTGAAACAATTCGGGTTCCCAAAGCTCCGGTTGGGCAGTAGGCGCAAATGCATCGTAATAGATTAAATGGAAGCGTTCGTCTGTATGTAGTTCCTGTAGATGTCCTTCCAGCTTAGTCAATGTAAAATGCGGAGTAATTTGACTAGACTGATTCCAGGCTGCGGTATGGATCGCGTTAAGATAGTTTGTACCTAACAACTCATCATAATTTAATTGCTGGGCATCTTCTAAGTCCATAGGAAAAGCCTCAATGGCTGTATAAACGATCGAGCGTCGATGCTTTTCCGCTTCTCGTGCCGTCAGCAAAGCATTAAGGCCTGTGCCTAGCCCCATTTCAAAAATATGCAACGTATCGTTGGGGAACGTATCAAAGGCATTCCATAGCCCTAATTCAATAAAAACACGCTGCGATTCCTGATAAGCCCCGTGGATAGAATGATACGTTTTATCGAGTGCCTGATTCACTGCCGTGTGTGAACCATCACCGGTAATCATTAAGCGCACATCTGCTTTCATACACTATTGATTTTTGGGCTATTTTTGCGATCCCAAAACATATATATTTCACTAATGATCCAACGCGTTCAGACGATATTTTTGTTTCTTATTGTTGTAGCCATGGGCGTTGCTTTATCAACCCCAATCTGGGAGAAAGCTGGCCTTAAATCTCCTGAGATGGCCCATTTAACCGCCATTCAATACAGCCAGCAGCAAGGCATTACTAATTACGTAACATCGGTTTGGTATCTTGGGCTTCTATTAGCTTTAGTAGGCCTATCGTCGCTGTACGCCATTTTCCAGTATCGTAATCGGCTAACCCAGACCGCTTTGTGCGCCGTTAATGCGCTGATGTTAACAGCTATAATGGGTATTATCCTGTATAATACTCTGTACAAAGGCAAAGAATATGGCAATCCGGCCGACCAGGGCGAATTTCAATTAGGGTTTTACGCTATTATTGGCGCTCTGATTTGTAATGCCCTGGCTAACCGTTTTATCCGTCGGGACGAAAAATTGGTAAAAGATTCTGATCGACTGCGCTAATAATCCCGATCTACAAAACAAGCCCTGGTTGATTCATTATGAACCAGGGCTTATTTTTTTATAGTCTCTGGGAGCTGGCAAGCTCTTTTTTTCTCATCCATTTATCAAGAAAAAGATAGATAACAACAGACGATACGGTTCCTACCATAGAGCCTACATACGTATCTTCAACAAAGTGCTGAAACAAATACACGCGAGAATAGGCAGTCAAAATACCCAGAAAGAAGAAAAACCACCCTCGTTCTTTTCGTGCATCCAGAAAAGCCAGCAAACCGAATACAGCAAAAGCAGACGTAGTGTGACCGGAAGGAAAGCTATTATAACTGTGAATATCCAGCCCTTTAATAATATGAAACTCAAACGTTGAGTGCTCAAAAAATTTCAGCGGTCGGGGTGAGTTGGGGAAAATAATAGTTTTCAGAAACAAAGATACTAACGAAGAAAGAGCAAAACTGGCAAAAGCAACAAAGCCAACCCGACGATTGTAGATCAGGAGTATGACGCAGATCACGACAAAAAATGCGCCATCGCCCATATACGTAACATAGGTAAAAAATACATCCGCTATCGGACTGTTACGCACGTTTACCCACTGCATTAACTGTTCCTGTGTATACAGTAATTGCAGTATACCCATCACAACCAACGCCAGGCCGTACGGCAAAAAGAAAAAACGATTCTTCTTCAGAAACTCAAGTAACATCAGAAACAGATTGGAGAATTAATTTGTAGACGTATTATTGGCCTTTTCGACGGTAATGCCTACACTCAATATATTCAATAGAGGGTCCTGCCGCATATACTGCTTGATTTGCATGGTATATTTTCCCGGCTTTGGAAACCGATAATCGCGTTTCATTAAAAATTTATGGTCGAAAATATCGCCCAGCCCATCGCCATTGGGTTTGCCGGTTTTAGGATCCATCAGAATTAATTCATCCAATCGGGATTCAATTTCTTTGCCATTAGCGTCACGCAAATAGCGGGTCAGATACAAATTGTAGTACCCATAAGACAGGCTATTTCGTAGGTTGTAGTATATGTTATAAGGAACGCTCGCATCGTCTATCTCAAACGTAAACGAAGGAGCGTTTTTTATGTACCACTTTCCATCGTCAATATCAGCATATTCCTTATACACTGCGTTTGTGTCGCAACTGAATACAAGCATTGCGCTGATTAACACTACAATAAATGATCTCATCTTTACTTGAATAAACCGCAAAGCTACAATACCCTGCCTGGCTTTTCAAACGACAAAAACTAGAAAAGCCGCTTGCAAACTAGAAAAATAGTTATAAGTTTGTTTCATGGAAAAGTTAACGGCTAAGGAAGAAGAAGTGATGCAAGTGCTCTGGAAGCTGGAGCAGGCTTACGTAAAAGATATGGTGCCTCAGTTTACAGATCCTCCTCTACATTACAATACCGTGTCAACGATTGTTCGGAATCTGGAGGAGAAGGGTTATGTGGGGCACCGCGCTTATGGGAATACCCATGAATATTATCCAATCATCACTAAGGAAGCCTACCAGAACAGATTTGTGCTTAAACGGGTCGTTACTGATTACTTTGATAACTCATATAAAAATTTAGTAAGCTACTTTGCCCAGAACGAAAAGATTTCGGCAGATGAGCTTCGTGAAATTCTGGCAATGATCGAAAAAAAGAAATAGCGGATGGAAACGCTACGTTACGTTCTGCTGGCTAATGGACTGCTCGCCGTGGTAGGTATTAGCTATTTTATTTTACTACGTCGGGAGACTTTTTTCAGAGCGAATCGCGTCGCGCTTTGGCTCGGTGTAACAGCAGCATTAACCATGCCTCTGTTAAAACTTCCCGATTGGCGACCGCAGCCAGTCAGAAATGTAATGCAGCGAACAGCAGCGGTGATTGTACCCAACGTGCTTCCTGCTCCACAACTTATACGCCCCGAAATCACGATCACCTTCCCAAACAAGCGTACGTATCGTGCCTTTCACACTGCGGTTCCACAACGGCTTGTCTGGTCCTGGCAATCGGGACTAATTTTGGTTTATCTACTGGGTGTTGTCCTACTGTTCATCCGATTGTCGATTCAGCTATTTTCGCTACGTAGTGTTATTCGTCACTCTACCCAGGAAGCATATGACGACTTTATTTTAGCCAACAATAATCAGGTACGCGCTCCTTTTTCATTCTTTAACTGGGTTGTTTTAAATACGAACCTATTCGGGCCAGAAGAGCTGGATCAGATTCTCCGACATGAGCGTGTTCATGTAGGAGAACGGCATAGTTTCGATATTTTAGGCGCCGAGTTACTTTGTATTGTTTTCTGGATTAATCCGGCGGTTTATTTACTCCGATCATTGGTTCGGCAAATGATCGAATTCAGTACCGACAGTGCCGTATTGTCCGAAGGTGTTGACACTTATACGTACCAGTATAGCCTGATTACGCTAAGTCAATCGGCTCACTACCCTTCTTTTATCTCTTCCTTTAGTGGACCTACTTTACGCCAACGGATTGCGATGATTAATCGGCCGCGATCTAACTCGATGATGCGGAGCAAATATACAATTTGGGGGTTACTGGTGGTAATGATGGCGTTAGGCTGCCGGCATAATTATGATACATATAATGACTCCCAATCGCCTAACTCATTACCTGCTACTAACGCATCACGCACCTTAGTAAATACGTTAAATAGCCAACACATCTGGCGTACAGATATGCTTTTAATAAATGACGAGCTCACTACAAAAGCATTTAGTACTGACCCAATTATTTTGCACCTGGAGAATAATCGTTTTGCTGTATCAGATGATTATAAGTATGGAATGGATGTTTACATTAATAGTAAACCAGCTTCTGTAAGCATCCTGGAAAAGCTCTCGCCAGATTTTGTAGAGGAGTTAGTTGTTCTTCATCAATGGGATGATGCTGATAAAGTAGATCCGAATCTAAAACCCTATCAGGTTATTATACAGATGAGCCCTAAACCAATTCCATTCGATCAGAAGAGAGAAGACTTTTTCACCTTGCTCAAAGCCGCGGCTATCACCCAGCATCCAAGAGGAGAAACGTATTCATTTACGATGAACCAACTATTGGAAGCTACCTTTTTCCATAACAAAAATGCCTTGGTAGAACGGACAAAGAACGAGCATTTGAAAGTCTATGATGACTTTAAACATTCCGTTGACATATTCATTAATGGGATTCCGGCCACGGCCGATGCCGTTGAAACCATTCATGTACGTGAAGTAGCCCGTGTTCATACCAAAGAAAGACCCTATACAGACTGGTTTCATTCAAGTACTAATAACTCACGCTTTGAGCTTCATATTCAAACGGCCCCTGAACGGGCCAAGCGCGATAGTAGTTACTACGTATTTAGTCCCTTTTATTCCGGCGATTTTTAGCAATAACAAATAAACCCAGCCGAGTAGCTGGGTTTATTTGTTATTAAGATTTACCGTTAGAAGCCGGTTTCGACGGCTTATCGGTTCCTCCTTTTGGCTTTTTCTTTTTCTTTTTGGCGCTACTACGTGTTGCATATTTAGCATCGAGCTTCTGAAGATCGCTATTGAGGGCTGCCACGGGCACAGGCTCTTTTTCTCCAATGGGTGTCAATACATCAAATGACTCTGGAATAATGCCATTTTTATTCAATTCAGCTATTTCCAGAACCCGAGGTATTGGCAATGGATGCCACGTACTTTCGGCCCCATAGCCAAACCACATGAGCTTACGGAAAATATCTGTTTTCTGCAGATAAGCTCTTCCTTTTTGTGTCTCGAGAGGTTTGTCGATTGTGGGAATATCTCGCAGCGCGTCTACATAGGTATCCAACTCATAGTTGAGACAACACTTTAGACGACCACATTGGCCCGATAATTTCGCTGGATTCAGCGATAGATTCTGGTAACGAGCCGCAGATGTTGCAATATTTTTGAAATCAGTAAGCCAGGTAGAGCAGCACAATTCTCGCCCACAGGAACCTATTCCGCCTAAACGGCCCGCTTCCTGACGCAGACTAATCTGCCGCATTTCGATACGTGCCTTAAACTCACTGGCGAGCATTTTAATCAGCTCTCTAAAATCGACGCGTTCTTCGGAAGAATAATAAAAGGTAGCCTTTGTATTATCTGATTGAAATTCAACGTCAGATAATTTCATATTCAACTTTAGTTCGCGAATGATCTCGCGCGATCGATAGAGCGCTGGCAAATCCCGCAAAATGGCCTGATCGTGTCGTTCAAGGTCTTTAGGCGTAGCAATTCGATGAATAACTTTAGTATCATCGTTGATTTTAACACCCCGCTTTTTGACTTGTAGACGTACTAATTCGCCTTGTAGTGAAACAGCGCCTATGTGATAACCTGACTGCATTTCGACCACTACGTAGTCGCCGGTTGTTAAATCCAGTTGATGAACGTTACGATAATAATCTTTGCGCCCCCCTTTAAACTTTACTTCAACAACATCGTATTGTTTCACTCCTGGCATGGCTATATCGCTCAACCAGTCGAACGTATTCAATTTATTGCATCCTCCTGTAGCGCACCCTCCGCTTCCGCATCCGACTGTAGCTGTTTTTTGCCCATCAGTTGCTCCCTGCCGAGTCCCGCAACCACCAGTTGCACAGGATTTACATGACATAATTCATCCAGTTTTAAGTTTTACTGGGCGTCAGATGATTTTCAGTTTACGATTCAGAGTTCTTTCTATCACTGAAAAGACAATACGCCGTTTGTAAACTGAAAACCTAGTCCGAATATCGGATCAAATCCAGTCCGATATCTTTCCGATAGTGTTTACCATCGAACTGAACCATCCGGGCTGCTTCCTGCGACTTTCGCACGGCATTTTCCAGCGAATTTGCCTGAGCCGTCAGGGCCAGCACTCGCCCACCATTGGTTACGACCTGACCATCCTTGGCCAACGTTCCAGCATGAAATACTGTTACGTCTTCTAAACGCTCCAGATCAGAAATGATTTTACCTTTTTCGTATGCTTCAGGATAACCTCCTGCCACAATCACAGTTGTAACAGCTGTTTGAGGAGATACCTGCACCGAAATTTTATCCAATTCACCGGTAGCTGTTGCCAGCATCAATTCCGCAAAATCGGTTTGGATACGAGGTAACACAACTTCCGTTTCTGGATCACCCATCCGGGCATTGTATTCTATAACGTAGGGCTCTCCGTTTACTTTCATCAATCCGATAAAAATAAACCCTTTATATTGGATACCCTCTTTCTGAAGTCCCTCCAGTGTTGGCTTGACTACTTTATCTTCAACCTTACGCAGGAAGGATTCATTCGCAAAAACAACCGGAGAAACGGCTCCCATTCCCCCCGTATTTAACCCTTTATCGCCTTCGTTGATCCGCTTATAATCTTTGGCTTCGGGAAGAATTTTGTAGTTCACCCCATCACTCAGAACAAAAACAGATAACTCAATTCCGCGCAGAAATTGTTCAACAACAACTTTGCTACCAGCAGCCCCAAATTTCTGACCATCCAGCATATCGTGCATGGTCTGCCGCGCATCGGCAATTGTTTCCGCTATGATCACTCCTTTGCCAGCCGCCAGACCATCTGCTTTCAAGACAACCGGCAATGAATGATTATCAAGATAAGCTAATCCCTCACTCAGGCTATCTGCCGTGAAGGTTTGTGATGCTGCCGTTGGAATTCCGTACCGCATCATAAACTGCTTTGAGAAGTCTTTACTGCCTTCTAGCTGAGCGCCTGTTGCATCGGGACCAACGATTTTCAGATCGGCCAAATCAGGCTGGCTCTGAAAAAAATTAACTACACCATTCACTAAAGGTTCCTCCGGCCCAACGATCAAAAGATCTATTTTCTTTGTACGAACAGCTTCTGCAATAGCGGGGAAATCATTGTAGCCAATCGGCAAATTAGTTGCAACCTGCGCAGTCCCTGCATTTCCTGGTGCAACAAACAACGTATCACACAGTGGGCTCTGAGCTATTTTCCACGCAAAAGCATGCTCACGCCCACCCGATCCTAATATTAGTATGTTCATTCAAGTTTTACGCTGTCAGGTTTCAACATAAGGAAGGCTCACTAGCCACTGCAACCTGAAAACTTTTTAATTAGCTACTTCTGACAGGAATTTGATACGCATTAGCCGCAGATCCTGTTCAGTAAAATCGTCACCTCCAAACTCACGCATGGCAATAGCGATATTATCGCTTTCGGCATTCATGAAGTAATCATATATCTCATCCTGCCGATCCTCATCCATGACCTGATTAATATAATAATCGAGGTTAAGTCGAGTGCCCGAATAACATATATGCTCAATTTCTTCCATTAGCTCCTCCATCGAAAGCGACTTGGATTCGGCAATTTCATCCAGATCAACCTTGCGATCAATCTGTTGAATAATGTAAATCTTTACCTTCGATTTATTGACCGTCGATTTGATAACAACATCTTTCGCTGTTTCTATCTCGTTATCTTCAACGTATTTGGTAATCAGATCAATAAACGGTTTGCCAAATTTCTGCACTTTCCCCATCCCGACGCCATTGATTTGGGCCATCTCTTCACGGGTGGTTGGGTAGGTCGTAGCCATTTCTTCCATTGAAGGGTCCTGGAAAATGACATACGGCGGCAGATTCTTCTCTTTGGCAATTTTCTTCCGTAACGCCTTCAATAAGCCTAACAGCTCTTCGTCATGAGCTCCCCCACCTGACGCAGGTGCAGCATCTTTATCCTCATCCTCTTTCTGGTCGATAACCATCTGCTCATAGTCATGGTCTTTCGACAGACTAACTGGATAAGGATCCTCAATGTAGTTTAATCCACGTTGCGTAAGCTTTAAGATGCCATAATTATCGACATCTTTTTCGATATAACCATAAATAGTAATCTGCTTTAACAGCGAACACCAAAACTCCGGGCTTTCATTGAACTCACGACCCTTGCCGTACACTTCCAGCCGATTGTGTTCGTAGCTTGTTACGTACTGATTATCATTGGCGGTCAATACGTCGCTTAAGTGCGCTACGTCGAAACGTTGATCGGTTTGCAGAACCGCCTGCAAAGCAAGAACGATTTCATTCTGAACCTTGAATTTCGCCGTTGGTTTCATGCAGTTATCACAGTAACCGCAATCTTTATCCAGATACTCGCCAAAATAGCCTAGTAACTGACGACGACGACAAACGCCCAAAGTCGAATAAGAAACCATTTCGTGCAGCAAATGCTTGGCATTATCGCGTTCCGTTACTGGTTTATCTTTATTGAACTTCTCTAGTTTAACAATGTCGTCATAACTGTAAAACATGACGCAATTGCCTTCCAGTCCATCGCGGCCGGCCCGGCCCGTTTCCTGATAATAACCTTCTAGTGATTTAGGAGCATCGTAGTGGATTACAAACCGAACATCTGGCTTATCGATGCCCATGCCAAATGCAATCGTAGCACATACTACGTCTACATCCTCATTGAGAAAGGCATCCTGATTAGCCATCCGTGTTTGCGGATCTAAACCAGCGTGATAGGGTAATGCTTTTACGTCATTAACATTTAGCAACTCAGCTATTTCCTCAACCGTTTTCCGACTTAGGCAATAGATGATACCAGATTTACCTTTATTTTGCTTAACGTACTTAATAAGCTGCTTTTTGGCATCAACCTTTGGCTTTATTTCGTAATAAAGGTTTTTGCGGTTGAAAGACGTTTTGTAGAGATTAGCATCCTCCATTTGCAGGTTTTTCTGAATATCCTGCTGCACTTTAGGAGTAGCCGTTGCGGTTAGAGCGATTACGGGCAAATTGCCAATATTGTCGACAATGCCACGGATTTTCCGATACTCAGGCCGGAAGTCATGACCCCACTCGGATATACAGTGAGCCTCATCAATAGCAACAAATGAAATATTGGCCTTCTTCAAAAAGTCCAAATTCTCTTCTTTAGTAAGAGACTCTGGCGCAATATATAATAGCTTAAGAGAGCTACTCAGTGTATCCTTCTTTACCTTGTTCATTTCCGTCTTCGACAGCGTCGAATTCAGAAACTGAGCGTTTATTCCAAACGCATTTAGTTGATCAACCTGATTCTTCATCAGAGCAATCAATGGTGAGATAACAATTGCCGTTCCGTCGCTGACAATTGCCGGTAACTGATAGCATAAAGACTTACCCGCCCCAGTAGGCATGATAACGAACGTGTTACGTCCAGCCAGAATGCTATGAATAATGGCTTCCTGATCTCCCCTGAACTGACTATACCCAAAAATCTCTTTTAGCCGCTCTTTGATGGTCTCATGGACCCTCTGATCAACCTGCATCATTCTACAAATCGTACAAAAGTTACTTTAACTCTATTTGCTTGACGTATCTTTGCTTTATAAAGTTAGCGAATATACACAGCAAACTATTCTTCATCGCGAAAACTGACATTGAAAGTATTAAAAAATTCCAAAACAATTGCTCAGGAGGTATTACTTGCCGAAGCAGAAGCTATTCGTAATGTAGTTGAGCTACTTGACGAGCAGTTTGACGCTATTGTTGAGACAATTCTGAAGTCAACTGGAAGGTTAGTTGTAACGGGCGTTGGCAAAAGCGCTCTTATTGGGCAGAAGATCGTAGCAACAATGAACTCGACTGGCACGCCGTCGTTGTTTATGCACGCTGCGGATGCCATACATGGCGACCTGGGTATGATTCAGGCCGACGATGTTATTCTCATTATTTCTAAAAGCGGTAATACTGCTGAAATAAAAGTGTTGTTGCCACTACTAAGGCGAACCAACATTAAACTTATTGCGCTCGTTAGTAATAAAGAGTCTTATTTAGCCCAAAATGCTGATTTCATCATTCATGCATTGGCTGAACAAGAGGCCGACCCGATGAATCTGGCCCCCACGACCAGTACAACTGTGGCGCTGGCACTGGGTGATGCCTTGGCCGTAAGTTTATTAGAAGCCCGTGGATTTACTCGTCATGATTTTGCACGCTATCATCCCGGTGGCTCTCTAGGCAAAAAGCTTTACCTGAAAGTTGGTGATATTTTTCCCCACAACCAGTGCCCTCAAGTTCAGTTAGAAGCCTCTTTAAAAGATGTAATTTTTGAAATTTCGTCTAAAAGGCTGGGCGCAACTGCCGTTGTCAATCAGAAAGGATTGTTAGCAGGAATTGTAACGGATGGCGATATTCGGCGTGTAGCCTATCAGCAAAATGACTTTTGGCAACTCCAGGCGTGTGATATAATGACGGCCTCTCCTGTATGTATTGACGCCGATGAATATGCAATGGGAGCCCTGCAATTGATGAGAGATCGAGACATATCCCAATTGATTGTAACAGAAAATGGCTACGTAAAGGGCTTTGTCCACCTCCACGATCTGTTGAAAGAAGGGCTCGTATAGGAATAACCCAATACTTTCAATGCCTTTTTAAGCAATAATAGCTTGAAAAGGCATTTTTGTTTAAATATCTATACCCAACTCTTAAACAAATTCTACACCCCACATTCCACACTATGTGGGAATTATTCCACAATTGATAAGACTTTGCTAGGTTCGCTTATTTCGTCTAAAATTATTTTTCAAAATAAAAACTACTGACTATCAGATATTTAATTTACAAAATCACAAAATTTCTTCTTTTTCTTGAAGGCTGGTTTTCTTTTTGTCTAATTGCTAGTCAAAACAGGTTCAACAAAAAACATCAGCTAACATGACTGCGCTCGAATTCACTCATCATATCGGAAAAGTGTCCAAATCGTTGCGCCCCTTCGCACTACGGCTCACGAAAGATGTTGAAGATGCTAACGACTTATTGCAAGATACGCTTTTGAAAGCTTTTACTAACCGCGACAAATACGCAGATGGTACGAACCTGAAGGCATGGTTATATACAATTATGAAGAACACATTCATTACTAACTATCAGCGAATGGTTCGGAAAAATACGTTTATTGATACAACAGACAATCTGCACTACATTAACTCTATGGAGAGCAGCACTGATAATCTGGCGTACTCATCCTTTGCCCAAGAAGATATTAACCGGGCCGTTAATGGCCTTGACGATACATATCGGACTCCTTTCATGATGCACTTCCGTGGCTTTAAATACCATGAGATTGCAGCCAAACTGGATATCCCAATCGGAACAGTGAAAAACCGCATTCACATTGCTAGAAAAGAGCTAAAAGATCAGCTAAAAGTGTACGCTCATTTCAACAGCTAAATTTTTTTTCGAATAAGGCGAGACTTTTGTGACCTAGCCTCGTCTTAACGACATTGATTGAGTAGTTTTTGGTTAAAAAAGAGGAAGGTTCGAAAAGTTGGGTGGATTTCCGCCCAACTTTTTTGTTTTCTGCCAATTGATAATCAGAAATTTACAGATTACAGATGGGATAATTAGTACTACGTAATTAAATTGGTTGCTACGTACCTGAAACAAAAAGGGCAATCAACCATTTACTTAGTTACCATATCACTCAATCAATTATTTGCTAATGCCCCAGCGCATTCTTGTTATAGGTGCCGGTTTTGCCGGATTAGCCGCAGCCACTAGTTTAGCCGATAAAGGCTACGATGTCACTATCCTCGAAAAAAATGATATGCCGGGCGGCCGGGCCAGAGTATTCAAAGCCGCGGGTTATACATTTGATATGGGGCCAAGCTGGTATTGGATGCCCGATGTTTTTGAAACCTATTTTGCCCGCTTTGGCAAAAAACCCTCCGATTACTATAAGCTAATCCGCCTTGATCCATCTTATACGGTCGTTTTTGGACCCAATGAGTCTATCGATCTCCCGGCAGGTATGGAAAACCTGGAACAGCTTTTTGAGCAAATTGAGCCAGGTATCACTCCCCGTTTAAGAGAGTTTTTAAAACAGGCCTCTTATAAATACGAGGTAGGCATCAATAAATTCGTCTGGAAGCCGAGTCGCTCCATTCGAGAATTTTTCAGCTTAAAGCTCCTCTACGACGTAACACGTTTAGACGTATTTCAATCATTTGCCAGCCATGCCCGTAAATTCTTTAAAAACCCCCGCCTGCTCGAAATTGTAGAATTTCCGATTTTATTCCTTGGCGCCACGCCTAGTAACACACCTGCTATGTATAGCTTAATGAACTATGCAGAAATGGTCATGGGAACGTGGTACCCTATGGGGGGAATGCATGAAATTGTCAAAGCAATGGTTAGCCTGGCAGAAGAAAAAGGCGTTAAACTTTTGCTAAATCAGACTGTAGAGAAGATTGATGTTACAAACGGCCATGCCAACCGTGTCATTACCGATAAAGGAATTTTTGAGACCGATATCGTTATAGCCGGAGCAGACTATAACCATGTAGAAACAAATCTGGTCGACGCAGTTAACCGTAATTACGATGATACGTATTGGAAAACTCGCGTTATGGCCCCTTCGTCTTTACTTTTTTATTTAGGCGTTAATAAACGAATTCCTCGCTTACAGCACCATAATCTATTCTTCGATGAGGACTTCTCGCTACATGCCCAGGAAATATATGAGACTCCTCGCTGGCCTACCAAACCTTTATTTTACGCTTCTGCTCCGTCGAAAACTGATCCTACTGTTGCGCCGGATGGCTGCGAAAACTTATTTTTATTAATTCCAGTAGCGCCTGATTTAACAGACAACGAACCAACACGTGAGTATTATTTTTCATTAATTATGGATCGACTGGAAGCTTACGTTGGTGAAGACATTAGAAATCATTTAGTTTACAAACGAAGCTACGCCCACAGCGATTTTAAGAACGATTACAACGCTTTCCGGGGAAATGCCTATGGTTTAGCCAATACACTTAAACAAACTGCTCTTTTGAAGCCATCTTTAAAAAACAAAAAAGTGAACAATCTGTTCTACACGGGTCAGCTGACAGTGCCAGGGCCAGGCGTCCCACCGTCGCTTATTTCCGGACTCGTTGTAGCCGATGAGGTTGCCAAAGAATTTTTATAATACACTAAATCCTCCTCCTTTTATCTTATGATGGCCCTATTTAATAAAACCGCACTGAAATGCAGTAAACTAATTACTGAGCATTACAGTACGTCGTTTACTTTAGGCATTAAGACGTTAGACCGTCGATTTCATATGCCAATTTATGCCATCTATGGGTTTGTTCGCTACGCTGATGAGATCGTGGACACCTTCCATGATTACGACAAAAAAACCTTGTTAGCTCGTTTCAAGCACGATACGTACCAAGCCATAGAAGAAGGGATAAGCCTCAACCCCGTTCTGCAATCCTTTCAGTTGGTTGTCAGGGAATACAAAATTGAACAGGATCTTATCGAATCTTTTCTGAAAAGTATGGAGATGGATCTTTACTTCCAGGATTATGACGACGATGGTTATAATGAATACATTTATGGCTCTGCAGAAGTAGTAGGCTTAATGTGTCTGCGTGTATTTTGCGAAGGCAATCGTTCTGAATTTGACAGACTTTGTGAACCCGCGCGAAAGCTCGGTTCAGCGTTTCAGAAAGTAAATTTCCTGCGGGATCTAAAAAGTGATTTTGTTGACCGGGGCCGAACTTATTTTCCCGGCGTTGATTTTAAAGAATTTGGCTGCGATGTTAAGCAATTGATTGAAGACGATATCCAGCGCGATTTCGATGACGCTTACAAGGGTATCATGGCATTACCTCAAGGAGCCAAACTGGGCGTCTATTTGGCCTATGCTTACTACCAGACTTTATTCAACAAAATTAAACAGCTGCCTGCTTCGCAGATTCAAAACGAACGAATTCGAGTACCAAACCCGCAGAAGTTTGCGCTCTTAGCTCAGACTTATCTGAAGTTTCGACTTAATGCCATTTAAGTCAATTCGCAGCGCGTCTACTAAGTTATAAACCAGCTATTATTCAGCCCTGCCTACCTTTTCGCTATCTTTGCTATGAATCATAAAGTTTCTGTCAATGGTAGCCGAAGCGAATTCTTCGCCAGAGGTGCTGGCGCCAACCCATGAGATCCGTTACGAAGCCGTAATCGGGCTTGAGGTTCACTGCCAGTTGCTAACTCAAAGCAAAATTTTTGCGGCCGATGCAAACGCATTTGGAGCCGATCCCAATACCAACATTAGCGTCATCACGCTTGGTCATCCAGGAACACTGCCCAAATTAAACCGCAAAGCCGTCGACTATGCTGTTCGCATGGGATTGGCGTGTGGAAGCGAGATAACTCGCCATAATGTATTTGCCCGCAAAAACTATTTTTATCCTGATCTGCCTAAAGGGTATCAACTCTCACAGGACAAAGGACCAATCTGCGTAGGCGGTGGCATTCAGGTGAAGGTCAAACATCCGGAAACAGGCGAAACATATCAAACTACGATCCAGCTTCACCATATTCACCTGGAAGAAGATGCGGGGAAATCAATCCATGATGGCGACGAATGGGCCACGCAACTAGACTACAACCGTGCTGGTACGCCCTTAATCGAAATGGTTACGGAGCCTTGTATTCGTACAGCTGAAGAAGCAGGGCAATATTTAACTGAAGTTCGTCGATTGGTACGTTATCTGGATATCTGCGACGGCAACATGGAAGAGGGCTCACTACGTTGCGATGTCAATGTTTCCATTCGCCCTATCGGTGCGACTAATTTAGGTACGAAAGTTGAGGTAAAAAACCTGAACTCCATTCGGAACGTAATGCGGGCTGTTGATAGTGAATTTAAAAGACAGGTAGACGTAATACAATCTGGTGGCAGTATCATTCAGGAAACTCGGACGTTCGACGCAGCAACGGGCCTGAGCTATGGCATGCGGGAAAAAGAAACCATGAACGACTACCGTTACTTTCCCGATCCTGACCTGACACCCGTTGTTATTTCCGACGAATGGCTGGCTGACATTCAGGCTCAGATGCCTATGCTTCCGGCCGAACGTTACCTGAAGTTTACTACGTATTACAATTTGCCGGATTACGATGCGGCTTTTTTAACTGATGCGCGGGAACTGGCAGATTATTATGAATCGGTTTGCACCCATACAAGCAACTATAAAGCTGCCTCTAACTGGATTATGGGCCCTGTGAAGGGACACCTTAACGAAAAAACGCTACGTGAACGGCAGTTTCCGGTTTCGGCGGAACGGTTAGCAGCTCTCATCGCTCTTATCGACGATGGCACGGTAAGCCAGACCGCAGCCCAGCAAGTCTTTACATTAATGGTTTCTCAACCCAACGTAACGCCTGCTGATTTAGCAAAAGATAACGGCTTAATACAGAATCGCAATACCGACGCCTTACAATCGTTGGTAGAAGAAGTGCTGGCAGCCTGGCCCGATAAAGTAGCGCAATACCAAAAAGGCAAAAAGAATCTGCTGGGTATGTTTGTCGGTGAAGTCATGAAGAAATCGAAAGGCTCAGCCGATCCTAAATTGGTCAATGAATTAGTAACGAAGACTTTACAAAAAATATGAAAAACCTGTTTTTTAGCGTAGCTGGTTTTCTGGTTCTGGGTTTTGCGGCCAATGCCCAAACCGCAAAGCCTTTTACCGTAAAGGGCAAAGTCAACAATGCAGCACCCGGTAGCTATGTTTATCTGGAAGCCAATGCACAACCGACACGCAAGCTGGATTCCGTTAAGGTAGGTGCCGACCGTACATTCACGCTAAACGGAAAAGTTGCCGACGGTGGCGAAGTTATGGTTTTGAATGTTGGCGGTGGACAAAAACTGGCCCTGCTTGTTGAAGGCGGTGAGACGCTTAACGTAACTGCCGATGGCTATCGCATGGATGCCAAAACTGGTCAGCAAGGTAAGTCGACCGTAACGGGTTCCAAAAACATGGAATACTACGACAAGCTGATGGCGCTACGTACTGATATGGAAACTCGTGTTTCTAACTGGAACAAACAAGTTGCGGCCGCCACTGAAAAGAAAGATAACAAGCGGATCGCTCAAATTGAACAGGATTATCAGAATGCCGAGCAGGAAGTTGTCAATAAGGTGAAGGCGATGCTTCCAGATATGGGAACTTCGTTGGTATCGTTGTTCGCGCTGAATTTTATTAACATAGATAGCGATTTCGCTACGTATGATGCTTTGGCACAACGTTTTGAGAAAGAAAACCCAAACAGCCCCCACGCTAAAGCATTGATCGGTCGTGTTGCCCGAATAAAAGGCGTAATGGTTGGTGCGCAGGCTCCCGAAATTGCTCTTAACGACACAACGGGTACGCCCGTTCCTCTGTCGTCGCTACGTGGTAAATACGTCCTGCTCGATTTTTGGGCTTCCTGGTGCGGCCCCTGCCGAATGGAGAACCCCAACGTAGTACGTATGTATAATAAGTACAAAGACAAGGGTTTTGCTATTTACAGCGTTTCCCTTGATCAGACCAAAGGAAACTGGACAAAAGCTATTCGTAATGATAACCTAACCTGGACCCACGTTTCTGATTTAAAATTCTGGCAATCGGCAGCCGCTCAGCAATACGGTGTTCAGGCAATTCCCGCTACGTTCCTATTGGATAAGGAAGGAAAAATTATTGCCAAGAACCTGCGTGGAGAAGCACTGGAGCAGAAACTTGAGGAAATCCTGAAAGGCGGCCAATAGAGTTAGTGACAAGATCTATTAGTTTTGCAGAGCCGGGCCTAAAAGCCTGGCTCTTTTCTTTACTGATAGAGTAAAGAAAAACCACGCTTCATCCTATTTCTTAACGTGCACATTCATTTCCTGAAAAGATGAAAATTGCTATTGTTGGTTGTGGCAACATGGGTATGGCATTTGCCAAATCGTTTCTACAATACGATCTGGTAAAAAAAGACGATCTGTTATTGATCGAAAAAAGTATCGATCGGTCAGAAACACTAAAAACTGAAAAAACAGGCGTTGTTGTCGATACGATTGGGCCGAGAGTTGGTGAGTCAGATCTGATTATTTTGTCGGTCAAACCGCAGGATTTCAACAGCGTATTCGAATCGTTACGTGATGTTATCCAGCCCAACCAGATTATACTATCCATTATGGCTGGAATTCCTATTAGCCAAATTCAGGAAAAACTAAATCACCCACTTGTTGTACGGGCAATGCCTAATACGCCTGCTATGCTAGGTATGGGGATTACGGGTTTTACAGCGGCTAAAGAAGTGGATTTAGCCAATCTGCGTCGAGTTGAAAACCTAATTAATGCTACAGGAAGGTCTATTTTTCTGGATGATGAATCGATGCTTGACGCTGTAACCGCCCTGAGCGGTAGCGGGCCAGCTTATTTTTACTACGTAGTAAAAGCCATGGTCGAAGCAGGCCGCCAGATGGGGTTTGATGATGCCGTTTCTGCACTCTTAGTTAAACAAACAATGCTTGGCGCTTATCACCTCATCAATAACGCCGATAAATCGCTGGATGATCTTATCAAAGCAGTGGCTTCTAAGGGCGGAACAACTGAAGCTGCTTTGCGGGAATTTGAATCTGGTTCTCTAAGCGATACGTTGATTGCGGGAATCAAGGCTGCTCAAACACGCGCTACCGAGTTATCGAAAGGTTAATCAAATCCTAGCCCCCACAATAAAGCCCTATACAAACTCTATGTATAGGGCTTTTCTATGAGGACAAATTCCCCGAAAGTTATATTCCCGTATAACTGAACGGAGTAATTGCTTTCAACTCTTTTTTAACTGAATCTGATACGTTCAGCTCGTCAATAAACGTCTGAATCGTATCAGACGTAATTTTCTGATTCGTACGTGTCAGTGCTTTCAATGCCTCGTAAGGCTGAGGATAGCCTTCGCGCCGAAGAATAGTCTGAATACCTTCGGCCACAACTGCCCAGTTATCTTCTAAATCGGCGTCAATGGCTGCCCGATTCAATTCCAGCTTATCTAACCCTTTAAGGAGCGATTTAAGCGCAATAACCGAATGGCCGAAAGGCACCCCAAGGCTTCTTAACACCGTCGAGTCAGTCAAGTCACGCTGAAGGCGAGAAATGGGTAATTTACTAGACAGGTGCTCGAATATTGCATTCGCAATACCCAGATTACCTTCCGAATTCTCAAAGTCGATTGGATTAACTTTATGGGGCATGGCCGATGATCCTACTTCGCCTTCTTTTAATCGTTGTTTGAAGTAGTTCATGGATACGTAGGTCCAGATATCACGATCGAGATCGATCAAAATGGTGTTGAGTCGCTTAAACGCGTCGAACGTAGCGGCCAACATATCGTAATGCTCAATCTGGGTCGTAAACTGACTACGTACCAACCCTAAGCTTTCAACGAACTTATTCCCAAACGTTTTCCAGTCTTCGGTGGGGTATGCCACAAAATGAGCGTTGAAGTTACCAGTTGCCCCACCAAATTTGGCAGCGCTTGGTAACTCCGACAAGAGAAAAAGCTGTTTTTCAATACGTTCAACAAAAACCATCAACTCTTTTCCCAGGCGAGTCGGCGAAGCAGGCTGCCCGTGCGTTTTGGCTAGCATCGGAATATCTTTCCATTGTTCTGCTAACTGCTGCAATCGAACGTATACCTGCTGGTATAACGGGGTAATTTCTGTAGTAAGCGCTTCATCCAGCAATAAGGGAATTGCCGTATTATTAATATCCTGTGATGTCAAGCCGAAATGAACAAACTCCAGATAAGGTTCAACGGGCGATCCTTTTAGTTTCTCCTTAATGAAATATTCAACAGCCTTCACATCATGATTGGTTGTTTTCTCTATTTCCTTGATACGTAGCGCGTCTGCTTCACTGAAGTTTTCGTAGAGTCCTCGTAGAGAAGGGAATTGTGATGGCTCAACGCCTGAAAGCTGTGGAATAGGCCACTCGCATAAGGCGATAAAGTATTCTATTTCGATACGAACCCGGTAATGAATCAAACCGAATTCTGAAAAATAAGGAGCTAAACTGTCAACCTGACGTCGATAACGGCCGTCAACGGGCGATATTGCCGTTAATGCTGATAAATCCATAGGGTAAGTTAAAAAACAAAGGTAAAGTAAACAGTCCATAACAAGGCTTGTTTACTTTACCATTAGCAATTCTTTATGAATGATTCAGATCGTGTTCTGATAAATCAGAAAGGATTCAGATACAAGCCAATTCCCAGCCAGGCTGTTTGCTGGTTTTCGTATTGGCTATAAGGTCTAAAGCCAGAATAACCTTCTAATAAAAAGGTCAGGTTATTTTGAGTCCGGCCCAATTCAAAACCAACACCAGCATGAATACCTGGTCGGAAATTGGTTTGCTGCCAGAATTTAATATCTACCCCACCCACCAGACGAGTTGCCTTTTCGGACGGCTTCTTGTAAAAAGCACCTAATTGTGCACTCAACAATTTTCGTTCTTCAGCCTTTCTTAAGGTAATACCAGCTCCACCATACAAACGCCAATTGTTTACGTTACGACTGTAGGTTGCATCCAGTTGCTCATAATTGACCGAGTTAGGCGTAGGAGCCGTTATTTGATTTCTATAGATATAATCGTCGCCTAAGTGCGATGAAATATGATAGACTCGAAAACGATAGTTGTTTAAGCCCCGGCGAACGTTGTAAATAATACTGATCTTGTAATCGGTATTCATAATTTGCCGACGGGCCTTATTGAGCTTATCGTCATGAAATGCTTCAAATTGTGTATAAGAAGCCAGATCAAGCACCCACTCTTCGGCGCGACCAGGCTCTGTAGTACGCCGATAAAATGGTTTGGCGAACCCAAATGCGAAGGGAACAATACTTCCCTTATATTTTTCTCCTTCCGTATAATATAATGGCAATACACTCCCATACGTTTGCGCTTCGAGCGGATCCAGCACGATAGGGTCAAACAAATGGCCTTTGGGCAGAAATTCCCGCTTTGGCCTTGCCATTGTTGGCTCGCTAGTGACTGAAACACTGGCAGCTGAGTCAACCGTTTGAACCTTTGGTATGCGTTCACGCTTTGGTTTCGGTGCTTTTTCAACACGTTTTGGGGCATCAACAGGCGTAGGTTCCGTAGCGGGTTTCGTTACGGGCGTAGGCTCTGTTTCTACGGTTTTGGCGGGAGGAGTCGGCTCAGGGACAACCTCCTTCTTACGCTTCTGTTTTTTCTCTTTGGGCGTAGATTCTGCAGCAGGTGTTGTTACAGGCGGGGACACTTTTTCGGGCACTGGTGTTGGTGCCGGCGTTACTGGAGTGGTCGAACTCTTTCCTGCTTCTTTGTCCTGTTGCTGGCGCTCTTTTTCGGCTTTTTTAGCCTGACGCTGGCGCTCTTTTTCAGCTTGTTTAGCTTCATACTCCCGCTGTTTCTGCGCCCACTCGGCTCTTATCTGACGCTCGCGCTGAACTTCTCGCTCTATTTTCTCCTTCTGCCGCTGTTCTGCTGGCGTTAATGTTCGGGAAGCCGGAGCAGTTGTTTTAGAAGGCGTTTGTTGGGCTAAAGCCAATGTCCCTACCTGAATACCTAGTAGGATAACCAGTAGCAATTTCTTCATAGAATAGGAACAAGTTTTCATTCAGTAGCGCAATGTTGATGGATTGCGCCACTGAATGAAACAGCATTTGATTAACGTTTAAGTTGTGCGTAATTTTTGTAGAAGTAAGGAATAGTCTCTATTCCCTTATAGAAATTAAATAAGCCATAACTCTCGTTGGGTGAGTGTAAGGCATCGCTATCTAAGCCAAACCCCATCAGAATAGACTTTACGCCAAGCTCTTGCTCAAACAAGGCTACGATCGGAATACTGCCGCCCCCGCGCGTCGGAATTGGCTTTTTCCCCCAGGCATCTTCAAACGCTTTGCTTGCCGCTTCAAATTCAACCGAATCTACCGGTGTAACGTAAGGCAATCCACCATGATGTGGCGTTACTTTAACCGTTACGCCAGCAGGCGCAATTGACGTAAAATGCTTCGTAAATAATGTCGTAATTTCATCAGGAGTCTGATTAGGAACCAGACGCATGCTGATTTTTGCAAAAGCTTTTGACGGTAATACGGTTTTAGCTCCTTCGCCTGTATACCCTCCCCAAATGCCATTGGCATCGAGCGTTGGCCGGATTGATGTTCGCTCGTTGGTTGAATAACCTGTTTCCCCGGCAACGTCATTGATGGCCAGGTCCTGCTTATACTCCTCCAGACTAAAAGGGGCCTTGGCAAGTTCTGCACGCTCGTCGTCATTCAGTTCTACTACGTTGTCGTAAAACCCAGGGATTGTAATGTGCCCATTATCATCATGCAATGAAGCAATCATCTTGGCCAATACATTAATCGGGTTCGCTACCGCACCGCCATAGACGCCAGAATGCAGATCGCGATTGGCTCCGGTAACCTCAACTTCTACGTAAGAAAGGCCTCTAAGACCGATTTCCAGCGAAGGTGTTTCATTCGAAATGATACTGGTATCTGAAATCAGGATTACATCTGCTTTCAGCATATCGCGATGTTCGGCCACAAATGTACCCAGATGATCAGAGCCGACTTCTTCTTCGCCTTCGATCATGACTTTCACATTACAGGGTAGCCCATCTGTTGCCATCATTGTCTCGATAGCCTTTATGTGCATATAAAACTGCCCCTTGTCATCGCAGGCACCACGAGCATAAATTCGTTCGTTACGTATCGTTGGCTCAAAAGGTGGCGTGTGCCAGAGTTCGTAAGGATCAGCAGGCTGTACATCGTAATGGCCATATACCAATACCGTTGGTTTGTTTGGGTCTACGATTTTCTCCGCATAAACCACCGGATGTCCTGGTGTCTCATATAAACTTGCCTTATCCAGACCAGCAGCCGCCAATTTCTCCTTTACAAACTCAGCCGCCCGGCGAACATCATCCTTAAATTTTGAATCTGCCGATACGGATGGGATACGTAATAAGGCTAATAGCTCGTCTAAAAAGCGCTCTTTGTTACTTTCAAGGTAATTAGTCATAGCGAATAGAAGTGTATAACTGTTACGGTGTTTTTCACTCACCGGTGGGTTTACACATAAAAAATTTCGCCCCGAAGGTACGCAGATTTTACGCAACGTCGGGGCGAAATATAGGTTACAAAATAGGTTTCTTATTCTCCGCGCTTTTTACGCAGACGAATCAAAATTGTGCGATTTTCCTGACCTCGCATTAATCGTCCAATATTTTTCTGGTGTGTAAAAACAACCATCAAAAAAACAACAAAGCCAAAGACAATTAATAACGGGCTCTCTTTTTGGCCAAAGACCTGCAATAGCAATAAGATAGGGAAAGCTAACGCAGCCAGAATAGAGCCAAGCGAAACGTATTGAGATGCAATAACAACCAGTAGAAATATACCAATACACACCAAGGCCATTTCAGGATGAATGGCTAACACCATTCCTAATAAGGATGCGACGCCTTTCCCGCCTTTGAAATCAGCAAAAATTGGATACAGGTGCCCAATTACGGCTACCAGCCCAAACACGATTTCGAAGGTCATAATCTCCGTTTGCGTAATAATATCGAGATACCAGAGCAGATTGGCCATGATGGCTGCCGTATAGCCCTTCAGGACATCGACCAGCATTACTATAGTACCGGCGCGTTTGCCTAGTACTCTGAATGTGTTTGTTGCACCGGCATTCCCACTGCCATGTTGCCGAATATCAATTCCAAAAAAACCTTGTCCATACCAAACAGCCGTTGGAATGGAACCAAGCAAATACGCTACTATTGTGGTAATACTAATTAGTAAGACGTTCATTAACGCAAATTTAGTAAACGGTTATTAGCAAAGCGGACTAGCTACCAGAGTTACTCGGCGGGAGAAAAGAATGTGACCTCAAAATTAGGTTATTGTTACGGAATCAACAACTCTATATATTTTACAACAAAGTATTGGCTCAATTAATTGCTAAACGGCCCTATTTCCCACCAACTACTACTTCCTGCAAACTGCTTTCGGCCAGATACTGTTTGGCAATTGCACTGATATCGTCGGACGTAACGGCTCGCAGGCGCTCAATATAACTAGTTAGAAAGTCAGCAGACATGCCGTCCAGCAAAACCACCTTATATCTGTCCGCAATTTCAAATGGGGTATTTAGCGAGCCCACAAATTCGCCAGCCATAAAATTTTTCACTGTTTCCAATTCATCCTGTGGCACAGGCTCATGCTGAAGAATACGGATCTCTTTATGAATTTCGTCGAGCGTTTGCTGTGTATTTTCTTTATTGACGTCGGTTCCGATCAGGAAATAACCATCTCGTCGAAATGAAGGCATATTAGAGGATATACCGTACGTAAAACCTTTTTCTTCCCGAATGTTTTTCATGAGCCGGGAACCAAAATAGCCGCCCAGAATCTCATTTGTCACAAGCATTTTGAAAAAATCAGGATGAGATCTCGTAAACAATCGGCGCCCCAGACGTATTGAAGACTGAATGCTGTCCGGCTTTTCCAACAACGTTGGCAAACTATCGGCTACATTACTTTCTGTTCCTACGATTGGCAGTGTATCCATGAGAACCGGGCGCTGACCCAACTCTCGATTGATCATGATTACTTCATTCTCTGAAGCCGCTCCCGCCAGTAGCAATTGAAAAGGTCGCTCCCGAATAACTCGCTCATAAAACTCAACAATACGTTCTCTGGTGAGCTGCTCTATAACTTCGGGTCGCTGACTACGTCCATAGGGGTGGTTTGGGCCAAATAACTTTTCTCGAAACAGAACGCCCGCCAGATAAGCATTTTTCTCATAATTGACGCGTAAGTTCTGCAACGTAATATTCCGTAAATCATCCAGCTCTTTTTCGGGGAATGTCGGCTCTGTTAGTAGTTCCCGTAGAACAGGCAGTACGTTTGGCAAAAATTTAGTCAAACAATACACAACTATACTGGCCCGATCAGGTCCGCTATTCAATTCCAGAAAAGCACCGAATCGATCAAATGATTCGCTGATCTGGGCAGATGAACGACTGGCAGTTCCCTCTGCCAGCATTTTAAACGCGAAGAACGACGTACCAGGACTTTGCTCATACCACGTTCCCGCTTCAAATATGCATTCGATACGTAGCACGGGTTGTTGAGGTACAGCTATTAAATGAAGCGGAATTCCGTTATCTAAAGTAAATGTCTGAACTTGTGGTAGGCGTACTTCCTGAATTGTTTGAAAGGCAGGAGATTGGGTTCTGTCAAGCACCATGGGATTATTATATAAAGAAAATGGCATCTCAGCCCGAAATGCCATTTCTTGTTTATGGTTTATATATATCGGTTATTCCAAATCTTCGTTTGCTGAGTCGTCGTCTGAACCAACAGGATTTGACCCATTGAAATTCAGCAGTAACGAAATACGGAACGTATTGGCCAGTGCATTACCCTGTTTAACAGGCAATAAGTAGGAGAAATCTACACCGAATCGATCCTGCAAGCGTAAACCAATACCCGTTGTAAAGTATTTACGACCGCCTTTTGTGTTTGATTCACCAAAATAGCCAGCCCGGACCGCAAATTGATTATTATACCAGTATTCAACGCCTGTAGAGATTGTAAACTCTTTAAGTTCTTCACTGAAACCACCTGGTGCATCAGCAAATGAGCCAAAAACAGCACTGAAGTAGCCCCGATCTGGATCTTTACCTCTGGCGATTTGATATTTTGTAGGATTACTTCCCGCAATCGGAATCAGATTACCATTAGCATCACGAGCATATTCTGGTGGCGTAGGAACCATCAGTTTGTTTACATCAGCTATGATATTGAATTTGTTATACTGATCGGCGTAATACGTAAAAGCAGTACCTAAACGTAGATTTGTTGAAATGTATGACTGCTGCGTCCCACCGTAGCTAATTCGGCCGCCAAGGTTCGAAATCATACCGCCAAATGCCCAGCCAATACCTTTTCCAGTGGCATTATCGCGGGCTTCATTCCGATAAAATGCGCTGATATCTGCGGCTGCCGTACCACCAGGTTTCAAACCAACATTGGCAGCCCCGGCAGCCAGGTTTGAGTTGAGGTATTTCAGATCGACGCCCAGCGAAAAGTTTTGTGACAGACGCTGTGAAAACGACGCCGTGATCGCATATTCTCGCGAGTTAAATGTTCCAGCGGCCACACCGGCTGCCGTCGTGAAATTAACCGTCCCCAGATCAAAGTACATTAACGAACCACCAATCACGGAGTTTTTACCGATTTTAGAGTAGCCCGCCAAATAAGTATAGTACATATCACCAATCAATTGCCGGAGCCAGGGCGTGTATGAAATAGTAGCCCCTTTATCCTGCTTGGCAAAGACCAACTTCGACGGGTTCCAGAAAAGAGCATTTGCATCAGGATCGCCAAGAGCAACTCCAGCCTCTCCCAACGCTCCTGAACGTGCATCCGGAGTGAAGTTCAGAAATGGCACTGCCGATGTTGGAATACCAAGATTAGCTCCTGATAACGTAGATTGGGCGAAAATGACAGAAGGAAAAAAACTACAGGCAGCGAAAAGAAAACGGGAGAAATTGCGCTTCATACAAAGTGTGTTGGTCAACAACAGCGACTGGTTGTGGTGAATAGGACAGCCCTGAACGGTCAAAATTACAACGATTCGTTGGATTAGAAAAAAGGGTATACTTTACCCTTCGTCATTTCAACAAAACTAATCGACCACTTCCATCGGCAACCGATCCATCAGCCGTTGATTGAATGTGTAATCTATAGATATATATTCCATTTGGTAGGTTCTGCCCATTATCGGCCAGTCCATTCCATGAGCCTACTTCAAGCGTAGTTGAGCAGTTATTACATTGCCCATGCTGTTGGCTGAATAGACGACCATTTAGATCAAAAATCTGTAATGTCCAGTCAAGAGCTTCACCAGAACGATTGTGTTCTGCTGCGATCTTCGCTTCGGAAGTAATCGGATTTGGATAGGCCTGCACTACGTTGAGCAGCAAGCCTGGCCTACTCGAAACTATTATGCTCAACGTGCCCTCTGTTGAATTATTGTTAATATCCCACGCTTTTGCCTTAACGGTATACTGACCGGGCGCAACCCCCGAAAAAGTATACACAGCCTCTCCCTGACGCCCGTTACTATCGGTAGCCACATACGTATCGTTTAGTATCACAGGCGATTGATTACCCAACTGCGCGGTTAATTCATGGCCCAGTCCCGAACGGGCAATATTAATCCCCTGATTGTCGGACACATGAACACGTAACGTAACATTTGGGCCGGCCACCCGTACTTGTTCACCTTGTTTCATTCCTCCATCCACGGACAATTGCATAAGAGGTGGTTCTGTATCAAGGTTATCAGTTACTAAACTTCCGCCAACTCGCAGACTATCGTAACTACCGAGGGCATCCAATAAGCTATCAGCCCGAACGGCATACATGTACACTTTTGCCCGCCCTACTGGATAAGCAATATCTTTAGGCATTACAAACCGTACTGTAAACTGTCCGTTCCTGACAGTTACCTGCCCAGAAAACAACGTACTGGTATATGCCTGATAGCTCATTTTAGCGCTTTCCGTCCCCAGTGTCGTCTGAGTGGTGGCCTTATCGTATAGCGTTAATCGAAGTAAGCCAGAAAAATTATTTAGTTGCTGTTCGCCAGCCCGAATTTCACCCGAAAGCTCTACCGCCTGCAAAGCTCGTAATGTATCTAAGCGGCCATTCGAAGCCGGTTGACCATTTATCCGAGTCAACACCGCTTTCGCCTTAGGATACGCCAAATGCATGGAAGGGTCGCCTAGTAGAGCAAAATTCCGGTTAACGGGGCCAACTAGGCTTGCATTTTTAGTAAGCCGAATAACATCGCCTAATCTTGGCATTTGTTTGTCGATGGGGGTAAAAACAGCCTTATAAAACGATGAATTCAAGACTAGATTCGTATTTGCATAAACAGGTCGGGTCGTTGTCAGCAAGCCAATCGCCCCCCCCTGCCGACTTAGCAACGTTAATTCAGCACCCGAGTTTGTGGTTGGGTCATCGTATCGACCAAACTGGCAGGTCGCTGTTACGAACAAGGGTAGTCTGTGATTCTTCCAGGAAAATATATCCTGAAGCGTAACAATTTGCTCATCAGCCAGCGTTTCTACTCCTCCATGACCGCTATAGTTAATAATTAAACGTCCATCGTCCATTGCTCTGTTAATCATCTGATTGACAATAGGCGATTTTTGTCCATTGGCAGTTATTTCCTGCGGGTAAGCATCTAAAAAAACGCGCTCAGGTCGATAGGCAGGAGCCGTAGTTTCTACAATTGTTGCTAATTCATTGGCATCGCTCTGATGTATATTAAAATCGCCATCATCACCTACCAACATTACTCGTGTTTGCCAATCGCCCGCCAATGCTGGATCAGAACTGTAGCGAATTAGTTTATCGACGATTGTTTTAGCTTCGTCTGTACTCTTGACAGGCAATCGACCAATGCCAATATTCATTTTATAGTCTCCATCACGTGTTTCTGGCCATTCACCAGCTTGTTCATCCATAAACCCATAGTAATCATCGGATGAATAACTTAGCACCGGATGTAAAGACTCATAACTCTCATAAACAGGTATGGTATTGGCAAGTTGGGATGCGCTTAACAGGTTACTTATATTCCGATAATCAAAGGTAGCATCGCCCATCAGCAACAAGTAACGCAGTTTACCTGGCTCTTTCTTGTAAAAATAGCGGGCAGCATCCCGTATGGCCGTAGGGTCTGGTATCCCCGATCCAAATTCGTTATAGACCTCCTGAGTTGTCACAACCTGAACTGATAGCTGATCATGTTCACGTCTGAAAGTGGCCAGGCGTTCGGCCTGAGTACGCCAAGCTGGAGCCGTAACAATCAGCAAGTTAGGCGTGGTTAAACTATGTACGTTCTGATTCGAAATCAGGGCTAATGATAACGGGGACTTTAGCTGATTATCCGTAAATAAAAAATAGTCGGCATGCTTTTGACTACCCCAACGTGCTATCTGGTCAGCAGACAGCGAATAGAGCTGATTAACTGGCGCATAAGCGTTTGAAACGTCCCAAATACGCAGGCCCGACGTAGCTTGTTTGAGAGCCAACTGCCCGGCTCCCATACGACGTGCCCATACTGGCTGATCATACTGCCGAAGTTCGCGCTGAAACTCAACACCGATGTAATTTAAATAACCTTGTGCCGACGATTGTCCCCTTTTCTGAAATGTTGCCAGTACACGTAACGAATTGGCAACATTTGTGGATTTTACTAAAAAGGTATCGGTCCGCATTGCGCCCTGATAATCGTATTCCGCTCCTGAAATACTCGATATTGGCAACGAACCAGCGAATTGACCATTTACCTGTAGTGTAAACTGAGTTGGAGACCTTGCCCCAGCCATTGCCGATCCAATTAACCGAATAGGCGTATTAGCCACTAATCCTGCCCCGTCGAAATCAATATCTCTGATTGTATCAGCCGTCATGTACTCCCCAAACCACTCTCTACCCGAACGCACGGCTGGCAATTTTAATAGATCCTGTTCATGAAACTGATAATCCAGAAACGTAGTAGTAGCGGTTGCAGACATAACACCAGCCGCTCGCTCTGTAATTCGTAATCCAGGACTTGTACCAATAGTTAGAAAGTAATACGTAGTGTCTGAATAGGGATTGACAGTATGTTTAAAACGTTGATTTATGGAATCGTACCGTATCACATGCGGACTTTCGCCGAAAAGCAGTATGGCATCGCCCGGATCAAATCGGCCATCCTCCTCGCCCAGTACCTGAATAGCATTTTCTCTTAAATCTTCTGCTCTCGACAACGCATTAGCCTGAGGCAATACGGCACTCCCATTGCCGTAAAGACGTAACAGACGGGGGTCGGCAGTCGAGAAATTTGCGTTTAATTTCGATAGGGAAGCATAATCCAGCCGGTAAACTCCTGACTCTTTTATGCCTATTTTAACCCAGGTTCCATTACGCAGTACGGATGACGTAACGCTCTGAGCGCGTATAGTCAGCGTCAGTGAACTAAAAAAGATTAGGCATCCCAGAATTCGGCATGGATTAGTCACAGCTCTTCTGCACCCATGCATGAGCCAATATGGCATAAGATTTTCCCGATGACATTTCCTTACAAACGATACGCGTTCGACGTAACGTACCTCGGATAAATGTCTTTTTATCAAATTGAAACATTTCTCCTTCAATAACATCGCGAAGAAGTATTGCGTTACTATCTGTGTTTACTTTCCACAGTACATCGACTTTTCTTAATGCCGCCATCAAATCCGGATTGGCATATGTTGTTGCCGCTGGTTTAGTCATATAGCGCTGCAACGGTACTACTATTTCTTCAGGAAAAATCGGCTCTGCCAGCAATGGCTGCATAAGCCGCTGAAAAGCCGATTGCCAGGCTTTCCCGTGGGGCTGAATACGCTTTTTATAAGTACAGTTCACATCGGCATGAGCCACTTCATGCACATACGTAATTAAGAAAGCATAGGGATTAAGATCCTGATTTACGGTAATCTGCGTTTTCCCGGAAGGGAAAGCCCGAAAATCACCCAGCCGAGTTCGGCGCGGCTTCACAATGTGGAAATCGAAGTTGTAGGTTTCCCACAGTTGCCGACAATAATTTGATGCCCCCGCTGGGAAATATGTTGTAAAAACGTCTGTCAAAGTTAAAGCAACAAAAAAAGCCTTATAAAAATAAGGCTTTTTACATTCGAAAAACGAATGACTTATTTCTTCACGGTGTCAGCAACAACAGTTGCAGCTGAATCTACGGTCGTTACAGCCGAATCCGTAGCCATCGTAGTGGTATCAGTCGAGATTGCCGTTGTCGATTCTGTAGTAGTTTCTTCAGTCTTTGGTTTGCTTTGGCAAGCAGCAAAAGTTAACATGCTGCCAACGAATAATAAAGCGAATACTTTTTTCATTGTCTTTTTGTGATATTCTAAAGTTTGCGGGAGCAAATATACCTTTTTTCTAAATAATGCAAATAACCGCCCTTTATTTTTATAAAGAGCAACTATGTTAATAGAAAAATACAATTGATACTATTAAGATTCGAAGATTACTACTGGCCATCAAAGGGCTGTTCTTCGTTTTCTTTCGGCGATTTCGACCGTATTCGATCATACATACCGGTACTGCGAAACGTAAGCAACTTATGTCCAAAATAATTAGCCATAAAGCTCATTCCCATACCTGCCACATGTGATCCTTTTTCTCGCCAAAGCATAGGTGTTGAGGGAAACAAGGGAGTAGCGACCCATTCCAGGGTATATTTTGACACGTATACCTGAACAATCAAGGCTACCAGAGCGATTACCAGGAATTTGATTGCTTCGCGACCCGTATTTCCCGTTTCGGCAGCAGAAAATGCGTAGCGTTTCGTTGGAATGAAGGTGAGAACAGTAGCCGTTAAGTAACCGCAAAGAACGCTTGTAGCGTAGTCAAAATATCTCCGATAAAAAATCTGACTAATAAAATTGATAGACGCTCCCAGCAAAGCCGTCAGAAAATACGAAAAGATATTCTTGAGTTCTTTAGGTTTTGGCTGATCAATGCTGCTCACGTTCACTTATTATCCGAAACAATACGTTTTCGTTATTTATTAGTTTATAAGTCGTTAGATCAAAAGTACAACTTAGATGCCAAAGACGTATGTAATCGGAACTTATTAATTAGGATACGGATTGGAACGAACCCTATACGATTAAAACAGGCCCTGTAATAATCCTGGAGCAATACCTAAACCTAATGTTAGAATGGTAGCAGCCAGCAAAACGTATCGGTAAAAAGGGGCAACCTGAATAGGTTCGGTAGCGCCATCGCGGAAATACATAGCAATGATAACCCGGAAATAATAGTAAATACCTACAGTTGACATCAGAACGGCTACAACCAATAACCAAATCTGCCCCCGTTCAACTGCTGTCGAAAACATGTAGAATTTACCCCAGAAACCAGCCGTTAATGGAATACCAGCTAATGACAACATAGAAACGGCCATTGCAAAACCTAATAATGGGTTTTGGCGGGCTAGACCATTAAAAGCGTCAAAATTTTCGCTCATTACACCCTCACTGGTAAAGGTTTGCGTAGCTCGCTGCCTGGCCACTAACAGTAGAACGCCAAAAGCAGCAATTGTGGCCACCGAATAAGCCAGTGAGTAAAACACAATTGCCTGTTTAGTTTGTGTTCCCAGTGCAGCTAAACCAATCAACAGATAGCCCGCATGAGAAATACTAGAGTAGGCCATCATACGCTTAAAGCTATTCTGATATACAGCCGTAATATTGCCAGCTACCAGTGTCAAAGCGGTTATAATAGCTAATAAAGTCCACCACCACGGATATAAGCCAGCGAATGAGACAGAGAGCAATTTGAATAAAGCGGCAAAACCTGCTGTTTTAACCACCGTAGACATGAAAGCGGTAAATATGGTAGGAGCTCCGTCATACACATCTGGTGTCCAAAAATGAAAAGGAGCAGCGGACACCTTAAACAACAGTCCGATTAGCAACATCAGCATTCCAGAGGCAGTCAGCAGCGAAATACCTTGTTGAGGATTAGCTCCTGACCCCACGCCAGCTAATGTAAATGATCCTGTTGCTCCATAAAGCAATGCCATCCCAAACAGCATAATGCCTGTTGCAAAAGCCCCCATCAGGAAATATTTCAATGCCGCTTCATTCGAACGAAGGTTTCGCTTATCACTGCCGGTTAATACGTACATAGCGACAGAAAGAATCTCTACGCCAACAAATAGCATAATCAGGTTTTCAAACCCGATCATCATTAAAGCACCAACCAGCGAAAACAACATTAATCCGTAATATTCGGCAGGTTGGGCAGACTCCTCCTCCATAAAACGGCTCGATAGGGCCACAACCATAAAAGCAGACCCTAATACAATGGCCGTAAAAACCATTGAAAGGTTGCTGGTACGTAGCATATCGTTAAAATATAAGTACGATTTGTTCCAGTCGAGGAAATTAACAGCCAGTGTAATCACTAAAAATAATAACGTAGCTGGCAGTAGTATCGCCTTGGACTTCATAAAGCCAAGAAATAGAAGAACAATACCAAAAACCGACAATAGAACGATGGGAAGCATATTTTTTCGGCTTACTATTAGATGGTATGAATAAGCAGGAACAATACGTTACTTAATTATCCGTACCTATTTAACTTATTTCATTGATACTGTTGCTGTTCCGATATACTTCATCAGATTGACAACAGCTGGTTCAGTTACTTTCAGGAATGTATGTGGGTAAACTCCGATCCAGAATACAAATAGTACTAAGGATATAAACACCCAGCTTTCAGAAGCGGTTAAATCGCTAAAGGATTCGGTTCGGGACGAAGTGGGACCAAACATACTCTTCTGGAACATCCGCAACATATATACGGCACCAAATATGATTGTGAATCCCGCAGCCAGGCCCAGGTAATTGTTATATGTAAAAACCCCGTGCAGCAATAAGAACTCACCCACAAACCCATTCGTCAGCGGTAATGCTACGCTACCCAACAGGATGATCATAAAAAAGACGGTTAGTTTGGGCGTTGTTCTCGTTATACCCCCGAGCTGATCTAACTGACGAGTGTTTGTACGGGAAAAGATAATATCAGCTACGAAAAACATACCAACTACGTTAATCCCGTGAGCCAACATCTGGACAAGTGCGCCCTGCAGACCTGTTTCGGTTTGAGAAAACACGCCTGCTGCCATCAATCCAACGTGAGAAAAAGATGAATAGGCGATCAGACGCTTCATATCTCGCTGACGAATAGCGATGATTGACCCGTAAATAATACCAATAACAGACAGGATAACAGCCGTTTTCCCCCAGGTTCCAACTCCTAGCGGAGCAATCGGCAAAATGAACCGGATCAGACCGTATACGCCCATCTTCAGCATAATCCCAGCCAGCAGCATCGTAGCCGGTGTAGGCGACTCTACGTAGGTATCAGGCTGCCAGGTATGAAATGGAAATACTGGCATCTTAATAGCAAATGCGATGAAGAAGGCCCAGAAAATCCAATTTTGTGCTTCAGCGGTTAATTTGAGTTTATAAAAATCTTCTATTGCTGCGGAATGAGGAGCTATAGCCGTTGGCGGAGTCTGGTAGTATAAGTAGACCAGCGCTACCAGCATAAACAAACTACCGAAAATGGTATAAACAAAGAATTTAAACGTAACAGCAATACGATTCTCTCCGCCCCACATGGCAGCCAGAAAATAAATAGGAATTAAGGCTGCTTCAAAAAACAGATAGAACAGGAAGCCATCACGCGCAGTAAACACGCCAACTAAGGCTGCCTGCATATACAGCATCAGCGCATAGAACGTACTTGGACGTTCGTAGTTCCGATTGAATGTAGACAGAACAATGAGCGGGACTAACAGCCCCGTTAATAGCACCAACAGAACACTAATTCCATCAATTCCTGCGCTGAATCGAATTCCTAATGAGCCAAGCCAGGGATAATCGAAGCCGAATTGCGATGAAGCATCTGGCTGAAACCCTAAAAATGCGTAACCCGCTAAAGCTAACTCAACCAACGCAGCAACCAAAGCTGCCTGCTTTACCCGTTCTCCACGAAAAAGAAGAATCAACGTAGCAGCTGCGGCAGGGTAAAGAATTAGAAAAAGTGTAAGCATTGTAAAACAAGTTTTCACGGGTTAATCCGTGCAGTTTCGTTTTTTGTTACGTAGCAAAGCAAATTCTACGGCAATGTAAAACGTATACTATCCTAGAATCGAATAAAAAAGCGCAGAGCGAAAATAGCAGCAATACTAACCACCATCGCAAATACGTAAAACCCAATCGAGCCACTTTGCAATAGACGTAGCTGGGCCGAACTCTGACGAACAAGCCAGGCTATGCCATTCACTACGCCGTCAATAAGACCCTCACCAAAACTGTACAAGGCATCACCCAGGCTGCGAATAGGCCGAACGATAATCGTATCGTATAGCTCATCGACGTAGTATTTATTATATACCAGTTGTTCAGGCAGTGAGCGTTCAGCAGAATCTGGCTCGGGAACAGCTTCGCGACGGACGTACATTACATAAGCAATAACTAACGATAATAAGGCAACACCCGATGAAATAGCCATGAGCATAACCTCGGTACCATGATCAATTGCTCCTTCGGCAAAAGCTTCGGGATTGACCTGGCGAGAACCTTCAAACAACGGCTCCATAAAATGACTGAGCCAGCCACCACCTGGCAGGTTAAGCATACCGCCAACTACTGACAAAACGGCCAGAATCATTAGTGGTAGTGTCATCGTAATTGGCGACTCATGGAGATGGTGCTTTTGCTCCTCCGTTCCACGAAACTCGCCAAAGAAAGTCAGAAACAGTAGGCGGAACATATAGAAGGATGTCAGGCCAGAACCCACCACACCTAATGCCCACAGAATTTTACTATGTTCATACACATGAGCCAGAATCTCATCTTTTGAGAAGAAACCAGCCAAAGGCGGTATACCCGAAATAGCCCAAGTTCCTAAGAGGAACGTCACGAACGTAATAGGCAATGCTTTTCTTAATCCGCCCATCTTACGCATATCCTGCTCGTCAGACATAGCGTGGATAACACTACCGGCTCCCAGGAAGAGCAATGCTTTAAAGAAAGCATGGGTAATAACATGGAACATACCTGCTGTATAAGCGGCTACGCTTAATCCCAGAAACATGTATCCTAATTGTGATACTGTAGAATAAGCCAGTACCTTTTTAATGTCGTTTTGCAGCAATCCTATTGAAGCCGCCAGCAGAGCCGTAATAATGGCAATAATGCCCACTATTTCCAGTGTCATCGGTGCTAGCGTATACAATACGTTTGAACGGACAACCATGTAAATTCCGGCTGTTACCATTGTTGCTGCGTGGATCAGAGCAGAAACTGGCGTAGGGCCAGCCATGGCATCCGGCAACCATGTATAGAGAGGAACCTGGGCTGACTTACCCATTGCCCCGACGAAGAGTAACAATGTAATTGCCAAAACAGTCTTGTCGCCAATAGCAAGGCTGGTAGCTTGCTTGAAAACGTCAAGATATTCTACCGTTCCAAATGTATTGATAAGCATGAATATGCCTAGCAAAAAGCCTAAATCCCCTATACGGTTCATGACAAAAGCTTTCCGGGCAGCATTATTGTAGTTCGTATTCTTATTCCAGAAGCCTATCAGCAAGTAGGAACAAAGACCAACGCCTTCCCAGCCAATAAACATAATGACGTAGTTGGAACCCATCACCAGCAGTAACATGAAGAATACGAACAGGTTAAGAAAAGCCATAAACTTTCCGAAGCCTTCATCGTGGCTCATGTAGCCAATACTATATAGGTGGATCAATGTACCAACGCCCGTTACAACCATCAGCATCAGTAACGAAAGCTGGTCGATCTGGAAGGAGAAATTAATGTGAAGATCACCAACACTAATCCAGTCGAACAAAGTTGCGACCAAAGGGGCTTCTGCTCCGCTACTGACAAAAGCTCTGAACAGAATAATTGATATGAGAAATGAGACCAGAACGGCCGCTGTCGCAATTACACCAGCAAAGCCTTTAGGCACTCGACGAAAGCCTATTCCGTTGATCAGGAAACCAATGAGCGGAAAGAGCGGAATTAATGCACAGAGTACTTCTATCTTCATTATTCGTTAGTCCATAGTTGTTTATCGTTTATTACCTGTCAAAACGACGACAACTTGATTTACCATTTCAACTTATTAAGTAATCCAACATCAATGGATCGGGTGTTCCTGTAAATCATCACAATAATAGCCAGGCCGACTGATACTTCAGCCGCAGCTACTGCCATAATAAAAAAGACGAATACCTGGCCCGACGAGTCAGAGCGATATGACGAAAAGGCGATGAGCAACAAGTTGACAGCATTGAGCATCAACTCAATCGACATGAAGATAACTATGGCATTACGGCGGGTCAATACGCCAATGATACCAATGACGAACAGCGCGGTGCTGAAAATCAGATAATACGTGAGCGGTATTTGCTGAATGACCTCCGGAATGAGAACGTCCTGCGTGGGTTGCATGGCTAGCCGGTTAATAGAAAGTGTCGCAAATGTAAAGATTATTCGGGCTTGCTCAAATTTGCGACCCTAAGGTATAAAGGTTATTAGTGTAATAAATACAGATTAAGCCCCAATTTTATATGATTATTTTACTTGAACAGACCACCTAACTGACTATTTACGCCCGTTACTGAACATTCTTAACCGGATTTCAGTAAGTCGTCTTTTAGTATCAAGCGGAAATTCACCTTTCAGTATCCAGTCATAAAATGACGGCTCTTTCTTCAATACGTCGAGTACAGGTAGCCCCTTATGTTTGCCGAAATTAAAAACTTCCTCGCCTTTATCGTTAGTGATTATTCTTCCCGCCAGATCAACATTATTATTGGCGGTCAGGCTGTGCAACATATCGATATCATTTTCGAATACAACATCCTGACCACTATCTGTTTTGGCAACCATTCCTCTGTAACGCTGTACCTGAGCATTTAGCACCTCAAACGATGCAATCGTGTCGGCCTCGGCCCCATGCGCACCGACCAACTCCTTATTGCAATAAAATCGATAGGCCGCTGACAAGTTTCGGGGTTCCATCAAATGAAAAATACGCTGCGCATCAACCATACGCCGATTTTTCATGTCAAAATCAACATTAGCCCGCAAAAACTCTTCGACCAACAGAGGCACGTCGAATCGATTGCTATTGAAACCCGCCAGATCACAACCTTCCATAAACTGAGCAAATAGGCGGGCAACAGCTTTAAAGGGAGGGGCATCTTTTATATCATCGTCGTAAATTCCATGAATCAGACTCGACTCCAATGGAATTGGTATGCCTGGATTTACTCGCTGACTTTTACTGACAGTCTCTCCATTAGGCATTGCCTTAACAACACAAATCTCAATGATACGGTCTTTGGCGACGTTGATACCTGTCGTCTCCAAATCAAAAAAAGCCAGCGGCTTTTTGAGGGCAAGTTGATGCGTCATAAGCAAACCGGTTTCTAGCACGGTTTGGCGACAAAGTTAAAAACTTCTGGCGGACGAGTGCATTCATAAAAATACGGATTGCTCATCGACACCTATTTTTTCGGTCTTTTTATGCCTTTTATCGGTAATGGAACTCATGCCTTACAGACAAATGTAGGCGATAGCCCCCCACGTGCTTACAAAATGGGCTGTTTACAAAAGAGACTATTAGTCCAATTTGTTGCGTATAGTAGTCACTATTGAAGCCATGCTACGTCTAATTCATAGACATTTCTTTACAAATCTCAATGATTATATTTTTCCCTGAATGAATACAAAAATCTTAGTTACATGTTGTTTTTTATCGGTCTCGGCCTTTTCTCAATCAATTCGAGGTCGTGTAACAGACGAAGCTAACTCCAGCGCTTTACCGGGTGTTACAATTTTAGTAGTGGGCAAACAAACAGGCACAACTACTGATGCCAGTGGAAATTTTAGCCTACAGTTAGCTTCAGGGCGTTATACGCTACGTTTCAGTTCGCTTGGCTACGATACTATCGAAAAATTAGTTACGGTAGCAGCAAATGATAATGCTCCGCTTGACGTAGCACTGAAATCGGCCCAAACCAACCTCACTGAGGTTATGGTGGTTGGCTCTCGTAATATTAACCGCTCGGTTACTGATTCTCCGGCTCCAATCGATGTTATTGACGTGCGCCAGGTAACCGCCAAAACTGGTCAACTCGATGTGAATCAGTTGCTGCAATTTGTAGCGCCTTCATTTAACTCAAACCGGCAGACTGGTTCGGATGGTGCTGACCATGTAGACCCAGCCAGCTTACGTGGGTTGGGGCCCGATCAGACTTTAGTACTGATTAACGGAAAGCGCCAGCATCAATCGGCTTTAGTTACACTATTTGGAACACGCGGCCGGGGCAATACGGGAACAGACCTGAATACAATTCCGGCAGCCGCTATCGAACGTATTGAAATCCTCCGCGACGGAGCTGCCGCCCAATATGGCTCTGATGCTATCGCAGGGGTAATTAATATTGTGCTAAAAGCAACAACTAATCAGCTCGTAGCCAATGTAAACTACGGAGCCTATCAGGCTAAATATCGTTTTGATAACCAGAAATTCGACGGAGGCAATCTTAACGTAAATGCTAACTATGGCTGGCGTATCGGCAAAAACGGCTTCCTAAATCTCACTGGCGACTATAATCAGCGAGAGCACACCAACCGCGCTAATACGCCTGGCATCGATTCAACATTGCAACGTCGGCAATACGGCGATTCTCGTATTAAAAATTCATCCGTATATGCTAATTCACAGATACCCGTAAGCACAAATACCACTATTTATGCATTTGGGGGAATCAATTTTCGTAAAGGCGATGCTTATGCCTGGACTCGAACTGCGGATAGTCCACGTAATATTCCGTCAATTTACCCCGATGGCTTCGACCCAATAATTACCAGTACGATTACCGATGGTACGTTTGCGGCTGGCGTACGGACCACTCTAGGTAACTGGAACGTAGATCTGGGCAATATTTTTGGCTCCAACCGATTCGATTACGGCGTTAAAAACACACTTAATACGTCGATGGGGGCCACGTCGCCACGAGAATTTAAGGCCGGAGGATTTCAACTACAGCAAAACGTAACCGGTTTACATTTTACCCGTTTCTTTAAAAATACATTACAAGGTTTGAACGTAGCGTTTGGCTCAGAGTTTCGCTATGAGAATTACCAGATTTTCGCTGGCGAAGAAGCTTCATACAAAGCATACGATATTAGCAAGGCTGCCGGAGCACAGGGCTTTCCAGGTTTTCAACCCAGTAACGTACTCAACAAAAGCCGTACGAATCTGGGAATCTATATCGATACAGAAGCCGATTTAACCAAGGCATTCATGATTGGGGCCGCTGCCCGTTACGAAAACTACAGTGATTTTGGTAGTACGCTCAATGGTAAGTTATCGAGCCGTCTGAAAATCAGTCCTTCTTTCATGCTACGTGGTACGTTAAGCACTGGCTTCCGGGCGCCATCACTGGCTCAGAAGTACTTTAATTCGACGATCACAAATTTTGTCGGCGGTCAACCCGTTCAGGTTCAAATTGCACAAAACGGCAGTGCCATCACGCAGGCATTAGGCATTCCAGACCTTAAACAGGAAACCTCGGTTAATGCTAGCCTGGGCTTTACCAGTGAGTTAGGGAACGGATTTAGCCTGACTGTCGACGGCTACTACGTTCGTATTAAAGATCGTGTCGTATTGACCGGTCAATTTAGTGACGAACTGCCCGAAATTTCGGATGCCTTGAAACAGTTAAATGTCAGTCAGGTACAGTTTTTCACCAACGCGATTTCAACCCGGACACGTGGTATCGATGTTGTTTTGGCGCATCGTACGCAACTTGGTCAGGGCCGTTTAAATACGTCTTTGGGCGTAAACTTCAATTCCCTGGATACTATCAGTGTTAATACCAATGAAAAACTGAAGCCCTATAAAGATCTCTATTTCGATCTGCGGGAATATTATTTTGTACGGGCATCTGCTCCGCCTTCCAAAATGAATCTGACACTTGATTATAGTGTCAACAAATGGGCCTTTTTGCTACGTTTCGTGCGTTTTGGAGAAGTGAAACTCGCAAACTGGAACTACGACCCAACCGATCTGGATATATACCGACCTAAAGTAACAACCGATCTCTCAATCTCTTACCGTTTCACTCCGCAGATTGGCCTTTCGATTGGTGGCTCCAATATATTTAATGTCTATCCTGATATGCACCGAGCTGATCTCACTGAATCAGGTGGAGCCTGGGACCCTGTGCAGATGGGCAGCAACGGAACTTATTGGTTTGGTAAGTTAAACTTCCGTTTCTAAATACCCAGTTCGATTCGTTGGTTCGACGAGTTTTCAATTGTACTTTAACAAGAATGCCCTTCGGTTGCAACCAAAGGGCATTCTTGTTGAGAAGAAAATCTATTCTAGTCCAAACTACTTCGATGTAGCCATTACCATTCGTATGTTCAGCTTGGCGCCAGTCTGAAGCACATCTACCAAATCCTGAACGGTAAGCGATTTATCAAACCGAACAACCACAGTTGGCTCGGCAATTCCTGCCATGATGGTCTTCAGTTCAGTTTCCAGATTAGCCGGATCGACCGGTTTTTTATCGATAAAATATTGTTTGTTATCATCTACCGATAACGTAACCTGCTTTTTGCTCAATTGCTGCGACGATGATGCTTTGGGCAGCATTAGTTTTATTACATTCGGATTTGCTACCGTAGAAATGATTAGAAAGAACAACAGCAGGAAAAACATGATGTCGTTCAATGATGAGGTAGCAACCTCAGCAGCAAATTTATTTTTTCTACGAAGTTTCATACTTATAGAAGATGATAGCCGATAGACGCTGTCACTAGTAACCTACCAAACCCTAGTATTCAGATCTATTCATTACCGCATTCGGGCGGGTTCGTTGGTCGGTTTCTGAAGCACTTCAATGAATTCGAATGCATTCATTTCGAGCGAAAGTGTAAACCGCTCAATCATCATGTTGAGCAGGTGGTAACCCGTGTAGGCGATGATACCCACAATAAGACCAGCGCCCGATGTAATCATTTTCTCGTATAGACCACCAGCAATGATACCAACGCTGATATTGTCGGATAACGAAATGTCGTAGAAAATTCGAATGATCCCGGATATAGTTCCAATAAAACCTAACATAGGCGCAATACCGGCTATAATACCCAAGTATCCCATGTTACGTTCTAGGCGAGATAGTTCAATCTGGCCTACTGTCTCTATCGTGCTCTCAATCTCTTTAATAGGAGATCCAATACGTCCAATCGCTTTTTCAAAAACCCGTCCCATAGCGGTGCGTTGATTTTTGGCAAATGATTCGGCGGATTTGATATTTCCCTGCGCTACCATATCCCGAATATTATCGATGAAATTGGAATCGACTTTGGTCTGGGAGCGAATTACGAAATACCGCTCAAAGATCAGATAGAGCGCCGAAAAGAATAGAATAGCAATGGGAATCATGACCCAACCCCCTTTAGCTACCAGATCAAATAACTGTAAACTTTGGGGTTGAGTAGCCGCTGTGGCCGACAGCGATGCGGCCGTGGTGTCAACAGCCGGTACCTGAAGCAAGAGCATACGAACGAGTCGGGTAAGTGGATGAGGTTAGACCTACAGGTGTTATTGCAAACAAACGAGTTGGCTTAACCGGATATTGTTTCAAAGATAACTAAGCCACCTGAAAACGAAAGAGAAAGTTAGGTAATGATAGCTACGGCTTCACTAAAATTTTACCCCAACGCCCAGATCGCTCAGCGTGATCAACAGCTTCGTGAATCTGATCGAGCGAGTAGGACGCTTCCACTGGCATTTGAATTTTTCCCGTAGCCAACAGTTGAATTACGTTTTGTGCTACGTTCTGCCGCGTTTGGCTATCGACCCGTCGCATCCAGTCGGAAAGCCAGAAACCTTTTATAGTAAGCTCTCTAAAAATAAGTAGTCCTACGTTAAAAGCCGGGTCCTGTAAACTAAGTGCGCCATAAACAATCATTGTTCCACCCTTACTCAGACACTTTAATGAGTCGGAAGCTGTAGGGCCACCTACTGCGTCTAAAACGCAGGCCACCCCTGCCCCACCAGTTATTTGTTTGACACGAGCAGTCAGGTTTTCCGTCGCTACGTTAATCACTTCTGTCAGCCCCAGGTCTTTGAGTTCATCATTCAAATCATCTCGCCGAACGGTGCCGATGGTATTTATGCCGCGCATCTTACATAATTGAATAACCATTTTGCCAAATGCAGAGCCAGCCGCCGTTAGCATGAGCCAACCACCCTCAGGAACATTGGCATCTTGTACTATCGCATAAGCCGTGAATGGGTTCACAAACAACTGAGCAGCCAACTCGTCGGGAATAGCATCCGGCACCGGAATCAGGCTACGCTGATGCGCAATAGCATATTCTGACCAGGCACCAACAGTTGTAAAACTCACGCGCATTCCTGTTCGCATTTGAACCCCTTCACCCAAAGCGTCAACGATGCCAACTCCTTCAAAACCAGCCCCTGAGGGTAGTTGCGGATGAATGCCATACAGGTTTTGGATAAACATACTATCGGACGGGTTGATAGGCGCAGCTATAACTTTTACTCTGACTTCATTGGGCCCCGGTTCTGGCATAGCCGCATTTGTTGTTTTTAATACATCGGCTGGCTTACCTATCTGATCAAATTTGATTGTTTTCATCGGTCAACATGTAGAGAAAATAAAAATCAAGCTGGAATTTCCTCAAAATTGCATTTACTCCAAAAATATAATTTAATTTGCATAAACTATTCCTAAACCTTGACACCAGTGGTTAGTGACAGCTTACGTATCTGTTCACTAACCACTTCTTATTGGTCGTTGTTTTATGCACACATCCCCATTTCTTGGCGAATTAATTGGCACCGCAGTTCTACTTCTTTTGGGTAATGGTGTAGTAGCCAATGTTGTTCTTAAGCAAACAAAAGGGGAAAATGCAGGATGGATCGTCATTACCGCAGGATGGGCTTTTGCCGTAACAATAGGCGTTTTTGTCTCTAAAGCCTTTGGTAGTACAGACGCGCATTTAAACCCGGCCGTTACCATAGCCTTTGCCTTTGCCACCAATGATTTCAGTCACGTAGTACCTTATATTACAGCCCAATTGATTGGCTCCTTCCTGGGTGCTACGCTCGTATGGTTAAACTATTTACCACACTGGGCTGCAACAGAAGATCCTGACTCTAAACTCGCCTGCTTTGCAACGGGTCCTGCCATCCGAAATAGTGGCGCTAACTTTACCAGCGAAACCCTCGCGACGCTTATACTGATTCTGGGCCTGGCAGGAATTTCCTCCAAAAACTTAGGCGAGCTAGCTATTGGCGTAGGTCCCTATCTGGTTGGTATTCTGGTCTGGAGTATTGGCCTATCACTAGGCGGCACGACTGGCTATGCGATCAATCCTGCCCGCGATTTTGGCCCGCGACTAGCCTATACACTACTTCCAATTCCCAATAAAGGATCATCTGACTGGCCGTATGCCTGGGTACCCATAGCCGGACCAATAGTCGGTGCGATCGTTGGCGGATTAATCATTCGAACATTCACCTTATAGGACAATCGGACAAGTAAACTATTTTTGTTCTCTCCGTATCTTTGTCCTATCATGACAGCTAAACCATTTATTGTCGGTATTACCGGCGGCAGTGCATCCGGCAAAACATCTTTTCTTAGAGATGTGCTTAACACATTTCCAGACGATCAGATTTGCCTTATTTCACAGGACAATTACTACCGAACTCTCGACAATATTCCTATCGATCAGAATGGTGTCTATAATTTTGACTTGCCCGTAACGATCAATCATGAGTTGTTTGCTGAGCATTTGAGCATGCTGCATGCAGGCCAAACGGTTGAGGCCAAAGAATACACGTTCAATAATCCGAACGTTATTCCTAAAACGCTTATCTACCACCCAACGCCCATCATCATTGTTGAGGGCTTATTCGTTTTTCACTTTCCGGACGTAGCCAGTCAACTGGATCTCAAAGTTTACATTACGGCCAAAAACAGAATCAAGCTGGATCGTCGGCTACTACGCGATCAGGCCGAACGAGGTCTAACCGAAGAAATGGTCAACTACCAGTGGAAACACCACGTACGACCAGCCTATCGTGAGTATGTAAAACCGCATAAAGACGAAGCGGATATCGTTATCCCCAATAATAATCACTACAAGAAAGGTCTTGACGTAGTACTCGCTTTTCTAAAAACGAAGGTTAACACGTAGAATCGGTTTCAGACTTCAACAATTACCCCATCTGTTTCTGGGTAGCCCGTGCAGGTTAGTACCCAGCCTTCGGCGAGGTCGCGGTCTATCAGTACGTCGTTAATGGTCATGTGAACACTACCTGAAACACAACGGGCAGCGCACGTAGAACAGCGCCCTCCCCGGCAACTATAGGGTAACGTAATACCCTCATCCAGAGCTGCCTGTAGAATTGTTTTGTAAGCGGGCACCTGTATGTCAACTTCACGCCCCCGGAACCGTAACAATACAGTCCGATCCTGAGCCAGTACGGGCGGGGGCGCCAACACAACGGTCTCAACAACAAAATTCTCTCGTCGTATCTGCTCCGCCCGGAAACCGCTAAATACAAGCGTAAATTGAATCATTCGCATATAATCAGCCGGACCACATATATAAAAGTGGGTTGCCTCTGTGTCTGACTTCCCGATCAAGGCTGGCAGTAGCCGCTCAAGCATTACGTTATTTAATCGACCGCGAAGTCCTACCCAATCGTCGGAGGGATTGCTCAACAGGTAAAACAATCGGAACCGATCTGGAAATTGCTGCTGTAATGCGTCTAGCTCCTTTCTAAAAATTATAGAGCGCTCATTAGGGGCACTATACAATAATGTTACGTTACGTTGGTCTGCAAAAAGTAGCTCCTGTTTTAAGATCGCCATTAACGGCGTTATGCCGCTGCCTGCGCCTAACAACACTAAATCGCCAGGCATACTATCATCAACAACGAATCGGCCAGCCGGATACAAACTCGTTACTACGTCCCCTACGCGTAACGTATCGAGTAAGTAGCGCGAGATCTCCCCATTCTGAACACGCTTAATGGTAAGACGTAACGGTTCGTTAGTAGCTGAGCTTAGCGAATATGACCGCCGAACTTCATGGCCACCATGCTGTAAAATTAAGGTGAGAAATTGCCCGGCACGGTGCCTAATCGTACGTCCGTCGGTAGATTCCAATACGTAACTTTTTGTATCAGGAGCTTCGTCAACAATATCTGTTATTAGAAGCGAAAGAAAATCGTCAGTCATAAAAGTGCCTAGCTTTCACTCAAAACTAACCAAATACGGATCGTTGTTTGAAAGCCCAAACGATTTAGTGAAATTCGCCCTGCGTGAGCGGCTAAGGTCATAGCCTGTTCCGACAGTTCAACAAACGTACCGTATCGAACGTAGTGACTTTTTACTGTCATTCGTGTTTAGTATAAAACCACCTGTTATACCGTCAATGGAAGCACTCCTGGAAGAAGTTCAGCGCGTAGGCTATGTTAACAAACCTGTTGCCGACGACATCGATTTAGTAGCTGAAATCAAACGCCTTAAACAAGAAAAAAACGCCGTTATTCTGGCTCACTACTACGTAGATGGCGCCATTCAGGACTTGGCAGATTATATAGGCGATAGTCTTGGCTTGTCGCAGCAGGCAGCCGCTACGCCCGCCGATATGATTGTGTTCTGTGGCGTGCATTTTATGGGCGAAACCGCCAAGGTTTTGTCTCCACAAAAAAAAGTAGTAATCCCTGATCTGAACGCAGGCTGCTCACTAGCTGATTCGGCCCCTGCCGACAAATTTGCCGCGTTCAAAGCTCAATACCCCGATCACATTGTGTTGTCGTACATTAACTGTTCGGCTGAAATCAAGGCGCTGTCAGATATTATCGTTACGTCGTCAAATGCGCTTAAAATCGTTGAAAGCTTACCGAAAGATCAAAAAATCATTTTTGCACCGGACGCTAACCTGGGTCGGTACGTTTCCAAAAAGACTGGACGGGATATGGTTCTTTGGGATGGCGCTTGTATTGTCCATATCGACATATCGCTCGAAAAGCTACACAAACTACGGGCTCAGTATCCGGATGCCAAGTTTATTGCGCACCCAGAATGTCAGGAACATATCCTGAGTGAGGCCGACTACGTTGGTTCAACAACTGCGTTACTCAAATACGTAGTGGATAGCCCTGAACAGACATTTATTGTTGGTACCGAAGCGGGTATTCTCCATAAAATGAAGCAGGCTGTGCCACACAAGAAGATTATACCAGCGCCAGCCAGCCAGAACAACACGTGTGCCTGCTCCGAATGCCCCTATATGAAAATGAATACCCTGGAAAAGGTTTATAACTGCATGCTTTATGAGCAACCAGAAATCGTTGTTCCTGAGGCTGTTCGACTGAAAGCCTACGAGTCAGTGGCACGAATGCTGGAGTTGAGTAAATAGAAACTACCAATCGCCATCGGCTAGCCGACGCCAGTAAGTGGTTGCTGCAAGGTATTTTCCCCTGCTTCGCTACTTATATTAGCCGATTCGTTCAATTGAGAGAATAATGCCCCATCAATTCGATTTTCTTGTTATTGGCTCCGGTATAGCGGGCCTGAGTTACGCCACAAAACTGGCAATGCATTTCGATACCATAGGACAGCATGTTCGCATTGGGGTTATCACCAAGGTGCAGGCCGACGAAACCAACACGAAATACGCCCAGGGTGGTATTGCAGCAGTGTGGTCGGAAGCCGATTCGTTCGAAAAGCATATCGAAGACACCATGATCGCAGGGGATTTTCTGAGCGATCGCCATGTCGTTGAAATTGTTGTCCGGGAAGCCCCTGAACGTATTAAGGAACTAATTGACTACGGCACTCGCTTCGACAAAGAACATAATGGAAATGACTACGATCTTGCCAAAGAAGGCGGTCATTCTGATTATCGTATTCTTCACTTTAAAGATATTACGGGGGCAGAAATAGAACGGGCTCTTCTCGACAAAGCCCGCTCACTACGTTCAATCGAAATTTTTACTCATTTCTATGCTGTTGAACTGATCACACGACACCAGCTTGGCGAGACAGTTCATCGATACGACACCGACAATCGTTGCTTTGGGGCTTATGTTCTGAATACACAAACCGGTCAGGTAGAACAATTTCTTGCAAAAACGACGTTGCTGGCTACGGGAGGAATTGGCAACATTTACCAAAACACAACTAATCCAAATATTGCTACCGGAGATGGTATTGCCATGGCTTATCGCGCCAAAGGCGTATGCAAGGACATGGAGTTCATTCAGTTTCACCCAACGGCGCTGTATGAACCAGGCAAAAAGCCTAATTTCCTGATTTCAGAAGCTGTAAGAGGTTTTGGTGGTGTGCTACGTACCCGCAAAGGCGATACGTTCATGGAGAATTATGACCCACGCTTATCACTGGCTCCGCGCGACGTAGTGGCTCGTGCCATTGACTCCGAAATGAAAAAAGCAGGCGACCCATTCGTCTATCTGGACGTAACACACTGTGACTATGAGAAATTTATTGAGCACTTCCCCAATATCACAGCCTATTGTAACGAACGCCTGGGACTGGATTTACGAAAAGATTACATTCCGGTTGTACCGGCTCAACATTATCTCTGCGGAGGAATTCGCGTTAACGAGTGGGGCCAAACCAATATCCAGTTTCTATACGCCGTTGGCGAATGTTCCTGCACCGGTCTGCACGGAGCAAACCGGCTTGCTTCCAATTCATTATTAGAAGCAGTTGTTTTTGGTCATCGGGCCTTTTTAAAGACAATAGAGTTAGTTGATCAGGCCAATATTCCCACTACCATTCCGGCCTGGAACGATGCCGGTACTACTCATCCCGAAGAGCTGGTTCTGGTAACTGAGATGAAAAAAGAGCTTGAGTCTATTATGTCTAACTACGTAGGTATCGTGCGAACCAATCGCCGATTAAAACGGGCTATGGATCGGCTTGAGCTTATTTATCTGGAGCACGAAGAACTCTATCGGCAATCGAAAGTATCGGCCCCCATTTGCGAGCTACGTAACATGATCGAGGTAGCCTATCTGGTCATCAAAATGGCTATGGCCCGCCGTGAAAATCGTGGGTTGCATTTTAACCTGGACAACGTAAAAGCTTCCTGAATCCAGTTTAATAGAGGTAATAGTTGCTTAAAGAAGTTTATTAATTGGTTACCTGCTATTGGCCTACACCAATACTCATCAAATCGTTAGTAGCCCTATGAAGAATTTCAACGTTAACCAGGTAAATTGTATTTATAAAAGTCGAGAAACAGACAGGTAAAAAGTGATTAAATACTAACTTTTTAAGCTTATTCGCGCTAAAATCATCACTCTATTACCTTCTTACAGACTAGATACATCAGGCCGAAAACAACCATTAATTCCCTGATTTACAAATAATTAATAGCCATAAAAGGGATAACAAAAACGTTTCCTCACTCAAAAAATTGTTTGACAATAAACGGGTAAATCCCTTTCTTTGCGCAGTTTTTCAACCCCAACGGACTACTAAAATGTCAGAAATTGCACAAAAGGTCAAAAATATCATTGTCGAGAAATTGGGCGTAGAAGAGTCGGAAGTAACGCCAGAGGCAAGCTTCACGAACGATCTGGGCGCTGACTCACTTGACACGGTTGAATTGATCATGGAATTTGAGAAAGAATTCAACATTTCTATCCCAGACGATCAGGCCGAAAATATCGGTACGGTTGGTCAGGCTATTTCTTACCTGGAAGAAAACGCAGGTAAATAATTTCCGAGGTTTAGCAGTAACGCTTTCCTCAATCTAATTACCCCGCAGTTAAACTGTATGACGTTAAAACGAGTAGTCGTAACGGGTTTGGGCGCACTTACGCCGATTGGTAATGATGTACCGACCTTTTGGAACAACTTATCAGCTGGCGTAAGTGGTGCCGGCCCGATCACGAAGTTCGATGCTTCCAAGTTTCGTACCCGCTTCGCATGCGAAGTCAAGGGGCTTGATGTCACGCAGTTTATTCCCCGGCAGGAGGCTCGCAAAATGGATGCATTTACCCATTATGCGCTTATTGCTACGGACGAGGCCATCAAAGATTCTGGGATGGACCTCGAAAAAGTTGACCGCAACAAGGTCGGTGTTATTTGGGGTTCAGGTATCGGCGGTCTGAAATCGTTCGAAGACGAAATGATTGACTATGCCAAAGGCGACGGTACCCCCCGAATTAATCCTTTCTTTATTGTTCGCATGATCGCCGACAGCGCGTCGGGTCAGATCTCTATGCGATATGGATTCCGAGGTCCAAATTACGTAACGGTTTCGGCCTGTGCTTCTACCAACAATGGTATCATCGACGCCTTTAACTATATTCGGTTAGGCCGAATGATCATGTGTGTGGTGGGCGGCTCAGAAGCAGCCGTAACCCGCGCCGGTATTGGCGGATTTAATGCAAACCGGGCGCTCTCGGAACGTAACGACTCTCCCGAAACAGCTTCCCGTCCTTATGATAAGGAACGCGACGGTTTTGTTATGGGCGAAGGGGCAGGCTCACTTATTCTGGAAGAATATGAGCACGCGAAAGCCCGAGGAGCGAAAATTTATGCGGAGTTAATTGGTGGCGGTATGTCGTCAGATGCTTACCACATCACAGCACCACATCCTGAAGGGCTGGGCGCTTATCTGGCCATGAAAGATGCGCTTGATGATGCGGGCATTGATCCTTCAGAAATTGATTACATTAACACGCACGGTACGTCAACTCCCGTTGGCGATCCTCAGGAATTGAAGGCCATCCATCAATTATTTGGCGATCATTCCTTTAAGATAAATATTAGCTCGACTAAGTCGATGACTGGCCACCTGCTGGGAGCAGCGGGAGCTGTTGAAGCAATTGCCAGTATAAAGGCTTTAGAAAATCAGATTGTTCCACCCACCATTAACTTGTTTAATGTGGATGAAGAGATCGACTCTCGTTTCAATCTGACACCGTTGAAAGCGCAGACTCGTTCCTTAACAACAGTGATGAGTAATGCCTTTGGTTTTGGAGGTCATAATGCCATCGTTATTTTCCGTAAACTAAGCTGAGTCGTGCAACTCGCGCTACCCCGTAGTTTGTTTAATCCGTTCGATTGGTTCCGCTCGGGCAACTCAAATCCTCGCAAAAATTTGCGACGGTCAATTGCGCACATTATTGGCGAACGTCCTTCAAACATCGGCCTGTATCAACTGGCACTACGTCATACGTCAGCGTCAAAGGCGACAGCGATAGAGGGGTTTCGGGAATCAAACGAACGGCTGGAGTATCTGGGCGACGCAGTGCTCGGCATGGTCATTGCCGAGTTTCTCTTTAAAAAATACCCTTACAAGGACGAAGGGTTCCTGACGGAGATACGCTCCCGAATTGTAAACCGGGAAACCCTCAATGGCATCTCACGCAAAATCGGTCTCGATCACCTTATTGAGTATGACGGAAGTCGTACGCGTAGTTTACCAGCTCGCACCTCTATGTATGGCGACGCGCTGGAAGCGCTCGTTGGCGCTGTTTATTTAGACAAGGGGTTTCGTTTCTCTCGTCAGTTTATCTTAAAGGAATTGCTTTCCCACTACGATATTGACTCTGTTGTACAGAATAATATCAACTTTAAAAGCCGCCTGATTGAATGGGCGCAACGAGCGGGAAAGGAAATTCGCTTCGAAATCATTTCCGAAAAAGGGAATAGCCATTTCAGGGAGTTTATTGCTCAGGTTACAATAAATGATGAGCAGTTTGCGGTTGGTAGCGGCTATAGTAAGAAAAAAGCCGAGCAAGCCGCTGCCGAAAAAGCGCTTGAATTGCTTAATGCTCAATAGCAACAACAATCATTTTCTCCAGTTACTTAGCAGATGATGCCGACCTCAAACTGGCATTTTGTCTGTTTTCTCTATCTCGTTGCCAAGTTATAGTGCCATATTGACTGGCTCATGACCAAAATATGGGGTGGCATAAAGTTTGAAAATCAGTAAGCGTAACACACGCTGTTAACTTATTTTTAAACTCAAAACCAACATAAAGCCATGAATCCGTTAATGCGCACGAACAACCTCCCATCGTTGATCGAGACTTCCGCGTCGGCGGCCCGATTCGGTCGCGATATGAATGACTTTTTTAACACAAGTTTATCCTGGGTCAGCAACGTACCAGCGGTCAACGTAGTGGAACACGCAGATGGCTTCCGTATTGAAGTTGCGGCTCCCGGTTTAAAGAAAGAAAATTTTAAACTCAATTTGAACCACAATAACCTCACTATCTCAGCTTCTCAGGAAAGCCAAAAGGAAGAATCGGATACACGTAATGAAAAGTATACTCGTAGAGAGTTCAGTTATTCTTCTTTTCAACGGACTTTCACGCTTCCTACTTCAATTGATGCGGACAAAATTCAGGCTACTTACACCGATGGCGTACTGAAAATTGACGTCCCAAAACGTGAGGAAGCTAAAATTAAACCTCCTCGTCAAATTGAGATTGGCGGATAATAAATACGCAGCCTGTGGGTAAAATCTCACAGGCTGTACCTTGTTCTTAAACCCAACGTAACACTGTCCTGTTAAAATATGTTAAGGCTTATAAAAGCAGGATTTTTCAAACCTACGTTTCCGTTATATCAACAAGTAGAAGTAAATTAGTACACGTCTTACACATAAGGACAGCAATTTTAGATTTTCCCAATTAATCATGAAAAGCAACTGGAAATTATTAGCGTTGATGGCGCTCTTATCGAGTGGAGTAACGCTGGCTGCTTATAACCTATTGGGTTTCAATAAGCAGGATGTTATTTTTAACGAATCGTCATCGACTACGCCAACCATTACAGGCCGGCTAGCCGCTCTGACTGGCAATGGCCCCACAGCTACGCCAAACGATTTTTCTACAGCCGCAGAAGCCGTTACGCCCACAGTCGTCCATATTCGTACTACCATAACCCGCACGGTTCGCCAACAGCAAGTTCCTGACATTTTCCGGGATTTCTTCGGTGATGATTTTGGAGGCCAAAGCCGTCCCCGTCGTCAACAAGGCCAGGCATCTGGCTCTGGAGTTATCATCAGTAAAGATGGCTACATTGTTACGAACAACCACGTAGTGCAGGATGCAGACGAAGTAGAAGTGATTTTGACTGACAAACGTAGCTTTAAAGCGAAAGTTATCGGAACTGATCCGCTTACGGACTTGGCCGTTGTTAAAATTGAAGCAAACAACCTTCCTGCCATTACTCTTGGTGATTCAGATGCGTTGAAGCTTGGCGAGTGGGTGCTGGCAGTAGGATATCCATTGGATCTTGAATCGACAGTTACTGCCGGTATCGTAAGTGCCAAAGGCCGCGGTATTGGTATTCTGAATCAGAATGCACGTCAGCAAAATGATCCTAAAGCAGATACGCCAATCGAAGCGTTTATTCAAACTGATGCAGCTATCAACCCAGGTAATTCGGGTGGTGCTCTGGTAAACCTTCGGGGCGAACTGGTGGGTATCAACTCCGCTATTGCGTCGGCCACCGGTTATTATAGCGGTTACGGTTTCGCGGTGCCGGTATCGCTCGTGAAAAAAGTATCGGCCGATCTTCTTAAATATGGTAATGTTCAGCGCGGTTATTTAGGTATCATGCCTATCGAACTTAACAGCACCATTGCTAAAGAAAAAGGCGCTAAGGTTGGCCGTGGTATTTACGTAGAAAGCGTAGTAGAAAACGGCGCAGCCAAAATAGCGGGCCTGGAAAAAGGCGACGTTATCATTAAAATGGAAGGTCAGCCTCTTGATTCGGATGCTCAAATGCGCGAAGTTATCGGTCGCCGTCGTCCAGGTGACGTAGTGAACGTAACAGTTAATCGCAATGGTACCGAACGCGACTTTAAAATTGAATTACGTAACCGTAATGGTGGTCGTGAAGTTATCAAGAAGACAGAAGCACCTACAGCAACAGCTCTAAGCTCACTCGGCGCTGATTTCGAAGAGCTAAGTGCTCAGGATGCCAAACAACTGGGAGTAACCGGTGGCGTTCGTGTGAAGAAGATTGTGGATGGCAAATTAGCTGAAACCGATATCGAAGAAGGATTCATTATTGTAAAAGCTAACGGTAAAAACGTCAAAACGACTAAAGACCTGCAAGCTGCCTTATCTTCAGTAAAAGAAGGCGAAGGCCTGATGCTTATCGGCATGTATCCTAACAGTTCTCGCATGTATTACTACGCAGTTCCTGTTTAATCATTAAATAAGTATTCTTATCAACAAGAAAGCCCGCCAATTGGCGGGCTTTCTTGTTGATAAGAATAGAGTAAGTCTATTCGTAGTAGTTGAGAATCTGATGGCCACTTTTAGCCAAAACCTGATCGCGACGGAATAAGTCGATATCAGCGATCATCATATCATTAACAAGCGCTTTCAAATCATATTTAGGCTGCCAGCCAAGTTGCGTCATAGCCTTAGTTGGATCGCCAAGCAATAGGTCAACTTCTGTTGGACGGAAGTAACGAGGATCAACACAAACAACCTCTTTACCAACTTCAACCGGGAATTCAGGGTTAGACGAGCTTACAACAACGCCCGTTTCTGATGCACCTTCTCCTTTAAATTCAAGTTCTACCCCGATTTCAGCAAAAGACATCCGCACAAAATCCCGAATCCGAGTTGTAACACCCGTAGCAATAACAAAATCTTCGGCTTTATCCTGCTGAAGAATCAACCACATAGCCTCAACGTAGTCTTTTGCGTGGCCCCAGTCGCGCTGAGCATCCAGATTTCCCAGATAAACCTTATCCTGTAGACCAAGGCCGATACGTGCTACAGCCCGGGTAATTTTACGCGTTACGAACGTTTCGCCACGTAGTGGCGATTCGTGATTGAATAGAATACCGTTACAAGCGTACATGTTGTAAGCTTCCCGATAGTTGACCGTAATCCAGAAACCGTACTGTTTAGCAACAGCGTAAGGCGAACGAGGATAAAAAGGCGTAGTCTCCGACTGAGCATGTCCCTGAACACCACCGTATAGCTCAGACGTAGAAGCCTGATAAATACGCGTTTTCTCGGTCATGCCTAACAGGCGAACAGCCTCTAGAATACGTAGCGTTCCGATACCATCTACCTGTGCTGTATACTCTGGCTCTTCAAAGCTAACCTGTACGTGCGACATAGCACCCAGATTATAAATTTCGTCGGGCTGAACTTCCTGAATTATACGAATGATATTGGTGGAATCAGACAGATCGCCATAATGAAGTTTGAACCGCACGTTTTTCTCGTGAGGATCTTCATACATATGGTCGATACGTTGCGTGTTAAAGAGCGAGCTACGACGCTTTATACCGTGTACTTCATATCCTTTGGATAACAGTAATTCGGTCAGATAAGCGCCATCTTGTCCAGTAATACCGGTAATTAATGCTTTTTTCATCGTTTATAACAAGGGAAGATAACCTTTCAGAATTGTACAAAACTCATCAAAACTAACTAATCAGTAGCAAATTATATAAGTTATTTTATTGATAGGCTTCTCCGTACTTCAATTTTGTCGGGCTGTAGCTGGGCAGATGGCAATAACTGACGTATTGAAGCATAATATCGTTCAGCGTCAATACGATGCATAAAATCACCAACTTTCAATCTGTATGTTGGTTGATTGTAGGTTAGATAGGGGTTCAGTTCCGGGAAATTCTGGTAGATCAGCAACTTAGCGGCATCGACCTCCTGCCGCTGGTTACCGACGTATACCTGTATCCGAAATCCCGGCGCATAGCGAACTGCTTTGTTTTTAACAGCGATGGTATCCATCACTACGTCAAGCCGCTTGTTAACATACAAAGCCTCGTTAGGCGCTGCCACTCTTGGCGCGTCAGGCTTACGAGATGGAGTAGTATTTGTTGAAGACGTTGAATTAGGCCGCTTTACGTTGGTCGCTTTACCTGACGATGGCGTATTATAAATAGGTCTTACTGCGGATAAATCCTCATCATAGCTGTTATAATCCACAGACGACTTGTTGGACACGGTTGGTCGACTTGAGGCACAGCCCATCATGATCAAAAAAGCCAGAACAGAAAAACCACTGATTCCGAAACGCATAGCCACACAGAATTAGATTACAAAAATAGCTATTTTGTCCATTCATAGATGAAGCCAGTAGAATGGACTAGGACAAACTATATTTTGGTTAATTTTGACAGTATATTATTGAGACCACATGCTGACTATCGAAAGCTACGTGTCACTAAAGCCTTACAATACGTTCGGACTTGATGTCAACACGCGCTACTGGGTTGAAATTAATCAAGAAGATGATCTTCAGACTTTATTACAACTAACTGAATTTGTTAATACGCCAAAACTTATCTTAGGCGGTGGTAGCAATGTTCTTCTGCGGCAACATTTCAACGGGTTAGTTGTCAAGATGAACATTCAGGGTATTGATGTGATCCGGGAAGACGATACCCATATTTACGTAAAAGTGGGAGCCGGGGTGATTTGGCACGACTTGGTCAAGTTTTGTGTCAACCAGGGTTATGCAGGCCTGGAAAACCTTTCGCTAATTCCGGGTACAGTGGGCGCAGCGCCCATGCAAAATATCGGTGCGTATGGTGTTGAAATTGAGCAAGTCTTCGAATCCCTAACTGCAATCGACGTTGCTAGTGGCAAACAGCGTATCTTCAATCATGCTGATTGTGCATTTGGCTATCGCGAAAGCGTTTTTAAGCGAAAATTAAAGGATCAGTATATTATTACAAGCGTTACGTTCCAACTCGATAAAACTCCTACGTTTCATACACGCTATGGGGCTATTCAGGAAACGCTTACAGAAATGGGCATATCGGATGATACATTGACAATCAAAGCAATCAGCGATGCTGTGATTCATATTCGACAAAGCAAGCTCCCTGACCCCAATGAGATAGGAAATGCTGGTAGTTTCTTTAAAAACCCAGAAATTCCAAAGCCTCAATTCGATCTACTCAAATCAACTTACCCCACCCTTCCCGGCTACCCGATTAGTGATGATATCGTCAAGGTTCCAGCGGGCTGGTTGATTGAACAGACAGGTTGGAAGGGGTATCGATTAGGCGACGCAGGAGTGCATACCAAACAGGCATTAGTACTTGTTAATTACGGAAATGCCACTGGAGATGAGATTCTAACCCTTGCGCACCAAGTCCAAAAATCAGTATACGATAAATTCAATATAGAAATTACACCGGAAGTAAACGTAGTATAGGCAGAAAAATGGGTTAACACAGCTATTCTATGCTCTGTTAACCCATCATTTCGCTACGTAGTGCTATTATTCAAAACATAATGACGCAGCACCTAGCAAACCGGCGTCATTACCAAGGGTTGCGCGTTTTACGGCTAAACCATTTTTGTAATAGTCATTAAGCCAGTAATCGAGCGTTTTTTCAACAGCTGGCAGAATATAATCGAACGAAGCCGACAAACCGCCCCCAATCAGTACGTGCTTAATATCGAGTATCTTAATAAGAGCCGCCAGACCCTCGCCTAGTATTTCGCCTACTTCCGTCCAGATTTGAAGAGCAAGTTCATCTCCTTCAGCAGCCGCAGCGACCAGTCCTGTTGTAGAAATATCGCCATCATCAGGTAATTGTGTTTCTCCTTTGTATTCAGCTCTACGCTGAGTTGCTAACTCCAGTAGCTCTTTTTTACCGATATTACGTTCCAGAACACGACCATTCCGAGAAGGAATATGACCAGGCTCCATGGCGTTACCATCACCACCGGTAAAAATTTTCTTATTGATGATAGCCGCTCCTCCTACGCCTGTTCCTAACGTAATGAAGATATAGTTCTCAGTGATCTTTTCTTCAGCAAAATAATATTCGCCTAATGCCGCGGCATTAGCGTCGTTTTCCAGAAAAAACTCTACACCAGAGAATCGTTTCGTCAAAATATCAACTAATGGAACCCCATTTATTTCAGGAATAGCCGTTATTTCCAAAGGCACAGTACGGTTGCGGTTCAGCATACCCGGCAGACCAATACCTACTTTTTTTACATCTTTATTGGATACCAGTTGAAGTGCAACCGCATCGCCAAACCGTTCAACGAAATGGCCCGACTGCCGCCAACTAATAGTATCGTGGCTATAGAAATTGGAGATTTTGCCCGTATCGGCATCAACGATGCCCATTTTGACGTTCGTTCCGCCGACGTCAATACCCAAATATTCAACAGAAGACATTCGCAACAGAAATCAGTTAACAGTGAACAGTTATACGCTTAGGAGGATGAAGTGTGCCGCAAGATACGAAAGAGTCGTTAGTCAACCGTTATGCAGCATCAGGCTAATCCGCATTATTAAAATATTTAAGGAATATCCCCCAGCTGTGGACGAATCAACACCTCCTCAACAACCGCACTTTGCGACAGCGTGTAAGCAGCCCAAACGCTATCGGCAACATCACTGGCTTTCATAAAACGCTCCTCTGGCAGGTCGGTTCCCTCCCAACTGGCAGTTAACGTAGCACCTGGCAATACTGCCGTGACCTTAACGCCATGTGTTTTTAGCTCTTCCCGTAAAACACGGCTCATGCCTAACAAAGCAAATTTAGAAATGCAGTAAGACCCTCCATTCGTATAAGCCGTAATGCTAGCCGTTGAGCACATCATAAAAATGTGTCCTTTTCGTCTGGCAATCATGTCTGTCAGTAACCCTCTTGTCAGATGGTAGGCACTGGCAACATTCGTGTTCATGGTCAGCTCGAAGGTTCCTTCTGCTTCATTTTGAATTTGTCCGGGCAAAAAAATGCCCGTATTGTTCACCAGAATATCAACGGGTCGATTCAAGGAATGAATATACCGTAGCAGTGCGTCAACTCCTGATCGATCCGATAGATCAGCGGCAAACGGAATCAATCCTTCCGCCTGCACATCGTCGATGGCACGCGCACAAACAACAACATCAAACCCTTCGTTAACAAATCGTTCGGCAATAGCACGGCCGATACCTTTGCTCCCTCCTGTCACTACAGCCAATGGATTCATACAAACGATAAAACTTTTTTGTCTATACTACTGCTTTAGGATACGGCGCAAGTTACGTTAGAAACCATTCTATCTTTGCTGGGGTTCTCTCGATATTGCCGCAGTCCAATAATCGAAACGGCACTTTTGCTTCTCTTTACGCAGTTTATGTCACGATTAGGTCATTATTTCATTTTTCTTGGTTCTCTCTTCCGGAATAGAGAGAAAATGCGGGTTTATCTGGGCCTTATTTTGAATGAATGCACCTCGATTGGCGTTGGCTCCATTTTTATAGTAGCGCTCGTCAATACGTTTATTGGCGCCGTCACCTGCGTACAAACGGCTTACAACCTGACTAACCCATTCGTTCCTAAAAACATTATCGCCCTTATCGTACGCGACAGTACCATTCTGGAACTGGCTCCTACGCTATCCTGTATTGTACTGGCTGGTAAAGTAGGCTCCAATATTGCCGGTGAATTGGGCACTATGCGTATTACGGAGCAAATCGATGCATTGGAAGTTATGGGTATTAATTCAAGCTCTTATCTGGTGCTCCCCAAAGTTATTGCATCTGTGCTCATGTTCCCTCTTCTGGTTATGATGGCGGGCTTTCTGTCGATTTTAGGCGGATACATCGCCGGTGTTTTAGCCGGTGTTATCTCTCCCGAAGATTATGTTTCAGGTCTGCGTTTCGATTACAAACCCTTTGGCGTTACGTTCGCACTCATTAAAACTGTTGTATTTGCCTTTCTAGTGTCCACCATTTCGGCTTATCAGGGCTACAATGTTAGCGGTGGGGCGCTGGAAGTGGGTGCTGCGTCAACGTCAGCCGTTACCAATAGCTGTATTGCGATCGTGGCGGCCGACTTTATTCTGACTCAGATTTTACTGACGTAGTGAAAACCGAAAGCATAGCCGTAGCATTCGCGCAGGCACTTTTCTTCTGGCTCACATGATCGAAATTAAAAATATAGCAAAAACGTTTGGCGACCGACAGGTACTGGCCGGGATAGATGGTACGTTCAAGCCGGGCGACACAAGTTTGATTATCGGCGGTAGTGGTACGGGTAAAAGCGTTCTGCTGAAATGCATGATCGGCTTGGTCAAGCCCGACTCTGGTGAGGTTTTATATGATGGTCGCAACTTTTTGACCGTCGATCTCGAATCGCAAAAAGCGATCCGGCGCGAAATGGGCGTACTGTTTCAGGGATCAGCGCTATTCGATTCCAAGACGGTTCTTGAAAACGTTCGTTTTCCGCTTGATATGTTAACGGAACAATCGGAAAGCGAGAAACTGGATAGAGCACAGGAATGCCTACAACGAGTTGGTTTGGAGAATGCGGGCGACCGAATGCCATCAGAAATAAGTGGTGGTATGAAGAAACGGGTAGGTATTGCCCGAGCAATTGTTCTTAACCCTAAGTATCTGTTCTGCGATGAGCCTAACTCTGGCCTCGACCCGCTAACCTCTATAAAAATCGATCAGCTTATTTCTGAAATCACTGATGAGTATAAAATTACTACGGTGGTGATCACCCACGACATGAACTCGATGATGGAAATTGGCGAAAAAATTATGTTCCTCTATAAAGGGAATAAACTATGGGAAGGCGATAGTAATACGTTAACCCAATCCAGTGTTCCTGAATTAAATGAGTTTATCTTCGCCAATAAGTTGCTGAGAGAAATGGAGAAATAAAATTCAACCGTACCAACAAAACGGACGTAGCATTCTTCTATGCTACGTCCGTTTTGTTTTAATAAGCTTTCAGACTTAAATCCAGGCTTTTAATCTGGTGGGTCAGTGCCCCCGACGAGATAAAATCAACACCTGTTTCCGCATAAGCCCGCAAGTTTGTTTCGTCGATACCGCCCGATGCTTCGGTTATGAAACGTCCATTGATAAGTCGTACCATATCGCGAATACCGTCGGGCGAAAAATTATCAAGCAGAATAACATCGACCTGACCAACCCGTAAAACTTCTTCTACTTCGGCACGATTCCGGGTTTCAATCTCGATACGTAGTGTTCGACCGGTTTCGTTCAGATACGTAACCGCCTTGGTAATGGCGGCTTCAATGCCTCCGGCATAATCAATATGATTGTCTTTAATGAGAATCATATCATATAAGCCAAATCGATGGTTGACAGCTCCTCCGATTTTGGTAGCCATTTTCTCACAAATCCGAAAATTTGGGGTTGTTTTGCGCGTATCGAGCAGCTTTGCGCGTGTGCCTTCCAGCAAATCCACTAATTGCCGAGTATGCGTAGCAATACCACTCATACGCTGCATGCAGTTCAGAACCAGCCGTTCGGCAGTTAAAATGTTACGTGCATTCCCGCTGACGGTTAAAACAACATCGCCAGGTTTGATACTGGCGCCATCACGTAGCAAAATATCGACCTCAAACGTTGGGTCAACTTCCGCAAAAATCGCCTGCGCAACGTCTACACCAGCCAAAACACCAGCTTCTTTAACCAGCAACCGGGCCCGTTTCTGCGCGTCGGCTGGTATTGTAGAACGGGATGTATGGTCGCCATCGCCAACATCTTCAGCTAAAGCTAATTGAATAAATTCATGCAGATTCATGCACGCAAGGTACTAAGATTATTTTTCACGCGGACTAACTAGCCATATCGTATAAGCCCGCTTTTAGGAATTGAGGCCTAACTATTCTGTTTCTGCCTGACATAGTTTCAGTTAATTCTGATAATCCAGCTGAAACCGCTTGCATAGTTCCGCAAATGGTACGAAATTTGTCATCCGCTAAAGCAATTCATGAAGCAACCGCGCGCTATACAACGTCTTTCGAGCCTTTTTCTGGCCTCATTACTGCTCATTACCGCAGTTTGGGGACAGGTCGGTTTGATGCAGCGCGTATCAGCGATTAACGTATCTGGCGTTCAATCGGTTGCTGATCAGAGTAAAACAGGCAAACCAACTGATTCTCACTCGTCAGATGCCCAACTGAGTGCGGCCCAGTTTGAAGCGGTCGTTACGCCAGCTATTACACTTGATGGTGGCAGCCAAACCGCTTTTTTGCTGCCAGCTCCAACGCTCGTAATCCTATTGCTGTTGAGCGTTCCTTTGCTCCGGCATTTCATGCTTCCGCATTTTTATTTTTCTTACTTCAAATACGTATTCGGTCACCATATAGCCACGAATGCGCCCTAACGTAGCATTCCCCCCAGGCACAAGCCTGATTAGTAGTCTATTATCTTTCCTTTCCAAGTAAATCAATTTTCTCCAACGAGCCTCAAGCTCGTTACTTCTCATGCAAAATAGAACTGGAATATTAATCCTGACGGGTGTACTGACGGCTATTTGCCTCTATTTCCTGTCATTTACGTTTGTCTCAAGAGGCATCAAATCTGATGCAGAGGCTTACGCTACCAATAAGCAAGGCCAGGTTGATCCTGCTAAAAAGCAGCATTATCTGGACTCGCTCTGGAAAGAGCCCGTTTATTTGGGCAGTACGTTACAGGAAGTAACCGAGCGTGAGCTAGGACTTGGGCTTGATCTGCAGGGTGGTATGCACGTAGTGTTGGAAGTATCGCCTGCCGATATTCTACGTAGCTTGTCGGGTAACAACCGCGATCCTAAATTCAACGAAGCGTTAAAACTGGCCCAGGAAGATCAGAAAACAAGCAACACCAGCTTTGTGGATCTATTTGCCAACAACTTTAAGAAGCTGGCCCCCGATACGAAGCTGGCTACCATTTTCGCAACCAGCGCAAACCGCAGCCGGATCAATTTCCAGTCGTCGGATACCGAAGTTCGTAAGTTACTGAACGAAGAAGTCTCAGGTGCTTTTGGTCGTGCTTTCCAGATCATCCAGGCACGGGTCGATAAGTTTGGGGTAGCCAACCCAAACATTCAGCGCTTACCGGGTTCTGGACGTATTCAAATCGAATTACCGGGTGTTGATAACCCAGAACGTATTCGTCGACTGTTAACCGGATCGGCGAAACTTGAATTCACTGAAGTTTACCGCTTAAATGAACTGGCTCCAGCCATTGAAGGTATCGGTGCTTATTTATTACAGCAGGAAGCGGCTCGTAAAGCAACTCAGAAAACCACAACGCCAACAGCCGGAACAACTGCTGCAGGATCAAGCCTGGAATCTCAGCTGGCTCAGGGCGCGAAAAAAGATTCGACGGCCAAAACTGATACAGCCGCTGCAGCTGCGCAGGGTACAGCCTTGACCCAGCTTTTCTTACCCGTTGGTCAGGACCAGCTTGGTGTTTACCTGAAAGACACTGCTCGTGCCAATGCCGTTCTGAATGCCCCAGAAGTACGTAGCCTGTTCCCTGCCGATGCCATTTTTGCCTGGGATCGTAAATCCTTCAAGGCAACGGATGGTAAAGAAATTCTGCCTCTTTATTTCCTGAGAAAGCCAGGTGGCCGTGCTCCTCTGGAGGGCGACGTCATTACGGATGCGTCGAATGATTATGATGATCGTGGTCGTCCTGAAGTAACCATGAACATGAATCCAGAAGGCGCTCGTAAATGGAAAAACCTGACAGCTGCCAACGTTGGCCGTCCGGTTGCCATTCTGCTTGACAACCTGGTTTACACCGCTCCAAACGTACAGAATGAGATCCCCAATGGTCGTTCCAGCATCTCCGGTAACTTCACTGTTGAAGAAACCAAAGATATGGCCAACGTATTGAAAGCCGGTAAACTACCTGCTCCAACCACAATCGTTGAAGAAAGCGTTGTGGGTGCTACGCTGGGGTCAGAAGCAGTAAGCGCTGGGGTAATTTCATCCGTAGTTGGTATTCTTCTCGTTTTCGCTTTCGTGTTGTTCTATTACAACCGGGCTGGATTCATTGCCGATATCGCGCTTCTCATTAACCTGTTCTTCCTGTTAGGCGTAATGGCTTCACTCGGAGCTGTACTGACCATGCCAGGTATTGCGGGTATTGTTCTTTCTATTGGTATGGCGGTTGATGCTAACGTACTGATTTTTGAACGTATCAAAGAAGAGTTAGAGCAGGGAAAAACATTTAAACTAGCGGTTAGTGATGGCTTCAAACACGCGATGTCATCAATTATCGACTCGAACGTAACGACCTTTCTTACCGGTATCGTCCTGTTTATCTTCGGTACAGGCTTGATCCTCGGTTTCGCAACAACGCTGATCATTGGTATTCTTACCTCGTTGTTTGCTGCCGTTTTCATCACCCGCCTGCTGCTAGAGTATTATATCCGTAATGGCAAAACGCTAACCTTTACGTCGACATGGGCCAAGAATCTATTCGCTGATTCTAACTTTGATTTCGTCTCTCGCCGTAAGCTGTACTACACGATTTCGTCGGTAATTATTGCTGCTGGTATTATCTCGGTTCTTTTCAAAGGGTTCGGATTGGGCGTTGACTTCAAAGGTGGTCGTTCTTACGTAATACGTTTTGAAAAAGCTGTTAGTACGGATGATGTTCGTAATGCCCTTGAAGGTGTTTTAGGCTCATCGCCAGAAGTTAAAACCTACGGTGGCACAGGTATTGGCGCCAATCAGGTTAAAGTAACGACACCTTATCTGGTCGATGACAATTCAGAAGGTGCCGACAAGCGGGCTGAAGCTACTGTTTACAAAGGGCTAAGTACGATTCAAGGCAATCCAGCTAAAATCGAAAGCTCGCAGAAAGTAGGTCCAACCATTGCTTACGATATTCTAACATCAGCATTATGGTCAATTCTGCTGGCAGTAGCCGTTGTATTCGCCTACATTCTTATCCGCTTTAAACGGCTGGCCTTTGGTTACGGAGCCGTTGTGGCCATGTTCCACGACGTATTAATCATTCTGGCTATCTTCTCGATCTTTAATGGTTTCTTACCATTCTCGCTCGATGTTGACCAGGCGTTTGTGGGAGCCCTTCTTACCATTATGGGTTATTCCATGAACGATACTGTCGTCGTTTTCGACCGGGTTCGGGAATACCTGAGTGAAAACCGGGGCAAGAATGAAAGCATACCGACAATTATCAACAACGCTCTGAACAGTACATTAAGTCGCACGGCGGTAACTGGTTTCTCAACCATTCTTGTACTGCTTGTCTTGTTCTTCTTCGGCGGAGAAACCATTCGGGGCTTCTCGTTCGCCATGCTGATTGGTGTTATTGTGGGTACGTATTCATCGTTGTTCGTTGCTACACCGATTGTAGTTGATGCCCTGAGCCGCGATGAAGGCAAGGATGACAGCAAACCAACAATTGAGAAGAAAACAGGATTCGATGCTATTCCTGCCGATTTCACCACAACGGCTCCTGCTACACCAGAGGAGTTTACAGCCAAAAAAGAGAAGAAAGACAAAAAGCCTTTGATTCGTCCTTCTCAATCCTAATAAGTTAGTAACCAGAAAGCCGAACAGTCTGAAAGCTGTTCGGCTTTTTCTGATTTATGTCGGATAATTTGTTATATTTCCCGACGTTTTCACCTAACATTCTTTTTCTAAAAGGCACAATCACCAAACTCTATTTTCCTACATGGAAACCAAACTAAAACCAGTTGATACAAGCATAATGCGGAAAAAGCCCCTTTCGGCTTATGAAGCAGATATGCAAAAGAGTGAGCTTAAACGTGTCCTGACTCGATGGGGGCTAACTTCATTGGGAATCGGGGCCGTTATTGGCGGGGGCGTCTTTGTACTAACCGGTATCGCATCAAACCAATGGGCTGGTCCGGCACTCGTATTATCGTTTGTCTTAGCGGGTCTGGCCTGTACGTTCGCTGCGCTCTGTTATGCCGAGTTTGCTTCCATTTTGCCAGTTGAAGGCTCAGCTTATGCTTACTCCTATGGTACAGTGGGTGAAATATTCGCCTGGTTTATCGGCTGGAATCTGGTTCTGGAGTATATGATGGGGGCAACAACTGTTGCTGTTAGCTGGTCGGGCTATTTTGAGAAGCTACTGCATCTGTTTCATATAGATCCACCATTGTGGCTCATGAACGACCCGGTTACAGCACACGAAAAAGCTGAAGCGCTACGTGCCGCTGGACAAGCCGTTCCTGACTTCACCTTCGCAATGAATTTACCAGCCTTTATCATCGTCTGGGTCGTTACGTATATTCTGGTGAAAGGAATTAAAGAAGCCGCCAGCACCAACAACCTGATCGTAATCCTGAAAGTTGCCGTTGTTATATTCGTTATTGTCGTAGGTGCGTTCTACATCGATACAGCCAACTGGACTCCGTTCATTCCAGAACCAGTGATGAAAGATGGGCAGCAACACTATGGTTTCAGCGGTATCGTAACAGCGGCCAGTATCGTGTTTTTTGCCTATATCGGTTTCGATGCCGTTTCTACCCAGGCGGGAGAAGCGATTAACCCTCGTAAGGACGTACCGTTTGCTATTATCGCTTCGTTGATTATTTGTACGATACTTTATATTCTGGTAACCGGCGTACTAACCGGCATGGTTAAGTATACGAGCCTGGACCTAAAAGCACCTGTTGCTCAGGCCTTTGCGGATATTGGCCTTACCTGGGCGGTTTATATCATTACAATTGCCGCTATTGCTGGTCTGACGTCGGTAATGCTGGTGATGATGCTTGGCCAGACCCGTGTATTCCTCGGTATGGCTAAAGATGGCCTATTGCCAAAAGGTCTGTTTGCCGCCATTCACCCAACCTTCAAAACGCCCTGGAGAAGTACGATCCTGGTTGGTACAATTGTATCCATTGTGGCCGCCCTTACACCGATCGACAAAGTATCGGAGCTGTGTAGCTCAGGTACATTGCTTGCTTTTGCCATGATTTGTGGTGCGGTATGGTTGCTACGTGTCCGGGAGCCAAACCTGGAACGTCCTTACAAAACTCCTGCCCTACCGCTTGTGGCAACCTGTGGTATACTGGCCAATCTGTACCTGATGTGGAACCTACGCATCGATACGAAAATTGCTTTCCTCGTATGGGGTACACTGGGAATAATCGTCTATTTCGCCTATAGCCGTAAACACAGTAATCTGAATAACCCGGAGGAATAACATCCTTCCCGTTTACAACACGGCAACGGCCTGCTCTCATCTGACGAAGAGCAGGCCGTTTTATTTACTTATCGATGTGTCCAAAATGGATTCGTAGATTAGCTAGCTTTGCTCACAAATGAGCGGAGAGGAAATTCTTGGCTATGCATCTGCTATTATAGTGGGCTTAGTAATTGGTTTGGCGGGCGGAGGAGGATCGATCCTGACCGTCCCGATTTTTGTGTATGTTTTCCATATACCCACCCTTCTAGCCACTACGTATTCCTTATTTGTAGTGGGCGCTACGTCGTTAGTGGGTTCAATTAATCATATCATCAACAAACGGGTTGACCTACGCGTAACAGCCGCCTTTGCCTTACCATCGTTTGTTTCGGTTTATCTGAGCCGGCGTTTTTTAGTTCCGGCGATTCCTGATCCGCTTTTCCAGCTCGACCGGTTTGTATTAGCCAAAAGCAACGCAATTTTATACTTCTTTGCAACGGTAATGATTCTGGCGGCTCGTGCCATGATACGTAGCACTCGGCCAGAACAGGGCGAAGCTGCCGACGGACGACCTCGATATACTACGTTATCTCTTGACGGATTAGCCGTGGGCTTACTCACGGGTACAATTGGAGCAGGTGGTGGTTTTTTAATTGTGCCTATGTTGGTATTGTTAGCGGGTTTACCCATTCATCGGGCCGTAGCAACATCTGTACTTATTATTGCCGTCAATTCTTTTGTTGGGTTTATTGGCGACATCCACCATACCAGCTTAGCATGGAATTTTCTGCTACCGTTTACGGGTTTATCTATCATCGGCATTTTTATCGGCACCTATCTTGGCCGATTCGTTGCGCCTGACCGACTCAAAAAAGGATTTGGCTGGTTCGTGTTGATAGTAGCTTTCTACATGATTACCAAAGAACTATCATCAATTCGATAGCCAGCTCTGAGAATTGTACTTATGATTATCGAACAATTATATACAGGTTGCCTCGCTCAGGGAGCGTATTACATTGAAAGCAATGGTGAAGCGGCTATCATTGACCCGCTTCGCGAAACGTCGCCTTACATCCGGAAAGCAGAAAAGGCAGGGGCAACGATCAAGTATGTTTTTGAGACTCACTTTCATGCCGATTTTGTGTCGGGTCATCTCGATTTAGCGAAGAAAACAGGCGCAACCATTGTATACGGCCCAAAGGCAACTACAAACTACGAGGCTCATCATGCCTACGATGGTGAACTGTTTCCATTAGGGAACGTAACGATTAAAGTACTTCATACACCTGGGCACACCCTTGAGTCAACTACCTATTTGCTACTGGACGAACATGGAAAAGAGCATGCTATTTTCACAGGCGATACGTTGTTCATTGGCGATGTTGGTCGGCCGGATCTGGCAATCAAGGGTGATCTGACCGAACAGGATCTGGCAGGGATGCTCTACGATAGTCTGAATGCCAAACTCATGCCCTTGCCAGATCATGTGATTGTCTATCCAGCTCATGGTGCAGGTTCGGCTTGTGGTAAAAACATGAGTAAAGAAACTACTGATACGCTCGGCAACCAGAAACGCTTCAATTACGCGTTAAGGGCAAAATCGAAAGACGAATTCACAAAACAGGTATTGGATGGGCTCACTGCTGCCCCGGCTTATTTCGCCGAAAACGCCCGCTTAAATAAAGACGGCTACGAAAGCCTAGACCGAGTACTTCAACGTAGTGACCAGGCACTAACTCCCGACGCTTTTGAAGCAACTGTGAATGATTATAACGCCTTAGTCCTGGATGTTAGGAACGCAGTTGATTTCGCACAAGGCTTTATTCCAAATTCAATCAATATTGGCCTGAATGGCCAATTTGCCCCCTGGGTTGGCGCCCTAATTCCAGACCTGAACCAGCCAATTGCTTTAGTAACTCCTGCCGGACTGGAACAGGAAACAATTGTTCGTCTGGCACGCGTTGGGTACGATAACTGCATTGGCTACCTGGCAGGAGGCTTCACATCCTGGCAACAGTCCGGTAAAGAAACCGATACGATTGAGTCAATTTCGGCTGAAGAATTTGCGGATAGATGGCAAACAGGCATTGTTCAGGAAGTAGTTGATGTACGCAAGCCAACCGAGTTCGATGTAGAGCACATATCTGGTGCCCGAAATTTACCGCTGGATAACCTCAATGACCATATGGCCGAAATCAGTCACGATGGCTCTATTTACGTCCATTGCGCTGGCGGCTACCGGTCAATGATAGCGAACTCTATTCTAAAAGCCCGGGGGTTCGCTAACGTAGTAAATGTTGAAGGCGGTATGGGTGCCATCAAAAAAACGGTGGTTCCGATTATTGGTGAAATAGCGGCTGCCGAATAATACCTCATTATGTAGCAGCGGGGTTATCATCAATGCCTAGTCGTGGCAACGCGGGATTAAGCACTCGGGCAATAATTTTAATACGGAAAACCCGCGTCCCTGCTACGTCAAAATCACAACTATAAAAATCCCGTTGCTTGATACCTCTATAAACGGCGGTATAGTTAACCTTGGGCGGCCAATTCGTGAGGGCAAGTTCAGCGGTAATGGCATCAACAGCTTTCCGAAGATTTGAAAAGTAAATTACGGCTGATTCTCGCTGACGAATTGAATTTAACGTTCCCACATGACTAACTGTCACTTCGTATATAATTCGGCCCGTTGGCCGAATTCGAGGTTGTTTTTGCGGTTTTTCTGGAGCTATGTTCATTATCAACAATAATATGAAAAATAATTGAACAATTTTTCAAGTCGTAAACTAAATACTAGCCCAGATCGTTTTACTATCAACTACGCCACAAAACAGATGCTCGCTCTAATCAGACGGGCTTTTTTTATGGCCAAAAAAAAGCGCTGAGTCTACACTCAGCGCTTTTTTTGTAAGGTATCTCTTACCTTATTTCTTATACATCACGGTATCAACAGCCTGCAATGTACGTTTAACGTTTGGCAAAATGGCTTCTATTAACGTAGGCGCGTATGGCAATGGTAAGTCCATACTATTTACCCGAACAACAGGCGCATCCAGATAGTCAAAAGCATTACGTTGAATATTGTACGTCAGTTCAGAAGAAATAGCTGCTAATGGCCAGGCTTCTTCGACAATTACACAACGATTGGTTTTCTTAACAGAATTGATGATGGTTGCATAATCGATCGGACGTACTGAACGTAAATCGATAACTTCAGCCGAAATGCCATTTTTGGCCAATTCTTCAGCCGCAGCCAGAGCTACCTTCATAATTTTACCAAACGACACAATCGTTACGTCGTTACCTTCGCGAACAATATTAGCCTGACCAATAGGAATCAGATATTCTTCTTCCGGCACCTGGCCTTTGTCGCCGTACATCAGCTCTGACTCCATGAAAATGACGGGGTCATTGTCACGGATACATGATTTAAGCAGTCCTTTGGCGTCGTAAGGATTAGACGGAACAACCACTTTTAACCCTGACGTATTGGCAAACCAGTTCTCAAAGTTCTGGGAGTGCTGGCTCGACAGCATACCGGCGTTACCCGTAGGCCCTCTAAACACAATCGGGCAGGAATATTGCCCACCCGACATTGACATAATTTTAGCTGCTGAGTTAATGACCTGATCAATCGCTACCAGCGAGAAGTTAAAGGTCATAAATTCAATGATCGGCCGAAGACCGTTTATGGCAGAACCAACGCCAATACCGGCAAAACCTAACTCGGCGATAGGCGTATCAATTACCCGTTCTGGCCCAAATTCATCCAGCATTCCCTGACTGACTTTGTAGGCACCGTTGTATTCGGCGACTTCTTCACCCATCAGATAAACTTTAGGGTCTCGGCGCATTTCTTCCGACATGGCCTCCCGCAGGGCTTCACGGAACTGTATTTCTCTCATCCTGAATCGGTTGATTTCGTTTTATGCCATTCCTAACAACGTAGTGGTTCTTACGAATGGCATTGGCTAAAAACTGGTCAAAATTAGGCAAAATGACCTGATTCGTCAAATCATCGTTTATTGCTGCTTACAATATCTATCAGGAAGTATGATAACCGCTTCTTTTCCCTGTATTGAACTCATAACGAACGTATCAATACAACGGGCGATATGATAAGTTGTTAGGGAGTATGGAGCCTATAACTTATTGAAGCATACGATGTGCCTCCTCAAGCAATACCTGTTTTTGGTCTATAGACAAACCCAGGGGCAACTGTCTTATTCCGATCAGACGACGCATCAACTCGACGCCCGTAAACCGCTGTCGTAATATGTCATTAAAACCAGCGGGCTTTTCATAAATCGATAAGACGGTTTCCAGAGCCGCCCCAGGCTGCTGAGCCAACATAAGATGTGCCATCATAACCCCTACATCAAATTCGGGTGGTCCATAAAAGCAACGTTCCGGGTCAATAACACGGATACCCGAAAATTGGCCAGCAGTAGCTTTCAGCCAATTTTTTGGACAATAGTCACCATGTAATAAGGTTGTCAGGTCACCAGCCTGATAATCGGCCAGATAGAGACTGCCTACTTCCTGAATTACTTTCTTCAGCTTGGTATCCTGCTTATAGACCATAGCCAACTGCTGTAAGCCCGGTTGCACAGTGTCCAGATCAAACCCATTCTCGTCAAGAAAAGGCGAGTTAAAGATGTGATCGTAAGTGAGTATCCTCATGTCCCGATTGGCAAGCGCGGGATTTGGGTGATCTGTCAGGAAATGCAGGTGCAATTCAGACAGATAATTGGTTAGTTCAGCAACTTCGGTCTCATTTAACGTCTGCCCAGATTCGTATAGAAATGTATAGGGACGATTGCTTCCTAAATCGCGGAGAACAAGAATATTGTTTTCATCATCGATACCCAGAAATTCTGGCATATAACTAGCTAGCATCGCTACTGGCTGTATGAGCTGGTAGAACCGGCCTTCATTACTAATTCGATTGCCGGGAGCCGGAATAGCCGAAAATTTCTCCACGTACTCCCTCGATTGCTTCACAATAAGTGTACGATTAGGCGTTGTCACACGTAGCGTAACGTTCATTTTTCCTTCACCTGGCTCTTCTACGCTTGAGATTACCTCTTCGGTATCGAGCCAGCCACGCCGACGTAGATAATCCTGCAAAATATTGATCCGCTCAATGTCGAGGTGCAGCATAGCCCAGTGTGATTATATGAATGGTATCCTTATCAAACAGATTGACAACCAACAGTACACCAAACTGTTCGTTTACCGAACAACAGCAAGCTTGCCAGCTAAGCCTTCCAGTCCATCGGACGTCACAACAACAACCAGATAAATGCCTGTCTGCGCCAAACGCCCCCGATAATCGCGTAAGCTCCAGGTGGCAGTCCCTCCCTGTGAACGGGTTTCATAAACCAGTTGCCCTCCCGCATCAAGAATCTTTACTGTAGCATTTTCGGTCAATCCATTGATTCCAACAGTTCCCGTATAATCAGGACGTACTGGATTGGGAAAGATATTGATAGTACGTAATGTTTCAGCAGGCTCTGAGGCTGGGCCCTGGTAAGAGATTAAACCAGTAGCGGTTTCGATAAAAACCTTTCCACTAATTGGCTCAATAGCCAGCGTCTGGATACCGTTAGCAGGCAAAGGGCTATTGTCTGCCGTGAACGTTTCGAGCAATTGTGAGCCATCTGGCGCAACGTAGTATAGACCCGAGCGGGTACCCAGCCATTTTCGATTCCCCCCATCAACCGCAATGGCATAGACAGGTTCATTGGCCAGCAACCGGCGCCTATTTAATAAAGGAGGTTGAGCATCGATGGTTAAATCGAATGCCCCTGCTGGATCATCGAAAACGGTCGGCCCCAAGTCCGTACCTACCCAGATTGCTCCGTTTCTATCTTTTGCCAATGTTCTGACTGCATTGGTCAGCAAACCGCCCTGCCCTGCTTCAGATGTCAGGAAACGGCTCCGGTTGTTTTGAGGATCAAATACCAAAATACCGCCCGAACTCAACCGAAGCCATATAAAGCCAAAATCATCGGGTACTAGCTGGTTAATCGTTGTTATGGTAACGGTCGAAAAAGACTGGAATTGGCCGTCGGGCCGCCGAACATGCAAGGTGGCTTGCCGGGCGTTCGGTCCTGCGGTAGCTATCCATAAATTTCCGTCCCGATCAGAGGCCATACAACTGATATAAGGCCCAATCGTGGCTGGCAACGTAACAGTTGTTATTGGTTGGCCGTTTGCCTGGCTTCGCAAACCACCGCCATAGCTACCGAAGTATAGGGTTTGCTCATTTGGCAAATAAGCAGCGGAATTGAATCCTATAATTCTTCCCAGGCCGGTCTCGCTACGCCATCGACGATCAGGCACCGAAAAAACCTCAACGGGCGGTTGGCCACTATCAGACAACGTAGCACTTTGAGGGGCGTTAGGTAAGGCAACCAACGTATTCGAGTAGGCATACAAACCCGAAAACAAATCACGGGTTGGACCTTCCGGAGCAATTTGCTGAAAAGTACCAGCATTGCCATAAAGCAGACCGTTCTGCGCATCAGCTACCCAAACCTGATTCCCATCTGCCATGACCTCTTTAGGATTGGTTAACAGCATTCCGGTGAATGTAGCTGAGTTAGGAATCGTAATGGTCGAATTGGTTGCTACAATCACGGCGGTCGATGACGTAAACTGCCGGATTATCGGATTCGCAAGTGTTTGAACTAGCACCCACCGTCCGGTTTGACGTTGATAGATCCCCTGCCCATTTACCGTAACGACCAATCGATCCTGAGCAGTTACGATAGACTCCAGTTGCGAGCCCGGTTCAGGAACCGCCCGCCAGTTAGCCGGATCAGCAATGTTTACAGTAGCAGAAAAACGAATTGCCTGTAAACGTCGCCCTACTCCATCAGTTGCCAATGAGCCTGTCAGCGCATAAAGGCTATCGGCCGTTGCCGTTGTCTGATAAATAGGCAACGCTACGCCATCTGGACGCTGGCTGAAATACGTGTCCCGAATTTCGTTCCGTACTAGGTCGAGAACAACCAGTCCAAAATCAGTGCTCAGATAAACAGTATTTCCGACTCGATTAATATGATTGATCGTTCGGGAAGGGGGAAGATTGGAAGCGGTAACAATTGTATTCAGATTCAGAACGGCGCCAGGCTCACCCGATTCGTCCAATGAAAGAAAATCCAGATTACCACTCCTGTAAGCAATCAATAAACGTTTTTGATCGGACAGGTAAAGAAGGTGACTGATTCCAACATCACTCAGGCCGTCTTTTTTTGACAGGGTTACGGTCTCGTTCGTTGTTTTATCGTAATAAAATAGGCCATTCTGGCTGGCCGCGTATACTTTGCCAGCCCCTACTACAACCGACTGACCAGATCGATAACTGACATGGGTTTGCCAGTTGCCGATCTGCGCTAACAACAAATCGCAATGGATGAATGATAAACTTAGGAGTAGGAGCCAGAACCAGCTACGTTGTCGTAGATAGACATTGCATTTATCATCCATTCGTCAGCTAATCCTCTTTGTGTGCATCTTCGTAAGCCCATTCCTTAGGAACGGCTTCAGCTCCCAGATTGAAACACCGCCGACAGCGTGCTTCATAACTATCCGTCTCTCCTAATAAAACCCGTTCTTTTGAGGCAACGAGTCGATACGAGTACTGCGCAATATCGCCACAAACCACACAAATGGCATGCACTTTGGTGACGTATTCGGCCGTTGCCAGCAACTGCGGCATACAGCCAAACGGTTTCCCCGAAAAGTCCATATCCAGCCCGGCTACTACGACTCGCTGACCCTGATCGGCCAGTTTACGACAAACCTCTACAATCTCTTCGTCAAAAAACTGAGCCTCATCAATTCCTACCACATCACAATTACCGGCCAGCGTTAAAATCTGGCCCGCCGTTTGCACAGGCGTTGAATGGATAGTCAACGCCGAATGCGAAACAATATTTTCTTCGTCATAACGCGTGTCGATGGCTGGCTTAAAAATTCGAACCTGCAATTTGGCAATCCGAGCGCGGGTCAGTCGACGGATTAATTCTTCCGTTTTACCAGAAAACATGGATCCGCAGATTACTTCTATCCAGCCAGTACGTAGATGAGGAGGTTCGCGTCGTCGAGTTGGTTCAATAAACATTTGGTGCCGGTCGTTGTAGAAGCCGATATATTTTATAGATTGGATAGATACTATTTCGATCCAAGTTTTAATTTACACTGCCCCAACCACTTTTTACTTTTTTTTCGGGCAAAAAGCGGTTTGTGTCCGAAAATTTTATCTTTATACAAAAGAAAGGCTTTTCCTAATGTCGAACAAGTTCAACGCCAACGCCCTTACTGAATATAGCAAGTCCTATGCCCGTCGTGTAGCCGCCGATTTTTATCAACAGCATACGACAATTAATGGCCAGCAAATTCTGTCACTAACCCCCATCAACCAGATCAACCTACTGGTTATTAGCACACTGTCCGACAAATGGCAAGCCGATGCCGAAAAATTCCGTAGTCCCTTTTTTGACTTTACCAACGCTGATGTTCAGGAGGCTTTACAGAACTTCATGAACGTAGTATCGCAACATATTTCAGTACGTCGTGAACACCTGGAGCCCTTACTCGCTGATGCAATCCGGCGAACCATTACATTGATTTTTGATCCGAGGGCTTATTTCGATGATGTACTACGTAGTCAGCCCGAGTTTACCCTCACAGCGTCGGCGCTCCGGCAAATTACGCGTTATACCAAAATCAATCAGTTTATTCCAGCCCATATCACGCAACGAATGAATGGCAAACCATTCATCTATGTAAATCAGGCTTTAACTTATCTTGACGAAGTTCTGACTCAGCGTGGGCATGAGATCGAGCACTACGATAAGTTTGTTTCATTGTTCTCTGAGAAAGTGCCGATGGACGTATCGGCTCTTCTACGCAGTCATGTTCCCGATAATATTCCCCCAGCCCCAGGGCGATCTTTCTTCGACACGATTACCGAGTCAGCAGTTCCTCCTGCTCCGCTAGTTCCGCTTACGAACAACGTAGCAGAAGACGATCAATCAAAGCACGAAGGAGCCGTTTCTGAAACGACACGTCCAGCTATCCCGCCCCAACCCGATCCAACACCTGCCCCAATGGATGACTCTAGTGCGAGCGGTCCTATGTTTCTTGGTAGTAGCTCAGGGTCAGGGCCAGAACCTGTAGCCCCAATCAGCCAACCCTCTCAACTTCAAACGGGTAGCATCACTCAGCCGACCGTAAACCAGACAGACAATTTAACTGTACCTACAGAAGCAGCGCCAACCCTGAACGATAAACTCCGCGAAAGCAATTCAGCAGAACCCGTAACGGTTGCCGAAACATTCCACCGCGCTCCGATTGAAAGTATTGCCCGAAGCATTTCTCTTAATCAGAAATTCCGGTTTATCAACCAGCTATTCAACGGTAGTTCAGCAGCTTACAATCAGGCTATTGAAGAAATCGATACGCTCAACAATTATGGTCAGGCGCTCGATCTGATTTCGTACCGCTATGCGTCGCAGTACTTATGGGATATGAGCAGTGATGAAGTCAGCGAACTGGTTGAAATTCTAAAACGACGCTTTTCATAGGCAAACAGCATTTATATTTTTTCTGATTTTAGGTTACTTAACTGATTCTTTGCCGTCCAATGGGGATGAGTTGAGAACGAGTACTTAACCTTAAAATCAGGCTACTTTGCGTATCATCTACTGTCTGAGTTTCTGCGGATTTCTTATCAGTAATCTTGCTATAGCACAGAGCAGCCGATCAACAAGGCCTACCGACGGTTCAACAGACGCCGTCATGCACTATATACAGGATTTATTCCCTGTCCAGACAGAGGGTATAGACTATCAAGCTGTTTATGATGCGCTAACGCAGCTATATGCAAACCCGCTTGACATCAATACAGCTACCCGCGATGAGTTAGCAGCGACATATCTGCTCAATGAACGACAATTAAATAGCCTGAACGCTTACCGAAACGAGTACGGTGATCTGCTCTCGGTTTATGAACTTCAGGCTATACCCGATTTCGATCTGCCAACTATCCGTCGGCTATTACCATTCATAACCGTTTCAGCGGGAGGGCGTCTACTGACTAAATTGGCTACGCCTACCGACCATTACGTCATTTTACGGTACGAGCAGCTTTTAGAACAGCAGAGAGGCTTTGCCTCAGCAACGCCAGATAAGAATGGAAAACTCCCCACTCGCTATGTGGGGAATCCGCAACAATGGTATGCGCGCTACCGATATAGCCGACCACGAGCATTTAGTCTGGGACTAACGCTGGAACAGGACCCGGGCGAAGTGATGGGTTGGCAACCCGCGTCCCGCCGACATGGAGTCGACTACGTATCTTTTCACGCTCAACTGCAGAATCGTGGACGCTGGCGAAGTATTTTGCTAGGCGACTATCAACTTCAGATCGGGCAAGGATTAATACTATCGGCCGGATTTGTGCTGGGTAAAAGCGCAGAGACTGTTCAAACCGTCAGAAGGCCTAACATCGGTGCTCGCCCTTACACCTCATTAACCGAGTATGGCTATTTTAGGGGAGGAACGGCTACATACGCGCTACGGTCTACCATTGACCTCACACTGTTAGTTTCCCAAAACCGGCGAGATGCAAACATCGCAAACGACTCATATCAAGGCATTATAGCGACTTCTTTACAAACATCGGGCCTGCACCGCACTCAATCTGAGCGAGATGATCAGGGAAGTTTACTGGAAACAAACATTGGTGCCCATGTACTATACCATAACCAAAAGAATAGGCAAATTGGGTTAACACTGTTAAGTACTACGTTCAATACCTATTACCAAAAACGCGACCTACCGTATAATCAATACGAGTTTACAGGCAAACAAAATCTGGTTGTAGGCATACACGGAGGCTATGTTTGGCGAAACTTGAATTTCTTTAGTGAAATCGCGCGGAGTAGTGGCTCACAAACCTACTCAGGCGGTATTGGCGCAGTAGCAGGCACACTGGCCAGCCTGACGAAAAAGGTGGATATGGCGGTCGTGCTACGTCACTACGACAAAAATTTCCATAGTTTTTATAGTAATGGATTTAGCGAAGGTAGCCGAACCATCAATGAAACGGGTGCGTATCTGGGACTTAAATACAGCATCTATCGAAAACTAACAATCAGCAGCTTTTTCGATTACTATCGTTTTCCCTGGCTAAAATATCTGGTCGATAAACCATCGAATGGGTTTGATTATCTAGTGCAGGGGCGATACACCCCAAACAGGCAAACCGCTTTTTATGGGATCTACCACGAAGAGCATAAAGAGAAGAACCGACCTGGTAGTAACCCCAAAGAAGTGGTTCGAACAACGCGTCGGTCTATTGCCCTCAACGCTGAGTACAAACCAATACGTACGCTATCGCTTCGGTCACGCATGCAGTGGGGAAGTTTTGCCTATGCTGGTCAGTCAGCTTCCAAAGGAGTAGCTTTTGTACAGGACGCTACGTTAGACCTACGCCGATTTAGTGTGAGTGGCCGCATTGCCCTATTTGGTACAGATGATTACGATAGCCGCCAATACGTTTATGAGCGTGATGTGCTCTATGCGTTTTCATTTCCGGCCTATTTCAATCACGGTGTCAGGCATTATCTGATTGCGCAATATAACTGGAATCGGCACTTGACTACCTGGGTGCGCTGGGCCAGGACTGACCTTACGAACCAAACCACTGTTGGGTCTGGCCTGGATCAGATTGACGCCCCTCATAAGTCAGAGATAAAGGTTCAGACACGGTGGCGGTTTTAGATTCTCTTGGTTTCGCAACACATCTCCATTACTCAATAACCCACCATCCATAGCTTTCAGGCTCTAACTCAACGGTTAGTTTGAGATCATCATTTCTGCTGAGCGAATACGTTTTCGCCGGCCCCTCTCCTCTTCGGACTGTTGCTTTGTTACGTAGTCCGGTATAATACAATGGCAAAGTGATTGTTCGAATTATTTTAGTTTTTAACGGATTGTAGAGCATCACCAATCCTTTTTCGGGCAACGTAGGTTCAATATGCATAATCCCGTCCCAGTCGCGCCCGTCGGGCCTGCGCAGGTGGACAACATCTGCATTTAAAATCTTACGGTATTTTTTGTACCAGCTTATAACCCGCTTGACAGTCTCTTTCGTTTTGTCGGTATCGTATAAGCGTGGGCCTCGGTAACATGCCTGAACACCAGCTCCGTAGTACTGCATCATGAGTTGTTCGTAGTCGGCCAGATGATCGCTAAGGGGCTCCAGCACCGCTTCGGGGCCACCTCCCTGATACTTTGTGAGCGGAACAAAGCCCCATCCCATCGCTGGCGTTTTTTCCCATGTACCGTCGAAGATATTCTGCCGGTTAAGTATCTTCTGCTGCTCTCTCGACAGCGAGAAATTAACCTCCCGATAGCCCAGCGCTATCTTGTTGGTACCGTCCATAAAATACCAGTCGGGCGCATTGATATACACACCTTTCTCGCTCAGGAATCGATAGAAACCTTTCTGCATTTCCATCTGCACCCATTGCGAATCCTGTAACCCTTTGTGGCCCGGATGTTTGGTTGATGCACAGACATCGCCGGGATAGGGCCCGTCGTGCTCGAGCAGATCGAAACCGGTTTCGGTGATAAACTTTTTCAGACTTTTCAGGTAATTAATTCCCCATCGGCTGGCCAGACAGGGTGCATGCCCAAAGAAAGCACCTTTATCGGGCAAGCCCGTTTTTGGATCAATTACGTCGGTTTCATCATCTATTCGGCGGCTACTGAACAAGGAGTACCCCCCCAGAAGAATACCTCTGCTATGAGCATAGTCAGCCAGGGTTTTGAACTTGGCGATATTGGCGGCACTTGTATCCTCCATGTTCAGACCGCTACCGAAGCTCAGAATGACCATTTCGTAACCTGTTTCCGCACACTGATCAATGACGCTACGTACCGTGGGCGGATCGGTACTGATCAGATGCATAAAAATCGGGTTCTGCGTAGTCCAGGGAATAACAGTCCGGTAAAACCGCCGACGCGCCAGTCCGTTACGTTCCCGATCATACGAATCAAGTAGTAACTCGTATGATCGAATCGACGTGTAAGTTTGGTTGGGCTCCAGATCAATACCTACTCCGAGCGTCGGATACACTTCCAGTACGCAGGGCGTTTCATAGTTGTAATTTACCTGTGATGTGTAGAGCGAATCCGTTTTCCAGTGCGTGGCCTGATCCGATAAATCGTAGCGCATCGAGTTGTTGAAAGCAAAGTTGTTCTCGATGTAAATCCGTTGTGGCTTCTTCATCTGATCCGGTTTTCCCACCACCGCCGACTCCTCCTCCGGAACCGCCAGAAGCTCGTTGACAACCTGATCGATACGTATCGTTTTCGTGCTTTTGTTCTGAACCGTCACCCATTTACACAAAGCCGGAATACCATCGTACAGTGCGTAATGAACCGTTACGGTTATGTCTTTCAGCGCTGGTACGTTCGAACTGAACAGCAAGGTCAGCTCCTGCCCCGTTGGTTGCTTATGATTCGACGTCCAGGTGCGGGATTGCCAATGGACAAATGGTATTATCGGCGAAACAGCAAATGTCCTGAACTGGAAATCGGCCGGATTAGCCGTAAATCCATCGATCCATTCTTCGCGCAGATACGCATGCTCTTTCTGGCCATACAGTCCCCCAACCTGGTATTTTTGGCCATCGATCATCAGCACCGCTTCGGGCCGAACTGAACGCACAAGCTGTTCGCCTGTGGTCAGGTTTTGGTAATCGACCATGGCCAGGTTGGGGCTAATACGGAAGCGACGCACGATCAAACCATTTGCCAAAACCAGGTCTTTGCCACCGTTAGCCTGATAAACGCCAGCTTTTTGTAAAACAGGGGTCACCAGCCAATCCTTATCAAAAACAGTTGGTTTATAAACCGGAAGATACTGGGTCTGACCAAAGACAAAAGATGTAAAAAGCCAGCAGCAGAACAGCGTAGCAATACGTTTCATTCTCAACTAATTATGCAAACAGATTGCGAAACCAAGCACTCAAAAAATGTCTAATGTATATTTACTACCCTACTTAATTTTTAGCACGTTTCGGCTTTAGAAAGCCCAGATAGCTTTTACTCGTCCAGAGCCTGATAAACCAGTACGTCGAATTTTCTATCAAGCTCCCCACCAAACGACGAGCCCCACATTTGTTTCATCAGTACGACACAAATCTTCTCTTTCGGGTCGGCAAAATAGTGCGTACTGAAAGCTCCTCCCCACGAGAACGTACCAATACTGTTCAGATCTTTTGAATGGCCTTTCTCGCCAATAACTTCGAACCCCAGGCTAAAGTAATTGCCAGCCGTCGGGAATAAAGCGTCCGTTTGATTCGTGCTGGTAAAGAGATCGACGCCTTTCCGACTTAATAGCCTTTTTCCGTTATAAACGCCGTTATTCAGCAGCATTTGCAGAAAAATAGCATAATCGTAGGCAGTACTGGATAAACCTCCGCCACCCGAAAAATACGTCTTTGCGCCAGTGATGGGGTAATCAGGATTAACCGGCAGCGTTTTGATCGTTTCGGTTTTTACCAGCTTTTTATCTTTGTCTTCTGAATAGAGTTTCGCCAGCCGGTCTTTCTTCGCATCGGGCAAATAGAAGTGCGTGTCTTTCATGCCCAGCGGTTCAAAAATGCGTTTCTGAAAAAATTGATTCAGCGACTCTCCCGATATAACCTCTACTAAATAGCCCAGCACATCGGTATTCAGGCCATACGTCCATTTTTCGCCCGGCTGGTGGTTGAGTGGTTGTTTGGCCAGCTTTTTGACCATTTCGCCCAGCGTATAGTTCTGCGTAACAAAAGCATCGGGGATACCACCCGCTTTCGTATAAATTGCCCGCATCCGGGGATCGCTGGCAATGACGTTGTAATTGAGCCCCGAGGTATGCGTTAGCAGATGACGTATTGTTATTTCGCGCTTGGCCGGAACGGTTGTATACGTACTGTCTTTCTCGTTGAACGTATCAAGCACGACCGGCTTGGCAAACTCAGGAACGTATTTGCTGATTGGGTCGTCGAGCATGATTTTGCCTTCTTCGTGAAGCATCATCACCGCCAGCGATGTAATGGCCTTGGTCATGGAAGCGATCCGAAAAATAGCATCCTTGCTCAGCGGTTTCTTATCGTCCATATCCGATCTACCAAAGGCTTTATGGTAAACAATCTTGCCATTCCTTACTACAATGGCTGCTACGCCCGGAAAGGCGCCTTTATCAATGTACGACTGAATCAGACCATCGACACGATTAAGCCGTTCCGCTGAGAATCCGGCCGATTCGGGGTTGGCCGTCGTTAAAACCGGGGCAACTACTTTGGTGGCCGTTTGCGCATACAGGCATGTTGCCGTTATGCCCACCAGAAAAATCGTACGGAGGCTAGATAGAAGTACCATAATTCTCGGAGAAATCTTCAGTTATCGTAAATGCTTTAAAACTTAATTACGTCAATAGCTCAGTTTACCTTTTGATGCTCACTTGTAGCCTCAATGCCATAACGTATGGCAGCTTCAAGTATAGCTATGTTAATGTCTTTTAGCGTTTTGAACTTAATACAGTAACCACTCACGCTCGCTTTGCCGAGTTTTTCTCCGTACGCCTGGGCTAAGTATTTCTTATCTTCAATACCAAGAATGTAGACTGAGATTCCGCCTGTGTTCGCACTCATACCAATTTGATAAAATGCTCTGGTTTTTCCATCGGCATAGTTTATAGTACGTAATCCATAGCCGATGATAGGATTAGAAACGGTTTTATTCTCACTGTTTTTACCATCCAGAAACCATAGCTTACAGGCTGGCATTACTTGCAGAATGAGCTTGTGTAATACTTGCATATCGCTGCGTTTGGGCTCAGCCTGGCTACTAATATAGCTGTCAATTTGCTCCTCTGCGTTCATAAGCGAAATGTCATTTTGGGTTACCAGTTTTACTTTGCCAGGGCTCAGTTTAGCTTTTGGTCATGTACTAATATTAAACTGAAATAGTACCCATTTTCTAATTATCAACGTCATTCACAACAGGTCTGCCATCGGCACGTCTCTTCTCATACTGAATCCTGAAGCTCTCTAAGTCAGGAATATACTTTCGCTTTCGTTTCTGCTCGTATTGATAAATCGTCTGACCGAGTTGGTATAAGAATGGATGACCAATGCTATCATACTCATATTTGTCGTCATTCAGAATTCCGTCGCTGTTGACGTAGAGGGTAGCTGTCAGCATATACTCGACCTTATTTTTAAAATCCACTACGTATGACGCATCAGTCAGAAAGCCGTACGCCCAGCCAACTTTATTGAACACCCGAACGCCTTCCGGCATCTGATGATGCGTACTATCCATGAAGAAGAATTTGACGTAGCTGTCGTAATACTGCCTGGGGTCGTATTTGGGGTAATTGGTTTCGCCGGGGTACTGCGACAAATATTGATAGAGCAGTTTATAATCATCGGCCGTCAACGTAAACCGCCGTTTCGCCGGAACCGAATTCGGGAACATAACCGTTTGCAGGATTTGCTGAAAGGTTTCGAGCGGCATTTTGTTCCGTTCGGTGAAATCGAAAGGCTGCTTCACCAGACTATCCCTCAGATAATACCCTTTACCGAGTTTGGCCGTTCGGCTAAAATCAAACGGGTCCTGATTATACGCAGCCGGTTGAGCATAAATTGATTTTCCGTCCGGCTGAATAAACCGTACTGGATTTGTATGCCGGTTTTCGTCGGCCGTCATCCGTACAAATCGATGGGTGATCCGAGTATCCAGGTATCCCTTTTCGTGTAGCGAACAGTTAATCTCGCCCTGGCCGACAAACTCGTACATTCGGCTGTAGGGATCGTTTTCACTGACCAGAAAAGCTTTTTTAATGAAATGGGCAATAGATGGATAGCCCGTTTCGGAAGTTTCGTCGCGCCATTCTCTGGTCTGTGCGCTATAAGCGCTGTCAAACTGCACAGCCGTATATTTTGTCACCTGCGGTTTGTTCAGATGATTCAGTTTTTCCAGCGACAGCAGCGCCAGAGGCAGTTTTACGATAGAGGCCGGATTGAAATAATTGGTGCTGTCTACATTGAAATAGTAGTTCGTAAACGAGGGCTTGTTATGCTTATCCCGATTGATCTGGGTATAAATGATCTGAAGGCGATACGTATCAGGATGTCGAATTACTTCCTGAAAAATAGAATTCTTGTTTCCCGAAAGAAGAGTAGCCAGGAAAGCATCTGTTCGCGGCTGCCCATAACAACAGACAGCCGCAAGCAGAAAAGCGCTTAGAAAGAGTTTGGTAAACCGTTGCATAGCGCTGAATATGGCAAAGAAGCGCTAAAATCACAAATACAACCAGGCTTCACAAGACCAGCTCGTTGAAAAGTCGCTCCAGCGTCTCTTTCGCATCGACGCACAGACCGGGATGCACCGGTGATGTTTGTACCACCGTGCTACGTGTTGCGGTCAGCCAGCGAAAGCGTTCGGCAATTGGCAGACAGCCAATCGTACCACCTTCAGCCCGGCCAGTACAGATGCGCTGAAAAGCCAGCAGGCGTCCCTCTAATTCTTCCGTATCCAGGTTAGGGAAAAAAGCACGTAGTCGATCAGCATTCAGGTCAAATAACGTTTGTAAAAACTTTTGTTCGCGGCAATACAGAATAACACCAACGTTCAAAAACTCTTCCCGGTCGACGCGCGGCATAAACCGGATTACGGCGTACTCATACACGTGCATTTCGGGCCTCCTTTGCTGCGTTGACAAAAATTTCTGATGAAGCGAGCCGGGTTTCTAAAAACTGGGCGTATATCTGCCGTAACGTATCAGGCGATTCAGCTATTGATCGGTCGGTAAACCAATCGTCTGGAATCAGCGAAATAATAGCCTGAATACGTTCTGACGTAAGGAGTTTTCGAAAATCAGCATCCACCGCATCCAGCTCCGTAGCCCACGGCAGCAGCACATGATCTTTGATTTGTGCAAATGGCCGTCGACTCGATTCGGGCCAGTCAGGTCCTGTATGGTGAACGTAGAGCGCGGCCCCATGATCGATCAGCCACAACTCTTTATGCCACATCAGCATGTTGGTGTTACGTGCCGTTCTGTCTACGTTCATAACGAAGGCATCCAACCATACAATCTGCGAGGCCAGTCGGGCATCAACATCATTAATGACCGGATCGAACGTAATAGCACCGGATAAATAGTGTAGCGCCAGATTTAGCCCTTCACTCGCCCGAAGTAAATCCTGAATCTCTTCGTCGGGTTCGGTACGTCCGAAGGCGGCATCGAGCGTAGCAAAAACAATTTCAGGAATACGCAGGCCAAGCGTCCGGGCAATTTCGCCCGCTATCAGTTCAGCAATAAGCGCTTTGGTACCCTGACCGGCACCCCGGAATTTCAGTACGTATAAAAAATCGTCGTCGGCCTCCACAAGAGCCGGTAATGACCCGCCCTCCCGTAACGGTTTACCGTAGCGTGTCACCGTAACCGTTCTAAGCTCAGGTTGATTATCAATCGCCATTAGCGAATTCAGTAGGTTAACATATACCGGAACGACGCTCGTTGCCAGCTTTGACCGGAAAATTAGAGATAAATATCAGGAAAACTGGATCGAAATGCGGGATTTATGAGTTGTGCGTACATTCGGCACTATTCATTTATAGTTATTCTAAATTAGAAATTATACTACCATGTCTCAGGGCAGACCAACAAGGCAGGTTGTTCTCGAATTAGTTCGGGTTGTCGCGTTTACTGATATCACCCCACACATGCGTCGGATCAAGGTGGCTGGTGAGGGGCTGATTGGTCTGCAGGGATTAATTCCCGGTGTTCATCTTAAGATTCTTCTCCCGGCTCCGGGCCAGGAGAAACCAGCTCTACCCACGTTCGATGCCAACGGACAGCCACTACCACCATCAGAAGAAAGTCGACCGATTGTACGAACGTATACCGTACGCTCTTTCCAACCCGAAACCGGCGCAGTAGACATTGATTTTGTTCTTCATGGCGATGAGGGTCCCGCATCGGCCTGGGCTACCAACGTAGCAATTGGTCACTACCTGGGACTAGCCCTGCGAGGTGGTGTACCGTATCGGGAAGCCGACTGGTATTTGCTGGCGGGAGATCAGACGGCTTTACCAGCCATTGGCGCTATTCTGGAACAACTTCCAGCTTCTGCCAGAGGACTAGCGTTTATTGAGGTTCCGGATGCCACGGAAGAACAAACCATTCAGTACGAGGCTGCTATTGAGCTTCATTGGCTACACCGTAATGGGGTCGAAGCGGGTCAGAGTAGTTTACTGGACGATGCGATCCGGGCGGCAGCTATTCCCGATGGTCTTTCTCAAACACGATTTATCTGGGTAGCTACTGAGTCGTCGGCGGCAAAACAAATTCGCAGCTACCTCCGCATCCGCCACCAACTCGCTCAGCATGAACTCCATGTGGCAGCTTACTGGAAACTTGGACTGGATGAAGACGCCTACCACGATATGCGCCATCGGGAAGCAAATCAATAGGACAAAACACATACATCGCAGGAGCTAGATAAGAATATTATTTCGTTGGCGGTATAATAGGCTGAGAATGTCTATTTTTCGTAGGTTCTCTACTTTTTGCTGCCTATGAAATTAGTTCACTGTTTATTTACGCTCTTAGCCTGTCTGACTTTTCTTTTTGTTGCCTGTAGCCGTCCTAAAAGCCGCGCCGATAATTCACTGGAAGAACAAGTAGATTCTCTCTTCGCCAGTGTCCCCGATTTTAGCGGTGTTGTACTCATTGCCGACAAGGGTATGCCTATCTATCAGAAAGCATTCGGCTATAAGAATATCGACACGAAATACCCATTAACGACCTCCTCCATTTTCGAACTGGCATCCGTCTCGAAGCAATTTACTGCCATGACCATTATGATGCTACGTCAGGATGGTAAACTGAACTATGATGACCCGGTCGACAAATACATTCCGGGGCTTCCTTACCCAGGCGTAACAATTCGTCATTTGCTTAACCATACGTCCGGCTTACCGGACTATCAGGACGTTATGGACAAACACTGGGATAAAACCAAAGTGGCCAACAACGCCGACAATATTGCTTATCTGATAAAATATCATCCGCCCAAACTTTTTGAACCGGGCGAAAAATACACCTATAGCAATACGGGGTACATGCTGTTGGCCAGTATTGCCGAGAAAGCGTCGGGCCAGGACTTCATTGAATTTTGCCGGGAACGGATATTCAAACCCGTCGGGATGACGCATACGGATATTCGCACGAAGGAAGATAAAATCAAGTTGCCAGACATGGCCTGGGGATATATGTACGTACCAGACAAAAAACGCTACGTCCGGGCCGACTCATTTCCTCAGTTCAACTACGCCATTTGGTTGGGCAACCGGAAGGGACCGGGCCGTATTAGCTCAACAGCTGACGACTTATTGACATGGGATCGGGCCTTGTATACCAATAAACTCGTTAGCCAGCAAACCCTGAATGATGCGTTTACCGTTGCAACCCTTAACGATGGTTCATTGACGCACTACGGATTTGGCTGGGAAGTGAAACAAAATCCTAAACTGGGTAAAGTAGTCTGGCACGACGGCGATAATCCGGGATACAAAACGCAGATTATGCGCTTCATTGATGCAGACAAAACCATTATTCTGCTTTGCAATAACGCGCACGAAAAGAAGGCCGAGCTGCTGAAAACGCTTGAAACATTCATTGAGTAGCCGCCAAACGGCGTTACGTCGCTAGAAGGCAAAGGAAATAATTCAGTAATACGGGCAGTGAAAGAACTTCTGGAAACAAGCGGTACTTTTATGACGTAGCCTTTTGCTACGTATAAACCCGCCTGTTTCCATGAAAAACCGTTACGTCCTGATCGTATTGTGGCTTGTTCTGGCTCCTGCAGCGCAGGCCCAGCACTGGTACAAAGGCAATCTTCATACACATTCGCTGTGGAGCGACGGCGACGATTATCCCGAGATGATTATGGACTGGTACAAGGCCAACGGATATAATTTCGTTGGCCTCTCCGATCATAATATTATTCAGGATGTCGAAAAATGGGTGAATGTTCCTAAGCAGAAAGATCGTCGGCAAACGTTCGACCGTTACTTACGCAACTTCGGGCCTGATTGGGTAACGTATCAAAAGGGGCCGAACGACTCCCTCAAAGTTCGGCTCAAAAAGCTGGAGGAATACCGCAGCCATTTCGAAGAGCCCGAAAAATTCCTGATTATCAAGAGCGAAGAATTATCAACCGGCTATCAGGGTAAGCCAATTCACATCAACGTAACAAACGTACAGAACCTGATTCGACCTCAACCGGGCAACAGCGTTGCCGAGGTCATGCAGAACAACATCGATCTGGTGGTTGCCCAACGTCGTCAGACGCGTCAACCGATGTTTCCGCATATCAATCATCCCAATTTCTACTATGCCATTACGGCTCAGGATCTGATGAAGCTTCGCTACGAACGCTTTTTCGAGGTTTTCAACGGGCATCCGCTGGTGAATAACTACGGCGATAGCACCCGCGAAGGCACCGAAGCGATGTGGGACAAAATCAATCATCATTTCATTCAGCAGGGCCGCCCGCTAATGTATGGACTGGGCACCGACGATAGCCATCATTATTACTTTTTCGGCCCAACATTCAGTAATTCTGGCCGGGCCTGGGTAATGGTCAATGCACCGGAATTGACACCAAAAGCCCTTATTGAAGCCATGGAAGCCGGACGATTCTACTCGACATCCGGCGTTACGTTGAAACAGCTCCCTCAGCAAGGCAATACGCTACGTATCGACGTAAAACCCGAACCGAAAATAACCTACAAAATTCAGTTCTTCGGCATTCGCAAAGGCGCACAGCAGGCCGAGCTACTCCGTGAGGTTTCCGATACCACGGCTTCTTTTACCCTGACGAACGATCTGTTATTGATTCGTGCAAAAATTATCTCCAGTAAACCTAAATACAATCCGTACATCCAGAGCGGGCGACCCGAAGATGCCGTCGAAACTGCCTGGACTCAGCCAATAGCGCAATCCATTCCGCCAACGCCAGTAGCCAACGTAGTGCCGTTACCTAATGCTCACGCACATAATGATTACGAACAATCGAGACCACTCTGGGATGCGCTGGACAATGGCTTTACGAGCATAGAAGCCGACGTACATCTGCTTGACGATACGTTATACGTAGCGCATGAATGGCCATCCATCAAACGCCCAGAACTTTCCCTTGAGAATCTCTACCTCAAACCACTGGCGGAGCGGATTCGCCAGAATAACGGCCAGGTTCTGGCTGGCTACAAAGGCCCATTTTATCTGATGATCGATGTTAAGACGCAGGCGGATAGTACGTATCGTGCTATGGAAAAGCTGATTACCCGATATCAGTCTCTGCTAACTCTCAAGGGTCAACGCTTGCTAACTGTTGTTCTTTCTGGCAACCGACCTTTACAAGCGCTCACCAAAGCCAAAAGTCGTCTGCTGGCCGTAGATGGCCGCCCCAATGATTTAGGGAAAGGTTATAAGCAAACTATAATGCCTATCATCAGCGACGCGTATCAGAATCAGCTAGCCTGGCGAGGCAAAGGCGACATACCCGCTAGTGAATTTCAAAAAATACGTCAACTGGTAGACAAAACGCATCAGGAAGGCAAAAAACTTCGGCTTTGGGCAAGTCCCGAAGATCCACAGGTTTGGGCAAAACTTCGGGAGGCTGGCGTCGATTTTATTAGTACTGACCAGTTAGAGCTGGCGCGGGATTTTCTGCTAAAACAGAATCGTTAACTGGATAGAACGTAGCCGCTTTTTTATTGAATCAACGTAACGTCCAGCCCTTTTCGCAAGGTATTGTGGATTTCTGCCACCCGATCGGTGTGTTTTATCAGATCATCGATTTCTGCTTCCGATGCTTCCGACACCACAGTGGCTGTATAGCGAAAGTTGGTTCCCGGCTCTCCTTCAGCCCCAAATTCGCCTGTACAGACAACCGTAACGTCTGACACAACGATATTCCGTTTGGCGGCCTCCCGATAAATATCATTGCAAAAGCAGGTGGCTAACCCTAAAAGCAGGAACTCGCCCCCATTTACAGAGGAGCCATAGCCAGTAATCCTTGATGAAATCTGGAGGGTTTTCGAATTACCATCTGTTTCAACCACCACTTCGTTATGATTGAACGAGTTTTTTATAGTCGCAGAAATTTCCATGTTCTTGGGCTTCTACCGGTCGTGAGCTACTAATATCCAACTAGTTAACACTAAAAGCTTATTAGACAACCGTGAAAGTCCACTAAAGAAACTTTTTCTTAACGATTCAGCCACAAACCTATATTTGCACTAATGGCTTTATTTCCTTAACTCTACTGTATGAAAACAACTGTTTTGCTGGTCATCTCATCAGCGATATTGACCGCTTGCTCCAGCCCTGAAAATACTATTACTCCTGCGTCTTCTGGCTCACAGACGTCTTCGCTCGTCGAATCAGGTAAATCGGAAGTCAGTAAACTGAGCCCGATCATTCAAATAACCAATTACTATGCAACCAGTAATGGAGAAACAAGGGTGACGCTCAATGGCAGTCAATTGACAATAAGCTGGCAGCTAAAAAATACATATGAGTACGATTCGCAAAATCGCCTGACTCGTCAGACAACTACAGCCCGAAACAACAGCAATTGGTGGGAAGAACTGTCCTATCAATATACACCCGACCTAACGCAACGGTACCGAAATTCAGAGAACAAAGACATGCTGAATATCCTGCTGTTAAACGAAAGAGGCTATATCAAAGGAAATGAGGGTCCCGATGAGTACGTCTACAACGAAGATGGTTATCTGATCCGATACAGAGGGAATAATCAGCAAGATACCTATACCATAAAGGATGGAAATGTGGTGGCCAGGGAAACGGTCTTTAACTCAGGTAGCGTGCAACGTAATACGTATGAGTATGACCTGACAAAACCCGGTCTCCCTTCCCCGCTGACTTTCCGAGGGCAGCAAAGTAAAAATTTATTAACCAAACAAACATTAGTTACGACGGATACGAAGTCTTCAGCGTCCGATACCAATGTCTTTGTCTACTCGTATGACACGGATAAACAAGGCCGCCCCATTCGGGAATTTGTAATCGCGAATACAGAACCTTCGCCAAGAAGCATACGGGAGTTTATCTATCAATAATTTATCGATACAACTTACAGTAACAATCGCCAGTCCGGTGCGGACTGGCGATTGTTATATAAATCAATTCCCTGTTCACTAGCCTATTCAGACCAGCCAGCGATTCTGGGTATACGCATCGTTCCAGAAATACCATTCCAATTGGCTTGATGTGCGAAAAGCATCCCGCATTAAGCCTTGTTCAAACGCGCCCGCAGCATCGGCCAGCCGATCCGTAATCGCCAGCATCAGATTGACGGATTCGTCGAACGCTTCCCCTGCATACGTATCAATCCAGGCATGATACGGATTTTCGCGAACAGCACGCTGATAGATGTACTTCCCCACTTCGCGATAGATCCAGAAACAGGGCAGAACCGCAGCCGCGCCTACAGCCACCGACTGAAGCGACGTAGTGGCCAGCAGGAAATTGGTATACGCAAAGCAGGCCGGCATTTTAGCCGTTCCTGGCTGAATGTCGTACAACGCAAAATAGGTCTCATGCAGGGCCCGTTCTACTAGAATAGCATTCTGAGCAAACTGCGTAAACTGAAGCACATCGTCTGTATTAACCGACCGTGCAGCCAGCAAACTCAGCGCCCGGCTAAAATCGGCCAGATAAAGCGCATCCTGCTGGATGTAATATTGAAACATAGCCGTGGGTAAAGCGCCTTCTGTTAATTCACCCACAAAGCCATGCTTCAGTATTGACTCATATATTGGACTGATGTCCTGCCAAAGCTGATCTGTAAACGTCATTGTTTATTGCCAGGTATTGAAAAAGTGATGAACGGGGCCATGTCCGTGCCCCAGTTTATAAACCGAGCCAGCCTGTAAGGCATGAGTCAAATAATCTTTCGCATTCGACACAGCCTCAACAGTCGATAAGCCTTTCGCCAAACCGGCAGCAATGGCAGACGAGAGCGTACAGCCCGTTCCGTGAGAATTCTTCGTGAGAAATCGTACCGATGAAAACAAATGCTGCTCAGTAGGAGACAGATACAATAAGTCAGTGCTTTCGGGCGCATGCAAATGCCCACCTTTCACCAAAATAGCGCCCGGACATAATTGGGCGAGGTCGGCAGCCGCCTGACGCATATCGTCGAACGTATCGACCGGACGGCCTAACAGTACGCTGGCTTCGGGCAAATTAGGCGTAATAACGGATACCATTGGCAATAGATATTCCCTGAGGGCAGCCACCGCTTCATCCTGCAATAGTTTATCTCCACTTTTGGCTACCATAACTGGATCAAGAACGATTGTGGTTACATCAAATTCACGTAGCGTTCTGGCAACCTGCTCAATAACTTCCGACGAATGAAGCATGCCAATCTTAACAGCGTCAACGCCAATATCGCCCAAAACAGCTTTCATCTGTTCAGCAATAAAGGCAGGTGGCACGGGCATAATCCCCGTAACAGCCTGGGTGTTTTGAGCGGTTAACGCTGTCACTACAGACATGCCATAACAGCCCAGTGCAGCAAACGTTTTCAGATCGGCCTGAATTCCGGCCCCACCGCCACTGTCAGAACCGGCAATGGTTAATGCTCGTGCGTATGTTTTCATGGTCTATGGGTAGCTGGACGTCCACGTCCGGGTGTAATCAAGATTTTTCAATACCCGGACGTAGACGTCCAGGCTACTTACTCGCTAATCAGTTGAAGAAGTTCACGCGTGGCTTCAAAGGGAGATGGCTGGCCGCAAATGGCGGAGACAACAGCCGCTCCGGTAGCTCCCGCTTGCATGATCTGCCCAATGTTGGTGGCATTGATACCACCAATAGCAAACCTAGGCAGCGACGTGTTGGTACAGATTTCCCGAAGACCATCCAGACCGAGTAAATTGGACGTATCAAGTTTGGTACTCGTAGCAAAAACAGCAGCGACGCCCAGATAATCTGGCTTGTCATCCAAAGCAGCCCGTAACTCGATCATGTTATTGACCGAAAGGCCAATTAGCTTATCGGGGCCGACTAGCGAACGGACTACCTCATAAGGCATGTCATCCTGACCAACGTGCACTCCGTCGGCATCGACCGCCAGCGCAATATCGACACGATCGTTAATAATCAACCGAGCCCCATACGCCTGCGTAATTTGCTTTAGCTCGCGGGCGGCTTCCAGAAAGGCCCGTGTCGACAGCTCTTTTTCGCGGAGCTGTACCCAACGGACTCCAGCTCTACACGCTTCCTCAACGACAAATGCGACCGTATGCCCCGCTTGCTGCGTGATGATGCGATCTGTTACCAAATACAGGCCGTTCATGCGTACGAGAGTTTAAGTCGGGCTTCGATTTCCTGTTCTGTCAGCTGATACAGAGCATCCAGAAAGTTCACCTGCAAGCTTCCGGGGGCCAAATTTCTTTCCGCAGCCATTTCCCCGGCAATGCCCATCACAGCCATCGCATGAACAGCCGCCTGAAAATAATCAGGGTTCACAGCCGCAAAAGCACCGGTGAGTGCCGTTGCTGTACAGCCCATTCCGGTTACCTTCGCCATTAGCGGATGGCCATTGGCGATCGACGCGATCTGCTCGCCGAAAACGACGTAGTCGATAGCGCCACTGATCACGACAACACTGCCCCAAACCGAACTAAGACGTTTAGCGCCTGACAAAGCGATATCCGAACCGTACAGGCTGTCAACGCCCTTGGTCTGTGCATTAAGCCCGGCCAGTGCCATAATTTCAGAGGCATTTCCACGAATAATGTCGGGTGTAGCCAGCGTCAGAAGGTCTTCGCTGACCTGGTTCCGATACGACGTAGCGCCTACGCCAACCGGGTCAAAAACGATCGGTTTTTCTATCGATTTTGCCTGGCGCATCGCCCGTTTCATACCCTCCACAAACGTAGCATCCAACGTTCCGATATTGACGACCAAGGCGCTGGAGATCGCGACAAACTCTTCAACCTCTTCAGGTGCATGCACCATAGCAGGCGAAGCGCCTAACGCCAGCAGCGCATTGGCCGTATTATTCATCACCACGAAATTGGTGATGTTATGGATAAGCGGAGCCTGGATACGAACCTGTGTTACGTCCTGCCAGATTGATTGTGCTGATTGAGACATGTTGCTGTTGGCAAAAGTATGTACAGCAACTTTAGGAGGAGTGGCAAGCAATTGCCGGGTAACTTTTCCCTACGGCAGTATGAACTGCATCAGGTAATGAGGGTTTAACTCTCAGTCGGTCCAGTTTGGTACCGACACCCCTAAAGTTGTCTGGCAAAGGTAGTCGATCGGTAGAATACTATTACGTTGTGTCCTAAAAAATAAGGACCGATTAGCTATTGCCATCAGCTAATCGGTCCCTTCTCATAAAAAAACTCTACCTTATTTTTTCTCGGGCATCAGTACTAATCGGATCAGGTTTGATCCAAAATATTGATTGGCAGCCGCCTTGGTACTCTCAACCGTAACTTTAGCCAACTGCTCGTTTTCGTGCAGTACTTCATCGGGCGCATCGCCGTTGTAATACTGACTTTGCAGGTAGCCGAGCCAGAACTGATTATCTTTCAACTGGACTTCAGTTTCTCGCCTTGTTTCGGCCTTAAATTTAGCAATATCGGCAGGCAGCGCCCCTTTTTGTTTCAGATCATTGATCAACTCCTGCGTCTTGGCAATAAGCTTTTCTAAGTTTTCGGGAGCACATCCGAAGCTAATACGGAACGTATAACGCGGTGCCGGGTACTTACTGTAAGCGGCATTGGCACCTACTCCGTAAACGCCACTCTCCTCTTCCCGCAGCTTTTCAATCAGCTTGATTTCCAAAACTTCAGCCAGCGCATCGAGTTGAACCGTATTGTCCGGCGACCAGGTCATGTCTCCGCTATAAACGAGCTGAACCGTTGCCTTTGGGTCAAGTCCCTTGTAGACCGTTTTGCTAATCTGACCCGATGGAATACGTATTCCCAGGTCTTTGAATTTCTCTTCCTTGCCAGTCGATGGTAAACCACCCAAATATTTTTCAACCAGTGGTTTTAGCTGCGCTTCCGTGAAATTCCCCACAAAATAGAATGTAAAGTCGCCACCATTAGCGAATCGTTCCTCATACACCTGCAACGCTCGATCGAGGTCAATTTTGTCGAGATCTTCGGGCTTCAGCGGCTGGCGACGGGGGTTGTTCGCCCCCAATGTTACCTGTACGGTATCCTGAAAAACACGCTGGGGTGTTGGCGTACTAATCTGATTCTGGAGCGCGCTACGTTGGTTCGACAAAAAGCCTTTTATTACGTCGGCATCTTTTCTGGGCTGCGTAAAATAACTGTAAAGCAGTTGCAAGGCCGTTTCAAGATCTTTCGGTGCTGCGCTGCCGTTGAGCCCTTCGCTCAACTCGCCCACATATGGATAGACACTGACCTGTTTGCCAGATAGAAATTTACCTAGCTGAATTTGGTTGTAGTCGCCGGTACCGCCCATCGAAACCAGCGTTGACGAGAATCGGGCCGACATAAAATCCTTCAGATCATAAAGCGACGTACCGCCGAAGCTACTGGCCGAAAAAAGGATCTGGTCGTTTTTGAAGTCAGTCGGTTTCAGCACCACCCGAACCCCGTTTTTGAGCGTCCATTCGGTAACCCCAATATCCTTAATCTTTTTTTCGCTCACCACCGGCGAACCCGTTGGCAGCTTCGCTAACAAGGGTGTGTTCAGCATTTTGTCTTCGTAAGCCGTCAGGCCTTTACCGGCATCATCAACATAACTCAGTATCTGCTCTACGGTAGGCAGTTTAGCTTTGTCCTTCTCGGGAGCCATGACAATAACCGCCCGGTTATCGTTATGAATAAACAGATCGACCAGTGCGTTCACTTCATCCAGTTTAATTCCTCCCTGCACCTGTTTCAGGAAGTTGTAGTAGAAATCAATGCTGGTGTATGGCTCCTGGTCCGTGAAATTCTGAACGTACTCGTTCACGTAATTAACCGACCGGGTTTTGTTTCGTTCGCTGTACGCCTGCTCTACGCTCGTCAGAAATTCCTGTTTGGCGCGCTCCAGTTCAGTAGCCGTAAAGCCGAATTGTTTTACCCGTGCGTTTTCATCCAGAATGGCCCGAATAGCCTTTTCTACGTTACCTTCTTTAGCCACTGCTATCGACGTAAAGGCATCCAGATTGCCCAGAAAATCGCTATAATTACTGTAGCCCCCTAAAAATGGCGGATCGGCCCGCTGCGTTAATTCCTGAATTCGATTTCCCAGCATGGTGTTGAACAAACCACGCTTAATACTTTCCCGCAAATCGTTCAGCGTTTTCTCTTTGATTTCAGGCCGTTTGTAAATCACCTGAACAACGGTATTTGGCTGCTCAGGATCGGTCACAATAGCCACTTTCGTATCCTTATGCGATGGAATATCGTAGGTAATACGTGGTTTCGGATTTTTCACCATGGGAATGCGCCCGAATTTCTCCCGAATAATGGCTTCCACTTCTTTCGTATCGAAATCACCTACGGCAATAACAGCCATCAGATCAGGTCGATACCAATCCTGATAAAACTGACGTAATGTTTCGGTTTTGAACGTAGTGAGCACCTGTTCTGTACCAATGGGCAGGCGTTTCGAATACTGTGAGTTATTCAGCAAAATCGGAAAATACTGATCGCGCATCCGTTGGCCAGCCCCACGGCCTAACCGACGCTCTTCCAGAATAACGCCACGCTCTTTGTCCACTTCGGCAGGGTCGATCGTAGCATTATGCGCCCAGTCTTCCAAAATCTGGAAAGCCTGCCGAAATACATTGGCCGAATCGGTTGGTACCGGCAGTTGATAGACCGTTTCGTCGAAACCCGTGTACGCGTTTAGATCCGCTCCAAACCGGACACCCGACGACTGTAAAAAGTTAACCAGCTCATTCTTCGGAAAATTCTTCGTTCCGTTAAACTCCATGTGCTCCATGAAGTGAGCCAACCCCTGCTGATTATCATTTTCCAGCACCGACCCGGCCCGGATAACCAGCCGTAGTTCCGCCCGATTTTTCGGTTCGGCGTTCTTACGGATGTAGTACGTCAGGCCATTAGGCAATTTGCCAACCTTAACAGCAGGATCAGTAGGAATAAGGCTGTTTAGCGATAAAGGCTGCGCAGATTTAGGCGATTTAGCAGCTGGAGATTTAGACTTGGGGGCCGGTTGGGCCAACACCAACGATGCACTAAGTAACAAACTCAGTGATAAGGGGAAACGTACCATTCGGTCGTTCTAATTGGATTGTGGTTCTGTTATTAACTAAACTATACGATATAACGCTGAGAGGAGATGAAACGTTTATCGTTTCCAAACTAACAAAATGGCGATAACCACGGAAGCAATAACTGAAAACCAACAGATAGCCACTACCCACCGTATTGGTATTTCCCACATTGGCGAATGCGTGAGCACTGTTTCATTATCTACTGATACGCTGCCATACGAATTGCGAAGACAGAAATCGCGCCAGTCCGTGTAATCGGCAAAACGGGCCAGTTCGTTGAGTAAGTTGGGTGAAATAATTTCCGACGTACGCCAGAAAATCTGCAGATGATGAGCCTCAATACGTTGTTGTGTATGGTCAAAGATCAATTCACTCAACTGCACAAAATCGCGCGGACGCCAATGGGCAGATGGCTCCCAGCGCAGAATGCGCTCAATCTGGTCTTTAAGATCGTCAACATACTGAGTCACACCTTAATAATAACATTTTTCCGGTACATCCACCACAGAATCCCGAACCAGATCATGACAAATGTTAAAGCGCCCGCCAGCGACGCATTGATCGGGTCCGAAAAATGGGGAGCTATAAAACCCCGATACAGGTACTCTTTTAATCCTAATTCGGTTCCGTCAGGACGCGTTACGTGAATCAGGTTCATAATCCGCGGAATCAGCCCCGACAGAAAGAATACCGTTATAGCATTTACGCCAAACGCTACAAATGGCAGAACGCCTTTCCGATAACGCATGACGTCAATTAGCCAGTACGATAACGCCAGTCCAAGCATTGCCAGGCCGCCAGCCAGCAAAACAAACGAACTCGTCCACAAGGCTTTGTTGATCGGAAAAAAGCCATTCCAGATTAGTCCACCCAACGTAGCCAGGCAACCCCAGGTGAAAAGCCAGGCTACTTTCTCGGCAGAGGGGCGCTGGCTACGTAACAACGTTCCGGCCAATAGCCCCAGAAGACCGGTCCCAATGGCAGGCAACGTACTGAGCAAACCCTCCGGGTCCCAGACTTTGGCCGGTTTATAGACGTGTGCGGGCGTAAGAATCGTTCGGTCCAGCCAGGCCGCCATATTTGTTTCCGGCTCAAGATTGGCGTACCCTACACCCGGTACAGGCACGAACGACATTAACACCCAATAGCCGACCAATAGTCCTGCGAGTAAATACAACTGTTGTCGGGGCGATGTTTTCAGAAACAGTAATGAGCAGGCCAGATAAACCAACGCAATACGTTGTAGTACGCCCAGAAGACGCACGGTGGAGATATCAAACTTTGGAAAGAAATTCAAGAATAAACCGAGCAGAAATAACGTAACACTACGTTTGACAATCTTGCCCACTACGTTCTGCCCATCGGCTTTAGCACCCGCCAGCGCGAACGTAATCGATACGCCCACAATGAACAGAAAAAACGGAAAAATCAGATCGGTGGGCGTCCAGCCATGCCAGGCGGCATGTTCCAGCGGAGCGTAGATATGGCCCCAATCGCCAGGATTATTGACCGTAATCATGGCCGCTACGGTCAATCCACGAAAGAAATCGAGAGAAAGCAATCGTCCTGATGAAACAGGAGCTGTTTGAACCGAAGCCGTACTTGTCGAAACGAATGATTGCATGAGGAACGGGTAGAATTATCCAGGCGAGGTTCCCCGAAGATACGACAAGTAGGGCTAAAAGTTTAGCTGAATACTTTTACGAGTTTTTTTTCCAGGTCTTTTTCCAGCTTTTGTAAACCTTCGGTATTGGATAAATAGGTTAAGGCGCGGTGATGCCGTAAATCGAATGGAATGTCGCCAACCGACTGGGTAATCGGAATCACGATTTTCCCGAGTGTATGGGCTACGCCGGTTTCATAAAAGACGTTAGGGTTCCGATCCGTGAAATCAGTGATGACTGCTTTTGATGTATAGATCAGATCAAATACGTCCTGAATCAGGATACTGTTATCCCAAATATCGTCGGCGCGTTTGCACTCGATTTTAAGTTTTTCGCACACGTTTCGAATAGCCGTATAAGTCCCCGAAAATCGACTCTCAAACGGCATCATTACCGACAGTACGTTCTCCTCTACCCTTTTGTCAGGAATTCGGAATACGTCGGGCGAAAACGTAATGACACGCTCAGGGGCCGACAATTGTACAGTAGACACAAAATCGGATACGTATCTGACTGGTCTGTTTAAAGTGGCTTTCTTCTCCTCAACAAAACGCTCAATTTCGTACAGATTACTGATGCTCTCCGTGATTAATTTTGATAAAATCTGTAAGCTATTCCCCTCATAATCATCGTCTTTAAAAAGCATACTACGTAACAGTCGAGGATGCTCCTCGATCAGTTCGACACTATCGGTCAGATACCCCAACTTAATCCAGTCGGCTTTCGTAAAATGATCGACAATAAACTCATGCAACGCAAAAAGTCGAATCATTTTCTGCTTACTTCTTCCTACCATAATGACAGCCGCCAGGCAAATTATAATACAACTATTATATATTCATGCAATTATATCTAAAATATATATTACAATAAACAACTATTTGTTATTTTAATGGTAGTCGGAACGTCTGCATCCGAAAAAATTCGAGCTATCCGGACGTAGACGTGCAGGCTACAAAGCAAAAAGCCCGATACGTAGCACGCATCGGGCTTTTTATTCTTAACAGCATTTAAAACTTCCAGCGAACAAACGCTTCCATGGCTTCGTATTCGGCTAACCCTAGCCGGTTATATAAACCAGCCGTTCCCTGGTTACGCTCTTCGGCCCGTTGCCAGAATTCACGAGAGTCGGTACCCTGGTACACAACGCCGTCTTTCTGAGACTGGTGTTTGAAGATACCTAACCGTTTTTTCATCACCTGATCAGGCGACATCGGTACAGCCATTTCAATTTCGTGAATATCCCACTCAGCCCAAGCGCCCCGGTAGAGCCATACCCAGCAGTCTTTCATGAAATCTTTGTGCTTCAATCGGCGAACCGCTTCCAGCACTGCATCCAGACACACTTTGTGCGTACCATGCGGATCGGCCAGGTCACCAGCGGCATAGATCTGATGCGGTTTGATTTCTTCAATCAACTCCATCGTGATCTTAATATCTTCTTCGCTGAGCGGCTTCTTGGCAACTTTTCCGGTTTCATAGAACGGCATATTCATGAAATGTGCGTTTTCAACCGGAATACCAACAAAACGGCAGGTTGCCTTCGCTTCGCCCATGCGAATCAGCCCTTTGATGTAGCGAACTTCAAGGCTGTCCATCTCGCTATCTTTCTTTTCGCGCAGGAAAGCAGCGGCATCCTGGAAAATACGGGTTGCTTCGGGGCTGTCGATGCTGAATTTCGAGTTGAAATCAACGACGTAGTCGGCAAAACGTAGCGCTTCATCATCGGCTACGGCAATGTTACCCGACGTTTGATAGCCTACGTGTACATCATGTCCCTGATCGCGTAAGCGCTGGAACGTACCACCCATCGAAATGATGTCGTCGTCGGGGTGCGGACTGAAAATCAAACAACGTTTATGAGCAGGTAGGGCACGCTCAGGCCGGTTCGTATCGTCGGCGTTAGGCTTACCACCCGGCCAGCCAGTAATGGTGTGCTGTAGTTGATTGAATACATCGATGTTGATATCGTACGACTGACCATACTGAGCCAGCAGGTCGCTCATACCGTTATCGTTATAATCGCGATCCGTCAGTTTAAGAATGGGCTTACCTAGTGCCAGCGACAAATAGGTGACGGCTTTTTTCTTCATATTGTTGTCCCAAACCACAGAATCCACCAGCCAGGGTGCTTTCATGCGGGTCAGTTCAGAAGCAGCCGCTTCGTCGATAACAAACAAGGCATTAGGATGCGTCTGGAGATATGATGCCGGATTTAATTCGGTAACGGTCCCTTCAACAGCCCCACGAATAACCGGAGCTTTACGCTCACCCCATGCTAATAACACAACGCGACGAGCGCTCAGTATACTGGCTACCCCCATCGTAATCGCTTTACGGGGCGTTTTAGGAAGTCCGCCAAAGTCTGTCGAAGCAGCCGCCCGAGTCGAATTGTCGAGCATCATCAGGCGGGTGTGCGAGTTGATCAGCGAACCTGGCTCGTTAAAACCAATATGACCGTTGCCACCAATACCTAATAACTGAAAATCTAATCCGCCAGCAGCCTCAATAGCCGCATCGTACTTCTTCGAAAACTCAGCAACCTGATCGGCTGGCAACGTACCGTCGGGAACGTGGTAATTACCCTGTGGGATATCGACATGATCGAATAGTTGCTCCCGCATAAACCGCCAGTAGCTCTGCAACGAATTAGGTTCCATCGGATAATATTCATCCAGATTGAACGAGACAACATTGTGGAAGCTCAGCCCTTCTTCCCGGTGCATGCGAATTAATTCGGCATAAACCGTTTTGGGCGATGAACCCGTTGCCAGACCCAGTATGCAGGGCTTGCCTTCACTTTGTTTTTTCCGAATCAAATCGGCAATTTCCTGAGCAACAGCCCGCGATGCAGCTTTGGCATCGGCATAAATGTGTGTCGGGATTTTTTCGTACGTAATAGCCGCCTGGAGCGGGCCACCAGCAGAGGGGAAGCCCGGTAATTGTCCGTCCGGGTTATCGAGTAGTTGAGACTCGGTGATCATGCGCTATGCGGAGGGATTAGTATGAGCTTGCAAAGGTCGCAAAAAATCAGCGAGTTCGTACGTCTTTATGGATGTTCGTTCGCATATTTTTAAAATTTTTTATAATATAGGTAACAAATCCTGCTATGCAATCGTTTGTCTTGCGAGTTGGTCGGCCTCAGTGGCGGTTTTCAATGAGTAAAGTCCATTCTCCTCCCGAATTGTCCGGTGAGTATCTGGGTATTTGATTGCACTTACCTGATCGCGGAACATTAATCGAAGCAATTCGCTGTAGAGATGTTGCTTTTCATCGCCAAATCCAAACCGAAGCTCAATTTGCTGATAGGCATCAAATTCTTTATGACGACCACGTAGCGGACGATCTTTTCCACTCACATTAGCCGTTACATTCAGCTGGGCTCCAGGAAACAGATCCAGTAAGGCACGAGTCGTTTCTTCGTCGACTATACAACGCATAATCATACGAGTGGGAACCCATTCAAACAGTGTTATGTCGCCCCGTTCAAACAGCAACCGCATCTCCTGACGGTCCATGCGCCCGGTTTGTGTAAACCCATGATAGAAGTTAACGAGTTTTTTACCGCTGGTTTCGTCACCGTACTCGACTACAGCCTGAACCTGGTCTTCGATAAGGTCCGACGTTCGGGCGTTGCTACGTGGACGTTTTACTACCTGAGCTGATTTAACAACACCGTCGCCCAGCCATCCCGAAAACATATCGAAGAAGTGAACACCGTGTTCAATAAAAATCCCCCCGCTTTTGCTACGATCCCAGAACCAATGCTCCGGCGACAAGCCTTCATCGCCAGCGTAATTTTCGAAGTAGCCATGTAAAAATTCACCCAGCAGTTTTTTGTCGATCAGGTGCTTGATCCGGGCAAACATCGGGTTGTAGCGTTGCATCAGGTTCGTTACCATCAGCAGACCTTTCGCTCGGGCGGTTTCAACCATTTCTTTTCCCTGCTCGGGATTCATCGCCAGCGGTTTTTCGCAGATAACATGTTTACCCGCATTGAGCGCCAGCATGGCCTGTTCGTAATGCAGAAAAGGTGGAGTAGCAATATACACGACATCAACACCCGGGTGCTGAACAAGTTCTTCCAGGCTGCCTAGCTGTTCGGCCCCGAATCGTTTGGCTGTTACGATCGCTTCTTCCCGTTTCGAGCCAGCAATGGCAACCAGCTTTGTGTGTGGTGTTTGGAGGAATTGTTGTACAGCGAACAAACCAAATCCTCCCATACCAATAACGCCAAGCCCTATTTCACGTTCGGCCGATGCATTTGTTTCCATAGTTGTGCGAGTTGTATCCGCAGAAACAACCGCCGACAAGGGCCTTATGTTAGCCTAAACCTATGCAATAGTCTTATGGGAACGTAGCACGCTGTTCTAATACTCAGTTCTGAATGAACAATGAAGCTGTGTTATTGGCGTACACTAGTTTAGCATTCGTACCAAATTGCACACTTCGGGCAGTGGCATTGCTGATACCTAACGTAACCGTGTGGCCATCGGCAATTACTACGTGGTCACATACCGACGGAATACGACCGCAACTCCATGTAGAAATCGTATTCCAGGAACCAGACGCCAGGCTTTGGCAATTTCCCCGGCTAATGATAATATCGTCGATACGTAGCTGATCGCGAGCGCCCGAACCAGAGCCGTTTGAATAATACTGCCACAACAACTGAATATAAGGCTTATTCAGCAGACTGGCTGGCAGAGCAACCGGCCCGATTACCTGCGAATGCCCAGCGCTGGCATTCCGCACATACTCGACCACCTGATTAGACCCATCCAGCAAATCAGTAAAAGGCCCTGTGTTTCCGATCCGATACCGTAGCCGGATGGCATACGGTCTTGGATTAGGCGTTACGGTACCTCCCCGCCACTGCACAGACGCTTCGGTCAGGCCTAATGTTTTTAACCCGAGGACCATACCGCCCAAACTACTGGCTACATAGCCCGTGTTTGCTCCACCGGTATTGATGAACGATAATCCATCATCGCCCAGGCCATTGATACGTGTACTGCTCGAATAATTATAAGCTCCTTTAACCGTATCGGCCAGCGTAAACGTAGCCGTCAATGGTGGATCGGGCGTATTCATACTCACCAAATGCGTATTAGGTGGATACGTACCAGCCGGTGAGCTGGCAGGCCAGGCTTCAAACCGATAATCACACGTACTAAGATCAAAAGCGGCTGGTTTACCGACAAAGTTATTATCGAAGTCGAATAGAGCTGTGAATGATCGATTGGTAGTTGGGTTATAACTATAAGCCGTATCCGTTGAAATCGTGTTTCCGTTTTCCTGCCAGGACACAAATCGGTAGCCGGGTTTGGCCTTTGCAACAATACGTATGGTATTCCCCTGGAAATAAATACCCGTCCACGGATATGGATTGGCAGCAACGCCAGCCGTTGAGGGTCGAATGTCAATCGTATTGACCTTAACATAACCTCGAGCCGTATCCGACACGTTTACGGTCAGATTACGATTACTAGACAGGCCAAATTTAGAGCGAAGGTGACTACGGACGCGATCGGGACGTAGCTGCACAAACGTTCGGATCGCTCCCACGTTGTTGTTCCAGGTCGTTAGGGTTTTATTGGTACGCCATCGCTCATAATGCTCCGTAATATACGGCTGGTATTCCTGCTGCATGGTATTCAGCATAGCCACCGTACGATCCACTGTAAACGTCGTGTTGAGCAAATCGGCGTAGCGATTGATGAAATACGATTTGTAATCGGGTAAGTCTAATAGTTTTCGCAGAAAACGGGTAGCCGATATGTTCACATCGGTGGCGTGTGCCAACGTATTATGGTCCTGGTTATTGACGTAACTAAGCCCATAGTCCATGTCTTTCAACATCCAGCGAAATCGCCCATCCTGACCATAGGGAGCCGTTGGTGCGTACTGGCTGGTACGTTTCCGCCAAAGCTGCTGGTTGTTGCCCGGCCAGTCGGTATTGGCAGCGTATATTTCGGCGATCTGATAATCGGTAAAATTCTCAACGTCTATCTTCGTCGTCACATACGAATAACTTACTGGATTGGTATTATCGAAATAGTTTACCAGCGAGTTATAGGTTACCAGGTCACCCTCGTTTGCTTCAACCGCAAAACTTAACGAAACAATATCGACGCTATCTGGACTGACCTTATAATTTCGGTTGAGATAGTATTTATCGTATCGTTCATACAGACTATGTATGCCCCAATATTCACCGTTCACAAACACGACGCTCGCCCGATTGGACTGGGTGTCAAATTTCAAATGACGTACCATTGTCTGCATATAAGCATCAACGATCAGACTATAATCCCAGTCATTACCACCGTTACGTAGGAGCAACCGATTGTAAAATTGATTACTGGGCCGGTTACTGAAGAATGGATACTCGAAATCGGAGTCGCCGTACAGTCGCAAGCTTTTGCGAGGCACTGACACCGAACACCCCCCGTTGATACGTAGTCCAACGGATTGATTTAAAATAGAATTGTTATTGAGAAAAAACTCTACGTTACCAGCCCGCTCCCAGGCATCCCCTTCATTCGAAAAATTGCCGCCTGTACAAAAGCCAGCCGACAACGAAGGATTGGCCGCCCGCCAGTTATCGAATGTGATTCCGGGCGTGTAAATCCCAGAATAATAATCGAAAAAGCTTTTTTCGTTGGTAGCAATCGAAACAACAGGCACCGCGTAGCGGGGCGTTGGCGTGTTTGTCACAAAATATGTATTGGTAACAATATTGCTGGCCAAAGCGCCGGGTTTATGGGCTATGGCCCGAATAACGGTCCCTTTAAAAACCGGGCTGATCGGCAGATAAAACGGAGGATTAAAGAATGAGGATGACTTTGTCGATTCTTTATTTGCGGCACTCGTCCGATCGCTGATCGGAATAAGGCTGGAATACGTGTATGTCCGGTACGTGCCCGTCTGCAAACTACCCGGCGATTGTCCAGGATTTTCGACATATGTATTTTTATACTGATACGTTTGGGGCGTTAAATTAGCCGGGTCTGGGTCCGAGCCATCCAGCGTATAGTAGATGGTTGCGGCAGGGTCGGAAGAAAGTAAACTCAGATTGAAATTACTGGTATAAAAGCCACCATTCTGCGAGAACGTAGGTTCTGGCATTACCGTCGAATACCCTGTTTTGCCATTATTTGAGCTACCGGCGCTGATATTACTGCCAGCAAAAAACAGCCAGGTAGCGGCTCCATCCGGTTGTCGGCCCCACGATACGTCGGTACGTTGTGCACCAAACGTAACCTCATCAACTGTTGATCCATCTGGCCGATACAGACCTACCGCTTCCCCCCCGGCCGACAATTTAATATTGGCATGTAAAGGGCCGCGACTGGGGACTTCGCTGGCCCATATAATTTTATAGCCATTAGCCGGAATAATGGTCTGCGACGATCCCGTCGGAAACTGTGATTTTGTATGATTCGATAAGTTGTCAGTAATGTAGTAACCGGCAATATTGACGGTAAAACTGTTAGGATTATAAATTTCAATCCAGTCTTCATACGAACCGGAATTATCGGCCAGCGTGTGGCTATTGGAAGCCATTATCTCATTGACATACAATTGCTGACCGAGCGCAGAAAAGCTTACTAGAAGACAGAGTAGACAAGTAGAACTTAACGTTTTCATAAATCTGTATAGACTGGTATGGATAACTATAAACCCTCCAAGCTCTAATTCAAACAAATGAACATATCAGAATACTAGCAGGAGATAATTTATGTCTTATACAAATATATTTATATTATTAAGTAATCGGCAACTAAAGATCCGTCTCTTTACTATTATTTAGAAAACGGAATTGCTGTCGGCTGCAGCAGAGGAGCCGATGCATAAAAACTAATGAGCAAGTGGAAGAAAATAGCCAGCTATACAAAGCGGCTACGTCTGCCTTGTAGCAGGTTTTAGGTAGTAGTAAGTCTAACGGATATGCTTAAACAAAGCTTAGATCGCCATTGATCAACGCTCGTTGATAACGCTCCTGATCGAACTGATACAGGTAAGGCGACTTGTGGGCCTTGCCTGTCCGGCGCTCATCCATACGGATAAGAATATTGAGTCCCATTATTTTTTTATGAAAATTACGGGCATCCAGCGGTCGGCCTAGAACGGCTTCATAGAGCCGTTGTAATTCTGGAATCGTAAACTTTTCGGGTAATAAATTCAGGCCGATGGGTTGCCAGCTCAATTGAACCCGAATGGTTCGGAGTGCTACGTCGATTATATGTTTATGATCATACAGCAAGGACGGCAATTCGTTTACTTCCCACCAACTGCATTCATCGGACATAAAATCGGCCATCGGTGTTACTTTGAGCTGATCGACCAATGCGTAATAGCCTACTGATATGGTTCGCTCCGGCCATGCCGCACTACCAAATGGCATGGGCATTTTCTGCCTCCGCCACGTATCTTCCCGATCGTATCGAACCGCATCGCCAAACAAATGAAACTGTTGTAAAAACAACCGATCCAAACCCGTTCGCTCATGGAGTACCCGGCCAGCAGCTACGTCCACCGATTCATCTTTAACGATGAACCCACCCGGCAGGCACCATTCATCGGTACCTTTCCACCGTAACAACAGTACGTTAAGACGAGTCTCGTGAAAACCAAAAATGACGCAATCCAGTGACAGACCAGGTACGCATACCTCCGAAATGTTGTTGAAATGAGTGGTCAGTTGTTCCTTATAAGTCATCCAGGAAGATTCTTTTTCAATCGTCTATATTGGTGTACTTAGACCTCACGGCTCACAATAGACGGTTTGTGGCCGTGGGCTAATTTGGCTACGTATTCTGACACATCATGCCGTATACAGGATACAGCTTTTCCTCTAAACGCTATTCTGTTTAGCTTTCTCTCGTGACTCAACCGTCCGTTACGTTTAAAACGTATTTACGCATCACACAAAACTACCATTTACGGAGGAATAGTAACTCCCTTTTACTAACTCCGGCACTCAATTCGGCTACCTTACGCCACAACTATCTGCCGACAAATGCTTATCTTTCATGCCTATTCTGCAACGTGTTACGGTCTATGTGAACTGTAGCCATATATGAATGAAGCTATGTCCCTGATAAAATTAACGATCAATAACCAGGCCCATACCGTTGATATTGATCCAGACATGCCACTGCTATGGGTCATCCGCGATGTTGTTGGTCTTACGGGTACTAAATTTGGTTGTGGCGTTTCCCAGTGTGGTGCCTGTACAGTTCATCTAAACGGCAGTCCAATTCGTTCGTGTAGCTTTCCGGCATCGGCGGCTGTAGGACAGAAAATCACCACCATCGAAGGCATTTCTAAAGAGGGTGACCACCCCGTTCAAAAAGCCTGGGTCGCTCATCAGGTACCTCAGTGTGGCTACTGCCAATCAGGGCAGATCATGTCGGCGGTAGCACTGCTTAAACAAACCCCTAAACCTACAGACAGCGATATTGATGCCGCCATGCAGGGCAATATATGCCGTTGTGGCACGTATAATCGCATTCGTCAGGCTATTCATTCGGCTGCGGCCGATATTGCAACCCCAGCAAAATCGCCTAAATCCACTCCTAAACTTGGCAAACGATGAGCAGCAAACCGATACAGAATGGAATAGACCGTCGAAGCTTTCTAAAAGCCGCTGGTATAACCGGTAGCGCCTTTGTGTTAGGCTGTTTTTCCAGTGAAACCATGGCGGGTCCGATACTCAATGTAAGCACAGGTCCAGAACTGACCTTAGCGAACGCCCACGAGCTTACTCCGTTCGTTCTGATCGAAAAATCAGGACGTATTACCCTCATGAATCCCCGCCCCGAAATTGGTCAGGGAACGTATCAGTCGGTTCCGGCCTTGATAGCCGAAGAACTGGAAGTTTCGCTGGACAACGTTGTTATCAAGCAAACGGGTGGTGAAACCAAATTTGGAGGATTATGGTCACAGGCGGTTGGCGGAAGTGGTTCCATTCGGGGCGGTTACTTTCAGATGCGCAAAATAGGTGCATCGGCCCGCGATATGCTGATCAAGGCTGCCAGTCAGCAATGGAACGTACCAACGGAGGAATGCTACGCTAAAGAAGCCAGCGTATTCCATCGTCCTTCCGGCAAAAAGCTATCCTATGGCGAACTGGTAGACGTAGCGTCTACGCTTGAGGTTCCAAAAGAACCTAAACTAAAAGATCCAAACGATTTCAAGATTTTAGGCACATCAGCTCCTCGTCCAGATACCCCTATGAAGGTTAAGGGCCAGGCTATGTTTGGCATTGATAGTAAACTGCCCGGTATGCTGTATGCATCTGTTGAGCGGTGTCCGGTATTAGGTAGTAACCTAGTGAACTTCGATGCCTCAGAGTCCCTAAAAGTGAAAGGCGTTCAGAAAGCCGTCAAAGTGGAGCGGGTGGTTGGCAAGAACCGTTATGAAGGCGTAGCAGTGGTAGCGGATACCTACTGGGCGGCCCTCAAAGGCCGAAAGGCGCTTAAAATACAATGGAACCACAATGGTTACGATTCATTCAGTACCGCTGACTTTGAAAACAAACTTCGCGACTTAGCTAAAAATGAGGGCGTAACAGGACATAAAACCGGCGAGTTCAATCAGGCTTTCAACGAGGCACCCGTTAAACTGGAAGCTTTCTACGAAACACCCATCGTCAGCCATTCGACGATGGAACCGATGAATGCCCTGGCTCACTATCAGGCTGGTGATAAGGTCGATCTGTGGGTTTCTTCGCAGGGGGGCGATCTGGTTCGGGATGAAGTGGCCAAAGTCCTAAAGATTCCGGCCGACAACATCAACGTACACATTATGTTCAATGGTGGTGGATTTGGACGGCGATTGACGCAGGATTTCGCTACGGAAGCCGCTCTCCTATCCAAAACCATCGGTAAACCCGTAAAGGTAGTCTGGACCCGTGAAGACGATACGACTCAGGGGCCCTTCCGCCCCATGACGTTCTCGGCCATGCGGGGCGCTTTATCAGCCAATGGCCAGGCTATAGCCTTACAACACAAAGTTATTTCGCCGTCCATCGACGCAACGATGGGCGAAACGTACGACAAAACCAAGCCTGATGGCACTATGCTTGAAGGCACCAGCGAGCAGAAATACGAGATTCCGAATGTAAGCACGCAGTACGTTCATGCAGACATACATATCCCTCTCTCGTATTGGCGCTCGGTAACCAGTTCAACTTTAGCCTTTTCCCACGAGTGCTTTCTGGACGAAATGGCTCATAAAGCCGGAAAAGATCCTATGGATTTCCGGCTGGCTATGCTGACAAAGGATTCAGACACAAAACGCGTCCTGCAAAAACTCAAAGAACTATCTGGCTGGGATAAACCGTTACCCGCTGGAAAGGGACGGGGTGTGGCTCAATGGGAATTTTTCGCCGGTTTAGCAGGCCAGGTTGTTGAGGTGTCAAAAACAAACAGTGGTGGCGTAAAAGTAGACAAAGTCTATTGTGTTATTGACCTTGGTACCGTTGTCAACCCCGATACTGTTAAAGCCCAGGTGGAAGGAGCTATTGCAATGGCACTAACGGCGGCCACAAAAGATAGTATTACGTTCGAAAAGGGGCAGGCAGTCGAAACTAACTTCGACAAAAACAGAATGCTACGTATCCACGAAATGCCGGAAGTGAACGTACTCATTTTAGCCGAAGGAGGCTCTACCATTAAAGGTGTTGGTGAGCCAGGCCTACCGCCACTAGCTCCTGCATTAGCTAACGCCGTATTTGCAGCTACCGGTAAACGCATCCGACGGTTACCGTTTGATATAGAGAAAGTCTAACCGTAACGTTTATCTGTAGTTCTTCAAGCAAGAACAGTACAGGTGTAATCTTCCCATTATTGAATCATGAAAGAAATAACCCGCATTGTCGAAGTTTTTGACCAAATCGATTTTTCTCAGCGAAAAGCTGCGTTGGCAACAGTCGTATGGGTTGAAGGTTCATCCTACCGACGACCAGGGGCCCGAATGCTCATTACCGACGATGGCCGCTGGGAAGGAGCAATCAGCGGAGGCTGCCTGGAAGGAGATGCACTACGTAAGGCTCGTCAGGTGATGCTTGATGGCCTGCCAATTGTTGTTACGTATGACACCATGGACGATGGCGCAAATAGCTTTGGCGTGGGTTTGGGCTGTAATGGCATCATCGATATTCTGATTGAGCCGATTAACCCTACTGACCCGCAAAATCCCATTGCTATTCTTCAGGAGTTCTCTCAAAAACGAGATGTGCGCGTCCTGGCAACCGTTCTGAAAAGTACTGGCACTCATCTTAGCCCCAGCAATCGGTTTGTGTTGACGGATTCAAGCACTAGTCTGGTTCCTGATTGGCTACAAAACGACATGCAACTGGTGCTTGGCACGGGGAAACCCCTGAACCAGACATACACGGTTGATACGGGCAGCGCCGATGTATTTATTGAGCGAATCGACCCAGGTATTGAATTAGTAATTTTCGGCGCTGGTTACGACGTGGTCCCAGTGGCCAAACTAGCTCGGGAACTGGGCTGGCAGGTAACGGTCACCGACGATTGTATCGCTCACTTATCTCCCAAACGGTTCCCGGTCGCTACCTGCGTTTTGTATGCCGACCGGCAGGCAGTTCTGGATCAAATTACGATCACCAATCGGACAGCCGCTGTTCTGATGTCGCATAATTTCAATTACGATCGAGCCGTACTGCAATCGCTGCTGGCGACAGATATCCCCTACATTGGTATGCTGGGCCCACGTAAACGGTTTGATAAGATGCAGGACGAATTTCGGAAAGATGGGCTTCTGTTTACAGAAGAATCCTTAAGCCGGGTTCATGCGCCAATTGGACTAGACATCGGTGCCGAGACTCCTGATGAGATAGCTCTCTCTATGATGGCCGAAATTAAGGCGTTTTTCACGAAAGGCTCCGGAGGCTTTTTGAAAGACAAGTCGGGCCCGATTCACGAAAGGCAGCTCGCTAATCAGCACCGATCCGCCGACGCCGAGATTTTAGATGAATCTGGCCGATAATGCTGGCTCATCCTTATTAGCAGCTATGGCATTGGCATTAACTCATGCCTAACAACAAAAAGAATCTTCAAACTGCGGGCAATATCGTACCTTTGTCGTTCAAATGGCACGACTATTAGCTATCGATTACGGGGCAAAACGAACTGGTATTGCTGTTACAGATCCCTTGCAACTCATTGCGTCGGCGCTGGAAACGGTGCCCTCGCATGAACTGTTGAAATACCTGAAGGCTTATGTGGAGCGGGAACCGGTTGACGCCTTTATCGTCGGTTTACCCAAACGATTAGATGGAACGGATACAGACAATACACCCCGAGTCCGTAAGTTCGTCACCCATTTACAGAACGCATTACCTGCTATTCCCGTTTATTGGCATGATGAACGTTTCACGTCAGCCATGGCCCTCCAGGCTATGATTGCGGGTGGAAGCAGTAAAAAAGACCGACGCGAGAAAGGCAATATTGACAAAGTCAGTGCTGTCATTATTCTCCAATCGTATATGGAAAGCAAACAGCTGAACCGGAATTGACCCTCGCATCTGCTCAATCCCGGTTCGGACAATAAAAATTATGATTCTCCCAATAATTGCCTACGGCGACCCAGTATTACGGAAACGGGCCAAGGACATTGAGCCTGGCAGTATCGACGTAAAGAAATTAAGTGACGATATGTTTGAGACCATGTATGCTGCGTCGGGCATTGGCCTGGCCGCTCCGCAAATTGGTCAGAGTATTCGGATGTTTGTTGTCGATGGCGATCCGCTCAATGAAGGCGAAGCGGAAGAAGACATAGACCAATCACTGGTGGGCTTTAAAAAGGTCTTTATCAACCCAGAGATTATTGAAGAAGCGGGTGACGATTGGGGCTTTGAAGAAGGCTGTTTAAGTATTCCGGGGATTCGGGGCGAAGTGTTCCGGCCCGAAATTGTTGTGATTCGGTATTTTGATACCGACTGGCAGGAACATGAGGAAGAATTTGACGGTATGGCCGCCCGGATTATTCAACATGAATATGACCACCTGGAAGGAAAGCTTTTTACGGATTATCTGCCTTCGCTACGCCGTCAGCTGATAAAACGGAAACTAACCGACATCACCAAAGGGAAAACGGATGCAGAATATCGAATGAAATTCCCTAAATAACCATATGCCTATATAGCGCCCCAATCAGGAATATCACTCATACTATCCCTGATTGGGGCAATTCTCTATTCCAGCTTACTATGCACGTTACCCTCCTCCAGACTGATCTTAGTTGGCATAATTCTGTGGCTAACAGAGCGGCCCTGGAGGAACGTATCTTTTCACTGCCCGAACCTACCGATCTGATCGTTCTGCCCGAAATGTTTACAACCGGCTTTACGATGGATGCCTCGAACGTAGCAGAACCACCTAATCTTACTACGTTCCGCTGGCTGAAACAAATGGCCGCCCAAACCGGTGCCGTTGTAACAGGCAGCTACGTAGTGCATGAAGCGGGTAATTACTTTAATCGACTGATCTGGATGCAGCCCGATGGCCAGTTCGATAGTTACGATAAACGGCATCTATTCCGAATGGCCGGCGAAGATAAAGTCTATACATCAGGCCCCCGTCGAATCATTAAAGAATGGAAAGGCTGGCGTATTTGCCCGCTTATCTGCTACGATCTGCGCTTTCCGGTCTGGAGCCGTAATCGTCAAAACAACTCAACCGATTTTGCCTACGATTTGCTCCTCTACGTAGCAAACTGGCCAGCTGCCCGACGTACTGCCTGGAATACACTGCTACAGGCCCGTGCCATCGAAAATCTGAGCTACGTAGTGGGTGTCAATCGAGTTGGCGTCGATGACAACGGTAATACCTACACAGGCGATTCGGCGCTTATCGATTTTAAAGGCGACGTAGTATATCGTCATTCCGATACCGAAGCCATTTATCAACAGACGCTTTCCATTGATGCGCTACGTTCGTTCCGGGAAAAATTCCCAGCCAATCTGGATGCCGACGAATTTGCCCTCCATCTATAAAGCATCAATAGCCGAACGCTGTATCAGTTGATGTTCTCCGAAACGGGAGAACCTTTCTGAAAACAGGCCAGTAACTCACGGGCACTTGCCAACGTAGTGAACGACTTGCCAACCAATTGTTCATCGGCCACGCGTTCGTGCGCCCACGTAATCGAGTAAGGAATATGAATGGCCCGGCCACCGATATGTACAACCGGCAGAATATCCGATTTAAGTGAATTGCCGATCATAATAAAATCAGCCGGTGCTACGCCGTATCGATCAAGAATACGCTGATACGACTGCTCATTCTTCTCGCTCACAATCTCAACATGTTTGAAAAAATGGCCCAACCCGGAGCGGGCAATTTTACTTTCCTGATCGAACAGATCACCCTTAGTTAATACCATTAAGTCGAAATCCTTCGATAGTATTTCCAGCACTTCGTGAATGCCGTCGAATACGTCGATAGGAAAATCAATTAATTTCCTGCCCGTATCAATTATCTGCTGAATTTCGCGGCCTGTAATGGCCCCATCGGTTAACTCGATAGCCGTTTCAACCATCGACAGAATAAAACTTTTGGCTCCGTAACCATACATATGAAGATTTCGGATCTGTGCATCATAAAAGCGGTCGGTCAATACGTCCTGATCTACGTAGTGAGCTAGCAGTTCGCACAGTTTTTCTTTAACATTGACATAATTTGGCTCATTGACCCATAGCGTATCATCAGCGTCGAAAGCAATTAGTTTCATGGCTAGTTAAGGTTTTAGCGTAAAAAGTGATTCATTTTGGGGCGCATTGGCGAAAAACAAACAAGTCAATAGTCTGTTAGAAGCATACCACTGACGTTTTGATGCCATTGTCTACCGAATAACTAAATTACCAAACTTCTATAAAATTTGATTTGCGTCCGATTGGTGAAATAGCCAATTTGCCGATCGTTCCTAACGTCATTACTTCTATTCCCTTATGCAATTTACTGAGCAAGATCAGCAACAATTTCTGGCACAGGGCGTATCCACCGGTCAGATTGACGAACAGATAAACTATTTCGTACAGGGCTTCCCATACCTTAACGTAATCAAGGCCGCTACGATCGGCGACGGTATTATCAGAGTTGACGAGGACCAGTTAGCCGCCTATATCCATCGGTTTGACGAAGCAACTCACGAAAAAGACCTGGTCAAATTCGTACCGGCTTCGGGAGCAGCCACGCGCATGTTTAAATCACTTTTTGCGGCTCTTGATGGCAAATCCGATAAATCGACCGACGAGGTATTTGCCCGCATAACCGACTTCGCTTTCTACGAAGACCTGAAAGCGGCTATGGCGCAGGAAGGCCTGGATCTCGACAAAGCAGTAGCCGACAACGATCGCCAGACAGTTCTCCAGTTTTTATTGACCAACAAAGGCCTGGACTACGGCAGTTTGCCTAAAGGATTGCTGAAATTCCATCGCTACATTGATGGGCCCCGAACACCGGTAGAAGAACATTTGGTGGAGGGAGCCGCGTATGCCAATTCAGATGGCCTGGTTAAACTTCACTTTACGGTTTCGCCAGAACATCGGGAGCGCTTTGAAAAACTCATTGATGAGCAGAAAGCGGATTATGAAGCCTGGCTGGGTGTTACGTTCGACATTAGCTTTTCGGAGCAGAAAAAATCGACTGATACGATTTCCGTTAATATGGACAATTCGCCGTTTCGGAATGCCGATGGGTCGCTGTTATTCCGTCCGGCTGGGCACGGTGCCTTGATCGAAAATCTTAATGATATTGACGCCGATATTGTCTTTATCAAGAATATCGACAACGTAGTACCCGACGAGATCAAAGAACAAACCGTTACGTATAAGAAAGTACTGGCGGCTGTTTTGTTAGATGCCCAGCAGCAAATTGCCCGTCTGCAAACCCTACTCGCCACGGATGATGTTAGCGAAGGGTACCTGGCCGAAGCCGATGAACTGTTACGCCGAACGCTGTTTACGCTTCCTCCGGATGGGTTTGATACGCTATCGACAGACGAAAAGCTGGCGTATTTCCGCAAAAAATTAGATCGTCCGGTACGCGCATGCGGTATGGTAAAAAATGTAGGAGAGCCAGGTGGCGGACCATTCTGGGCAAAAAATCAGGATGGATCGGTGTCGTTGCAGGTGGTAGAATCGGCTCAGATTGATCTGGCTAATCCACAACAAAAATCTATTTTCGACGGTGCAACCCATTTCAACCCCGTCGATCTGGTCTGTGGCCTCAAAGATCGTGATGGCAAGAAGTATAATCTAACGGACTATCGCGATCCGCAAACAGGCTTCATCACGGCCAAATCAAAAGACGGGAAGGACCTAAAAGCTCAGGAACTACCTGGCCTATGGAATGGGGCTATGGCCGACTGGAATACTATGTTCGTAGAAGTACCGCTCATTACGTTCAACCCCGTTAAGACCGTCAATGACTTGCTACGTAAAGAGCACCAGCCCGGAAACTAGTCATACGTTTCTCAAATGCAAAAAGCCCGATAGACGTTATCGGGCTTTTTGCATTTGAGAAACGTAAAATCAGGCAGACATTCGATCGGTGGCTGGTTCGGCCAATTCTACAGAAGCGATTGCAATCTCTTTTGTATTAATCAGTTCTAGATTCTGAAAAGCCAACAAAGTCGTATTCTCATATACGCCCAGATTCGCGTCCCGAACTCGTTCCATAATTGGCCGAAGCGCGCACGTAACTTCATCATTGCAATCGTCGCATTTCACGTAGAAATTAAACGAGACGCACGGAGTAGGTGCTATTGGACCATCGATCACGCGCAAAACCTGCGCCAGATTAACTCGGCCTGGATCAACTCGTAACAGATAACCACCACCTTTCCCTTTCTGACTTTGTAAGATTCCATGATTCCGAAGTTCTAGTAAAATGGCCTCCAGAAACTTTTTAGGAATATTTTCTTTAGCTGAAATATAGGAAATCAGTACAGGCCCTTTTCCATACTCTTCAGTTAGAACCTTAAGTGCCTTAATGGCATATTTGGCTTTTTTGGAAATCATTTGCTACGGTGATTTAGGGTTTGACAACACGGATTATTAGGTGGAAATCACTTAAGTAAGCTAGATTATAGGGTCGTTATATCGAGTAAATATCGCCAGGCTGCTCTACACTCGTTATAAATAGTCGCCCTACATGGATACAAGGTATATCTACTGTCTTAAAGTTCAATAGATTTACTTGGGTGTTAGACGCGATTTTCTGACTTAGGTAACACGCAGACGATCTTTCTTGTGGATTCTATACATCCTATTTTAGCTCAACTCAACTTCTTGGGCTACATCAATTGATGCCACAAACGCGGTCAGTGACGTATAGTATGGGATCAGTTTCTGACGTTAATTAGCGCTCATTAAAAGAAAAAAGCCGGCGCAAAGCACCGGCCCTTTCATGCGACACCAATATGAAAATTGTTTTGAATCTTTTATTTGTCGTAATCTGTATTCTGAGGATCAAAGTTGGTCCAACCGGCTAGCCAGTTGTCAGTACCATTGAACGCTCCCCGGTATGGGGCAGACGTAAAGAAGCTGTCGCTCAGTTTACCACCCGTAGCCGCATTAGCGGCCACCAGCAATGGCGACGTAGCCTGTGGCTGGAAGTTAGGAGCTGTCAGATTAAAGTTATTGGCGTTCAACAACAACGTAGGCAAATCACTGGAAGCGATTACTGTGTTCTTTTTAGCAGTCGTGTTGAAGAATGCCGTTGCCTGATCGTTCGTGATTGAACCAGCACCACGTACGGCGGTCAGCGAATTAGCCACCGTAATACCTTGCAGATCCAGAGCACCCGTGTTAACGTTATTCAACGTACCTGTTGTTGTACCATCCAGGCGAAGACCTTCTGGCCAGCCAGCAAATACAGAGTTATAGATGCTGATAGCGGTGTTACGACGCAGGTGCATGGCAGACTGGAACGAACCGCTACCACCCGTGCCCGACGTAGACGCTGTACTTGGTGTTCCAGAGAACGCAAAGCTACTTACGTTAGCAAAAATTGGTTGTGTAAGCGGCAAACCATTATTGGCCGACAATGGCGTTCCTGCCGCATTTTCACCGTTAGCGAAGTTATCTGACTCGAAACTGTTCGAAGCCGACTGGTCAGCTACTTGTGGATCACGTAGCGATAGAGCAAACTGCACCCGGCCCGTGAAACCCCAGTCAGTATCGAAATCATCGTCGAAGCCACGGTGCGCTACCAGATATTTAGCATTTACCGTACCGCCGAACCATTCGTATGAATCGTCACCGCTATAAGACACCTGCACGTGATCGATGGTTGTTCCACGGCCTACACCGTAGAGCGTCAGACCGTTAATTTCACTATTGGCTGATGACGTAAGCGCAATACCACCGAATTCAATACGTACATATTTCAGAATCCCGGAGTTATCGTTCTCGTCCGTAAAGGTGCCCAATTGACCACGGATACCACCCTCTGGCTGCTGGCTACCTGGACGGTTGTGAGGAGCCTTACCAATCAACACTACGCCACCCCAGTCGCCATACGTACGCTGACCCGGTGCTTTGCTGGACGTGAATACAATAGGCTTATCTGCTGTACCTTGTGCGATCAGTTTAGCGCCCTGCTCTACAATTAACGTACCTCCTCTATTTTGTCCTTCAGGGTCCTGATCTCTTGTAGCCCCTTTGATAATGGTACCAGGCTCAATTGTTAACGTAGCATTATTCGATACGTACACGAAACCACGTAATACATAGACCGTACCAGCCGACCAGGTTGTGTTGGCAGAAACCGATCCAACCACCGTAACAACCGGTTTAGCTGCCAGGCTGAACGCTGGTCCTGTGGCCGTTGCACCATTAGCCGAAACTGAAACAGGCGATCCGGCATTGGCAGGTACAATAACAGTTAGTTGGGTAGATGTAGCAGCTACAACCGATGCTGAAACCGTACCGAAAACAACCGTATTGCTGCTTGGTGTTGTATTAAAATTTGTACCCGTAATCGTAACCGTTGAGTTTACCGGAGCCGAGGTTGGGCTAATGCTCGTAATGCTCAGGACCGGAGCAGGCTGTTCGTCGTTCTTACAGGAAGACATCATTGCGAAGATACCTCCTACGAGAAGAACCAGATAGTGCCAGCGTTTTAATTGATTCATAAGGAATTGGATTGAGTTAAACAATTGACTAGAAGCGCATTAAGGAATTACCGTACGTCGGCCAAATGTATACACAGCTGTCAGCGTAACGTATTGTCCGCGTTTGAAGCGCCGGATGGTCTGATCGGCTGTTGCGTTTTGCGATGTTAAGTCTTTGCCAATACGTCCGTCGCCGTTGAAATCCTGCGCATAACGTACGGCCTGATTAAGAACATCCTGAATACCTAGCCGTACGTCGAGTTGCTTATTGAAGGTTTTACTGATATTGAGGTCAATGACGCTACGTGGCAGCTCGTAAATGGTTGGGTTGTTACGTGTACCCACGGCGAAAATCCGGGGGCCGTAAATGTTATAGAGTACGTTCCATTGCAAACCCGTCTTCTCTTCTGCGTAATAGACTCCGGCGTTGATCAGGTAGGGCGACTGGTTAGCCAATGGGCGCTCGCTATCGGTCAGGTTGGTCAGATCGATGTTTTGTACGGTTCCGCTAAGATCTGGGGCACGTACTGTCTGGCCAAGGCTAATCCGGCTATGAATTACTGACGCATTACCAACAAGCTGGATATTTTGCAGGAATCGGCTCGCTGAGTTCTGGAAGCCTTTTCTTAGTTCCAGTTCTACACCGTAGTTCTGAGCGCTTTCGGCATTGATGAATGAGTACGAGAATCCATTACCTGTTGGCAACAGGAACGTTTCAATCGGGCTCTGGAATCGCTTATAGAAACCCGTAACCGAAATCAGTTCGTTAGGCGTTGGGTAAAACTCCCATTTTGCATCGGCATTATGGATCGTTGCCGTTTTCAGCTCTGGATTACCGCGAACAACAGCCAGCAGGTTGAAATCGAAGTAGCTAAACGGCGCTAACTCACGTAATTCTGCCCGGTTAACCGTTGCCGAATAAGCCAGACGCAGATTCTGACGATCATTGAGTTTATAGGTAAAGTTCAGCGACGGTAGTGGGCTGAAGATGGGGTTGTCGACCAGCTTGCGCTCAACTCCACCAATCGTTACCCGTAAATCCTGAAGGTTGTATTCACCCCGGAAACCCAACGTCAGGTTTGCTTTTGGCCCAATGTTTACGTCGCCACTGGCGTAAGCGGCACCATACGTATTGTAACCTCTGTACGAATCCAGATCGGTTGTACCATCCAGCAGCGATAAGCCACCAGGCTGACCCGTTACGTATTCGGGGGCAAAAATGCTGTTGATATCCCGGACCGTTACAGCTGATGCGTTACCAATGGTATTGTATCCGTAAAAACGGGCTGAGTAGTCACGATTACGGCGTTCGCCGTAGATACCGGCACGGATCCGGTTGGGCTCCCGATCGGTTGGGTTGCCAAACGTATGTTCGTAGTTACCGATAACAGAGTATACGTCCTCGTTCAGCTTTGAATAGAAACGTCCAACATCAATTGGGTTTGGCGCGGCTGGCGTAACCAACCGATAGGGTTCAGGCTGTCCGTCGGAACCCATTGACCCCGAAGGGCGGATATAACGAGCCCGTTTCCAGTCTGGCTCCCAGCGACCCGAATAGCCATAGCTGGCGATCCAGTTAAATTTGCTCAGCTCACTCAGCGAATGCTCACCTGCAAGCTGCGTTGTGGCGATGGTCCGGTTTTCGAAGCGTTCGGAGTAGCTACGAATATCGACATTACCATCATCGATGTTACGTCCGTTACGTACAACGGTTTCGGTTGAACTCAATTGGTTCACCAGCGTTTTCCATTCCAGTGTAAATGTTGGTGAGAATCGGAAAGTCCAGTTATGCAGCAGACCTAGTCTCGAACTTCGGGCAAAATTCGTGTCTTTATATTGTTGCGAAATCGTGTTCGCTACGGCGCCGTTATCATATATATTGAAGTCGACGTTCGTAAGCTGATTCGTGAGGCTATAGTTGATACTGGTCAGGTTACTGATCCGAACGTTACCGGCATCAAAACGACGACCCACGTTGAAGGCAAAACGAACATCCGGAGCAGCTGTGGAGCTAGTCAATCCCCAGGAATTCGGCAATAACCGGGCATAGGCAGCACGCTGAGCAGCATTCAGATTATTGAAATCGCCGGAACGAGCGGGGAAACTGCTGGGAATTTGCTGATCGGCTCCCCACAACCCTAATACGTTGAGGCCACTACGTGTGTGCGTCTGAACGTTCTGGAACGTAGTGTTTGCGCGGTAACCAAGCGTAAAACCAACGTCAGTAAAATTCTGATCGGGCCGACGTTTCGTATAAATTTTAATAGCGCCACCCGCAAAATCGCCGGGAAGTTCTGCCGATCCGGATTTGTAGATGATCATCCGGTCGAGAATGTTACTCGGTACAATGTCGAACGAGAACGAACGTGATTCTACTTCGGTCGATGGCGTAACGACATCGTTAATCAGAACCGAGTTATAACGGGTTCCTAAACCGCGAATCAGAACAAACCGATTGTCGACGATACTAACGCCCGGCACCCGCCGTATGGCAGCAGCGGCATCGCGATCCTGCGATTTCTGGATCTGCATGGCCGAGATTCCGACCGCAATCGGCTTCATCTGCTTGATCTCGGTAATGACCGCTACTTCGGTGTTCGTTGCGCGATTGGCCCGAACCACAACCTCCTGAAGTGATTTTCCTTCTTCGTCGAGTTCGGTTTCGATGGCGGTTGTGTTACCCGACTCAACACGAACATTCGGAATCTCTTTCGTTTGATACGAAATGTAGGAGATAATAACTTTTTGGGTTCCGGCCGGTACGTTGGCTAGTACAAAGTTGCCTTCGATGTCGGTTGTTGCCCCCAGTTGCGTGCCATCGATACGTACCGTACAGCCAATAAGTGCTTCTTTTGTTTTACTGTCCTTGACGATTCCTCGGACAGTACCGGTTTGTGCCAGAACGGCAGTGGAGAAGAGAGATAAAAGAATGAGTAATACGTTTCGGTTCATATTGGTAATTTGGAGTCGCTTTTCGCGTCGCAAAACTACCTGCCCAATATTACGCCAACGTTATGCCAATGTTACGCTTGAATTACATTTACCCCTAAACCTAATCCCCTAAAAGACAGAATCTTAACTATTACGTAACACGAATAACAATATTCTGCCAATGCCATACAATAGTTTCTTACTGCCCTGCTTATTATCTTTTTAGCTCCTGATTATTCGGCTATGCCATTGCTACGTTTCTCCGTCATGTTCGCCTTCTGAATACAGAAACCATTCACGAAGGCGTATATAATTTGTTCGTTCTGTTTTAACAGGAAGGTCGGAATCTGATCGATCAGAAGCGGCTTCGCGGGAAAATCACCTTCGTACAGAACATGAACGGGCAGATCCAGGAAGTCCGTTTGGGGCTTTTCCTGACTTCTGAACACCAGCGTACCTTCACGCTGCAGGCTCAACAGATCAATCGCTGTCAGATCGTCAACGGATTTCAAGCTTGCCTGATACTCACCAGCTGGCTCAAGCGTTAAGCCTGTCGCATCGATTTCGTCCAGACCGCAGAACGTAGATAAGTCGCCGATCTCATCGATTGTACTTTTATAGCGAAAATCCGTTGCCTCATCAACATTCACTTCATTGTGGTTGATGCCAATATCAACCATTACGGGGTGCCCATTGTGCCAAACCGTTGCGTTACGTATCAGTACATCGAAAAGCAGACGACCATTTTCGGGGATGGTTTGATACTGGCTTGTATCTTCCTGCTGGTATGAATGCTCCGCTATGGCCAGCAAAGTCGTTAGAATAGCGACAAAGTTTAACCGGCGAATGGCCATTTTTTCGGGGTCACCTTTGTAGCCTCCCGATTCGACCAAAATCAGCGTTGTTCCCCACTTCTGAATATTATCGCCAAACGCACGCGGCTCAAACTCATCGTCGAAACGTCCAATCTGACCAGGTATGAACTGGCTCAACACGCGATTCATGCCAACAATGAGCTTCATTGATCGCTCGCGTACCTCATTCACGTTACGTTCCTCATCATAGGCGGTAGCCAGAAACGACATAACAGCCTGTTTACCCGTTTTACCCACGCTGTAGCGCGGATTCTGATCGTGGAGATTGAAACCAACGAGAGGACGTAACGTTTGCTGTAACGATTTCAACAAAGCTCCTTCGGGTGTTTGCAGCCGTAGCGCATCGCGATTCATATCGATGTCCGTTGCCGTTCGGCGCTGGAACCGTTCTGCCCCATCGGGATTAAGCATTGGCACAAAATACAATGACGTATTAGTCAGAATCGTTTGTCGCAACTCATCGAATCCATCATTGCTGGCTTTCAGGAAGTTGAAAATATCGAACAGAGCCATCGTTGCCGTGGCTTCATCACCATGCATTTGTGACCATAGCAATACGCTGTCCGGCCCGTTTCCCGCTTTAACCTGATAGATCGATCGTTTCTCTAACGACTCTCCTATCTGACTGACTGTAAATGGCTGCTGACTGCGCAAAGCATCCAGCAAAGGCACGATGTCTTTATGTTTAAACCGACGATGCGTAAAGGTTTTTTCCTGATACGTAGCATGGGCGTCGTATAATCGACGAGCTATATCCTGAGACAAAAAAGCGGTTGAGGTCATGTACAGATTGATAGTCAGCCACTGGCACAACTGATTACCGTGCGCGTTTGCTGGCTTTCGGCAAAATTATATTTTTTGTCCTACATACAGCCCGCTAAATGAGGCAATCAGGCAGATTGTTACGTTCAGAATAATAGTTAGCAAGGCTACCCATAAGCGACCATTCTGGATCAAGATAGCGGTATCGTAGCTGAAACTCGAAAACGTGCTGAGCCCTCCGCAAAAGCCAACCCCTACCAGTAAGCGTACGTCTTCGCCAGCAATACGGGTCAATGCCCAGCCCGAAACGATGCCAAGAAGCCCACTAGCCAGGCTGTTGATAAGTAGGATCGATGTTGGAAATGAAATTCCGGCCAGCGTTGCGGGAATGAATCGACCTGCCAGGTAACGTAGTAAACTTCCAATGCCACCTCCCACAAAAACTAATACATAAGGCTGTGTCAGCAATGCTCTCATACGGACAAACTTACGAAAAACGATGATTGTGCGTGGCAGTCATAGCTTTGACAAAGTTCAAAACTTTGTCAAAGCTGGTATTACATAAACCGGGGCTAATCGAAGGCAGTGCGTATAAAAATCAATGCGTAGGATTACGATCCTACGCATTGATTTTTATACGCACTGCCTCGCTTGTTGCGGTATAGAGACTTCTATTTTTGTTGCCAGTATTAACGACCTCTCGAAATAATGATCGACGCAGCGCGGTCGTTCCAGGAAACGGTCCGTAGATCGTTCGCACTAGTGGTAAATGTATACGAATTGCCGGTGAAGTTATCCGTATCATAAACCTGCACTTTATATCCTACCGGTATATTGATTGACGACACCTGACGGGCCAGATTGCGAAGCGCCGAACCCCGGTAACGGCCTTCTGACAAAGCCAGCGAACCTCCTCCATAATTAATATCGGCATACAGAAGCACCTCTCTGCCATTACTGCCCGGACGCTGGTTGCGGTTGCGGCCCCGGTCATTTGAAAAATCAGGACGCTTGGTACTCGTTTCCCGAGTAATACGTAGCGAGCGGATGGGCGTACTTATCCGAGTTACATTACCTACGTAACGCGTAGACTGCCCTCGGAAATTTTCCTGCGCATAAGCCTCAACAACATAACCACTGGGCACCTGAATTGAATTAATGAGCCAGTTTACGGAACGAGAGTCTCCTTCACCCTGGCGCTTCTGGTCTCCCCGGTAATTATCGCGGGAAAAAAAACGAACTTCTGTATCGTTCTGATTCAAACGATTACGGGTCATTTGCTGAGCAAACCCAGCAACACTGCAAAGGAGGAAAGCAGCAATAAACGTAGCCTTTACGGCTTTCATGATAAACATAGTATAGTGTAATTAAGAAATTCAGCACTCTCGTTCACGAACCCGTATAAAATGCTCACGTTTCAGAACAGCGCTTAACCAAACAAATTGTACTTTTCTAACAAACAAACTACAAACTCTCACTAACTGTTAAAACGGATATTAGCTTCTCTCGATAACCGGTTGATTTTCTGGTGCCATTTGCAGTCTATTTTTCAAAATTTACCTTTTTGTTAATGACCATTTAAATAGCCTGTTAACGATATCCAGAAAACTATTATTACCTACGAAAAAGACAATACTATAAATTTTATAGTATTCGCTTATCAGCAATACATGCATAACTGACCGCCCGATAAGCCTGCTCAACAGAGCTGAATAACAGATTTAGCTGATAGTGTCATCGCTAACAGATAAGTGATGTGCTAATGATTACTCCGTTTCTGATAGATACGTATCTACGGCCAGATATGTGGCAGAAGCGCGTATAAGCCGTTTTTTTGTTATCATTGTAGGATAACCCACTCCTGCTTCTCCGCCTTCCTATGGCTCAGAACCAACTTAAAAAATTATTAGGTGTCGGTTTCGGCATTGCTGTAACCATTGGCGGAACTGTCGGAACCGGTATACTACGTAAGCCGGGACCCATTGCCCAGGAAATTGGCGATCCAACGCTGATTATTATTGTCTGGCTGGTGGTTGGTCTTTACGCCCTGGCCGGTTCCTTGTCCGTTATGGAATTGGGTACTATGCTTCCGCAGGCAGGGGCCTGGTACGTATACGCCCGCCGTGCGTTTGGGAACTATGCAGGTTTTGTGATCGGCATCAGCAGTTGGCTGGGTAGTGTATCGGCCATGGCTTTTGGAGCGGCTGTCATGAGTGAATACACAACCTTACTGATTCCCTCGCTGTCGGCTTATCAGAAATGGATTGCCATTAGTATCCTGATAGCTTTCGTTGCCTTTCACTCGGTTGGAGTTCGATTAGCCAGTCGCGCCCAGGAGATTATGAGCGTTCTAAAAGCCGTCGCCCTTATTGCCTTTGTAATTGTTTGTTTTGTTGTTACGCCCGACAAACCCGTCGTCGTTTCGGCCGAAACAATTCGGCCCGTAGCCGAAGGAGGCCTTTGGCTTGGTATTCTGGCAGCGCTGCAATCTGTTTTTTATACGTACGACGGCTGGCATACGGCCGCCTACTTTACCGAAGAAGACGTTGACCCCAGTCGTAACCTGCCCCGATCCATGATTATTGGCGTACTGCTAATCATTGGTATTTATATACTGGTTAATCTGGCTCTGCTATACGTATTACCGCTACCAACGCTGGCCAGTTCCAAACTACCAGCGGCCGACGCGGTGCAGCTTTTGTTCGGACCCGGCAGTGCGCAGGTCGTTACGTTCCTGCTGATGATTTCGATTATGGGGATCATCAACGCCCAGATTATGTTCAATCCACGCGTTATTTTTGCGATGGGTCGCGATGGGTTATTTTTCCCGTTTGTCAATCAGGTCAACGAAGGTGGCACACCCATTAACGCTACAATTTTGACGGCCTCAACCTCCATTATCCTGATCCTGACCAATACGTATAACAAGCTGTCGGATATTGCAACGTTTTTCTTCGTGCTGTGCTACGCAGCCAGCTTTGCGGCTCTGATCCGGCTACGACAGACCGAGCCCGATTTGCTTCGCCCGGTACGGGCCTGGGGTTATCCCTTCTCCACCTGGGTTTTGCTGATAGCCTCACTTGCTTTTCTGATCGGTGTCGTGATAGGCGATTTTTCCAGCAGCTTATATGCTATTGGTTTCATTGCGGTCAGCTATCCTATTTATCGGCTCATCAAGCAAAAAAATACCCTTGGCTAAGACCGGGGGTACGTTCTAAAAACGTTCGTGAACTAGTTTCAGAAAATCAGCCGTGCGCTTACGCATCTCGCTTACAGACTGGGTGAAGTTGTTATTCATCACGCTAAAATAGAGCACCTTACCGCGTTTGGTCTGTATATAACCACTTAGATTATACACCCCAGTCATTGAACCTGATTTAGCGAAGATATAAGGATTATTGGTTGTCGACAGTGTACGTAGCGTTCCAGACTGGCCAGCGGCCGGTAATAAGGCAAACAATCGTTGTTGTGAGACTCTGCTCGCAATTTTCGTCAATAAATTAACCAGTACGTTGGGTGTAAACAGATTGTAGCGAGATAGTCCAGAACCGTCAACCCACCTGGCCGAACCGGCTGAAAAATGCAGGCTATCAGTGATACGCTTTAATTCGGACACAGGATCAAGCTTACCAGTGCTTCGTTCGGCCGATGCCATAAACAGAACCTGCTCGGCAAATTGATTGTCGCTCACCTGAAGCATTCGCTTGTATAAGGAATCGGTTGGCGTACTACGTACTAACCGGGCATCTGGTGGCATAGTCATAGACACTACATTAATAGGCCGCCGAAGTGTATCGGCTAACAGTTGAGCGGCCAATTCAGGCGACCAGCGAAAGGGAACATCCTGCCGTAAGGGGCGATCAGTGACAGTACGTACGAGCTGATTAGTAAACTCTGACCGACGCAGCCCTTTGGGCGATGAAGAACTGGTTATAACCCGGATACTATCGATAAATCGGCGCGGGCTAACCTGCTCGTTTCTGTACCTAATCACGTTCCCAAAAATTGGCAATGCGGCTAGTTCCGGCATATAGTCGTCATTGTAATCGTCCCACGCCCAGCCGGGACCAAATCGGGGTCCGTCATAGTTAGTCGCCGAAAAAAAGATTCTTTCAGGACGATTCCGCAGAAAGGTTAACAGTGTTGTGTCTGGCAAGTCGGGATGTAGTAACAACGGATTTCCGACGCCCCAGACAATTAACGAATCGCCATTCGCTACGTCGCGCCGAATCGTATACCGAAACGCTGGCAGCGAATCACGTAGTGACAGCAAGCCCGCATAGAAGCTAACTAATTTGGTATTCGATGCGGGGGTAAATGGCTTATCGGCGTTATGCTGAATCAAGCTTCGTTGCTGCATCGGATCATAAAGGGCTACACCCATAAAATGATCCGTATACAGTGGATTTGTGCGCAGATCGCGGCTAAGTCGCCGGGATGGCGAGCAACTGATCTGGCAGGCAATAACTAGTGATAGTAGAGCTAATCGCGATAAAATAGGCATCGGTTTATGGTGTTCGATAAACGATTGATACTACGTTCTATTTACCGAACACCGTAAACCTACAAACTATCGGGCAATTACGATCTTTTGCGTGAGCGTAGTTTCGCCCGCTTTTAGCTGTAGAAAATACAAGCCTGTTGGCAGCTGACTTAAATCAAGCTGCTCATTTACCTTTCTTCCGCCCACTTTCAACGTTACGTATCGAAGCCGTTGTCCGGTAGGGCCGCTGATGGCCAGTTCTGCTTCAGCGACTGACTTGACCAGGTCTGCTTCAACACGTACCAAACCACTGGTGGCTGGGTTTGGATATACCGAAAGTGTTCCAGCAGCAATGGGCTCGTTGCCGAGTACTGGCGGTGGTGGGGGAACCTGAATTTGTAGATTATCGATAGACCAACCCCAGCCATGCGCCAACTGATCCGAGAATAATCGGAACCGCACTAATACGTTATCGTCGGGCTTAAAATTACCGTTACTGACCAGCGACAGCTCACGCCGTTTGGCTAAGTTAGGCAATCCTACCGTAGTTGAGTTTTTTTCGCCAGCCGCAGTACCTGCCACGAGATTAGTATTGTAGGCCACCAGCCAATCGGGGTAGCTATTCGAATCATACCCGTCGGCAAAAGGTTGCCAGGTTCGGCCATTATCTTTCGAACCTTCTACCACTACGTAGTCAAAGAAATTATTGTCGCCATACTTACTCTGCACATCACCCGGCTCTACCAGAACAACTTCATCGAAGCGAATTTTAGCACTGTCAGGATTCGCCTTGATTGTAATAGGCGACAGCAGTACGTATTGGGCATTACTTTCATACTTGAAGTTGTTTCCGTTCTGATAGGGGTGTTCTGACTGAATGGCCGGGCTGCTAAAACCCGTTGGTGTTCCTATTGAGAACCGATAGCCCACAAAATCATTGGCCGACGTAGCATCCGCGAATGTGTTGGTGTACCGCTCAATTGGCGCTTTGGGAGCCACAACCGTCAAGTCATAAAAACCCGTTGCCGGGCTGACAGCCTGATTTTTCGCATTCGACGAATCGCGCGCAACAATCCGATAGCTGATTTTATCGCCAGCTTTCAATACGTTCGCCGGGAAAACAATTCGGTTATGATAGAGGCTATCGTAGGTTGCGCCATCCGGGCCACGCCGTGTAAGCCGAAGCGGTAAACCAGGCTGAGCAACTCCATTAATCTGGTAGTCAACGTAGGCCGTATCGATATTCGAGCGAACTCCGGCAATGCTTCGATCGTCCGAAATCCGGGCATACACGGGAATACTATCCGTTACGGCAAAAATGAAACTGTTGTCAGGACTAAACACAATGGTCGGGGGCGTTCTGTCAGGGCCAAACTGAACCCGATGCAGTAGTTGAGCGCCAGCCATCGATTTTCCGGGGTTGGTAAACGTTCGGCCCGACGCATCCTGTGCCTGTATGTAATACCAAAGATCGCCCTGAGCCGTAGCAGCAGCCATAGTATAACTGTAAGCAGTTGTGCTTCTGGCTACCAGCGGTAACGGTATTTCCGTAAATCGATTATCTGTTGCCGTTGGCGCCGTTTTACGATAAAGCAACTTCACCGAGCCGGGCACGAGTGTTGTATCGCTGATGACACGGGCGTTAAAAACGACATCTTTTGTTTCTTCGCTACTCGCCAGTGCATCGTATAATACAGAGGTAGTTTTCCACTCCATATCGGCAAAAAAGTTCATCACCAAGGGGCCGGGAGAATGGATAGCTTCAGCCGATCCAAACTGAGGAGACATGAGCGAGTTAGGGTTGCCAGGTGGATAAGTGCCTTCGTCAACGTGATAAACACTTGAGCCTCTGTCAAACGTTGCTGGTGCATACAACTTTATTTTCTGGGCTGTTTTCTGCTGCAGAATCGGCCCATTCAGAAACAGATTGTTGCGGGTTAACTGCTGATAAAGTTCCGACGAGCCATCGGCAAACAGACTCGTTGAGCTTACCAGGTTCTGGTTCTGGCCATTTTCAACAAAATGGTCGTAGACCGATGGTAGACCAGCAGCGTATTGCCCTACCGTTCCGCTGGTATTGAAGTACCCAATAAAGCCGAGGCCATGGGCAATTTCGTGCAACACAACCGATACCAGGTCATACTGTCCGGCTGGCGTTTTACCGTCGAGTCCGTAATACCAATTATTATTTCGGTTAAAATCAGCCCGTATATCTGGCTGACCCGGTACGTTCAATTCGCGACGGGCTATTTTTTCGGCGAGTGCAATCGGGTAAATACCGTGTCCTTTCTGCGCTCCATCGGAACCAAAACGGATTTCGGCAGGCCCCGCAGAACCCAAAACCCCACGATCCTGAGTGGTCCAGGAAGCCAGGATATTGATAGGAACCGGAGAGCTTATAAGATTGGCCCATATATCAACCGCGTACTGAAAAGCGGCCTGGGCCTCAGGCGTAAAGTTAGTATACGTAACGGTAAAGGTGGCCGTAGCCGCTGTCCGCAAATTAGGATTCCGACGGGCCTGTAAAAAGGCTTGAGGAGGGGCTATATTTGTAAAGGCATTACGATCATTGCTGTAACAGATCGTTTTAGGGACTGGCAAATCGGCTCTGACTTTCCGAACAAACTGTTCATAGGCCGATGAAGGTGTTTTTTGTGCGGTAACAGCCGTACTAATCAGCACTAAACCAGCAACGAAACCCCGCGCTGATACTTGCCATATATGCATATAAAAGTAGAATTATAAATCGATACGTTCGTTTTCGTTTATTATAGCACTAGAGTGTCTGCTCTTTTTAAAGGCACCAATGTCATTTACCGGCAAGCTTTTCTAGAATCTCTGCGATAAACCCAGCTCCTTAAACGGACTCCTGATCGACACCTGTTCCTCTATGACGGGCAGATTATCATTTATTTATACGGCTTTTAGTAGGATTTCATTGTAGCCCCGGTTCAATTTAGTCGGCCTTTTTAGCCAAAGTACCCAGAGAAGCGCAAGAAACAAAGCCTCACTTCGGTATCCAGTGTTTTACTTATTCTGTACCAACAACTCGCTTCATCGCCAATGAAACCGAATTAAGGCCGTAAATTTGCGGCTGTTTGGCGATTCTGGCTTATATCGTCAACTACCCGATTACGTGACTATCCGACAAATTTTACAGCAATTCTGGGGTTACAACAGCTTCCGGCCTATGCAGGAAGATGTTGTCAATGCTGTACTGGATCGGCAGGATACACTTGTTCTGATGCCAACCGGTGGTGGCAAATCCCTTTGTTTTCAGGTTCCAGCGCTGGCCATGAAAGGGGTTTGTATTGTGGTTACTCCGCTGATAGCACTGATGAAAGATCAGGTGGAGCAACTCCGGAAACGGGGAATTCCGGCAGCCGCCATTTATTCCGGAATGCATTACCGGGAGATCGATTCTACCCTCGATAACTGCATTTATGGTAATACTAAATTCCTCTACGTATCGCCCGAACGACTACGTACCGAAATCCTGATTGAACGGGCTAAACAGATGACGGTTTGCTTGCTGGCCGTCGACGAAGCCCACTGTATTTCGGCCTGGGGATATGACTTTCGACCTCCTTACCTGCAAATTGCTGAATTCAGGGAGCTTATTCCCGATACACCCATTATTGCGCTGACTGCCTCAGCGACTCCCGAAGTTCAGACCGACATTCAGGAGAAGCTGGTATTACGTAACCCCCAGGTTTTTCGGCAAACATTTGCCCGGCCAAACCTCTCCTATTCTGCCGTTCTGGAAGAAAATAAGGAAGCGCGGCTGCTACGTGTTCTGCAGAACGTGCCGGGTTGCGGTATCGTATACGTTCGTAGTCGCAAGCAAACGCAATACGTAGCACAGTGGCTTTCCCGGCAGGGCATTTCAGCCGATTTCTACCATGCTGGTTTAACAACTCAACAACGTACCCAAAAGCAGGATGACTGGATTCAGGACCGCGTCCGTGTTATGGTAGCGACGAATGCCTTTGGAATGGGCATCGACAAACCCGATGTGCGAGTGGTGGTACACCTCGACGTACCCGACTCGCTCGAAGCGTATTATCAGGAAGCAGGCCGGGGTGGCCGCGACGGGCAAAAAGCGTATGCGGTTATGCTCTACACCAATAGCGATCTGGAAAATTTACGGTTCCGTACCGAGCAACTTTATCAGCCAGTCGAAATGCTACGTCGTGTATATCAGGCAGTGGCGAACTATACGGCCGTACCGGTTGGTGGAGGATTGTATAACAGCTACGACTTTGATTTGGCTACGTTCACCAGTACGTTTAATTTGCCTCCGCAGGAAACGCATTACGCCCTGAAACAATTACAGCTGGAAGGCCTGATCGAATTAAGCGAGAACTATTTTCACCCATCCCGCCTGTTAATGGTGCTTGATAATCGTCAGCTGTATGAATTTCAGGTCATGAATCCCCGGTTCGATCCGTTTCTGAAGTTAGTTCTGCGGATGTATGGTGGTGAAGCTTTTACTGATTTTGTAACTATTTCAGAATCAGCGCTGGCCCGCGCTTTTTTAGTCAATCAGACTGAAATTGTCAGCTTGCTGGAGCAATTGCATCAACGTAACGTTGTTGTCTACGAGAAACAGAAAGACAAACCTCAGCTGACTTATCTGACCCCCCGGCTCGATGCGCCAACACTTCCTATTAATGTTCAGGAACTGACAAGGCGAAAAGAACTGGCGCTTCGGAAAGTTCAGGCTGCTATTATTTATACTGAACATCCGACTCAATGCCGAACCCGTTTGCTCCAGTCCTATTTCGGAGAAAAGCCAGGCGAAGCCTGCGGCATCTGTGATAACTGCATCAAAAACAGAAAGAAGCACGACACCGTCTCATCGGCCATGCGGGATCAGGTGCGCGAATACGTTGCGCTCGCCAATGGCCCCGGCGTGTCGCCTAAACAACTGGCTCATTATTTTTCGCAAACTGATTCCGATACGTTGGCGCAAACGATCAAACAGATGCTGGCCGAAGAAGAAATTCGGTACACCAAAAACGGTAACCTTACTTTAAATCAATAAGCTAGTTCCTGAAACAAATAACGTTCAGGCTTACCAAACCTCCCCATTTCTTCCCGTTTAACCCTAAACGTGCTGTTTATCCCATAACGAATCAATACGTCCCATTGACCTGGATATAGTGTCCTAGACCTGGTAGGTTTGTCGTGTTCAACAACCGCAATTAATAAAAGCTAAACACGATGAAAACACTGGCAACACTTACCGTTCTACTAATTCTTATGCACACATCCCTGGTTCAGGCGGCCAATAAACCTACCCCGGCCGACTCGGCAACGCATAAGCTGACCGTAGTTATAGGGCAGATAATGAAGCGATCCGGCAAACTATACATTGGCTTAGCGAACAACGAATCTAGTTTTAAAGACGAATCAATAAAGAGCCAATCTATTGATGTGCCAGCCAGCGGAGAAATCAGCGTAACCTTCGATGGACTTGCACCTGGCCGTTATGCCGTACGGGTTTTTCAGGACCTCAATAACAACCAGAAGATGGACTTTTCCGGACAAATGCCAGACGAACCGTTTGGCTTTTCGAACGTAACGATGTTAATGGGGCCACCTAATTTCGATCAATCTTCATTTGAGCTCAACGAGTCGAAAACAATTTCGATTCGTATGATGGAGATGTAGTCTTAAACGAACAGGTCGGATAAGCATTTCTGCTCCCGACCTGTTCGTTTACCTGTTGCGTTTTGGTAGTGAATTAGTGTTTGCTGATTTGTTAGGGGTACATTGAATTGATGATACTGATGTCTGTTCCCGAGAGTCCGTTCCGTTGCCCGGTAAAGGTCGAACCATCTTTTCTGGTAATGGTTGGCAACCCATTGGCCGAGAAATCATACGAGCCATAGAGCATAACCGAGTTAAAGTCTAAGCCGCCCTGATAATCAAAGCCATCCATGTTCTGCTGCGTATACGTATAAAAATTGCTCTCGTAACCCGACAGTACATTGCCCATGTTTACAGTAACGTAGGTATCCCGATCTGCCCGAGTATGCTCATGCCACAAACCCAGCGTATGGCCTATCTCGTGTATGGTATTGCCGGTGGAGCAGCCACTAGCCAAATTTACATACTGCAGGCCCCCAGAATAGCCCACATTGGCCGAGCAACCACTTCCTGTCCGAAAAAGAACATAGCCCCGTTGCGTTGTTCGCGGTACAAACTGAATGTTGGTGTTGGCTTCCCAATGCGTAATAGCGTCCATAACACGCGATGGATTTGGCAGAGAAGGGTCTATAACGTAGTAAACGGTTTTGTTCGGCCAGCGCGAACTAGCCTTTGACCGCCCCGTTCCCTGTGTTTTGATACCACTACCTTCTTCCAGATCCTGCGGCAATAAAAGCATATCGCTATCGAAAACAGCCTCGCCACCGATCTGTTGGTACTGAATCTTCTGCCCGAAAAAATAAGCCGTTTTCACTTCCCCACGCTGATTGGGGAACGCTTCTTCAGCACGGCTGGCCTTTGCTGAAGGGGCAACCGATTGACCCTCTTTATCTAGCTGCTCAGACGAACAGGATACCAGGCTGAGGGCACAAATGCCCACCGCAAATGTAAAGATTAGCTTTTCCATAAGTCTATTTGAGTAAAAAGTGGGAACTTAAAAATCCCCCAAAACGCATCGTAATAATAGATCCACCCTCTCAATTGTTAGAATTCTCATATTTAAATTTTTTAAATGGCAACTATTATTTACCCATTAAAAAAAACATATACTTATTTTATAATATGTGTCATTTTACATCTATGATGCGCATGATTACATAGTACGCTCCGTAAAGCAATAGCATAGTCAAATTTGATTTTATAGACTTCTCGCCCCTTTTTAGTCGTCACCAAACTATACGTAGTAGGTTATACGTCTTACTTTTTATGAGAAAAAGCCTTATCCCACTTGTCCATATCAAAACAATCGTTTTATCTTTGCGTCCAGCCTTCGGGGTGTAGCGCAGCCTGGTAGCGCGCTACGTTCGGGACGTAGAGGTCGTGGGTTCGAATCCCGCCACCCCGACACGGAATTTGACTTTGATAAAGTGTTCAGAATGTAACGGCTAAGACCGTCTACCCCTGACATACATATATAGAAACAATGAATCGTTCGGTAAATAACATGATTTGGTGGTGGCACTCTTCTCATTGGGGATGAGGGTTGCCGCTATTGTTGTTCACCAGCAAATTTTATAAAGGCTCACCGTCATCCCGGTGAGCCTTCTTTTTTGTCTTACAATTAACTCCGATTATGCCAACCCTCACAGCTCAAACCACGTACCGCGTCACAACCCGTTATAAACGGATGCTGGCCGACATCATCACCCCCGTTAGTATTTATTTACGGATTCGGGATCGCTTTCTGAATAGCATCCTTTTGGAAAGCTCTGACTATCATGGCAATGACAATAGCTTTTCATACATCGCCTTCGATCCCGTTGCCCGGTTCTCCTACGATAAAGGGAGACTGACGGTCCAGATGCCGGGGAGGGAGGAGCAGACTCGGGAGTTATCAGAAAATAGGGAAATGGTTGATGCACTCCAGCAATTTAAAGACAGTTTCCAGCACGAAAAGCTCCCTTTTCCTTTCATTACCAATGGCTTATTCGGTTATTTTGGCTATCCGGCGGTTCAAAGCTTTGAAGACATAACTCTTCAGGCACCTGTACCTACCGAGAATCAGATTCCGGCAGCGGTCTTTACCGTTTATCGTTACGTGTTAGCTATCAATCATTTCAAAGACGAACTCTATCTCTTTGAACACAGCTATTTGAGTAACGTCGATTCGGAGTCAGCCAACGAGGATACTGAAAATCGTCTCGACTACATCAGCGATCTGATTACCGGGCGTAATTATCCTACCTACTCGTTCAGTACCGCTGGCCCTGAGCAATCCAACTTTACCGACGACGAGTTCAGAGGGGTTATTCAGAAAGGGAAAGATCACTGCCAGCGGGGCGATGTCTTTCAGATTGTCTTGTCCCGTCGTTTTTCCACGCCGTTCATTGGCGATGAATTTAATGTTTACCGCGCCTTGCGGTCGCTCAATCCATCACCTTACTTATTTTATTTCGATTACGGTAACTACAGACTGTTCGGCTCTTCGCCTGAATCTCAAATTGTTGTCAAAAATCGTCAGGCAACCATTTACCCTATTGCTGGAACCTTCCGGCGCACGGGCGACGATCTTCACGACGCCGAACTGGCCCAAAAATTATACGACGATCCGAAAGAATCGGCCGAACACGTCATGCTCGTCGATCTGGCCCGTAATGACTTAAGCCGTAACTGCGACGTAGTGAAAGTAGAAACTTTCAAAGAAGTTCAGTACTACTCCCACGTCATTCACTTGGTCTCAAAAGTAGTGGGTGATCTTACGCCTGACGCCGATCCGCTACAGATTGTGGCCGAAACCTTCCCCGCCGGTACGTTATCCGGTGCGCCAAAGCATATGGCCATGCAACTGATTGATCGCTACGAAAATCTGAGCCGAAGTTTCTATGCCGGTAGCATTGGTTATATGGGTTTCGATGGCGAATTCAACCATTGCATTATGATCCGCACGTTTATGAGTAAAGACAACACGCTTTACTACCAGGCCGGAGCGGGTGTTGTTGCTAAATCGGTCGTAGAAAGCGAACTGCAGGAAGTGCATAACAAACTGGCCGCCCTCCGAATGGCTATCGAACAGGCAAAAACAATTTAAACACTACAGAAGGTAGCCTGCAACACGTAGCATCGTCTTCTCTTCACGTTACACTTGTCAATCTTCACTTTATGAAGCTTTTAGTCTTAGATAATTACGACTCATTCACCTACAATCTCGTCTATATTTTACGAGAGTTAGGGCTACGGCCTGATGTTATCCGAAACAATAAAATTGCGCTTGAAGCGGTAAGCCAATACGATAAAATTCTGCTGTCGCCGGGGCCTGGTATCCCATCGGAAGCAGGCATCATGCAGGAGCTGATTACCGAATACGGTTCAACAAAAAGCATTTTAGGTGTATGCCTCGGTCATCAGGGCATTGGCGAAGCCTACGGTGCCAGCCTGGAAAACCTCGGCGACGTTTTGCATGGCGTAGCACATCGGGCAACCGTTACTGATCGCTCCGAGCGCCTTTTCGCTGATATTCCCGACGAACTAACGGTTGGCCGCTACCATTCATGGACGGTCATGCCCGACTCGATGCCTGCCGAACTACATACTACGGCGGTCGATGAACACGGGCGCGTCATGGGATTGGCCCATACACGCTACGACGTAAGAGGCCTGCAATTCCACCCCGAATCTGTTCTGACAGAAAACGGTGTGAAAATGATTCAGAACTGGTTGTCGATATGAAACTGGCTGAGATTGTTCCATGGGGGCGAACATTGACCGAATACCAGCTGATGTTTGGGCTAACAGACACAGACCTGTCAAAACGGATTTTGGGCGTTGGCGATGGCCCTGCCAGTTTCAACGCTCAAATGACCGCGAAGGGTTATTCAGTTATATCGGTTGACCCTATTTATGCTTTCTCCGCCGATGAAATCAGAATGCGCATTACCGATACGTATCAAGTTATTACTGACCAGCTTAACGCAAATGCACATCAGTACAACTGGACAACGTTTCGAAATGTGGATCAGCTAGGCAGTGAACGAATGGAGGCTATGAACCTGTTTTTGGCCGATTACGAAAAGGGACGTAGCGTAGGTCGCTATTTAAACCATTCGTTGCCAGCTCTTCCGTTTGCTGACCAATCGTTCGATCTGGCGTTGTGTTCGCATCTGCTTTTTCTATATTCTGGGCAGCTTTCAGAGCGCTTTCATCTGGAATCAATACAGGAACTACTTCGCATAGCCACTGAAGTTCGCATTTTTCCCCTGATGACGCTGGACAATCAGCCCTCGCCTTATCTGGCAAGAGTTCTGGATCTTTGTCAGCAACACAATCTCGACGCCGACATTGTACCCGTTGATTATCACTTCCAGAAAGGGGCTTATCAACTGTTACGAATCAAGCATAAATCTCAGTAGCGTTTTTGCATACTTATCCCATGAAAGCCATTTTAAATCACTTATTTGAATACAAATTCCTCACCAAAGAACAGGCCCGACAGGTCTTGCTTGGCATTGGTCGTGGGGAATATAACGCAGCCCAAATCGCATCATTTTTAACCGTTTATATGATGCGGAGCATTCGCCTGGAAGAGCTCGAAGGCTTTCGGGACGCCATGCTGGAACTTTGCTTACCCATTGATCTAACCAGCTACGACCCTATGGATTTATGCGGCACGGGTGGCGATGGCAAAGATACGTTTAACATCTCAACCCTATCGTCGTTTGTGGTGGCCGGGGCCGGTCAGTGCGTAGCGAAACACGGTAATCACGGGGTTTCGTCGCTGGTAGGTTCATCAACCATCATGGAGCGACTTGGCTACCAATTCACTAATGATATAGGCGAATTACAGCGAAAAATGGAAACAGCGGGTATTTGCTTTCTGCACGCTCCCCTCTTCCACCCGGCAATGAAAAACGTAGCACCCATCCGCCGTGACCTTGGAGTCAAAACATTTTTCAATGTATTAGGCCCCATGATCAACCCCTCAAAGCCTCAAAAACAGCTCGTTGGCGTATTTAACCTTGAATTGGCTCGATTATATGCGTATCTTTATCAGCAAACTGATAAACAGTTTATGATCATTCATGCCTTGGATGGCTACGATGAAATTTCATTGACCGGTGGATTCAAAGTGATCAGCAATCAAACCGAACAGGTTTTGGTGCCAGAACAACTGGGAATGAACGTATTAACCCCTGAATCATTGGCAGGAGGGCAAACATTGGATGAGTCTGCGCAGATATTCATGAATGTTCTGAATGATGAAGCAACCGCTGCGCAGAAACAGGCCGTTCTGGCAAATTCAGCCATGGCATTAGTAGCGGCCGGCAAAGCAACAACGCGGGAAGATGCGGTAGCGCTGGCCAGAGAATCGTTAGAAAGCAAACGGGCACTAGCCTGCTTTAAGAAATTAATCGAATAAGAACGAATATCCCCATTCGTTCAGCCGCGAGGCTAACCATATAAGTCACAGTAGCAGCTGGCCAGATGGCTAAACGGACGGGGATGTCCGTTTCTACATACGAAATGACGATTTTAGACGAAATTATTGCTCAAAAGCGAATCGAAGTAGCTCAACGCAAAGAGGCCTCCCCCGTGTCTGTACTGGAACAAATGCCCGACTTCAAACGTCACCCGTTGTCGGCACGAGAAGCCATCCAAGGATTACACTCAACAGGCATTATTGCCGAGTTTAAGCGTAAATCGCCCTCCAAAGGTATTATTAACGACCAGGCCGACGTAGCGCTGACTACGCAGGGATACGTAGCAGCCGGGGCTGCCGTTCTATCGGTTTTGACGGATGAGCCTTTTTTTGGCGGCACACCTGCCGATCTTCAGGCTGCTCGTCTTGCCAACCCGTCGACGCCCATTCTACGCAAGGATTTTGTCATTGATGAGTATCAACTGTTCGAGGCAAAAGCCTGGGGTGCCGATCTCGTTCTGCTCATTGCCTCCTGCCTAACGCCAGCCGAAGTAAAAGCGTTGAGCGAACAAGCCCAGAACCTGGGGCTACAGGTGCTGCTCGAAGTACACGATGAGGATGAGCTGGATCAGACGTTAATGCATAGCATTGATCTGGTCGGCGTTAATAACCGTAATCTGAAAACGTTTACTACGTCCATCGATACGTCACTCCGACTGGTTGATCGGATTCCTGACACGTTTGGCAAGATTACAGAAAGCGGTCTACATGATGCCGAAACCATGTTCAATCTGTTCAGAGCTGGATTTGATGGTTTTCTGATTGGCGAAGCCTTTATGAAAACAGCTGATCCGGCTGCGGCACTACGTAGCATCGTTACTGATTTTACTTCACGAATGCCCACCTTTGAAAACTCGTTTACATCATGAAAATAAAAGTGTGCGGTCTGAGAGACGCTGAGAACCTGAAAGAGATTGCCGCCCTTGGTCCTGATTTTGTAGGATTCATTTTCTACGATCAGTCGCCCCGTTTTGTTGGAGACGATTTGAATGAGGACGTAGTGAAGTCATTACCCCGTTCCATTCGCAAAGTGGGTGTTTTTGTCAATGCCAGCCCGGACTACATACTCCGGAACGTAAAGAAGTATGATTTCCAGTACGTTCAGCTCCATGGCAACGAAACCCCTGACTATTGCCGTAGCCTGAGAAATAGAGGTATAAGCCTTATCAAAGCCTTTCGGGTTGATGAGTCGTTCAACTTTTCGATGCTCAACAACTACAAAGCCCACTGCGATTTCTTTCTATTCGACGCCAAAGGCGATCAACCCGGTGGTAATGGCATTACGTTCGACTGGAGCATTTTACGGCGGTACGATAACGAAAAACCATTTCTAATCAGCGGTGGCATTGGCCTCGACAACCTGGATCAGCTGGATCAACTGAAAGGCATGAAACTCTACGGCGTCGACGTAAATAGTCAGGTCGAAGTATCGCCAGGTGTGAAAGACGTAGCAAAAGTGAAAGAACTGATCGATCGCGTTCGGCCGGTAGAAGAAGAAGAAACGGTGTAATGGCTGTCGTTAACGATTTATGAGTTTTGGTTAAAGCCAATACACAACAAAGCAATAAGGCAAACCTATAATAAACCCAGTGTTGTGGGGCTTATTGACGTATCAATAACTCCGAATGGGCACCTTTGGCTAGAAGTTAACGAATTCTTCTGCTTGAATGCTGTAGAAAACGAGACGCATATCTGGCAATAAGGCTACTAGAATAAGTCTGACTTCATAGATTGCCCTATATAAATCTGCTTCAGGCCTGCGCTTAATCAAGCACTAATTTTATGCAAACCACTCTTGAACCAACAACCTCGTTTGAGGTTTCCGATAAAGGCTTTTATGGCCACTTCGGTGGCGCTTTTATCCCTGAAATGCTCTACCCTAACGTAGAGGAATTGCGTCAGAACTATCTCAGTATCATAGCTGACCCTTCCTTTCAAACTGAGTTCTGGCAACTGCTTGAAGACTACGTTGGCCGGCCAACTCCTCTGTTTTTAGCGAAACGATTGTCCGATAAAATTGGCGCAACAATTTACCTCAAGCGGGAGGACTTGTGCCATACGGGTGCGCATAAAGTGAATAATACCATTGGGCAGATTCTGGTAGCGCAACGACTGGGCAAAAAACGAATCGTAGCCGAAACGGGCGCTGGTCAACACGGCGTTGCCACGGCCACTGTCTGTGCGCTGATGGGCCTGGAATGTATCGTCTACATGGGAAGCATCGACATGGAGCGGCAGAAACCGAACGTAGATCGTATGCGTATGCTGGGTGCTACTGTTGTTCCGGCTACGTCGGGAAGCCAGACGCTGAAAGATGCAACTAACGAGGCCATGCGCCACTGGATCAACAATCCAGTTGACACCCACTACATTATTGGTTCGGTAGTTGGCCCGCACCCCTATCCAGATATGGTTGCCCGTTTCCAGTCTGTGATTTCGCAGGAAATAAGAAAACAACTCGCAGCCAAAACAGGTCGCGAAACCCCCGACTACGTAGTGGCCTGCGTTGGGGGCGGCAGCAATGCGGCAGGTGCCTTTTTTCACTTCCTGAGCGAACCTTCCGTACGTTTGGTAGCAGCAGAAGCCGCTGGCCAGGGCGTTACGTCGGGACATTCGGCCGCAACAACAGCTTTAGGTAAGCCAGGGGTACTGCATGGTAGCCGGACCATTTTGATGCAAACCGAAGATGGCCAGGTAGTTGAACCATACTCTATTTCTGCCGGATTGGATTATCCGGGCATCGGACCACTTCATGCGCATCTCTTCGATTCGGGTCGCGGAGATTTTTACGCCATTACGGACAACGAAGCCCTGGCAGCTGGTTTCGAACTAAGTAAGCTCGAAGGAATCATTCCAGCTCTTGAATCAGCCCATGCGCTGGCGGCTCTATCAAAAATGAATCTGAAAGCTGACGATGTTGTCGTTGTCTGTCTGTCGGGTAGGGGCGATAAAGACTTAAGTACCTATTCAAAGCATCTGTAAGGACGTAGCGTGGACGTCTACGTCCGCGTTGATCACTTTTACATGCACCAAGCTACACGGACGTAAACGTCCACGCTACAACTATGACTCAGGAATTAACCCAAAACCGCATAACCAGTCTGTTTACGCATAAGCGTGAACGGATTTTGAATGTTTACTTTACTGCTGGCTTTCCTGCTTTAGACGATACCGTAACCGTTCTGCGTAGTTTGCAGGAAGCGGGTGTCGATATTGTTGAGATTGGTATGCCGTATTCCGATCCGGTAGCCGATGGAGAAACAATTCAGCAGAGTAACGGAAAAGCGCTGGAGAATGGAATTTCCGTCAAGAAACTGTTTGACCAATTAGCCGACTGCCGGAAGGATCAACCCGATGGCCCGATCAGCGTTCCCATTTTGCTGATGGGCTACATCAATCCAATTCTTCAGTTCGGCATCGAAAAATTCTGTCAAAAGTGCCAGGAAGTAGGTGTCGACGGCGTTATTCTACCCGATCTACCACTCGATTTGTATTTAGCTGAGTATGCACACGTTTTCCGAGAATACGGTATTCTTAATGTAAACCTGATTACCCCGCAGACCTCAGAAGCACGCATCCGATTCATCGATAACGAATCGGATGGCTTTATCTACATGGTTTCGTCGGCCAGTATTACAGGATCTGTGAAAGGGATAAGCGACTCTATGAAAGCTTATTTTGAGCGCATTCAGGCGATGAATTTGAAAAATCCACGCTTGATTGGCTTCGGTATTAATAACCACGAAACCTTCGACACGGCCTCTCAGTACGCTAATGGCGCTATTGTGGGTAGTGCATTTATCCGACACTTACAGGAAAACGGTACGTCCGCAGACAGCATTCGGGCGTTCGTGCAGACGATTCGCGCCTAGCGATTTACCTTTGTAGCATGAATTCCGACATTAATTTTGATAAATCGCCTGATGGGCTGGTTCCGGCCGTTATTCAGGATGCCGAAACGGGTAAGGTTCTTATGCTGGGCTATATGAACCAGGAGGCTTACGATAAAACCGTTTCAGATAATATTGTTACGTTTTTCAGTCGCAGCAAGCAACGGCTCTGGACCAAAGGCGAAACATCCAATAACTTCCTGCATGTACGGGATATTCTTGTCGATTGCGACGGCGATACGTTGTTGATTAAAGCCACTCCTGCAGGGCCAGTTTGCCACACGGGTGCTGACACGTGTTTTGAAGAGACCAATCGTGGGAAAGGCCAGTTCCTCAATTATTTGCAGGACATTATTCACGATCGCCGTGCCAATCCGTCGGAGAAATCCTATACAGCCTCTTTATTTAGCAAAGGCGTTAACAAGATCGCTCAGAAAGTGGGAGAGGAGGCCGTCGAGCTGGTTATCGAAGCTAAAGATGATAACGACGACCTGTTCAAAGGCGAAGCGGCTGATTTACTTTTTCACTTTTTGGTGCTTCTGGAGCAAAAAAATATGCATCTGGACGATATTGTGGCCGTATTACAGTCCCGGCATCAAAAACAATAGCCTCAGGTTTGCGGTTTGCTTTTCAGCGTTATCAGGCAGCACAGTGTTGCCTGAGTAATGTTGCTCACCAAACACAAACTCTTTTTTCATGGGACTGATTATTCGAATCCTGATTAGCGCGGTGGCGGTTTACGTTGCCAGCTTATTTATTCCAGGTGTTTCCGTAGCTGGCGGTGCCGGAACATATCTTATTGTAGCCATTGTACTGGGCTTCCTGAACGCATTCGTTAAGCCGATCCTGACCGTTCTGACCATTCCAATTACCATTGTTACGCTGGGCTTATTCCTGCTGGTTTTGAACGTATTGATGGTGTATTTAGCCGATTCGTTGATTTCTGGTTTCGATATAACAGGTTCCGGTATTAGCTATTTCATTACAGCACTACTTTTTAGTTTTGTTGTTTCTGTAATAACCGCGCTTATCGACGCTATTGTCTAATTACTATTTATTCATTTTAGAAAAGCCATACCTTACGGATATGGCTTTTTCTCGTTGTAAGCTGTAATATAGCCGAATGAACTTTATTGAAACGTCCGAAGCACCTGCCCCTGGAGGCCATTATTCACAGGCCGTTGAGCATAATGGTCTGATATTTATATCAGGTATTCTACCCATTACGCCAGCCGGTGAAAAATTGACCGACGCTACGTTCTCGGAGCAAACCGAACAGGTTCTGAAGAATCTCGACGCCATTCTCGCTGCCGCTGGCAGTGAACGTAGCAACGTGCTCAAAGTAACTGTTTTTATCACCGATATGAGTGCCTGGGGATCAGTCAATCAGGTGTATGCGCAGTTCTTTGGCGATCATAAACCGGCTCGTTCCGTTGTGCCGGTTTTGCCGCTACATTATGGTTTAAAGATTGAATTAGAAGCCGTTGCTACACGTTGACCCTAACTAAAGGAGTTGTCAATGCCTCTAGCTTACAACGTTTCTTCTTTATTCGTTCGTGTATTAATAACCGGAAGACCTTCGATTAGGGCGCTACGTTCGATGCCATCCAGAAAAGACATTTGTCCTTCCTGATTCCGGCTTTCCCGAAAACGAGAATAGACGTAACCCTCATCAACGGACAGACCAGGTATGCCGTTTAATTTATCCTGCTTGACAAAATAGGCATTGTTTCCTGCCTGATTACAGCCAACGAAGGCATATCCCTTTTCGATGGCTAAATTATACAAGGCGGGGAGCGAAGCGCCGAAGTATAAGTAGGAGTAATGAGCCTGCTCACGCACAAAATCAGGCTTATAAGGGACGCTAATTGATCGCTCAGCCCCAAAAAGGCTATTATATTCAACAACCACAATATCGGCATCAACCACGGTAATTGCTTTCCAGACCCAATAATCGTTGCCATCGATATCAATACTGAGCAACCCGATCTGCCCAGTAATTCCATTGTTAATGAGCAACTGATTGATGTTTTCAGCGGTAACAAAACTCGCAACAGCTTTTAAGCTATGACGCCAGTAAAATGCACTGGCCTTAATGGAATCGATGAAGGCTGGCGAACCATCGATAATCAACCCCTTCCAATTATCGTTCAGTAGCAAAAACCGGGTGTTGGCTTCTTCGTAATTTTCAACACCAAATTCAACAAACGTATCCACACGAGGTTTAATACGACTGATTAAGTATTGAATAATACCATCATCGCCAAACTGGGAAAATACTTTAAATTCTGCTTCTCTCAGGGAATTAGCTTGTCGAGCTAGTTTCGCTAACGCTGCGCCCATCACCAGTTTAGTCGCTGCATTATCTTCTCTTGCCTGTCGAAGCTGGTTTTGTACTTCGCGAATTTGTTCTTGCAGGGGTTCGTTGAGAAATCGCCTTATTTTTCTTTTCATACGACACAAACGTGAGGTCTGTTAGCCTGCCTGAATATAGGTCCGAATAGCGTCAAACCTTTAATCGAAACCATAAACCTAGTATATATTCCAATAAACTTGCGGTCCTGGGACCTATGCTACATTTGCTTCAACATTCTTCCATTGAGGACTCTAATCGCATAAACTCTGTTACGTCGGGCCACACCTCGATCATGAATTTGAGCCTTTTTTAGCCTTTCATTTGAGTTAGTCAACCTGACCGGTTACTAACTCAAATGAAAGCCATACACGTTCTTCTATTTACTTTTATCCACACTTATCTTGTTCATTACCATGAAGACACGTTCTATTCTTGCCATCCTGATCGTTCTATTCACGTTTGCTGTTAGCTGCAAGAAAAATAGTGATCCAGATCCAGGAGGCCCTTGTACGCAGGCAAACCTAACGGCCAAATCGAACGCTTATTCGGCGGCTATTAACACATATGCAGCTTCCCCAACTTCGGCTAACTGCAAATCGGTTGTTGCGGCATACGATGCCTATCTGGCCGCAGCCCAGAACTGTAATTTCGTAACACAGGCGCAACTGAAAGCCATTCAGGATGCCCGAGCATCTCTGGTTAGCAGTTGCAATTAAACCTTACTTCGTAGGCGCTACCTGCACCCGACCACCCGCCGAATGGGCTGCAAATTCAGGCGCATAGAAGCACTGTACCGTAGCGACTCCCGCCGAGAAATTACCTGTCTGAGCAACGCGCAAGTCATACTCAAACACGTGTGTACCCACAGGCAGGTAATTCATAAAGAAGTCGGTGCTGGCATCGCGGGGCGCTTCGTAATAGCCTAACCCGTTCTGATACTTATAGCCCGACAAAGCCGCTACCGGTTCAAAACCGGATGCCCGGCTGTCTTTCAGGTGGACGTATTCCATTAGTCGGTCCGTTTTCAGAATTAACCGCACCTTAATTAGGTCGCCCGGCTTAAGCGACGTTTTGCCATCTACGGGTGTGATAACAGGACCGCTTGGCGAATCACGTTGTATGTACAGTGTTTTCTGAACCGATAGTCCGGCACTACCAGGCATCACACGGTCGAGTGGTTCAAAATGCTGCCAGTACAGCGCCCCCCAGGCTGGGCCTTCTCCTTTTTTAGTAATCTGGATTACGCCCATATCGGGTTTAATTTCCGACGCTACGTAGGTTATTTTCTCATAACCGGTAATTTGTTCGGTTTTCGTAATCCGGCTCTCGATAGACTGCCCCCCCAGGCTAACCTGCGTATTCATTTTCGTATCGAGCCAGTCGCCACCACGTAGCAACAAGGCATAAACAGCTTCGGTCGTTGCTTTCGTCGATGACCACGATTGGGTCTGTTTCTGACGTAGCAACCAGCGTTTCATAGCATCGACCAGAGCCTGATCCTGCCTGATTTCATCAAAGGCTTCAATCAGATACGCCTGGGTTTCGATAGGCGTCTGGTACCATTGCAAGCCACTTACGTTATCGGGCCAGTACGTTCCCAGCTCTTCCGACTGACGAGTCCGTTCGAGCAACGATTTCAAAATACCATTAGGCGTTACTTTGTCGCCAAACCGATGCAAGGCCAGGGCCGAGAACGCCTGTCCCTGCAAGCTCTGCTTAAGCCAGTCTTCGGCAACACGTTGCTTCAGGTAAGCAAGCAGGGCTTTATCCAGCGGTTTATCCTGATAAAAGCTACGCGCATACAGATACTGCGTTGCCGAAAAGTACCAGATGCTGTTCGTCTTATTTTTCTTCTGCTCCTCAACCCACTTTTCCATTTCGGCATCTGCATAGCGAATCGCTTTCGTCTGCATATCGGTGATAGACGCCTGCAAGTCGGAGGAAAAGTTTACGCCCAGTTTTTGTAAATGCCCTAATCCACTCAGAATGTGCAGTGTCATTGGCAAGCTGGGCTGCATACCACCAAACCAACGGAAGCCGCCATTCTCAGCCTGGAGTTGTGCTAGTTTTGCAAACGCCTGCTCCTGTTCAAGACTTAGCCGGTTTTGATCGAGCAGTATACCTAGTTGCGCCTGACGAGCGGATTCCGAACGAGCTTCAGCCAGCCAGGGCGAGTTTTCGAGCGCTACGGCTCGTAGCTCTTCGTTTGATTGCAGCGGATTTCTGGGCGGATTCTTTTGCCACTCGGCAATAACCTGCTTAAAGGCAGGCTTACTGTTAATAATATGAGCAGCCAGGCTGTTGGCATACAAACGACTGAACAGTTGCTCAACGCACTCATACCGATACTCCATCAGATAGGGCAGCGATTGAAGCGCATACCAGCCCGGATTGCTCGTTACTTCTACCGTCAGTCGCTCATGCTGAACCGGCAACTCAGGGTTCAGACTGGTCAGCGCTTTCAGCTTAAATTCTTTCGTTTCGCCCGAACGCGATCCGTTTATCCAAAATGGCTGCGTATCAGTAACGAGCATCCGGTTTGGCAGGACGGGCAGCGTAAATTCTTCGCCATCGGTAAAGCTTCCTGACTGGGCTGTCAGTCGATACGTAACGGTTTCAACCCCAGCCGGAACAATCAATGTCCATCCGACGGCCTGCCCCTGGCCGCCCGCTATGGTTACGTTCGTTTGTGAGTTACTACGTAGCAGTTTCTGATTGATAGGCTCCCCCGTTAAGCCGTCCACCAGATTCAGGCTGGCAACTACGGCCATCGACTTATCGGTCAGGTTATTCACGCGGGCTGTTACGCGAATGGTGTCTCCTTCACGCATGAAGCGAGGAGCATTCGCTGTAATCATCAGCTCTTTTTGCGTAACCACTTCCCGTTCGAGCGTACCCGTTTTCAGATCCTTTGTGTGGGCAAAGGCCAACAAACGCCAGCGGGTTAAGGCTTCAGGCATCGTAAATTTAAGCACGATACGTCCCTGATCATCTGTTTTGACCTGCGGAATAAAGAACGCCGTTTCGTTAAAATTCCGGCGGGGATTTATCAACTCTGGCTGCGACTGTGGTTTGTTGGGTGCACCTGCCGCATCGTTCGACAGGTTAGCCATATCCTTTTCGGCTGCCACCGATGCCTCAACAGCCATAGGAGCGGCCATTCGAGCCGTGTTCATCTTGGCAACTGCACCGGTAACATCTCTCCGCTGCTGTGTGCCATATCCGACTACAACCACTTCGCTTAGTTCACGAGTATCGGGGGTCAAGCGAATCGAGACAGCTTTTTGCTTGATAACAGCCTCGTTCGTTGTGTATCCTACAGCCGAAATCACCAGCATTACGTCTTCTTTCGCCGAACCGGCTGTTAATGAGAATTTACCTTTCGCGTCCGTTACAGCAGCCGTTGTTGAACCACTTATCAGAATAGTAATGCCCGGAACAGCCGAACCATCTTTGAGTTTGGCCGTACCACTGATTGTATTTCCACTACGTTGAATAGACAGGCGAACGGCGGCATCCAGTTCTTTCAGTGTACTGGTACGTACTATATGCGAAAATGGACGGTTTCCGTACGGAGAATACCGATACCCCATCCAGCTTAACTGATCGTAGCGAAGGGTCTGAAACTGCGGCTGTGGCCGATATTGGTAAAAAAGTGCATTGCTGTGTTGCGCATTAAAGCTACCAGACTGCCAACCGTAAAACATTGGAGAATAAACCTGATAGACAGATGTTTGCCAATCGAGCCGATCAAACATATCCAGCGACGCGTCGTACAGCGTAGCTACCATTTCGGCAGGCTTTTTGTCAAGTCCAGCGATCGTTAGTGTCCATTCTTCCTGCTGACCGGGTTTGAGCTTATTCCGAAATGTCTGCGTATTGATGGTAAGCTGTTTGTTGGTAAATGGAACTGTTATCGGCTGTGTTTTCTGATACAGCCGACCATCTTGTACCATCGCAAAATGAACGGCAAAACCTCCTCTTTCTTTTTCCGTTACGGGTAACCCTATGCGTTTCGGCTTGCCGTCGGTCTGAATCCATTCCTGCCGAACAATGCGTCGGTTTTGCTCGACTAACATCAGCACCCAGGACGGCTGGCGATTACCAACCCAGAAAATAGCCTCCTGCCCTGGCTCGGCCGTAGCTTTACGGACTTGTACCCAGCTATCGATACGTGCCGATGCCGTTGGCTGCTTGTCATCAACGACGGCGAAAAAGGCCCGCTCTTTGGTAGTTTCTCCCGACGAATCTGTTACGCTAAATTCCGCTACGTACTCGCCAGCGCTATAGGTATTAATAGTCGGTTTTACGAGCGAATCAGCCGGATACGTAATGGCTTGTTGCTGTACGACAGCGCCTTTAGGCCAGGAACGCGGATCATTTTCAGCAGCATACAAATCATTGGGAAACAATTTTTCAAACTCGTCCCGACTCAATAACTGCCGATCTGGGCGGCTCCACAAACGATTTCGCAGTTGGCGGGAGGGCGGTTGCAGTTTATAGACGGTTAGCTGGCCTTTGGCCGATACTTTTTCACCCGATTGATTGGTGATACGTATCGGAAATGGCTCAGGATTATTCTTTTCTATCTGATCGGGTATGGCGAGTTCAGCCTGTAAAGCCGAATAACCAATGCTGAGCGTTTGGGTTGTGCTACGTGTTTCGCCAGCACGATCTGTTACGTCGATTGTTAGTTCGAAATCAAAAACGGGGTTATCCTGGCGAGATTTTTCCCGATCTGGCAGGGCGGTGAAGCTGATGTTCACATTTCCTTTCTCGTCAGTTTGAGCCGTTCCGTTCGCAATTTCGGTCTGATTTACGTTTCGGGGCATATACCACCAATACCAGCGCTGACGAAGTTTTCGCACAACCCGATAGCGCACCTCGGCTCCATCAACAGTCGCCCCCGAAAAGGTTTTGGCTTCGGCTGTTACCGTAACAAGCTGATCTAATTTGAATGCCCTTTTGATTGGCTTAGTCTTGACCTCAAAGGTTGGCCGTTTGTATTCCTCAACCCGAACACTGGCCGATCCGAAGGCGCTCTGAATCGTCATCGCGCCCGTCAGTTTCCCAACCGGAGCGGTGAACGTAGCGGCAAACGTACCAAACTCGTTTGTTTTCAGTGTTTGTTTCGATACTCGTTCGCCGTTATAATCAATCAGTTCAATCGCTACGTCCCGATCGGCCACCACAGCGTACTGGTTCGTTTTCCCTTCGTAAACCAAACCTTTCACATAAATCAGCTGGCCGGGCCGATAAATAGCCCGATCAGTGAATAGCTTCGTAACGGTTTGAGAACGCTCTTCATCCGTATTATTGGCAAATCGATAATGATATTGACGGTCGGAAACTAATGTATCTTTCCCACTTGCAATCAGATATACAAATGCACTTTGAGTTGGCAGCAAACTCATCGATACGGTACGCTGCCCGTTTTTATCGGTTAGGCCAAGCGTACGCTTGTCAGCGTTGTTTACTTTCCCCGTTTCAACAATGGTTACCGCTACGTCGGCTAACGGCGCACCCGTTGTACGATTGGCAACGATCAGTTTCTGACTGGCTTCGTTGTTGTTATTCACTGGCTCAAGCAAATAACTAAGCGACGAAACCGAGAAGGCTGCGTACTGAACCGTTTCTGCTTTCTCCGTGAATTTATCGTCGGTTATTGCCAGAAGCAGATAATGGCCTAGTGGCAACCCTTTTATCGGCATTTCAACCGAATGTCGATTCAGATCACCATCGTCAGGAAGGTTTACTGAGTTTTCAAGTACTACCGCCCGCTTTAGCCAGGACGCATATTTCTTCCGCTGGATTTCCTCACCCTGATTGTCGCGATACGTTTCTAATTCCGCAACCGATAAGCGTATGATGCGATACGTAACTTTTCGGACGTTCTGATAACTGACCAATGCCCGAAACGGCTGATCTGGGACGTTTACGTGCTCTACCTGCAACGAATATGTTGGATTGAGTAAACGACTTAATAACAACGTCGCTTTTTTTGCGGCCTGCGTTTTGGGAAAGCGTTTGATGAGATCCTGACAAAGATCAGCCGCTCGCTTGTTGTTCCAGCGCGACTGCTTTTCTGGCTCCGTTTCAGCGGTCAACTCATTATCGTCGAGCGGACGCACGGGAGGATCAAAATTGGCTAACGCTTCCGCGAGTTGATACGCATAAACGGCTTCAGCAGGTTGATTTTTATACTGCGCGATTCCTTTTTCGAGCGCTTGCTGGTATAACGAATCTTTATTGGAAACAACACTATGCTGGTTTACAAATGATAGCCGCAATACATCTACATCAGCCAGAGCGGCCGCGTTGTTGTCGGCCAAATGAAAAGCCAGTAATTGCTGATAAAGCAGCAAAGCCTGAAAACGGCCCGACAACGAATCCCGGCTCTGAATCGTCAGTTTGGTAAAGGCATCGGGGCTCGCAAAATAGCCCGGCTGATCAAGCTCGAACTTAAAAATAGGCTTCAGCAAATCGGGTTCTGTATTCTGAAAGAAGCCAATAGCCCGATGGGCCAGCAAATCATAGAGCGTAGGACGTAGTGGGCGCGTTTCTGGATCACCTTTTTCAATAAGCACATCGAAGGCGGACACGGGCGTTTTTTGAAGAATATCCTTCGCCTTTACCGATGCCAGATAAGCCTCGGTTATACGTTCGATAAGATGATTGGCATCCCAGGTTCTAAAATCGGCAGTAGAATCGGTCGTTTCTGTATTTCCTGTTGACACATTCGGTTGCCCGCTGCCTTTTATAGGTCGTCCAACTGTAGTGCGGTTATAAAACTTATACCGGTTTTGCTGAAAATACTGCCAGTAAATATCCGCCATTACCGACTGTAATACCGACTTGGCAGGCTCGGGTGTATCGCGTATATCGGCCTCCATCGAACGAACCAGTTCGACATAAGCCTGTTCGTCGGAATAGCTACGAAAAAACATCCGGTGCATGGCCGCTTTGGCTATCTGCGGGTAATTATTCTGCGCTTTAGCTTCTTTATAAATTCGATTGGCAATGGCCAACGCTGATTTTGGGAGTCCTTTGTCCGCTAACGAATCGGCTCGTCGCCAGTCGCGGGTATAATCAGGGGGATTCACAGTTCCGCCTTTCTGAGCTGAAGTAGTCAACGTAGTGAACAGAAGAATCAGGATGAGACTATAATGCATAGCTTTTGTTACGTAGGTAGATTGCTGTGATAGATGAATGAACAGCTGTTTTTCCACAAACCCACATCTATGACTCCAATTTGTGAGTTAGGGTTTAATGTATTGCTGTTGCTGGGTATATTTAAGGGCTTACAGCCTGCTAACCAAGAATGACTATGCCAACCGTTTTACTCCTGCTTTTTTACGCTGCTACGTTCCTAACGCCACCCAAACCCGAAAAAACCTACCCGATTGGTCAGATCAAAACCAATATGGGAGAGGTGCTTTTCTGGCTCTATGACGAAACACCTACTCACAAAGCCAGTTTTATTAAACTGGCCAATCAACAGTATTGGGATACGTTAACCTTCAATCGGGTCATCAAAAACTTTGTTGCTCAGGGCGGCTGCCCTGATACGCCTGCGGGTTTTTCTGACTCTCCTTATCTGTTGAAACCCGAGTTTCGCCCAACCATCCGTCACGTATATGGTGCGGTTGGAGCCGGGCGCGACGACAATCCCGGCATGTTATCAGCGGGTTGTCAGTTTTATATCGTTCAGAACAAAGAAGGCCTACACCGACTCGACGACAAATACACCGTTTTTGGTCAGGTTTTTAAGGGCATGGATGTTATTGACGCTATTGTCGCCGTCAAAACCGACTCTACCGATACACCTTTATCACCCATCAAGCTGGACGTGAACGTAGTAAATCTGACGGCTGCGGAATTGAAAAAATTGGGGTATACGGTTAACAAATAACCTACTACAACACCCTGATTTAAAGACTATTTACTGTTTCAACAAGAAAGCAGCCAGGTCAGCCAATTGTTGATTGCTCAGCCCCATTGCCGCCGGATCAGGCATCAGACTGGTTTTATACTGACGACGCGAGAAGATCTGATCGGCAGGTATGGTATGCTTAAAGCCTTTAATGCCTTTTATTACAACAGACTGCTCGCTATCGCTGACCAGAAACCCATAAAACGTTTGTCCTTTCTTGGTCGTGATTAGCCAGGGCTCATAGCCAAACGCGATGCCAGCACTAGGATAGAGAATCGCATCCAGAAGGCCATTTTTATCTAACTTCTGATGTATTTTCGTCAGATCGGGGCCAATGTCGGCTCCCTGCTGGCCATGCCGATGACACGTAGCGCAATTCGTTCTGAAAACGGTACGGCCCGATTGTTCGTTGCCCGTCAACAGCGCAATCTGTGTAATTGGCGAATCGGCGTTAGTTGGTGTTGAACCAGTTCCTTTCGTATCTGATTTATCGATAGACGTTGTTTCAGCAGGCGCTTTAGCGGTGGCGATTTCTGCTATGGCCGGTTTCTCTGGTTTGGGCTCTGACTTTTTAGAAAAATACTCTTTCGCCATTGTCCGAACGCTCTGATCTGGGTTTTTCAGGATGGCGGGCCCAACTGCTTTTATTAACTCGTCGGATAGCTTACCATCGGCAGCAAGCCCCACCAGCACTTTGCCGCCTTCGGGATCGCGAGCCAGTTGGAGGGCAGCCTTGCGCTTTTCTGAATTAGACGTATACTCATTGAGAAATAGCTCCCGTTTAGCAATCATGGCTTGTTCTTCAGCAGAAATTTTAGTGGGTGCTACGTCTTCCCAATTCAACAGGGTGGCCCAGTCGTTACCGCGCCGGAAATTAACCCAATAGTTAGCCTGATCGGCGATATCTTTTTCCGGCGATTTAGTTAGATCTACCATCGCTTTGGCTGCCGCCTGACTCTTGATAAAGCCTAACGTAACGACAGCCTGCTTGCGAGCATCGACCGTCAATTTCGACGATTCAGCGCGTTTTTTAAGCTGGGGCACCAACGTAGCGGGATGTAACTCCCACACCAGATTAGCCGTCTTCTGATCCCATTCGAGCGGATCAGTACCCATTGACAAACGTAAGTCGGCTACCAGGGCATCTTCCTTCCCGTCGGCGGCCTGACCAAGTGCAGTCAAATAGTAACGGTCCTGACCGTCGTAGCCCTTGATCAGATTCAGCAACATAAATCGACAATCGTTGTACGGAACATCCCGTAGCGCAATAGCAACTTCACGCCGAACCGCTGGGCTGGGATCATTGGCCAGATTTCCTAATAAGGGGAGAAGCGCTTTCTGGGAAGCCGTTAACGCCGGAATCGATTTTGAGTTTTCGGGCGTTATACTACGTAGCGCCCGTAGGGCTGTGATACGTACGGGCGTATCAACAGCTTTCAGAAGCCGCTCCACCTCAAACTGTCCTTCAGCACCCAGGTGCGCCAGTAAGAAAATAGCCCGCGCCCGATGGTAGGGATTTGGCGAAGTCAGTAAAGCCATAACCGGTTCGATGACTTTCTCGCCCTGCTCTTCCAACGCTTCGAAACCCAGTACACGAACATTTACGGCTGGATTCAGCAAGGCCGCAATCTGGCCCTGCGTTGTTCTCAGATCGATTTTAGGCGCTTTAAGGTTTTTACCTTTGGGAGTTATGCGATAAATACGGCCATAGCCTGTCTGATCCTTCATTTGATGCCCACCAACAACAGGATCGTACCAGTCAGCAACATAAATAGCGCCGTCTGTACCCACCGCTATGTCGCTTGGCCGAAACCATTTACGGGTATCTTTCTCGATATTGTTCCACTTATAGTTCTCATCAACTTTCGGGAACGTACTGATAAAATCAGTTCGGGATAAGCGAAAACCAGCCCCAACAGGCTCAGGCTTATAGCTAAAAATAACGTTACGTCCAGCTTCAGCGCTCAACAGCATACCCCGATAATTTGGCCCCAGCTCATCGCCTTCATACATGACCATACCCGTAGGAGAGCCCGATCCCGTAATGTCGCCCACGGGCATAACGCCAGGATCTTCCTGATGCCAATGAGCCGTTGGAATCACTTGTCCGGGCCGCTGATCGGCTTTCCAGGTACGTGTACCGTCATTGCTGAAATAACCTGCATTACCGCCTTCCATCAACCAGCTCGTCCGACAGGCAACCACTTCATCGTCGTTATCATTCTGCCACATATTTCCGTACGAATCGAGTGCCGTTTCGTAATTGTTACGGAAGTTGTGGCCCATCACTTTTAAGTCCGATCCGTCAGCGTTGATACGTAACGCCATACCGCCTGTCCAGACCCGGCCATCGTCGCTTACCTGATTACCATGATTGATTTTGTTGTATGGCGTACCTCCAACATACAAGCTACCGGAACGTAGCGTCCAGCCATCTTTATCGGTTACGACGTGTGGGCCAGCATTGCCGGTATTGAAATAATACTTCCCGTCGGGGCCAGCCACCAGCGCATGAAGCGAGTGATCGTGATCTAATCCTCCAAAACCGGTGAGCATGACTTCCTTCCGATCGGGCTTATCGTCGCCGTTTTCGTCCGTATAAACGACCAAATTTGGTGCACAGGACACAATCACCTTATTGCCGATAACCGCAATGCCCATTGGCGAAACCAGCTCAGGATCGGTCACAAATACCTTACTCTTATCTGCTTTACCATCGCCGTTGGTATCCTCCAGAATAACGATACGTTCTCCCTCGGGATGGTCGAGCCGACCTTCCGGTTTATTATTGAATTTTCGGTAATTAACCGCTTCCGTAACCCAAACCCGTCCTCTGGCATCGATGTCGATGTTCGTTGGATTATAAAACATCGGTGCTTCGGCCCACAACGTAGCCTCAAGATCGTCGGGCAAATACAAGGTATTCGTGCTTGAATCAGCGCTAACCGCCACGCTACGTAACGATGGAGGCTCGTTGTGATAGCCAGACTTAAACGCTAGTTTAGGCTGAAATACCTGACCTGCCAGCAGAAACAACCCTATGGTCGTAAAAATCAGGGGGGTAGTGTTAACGGAAAAGACTGTTCTCATAGACATAAGCAGAGACAAACCTATTAAATTGGTACTTGAAGCGTCAATTCGGCGGTTTGCCCTGTAAAAATTAAACAAATAGGGAACGTACTGTTTTATTATTTTCGATATAGCTTTCCAGCTTCGACTTACCCGGTGGCACGGCTCCTTCTAGCTGAAGCCACCCCGAATAGCCAATGTCATCGAGCGCTTGTCGAACTTTTGCCAGATCAACTTTGCCTTTTCCCAGCAAATAACCGTTCTCTTTGAGGTGAAACTCGCAGATACGCTCTTTGCCAAGATCGCGAATCTCGCGAAAGATGTCATAGCCCATCACCGATGAATTACAGACATCGTAATACACCTTGATAGCCGGAGAACCTACCGCATCCATAATGGCCAGATGCTCAGCCGCCGATAACCAGGACTCTATGCCTAACGTAACGCCCGCTTTTTCAGCTTTGGGTGCTACGGCTTTCAGACGGTCAATAACAACCTGCGTTCCTTTAAGGTCGTTCTTCAGGTCATTTTTCGAGAAAAAGGCCAAAAGGATCGTTTTGACTCCTAGTGCTTTCGCTACGTCTACACTATCCTGAACCCATTCTTCCGTGCGAGGATCTGATTTGTAGGGAATTTCGTTCAATAGCCCAATTGCCAAACCGCTAACACGAACGCCCGCTTCCTCAGCGGCTTGCTTATGCGCATTTAAAATAGCGGGTTTTCGTAAGTGCTCGTGATCCGAAGCCGTATTTAAACTCACCTGGACTCCATCGAGCCCTATTGTTTTCGCCACAGCAAACGAGCTACTATCGCCAGCCGGCCCAATCGACCAATCGCAAGCTCCAATGCTGAATCGATCCGGCTTATTTCCTGCCGAGGAAACTATCGGGTACGTTAGTGCCGTTAAACCAGCTCCCAGTGAATAACGTATCGCGCTTCGACGGTTCATACTTCTTTAGTAGAGGTTTTTCAAAGATACGTGTATTACTTTACCCAGTAAAAATTATCCTATTTTCGTGTTTACTGTAATACGGGTATAAAATCCGAAAAAACTTCGATGCTATTACAACCGTTTCGGTTGAAGTAGGGTCTTCAGGTTGTTAACATGCCATGCAGGATGAATACGCATTAGTCGAAGGGTGCCGACGACAAGATCGAATTGTACAGCGACAGCTCTATGAGCGATTCGCCGGGAAGCTCTTTGTCGTTTGCAAGCGATATATCCGTGACCCCGACGAAGCCGAAGATGTGCTGCAGGACGCATTTGTCAAGATTTACCGGCATATCGATTCGTTTCGATTTGAATGTCCGTTAGAAGCCTGGTTAAAACGCATTGTTATAAATACTGCTCTTAAACATCTACGTAAATTAAAACCGTGGGAAAACACCGCTGATGTACAGGATCTGGCCCCTGTACTACCTCAGGCCGACGAAAGTTTACCAACGCTAAACTATCAATATCTGCTGCAACTGATTCAGGAGCTTCCGCCCGGTTGTCGCACCGTATTTAACTTATACGCTATAGAAGGTTATAATCACCCCGAAATCGCAGCTATGCTGGATATTGCTGAGGGGACATCAAAATCACAATATGCCCGTGCAAGGGGACTTTTACTACAGAAATTACAATCGGATGGACACCCTGCTGAAGGACGGTCATAACGACTAATACGAATGAGATGGACGAATTAGAAAAAAATATTCCGGACGACTTTTGGCGGAAGGCTTTTGACGAAGCTTCCGAAGCGCCCCCCCCTCGGGTGTGGAGCGCTATCGAAAGTCGGCTGGACGAATCAAACGGACCGAAAATAGTGCCATTGTGGGGATTTGGCCTATCGGCATCGCGTCCGTTACAATGGGGAATGGGGGTAGCCGCTGCTATGGCCTTATTCCTGGTGGGCTGGTGGGCCATCAATACACAATCGACCAATACCGGTAATCGGGTTGCTCAGGTTACGGAGTCAAAGCATACCGACCAAACCGCAAGCAATCAAGCCAAGTCAACCCCAGAAACAACATCGGCTGATGGAACCAGACAACCGGATAAACAAACAACAAGCGAATCAGAAACGCTGATCGCCGATAATAACGTAGCAACATCAACTGAAAAAGAACGTATTGTAGCCCCAGAATCGAAGGCAAATCCCGTAAAAGCATCGATTGGTAGACGAATAAAGCAACTGAATCAGCCAGCTTTTACTCCTGAAAACCGTGTTACATCGCGTCTACCGGCGTCAGAGCGAAAGGCTTCAATACCGTTCGATTCGCCGAATGTAGCGATGTCGTTACGTAACTCTGGCCAAAATCCGGTTACGTCTGCCAACTACGCGAAAGCGGCTTCGTCTCAATCGTCGTTAATCAATACACCCCTGGCTCAATCGACAGAATCAGTGTCTGGGCAAAACGCGCAAATTAATGAGTTGGCAACCCGTCCGATGCACCTTCGTTCGCCAGGGCCAATTTACCGGATTGTATGGTTCCGCCCAGCTGAATTATCCGTTGAGCCAGAACGTAGTAAATCCAAACACGAGGCTAGAGAAGCCTGGGCATCGGTCAGCATGATGCCGAGTTCATTTAACCCATCGGTGTCGATTCGTTCCATGCAGGCCACAGCATTGAACACGGCGAGGTCGAATCAACCTTCGGTCAATAGCCGAGCTGATTTCTCAGTGGCCTATCAGGCAGGAGCGGGCGTTCAGCTGAATAAACACTGGTCGATTGAATCAGGAATAGGTTACCTATCCGGCCGGTCAACGGTTGAAAGTCCAGGCTCGATCTATACCTATAATTCCAGCCTGGTAGCTAACACGGTTCCTCAGTTGGATGCCTCAGTTGCCAATAATTTTTACGTAACCGCTGTTCGCAACAGTGTCCATCCAGACGCGAACGCTGCTAATAGTTACGCTAGTCCGGGCAATTACGATAAGATTGGGAATGCAATGATGGCTTATCAGAATTACGATAATCGATACCAGCAGTCTGTTACCAATAATTTCGATTATGTGCAGGTGCCTGTTCAGGTTGGTTATCAATTGCTGCCTAGCAAACGCCTGGGCCTATCGTTACTAGGTGGGTTCTTAACGAATATTTTTGTACGTAACACCGTCGGCAACGATCTGGTCATTACAAATAAAGACGGTGTTTATCGGCCGCTCTCGGTAGCCGCTTCTATGGGTGCCCGGTTCCGGTATCGGCCATCGCAACGTTGGTCGGCCTCGCTGGCAGGTATGTATCAGCCTTCTCTGGGATTAGGAACACGCCCAGAGTCGCAGATACAAAGCACGCCAACATCGACCGGAATGAGTTTTGGCCTTGATTATCACTTTTAATACGTTAGCGCTATGAAACTTCGCATGATCGGTATCTTGCTTGTTACAGCATTTTGTGGTTGTACAAGCATATCTCCTGAAGAGGAAACTCTGGCTACCGACGGTTTAATTATCCGTACGGGCACCTCTTTTGGTATGTGTGTGGGTTACTGCGTGAAAGAATATGTTTTGAACGGCACTTCTCTTTCATTGACGCAGAAAGAAAACCTGAATCCGCCCAAAAACCCCGCAAAAACCTGTCAGAAAACAATTAGCCAGGAAGACTGGTCGGCTATCAAAGCCGCTGCCAATTTTGAAAACTTCAGTAAGCAACCCGAACGCATTGGCTGCCCCGACTGCGCCGATGGTGGAGCTGAATATATAGAGCTGGAAGCGGACGGGCGTAAACACCGCGTTACGTTTGAACACAGTTCCACAATTCCAGGATCAGAATCGCTCGTAAATGCTTTACGGGCTCAACGAGAAGCATTTAACGAGTGTAATTAGTATAAACCAACTGGTGTAATGAGCTGATTTTACGACTGGCCATCGTCTTAATCTGCCTTTCAACCATCTTTAACAACAATACGATGAAAACGAACCCTTTTTCGCTTATAACGGCCAGCATCGCTGTTTTTTTGCTAACAGCTGTTAGCTGCAAAAATACTAACCTATCGCCCGATACGTCTGTACCCACTGGCGACTTGCGCGTATCGGCTCCATTTGCCAATCAGACCACGCAATTCGCTTTTGATCTGGCCAAACAGGTTAATACAAAAGAAGGGCCAGCAAAAAACGTCTTTATTTCGCCCCTAAGTCTTCATATAGCCCTGGGCATGATTCTGAATGGAGCCAATGGCCAAACTGCCCAGGAAATTCAAAAAACGCTGAAACTGGACGCTCAGACCGTGGCTGAAGCCAATCAGACGTATCAGAATCTGATGGAAAACCTGCCATCCGTCGATCCGAACGTAACGCTGACACTGGCCAATTCAGTCTGGTACCGGAATACGTTCAGCATTGCTACGTCCTTTCAGGATGTATTGAAAGAAACCTTCAAGGCTGAAATTTCGGCACAGAATTTTGATGATCCGGCAACGGTTGGCAAAATAAACAGCTGGGCAAGCGAGAAAACTAAAGGTCGGATACCCAAAGTGATCGATCAGATCGAGCCAGATAACGTACTGTTCTTACTCAATGCCCTGTATTTTAAAGGCGATTGGAAAACGCAGTTCAAACCTGAGCAAACGATTGACGCGCCGTTTAAACTGGCATCGGGCGGTGAAACATCGGTTCGCATGATGCGCCTGAACACAAAAGTTCGGCAAGCCTTCCGCCCAACATACTCGGCGTTCGAGCTGCCTTATGGCTCCGACAAGTTCGCCATGACCGTCTTGCTACCCGCAGAAACGTCGTCGGCCGATGCCTTGCTGACTAGTTTCAATAACGCTGAATGGAGCCAGTTGCAGAAAGATATGACCAACACCATGCTGGATTTCGGCTTACCGAAGTTTACGCTGGAGTATGAAGTGAAGCTCAACGACGTACTGACCACGATGGGTATGCCAACAGTCTTCACGGATCAGGCCGACCTGTCAAAAATGAACGACAAGGGGGGACTGAAACTAAGTTTCATCAAGCAAAATACGTTTGTTGCCGTTGACGAGAAAGGTACTGAGGCTGCAGCGGTTACAACCGGGGGCGTTTCTACTACGTCTGTCCCTATTCCTAAGCTTTGCGACCGGCCATTTGTGTTCGTTATTCACGAAAAAACGTCTGGAACTGTATTATTTGTAGGCAAAATCGCTGACCCAACGAAAACAAACTCATGAGAGTCTGGCTCATCTTAGCCCTTACGTTTCTGGCCTTTGGCTGTGAACGTACCGATTACCCAGCCTCTACTGATAGTCAGCAGGTGTTGGGTAACTGGCGACTAGTTGAGCCTACCTCGAAGTTCTCGACAACGCTGACCATTGAGGTAGATCAACCATCGGGCGGAACTATTTCGGGTATTTATTCGCTGAAACTTACAGGTAAGGCAGCTGTCAATACGTACATGGCAACAGCCCGACTGCTTAATTCAGAAACCGGAAGCCTGGATGTTGACTATGCTGGTTCGACGAAAATAGGCGGCTCTGTTGAGGAAATGCAGTTTGAAAAAACCTACTCTGCCAATCTGGATGCGGTTAATCGTTACGAAATAACCGACAAACTGAGACTTTATTACGAACATGCAGAGTCAGGCGTTTTAGTGTATGAAAAAATAAAGTAGATGCTCAATTATCGTGTCATAAGTCTTGCATTGCTGCTTTTTGCTCTGTTCGCCGGATGCGGAAAGCGGAACCGGGAGGTCGCGCCTGCTTTAGCCAACCTGATTGGAACCTGGCAATTAGCAGACTCTGATTCGAGCTATGCCGTAACACTAGAGTTTGCGTACGACGACCGAAATCCACCTATTGATATAACGCCCTTTCTGGCAAGTGGAAAATCGTCGGTAAATCAATATTCGGCCCGAATGTTTGCCACGATTGATGGTACGATGCAAATTAATGAGCTGGCGAACACGGAGATAGCGGGCACGTCAGCAGCCATGCAGTTTGAAGCAAACTATTTTGCCAAACTAAGAAGCGTTGTTCGATTTGAGGAAACCTCCTCGAATGAACTGCGTCTTTTTCATGGTGGCAGTACACCTGGCAGTCTGTTATTTAAAAAAAAATAGCTCAGTCATGAAACGCCTGCGAAGCCTTTTTTCTGCATTCGTTTTGACAGCCCTTGTATTTGGCTGTATCAAAGAGGAACCCGCTTGTGGCTGTGTATTTCCAGAATCACCGCTGAAGGGCGACTGGAAACTGGCTAAAATCACATACGGCCTCACACAGAAAACGGTAACTCCACAAGAAGCGGGTTATACGGAAACCATATCGTTTCTGGGCGATTATGGGAGTGGTAATTTTAAACTGGTTCGTAACGGTATTCCGGTTCAAACCAGTGAATTTTCTATCAATTTCCCGAATGGAGGCAATTCAGAGGGCATTATTTATTTCCGAATAGACACAACCCAGCAATCATTTCGGTTAGCCGACAACAAGCTGTTTTTAGCCGAGCGCACTCGGCAAAATGTTGTGATTGCCGATGGGTCAACATACGAATACAATCGGTAACGATTTTACTAGTACGTTAACTGTATACTGGTATCAGCGCAGTCAACAATTCATTGTACTTTTTGTGTAAGACCAAATTGCCCGGCCGTAGTAAAGACAGCCGGGCAATTTTATTTCATTCATTTCCAACGCTTTCGTCAGGCACAGGGTCTTGATTACCAAAACCTCAACTCCTGAGCCTATGAAATCAACTTGTTTACTTCTTCTGATTATGTCCCTCACGTTCATATTTACCGGCTGTACGGATAAATGTGAGGAGACACGCACCTTTAAGCGCTTTACGCCTGTTACATTAACACTTCAACAAGTACGGGAAGGCGTACGGGTAGAAGAGGCCCGCGAGCTTCAAAATCCTGGTAAAATCTATACAAAAGACGGCTATCTCTTTATCAACGAGATCAAGGAAGGCATCCATCTGTTCGACAATAAAAACCCATCCTCGCCAACACCCGTTGCATTTTTACGGATTCCCGGCAACGGAGATATGGCTGTTCGAAACAACATTCTCTACGCGGATAGCTATATGGATCTGGTCGCATTCGATATCAGTGATCCCGTACATCCTCGCGAAGTAGGCCGTGTTCAATCCATCTTTCCGAGAGGACAATTTGACGGTGGATCATGGGTGGTAAATCCGCAAACCGTTATGCTCAGCGATCAGCGCGTAGACTACGTAACAGAAACCGTCAAAACTGATTGCGAAACAGCTGGCCAATGGTCAGGCTGCCCAAACTGCGTATTTTTTGATGCTAATGTAAGTTTTAACGCGGCAAGCGCACCAACACCCAACACAAATGGCATGGCTGGTTCGATGGCCCGATTCGCGCTTTACGACAACTTTCTGTATACGGTTAGTCAATCAGATATGCAGCTGTTCGACATTCGCAATGCCGCTAATCCTGTTCCCAGAAGTCGTATTAGCATGGGTTGGGGAATTGAAACCATTTTCCCCTACAAAGACAAACTGTTTATTGGCTCCCAGACAGGTATGCATATCTACGATAATGCGAACCCCGAGAGTCCGGTTCAGCTATCGACTTTTCAGCACGCCCGCGTTTGCGATCCAGTGGTTGTACACGACAATATTGCCTACGTAACGCTCCGTAATGGCACCCAATGCGGTGGGTTTATCAATCAACTCGATGTGATTGACGTTAGCAGCTTAACCAATCCACGCCTGTTGAAAAGCTACCCTATGGAGAATCCGCACGGGCTTGGCGTCGATTTCCCGAACCTGTTCATTTGCGAGGGCACTCACGGCCTTAAAACCTTTAATGCCAGCTCTGCTCTCGACATTAAGCAATTGGAGCACCTGAAGGGTATGAACGCTTACGACGTGATTGCGTTGAATAAAACACTGCTCATGGTTGGGCGGGATGGTCTTTACCAGTTCGATTACTCCAATCCAGCGCAGCTACGCCAACTCAGTAAAATACCGGTTAATCGTCCCTACTAGAGTCATGAAACAACTATTACTGGTGCTGGCTATCTTATATGTTCTTCCGGTTCAGGCGCAACAGGAACGATTTAAGCCTGTTTTCACCAATATGACAGAACTGGGGGCTTCGTTTGGTCAGGTACGATACGGCAATCCATTTTCTGAGTCGGTCGCCCGACGGGTCAACCTAACAGCGCAGACATTCAATGGCGTTCAGGTAAGTCAACGGTTAGCAATTGGCGGAACCATCGGCGTTGATATGTATAACACGGCTTTACTCATACCACTTTGCGCCGGTATGCGCTACGATCTGGCTCGACCCGGCCAAAAAAACCTCCGTGTTTTTACCAGTCTCGACACCGGCTGGGGGTTTGCCTGGTTACAGGAAGACCCAACGGGTTATAAAACAACTGGAGGCTGGGTTATTGCTCCGGGCATTGGGTTTCGAACAGGAAAGACAAGCAATGCCAACTTTATCATGTCGCTCAGTTACAAACGCCAGGAGGCCGAAGCCGATAAGCCACTATTCTGGAATGAACTGGCTAAACATGAAACACGAGTCTATAACCGGATGCTTATACGACTAGGCGTTAGTTTTTAAAGATGACCAAATGAAAATTCCCCGTCTTACTTATACGCAAAGTAAAACGGCTTAACAATTCACGAATTTGTTCAGTTAAGATACTGGTTTCCTCTTAATCGAAATCAGTATAACAGCATAGTAATGAAAGCTGTGCTTTCATTCTCCTTATAGGCCCAGAAAATATTTTTCAGCACTTGCAACCATGAGAGCTGTTTTTTGTGTCCTATAAGTGAAATAGCTCTTCGGAGATTATAAATAATAGAATTAGGCAACAATTAGTATGGAAGCAGGCTACTGGCAATCGAATCAACGTAATAACTGGGAGGTATTTTCTGGACAGGAAGCGTTAGGTGATTCTGAAAAGGAAGCAGAGGAGTCGGCTTTACTTATTTTTTCGAATAGAGTTCAATTAACTAGCAGTATTAAAAACGTTATGAGAAAAATGGCCATGATTGTCGTTGGCGTAACACTTTTCGTAGCCGGTTATCAGCAAATTCATCGTCAGAATGAATATGCGACAGCCAAAGCTACGGCTCCCGCCCCCGGCTATACAACAACATCCACTTCAGTTCCCGATAATATTAAACAAACCGTAGCTTTCCGATTGGTGAAAGCCTCTTAGTTTGTCTAGAAATAAAAAATCCCGCTGATTATCAGCGGGATTTTTTATTTCTAAGCTATTCAGATTACGCCATTGCAAACTTACTGGCATTACGTTTCCGCTCATTCTCATCAAGGAAAATCTTACGAATACGTAGTGCTTTAGGCGTTACTTCCAGGTACTCATCTTTCTGAATGTATTCCATACATTCTTCCAGTGAGAACGTGATTTTTGGCGCAATCTTCACGTTATTATCCGAGCCAGAAGCCCGCATGTTCGTTAATTGTTTCGCCGTTTGTACGTTTACTACGATGTCGTTCTGACGATTGTGTTCGCCAATTACCTGACCCGTATAAATCTCATCACCAGGCTCAATAAAGAACGAGCCACGATCCTGCAGTTTATCAATCGAATAAGCTGTAGCAGTACCGCTAGTCATCGAAATCAGCGAACCGTTGATCCGCTCAGGAATCTGGCCCTTAAATGGCTGATATTCCTTGAAACGGTGGCTCATAACAGCCTCACCGAACGTAGCAGTTAGTACGTTCGAGCGCAGACCGATCAGACCACGTGATGGAATTTCGAACTCAAGGTGCTGAAGATCGCCTTTAGGCTCCATAATCAGTAGTTCACCTTTCCGTTGGGTTGCCAATTCAATTACTTTACCAGCCGTTTCTTCCGGTACGTCAACAACGAGCGTTTCGATTGGCTCCAGTTTATGGCCGTTTTCGTCTTCTTTATAAAGTACTTGTGGCTGACCAACTTGCAGTTCATAGCCTTCCCGACGCATCGTTTCAATCAAAACCGACAAGTGAAGAATACCACGACCATACACCAGGAAGCGGTCTTCGCTATCTGTATTTTCAACACGTAACGCCAGGTTTTTCTCGATCTCCTTGTAAAGGCGATCGCGCAGGTGGCGCGACGTAACGAATTTACCTTCTTTACCGAAGAAAGGCGAGTTGTTGATCGTGAACAACATGTTCATCGTTGGCTCGTCTACCGAAATCCGAGCAATAGCTTCAGGATTATCATAATCGGTTAACGTATCGCCAATCTCGAAATCCTCCAGACCCGTTACGGCACAGATGTCACCGCAGAGTACTTCAGTCACTTTCTGTTTACCAAGACCTTCGAACGAGTGTAGTTCTTTGATTTTCACCCGTTTCACAGAACCATCCGACTTAACAAGGCCCATATTGGCCCCTTCTTTCAGCGTACCACGATGAACACGACCAATAGCAATCCGGCCAACGAAAGCCGAATAGTCAAGTGACGTGATCTGCAACTGTGGCAGCCCTTCATTCATTGGCGGAGCTGGAATAGTTTCAACAATCGTATCCAGCAGATACGTAATATTGTCAGTTGGCTTCTGCCAATCGGGGCCCATCCAGCCTTGTTTCGACGAACCGTAGACCGTTGGGAAATCCAGCTGATCTTCGGTTGCCCCGAGGTTGAACATCAAATCAAAAACCTGCTCATGCACTTCCTCAGGACGGCAGTTTTCTTTGTCGACCTTATTAACGATAACAATCGGTTTCAGCCCCAATTGCAATGCTTTGCTCAATACAAAGCGTGTTTGCGGCATTGGCCCTTCAAACGCATCGACTAATAGACAAACGCCATCAGCCATTTTCAGTACGCGCTCAACCTCCCCACCGAAGTCACTGTGGCCCGGTGTATCGATGATATTGATTTTTACATCTTTGTAACGAACCGATACGTTCTTAGAAACGATGGTAATACCCCGCTCCCGTTCCAGATCGTTGTTGTCCAAAATCAGGTCGCCGAATTCCTGATTGTCTCTAAAGAGTTTGGACGCGTGAATAATCTTGTCAACCAGCGTCGTTTTACCGTGGTCAACGTGTGCTATAATAGCTATGTTGCGAATTGATTGCATACAGTTTTAAACTGTGATTCTTTTGATTGCTCTGATGAACTATGATTTACTCGAATCAGCGTAATCATACAATCACACAAATCACAGTTCAGACAGTCAATTTTTCCGCAAAGATACAGAATTTTACGCTGAAACACAGAATTTTACAACTAATAAAACGAAAAAAGGCCCAGAAAAGGGCCTAGCTCTGCTATAAATACAATTTCTTAACGATTGCTTAATGATTAGGACAACCGCAAGGGTTCTTTTTCCGAAATAAACCAGTATTAAACAACCCACCCCGACGAGGTTTATACCCTTTTCGCTTACGACCGATAACTGTGGTTTCTGCTGTGCTTTTGGTTTCAGAAGCCATCGTTTCAAGAGGTACCTCAAGCAGTAGGAGGGACGCTGCGGCCAGTAAGAATAATTTCGTCTTTTTCATTGTCTCAACCTGTTTCGTCCATAACGAATTTTTGGGGTCGTTAGTCACAATACTAGTTAAAAATCTATTATTTAATTGATTATGAACGATACATCTAATTTTCTCTTCGTTTATGGTACGCTACGTCCAGGTTTTGATAATGCATTCGCTCAATCTCTCCGTCAACAAGCCCGCTACGTAGGTGAAGGACGTTTTCCGGGGCTTCTGTATGATTTAGGTAATTATCCAGGTGCTGTTTATCAGGCAGGTAGTGCTACTGCCGTGGTAGGCTCCCTATATGACCTTGGCCAAAATCAGGAAGCCGTTCTACGTTATCTTGACGTCTACGAAGGTGTTGGGAATGAATTCGATCCACCAACTGAATATATAAGAATAATAATTCCTGTTACGTCAGATAGCGATGGACAGACCAATACTGTTTCCTGCTGGGCCTATGTCTACAACCATTCTGTTGTGAATAAGCCAATTATTCGGTCGGGGGATTATAGGTTGTTTCTTCAGAACCGGGATTACACAGATTAGGGGATTAAGGTGATTTTGTTTTTCGCTTCGTTGAAGCGCTTTTCTTAAGCAAAATCACCTTAATCCCCTAATCTGTGTAATCCCGGTTCTGAATCCTACCTTGGTCCGCGACTACGGCTTCCTCCTCGATAGCCGTTATTATAGCCACTACGTGCATTCGGACTATTATAACGAGGAGACGAATAATAACGCGGGCGAACTACCTGAGGTCTTACCACAACCGGTGGGCGATAATAAGGCCGATAATAGCCGCCGTATGGGCGATAACCGTACCCGTATCCATAATAAGGCCGGGGGGCATAACCTACTCCTGTGCTCACATAAGAAGGACCACAGCTTGCCATCAGAACGACTAATAAAACAGCCGTCAATCCAGGCAAAAGTTTTATCGTTTTCATGATTTTTATTCGCTGTTTATTTATTGAACCACCATTTTACGCTTTAGTTTAAAAATCGTCATTGCAGCTTTATAAGCTACCCATCCAATCAAAATGCGTTTATTTATTAACTATGACGGCTACTCAAACGCACTTAACCATTCGGTTTTTAACGATTTGTAGGTTAGACAAATAACTCTTTGCTACGTTTAACCGACATGGTTAAAGTTTTATTAAAAAGCCCAGCACTCACTAATGAGGCTGGGCTTTTTAAACGTCGGTAGTACGTTTCTCTAGGCCTTGAGCTTCTCTTTCAAATAGTTTAGAGACAGTTTATACGCATCAGCCGTAGCCTCTTTGTTATAAACCGGATTGCTGGGATTAGCGAAGCCGTGGCCAGCATCGTACATTTTCACGGTTATTTTCTTGTTTGCCTTTTGCATATTCTCTTCGAATGTCTTCACTGTTTCGGGAGAAATGCCTTTATCCTGGCTACCAAAAATACCCAGTACGTCGGTATTCAGCGTTTTTAGCTTGTCTACGTCCTGCACGGGCCGACCGTAGTACATTACGCATCCTTTGGCCTGCTTTCCTTCCAATAGAGCCGATTTTAGGGAAAGCATACCGCCAAAACACCAGCCTATGCTGGCAAATTCAGCTTTCGGACCAGCGTAAGCAATCGCTCCTTTTTGAATGCTTTCCAGCCGGGTTTCGCTAGCTGACTGCATCAATTTTCCAGCTTCGGCGGGTTCAGTAGCTACTTTGCCATCATACATATCGACGGCCATTACGTTAACATCTTTTAAATCGTTGTAATACGACTCAGCTTCCTTTTTGATGTTATCGTTCAAACCCCACCATTCCTGATAAACCAGCAGCCATTTGTTGGATGGTTTCTTCGCTTTCAGAAAAAAAGCATTTGCCGATTGGCCATCCGGCGTTGAGAATTTGATCATTTCACCCGCACCTGTATAGACAAAAGGGAGAGGAGCAGGGTGTAGCCGCTGAAAAGCAGGATCAGCTGCCATCGCCGACATATCGTTGCCAGCTGTGTGGCAGACAGGAATTTTTGTTTCTTCCTGCTCGGGCAAGAACCAGGAGAATAACGACATAAAGAAAGAAATACCGGTAATGAAAACGATTTTCATGAGCAATTGATGATTTTGATTGATCGTTTAAAAACAATAAGTAACAAAGCGATTAGTTAACATGCAAAAAGGGTAAACTGTCTGCAATTCGCATACAATTTACCCTTTTTTACTACGTAGCGAATTAAGCCTTTACTAACTCAAAAATGGTAATTTCTGGTAGGATACCCACTCGCCCAGGATAACCAATATAGCCATAACCCCGATTTACATACAGCCGCTGATCACCTTCCTGGTAGAGGCCAGCCCATTGCTTGTAAAAATATTGTGCCGGGCTCCACCTGACATCACCCAGATCGACGCCAAACTGCGCGCCATGTGTGTGGCCACTAAACTGAACGTCAATAGCTGAATACTTTGGCCGAACTTCCGCATCCCAATGCGTAGGATCGTGTGATAGAAGCAGTTTAACCGGATAATCTTCGGCTCCCTGATAGGCTTTAGCCAGATTACCCATACGTAGTGCCGCCGGTCCAAAACCAAGGTTTTGCACACCGATCAGAGCAATTTTATCGCCGTTCTGCTCCAGGATCTTATTCTCATCCAGCATTATGTTCCAGCCCATCTGTTTGTGAGCTGCCACTACGTTCAGTACGTTCTGACGTTCGGCCTGTGCGCTCGGCCACTGGACGTATTTGCCGTAATCGTGGTTGCCAAGGGTTGAATAAACCCCCAGTGGCGCTTTCACTTTGTCGAAAATATTGATAAATTCGTTAGCTTCTTCGGCGTGGCTATTGACCAGATCGCCCGTAAAAAAGACGATATCCGGTTTTTGATCCAGCAGCATCTGCACCCCGCCTTTTACTGCCACTTTATTAAAAAAACTACCCGTATGAATGTCCGAAATCTGGGCAATGGTCATTCCGTGGAATCCCGACGGCAAATTTTTCAACGGCAGTTTGATCCGGCGAACGCGGTAATCGTGGGCACCCGATAAAATACCCCAGGTAAAACCCACCAGTGGCACGGTTCCAACCACCAGCGCCGTTTTCATCAGAAAATCAGAGCGGGAAATTGCATCGTTTGGTATAGTACCAGTAGATGTGATAGTCTCATTCGATTTTTCGATGACCGCTTCACGAACTTCTGGTTTGTAGAACAGCGATACGATCCAGCGAAAAAATCGTCCGAGATCATCAATGAAAATAATCAGAACGGCAAAAACCTTGGAGAAATAAGGAATAGCAATGCTAGCCCACAAAAAGGTACGCGTGTTTTTTCCGAACGAATCGGGCGGCATGTACTGAAGCGCTACGTAGAGCAGGAGGGAAGCCACCGTAATACCCCAAAAAACGATAGCAATGATACGCTGGGTACTTTCAGATGTCGAACGGCTCAGGGTTTTAACAGCCTGCCAGACATACCAGTCAATCAGCAGCATAATAGCTGGCAGGACAAACAAGAAGGCGGTACGGTTCATATAGTTTTTTAATCGATGTATGACAACATGGCCGTCACAACAATAGTTTAAAAAGCAGCGAAACAGCACAGAATCACTACCATTCGGCATATTCTGTGCTGTTTCGCTGCTTTTTAACCCACTAGACTAACTCTTCTTCCAGCTGTTTTTTCTGTTCCAGGGCGGGGTCTTTCTTACCAAACCATTTCATCCGGATACGTTCGTTTATCCAGTACATACAGGGCACAATCACGAGCGTAAGAACAGTCGAGAAGGTTAGACCAAAAATGATGGTCCAGGCCAGAATATTCCAGAAAACAGAGCTATCGCCACCGATGATTACATGCGGTTTGAAATCACGGAACAGACCAACGAAATCAACCGTAATCCCGAATGCCAGCGGAATAAGACCCAGTACAGCGGCCGACGCAGTTAACAATACCGGCGTTAGCCGAATACCACCCGCTTCGATAATGGCTTCGCGAAGTGGAACGCCACGACCGCGTAATTCTTCAATAAACTCAATCAGCAGAATCCCGTTTTTGACGACAATACCGGCCAGCGCGATAATACCCACGCCCGACATAATCACCGAAAAATCCTTATTGAAGATCACGAAACCGAGTAGTACCCCAATCAGCGAGAATAGGATCGTAACGAAAATGATCAGTGGTTTCACGACCGAGTTGAACTGAGTAGCCATAATCAGATAAATCAGCAACAGCGCTATTAAAAAGGCCGATCCCAAAAAACTCATGGCTTCCTGCTGATCTTCCTGCTCACCGCCCATCTTGACCGTATAGCCGTTCGGTACGTCCACTTCTTTAATAACCTCCTGAATCTGAGCCACAATTTCGTTGGCGTTGTAGCCCGGCACTACGTCGGAACTTAACGTAACGATACGTTCCTGATTCTTCCGATTGATCTGGCTGAACGTAGTCGAATAACTGATGTTTGCTATGGACGTAATAGGAACCTGACGTAGTTGTCCGCCCATCACCATATCACGATACACAACATTCAGGCTCAATAATCGATCGATCTGACTACGGTCGTCCTGTTTCAGACGTACCATAATCGGATATTCGTCTTTTGCGTCGCGGAACTTCGAGACCTCCAGACCAAACAAAGCCGTCCGGATAGCCATAGCTACCTGCCCCGACGAAATACCTTCGCGCTCAGCCTTATCGCGATCGATATCAACCACAATCTCGGGCTTATTGGTAATCAGATCGGATTTTAACTGATCAATTCCCTGGATACCTGCCTGTGCAATTTTCTGCTGCACCACCTTTTCGAGCTTTTTCAACTGATCGAATTCTTCACCAGCAATCTCGATAGCAATTGGTTTACCCGTTGGTGGACCATTAGACTCCCGCTCTACCGAAATTTCGCTGCCCGGCAAGCCCGTCATGGCCCGACGAACTTTACTCAAGATCGAATCGGTCGAAATGCCGTGCCGTTCTTCATTGGGTTTGAAGGCAATGGTCACTTTCGATTTTTGCGGAGTATCAGAACGATCGGGATTCATAGGATCGCCCGCGTTTTTACCTACGTTCGAGATCACAGAGTTGACAATATCGGTTGCCTTACTATCATCCAGCACCTTGAACACGCGCTTCTCGATCACCTTCGTCACCGAGTCCGTTACACGGGCATCGGTACCAACCGGCATTACGTTGTAGATATATACGTAGTCTGGTTCGCCACTCGGGAAGAACAGTACTTGCGGTTTGGCGATTCCGGTAATAATAAACGTCAGAATCAGCAAACCAAAGGCGGCTACAATAGCCAATACAGGGCGCCAGCCGTGCAATATCCAGGAAATCAACTTCCGGTAGCCATTCTTCAGCTTAGGTAACAGGTTCTCCTGGAAAGGAACAATCAGTTTCGGCGTCAGTACGTAGTGATTGAACGTATACAGGATGATAAAAAGCACAAACAGGTTACCGATACCGCGATCGATTACATAGCCAATGCCCGCTAAAACGGTCATGATTATCAACGGCCGCTTGATGGCTTCAAAGGTTTGCTTGTCTTCGTGGTGGTCATCTTCATGCCGCTTCATGAACGTAACGGCAAAGACAGGGTTGATTACATAAGCCACAAACAACGAAGCAAACAGCGTCAGAATCAGCGTCAACGGCAGGAATTTCATAAATTCCCCAACAATGCCCGGCCAGAACAGAAGCGGGAAGAAAGGCGCAATAGTGGTCAACGTACCGGACAATACCGGAGCGAATACCTCACCAGCAGCCGCTTTTACGGCCTGTTTGATATCCCAATCCTTGTTCTCGTTGAAAAGGCGGTGAGAGTTTTCAATCACAACAATAGCATCGTCGACAACCAGCCCCAAACCAAGTAGAAAGGCAAAGAGCACCATTGTATTCAACGTAAAGGCGGCTCCAACCACTGGCCCAACAACCGGCATCAGGACAAACGCAACCAGTGCCGACAGCGGTACCGACAAGCCGACGAAAATGGCATCCCGAACACCCATGAAGAACATCAGGACCAATACCACAAAGATGAATCCCAATACAACGGTATTGATCAGGTCGTTTACCTCTTCGCGGGTGCGCTCCGACTGATCGGCTGTAATTTTAATATCCAGTCCTTGCGGAAAACGCGTCTCCTTATATTCCTCGATGGTTAACTCAATTCGGTCAGCAGCCGAAATCAAGTTAGCCCCAGCCCGTTTGATAACGTTCAACGTAACAACGGACTTGTTGTTCAAACGGGCAAAATCTTGCTGTTCTTCGAAGTTATCCCTTACTTCCGCAATATCACCCAGCCGTACTGTAGCACCCGTTGCGGTACGTATCTGTAAGTTCTGGAGCTGTGATACATCGGTAAACTCACCTTTCACACGGACTGTCCGACGCACACCATCAACGTTCAGATCACCGCCCGATACGTTGATGTTTTCGCCCTGAATCGCTTGCTGAATATCGGTAAAGGCCAGCCCGGCAGACTGCATCCGTGGTAGATCGACGTTGATCTGAATTTCACGCTCCAGCGCCCCAACAATATCGACACGACGGATTTCGGGCATACCTTCAATTACATCCTGCAAATCTTCGGCATACTCTTTCAGCTGTTTCAGCGAGAAATTTCCGGCCATGTTGATGTTCATGATCGGCATTTCCGAAATATCAACATCCTGCGCCGTAGGACCCGCATCCAGTTTTTGAGGAAGATCAGGCTTCGCTTTATCAATAGCGTCCCGAACGCGTTGCAAGGCTTCGGCCGACTCAACATCGGGGTTAAATTCGACCAGAATAACCGATACGTCCTGCAACGCATTCGATTTGATACGCTTAACGCCAGAGATCGACTTTAGCTGTTTCTCAATCTGCTTGTTAATGGTATTCTCAATATCGGCCGGAGCCGTACCGACGTATACCGTATTGATATATACCTGCGGTATTTTGATGTCGGGAAATTGCTCCTTGGGCAGATTGTTATACACAAACAACCCACCAATAGTGATCAGGAAGGTGAATATGTAAATCGCCGTTCGGTTTTCTACACACCAGTTGGTGAATCCGAGGGTTTTATAGCTTTCAAATTTCATCTGAAAATGAGTTTTCGATTGTCAGTTAGAAACTGATCGGTTGTCCATCCGTTAAATCCTGATAGCCAGCCGTAACGATCTGATCGCCCGACTGTAACCCTTGCGTCACCTCAATTTGTCCACCGTAGGCCTGTCCGGTCTTGATCGTTTTTGCTTTGGCTATCTTCTTGCCGCCTTCATTGACAGCCACATAAACCAGCTTCCCATTTTCGGTATCCTGAATCAGATTTTCATTAATAACAATGGCTTTTGCCTGCGTCTGATCATTGATTTTTACGCGAGCCAGCATATTGGGCTTCAATGCCTTATCGGATGGCAGTGGCGCTTCGATCGTGAATGTCCGACTCAACGGATCAACGGTTGTAGCCACGAACGAAATGGTCGAATTCAGCCTCCGATTAATATCAGGAAACTCAACCGTTATGGCATCGCCTTTCCGTACACTGCCCGAGTAGCTATCCGATACTTTCGCGACTACTTTCAGTTGCGACAGATTGACAACCCGAACCAGACCCACACCCGGCATTGCCGACTGCCCCACCTTAACGTGTACCTGATCAACAACTCCCGAAATCGGCGCTGTTACGGTCGATTGGCCCAGTTGCGTATTCAGCGTCGATAACCGGCGTTCGAGCGATTCCTTATTATTTTTCGCCTGTAAATACTGAATCTCGGTGCCGATCTGCTGTTTCCACAATGCTTCCTGCTTTTCAAATACTGTATTAGCCAGCGAGAGCTGCGTTTTCACCTCTGAAATCGATTCACGTAACAGTTGATCATCCACTTTTGCAATAGCCTGACCCGCCCGCACCTGATCGCCTTCTCTGACGTAAACGGCCGTTATGACACCACCCGATTTAGGCGATACCTCTACATTATTTTTAGCATCGATCGTACCCTGTAACTCCACAAAATGCCGGAACGTAGTGGCTGATACAGGGCTTACCGTTACGTCTTTTATACGTGTGTTTTCGGCTTTTTTAGGGTCTAGCTTTGTCAGTTCACTTTCCAGTGCTTTGATCTTGGTATTCAGTTCGGTTTGCTGCGATTTTAACTGAGCGAGTTCGTCGCGTTTGCTTTGCAGATCCGATTTATTTTCCTGTGAGCAGGCTGACAGGAGGCTCACAAGGGCAATAGCGTAATATGGTTTCATGTCAACTAATTGATTTTAAAAGGTCTTATCCATGCTGCTCGGTATGTAGTCGAACAGCGAGAACTTTGAATGTTAATTGCCTATGTAGAGCCGCCCTAATGCGCGATCCTGATCAACTTTCGCGATTAAGAAATCGTACAGAGAAGCGAAATAATTGGTTTGTGCCTCGCGGAGGGAAGCTTCAGCATTCTGGATTTCAATACTGGACCCGACACCTTCTTTATATTTTACTCGAGCCACCCGAACAATTTCCTGTGCCAGATCGCGGTTGCGTTGCTGAGTTTCCAGGGTTTGTAAACCGTTATTCAACGTAATACTCGACTGTCGGATTTGAAGATCGATGGAGTTACGTAGCAGCTCACCACTATTTTGTGCTTTTTGCAACGTAATACGCTTCTGATCAATCTGGTAGCGTTTCTGAAACCCATCGAAAATGGGGATTTGTAAACTTAGGCCAATGGTTCCAAAATTGAGCCAGGGCTGTGTCACAAGGTGGCTAAAGTTATTACGGCCCGTATTATAACCGTAGTTAGCAAATGCGGCCAGAGACGGATAATAACCTTTCTGCGTCAGCTCAATATCCTGTTCCGCCATTCTGATCTGTGTTTCCAGCGTCGAATACTCAATCCGGCTTTGGTAGCGAAAGGTAGGATCTGGTGAAATCAATGGACGTAAATCATCAACAGCCCGGTCCTGCAGTTGTTCTGCCAACGAGATTTCGTCATTCACGCCCAAACCCATCTGAAACTTGAGTAGCTGATAACTCAACTCAATTAGGTTCTGAACGTTCTGGCGTTCGGCACGCAGATTATTTACCTGCACTTCCAGTCGCTGAATGTCGAGCTTTTCAACAAATCCCTGCTGATTAAGGGCCTTTGTCTCCGTAAAGAGCGTATCGAGCCGCCCAATGTTGTAATCGAGCAATTTAGCTCGTTCTACGGCCACCAGCACACCATAATATGCCTTGGCAACCTGTTCGGCTACGGTAACTTTTGTTGCCTGTAAATTCCGCTGAGCAAGCTCACGATACGTAGCAGCCGCCCGTAATCCGACATTCAGGCTGGGACTATAGATTACCTGATTCAGGCTTACCGTAGCATTCGCTGAATAACTAACCCCAAACGGTAACGCCACCGATACATCAGAGGGTGCACTTGGATCAAACGTACTGGCTGGTAAAAAAGCTTTCTGAATGATTACGTTATCGGTCAGCGAAGCATTGGCGGCAATCTGAGGCAAAGCCGACGATTTAACTTCTTTTATCCGTGCGTCAGCGCTTAAAGCATCAAGCTTGCTGTTACGTATACTGACATTTTTTTCAATGGCAAAATCAATTGCCTGTTGTAGTGTAAAGGATTGTCCATTCGATTGTTGGTTTGACGATTTGAGGCCGGTTACTGCGGGTCCCAGACCCGAATTAAACGTTGAAATAACAGTAGGCTGAAGGTTTACAGGCCCTGAAGCTGGGTTCAAAGCAGGAGCAGCACCCGCAGTAGTACCAGGCTGACCCGGTACAGCCACTCCCGTGCCAGGCGTTACGCCCGGCTGAGCGACCACTGCGCCCGTACCGGCCGGTTGCTGAGCGCCGGGTTGCTGGCCGCTGGCCGCTGCACCGGTGGGCTGCTGGCCAACTGAAGGCTGAGCGGAGACTTGTGCTGTCACTTCAAACCAGCTTGTCGACAGACAGAGCGCAGCAATCAGAAGTCGACTACTTCTTTTCATAGACAGATTGGTTGTACTCATTTTTAGTATTAACATGTTCATTGTAAATGGTGAAGCCTTTCTCGGTTAATAAGCCCCGAACAAAGTGATGCATCAATTCGCGCTGTATTTCCAGCATGCTATATTCATTGGTAGGGAAGATGTCGCAATTAAAGGCAAGTTCAATCTGTTCGACCCTCAAACGAGCCATAATGCTTGGATTAACATCTGAACGATATAAGCCTAGAGAAACACCATTTTGTATATTTTCAAGAATAGACTGAACTATAAACTGTTCTTTATATTGCCGGAAAAGCAAATACGCTTTTGGGTAATATCGTCTGATATCAATTAGAAAGTTAGGATTGACCTGATCTGCCTGCTTTTGTATCATTGTCATTACAGACAGGATCTCTTCAATTGGATTAGCCATCTTGGCGGGCATACAATCCATTTCTGATTGATTTTTAACCATTTTATCGAGCATTACCTGATACAGAATTTCTTCTTTATCGGTGAAATGCTGATAGATTGTTTTCTTTGAGATGCCAAGCTGTTTGGCGATGTCTTCCATCGTTACGGATCGAACTCCATACTTCCAAAATAGTCGTTCTGTCTCCGCCAGGATTCGTTCTTTCATCAATAAAAAATAGAACTTTTACGGACTGAACTTTGGAAACTCAAAGATAGTTCAGAGTTTCCGGCTTATTTCCAGATATGTGACGAACGGCCAAAATAAAGGAGTGAACTACCTCAACAAGCCGACGAATTTGATGGTTGCAGAGCATCATATGAACAAACTCTGGATTAGCCAGACAGGAAGAAAGCCAATGTGAGTTTTTGTCGAAAATACTACTCGCCCGTCTGGAAAAAACGAACGTCAGCCTGTACGTTATTCAGTAATTCTTTTGTGCGCTCGGGCCGGGCATCCGTAATAAAAAGCTGTCCAAAAGCGCCTTCATCCATTAGCTGGATGAGTTTACTGATACGTCGATCATCGAGCTTATCGAAAATATCATCAAGCAATAAGATGGGTTTAATTCCTTTTTCGGCCTGAAGCTGCTCAAACTGGGCCAGCTTTAGCGCAATGACGAATGTTTTCTGCTGCCCCTGAGAACCAAATTTTTTCAGCGGCACCGATTCACCAGCGTGTCCGGCAATCATGAAGCCATAATCATCTTTATGAATCCCCATCGTAGTACGTTGCAGAACCGTGTCGCGCCGACGGAAATGCCTGAACTCATCGGCAAAGTTTGGATTCCCAACTTCCGACTCATAAACAATGGTAACGGCTTCCCGATCTTCACTCAAATAGGCGTAGTGCCGACGAAAACCCGGCAAAAAGTCCTCAACAAACTGCTGGCGACGGTCATGGATTTTTTGCCCAAGGTCCAGCAGCGGTTCATCATACGTATCGAGCAAGTCGTTGTCGACCTGATTTCGTTCCGCAAAAAGTTTTAACAAACTGTTACGTTGCTTCAATACCTGCTGGTACATCAGGTAGTTGCGAAGATAGTCAGCATCCAGCTGCGAAAGCACGCCATCAAAAAACTGGCGACGATCTTCGCTATGGTCCCGTACCAGGTCGGTATCGTTTGGGGCAACCATAACCACCGGAAAGCGGCCAATATGTTCGCTGATACGTTCGTAGGGCTTTTTATCCGCCATCAACACCTTACGCTGGCCACGTTGCAGGCTGATGGTTATCTGAACGTTTCTATTCTCTTCCGCAAAAATTCCGTCAATGATGAAATAGTCCGCATCGTGCAGAATACTTAACGCGTCCTGACTTTGGAAGGCACTTTTACTGAGAGCCAGAAAATAAACCGCATCCAGCAGATTGGTTTTACCACTTCCGTTGGGCCCCACAATCACATTTACCTGCCGCCCAAAGGCAAACCGGACATCTTCATAGTTCTTAAAATTGGTCAGGCTCAGCTTTTCCAGGTGCATAGGTGTAGTGCATAACGCTATATTGCGTAATTTCGCGGCTGTTAATTGCTTACTTCATCTAGTGACCCAGTAAGCTAATTGATATTGGCAACAAAGATACGGTCGGTTTGTTAGGTAAACAGGACCTCTGTTGGTCGCCAGAAGCGATTGCTGACTTTTATTGAACTTATTCCCTCATGGCAAGCGTCAAAGAGAAATCCGAGCGGTCAACCGCCAAACAGAACGGTAAGGCTCCGGCAGCTGCAAAAACGCAGCACCCTAAAGAGCGGTATATGTACTGGTACGAATCGATGCAGCTACAACGCAAATTCGAAGAAAAAGCCGGTCAGCTCTATGGTCAACAGAAAATTCGGGGTTTCTGCCATCTTTATATCGGTCAGGAAGCCGGTTCGTCAGGGTCGTACACTGCTTTGACGAAAGATGATAAATGGATCACAGCTTACCGTGACCACGGTATTCCACTCGCCCTTGGTTCTGATCCTAATGCCGTAATGGCGGAGTTATTTGCCAAGCAAACTGGCTCCTCTAAAGGTAAAGGTGGATCGATGCACATTTTCGACAAATCGGTCAACTTCATGGGAGGTCACGGCATTGTAGGCGCTCAGATTCCTATGGGGGCTGGTATTGCCTTTGCCGAGAAATACAACAAGACAGGTAACCTCTGTATCTGTTTCATGGGTGACGGTGCCGTTCGTCAGGGTGCTTTCCACGAAGCGTTCAACATGGCCATGCTTTGGAAACTACCAGTTATTTTCGTCGTTGAAAATAATGGCTATGCCATGGGTACTTCGGTAGAACGGACCTCGAACGTAACGGATCTGTACACGCTGGCCGAAGCGTACGATATGCCTTCCGAACCAGTTGACGCCATGAATGTGGAAGCGGTTCACGAAGCTGTCAGCCGGGCCGCTGAACGCGCTCGTGCCGATGAAGGTCCATCTTTCCTTGAATTCCGTACGTATCGTTACCGTGGACACTCTATGTCTGATCCTCAGAAATATCGGTCTAAGGATGAGGTAGAAGAATACAAACGTCGTGATCCGATTGAGTTCGTTAAGGCTCGCATTTTAGAACTCGGACACGCAACCGAAGAGGATTTAGCCGCTATCGATCAGAAGATTAAAGGCATTGTTGACGAGTCTGTTAAGTTTGCCGATGAATCGCCTTTCCCAGATCCATCAGAAGCTTATAAAGATGTGTACATGCAACAAGACTATCCTTTCCTAATGGAATAAGAGTAACGTTTTGCCATACATTGTTCAAAAAAAGAGTCCAGGTCTAAAAATCTGGACTCTTTTTTTGAACGTTTTTTAATCATCAAATGTATATACATTAAATGTAACGACATTTAAATAGTAAAAATAAGATTCTCACCCATTTAACTCTTTTTAGAATAATGGAAACGCTCATAAATGGCCTTCATCACGTAACTACCCTGGCTGGTGATACACAAAAAAATGTTGATTATTATACCGACATTTTAGGCCTAAGACTGGTTAAGAAAACGGTTAATTTCGATGCTCCCGATATTTATCACCTCTACTATGGTAATGAAACGGGTGCCCCAGGTACTATTCTGACGTTTTTCCCATATGGAGATTTACCCAGAGGTCGAAAAGGAGCTGGCCAGTTAACCTATACAGCGTTCTCAGTGCCCATTGCCTCACTTAGCTACTGGATGGATCGTCTGCACGAACGTCATATTCCTTATGCAGGTCCATACAAACGTTTTTCAGAGACTTATTTACGCTTTGAAGACTTCGATGGTATGGGTATAGAATTGGTTTTCAACAATGACGACCAACGGCCTGGCTGGGATAATGGCCGAATTCCTGCTGACTATGCCGTCCGTGGTTTTCATACCGTTACGTTAAACGAATCGAACCCAGACCGAACCATCAAACTCCTAACCGAAAACATGCAACATACGTTAGTAGGCGAGGAGGAAGGGCGGTTCAGGTTCCAGGCTGGACAGGGCGGTTCGGGCAACTTTGTCGACGTATTGCATTCGCCTAAAGATGTTCGGGCACTGCAAGGAGCAGGCTCGGTACACCACGTAGCGTTTTCAACCGATTCGGACGAAAGTCAGTTAATCATTCAGGAGCAGTTGCTATCGGCTGGCTATCACGTAACGCCTGTTCAGGATCGTAATTACTTCAATAGTATTTACTTCCGTGAACCCGGTGGTATTTTGTTTGAAATAGCAACCAATCCTCCAGGATTTTCGGTCGATGAACCCGTTTCTGAGTTAGGTACAACGTTGAAACTACCCGCTCAATACGAAGCTCGTCGAGCCAAACTGGAGGCCGAATTACCGCAGATTGTACTTAACTAGTCAAGCGTTTCAGGGTTCATGGTTTATTACTTTCAAGAGAAGAACAGTAAACCATGAACCACAAACATAAAACCAAGATGATTCACAACCCGAATAATATCAGAACTGCTGGCAAACCGCTGGAAGAAGCCTCTAAAGTGATGGTGATGGTTCACGGACGCGGTGGATCAGCACAAGATATTTTGTCTTTGTCGAATTACATAAACGATAAGGATTTTGCTTTCGTAGCGCCGGAAGCGCATAACAATACGTGGTATCCTTACTCATTTCTGCGGCCAATGCAGGAAAATGAGCCCTATTTATCATCGGCCTTGGAGGTATTGGAAAGCTTACGAGGCCGTTTACAGTCCGATTTTAATTTTAAGCCGACACAAATTTATTGGCTGGGGTTTTCGCAGGGGGCCTGTTTGATGCTTGAGTTTATAGCTCGTCATGCTACCGAATATGGTGGCGTTTTCGGGCTAAGTGGTGGCCTGATTGGCCCACCTGATACACCAAGAGCGTACGAAGGTATTCTTGACAAAACACCTGTTTTTTTAGGCTGTAGCGATCACGATACGCACGTTCCGAAAGAGCGCGTTCTGGAGTCGGAACAGGTATTTAAAAAGATGGGGGCGGACGTAACAACTAAATTGTACCCAAATTTTCCGCATTCAATCAACGAAGATGAGCTAAACATTGTTAATTTGCTGATAGCTGGTAGTAAATGACCCGGCTAACACTTAACAGCAATGCCTATGAGCCAGTATATGGTTGAATTCGATCTACCGGCTGTTATGGATGAAGGCTTCACAAACCGGATTCCGGCCCAACGGCTCAAAGTAGATGAATTGATGGAAAAGGGGTTTCTTCTATCTTATTCTCTTTCAGTGGATCGGCAAAAACTCTGGTGTATTTTCAAAGCCGATTCGGAGCTTGAAGTTATGGAATCAATCTCGGAATTTCCGCTTATTAAATACATGACACCGATGATTACGGAGTTAATGTTTCATAATATGGTTGCGGCCAGAATTCCTCTGTTTTCTCTCAATTAGAAACAAATCAGCCCTCTTTCGTGGAGGGCTTTTTTGTAGGCCACTGCTTTTTCTCCATTTTTGAGCCGCAATTTATGTCGGCCATGAATCATTTTGTTCCTGCTTCGCTCCTGCGAATACTTCTGTTTGTTGCTTGTCTTTTAGTTGGTGATGCCTGCCGAACCGACCATCGCCATCAGGATTATCAGCAGGCTACTCAACAAGAAGCTCCGCAGCATCATAAGAAACACCATCGCAAATCACGCCAACAAAAAGCTGAACAATACAGTCAGAAAAGCCGTCGGCAGGATTTATCAACAGAAGATGGACAACAGGGAGACGTACCGTCGAAGGTTCGCGATGTATTGGCTCATATACAGCAATACGGACGCGCTCCCGATGGATACGTAGGGGGCCGAACCTTCGGTAACTTTGAAAATCATTTACCCAAGCAGGATGGATTGGGTAAACGGATACGTTATCAGGAGTGGGATGTTAATCCAAAAATTCGCGGGCAAAACCGAGGAGCTGAGCGATTGATCACAGGCTCTGATAACCGCGCTTATTACACCCGAGATCACTATAACTCATTTATTGAAATCAAATGACACCCAATATTTTTATAAGTCAATCAGAAAGTGAGTTGGAAACCCGCTTTGCTGATGATTTTATCGCCCACATCGATGGTCAGAAAGCCGTTACGTTACGTCAGTTTTACGAGGCTATAGCTGATTTATTGGAAATCCCGGATTTTGGTTTCAACCTCGATGCCTTAAATGATTCGCTTAACGATCTACAGTGGCTCGAAGATGAACGTATCATTCTCTATTTCACCCATACGGATGAGTTTATCAGTAAAGAACGGGACCCGGCTAAATTAGGCAGTGTGTTGAGCATTCTCGATGCTACCGCCGAAGACTGGAAATGGGTCGATGACGATGAACTAGCCGATAGCAAAGAGATTATCATCATTTTTGAGGATAGTCAACGGATTAGAAAACTATTGGATCAGGAAAATATCAACTACTCTTTCCTGGCTGATGTTAAATAATTGGTAAACGCAACAAATTTGAAAAGCCTGGTGTTACACTAGTATGCCGCCGGAATGCCCTTCCAGCGGCTTTTCGTGTTTACTCATTTCAACCTGAACATCGCTTGAAACCAGACGAATTGATCGGCCTTTATGCCGACGATAGTTATATAAAACTACTGACAGAACCGTTTAGTCATAAGTCTGCCGGTGATCCTCAGCGCCTACAAATTAAGGGCTTATCGGGCAGTCTGGACGCCGTTTTAGCCTCTACTACCTACAAAACGCAGGGAGGGAATCACCTCTTTATTTTAACAGATCGTGACGAAGCAGCTTACTTCTTCAACGACTTGCAAAACCTCATCAATCGCGATGTTTTGCTGTTTCCTATGTCCTATAAAAAGCCGTATCAGTACGAAGAAGTAGAAAATGCTAACGTATTGATGCGAGCCGAAGTACTCAATAAACTCAACCCGGCTCCTAAAGACGGTTTATTGATGGTTACGTACCCTGAAGCGTTGTCAGAAAAAGTTATCAACAAACGTTCGCTTCAGGCCAATACGTTAACGATCCGGGTTGGCGAGAAACTCGATACTAATTTTGTAGCCGAAATGCTTCTGACGTACGAATTCGAGAAAACCGATTTCGTTTATGAGGCCGGACAATTTTCGGTACGTGGTGGTATTATCGATGTATTTTCGTTTGCCAGTGAATTTCCGTTTCGGATCGATCTGTTCGATGATGAAGTGGAAAGCATCCGTAAATTCAATCCAGAATCGCAGCTATCTACCGATCCGGTCGATTTCATCAATATCATTCCTAACATTCAAACCAAGCTCATCGAAGAAACGCGCGAGCCATTCTTCGATTTTCTTCCCGATGATACTACGGTTTGGGCCAAAGATGTTGAGTTTACGCTTGAGATCATCGAGAAGTGTTACGAGAAAGCAGAACAGAGCTTTGCTTCAGTTGTGGCCAGCAGTGGAGGTATTCAGATCGTATCCGATCCAGGTGATCTGTTTGAAACCAGACGCTCATTTCTGAACGCCTTGAAAAAATTTAGAACGGTCGAATTTGGGCGTAAATTCTATTTTAAAACAGAAGGCCGTCAACAGTACAATTCGAAACCCCAGCCATCGTTTAACAAGGATTTCAAACGACTGGTTGATACGCTAGGTGAAAACCAGGCCAAAGGCTATACGAATATTATTGCCGCCGAATCGTTCAAACAGCTCGATCGGTTACGTACCATTTTCGAAGAGCTTGACCCGTTTGTTACGTTCCATCCCATGAACGTTGGTTTACGTGAAGGCTACATTGATGATGCGCTAAAAATTGCCTGTTTCACTGATCACCAGATTTTTGACCGATACTACAAATATCGGGTACAGGACAAGTTCTCGAAATCGAAAGCGCTGACGCTACGTGAGTTAAAGACATTGCAACCCGGCGACTACGTAACGCACGTCGATCACGGCATAGGTCGTTTTGCGGGTCTTGAGAAAGTCGATCATGCCGGCAATGAGCAGGAAGCGATACGTCTCATTTATCGGGATAACGACATTCTGCTGGTTAGTATCCACAGCCTTCATAAGATTGCCAAGTACAGTGGTAAGGAGGGAGGGCCGCCAACCATGAGCAAACTTGGTTCGCAGGAGTGGGAGCAAAAGAAATCCCGTATTCGGAAACAGGTCAAAGATATTGCGCGAGAACTGATTGCGCTGTACGCAAAACGTAGAAATGCCCCTGGTTTTGCCTACAGCCGCGATAGTTTTCTGCAAGCGGAGCTTGAGTCATCCTTTCTATACGAAGACACACCTGATCAGGCAAAAGCCACCAGCGACGTAAAAGACGACATGGAGCGGCCGCACCCAATGGATAGGCTCGTTTGTGGTGATGTTGGTTTTGGAAAGACCGAAATTGCCATACGGGCAGCCTTCAAGGCCGTCACCGATAATAAACAGGTAGCGGTGTTGGTTCCAACCACTATTCTGGCCATGCAGCATTTTAAAACGTTTAGTGAGCGTATGGCCGATTTTCCGGTAAAAATTGAATACATCAATCGTTTCCGGACTGCCGCCCAGATCAAGGAAATTTTAAAGGGTGTTTCTACGGGTGAAATCGGCATCCTGATCGGTACGCATCGAATCGTCAACAAAGACATTAAGTTCAAAGATTTAGGCTTACTGATTATTGATGAAGAGCAAAAATTTGGCGTTAAAACAAAAGATCGCCTGAAAGAAATGCGGGTAGAAGTCGACGTACTGACGCTCACAGCTACGCCAATCCCCCGGACGCTCCATTTTTCGCTGATGGGCGCCCGCGATTTGTCGGTGATTGCTACGCCACCACCTAATCGCCAGCCGGTTACAACAGAAATACATCCGTTCAATGAAACAATCGTCCGCGATGCCGTTAGTTATGAAATTCGGCGGGGAGGCCAGGTTTTTTTCGTTCATAATCGGGTTAGCGATATTGAATCGATTGGCAATCTGATTATCCGGCTCGTACCCGAAGCCAGGATTGGCATTGCGCACGGTCAGATGGAAGGCGACAAGCTGGAACGGGTGATGACTCGCTTTATTGAAGGTGATTACGACGTACTGGTTTCAACCAACATTATCGAATCAGGCTTGGACATTTCCAATGCCAATACGATTTTGATCAACAATGCCCATCATTTCGGTTTATCGGATCTTCACCAGATGCGTGGTAGGGTAGGGCGCTCAAATCGTAAAGCCTTTTGCTATTTACTGACACCTCCGCCATCGGTATTGACGTCAGATGCGCGCAAACGTCTCCAGACCCTTGAAGATTTCTCAGATTTGGGGGAAGGATTCAAAATTGCCATGCGTGATCTTGATATTCGTGGAGCAGGTAATTTGCTGGGAGCCGAGCAAAGCGGGTTCGTTAATGATTTAGGCTTCGAAATGTACCATAAAGTATTGGATGAAGCCGTTCAGGAACTACGCGAGAACGAGTTTAAGGATCTTTTTGAAACGAAACCGGGCGACCTAAAACTATCACTGCCCGATACCGTTATTGAAACCGATCTGCCTGTTGTAATTCCCGAACGCTACGTTACGAATATTTCGGAGCGATTATCGTTGTATACTCGGTTAGATAGCATCCAGAACGACGACGAACTACAATCCTTCCGTCAGGAAATTATCGACCGTTTCGGTCCGTTGCCGGAAGAAGTGGAAAACCTGATTAAACTGGTTAATGTTCGCTGGAAAGCAGAGCGCTTGTACCTTGAAAAACTGACGCTTAAGAATAATATACTGAAAGGATACTTCGTTTCTAACGGGAATGATCACTTCTTCAATTCAGATCAGTTTGGCAAGGTAATTGAGTACATCAAACGAAACCCGGCCAAATGCTCGTTGAAGGACTCAAAAAGCCGCCTTATTTTCACGCATAGTGATGTGTATGCGGTAGATCAATTAAATGAAATAATGGGCGAGTTAGCCAGTTAAGATTATCAGAGGAAGGGACCAGACGATAAAAGGAACAGGATTAATAGATTGAAACTGGAAAGTCTTTTCGATCTTGTCTTAAATCTTACATCTTAAATTAATTTTGCACTTACGTTTTTACACAAAATAGAGCAATGATTCAAAAGTATCACCTGCAACGAGCGGCTTATGTACTGCTGGCAACGGCGGCCCTTGCATCTTGCAAGACTAAGCACCCAACCAGCGTGAAGCCTGGAAAAACAAGTACGGCGACGGGAATTGCTTATAACCAAAAAGATGGTTTTCAGGTAAAGAAATTTGCAGGACAAAAAGCAGGTCCAAACCTGGTTTTCGTTGAGGGTGGCCGTTTCACAATGGGGGCTCTTGAAGAAGACGTAATGAATAGTCGTGACAACCGCGAACGTACTGTTTCTATTCAGTCTTTCTACATGGATGAGACCGAAATCGCGAACGTTCACTACCTTGAATACTTAAACGCTATTCAGCGGGATTCATCGGAAGAAGTCGTCAAAGCAGCCTTGCCAGATACGACTGTATGGGCTAATCCCCTGTCTTTCAATGACTCATACGTAACACAATACCTTCGTTACCCTGCTTTCCGATACTATCCAGTAGTGGGTGTGTCGTGGGTACAGGCCAGTGATTACGCTGTTTGGCGTTCCAATGCTGTCAACAACGAATTAGCGAAGGGGGGCACCAAGAAAAAAGGAGGAGGTTTCTCGTTGAAACGTAAGTCTAAGAAAGCGGATGAAACCGCTCTGGCTGAAGCTGCTCCAGAAGCGCCTGCCAAGCCAAGTCTTGAGAGTGGTATGATTCTGCCCGATTATCGCCTGCCAACCGAAGCAGAGTGGGAATATGCCGCTAAAGCGTTGATTGGCACGCAGTATATGGATGAGAACCAGATCAATCAGCGTATTTATCCCTGGGATGGATCGTCGGTCCGGAATCCGAAAAAAGGTCGGAAACAAGGGCAGATGCTGGCTAACTTTAAGCGTGGACGTGGTGACTATGCCGGTATAGCTGGTCGTTCGAACGATGGCGCTATCATCACAGCCGAAATTTATGCTTATCCTGCCAATGACTTCGGTCTGTATAATATGGCTGGTAACGTAAATGAGTGGGTATATGACGTTTATCGTCCACTGTCTTATCAGGACGTAAATGATCTAAACCCAATTCGTCGGAATGGTTACCTGGATGATGCTAAAAACTACGATACAAAAAATAAGCAATCGCTAATTGATGACAGACTCCGCGTTTACAAAGGCGGTTCCTGGAACGACGTAGCCTATTGGTTATCACCCGGTACGCGTCGATTCCTGGATCAGGATTCAGCTACAGCTATGATTGGTTTCCGTTGCGCCATGATCGGCGTAGGACGTAACAAATAAAATAAGCTAACTAGCTTACAAAGTAACGTAGCGGCTACTCAGCGATGAGTGGCCGCTATTGTTATTATACCCACTGATTTACAGCCTGCTTTTACTAATTCTGCCGCGCAGGCTTCAAGAGTTGATCCAGTAGTCAATACATCGTCGACGAGAGCTATTCTTTTGCCTTCTAATTCATTTTGTTTACCCTCCGCGACTGCGAACACATTGCTAACGTTTTCCCACCGTTCTAGACGATTTTTGTGCGTTTGAGATTCTTTAAAATGCTTACGAACTAGAATATCTTTCCGAGACGGTAATTCAAGCGCTTCCGCTAGACCTTCTGCGATCCAATCGGCCTGATTATAACCTCGTTGCTGTAAACGATTCTTGTGCAACGGCACACCGATTATTACGTCTATTTCATCGCTAAGCTGGCTTTCCGACTTAATCTTCAATCCGTACCACGTAGCAATTTCTTTAGCGGCTTCTTTTTGGCCTCGGTATTTGATTTGATGAATCAGCTTCTGAACAAGATTCCCTCTCGAAAAATAAAGGAATGAAATAACAAATCGAATAGGCACTTTTCCGGCAAACTTATTGAGGCTATTTTGATTGTAAGGATCTTCATGGTGGTTAGTCTCGGGCAGCTTAATCCGACAAGCTACGCACAGCACTTTTTCGTTTGCGCTTAGTGTCTGTTTACAGCCCAGGCACAAGCTGGGAAAAAGCAGATCCAGAAAGTCAGCTATATATGATTGAATAAACCGAAACATGGTGATTGTTCGTTAGTTATAAGAATTCCTTGTAAATTAGAGATACCAACAAAATCCCGAATCATTGTGATTACCAAGAACATAGATGAGGCCTGGGATGAGCTGCTCGACCAACTCGAACTACTGGTTGGGAAGCGCCCTGCAGACCTCAACGCCGTATTATTTTTGATCGGCATCCAAGAACTTGGAAAAGGCCCTAAACGCTTTTCTAAGGAAGCCAAACAAGACCTGATGCACATTGCAGTCTGTCGGGTACTAAGCCAGTCTGGCTATTATACATTCGAGGGTTATGACAAAGACGGATGGCCACAATGGATCTTATCAAAGCCAATCCCCCATACCGATTTGCTAACTCAGGAAAACTTCCTCAAAGAACATATTATATCCTACTTCCAATCAGAACTCGTTTAAACTACTCAACCTGAATCCTTATGCACTCGTCAAACGCTTACACGATGTTAGTGCAACGCATCGAAGAATACAAAAAACGTTACTTCCAAAACCAATTGGTTAAAGGAAGTTTGTTCTTCATTGCTTTGCTGGGAAGTGGCTATTTATTTATCAATACAGCCGAATTTATTGGCCGTTTTAATTCAGTGGGCCGAGGTATCCTATTCTTCGGATTTTTACTGACCATCTTGGCAGGCTTATACCTTCTGGTTATAAAGCCATTGATGAGCTTATATGGATTGAACAAACCTTTATCTAACGATGAAGCAGCTCGCCAAATTGGGACCTTTTTTCCTGAAGTAGGGGATAAGTTGCTTAATACGTTACAACTGCAACGCATTACTTCGGATCAGAGCGATTTACTTCAAGCCAGCCTGAATCAACGCTCCGAACAGTTACTGATTAATCGCTTTGCCAGCGCCATTCAAATCAGCCGAAACAAGCAGTTTTTAAAATATGCAATTCCGCCACTGGCTCTTATCTTATTGATTCTGATTGTAAACCCTACCTTTTTCACAAACTCTTCGACTCGCTTGGTAAACTACAACAAGGAGTTCGTTGAAGAAGCACCTTTTAAGTTCCTTGTTCTTAACAAAACGATGAAAACGTTTCGTAACGAGGACTTCCCACTTTCTGTCAAATTAACGGGAGACGCCATTCCTCAATCTGTTTATGTCGTCACCAATGGAACACGTTTTAAGTTAGATCAGTCGGGCGATCAGTTTACCTATAACTTCGACAATCTGCAGCGCGACCTGGATTTTTATTTAGAAGCATCCGGATATCGGTCATCTACTTATAAAATTTCACTCATTGATCGGCCAGCTGTGCTCTCTTTTAATGTGAAACTCGATTATCCTGCCTACTTAAATAAGCCAACGGAGCAACTAGCTAATGTTGGTAATTTATTGGTACCACAGGGCACAGTTGTTAATTGGGAATTTGCCGCTGACCATACAGATTCGCTTTTGCTTCGTTTCAACACTGATGCTAAACCAACCCCAGCGCTTCTTGCTGAAGCTAATACGTTTACGGTGAACCGTAGACTTATGCAAAACGCTACGTATACAGTATCGCTGAAGAATAGTCAGATCGCTAGCCCATCTACGATTCAATATAATGTTCAGGTTATCCCTGATCGATTCCCACAAATTTCTGTTGATCGTATTCAGGATACAGTGACCTACAATTATATCGCGCTCTCAGGCTTGGTATCTGATGATTACGGTTTTTCGAAACTTCAATTAAATTATAAGATTACACGTAACGGAAAACCTTCTCAACAGTATAGCAAATCTATTCCTGTAAATCGCTCTACTACGTCCCAGAATTTTGTTTACAACTGGTCGCTGGATAGCCTTAAGTTAGGGCAGGAGGATCGTTTGGAATATTTTGTCCAGGTATGGGATAATGACGGCGTAAACGGACCTAAATCGAGTCGCTCAAACCAACTTGATTTTGTTATTCCTTCTAACTCCGAAATTCAGAAGCAAGTTGATAAATCGGCAGAGCAAACAGAACAGCAAATTGACAATGCGTTGAGCAAAACCCAACAGCTTAAGAAAGAGATTAACGCAATGGAAGATCGGATGAGAACAAAGAAAACGTCCGATTTTCAGGATAAAAAACAACTCCAGGACATACTTCAGAAGCGGGAGGAGCTGATGAAGGAAATACAGAAGCTTCAGGAGCAGTTCCAGAAAACAAATGATACGCAGCAGCGTTTCGCCGAAAAAAATCAGGAGACACAGCAAAAGTTAGATCAATTGCAGAAGCTTTTCAATGAGTTGATGGATCCTGAATCGAAGCAGCTGTACGAACAATTAAAGCAACTTCTGGAACGTAAACAAGATGATAAAGCCTCTGAATTGCTGAATAAACTTAGCCGTAAGGAACGCAACATGGAGCGAGATCTAGATCGTGCCTTGAAGTTGTTTAAGCAAATGCAACTGGAGCAGAAGGTAAATAACATTGCCGAAAATCTTGAAAAGCAAGCGGAGAATCTTGAGAAGCAGGCGGATGAGAATTCCAAGAAAAATGAGACATCCAAAGAGCAGCAGAATCAGCAGGAAAAGTCTCAGGAAGATTTTAAGAAAACAGAAGAGCAATTAAAAGAGCTCCAAAAGCAAGCTGAGAAAGATGATCTCAATAAACCTGAAACGTCTGAAAAGGAGCAGAAGGAAATTGAGAAAGAGATGGAAGAAGCGATGAAGCAGATGAAAGAAAATCAGGGTAAGAAAGCTTCTTCATCGCAAAAGAAATCGGCAAAATCGATGCGGGCGATGAGCAAAATGATGAAAGAATCTATGGAATCGGCCGAAATGAAGGAAATGGAAGAGAATATGGACGATCTCCGAAATATTCTTGACAATCTTATTACGCTTTCTTTTGGCCAAGAACGCGTAATGAAGGATTTCCGTGGCATGAGTCTTCAGGATCCTCGAGTTACGAAATTGTCGCAAGAGCAGTTAAAACTTCAGGATGATGCCAAAATAATCGAAGACAGTCTTAACGCCCTGGCAAGCCGTGTTGTTCAAATTCAGTCATTTGTCACTCGTGAGTTAACGAACATGAAATCTTATATGGATGAAAGTGTTCAACAACTTCGCGATCGTCGGTTAAGTATGGCTGCTTCTAAGCAACAATTTGCCATGACCTCTATCAATAACCTAGCTTTAATGCTGAGCGATGTCCTAAAAAATATGCAGCAGCAGATGAATGCAATGGCTATGCCAGGTAAAGGAAAAGGTAGCAAAAAGGGCGAGAATTCTGGTGGTATGGGCGAAATGCAGAAAGAATTGAATGGTCGCATGCAACAATTACAGAAGGGAGGGAAAGGAGGCCGAGCGCTTTCTGAAGAACTTTCTGAACTTGCCGCGCAACAAGCCATGATTCGTAATATGCTTAAAAAGCTGGAAGAAAATGCAAAAGGCACTGAAGCGGGAAAGCAACAGGAAAAACAAATAAAAGAGTTGATGGAAAAGATGGACGAGACTGAAACCGATTTAGTCAACAAGCGTGTCAATCCTAATACCATTAATCGGCAAAATGAAATTTTAACTCGTCTTCTGGAATCGGAAAAAGCGTTGAAGCAGCAAGAAGAAGATCCCAAGCGTCAAGCTGAAACTGCTAAATCAACTAAGCGTAGTACCCCTACTTTTTTTGATTCAACCAACCTTCAAAATAAGACCAAGCAGGTTGAAGTGTTAAGATCAGTTACTCCGAATTATAATTTATTTTATAAGAAGGAGGCAAATCAATATTTACAGAAAGTAAGTAAGTAGAGAAGCATCCGTTATTTAACCGTCGGCTTTGGCACAAAGGCCGGCGGTTTTTTGTTGGTTTACTATCCTATTTTTATAACACTTCTCCTTTTCAACAACTTTCAACAAATTTGTGAAAAGTTTCCACGTGAAACATTTTTTAAAAGACAGCAAAAATGCATTCTTCTTACGACGTAATTGTAGTTGGAGCAGGACACGCCGGTTGTGAAGCAGCTAATGCAGCGGCAACAATGGGTTCGAAGGTCTTATTGATTACAATGAATATGCAAACCATTGCGCAGATGTCATGCAATCCGGCAATGGGAGGGGTGGCCAAAGGGCAAATAGTGCGAGAGGTAGATGCGCTTGGAGGTTTATCAGGAATTATAAGCGACAAAAGCATGATCCAGTTTCGAATGCTGAACCGCTCAAAAGGACCTGCAATGTGGAGCCCACGTTGTCAAAGCGATCGAAATGTATTTGCATGGGAATGGCGAAAAGCATTGGAAGGAAATAGCCGTATCGATTTCTGGCAAGACACAGTCAATGAAATCCTGGTAAAAGATGGTAAAGTTTCTGGCGTAAAAACAAGCCTGGGCGTAGAGTTCCTGGCTGGTGCCGTAGTCTTGACTAACGGTACGTTCCTGAATGGCCGAATGTTTATAGGCGAAAAAGTATTTGGAGGTGGTCGTACCGCTGAACGCTCAGCAACTGGTTTAACAGAACAATTAGTTACACTGGGTTTTGAATCCGGTAGAATGAAGACAGGAACTCCGCCAAGAGTAGACGGAAGAAGTTTGAATTATGCCGCTATGGAAGAACAGTTCGGCGATGAGCAACCGGGCAAGTTCTCTTATATGGATACCCCTGTTTTAACTAATCAACGTAGCTGCTGGATAACTTACACAAACCAGGAAGTGCACGAAGAGCTGAAAACCGGCTTTGATAAATCGCCTATGTTTACGGGACGTATCAAAGGGTTAGGCCCTCGTTACTGCCCATCAGTGGAGGACAAAATCAATCGATTTGCGGATAAAGATCGGCATCAGATCTTCGTAGAACCTGAAGGATGGGATACTGTGGAAGTCTACGTAAATGGATTCTCTACGTCATTACCAGAGACGGTACAGTATAATGCATTACGAAAAATACCGGGCTTTGAAAACGTCCGAATGTTCAGACCAGGCTATGCAGTTGAATATGACTTCTTCCCGCCAACCCAGTTGAAACCTACTTTAGAGACTCAGCTTGTTAAAAATTTGTTCTTTGCCGGGCAAATAAATGGCACTACAGGTTATGAAGAAGCTGCTTGCCAAGGATTAATGGCCGGCATTAATGCCCATCGGAATGTAAGCGAGGAAGACGAGTTTACCATCAAACGTTCGGAAGGCTATATAGGCGTACTGATTGACGACCTGATTACGAAAGGTACCGAGGAGCCTTATCGAATGTTTACCTCAAGAGCCGAATACAGAACTTTGCTACGTCAGGATAATGCAGATTTACGGCTTACAGAAAAAGGGTATAAAATTGGTTTAGCGGCAGAGGAACGGTATCAAAAAATGGTGGCTAAAAAAGAGGACGTATCTCTTTTAACAGATGCCATTAGAGCGGCTAAAGTAAAGCCCGAAGAGATTAACAACTGGTTAGCGGCCAAAAGTAGCGCGCCGTTACGAGAAAAAAGTAATCTATATACACTCCTGAAACGGCCTGAGATAGAGTTAAAGGACATCAAAGAGTTGCTAGAAATACTTCCAGATATGCCTGGGGTAGGGGAGGAGATCATTGAGCAAACCGTTATTGAGATCAAATACGAAGACTATTTAAGTAGAGAAAAGCTCAATGCAGAAAAGCTCGATAAATGGGAAAACCTGTCAATCAATCCCTCTTTTGATTACGATAGATTAAAAGCCCTTTCATTTGAAGGTAAAGAAAAACTTAAACGTCTACGCCCAGCAACTATCGGTCAGGCATCACGTATTAGTGGCGTTAGTCCTTCAGATGTATCAATACTTCTGGTCTACTTAGGCCGCTAGTTCCAGGTCCTGGCTTTTACAATAAACTGTAAGACCAGGGCTTTTTTGTTTTCATATCAATCAATCTCCATCACTATTTTGGAAACTGTCGATAACTGCCCCAATTGTGGCAGCAATACATTTAGCCCGTTCTTAGTCTGCCAGGATTATTTAGTGAGTCAGAAAAATTTCACTATACAGCAATGCCAGCAATGTGGTTTCCGACTTACAAGCCCTCGACCTGGAAAAGAAGAAATAGGCGCTTATTATAAATCGGAACAATACGTATCACATAATGATAGTAGTGGTGGAATCATCAATACAGCGTATCGACTAGTGCGAAATTATACGCTCAAGTCAAAGCTGAAATTGATTAATGAGTTGAATAAAGGAACGGGGCGAATACTGGATGTAGGTTGTGGAACTGGTGCCTTTTTGGAAACATGTCTGAAGGGAAATTGGCAGGTAGAGGGCATGGAGCCGGATGAAGACGCTCGTACTATAGCACGTGAAAAACTGAAATCTGTTATCCAACCAAATTTAGAATCACTAAGCGGTACGTTACCATTCAATGTCATTACACTATGGCACGTATTAGAACATGTTCCAAATTTAAACGAGGTGATTCCACAGCTTTACAATCTCCTCAAACCAGAAGGGACGCTGTTAATAGCTGTACCTAATTCAGATTCATACGACGCTCAATTTTTTAAAGAGTATTGGGCTGCTTATGATGTGCCTAGACATTTACACCATTTTACCCCTTCAACCATTGAGCCATTATTTAAAAAGCATGGTTTTAAACTGACAGGTAAGAGGCCAATGGTATTCGATGCTTTTTATATAGCTATGCTTAGTACCAAGTACCAGACAGGGCAGACAAATTATGTGAAGAGTGTAGAGGTTGGTTTAGCCTCTAATGCCAAAGCCAAACAAAGCGGCAACTCGTCAAGTTTAATCTATCTCTTCAGGAAGGCATAGACACTTAAAATAGGCGCTCAGGGCACCCTTTTTCTGATTCAGGTAAAGGTCTATTCTAAATTAAAAAAGTTAAAGTTTTGTGTGAATAACTATGTGTATAACTGTTGAGTATCAGTGGATAACCTGTTTACAAAGAGAGATTCTATTGTGGAATATTCGTTAAGTAATCCACAGTGCTTTTCCACACATGGAATTTTGTGGAGAATTGACCACATATCCCAATTAATTCCACACTATTTCCCCACGTAACATTGTGTATAAAATTTATTCACAAATCCACATCAATAAAGCATGGTTATTGTGGATAAAATGTTATTAATCTGACAATGAATAGATTATAAGTGGATAAGTAAAGATAAGGTAGTGGATAACTTGCAGCTATTATCCACAATACGTATCTTGAAGAGTGGACAACTTATTTGTTCACATTTCCACATAGCTAATGGTTATAATAACGTTTCTTTTAAAAAGCTTTTATATAAAATGTTAATAAGGTCAAAAGTCGTTATTACGCTAATGTGGTTATTGTCGACCGGGCTTGTTTGGGGACAAAGCGGGACGACCTTGGCTGAAGAATATTATAAGGCTGGTGAATTCGAAAAAGCTGCGAATGAGTATGCCAAACTGTTAAGAACAGACGTAACGTGGATACGGCTGTCGCGATATATAAACAGTTTGCAGAAAAGTAACAAAATAGATGAGGCAAACAAATATTTGCGGAAACAGCAAAAAAGTGATGATCCAAACCGATTCTATTACGAACTGTTGTTGGGCCAGTTGGCAACTCAGCAGGGAGATACGATTTCTGCCAGCAAATTATATACAGCGGCTCTGCAGGCAAGCAAATCATCGATAAACAAGCTGGAAAAAGTTGCAACGGCCTTTAACGAAGCCGGAGAGCCTCGCTGGGCCATTAAATCGCTCGAGATGGCCCGAGAGGTCAGCAAGGAGCCAACGGCTTACAGCGAGGATTTAATGACGTTGTACAGAAGTACCGGCCAAACCGAACGAGCTATCGACGAAATTATAACGACCAGTAAGCAATCTGATAAGAAAGAATCGGTGTTAGCGGCTCTACAAGGGTATATTAACACAAAGGAAGAACCGCTTGTGGAAAAAGCTTTGTACACAAAGATCCAGCAGGAGCCGAATGAATTAGCTTATAACGAGTTGTTGATTTGGTACTTTATACAGAAGCAGAAGTTCAGCCGGGCATTACTTCAGGAAAAAGCTACCGATAAACGGGTGAAGTTAAACGGCAGCCGGGTATACGATTTGGGTGTGCTGGCAATGAACAATAAGGAATATAAAACAGCTGCCGAAGCTTTTGAGTATATAACAACAACATATCCACAGGGACAGTTATATCCATTTGCTCGTCGATTAGTAATACAGGCGAGAGAAGAACAAGTTAAAAACACCTATCCTGTTGATAAAACAGAAATCCGGAAGCTGATAACAGATTACCAGAAAATGCTTCAGGAGATTGGCACAAATATAAAAACACTGGAAGCATTACGTAGCACGGCCAATCTGTATGGTAACTATTTAGACAGCAAAGACACTGCCTTGACTGTCCTGGATTTAGCCATCGATTTAGGCAAGACAGATAAAAATTTTGTTGATCGGTGTAAGCTCGACAAAGGGGATATTTATCTGTTGAAAGGAGAACCCTGGGAATCGACCCTGTTGTATTCACAGGTAGAGAAATCGCAAAAGGAAGAACTGTTAGGCTACGAAGCGAAACTGAAAAATGCTAAGCTTCATTATTACAAGGGAAATCTAGCCGTTGCTAAAGACTTACTGGACGTATTGAAACTGGCTACATCTCGGGAAATAGCGAATGATGCTGAGCAGCTAAGTTTGCTAATTGTTGATAACACTGGTATGGATAGTACAGAAGCGGCTATGAAAGAATACGCCAGTATTGACCTGCTTCTGTTCCAGAATAAGACAGATGAGGCCATTGATGCGTTGAAAGATATGTGGACCAGGTATAAAGACCATACACTGGCTGATGAAATCTTATGGCTTCGGGCAAATACATATATGAAGCAGGGAAAGAACGCTGAAGCGCTCGAAGATTTAAAGCAAATTACTACGGCGTTTCCTAATGATATTTTAGGCGATGATGCTTTATTTACCCAGGCTAAGATTTATGAAGAGCGGCTTAAGGATAAGACTGCAGCTATGGAAGCTTATCAGAAAGTTTTGACTCAATACCCAGGAAGTATTTACGGAGCAGAGTCCAGGAAACGATATCGATCACTACGTGGAGACACTGTAAATTAATCGATGTCAATGCTATTAGTTATCCAC